>OY829369.1:0-2905000 GCA_963691775.1 Pseudomonadales bacterium | reverse complement strand
CCGCACCACTCTTGATGAGCTGCATCGCCGCCGAATTGGACTTGGCAAGACCGAGCGCGCTCAGGGCCTGCCCGACCTTGAGCCCGTCCATTCCACCGGGCGACGTCGGAAGTCCGTCCTGAGCGAGCTGCGCGAAGTCGCCAGCGTCGAGGGCATCAATGTCGCCGGAAAACAGCGCCTCGGTGATCCGCTGCGCGGATGCGAGCGCGACGTCCCCGTGCACGAGCCGCGTAACAGACTCCGCGAGAGCCCGTTGACCCGACCGCTCCTGAGGCGCTTGTGCCGTGCGCGCGTCGAGGCGCTCAATCTCTTCCCTGGACAGAAAGGTGAAGAAGCGAAGGAAGGGCCCCACGTCAGCATCGGCCACGTTCAGCCAGAACTGGTAGAAGGCATAGGGCGACGTTCGCGCCGCGTCCAGCCAGATCGTGCCCGCCTCCGTCTTGCCGAACTTCGTACCGTCGGCCTTCGTGACGAGCGGCAGCGTCATCGCGTGCACCTGCCTACCGAGCATGCGCCGCGTAAGTTCCATACCCGCGGTGATATTGCCCCATTGATCGGATCCGCCGATCTGCAGCATGCAGTCGTGGCGTCGCGCCAGTTCAACGAAATCCAGGGCCTGGAGCAGCATGTAGCTGAACTCGGTGAACGAAATGCCCTGCTCTTCGTTCGCCAACCGCTCTCGAACCATTTCCTTGCGCATCATGTCGTTTACGGAGAAGTGCTTGCCGACATCCCGCAAGAAGGAAATGACGTCCAAGCCTTGCGTCCATTCAAAGTTGTTCGCGACGCGACCACCTGCCTCAAGATCCACAAAGGCTGACACCTGCTCACGCAGACGCGCGACCCAAGCCTCAACGACCTCCCGTTCGTTGAGCGCTCGCTCGTCCGCCTTGAAACTGGGGTCTCCTATCAGCCCCGTCGCACCGCCGACGAGCGCGATCGGCGCATGTCCTGCCTCCTGGAAGCGCTTAAGGGTCAGCAACGGTACAAGATTGCCGATATGAAGACTGTCAGCTGTCGGATCAAAGCCGCAATACAGGACGCAGGCGCCTTCATCCAGCCGCGCACCGAGCGCATCTAGATCAGAGGCCTGGTTGATCAGGCCACGCCAGCGAAGGTCTTCGATCAATGCCTGGGTCATTATCCTGTGTCCGTTGCAGAGGACTGTTCGCCCCTTGAGCTGACGCGCTGGAGCGCGCGGCGCCACCATACTCCCCAGCTCCGGGAATACCTAGGCCAGCGCCCATCCACGCCGGAACGCATGTGGCACGTACGCTGCTTTCTATATACTCCGACGGCGCCCTAAGGCACCCTTCAGAAAACTGCCCCAGATCGCTGAAATAAATAGTTTTTTCTATGCCGGATGACCGCGTGCTGCATTCTGACTTGATCAAGCCACAGCTATTAATGCTGAGCCTAGGCACCATTGTGGTGCTCGGAGCTCTGTTTCTTCCAAAAGATGCACGCGATTCGCAAACGGAATCGGGCATCGACCACGTTGTCGGGCCCGCCATCTCCGCGCGCCCCAAGATACCCGAGACCGACAAATCAACCGCAGAGGCCACATCGCCCGAACATTGGCACGAGGTCGAGGTCCGGCCCGGAGACAGCCTGGCGCGCATCTTTTCCAGAGAAGATCTTCACCCTCGCGACCTGCACGATCTCCTTCAGAGCGATGGGGCCACGCAACGCTTACGCCGGATTCATCCTGGGGAACAGCTTCAGTACCGCGTTGATGATGCCGGGCGCCTGCTGGGCCTGCGCTATGAGTTCGACCGACTGGAATCAATGATCTCCGAACGCGCCAACAGCAAGGCTTCATTCGCCACACGCACCCTAGCGCGCGAACCGGAGCGCCGCCTGGTCTCAGCGCGAGCGTCGATCGATAGCTCCCTGTTCCTGGCTAGCACCGCCGCGGGCTTGGATGACGCCACAGCGATGAAGCTCGCAGACATCTTCCAGTGGGACGTTGATTTCGTCCTGGACATCAGGACGGGGGACGGATTCGATGTCGTCCTGGAAGAGCTTTGGCTCGACGGCGAACGGCTCGGGTTCGGCAGTATCCTCGCAGCCGAGTTTCGAAATCGCGGCGACGTCTTCCAGGCGGTGCGCTACACCGACTCCAACGGCTACACGAGCTACTACACGCCCGATGGATTGAGCATGCGCAAGGCATTCCTGCGTGCGCCGGTCCAGTTCAGCCGGATCAGCTCGAATTTCAACATGCGCCGACGCCACCCTCTGCACAACACCATTCGCCCCCATCGCGGCATCGACTATGCAGCCCCACGCGGCACACCTGTGGTTGCAGCAGGCGAAGGTCGCGTCGTTTCGGTCGTACGAAACCATCATGCATCCGGGAATTACCTGGTTCTGCAACACGGCGACACCTATCAGACGAAGTATCTCCACCTGTCGCGCCTGGCACGCGGTCTGCGCCAGGGCGAGCGCGTCGATCAGGGGGAGGTAATCGGCTACGTGGGCTCTACCGGCTGGGCAACGGGCCCGCACCTGCACTACGAATTTCTCGTTCACGGCGTACACAAGGACCCGCGCACGGTAGATCTGCCCCAGGCGCTTCCCATAGATGCAGGCGAGCGTACCCGCTTCACTGCCGCGACCGGCCAGCTTGTCGCTTTGCTCGACCAGGCAGATGAGGCACAGATCGCGCTCGCAGCCGGCGGCGACACAACCGGGGGCTGAGCCGTGAGCGTCCCTGAACCTGGCGGACCGCTGTTCGTCGGCGTCATGTCAGGTACGAGCCTGGACGGCATCGATGTGGTTTTGGCGACCTTGCCGCAAAAGGGCCCAGAGGTCGTGTGTGCGCGCACCTACCAGTTCTCAAAAGAACTCCGTAGCGACCTTCATGAGCTCTGCTCGGCGCGCGCTGTCGACCTAGAACATTTTGCCTCTGTCGATGTCGCGCTCGGCGATGAGATCGGGATGCGCGTCTTAGACCTTCTCCACGAAGCAGGCGTGCGCCCGGAGCGGGTGAGTGCCATCGGAAGCCACGGCCAAACCATCCGCCACCTGCCTCGGCGCAAAACGAATCCCTTCACCCTCCAGATCGGAGATCCTAACCGGGTCGCCGAGCACACGGGGATAATGGTCGTCGCCGACTTTCGTCGAAGAGACGTCGCCGCGGGCGGAGAGGGCGCCCCGCTCGTTCCGGCCTTTCACCAGGCAGTCTTCGCGGGCCCTGTACCGCGTGCGATCGTCAACATCGGCGGCATGGCAAACGTGACTCTACTTACAGCCCGGGCCGCTCGCGGCGATTCCTACGTCGGTGACCTCTACGTCGGCGGCTTCGATACGGGGCCTGGCAACGTGCTAATCGATGCCTGGGCAGAGCGGCACCTGGGCACGCCGATGGACAAGGACGGCCAGTGGGCGGACCAGGGACTCGTAGACCCTCAGCTTCTCGATGCGATGCTGGCAGACCCGTGGTTCGCGCTACCGCCTCCAAAGAGTACGGGGCGAGAATATTTCGACGGGCACTGGTTGGCACTGCGACTGGAGCAACTGGATCGCCAAATAACACCGGCGGCCGTAGCTGCAACGCTCACCGAGCTCACAGCACGCACGATCTCCGACGCGGTCACCAAGCTCGCTGCCTTTCCAGCGATGGAAGTACTTGTTTGCGGAGGCGGTCGCCATAACGCATCCCTGATGAGGCGCATCGCGGCGGCCATGCCCGGCAAGACCGTGGCGACGACCGAATCTGCTGGCGTAGACGGTGACTGGCTTGAAGGGCTTGCTTTCGCCTGGCTCGCACAGCAGCGCCTGGGGGGGCGCGCAGGCAACGTGCCGGAAGTCACGGGAGCGAGCGGCCGTCGAGTCTTGGGCGCTATCTACGCTGCGGGACCCGCTCCGGATCAGAAACGCACATAACCCGCTGCTTCAAGCCGGCGCTCCTCCCCGGCGCCGTCAGGGACCGTGTCTACGAAAGACGGTAGATCACCTCGCATGACCCCGTTAGCGCGCATCCAGTTCTCGCAGATGCGCACATCTAGCAATCCGAAGGCCTCGAGTCGCGCCGCGCGATCCACCGATTCCGTGTGGACGGCGTACTCCGCACTCGTGAACGCCAACGCCTCATCACCGTGGAGAACCGCCACCACCGGGTCGTGCCTCGGGAAGCCGCTCGCGCTGCTGGCGAGCGCATCAAGGCGCTCAAGCACCTCGAACATGGCCTCCGGGGTGTTCACGCGAATGTCGGTCAGGAGGGAAAAACCGCTGCCAACGGCGGTTTTGACAGGCGTGAGCCCACAGTCGACCGCACCGGCAGTGATTGCGCTGGACATGGAAGTCAGCAGGCCCAGCGGTTGAGCGAGTCGCCCCATATCCCTTGCGTCGCGATCAGATCGCGAAGGAGTTGCCACAGCCGCAGGTCGACGATGCATTCGGATTGTCAATGACGAACTGAGCGCCAGAGAGGTCCTCGCGGTAGTCGATCTGCGCGCCAGCGAGGTATGGATAGCTCATCGGATCCACAAGCACCGTCACCCCATCACGTTCGATTGCCGCATCATCCTCTGCACTGTCTTCGTCAAAGGTGAAACCATAGGAAAATCCCGAGCACCCGCCACCAGTGACGAACACACGCAGCTTCAGCCCCTGATTTCCCTCGTCCTCGATCAACTCGCGCACCTTTGTGGCCGCAACTTCGGAAATCGAGAGCGTTACGGGATCCTGCGTCTGGACCATGCTCATGAAAATCGCCTGTCCTGAGCCTGCACTTAGGCGCCAATATAAGGTCAGCTCTGCGCCGTTCCTAGGGTAACCGCAGGTACTTCCTGCGTGGGCACGCGACCAGGCGTGCGCGCAGCGGGCTGCTGATCGGGTGGCGTGTAGACTAGGCTACCGTCAACGCGGGCCCCGACGACCATCTCGATGAGATGGTAAAAGACGTTCCCCTCGACCCGCGCTTCCGCCGCCAATTCGACATGCTTGCCGGCATAGATATCGCCTTTGACGCGACCGTTCACAACCACATTCGGAACGCGAATCTCGCCGATCACTGCACCCTTTGCGCTCACCGTAAGACCGGCGTCGGAGTCCTGCTCCGCATACACGTTTCCCTTGATCTCCCCGTTCACGAGCAGCTGGTCAGAAAAGTGAATATCGCCTTCGAGCCGAGTGTTATTCGCGATCAACGTAGCGCCCTTGCCGGGCATGGCGTTTTCCTTGGTCGCTGGTGCGTTCTTCACGCTCTTGTCCTTGTCTTTATCCCCAAACATGCTCAAACCTCCTGGAGCTCCCAGTTGAAGGTACGCTGCAGGCGAAACCCTTCCTCTTCGTCGGATCGCGCGACGATTTCTACGCCCTCGGGGACAAACCCGTCTGGCAAAATGATCGCACCGGCTAGACGCTGGAAGTAGCGGAAGCGAAACGGCATCGGTTCGACCAGATCCGCACCAAGCACGGCCCCAGTGAGCACCTCGGCTTGACCCTCTCGGGCACCAACCACATGAACCTCGATGCGCCCTGCTATCTCATCACGTCGATCCGCCGACTGCACGAGCAATAGACGGAAGCGCACCCCCCGCCCATCGAGTCGCTGCAGCAATTCAAGGTCGGCGATCTGCAGCTCGCCCTCCTCAGTGCCCGCCATGAGATTGCGATAGAAGCGTATCTGCTCCTCCAAGCTCGCAATCTGAGCCGCCTGGTCTGCCAGCGTGCCGCGGACCTGCTGAGAAAACACCCCGCCGACCTCTCTTGCGAGGCGCTCGTCACCTAACGCTTGCTCAAGCGCGGCGTGACGACGGCTGAGCGCACCGTATTCCTCTCCGAGGATGTCGAGTTCACGCAATGCCGCGTCGCGATCGCCACGCGCAAAGGCGCCGCCCATCCAGAATCCGATGAGCGCCGCGAGCAAAGAACCTGCCACCGCTGCGGCGATGACGATACGGTCCCGATCGGGGCGATGGGCGACCACCCGAAGGTCGTAGGTGGGCGTACGCGGTGCAGGCATGAGGCCTCAGGGTAAGGCAAACGACGTCAGGGAATTGAGAGGGGAGCTGAGGCACCGCCTCCGCTCTTGGCAGAAACTTGATATAGAATCAGGCGAAGTTCAAGCCCGGCACCTCGTCTGCCGGGACGCGACCGCAGACCCAGGCGGATTCACGTGCGCCGCAGCACCAGCCACAAGCGTTCGCAGGCCCCGGAACGATTCGGCGAATACTTTTCGCTCGTGCGCTTTCGTCGACAGCTCGCCTACGTCGATGCCCTGCCCCAACTCAGTCTGCTAGCGCTTCTTGCCGGAGCGCTCACCGGGCTGGTCATGGTTGCCTTCCGTCTCGCTATCGAGCTGCCCCTCGCTGCCCTACTCCCTGGCGGAGACAAGGAAGGCTTCGAGCAACTACCGCTGGCAACGGTGCTGCTTCTGCCCCTCATCGGCGGTCTCTCCCTGGGCGTGATCTTCGACCGCTTGCGCGGTGAAGACAGAGGCGTCGGCGTCACCCACGTCATGGAACGCCTTGCCAGACACCAGGGCCACGTACCCAGCGCCAATGCGCTGGTGCAGTTCACTGCCGGAATCCTTGCGCTCGCGACGGGCCAATCGGGAGGCCGCGAGGGGCCTGCAATCCACCTCGGCGCCGCAGCATCGAGCGTGCTTGGCCAACGCCTGCGCTTGCCGAACAACAGCATCCGCACCCTTGTCGGCTGCGGAACCGCTGCGGCTATTTCTGCATCCTTCAACACCCCCATCGCAGGCGTCATCTTCGCGATGGAAGTCGTCATGATGGAGTACTCGGTCGTCTCCTTCATTCCGGTCATCATCGCGTCGGTCACAGCCACCCTGATCAGCGTGGCCGTGTTCGGGGGGGCACTCGCATTCAACGTCCCCGCGATGACCTCGGCGGGCTTTTGGGAGGTGCCGTTCTTCGTGGGCTGCGGCATCCTCATCGGGCTGCTGGCCGCGGCCTTCATCTACTGCACCGTGTGGTTCAGCCGCTTCTCTGACCGAGACGCCTGGCAGCGGTTCGGCGCTGCCGGGCTACTCACAGGGTTGGCTGGCCTAATCGCCCCGGAAATCCTCGGGGTCGGCTATGACACGGTCGATCTGGCGCTCGTCGGGCAACTTTCCCTCAGCGCACTCCTGATCATTGCAGCCCTGAAGCTTGTCGTGAGCGCCGCGGCTACCGGCCTCGGCTTACCTGTCGGCTTCATCGGACCCGTACTGGTGATTGGCGCTCTTGCAGGTGGCGCATTCGGCATGGTCGGCGTGTTCATCTGGCCAGCGGAAGCCTCGAACTCCGGATTTCACGCGCTTGTCGGCATGGCTGCCATGATGGGCGCGGTCCTACAGGCGCCCCTTGCCGCCCTCATGACGGTCCTTGAACTAACGGGCAAGCCGAACGCTATCGTGCCTGCGATGCTTACCATCGTTGTCGCAAATCTAACGTGCTCGGCTTTCCACGGGCCGCGTTCGCTTTTCCTGCTACTGCTGGAACGCCGGGGGCTCACCTTCGACGCAGACCCCCTCACCCTAGCGCTGCAGCGCGCCGGGGTCGGTAGTCAGATGGAACGGCGGATCGCGCGCTGCATGCGGGAAATCGATTTCGCGGATGCACGCTCGATGCTCTCCCGAGACCCACGCTGGATCGTTGTGGATTCGAAAAACGCACCAATGACCGTGCTCGCCGCCGCAGACCTCGAACGCCACCTTGAATCGCTGGAGCCGGCAGACGACAAAGACAGCACAGCGCTCGAAACAAAAATCGACTTGCTCGAGATACCGGGTCTTCGCAAGGACGTGGTGCTGCTACAGTCTCAGGCGACGCTTCACGAGGCCATGACGCGCTTGAACGATACGGGGCGCGAGGCGGTCTGCGTGACGCGCACGGCAGCGCCGATGATCACGCCCATTATCGGGGTGCTCACGCGCGAAGACATCGAGAAATACTACGGACTCAGAGGCTGACCTCGCATCATGTTGCTGCTTTGGCTGAAGGCCTTCCACATCGCGTTCATGGTCTGCTGGTTCGCGGGAATCTTCTATCTGCCACGGCTGTTCGTGTACCACGCGATGAGCGAAGACCGTGCCACGATCGCGCAGCTGAAAGTCATGGAGCGCAAGCTCTACCGTTTCGTCACCCCCTTTATGGCCCTGACGCTCATCCTCGGTTTCTGGATGCTCGCCATCGCACCCGACGCCTATCTGTCGAGCGGCTGGATGCACGCGAAGCTGGCACTCGTGGCAGCGCTGGTGATCTATCACTTCTGGTGCGGTCGCCTCCGCCGACAGCTCGACGCCGACACCTGCCCGCATTCTCACAAGTTCTTCAGGGCGTTTAACGAGCTACCCGTGCTTATTCTTTTCCCCGTCATCATTCTTGTCGTGGTGCGCCCCTTCTGACGCATCAACGCACGAACCATTGCACGAGAGGTTTTCATGTCCGAATCGCGTAGCCAGTCCGAGGCGCTCTTCGAGCGGGGCCGCACCACCATCCCCGGCGGCGTTAATTCGCCGGTTCGCGCCTTTCGCGGCGTTGGCGGCACGCCTGTATTCATGGCGAGCGCTGAGGGACCTTTTCTTAAAGACGTCGACGGCAATCGCTACATTGACTACATCGGTTCCTGGGGACCGATGGTGCTCGGCCATGGCGATGCGCGCGTGAAAGCGGCGGTAGCGGCACAGCTCGAGGCCTCAGTGAGCTTCGGTGCCCCCACGGAGATCGAGATCACCATGGCCGAGAAGGTTGCAGCGATGGTGCCAAGCGTGGAGTCCGTGCGCATGGTGAACTCCGGCACCGAGGCCACCATGAGCGCGATCCGCCTCGCGCGAGGATTTACCGGACGCGATGTACTGGTGAAATTCGAAGGCTGCTATCACGGACACGCCGATTCGTTGCTCGTTAAGGCTGGGTCGGGTGCGCTCACGCTCGGCGTCCCGGATTCACCCGGGGTGCCCGCCGATCTCGCACAGCACACGCTCAACCTGCCATACAACGATGCCGAGGCAGTGCGCGCGCTATTCGCCAAGCGCGGGCACGAGCTCGCGTGCGTCATCGTCGAA
Organism: Pseudomonadales bacterium; assembly: GCA_963691775.1. GTDB lineage: Bacteria > Pseudomonadota > Gammaproteobacteria > Pseudomonadales > Azotimanducaceae > JAZBPO01. Next base: position 2,895,978 of record OY829369.1, on the reverse strand, counting down.
CCAGTCGCTGGCAACATGAACTGCATCCCACCGGAACCCGGCTTTCTCGAAACCTTGCGCGACTGCTGCAGCGCGCACGGCGCGGTGCTGATCTTCGACGAGGTCATGACGGGCTTCCGAGTCGCGGCAGGCGGCGTACAGGAAGCTCTCGGCGTGACACCGGACATGACCACGCTCGGCAAGATCATCGGCGGCGGCCTTCCGGTCGGCGCGTTCGGCGGCCGCCGCGAGATCATGGAGGCGATCGCGCCCACGGGACCGGTGTATCAAGCCGGCACGCTATCGGGAAATCCTCTTGCTATGGCTGCGGGGCTCGCCGTCCTCGATGCACTTTCTGACCCGAGCGTGTACGCACGCCTTGCGGAGCTGACCGAACGCCTCGTCGTTGGCGCACGGGAAATGGCAGCGCGACACGACATTCCGTTCACCACCAACAATGTCTGCGGCATGTTTGGGTTTTTCTTTACCGAAGCCAAGCGCGTCACCGGTTTCGCTGACGTGCAAAAGTGTGATCTGGAGCGCTTCAGAAGCTTCTTCCATGGAATGCTCGATCGCGGCATCTATCTGGCCCCCTCCGCCTTCGAGGCGGGCTTCCTTTCGATCACCCACGACGAGGCCGTCATCGACGAGACCCTCGCCGCCATGGACGCAACCTTCGCATCCATGGCCTGAAGAACACGCCAGGAGCACTCCCGTAATGAGCAAGACCTATGACGTCTACGGCCTCGGCAACGCACTCGTAGACATCGAATACGAGGTAGGCGACGCCTTTCTCAAGGAAAACGATATTGCGAAGGGGCAGATGACCCTCGTCGAAGTCGAACGCCAGCGTGATCTCATGATGGCGCTTGGCGCCTTCAAGCCGCGCAGGGGATCTGGCGGGTCCGCAGCGAACACGCTGATTGGCCTGGCCGGCATGGGCGGGCGGGCCTACTACTCGTGCAAAGTGGCCAGCGACGAGATTGGCCAATTCTTCGTTCGCGATCTAATCGCAGCAGGCGTCGACACGAACGCGGATCAGCACCATGGCGAAGGCGACTCTGGCCGCTGCCTTGTTCTGCTCACGCCGGACGCCGAGCGGACCATGAATACATACCTTGGCATCTCGGGCTCGCTCTCGCGAACAAACGTGAACGAGACGGCACTCGCCGACTCGCGCTGGCTCTATATGGAGGGCTACCTCTGCACTTCCGATTCCGCACGCGATGCCCTTGTCGACGCACACGAGCTCGCGCGCGATGCGGGGGTGAAGGTTGCGGCGACGCTCTCGGACCCTTCCATGCCCGAATTCTTCGGTCCGCAGTTGAAGGCCATGCTCGGTAACCACGTCGATCATCTGTTTTGCAACGAAGAGGAAGCGCGTCTGTGGACCGGCGAAACAGGGGAGGAGGCGGTAGTCGCCGCGCTCAAGGATTTCGCAAGCACCTTCGCAATCACCTGCGGAGGGCGCGGTAGCCTCGTATGGGACGGTAGCAATCTGCACGAAATTCCGACGGAGCCAGTGACCGCACTTGATACGCTCGGTGCCGGCGACCTCTACGCCGGAGCCTATCTCTACGCGCTTGCGCGCGGCGAACACCATGCCGCGGCGGGAGCCCTTGCCAATCGAGCGGCAACGCGCCTGGTGACGCACTTCGGACCGCGTCTTCCCCTCGACGCGCTGAAGGCGCTCGTTGAAAGCTGAGGCTCGCGGTGTGCCGCGCGTGCGTCATCAGGCGCACACGCGCGTGACGAACTCCTCGATGCGCGTGAGCGCTTCGTCGATCCGAGCGACGTTTCCGGTGTAAGCGAATCGCACGTGCCGCGCGGCTTCGTACTCTCCGAAGTCAGTTCCCGGCGTAGCGGCAACGCCAGCTTCAACAAGCAGGCGGGTACAGAACTCGAAGCTGTCGAGCGGGATCGCTCCCAATCCGGCGTATACGTAGAAGGCGCCTTCCGGAACCCGCGCCACGTTCAAGCCGATGGCCCGCAAGCCCTTGACGAGATGATTGCGACGTTCGCAGAAGGCACGCCTGCGCGACTCATGAATCTCGATCGCATCGTCCCGGAGCGCAGCAAGCGCAGCATGCTGCCCCGGCGTGGACGGCGCTATCCAGAAATTCTGAGCGAGTTTTTCCAGCTGTGAGGTCATGCCCTCCGGCGCCACCAACCAGCCAACTCGCCACCCGGTCATGCCGAAATACTTCGAGAAGCTGTTCACGACGTAGATGGGCGCCTTGGGGTCCCCCTCGAGCTGGAGCACGCTGGAGCAGTGACCCAACGCTGAAGCACCGTGCACCGTATCGCCAGGAAGCAGATCGAGGCCCGTCGGATAGGCAAGGCCCTGGTAGATCTCGTCGACAATCGTGAACAGACCGAGCTCTGCATTCGTCGCAAGCAGATTCGTCAGCGCACCGCGACCCAGCATGCTGCCCGTCGGATTCGCTGGACTCGCGACCAGGACGCCGCGCGTGTTGGAACGAACCGCAGCACGGACACCGTCCGCGCTGATCTGATAAGCCTCCGCGGGGCCCGCTGGGACGAGCTGGGATTCTGCGCCTACCAGGAGCGGCAGCTGACGATTGCAGGGGTAGCACGGGTCCCCCATAAGCAAGCCGTCACCGTCTTCGAGCAGCAGGCCTGCCAGCATCACAAGCGCACCCGTGGCGCCGGCCGTGATGACAATCCGATCAGGGGCGACGTCGACGCCGTGCCAACGCGCGTAATACGCCGCAATTCCCTCGCGAAGCGCCGGCAGCCCCAGCGCGCTGGTGTAGCGGGTCTGACCACTGCGGATCGCCGCCGCACCGGCCTCGAGGATGGGCTCGGCGCTGATGAAGTCCGGTTCGCCGACCTCCATGTGCACGATATCTTTCCCAATCGCTTCCAGGCGCTGCGCCTGATCAACCAGGTCCATGACCTGAAAGGAGCGCATGGCATGCATGCGTGCGGCGATTCGATCTGTCATGGAAGACTCCGAGTCAACGAGGTCGATTCTGAGGAGGCGCCCCGGAACCTGTCCACCCGAGCCCGCTGCTCTGCGGCATTGCTAGACTCGGTCAATCAGCTGCGGCAGGACCATCAACCATCGAAGCTTCAGCCGCGCCCTACGTAGGTCGCTTCGCGCCCTCTCCGACCGGCCCGCTGCATGCCGGATCGCTTCACGCCGCCGTGATCAGCTGGCTGGATGCGCGTGCGGTGGGCGGCCGCTGGCTTTTGCGGATCGAGGACCTGGATCCGCCGCGCACGATCCCTGGCGCAGACGAATCAATTCGCCGCACCTTGCTCGCTCACGGGCTGGAGTGGGATGAGGAAGCGCCTGCGCAAAGTACCCGGGACGCGGTTTACGCACGTGCACTGCAGCGCTTGACGTCTGCAGGTCAGACCTTCCGCTGTATCTGCAGCCGCCGCACCCTTAAAGCATCCGGGCCAATCTATCCAGGCACCTGCCGCGACCTGAACATCGATCGCTCCGCGGGCGCAGCCGTTCGTTTCCGTACGGATCGAGATCGGGAAGCATTTACCGATCGTGCCTTCGGGGCTCAGGACCTAGCCACCTTGGGAGACTTCGTGGTTCGTCGCCGCGACGGACTTTGGGCCTATCAGCTTGCCGTCGTAGTTGACGACGCAGAGCAGGAGGTCACGGACGTCGTTCGCGGTTCGGACCTGCTCGATTCGACCCCGCGTCAACTCGTGCTACACCGGGCATTCGCAACACCCAAGCCGCGATATCTACATCATGGCGTCCTGCACTGGCCAGACGGGCCAAAGCTTTCAAAGCAAACCGGAGCGCCAGCGGTCGAAGACTCGGCGGCAGCACAGAACCTAGCGGTAATCCTCGGACGCCTCCGGCTTCCACACGACGCCGGGGCATCGCCAACCGAGCAGCTCCAGCAGGCGCGCGCAGCCTGGCAAAAAGTGGCCCCGTCCACGCTCCGACGAAACTTCGTCTTCCCCGGCTGAGACAGGCGCGCAGTCTGCTACCATTCTTCCCGGAAGGATCGATGCGAGTTGACGCATGAGCCATGTGCTCATCGCCGAGGCAAAGCCCATAGGGGCGAGCCCTCTCGGCACCCTGCTGACGGAGAACGGCTACGAGATCACCGCCGTCGATTCACTCGACGCGGCGCGCGCGCTCGACCTGCGATCTTTTGCAATGGTCATAATCGATCTGCGCCTGCCTGGCGGCCTGGGAACCGACCTGATCGCCGACGCGGGCGAAGTGCCCGTTGTGGTGCTCGCTGAGCACGCCAGCCTCAGGGCTGCGGTCGAAGCCATGAAGCTCGGCGCAGCCGACTTTCTAGCGCGCCCGTTCGACCCCGAAGAACTTCTGCTTACCCTGGGGCGCGTTGGTCGCGCAGAGCGTCTCGCTCGACAGAACGCCGTACTCAAGTCAGAACTCAGTCGCGAGTACCCGATCGCGGGCATGATCGGCTCATGCGGGCCTATGCGGCAGCTCTTCGACCGCATTCGGCGCGTTGCACCCACCGAATCCACGGTGCTTGTCCTCGGCGAATCGGGTACCGGAAAAGAGCTCGTCGCACGCGCTCTGCATGAGCAAAGCCCGCGCCGGGACGCACCGATGATCTCGCTGAATTGCGCAGCCATCCCCGACTCGCTGATCGAATCCGAGCTTTTCGGCCATGAAAAGGGCGCTTTCACCGGTGCAGGCAGCGCCCGCCGGGGTCTGGTGGAAGCTGCCGATGGCGGCACCCTGTTCCTTGATGAGATCGGCGAGCTTCCCCTCGAGGCTCAAGCGCGCCTTCTTCGTGTACTTCAGGAAGGGGAGATTCGCCGCCTCGGAGCTATTCAGACCCGCCGCGTGGACGTACGCCTTATAGCAGCAACGCACCGCGATCTTCAGGCATTGGCTGAACGCGGCGAGTTTCGAGAAGACCTTTTCTATCGTCTAAACGTGGTGACGCTCGGCCTTCCCGCGTTGCGCGATCGAGGCGATGACGTTTACGAGTTGGCGGAACGGCTACTCGAACGGACGTGTCATCGCCTGCACAAGCCGCGCATGCGCTTTTCCGACTCAGCCCTGCACGCCATGCGCGCCTATGCCTGGCCCGGGAACGTTCGGGAGTTGGAAAACGCGATCGAGCGCGCAGCAATTCTGTGCGACGGCGTGGAGATCGGCGCAGAATTGTTAGCCCTCGCGCCAGCAGCTGAAAAGCCTCGCGAAACGACCGAGATCGGCCAGCGAGCAGGCGCCCCACGCGCCGCGGAGGAGGAGGACGACAACACCTCTCTCGAAGACTACTTCGTCCGCTTTGTCCTCGATCACGAAGACCAGATGACCGAAACGGAGATTGCTCAACGGCTCGGCATTTCCCGAAAGAGCCTCTGGGAACGGCGGCAGCGCCTCGGGATTCCAAGAAAGCGGACCCGCAATCGCGGCCCGCGCAGCGCTCGCGCAAGCGCAGCGGAGAATCTTGGCGAGGGCCGCAATAGGTCACGTAACGTTTAAAACGCCAAAGTGTTACCTAAAGAAGCACCGTAACCATTCGGTAACAGCGAGGGTAACGTCCCGCCACACTCTGCAGGGCACCAATCTCGTTCATTGTCCCGCCTGGCCCCTAACCCATTGATTTTCCGAGCCCCAGTTTCTCGACAAGACCTGGCACGGAAATCGCTTTCTCTCCCTTGCCGTAAAAAACGGCTGTGTCCTGTCACGACACGTGTCCCGAACACATGGGGGGAGGGGCCGACCGGAGTGGCCTGAGATCGGGCGTTCGACGAGAACGCCGCCTTGGTGAACGTCTTTGGGGAAGGGCACCACCATGACTGCGAAAGCACGATTTCACACCCGGCGAAGCACGTCGGAAATGCCAGATAAGGCATGACGACAGGAAGAAGCGGCGTTCCTTGGAACACCGTGCAGGTTGAGGGGCTCGACTAGAACGAGGGTGCGGGTAACTCCGCGACCCACAATGACGAGCTTCGATCCTGCTTCCAAAGGGGAAGGCGAAAGCCTTCCCCTTTTTGTTTGCATCGCTTTTACACGTCCCCGCCGAGGACGCTCGCGCCCGTCTGCTATCATCCTCCCATCACTTAGGCGGCATAGACCCTTCGAGGCACAAGGCCCCGTGAGTTCAGAATCCGGTACCGATCAAGCCAGCGGCGCAGGCGCCCGCTTCGAGCCGGTGCTCACCTCTACCGGCGCTCGCATCTACGCCAGAGACGCGCACCCGATCTCGCGTCGCGATATCAGCCCAAACGCGATGAAAGTGCTGTACCGCCTCATCTCAGCGGGGCACCAGGCTTTCCTCGTCGGCGGCGGCGTTCGCGATCTGCTGCTCGAAGGCCACCCGAAGGACTTCGACGTCGCCACCGATGCAACTCCAGAAGAGGTGCGGGAACTCTTCCGCAACTGCCGACTGATCGGCCGCCGCTTTCGCCTTGCTCACGTACGCTTCGGAGCGGAAATCATTGAAGTCGCAACCTTCCGTTCGGGCTCCGCGGACGATACGGCGCCTATCGGCGAGGGTGAACTGCCCAGCCGTCGACGAGCGCGAAATGAGGGTGAGCCCGCCGCTGCCCGCAGCGAGGGCGGAATGCTGCTCCGCGACAACGTCTATGGCACGGTGGAGGAAGACGCTGCGCGCCGTGATTTCACAATCAATTCCCTCTACTACACGCCTGCGGACTTCTGCATTTACGACTTCGCGGACGGCATGGCCGACATCGAAGCGCGCAGGATTCGTTTAATCGGCGATCCCCATCAGCGCTATCGCGAAGATCCAGTGCGCATGCTTCGGGCTATCCGCTTCGCCGCAAAACTTGACTTCGAAATCGAGCGCAGCACCGCAACACCGATACCGAGCCTCGCCAAGCTACTGCTTCACATCCCCCCGGCCCGCCTGTTCGACGAAATCGGAAAACTCTTCCTCCACGGCCATGCGGAGCGCACATTCGAGCTGCTGCGCGAGTTCGGCGTCTTCCAAATGCTGTTTCCAGAGGTAGACGGGGCCATGAACCGAGACCCCACCGCGGAGACGCTCGCGCGTATTGCGTTTGCAAGCACCGACCAACGCGTTCGAGAAGACCGCCCTGTAACGCCGGGATTCTTGCTCGCCGCGCTCCTTTGGCCGCCCATGGTCGAGCAACAGCGGCGATTGCAACTTGACGGACTAGCATACGCGGATGCGCTCGATCAGGCCTCGACCGAGGTGCTCGGGCGCCAGCAGCAGCACACCGCTGTCCCAAGGCGCTTTACAACCTTCATTCGCGAAACATGGATGCTCCAGGCTCGACTTGAATCACCTCATCCCCGCCGCGTTGAACGGCTCGTAGAGCACCCGCGCTTCCGGGCCGCCTATGACTTCCTGTGCGTTCGTGAGGCATCGGGTGAAGGCACCGGCGGCACCGGAGACTGGTGGACGCGCTATCAGGACGTTCGCGAGGCGGAACAGGAATCCATGCGCCGCGCGCTTTCGCCAGCCCGCGGATCCGACGGCCCATTGCCCAGTAGTGATCGTCCGCGCCGCAGGCGAGGTCGCCGCGGAGGCAGGCGCCGTGCTCAGGTCTGAGGGCGATGGCGTTCCTGCGCGCAGCGAGGCGAGGCAAGGCTCCGAAACGCCGCCGCGCTACATCGTCGTCGAGGGCCCCGTTGGCGTTGGCAAAACCTCCCTTGCACTTCGCCTTGCCGACACTTTCGGCTATGACACATTGCTCGAGAACCCCGCCGATAACCCTTTCCTGGACCGCTTCTACGAAGCGCCGCGCCGCAACGCACTGCCAACACAGCTGTTCTTTCTTCTGCAGCGCGCCGAACAGCTTCGCCACTGGCGACAGGGAGCACTGTTCGAGCCGCAGCACATCTCCGACTTTCTGCTGGAAAAGGACAATCTGTTCGCGGAACTCACGCTCGACGAAGCGGAGCTAGAGCTGTATCGGAATGTCCATGAGCATCTGACGCTCGATCCTCCAACGCCAGATCTCGTCATCTATCTGCAAGCGCCGACGCCCGTGCTGCAGCAACGTATCCAGCGGCGCGGCATACCCTCCGAACAGGAAATGGATCCGGCTTACCTCGATCGCCTCTGCGACGCCTATGCACGCTTCTTCCACTATTACGATGCAGCGCCACTTCTGATCGTGAATGCCGCCGAAATTGACCTCGTCGGGGACGACGATCAGTATGCGCGCCTCGTCGAGGTGGTCCGTATGCCTGGCAGCGTACGCAGTTATTTCAACCCGCACCCCTCGCTCATCTGAAAGCCACCGGGACAGAGCCGCACGCCCCATGAGCAGCCAGAGCGCTACCAAGCGAATTTCCCTGACCACCCTGACTCGCATGAAATCGACGGGCGAGAAGTTCGCCTGCCTGACAGCCTATGATTCGTGCTTCGCGGAGATGATCTCGAGCGCAGGTATAGAAGTGATCCTCGTGGGAGACTCTCTCGGCATGGTCCTTCAGGGCCACGAGAGCACCCTGCCGGTGACGCTCGAAGACATCGTCTACCACATGCACTGCGTACAGGCGGGCAACTCCGGCTCCCTGATCATGGCCGACCTGCCGTTCATGAGTTATGCGCATGAGCATCAGGCACTCGACAGCGCAGCAGCCCTGATGCGCGCCGGCGCCCATATGGTCAAGTTGGAAGGGGGCGGTTGGCTGGCCGGATCGACCCGATTGCTTGCCGAACGCGGTATTCCCGTCTGCGCTCACATGGGGCTCACGCCCCAGTCGATCAACCGCCTCGGCGGCTATCGCGTGCAGGGCCGCGACCCAGACAAGGCGCAGGTCATGATCGATGAAGCACTCATGCTGCAGGACGCAGGGGCAAGCGTGCTGCTCCTCGAATGCGTACCTGTCGATCTCGCGCGGGCGATGACCGAAGCGCTGGAAATTCCCACCATCGGCATCGGCGCCGGCCCGCACACCGATGGGCAGATCATGGTCATGCACGACGCCCTCGGGATAACGCCCCCGGATATCAAGCTGCCGAAGTTCATCAAGAACTTCATGCCGGCGAGCAACGACGGAATCCGCGGGGCTTTCACCGCCTACCGCGAGGCCGTCAAATCCGGGGCCTTTCCCGCGCCTGAGCACTGTTTCACCTGACCGGACAAGGTTCGATGGAGCAGATTCACGAGGTTGCCGCGCTCCGTGTGCGCCTTGCTGCGCTGCGACGCGACGGCGAACGCATTGCCCTCGTACCCACCATGGGCAATCTGCATGAGGGGCATCTTGCCCTGATCGACGCGGCACGGACGCTCGCTGACCGGGTCGTTGCCACTATTTTCGTCAACCCCCTGCAATTCGGACCAGGTGAAGACTACGCCGCTTATCCCCGAACGCTCGCCGCAGATGCCAAGGCTCTGAGCGCACGTGGTACAGATCTGCTCTTCGCCCCGCCGGTTCTGGCGATGTATCCGGACGGCGCGAATCTCGCAACGATCGTGTCCGTTTCCGGCCTGTCTCGCGAGCTCTGCGGCGCCGCGCGCCCCGGGCACTTCGATGGTGTAACCACCGTGGTCGCGAAGCTTTTCTCCCTGATCGGACCGGACATCGCGGTCTTCGGACGCAAGGATTTACAGCAGCTGACGCTGATCAAGCGGATGGCCCGGGATCTCTCGATGCCTCTGGAGATCCGCGGCGTGGACACCATACGTGCGCCCGACGGGCTGGCTCTATCGTCGCGCAACAGCTACCTATCTTCCGAAGAACGATCCCGGGCGCCCCTGCTCGCCGCAACGCTCAGGCGCGTCGCTGAGGCGCTGGCCGACGGCAGCAGGGAATTCAGGACCCTCGAGACAGGGGCGATGGATGCCCTCATGGGTGCCGGATTCGAGCCGGACTACGTCTCGATTCGGTCGAGCGCCGATCTGGCTGCGCCGGACACGGATGCGGACGCCCGAGATCTCGTCGTTCTCGGCGCGGCCCGACTCGGCAAGGCACGCCTCATCGACAACATCAGCCCGGAGCCCGAACTGCCATGACCGCAGAAATCGAATCCAGCTGGACACGCTTGGAAGCGCTGGCGAACGAAGTTCCATCCCTTGTGACGCTGCTCGATTCGCCCGACCGTTTCGAAGCCGAACGGGTCATCGCGCCGCGTATGCAGATCGACTTCTCTCGCCAGCGCTGGAACGGCCCAGTACGCGCGGCGCTTATCGCCCTCGCGGACGCGAGCGGCGCTCTGGACGCACGCGGCACTCTTTTCACTGCGAACGAATTCAACCCCACCGAGGGCCGGGCGGTTCTCCATACAGCACTACGCATGAGGCGCGATCAGCGCCTGGAACTGGGCGGCGAAGACATCGTCGCTCCCGTGCACGAAGCCCTTGATCGGGTCTGCGCACTCGCCGACAACGTACGTGAGGGCCGCTGGCGCGGTGCCAACGGGGCACCGATAGAGCACGTCGTGAACATCGGCATCGGCGGCTCAGCGCTGGGGCCCGCCCTGGTCTGCGATGCGCTCGAACCGGCGCCCGCAGCGAGCCCCAAGATTCACTTCCTTGCCAACATCGATGGCCACGAAGCCGCGACGCTGCTCGCACCGCTACCAGCAGACCGTACGCTCTTCGTCATCGCATCGAAGTCCTTCGGGACACTGGAGACGAAGGTCAATGCGGAAACGGCCCGTCGCTGGTTCCTGGAGCGCGGCGGACGCGTGGAGGATATCCCGAAGCACTTCGTTGCCGTGTCGACCAATCTCGAAGCCGCCAGGCGATACGGCTTGCCCGCAGAGAACCTTTTCCCCCTCTGGGACTGGGTTGGCGGACGCCTCTCGATGTGGTCTCCGATCGGACTTCCAATCGCGCTGCGCCACGGTTCGGCAGCCTTCCGCGCACTCCTCGCCGGCGCTCATGAAATGGATGAGCACTTCGCACAGGCAGCGCCCGAGAGAAACGCTCCGCTCCTGCTCGCCCTCGCAGAAATCTGGAACACGAATTGCCTCGGTACGGAAAGCCTGGCCGTGCTGCCCTACGCAAGCGCGCTCGCGCGCCTGCCAGACTATCTGCAACAGCTCGAGATGGAGAGCAACGGCAAAAGCGCATCCCTCGACGGCGGAACCGTCTCGCGCCACACGAGCCCGGTCCTCTGGGGAAACGTGGGTACGACCGGGCAACACGCGTATCACCAGCTGCTACATCAGGGCACGCGCAAGTTCAGCGCGGAGCTTGTGCTTCCGCTGCGCGCGAACCACGAGCTCGAGGAACACCATCGGTGGCTCGTCTCACATTGCTTCGCGCAGGCGGAGGCCTTCGCCCGCGGGCGTCAGCTCGAAGAGCTGGAGCCGATGCTCCACGCACGCGGCGTGCCCGACGACGAGGTGACCGCCGAAGCGACCCATCGCGTGTTGCCAGGCGGGCATCCAAGCACACTCGTACTCCTGGACGACCTGGCGCCGGAAAGCATTGGCGCACTCGTCGCCCTGCACGAACACAAGGTGTTCGTGCAGGGTATGATCTGGCGCGTTAACTCGTTCGACCAGTGGGGCGTCGAGCTCGGAAAGGTGCTCGGCGACCGCATCGAAGGAGCGATAGCGGCCAGCGAGGGAGACGCCGACGCGGCCATCGCATCGCTCGACGACCCTACGACGAGAGAACTGGTGAAGATCTTCCGATCGATCGCGCGCGACTGAGGGCTCCCGTCCTTGCGCGAAGCGGCTTCGTCACGTCAGCGGAGGGACCGATGAGCGACGGCAAGGTGTACCCCGTTCCGGAGGCGGCGCGGGCACGCGCGCTCCTCGACCAAGACGACTACGCACGACTGTACGAAGAATCCGTACGCGATCCGGACGGTTTTTTCTCGCGCATGGCCCGCGAGCACCTGGACTGGTTTGCCGATGCATGGGCGCCGCATTCGGCGGACCTTCCGGCCGGCAACGTCCGCTGGTTTGAAGGCGGCACGCTAAACGCCTGCTACAACTGCCTGGACCGTCATCTGGAAGCGCGCGGCGATCAGGTCGCGATCATCTGGGAAGGCGACGATCCGAGCGAAGATGCACGCCTCACCTACGGCGAAGTGCATGCAGCCGTCTGTCGCCTCGCGAACGCGCTGAAGGCGCGCGGCGTCACGAAGGGCGACCGCGTCTGCATCTACATGCCGATGATTCCCGAGGCGGCCTACGCGATGCTCGCGTGCGCTCGCATCGGTGCCGTTCACTCGGTCGTCTTCGGTGGGTTCTCGCCGCAGTCGCTGCGCGACCGAATCCTCGACTCCGACTGCCGCGTCGTCATTACCGCCGACGAGGGCATGCGAGGCGGCAAGTATATTCCGCTGAAAGCGAACACCGAGCAGGCTCTGAAGGACTGCCCCCACGTACACACCGTGCTCACGGTGCGCCGCACCGGTAGAAGCGTCCCCTGGGTCGAACCGCGCGATGTCTGGTATGACCAGATCACCGCGCAGATGGAGGCGGAATGTCCCTGCGAGGAGATGGCCTCCGAGGATCCGCTCTTTATCCTCTATACATCGGGCTCTACCGGGAAGCCCAAGGGCGTCCAGCACGGCACCGGCGGCTATCTGCTGATGGCCACGCTGACGCACCGCTACGTTTTCGACTATCAGGACGGAGAGATTTACTGGTGCACCGCCGACGTAGGTTGGATCACCGGCCATTCCTACATCGTCTACGGCCCCCTCTCCAACGGGGCTACCACGCTGATGTTTGAAGGCGTGCCGACCTATCCAGACGCGGCACGCGCGTGGGAGGTGTGCGATAAGCACGACGTCTCCATCTTCTACACCGCCCCCACGATGATTCGTCAGGTCATGGGGCAGGGAGATGAATTTGTAAGCCGCACTAAGCGCTCATCGCTGCGCTTGCTCGGCTCCGTCGGCGAACCAATCAACCCCGAAGCCTGGGAGTGGTATCACCGCGTAGTGGGCGAGGCTCGCTGTCCGATCGTAGACACTTGGTGGCAGACGGAAACGGGCGCGATCATGATCTCTCCGCTCCCGGGCGCAACGGACCTGAAGCCCGGCAGCGCAACCCGCCCATTCTTCGGCGTCCAGCCGGCGCTCATGGACGCTCACGGCAATCTCATAGGGGAAGAAGGAGAGATCCGAGGCAATCTCGTCATCAAGGCGTCCTGGCCGAGTCAGATACGCACCGTCTACGGCGACCATCAGCGCGTCGTCGACACCTATTATTCAACCTATCCGGGCTACTACTTCACCGGCGATGGTGCGCGTCGCGATGAAGACGGCTATTGGTGGATCACGGGCCGCGTTGACGACGTCATCAATGTTTCGGGCCATCGCATCGGAACCGCCGAAGTCGAGAGCGCGCTAGTGCTTCATAGCGCCGTGGCAGAGGCGGCCGTTGTCGGCTTCCCACACGATGTGAAGGGCCAAGGCATCTACGCCTACGTGACGCTCATGACAGACGCAGAAGCCAGCGAAGGGCTGCTGGACGAACTGACCCAGCTTGTGCGCGCCGAGATCGGCCCCTTCGCCAAACCCGACGTGATCCAGTGGGCTCCGGGACTGCCAAAGACACGTTCGGGAAAGATCATGCGACGCATCCTGCGCAAGGTCGCCGAGAACGAACTCGACAGCCTGGGCGACACCTCGACGCTCGCAGATCCGAGCGTCGTGGACGATCTGATCGAGCACAGGGTACGCCGCTGATCATTATCCGCGCGCGATCCGCCATAGCCCTATGGTCAGCAAAGGCAGAACGTAGACGAAGAAGAATCCCCAGGAGAGGGTCGCATATCCCTCGGCGATCAGATCAATGACTCCAATTGATGAGAGCGCACCGGCCAACAGCATCAGGCTCCCTGCGAACAGCGCTCGAACCTTCGGCGCCAAAGCCTTTGCGCTCACCTCCAAACGCCAGCCATCGAGCCGCTCTAGGATCCCTTGCACATCACCGATACCTGTCTCGATGAAGGTTCCGAACAGAACGACTAGGTAGGCAGCGGTCAGGACGGCAGAGCCCAAGCGCCCGAGCATTGCATAGACGGGCAGTTCGGCTTCGAGGATATCTGGATAAGCGATCGCGAAGCTGAGGTGCAGAAGCAGCGCGGGCACCACCGCTATGACGGCACCGACGGCACCCGCCACCAAGGCCTGTCGCCGGTCCTCGATCGCGCGCGCAGCGAAGAGAATTACGGGTACCGCAGTGATGTTGTAGAAGACGTATTCCAGGCTTGCGACGAACCAGCCCTGCGAAATCTCTCCACGCGCGAGTTCCGCACCAATTGCGTCCGGTGACGCGTTGATTACAGAAACGAAATAGGCGCCGAAGACTAGATAGAGGGCAATGCTCCACCAGGCAAGCACGCCGGTGACCCATTGCCGACCGAAGAAAGTGAGCGCGACGACCATCGCAAGCACGAGCGTCACGCCCAGAGCAGACGGCAAGCCGAGCTCGGTTTCCAGCAAGCCGCCTGCTGCAGCGCCAATAACGGCGAGCACCAACAGAACCAGGGCTATGAGCAGGACCTCGTAGAGGACCCAGAAGGGCCCGAGCATCACGCGAAAAAAGCTTCGATAGTCGTAAGCTCCGTGCGCGCGCGCGAGCTCGAGCGAAAGCGCGAACACGACGGCGATGCTCGCCGTGGCAACGGCAATGCCCGCCAGACCGCCGAGGAGCCCATAGCGGGTGAAGAACTCCACGACCTCCCGACCCGTGCCATAGCCACCACCCACCATGACCGACTGTAGGACGGCCCCAGGAACGAGGTAGATGTATACCCATCGCTTCATGGGTCCAGCATGCCATGAGTGCCCCGCCTTCCGGTGCGGCAGAACACCTGCCCGGCTGCTCTTGCGGAACAACCTGCAGTGAGGTGATCGAAATCGCCTGCGGTGCGGTTAAACACCTCTTCAGCGGCGCGCGCTGGCCTCGGCAGATGTATCTGCGCTGCGCATCGAGCGCCCGTACACCCATTTGGATTCAAGCACCGACAGCGGGCATGCTCCGCCTTCACCATTCGGACAGCGTCCGGATCTCAGCGAGGAGGGAGTATCAAGATGAGTGAAGCGGCACAGGAAGAAGCGGTCCTGGTCGAGCGCCGAGGCCGCGTGATGGTCATCACGCTCAATCGCCCAGATGCGATGAACGCCATCAACGGCGCACTGTCACACGGCTTGCTCGCCGCCGTGCGTGAGCTGGATGGCGACCCCGATCTCACCGCAGGCGTGATCACGGGCGCAGGCCGAGGGTTCTGCTCCGGCATGGACCTCAAAGCGTTCGCGCGCGGTGAGGATATCGGCCCTCTATCAACCTTCATTCGTGAAGGCTGCGGTAAGCCCCTGATTGCAGCTGTAGAGGGCTTCGCGATTGCGGGGGGCTGCGAGATCGCGCTGACCTGCGATCTGCTCGTAGCCGCGAAAGGCGCGAAGATCGGAATTCGGGAAGTGAAGGTCGGTCTGTTCGCCGCAGCAGGCGGTGTCTTTCGTCTACCCGCACGCGTGGGATACGCAAAAGCGATGGAAATGGCACTGACCGGCGAGCCGATCCTGGCCGAAGATGCGCTCGAAGCCGGCATGCTCAGCAGCGTTACCGAAGCCGGCGGAGCACTGGAAGCGGCCATCACGCTGGCGGAGCGCATTGCGGTGAACGCGCCGCTTGCGGTGGCCGCCTCGAAGCAGCTCGTCCGGGCTGCGGCGAGCGGCGTCGAGGAAGACAAGCTGTGGGAAATGCAGATCCCGCTGCAGAAGGCGGTATTCAGCTCCGAGGACGCGAAGGAAGGCCCCAGAGCCTTCGCCGAGAAACGCGCACCGAACTGGACAGGTCGCTAGACGCACCCGTAGAACGACGAAGCCCGGCGGTCGCCGGGCTTCGAAGGGTCAGGCAAGCGGAGGACCTCAGGCGGCGTCGCCTTCGGATTCTTCCTCTTCCTCCGGCAGATCCTTCATGGTCAGCTTGATGCGACCACGGGGATCAACGTCGAGCACTAGCACCTTGATCTCCTGGCCTTCGGAGAGGTAATCCTCCACTTTCTCCACCCGCTCCTTGGCGATCTGCGAGATGTGGACCAGACCATCTTTGCCCGGGAGGATCTGGACGAAGGCGCCAAAGTCGACGATCTTCGACACCGTTCCGGTGTACACGCGACCGACTTCAGCCTCCGCCGTGATCTCCTGGATCATGGCAATTGCCTTGTCTCGCGATTCGGCGTTCTCGCCATAGACGCGGACGAAGCCGGAGTCATCGATATCGATCTGCGCGCCAGATTCATCCTGGATGGCGCGAATGGTCACGCCACCCTTTCCGATGATGTCGCGGATCTTGTCTGGGTTGATTTCGATCGTTGCTATCGACGGCGCGTTGTCAGACACCGATTCACGCGGCGTCGCGATGACCGCGTTCATCTGATTGAGGATATGGATTCGCGCTTCGTACGCCTGACTCAGCGCCGTCTCCATGATCTCCTCGTTGATGCCTTCAATCTTGATGTCCATCTGCAGGGCAGTGACACCCTTCGCCGTACCAGCGACCTTGAAGTCCATGTCGCCTAAATGATCCTCGTCACCGAGAATGTCGGTAAGCACGGCAAAGCGATCGTCGTCCTTCACCAGACCCATCGCGATCCCCGCGACCTGCGCCTTGATCGGCACACCCGCATCCATCAGCGCGAGCGAGGTGCCGCACACGGATGCCATGGACGAGGAGCCGTTCGACTCGGTGATTTCTGACACCACGCGAAGCGTGTAGGGGAAGTCCTCCGGATCGGGCAACACAGCTGCAACACCGCGACGCGCGAGACGGCCGTGGCCGACCTCACGACGCTTCGGGCCACCCATGAAGCCGGCTTCGCCGACCGAGTAGGGCGGGAAGTTGTAGTGGAGCAGGAACGAATCGCGGTACGAGCCCTCGAGAGCGTCGATGATCGCGGCGTCCTTGTTGGTGCCGAGCGTCGCCGCGACGATGGCCTGGGTCTCACCACGCTGGAACATCGCGGAGCCGTGCGTCTTCTCAAGAGCGCTCACTTCGATCTCGAGATCGCGCACTGTCTTCAGATCACGGCCATCGATACGCGGCTCACCGTCGAGGACGCGGCCACGAACGATTTTTTTCTCGAGCTTGCCGAAAAGGCCGGAGACCTCGCCCGCGTCGTTCTCGGAACCTTCGCCGCAGAACTGCGACATGCAGGCATCCTTCGCTGCCGCCACCGCTGCCTGGCGCTCCATCTTGTCGGTGATGCGATAAGCGTCCCCGAGCGGGCCGCTGCATGCAGCCTCGATTTCGCCGTAGAGCGCATCGTTGGTCGCCGGTGCCGCCCACTCCCAACGCGGCTTGCCGGCTTCTGCTGCGAGCGCGGCGATGGCCTGAATCACCGGCTGCATTTCCTGATGCGCGAATAGAACGGCTCCGAGCATCGCGTCCTCCGAAAGCTCGGACGCCTCGGACTCGACCATCAAGACTGCGGCCTCGGTGCCTGCGACGGTCATGTTGAGGTCGGAGCGCTTGAGCGCTTCATAGCCGGGGTTGAGCAGATACTGCCCATCCGAATACCCAACACGCGCTCCGGCGATCGGACCATTGAACGGAATACCGGATATCGACAGCGCGGCCGAGGCACCGATCATGGCGATCACGTCCGGATCCTGATCCTTTTCCGCCGACATGACCGTGCAGATGACCTGCACTTCGTTCATGAAGCCCTTCGGGAAGAGCGGGCGAATCGGCCGGTCGATGAGACGGCTCGTGAGCGTCTCCTTCTCGGTCGGGCGACCCTCGCGGCGGAAGAATCCGCCCGGAATCTTGCCCGTCGCGTATGTCTTCTCTTGATAGTTCACGGTGAGCGGGAAGAAGGGTTGGCCCGGACGGGCTTCCTTGACGCCAACGACCGTGCAAAGCACGGTCGTATCGCCCATATGCGCCATGACGGCGCCGGTAGCCTGCCGCGCGATGCGACCGGTCTCAAGGGTGATCGTGTGCTCACCCCACTGGAAACTCTTTGATACCACAGACACTAGTATGTCCTCCGATGGCGAAACGCCCCGCACTCGTCCCGGGTCCGTTCCGAACGACCGCACGCACCCATGCGCGCGCGGGATTGGCTGCCGTTTTTCGATTGGCAACGAAAAGCGGGCGCACGCGGAGCGGCGCCCAAAGTCAGCTTCGCGCCAATGTGGCGCAGGGCTCCGATGCCGCGTGCGTCAGCGACGCAGGCCGAGTCGCTCGATGAGCTTGGCGTAGCGGCTGGTGTCCTTCTTCTTCAGGTAGTCGAGCAGGCTACGGCGCTGATTGACCATGCGGATCAGACCGCGACGGGAGTGGTGATCTTTCCCGTGCTCTTTGAAGTGGCCCTGAAGGGTATTGATATTAGCCGTGAGTAGGGCGACCTGAACTTCCGGCGAACCCGTATCGCCTTCCTGGAGTTGATACTCCTTGACGATCCCGGCTTTCGTTTCTGCACTGAGTGCCATCTAGCTTCTCCTGACCGTGCCTTCAGAGCCACGCGGCCCCATGCCGCGCGCTACGCCACCACGCACGTCTGCAGTGGCGATTACGCCCCAATTTACGGGGGCGCATATTCTATCTGAGCCAGTGGGTGAGTGCCCCCCCGCTCAAACCTTTTGCACCCCGCTCACACCACCAGGCGCCGAGGCGCGATGCGTCCGTCGTCCAGCACCTCACCGACGCCAAGGAAGCGCGTTGCTCCGTTCACGTCCTCATGAATCCGAACCCAGCCCGCGGTCGGGGCTCGCGGCACGACCACTGGCTGCCCCTTCGAAAGATAGTAAGCAGTCATATCCGTGAGTCGCACTTCGGGCCAGTGCTCTACGGACATTTCCACAGGCTTGAGCAATCGGTCGAGCGCGGCGTGACCGCCTTCACCGCGTATCGCCTCCAACGACGAAAGCGTGTGCGTCGTATCGATGCGGAAAGGGCCAACCGTCGTGCGGCGAAGGTTCGTCACATGCCCACCACAGCCCAACGCTTCGCCAAGGTCCTCGGCAATGGTGCGTACGTAGGTGCCTTTAGAACACAGGATCTGCAACACAAGCCGATCGCCGGAGAATTCGAGAATGCGATTCTCATGCACTGTCACCGGGCGCGGCTCGCGCTCCACCTCCACGCCCTGGCGCGCGAGCTTGTACAGCGGCTTACCGTTTTGCTTGATCGCCGAGAACATTGACGGAATCTGGTCGAAGTCGCCGCGAAAGGCTTCGAGCGCTGCGTCGATTGTCTTTTCGTCAAGCTCCGGCACTTCGCGGATCTGCACGACCTCTCCATCGGCATCACCAGAGTCGGTCCGCACACCAAGCTTGATCTCTGCCCAGTAGCCCTTGTCAGAGTTGAGA
This sequence comes from Pseudomonadales bacterium, assembly GCA_963691775.1. Classification (GTDB taxonomy): domain Bacteria; phylum Pseudomonadota; class Gammaproteobacteria; order Pseudomonadales; family Azotimanducaceae; genus JAZBPO01. The sequence goes on along the minus strand of OY829369.1, from coordinate 2,876,774 downwards.
AGAAACTGCGAAAACTTGGTGGCTTCTCCGAAGCACAGGGGCAGAACACCGGTCGCGAGCGGATCAAGGCTGCCCGTGTGTCCGACCTTCGCGGCACCGAAAAGCCGCTTCACCTCCTGCAGAGCGTCGTTGGACGACAGGCCCTGAGGCTTATCGAATAGAAGGATGCCATCGACGGATCGACCCGGCCGCGATCTACGCTTGCGTCGCACGCACTCAGTCCTCGCTGTCGGAGTCGCGACCCGCTTCGGGAGCATCGTCCGGATTGCGCGCCGCGTCTTCCGCACGCGCCTTGTTGATCAAATCGTCGAGGGCCCGCGAGCGTTCCGCGACCTCGTCCCAGTGAAACCGCAAGCGCGGGGTGCTGCGCATTTGCGAGCGTTTTGCGAGCAGGGAGCGAAGCCATCCCGAGGCGCCGCTGAGCACCCCGACCAGCTCCGCGCGCGCCGTATCGCCATCGACACCAATCGATGAGATGAAAACGTCCGCGTATCCCAGGTCAGTACTCACGCGCACGTCATTGACCGACACCATGCCGACCCGAGGATCCTTCATCTCGAACTGAAGGATCACCGCCAGCTCTCGCTGCACAAAGTCAGCAACGCGCTGGTCGCGCCCGTACTCCTTCGCCATGGCTGACCGCCCTCCCCGTATCAGAGGGAGCGGGCGATCTCCTTGGTGTCGTACACCTCGATCTTGTCGCGCTCGCGTACATCGTTGTAGCTGCGCACCCCAATGCCGCACTCGGTTCCCTGGCGCACCTCAGGAACGTCGTCCTTGAAACGACGCAGCGATTCAAGCTCACCCTCGTAGATGACAACGTCTTCCCGAAGCACGCGAATGCGCTTGTTACGGTGTACCGAGCCCTCGATGACCATACAGCCCGCAATGGCGCCGAACTTCGGCGAACGGAACACCTCTCGGACCTCGGCGACTCCGACGATCTCCTCGCGCAGTTCAGGCGCCAGCATCCCGGACATCACTTGCTTGATGTCGTCGAGGATCTCGTAGATCACGCTGTAGTAGCGCAGATCCAAACCTTCCTGCTCGATGATCCGCTTCGAAGACGCATCCGCGCGGACATTGAAGCCAATGACCACCGCCTTGGAGGCGAGTGCGAGGTTCGCGTCCGACTCGTTGATGCCTCCGACCCCACTCGACACAATGTTTGCGCGAACTTCATCGGTACTGATTTCGTTGATTGCCGTCATCAGCGCTTCGAGCGAGCCGCGCACATCCGTCTTCAGCACGATGTTGAGCGTCGGCGTCTCACCCTCTCCGATGTTGTCGAAGAGGCTGTCCATGCGTGCCGCCTGCTGCTGTTGCAGACGCGCTTGCTGACTGCGCTCTCGACGGAAATCGACCAGTTCTTTCGCTCGGCGCTCGTCTTCGACGACTGCGAAGTCATCGCCGGCGTCCGGCGTGCCGGACAATCCGAGCACTTCGACGGGAATCGATGGGCCGGCAGACCCTATCTGCAAGCCGCCCTCATCGAGCATTGCCCGCACCCGACCGTAATGCTCACCCGCGACGATGAAGTCCCCCTTTGCAAGCGTGCCGTTGCGCACGAGCAGGGTCGCCACGGGGCCGCGGCCGCGATCAAGGCGGGACTCTACAATCGATCCCTGTCCAGCCGCGTTCGGAACAGCCTTCAGCTCAAGCAACTCCGCCTGCAGAAGTACGGCTTCGAGCAGCGCGTCGATGCCGTCTCCCGTCATCGCCGACACGTCGATGAACTGCGTGTCACCACCCCAGTCTTCCGGAATCACGTCCTTGGCGGACAGCTCGTTTCGCACCCGTTGAGGATCTGCGCCTTCTTTGTCAATTTTGTTGACTGCGACGACGATCGGCACGCCGGCGGCTTTCGCATGCTGCACCGCCTCCTCGGTCTGCGGCATAACGGAGTCGTCTGCGGCGACAACAAGAATGACGATATCGGTGACCTGCGCTCCACGGGCACGCATGGCAGTGAACGCCGCGTGACCGGGCGTGTCGAGGAAGCTGACCACGCCGTTACCGGTGTCGACGTGGTACGCGCCAATGTGCTGGGTAATGCCGCCGGCTTCACCGCTTGCCACGCGCGACTTACGGATGTAATCGAGAAGCGAAGTCTTGCCGTGATCGACGTGCCCCATGACGGTAACGACGGGCGGCCGCGACGACTCGTCCCCCTCGATGTTAGCGATGGCCTCGAGGTGCTCCTGCTCGATCGCGTCGGAGGAAACGATCTTCGGCTTGTGGCCCAATTCCTCGACAAGGAGCACCGCGGTGTCCTGGTCGAGCGCCTGATTGATCGTTGCCATGACGCCCATGGTCATTAGCTTCTTAATCGCATCGCCAGCCTTGAGCGACATGCGCTGAGAAATCTCGCCGACCGAAATGACTTCGGGAATCTCGACCTCCCGCGCAATGAACTCCGTCGGACGCTCGAAACTCTGCGTGCGTACATTTGCGCGACCGCCGGATGAGCGACGCTTGCGCTGAGCCAACCGATCGCGCGAAAGCGTACCCGCGCGACGCCCGCGACTCTCCACCGGATCCGAGTCGCCGCGACCTCCGCTGCGGCGCTTGCCGCCGGCCTTTCCGCCCGACGCGGCGGGCTTGGCGCCACCACGCTTTTCGGCCGTTGCGGATTCGGCTTCAACGGCTGCTCGAGCTTCAGCTGCCTCTTTCGCCGCCTTGGCTTCCGCTTCCTCGCGCGCCTTAGACTCTTCCTCGGCCTTCGCACGCGCTTCTGCTTCCGCCTTCTCGCGCTCGGCTTCCTCCGCACGACGCTCCGACTCCGCCTTGCGAGCCTCCTCCTCGGCTCGGCGCTGCGCTTCAGCTGCTTGGCGATCCGCCTCGCGCTGCGATTCCTCGGCCTTGAGCTTCTCGAGCTCAGAGGGCTGAGCCGGATCCGGCGGCGCAGCTTCCTCCACCGCAGGCGTCGCCTCGCGCTTCACGTAGGTGCGCTTCTTGCGAACCTCCACGGCCACGGCCTTGCCGCGCCCACGATCCGTACGCAGCGTGCTCACAGACTTCCGCTTCAGCGTGATCTTCTTGGTTGCCGGCTCTGCAGCGCCGTGTGCCGTCTTCAGGAACGCCAGCAAAGTTTGCTTCTGCGCCTCCGTAACGGTCTCTTCCTCACCTGAATGCGGCAGGCCCGCCTCGGCCATCTGCTTGAGCAGACGATCGATCGGGGCGCCGACGGTTTCGGCAAGTTGTTTGACGGTTACTTCTGCCATCCAGCTTTCTCCGGGAATCCTCTCCGATCGGTACGCGCGTCTCAGGCCCGGCACATCAAGCCGAGGCCACCTCCGCGTCACCGTCTTCCGCTTCCGCGAACCAGGGCGCTCGCGCAGCCATGATCAGCGCCGCGGCCAGTTCTTCGTCGAGCCCGAGTTCCTCGATCTCAGTGAGGTCATCAACTGCTTGCTCGGCGAGGTCTTCCTGCGTCGTGATGTCGTTCTTGGCAAGGAGCAATGCGAGTCGACGCTCCTGCCCCTGCGCCTCCATTAATGCGAGGAGGTCCTCTGCCGGCTCATAGCCCTCAAGCGCCTCCTCCGATGCAAGGGCCTGCGTGAGCAGAGCGTCCTTCGCACGATTGCGCAGCTCCAGCACGATGTCTTCATCGAAGCCCTCGATCCCGAGCATTTCTTCGAGCGGTACGTAAGCGACTTCCTCGAGGGTGGTAAAGCCTTCCTCGACGAGCACTACCGCAACGTCTTCGTCTACGTCGAGCTTGGCCATGAAGCCTTCCACGAACTTGGAGACCTCAGCCTCCTGTTTCTCGCCAGCTTCTTCCTCGGTCATGATGTTCAGCTGCCATCCGGTCAGCTCGCTCGCGAGGCGAACGTTCTGGCCGCCACGGCCAATGGCCTGGGCAAGATTGTCTTCTTCAACCGCAATATCCATCGCGTGCGTTTCTTCGTCGACGACGATCGAAACGACCTCCGCCGGGGACATGGCGTTGATCGCAAGCTGTGCGATGTTGTCGTCGAAGAGCACGATGTCGATGCGCTCGTTGGCAAGCTCACCGGAAACGGCCTGCACGCGAGATCCGCGCATGCCGACGCAGGCACCAACCGGGTCAATGCGGCCGTCATTCGTGCGCACCGCGATCTTGGCGCGCGAGCCGGCATCACGCGCAGCTGCGCGAATCTCTATTACCTGCTCCGCAATTTCCGGGACCTCGATCTCGAAGAGCTTGATCAGCATCTGTGGATCGGTGCGAGAAAGGATGAGCTGAGGACCTCGATTCTCGGGATCGATACGCTGGAGCAACGCCCGCAGGCGGTCGGAGATGCGAAACGTTTCGCGCGGGATCATTTGATCACGAGGCAGCACCGCCTCAGCATTGTTCCCGAGATCAACGATGACGACCTCGCGCGTAACCTTCTTCACCGTGCCGCTGATGAGTTCACCGACGCGCGGCGTGTAGAGTTCTACGACCTTGGCGCGCTCTGCTTCACGAACCCGCTGAACAATGACCTGCTTGGCTGTCTGCGCCGCGATGCGACCGAATTCGACCGATTCGACCTCTTCCTCGTAAACGCCGCCTAGGTCGAGCGCCGGATCTATTTCCTTCGCAGCCGCAAGCGAAAGCTGCGCATTGGGAATGTCCATGACTGATTCGTCTTCGACGATCACCCACTGCCGAAAGGTCTCGTACTCTCCGGAAACGCGATCTATAGCGACGCGAACTTCCGCATCCTCTGAATAGCGCTTCTTCGTCGCGGTTGCGAGCGCCAGTTCAAGTGCCTCGAAGATGACTTCAGGCTCGACGCCCTTCTCGTTCGAAACCGACTCGACGACCAGCAGGATTTCCTTGCTCATCTCATCACCATCTCTCGTCGCGCGCGCTTCACTCGAACCGCGGCACGATCCTCGCCCGCTGAATCCACTCCAGCGGTAGCAGATACTCGTCGTCGCCTACTTGCACGACGATCTCATCATCTTCCACGCCCACGAGCGTGCCGGTCAGCTTTCGTCGCCCCTCGAATGCCTGGGACAGACGCACATCCACCGTCTCGCCAACGCTCTCGGCGTAGTGCTCAAGGCAGAAGAGCAGCCGATCCATACCCGGACTCGACACCTCAAGCGTGTACTGACCGCTAATCGGTTCTTCAACGTCGAACAGGGCCGAAACCCTGCGACTAACCGCCTCGCAGTCGTCGACCGAGACACCCTCTTCTCGATCGATATAGATTCTGAGCGTCGAATGGCGGCCAGAGGCCGACAGGTCAACACCCCAAAGCTCACAGCCCTCGGCAACCACAAGGGGGCGAATCAGCGCTTCGACCCTTGCGACGCGCCCTGCCCTGCCACCGGAACCACTGTTCACGCCGGGCTGCCCCGCTCCTGCTTCCGCCCGCGTTCGTTCGAGACGGAAGCTCCATAAACAAAAAATGGGCCTAAGGCCCATTCCGCGTCCCGGCGCCGAACCGCAACTCGTGCGATACGGACCAGGTATCGAATGCATTCGGCGAGCGAAGTAGCTCTCTTAGCCGAACCACGAGCCGTCCTCGGACGGGCCCTCAGGTGTTGGTAGCGGGGGTAGGATTTGAACCTACGACCTTCGGGTTATGAGCCCGACGAGCTACCAGACTGCTCCACCCCGCACCTGAAGGCCGCGAACTATACAGGTCGCGCTGTAAGCGTTTCAACCGACCGCTAACTGCAAAACCGAGAACGCGGTAGAAACCGGTCAAGACAAAAAAGGCCCCGTTTAGCGGGACCTTTTCGTAGTGCTTGGTGCCGAAGAGAGGACTTGAACCTCCACGGGCTAAAAGCCCACTAGCCCCTCAAGCTAGCGCGTCTACCAATTCCGCCACTTCGGCAAGGGGCGCGCATTCTCGGGCGAAGTCCTCGGGAATGCAACCTCGAAAACCGTGCTCAGCGACCCCCACCCTCGGACGCTGCCTCGGCAACCGGAACATCTTCCGCCGCGTCGAGCACAGGCACGTCCGAACCGTCAGCCGGGACGGCGTCCGCCCCAAGGGCGGGCACATCGTCATCAACCGGAATCTGCAGCAGTGCGTCATCGGTCGGGATCTCCAGCGCTGCGGGCACCTCTGCGTCAAGTTCAGGAATGCCGACGGTCCCCAGCTGCTCAGCACGTTCACGCGCGGACCACGCGAGACCGAAGGTGATGACAAAGAAACCTACAGCGAGCCAAGTCGTCATGGTTGTCAGAAAAGAGGTCGCGCCTGCGGAACCGAACATGGTCTGTGATGCGCCGCTGCCAAACGCTGCGCCAACGCCGGCTCCCTTGCCCTGCTGAATCATGATGAGTGCGACCAGCGCAAGCGCGTCGAGCACAAGCGCGACTGTCAGCACCAGTTCAATCGTTTCGATACCCATTCGGGTCAATCCTCGTCTTGTTGTGCACCGAGCGCCGCGACGATCGCGGCGAAACTCTCGGAGTTCAGCGAAGCACCACCCACGAGTGCTCCGTCGATGTCCGGCTGGGCGAAAAGCCCGGCCGCGTTATCCGCCTTTACGCTGCCTCCGTAGAGAATGGGCATCTCCTCACGCCCGACCTCAGCGAGGCGGCGCCGGATGACAGCATGCATCGCTTGCGCCTGATCCGGCGTCGCGACCTCACCGGTACCAATTGCCCACACCGGCTCATAGGCCACCGCCGCAGGTAATCGGGCATCAATGGCAAGCACGGCATCGAGCTGTGCGAGCACCACGGATTCCGCTCGACCGCCCCTGCGCTCATCCAACGTCTCGCCCAGACACAGCACAGGCTGAAGGCGAGCACGCCGGGCCGCACTCATGCGCCTGGCTACGGCACTATCGTCCTCGCCGAAGTGCTGGCGTCGCTCCGAGTGCCCGGCGAGGGCCCACCGCGCACCGACGTCCGCCGCAAGCTCCGCAGACGTTTCACCGGTGTACGCCCCCTCGGGCGCATCGTGCAGCGTTTGCGCACCGACCTCGACGACCCCGTCCGCTACGGCCGTTGCGAGTTCCGCAAGCAGCACCTGGGGCGGAAACAGAACCACGCGCACGTTCTCAGACGGCGCGACCATCCCAGCGAGCTCGGCAACGAACGCCCGTGCAAACGCCCGAGAGCCATTCATCTTCCAATTGGCGGCGACTATGGGCGTGCGCATGACAGTCCTGCGATGACCCGCCGAGGCTGGCACTGGCAGCGCCTTGGCGGAGGGCGCGTAATGCTAGACGAGCGCCCCGCCCCCCACAAGCGAGGTCGCGCCCGCGCGTCAGCCCATCTGCGCCCCGACGATCTCCGCGATCGCGCGTGCGTGACGCTCGATCAGCGGACCATCCCGGCCTTCTACCATGACGCGTACGAGCGGCTCGGTCCCCGAAGGACGCACGAGCACCCGACCGCCCTCTCCAAGCTCACGCTCGACGCGACTGATCGCCTGGACGATCGGCGCGAACTCTCGAAAGCGGGCGGGCTCAGTCGCTCGTACGTTGATCAGCACTTGCGGGAATCGCTCAAGCTGCGCTCGGGCCTGGGCGAGGCTCTCCTCGCTTTCCACAAGCGCATTCAGCACCTGAAGCGCCGAAACGATACCGTCCCCGGTTGAGTGCACGTCGAGACAGAGGATATGCCCTGACGACTCGCCGCCAAGCTGCCAACCTCGAGCCTCACACTCAGCAAGAACGTGCCGATCGCCTACCTTTGCGCGCACGAAATCGATGCGCTGTTCGCGCAAGGCAGCCTCCATGCCGAGGTTCGTCATGACCGTGCCCACGACACCCCCTACCAAGCAGCGCGCGCGGGAGCGATACCGAGCAATGATGTAGAGCAATTCGTCGCCGTCAACGAGATTGCCTTCGGCGTCAACCATCACGACGCGATCGCCGTCTCCGTCGAAAGCGATCCCGAGGTCTGCCCGTTCTGCCACCACCCGTTCCGCCAGCGCTTGAGGCGCTGTCGCCCCAACACCTTCATTGATGTTGAACCCATCTGGCGAAACGCCCATCTCGATGACGTCCGCTCCGAGTTCGCGAAAAACGGCGGGGGCTACGTGGTAGGTCGCGCCGTGCGCGCAATCGAGCACGATGCGCCAGTTCGGCAAACGAAAGCCATGGCCCACCGTCGCCTTGCAGAACTCGATGTAGCGGCCGGCGGCATCCTCTACGCGGCGCGCCTTCCCGAGCACTGAGGAATCCACCGTTTCAAGCGGTCGCTCGAGCTGCGCCTCGATGGCATCCTCGATCGCGTCGTCAAGCTTGTCTCCCTTCGACGAAAAGAACTTGATGCCGTTGTCGTAGTAGGGATTGTGAGAAGCGGAAATCACTACCCCCGCGTCGCAGCGAAATGTGCGCGTCAGGTATGCGACAGCAGGCGTAGGCATCGGACCCGTGAGCTGAACGTCGACGCCCGCCGCGGACAGCCCCGCTTCGAGCGCAGACTCAAGCATGTAGCCGGATACGCGCGTGTCCTTGCCGATGAGAATTCGGCGCACACCTTCCCGCGCGAACACGCGACCGGCCGCCCAGCCGAGACGCAACACGAAATCTGGCGTGATCGGCTCACTGCCGACGCGGCCGCGAATGCCATCCGTCCCGAACCAACGTCGATCACCCATCCAATCGTACCTCCAGACTCCCGCCTTCCTGGCCACCTCTCACCGCCTGTGCCACGCGCACGGCGTCGAGGGTCTCGCGTACGTCATGCGTTCGCACGATGCTGGCACCTTCCATTACGGCAAGCGCCGCCGCGGCCACGCTGCCCGGACCTCGTTCATCTACCGCTCGCCCAGTGAGCGCGCCGATCATGCGCTTGCGCGACAGGCCGACGAGGACCGGTCGCCCAAGGCTTTCGAGACGGGAAAGCCCCCTCAGCAGCTGGAGATTGTGGTCGAGCGTCTTGCCAAAACCGAAACCCGGATCGACGAGCAATCGTTCTGCGTGAAAACCCGATGCCTCCGCACACGCCAGACGCTCGCACAGAAATTCAACCACCTCTGTGACCACATCCTCATAACGGGGCGCTTTCTGCATCGTGCCCGGCTCGCCTTGCATGTGCATGAGACACACGGGCAAACCCGTCTTTCGAGCCGCGTCCATGGCCCCGGGCAGACCGAGCGCGCGAACATCGTTGAGCAGACCGGCGCCCGCAGCGGCCGCCGCCGTGAACACCTGGGGCTGACTGGAGTCGACAGAAATGACCACATCGAACCGGGGTCGCAGCGCCTCGATCGCAGACACGATGCGATCGCGCTCCACCGGCAGGGACACCGGCTTCGCGCCGGGACGCGTCGATTCGGCACCAAGATCAAGGATCGCTGCGCCCTCAGCAACCATGACGTCGGCCCGGCGGAGCAGCGCTTCCTTGTTGAGGCGCTCATCGTCGGTGAGTAGTTCACCGCCGTCCGAAAACGAGTCAGGCGTGAGATTGAGTACGCCCATGATCGCGACCCGATCGAGGGCGAGCTCGCGATCTCCGCAGACAAGGATTTGACTCAAGGAGGGAATGCCCGTGCGAAAAACGGAGGGGGCCGGCCGGGCACGCCCGACCGGCCCAACCAATCAGACCTCTTCAGCCGGACCGCCAACGGCGCCGAGATCGTCGCCGGCGGAGGCACTGCCGCCCGCTCCGGGATCGTCGCTAGGCCGCTGCGGCGGCCGCGGCGGCATACCTTCCATAATGTCGTCGATCTGCTTGGAGTCGAGCGTTTCGTATTCGATGAGCGCCTCCGACATTGCGTGCAGCTTGTCCTCGTTGTCGGAGAGGATCGTCTGCGACCGCGCATAGCAATCGTCAATGATCGAACGCACTTCCTCATCGATCAGACGTGCCGTTTCACCGGAAACCGCCATGGGCCTCGCCGACGCGGACATGCCTAGGAATGGCTGATCCTCGTCCTCCGCATACTTGAGCGGCCCGAGCTTATCGGACAGGCCCCATTTCGTGACCATGTTTCGCGCGAGCGATGTGGCTCTCTCGATATCGTTGGACGCGCCGGTGGTGATACCCGTCTCGCCGAGGATCATCTCCTCGGCAATGCGGCCGCCGAAGAGCGAGCAGATATTCGAGAGGATGTGCTGCTTGGAATGGCTGTACCGATCCTGCTCCGGCAGGTACATGGTCACCCCAAGGGCGCGGCCGCGCGGAATGATCGTGACCTTGTAGACCGGATCGTGGTCCGGCATCAGGCGGCCCACGATCGTGTGGCCAGCCTCGTGATAGGCCGTTGTCCGCTTTTCCTTGTCGGACATGACCATGGTCCGACGCTCTGCGCCCATCATGATCTTGTCCTTTGCCTTCTCGAACTCCTCCATGCTCACGAGCCGGCGAGACGCGCGTGCGGCGAACAGCGCGGCCTCGTTGCAGAGATTGGCGAGATCGGCGCCCGAGAAGCCGGGCGTGCCACGCGCGATCACACCGGGCTCGACGTCATCAGCGACGGGGACCTTGCGCATGTGCACCTTCAGAATCTGTTCGCGGCCGCGAATGTCAGGCAGCGGCACAACGACCTGGCGATCGAAACGACCGGGTCTCAGTAGCGCCGGGTCGAGGACGTCCGGTCGGTTCGTGGCTGCGATGACGATGATGCCGTCGTTGGGCTCAAAGCCGTCCATCTCGACGAGGAGCTGGTTCAGCGTCTGCTCGCGCTCGTCGTGTCCGCCACCGAGACCTGCACCCCGATGCCTGCCCACCGCGTCGATCTCGTCGATAAAGATGATGCAGGGCGCCTGCTTCTTCGCCTGATCGAACATGTCACGCACGCGCGAGGCACCCACACCCACGAACATCTCGACGAAATCCGAGCCAGAGATGGAGAAAAACGGCACCTTGGCCTCGCCCGCGATCGCCTTGGCGAGAAGGGTCTTGCCGGTACCGGGCGATCCGCACATCAGGATGCCCCGCGGGATGCGACCGCCAAGGCGCTGGAATTTGCCCGGATCACGTAGAAACTCCACAAGCTCCTGGACGTCTTCTTTGGCCTCGTCGACACCAGCGACGTCAGCGAAGGTCGTCTTGATCTGGTCTTCCGAGAGCAGGCGCGCCTTGGACTTGCCGAAGCTCATCGGACCACCGCGGCCGCCTGCTCCGCCCTGCATCTGTCGCATGAAGAACATGAAGACGGCGATGATGACGAGGATCGGGAAGCTCGCGATCAGCAGCTGTACAAAGATGGATGTTTCTTCGGGCTTGAGCGCCTGGACCTGGACGTCATGGGCGAGCAGATCGTCCATGAGCTTGGGGTCCGCGATCGGCGGGAGCACTGTCTCGAACCGCTCGCCAGAACGCAGCGTTCCGCGGATGCTGACGTCGTCCATGCTGACGGCCGACACCTGATCGCGCTGCACCTGCTCCACGAACTGCGAGTAGGACAGCTCCTGGGGGTTTGGCTGCGGATTGAAGTTGTTGAAAACCGTGAGCAGAACGGCGGCGATGATCAGCCACAGCAGCAGGTTTTTTCCCATGTCGTTCAAGGTGGTCACCTCTCTGGTCGCGTGCACCCGCGACCCGGGGTTCGGGGATGGACCCGTGTGTCCGCTTGGCCTGATCGACGTCATCGGCCGGAAGGGCCGGTGAGCATACTACAAGCGCCGCGCCGGCACCCACCGCGGCTTGCGGCGGAGCGATCAGTTCCCGCGACGGCCCGCCGCTACCGCATAGACTTCGCGCGACCTGGGTCTCGAGGCCTCGGGCTTGCGGATGTTCACCTGCGCGAACCGTAACCGGGATTCCGCAACGAAGGCATCAAAACCCTCGCCCTGAAAGAGCTTCACGACCATGCCTCCACCCGGAGCGAGGATACGGTCGACTAGGTCGAGGGCCAATTCGCCAAGGGCGGACATCCGCGCTTGATCAGCCTCCCTCACGCCTGAAAGATTGGGGGCCATGTCACTTAAAACAAGATCCGCTCCGGCGTCCGGCAGCGCTGCCAGCAGAGCATCGAGGCCTGACGCCTCCTCGAAGTCCTCCTGCAGGAACGTCACACCGGCGATCGGTTCCATTTCAAGGCGGTCCAGCGCAATGACGCGCCCAGCGCCACCGACCCGGTCAGCGGCGACCTGTGACCAGCCACCGGGCGCCGCGCCGAGGTCGACCACGGTCATACCCGGCCGAAACAAACGGTGCTTCTCGTCGATTTCCAGCAGCTTGTAGACGGCTCGCGAGCGGAATCCTTCCAGCTGCGCCCGCTTCACGAACGGATCGGAGACGTGCTCCGACATCCAGCCCGCCCTGCGTTTCTTTGCCATCACTGCTCCCGAAGCATAGCGCGCGCCGTGCCTGTACACTCCGCCGCCCGTTTTCCGGAGAGGGCGCCATGCGCGACCGAACCATACTCAGCTCGAAAGAACAGCGCGAACTACGCCGGATCGGACACGACCTCAACGTGGTCGTGCAGGTTGGTGACGGCGGCTTGTCCGACGGGCTCGTCGCTGAGGTTCAGCGCGCCCTCGACGATCACGAGCTGATCAAAGTGCGCCTGCCCGCTATCGAGCGCGAAGAACGCGCCGCGGCTGCCGCCGCCCTGTGTGAGGCAACCGGTGCAACGCAGGTCCAGGCCATCGGGCGCGTCGTACTGCTCTATCTGAAAGCTGAAGAACCTGATCCGAAGAAATCGAACATTCTGCGCAATCGCCTTGGCTGAACGTGACCGTGCTCAGTGCTCAACCCGGTCAATTTCATACTCGACGTTTCCGCCCGGCGCCTGCACAACCACGACGTCCCCTTCCGACTTACCAATGAGTGCACGCGCAATCGGGGATGATACGGAGATCTTCCTTTCCTTCAGATCGGCCTCATCGTCGCCAACGATCCGCCAGGTCTGTTCCTCGGCGGTGTCGACGTTGATGAGCTGCACGGTGACGCCGAAGATGACCTTGCCGGTCGGCGCGATCTTGCTGACGTCGATCACCTGGGCACCAGAGAGCTTGCCCTCGATCTCCTGAATGCGGCCTTCGATGAAGCCCTGCTCTTCGCGCGCCGCGTGATATTCGGCGTTCTCCTTCAGGTCGCCATGCTCTCGCGCCTCGGCGATCGCCTGGATCACGCGGGGTCGAGCCTCGCTTTTCAGGGTCTTCAATTCGGCACGCAGCATCTCTGCGCCTTCAACGGTCATCGGGGTCTTCATGCAGCACGTCCGGTATGCAGGTCCTGGAGCCGACGCACCCGCTCCCCCCTGCCGTAGCGAATGGCGGTGCAAAAGGCGACTCCGCCCGTGAGCGTCGTTGTGTAGCAGACCTTTTGCTGAAGCGCGAGCCTGCGAATCACGGCAGAGTCCGCGATCGATCTGCGCCCCTCCGTCGTGTTGATGATGAAGTCGATTCGGTCGTTCTTGAGCTCGTCGGAGATGTCCGGCCGACCCTCAGTCACCTTGTTGACCTGCTCTGCGTCGATGCCCGCGGCCGCGAGCACCCTGCGTGTGCCCCGGGTACAAACGAGCGTAAAACCAAGCTCCAGCAATTCCCGCGCTAGCGGTACCACGAAAGGCTTGTCCGACTCCTTTACCGAGAGGAAGCAACGACCAGACTTGGGAAGCGTGATGCTGGCGGCCAGGGTGGCCTTGGCGAATGCCTCATCGAAGCTCTCACCCACCCCCATCACCTCGCCTGTCGACTTCATCTCCGGCCCAAGGATCGGATCAACCCCCGGGAACTTCGCGAATGGGAACACCGATTCCTTGACGCTCACATACACCGGATGGCGCTGTTCGGTGAAACCCTGCTCCGCCAGCGAAGTGCCGGCCATGCATCGCGCAGCGATCTTTGCCAACGAGGTACCGATCGTCTTGGAAACAAAAGGCACCGTCCTCGAGGCTCTGGGGTTCACCTCGAGGACAAAAATGTCTTCGCCCTGGATCGCGAGCTGCACGTTCATGAGGCCGACGACGCCGAGCTCGAGCGCCATGGCCGCCACCTGCTCCCGGACCCGCGCCTGCACGCTCTCATTGAGGTGATGCGGCGGCAGCGCACATGCGGAGTCACCGGAGTGAACGCCCGCCTGCTCGATGTGCTCCATGATCCCGCCGATCACCACGCGCGTGCCGTCGGAAACGGCGTCGACGTCAACCTCCACGGCCTGATCGAGGAAACGATCGAGCAGTACAGGCGAGTCGTCGGACACCTGCACAGCGTCATGCATGTAGCGCTCGAGTTCGTCGTCGCTGTAGACAATCTCCATGGCGCGACCCCCGAGGACATAGGAAGGACGCACCACTAAGGGATAGCCGATCTGGTGCGCGGCGGCGACGGCTTCACCTTCGCTGCGCACGATCCGATTGTCCGGTTGCGCGAGGCCGAGTGTCTCGATGAGCGCCTTGAAGCGTTCGCGATCTTCCGCACGGTCGATGGCGTCCGCAGATGTTCCGATTATGGGTACACCCGCCGCGTGCAGCGCTTCAACGAGTTTCAGCGGCGTCTGGCCACCGAACTGCACGATCACCCCAGCGGGCTGTTCGAGCTCAACGATAGCGAGCACATCCTCAAGCGTAACCGGCTCGAAGTAGAGGCGATCCGACGTGTCGTAATCCGTCGAAACGGTTTCCGGATTGCAGTTGACCATGATGGTCTCGTACCCGTCCTCGCGCATGGCGAGGGCTGCGTGAACGCAGCAGTAGTCGAACTCGATGCCCTGGCCGATGCGGTTCGGTCCGCCGCCAAGCACCATGATCTTCTTGCGATCGGAAGGAGCGGCTTCGCACTCGTCTTCGTAGGTGGAGAACATATAGGCAGTAGAGGACGGGAACTCCGCTGCACAGGTGTCCACTCGACGGTAGACGGGGCGAAGCCCGAGCGCCTGGCGATGCTCGCGCATCGCGAATTCGTCGATGCCGAGCAGCGCGGCGAGACGCTTATCGGAAAAGCCCTTGCGCTTCAGGCGACGCAGCCAGCTCTCGTCGAGGGAGCCGAGCTCCGCGCCTTCGATGCGGCGCTCCTCGAGCACGAGGTCTTCGATCTGCGCGAGGAACCAGGGATCGACGCGGGAGTAATCGAACACTTCCTCCAGCGTAAGGCCGGCCCGAAATGCATCGCCGAGGTGCCAGACGCGCTCTGCCCCGGGCGTGGTGATCTCCTGAATCACCTGGCGCAGATCGTCCGGCGCATCCACCCGGGTCTTCCGGTCGAGGCCGCTCGCGCCGACCTCGAGACCGCGCAGCGCCTTCTGCATCGATTCCTGGAAGGTACGCCCTATGGCCATCACCTCCCCAACGGACTTCATCTGAGTCGTCAGACGGGCATCGGCCTGCGGGAACTTCTCGAAGGTGAAACGCGGAATCTTCGTGACGACGTAGTCGATCGACGGCTCGAAGGATGCGGGCGTGATCTGCGTGATGTCGTTCGTCAGCTCGTCCAGGGTATAGCCCACTGCGAGCTTCGCGGCGACCTTCGCGATCGGGAAACCGGTCGCTTTGGATGCCAGCGCCGAAGAGCGTGAAACGCGCGGATTCATCTCGATGACGACCATGCGGCCGGTCTTCGGGTCGATGCCGAACTGAACGTTCGAGCCCCCCGTTTCAACGCCGATCTCGCGCAGGACCGCCAGCGAGGCGTTGCGCATGATCTGGTATTCCTTGTCCGTCAAGGTTTGCGCTGGCGCTACCGTGATCGAGTCGCCCGTATGGACCCCCATCGCGTCGAAGTTCTCGATCGCACAGATGATGATGCAGTTGTCCGCCGAGTCGCGGACGACCTCCATCTCGAACTCCTTCCACCCGATGAGAGATTCGTCGATGAGAAGCTCGTTGGTAGGTGAGAGATCCAGTCCGCGTGCGCAGATTTCCTCGAACTCTTCCATGTTGTAGGCGATACCACCGCCCGAACCACCCATCGTGAAGGACGGGCGAATGATGCAGGGGAAGCCGAGCTCCGCCTGGACATCGATCGCTTCCTCCATGGAGTGGGCGAGGCCCGCACGCGGCGTCGCAAGGCCGATGTTCTTCATGGCCTTGTCAAAGAGTTCACGATCCTCGGCCTTGTCGATTGCATCCTTCTTGGCGCCGATGAGCTCGACGCCATGGGCGTCGAGCACGCCATGCTTGGCCAGATCCAGCGCACAGTTGAGCGCGGTCTGACCGCCCATGGTGGGCAGCAGCGCGTTCGGCTTCTCCTTCGCGATGATCTGTTCAACCGTCCTCCACTCCACTGGCTCGATGTAGGTCGAGTCCGCCATGGCAGGATCGGTCATGATCGTCGCGGGATTCGAGTTCACGAGAATGACCCTGAACCCCTCTTCCCGCAGGGCCTTGCAGGCCTGCGCGCCGGAATAATCGAACTCACAGGCCTGGCCGATCACGATCGGGCCTGCGCCGAGAACGAGGATGCTCTGGATGTCGTTGCGCTTCGGCATCGCCGTCTCTCCTCAGTGGCTGCGCGCGGCTGCCATGAGCGCCGCAAATCGGTCGAAGAGTGATTCCGCGTCCTGCGGTCCGGGACTCGCCTCAGGATGACCCTGAAATCCGAACGCCGGCTTCGAGGTGTGACGAATGCCCTGCAAAGACCCGTCGAACAAGGAAACGTGCGTGACCTCCAGATCATCACCGAGGGCGTCTGCATCAACCGCGAAACCGTGGTTCTGGCTCGTGATCAGCACGCCGCCGCTGGCGAGTGCCTTCACGGGATGATTCGCTCCGTGATGGCCATGACCCATCTTTACGGTCCTGGCACCGGAGGCAAGGCCAAGCAGCTGATGACCCAGACAGATGCCAAAGAGCGGCATGCCGGCATCTAGGAAAATACGGATCGCATCGATCGCGTACTCACATGGCTCCGGATCACCCGGCCCGTTCGAGAGGAAAACGCCATCTGGCTGCATCGCAAGCACGTCAGCCGCAGGTGTCTGCGCAGGCACGACCGTAACGTCGCAGCCTCGATCGACGAGGAGACGAAGGATGTTCCGCTTCACGCCAAAGTCATAGGCGACCACCCTAAAGGCATCCGCGGCAGGTTCGACCCTGGGGTAGCCGGACCCGAGCGCCCAGACACCCTCGCGCCACGTGTACGGTTCGGCGGTCGTGACGACCTTTGCGAGATCCATACCCTTGAGCCCGGGGAAAGAGCGCGCCCGGCCGCACGCATCGGCGTCGGTCATCCCCTCGGCCCGCGGGCCGGCGACAATCACGCCCGCGAGCGCACCCTTTTCCCTGATCAAGCGAGTCAGTCGCCGTGTGTCGATCTCTGCGATCGCCACCACGTTTTCGCGGACAAGAAACTCGGGAAGCGTGCACTCGGCACGAAAGTTCGACATCAACAATGGCAGGTCGCGAATCACGAGGCCCGACGCCCAGACGCGATCGGACTCCATGTCCTCATCTGTACAGCCGGTGCTGCCGATGTGAGGGTAGGTCAGCGTGACGATCTGTCGCGCGTAGGACGGATCCGTGAGGATCTCCTGATAGCCCGTCATGGCGGTGTTGAACACCACCTCACCCACGGCTTCGCCATCCTGACCGATGGAGACTCCACGAAAGACGGAACCGTCTTCTAGAGCGAGCAGCGCAGCACCTGACAAAGTCTTTACCTCTTATTTTTCAGATACCTGGGGCACTCCTGCCCTGAGCTCAGGCCACAAAAAAGCGGGGGGAAGAAGCCTTCCGCCCCGCTCTCGTCGAGGTCCGCAGGGAACCTCATTGTATGGCCAATTTAGACATCGGCGGCGGAATATACGCACCGGCCCCGAGCGTGTCCACGGCCGATCAGTCGAGACCAAGAACGGCCTCCATTCCGTAGGCGCCGGGCGCCTGCACCGCCGCCCAAGCAGCCGCGCGCACCGCGCCGCTGGCGAAGGTCGTCCGGTCCGATGCCTTGTGCGTGATCTCGATGCGCTCACCCTCGCAGGCGAACACGACAGAGTGATCGCCGACCACATCGCCGCCGCGCAAGGCGTGAAAACCGATCGCGCTCCGAGCGCGCGGATCGCCGCGGCCCCTGCGGCCGTGCGCCGCGACCACCTCGAGCTCCCGATCAAGGGCCTCCGCAACAACTTCGCCCATGCGCAGGGCCGTTCCAGAAGGTGCATCAACCTTGTGACGATGATGCATCTCTATGATTTCTATGTCGGCCGTGTCTCCCAGCACCTCGGTGGCAAGGCGCACAAGGCGCAAAGCGAGATTCACGCCGACGCTGAAGTTCGGCGCCGTGACGACCGCAGCCTTCTGTGACGCCGCAGCAATCGCTGCCTCATCCGCCTCACCCAAACCCGTTGTGCCCACCACCATCGCAACGCCCGCTTCAGCGCAGAGTTCAGCGTGGCGACGCGTCGCCTCGGGCGTCGTGAAATCGACAACCACGTCGACGCCGGGCAACACGTCACCGAGGTCAGCAACCACCGCCACACCAAGCGCATCCACGCCGGCAAGAATCCCCGCATCAGCACCGAGCGCAGGACTTTCACCATGCTCGACGGCGGCAGCGAGGATGCAGTCCGCGTGTGCCCCTATGGCTCGAACCAACGTCCGCCCCATGCGACCGGCCGCACCCGTGATCGCAACTCGCACCTGCGCCCCGGTTTCCGTCGTCATTATCTGCCCCTGCGTCAGGACGTGAGATCGTCGAAGAAATTCCTCACGCCGTCGAACCAGCTCTTCTCCTTAGGCGAGTGTGCCCGACCCGCCAGCGAAGAGCGGAACTCCTCAAGCAGATCCTTTTGCTTGGATGTGAGCTTCACCGGGGTCTCGACGACCACACGGCAAAGCAGGTCGCCAGCCTCGCCGCCACGAACAGGACGCACGCCCTTACCCCGCATCCGGAACAGCCGCCCTGTCTGTGTCTCCTCGGGGATTCGCAGTTTCACGCGCCCATCAAGGGTTGGCACTTCGAGCTCGCCACCGAGCGCTGCATCCGGGAACGCGATCGGCACCTCGCAGTACAGGTGACGCCCTTCACGCGTAAAGATCGGGTGTTCGCGCACCGCGATCTGTACGTAAAGATCGCCCGGGGGGCCGCCGCCCGGTTGCACCTCACCCTCGCCGGACAGTCGAATCCGGTCGCCGGTATCGACCCCAGGGGGCACTTTCACCGAGAGCGTCTTCGTATCGTCGTGGTAACCGCGACCACCACAGCTGCTGCACGGATTCGTAATGATTTGACCCCGTCCACGGCAGCGCGGGCAGGTCTGCTGGAGCGTAAAGAACCCCTGCGAAACCCGGACCTGGCCGCTCCCGCCACAATCCGGGCAGGTCGTCGGCGAGGTGCCCGGTTCCGCACCGGAGCCATGGCATACATCGCATTCGACAAGCGTCGGAATCCGAATCTGAACCTCATCGCCGCGAACGGCCTGCTCGAGGTCTAGCTCGAGCGTGTACTGCAGATCAGCCCCGCGCTGACTTCGGCCCGCGCGACCGCCGCCGCCGCCGCCGCCGCCGAAGATGTCGCCAAAGACGTCCGAGAAGATGTCCGAGAAGCTCGAGGCGCCGCCGCCGCCGAAGCCACCGCCCATCCCCTGCGGATCAACACCCGCATGCCCGAAGCGATCATAAGCGCCGCGTTTCTCAGCGTCGGCGAGGACTTCATAGGCCTCGCTGGCCACCTTGAACTTGGCTTCGGCCTCCGCATCATCAGGATTGCGGTCCGGGTGATATTTCATCGCCAGGCGACGATAGGCCTTCTTGATGTCTGCGTCAGACGCGTCCCGCCCCACGCCGAGCACCTCGTAGTAATCCTGCTTCGACATGAACGAACGGCTCCCGTGCCTTGATGTGCGTGCGCCGGTGAGGGTTTCCCGTCACCGGCGCAATGGAATCGGTGCGCGCTCGGGCGCGCCCCGCAACGACTCACTGCTTGTCGTCGTCCTTCACTTCCTCGAACTCTGCGTCCACGACATCGTCTTCCGGCGCGCCGCTGTCCGCATCGGGGCCTGGCTCCATGCCAGCCTCGCCTCCGGCATCGGCGTACATCTTCTGCGCCAGCCCTGCAGCAGCCTCCGAAAGTGCATTCATCTTGGCTTCGATCGCCTCACGATCGTCCCCTTTCAGCGCTTCTTCCAGTTCGACGATCGCCGCCTCGATGGATGCCTTCTCGGCTTCTTCAACCTTGTCACCCGCATCAGTCAGCGTCTTGCGGGTCGCGTGGACGAGTCCGTCCGCCTGATTGCGAAGATTCACCATTTCCTCGAACCGGCGATCCTCATCGGCGTTTGCCTCGGCGTCCGCAACCATGGCTTCGACTTCCTCGTCCGAAAGGCCAGAGGACGCCTTGATGACGATCGATTGCTCCTTGCCCGTCGCCTTGTCCTTGGCGGAAACGTTAAGGATGCCGTTCGCATCGATGTCGAAGGCGACCTCGATCTGGGGCATGCCACGCGGCGCCGGCGGGATGTCGGACAAATCAAAGCGCCCGAGCGACTTGTTCTGACCCGCCTGCTTTCGCTCACCCTGAAGAACATGGATGGTCACGGCAGTCTGGTTGTCATCCGCCGTCGAGAAGACCTGGGTCTTATTCGTGGGAATGGTCGTGTTCTTCTCGATGAGCGGACTCATGACGCCACCCAGCGTCTCGATGCCGAGCGAGAGCGGGGTCACGTCGAGCAGAAGAACGTCCTTCACGTCGCCGGCCAGAACCGCAGCCTGGATCGCCGCGCCCATGGCCACAGCTTCATCCGGATTCACGTCGCGACGCGGATCCCGACCGAAGAACGCCTTCACCTTCTCGCCGACCATCGGCATACGCGTCTGACCGCCGACAAGAATGACCTCATCAATTTCGGAAACCTTGAGGCCCGCATCGTTGAGCGCGACGCGGCAGGGCTCGATCGTGCGGTCGATCAGGGACTCCACAAGAGATTCGAGCTTCGCGCGCGTGATCTTGGTGACGAGGTGCTTCGGCCCGGACGCATCAGCCGTGATGTAGGGAAGATTCACTTCCGTCTGCTGGCTCGACGACAGCTCGATCTTCGCCTTCTCTGCGGCCTCCTTCAGGCGCTGCTTGGCCAAAGGATCGTTCCGCAGGTCCATGGCGTTGTCCTTCTGGAACTCATCCGCAAGGTAGTCGATGAGCAGAAGATCGAAGTCCTCACCGCCGAGGAAGGTGTCACCGTTCGTGGACAGCACCTCGAACTGATGCTCACCGTCGACCTCCGCGATCTCGATGATCGAGACGTCGAAGGTGCCACCGCCGAGGTCATAGACCGCGATCTTCGAGTCGCCGCGCTGCTTGTCCATGCCGTAGGCAAGGGCGGCTGCGGTCGGCTCGTTGATGATCCGCTTCACCTCAAGGCCCGCGATGCGGCCAGCATCCTTCGTGGCCTGGCGCTGCGAGTCGTCGAAGTAGGCCGGGACCGTGATCACGGCCTCGGTCACGGACTCACCGAGGTAGTCCTCGGCGGTCTTCTTCATTTTCTTCAGAACCTCGGCGGAGACTTGCGGCGGCGCCATCTTTTCGCCCCGCGCTTCGACCCAGGCATCACCGTTGTCCGCCTTCACGATCTTGTACGGGACCATGCCGATGTCTTTCTGGACGACCGTGTCCCCGAAGCGGCGACCGATGAGTCGCTTGACCGCGAAGAGTGTGTTCTCGGGGTTCGTGACCGCCTGTCGCTTGGCCGACTGACCGACAAGGACTTCGCCATCGTCTGTGTAGGCGACGATGGACGGGGTAGTGCGATCGCCTTCCGCGTTCTCGATGACGCGGGCGTCCTTGCCTTCGAGCACGGCCACGCACGAGTTCGTGGTGCCGAGGTCGATGCCGATGATCTTGCCCATTGCTGATTCTCCTGGGATGTCTTGTGTCGGCATCGCCGCTGCGCCGAAGCACTGCGCCGTACCCGATGTTTCCTGAACGATTGTTTACCGATATCTGGGCCGCGAGAGCCGATTCAAGGCTTCAGTTTCACTTCGCGACAATGACCATGGCTGCACGCAGCAAGCGCCCGTTCAGGGCGAAGCCTTTCTGCAGCACATTCACCACGGAATTGGCCTCGGCGGCCGGCGCTTCGATCATGCTCATGGCCTCGTGGCGCTCCGGATCGAAGGGCTCTCCGAGCGGATCAATACCTTCGACGCCAAATTTCTCCAACGTATCCATGAACATACGCTCTGAGAGCTGAATGCCTTCCTTGACCGCAGCGAGTCCTTCGTCGTCGCCCTCATGGGCCGTCACAGCCTCGACGGACTTCTGCAGACCATCCGCAACCGGCAACAGCGCGGAGGCGAACTTTTCGAGGGCAAACTTGTGCGCGGCTTCGACGTCGCGCGTGGCTCGCCGGCGCACGTTCTCGACCTCGGCCTGAGCGCGAAGAGCCGCATCCTTCATAAGCGCCGCGTCCGCGACCGCAGCCGCAAGTGCGTTGTCCTGAGCACCCTCAACCTCGGCAGCAGCCTCGGCAGCAGCCTCGCTAGCAGCCTCCGTAGCCGCCTCACCAGCAGCATCGACGACCGCTGAAGCGTCCACTTCAGTCTCCACCGCATCCGCCACTGCCTCGGGCTCGCGCTCAGGCTCGCGCTCGGGCTCGGCACCTGCGCCGCCACGCTGCTCTTCACTCATGCACTTTCTCCACTCCAGTTCCCTTCGCGCGCCCGGCGCGCCGTACTCGACGTCCAGACATGGGGGCACAGCAGTGCGGTTCAAGTGCTGAAGCGAAAAGAATCTCGGTCAGGCGCGCGGCGTGCCCGGCAGGTCCTGCATCGCGGCACCCAGGAGGCGAGCCGTGGCGTCCACAATGGGAATCACGCGCTCATATGCCATGCGAGTCGGGCCGATGACCCCGAGGACTCCCGCAAGCTGGCCATCCACTTCGTAGGGCGACGTCACGACCGAGTAGTCCCCGAACGGCTCGTAGCCCGATTCCTCACCGATGAAGAGCTGAACGCCGTCTGCCTCGAGGCAGCGATCGAGCAAGTGGAGAATGTCCCGCTTTCGACCAAAAGCGTCGAATATGTCGCGGGCAACGCCCATGTCCTCGCCGGAGACAAAATTCAGAAGGTTCTGCTCGCCGGCAACCACATAGTCTCCGCCTCCGCCGTTGGGCGCAGCGAAGGCACCCGCCGCAACGGCGAGCATCTCGGCCATGAGTTCATCCATGCGGACGCGATCAGCTTCCATGCTCGTGAGAATCTCGTCGCGCAGGCCGCGCAGGCTGCGACCTCCAAAGTGCTGATTGATGAAGTTCGCCGCCTGCTGGAGTTCATGTTCTTCGAACTGACGATGCGCTCGGATGATGCGGTTCTCCACTTCCTTCTCGTTCACTACGAGGATCACGAGAATGCGCTGATTCGACAGGGGCAGGAACTCAACCTGGCGAAGGGTGACGATCTCGGGCCTTGGCAGAGTGACCACGCCCGCCAACTGCGTGATCCCCGACAACAGGTGCGATGCGGTCGCCACCAGCTCGCGGGACGTCAGCTCCGGTGACAGCGACTCGCGCAGACTCGTCAGGGCGCCGGCGTCGAGGGGCCGGACATGGATGAGTGAATCAACGAATACCCGCAGACCCTTGGGGGTCGGCACCTTGCCCGCAGAAGTGTGTGGAGAAACCACGAGGCCATGCGCCTCGAGATCAGCCATGACGTTGCGCACCGTCGCTGACGACACCTGGAGCTCCGACTCCAGGGCCAGCTGCTTGGATGCGACAGGCGCGCCGCTGTCGATATAGCGCTCCACCAGCAGCTTCAAAAGCACGCTCGCCCGATCGTTGAGAATGTCGTCCTGCACGCTCATGGCTGTTCCGAGGCTCGTTCGCGGCCCGCTTTGACGCTGACCCGGTATCCGGGGTCTCCGCCCAGACTGAATAGCGGCAAAGCTTGGCGCATGCAAATCCTTGCCGAAGGACATCAGGCCCCGCGAGAATTTCACCCGTAGACGGCAGGTGCCACACAGGCCACGCTTCACGAATGCTTTCCCGGCTCGACATCCGCGACTTCACGCTCGTACGAGCGCTTACCGTCGAGTTCCCCGGCGGCTTTCTGCCGATCACCGGTGAAACTGGCGCCGGCAAGTCGATTCTGCTCGGCGCCCTCGGTCTCGTGCTGGGCGATCGCGCGAATCCCGACCTCGTGCGCCGCGGAGCCAAGGCCGCTGACGTGACGGCCGAATTCGACATCTCGGAAATCCCGGAAGCACTCGCCTGGCTCACCGAACGCGACCTTGTGGATGAGCACGAGCAAAGCTCGTGCCTGCTGCGCCGAACCCTGAGCGCCGAAGGGCGTTCACGCGCATTCGTGAACGGACGCCCCGTGACGCTGCAGGACGTGAGAGCCCTGGCCGACGAACTCATAGACATCCATTCCCAGCACGCGCACACCTCTCTGCTTCGACGCGAAACACAGATGCGCATGCTCGACGAGTTCGGCGCCCATCGGCCACTCGCACTCGAAGCTGCGGCTGCACACGACCGCTGGCGCCAAAGCTCCGACGCTCTGGAGCGTCTTCGCGCCGCAGCTGACGAACAGAACGACCGGCGCACTCTGCTTGCCTATCAGCTGGAGGAACTAGAAACGTTAGCGCCGAGCACCGTGGAGCTCGGTAAGCTCGAGGCGCAGCAGCGTCGCCTTGCGGGTGCAGAAGCCAACGTGGAGCGCCTGGGGCAGGCTCGAGCAGCACTCGAAGAGGACGATGATGCCGTCGTCGACCGTATCGCTCGCCTGGACCACTTGCTCGATACAGTCGACGACGCGGACCCGCGGCTTGCGAACGCCCGCGAGTTGCTTGCCTCCGCCCGAGTCAACGCCGAGGAAGCTGCGGACGAACTCCGCCGCTACAGCGACGGCCTGGAACCCGACCCGGTCCGCCTCGCCGAGGTCGAGTCCCGCCTGGGCGCGCTGCACGACGCAGCCCGCAAGCATCGGGTACGGCCCGACGCGCTCGAGACATTCTTTGCGGAGCTGCAAGCCGAGCACGACGACCTGGATGCGTCCGACGCACGCATCGATGCATTGGCTACCGAGGTCGCGCAGGCGCGCGGCGAACTCGAGGCGCTGGCGACAAGACTCACGAAAGCCCGCCGCAGCGCCTCGAAGAGGCTCGCAAAGGCCGTGACGGAGCAATTGCGAGAACTTGGCCTGCGCGATGCGCGCTTCGAACCGGCGCTCATTCCCCACGAGGGCGGCCATTGCGCGTCGAGCGGCATGGAGAGCGTCGAGTATCGTTTTTCGGCCAACGCCGGTGTAGCACCCGGGCCCCTCGGACGCATCGCATCCGGCGGCGAGCTGTCCCGGATCAGCCTCGCGATCCAGGTGGTCACTGCACTGACGTCGCGCGTGCCTTCGCTCGTGCTTGATGAAGCAGACGTCGGCATCGGCGGCCGCACGGCGGAAGTGGTGGGGCAGATGCTGCGCCGCCTCGGCGAGCGCACGCAGGTTTTGGCGGTTACGCACTTACCGCAGGTGGCCGCACTTGGCCATCACCACTATGCGGTGAGAAAAGACACCGGCAAGAAGACACTTGCTGAAACGCGCATCGAATCGCTCGACGCAGACGCGCGCGAGGGCGAGCTCGCACGCATGCTGGGTGGCCTGGAAATCACGGATCAGACGCGCGCGCACGCCAGAGAATTGCTCGCGCGCGCCGAGGCCCTACCCTGAGCACCGATTAGAAGCCCTGGTTCGCCGATACCCCTCTTGCCCGCACCGAGCTATCATCCGCGGCGATTCGTGATCCCTGCCGAGAACTTCGATCAACCATGAAGCGTTTTGCGGGCCTTTGCCTCGCCCTGATCTCCGCTGTTCTGCTGCCTGGCTGCTCCAGCCTAGACCGCTTCGATCTGCCCGACGTGCGTTTCCCAGGCGTTTACCGCCAGACGATCCAGCAAGGCAACGTGGTCACGCAGGAAATGATCAATCGCCTCAAGCCGGGTATGTCGCGGCGCCAGGTGCGCTTCATCCTAGGCGAGCCGGTCCTCGCGAACGCCTTTCGCGAAGATCGCTGGGATTACGTTTACACGATCCAGATCGGCTCCCTCGACCGACTTCAGCAGGGCCTCACCGTGTACTTCGAAGATGATGCACTGAGCTACTTCGAAGGTGACTTCCTCCCAAGCGCAGTCAAGGAGGCGCAGGAAAGGGCTGCCGAGGAGGCTGCGGAGGCGGCCGCCGCCGCGGGCGCCTGAGGCGCTTCAGGCCTTTCCCTTCTGCGCCTGTGCGCGCTCTGCTCGCTTGGCCTTCGGATCGATCTGCAATGGCCGGTAAATCTCCACGCGGTCCCACTGCCTGAGGACGCGGTCACGCTGCTTCTCGACCTTCCCGAATACACCGAAGGTCGCAACCTCAAAGTCAATCTCAGGAAAGATCTCGTCGATACCAGAGCGCCGCACAGCTTCGATGAGCGTCGTACCAACCGGCACGGTGAGCCTCACGATGCGCTGGCTATCGGGTTTCGCATAAGCCACTTCGACCATGATCTCGGACGCCTCGTCACTCACCGTAAACCGTCCTCGCTCGTGCACAGAAGGCATCCACCTGTTCGTCAGCGCCCTTGGCAAAAAGCCCAGCGAGCGCCGTGCGCGCGATGCGGCCGGAGTACTCAAAGTCCATCTCCAGCTCGACCTTGCACGCATCGTCGCCGAGCGGAGTGAAGCGCCATTCGCCGGCGAACCAGTTAAAGGGGCCGGCTACCAGCTCTAGCGTCATTCGTTCCGGGGGCGAGAGTGCGTTGCGCGTGGTGAAGCGCTGCCGCATGCCGCCGCGCGCGATCTCGAGCTCGGCCACGACCACGTCATCCGACTCCTCGTGCACGGACGCGGCCGTGCACCAGGGCAGGAATTCTACGTAGCGCTCAATATCGTTCACGAGCGCGAACATGCGCTCGGCTGAGTGCGGGACGAGTGCGCTGCGCGTGATGTGCGGCACGACTCAGCCCGCCATGGCGGTCCAGATGGTGTATGCGAACACCGCGAGGACGCCCGCGGGAGCCAGGAAGCGGAGCAGCAGGAGGAACAGCGACAGTCGCCAGCCGCTATGGCCGAGCTGCTCCGCCACCAGCGCCTTGGGCAGCACGAAGCCGGCGAAGAGCGCGATGAGCATGCCGCCGAGGGGCAGCATCACGTTGTTCGACGCAAAGTCGATGACGTCGAACACCGTCTTTTCGCCAACTACGTGAAAGTCTGACCAGATGTTGAACGAGAACACGGTGCCCAGCCCAAGGATCCAGCAGATCACGCCGAGGCTGATCGCGACCCGCTGACGCTTCGCGTTGTAATCCTCGACGAGCCAGGCAAGCGCCGGCTCAGTAAGCGAGATTGCAGAGGTCAGCGCCGCGAAGCTCACGAGCAGGAAGAAGATCGTGCCGATCGCGGCACCGAAGGGCATCTGGCCAAAGGCGAGTGGCAGGGTCACGAACATCAGACCCGGCCCGTCACTGGGTTCGAGGCCGTAGGTGAAAACGAGCGAGAACACGACGACACCAGAGACGGTCGCCACCAGCGTATCGAGCAGCGCAATGGTCCCGACCGTGGACGTGAGTTTGGCGTCAGAAGGGACGTAGGCGCCATAGGCCATGATCGCGCCCATACCCAGCGAGAGAGTAAAGAAGGCCTGCCCCATGGCATCCAGCATGCCCTCCACACCGAGCTTCGAGGGGTCGAAACTGAACATGAACGCCATCGCATCGCCGAAGCCGTCGGTGGTCACGGAGTAAGCGAGCAGTCCCATAAGCATCAGGAAGAGCGTCGGCATGAGCCACTTGATGGCGATCTCGATCCCGCCGCTGATGCCCCTTGAGACGATCCAGATCGTCAGGATCATGAACAGGGTCTGCCAACCGATCAGCATCAGTGGATTGGCAAGGAAGTCGCCGAAGACCTGGCCGGTCACGTCCCCCGTCGCGCCCGTGAAGGAACCGCTGGCCGTCTCGACGACGTAGTGCACGGTCCAGCCCGCGATGACGCCGTAGAACGAAAGAATCAGGAAGCCAGCTGCAACGCCCATCCAACCGATGAGCGTCCAGCCGCCCTTCGCGTTCGAGTGCGTGACCAGTTCACGCATCGTGTTGATGGGCGACGAACGCGTGGCCCGTCCCATGAGCGTCTCGGCCATCATGATCGGGATGCCGACCAGAAAGACGCAGAACAGATACACCATGATGAAGGCGCCGCCGCCGTTCTCTCCGGCCATGTAGGGAAACTTCCAGATGTTTCCAAGGCCGACTGCAGAACCTGCAGCAGCCAGTACAAACATCCATCGATTGCTCCACATGCCGTGGCGCGAGCTGTCGCCTCCGAGAGCCATAGACCGGAATACTCCTAGACAGAGAAGGAACGCGGCACCTCTTCATGGGTGCCTCGGATGCTGCGCGCGATAGTGCCGGGTGCGCCAAGACGCCTCAAGCAGATGACGCGCCTCTTGGGATCACATCATCCCCACCCCATACTTGCGTCATGAGCAAGAAAACGAATAGCGGCGGCGGCAACACCATCGCCCTGAACAAACGAGCGAAGTTCGACTACCACCTAGAAGACCGTTTCGAGGCGGGGATCGCGCTCGAAGGCTGGGAAGTGAAGGCCCTGCGCGCCGGTAAGGGCCAGCTCGTGGACACTCACGTACACGTCCAGAACGGCGAGGCTTTCCTCCTGAATGCCCACATCACGCCGCTCAAGGAGGCGAGCACGCACGTGAGTCCGGAGCCCACGCGAGACCGCAAGCTGCTCCTGCATAAGCGCGAGATCGCGCGCCTGTTCGGCGCCACCTCCCAGAGGGGCTTCACCGCGGTCGCGACCGCCATGTATTGGAAGGGCCCGCTCGTGAAAGTCGAGATCGCGCTCGCCAAGGGCAAGAAGCAGCACGACAAGCGCGAAGACAAGAAGGAAAAGGACTGGCAGCGCGACAAGCAGCGCGTGCTCAAGCAGTCCGCCTGATCCCTGGGCGCGTCAGCCGGCGCCCTCGACTGACTCGATCTCAAGCAGCAAGGCATCGACCTCCGCCTCGAGCACGCCGACCTGCACCGCGCCGATCAAACGAGCCAGCTCGGCGCGGTTACCGCTCGTGTCGATCAACCCGTGCCCCAGGCGGCGCGCCGCCTCGAACAACACGAATCGCTTCTTCATCGGTTCGATCGCAGGTTGCCCGTTGATCGCGGTCACGCCCCAACGCGAGTTCTGAACGAGATCCACCAAGGGGCCAGGTTGGCCGGTGAGCCCGACCGCGCGAATGATGTGAGGCAGGCCCGCTTCGGGTTCCGGGCGAGCCTTTCGGAGGCCGAGCACGTATTGGGCAAGCGCATCATCCGGACGCATCTCCAGGGAGGCTGTATTCAGGTCATGGTAGGGGTGCGCATGAATATCCGAGCCCGCTACAGCCCGACACTCCGAAACCCCCGCGACGCCTGGGCCACAGTGCACCTCCAGCGGAAGCACGCCGTAACTCGCGAACTCGACCCAAGCACGCCAAGGATCGGGCAGTCCCTCGGGAGGCGCCGCATGCGTGAGGAACGCGTGCGCGAGGAGCAGGCAGCTCGCCACAACATTGCACCACGCCTTGATCGTCACCCCAGCGATGCGTGAGTGCTGCATGGCTACTACGTGCTCCTTGATTCTTCGCCTTACTGCCGCATGTTAGTATCAGCGCCTCGCATGAAGGCACCAGCCAATTGCGAGATTTTCCACATGGGGGCGACCTGGCTTCGACGCCGGTGAGGAGGCCCTAGGTGCATGCCGAGAGGGCGATCACTCTCGTTAATCAAAGATTGCAATCTATATAGTTGCCAACGACGACAACTACGCTCTCGCAGCCTAATAAGCTGTGAGCCACTCGGGACGCCTGCCTGTGGGCAACCCCGACGTGGTCGCTGAACACAGGATCGCGTGGAGGCCTTGCCCGGGGCCGAAGCGTTAAACCCAATCGGGATCGCGATCGCGGAGCCTGTCCGTCGGCGCCTCGGTCGTTAAACGAAACGGCGAGACTAAGCATGTAGAACCGAAGGCTGAATGCTGACGGACGCGGGTTCGATTCCCGCCGCCTCCACCATCAGACGAAAACGGGCCCAACCGGGCCCGTTTTCGTTTGTCCACCCTCATACCTATGTCGGGTCCGCGTGCGACTCAACCCAGGGCCACCTACGCCGAGTGAACCGCCCCGATGCTGCGACCTGGCTGGTCCTTAGTTTCCCAGCGGTACGCAAGAAGCGGTAGGAAGCTGCAAGCCTCAGAAACGACCAGCCGTTGGTCGGTACCCCCCTTGAAGGAGTGACGGTCGAAGAAAGTGGGTTAATCTCCGGGTTACAAATCGATTCCTTTATCGGGTTCGGGCCAGACGGGATGACCGGCACGTTCACGCTTGGTGACGTTCGGGTCGAACCAGATAAGCTCACCATCATCGCGAAGAACGGCGCTCAGCCCATAGAGGCGCGCGTCATGGACGTGCTTTTGCTCCTGGTTCGCGAAGCGCCCCGGACAGTTTCGCCAGAAGAGATGCTGGACGTGGTCTGGGGTGGCGTCTTCGTCAGCGACAATTCCGTGCACCGTGCCATTGCGACGCTTCGCAAGGCCCTCGGTGATGACGCCAAGGCTCCCCGCTATATCCAGACCGTGACGAAACGCGGTTACCGCCTGCTCGAAGCCGCAATAACCGCAGACAGCGCGGACGTCCGTGCGGGCTCGGTCGCGCATAGCCAAGTCGAACGATTGGATCTTCGCGAGCCGGCCGCCGATCAAGGCGTACGCGATCATGGACCGGTGAGTGCCGAGGGCGCCGAGGCCAGCTTCAGCAGCCCGGGCGTTGCCGTGTTGCCCTTCCGCATTCGGTCTCAAGATGAAGGGGACGCAATCCTTGCTGAGGCCATCACCGAAGACGTGATCGATCGCCTGCAGGCGTTTCGCTCCTTGCCCATTACGGCGGCGCATTCGGTCTTCGCTCTGAACACTGATGACGCAGACCTTAAGGAGATCGCTCGAAAGCTGTCCGTGTCCTATCTCGTCACCGGGACGGTGCGTAGGGCTGGCCGTCGGTTACGCGTCGCCACGGAACTGATCGCCGCCGAGGAGCAGCACGTAATCTGGTCCGCGCGCTTCGATCGGACAATGAGCGATGTCTTCCTTATACAGGATGAAATCTCATCGCTGGTCGCCGCCCATGTAGAGCCTGAGGTCGAGCGCGTAGAGGCGCACCGCAGTGCGTTGGCGACCCCCGAAGACCTGGATGACTGGCGCCTGGTTCGGCGTGGACGCCATCACCAGCACCGCCATACGCGCGAGGATGCTGCGCTGGCACGCCAGTGCTATGAAACAGTGCTCGCGCGCAATCCCGATCATGTTGATGCACTGATCAACATGGCGTGGTGGGAATTCTGGAATCTGTCAACGCAACACGGCGAGCGCGGCGTCTGGTCACGCCTCGAGGCAGCCGCCCAGCGCGTACTCGCGATTGATCCAAGCCACGCGTCCGCCCTGACCCTTGTAGGCGTCGCAGTGATGATGGGTGGTAATCCGTCCGCCAGCACCTCGTTCTATGAGCGCGCAATCAAAATCAATCGTAGCCTTGCGATCGCCCACTCGCATCTTGGTTCGGCGCGCTACCTGTCCGGTGATCCTGAGGGCGGGGCCGCCTCCCTGAAACTTGCCTTGCGCCTCAACCCCTTCGATTTCTGGGCGTTCCACGCACACAACGAGCTTGCCGCCTGTCACTTCTGGATGGGCGAGTGGGACGAGGCGTTATACAGCAATGCGCAGTCGCTGAGCCTGCGTCGCAATTACTGGTACGGACACCTGATCAGAGTCGTGACGCTGGCCCGCTGCGGCCGCGTCGATGAGGCGGTCGCAGCCCTGGCGGACTACGAGTCCCGGCGGCCGCCTTTGACCATGCAGGACATCGATTGGTTGGCCTTTGCGGACCCGGCTCAGAACCAATACCTGGTAGAAAGCCTAGAACTTGCGAACTGGTCAGGCGGCGCGCAAGCGCCCTCGACTTAGCACAAACACTGACGGGCTCTGCTGCCCCAGAACGCAGCCTATGCGCGCGTTGCCGCCGCGAGAACCATCCGCCTCCGCGAACCGTTAGCCTCCGCGAACCGTTAGCCTCCGGGAATCGAAACCAGCGCAGCGCTCAGGGCGCGGTCTGTTCAACTCTCCGTGGCGACGGAGCCAGCGGTCCGGTGGGCGCTCTGCACGACGCCGCTTTCATCCCAGCCCTCGTTTGCGACAAAGGTTCGAAGCACCGCCCCGATGGGCGCGATCCGCGGCGGTGAAGCCGCCTCTGGCCATTCTCAGCCGGGGAAACTGCTCAAGCGCCGTTCTGCGGCTCCGTGCTGAACCCCTCGTAACCCGCTCCGGCAACTTCGGTCAGCCGATCGAAGTACTGCGACCCGCGCAGATGGCCGAGGAACTGGCGCGGCTTACCCGGGATGTTGGCACCCATGTACCAGGAGTTCGTACGCGGATAGAGCGTGCGCTCGGCGATACCGTTGATCTCCTGACCCCACGCCGCTTCCGATTCGATGGTCGCCTCGATCGCGCCGAGCCCTTCTGCGCGCATGTGGCGGATGCACTCGCCAATCCAGTCAGCGGTTCGCTCGGCGCCGAGCGGCATGGTGAAGAACACGCCAGGCGCGCCGGGGCCGTGAATCATGAAGAGGTTCGGGAAGCCAGCGATCGCCGTGCCGAAGTAGTTGTCGAAGCGTTCGCCCCATTTCTCTTTCAGGCTTAGGCCACCACGGCCCTTCGGATTCAAGTTGAGCATGGAGCCGCTGACGGCGTCGAAGCCTGTCGCGAGCACAAGCATGTCGATCGGATATTCGCCGGACCGCGTGCGGATGCCGCGCTCGGTGAAGGTGTCAATCGGATCTTCCCGTAGATCGACCAACGAGACATTCCCGCGGTTGTAGGTCTCGAAATAGCCGTTGTCGAGAATCATCCGCTTGGTGCCTATGTGATAGCTCGGCATGAGCTTGCGGGCAGTTTCCTTATCCTCGACCGTGGCGCGAATTTTCTCGCGCACGAACTCGGAAACCTCGTCGTTCAGCCATTCATTGGCCACCACGCCACGATAGCTATTGATCATCAGGTGCATGCCGCCCTCTTCCCACATGGCCTCGTAGCGCGCGCGGCGCTCGTCGGGCGTGGCATCGGCGGCGCGGAGTTTCGTGGTCGGAAAGGGCCAGCCGCCGCGGCGATTCATGGACGTGCGCAGGTTCTCCCAGTCGTCTCGGTACTTGGCGCGTTCTGCTTCCCCGAGCGGTCGATTTCGTGCGGGCAGCGCGTACTGAGGCGTGCGCTGGAAGACCGTCACGTGCTCGGCGGTCTTCGCGATCTCCGGGATCGCCTGAATGCCAGAGGAGCCCGTGCCGATCACGGCCACGCGCTTGCCCTCGAATGCGACGGGGTCATGAGGCCAGCGGCCGGTGTGGTGGCACTCACCGCTG
The DNA here is from genome assembly GCA_963691775.1 of Pseudomonadales bacterium. Classification (GTDB taxonomy): domain Bacteria; phylum Pseudomonadota; class Gammaproteobacteria; order Pseudomonadales; family Azotimanducaceae; genus JAZBPO01. The sequence goes on along the minus strand of OY829369.1, from coordinate 2,843,579 downwards.
AAATCCTCGATGCCGGGGATGTCAGGCATGTTCGCGACGAACAGCGCCCCGACGGCACAAACGAGAAACTGCGCAGTCGCCGTTTCGCCAGTATGCGTATCGATGGTCCACCGCTGACGATCTTCGTCGTAGCGCGCATCGGTGATCCAGGTTTCGAACTGGATGTCCCGGCGCAGGTCGTAGCGGTCGGCAAAGTGTTCGAGATAGGACAGCACGGTCGCTTGGGAGGCCTGCGTCTCCGGCCAGTCCCACTCGTCAACGAGACTCTTGTCGAAGGTATATGCGTAGAAGGGGCTGCTCGGCGCATCGACGCGCGCGCCCGGATAGCGGTTGTACCACCAGGTACCACCGACCCCCCCTGCACCGTCGAACGCGCGCACGTTCAAGCCGAGCTCATCGCGCAGATGATGCAGCGCGTAAAGCCCACCGAAACCCGATCCGATGATGAGTGCGTCGAACTCGTTCATGCCGGTTTCTCCCCAGACATGTCCCATCCGGCCAAGCCTACAGCTGGATTGCGGCCTTGCGCGACGCGCGCGGACGATACGGCCCGCGGTCAGTTCCGTAGCGGTGCGGCCTGCTGAAGCCACCCCTACCGTACGAGAAAGAGAGAACGCAAATGGATACCACCGACGTGCTCCGCACGAATCCGCCTGCTGCCCGTCATTGTCATCGAGGACGCAGCGCGTGCATCGGACTTGGCGCACACGCTCGGGCGGGCCGCTTGGAGGCACAGCAGATCACGCTGCGCACGGCAGCGGCGCTCGATGCCGATTCGCACCGTGAAGGATGCCGCCCCAAACTTCCTCGGCGGTGCCGGACGCATCTTCGTGCCAGAACACTTCAAGGAAAGTTACTGCAGCGGGCGGACAGTTCCCGGTCGGTCCTGGCGCCACGCCCAGGCCAGCCGAGGCAGCGCACCTATCCCGGGTCGCCAGCACGCGTAGCCCTTCGGGGCGCCTTGCACTGCTCGAACGCGGCTAAGCCCGTGTAGACGCGTTGAAGACAATCTCGGGCCCCATCCCGGCAGTGGGCTCGCTCTTCCGGGGCGTGAATCCAAACAGCACACCGGCCTACCTGGCACTGCCAACCGTCGTCTGCGCCAGCGAATCCGGGTTCGTTCCAGGCGATCTGCTCGCCGCCGGTGATTTCGACGCCATCGCGGCGCTCACGCGCGAAGCGGTACAGGTCACGCGCGCATGACCACGGGCCCGGTCAGGATGCACCTATGCCGCCGAGCAGGAGATACTTCATCTCTAGAAACTCATCAGCCCCATACTTGGAGCCTTCGCGCCCGAGGCCGCTCTCCTTCATACCGCCGAAGGGCGCAACCTCGGTAGAGAGCACGCCCTCGTTGACCGCGACCATGCCGTACTCGAGCGCTTCCGCGACACGCCACACGCGCCCGAGATCATTGGCGAAGAAATACGCCGCAAGACCGTACTCGGTGTCGTTCGCTTTTCGAATGACGTCGGCCTCGTCCTCGAATCGAAACAGCGGCGCCACCGGCCCGAAAGTCTCTTCCCGAAATACGCGCATCTCGGCCGTGGCGTCGGCGAGCACGGTAGGCGCGAACCAGTTGGGCCCGCGCTCCGGGAGCGCTTCACCGCCGACGACAACGCGCGCTCCGAGCGCCAGCGCGTCGGCAACGTGGCCCTGCACCTTGTCCACGGCACGGGCCTCGATAAGCGGACCGAGACTCACGCCCTCATCGAAGCCGTTGCCCTGCACCATGGCCGACACCGCCTCGCCGAGCTTCGCAGCGAATGCCTCATAGATGCCGCTCTGGACGAAGATCCGATTCGCACACACGCAGGTCTGACCGGTATTGCGGAACTTGCAGACGAGCGCACCCTGCACGGCTGCGTCGAGATCTGCGTCGTCGAATACGATGAAAGGCGCGTTGCCACCAAGCTCGAGGCTCACTTTCTTTACCGTGTCCGCCGCTTGGCGCATGAGCAGCTTTCCGACGCCGGTCGACCCGGTAAAAGCGATCTTCCTGACGTCGGAATGCTCGGTGAGCGTTGCGCCGATGGCAGCGGCATCGGTGCCCACCACGACGTTGAATACGCCGTCCGGAATACCTGCACGATGTGCGAGTTCCGCGAGCGCTAGCGCAGAGAGCGGTGTCAATTCCGACGGCTTGATGACAACGGGGCAGCCGACCGCAAGGGCGGGCGCACACTTACGCGTGATCATCGCGTTCGGAAAATTCCAGGGAGTGATCGCGCCTACAACGCCCACTGGCTGCTTGAGGACGAGAATGCGCTTGCCATCCGCGTGATGAGGCACGACGTCGCCGTAAACGCGCTTCGCCTCCTCGGCGAACCATTCGACGAAGGACGCGCCGTAGATGATCTCGCCTGCGCTTTCGGCGAGTGGCTTGCCCTGTTCTGCGGTCATGATCGCCGCGAGGTCCGCCTGATTTTCCAGGATGAGCTCGTACCAGCGACGCAGTATCCCGCCCCGCGCCTTGCCCGTCCGGGCGCGCCAATCGGCCCAGGACGCTTGCGCCGCCTCGACGGCCTGCAGGGTTTCAGTCCGTCCCATGTCGGCAACCGATGCGAGTACTGCTCCTTCCGCAGGATCGGTCACCTCAAAGCAGCTACCGCCATCCGCGTCGACCCAGCGACCATTCACGTATCCCTGCGCCTGCAGCAGACCCGAATCCCTTAGGCGATCGGCTAGTTTCATGGGTGCTCCCTTTGGCAATGAGCGAACGAGCGTGATGGTACGCGGGCACCGGCTTCGGTGGAGTGTTAGCGTCAACGCCATCCTACCCAGCCGAAGTGAGCAGACCATGAGCCGCACCTCCCGAGAGATTCACCTGGCCTCGCGGCCCGACGGACTGCCGATCCCTGAGAACTTCCGCGTTGTAGAAACAACCGTTCCCGACGCCGGTGCCGGCGAGGTGCTCGTACGCAACGTCTACATGTCGGTCGACCCCGCGATGCGCCCGCCGCTCACCAACGGCCAGGCCAAGCTCGACGCCGTGCTCGGCGGTGGCGCCATCGGGCGCGTGGAGCAGAGCAACCACCCGGACTGGTCTGTTGGTGACTACGTCATGAGTCGCAACGGCTTCCGCGAATACTTCGTTTCTGATGCGTCCGGCTTGCGATCAATCGAGCTCGGCGACGAGCCCCTCACGGCCCACATGCACGCGCTCGGGGTTACCGGGTTTACTGCATGGGGCGGGTTGACCATCACCGGCGAGCTGAGGGACGGCGAGAACGTATTCGTATCCGCCGCGGCCGGCGCTGTCGGCAGCGTAGCCGTACAGATCGCGAAGAATCGCGGGTGCCGCGTTGCCGCGAGTGCGGGCAGCGACGAGAAGGTCTCTTTCCTGCGCGAAGAACTCGGCGCCGACCACGCCTTCAATTACAAGAAGTCGAGCATCGCGAAGGAATTGCACATCGGCCTGCCCGACGGCATCGACGTGTACTTCGAGAACGTTGGCGGTGCGCACCTGGACGCCGCCATGGGGCAGATGCGCCCGCTCGGTCGCGTACCCGTGTGCGGCATGATCTCCGCCTACAACACCGCCGGCGCGCGTTCCGAGGGCGTCACCACTCTCTCGAACATGATCTACAACCGCGTGACCATGCGCGGCTTCGTGGTGTACGACTTTGAGGCGCGGCGGCAGGAATTCCTTGCCGACATGCGTGCATGGATCGCCGACGGAAAGATGACCTGGCGCGAGACCATTGAGGAAGGTATCGAGAACGCACCGCATGCCCTCATTGGCCTTCTCCAGGGCGACAACCTCGGCAAGATGCTCGTGAAACTCTCCGAGGCCTGAGCCGCACAGGAAGAAAGCCACAGTGCCTGGCACCACCGGAGACCGAGCAATCAGAAGGAGCACCTGAGGACGATCGGGACGCGAATCTGCAGGCATCCTGAATGCCATACAGGATGCCTCAACGACTCTCCCTAGCCGCCAAGATTCGCTTCAGCCCTCCCCCATCGATGATCCGCACTATGCAGGCATCCGCAACCGTGAGTTCGATGCCATGCCGGCGCAGCTTTTTCCTAACAATCGCACGAAGGCGCGATTCACGCTCACGGCGCTGCTATGGCTGGTTGCTCCGGCACTGCCGCCTTACGGCAATGCGGCCGAAGCCATCACCCTTGCAGATGTTCGGAGCGGCACGCTTCTGCTGATCGGCAAAGAGGGTGGGCGCTACGAGCCCGCGACGTCGGTCGCGACGGATGTGCGCATCCGCATCGCCGGGCCCGTCGCGCACAGCATAGTGCGGCAAACGTTCCGTAATCCACGCAAGGCATGGGTCGACGCGCTGTACGCCTTCCCCCTCCCGGAGAATGCCGCCGTCACCCACCTGCGCCTGCACATCGGTGAACGCATCGTGGAAGGCGAGGTTCAGGAGCGCGTGCATGCGCAGCGAACCTTCGAACGCGCGCGCGCCGAAGGGAGCCGTGCGGCCCTGCTCGAGCAGCACCGACCGAACCTGTTCACGACCGCCGCTGCGAACATTCCGCCCGGGAGCGAGGTCGTAGTCGAGTTCGAGTACCAGCAGACAGTGCGCTGGCGGGACGGCGCGTTTTCGATCGTCCAGCCGACGGCCGTGACCCCACGCTACGTGCCGGCGGCCACGCACCGCCTCGATGAGGCCATCTCCGTCGAAGGCGCAGGCAGCGGCTGGGCGGTGCTCCCGGGCGAACTACCCAATGCGGTACCGATGGACATGGACCCAAGGGCTGAAGATGCGCACAGACCCGCCTTCGCACTCAGCGTGACGCTGAATGCGGGCTTTCCGCTCTCGGAGCTGACAAGCCCTAGCCATGCCGTAGAGATCGAGCGCGCGGAGGCGCAGCACGTGATTACCGTGGTGGAATCGCACGGCGGCGACCGCGACTTCATCCTGCGCTGGACGCCGAAGCCGGCAGCCAACCCGCGGGCCGCCTTCTTTGCAGAAGCCGGCCCACGAGGTGACTACGGCCTGCTCATGGTCATGCCGCCTCAGCAGGCGTTCGAACGCGCGGCGCGCATTACCCGCCAGGTCACCTTCGTGCTCGACAAGTCAGGCTCCATGGCCGGCGCTTCCATGCGCCAGGCGAAGGCAGCGCTCACGGACGCGCTCTATCGCCTACGCCGGGACGATGAGTTCGACGTGGTCGTGTTCGACAACTCCACACACGCATTCTTCGGACGCATGACCCCTGCCGACGCCAGCACCGTCCAGCGCGCAGTGGATCGTGTTGCGCGCATCGAAGCGGGCGGCGGAACAGACATGGGACCCGCCCTCGAGCAGACTTTCGCGGCCATGCCCGCCGATCCATCCCGCCTGCAGCAGATCGTGTTCGTGACCGATGGCGCCGTCGGCAACGAAGCGGAGCTGTTCGCACTGATCGAGCGTCGCCTGGGTTCACGCCGACTCTTCACGGTAGGGATCGGCAGTGCGCCGAATCACCATTTCATGACCGAGGCCGCGCACTTCGGCCGCGGCACCTTCGTGCAGATCTCGAGTGCGCAGGAAGTGCAGGAGAAAATCGGGACGCTGCTCGATCGCATCGAGCACGCCGCACTTACGGGCCTCGCGCTGAACCTGCCGGGCGCGCGCATGATCACGCCGAACCCGCTGCCGGATCTCTACCGCGGCGAGCCGGTCGTGGCGCTCATGGCCCTGGACGGCGAGGCAAGCGCCGGAACGCTCAGCGGCCGGATCGGTGACGTCGCGTGGTCGACGCAGTTGTGGCTCTCACGCACCGAAACCGCGGGCATCGAGACGCGCTGGGCGCGCGAGCGCATCCAGCACTGGATGCGCCGGCGCGTGCTCGGCGCGGACCCGGAAGAAGTCCGCAGCAAGGTCCTGGCCATCGCCCTGCGACACCAGCTCGTGAGCCCGTACACGTCCCTCGTCGCGGTGGACCGGACGCCGATCCGACCTGCCGACGCCGACACCCAATCGGAAGCCGTCGACGCCAACGCGCCCGCAGGGCGTCATGCGACGCCCACCGTACAGCTCGCCCAGGGCGCCACGTTGGCACCGCTCCTGCGCGCACTCGGCCTCACGCTGCTCCTGCTTGCGTTGGCAGTGTTCGCACTACAGCGAATCACGCCTCGACCGGCAGCGGCTTGATGCCGCATCCGGCTCGCTTCGCGGGGGCCCTGCTCGCGATCGGCGCGACGTTGCTAAGCGCTGGCTACTGGATCGAGGGCAAGGCGTGGCTCGCGCAGCGCCTGCTCGAAAGGAGCTGGATTGCGCATCTGGAGGACGGACGCGCGCATCCCCCCTGGCCCTGGGCAGATCACCATCCCATCGCGCGCCTGCGGACGCACGGAGTCGCCAGCGGTGACCAGGACTTCATCGTCTTGAGCGGAGATGCGGGCAACGTCCTCGCATTCGCGCCGGGCCACACTCCAGGCAGCGGTCTGCCCGGCAGCGATGAGACGATCGTCATCAGCGGCCATCGCGATACGCACTTCCGCTTTCTCGAACACCTGCCGATCGCCGCAGAGATCGAGCTGCAAGGCCGGGGAACCACGACCCGCTTCCGCATCATCGGACGACAAATAGTCGATGCCCGAGCGTGGCGACAGCCGATACGGACAGACCGACGTCTGATCCTCGTGACCTGCTGGCCAGTGGGCGCGGTGATGAGCAGCCCGGCGCGCTTGCTCATCATCGCCGAAGCCATCGACCGCACATCGGCTCCCCTCTCGACGCAACCGCATGCGGTCCGTCCTCTGTCCATCTGAGCGTGCAACGAGCACACATGCCCGTGCCGACGAATCCGGCGCACGTCAGAAGATGGAGCGGTGCTGACCTCCGTCGATCACGATGTTCTGGCCGACAATGAAGCGCGCGAGTTCGCTGCACAGCAGGGCCGCCATGGGCGCGAGATCGTCGGCGACGCCAACGAAGCCGGCCGGGATGTCGTTGTGTTCACGGAAGTGCTTGCCGATGACCTCCGGGTCCATGGGCAATCCGAAAGCTTCCGCGTAGCTGCCCATGATCTCGCTGGCGCCCTCGGTCGCGAACATGCCCGGCAGCAGGTTATTGATCGTCACGCCATTGCGTGCCACCTCGCGCGATACGCTCGCGGTGTAGTTCAGCAGCGCGGATCTGGCGGGCCCTGAAAGCAGACGCCAGATCATCGGGTTCTTCGCAGAGAAGGTCGCGATGTTCACGATCCGGCCCCAGCCCCGAGCCTGCATGCCAGGGAGGTAGTGGCGCATGAGTTCGATGGGGCCGATCAGCGTCGTCTCGAGCGATTCACGCCACGCTTCCGGCATCACCTCCAGAAAATCGCCGTTCGGCGCCGGCGGTTTGATGGTGATGGCCAGGATGTCGGGGTCCGGGCAGGCCTCGAACAACGCCCGGCGCCCTGCGTCGGTGGAAGAATCCGCCACCACGGGCGTCACGGACGTGCCATATTTCTCCGAGATTTCCTGCGCGGCCTTAACCAGGCGGGCCTCACGACGCGCGGTGATGATCAATCGAACACCTGCCTCGGCAAGGCGCTCCGCCGTTGCGCGCCCCATGCCGGCGCTGCCACCTGCCATAACCGCTTTCTTTCCAGCGATTTTCAGATCCATCCTATCCCTCCTCCCCAGCCCGGCCTCAGGCGCGCTTCAGCCCGTAGGCCTCAAGCCGCCAGCGCAAGGTGTCGATCCGGTCCTGACCGAAGAACGGCTCGTCACGGACCGCCATGGTCGGCACGCCCCAGTGCCCGATGGCGTCGAGCGTCTGCTGGTTACGCTCGATTTCCTGAAGATGGTCCCCGCCGTCGATGCACGCCTCCAGTTCAGCGAGTTGCAGTCCCGCACGCGCCGTTGCATCCGCGAGGAGCGAACCCTGATCCCAACCGTCCGTACCACCAAAGATGAGCGCAGAGACCTCGGTGATGAAGTCGACCCCTCGACCTCGACGCTGCGCCTCTACGCCCAGGCTGGACAGGCGATAGATGTGGGGCTGTTCGTCTGCAGCCTTCATGGTCGCGTTGTCCTGCGCGACGGGATCTGGCCGCGCGGGAATCCGGAACGGTAGGCCCAGAAACTCCGCCCGGCGTATCGAGTCACGGACAATGTAGCGTGGCTTCTTGCGATCGTTCGGATCGAACAGAAGCGAGGCGTCCCGGACGGCGATCGGGAGCACCACACGCACGTTCACCTCAACGTCGAATTCGTCGCGCAGACGCACCAGGTCGGGCGTGACGAGATACGAGTACGGACTCCGGAAAGACCAATAGACATCTACAGGTTCGCTCATGCGCGCTCTCCCTTTGGGTTTTGCTGCGCAATCTAGCGCAGCTGCGCCGCGGGCATCGGTTTGTTTCTACACTCTGACCCACCCGAAGTACCAAAGGAGCCCACCATGTCCCGCCCGAATGCCCTTCTAATCGCGGCCGCCCTGATCGCGGTAGTCCTGGCGCAGCGCGTACACGCGGAGGCGGATGTGATCGGCTTCGATGCGATCGGCTTCGATGCGATCGGCTTCGATGCACGTGTGGCGCGCGCCATGGCTGCTTGGCGCATCCCCGGCATGGTCGTCGCTGTCTTCGAAGAGGGTCGTGCCGTTCACGTCAGCGCACTCGGCACGGCGGACCTGGAACGCGGCACGCCCGTCACGCGCGGCACCTTCTTCGTGAACGCGTCCACGACCAAGGCAATGGTCGTGGCGGGCGTGCTCATGCTCGTCGACGAAGCAAGGCTGGACCTCGACGACCCGGTCATTCGGCACATTCCCGAACTGCACTTCGCCGATCCGGCCCTCACTCCGCAGATCACGATCCGTGACTTGCTGACGCACCGCACGGGCCTCCCGTCCACGGACTTCTGGACCTTCAATCAGGGCATGCCGCTGGCCGAGCAGCTGCCCCGCTTGCAGGCGGTCACGCCGATCGCGGCGCCCCGTGCAAGAAAGATCTACCAGAACACCATGTACGAGCTCGCAGGACTCGTGATCGAACGGGTGACGGGGCAGCGCTGGGACGCATTCCTGACCGAACGGCTGTGGTCGCCCATTGGCATGGGCACCCGTGGTTCACGCGATGCACTCCCGGTCGAGCATGCTCAGGTAGGCACCTACGAACTGTTCGACAACGAGATCACCGCAGTCGCACATTCCTTGCGCCCGCACGTGGCGGACGCGGCCGGGTCGGCCATGTCGAGCATCGATGACATGGTGCTCTGGCTGGAATTCCTGCTTCGCGGCGGCATCACTGAAACCGGCGAGCGCCTGCTTTCTGAGTCAGCGCTCGCGGAAATGTTTACTCCGCAACAGCTTGTGGCCGAGCGCGACTACTACCCAACAGCGGCGCTGACCCATCCGAACTGGGTCTCTTACGGCCTCGGCTGGTACCAGCAGGACTTCCAGGGCCGCAAGATCGATTACCACACGGGCAGCCTGAACGGTGCGGTCGCACTCGCCGGGCTCGATCGCGCATCGGGACGAGGCGTCGTCATCATGGCCAATCTGGGAGGTGCCGAGCTTCGCCACGGCGTGCTCTGGGACGTGATGGACACGCGCCCTCAGGCCGCGCGCAACGACTGGCTCGAGGACGTGCGATCGCTGTATGCCGCACGCAGCGAAGCGCGCGCCGCGCAGCGCGCTGCAGCGCGCGCGGGACGGCTCGAGGTACCCGCCTCCCTGCCGCTCGCGGCCTATGCGGGCGGCTTCGACTCGCACGAAGGCGGCCACCTGGAAGTCCGCGTGGAGGGTGAGGGCCTTCGGCTCGAGACCGACGTGCGCCACTACCGGCTCACGCATTGGCACGCCGACATCTTCGAGCTCATGCATGCCGACTGGGCAAACAGCACTTTTGCGCGATTCGACCTGACGCCGTCCGGTGAGATCGAAGCACTCGAAGCCTTCGGGATGCGCTTCGATCGAGTGGAGATGAACCCAAACGACTAGCGACCGCGCTTGCCCCTGCGTCAAGGAAAGGCGTAGCGGATGCCGGTGCGCGCCTCGCTCTCGAACCAGAGGCGCGATGCAGAACGGACATCAAGCGCGGCACGGCTACGCCCGACGACGACCGGTGCGCCTCGCACCTCCCGGATGCCATTAGGCCCATAGTAGGCCGCGGGCTTCGCGTCGGGAGCAGTCGCTGCGCGCAGCGTAGGCCGTGCCCCGGCCTGCGGCGACATGGCCAACAGCGGCCCGAAGAAGGCTGCGAAGGGTGCATTACGCTGCAGCTCAGTACCCGTCCAGCCGGGGTGTGCAGCAACGACACGCATCTGCGAACCGCTCGCCGCAAGGCGGCCCTGAAGACCAAGCGTGAAGAGAAGATTTGCCAGCTTGCTCTGAGCATATGCAGCCCACGGCTGGTACCCGCGAACTTCGAAATCAAGATCTTCGAAGTTCATGCGGCCCATGCGATGCGCAAGGCTCGCCACATTGACCACTCGGGCACCCGCCGTGGCAAGAAGTCGGTCGAGCAACAGCCCTGTCAGCGCGAAGTGCGCGAGATGGTTCACCCCGAACTGCATCTCGTAGCCCTGGGCCGTGAAACTACGGGGCGGCACCATCACGCCGGCGTTGTTGATGAGTAGATCCAGGCGCTCCGAATGCGCAACGAAGCGCGCGCCGAAAGCCGAAACGGAAGCCAGGTCTGCCAAGTCGAGCGCCTCGAACCGGACTCGAGCCTTCGGGTGCGTTGCTCGAATATCGAGCAGCGCGGCCTCCGCACGCGTTTGGCTGCGACATGCAAGCACGACTTCCGCACCGCTGCCGGCAAGCGCACGCGCGGTTTCCAGGCCAATGCCACTGTTGGCTCCAGTGACGATGGCGATGCGTCCTGCCAGGTCCGGAAGATCCTGTTCCGTCCAACCCACGTCTGCGCTCCTCGCACACGATCCACGCAAGCTGATGATTCTAACCGGCTCATTCCCCCCCTGTTCCGCCGCGCGTCGATGCGCGAGCATGAAAACAGCAGAGGAGTGATCGCTATGAATGAAACGAAGGGTACCTGCCTTGTCACCGGCGTCGGTCCGGGCACAGGCGCGGCGATCGTGCGCCACTTCGCAGAGGCCGGCTACAGCGTCGCTGCGATGGCACGAGATGAAGCCCGTCTAACCGACCTGGCAACAGAGCACGCGCGCATTCACGCGTATCCATGCGACGTCAGCAACGCGGCGGCGCTGATGGCGTCCTGCGATCGTATCGACGCTGACCTCGGCTCTCCGAACGTGGTCATCCATAACGCTGTCGGTGGCGGCTGGGGCTCCTTCCTCGACATAGAGCCGGAGCTGCTGGAGCGCAACTTCCAAGTGAACGTGATGGCGCTGCTGCACCTCTCGCGGCGCACCGTACCCGCGATGATCGAAGCAGGAGGCGGTGCTCTGGTCGCTACAGGCAACACATCCGCCTATCGGGGCAAGAGCTTCTTCGCAGGTTTCGCGCCGACGAAGGCCGCTCAACGAATCCTCATGGAATCGATCGCTCGCGACGCAGGCCCGAAGGGCGTGCACGCCGCGTACGTAGCAATCGACGCGGTGATCGACCTCGAGTGGACGCGCAAGCGCTTCGCCGATCGACCGGACGACTTCTTTTGCCAACCGACCGACATCGCTGAAGAGGTCTATCGCATCGCCCATCAACCGAAGAGCGCATGGACCTTCGATTCGGTGATCCGTCCGTTCGGGGAAACCTGGTAGGTTCGGCGCGCTCTGCCAATGCGTCCCGTATGCCGGCGACTCCGAGCGCGCACGAGGGGGAACCGCTTTCCGGCCCCGCCCGGCAGACAGGAAAGTCTCGGCTGCACTGCGGCCGCACCGGGCCGGAGCAGGCGGATAGCCGACGGCCTGGGCCGCAGCGGGTGCGATGACGGGCGGCGAATTGGCCCGCCAAGGCACGACCTCGAGAGAGACGTCCGTCAAGCGAAGGGCAGGGTCCACCCAGCTCGTCAGGCCTGCACGACCCGGGCGCGGCCGCCGTCGGTGAACTCAGGCATCGCTGTGCAGCGCGTGGAGTGGAGCGCCCTGAGGCACATATCGGATCGTGCGTCCCTCACGCTCCGTCTCGAGGCCGAGCCAGCTACCGTCCGCCGCGTACCAAACGTCGATCACGAGGTTCGTCTCGGCGCTGATCCGAAAGCGCTCACCGGCCACGCGGTGCTCGCCGATACGAAATTCGCCGTAAAGGGGGCCCTGCACATCAACGTCGACCAAAGCGCCGTCCTGGCTGTTGAGCAGCCGCTCGGCCTGTAGGAAGTCTCGGTCCCAGTACGCGAAGGAGCGCACGCAGCCTTGCAGAGCCCGATCGGTGCCACCCGCGTCGACCCGAAGACCGTCGTTTTCAGCGCGCGCGCGTACAGCGAAGGCGCGTCCGTTGTCGTCGGTCGTTGAAACCAGACCGACCAGACATCCGTCCGACCAGTGCTCAACGTTCTGATGGCGATAGGAATACACGGGCACGAACAGCAGGCGAACGTCGAATGCCGCATCGATATCGACCTGGCGAGTACCATTACGGTCACGCTCCACGCGGAAGGCGTGTGAGCCAATTCGCGCCTCATCAAGCAAGACGTCAAAGCGATAGTCGGTCACTGAAGCGTAGGCGCGACCGCCGGCAAGGGCGCCAGCGACGAGCAGCAGCAAGGTTCCAAGTCGTTTCCTCACGAAGGTGCTCCAACGAAGATCCGGGAAAGCGTCAGTTTCCCGAAGAAGCGTGGAGCCGAAGTCGCCGTCACGTGAAGTGCGCGTGAAGCGAACTCAGGACGCGGCGCCTGTGCTCGTGCTGTCGAATTCCGCATCGGGAAAGCGCACCCGCACGCGCGTCCCGACACCGGGTTCGCTCTCGATTTCAACGGGCCAGCCGAAGCGATCGGAAAGGCGCTGCACGATCGTGAGACCAACGCCGTGTCCGCCTCGCCGACTTTCGGCGCCGCGAAAAAAAGGATCGAAGGCGCGCTCGAGCTCCTCCGGCGCCATGCCCTTACCCCTGTCCTCGATGAGCAGGGCACCGGCGCTCACGCTTGCCAGCACTTCACCGTCGCCGTGCGACGCCGCATTGCGGACGAGATTTCCGATGAGCGAGGCGAGGACCTGCCTGGGTGCGTTCGTCCACAGTTCCCCGTCTGCATCGAGTCGCGTTTGCAGCGGATCGCCGCGCGTGAGCCGCGCCCGTTCTAGCTCAACCTCAACCAACTCGTTCACGCACAGACGTTCACGCTGAAACGCGTCGTCCGCCTCCCGCGCCAGCAGGAGAAACGCCTCGACAAGCTCGCGCATGTCGCGCACCGCACGACCAAGGCGCGCGAGCGATGTCCGGCCCCGACTGGAAAGATCTTCGCTTTCCAGCATTTCCACGCCCATGGCCATGACGGTCAGTGGAGATCGCAGTTCGTGACTCGCATCTCGCGTGAAGTTGCGCTCTCGATCGACAAATGCGTCAAGGCGCTCCGTGAAGTCCGCAAGGGCGCCTGCGAGCACCGCCACCTCTTCATCCGGGTCCTTTGCGAAGCGCTGATTCCGCAAAGCCGCTGCGTCAAGATGTTCAACGTCCATTCCGGAGATGAGACGCGCGAGCGCCGTAATCGGCGACAGCACTTCGTCCGTCGCGCGGTAGCCAAGCCACGCCGTCAGGTAGAGCGCAATGAGCACCAGAGCGAGCGGCATGAGGCCGAAGTAGGTCGTCAGCAAATCCACGCCGGCACCGTCGAAGAGCAGGAAGAGACGGGCATCGCCGCGCTCGCTCACGTGCAGCGTACGAACCCCATCCGTCACCTCGAGCGCGTGAAGGCCAGGCCCGTGCGAGCGAAAGAGCGCCGGCAGTTCGACATCGCTGTCGGGCAGCACCCAACCACGAATGTTGCGCGCCTCAGGCGGGCGGACGTCCGAGCGCAGTTCGCGCTGTTCCCAGAACCAGGCCGCTTCCTGCTCAAGGGCCTGCTCGATGAGCACGTCCTCCAGAATGAAGCGTGCAAGCCAGATACCCAGGATCGCCGTTACGCTGATGAGCAGCGCCTGCAGGATGAAGGCCTGCAGAAAACGTCGAGACAGCCCTTGCTCAGTCGCCATCAGCTGCCGCGCCCGGAGGCTCCGTCTCCTCAAACACGGCGATGCGGTAGCCCGCTCCGGATACGGTCTCGATCAGCGCATGGTCAAAGGGTCGGTCGACGGCCTTGCGCAGGGTGTAGAGATGCGAGCGCAGCGTATCGGAATCCGGCAGACCTTCGCCCCAGACCTCTCGCTCAAGCTGGCGACGGGAGACCACCTGCGGCGCGGCGCGCATGAGGACCGTGAGCAGTTTCATACCGATGGGCGTGACGGACAGCACCTGGCCCGCACGAGTGACCCGCCAGGTGCCCGTATCGAGCACCAGATCGGCGACCTCGAAGCGCTCCTGCGCGACCTGCCCGCGGCTGCGACGGAGCAATGCCCGAATGCGTGCTTCGAGCTCGCCTATCGCAAAGGGCTTGACCAGATAATCATCGGCGCCCGCGTCAAGGCCTGCGATCTTGTCCTCGAGCGTATCGCGCGCAGTGAGCATGAGCACAGGGACGTCGCTGCGAAGGTCCTTGCGCAGGCGGCGACAGACCTCCATGCCGTCCAGGCGCGGCAGCATCAGATCGAGAACGACGACGTCGTAGTCGTTGTCGGCGGCGAGACCGAGCGCGGCAGAGCCATCGGACGCGTAGTCGACCTGAAATCCCGCTGCCTCGAGACCGTCATAGACCATCTCCGCGATGTCGCGGTGATCTTCTACGAGCAGGACACAGGCGTGTGGAGCGTCTTCAGACATCTGCGGATGCTAGCGCGGACGCACGTGCAGATGCCGTGAAGATCGCCCGCTCTCAGGCGGCCTTCACCGCAACGAAGAACGCCTGATTCGGTGCATCGACCTCGACCTGCCGCACGTCGAAGCGCGCCCCGAAGAGTGCCTCGAAGTGCTCGCGCGTCAGGTAGGTGTTGATGTGAAGCCCGCGATCGGTCCCCGTCTCGAAATAGCCTTCGCTCGCAGCCTGGGCCTCAGCCGCGCCGAAGTCATGGACCGTGGCCGCAACGGCGCCGCCGGGGCGCAGGACGCGATCTAGCTCCGCGATCCAGGGTGCGTACATCTTGTACGGCGTATGTGTAAACACGCTGGTCGCGAGGACGAGGTCGAAGCTGTCGGCGTCATAGGGCAATGGCGGTTCGAGACCCGTCTTTGCGATCTCGATCTGACCGGCATAGGCGTCACGGCACCAGTCGACGGCAACGTCGTTCACATCACAGCCGTAGCGCTGGACCTCGAACGGCGTGAAGTGAAGGGATACGCGGCCCGTACCGATGCCGAAGTCAAGCATGGCGCCCATGTCCTTCAGGCGAACGCCCGCCGCCTCGATCAATCGCATGTACTGCAGCGCCGTCTGTGCGCCTCCGCCGATGAACGTGTCCGGATGCGCTTTACTGCTGCCCTGCACCTTGTTGACGATGTCCTTCGGCGGAGCAATGGAGCGATCTGACTGGGACGGGTGCATCGTCACGCCCGCGGTGGTCTCGAGGAACTGCTTCATCTCAGCAAGTGCCCGTTCCGCTTCCGCAGGCGTCAGACGCTTTTTCTTCTTCCGCAGCAGGCGCTTGAAGGGGCGCAGGAGGGGATTCTCGAAATGGGTGCCCATCGCGGTTCCTCACGTTCAACCGCAGATCGCGGCGATCGATGACTCTTTGAACGATTCGCCCGATCGAACCCGAAGCGCCAGATCAGGCGTGAGGCCAGCAGTGCGGTGCCGTGCGAATGCGATCGGGATCATACCCGAGCCCTTCCGCACGGGCGACGAGCTCGCCGTAGACGGTTGGGTCAACGTCTGGCCTGCGCGCCATGATCCAGAGCAGATCGCGCCGCGCTCGAGCAACAAGGGTGGTCTCGTACTGCGCATCCAAATAGGCGATGCGGTAATCGAGACGGATCGGCGGCAGGAACTCCATTTTCCACACGGAACCGGACGGATCATCGGCCACATAGGCGCGCGACCGCAGCGCGCAGAAGCGTCCGCGGGGACTGCCGAGCCGGAACCGGAAGTGCGTGTCGATGGAACCGTCGGGTTCGAGCGTATACCGCTCCACTGGATTGTGAGCGAAGCGCTCGATCGGCGTGAGGATGCCACCGAGCACATACCAGGTCCCCATGAAGCGGGGGATGTCGACCGCAGGCGCGGGCAATGGCTCATGACGGACGAAGCGTCCGAGCGGATCGAGTACACCAGGGCGGGTCATGGGGCGGCGCCTGCTTCGCGTTAGCGGCTTTGTAAGCGGTCACGACTATTGTGCGCCGCCGCCGTATGCGCGGCGTGAAGGCTACTGAACTCCGGCAGCCGCGTGCTCGAGCCCACCGAGGCGACAGATGAGCTTGATCACGTCATCCACGCCCTCGCCTGAACGCAGGTTGGTCATCACAAAGGGCGCGTCGCCCCGCATCCTTTCGGTGTCCGCCGCCATGACGTCCAGCGATGCCCCGACGTGGGGCGCGAGATCGGTCTTGTTGATGACAAAGATGTCGGAGCGCGTGATACCCGGGCCACCCTTGCGGGGGATCTTCTCGCCCTGAGCGACGTCGATGACATAGATCGTGAGGTCCGCGAGCTCGGGGCTGAATGTCGCCGCGAGATTGTCCCCGCCTGATTCGATCAGGATGAGATCGAGCCCCGGGAATTGCGCGCGCATGTCGACGATGGCCGCTAGATTGATCGAAGCGTCTTCGCGAATGGCCGTATGCGGGCAGCCGCCGGTCTCGACGCCGAGGATACGATCGGCGGGAAGCGCGCCCGTCGCAGTCAGAATTCGGGCATCTTCCTTCGTGTAGATGTCGTTGGTGATCGCGCAGATCTCGATACGCGCGTGGAAGTGTCGGCACAGATGCTCCATCAGTGCCGTCTTGCCAGACCCGACGGGGCCGCCGATCCCGACCCGGAGCGGGCCGTGCGCAGAGCCGGTCGATGCAGTCGTCATGAGCGGAAAAGCCTCGTGTACTGGGTTTCATGTTGCATGGAGGCAACGTCCGCGAGAAGCGCGACGCCACCTATATCTTCCCGTGACGCCGCCGCAGCCGCATGCGCAACAGCTGCCACCACGGGCTCGAAGCGTGCCTGCAGACGCTGACCGTCAGTCTGCCCGAGCGGGACGAGACGCACCGCGGCGGACACAAGGTTCGCCGCGAAAGCCTGCAGATGCGCTTCGAGAAGCGCATCGAGCGGTAGATCGTGCGCACGTCCGGCAAGGCCGACGATCACTGCGTGCACGCGCATGTCGACAGGCAGTGCCTCAGCCCAGGAAAGACGCTCACCCGGCCACGCAGCGGTCGTGACGTCCAGAAACGCACGACCCTGCGCAACGCTTTCCAGTTGCCGCTCTGCCGTCGGCGCGAGCGCGCGCGCGAGCTCGGCAAGCTCCGCAGAAGCGTCCGCATCCTCGCACCGCCAGGCCTCCGCCATGAGGATCGCGTCGCTGCGCCCTGCACCGGAGACAAGCACGTCTCGAATCCATGCCTCGGCACTCCCTGCGTCGACGACATCGCGCACTTCGACGGCCCGCTCGAGTCCATGCGAATAGGTGTAGCCGCCGACCGGATAAGCTGGAGAGAACCACGACTGCAGGCGATAGCGAACGGCACCGTCAGTGAGCATGGTCATGACCATGGGTCCTGCCGTGCCCGTAGGCCCCGCCCTCCGGCCTGAAGGGCCGCCGCACGGCCCGCACGTGCGCGCCCAGGCGCTTGAGCATGTCTTCGATGACGTGGTCCTCACGAATCCACAGTGCATCGACCCCGATCTCGGTGGGCAGATGACGATTGCCGAGATGCCAGGCGAGACGAGGCAGTTCGCCTGCATCCGAGGGCCTGGCTTCGAGAAGTGATTCCTCTGCGCAGCGGACAACTACGCCTCCGCCACTTTCGAGACGGAGGACGTCACCCTCGTCCAGCGACGGCACCTCGGAGAGGTCGAGCAGCACCTCACGCCCCTGCTCCGTCGTCAGCAGGATGCGACGGCGATGCCGCGCATCGAAATCGAGACAGACGCTGTCGTCGAAGGCACCGCCGTGCTCGACGGCTATGGCCCTGGGCGCTCGATCGTTCATGCGTCAGAAAAGGAAATAGCGCTGCGCCATAGGCAGCACGTCTGCCGGTTCGCAAACGAGCAGTTCCCCGTCGGCGCGTACCTCATAGGTTTCCGGATCCACCTCGATGTGCGGCGTTGCGCTGTTGTGCACCATGCGCGCCTTCGCGTTGCGCTCGCGGGTTCCGCGCACCGCGACGAGCTGCTTGTCCACCCGCAATGCTGCCTGCAACCCTTCATCGAGCGCAGCCTGCGAAACGAAGGTCACCGACGAACTCGTGCGGGCGCGGCCGAACGCGCCGAACATGTCGCGGTAATGCACGGGCTGCGGCGTCGGAATGGACGCGTTCGGATCTCCCATAGGTGCACAGGCAATGGTGCCGCCTACCACCACAAGGGCGGGCTTCACGCCGAAGAAAGCAGGATCCCAAAGACACAGATCGGCGCGCTTGCCGACCTCTATGGAACCGATCTCACCGTCGATACCGTGAGCGATAGCAGGATTGATCGTGTACTTGGCGATATAGCGCTTCACGCGGACGTTGTCGTTCTCACCTGTCTCCTCTCGCAGGCGGCCACGCTGGCGCTTCATCTTGTCAGCGGTCTGCCAGGTGCGAATGAGCACCTCACCAACCCGGCCCATGGCCTGGCTATCGGAGGCAATGATCGAGAAGGCTCCAAAGTCATGAAGGATAT
The DNA here is from genome assembly GCA_963691775.1 of Pseudomonadales bacterium. GTDB lineage: Bacteria > Pseudomonadota > Gammaproteobacteria > Pseudomonadales > Azotimanducaceae > JAZBPO01. Next base: position 2,824,886 of record OY829369.1, on the reverse strand, counting down.
CTTCGGCGGCAATGGTCTCGCGACGGATCCGCGATTCCGCAAAGGCGACATCCTCGGGAATCTTCGGATCAAGGTGATGGCAGACCATGAGCATGTCGAGGTGCTCATCGATCGTGTTGACGGTATACGGCCGAGTGGGATTCGTGGAGGACGGAATCACGTTCGGCAAGCCGCAGACGCGAATGATGTCCGGCGCATGACCGCCACCCGCACCTTCAGTGTGGAACGCATGAATTGCGCGACCACCGATGGCGTCAATGGTGCGCTCGACGAACCCCGACTCGTTCAGCGTGTCAGTGTGGATCATCACCTGCACGTCGTACTCGTCCGCGATTGCCAGACAGTTGTCGATGGCCGCGGGCGTCGTGCCCCAGTCTTCGTGCAACTTGAGCGCGCAGGCGCCGCCCTCGATCTGCTCGATGAGGCCTTCCGGGCGCGCGCTGTTGCCCTTGCCCGAGTAGGCAAGATTCACAGGGAAGGCATCGGCCGCCTCGATCATGCGAGCGATGTGCCAGGGGCCAGGCGTGCAGGTCGTGGCGTTCGTGCCGGTCGCCGGGCCCGTGCCGCCCCGAGCATGGTCGTGACGCCAGAGGCAATCGCATCCTCGATCTGCTGCGGACAGATCATGTGAATGTGTGCGTCAAAGCCGCCGGCAGTGAGGATCTTGCCCTCGCCGGCGATCGCTTCCGTGGACGGACCGATGATGATGTCGACGCCCGACTGCGTGTCGGGGTTGCCGGCCTTGCCGATGGCGACGATGCGACCGTCGCGAAGGCCGACATCGGCCTTGACGATGCCCCAGTGATCAATGACGAGAGCGTTGGTGATCACCGTGTCGACGGCGCCTCCGGCCCGCGGCGTCTGGGCCTGGCCCATACCGTCGCGAATGACCTTGCCACCCCCGAACTTCACCTCATCGCCATAGGTGGTGAAGTCGCGCTCCACCTCCACGATGAGTTCCGTATCCGCAAGGCGAACCCGGTCTCCCGTAGTCGGACCGAACATGTCCGCGTAGGCGGCGCGGCCGATGCGATAGGCCATGACCTTCTCCCTGTGCAGCGCCAGACGTCAGTCGTCGAGGGCGCCCATCACCTTGCCGTCGAATCCCTGCACCACGCGCGCGCCTGCAAAAGGCACGAGCGATACGCTGCGCGTCTGCCCGGGCTCAAAGCGGATGGCGGTACCCGCAGGAATGTCGAGCCGCTGGCCCCGTGCCGCATCGCGGTCGAACGAGAGCGCCGTGTTCGTTTCAGCGAAGTGGTAGTGCGAGCCGACCTGCACCGGTCGGTCCCCGGTATTGGCAACCTCGATCTCGGTCACCGGACGGCCGACGTTGAGCTCGAGCTCGCCCTCACCGGGGAAGACTTCACCGGGAATCACGACCGATCTCTACGCTCGGCGCGCACGCGGATACGAATGCGCTCACGCTTGGGCGCGGCCCCGAGTACGAGGGTCGCGCACGCGGCGGCGACAATGATCGGTACGATCAACGTTGCAGCGTGCAGGTGCAGACCCGCGCCATCGTGAGCGAGCGCCGGCGCAGCGGCAATGAGTCCGGAAACAGCAAGCAGGAAGCGAGTCATGAAGAGCTCCTCGGGCTTTATCGGATGGGGTTGTGCACGGTGACAAGCTTGGTGCCGTCGGGGAAGGTCGCCTCCACCTGCACGTCGTGAATCATCTCGGCGACGCCCTCCATGACCTGATCCCGGGTCAGCACCGTTGCGCCGGCCTGCATGAGCTCAGCCACGGGCCTGCCGTCGCGCGCGCCTTCGACGACGAAATCAGTAATGAGGGCAATTGCCTCGGGGTGATTGAGCTTCACCCCGCGCTCCAGGCGCCGACGCGCCACCATGGCGGCCGTGGCGACGAGGAGCTTGTCCTTCTCACGCGGCGTGAGGTTCATGCGCGCCTCCTGATCGATCAGACCTCAACAGTGCCACAGGCGCGGCACCGCGGTCCCGGTCACCTGATGGATGATCGTGGAGAGATCCTGCATCAGATGACGGCTATCGGGCGCGACGAGCGTCGCCGTGGCCAGGCCACCGACCCGACTCGCCCCCATGCGCCCGTGTATCCCTTCGGCAACGGTGCGAAAGCGCTCGACGACTGCATCCGGATCGCCGTCCGCGCACAGGAAGCTCGCGAAGGCGTTGCCGCCTCCGAGGGTCGCCGTGCCGGAAAGATCATCGCCGGGAAGATTCATGCGCGTCGCGCTTGCCCAAACCAGCGCATCATCCGAGTACACACGCCAGTCCTCACGCAGGCGTATATCCGAAAGCGTTTCTCCCATGGCCGCACGACCGAGGACGGACGCCTCGAGGCCGAAGAAGCGGGCACCCGGGGCAAGCTCGACTGACAATCGGCGGCGAAATGCGGAGCCGTCGAAAAGGATCGCGGGCTGCGGGAGCCAGTGAAGCTGTCCGCCCTCGGCGATGCGCAACCGGACGTCGAGCACGGCGTCACCACCAGAGGAGCGATACAGCTTCTCGCAGGCCTGACCAACGAGCGTGCCGACGGCGCCCGCTTCAACGTCGATCGCAATCTCGTAGCGATCGCCGCCCGTCATGCCGCCAGCCGTATTGATCACCACGACCTCGAGGGGTGCACCGGGAAGGGCGCGTGGTAGGCGCGCTCGCATGGCCCCATCCTGAAACAGGTCCGTGAGGCGCGAAGGGGCTCCGATGCCGACCCGCAGGCCGCCGCGGCTACGCTGCATCGCTGCTGCCGGCTCGGCCGCGTTCGGGGCATTGCTGGACAGAACGATTCTCCAGTACTGCTCGAGCGCGGACTGCGCCACCGACCTTAAGACCCTAGTGCATCCGCGTCGAAGTGTCCCCGTCCCGTCGCGATAGAACCAATTGATGGCTCCCCAAGCAAAGCAATGTGGCCGGTTGACAGGCACACTGCGCCGCCCAACGAAACCTCGTGGAGCTCATCGCATGCCTGTCCTCGTTCGCCGGCTGTCGCTGCTGTTGCTGATCCTCGGCGCAGCGCCTGCCTGGCCCGACGCCGAACTGGCAAGGCGCTTCGAAGCCGCCTCGCCAGCGGTGGTCACTATCCGCACCGTAGAGCGCTCGCCGACGCCGGGCCCGGACGGTGCCGTTGCAATGCGCTCGACAGGTGGTCTCGGTTCTGGCGTCCTGATCGACGATGACGGACTGATCGCCACGGCTGCGCACGTCGTTCAGACCGCCGAGGAAGTCGCCGTTTCCTTCGAGGACGGCACCGTTCTGCCCGCCCGCATCCTTGCCTCGGAAGTGCCTTCGGACCTCGCGCTCCTTCGCGTCGAGCGGGTGCCGGACGGCGTGTCCCCCGCGAAGCTGGCAGACGCGCCACCGCCCGTGGGCGAGGACATCTTCGTCGTCGGCGCGCCCTTCGGCATAGAACGGACCCTGTCCCGCGGCATCGTCTCGGGCCTGCGCACGGAGACCAGCGGGCCACTCGCCGGAGCCGTGGAGTACGTGCAGACAGACGCATCCATCAACACGGGGAACTCTGGTGGACCGATGTTCGACATGCGCGGGCGCGTGGTCGGCATCGTGAGCAGCATCATCAGTCGGGGAGGCGGTTTTGACGGCATCGGCATCGCCGTGTCCGTAAGCAGCCTGCGCACCCGTATGCTTGATCGCAGCGGCCTCTGGCTCGGTTTCTCGGCCGTACCGCTCGAGAACGAGCTCGCGAAGGCCTTCAACATCGGCACCGGGTTCGGCCTTCTCATTCAACAGGTCGCCTATCGCAGCCCGAGCTACTACATCGGTCTCGAGGGCGGCAACATCCCTGCTCACATAGGCAGCCGCGACGTTCTGCTCGGCGGTGACGTGCTCGTGGAGATCATGGGCGTGCCGATCGACTCGACGCCCGAGTCCTACGAAGCCATCCAGGCACGCGTCGAAGAGATCGACGAGGGCGAGCGCATCGAGTTTGTCGTCATCCGGGACGGCGAGCGCGTGGTGCTCGCGACCTCGCGCTGATAGCAGCGCCGTGTCCTCAGGACGCCTCGGCCCAGCGCTGCACGAGCTCGCCGTACGGGACAGTTTTGCCGGGCGGGCGCTCGTCCACGAGCTTCTGCTTCGGCGCGCCCGGGCGTCCTAACCAGACCTCGGCGCTTTCTTCCGGATTCAGAACCGGACCGCATTCGCCCTGGATGCCGGCGCGCTCAAGCCGTGCGAGCACGGCATCCTGCGCTTCGGCGAGGCGATCGAGCGCAGCTTGCGCCGTCATCTCGCCGCTCACGGCTGCGGCAACGTTCGGCCACCAGAGCTGCGCAAGCTTCGGATAGTCCGGAACGTTCGTGCCCGTAGGTGTCCACTGCACCCGGTCCGGGCTGCGATAGAACTCGACGAGGCCACCGAGGCGGGGTGCCATGTCGGTCATGGCCTGGCTGGCGAGATCCGACGCACGGATCGGGGTGAGGCCCGTGATCGTCTTCTTCAGCGATACCGACTTCGACGTCACGAACTGCGCATAGAGCCAGGCCGCCTTGCGCCGATTCAGGGGCGTACTGTCGAGGAACGTCCAGGCGCCCGTGTCTTGATAGCCGAGCTTCATACCGGTTTCCCAGTAGGGTCCGTGCGGAGAAGGCGCCATGCGCCACTTCGGCGTCCCGTCCTCGTTCACGACCGGCAGGCCCGCTTTGATCATGTCGGCGGTGAAGGTGGTGTACCAGAAGATCTGCTGCGCGATGTGTCCCTGAGCCGGCACCGGGCCCGCCTCGGAGAACGTCATCCCGGCAGCTTCCGGCGGCGCAAAGCGCCGAAGCCACGCTATGTAGCGCTCCAATGCATACACGGAGGCCGGCGCATTCACCGCGCCACCGCGCGTCACGGCAGAGCCTGCAGGCCTACAGCCCTCCACCCGCATCCCCCATTCGTCGACGGGCAGGCCATTGGGAATACCGACGTCGCCGGTGCCGGCCATGGACAGCCAGGCGTCGGTGAAGCGCCATCCGAGCGACGGGTCCTTCTTGCCGTAGTCCATATGGCCATAGACGGTCTCGCCGTCGATTTCGCGCACGTGCTCCGTGAAGAACTCGGCGATGTCCTCGTAGGCCGTCCAGTTCACCGGCACACCGAGCTCATAGCCGTAGCGGGCATAGAACTGCTGCTGAAAGTCCTGACGCTCGAACCAGTCCGCTCGAAACCAGTAGAGGTTCGCGAACTGCTGATCGGGCAACTGGTAGACCTTGCCGTCCGGTCCGGTGGTAAACGAGAGGCCGATGAAATCCGCGAGATCGAGCGTTGGCGACGTGACGTCTGCACCCTCACCGGCCATGAAGTCCGTGAGCGGCACGACGTATCCATAGCGCGAGTGCGTGCCGATGAGATCCGAGTCGTTGATGTACGCGTCGTAGATGCTGCGTCCGGACTGCATCTGCGTCTGCAACTTCTCGATCACGTCCCCTTCCTGGATGAGGTCGTGGCGAACGCGAATGCCAGTGATTTCCTCGAAGGCGCGCGCAAGGGTGCCAGCCTCGTACTCATGCGTGGTCAGCGTTTCCGAGACGACGGAAATCTCCATGCCTCGGTACGGGGCGGCGGCCTCCGCGAACCAGGCCATCTCCGCGAGCTGCGCCTCTCGGCTGAGCGTCGACGGCTGGAACTCCTTGTCGACCCAGCGCGCTGCGGCATCCGCATCAAGCATGACCGTCTCGATGCTGTCGGACGCAGTCTCGCCGGCCGTCTCACCACTACCGTCGCAGCCCACGAGCAGGCCAGCTGAGAGCAGTGCAAGTGCGCAAAGAGCAGTGTTGAAGCGGGAACTCGTGCGGGTCATCGAACGCTCCTGAACGATCTGCGCAGCGCAGAGGTGGCCGCGAAGGCTAGCAGAGAGGCGCGCGTCAGCCCCAGCGCAGGAGCGCGGGCAGGCACAGAAGCCAGAGGGCCGTCGCGAACCAGATCGGCGCAGCGAGCAGACCCAGCCAGGCAAGATGAAGGAACGCGCCGAGCAGCAGGCCCAGGAAAAAGCGATCACCGCGCGTCGTCGCGAAGGGCAGCAGACCACGTCTGCGCATCGTGGGCCGGATCTTTTCCCATAGGGTCATGAGCAGGAGGGCGCCCGCGATCGATCCGAAGAAGATCGCGGTCGGCATCGTCCAGGCCATCCACGAGAGATTCATGACGATCACACCCGGCCGAGCGCGAAGCCGCGCACGAGATAGCCGCGCACGAACCACACGACGGCAAGGCCGGGCACGATCGTCAGCAGACCCGCCGCTGACAGTACCCCCCAATCCAGACCGGAGGCGCTCACCGTGCGTGTCATCACCACGACGATCGGCTTCGCCTCGCTCGCGGTAAGGGTACGGGCCAGCAACAGTTCGACCCAACTGAACATGAAGCAGAAGAACACGGCGACGCCGATGCCAGCGCGGATCAGCGGTAGGAAGATGCGCACAAAGAAGGTGGAGAAGGGAATGCCGTCCACCCGCGCCATCTCATCGATCTGTCGTGGCACGCCGGAGATGAATCCTTCCAGGATCCAAACCGAGAGCGGCACCGTGAACAGGCAGTGGGCAAGCGCCACAGCCCAGGGCGTGTCGAAAAGTCCAACCGCCGAGTAGAGCTGAAAGAACGGCAGCAGAAAAACAGCCGGCGGCGCCATGCGGTTCGAAAGCAGCCAGAAGAACAAGTGACCGTCACCAAGAAAGCGATAGCGCGAGAAGGCATACGCCGCCGGCAACGCGATGCCGATCGACAGAACCGTGTTGATGAACACGTAGGCGAGGGAGTTCGCGAAGCCCTCATACCAGACAGGGTTGGTAAACACCTCCTGGAAATTCGCGAGGGTCGGCGTACTCGGCCACATACGGCCGCCAGCGAGGATGTCGGCGTTCGTCGACAGCGCCATCGTCGCGAGCCAGTAGATAGGCAACAGCAGATAGACGCCGTAGAGCACCAGCACGATTGTGGGGGCGCGGCCGCCGCGCATCATGGGTCCTCCCCGCGGACCATGACGGCCCGATAGAACGCCCAGCAGATCAGCAAGATCACGAGGAAGTAGATGATCGAGAAGGCTGCTGCAGGCCCGAGATCGAACTGCCCGACGGCGAGGGTCGCGAGGTACTGACTGAGAAAGGTGGTCGAATTCCCCGGCCCGCCCCCAGTGAGGACGAAGGGCTCGGTGTAGATCATCAGGCTGTCCATGAGGCGCAGCAGCACGGCGATCGTCAGCACGGCACGCAGGCGCGGCAGTTCGATGAAGAGGAAGGTCTGCCAGGCGCTCGCACCATCGATCGCCGCTGCTTCGTAGTAGGCACCAGGGATCGCACGCAGGCCCGAGTAGGTGAGCAGCGCCACGAGCGAGGTCCAGTGCCAGACGTCGAGCATGACGAGCGTGATCCACGCATCGAGCGGATCCGCCGTGTAGTTGAAGTCGGCACCCAGCGCATTGACGGCCTGGCCGAGAAGACCGATGTCCGGGCGCGCGAAGATCTGCCAGATGGTGCCGACCACGTTCCAGGGCACCAGCAGCGGAATCGCGAAGAGTACGAGCAAGGCGCCGGCCGCCGCGCCCCCGCGCGGCATCATCCTGCCAACGAGGATGCCAAGGGGCAATTCGATGGCGATCACAAGCGCCGTGAAACCGAGCTGCCGCGCGAGCGCCGCGTGGAGTTCTGCATCGCCGAGGATCTGCCGGTACCAGTCGAGACCAACGAACAGTCGCGTGCTGACGTCGAAGATGTCCTGGACCGAGTAGTTCACCACCGTCATCAGCGGAATCACCGCGCTGAACATAACGATGAGAAGCACGGGCAGCACGCCGAGCCAGCCGCGCAGATTGTCCTGCGGGCGCTCACGTCTCATGGCGACCGCCCTCCCCGCGCAGGCGCCAACCGTCGCGGAACAGGCGCACGCGATCGCGCGGCACGTGCAGATGCGTCGGCCCTGGCGTGACGTCCGTCGTCGCCTGCCTAAGATGGAGGTGCCTGCCAGCGAAGGTCGCCTGCACGCGCCCTTGGGCAGTGCCTCCGCGCAGGCCGAGCGTGCGCACCTGATCGACGACGACGGGAATCGAGACAGCGGCCGAGGTTTCCGCTACGGCACCCCCGATCTCACCGTCCTCAGGGCGGAAACCGAGCTCGCAGTCGCCATCCGGAAAGGCGTCGCCGAGCTCGAACGCTTCACAGCCCTCAAGGCGCACTGTGCGGCCGGCGACGGTTGCGGGAAGCAGGTTCATGCCCGGAGAGCCGATGAAGTGGCCGACAAAGGCGTGATCGGGATCGTCGAACAGGGCGGCGGGCGTCGCGGTCTGCAGGATGCGTCCGCCCTCCATGACGCTGACCCGATCCGCGAAGCTGAGCGCTTCGAGCTGGTCGTGAGTGACGTAGATCATCGTCAGGCCCAGTTCCCGCTGGACATGCTTCAGTGCGCGGCGAAGACGCCACTTCGCGCCGGGCTCCACTGCCGTCAGCGGTTCGTCGAGCAGCACCGCCGCCACGTCGGGTCGGACGAGTGCCCGCGCCATGGCGGCCTTCTGCCGGTCGTAAGCTGACAGCGCGGCAGAGCGGGCGTCGAGCACCTGTGTCAGTTCCATGAGCTCCGCGACCGCATCGACCCGGGCCCTTGCCGCGGCGGCCGCCATGCCCTGATTGCGCAGCGGGAACATCAGATTGCCGCGCACGGACAGGCCGTCGTACACGACCGGGAACTGGAACACCTGGGCAATGTTGCGCGCGCGCGGCGACGCCCGGGTCACGTCGGCATCGTCGAGCCGAATGCAGCCCGCCGTGGGCGAACGCAGACCGGACAGCAGATTGAGCAGGGTGCTCTTGCCCGCACCGGAGGGGCCCAGGAGTGCGTGCGCCTCACCGTCGGCAACGTCGAGATGCAATCCCTCGAGAACCCAAGGGCCGTCACCATAGCGGTGCGAGACATCCTCGAAACGAAGGCGCGCCATCAGCGCGTCTCCTCGACCGGGAAGCACAGCACATCCGAGACCGCGACCGTGAAGCGCGCCGCCGATCCCGCGGCAAGCCCGTGCAGGCCATCGAGGTGGGCAACCCAGTCCGACGCGCCGACGCGCAGGTGGACGTAGGTGTCAGAACCGGTCGTTTCGGTGAATAGCACCTCCGCATCGAAGACGACCGCGCGCTGATCGTCGACCGGGACAGCCTCCGCTGCGAGGCGGAGGTGATCAGGCCGAATGCCGATGCGGCAGGGGCCGTCGGGGCCGTCGAAGCACGCGGACAGCATGAGGGTCGGACCGCGCTCGAGCATGAAGGCGTCGCCCGTGCGGCGCGCGTGGGCGACGTTAAGCGCCGGGTCGCACAGCAGGTCTGCCGCGGCCATGGAGACGGGACGGCCAAGGAGCGCCAGCGGTGCGCCTTGCGCGATCAGTCGCCCCGTATCGAGCATGATCAGACGATCTGCGAGCTGAAGCGCCTCGCGCGGATCGGAGGTCGTGTACACCAGGGTGGGCGAGGAACCAGCGAATAGCGCGCGGAGCTCATCCTCCATGATCTCGCGCAGCTTGTAGTCAAGATTCGCAAGCGGTTCGTCCAGGAGCAGGATGTCTGGATCGCGAGCGATCGCGCGCGCCAGGGCAACGCGCTGCTGCTGACCACCGGAGAGCTGTTCCGGCAGGCGATCGAGAAAATCACCCAGGCCGGTACGCGCCGCCATTTCACGCGCCCGGACGTCCGCTTCTGCTGGCGCAACGCCCGCTGCGCGCAACGGCAGTGCAATATTCTCGACGACCGATAAACCGGGGTAGTTCACGAACTCGCCGAATACGAGTGCCACGCTGCGCGCGCGCGCATCGAGTTCGGTCAGCTCCCTCTCCGGCGTCAGTACGCGCGCACCAGCCGCCGCATCAAGCCCAGCAATGAGGCGACAAAGGGACGTCTTCCCGGCACCGTTACGGCCGAGCACAACGTTGAAGGCGCCCCGCTCGAACTCGATGGATGCGGCACTCGCGCCGAAGCCGAGCACGCGCAGTCCGAAGGGCCGGTCAGCGGCCGACGGGGCGGCGGGCACGGGTGCTGGGTCAGGCTTCACGTTCGCGGAGGACATCCGACCGCTGGCGGGGCCGCAAGCATACCCGGGCGGCTCAGGGCGCGAGCCACCCGGATCCTGGCGGGGCGCTCAAGCCTTCTTTCGAGTGACCTTCACAGGCATGTGGGTATAGCCCTTAACGAACGACGAGAAGGTGCGCTGCGGTTCCTCGAGCACCTCGATCTTCTCGAAGCGCGGGAGGATTTCCTCCCACAGAATACGGAGCTGGAGCTCGGCAAGGCGGTTGCCCATGCACCGATGAATGCCGAATCCGAATGCGACATGCGCGCGCGCGTTCTCGCGCTCGATATCAAGCGCATCAGCGTTCGGGAACACGGACTCATCGCGATTGCCGGAGGCGTACCACATGAGCAACTGGTCGTTCTCGCGAATCTGCTTACCACCGATGATGACGTCGCGGTTTGCAGTGCGGCGCATGTACGAAAGCGGCGTTTGCCAACGGATGATCTCGGCGACCATGTTCGGGATCAGGCCCGGGTTCGCGATCACCTTGTCGTATTGCTCGGGGAAGGTGTTCAGAGCGTAGAGTCCGCCCGTCATCGAGTTTCGCGTGGTGTCGTTCCCGCCGACGATGAGGAGCAGCAGATTCCCGAGATGCTCCATCGGCGAGCTGTCCCGCGTCGCCTCTCCGTGTACGAGCATCGACACAAGATCGCCGCCGGGGTTCTCGCGGCGTTCTTCCCAGAGCTTCGCGAAGTAGCTCACGCACTCGAGGAGCTCATCTCGCTTCTGCGCCTGCGTCTCGACGACGCCGCCGGGCTCGGGAATCGCGAATACGACGTCCGACCACCGTGTGAGCTTGCGCCGATCCTCCAGCGGAAAGTCGAAGAGGGTCGCGAGCATGAGCGTGGTCAGCTCGATGGACACCGTATCGACCCAGTCGAACGCCTCGCCCTCGGGGAGCGATTCGAGCACGGCGATCGTCCGCTCGCGGATGAGCGGCTCGAGCTTTGCGAGATTCGTCGGCGAAACAACACCATTGACGGTCTTGCGCTGGCCACCATGGGTCGGTGGATCCTGGGCGATGAAGGGACTGTTGGTGCCAACGAAAACGCCCTGGGGTACTTCCGCGCCGAGCTCGAAGCCGAGCGTTATGCCGTGCGCAGAGCTGAAGGTCTCCCAATCCTTGTCGACCGCAACGATGTCCTCGTAGCGCGTGAGCGACCAGTACCGCCCCGACAGATCGAGCTCGTTGAGATGCACTGGATCTTCCGCACGCAGACGCTCGAAGACCTCGGCCCAGCGATTCTCCTTGAACAGATGAGCATTGAGCGGATTAAGCTCCTCCACGGGCACTTCATAAGCGCGGGGTGCGTTGACACCCTTGATCGCAGCCTCCTGCTCGGGCGTGCGGTAGTTCGGAATTTCCTCGGCGCCGATAACCGGTTGTTCGCTCATGACGGGGCCCTGAGAGCACTGTTTGATGGCCGAACCATAACAGAACTTATGTTACCTTCGCGCCCATGGGACGCCGTGGAACCAATCCCGCGGACTGGGTCGGGGCCGGACAGAGCCTGCTGATCGAGGGTGGGATAGAAGCCGTCAAGCTGCAGGCGCTGACCTGCCGCCTGGGCGTATCGACGGGAAGCTTCTATCACCATTTCTCCTCGTTCGACGATTTCTTGACGCATCTCGCCGAGTTCTACGGCGCCGAGCAGGCTCGTGTCCCCATAGACGAAGCCCGGGCCCGCGTTGGCACCGATCCCGCGGCTCTCCTCAAAGAGGCCACGCACATATTTGGTGACCGCTCCATGCGCCAGCTCAACGTCGCCATGCGCGCGTGGGCGCAGCGAGACGCGCGCGCCCTGGCGGCGATCCGACGCTACGACGAGATTCTCATGCGGGAGCTGGACGAGCTGTTCCGCGCCCTCGGCTTCAACGAGCTCGCAGCAAAGGCCAGAACCCTGCTGATGATGGGCCTCGCGACGATCGACATCGAGCGAGACCGCCTCGAGCCAAGCTATCGCGATCGCTGGCTCTACATCCGCGACGAGATGATTCTTGCCCCGGGAACCGCGACGGACCCCGATGCCTGAGGGTCGGAATCAGGCCGCCGATACGGCCCGATCCTCAGCGATCTCGACGGCCAGGGGCGCGGGCGGCACGCGCCCTCGGAGATCATCCGCAATCTTCTCCGCGATCATGATCGTGGGCGCGTTCGTGTTACCGCCTACGAGAGTGGGCATGACCGAGGCATCGATGACTCGGAGACCCTCGATACCGTGTACGCGGCAGCGCTCGTCCACAACCGCAAGCGCGTCGTGACCCATTTTCGCCGTACCGACCGGGTGATAGATCGTCTCGGCGGTCTCGCGAATCCACCCGTCGATCTCGGCATCGCTCTGATAGCGCTCCCCGGGCCAGAACTCGGGCCCCCGATAGGGGTCCATGGCCTGCTGTCCGATGATGTTGCGCGCCATGCGCGTCGCATCGCGCAAAACTTGCCGATCCTTCTGGGCCTCAAGGTAATTCGGCTGGATCAGCGCGGGGGCCGCAGGATCGGCCGAACGCAGTCCGACATACCCGCGGCTCTCCGGTCGCAATTGGCACACGTGAACGGTAAAGCCGTGACGATCCGATTTCATGCGCCCGTGGTCACGCATCATCGCCGCAAGGAAGTGAATCTGTACATCCGGCAGGTCCAGCTCGGGGCGCGTCTTCAGGAAGCCACCCGCCTCGAGGCCGTTCGACGTGGCCACGCCCGATTTGAAAAAGGTGTACTGCATGCCGGCAAGGAGCATGCGCGCAGGATTCGCGGCCATCTTGTGTAACGTGATCGGCTGCGAGCATTCGAACAGGACGGTGCAGTCGAGGTGGTCCTGCAGGTTCTGGCCGACGCCGGGCAGGTCCGCCACCACTTTGATGCCGTGGGCGCGCAGATCATTGCCGGCGCCGATGCCCGAAAGCTGCAGCACTTGCGGTGAATTGACCGCCCCACCCGAGAGCAAGACCTCGGCGCTTGCATAGACCCGCTCCCTGCGACCTTCCCGGACAAACTCCACACCCGTCGCACGCCCGTCCTCGACAACGATGCGCGACGTCAACGCCTGAGTGATGACCCTGAGATTTGCTCGCGCCATCGCCGGCTTCAGGAAAGCCGTCGCTGTGCTGCTCCTCTGCCCCCCCTTGATCGTGTGCTGATAGGGGCCGACGCCCTCCTGCTGGGGGCCGTTGAAGTCATCCGTGACCGGATATCCCGCCTGACGGCCCGCCTCCACGAACGCGTCGAACAGCACGTTCGTCTCCGGAGGATCTGTGACGCCCAGGGGGCCTGCGCTGCCATGGAAGTCGTCTTCGCGATGGGCGTTGCCTTCCGATCGCCGAAAATAGGGCAACACGTCTGCAAAGCTCCACCCGGGCAGACCCATCTGCTGCCAGAGGTCGTAATCCCGAGCATGCCCACGTATGTAGATCATGCCGTTGATTGAGGAAGACCCCCCGAGGACCTTGCCCCGGGGCCAGAACAGTTTGCGACCGTCGAGGTGCTCCTGGGGTTCGGTGTAGTACGCCCAGTTTTCCTTATCACCACTGATGAGGGCGCCGACGCCGGCCGGCATGTGGATCATGAAATTCGAGTCCTTGCCGCCCGCTTCCAGCAGCAGCACCCGCGTGTCCGGATCCTCCGACAGGCGGGCAGCCAGCACACAGCCTGCGCTGCCGGCGCCGATGATGATGTAGTCGTACTCACTGCGATCAGTGCTCATGGGCAAGGCAATCCTGGTTTCGACTCCGCCGCAGGTCGGCGAGCCGGAGTGATCCGAACTTTCGGGCGCCGCTGTTGTATCAGGTCCGGCGGTCAGCGCGCACGGCTGATTGGTGCCCAGCCCCGTCCCCGCGCAACCGTCGCCACGCGCCTCGGGAACATGCGGTTCAGAGCGGAAAGACCCTCCGAAACACCGCCGCGTCACCCAGAACGCTCGCGTGTGCGTCCGCGCAGCCGTCAGCGCCACCCACGCCTCGGAATTTCGCATTGAAGCACTGCCCGAGGCCGTTGCGAGAGCGAACTCCAGCTCGCTGCGCGTGCAGAACGCAGGCAAGCGCCCGCTTCGAGCCCCCGGGCTTGAGACGATGCGCCAAGAAGTCGGACCGCCCCTTGGTACCTCGGACTTCACTCAGGAAGCCGCCTTGAGACGAGAAGGATCAAAGCGCACCCAGAGCGCACGGGCTTGCGCCAGAGGGGTCCCATCCGGCACGTAGAGCGCGGTGCCGGCCTCGTACTTGCGCCCGGATTCGCCGAGCCGCCAGCCAAGCACGATGCAAGGCTGCCCCACGGGGATCGGCGCATGAACAACGGCCGTCAGGCGGGCGAGGAGCGCACTGTTTCGCACGCCTCCGGCGCCGTCGCGTTCGTACCAGGCAAACTCGCCCGGACAGTCCAGCGCTGTCCACACGAACTCCAGCGCGAGGCTGCCGTCTGCGCCAGCGAAAGTCGGATGCGGCGTCCACAGGCCTGCCGCGCGCGTATCGCTCAGGGCGCCGGGCTGAACGCGCAAGCCATAGCCTTCCTCGAGTTCGTCGCCGCAGCAGAAGCAGATCGGATGGACACCTCTGCGCCCCTCGAGCAGCGGGTTTACATCGGCCCAGCGCGCCGGGGTATCTGCCATTGCGCGCGCTGCTTCAGAAACACTCGGCGCAGGTGGCACACCAAGATCAAGCACCGCTCGCCGTGCGGACGCGACAAGTGTGTCGTCGTGATGGACTTCAACGCCGACATCCGTGCGGACCGCGCGCATCGGCGTATCGAGCGGAGGCGGCGCACGCAGAGATACCTCGATCGCGCAATCGGCTTCCGCCCCGAGCCGCGCCGCTACCACGCCGCAGGCATAGCCACCGTTCGCCGAGTTCGGGGGGCCACGGAACTGCTGCGAGATGATTAGCGAGTCAGTCGTGACCATGAAGGCGGCTCCTGGACGCTTTCGCGACGAGCATACCCGCTCACCGCAATCCCCTCAGACGGTCAGGCGCCGCCGGATGTCCTCGGGATCGATCGCGCCGCGCGGGCCCTCGAGGACGATCTCACCGCGATCGAGCAGGTAATAGCGATCCGCGAGCGCTTGCGCGAAATCGAAGTACTGCTCGACGAGGACGATCGCCATGTCGCCACGCGCTCGAAGGAAGGCAAGGGCACGCCCGATGTCCTTGATGATGGAGGGCTGTATGCCTTCCGTGGGCTCGTCCAGCATCAGCAAGCGCGGCCGAGTGACCAGCGCGCGCCCAATCGCGAGCTGCTGCTGCTGCCCACCAGAAAGATCTCCGCCGCGGCGCTCCAGCATGTCCTTGAGTATGGGAAAGAGCTCGAAAACGTAGTCCGGCACGCTGCGATCGATCGCGGGGAGGCCGGCGAAGGCGGTCTGCAGGTTTTCTCTGACCGTCAGCAGCGGAAAGATCTCCCGCCCCTGCGGCACAACGGCCAAGCCCCTGCGAACGCGCTGCCAGGCGCTCAGCGAGGCAAGATCACGACCCTCGAAGGTGATCTGCCCGGACGTGATCGGCAAGCGGCCGACCACCGCGCGCATGAGCGAAGTCTTGCCGACACCATTGCGTCCGAGCACACAGGTCACCTCGCCTGCACGGGCCTCCAAAGAAATGCCGCGCAGCGCCCGCGCTGCGCCATAGCTCAAATGCAGATCGGTCAGCTTGAGCACCTGATCACCTTCCCAGGTAGACCTCGATGACGCGCTCATCCGCGGAGACGCGATCGAGCGGGCCCTCGGCGAGTACGGAGCCCTCGTGAAGAACCGTGACCTTCACACCGAGGCGACGAACAAACTCCATGTCGTGCTCGACAACCAAGACGCTGTGGGTTCGTGCAATGTCGACGAGCAACTCCGCCGTCTGCAGTGTCTCGGCGTCAGTCATGCCGGCCACGGGTTCGTCCACGAGCAGGAGCTTCGGGTCCTGGGCAAGAAGCATGGCGATCTCGAGCCATTGCTTCTGGCCATGTGAAAGCACTCCCGCCGGCACCTTGCGGAAATCGGCCAGGCGCACTGTCTCGAGGTGACGATTGACGTCCTCGTCGGCAGTCCGAGGGCGCTTCGAGAACAGATTCGCGAACACGCCGCGCTCGCCCGCAAGCGCGATCAGGACATTGTCGCGGACCGAAAGCGCCTCGAAGACAGTCGGTTTCTGGAACTTGCGGCCTATGCCCAGCTCGGCGATCTCAGCCTCATCGCGGCGAAGCAGATCGAGATGACCGTCGAAGACCACAGCGCCCAGATCGGGAACAGTGCGTCCCGTGATGACGTCCATCATGGTCGTCTTCCCAGCGCCGTTCGGGCCGATAATGGCGCGCATCTCTCCGCGGTCGATCTGCAGCGACAGCTCGTTCAGCGCTCGGAAGCCGTCAAAGCTCACTGTCACGGCGTCGATATTCAGGATCGAGGAACTCGGAATCTTGCGCTCCTGGCTCACGGAGGGTCTCCGGCCGAAGGCCGACGCGAGGCAAGCGCTCCCCATACGCCCTGCGGCAGATAGAGCGTCACGAGGATGAAAAGCGCACCGAGCACAAACAGCCAGGCATCCGCGAGGAACCCCGTGAGCATGGTCTTCATGCCGCCCACGAGCACGGCGCCGATTGGCGCACCAAGCAGGAAGCCGCGCCCGCCGACGGCTACCCAGACCACAGCCTCGATAGACTTGGCGGGCGCGAACTCACCCGGGTTGATGATTCCGACCTGCGGTACGTACAGCGCCCCGGCCAGGCCGGCCATCATGGCTGACACGGTCCAGACGAAGAGCTTGAAGCGCTCCGGGCGATAGCCGAGGAAGCGCACCCGGGACTCAGCATCACGGAGGGCGACCAGGATGCGGCCGAGCTTGGAGGTAACGATCAGGCGCGCACCCATGACCGAAGCGGTCAACGCGACGGCACTGGCCATGAGCAGGCCTGCGCGCGTGCCGCTCGCCGTGAGCGGCGCACCGAGAATGTCCTTGAAGTCCGTGAGGCCGTTGTTGCCCCCGAAGCCAAGGTCATTCTGGAAGAAGGCCAGCATCAGGGCGTAGGTGAGCGCCTGGGTGACGATCGAGAAGTAGACGCCGGTGACGCGCGACCGGAAGGCGAACCAGCCGATGACGAACGCGAGCGATCCGGGAACGAGCAAGGCCATGAGCAAGGCGAACGGGAGCCCGTCGAAGCCCTGCCAGTACCATGGCAGTTCGGTCCACGCGAGAAACACCATGAAGTCAGGGAGCAGCGGATCGCCGTAGACGCCTCGGTCACCGATCATGCGCATGAGGTACATGCCCATCGCGTAACCGCCGATGGCAAAGAAGGCGCCATGGCCGAGAGAGAGCAACCCGCAATAGCCCCAGACCAGATCGATCGCGAGCGCGAGAAGCGCATAGCAGAGGTACTTGCCGAGCAGCGAGACAGCGTAGGCCGAAAGGCGCAGCGGCGCGTCCTCGCCCGGCACCGTGGAAAGCACTGCGACAAGCAGCGCACCTCCAAGCACCACGGCGGCGAAGATCCAGTCGGCGAAGCCGATCCGACCGCTCATCCAGCGAGCGCAGATCAATCGATCACCCTCCCGCGCTCCGGGAAGAGCCCCTGTGGCCGAAACTGAATGAAACCGACAATGAACGCGAGAATGAGGACCTTGGCCGCCACGGCGCCGAGCGCAGGTTCAACGAGCTTGTTGGCGACACCGAGCGTCAGAGCACCGGTGAGCGTACCGAGCAGGTTCCCGACGCCCCCGAACACGATGACCATGAAGCTGTCGATGACGTACGCCTGCCCGAGATTGGGCGAAACGTTCTCGATCTGGGACAAGGCGACGCCGGCAATCCCCGCGATCCCGGACCCCAGGCTGAAGGTCAGCATGTCGACTCGACCCGTTCGGATACCGACCTCCTCGGCCATGGCGCGGTTCTGCGTGACCGCCCGAATCTGCAGCCCCAGGGGGGTGCGCTGGAGAATGAACGCCACCGCAGCAACAACTCCGAGCGCGAAGAGCGCGATCCAGAGACGACTGTAGGTGATCGTGAGCTGGCCAAGCTGAAACGCACCCGACATCCAGTCCATGGCTTCTACCGGCCGATTCGAAGCGCCGAAGATCGAGCGCACAGACTGCTGCAGGATCAGCGAGATGCCCCAGGTTGCGAGCAACGTTTCGAGCGGCCGGCCATAGAGACGGCGAATGACCACGCGCTCGATGAGCACGCCTGCTGCAGCCGAGACAGCAAAAGCCAGCGGGAGCGCCACAAGCAGAGAAGCGCCGAAGAGATCAGGTAGATAGCTGCGAAAGAGTCCCTGCGTCACATAGACGGTGTAAGCGCCGAGCATCACCATCTCGCCATGCGCCATGTTGATGACGCGCATGACGCCGAAGGTGATGGCAAGTCCGAGCGCGGCAAGCAAAAGTACCGATCCCATGGAAAGGCCGTACCAAAGGTTCTGCACCAGCCCCCAGCGAGCGAGACTCTGGTCAATCCGCGACACTGCGGCTGCCCGTCGCAGATCAAGCGCGGAATCGGCCTCGAAGTCGACCGCGAGCAAGCGACTGCGCGCGCGTGAGTCGCCAGCAATCTCGAGCGCCTCGATCGCATCCAGACGCACACGCTCGTCTGCACCTGCATCACCAAGGCGCGTAGCGGCGATCGCGAGCACAAGCAGTGCACGAACGTCCTCGTCCGCCTCGCGGGCACGCGCGCCCTCAAGTGCAGGCAACAGCACCAGATCGGGCGCATCTATGAACTGACTCGCAGCGCGGGCGCGTGCAGCCGGGTCGGGATCTCCGAGCGAGAGCTCCGCCAGAGCCGCTGCGAGGGCGCGGCGGATGCGGTTGGAGACCCGGATGACGCGCGTGCCACCTTCCTCGACTTGGGCGCCGTCTACGGGATCGCGTAGCGCGCCGCCCGCTTCGCGGCGGATGACGACTCGGCGATCGCTATCGCGGAACAGACGCCCGTCGCCAAGCGCCTCCAGCACCTGACGGGCAAGCGGGTCACCCGTCGCCGCGAGCGCTGCAACAGCGGCTTCCACGGCGCGTAGATTCCGCTGGCCGAGCGCATCGATCTCATCCCGCGTCGGCGCCGTTGCAAGCAAGGTCGGCGCCGGGAGCAGCAGCACGGCGGCGAGCACGCATGCGCGAAGCCTGAAGACGCCGCGCCCGGGGGTCATGGCGATCGTGCTCAGTCGCCGGCGCCCCTGCACCGCTGCGCGCTCTCATCATAGTTCCCGCAGGCGATAGGTGCCCTCCAGTCAGAGATCAGATCACGCGACCCGGGCAGATAATCGGACCAAGCATCGCCCGGAACGAGATCGTCGGTCTGGTCGACGACGAAGAATTGGCCGTCATCCTGGATCTCGCCGATCAGCACGGGCTTGGTGATGTGGTGGTTCGGCAACATGGTAGACATGCCCCCGGAGAGATTCGGAACCTCGACGCCGACAATCGCTTCAATGACGGCGTCAGCGTCAGTCGAGCCCGCAGCCTCCACGGCTTTCACCCACATGTTGAAGCCGATGTAGTGCGCCTCCATCGGGTCATTCGTTACGTCACCGGCATTGCCCGTGTAGGCGCGCCATCGCGCCACGAATGCCTCGTTTTCAGCTGTCTCCAGCGACTGAAAATAGTTCCACGCGGCGAGGTGGCCGACCAATGGCGCCGTGTCGACGCCCGCGAGCTCTTCTTCGCCGACGGAGAAGGCGACGACCGGGATGTCGGCCGCGTCCACGCCCTGATTCGCAAGTTCCTTGTAGAAGGGCACGTTCGCATCGCCATTGATCGTCGACACTACGGCAGTGCGCTTGCCGCGAGCACCGAAGTCCTTGATCTCGGCGACGATGGTCTGCCAATCGCTGTGACCGAAGGGCGTGTAGTTGACGAGGATGTCCTCCGTAGCGACCCCCTTGGCCGCCAGGTACGCCTCGAGGATCTTGTTCGTTGTGCGGGGATAGACGTAGTCCGTGCCCGCAAGCACCCAGCGTTCAACGCCCTCGACCTCCATCAGGTAGTCAACGGCTGGAATCGCCTGCTGGTTCGGCGCCGCCCCGGTGTAGAAAACGTTTCGCTCACTCTCCTCGCCCTCGTACTGCACAGGATAGAAGAGCAGGCTGTTCAGCTCGGAAAACACCGGCAGCACGGACTTCCGCGACACCGAAGTCCAGCATCCGAAGACCGCAGAGACGCCGCTGACTTCGATCAGTTCTCGTGCCTTCTCCGCGAACAGCGGCCAGTCAGAAGCAGGATCGACAACCACCGCTTCCAGCGGCCGACCCAGCACACCGCCCTTCGCGTTCTGCTCGTCAATGAGCATGAGCATCGCATCTTTAAGGGTTGTCTCTGAGATGGCCATGGTGCCGGACAGCGAATGCAGGACCCCGACCCGGATCGGCTCGTTCTGCGACGCTGCAGACGCGAACGAACACAGCGCGACGCTGAGGAATACAAGCGAACGAACGGTTCGGCGTGCCATGCGCGGCTCCAGGCAACGCGGCTCAGGGCCGCTTTCGGGGCGGAGATGCTCGTAGCAAGAGGTGTGCCTCAGCGCTTTGGCCGAGGGGCCCGAACTTGGCGCATTCGCTCGCCTCTGGGCCGGGCGCAGCACGCTGTCTTGCACCAAAAGAGAGCAGGGGGCCGCCACCAACGGCACTACGCCGCGGCAGGGTGCTGCTCACGAGATCCTCGAAGCGGGAAGCCGCACGCATCTCTCGCCTTCATGCTTCGCAAACCGGCAGCCGCATTCCGGACCGCAAGTAGCACCGACGGTTCGTGGACCGGGGTACCAAAGACCGGGGTACCAAAATCACCGTTCGGACCGCGCTTGGTCTGTTTGCCTATACTCGTCTCGATGTGCACCTACGCTCGTGTATGTGCGGTTTGCCTGTGCGTCCTCGTCCTGGCAACGCCCGCCCCAGCGCTCGCCACCGGGGCCGGACACCTCGATCCGGTACACCTGTTCGAGCGCGCCGTGGACGTAGGTGCCGCCGGCGACCATTCCCTTGCACGTACCTATCTGGAGCCGGTGCTGCTATCTCCGCGCGTCTCCCGTGGCGCGCGTGCACGGGCGTACTACCTGCGCGGCCTGCTCTTCTATCGCGACGGCGCATACGTATCCGCTGCCCAGGATTACCGGCGTGCACTCGGATTTCAGCCGACCCTCGCACAGGCACGTAACGGCTTGGCCTGGCTGCACCTGAAGGGACTGGGTGTAGACCGCTCGGTCCGCCGCGCGGAAACGCTTTACCGCCTTGCGGCACGGCAGGGGTACGTGGACGCGCAATACACCCTCGGGCTCCTGCTGGCGCGCGGCGACGAACTCCGACGCGACCCGGCAGAGGCCATCTACTGGTTCGAGACTGCGGCCGCGGGCGGCCACGGCGAGGCGGCAGCGTTAGGCGGTCGCCTCCTTGTGCAGGCTGCCGAGCAAACGGCTGCGACCCGCGCGCGGCTGCTCCTGGAGCGCGCCATTGCCCTGGACCATGCCGGCGCGCGTCTGACCCTCGGCAAGATGCTCCTCGCGACGGATCCCGTCGGGGCCCGCATACGCCTCGAGGAGGCCGCAAGCACCGGAAGCGCACGCGCTCAGGCCGAACTCGGGCGCCTGCTCTTGCTTGGCGCGAAGGGCATCGATGCGGCGCCGGAAACCGGCGTTCAGTGGCTTAGGGAAGCCGCAAAGCAAGGCAACGCGCACGCACAGACCTGGCTCGGCTGGGCCTTCGACACTGGGCTTGGCACCGCGATCGATCCAGCCCGCGCGCGCCGCTGGTACGAACGTGCTGCGCGACGCGAAGACGCTACGGCACAGTTCAATCTCTCCCTGCTTTACCGCGAGGGGCGCGGCACGCCGGTGCGGCCGGATCTCGCGCGGCAGTGGCTCGAACGCGCCGCTGCCCTGGGTCAGATCGACGCGAGGACAACCCTGGCGTGGCGCCTGGCGACGGCGGCTGACGACAACGACCGAGACGCGAGACGCGCCCTCATCCTGGCGCGCGCAGTCGTCGCCGAGCATGAGACTGCACAGACCCTCGACGTGCTCGCCGCGGCCCTGGCCGCAAGCGGTCGCTACGGCGAAGCACGCGCGGAGCAACAACGAGCTCTGGCGCTGGCCAAGGCGGTAGAAGATGCGGGGGTCGGGCGAGCGGCGCTGGAAGCCCGGCTGGCAGCCTATCGAGAGGAACGCGCATGGCGCGAGTGATGACCCTGGGAGCGCACAGATCGCTCGGGTTCAGCGGTCACCGGCCATGTGCGCATCAATCATTCGATCCGTGACGAGACCCGCGCCCTCGATGGTCGAATCGCGATCGTCACGATGCTCCTGGCGCTGTGCTTCAGTCCATACTGAGGCGTTCGGGAAGCGCGGGTTGCGGCGTTGCTGATTCCGGTTGGTCGTCTCGCGGTAGACGGGGTTGTCGTCTGCCATGGCTGCGTCACACTCCATTGCTGTCCCGGGCATTCAACCTGCCCACCAGCCCCGACGCAACCGCCGGATTCGGGAAACGCCGCCATGTCAGACAAGCACCTCGCACCCGCCGACGTACGGATATGGGATCTGCCCCTGCGCCTGTTTCATTGGCTGCTCGCGGTGGCCATCGCGGCATGCCTGTATACGGGGCTCGACGGCGGATTCGAGGAGATGGACTGGCATCAACGCTCAGGCTACCTCGTGCTGGGACTGGTGTTCTTTCGACTCGCCTGGGGCTTCCTCGGCACACGGCATGCGCGTTTCTCGAGCTTCCTGCGCGGCCCCGGCCCGGTTGTCGCGTATGCGCGAGACCTGCTCGCTCGCCGCGCCAGGCACGAGCCCGGCCATAATCCTCTGGCCGGCTGGACGATCGTGGCCACCCTCGCAGTGATCACCCTCCAGGCCGGAACGGGACTCTTCGCGACCGATGATCTGTTCATAGAGGGCCCCCTTGCGCACCTCGCCGCGGGCGATCTGTCATCGACGCTGAATTCGATCCACGGTTTCGGCCAGTGGAGCGTCGGCGGTCTGGTGGCGCTTCACCTATTTGCGATTCTCTGGCACCGATTCGCACTCGGCGAGCGCATCATCCAGCCCATGATCACCGGGCGCGGCCCGGGCAGCGATACGGACCCGGCTATCGGCCCTCAGCGCATGGGCACGGCCGCGCTCACGGCGGCCCTCGCAGCCGCGGTCGTAGCGGTGCTCGTAACAGCTTTTTGAGCGGCGTCAGTCGCGCTTGAAGCCTTCGTGGCAGGCCTTGCAGGTCTCGGCGAGGGTACGAAAGGCCGACACGTACTCAGGCATGTCCGCCGTACCGACGCTGCCAAGCACCTGCGCAGCCTCGATGAACGACTCACGACGCTCCCGGAACAGCGCCGCATCCTCCCAGATGCGATCTCGTGCCTTGCTCTGCGCGCCACTTGAATTGAGCGGGAACAACTGGCGCGTCAGCGGGGCAAGCTCCGCGACACCGCGTGCATGCAGCTCAAGATACGCGGCGAAAGGGGCCTCCCCCTTCAACGTTCCGGCTATCGCACTCATGTGCCCACCGATGGCTTGGTAAACGGCCTGGCGATAATCGATTAGGCCCGGGTCCGATGCAGGCAAAGCCGAAACGGGGAGCAGAAGGAGCACGAACAGAAAAGAGCAGCGAAACATGGTCGGGATTCCGGTGCGATTGAAGACCTACAATCGCCTAGCACACCACATTGCGGCAAGCGGACTTCAGCTGACGCCGCTCGCAGCGCTCACCTTCAAGCGCCCCACGACAGCACCGCCCACCCAGCGATTTGCACACCGCGCTGGAGCGCCGTGGTTTCAGAAACGAGTGCGCGCCGTCAGGCCGCCGCCGACGCCATAAAGGTCCGGGAGGGCTGGTAGCGATCGCCGACGCCCGTCCCTAGACTGCGCGCTCGACTCCCGCCGAGCGTTCTCATGACCGATCCAAGCGACGATGCATCCACGTCTGCCGACGCCAGCGGCAACGCCGTCGGCAACGCCGCCAGCGACGCCGCCGGCGACGCCCTCGATTTCGAAGCAGCCCTTGGCGAACTCGAAGCGCTCGTCGAGCGTATGGAAAGTGGCGAGCTGACCCTTGACGCCTCCCTAGGCGCCTTCGAACGGGGCATCCATCTCACCCGAGCCTGCCAGCGAGCTCTCGCAGACGCCGAGCAGCGCGTGCGCATGCTGTTGGAACGTGAAGACGGCAGTCTGGCGCTCACAGACGCCAGCAATGAACTCGACGGGGATTGAGCTGTGCACGACGCCTTCGACGCCTGGCTGGCACATCGCCGCGCTGCGATCGACGGCGCCCTGAACGCGGCGCTCGAAGCCGGCAGGCCCGCGGAAGCGCGTTTGGGAAGCGCAATGCGCCACGCCCTCCTGCTAGGCGGCAAGCGACTGCGCCCGGCACTCACCTGCGCCGCCTGTGAAGCCTTCGGCGGCACCGATGCGGCCGGACTCGCGGCCGGCACGGCCGTTGAGCTGGTGCACGCCTACTCGCTCGTGCACGACGACCTTCCTGCGATGGACGACGATGCCCTGCGCCGCGGCCATCCGACCGTACACATCGCATTCGATGAGGCGACCGCAATCCTTGCGGGCGACGGTCTCCTCACGCTGGCCTTCGAGCACCTGACGGCAGCGGCTGCCTTCAGCGACGACGCCGCTCGCCTGAAAATGGTCCACCTGCTCGCTGGAGCGGCTGGCGCTTCCGGCATGGTCGCGGGCCAGGCCATCGACATGGCCGCAACCGGCCGAGCAGTGAGCGAAGCCGATCTGCAGCGGATGCACGCTCACAAGACTGGCGCCTTGATCACCGTATCCGTCCGCCTCGGTGGGCTCGCCGCCGGCGTACGTCAAGGTGGGCCCGAGGATGAGGCGCTGCGCACCTTCGGCGACGCACTGGGACTGGCCTTCCAGATCGTGGACGACCTGCTCGACGCCACCAGCGACACGGCACGCCTTGGCAAGACAGCAGGCGCAGATGCAGCACTCGACAAGTCGACCTACGTCGCTCTGCTTGGCATTGACGGCGCCCGCGAGCGAGCCCGCGAAGTTTGCGCCGCCGCCCTCGACGCGCTAACCGCCCTTCCGGACCCTGGACGACTGCCGGACTTTGTGCGCTGGGTTCGCGATCGCGACCATTGAGTCCGCAGGGTGGCTGGGCGTGGTGTAGACTCGGCGCGCTCTCTGCGAGGTTCCTGAAGACCCCATGGCAAGCGAAATCCCTCTCGAACGCCCGAGCACTCCGCTCCTGGACGGCGTTGTCGTCCCCGCAGATCTGCGTGCTCTGGAGGCGGAACAGCTTCCGGCTGTCGCCGCGGAGCTGCGCGAGTTCCTGCTCTGGAGCGTTGGCCGTACGGGTGGACACTTCGGCGCCGGACTTGGCGTCGTCGAACTGACGCTCGCTTTGCATTACTGCTTCGACACACCCAACGACAAGCTGGTCTGGGACGTCGGCCATCAGGCATACCCGCACAAGATTCTCACGGGCCGACGCGAGCAGATGACGACCATGCGCCAGACCGGCGGCCTTGCGCCCTTCCCGGATCGCACGGAATCGGAGTTCGATACCTTCGGCGTTGGTCACTCCAGCACGTCCATCAGCGCAGGCCTGGGTATGGCGCTCGCCTCGCAGATGCAGAGCAGGGACAGACGCGTTGCCGCCATCATCGGCGACGGCGCCCTGACGGCGGGCATCGCCTTCGAGGCGCTCAACCACGCCGCGGAAACGGGTGCCAATCTGCTCGTCATCCTCAACGACAACGCGATGTCGATCTCGCACAACGTGGGCGGCCTGTCTCGCTACCTCGCCCGCGTCCTTGCCAGTCGCTTTTATGCCTCGGTACGCGGCGCCGGCAAGCGCGTGCTGTCGTCCATGCCGCCGGTTGCTGACTTCGCGAGGCGCACCGAGGAGCACATGAAGGGCCTGGTGCTGCCGGGCACGCTGTTTGAAGAGCTCGGCTTCAACTACATCGGGCCCGTTCACGGTCACGATCTCGAGGACCTGGTGAGCACGCTCACCAACATAAAGGACCTGTCAGGACCGCAATTTCTGCACGTGGTTACGCAGAAGGGACGCGGATACGAGCCCGCCGAGAAGAATCCCGTCGGCCTGCACGCGCTTACTAAGATCGAGCCACCGGGCAGCGCTCCCCCGAAGACCGGCGCGAATACGCCAAAGTACTCGAACGTGTTCGGGACATGGCTCGTCGACATCGCGGAGCAGGACGATCGCGTCGTCGGCATCACGCCCGCGATGCGCGAAGGCTCGGATCTGATCGCCTTCTCCGAGCGCTTTCCCGAGCGCTATCACGACGTTGCCATAGCGGAGCAGCACGCAGTCACGCTCGCAGCTGGCTTGGCATGTGAGGGCGCAAAGCCGGTGGTCGCGATCTACTCGACCTTCCTTCAGCGCGCCTATGATCAGCTGATTCACGATGTCGCGATCCAGAATCTGGACGTTACCTTCGCCCTGGACCGAGCCGGCATCGTAGAGGACGGACCGACCCACGCCGGCATCTTCGATCTGTCCTATCTGCGCTGCGTGCCGAACATGATCGTCATGACGCCGTCAGACGAGAACGAGACGCGGCAGATGCTGTATACGGGATGGGTTCACGAAGGCCCGGCGGCGATCCGCTATCCGCGCGGCCGCGGCCCGGGGGTTGTGATCGAACAGAACATGACAGCGATGCCTATTGGGAAGGCACGGATCGTCCGAGAAGGAAGCGAAGTCGTTTTCCTTGCCTTCGGAAGCCTCGTTCCCCCCGCCCTCGTCGCTGGCGACACCCTGGGCGCCACCGTTGTCGACATGCGCTTCGTGAAGCCACTTGATGAAGACTGTGTCATCGCACAGACAGCGCGCCATGCGCTCGTGGTGACGCTGGAGGAGAACGTGGTCGCAGGCGGCGCGGGCAGCGCCGTGAACGAGCTGCTTCTCGCGCGCGGCATGAATACCGCCGTACTCAATCTGGGTTTACCCGACCGCTTCCCGGCACATGGCAACCCGGATCACGAGCTCGCTTCCTACGGCCTCGACGCGGACGGCATCGTAGCTTCGGTGCGCGCACGCCTCGCCGATGCCGCGCGCAGCTCCTCGGCCGGTTAACGCATCAAAAGTCCTGCGTGAGCGTAAGCACGCCCGCACGTTCGCTGAAGCCGACGTTTCGCAGGAACGACATGCCCAACAGGATCTCCACCGGGTAGCTGCCCTCGACGACGGCGGCGTCGACGCCGTTGATGAGGATGCCGCCAACCTCGACCACATCAAGCCGTACGCGGTGAGAGACCGCGGGCCCGGCGGCGGTCAGCACCTGACCTGCCTGCCCGTTCGCGCTGTAATCGATCCCGAGGCGGTCTGCCTGGGCGCTGCTCATAGCAAGCACCGTCGCGCCCGTATCGACAAGAAAGGATACGGGCTGACCTTCGATGCGCCCACCGACTCGGAAGTGCCCCTGCCCATCACGAGCGATCCGCACCTCCCGCGTCTCTGGTCGAACAAAACTGCCCCCGGCGCGCTGGGATAGCCTGAGCTCGTAGCGCTCACCATCGATCAACACGACGGCCCGCGACGGATCCGCGGACAGCAGCGTCACGCCGTCCACCGAACGTCCCGCCCGGACAAGCCTTTGCTGGCCATCGATCACGAGAACCGCCATGTCCCGCATGAGGCCCCGGGCTTCTACCGTGGGCGCAGCGCCGGACTGAAACGGCACCAGGAGGAGAACCAAAACTGCCAGCGCTCGAACCATGGGGAGGCCTCCGGCCCCTAGACGGGCAGCAATGACACCAGAGCCCAGAGGACGAGGCCGGCGCATATGCCAGCGATCAGGTCATCGAACATGACGCCGAAACCACCATGAAGGGTCTCGTCAGCCCAGGAGATGGGCCAGGGCTTGGCGATATCGAAAATGCGGAAGAGCACAACGCCCAGCAGAACCGTGAGCGCATCGAAAGGAAACCATACGAGCGTGACCCACAGACCCACCATCTCGTCCCAGACGATGCCGCCGTGATCCTCTACGCCAAGGCGCTCACACGCCTCGCCGCAGAGCCAGATCCCGATGAGTGCGGCTACAGCGACGACCGCCGCGGCGACCTGCAACGGCAGGAGGCCGAAAATAAACACGAAGGGCACTGCCGCGATCGTACCCCAGGTACCCGGTGCCGGACGCATCAGCCCAGAGCCGAACCCCGTCGCCAGGAAGATGACCGGATCGCGCAGCGCCGAGCGCGGTATGGATGGCGAGCTCATGCGAAGTGGTCCCAGCCAAGGCGCGCAGGCAGCGACCGCTCGACCCCACCGGATTCGAGCGCGATGCCACTACCCGCTTCGATTCGCCCGATGACCGTGATGGCAACCTCACCATCGTTTGCAAGCATTTCCAGCGGCGCGGCGTTGGGCGGCAGCGTAAAGAGAAGCTCATAGTCATCGCCGGCCGTTACAGCAAGCTCGGCGTCTCCGTCCACCGGTACGGCATCGAGCGTCACCACACCGCGCACGCCGGAGGCTCGACACAGCTGAGCGAGGTCTGCGAGCAGGCCGTCCGATACGTCAATGCACGCATGCGCGTGATCGCGTAGCGCTACGCCTAGCGCGAGCCGAGGGACGGGCTCAAGGTAGGCGCGCGCGGAATCGTCGATGACGCCGTCATGCCGATACCGGCGCAGGGCCGCCGCTCCAGCGCCAATCACCCCCGACACGCAGACCAGATCGCCGACGCGTGCACCGTCGCGACGGAGCGCGGCTCCGGCCGGCACCCATCCGCCAGCCGTCACCGACAGACTGAAGGGGCCTCTCGCGAGATTCCCGCCCACGAGCGCTGCGCCCGTCCCACGCGCAGCATGGGCGAAGCCCCGGCCGATCGCACGCGCAGTTTCAGCATCGAGGTCCGGGTGGGTCACGGCGAGCAGACACGGACCCGGAGCCGCACCCATTGCAGCGAGATCTGAAAGGTTGACGGCAAGCGCGCGGCGCATCGCGCGCTCCGGGCTCAGTCCCTCGGGAAAGTGAACCCCTTCGACAAGTGTGTCGACGGTCAGCGCGAGCGCCATGCCCGAAGGCGGCGTGAGCAGTGCAGCGTCGTCGCCGGGGCCGAGCGCGACGCCGGTGCTGTCTGTCAGGTCTTGTTGCGCGAGGATCAGGTCGATGCGGGCAAACTCACCGCTCGCCGAATCATCCACGCGCAGCTGTCTCGGCAGCGCGCAGTCGGCGCGCCGCGCGATCGAGTACGCCGTTCACGAAGCGGTGACTTTCACTGGCGCCGAAACGGCGCGCGAGCGTTACGGCCTGATCAATGACGACCCGGAAAGGCACGTCCAGGCGCTCCTTCAGCTCCCAGGCCGCGAGTCGCAGAATAGCGCGCTCTACAGGGTCCATCTCCTCAGGCGGTCGATCTGCAAAGGGCGCGATGTCAGCGTCGAACTCCGGCGCGCGCCGGAGCACGGCAAGGACGCCTTCCGTAAAGAATTCGGCGTCCGCCTCTTCGAGCTCGTTGTCGGCTCGAAACTGTGCAACCAGTTCCACCGGCGGCAGCGGGTTCACCTGGGCTTGATACAGCGCCTGGATGGCGCAATGTCGCGCCCGCTGGCGCGCGCGCGCAGTCGGCGGCTTAACCTCGTCGGCAGACCCGGCCTTGTGATTCGGTTCAGTCACGGGTGTGTCAGGTCAGACGCCGCAGGAGCGCGACCATCTCGAGTGCCGTCAGTGCGGCTTCCTCGCCCTTGTTCCCCGCCTTGGTTCCGCTGCGCTCGATCGCCTGCTCGATGGTGTCGGTGGTAAGCAGACCGAATGCGACCGGCAGGCCCGCGTTCGCCTGCAGCGACATGAGTGCACTGGACGCCTGGCCCGCCACGAAGTCGAAATGCGGCGTGCCTCCGCGAATGACCGCGCCGAGCACAATGATCGCGTCCGGCCGCGTGCCATCCTCTATCTCCGCCACCTTTTGCGCAGCCAACGGAAGTTCCCACGCACCCGGCACCTTCACGTGCATGACGCGCTCATTCGCGACGCCGTGGCGCCGCAGCATGTCCGCTGCCCCCTCGACGAGCGCGTCGACCACGAACGCGTTCCAACGTGAGGAAACAATCGCGAAGCGTGCATCATCAGCAGAGAAATCGCCTTCGACAGTCGTCAGATTCATTTCCTGTTCTCCCTGTCCTGGCGCTCAGCCGGCCGCCCCGATGTCCGCATCGGCCGCGCGAATCGCTTCGCCATCAATGGAAATGTACTCCTCGATCTCGAGGTCGAAACCCGAAATCGCGCTGTAGCGCGTTGGCGGCGACATCAGGCGCATGCGACGCACTCCGAGATCCTTCAGGATCTGCGAGCCAAGGCCGATCGAGCTGTACACGCTCGACCCGTCACCGCGCATGCTGCGATTGTAGGCTGGCGTTTCCGGGAACAGCGAGAAGCGCTCGAGCGCCTCTTCGGGTCCGTCGCTGTTTGCAAGGATCACCACCACCCCAGAGCCCTCACGCGCGACACGATCCAGGGCGCGCTCGACGCTCCAGCTACGCGGGCCGCCACGCACAGCTCCAACGAGATCGAGAAGCACGTTCGGCGCATGGACGCGCACCAGGGTCGCCTGCTCCGGGTCAACCTCTCCCCGCACAAGCGCAAAGTGCATTTGCTTGCGAAGGGTGTCGCGGTAAGCGATGACGCGAAACGAGCCGTGGACGGTATCGATCTCCTTGTCGCCGACGCGCTCAACCGTGGACTCGTGAAGCGCGCGGTATTGCACAAGATCCGCAATCGTTCCCAGCTTGAGCCCGAACTTCTCCGCGAACACCTCGAGATCCGGAAGACGAGCCATGGTGCCGTCCTCGTTCATGATCTCTACGATCACGGCGGCCGGTTCGCATCCTGCCAGGCGCGCGAGATCACAGGCCGCTTCCGTATGGCCTGCTCGCGAGAGTACGCCCCCAGGCTCAGCCGTCAGCGGAAAGACATGACCAGGCGTCACGATGTCATCAGGCGTTGCATCCGGGGCAACCGCAACCTCGACGGTGCGGGCACGATCGGCGGCGGAGATTCCGGTGGTAACCCCTTCAGCCGCTTCGATCGAAACGGTGAAGTTGGTGTGATGCTTCGACCGATTGCTCGCCGCCATGGGCGCGAGGCGCAGGCGCTGGCAGCGCTCGACGGTCATCGGCATGCAGATGAGGCCACGCGCCTCCTTCGCCATGAAATTGATGGCTTCGGGCGACACGAACTCGGCCGCCATCACCAGATCGCCTTCGTTCTCACGGTCCTCGTCGTCGAGGAGCACGATCATGCGGCCTTCGCGGATTTCCGCAACAAGCTCTTCCGTGTTGGAGAATTTCATAGGAAAAAAGCACTCCTGGCGCGCTCGCGGCGCGCGGGGGCGGCGAGTGTGCGGGCCGCCCTCGATGGGTGCAAGGGCAGAATCGGCGGCGACTTCACCCCGCGGCCCCTGGATTCGCCGGGATCAGGACCAGGCGCAGGTCATCGCCAAGCCGGGTCACGTCCTCAAGCCGGAGGTGCAAGCGTTCGGCCATGCGCTGCAAGGGAAGATCGACCAGCGGCCGGGCTGCCGAGCCCATAAGGTGGGGAGCCTGGTAGAGCCAAAGTTCATCGACGAGGCCCTGCGCCAGCGCATCGGCGGCGAGCGTCGGGCCACATTCGAGCAGAACTTCATTACATTCGAGCGCAGCCAGTCGGGCCTGCAGGGCCTGGAGGTCGATGCGACCGCCGGCGGCCGGGAGCGACTCGATCCGCGTCTCATCGCTGAAGCGAGCCTGATGCTCGGGGGCGCCGTCCTGCGCGGTCATGAGCAACGCCCCCGGCCCCTTAAGCACTCGGGCGTCCGCAGGCGTCTTCAGAGAGGCATCGAGTACCACCCTGTATGCCGGCGAGTGCTCCAGGAAGTCGAGGTCGAAAGGATCAAGATCATCGAGCATGTCTCGGCGGGCCGTGAGCTGGGGGTTGTCCACGAGGACCGTACCGACACCGGTGACGACGGCACAGGAGCGTGCACGAAGCCGATGGACGTCGCGCCGCGCCGCCTCACCCGTGATCCATCGGCTTTCCCCGTTCGCCATTGCTGTTCGGCCGTCGAGCGATGCTGCGAGCTTCAGGCGCAGCCATGGGCGGCCGCGCTCGAGCCGGGCATGGAAACCGACATTCAGCGTGCGCGCTTCGGCTTCCATAAGCCCAAACGCGACCTCGATGCCCGCCGCCCTCAAGCGCCGGAAGCCTTCGCCTGCCACCTTTTCAAAAGGATCGCCGGCCGCGACGACAACGCGCGCGACACCCGCAGCGACAAGGGCATCTGCGCAAGGCGGCGTACGGCCGAAATGTGCGCAGGGCTCGAGCGTGCAGTAGGCCGTGGCACCGCGCGCGCGCTCACCTGCGACCTGCAGTGCCTTGGCCTCTGCGTGCAGACCGCCGGCGGGCGCCGTCCAGCCTTCCGCTATGACCTCATCATCCGCGACGAGCACGCAGCCAACGCGAGGATTCGGGCGCGTGGTGTAGAACCCCCGCGCGGCGAGCTCGAAGGCACGATTCATGAAACGCCTGTCCGCGTCAGTGAAGGTCATGGCCACTCGCCATAACGGGCGCCTCAGTCGCCCGCCGTCTCGGGCGCATCATGAGGAATGCGCGCAAGACGTTCGATCTCCTGCTGAAACTCGCTTACGTCCTGGAAATCGCGATAAACAGAGGCGAAGCGCACGAAGGCGACCTGATCGAGATCACGCAGTGCACGCATCACCAGTTCACCAAGCTCCTTGGATGGAATTTCGCGCTCACCGCGGCTCCTGAGCGCATGCTGGATACGACTGATCGATGCTTCTACTTCGTCGACCGCAACGGGCCGTTTCTCAAGCGCGCGCTGCAGACCTGCGCGGAGCTTCTGATCGTCGAAGGGTTCGCGCGTGCCGTCATTCTTGACGATCCGCGGCATGAGCAATTCGGCGGTCTCGAAGGTGGTCCAGCGTTCACCGCAGCTCAGACATTCGCGACGGCGCCGCACCTGCTCGCCGCTGCCGACCAGGCGTGAGTCGATTACCTTCGTATCCGCCGCAGTGCAGAACGGGCAGTGCACGCTGCCGAAGCCTCAGGACGCCGCAGCGCGCGGCAGTTCGATCGGCGCCGCATAGACGGGGAAACGCGCACAGAGCGAGCGCACCTGATCACGCACCCGCGTGATCACAGCCTCGACTTCCGCGTGCTGATGATCACCGCCCGAACCGTCGCCCTCCGCGGCCAACGCGTCGAGAACATCGCACATCCATCCGGTCAACTCCCGACACTCCACGACGCCGAAACCTCGCCGCGTTGCCGCCGGAGAACCAATGCGCAGACCAGAGGTCACGAAGGGGGAGCGCGGGTCATTTGGCACCGCGTTCTTGTTCACGGTGATATTGGCGCGGCCGAGCGCGGCGTCGGCAGCCTTGCCGGTGACATTCTTGGCAACGAGATCGAGCAGGAAGAGGTGGTTGTCCGTTCCGCCCGAGACCACGTCATAGCCGCGAGCCATGAAGGCCTCGGCCATGGCCCGAGCGTTGGCGACCACCTGCTCTTGGTAGCCGCGGAAGTCGGGCTCCATCGCTTCCTTGAAGCACACCGCTTTGGCCGCGATCACGTGCATAAGCGGCCCACCCTGCGAGCCCGGGAACACCGCTGAGTTCAGCTTCTTGTGTAACGCCTCGTCATCACAGGCGAGGATGATTCCGCTCCGCGGACCGGCGAGCGTCTTATGCGTTGTCGAAGTGACCACGTGGGCGTGCGGCACCGGACTCGGATACACACCGGCCGCCACGAGTCCGGAGACATGCGCCATATCAACCACGAACCAGGCGCCAACTTCGTCAGCGATGGCCCGGAACCGGCTCCAATCGATGATGCGGGAGTAGGCGCTGAAGCCTGCGATGAGCATCTTCGGCCGATGCTCGAGGGCCAGCGCACGCACGGCCTCGTAGTCGATCAGACCCGTGTCCGCGTCGATACCGTACTGCACAGCGTTGTAGGTCCGGCCTGAAAAGTTAGGCGCCGCGCCGTGCGTGAGGTGGCCGCCGGCATCGAGGCTCATGCCAAGAATCGTGTCACCCGGCTCCAGGAGCGCAAGGAACACTGCTGCGTTCGCCTGCGAGCCCGAGTGAGGTTGCACGTTCGCGTAGGACGCGCCAAAGAGCGCTTTTGCTCGCTCGATGGCGAGGCGCTCAGCATCGTCTACATGCTCGCAACCACCGTAATAGCGCTTGCCCGGATACCCCTCCGCATACTTGTTCGTAAGAACGCTGCCCTGGGCCTCGAGGACGCGCGGCGATGTGTAATTCTCCGAAGCGATGAGCTCGACGTGTTCCTCTTGGCGACGACCCTCTGCTGCGATGATCTCAGCGAGTTCCGGATCGTAAGCCCTGATCGAGGTGTCTCCGTGGTACATGGCTGCTCCTGGGCGGTCATGCGCGCCGCCGCCGCGGCGCTGTTGTCCCGGACTGACCGGGATTTACGATAAGCCGGATTGTACGCGAGCACCCGAGGGCCAGCACGCGAAGCACTCACATCCTCGATATGCGCTTGACTCACGCGCAGGCCCGACGACGCCGTTCACACGTTTGCGGCGTGGGCCAGATTAACGATCCTTAACCGAAGCGCACGGGCCGGTTGTTTACCTTCTGTTCACCGAATTTAAGCCTGTGCGCAGCTGGGCACAGCCGCTTCAGAAACCGGCAGGACGCCGGCGAAACAGAAGCAGCGCACTCTGCTCAGACGCACGTGTTAGGCGAGGATCCGAACAGTGCTGAATCACATCCGCGCGGACTACACCGCACACTACGATGCGCGCGTGGAATTTCTAGTTGCGCTGCAGCGCATCACGTTGGTCGCGGGTATCGCCTTCGGCTTTGCACTCATCTGGGTCGGTTCCTACACGAGCGCTGCGCTGACGGCCGCCTTCCTCGCACTACTGACCTATACGGTCTACCTCCGCCGGCAGGGGGAAGCGCTCTTCGCTTCAATCTTGTTAGCCGCTGCGTTCCTGGCCGAGCCCGCCGCCGCCATCATTGTTAGCGGCGGCATACATTCGCCTTACATCGTCTGGCTCGCTGTGCCGATCTTCGCGGCAGGGGGACTGCTCGGCGGCCGCGGCGCCCTGCTTGCCGCGGCCATTGCGATCGTGACGTTCTGCGCGCTCTTTCTCCTGGACGCTCCCCTCAGAACGCTGAATGAGCTTCCAGGGGAGGCCTACGCGTCGATGTACTTCGCCTCTTTCAGTTCTGCCGCGCTGTTCGCATCGACGCTTGCCTGGATTGCCATATCCAGCCTCGAGCGCGAATCCCAGGCGGCGCAGAAGAGTGCGCTGGAGACAGCGCTCCGCGCTGAGGAATTACGTCAGGCGGAAAAAGGCTTGCGCGACCAGATTAGAGCGAGGGACAAGCTCTACGCTGTGATTTCGCACGAACTAAGAACGCCCGCCGCGACTTTGAAAATGCTGCTGGAAGATTCGGTGATCGACCAGCTCGAAAGCTCCGAGCGGAGCACGATCAACGACCTTCTCGAGCATATGCTCTCGATCATAGAAGACATGCGCCTGGCACGCGAACCTGAGCAGCTCAGGCGCGCGCCCAGGGTGCGCGCGCGCGTCTCGGACGTACTGAGCCAGGCGGTGAAGATGGCCGAGCGGTTCGTCTCCGAATCCGGACTGACCGTGCGCATCCGGCTGAACGGCGAAACCGAGATTCCCGTCGAGATTCCGAGACAGGTCTTGCGGCAGATCACCATCAATATCGTGAAGAACTGCGCCGTCCATGCGGAGGCGGAGCACCTGGAAATCGGCATCGAATGGCGTCGGAATGGCGACGCAGTGGATTACGCCATCCGCTTCATGGACGACGGCCACGGCGTGAGTCCGAGTGACCAGAGACTTCTGTTCAGGGCCTTTGCGCGCGGTGACTCCGCGGCCGACGGTAGCGGAATCGGCCTCAACGTCTGCCGTGAGTACGCGCGAAACGTGCTTGCCGGCGATCTGACCTACACGACCAGCCCCTGGGGCGGCGCGGCGTTCGTGCTCACGGCCAGATTCAACGCCGTCCAGCATGCGAGTGCCGATCTGGAAGTCCGCCGGGAAGCCACCGAGCCGCTCCGGCACGCCCGCGTTCTGCTGGCCGAAGACTCAAACATCCTGCGCGTGCTGACGGGCAAGCTGCTGGAGCAGCGCGGGGCCATCGTTACGTTGGCATGCGATGGCAAGGAAGCGCTGCGTCGCATGGAGGCAGACCATTTCGATCTCGTCGTCGTCGACCTGCACATGCCGAAGATCGACGGCCTTGAATTCACGCGTCGCCTACGCGAGCAAGGCGCCAGCCTGCCCATCATCGGCCTCACCGCGGCGCTCGGTGCTGACGCAACGCTGCTTAGGCGCGCCGGCGCAGACGCCGTACTCACCAAGCCGCTCGACGTTGAACGTCTCGAGCACATCCTGGGCGCGCGCGCGGCTGGATCGCATGCGGCCGGCGACGAATCCGTGGCGGCTTGACGCGAGCGCCTGGCAGCCGCGTCCGCAAGGTCCTAGGGCCCCGGACCTCGACCTGGTGCTGGAGGTGCGGCAATCCGGCTCGGAAAAAGGCGCCACGCAATCCAGAACCACAGGCCTGGGACTGCGCCATGCAGGTTGGCGACGCGGGCCGCTTCGATTAGGGTTGCGGCCGCTCACTGCTACCCCGCGCTGCGCGCCGATCCGTGCGCGCGCGCCCCATGCTTCGAAGGTGCCCCATGGCTCAGTACGTCTACACGATGAACCGCGTCAGCAAGACCGTGCCGCCCAAGCGCGAGATCCTGAAAGACGTCTCGCTCAGCTTTTTCCCGGGTGCCAAGATCGGCGTGCTCGGCCTCAACGGCGCTGGCAAATCCACGCTGCTACGGATCATGGCCGGCGTCGATCGCGAGTTCGAAGGCGAAGCGCGCCCACAGGCCGACATCAACATAGGCTACCTGCCCCAGGAGCCGGAGCTGGATTCGTCCAAGGATGTACGCGGTAACGTCGAGGAAGGGGTCGCGGAAGCGCGCGACGCTCTCGCAGAACTCGATGAGGTCTACGCTGCCTATGCTGAGGAGGACGCCGATTTCGACGCCCTCGCCAAGCGCCAGGCCGAGCTCGAGGACATCATCCAGTCCACGGACGCGCACAATCTGGAGAATCAGCTCGAGGTCGCAGCCGACGCGCTGCGCCTGCCGCCCTGGGACGCAGACGTGACCACCCTGTCCGGAGGCGAGCGCCGACGCGTTGCCCTCTGCCGGCTGCTTCTGTCGAAGCCGGACATGCTGCTCCTGGACGAACCGACCAACCACCTCGACGCAGAGTCGGTAGGCTGGCTGGAGAAGTTCCTCGTCGACTTCCCCGGTACTGTCGTGGCCATCACCCACGACCGCTACTTTCTAGACAACGCCGCCGGCTGGATCCTCGAACTCGACCGCGGCCGGGGCATCCCCTACGAGGGCAACTACTCCACCTGGCTCGAGCAGAAACAGGTGCGCCTGGACCAGGAAAAGCGGGACGAGGCTGCACATCGCCGCGCGCTCAAGTCAGAACTCGAATGGGTGCGTTCGAACCCGAAGGGACGTCGTACCAAGTCCAAGGCGCGCCTCGCCCGCTTCGAGGAAATGCAATCCAAGGACTATCAGTCGCGCAACGAGACCAACGAGATCTTCATCCCACCGGGACCGCGTCTGGGTGAGAAGGTCATCGAGTTCGAGAATGTGACAAAGGGCTTTGGCGACCGTGTTCTGATCGAGAACCTGTCGTTCTCCATTCCGCAGGGTGCGATTGTCGGAATCGTGGGCCCGAACGGCGCGGGCAAGACGACTCTGTTCAAGATGATCGAAGGTCACGAGGAAGCAGACAGCGGCACGATCGTCGTCGGCGAGACCGTGAAGATGGCCAACGTGGGCCAGATGCGCGATGAACTCGACGACTCGAAGACGGCCTGGGAAGAAGTGTCCGACGGCCTCGACCTCATGGACATCAACGGCTGGGAGGTCGCCTCGCGCGCCTACCTCGGCCGCTTCAACTTCAAGGGGCAGGACCAGCAGAAGTTCGTCGGCCAGCTCTCGGGGGGTGAGCGCAATCGTCTCCAGCTCGCCAAGGTGCTCAAGCAGGGCGCGAACGTACTCCTCCTTGACGAGCCGACCAACGATCTAGACGTCGAGACGCTGCGCGCCCTCGAAGATGCGATGCTCGAATTCCCGGGCACCGTATTGGTCGTCAGCCACGACCGCTGGTTCCTCGACCGCATCGCGACGCACATCATGGCGTACGAGGGAGAAGGCAAAGTCGATTTCTTCGAGGGGAACTATCAGGAGTACGAGGCGGACCACAGGAAACGGCTCAAGGCGGCCGGAGAAGATCCGGACCGCCCGCATCGCATGAAGTACAAGAAACTCGCCTGAGGCCTGTCTCATCGTCGACGGGGACGCTTGCGCGTTCCCGTCGACCCAGACACCTGTCAGCCCGCGTC
This sequence comes from Pseudomonadales bacterium, assembly GCA_963691775.1. Taxonomy (GTDB): domain Bacteria; phylum Pseudomonadota; class Gammaproteobacteria; order Pseudomonadales; family Azotimanducaceae; genus JAZBPO01. The sequence continues at coordinate 2,786,484 of OY829369.1, read as the reverse complement.
GAGCACCCGGAGCTGACCGAGCTCCGGCACGCGCGCCTTCAGCACCTGTTCACGCGCCGCCAGCACCTCCATTTCCGCACAGAGCACACCAGCCTGCGCTTCGATCCCAGCGGCCCGACTCTCGACCTTCTGGTCAATCTCTTCACCCAGCCGCTCCATGCGTGCGCCGACGGCTTCCATACGCTCGGCGAAGGTCCCATCGCCCGACTGAAGGCTCTCGCCTGCGGCGATCAACAGCGCACCGACCCGCTCAGACACGCTCCCCTCGATGATCGGTTCGATCTCATCCAGCGCTGATACACCGCCGTCACCGGCACTGATGCCTCCACGATGGACAAACCAGACCTCATCCTCGCCGCCAACGCGGCTACGCACCTCTGCCCGCGCCTCTGCAAGTCCTGCAACGATCGACTCGGGTATGTCATCGCCCAGGAAAACTGACAACACCTCGCTCGCCGCGGAAATCCCGACTTCCGCGCCTTCGAGCGCGGTGTCCACGACTGTCGGTACCACGGCGCGAAGCTGCGCTGCGTAGGCAGAGACCGCGGCGCGTTGATCGGGGTCGAGCGCAACCGATTCACCAGCGACGCTGAGCGCTTCATCGTCAGTGATCTCAACGGCACCGAGGTGATCGCCCTCGATGAGGATGCGATCGGGCGTAATCGTGAGATCCGCATCCAGTTCGAAGCTGCATTGGTTGGCGTGAACACCATCGGTGAGCAAGGCAAGCGAAAAGGCAAATGCCGCAATCGGGCGAGTGTGGCGCATGATCAGATTCCTAGACGAATTTCTTTTGCCGATGCTGACTTCGCAAAAGTGATGCCAGCCTAGAGCGCCGCCAAAGCACTGAATAGATTCGATTTTTCTGGAAGCGGAAACGGCACCGCTTGGCATGGGTGCGGATTTCGCTAATTGAGCGGTCGATCTGACTATCTGTTGGAGCAATCCAGCACAACGCTGATCATTGCAAGGACCCTTGTAGGATTCCTGATCCAGCAGCGATCGCGTACATTCCGCGAGCGCCCAACGAAGCTTGGTCCGGGGGAAGGAGAGATCGCTTGAGACCGAAGGGATTGAATCGCACTGAGCGCGTGCTGCGATGCGCTCTTTGTTCGGCGTTGACAGCATTCCTCGCCGGCCATGTTCACGGAGATGTTGCAGCCCTCGGACGGCTTGAGCCCCGCGACGGTGTCCTCAGCGTCACGGCGCCCAGGACGCCCGAGTCTGCAACCGGTGTCGTGCTCGCTGAGCTGCATGCGCGGCCCGGTGTCGATGTGGAAGCCGGCGACCTGCTCGCGATCACCGAATCGGCTTCGCTACTTGAGGCGCTCGTGACCGAAGCCGAGGCCGCGGTCGTCGCAGCACGAGAGAACGCCGAAGCAGCCAATGCCTCTGCGGCCGCCGCGTGCGCCCTTGCCGACGTTCGCGAACGAGAAGCCGACCGGCGGGAGAGCCTTCGCGCGCGACAGCTGTCTTCGATAGAGGAAACAGAGCGGGCTTTCGCGGACGCGGAGTTTCAACAGGCGAGCTGTCGGGCCGCAGACGTGTCGGCGCGCGCTGCGGATGCGGAATCCGGCTTGGCCATTGCGCGGCTCGCACGCAACAGGGCTGCCCTGGAGCGCGCCTTTGTCCGAGCGCCCATTGCTGGTCGCGTGCTCGACGTCCACAGCTGGCCCGGGGAAATGATCGGCCCGTCGGGCATCCTCGACCTCGGCGCCGTCAATGAGATGTACGCCATCGGAGAGGTCTACGAAACCGATATCGGACGTGTACGCCCGGGCCAGCGGGCCCGCATCACGAGCGATGCGCTTCCCGAGCCGCTGACCGGCGTTGTCGAGTTCGTGCGACCGCAAGTACGCAAGCAGGACGTGCTCGGCACCGACCCTGCGGCGAGGCAGGATGCGCGCGTCATCGAAGTCGAAATCCGCATAGAGAACCCGTCCGCTGTAAAGGACCTCACCTACCTCCAGGTGGAGATCGTCATCGCGGGTTCGTCCTGATGGCGGTCACCGTGCGCGCTCCGCTTGGCTGGCAACAGCTTCGCCATCGCCCCCTACGTCTGCTCGTGGCCCTGCTTGGCATCGCATTCGCGGTCTTGCTGATCATGATGCAATTAGGCTTCAGATCAGCCCTCTTCGAGTCTGCCGTTCGCTTCCACGAGCGCTTCAGCTACGACATCGCGCTGTTCAGCCCGGATAGCGTGTTCATCGTGCGCCCGCAGCCATTCTCACTGAGGCGCCTGTATCAGGCACTGGCGGACGAATCCGTTACCGACGTCGCCCCGGTCTACATCTTTCCTGCGACCTGGAAGGATCCTTGGGCAACAGGCAGGCGCAGCCTAAACGCGATCGGCTTCGACCCCGATGATGCGATCCTGGACGCAGTCGGTTTCGAGGAGCATCGCGCACGCCTTCGACAGCAAGACGTGGTGATTTTCGATGCCCGTTCGCGTCCGGAGTTCGGCCCCGTGGCCGAGCGCTTTGAGACCGAGGCGCCCATCACTACAGAAGTGAACGATCGCGAAATCGAGGTCGTGGGCCTGTTCGAAATGGGCACTTCGTTCGGCATCGACGGCACCCTGATGACGAGCGCCGAGAACTGGCTCCGACTCTTTCCCAACGCGGATCGAGGCGAAATACAGCTCGGCCTGCTCACGCTTGAAGAGGGCGCCGATGCAGATGCCGTGCGCGATCGTCTGCGCGCAGCGCTTCCGAAGGACGTGCTGGTGATGACCAAGGCGGACTTCATAGAGCGCGAAACCGCTTACTGGAATGCCGCAACCCCTATCGGCTACGTGTTCGCCTTCGGCGCGATCATGGGCTTCGTCGTCGGCGCGATCATCGTGTACCAAATCCTGTTCGCGGACGTTTCCGAACATCTGAACGAGTACGCGACCCTGCGCGCGATCGGCTATGGCTCGAGCTTCGTGGCAGGCATCGTGCTTCAGCAGGCAGCGATCCTCGGGGTCCTCGGGTTCATACCCGGACTGCTGGCGTCTTGGGCGCTCTACACCCGAGCTGCCGCGGCAACATTCCTGCCGATCTACCTGACGCCGGATCGCATGCTCACGGTGTTCACCATGACGCTCGCCATGTGCGCCATCTCAGCGCTCCTTGCGGTGCGCAAGGTGACACGTCTCGACCCCGCCGAGGTCTTCTAAAGTGATGGACGCAGCTGTTCGTATCTCGGGCCTGAACCACTTCTACGGACGCGGCGCGCTGCGCAAACAGATCCTCTTCGACATAGAGACCGTCATCCACGAGGGCGAAATCATCATCACCACCGGGCCCTCCGGCTCCGGCAAGACCACCCTGCTGACCTTGGTCGGCGCCCTGCGGTCTTCCCAGGAAGGGCATCTTGAAGTCCTCGGCGAGCAGCTCACCGGTGCAACGAAACGCAAGCTCGCAGATGTACGCAAGCGCATCGGCTTCATCTTTCAGCAGCACAACCTCCTCGACGCCGTCACCGCCGTCGAGAACGTCGAACTCGGACTACGAGTAACCGGGCGCTATCGCAGCGCTGCCCTGCGGGCGCGAGCCATAGAGATGCTCGAGGCGGTCGGTCTGGCTGAGCGCCTCTACCACCGCCCGGAGCAACTCTCTGGAGGGCAGCGCCAGCGTGTCGCAATCGCCCGCGCACTCGCATCCGAGCCGGCCATGGTTCTTGCAGACGAACCCACCGCGTCCCTCGACAAGGCCTCAGGGCGTGAAGTCGTCGATCGCATGCAGACCCTGGCGCGAGAGAACGGTACGACCATCCTGATGGTCACGCACGACAACCGGATTCTCGATGTCGCCGACAGGATCATCCACCTTGAAGACGGGCGACTCTCGAGCTTTTCCGAATCGGTGCTCGCCAACAATGAGCACATGATGGGGCTGCTCGCGGATGCGCAGCAGAAGGAAAACGTGCCTGCAATGGTCGATGCGCTCGACGAGCCCGGATTCCGGACGCTCCTCGAGGAGATGTCCGCGGAGGCTCAGCGCTTCCTCGACGCCACCGCACTGACCCAGGACCACGTCTTTCAGGGCATGCTCGAACGGATGCTCTTTGCCTTCACGCGCAAGCTGGCCGCGCTCATCGGCGCCGAGCGCGCATCACTGTTCACCGTCGATCGCCCGAGCTCGACCCTGCGCCTGCGCGTGACCGACGACCTGCCGGTACATGAGGACATCCGCATACCGATCGATACGGGTATCGTCGGCGCCGTCTACCAGGGGAATGCGGCCGTGCGCGTCGACGACGCCTACGAGGACCCGCGTTTCAATCCTGAGGTCGACAAACGCTTCGGCTACCGAACCCGCTCCGTGCTCGCCGTTCCCTTGCACGACCGGGAAGGCCGCATTTTCGCCGTCGCGCAGTTACTCAACCGAGTTGACGGTGGCGTCTTCGACGAAACCGATCAGCAGCGGCTCGAACAGTTCACGCAAGGCATCGCCCTGATGCTGGAGGTCGGCGCCGAGGGCAAGGAAGGCAGCGCACCGTGAGCAGCCGCGAGGCGCATCTCCTGGAGGTGCTGCGCGCCTACTTCGACCTGGGCAATGACGAGGCACGGACGCTACTCGCCGACCTCGAGCTGCGGGAGCTGAGGGCAGGCGACTGGCTCTTCAATCAGGACGACCCGGGCGCTTCACTCTTCCTGCTCGCACGCGGGCGCCTGCAGGTCTGGCGCGAAGGCGAGCTAGGCGACGCATCGAGGCTGCTCGGGGAGGTACTCCCGGGCGAAAGCGTGGGCGAGGTCGGTCTTTTGACCGGTGAAGCACGGTCAGCAGGCGTGCGCGCGATTCGCGACAGCCTCCTGCTGGAGCTGGATCGCGCTCACTTCGAGCATTTGGCGCAGAGCCACCCCGGTATCGTCCTAGATATCGCCGCAATCGTCGCGCGAAGGCTGCATCAGAACACCATCATGCGGAGCAATCGACAGCGCGCCCCCGAAGTCATAGCGCTGCGTCCGCTGGACGATACAGACGCCTGTGACGCGGCCGTCCGCGCCCTCGTGGAATCACTCCAGCCCTTCGGAAACACAGCTGTCGTCAGCACCGAGGAGCTCGCCGCCCATGACGACGCCCAGGACGTGTCCGAGGGACTGGGCCAATGGATCAGCCGCCTGGAGGCGGAGCACGACCGCCTGGTGCTGGTCTGCGCACCGGACAGCTCGGTGTGGACCGAGTTCGCCGTCCGGCAGGCGGATCTTGAACTTCTGATTACTGGATCCGGCGAGTGGGCCGGCCTCAGGGACTTCGAGCGAGCCGCCGTCGAGGAAAACGACCACAGCGCCACCCGTAGCACCCGCCGTGCTCTCATCCTGCTCCACGATCCCGGCGCGGCCATCGAAGACACGCGGGATTGGCTCGAACCTCGCACGCTCGACTTCCACCTCCACTGGCGCAAGGGCAACGATGGGGACGCTCAACGCGTAGCCCGGGTGCTCACGGGCAACGCGGTGGGACTGGTGCTCGGCGGTGGCGCCGCGCGCGGCTTTGCACATCTGGGCATTTATCGCGCAATGGTCGAGCTCGGTATACCTGTCGACTGGATCGGCGGAACAAGCATCGGCGCAATCATGGGCGCGGCGATCGCGCTGGATGTCGGCCCTGAAGAAGCCGAGGCCATGGCGCGGGTAGCCTTCGTGGATGGCAAGCCCTTCGACGATTACACCTTCCCCCTGATATCGCTCCTCGCCGGCGACCGCATGGTTCGCTTGACCAAGCGTCACCTGGGCCGCGACATCGAGGACCTGCCGATTCCACTGTTCTGCATATCGACGAACATCTCCCGGGCGCAGGTCAACATCCACGAAGCAGGCGCAATCTGGCGCGCGGTCGCAGCCAGCGCAGCTCTGCCAGGGGTCCTGCCACCGATGGTGCACGAGGGAGAGCTCGCGGTGGATGGGGCCATCCTGAACAACCTGCCCGTAGACATCATGCAAGCAAAGCCCGTTGGGCATATCGTCGCCGTCGAACTCTCAGTCCGCGAAAGCTCGCTCATAGACTATGACCGCCTGCCGTCACCTTGGCGGGTCCTGCTCTCGCGCCTCCTGCCCTTTGGCCGGCGGCTGGACGCGCCCGGATTGGCGACGGTCGTCATGAAGTCGACAGAGGTCGGGACCCGACAGCGCGTGCTCGAGCTGGGCGCACGTGCTGACCTTCTCATGCGACCGCCGGTGAGCGAGTTCAGCATGCTCAGGGTCGATCAGTTCGAGGAGATCGTCGAAGCGGGCTACGCGAACGCACTGGGCGAACTGTCTGCCTGGCAGCAGGAGGCGCTCGACGCCTGATCACGCCTTCGATAGAACGCGCGGCCAGCGCCGAGCGGCGGACGGCCAGCGCACGTTCACAGGGTGGTAAGGCAACGCAAGGAAAGGAGGGCCCGCGAATGATGTGCGCGGCCCAACTGGCGCCGGGCCGTTGACCCTGTCTACGAACCCTTGGCCGGTACGGGTCGGTCGGCCATTCGCGCCTCACTACCCGGTCATGAGCACGCGGTCGGGAAACGGAGGGGGTCGATCATTCCACACGACCCGAGACCGGCCGCCCCACCTCCGCAATCACCGGAAAGTGGTCGGAACCGGTGGCATCCCCGCGGATACGCTTTGTCACGACGAGAGATCCACCTGCAAGAACGTGGTCGATTGGGGTCAGCAAAGGCAGAACCTGCGCGGGCCAGGTCCCAACAGAGCAGCGCATCGGTGACCGGCACTCGAAGCCCACGTCACGCACCAACTGCGCAAAGCGCGGCGAGAATGCTGACGTGTTCAGATCACCAAGCAGAACCACGTCGCTGTCAACGCCTCGCAGGTTTTCCTCGACCCAGGCCAATGCCTCGTTTCGAGCGGCGTAGGCCCAGGGCGAGGTTGGCGGATGAGCATGCAGCGCGAGGACGACCAGCGGTGCGCCACGCACGTCCAGCAGGAGCCTCAGCGCGGGCCGGCCAGGCGCTTGATCGGCGTTGAATTCCTCGCGCGCGCGCAGCGGAAAGCGCGACAGGAAACGCAGGGAGCGCCCCGTCGCCGCCGGCCATGAGAGGCCGAAAGGATAGGCGTCTTCTACCGCCGCGAACTCAGCCGCCACTTCGTCGGGCAAGCCATCCGGAAACTCCGACAGCCAGACAACGTCAGGCGAATAGTCGATGAGCTGTCCGGTCACAGCGCGCACTGCTTCGGCACGCTGTCCGAGATTCGCCGTGTAGATACGCGCCACCGGCGCGGCCTCGACCGCCGGCATCAGACCTGCCTGAAGCTCCGTCACCGCATCCGGCGCAAGCAACAACAGGAAGGCCGCCGCACGCAGCAAGCGTTGCCGCCAGGCGAAAAAAGCCGCTGCCAGGAGCGCGACAAACGCGCCCTGCACCGCAAAGCTGCTGTACACGTCAACCCAGAGCGCGTCCGCGGGCAGCACCCGCCGCGCAGGCAGCAGCGGCACGAGGGCGAGCAGCAACAGATAACCCGTGAGCGCTGCCAAGCGCCCGAGCCATGGCCGCGGTTGGGACGATGAAGAGGCCTGTGCTGCGATGGCGAATTTTTCCGGAGGGGTGCGGGCCACGCACGCTAGCGCGCCCATGTCGAGGCGGCAACGCCGCTCGGCCCGCGGGCGCCTCAGGCAGCCCGCGGCAGCAATGCGAGATGGCGCGACTGCGCCACCAGACGATCATCTGCATCCCCTAGCTCGCCGTCTTCTTCAAGGAACCCACCGGTCACGAAAGGAGTGGTGAATCGGGCACGCAACCAGCCCGATACCGGAAGCGCCCGTACGTGGCAGGTGAGCTCTACTGTGAGCGCCCAACCGACAGGCAGACGCGCATTGAATATGGTCGGCGGGAACGCATCGAGGCCCGGCAGCAATCCGATTGGACCGACCGCGTCGGAGCCAGTGAGCTTGAAATAGCCGCGCATACGCGCTTCGCCACTCGGTGGCCCCAATCTGAAGCCTGCATCATCCGGATGCAGATGCAGATGCAGATCCACCCGCTCCATGAAGGGCGGCGCAGGTCCGTCGCTGCTGGCGGAGTGTATGCAGTCTTCCACCGAAGGCCGTTCGGGCGGAACCGCTTCTATGCGCTCGGGGCCCGGCTCAGCCTGCTGAAGATCCCCGAATGCACCAAGCCCCTGCAGCACTTGCCGGTCGCTACCGTGTAGCGCTGCTGTCACGATCGCGAAGCGGCGTCCCTCCTTGACCGTTCGACACTCGATGGCAGCTTATCCGGGACGACCCGGCCTCAGAGAGTGAGCGCTCAGCGTCACAGGATCGGGGCGCCCGCAATGCGCCGCCATGGCGCGAGCAGCAAGCGCGAGCATGTAGCCACCGTTTGCGTTCCCGGCGATATCCCAACCAGGACGAATCTCGATTGCGAAACGACCCGCTGCGTCAAGGGAGGCGGCCGTATCGGGTTCGAAACTCATTGCGGTCTACGGCGTTGGGGGTGCGCTTTCCCGAGCGACAGGCCAGTTTTCGCCATGGTCTACCGCTGCCCACGCAATGCCATCCCCTGGGCGACGACATCTTCGACGATCTCGTTCGGAACCAGCACCGAGAGGCTGTACTGCGCAATCCGCCATTCGCCGTCGGCGCCGCGGCGGAGTACGCCCGTCCCGCGGCACGGACCGAGCACCTCTCCCTCAAGCAGCTCATCGAACCAACGCACGTCGCCCTCTCCGCTCACGAAGCGCTCGACCGGCGAGTAGGTCCAGCCGGCGCCGGCAGCAAATCGCTCCCTCGTGTACGCCTTAAACACGTCGATGGGCCAGCGCTCGCTGGCATCAGTGCCCAGAAAAACCGCATCGTCTGTGTAGAGCGCGAAGTAGCCGTCGTAATCCGCGGCGGACGCACGGGCATGAAGGGCGTCAAGCACTTCGTCAGGCGTAGATGACGCCCACAGCATCGACGGCACAAGCAGAGCGAATACAAGGAGAAAGCGAAGCATGGCGAAGCTCCCGATCAGGTGACTCGCGCACGCAGCGCAAAGCCGGGTTCGAGGTAGCGCTCGCTCGCGAGAACGTCTTCGAGGCGGCAAGCCGCATCGAAGATGTCAACGAAGCGCAGATACAGCGGCGTGATCCCGAGGCGAAGCAAATCCGGCGCGCGAAAGTCGCCGACCACTCCCGCAGCCGCAAGGGCCCGGGTGAGCGGCCAGGCATGCGGATGCCGGAAAGCAAGCTGACTTCCCCGCTCTGCCGGCGCGCGCGGCGTAACGAGCTCCAGTGCTGCACATGCTGAGCTGCTTTCCACGAGTTCGACGAACGCATCCGCAAGCGCCAGGGACTTTTCATGCACAGCGACCATGTCGACATCGTCGAAAACATCGAGGGCGCCTTCGAGGGCACGGCACGCAAGGATCGGCGGCGTCCCTGCGAGAAAGCGCTCGATCCCCGGCGCCGGTGCGTAATCCGGCTCGAACTCGAAGGGCCGGGCATGGCCCATCCAGCCAGTAAGCGGTTGTCTGAAGGCTGCATGGTGGCGCTCGGCGAGATACAGGAAGGCCGGCGCGCCGGGCCCACCTCCAAGAAACTTGTAGCCACAGCCCACCGCCATGTCGGCTCCCGAAGCGTCGAGCGCGACGGGAAGGGCACCGGCGCTGTGAGCGAGATCCCAGAGCACGAGTGCGCCACAGGCATGGGCGCGCGCCGTAATCCGCTCAAGATCCAGCCGTGCACCGGTCCGGAAGTCGACCTCCGTAAGCATCAGTACGGCGACATCGTCGTCGAGGAGTGCGTCGATGCGGTCCACAGCGAAGGCTTCCTGGGGCGCCGTACGCAATCGACAGCGCCCTGTACCGACCATCGCTTCGAGACCCTGGGCGACATAGAGATCGGTCGGGAAGTTCTCGCGCGTGGAAAGCACGGTGCTGCGCCCCGGGCGCAGAGTCAGTGCACCGGACAGGAGCTTGAAGAGATTCACTGAGATGGAGTCAGCGACCAGCGTCTGGCCCGGTGCAGCGCCGAGGAGCGCACCAATCCGGTCCCCGAGCCGACTCGGCAGGCCAATCCAGTCCGCGTCGTTCCACGACGCAATCAGCCCGTCACTCCACTCCTGCTCTGCGGCGACGCGCGCGGCCGAGAGCGCGGCGCGCGTCGGCACGCCAAGGGAGTTGCCGTCGAGGTAGATCCGCTCATCCGAAACGACGAAAGCGGCCCGCTTTGCGCGCAGCGCATCCGCATCGTCGCGCGCTTGGTACTCGGCTCGCCGCGATCGATCTATCACCGTGCCGCGCCCTCGACCGACGGTAGCGCATCGAGCAGGACTGGGAAGGCACCGCCCCCTGGATGAATCAGATCGAAGTGGGCGGCCTCAACGAGCCAGCGGACATCGACGCGGCTGCCGGCAGCGGCGAGGGCCTCCGCTTGATCCGGCGCGACGATCGAATCGCGGGTGCCATGAATGAGGGTCAGTGGCGTGTCCGGGGCCGCCTCGATACGACGAAGCGGACTGCCGACCCGATATGCATCCGCTCGTGCCTGCGGCATGCCCCCGAAGAACTCCGGCGTCGCCGCATGGCAACTTCCGCTCCCGAACGCGTAGCGCTCAGGATCGGTAATGGCAGCGAGACCGACGGTAGAAAGTGAGGGGTATTCAGCGCCGAGTTCAAGCGCCAGCAGGAGCGCCAGATGGCCGCCGGCGGAGTGACCGACGAGCGCAACGCGCTCCGGATCAACCCCTAGCGCGTCCACGCGAGCCAACGCGCCTTGGACCGCCGTTCGAAGGTCATCGAGGGTACCCGGCCAGCCGCCACCCGCATCGCCGACGCGGCGGTACTCGGGGGCGAGCACAACATAGCCTTCGTCACGCAGCGCCCCAGCAAGGGCGCGCGCGTGTTCGACGCCGTAAGCATTGAGCCAGCAGCCGCCATGGATCAGAACGACGAGCGGTCGCGGCGCGTCGGAAGCAGTGTGCAGCCAGAATTCGCGCCTTTGTTCCTCCGCCTCACCGTAGGACTCCACGAGGTCCGGGGCAGGCGCTTCAAGCGCAAGGATCGCTTCAAAGGAGGCACCGTAAGGAACGAAATCAGCGAGCGCAGGCGCGGCAAGCAACAGGAAGACGGATAGGTAGTGACGCATGGATTGAGCCGACCAACGAACGGACGCGCACTCTATCGCGTGCATCGGCACAGCGCCTGATCCAACTCACGTGCACGATCAGAAACCGGCGGCGGCGAGCGCTTCAGCGAGCGTACGAACGCCCATGACCTCGAGGCCGGGGATAGCCTCGCGCGGACGATTCTGGTGCGCGCAGATCGCGCGCTGGAAGCCGTGTTTGGCTGCTTCCTTCAGGCGCTCGGGGCCGTTCGACACCGGCCGCACCTCTCCGCTGAGGCCAACCTCGCCAAAGGCGAGCAGATGCTGCGGCAAAGGTCGATCGCGGAAGCTCGACACGAGCGCGAGCAAGACGGCAAGGTCAGAGCCCGTCTCGGCGACACGCACGCCCCCGACCACATTCAAGAACACGTCCTGGTCGCCCAGCTGCAAGCCTGCATGGCGATGCAGCACCGCGAGCAGCATGGCGACGCGATTGCCCTCGATGCCCACGGCAACCCGCCGCGGATGCGCGCCCTGGCCGTCGTCGACGAGCGCCTGCACTTCCACGAGCAGTGGACGAGTGCCCTCCCAAACCACGACCACCAGGGTGCCGGCCGCGGGGGCGTCGCCGCGCTGCAGGAAGATCGCCGAAGGATTGGCGACCTCACGCATGCCCCGATCCGTCATCGCGAACACCCCGAGTTCGCCGACCGCACCGAAGCGATTCTTGTGCCCGCGCAGCGTGCGGAAGCGCGAATCGGAGGCATCCTCAAGCATCATGAACGTGTCGATCATGTGCTCGAGCACCTTGGGCCCTGCAAGGCCCCCCTCCTTGTTCACGTGGCCGACAAGCACGACCACGGTCCCGGTTTCCTTGGCGAAGCGCACGAGCCGGGCGGTCGACTCGCGGACCTGCGTGACGCCTCCGGGCGCACCATCGACCGCTTCGGTCTGAAGGGTCTGGATAGAGTCCACAACGATGAGCTTCGGACGCTCTGTCGTCGCCGCCGCGACGATCGCCTCCACACGCGTTTCAGAGGCGAGCCGGAGCGCGTCCCGCGGCAGCTCCAGGCGTTGCGCTCGGAGCGCGATCTGCTGCAGCGATTCCTCGCCGGTGACGTACAGGACGCCAGCATCCGCCGCGAGGCCGCAGGCAACCTGGAGCAGCAGGGTCGACTTGCCGGCGCCGGGAGAGCCGCCGATGAGCAACACAGATCCGGGCACGAGGCCGCCGCCAAGGACGCGATCGAGCTCGGAGAATCCGGAGGCAATTCGTGGCGCAGCCACAAGTTCCACGTCCGAGAGCGCCGTGACCTGTGACGCCCCACCGGCCCAACCCGCGGCCCCCCGCGCGCCGCTGCCCGAGAACGCAGCTGCAGCGACGCCACGCACCTGTTCGAGGGTATTCCACTCGCCGCAGGCAGCGCACTGACCCTGCCACTTCGGATGATCGCTGCCGCATTCCCGGCAGACCCAGTGTTCACGTTGCTTCGGCATCAGCTTGCTCTGGCGGCGTCTTCAGCGACCACTCGCGGCAGCGGAGACATCACGCTTCGCAGGCACCGGCATCGCGCGACCGCCCCCGAGATAGATATCGACGTTCATCTCGAAGCCATAGCGAACGTCTGGATCGAAGCCTTCGGGCGCCCAATCCACGAACGGCTGGAAGGTCAGGTAGAAGTTTCGTTCCGCGAGACGCTCACGCAGAAGCAGGGCAAAACGTGCACTGTCGCGAAAGGAATCGCCGCTGAAGGCACCCTGCCCTTCCGTGAACACGCCGAGCAGCGTTGTCTCACCTCGGGGAAAATAGTACCCAAGACGCCCGCCGGCGGCGTGCCCACCATCTTCTGTTTGTACCTGCACTGCACTTCGCAGAACACCAGGACCGATGCGATGGTCAATCTCGCCGGAGAGGACACCGACGAAGTCATCGCCCTGACGCCAGCCGGGACGGATGGTCGCGCGTAGCGTCGTGTCCTCACTCAAGGTGAAATTTCGCCGCCAGCGCATGGACGCCGCCGGATCGAGATCCGAGTCCACTGACGCAGTGAGGCTGACGTGGGAGAGCTGTTCGCGAAAGGGGACAAACTGAAGACCGACTGACGTATCCGCTTCTGAGTCGCGCAGCAGCAGCTCGTCCGTCTCCAGATCGACGCTGGATGCTGGCCTGTCATCGTCATCCTCGCCGAGCAGGAGCAGCGACACGCGATGACGGGTACCAGGCAGATCCAGCTTCACCCGCGCCCGCAGGCGCTCCTGAAAGCCGTCCGCCGTGTCGTAACGAAAGCCCGGCGTGACGCGAATGAATGATCGATTCACCTCAGACTCGTAGCGCTGCGAACCAAGACGCGCATCGATCCAGGCCCCAATCCCCTGGATGTCGATGAGGGAACCAACATCGTCGGAGAAGGTTGAGTCCGGACCTGCCTGTGCCTGCGCAGCGAGTGCCAGCGCCAAAAATGCGATTCCGGTGCGGACCGAACCTGACGTCATGCAGTGCCTCCGGAGGCTTCCACCGGCGCCGGCCAACCAATGCGCGGCACCCGCGGCGGAATGCGGGTAAGCAGTTCGTAGCCAATGGTACCCGCTGCGGTCGCGATCTCCTCGACCGGTAAGCCATGACCCCATAGCACAACGTCGTCACCAACCTGCGCCTGCGGGTGGTTATGCAGGTCGACAGAAAGCGAATCCATCGACACGCGTCCGATCAACGGCACGCGCTTGCCCGCTACCAGCACCGGCGTACCGTTCGGAGCGTTGCGCGGATACCCGTCGCCGTAACCTGCAGCGACCACGCCAATCCGTCCTCCGCGCGTCGGCGCCCAGGTACCGCCATAGCCGACCGGTTCGCCCGCCGCGACGGTCTTCACGGCCATGAGTTCCGAACGCAGGGTGAGCACCGGCCGGAGATCGACCTCGATCGCCGTCTGCGCCACGACCGGGCTCACGCCGTAGAGCATTACGCCGGGCCGGACGATATCGTCGTCGCGCACGAGTCCGGAGACGAGCGCAGCGGAGTTGCAGGCGCTGACCACGCAGTCCACGCCGCTGCGAAGCTCATTGAAACGCCGGATCTGCTCCGCGTTCTGGGCATGCTCGGGCGTATCGGCGCGGGCGAAATGAGTCATGAGCACGACCCGGTCCGGGCCAACGATGGCCTGCAGTCGGTCCAGCGCTTCAGCGCCGCCGCGATCGAGGCCAAGGCGGTGCATCCCCGTCTCGACCTCGAGCCAGAGGTGCGTGCCGTGCTCACGCAGAACGGCGCTATAGGCATCGGCCAGGTCGAGCTGAGAGGGATCGTGGCAACCGAGTTCGAGGTCTGCGGCAACGGCAGCCTTCAGGCTTGAGGGGTTCCAGGCGCCCTGAAGCACGAGGATCCGATGCGCGAAACCGGCTGACCGCAGAGCGATGCCCTCTTGCACGTCCGCGACGATGAAGCCGGCCGCGCCGTCAAGCACCCGCGCCGCATCGAGCATGCCGTGGCCATAGGCGTCGCCCTTGATCACAGGCCAGGCCGCCCGCGTGCCGCCGAGCGCGCAGGCGCGCGCGTGATTGTGGCGCAGTGCCTCCGCGTCGATCTCTGCGCGGGCTCGACGATACATACGCCCTCAGTAGCTCTGATAGCGCTCGGGAGCGAGGTTCTCGAACTTGGTGAACTGACCCATGAAAGCAAGGTTCACGGTGCCGATCGGACCGTTGCGTTGCTTGCCGATGATGATCTCAGCGACGCCTTTCTGTTCGGAGTTCTCGTTGTAGACCTCGTCCCGGTAGATGAAGCAGATCAGGTCGGCGTCCTGCTCGATGGCGCCGGATTCACGAAGGTCAGACATGATCGGGCGCTTGTTCGGCCGCTGCTCGAGGGAACGATTGAGCTGGCTGCCCGCGATGACCGGGCACTCCATTTCCTTTGCTAGACCTTTCAGAGACCTCGAGATCTCGGAGATTTCGCCGGCCCGGTTCTCGCTGTTGCCCGGAATCTGCATGAGCTGCAGATAGTCGACGAGAATCATGGATATCTTGCCGTGCTCGCGCGCAACGCGGCGCGCGCGCGCGCGCATCTCGTTTGGTGACAATGCCGCCGTATCGTCTATGAAGAGTTTGCGCTCCTTGAGCAGGCTCATGGTAGACGTCAGGCGTGGCCAGTCTTCATCAGTGAGCTGACCCGAGCGGATATTCGACTGATTGATACGGCCCAAAGACGAGAGCATGCGCAGCATGAGCGCATCGCCGGGCATCTCGAGCGAAAACACCAGCACAGGGCCCGCCCCGTCGCGCATGAGAGCGTGCTCAGCGAAATTCATCATCAGCGACGTCTTGCCCATGGAAGGGCGCGCCGCAACTATTACCAGGTCGGCGTCCTGCAAACCGGAGGTCATGTCGTCGAGATCGTTGAAACCCGTTGGCGTGCCCGTGATGTGGCTCTTCGAAGCCACGAGACGATCGATGCGGTCTACGGCGTTCTTCAGAAGCTCTTTGGTCCCGACCGGGCCACCGGCCTTCGGCCGTCCTTCAGCGATCTGGAAGACCTCGCGCTCGGCCTCATCGAGCAGTTCCTCGGACTTGCGTCCTTCCGGTGCGAAGGCCGAATCAGCAATCTTGTTCGCGGCGGAAATCAGCTGACGGAGCGTGGCGCGCTCGCGGACGATATCCGCATAGGCGCGCAGATTAGAAACGCCCGGCGTGTTTTCCGCCAGCTCTGCAAGATAGGCGATGTCGACGCCGCGCCCGGCCGCACCAGCGTGTTCGAGCGCGCGTCCGACAGTGAGCACGTCGACGGATGAATCATCTTCAATGAGCCGCGCGATTGAGTTCCAGATCAGCCGATGGTCACCGCGATAGAAGTCCACCTCGGTGATGACGTCGCTGATCTCCCAATAACCGGCCGCATGCAGCAGCAACCCGCCAAGTACGGCTTGCTCTGCCTCGATCGAATGCGGTGGAACCTTGACGCTTGCCGTGCGCGCATCGCGCACCGCCCCGTCGGCGGGTTCGCTCGCGAGGTCGAAGGGATCTGAGGGTGGCAGGACTTCCGCCATGTATGGCGCCCCGGGCGCAAATCGTAGAGGGTCGGACAGTGTACGGAAACGAGGCGCAAGCGCGACCGCCAGGCGCCGAACGGCTAAGCCCGATGCGGGCCGCTGATACGGTTACGGCGGAGCGCCAACGGCAATGCACAGGCGACAGGGCGCGAGATGGATCGCGCTGGAACTGCGCGCCCTGCCGCACCGTAATAGCGCGACAGGGCGTGAGGTCATTCAGCGACGATGACGAGGCCCACGGTTGTCGTCACGTCGGAGTGGAGCTGGACGTCCACTTCGAACTCACCGACCTCACGGATAGCGCCGAGGGGCATCTTGACTTCGGCAATCGCGATTTCGTGCCCGGCCGCCGCCAGAGCGTCCGACACTTCACGCGGGCCGACGGAACCATAGAGCTTGCCCTCGGCGGCGCGAGCGGTGATGGTCACGGACACGTCCTCGAGCGCCGCGGCACGGCCCTCAGCGCCATCGAGTCGGGCTTTCGCCTGTGCCTCGAGCTCAGCGCGGCGCGCCTCGAACATCTCACGATTTTCCTTCGTGGCACGCACGGCCTTGCCCTTCGGGATGAGGAAGTTGCGGCCATAACCATTCTTGACCGCAACCTCGTCACCGAGGTTACCGAGATTGCCAATACGTTCGAGCAGGATGACTTGCATCGTTCTCTCTCCGGATCAGGCGGTCAGCCGTGGCTGTCGGCGTACGGCAACAGCGCGAGGAAGCGTGCGCGCTTGACCGCACGCGCCAGCTGGCGCTGATAGCGCGCGTTGGTACCTGTGATACGGGAGGGCACGATCTTGCCCGTCTCAGTGATGTACTGCTTGAGCGTGTCGAGATCTTTGTAGTCGATCTCCTTGACGCCCTCGGCAGTGAAGCGGCAGATCTTGCGGCGACGGTAGAAACGAGACATGGATCAGCCTTCCTCTGCTACTTCGGATGCGGGCTCGGCCGCGGCTTCTTCGCGCCCTTCGCCCTCTTCGCGGCGCGGACGACGCTCCCGGTCGCCTCGACCGCGCTCTTCGCGCTCGGGCTTCATCATCGGCGACTGATCAGTCACTGCCTCGTCGCGGACCAGGAACATGGACCGGATCACTGCGTCGTTGAACTTGAACAGGCTCTCGAGCTCGGCGCGCACTTCGTCCGTGCACTCGGCGTTGAGGAGCACGTAATGAGCCTTGTGAACCTTGTTGATGGGGTATGCAAGCTGGCGGCGGCCCCAGTCTTCGAGGCGATGGATAGCACCACCGTGTTCCTCGATCAGGCCCTTGTACCGCTCCACCATGGAGGGCACTTGCTCACTCTGGTCCGGATGGACCAAAAATACGATCTCGTAGTGACGCATGGTCGACTCCCTACGGATTGAAGCCTCCGCTACTTTGGCGTGAGGCAAGGAGTCCTCTGGCAGGCCCGCCGGGCGGGACCCTGCAAAAGGGAGCGCGGATTCTACGCGCGTATAAGAATACTCACAAGCAGCTTTTCGCGCGGCGATTCAATTGCTCACGCGCTGCCGTACGGCCTCGTAAAGGGCAATGCCGGCCGTGACTGAAACGTTAAGCGATTCGACCGTTCCGCGCATCGGTACGGAGACAAGCGCATCGCAGGCCTCCCGCGCAAGGCGGCGAAGGCCCTTGTCCTCAGACCCCAAGAGAAGCGCAACAGGCCCCGCAAGGTCTTCGTCCCAGAGCGTGCCGTCACCTTCGCCGGCGAGCCCGACGAGGCGGACGCCGCGCTGACCGAGCCAGTCGAGCGTACGCGCGAGATTGGCGACCGCGACCACAGGCAGTGCCTCGGCCGCGCCCGAAGCGACGTTTCGCGCCGCCGCGTTGAGGGGCGCCGTGCGTGAGCGCGGGACCACCACCGCATCGACGCCGGCACCGTCGGCGCTGCGCAGGCAGGCGCCGAGGTTGCGCGGATCAGTCACCCCTTCCAGCACGAGGAGCAACGGCGCGCGGCTGCTGCGCTGACATTCGTCGAGGCAGGCTTCAAGCGCGCCCTCATCCTGGAACTCGACGTTTACCGCGTCAGCGGACAGTTCGGCAACGACGCCCTGATGGCGGCCGCTGGCGAGTTGATCGAGCTCGGCGCGCGGACGTTTTTCCGCCTGCAGGCCTGCGCTGCGGGCACGTTCGAGCAAGCGCTTCAGGCGGCCATCGCCACGTGCTTGCGCAACGAAGAGGCGCTGCACGCGCCCCTGAGCGATCGCCGCCTCAACGGCATGAAAGCCGCCCGCGAAGCGACCGTCGTCGGCGCTCATCGGCGCCGCTTCCGGCCGCCCTTCACCTTCGCGCCCGGTCCGCGCAGCGTTCGCTGCGACTTTCCCCCAGAGGCGCCGCGGCCACGCCGATCCTGGCCACGCTTGCCCGTACGCCGTGCGGGAGGCCGCGAAGACAGCACCTCGAGAAGCTCGAAGTCGATCTTCCGTTCGTCGACGTCTACTCGCGCAAGCTGCACGCGAACACGATCGCCGAGCCCGAAGGTGCGGCCGCTCGCATCGCCGGACAGGGTCAGGTTGACGTCATCGAAGTGGTAGTAGTCCTCGGGGAGCATCGTCACGTGAACGAGGCCCGTGACGTAGACCCCATCCAGTTCCACGAACAGCCCGAAGCTGGTCACCGCGGACACGGTGCCTTCGAACGCCTCGCCGAGGCGCGTTTCCATGAACTCGCACTTCAGCCAGTCGACCATGTCGCGCGACGCGGTATCGGCGCGACGCTCCGTCGCCGAGATGTGCTCGCCGACGTTCTCGAGGCCGGTCTGCTCGTATGGATAGATCGCCGCCTTGGCGAGCAGGCTCGTTCCCTTCGGCCGCACGACCAGCTTCGATTCCATACGCGAGCGGATCACGAGCCGGATCGCCCGGTGCACAAGGAGGTCCGCGTAGCGACGGATCGGCGAGGTGAAGTGCGTGTAAGCCGTGAGCGCGAGGCCGAAGTGGCCGTCGTTCCGTGCTGCATAGAGGGCCTGCTTCATCGTCCGCAGCACGACCGTTTCGATCACCGAGTGATCCGGCCGATGCACGACCGACGACAGTAGTGCCTGCAGATCATTCGGAGTCGGAATCTCTTCGCCCGGCAGGGCGATGCCGAGGCCCGCGAGGAACGCGCGTAGGTCCTCCGCGCGTGACGCCGACGGTGAATCGTGCACCCGATAGAGACCGGGGAGTTCGTGCTGCGCGAGGAAGCGCGCCGCGCAGACGTTCGCCGCGATCATGCATTCCTCGATCAGGCGATGAGCGTCGTTGCGCTGCACCGGCTGGATATCCGCGACCCGACCCGAATCGTCGAGCACGATCTGGCTTTCCTTACCTGAGAAGTCGACGGCACCGCGCCCCTCGCGCGCCTCGATGAGGGCGCCGAAGAGGTCGTGCAGAGCGCTGATGCGCGGCGCCATGCGCGCGAGCTCCGGATCATCTTTGCGCACGGCATCGGCGCCGTGCTCGATGAGACGAGCAACGCGGTCGTAGGTGAGGCGAGCGGAGGAGTTCAGGACGCCCTCGAAGAACCGATAGCTGCCGACCCTGCCGCGGCCGCTGACGGTCATCTCGCAGACCATGCACAAACGATCGACCTTCGGCCGCAGCGAGCACAGATCATTCGAGAGCTGCTCTGGCAGCATCGGCACAACGGTGCTGGGCAGATAAACGGAGTTGCCGCGTTCGAGCGCGGTGACGTCGAGAGCAGTACCGGGACGCACGTAGTGCGAAACGTCCGCGATCGCGACCAGCAGGCGCCAGCCGCCGCCCCTGCGCGGCTCGCAATACACCGCATCGTCGAAGTCACGCGCGTCTTCGCCGTCGATCGTCAGAAGGTCGAGGGCGCGCAGATCGACCCGACCGTGCACGTCACGCTCGTGCACGCCGTCAGGGAGATCAACGAGCTCCGCAAGGACCTCCTCGGGCCACTCTCGAGGGACGCCGTGGGCGCCGAGCACGACCTCAACGCGCGTCGCGTTCTCCGATGCGTCGCCAAGGATCTTTACGACCTTTGCCCAGGCCGGGGCGTGCGTGTCGGGATAGCGGACGATCTCGGCCTCGACCCAGTCACCAGGTTCAGCCTCCGCACCATCCTCGGGCGCGATCAGGATTTCGTGCGGAATGCGACGATTGGCCGGCTCGAGCAGGCCGACGCCGCCGGCCCGGGCGAAGCGTCCGGTGACGACGCGGTGCACGCGCTCGATCACCTCAGCGACCACGCCCTCGGGCTTGCCGTCGCGGCGACGGCCGGCGAGGCGCACGAGAACCAGGTCCCCGTCCATAGCCGTATGTAGCTGCCGTTCATGGACGTGGATGTCATCGCCCCCGTCGTCACGAATAATCCAGGCGAAACCATCGCGATGCGCCTGAACCCGGCCGCGGACCAGATCGAGCTTTTCGACGAGCGCGAAGCGCCCTCGCCGATCGAGAATGAGTTGGCCGTCTCGACACATGGCGCGCAGGCGCCGGCGCAGGGCCTCTAGGTCTCGCTCCGTCGAGATTCGGAGCGCACGGGCAACAGCGCCCAAATCGAGCGGATGGCTAGCATTGCGAAGTTCTTCGAGGATGAGTTCGCGGGAGGGGATGGGATGGTCGTAGCGCGCGGATTCCCGCGCCGCATGCGGATCTTTCTTTCTTGTCTTTATCTTGTTTTTACTCACTTAGGCGATCGCCGTGCAGGCTCGCACGGTCGATGGTGCGTAGCAACGCGACGCGGAACGGCCTCTGGCGTCCGCGGCTTGCGGCCGCAGCAGATGGGGTAACTGCAGAACTGCTAGATGGTGCCGAGGAGAGGACTTGAACCTCCACGGGGTTACCCCCACCAGCACCTGAAGCTGGCGCGTCTACCAATTTCGCCACCTCGGCATCCTGACCAATCCCGGCTTGCCCGGGGATCAGGGCGGCGAACTCTACGAATCGCGTCCGGCCCTGTCAATGCACGGCCGAACGCGCTTCGCAACGCTCAGGGGATGGGCGCATATCCGTCCGGAATACCCGCCGTAACAACGGCTACGGCATCGTGGCCGTGCAGGCTCTCGAAATGATTGATGCGCACCCAGAAGTCCTCGACACGGTCGTCGGCGAGGAGCGCGCCCTTGATCTTGCGGCCCGAGTCTTCACAGAACATCAAGTTCTGGCCGTTGAGGCGCGCAAACTCCTGTTCGTCCTCACGCTTCACCGCGGCCTGGACCGGCGTCTTCAGCGTGCCTTCGAGCAGGTCGATGAGTTCCGTGATCGGAAATTCAGCCTGGCCATCGGCGAGCGTCGTCAACACCTGGGCGACGCTGCGCTGGCTGTGCGGCGTAGCGACAATGCCCTGCTCCGTGCCGAGCCACGCTTTCACCGCCTCCGCATCGACCGTGCCGCTCGCGGCGAAGTCGGCCTCGAACTGCTTCTGAATCAGCTGGCGCGACAGCGCTGCAGAACAGGGGCAGGTCGAGGAATAGGTTACGTCCACGCCGAGCTCGACGTATGGCTTACCGTCTTTGAGCTGCGCGCGAATGCATACGGGGTAGCTGTTCCAGCCCGAGTTGTCGCTCTTCAGGGCGCGACGGCGGACAAAGTGCTGGAATCGAATCTCCAAAAATGCGCGCGTAGACAGCCCTGCATGGGATTCAAGAAGCTCACCCAGGAGTGCGTGTAACGACGCTGGCGTCAGTGGCTCGCCGCCGGCGAGCCGCTCCAGCTGGAGATATAGCCGGGACATGTGAATGCCCTTCGCTTGAGCGTCGGCGAGATCAACATAGACCTGAGCCTCGCCGTGGACGTGGCTGACCACGCCAGCGTCGCGAATCGCGAAGGGCTGGTGTATCCCCGCCATCCCGACCCAATCCAGGGTACCTGCTGGCTGGTGATGTTCGTGACTTGCGATGTCCGGCATGCCGGCGCTGAATTTGACGACGGAAGCAGTGCTCATTTCGAGGTTCCCGTGCGTGGGGCCGCATCGACCCTTTGTAGGTGCCGAACGAATTCGGCGCGTACCGTCCGGACAGAAGCTGGACGGGGGAGCGGAGTATAGGGATCAGGTTTTCGAAATAGCAACCATTCCTGAACAACCCCTGGACAGAACCTGGTCAGGTTTCGGATAGACCTGTCAATTCATCGGGCGCTAGCTCACGTGCCTCCTGACTGAGAAGGACCGGAATACCATCGCGGACCGGATACGCCAGCCCGCTCGCTGCACATAAGAGCTCGTCACCATCAGCAGACAAGACAAGACCCGTCTTGCTCACTGGGCAAACCAAGATGGACAGCAGTTCCCGATCAATCACGGTGACGCTCCGGCTTAAGGCTCGAGGGTGGCGTAGCCTGAGTGGTTGGCGCGTACACTACAACCCTATCGCAGCTGCCCGCCGCGCCGGCGACGTGGCCCTCGCTGATGGACGCGCATATGCGGATCAAGGCGAATCCGAGACGCACCCGGATCGTATGCACCATCGGCCCGGCGAGCGACGATGCCGACACGATTCGCGCAATGCTTCGGGCCGGAATGGATGTTGCGCGCCTGAACTTTTCGCACGGAGCGCATGCGGAGCACGCGGCCCGTATTGCTCTCCTGCGCGAAGTTTCGGCCGAACTCGACCGTCCACTCGCGCTTCTTCAGGACCTGCAGGGACCGAAGATACGCATTGAGCGGAGCTCGACACCGGAATTCGCCGACCGCGGGCTGCAACTCGTCCGAGGGGCGCTCGTGGACCTGACGGGCCGCGGGTCGGGCGCTTCTGCGGTCGACGACGTACCGTTGCTCACCGTGTCCTATCCCGCCTTTCATGAAGACTTGCTTCCGGACATGGACGTGCTGCTCGACGACGGCATGCTCAAGATGCGGGCGATCGAAGTGATCGATGCGCGCGTTCGCTGCGAAATCGTGGACGGCGGCCGGCTCAAGATTCGCAAGGGCGTGAATCTGCCCGGAGCCGCGCTCACCGTCCCGGCGCTGACAGCGAAGGACGCGGCAGACCTGGCGTTCGGCCTCGATCAAGGCGTTGACTTCATCGCGCTATCTTTCGTCCAGCGCGCCGCCGATGTCGCGGAGGTCAAGGACAGAGTTCGCGAGGCGGGATACGACACTCCGGTGATCGCGAAGATCGAAAGGCCCCAGGCTGTAGAGGGCATTGACGCCATCCTCGACATCGCTGACGGCATCATGATCGCCCGTGGTGATCTCGGCGTGGAAATGCCACCGGAGGAGGTGCCCCGCATCCAGAAACGCCTGATCCGCGCCGCGGTGCAGCGCGGGCTACCCGTGATCACGGCAACGCAGATGCTGGAATCGATGATCAGCTCGCCGCGTCCGACACGCGCCGAGGCATCCGACGTCGCCAACGCCGTCCTTGATGCAACCGACGCGGTCATGCTTTCCGCGGAGACCGCGAGCGGAGCGCACCCCGTCGCCGCAGTGGAGATGATGGCGCGCATCGTAGAACTCACCGAGCGCGATCTTGAGCCACGCTGGGATCTTCTTCGCAGGGATCGCAACCGAACCTATTCACCTCACCACGCGATCGGCTATTCCGCGTGCCATACCGCAGAGATGTCGCGTGCCGCCGCCATCGTATGCCTGACCGGCAGCGGTACGACTGCACAGACCGTTGCCCGGTTTCGCCCTCTCACGCCGATCATCGCGCTTACACACAACGAAGTCACTCGCCGGCGCCTTGCCCTGATCTGGGGCGTAAGCGCACTCCCCATCGAGGAATTCGGCAGCGACGCAGAAGCCGCGGTCCAAGCCATAGACGTGCACCTTCGGAAGCTCGGAATCGCCCAGGCGGGCGACCAGGTGATCCTGACGGCGGGCCTGCCCTTTGGCGCCAGACGCACCACGAACACACTACGGCTGGAAACGCTTGGCGCATATCCGACCGACTAGATTCCGATCGCCGTCCGCGATCAGAACGAGGCGCGATGTAAGAGAGGTTTACTTGACATTTACGGAGCCCGGGAGACCATGCGGGCGTGCGTCAACCAAGCGCGACGCCAGCAAGGAGGGGCCGGAGGATGATCCGAGGCGCGACGCGTGTGCGCACACCCGTATTCATGCAGGGCGGATTCACCCTGATCGAACTGATGATCGTGGTCGCGATCCTGGGCATTCTCGTGGCGGTCGCCCTACCCGCATACCAGTCGTATATCGAAACGGCGCAAACTGCTCGGGTCATCGAGCGATATGAGCAAGCGGTGCGCCACGTCCGTCGGCGTTACCGCATGGTTCGGACCAGCCAGGCAACGGGCCGCACAGCAGATCTACCTGCCGATTCCAGCGCCTGGATCGCAGAAATGAACCCGAACAGCGCTCCCGCGCCGGGGGGCGGGGGTGCCTACGCTGTCGGTCCGGCGATCGACGGCACCGGCGCAGTCGGCGTGCTGTCTGCAGGAGGCGTCATCGCAAATGACGCGACCGTCACGGTCAGCCGCCCGGCGTACGCGTCGCTCAGCAGCGCCGCTACGACGATAGCGCTGGCCGACTACTGAGCCGGGACATCCACGAACGGGTCCCGCCTGATGATCGTCTCCGCCCGATCGGGGCCCGTCGAGATGATATCGATCGGCGCACCCGTGGTTTCCTCGATGCGCGCGATGTAACGCCGAGCATTCTCGGGCAGCGCCTCCACCGCCCGGATGCCCGCTGTGGACTCCGACCAACCCGGTAATTCCTCATAAACGGGCTGGATTCGCTCGTAGTCGTCCGAGGCGAGCGGTGCGCCACATTCGCGGCCCTCCGCGTCCAGATAGCCCGTGCAGATGCGAATCGTCTCGAGACCATCGAGGACATCGAGCTTGGTCAGGCACAGGCCGGATATGCTGTTGATCCGGATCGCCTGCCGCAGGGCAGCGGCGTCGAACCAACCACACCGGCGCGGTCTTCCGGTCGTCGCGCCGAACTCGTGGCCCTTCTCCGCGAGATGGCGACCCGTATCGTCGAAGAGCTCGGTCGGGAACGGCCCGGAACCCACCCGCGTCGCGTAGGCCTTGGTGATTCCAAGAATGTGATCGAGGTAGAGGGGACCGAAGCCTGATCCAACGGCCGTTCCGCCCGCAGTCGTGTTCGAGCTGGTTACAAAGGGGTAGGTGCCGAGATCGATGTCGAGCAGAGCGCCTTGCGCGCCCTCGAAAAGAACGTCGCTGCCCGCGTTGCGATATCCGTGAAGCAGATCGACTACATCCGTGACGAGTGGCTTGATTTCCTCCCCAGCGGCGAGCGTGTCCTCGAGCACTTCTTTGAAGTCGACCGGAGACGCCTCGTAGTATTTCGAGAGCACGAAGTTGTGATAGTCCATGACCTCCTCGAGACGGAATGCAAACCGCTCTGCATCGAAGAGGTCGCCAATGCGCAGCCCCCGGCGCGCGACCTTGTCTTCGTAAGCTGGCCCGATGCCGCGACCTGTCGTGCCGATCTTCTGATTCCCTCGCCGCGCTTCGCGCGCCTGATCAAGCGCCACGTGGTACGGCAGAATCAGCGGGCACGCCGGCGACACCCTCAGGCGCTCACGCGCAGGCACGCCCCGCTCCTCCAGCTCACGCAGCTCGGCAAGTAGCGCGTCAGGCGCCAGCACCACCCCGTTGCCGATCACGCACATCACGCCGTCATGAAGGATGCCGGACGGGATCAGATGCAACACCGTCGTCGCACCATCGATCACCAGTGTATGACCAGCGTTGTGTCCGCCCTGGAAGCGGACCACGGCACCGACGTTCTCCGTGAGCAGGTCAACGACCTTGCCCTTGCCCTCGTCACCCCACTGGGTACCGATTACGACGACGTTCCTGCCCATTCACCCTGCCTCGTTCGCGCGCGCGGCGCCCGTCGATGCCGCCCGCGGCGACCCCTCACGATTCAACTGGGACGGCAACCCACGCACCATCCCGCCATTTGAGCGTTTCCTGTACCGCCAGCGAGGAGGGCGCTGACACAACGCGGGCACCCTTGGCTCGTAGCGTATCCACCGCGTCCCATAGAGCCCGCTGCCGGCTCGCATCAAGCGCGCCCGCCTCTGGTGCAAGCACAGTGCGCGGTATTTCTTCTTCAACGCGGCCGAGACCGGCAAGCACCTTGAGGTCGGCGTCGAATCCGGTCGCGGGCCGCGCGCGGCCAAAAGCTTTACCGACGCCGTCGTAGCGCCCACCACCCGCAACCGTTCGCGCATGATCGGCGGCATAGGCCGAGAACAGCACCCCGCGGTGATAGTTGTAGCCACGCAGTTCCGAGAGATCGAAACAGAGCTCGATGCCGCTGGCGCGACATTCAGCGAGACGCGCAACAGCCTCCAGCTCGGCAATGGCGGCCCCCACCTCAGCGGGGGCACCCGCGAGGACTTCGCG
Source organism: Pseudomonadales bacterium (assembly GCA_963691775.1). Taxonomy (GTDB): domain Bacteria; phylum Pseudomonadota; class Gammaproteobacteria; order Pseudomonadales; family Azotimanducaceae; genus JAZBPO01. The sequence continues at coordinate 2,760,149 of OY829369.1, read as the reverse complement.
CGCGCGACCCAGCACGCCGACGTCACCGATCAGCGTCGGCAGTGCGCGCAGCATCGCGGCCGGACCTTCAGGGCACGCAACCTCCTCGAGCAGCAGATCGATATCCGCAACGGCCTTGCGCTGCACGGCGTCGAACATCCGCGCCTCCGCACCGGCATCAAGGCCCGCAGCCACCGCGAGATGACGATAGATTGCGACGTGTCCGAGCTCGACCTGAACGCTGTCGTCGGCCTCAGAGACCCCGGCGACCTGCAGCGTGCGCACCATAAGCGCGACAATCTCCGCATCACCCTCTGGCCCCGGAACACCAAACATTTCCGCACCAATGCGCAGAGGCGTGCGCGAACCGAGCAGTCCCTCGGGGCGGGTACGCAGCACGTGGCCTGCGTAGCACAGCCGCGTGGGCCCGTCCTCGCGCAAAGTGTGCGCATCGATTCGTGCGGCCTGCGAGGTGATGTCCGCCCGCACACCCATCATCCGCCCCGACAATTGATCCGTGACCTTGAAGGTCTGCAGATCAAGGTCCTCACCAGCTGCGACGAGCAGCGAATCGAGAAATTCGATCAACGGCGGGTCGATCAGTTCGAAACCCCAGCAATCGAACTCCTCGAGCAGCCGCCTGCGCAGCGCCTCTATACGCCGCGCGCGCGGGGGCAGCACCTCCTCCACGCCGTCAGGCAGGCGCCAGCGCCCACCGCCATGCAGATCTCGACTACCCACTGTGAATCCCCGAAGCGCCTCAGCGTACGAGCGACAGGAAGCCCGCGCCCAGCAGCATCATGATGAGCCCCGTAGCACGGATCGCACGGTCATCCGTCTCGGAAAGCTGCTGTACGAACCCGCGCCACGCTCTGGGTGCAAGGAACGGCAGAACGCCCTCGATGACCAGCACCAGGCACAGCGCCGAACCGAGATCCTGCCACACCCGCCCGCGTCCTCCGGATCAATCGTCGCTGCCGCTGCGATCGCCGAGGTAGCGGAAGAAGTCGCTACTCGGATCGATCACGAGCACATCGTCCTTGTTGGAGAAAGCGCGACGATAGGCCGTGAGGCTGCGCGTGAACTCGTAGAACTCGGGGTCGGCATCGTACGCGCTGGCGTAGATTGCAGCCGACTCCGCGTCGCCATCGCCCCGAACCTGCTCGGACTCGCGCTCGGCCTCGGCCTGAATCACCACAACCTGCCGATCCGCGTCGGCGCGGATACCCAGCGCTTGCTCGCGACCGCCCGCGCGCAATTCGCGAGCGAGAACGTCACGCTCCGCGTTCATGCGCTGGAACACGGAGGAGCTGACCTCTTCCGGCAGCTCGATGCGCTTCACCCGCACATCGCGAACGTGGACACCGAACTCCGCGAGCATCTCTTCATCAAGCTCTGCGGTCAGTTCCTCCATGAGCTCTTCACGCTCGCCGGACACGACCTCCTGCATCTCTCGCGTCGAGATCTTCGCGCGAAGGCCCGTCTTCACGCGCTCCTCGAGACGCGTCTGGGCGTTGAACTCGTCGCCGGACGTGGACGTGTAGTAACGGTCGACTTCGCGGATCTGCCATTTCACGTAGGCGTCGACGATCAGCGGCTTCTTTTCCTTGGTGAAGAACCGTTCTTCGGGAGAGTCCAGGGTCAGCATGCGCCCATCGAAGATTTTCACGTCATCCGCTAGCGGCAGCTTGAAGTGCAGACCAGGAGAAATATCGGCCTGCGCAAGGGCACCGAAGCGCAGAAGCACGGCGCGCTGTGTTTCCTTGACGGTGTAGAACGCGTCGGACCCAAGCATGATGGCAAGCAGCCCAAGAACCGTGAGGACGAGATTGCGCGTGGACATCAGCGAGGCCTCCTCGTGCTGTTGGTCGGTCGCGTATCGATCTCACGGATGACCGCGTCCGCTATGTCGCGGATGCCCTCCGCCGAAACGACGTTACGCTGCGGACCGCCCGCGCTGCCGGCGATCTTGTCGAGCGGCAGATAGATCATCTGATTGCCCGATTCGACGTCCATGAGCACCTTGGAAGTGTTGGTAAGCACTTCCTCTACCGCGTCGAGATAAAGTCGATCGCGCGTGACCCGCGTAGCGCGCTTGTACTCGGTGAGCAGCTTGGTGAAGCGATCCGCCTCACCCGTTGCGCGCGCGACAACCTGATCCCGGTACGCATTGGCCTGCTCAAGAATGCGGCGCGCATCACCGCGTGCTTCCGGAATCACGGTTTCCGCATAGGCGCGCGCTTCATTGACATAGCGCTCTTCGTCCTCGCGCGCCTTCTGCACGTCATCGAAAGCGGCCTGGACTTCCCGCGGCGGAGCGCCACGATCCAGGTTGACCGTCGAAACGGTAATTCCCGTTCCGTAGGCGGTGAGGTACTGCTGCAATCTTGCCTTCACGTCCTCGGCCATGGCCGCACGACCCTCGCCGATGACGTCGTCCATCGTCGATGCACCAACAACATGGCGCAGTGCGGATTCGAGCGCCTGCTTCAGGCTGTCCTCGGGACTCCGGACGTTGACCACGAACGCAACCGGGTCGGTGATCAGGTACTGGACCGTCAGGCTCACGTCGACGATGTTCTGGTCCTCCGTGAGCATCAACGCCTGGTGCTCGGCCGAGCGGACGCGAGTGACGTTGACAGGTTGAACCTCGTCAATCACCGGCGGTGCCCAGCGCAGACCCGGCTGCTTGATCTGCTGCTCGACGGCACCGAAGCGGAAGATGACGCCCCGTTCCTGCTCATCGAGGGTGTAGAAGCCTGAGACGAAATACGCGACCACCGCCAGGCCGGCGAGAACCGCGACCAATTGCGCCGAGGGCCCGCCAGCGCCTGAGGCGCCGCCGCCAGAGCCGCTCTTGCCACCGAATATGCGGGCGAGCTGTTCCTGCATGCTGCGGAACGCCTCGTCCATATCGGGCGGGCCCTTGTCGTTGCCACCGCGGCCCCAGGGGTCGTCCTTTCGGTCACCCCAGGGGTCGTTGTTACGTCCGCCGCCCGGCTCGTTCCAAGCCATGTGCTTCTCCGTGCGAGGGGAAGAATGACGCGCGACCCGCTTCTAAACGGAACGCCCGCCTGATTGATCAGAAGGAGGGAATGCTTATGCGCCGCAGCATTCTAGGTGCGGCCCTTATGAGCCGCAACAGAATGCCCATAGTCTTCCTCGGGCATAGGCTGAACGTCGAGACCCTCTGCAGCAGCCTCGAAACCGGGAGAAGGGTTCGCAGCGCGCTCGGATGTTTCGGACAAAACCAGCACAAGCCCTTCCCCCGTAAGACGCTCGGCGGCGTCGCGAGGCAGATACAGATCAAGCACTGCGCCGCCATCCGAAGCGGTGCGCTCAGCCTCCACCCATCCTTGTTCATAGCACCGTGCTCGCATCCGGCCCTGCTCCGGACCAAGGCGAACCTGAGCGCGAAGCGACGCGCCGAGAACCTCGGCGATCGCCTGCTCCAGTAGATTGAAACCGTGTCCATCGCGAGCAGATAGACGCACCTGCAATGGGCCCTCGCTGCCCTTGCCAGGCGCCAGCAGCGTCGGGGTCGGATCGTCGGTCGCATCGATCTTGTTCAGCAGTTCGATCGTCGGCACCGTGAGCGCGTCGATCTCCTCGAGCACCGTGCGCACGGCTGCGCGCTTGTCGTCCATCGCGGGATCAGACGCATCAAGCACATGCAGCAGCAGGTCGGCCTCCACGACCTCTTCCAGCGTCGCCTTGAAGGCTTCAACGAGCTTGTGCGGAAGACGTCGCACGAAGCCCACCGTATCCGCGAGTACCGCCGGTCCGAGGCCGGGCACATCTATGCGCCTAAGCGTCGGGTCGAGCGTGGCGAAAACCTGGTCGGCCGCAAACACACCCGACTCGGCGACGGCGTTGAAAAGAGTGGACTTGCCAGCGTTCGTGTAGCCGACCACAGCAATCAGCGGCAGCTCCGCACGTTGCCGCGCGCGCCGGGACTGGGCGCGTGTTCGCCGCACCGTATCGAGGCGCTTGCGAATCTGGGAGATTCGGCCCTGCAGCAGGCGTTGATCCAGTTCGAGCTGTTTTTCGCCTGCTCCGCGCAGGCCGATGCCGCCCTTTTCCCGGTCGAGGTGACTCCAGCCGCGAACGAGACGGGCAGCCATGTGTTCGAGCTGCGCGAGTTCGACCTGCAGCTTGCCCTCGTGCGTGCGGGCACGCTGCGCGAAGATGTCCAGAATCAGGCCCGTACGCGACAGCACCCTCGCCTCGAGATGCGCCTCGAGATTGCGCTCCTGCGCAGGCGAAAGATCATGATCGAAGATGACCAGGCGCGCCTCGCGCTCGGAGACCAGAGCTTTGAGCTCGTCAGCCTTGCCTGTGCCCACAAAATAGCGCGGGGCGGGCTGTTCGCGGCGCGTCTCGAGCGTGCCGACGATGCGCGCACCTGCAGCGCGCGCGAGTTCCGCAAACTCGTCGAGATGATCCGTACGAGGACGCCCCTGCGCATCCACTGCCGCGGGGCCACGGCCCAACGCCACGTGCACGAGGACCGCGTTGTCGTCGGCCTCTGGACGATCGAAGAGCATTAACAGGCTCCTCGCATGCGCGCTCTCAGTCTTCTGCGTCCGCCGCGTCCTTCATCGGCAGGCGGACGTTCTTGGACGGAACCACGGTTGAGATCGCGTGCTTGTAAACCATCTGATTGACGGAGTTCTTGAGCAGGATGACGAACTGATCGAAGGACTCTATCTGGCCCTGCAGCTTGATTCCGTTGACGAGATATATGGCGACAGGAATGCGCTCCTTCCGGAGCGTGTTCAAAAAAGGGTCTTGTAGCGAATGCCCTTTTGACATGGTGGAACTCCTTAGCGTGTGTATGACGCATGCCCGCGGCGCGTCGGCAGGCCCGACGCCGTCTCACAGGCGCAGTGCGCTCGTCTGGAGCCGAGAACTCCTTTTCTTCAAATGAGCAAGAGCGGCTACGGCGCCCGTAGGCCCCGGGGCTTGCGGCCGACTCACTGCTCCACGCTTCGATCATGGGACCGGCTCAGAGCCTTTTCAAGACAGGGCGCGCTCGCCCAGCCCCCGAAGCCGCACACCCAGCGCTGCAGCCAGGGCGGACGGCGGACGGCCTCCGGCCTTGAGCTCTATGTATTCCGCATTGGGCCAGCGGCGAAGCCAGGTGAGCTGGCGACGTGCCAGCTGGCGCGTCGCTGCGAGGGCCTTCTCCCGCATCTCTTCGTCACCGTACTCGCCCTCGAGATGCGCCCAGACCTGGCGATAGCCGACCGCCCGAATCGAGGGTAGATCCGGGGACAAATCGCCGCGCGCCCGAAGCGCACGCACCTCGTCCACGAGCCCGGCCGCAAGCATCGCGTTGAAGCGCTGCCCGATGATCGCGTGCAGGCGCACGCGATCATCGGGCAGCAATGCAAGCCAGATCGGCGCGTAACCGCTGAGGGCCGAAGTACTGTCCGCTTGTCGCGCCCAGAACGCCGAGATGGGCTCACCCGAGACGGCATGCACTTCGAGCGCACGCTTGACGCGTTGAGCGTTCCGCGGATCGATGCGCGCAGCCGCTATCGGGTCGATTTCCGCCAGTTCAGCGGCCAGCGCCGGCAATCCTTCGGCCTTCTCCCGCGCCGCGAAGTGCTTGCGAATCGCAGGGTCCGCCGCAGGCATGTCTGCGATGCCCTGCGCCAGGACCCGGAAATAAAGCATGGTGCCGCCGACGAGAACCGGCACGCGGCCGGCCGCCCGGGCAGTCGCCATGGCCGCTAGCGCATCCCTCCGGAAGTCTGCCGCGCTGTACGCGTCAGCGGGATCGCGGACATCCACCAACGCATGGGGATGGCGGGCCCGCTCGGCAACGGAAGGTTTGGCAGTCCCTAGATCCATCTCGCGATAGACGGCCGCCGAATCAACGGAAACAAGGTCACAGGGAAGGCGATCGGCCAGATCGAGGCTCAGCGCAGACTTACCGACCGCTGTCGGCCCCATGATGCAGAGCACCGGCCAGGGCGACGCGGCACCCACGCTCACCGGCCGCGCATGAAAAGACGGTCGAGCTCTGCGAGGGTCTGCACGGCCCAGGTTGGTCGGCCATGATTGCACTGCCCGCTGCGCTCGGTCTGCTCCATGTCGCGCAAGAGCGCGTTCATCTCCGCAAGCGTGAGCCTGCGGTGAGCACGTACGGAGCCGTGACAGGCCATGGTGGAGAGGAGCTCATCTTCATGCTCGCGCACCCGAGAAGAGTCCCCGTACTCGACGAGGTCGGCGAGTACATCGCGCACCAGAGCTTCGGCATCTCCGCTGCCGAGGATCGCAGGCACTTCACGGACCACCACCTGCTCCGGACCGATCCGCTCGATGACAAGACCAAGCTCACCAAGCGCCGCCGCAGCTGCCTCGACCTTGTCGGCTTCGCGCTCACTCACCGCAAGCGTTGACGGCACGAGCAACCGCTGCGTGCGAATGCCCGCCGCGTCGCGGGCCTGCTTCATCCGCTCATAGGTGATCCGCTCGTGCGCCGCGTGCATGTCGACCACGACCAATCCCTCGGCGTTCTGCGCGAGGATATAAACGCCATGTAGCTGAGCGACTGCGTAGCCGAGCGGCGGTATTTCCGCATCCGCCTGCGGATCGCGCGCAAAGGGATCTGCAACGGCAGCATCGGTCTTGCGGACGCTCTCGGCGAGCGCCCCATAACTCGCCATTACTTCGGCGACCCGACCCGGCGAAACGGCAGCGCCGGGCGGGGGCGCAGAAAACGCCGAGGGCGCCTCACGCGACTGCAGGCGAGCTAGGCCGAGGCCAGCCTGCTCCACCGGTCCTGCGGGCCCGTCCATGGTCGGCTGGTCAAGCTCACGAATGCGGGCGAGGCGATCTTCAGGGCGCAGCTCGGCAAGCGCCTGCTTCAGCGAGCGAAACAGGAAGTGATGCACGGCACGCTGATCGCGGAAGCGCACCTCGTGCTTGGTCGGATGCACATTGACGTCAACGCGCTCGGGCTCGATATCGAGGAACAGGACAAAGGCTGGATGGCGACCATGGTAAAGCACGTCGGCAAAGGCCTGTCGCACAGCGTGCGCTACCGTACGATCCCGGATTGCACGACCGTTGACGAAAAAATACTGCATGTCCGGTTGGGCGCGCGAGAAGGTAGGCGACGCCACCCAACCGCCGAGCTGAATGCCCTCTAAGCCAACATCGATCCGTGCTGCATGCTCAACGAATGGCGCGCCGCATACGGCTGCCACACGCCGCTCCTGGCCCAGCAGATCATGGGCGACGTCATAGCGCTTGGTGACGCGCCCGTCACAGCGGAGTTCGAAGGTGATATCCATGCGCGCGAGGGCGAGGCGGCGAAGCACATCCTCGATGCGCGTCTGCTCGGTGCGCTCCGTACGCAGAAACTTGCGCCGCGCAGGCGTGTTGAAGAAGAGATCGCGGACCTCGATCGTGGTCCCTGCGGGGTGCGCAGCTGGCGCGAGATCGACATCATCGGCATGGCCGTTGACCGTAAGCTGCCAGGCCGCCTCGTTCCCCTCTCGCTTCGAAACAAGCCGCGTGCGCGCGACGGAACAGATACTCGCCAGCGCCTCGCCCCGAAAGCCGAGGCTCGAGACGGCTTCAAGGTCTTCCAGCGAACTGATCTTGCTCGTAGCGTGCCGGCTCACGGCAAGGGCGAGCTCATCCTCAGAGATGCCTAGGCCATTATCCCGAACCTTTACCAAACGCGCGCCACCGCCCTCGATTTCCACCTCGATGCGGGTGGCGCCCGCATCGACGCTGTTCTCCACCAGCTCCTTGACCACGGATGCGGGCCGCTCGACGACCTCGCCCGCCGCAATCTGGTTGGCGAGCTGAGGACTGAGCAGGCGTATGGGCAAGTCGAGACTCCGGGTCAGTTCAGGAGGCGGGAATGACAAGCACCTGGCCAACGCGGATGACGTCGCCGGCGAGATCGTTCACGCGCTTCAGGCGCGAGGTTCGTACCCCGAAGCGCTGCGCGATGGTTGAAAGCGTATCACCCTTCACTACCGCATAGCGGCGCGCGGCGCCGGCGTTTGCTGCGCGCCAGGCGAGGAGTGTCCCGGGCGGCGGCTGCGATTCGAGATGCTCGCGCACGCCCTCGAAAATGGCTTCCGCGATCTCCGCCTGATGCGCCGGCGCTGCCAGTTCACGCGCCTCCTGCGGATTCGAGATGAAGCCCGTCTCGACCAGGATCGACGGAATATCTGGCGACTTCAGGACTACGAAGCCCGCCTGATGAAGCTCTCGGCTGTGCACACGCTTGGTATCGCCCAGGGCCGCCAGTACACGCTTGCCAGCGTCGATGGACAGGCGCATAACACCGTCCATGGAGATATCCAGGAGCACTTCAGCCAGCAACGGATCCCGATCCGCCAGATTGCCGACGCCGCCGATGAGATCCGACTGATTCTCCGATTCAGCAAGCCACCGACCCATTTCGTTCGTGGCGCCGCGGCGCGAAAGCGCATACACCGAGGCGCCTCGCGGTTGGGGCGTACGAAAGGCATCCGCGTGGATGGACACGAACATGTCGGCGCGGGCTGCGCGCGCCTTTTCCGTTCGAGAACGCAGCGGAATGTAGTAGTCACCGCTGCGCACCATCTCGCCGCGGAATCCCGGTTCGGCGTCGAATAGCGCATCGAGACGACGGGCGATCGCAAGTACGACGTCCTTTTCACGTAGTCCGCCAGGGCCAAGGGCACCCGGATCCTCGCCACCGTGACCCGCGTCGATCGCAACGATCACATCACGGCGCCCATTTGCGTCTGCGAGTGCTGGCATGACGGCCGCGGGTCGCGCTTGCCCGACCTCGAAAAGATCGAGCACGAGCCGGTGGCCATATGGGGCGACCGGCGCCAGCGCAAAGGGCTTCGCATCGAAGCGGCGTTCTACGTCGAGTACCACTCGCAGGATGTCGTCATCTCGCCGACCGCTGCGCACAGAGCGCACGCCGGTGCCCTCGAGATCAAGACGCGCGAGATCGAAGCCAAGACTGGAATCGACGAGGTCAAGAACGATCCGATCCGGCCCTTCGAGCGTGAGCTGGCTCCAGTCGACAGGGCCAGACAGATCAAAAACGAAGCGGACGTGGTCCGGCGCCGCATGCACGCGGAGCTGCTCGACGACGGCCGCCTGCGGCGCTGCAGCTGCACAGCACACAAGACACGCAAGCAGGGCGCGCGTACACAGCGAAGAGAACATGAATGTTATCGAGCGCATCCCAGGCATTCGGCAGGGGGCCGCTCGTGGAGTCTAGCGGAGCGCGTCGCTTGCGACCCGTCCTGGAAAAGCCCCGTGCAACCACTGCGAAGCGCGCGCGGTTCTAGCCTCGAAGCGCGCGCGCCTGCCTTCACCTTCGATTACGAGTGAAATGTCGAGATCGGCGTCCGCCAGCAGTCCCGGCGCGCGCTCTGGCCACTCGATGACGCACAGTGCGTCGCCGGCAAGATAATCGCGGAACCCGATGGCATCCAGCTCCTCCTCGTCCGCCATGCGATAGAGGTCAAAGTGCATGAGCTCGAAACACGCCCTTCCGATCTTCACCTCATAGGGCTCGACGAGCGTGTAGGTGGGCGATCGCACCGCGCCTTCGTGGCCGAGCCCACGCAGCCACGCACGCACAAGCGTAGTTTTGCCGGCCCCAAGGTCGCCGTGGAGGCACACGACACCGCGCGGTGCCGCGCCGAGGGAGGCGAGGGTCGTCCCGAGCGCGCGGGTGTCGGCCTCCGTGGCCAGGATGCACTCGAGATGCGCAAGGACGCTCTTCATCTTCAGCCGGCCGCTGCGAGGAGAGGGCCGATATGAGGTGCGAGGTCGCTGGCGCGGAGTCCAGGCTCGCCCGTCTCTAGCGCTGCGAGATCTCCCGCTGCACCGTGCACACAGGCTGCAAGCGCAGCCGCAGCGCGCGCCTCCATGCCCTGCGCAAGCAACGCTCCGACGACGCCGCTGAGCACGTCGCCCATGCCCCCGCTGGCCATGCCAGGATTGCCATAGGGACACAGGGCAATGCCATCTTCGGCGCGACCCGCTATGAGCGTCCCAGCGCCCTTGAGCACGGCGATCGCGCCCGCGCTCGCGGCCAGGGCCGCTACCGCATCGAAGCGGTCGACGCCCACCGCCTGGGTGGAAGTTCCGAGCAGCCTCGCCGCCTCTCCCGGATGCGGCGTGATCACCGACCCTTCGGGCAGCCGCCGATCACTGGCAGCGAGCAGATTGAGAGCGTCTGCATCCGCGACCACAGGCCGATCAGCTGCGAGCACGGCGTCAAGCATCTGTTCGCCCCAAGGCGCCCGCCCGAGGCCGGGACCAACTACGATCACCGATGCGACCTCGGCAAGCGCGAGGGCTTCCGCGCGGGTATCAACGGCATGCGCCATCGCTTCGGGCACGCGGGCGAGCAACGGCGCCACGTGCGCGCCTCGCGTTGCGACGCTGACAAGTCCAGCGCCTGCTCGCACCGCGGCTTCTGCGGCCAGGACCGCAGCGCCCCCGAATCCATGATCCCCACCGACGATCAGGGTGTGGCCAAACGCGCCCTTGTGCGCGGTCCGCGATCGCCGCGGCAGGCGGCACGGGATTTCGCCGAGGCGCAGCAGTTTCGTCGCCGCATCTGCCTCACCCTCTTCGAACACCTCATACGGCACCCCGAGATCAGCGAGGGCGAGATCCCCTGCGTGATCCGGCCCCGCACCGGTGAGCAAGCCGCGCTTCGCGGCAATGAACGTGATGGTGGCGTCTGCACACACGGCGATACCGCGCACGCAACCTGCGTCAGCATCGAGGCCGCTGGGCAGATCGAGCGCAAGCACAGGCCGACGGCTGTCCGTGATGGCACTGATCGCGTCCGCGAAGGCCGGTCGAACGGCACCGGCAATGCCGGTCCCGAGAAGCGCATCCACAACGATGTCTCCGCGCAGCGATGCAGCGGCGTCGAAGGGCTCGATTTGCGCGCCGCGCTCCAGGGCCCAATCCCGGGCACGCGCTGCATCGCCCTTCAGATCGGCAGCATCACCCACCTGGAGGAGCTGCACCTGCAGCCCCCGGTCAAGCGCCATGCCAGCCACGACATAGCCATCACCGGCATTGTTACCACGCCCACAGCAGATCGTGAGCACCTCCGCATCCGGCCAGCGATCGCGCAAAAACTCGAAGGCGGCTGCGCCCGCGCGGCGCATGAGCACGATGCCCGGCAGGCCGTGGCGCTCGATCGCTCGGCGATCGAATGCGCGCGTCGCCGCCGCCGTGTAAAGGGCATCGGCGCCCGGAAGGGGGTCGCGCAGCACCAGCGTGTAGGCCTCATCATCTTGCATTGCAGCGGGCTTCCGTTCAGACGGACGTTAGACTGCACGATTCTAACGCCCGACCCGTCAGCCATGGACCTGCACGCGCTTGCCGACGAAATCCGGACCTGGGGACAGGAGCTCGGCTTCGACGCCATCGGCATCACAGATACAGAGCTCGGCGAGCATCCTGCGCACCTCGAGCGCTGGCTCGCGGCCGGGCACGCGGCATCCATGGACTGGATGGCTCGTCACGCCGAACTGCGCGCTGCGCCAGAACGGCTCGAGCCGTGGACGCTGCGCGTGATCAGCGCCCGGATGGACTATCGCCCGCCAGAGGACGATCCGCTTGCCACGCTCCAGGATGGCACACGCGCCTACGTGTCACGCTACGCCCTCGGTCGCGACTATCACCGCGTGATTCGCCCAAGGCTCGCCCGCCTCGCAGAGCGGATCGAAGCGCGCGTTGGCGGGCGTTATCGCGCCTTCACCGACTCGGCTCCGGTGCTGGAGAAGGCACTGGCGGAAAAGGCGGGCCTCGGCTGGATCGGCAAGAACACGCTGCTGCTTGCTCGCGAGGCCGGTTCCTTTTTCTTTCTCGGGGAGATCTTCACCGATGTCCCGCTGCCGCTGGATACGCCCCAGGAGCGAGATCACTGCGGCAGCTGTTCCGCCTGCATGACCGCCTGTCCGACTGACGCCTTTGTGGGCCCCCGGCAACTCGATGCGAAACGCTGTATCGCCTATCTGACTATCGAGCACCGTGGCCCGATCCCCGAGGCACTGCGCGCACCTATGGGCAATCGGGTGTTCGGCTGCGACGACTGCCAATTGGTGTGTCCCTGGAACAAGTTCAGCCCGGCCACTCGGGAGGATGACTTCCATCCCCGGCACGGCCTGGAAGGCAGCGAGCTCTGCGCCCTGTTCGCGTGGGACGAAGCGACCTTCCTGGAGCGCACGCAGGGGAGCGCGATCCGCCGCACCGGCTACGAGGGCTGGCTCCGCAATCTCGCCGTCGGCCTCGGCAACGCGCCACCGGATCCGGCTACGCTCGCGCTTCTTGAGGCGCGCCGCGCGGACGCCAACGATATGGTGCGGGAGCACATCGACTGGGCGATCAAGCGCCAACGTGCCGGACTTGCAGCGAACGCCGGCAGCGAGCACTGAGCTATGCTCCGAGCGTCCGCTCGGAGAGGAGAAACGCACAGATGGCCGAAGCACCGACCCAGCAGTCGAGCACTGTCGATCTGCCGGCGTCCTGGCGCCTAGAGCGTCTGGCGGGGGCGCTCGGCGCCGAGATCACGGGCGTGACCCTAGCGGACATCGCCGACGGTGAGATCGCCCTCATTCGTTCGCTGCTTGCTCAGTACGGCGTGCTTTTCTTCCCGGACCAGCGCATCGGCATCGACGATCACGTCGCCTTCGGAGCCCGTTTCGGCGAACTGGAAGGACATCCGAACCTGGACTTCGACACCCCACACCCGAAGATCTTTGAGCTGAAGGCATCGAGCGGAGGGGTGGCCGATGAATGGCACACGGACCTGACCTTTCAGGTGCAGCCCGCGCTCATGTCGATCCTGCACATGGCGCGCTGTCCGGACGTTGGCGGCGATACGCTGTGGACGAGCATGCACGCAGCCTATGACGCGATGTCGGCACCCTTGAAAGAGATGTGCGAAGGCCTCACCGCGTTACACGATGCCCTGCCCCACAATCGTCCAGACCGCATGACGGTGCACCCGGTCGTACGCGTGCATCCGGAAACGGGACGCAGGGCGCTCTACGTCAACGAGCACTTCACGCGTCGGATCGTCGAGATGGAGGCAACGGAGAGCGATGCGCTCCTGCGCCACCTCACACAGTGGGTGCAGCAGCCTCGCTTCTCGGTACGCTATCGCTGGACCGAGGGTACGGTTGCGATGTGGGACAACCGCGCAACGCAGCATTTCGTGGTGAACGACTTCGAGGGCGAGCGCGTGATTCGCAGAGTCACGGTAACCGGCGACGTCGTGGAGGGCGTAAGGCCACCGCGCTGGAAACCATGGATTCGCGCTGGCCATCTCTCAGCCACCTCACGGCACGACCGCCAGCTGTTCATGTACTTGAAGCAGCACGCCTCGGGCAGCGGAGCAGACGCCTGACTCGACGCCCTTTAACCTGCCTCGAAGTCGCGGAAGAGGTGCGTTCGATAGTGGCGCAGCTCCGCGACCGATTCCCGGATGTCGTCAAGGGCAAGGTGAGCGCCTCGCTTCGCGAAGCCGGAAACCACGTTCGGCGCCCAGCGCCGCGCAAGCTCCTTGATCGTGCTGACGTCGATATGACGATAGTGCAGAAAGGCGTCGACGCCGGGCATGTGCCTGGCAAGGAAACGACGGTCCTGGTGCACGGAGTTACCACAGAGCGGCGACGCGCCCTCGGCAAGATGTTCGCGCAGGAACGCGAGCGTCAGCGCTTCGGCCGCAGCCGTATCGACAGAGCTTGCTCGCACGCGATCAACCAGGCCCGACGCGCCGTGATGCTCGGTGTTCCACTCGTCCATCTTCGCGAGCTCCGCCTCGCTCTGCCGGATCGCCAGCACCGGCCCTTCGGCGATCGGTTCGAGTTCGGCCGTCGTGAGCAGCGTGGCGATCTCTATGATCACGTGTTCGTCAGGATCGAGCCCGGTCATTTCCAGGTCCATCCAGATGAGAGGCGCACCGACGTCACTCACGGGTCTGCTCCAACGCAAGGAAAGCGGGCAACCTACACCAACGGCCCCGCCGGAGGGACGCTGGCGTGACCGCGCCTGGAAACCTCGAGACGGGCGTTGTCGTCCGCCATCTCCGCGGGGAGATCGAGATCAGAGCCGATGCGGGCATGCCCAGATCCCTGCGCTGCTTCGTGCGCAACGCGCTGCCGCCCCTCGTTACCGGCGATCGCATCCGCTTTCAGCGTGATGATGATGCAGCCGACCGTGGCGTGATCGAAGCGCTCAATCCTCGGCGAACGCTCCTTGCTCGCCATACGCCCCGCGGCCTGCGCGGCATCTGCGCCAATCTCGACATACTGCTCGTGACCTTCGCCCCGCAGCCGGCGCCACATGCCGATCTCATCGACCGCTATCTGCTTGCCGCCGAGCTCTGTGGACTCACGCCCGTGCTCGTGGTGAACAAATCCGATGCCGCGACCGACGCAGACCGGGTGCAGCTGGACGCCCTGATCAAGCCGCGCACGGCACTGGGAGTGCAGGCCGTCGAAGTAAGCGCACACTCGGGCCTCGGCCTCGATGTTCTCGAGGCTGCGATCGGTATACGCAGTGCCGCCTTCGTGGGCCAGTCTGGCGTTGGCAAGTCATCCTTGCTGAATGCGCTCGTGCCGGACGCCGGTGCCGAGACCGGTGAACTCTCCATCCGCAGCAATCGGGGCCGCAGCCGCGGACGACACACGACCTCGACGACACGTCTGTACGAAACAGAGCGCGGACTGATCATCGACTCGCCGGGCATCCGCGAGTTCGTACCCGACATACCCGATGCGCGCGCGCTGACTGCCGGCTTCAGGGAGATCGCTAGGGCTGCGCAGCGCTGCCGCTTCGGAGACTGCCGCCATGAGCAGGAGCCCGATTGCGGTGTGCGAGATGCGCTCGAAGCGGGTGAAATCGATCCCGGTCGACTTGCGAGCTTCTTCCTGTTGCGTGACGAGCTCGACACTCGACACATTTGAGCCGCTGGCGGTGCCGAGCCCTTGCCCCGCGCCGAGCCCTTGCCCCAGAGTGGCCCGAAGCCACGGGAGACCTTTCGATGGAACTGGATCGCGCACGCCTGCTTGAGCCAGCCGATCTGCAGGCGCTGACCACGGCAGGAACCGACACCGATCTCTTGATCGTCGACGTCGGCACCGCGGCGCGATTCGCGCAGGCGCACTTGCCTGGTGCGAGCCTGGTGACACCGCCGGAACTCGTCTCGGGGATCCCCCCCGCAAGCGGGCGCCTGCCGGACGACGAACGGCTCGCCACGCTCGCGCAGCGCCTCGCGCTGACGCCTGAAACCCTCGTGGTTGCCTACGACGACGAAGGCGGCGGCTGGGCCGGACGCTTGCTCTGGACCCTAGAAGTGCTTGGCCATAGCAACTGGAAGTACCTCGACGGCGGCATCCACGCCTGGCACGCCGAAGGTCTACCCCTCACGGAAGTCCCCAGTGACCGGGCAAAGGGAGAGACGCTGCCCCAGCTCCAACTGAATCTCTCACCGGTTGCAGAAGCCAACGACGTCGAAGCAACGATCGCCGGACCAGGACAGATCTGGGACGCGCGCTCCTTCGAGGAGTATTCAGGCTCCAGCGTGCATGCCGCCCGCGGCGGACATGTACCCGGCGCACGACACCTTGACTGGCTTGACCTGATGGACCGCGACCGCGCCCTGCGCCTGCGGGAGGATGTTGCCGACGTGATCTCCAGTGCCGGCCTGGACCTCGAGGCACCGATCATCACGCACTGCCAGTCCCATCACCGGTCAGGGTTGACCTGGCTCGTCGGACGCCTCCTCGGCCTCGACATCCGCGCCTACCACGGCTCATGGAGTGAGTGGGGCAATGACCCAACTCGCACTGTTCGCACGGGAGCAGAACCATGAGCGACGCCATGCGCGCCTTCCTGTTCCTGTCCCTTCAGCACGTCCTCCCACGGACTCTGCTCACGCGCCTGGCAGGCTGGGGATCACGCCTGCGACGTCCCCGCGTTCTGAGGCGCTGGGTTGTCCGCCGCTTCATAAGAGCGTTCGATGTGGACATGAGCGAGGCCGCCGTATCGGATCCCGATGCCTACGACACCTTCGAGGCCTTCTTTACACGCCGACTGAAGGATGGCGTGCGCAGCTGGGATGAGGATCGACTCGCGATCGCATCCCCGTGCGACGGCACCATATCGGAGTGCGGCCCCCTCAACGGGCGCCGCCTCATCCAGGCCAAAGGCTATTACTACAGCGCCGACGCGCTGCTCGGCGATGCCCGCCTCGGCGACGCCTTTGCAGACGGAAGCTTCGCGACCATCTATCTGTCGCCCCGCGACTATCACCGCGTACACATGCCGCAGAACGCGCGCCTCGAGCGCATGGCCTACATACCTGGCGCGCTCTACTCGGTGAACACGCTCACCGCCTCGAGCCGCCCCGGACTATTCGCACGCAACGAGCGAGTCGTGTGCATGTTTCGGGGGGCAACCGGCCGCTTTGCCATGATTTTAGTCGGCGCGATGGTCGTCGGCGGCATCCGCACGAGTTGGGCAGGTCGCGTCACGCCGCGTACCTCGGAGTCCTGGCAGATGACCGCAGACGCGCCGATCGCCTTCGAACGCGGCGACGAAATGGGCCTCTTCGAGTTGGGCTCTACCGTGATCATGCTTTACCCGACCGGTTCGGTGGCATGGCAGCCCGAGCTTGCCCACGGCACGCCTGTGCGCCTGGGCCAGACCCTAGCCCGAGTCCTCGAACCACGACGCGCCGAGGAGCATTAGGCAACGGTGCACGCCTAGCGGCGATCAAAGGAAAAAGATTGCACCGCATCGAGGGTATCGACGCCGATCGCGAGCATCAGCAATCGGTCGAAGCCCAGCGCAACACCGGAGCAATCCGGCAATCCGGCCTCGAGCGCCGCGAGAAAACGCTCGTCGATGTCCGGCGCGACCCGACGCCTGGCCGCACGATCTTCGAGATCTGCCTCGAAGCGCGCGCGTTGCTCGTCCGCATCAACGAGCTCATGAAAACCGTTCGCCAGCTCAACGCCGTCGACCACGAGCTCGAATCGGGCCGCAACGCGACGTCCCGCATCATCTTCACGCAAGCGCGCAAGGGCTGACATCTCAGGAGGAAAATCGGTAACGAAGGCCCGCCCCTCGATGCGCTCGCTGGCTTCTGCGTAGAGCAGATCAAGCAGCCCTGTGCGTCTGCCGTCGGTTAGATGAAGCGGATCGCCCTCACGCCCGATATGCGCCCAATGACCCGTGAGCGCAGCGGCGAGCGCCTCATTGTCTGCCGTAAGCGGGTCCACATCGAAGGCGCCCCCGACGAGCGCGGCAAAGGGCAGGCGCAGGGGCGCAGGGCCCGGCAGCACCGACGCCAGCAGGGCCTCGATCTCGTCCATGAGGGCGCCGTCATCAAAGCCTGGCCGATACCACTCGAGGAGCAGGAATTCAGGATTGTGTCGACGCCCACGTTCCTCCGCGCGGAAGGCATGCGCGAATTGATAGATCGGCCCGCTGCCAGCGGCGAGCAGGCGCTTCATGAAGTATTCCGGCGAGGTCTGCAGCCAACCACCATCAGCGCCGATCGATTTGATCTCGGGATCGGTCACCGTGCAGCGGCCGAGCACGGGCGTGTCGACCTCCAGCACCCCGCGCGCTGCGAAGAAGGCTCGCACGCGATCGATCAGTGCCGCGCGAGCACGCAGCACGTCAAGGCTGGCGCCGGGACGCCAGTCCATGCGGACGCTCAGCTCTTGACGCGGTTCTGGTATTCGGACGTCCGCGTATCAACGCGCAGTACGTCACCGATGTTCACGAACAGCGGCACCTTGACCACGGCGCCCGTGGACAGCGTGGCAGGCTTGTTGCCGCCCTGTGCCGTATCCCCCTTCAAACCAGGGTCAGTCTCCGTGACCTCGAGCTCAAGGAAGTTCGGCGGAACGACAGAGATCGGGTCCTCATTCCAGAGCGTGACCTTGTAAGTCTCCTGCTCCTTCAGCCACTGCTTGGCATCACCCACCGACGACTCGGCAGCTCCGACCTGCTCGAAACTGCCGTCGGTCTTCATGAAATGGAAGAACTCGCCGTCGGTGTACAGATACTCCATGTCGAGTTCCATCACGTCGGCAGCCTCGAGGGACTCACCCGACTTGAAGGTCCGCTCCCATACGCGCCCTGTCTTCAGATTGCGCAGGCGCACGCGATTCACCGGCTGACCCTTGCCGGGCTTCACGAACTCGTTCTCGAGGATCGAGCAGGGTTCCCCGTCCAGCATGACCTTGAGGCCAGAACGGAACTCGTTGGTAGAGAACGAAGCCATGTTTCCTCCGCGGGGGCACCTAGGCCCTGGGGTTCGATCGAGGTGCGCTGCTTGTAGCCGCGCGGGGCGAATGATAGCGCAGCAGAGAAACTGGGACAGAATTCGCACCGTTCAGATCTGCACGGCCGCGATCATCGACATGTGTTTAGCGCCGGGCATAATGCCGCTCGTATCCGGCCCCGGGGTCGTCTCGCACGTGCGAGCCACCGACTGACCGCCGGCTGACGCGCCCACATGCAGGAACCGATGAAGACAACCGAGCCGCTCCACCTGATCATCGTCGACCCGTCGCAGAACGTGGCCGAAGAACTGGTGAGCGAGTTGCGCAATGCAGGCTACGCAACACGGGCACAGCACGCGGGCACTGCCGAGGATCTCGAAGGCGCCATGGGGCGCCAGCGCTGGGACCTCATGATCTGTCGCCGCGACGCCAATGCGGCGATCGACCCCGCCGAGGCGATCGCCCTTGTCCGTCAAGCCGACGCGGACTTTCCGATCCTGCTCCTTGAGGACGGAACAGACATCGAGCGTCTCACATCAGGTCTGGAGATCGGTGCCACAGACGTCCTTCTGCTCGGCGAAGACGACCGCTTTATGCTGGTGCTGAAGCGGGAGCTCGACAATCTCGCGGAGCGTCGCGGTCGCCGAAATTCCGAGCTCGCAATGAAGGAATCCGAGCGCCGGAACCAGCTGCTCCTCGACACTTCTCGGGCCGCGATTGCCTATGTGCACGAGGGCATGCACATCTACTGCAACAAGGCCTACGCGGAACTCTTTGGCTACGGCAGCGCCGAAGATCTGGCGGCGATTCCGCTGCTCGACATGATCAGCCCAGCGCACCAGACAGACTTCCGGCAGCGGCTTAAGCAATTCGACGTTGAGGAATCCTCGGAAGCGTTCGGCATCGAGGGCGTGCGCCACAACAACTCGACCTTCGAGGGCGAGATGAGCCTGTCCGTTGCCGCCTACGACGGCGAATCGTGCATGCAGGTGCTTATTCGCCGTCAGAACGTCGACACTGCGAGCACGCGGGAAATCGAGCAGATTCGCTCCCGCGACGTCATCACGGGCCTGCTGAATCGCCCGTTCTTCATCGAAGCCATCGATCAGGCCGCCGAGGACGCGCAACGCAAGAAGGGCGACAGCGCCCTCCTGCAGATCGAGCTCGACAACGCGGAACGCCAGCGCCAGGAAGTCGGCCTCTCAGGCTTCGATCAGGTACTGCGAGACGTGGGCGAAGCCATCGCGGGTGTCTGCACCGACGGCGCCGCGGTCGCGCGCATGGGCGACGAAACCTTCGGCATTCTCCAAAGGGGGCTGTCCCGTGACGCCGCAGCAAAGCTCGGAGACGAGATTCGCAAGGTTCTTCAAGAATTGCTCGCAAGCGCGGACAAGAAGACCGTCCGTCTCACAGCCTGCGTCGGCGTTACGATCATCGGGGAGAAGACCGGCTCCGCGAGCGCAGCTCTGGAACAAACCTACAACTGCTTCACGCACCTGAGGAAGAAGCACGCTGACGGCAACGCCGTCTACGTCTACGACCCCGCAGACTTCATCACGGCCCCAGGCTCGAAGGGCGCGGAGGACGACGAGCGCGCCCGCGAGGTGCTCCGACTGCTGACCGACGGCATCAAGAACAACAGCCTCGTCCTGCTCTACCAGCCCATCGTCAGCCTGCGCGGCGAGGAACGGGAACACTACGAGGTCTATCTTCGACTACCCGACAACGATGGGAATCTGCTGCGCCCAGACGAATTCATCCAGCTGGCGGAGCAGGCGGGCATGGGCGGGCGCATTGACCGCTGGGTCGTTCTCAATGCCGTCAAGAAGGTGAGTCAGCAGCGCGCCGACGGCCATGACACGCGCGTAACCATCAATCTCACCCACGCGGCGCTCACGGATGATTCCTTCCTGCCGTGGCTGCGTGTCGCGCTCAAGGCAGCGAAACTCCCCAAGGAAGTCGTGATCCTGCAGTACTCGGAGAACGCCGCCGCAACCTATCTTAAACAGGCAAAGGTGTTCGGAGAGGCGCTCAAAGATCTCGACTGTCGCCTCGGTCTCTCGCACTTCGGCTGCTCCGTGGATCCGCTCGGCACTTTGCGCCATCTGTCAGTGGATTTCGTGAAGCTGGACGGATCGTTCGTTCATCAGCTCGACACGGAAACAGAGAAACAGCAGGCGCTCAGCGAGATGATCAGGGGCCTCGAAGGCCAAGGAAAGATCACCGTGGTGCCGATGGTTTCGAACGCCAACGTGCTCGCCAGCCTGTTCAGCTCCGGCGCCAACTACGTGCAGGGAAACTACCTGGCCGAGCCATCTCGGGAAGCAGACTTCGAGTTCGACAGCGGCTTCTGACCGCGCCTTGAACACGGGCGTCGGTCAGCCGCCGCCAGCCTGATCTTCGTCCGTAAAACCGAGCAGATAGAGAATGCCGTCGAGCCCCAGCTCGCTGATCGACTGCTCCGCGGACTCGCGTACGAGCGGCTTTGCCCGGAATGCGATGCCAAGACCAGCGAGCGACAGCATCGGCAGGTCGTTGGCTCCGTCTCCCACGGCGATGACCTGATCCAGCGTAATCCGCTCGTCCTGAGCGATCTGCGCAAGCAGTTCCGCCTTCCTGGCGCCATCCACCACCGTGCCCGTGACGCGACCCGTGACCGCGCCGTCGACCACCTCGAGTTCGTTCGCATGGACGATATCGATGCCGAGCCGCGTCGCTACACGCTCGGCAAAGAAGCGGAAGCCACCGGACAGGATCGCTGTGCGGTAACCAAGACGCTGCAATTGCGCGAGCAGGCGCTCTGCGCCCTCGGTCAGAGGCAGTGCGTCGGCAATCGCCTCGAGCGCCTCTTCGGGCAGCCCCTTCAGCAAGCCCACCCGGGCGCGGAAGCTTTCGGTGAAATCGATCTCACCGCGCATCGCGCGCTCGGTGATGGCCGCAACCCTTTCGCCGACTCCGCAGCGCCGGGCGAGCTCATCGATCACTTCCGTCTCGATCAGCGTGGAATCCATATCGAACGCCACGAGGCGGCGATTTCGCCGGTACACGTCGTCGCGCTGAAACGCGATATCGATGCCGAAGCGCTGCGCGAGCTCTAGAAACTCCGATCGGATTGCACGCTCGTTCGTAGGCGTCCCGCGCAAGGAGATCTCGAGCGACGCGCGCGTCGGCGCCGTTGCAGCCGCGATGCCAGCGGACAGACGCCGCACCCCGTCTATGCGCAGCGCGGCTCGGTCGACAACCTCGGTGACGCGCGCCAGGTGCTGAGCTTCGAGACGGCGCGCGAGCAAGGTGACGATCCAGCGCGTCTGCGCCTGACGTTCACGCCAGCGTGCCCAGCGCGGCGCGTCCACCGGGCCGAAGCGCACGGAAAGATCGAGGGCGTGGGCGGAAAAGAGCACATCTTTGAGCACCGGTGCCTGAGCGTCGCCCGCCGGAAGCGCGACAATGATCCCGAGCGTCGCACGGTCATGGATCACGGAGTGCACCAGGTCTTCAACCAACGCGTCGTGACGCGCAAGTTCGGCAGTGATGGCAGGGATCAGCCCCGGCGCATCCGGGCCGCTCATCGAGATCAATACGCGCTCGAGGTCCATGTCGCCGTCCGACGTCGTTCCCGCGGATGCCCGCGGGGTATGATCGCGCCTGATCCGCTGCCGGAGGCGCCCGTTGTCCGCATCACCCAGAGCCATCAGGGTGAAACCTGCGCCGCCTGGCCGCGCCCGACAGTGCGGTTCCGCACGCCCGGGCCTGCTGGCAAGCGTCGGCTTGGTCGCCTTGCTGCTGTTGCCGATCCTGGGCACGGCGCTCTGGAGCAGCGAACGCCAGGCGGTCGCTGAGCGTGACCGATATGGTAGCACCGTGGTCGCCCGACTCGCGGCGGCGGCCCGCGAGCCGGTCCTCGGCAACGACCGTATCGCCCTGTCTGTGCTTGTTCGTGAATTTACCGAGCTGGATGGCCTCGCAACGGTCGCAGTGTATGGGGCGGACGATCGGCTCATGGCCGCTGCAGACGGCATCGTCATGAGTCCAGCCGAGTTCGAGGGAGGCGTTGGCGCACGGGTATTCGTGGAGCAGATTACGCTGCAGGACAGCATCGCAGGCTACGCCCGCATCGCCCTCGACCCCAGCGCGTTCTCGCCAAACCACCTGCCCCTCGTGACCCTCGCTCTCGTATTGTCCGCTCTGGGCGTTGCGCTTTCGCGCCTTCAGCTCGCCGTCGTGCGTGAGCGCCTCACGGCCTGGCGCGAAGCCAGCGAGGCCGAGCGGCGGGATCTGCGCGAGAGCCTCGGGGCCCGACAGGACGGTCTGCTCCGCCTACCCGTGATCGAAGGCGATGATGACGCGCCCAGAAGCGACGAGCCCGCCGCCAGCAACTCCCTCTATCTGGTCGTGGTGAACCTCTTCAATCAGGTGTCCCTGAGCGCCTCCGAGCGCGGTGAGGTCATCGATGATTGCGAGGACCTCCTCGACCGGGTGTGCCGGCTTTACGGCGGCCACCACGAACGCTTGCCAGGCACGGGCATCGGCCTCGTGCTCGATGCCCTTGCGGACGAAGGCGATCACGCCTTCCAGGCTGTTTGTGTTGCCCTCCTCGCAGCGCGGGTCTTCGAAGGCCTCAACGCCGACCGACGTCGCGACGGCGATGTGCCGCTGGCGCTGCGTATCGGTGTGGAACGCGTGGTCGACGAACAGGCTGACGCCAACCTCGGCGTGCGACCGCTCGCCGACGCCTGTCCCGACTCCGTCGCGCGGGCAGTGACCCTATCCGCCCTCGCGCGCGAGCGTACGATTGTCGTCGGCGACAGTGTGCGAAGCCGCTGCGCCCAGCCGTCGCGACTGATCGCGGAAGCCTTGGACTCGCCAGTGCTGCGCGCCGCGGGGGCAGATTCGGCATGGCTCGTCCGCGATCTTGCCGAAGGTTACCGCGGGCTTCTCGATCGCCAGGCGCAATTGCTGCTTGGCGCGACCTGATCCGAGCCTTTCAGAGCGCGACGCGGCCGCGAGCAGCTCGCGACCGGGCAGGCGTTCCCCCGCCGGCAGAGGTAATCGGGTTTACTTCACCTCTATCCTGTCGACCCGCTGGAAGCCGCGCGGCAGCTTCGCACCCCGCTGCGCACGCGCACCCCGATAGCCATCGAGGTCCGAACCCTTCAGACGTAGATAGCGCTGACCAGCATGGATCAGGAGCTCCGATCCGACGCCAAGCGCGGCAACGCCCAGCAACGCCTCCTCACCCTTTTCAAAGGCGGCTTTCGGAATGTTGAGAATCTTGTTGCCCTTGCCGCGCGCGAGCTCCGGAAGCTCGGACACCGGGAACACGAGCAGGCGCCCGGCGGTTGTCACCGCAGCGAGCAGATCCGTGGCCGGATCGCCCACAGGTGTCGGCGGCAGCACATGTGCGCCACCTGCTGGATTCAGGGCGACCTTGCCCGCCTTGTTTCGACTAACGAGATCCTCGAGGCGGGCAACGAAGCCGTGGCCTGCGCTCGAAGCAAGAATTACAGCGGCGCGCGCGCCGCCAAGCGCAACGCCCGGGAAGGTGGCGCCGGAGGGAGGGTTGAGGCGCCCGGTCAGTGGTTCGCCCTGGCCCCGCGCAGACGGCAGCGTGTGCGCCGCCAGCGCATAGGTGCGGCCAGTTGAATCGATGAACACGAGCAATTCGTTGCTGCGCCCGCGCGCCATGCCTCTGAAGCCGTCGCCCGTTCGATAGGACAGATCGGCGGCATCGATCTCATGCCCTTTGGCAGCCCGCACCCAGCCCTTCTCGGAAAGGATCACCGTAATGGGCTCCGATGAAAGGAGCTCTTCCTCAGCGAAGGCTCGTGCCTCCTCGCGTTCGGCCAGAATCGATCGGCGCTCGTCGCCGAACGCCTCTGCCGCCTCGCTGATCTCCTTCACCATCAGGGTCTTCATGCGGCGCGTACTGGCGAGCGTGCGCTCGAGATCATCACGCTCCGCCTCAAGGGCTTCCTTTTCCCCTTGAATGCGAATTTCCTCGAGGCGCGCCAGCTGACGCAGGCGCAGATCGAGAATCGCATTCGCCTGGGTTTCCGACAGTGCGTAGCGCTCCATGAGCACGGTGCGTGGACGCTCCTCCTCGCGGACAATGCGGATGACCTCGTCGAGGTTCAGGTATGCAACGAGCAGCGCCTCGAGCACGTGCAAGCGTTCAGCAATGCGATCAAGCCGGTACTGGAGCCGCCGACGCACGGTTTCACGGCGGAATTCGAGCCACTCGGCGAGCATCGCCTTCAGGCCCTTCACCGCAGGTCGGCCATCAAGGCCGATCACGTTCAGGTTCACACGATAGCTTCGCTCGAGATCGGTCGTTGCGAACAGGTGGCTCATCAGTCGATCAAGATCGACCCGGTTCGAACGCGGTACGACAACGATGCGGGTCGGGTTCTCATGATCTGCCTCATCGCGCAGGTCGACGACCATTGGCAGTTTCTTCGCCTGCATCTGCGCGGCGATCTGCTCGAGCACCTTCGCCGGCGACACCTGGTGCGGTAGCGCCGTGACCACGATTTCGCCCTGTTCGATGTGCCAGAGCGCACGCGCCCGAACGCTGCCACGGCCGGACTCGTACAGATCCCGGATTTCGGCGGGCGGCGTGATGATCTCCGCGCCGGTCGGATAGTCCGGTGCGCGCACGTGCTCCATGAGCATGGCCGTGTCGGCTGCCGGCTCTTCGAGCAGACGAATCGCCGCGGACGAGATCTCACGCACGTTGTGCGGCGGAATGTCCGTCGCCATGCCGACGGCAATACCCATCGAGCCGTTCAGCAACACAACCGGCAGGCGCGCCGGCAGCACCTTCGGCTCATCGAGCGTGCCATCGAAGTTCGGCGTCCAGTCGACCGTGCCCTGGCCAAGTTCCTCAAGCAGGACCTCGGCGAAGCGCGACAGACGCGCTTCCGTGTAGCGCATGGCCGCGAAGGACTTCGGGTCATCCGGCGCACCCCAGTTGCCCTGGCCGTCGACAAGCGGGTAGCGGTAGGCGAAATCCTGAGCCATGAGCACCATGGCCTCGTAGCAGGCCGAATCGCCGTGCGGATGGAACTTGCCGAGAACGTCACCAACCGTCCGAGCGCTTTTCGCATACTTGGCCGTCGCGTTCAGGCCCAGCTCGCTCATGGCATAGACGATGCGCCGCTGCACCGGCTTCAGACCGTCACCAACGTGCGGCAGAGCACGGTCGTTGATGACGTACATGGAGTAATCGAGATACGCCTTCTCGGTGTAGACCGAGAGGGGGAGTGTCTCGACGCCGCCGTTCGGCTCGATCGGCGGTTCCGATTCGGACATGGAGCATCCTTCCAGTTCGCGGGGCGAAGCGGTCGCCCGGTTTTCGTTCAGACGGCCAGGTCGGCCTGGTCACCCTTGTGCTCGAGCCAGGCCTTCCGGTCCGGCGAGCGCTTGCGCGCGAGCAGCATGTCGAGCAACTGGATCGTCTCGGTCTCGGAATCCATGGTCAGCCGCACGAGCCGCCGCGTGTCCGGCGCCATGGTCGTTTCGCGCAGCTGAATCGGGTTCATCTCGCCAAGACCCTTGAAGCGCTGGACCGTGATCCTGCCCTTCTTTTTTTCCGCGGCGATCTGATCCAGGTGCCCCTGCTTCTCGGACTCGTCCAGGGCGTAGTAGACGTCCTTACCGACGTCGATGCGGAACAGCGGCGGCATCGCGACGAATACGTGGCCGGCGCGCACGAGCGCGGGAAAGTGCCGCACGAAGAGCGCGCACAGCAGCGTGGCGATATGCAGACCGTCGGAATCTGCGTCAGCGAGAATGCAGACCTTTGCGTAGCGCAAGCCGGAGAGATCGGACGACGCGGGATCGACGCCGAGGGCAACCGCGATGTCATGGACTTCCTGCGAGGCGAGGATCTCCTGCGAATTCACCTCCCAGGTATTGAGGATCTTGCCGCGCAGCGGCATCACCGCCTGGAATTCACGATCACGCGCCTGCTTGGCGCTGCCGCCTGCCGAGTCGCCCTCTACGAGGAAGAGTTCCGCGCGCGTCACGTCACCACCGGCACAGTCCGCGAGCTTGCCCGGCAGCGCCGGCCCCGTGGTGATCTTCTTGCGCGCAACCTTCTTGGCCGCTGCGGTGCGCTGCTGAGCGCTGCGGATCGCCAGCTCGGCGATCCGCTCGCCTTCGGCCGTATGCTGATTCAGCCACAGCGAGAACGCATCGCGGGCAACGCCGGAGATGAAGGCGGCCGCCTGACGCGAGGACAGGCGCTCCTTCGTCTGGCCGGAGAACTGCGGTTCGCGCAGTTTCGCGGACAGTACGTAGGCGCAGCGGTCCCAGAGATCCTCGGCCGTGAGCTTGAGTCCGCGGGGCACAAGATTGCGCAATTCACAGAATTCCCGGAGCGCATCCGTAAGCCCGGAACGCAAACCGTTGACGTGCGTGCCCCCCTGCGCGGTAGGAATGAGGTTCACATAGCTTTCCGTGACCAGCTCACCACCGTCAGGAAGCCACTGGACTGCCCAATCGACCGCCTCGTCGTTGCCGGCGATACCGTGCACGAAGGGTTCCGCAGGAAGGCGCTCCCAGCCGTCCGTCGCCTGACGGAGGTAATCCTTCAGGCCGTCCTCGTAGTACCAGGTCTGTTCCTCCGCTGCGCCGCTCTCGTCCCGGTTCGCCTCGTCCCGGAAAAGCACCTCAAGGCCAGGGCAGAGCACGGCCTTCGCACGCAACAGGTGCTTGAGCCTTGGCCGGCTGACCTTCGCGGAATCGAAATACTGCGGGTCCGGCTTGAACCGAACGGTAGTACCCGTATTGCGCTTGCCGACCGTGCCGATCTCCTCGAGATCCGCCACTTTCTCGCCACCAGCGAAGCCCATCCGCAGATGGCGACCGTCGCGGCGAATCTCGACCTCCAATTGCGTGGCGAGGGCATTGACGACCGACACGCCGACACCGTGCAGGCCTCCGGAGAACTGGTAGTTGTCGCCGTCGAACTTCCCGCCCGCGTGCAGCCGAGTGAGGATGAGTTCCACGCCTGAAACGCCGTGCTCTGGATGGATATCGACCGGCATACCCCGACCGTCGTCCACGACCTCGATTGACTCATCACCGCGCAGCGTCACTTCGATGCGCCTGGCAAAACCGGCGAGCGCTTCGTCGACGCTGTTGTCGACTACTTCCTGAACAAGGTGGTTCGGGCGAACGGTGTCGGTGTACATGCCGGGACGCTTGCGTACCGGCTCGAGCCCCGTAAGGACCTGGATGGATTCGGCGGAATACTGTGACTGGGACATCTGTTCCTGTTTCGAGGGAAGCCTGGGTTGCAGAGGGAAGCGCAGAACTCCGCGCGACCGATCGATGTTACCCGCGCGCGCCAGCGAAGGGGGCGCATACACATATCAGCGGACGAGCGGAGAAGCCGCGGCGCGGATCATCGCGCGCTGGAGGGTGCAGCAACGGCTCGCGACTCCCGCCCCTCAGCAAGACATAGGGCAAGATACTCACCAAGGAAGCGGTTCAATTGCGCCTTCTCATCCGGCTGCCGTCCCTGGTCGTTCGGATAGTCGTAGAGGCCACGAAAACGGTCTTGGCCCTGGTACGCGGTGACCTCTGCCGTACGAGCATCGTGGTAGAGCCTGACCGTGAGTTCCGGGGCCGGCAGCATCGCGTGCCACTCCGCCTGCCCTCGTTCGAGGCGCACGTTTACCGTCGTGGTGTACGGGCATCGCTCAGTCACGCGGAAGGTCAGCGTACGCTCACCCTGCTGACCCGGCAGCGGCAAGGTGACACTCCGCTCGTCGAGATCAAAGAGCCCCGGCAGGAGACGGTGCATGCGCACGTAGTTAGCGTCGCATTCGGCGCCGTCCGCAATGAGGTCGACCCTGTAGCGCTTGCGCGTCATCCGCGGTCCATCAATCCGTTTCAGCCCAGCGCTCGCGCAGCGCCTGATGGTGCAACGCGAGCCATTGAACCCCGACTATAGCAGCCGCATTGCGAAGCTCTCCGCGCGCAAGCGCGGCCATCGCTTCGGCGCGCGGCACGCGATGTACGCGAATGTCCTCGTGCTCGGTCTCGAGTCCATGGACGCCGCCGGCCCCGCGCGCATCGACCTTGCCGCAATAGACGGCAATCTCCTCGGTGTTTCCGCCCGGGCTGACCTGATAGCGGTGAACAGGGACGATCTCGCCGATCTCCAGGCCGGCTTCTTCCACGGCCTCGCGACGTGCGACGTCCTCCTCGGTTTCACCAGCCTCGACGATGCCGGCAACGAATTCCATGTGCCAGGGGCTCGGCCCAGTCTCGAGGGCGCCGATGCGGAACTGTTCGACCATGACAAGTTCGTCGAGCTCGGGATCCCATGGCAGCAGCACAACTGCAGGCCCACGGACGAACAGCTCGCGCTCCATGGGCCGGCTCCATCCTCCCTCGAACAGGCGGTGGCGCAGGCGCAGGACATCCATGCGGAAAAACCCCTTGAACGCAGTGCGCCGCTCGAGAATCTCGACGTCCTCGCGCCCGAAGGCGAGGCGACCGTCGAGGAAGTTGGTATCGTCTGTGGGCACAAAAACCCCCGCCAATTGCTCATCTCACCAGCCTAAGCGGCCGCGCCGAATGGCCACAAGCCTCTGCCCGGCCCACCGCATTGCGCGCTCGTCTGGTCGTGACCGTTCGTTGCCACATGTTGACCCGACTCCGGACGCCGAGTAGAAAGCCCACGTCCACCGCCGGCCTCCTCCCCAAACACACGGCCGATAACGCGGTATTCCCCGCCCGGAGCCCGATCCCGTGACGCCTTCAATGCCTCGGACCCTTGTCCGCACCCTGTTTCAGAGCGGCTTGATTGCCAGCACCCTGACCTCAGCCGCAGCCTTTGCCGAGGCGAGCGACGCAAACACCTCGGACTTCGCGAGCGCCGGTCCGGCCTGGGTATCGCCGGAGCTGCCAGTGGGCAGCAGCGGCTCGACCGCGGCGTGGGACAACACGCTTGCGGGCGTCTATGAACTCGCCCTGCGCAACGATCCGGTACTTGCAGCGGCAGAGGCGACCTTCCGCGCCGGCAGCGAGGAACGCCGCATAGGCCTCGGCGGACTGCTGCCGCAGGTCAACGCCGAGTACTCGATCGTCGATGTCGATCAGGACTCCGACGGTGCATTCGCGGCGGGTGCACAGGTCTTCCCGAACCAGACCGAGTCCGAGGTCGATCAGACCGATTGGGCACTGCGGCTGCAGCAGCCACTGTTCAACGTCTCAGCATGGTTCAACTTCCGCCGCGGCGCTGAGTTGACCGAACAGGCGACCGCAACGTTCGAGCAAGCCCAGCAGGACCTCATCGTCCGAGTGGTCGGCGCCTACTTCAGCGTATTGAGAGCAGGGGCCAATCTTTCCGCGTCGCGCGCGCAGGAAGATGCACTGGAAGCTCAGCTCGATCAGGTCCGCCAGCGCTTCGAAGTTGGCCTTGTCGCCATGACGGACGTCTTTGACGCCCAGGCAGCCTACGACACGGCCGTTGCCGATCGCGTGGCTGATGCGGCCGCGCTCGACGTCGCCCTTGAATTACTCGCTGTGATCACGGGGCAGGAGCACGCAGCGCTCTGGGGCCTAGACGAAGACTTCCCGGTCATTGATCCGACCCCCGGCAAGGTCGACGACTGGCTTGAGTTCGCGCTTCAGAACAATATCGACCTGGACGTTGCCCGCCTTGGCCGCGATGCCTCCCTGGCAAGCGCCCGCGCCGCTGCCTCCGCACACTTGCCGACCGTGGCGCTTTCCCTGTCACGCACCGCCTCGAATGCGGATATCGACCAGCTCGACCTGATCAGCAACACGGCGAGCGTGTTCGAGCGCAACAACGACACGGACACAATCGCCCTGTCTTTTTCCATGCCGCTCTACTCGGGGGGCGTGGTCAGCGCCAGGCGCCGTCAGGCCTATGCCCAGTACGACAGCTCTGCACAGCTCGTCGAACGGACAAAGCGCAACGTGACGCAGCTGACTCGCGCGCAATACATCAACGTGAAGCGTGACGTCGCCCGGACCCGTGCCCGCGCCCAGGCGATCATTTCAACTCAGTCCGCACTCGAAGCGGCGCAGACGGGCTATGAGGTCGGCACGCGAAACGTCGTCGATGTCCTGATCGCCCAGCGCGCCGTCTTCTCGGCGATCCGGGATCACGCCAACTCGATCATCGACTTCGTACAGGACGTGGTTTCGCTCAAGCGCCAGGCCGGCATCCTGACGCCAGCCGACATAGTGGAACTCAATCGCTGGCTGCGTGAACCGGAAGCCGTCAGCGCATCCATGCAAAGCATGGGCAGCGCATCGGGCGATGCGGACTACGCCGGTGAGTGAAGGACCCGGGTGACGGCGTCTGCCGTCACCTCGACGACGCCTTCTTCGGCCAGCAGCACCGCGCGCGCCGCTGCTCCCGCGCGCTTACGCGCCTGCACATCGTCTTCCCACTGCGCGCACCGAGCGAAAACCCCCGCCGCATCGCTCACCTGAACCAATGCCCCCGCGTCTATCAGCGCTGCACCAACGGGCCCGGTCTGCTCCATGTACGGGCCCATCACGATGGGCACCCCATGCCAGGCAGGCTCTGAAGGTGCGTGCCCGCCTCGGGGAACCAGCGATCCGCCGACGAAGGCAACGTCCGCCGCACCGTAGAGCGCGAACAGATCTCCCATCCGATCCCAGACTACCAGCGGCGCTTCGCGCCCCTCCCGCGCGTCTGCGCGGCGGAATGCAAGGCCGCTCGCCGCACAGCGTTCGATCGCTTCTCCGAAGCGTTGCGGGTGCCGCGGCACGAGTACGAGGCGCCAGTGCAGGCGACGATGTGCGACGAAGGCCGCAAGCAGCGCGTTCAGCTCCGGCGGATGTACGCTGCCGGCAACGATCACGAATCCCCCTCCGAGCGCGCTGCGATGCTCCATCACTTGGGCCGAGAAGCCGTCGGGAACCCGTGGTTCGGCCTTGAGCGAGCCGGTCACGCGTACCTCGGACACACCCAGTTCCTGCAGATGTGCTGCACTGGCGGCGTCCTGACAGAGCGCGAGGGCAAGCGATTCGAACAGCACGCGGCGCAGCCCCGGAACCCGGGCGTATCTCTGCGCCGAGCGCGCACCAAGGCGTCCACTCACGAGCACCACGGCTACGCCCGCTGCATGGGCGCGAGCGACAAGCCCGGGCCAGAGCTCTCGCTCGACGAGCACGAGCACGCTCGGGCGGGTGCGCGCGAGGAACCGATCCACGAAGAAAGGCACATCAAGGGGTAGCCACGCTGCCTCGTCGCCGTCGGCCTGGGCACGCGCGCGCCCCGTCGGAGTTGTCGAGGTCACGATCAGCGGGCGATCTGGAAAGCGCGAGGCGAGCACGGAGCGCAAGCGCGCGCTTGCCGCCATCTCTCCCGCGGACACGGCATGCACCCAGATTCCACCGGCTGCGCGCGGCGCAACAGCGCCGAAGCGTTCACCCAGGCGGGCTCGGTACCCCGGCTCTCGACGCCCGCGCCACCACAGGCGCAGCAGCGCGAAAGGCAGTGCGCAAACCCACAGCAATGCGTACAGGCGAATCCACACGAGGACGATCCAGGAAGACTTCGTGACGTTGCTATACTGCCCACCGCACTCCTCGCGCCGCCAGCGTTCCCATGAAGCGAAACATCGACCTCGATGTCCTCATCGTTGGTGGCGGAATCGCCGGGCTCTGGACTGCGCAGGCCCTGCGGGCCCGAGGGCACGTTGTCGCCGTGGTTGAACGTGATGCGCTCGGTGGAGGCCAGACGCTCGCTGCCCAGGGCATCGTCCACGCAGGCATGAAGTATGCGCTCAGGGGCCGCAGGACCGCCGCCGCCGACGCAGTTTCGAGCATGCCGGCGCGCTGGCGGGCCGCCCTTGCCGGCCGCGGCGACGTCGACCTCAGCGCGGCTGTCTGCCTATCCGAACACTGCTGGCTCTGGGCCGACGCGACGCTTGCCAGCTACTTCGCTCAGCTCTTCGCCCCGCACCTGCTACAGGATCGGGCCGAGCCGGTTGCGCGCCACCATTGGCCCGCATTCCTCGCAGAGTACGTATCAAAGGGCTTCGTCCTGCGCCTGGACGAACCGGTGGTCGATATGCCTTCTGTCATCTCAGCGCTTGCCACCTCGCTCGAAAGCCAGATCATCCGCGAAACGGATGTATGCAGCCGCCTCATGTGCACCCGAGCGGGCGTACAGCTCGATCTCGGCCCTACGCTCTTGCGCGCGGGTACGCTGGTGCTCTGCGCCGGCGCGGGCAACGCCGCGCTGCTGTCCGCGCTCGGCATGGAGGGCCCGCCCATGCAGCTACGACCGCTGCATCAGGTCTGCGTCGAACTTCCGCTCGCGCACGACGTATTCGGACACTGCCTGTCAGGGCAGCGCAGCACGGAGCCGCCCATCACCATCACGACGCACGGCATCGCCCCTTCAGCAGTACCGCTTGCTGACGGCCCGCCCAAGCGCCGGATCTATCTCGGCGGTGCCCTTGCAAGCCGCGGCCTCGAACGCGCGCGGGCCGAGCAGATCGACGCCGCCCGTGACCTTCTCGTGCGTGCGCTCCCGGACATTGATATCGACGCGGCCCGCTTCTCGACCCTGCGTATCGATCGGGCCGAAGCACAGATGCCTGTACGCCGTCGCCCCGACGACGCGTTCCTCGCCCGCGACGGCGCCGTGCTCACGGCCTGGCCAACGAAAATGGCGCTCGCGCCTGCCTTAGCGGACCGGATCGTCTCGGCCGTGGGACAAGCCGCCGGCAATGGACCGGCGCGGGAGGCCGCACTCCGCGATGCGCTCGAGGACCGTGACAGGCCGGCCATCGCAGCGCCGTACTGGACGCGTGCCGCATGACGCTTCCAACACGCCCCCTCGGGCGGACGGGCATCGATGTCCCCTTGCTCGGTCTGGGCACGGTTGCCGTCGGGCGAAGCACCGGGCTGCGCTACCCGAAACCGGTACGGCGCCCCACCGATGAAGATGCACGGGCCCTGATCGATGCTGCCCTCGTTCATGGGGTCACGCTGCTCGACACAGCGCCTGCCTACGGCGACGCGGAAGTCCGTCTGGGCCGCTTGCTCCGCGGCCGACGCGATCAGTTCATCATCGTCACGAAAACGGGGGAAACCTACGACGGCGAACACTCATCCTTCGATTTCTCTCGTCAGGCCACCCTCATGAGCATTGAACGCTCCATGCGCGCACTCGCTACAGACTGCCTCGACTGCGTTCTGCTGCACTCCGATGGCAGAAACGAGGCGCGCCTGGTCGACACGGGTGCGCTGGAGGGCTTGCATGATCGCAAGCAGGCGGGCGACATCAGGGCCGTGGGGGCGTCCACAAAAACGCTCCCGGGCCTGCGAGCCCTTGCGCCTTACGTCGACGTGCTGATGGTCACGCTTGGCGATGAGGAGGAGGTGGAAGCAGCGCGTGCGGCCGCTTCAGCTCACGGATGCGGGATCCTGGTGAAGAAAGCGCTTCACAGCGGCCATGCCGAAAACCCTGCCGAGGCGCTGCAGGCCGCGAGTGCACATGCTTTCGTATCGAGCGTGGTCGTCGGCACCACCCGTCCTGCGCACCTCGCCGCCAACGCGAGGGCGATCACGGGTGCCTAGGCGTCCCCCTCCCGGACCCGCGCCGCCAACGCTGTCGTGCTCCGACCCGGCTGAAGACCGAGTACGCGAACCTCGCCGCCCAGTCTGCGTACGAGCGCTCCGCCGACGACCCCATCGATGCGATAGTCACCGCCCTTTACCAGCACGTCCGGGGCAAGGCGCTCGATGAGCGCTTCCGGCGTGTCGTCTTCGAATACCGTGACCCAATCCACTCCGCGCAGGCCGGCGAGGACACGCGCTCGGTCAGTGGCCTTCGCATAGGGACGGCCCTCGCCCTTGAGACGCTTCACCGACGCATCGCCGTTGATCGCGACAATGAGCCTCTCGCCAAGCCCTGCAGCCTCCTGCAGATATGACACGTGCCCCGCGTGGAGCAGGTCAAAGCAGCCATTGGTGAAAACGATTCGCTCCCCGCGGGCTCGCGCCTCCGCCACCCTAGCAACAAGAGCGTCCTGGGCGATCACCCCGTCAGCGAGCCCCGAGGCAGTCAGGTCATGGAACGTGACTGGCCGCGTCCCCGTTTGCGCGACAGCGATCCCTGCAGCTCTATTCGAAAGCTCCACGGCCGATTCCAGCGACATACCACCCGCCAGCGCCGCTGCGAGCACGGCCGCAACCGTATCGCCCGCGCCTGTGACATCGAAGACTTCGCGCGCCTCAGCGGGGAGATCCAGGCGGCCGTCCTCCGTGAACAGGCTCATTCCGGCAGCGCCCCGAGTCAGCAGCAAGGCCTCGACCCCTGCGGCCTCACGTAGCGAACGCGCACGCGCTGCGAGATCAGCGTCGTCAGCGATCGTGCCGCCTCCGGACGCCGCAACGAACTCGTGGAGATTGGGCGTCAGGACCTGCGCGCCACGAAACCGCGCGAACGGGCCCCGTTTCGGATCGACGATCACCGGGACATGACGGGTCCGGGCCTCCGCGACGAGCCCAGCGGGGTCAGCGAGCATGCCCTTGGCATAGTCGGAAAGAACAAGCGCGTGCGCAGAGGAGAGCACATCCGCAAGCGCGCGATGGGGACCGATCGCTGACACCGGGACCGGAACCGGAACCGGGTCGTCCTCGAAATCGAGCCGCAGGAGTTGCTGACCGCGGCTGGTCACCCGTAGCTTGGTGACCGTGCGCCGGCGTGGATATCGCTGCAGTCGGCAGTCGACCCCCGCGTCGAGCAAAAGCTGCTCGAGTTGCAATCCATCGGCATCGTCACCGACGGCTCCGAACAGAGTGCAGCGCGCACCGAGCGCGACGATACCCGCAGCCACGTTCGCCGCGCCGCCAGGCCGCAGCACCTCGGCGTCGACGCGAACGACGGGAACCGGCGCTTCGGGTGAGATTCGCCCGGCTGCGCCAGTGAAGTAACGATCAAGCATGACGTCCCCGCAGACGACAACGTGGACGGCGGAAAGATCCGGAAGGGCGACCATGGATTCGCGTGCAGAATGACAACCGTGAGGACACCGGAGCATAGCACCGCCGCGGACTACGCCCTGCGCCTGCTCACACGCGTCATCGCAGCACTTCCGTTGTCCCTGCTCACGTTCCTCGGCGCCGCGCTCGGCCAGCTCGGGGCGCACCTGGCACCCACGCGCCGGCGGATCGCGCTGCGCAATCTCGAGCTCTGTTTCCCGGACCTGGACCCGCCCGCACGGGCGCGCCTGCTCCGCGCACACTTCGCCGCAACCGGCACCGCCGTACTGGAGAGCGCGATCGCCTGGGCCGGCGATCGCCGTACGCTCGCCGGCCGTCTGAACGTGATCGGGGAGGACCAGTTCCGCGCAGCCCTGAACGCGCCGGAGGGGGTCCTCCTCCTGGGAAGCCACCAGGTCACGCTGGAGATCGCGGGCGCCTGCCTCGGCACGATCGCTGACGTTGACGTCGTTCAGCGCACGGGGAGGGGCGCGGCCCTGGATCGCCTGCGCAATCGTGGCCGCGCACGCCACTTCGGGGCGCTCATCGATCGCGACGATCCGCGCACGCTCCTGCGAAGCCTGAAGGCAGGCCGGTGCGTCTGGTACGCATTCGACCAGGACCTGAGGACCGGCCCCTTCGTGCCGTTCCTGGGCGTCCCGGCGGCAACGGTAGACAGCGCAGCTCGCCTCGTACGCGCAAGTGGCGCTCGGGTGCTATTCGTTGATCACTGGCGCCTACCCGGTCGCCCGCGCTGGACGCTGCGGTTCAGAACACTGGCGCTCGCAACAGGCGACCTCGCGGTCGACACCCGGCGCTACGTCGCCGCCATCGAGGACGCGGTGCGGGCCCATCCGGCGCAGTACCTCTGGACACACCGGCGCTTCAAGACCACGCCCCCCGGTGCCGCCGACCGCTACGCCTGACGCAGCCGCCCCTGCGCGAGCATCTCGGACGCCCGCCGCTGAAGCTCGGGCCACGGGTCGAGATTGCGAAGGAAGCGCCGCTGATCGCGCCGCAAGCCAGACGCGCCGAACGCTCCCGCCCGCGACACCGCATGGAGATCCAGTAGCTCGACCGGATTGGCACTGGCATCGTCGAGCGCCGCAACGTCGATCAGGAAGTTCGTTGCTTTCAGATCGCCGTGAACGATCCGCCCCGACTGCAAGCGGGCCACAACGCTGACGAGCGCGTCGACCACGCGAAGGCGCTGGGTGTCTGAAGCTGCGGCGTCAGCCAGCACAGCGCCGGCGTCACCACCGGGAGCGCGTCGCGCAAGCAGCCAGCTCGCCACGCCAACGCCGAGGCGACGACGCTCGAGAAAAGCCATCGGCTCCGGTACAGCGATACCAAAAGCCCCTAGGCGCAATGCCGCGACAAAGGCCATGCGAGCCCGGCTCGGACGCAACGCTCTGCGCGCAGCGCGCATCTGATCCGGATAGCGAAACCGCTTGAGCACCACCTCGCCTGCCCCGGTCGGCAGCACCACTACGGTGGCGGCGCGGTCATCCTTGAGCACTTCGCCGCGGCGAAGCAGCACATCCGGGTCCTTGCACAAACCGTCAAACAAATCGCTCTCAACATCGGTCGCGATCACGCCATCGACCCGGCCACCTTGCACTCGCGCAAAGCGCACTGGATCGATCTCTCCAGCGCGCCGCCATTGCCGGGCTTGTGGCGTCATCCCTGCGCACCCCGCTGCGCCATGCGCGCGGCGCGGCGCTCGACGTCGCGCCAGAAGTCTTCGTCTCGGCGCAGCGCGCCACGGGCGTAGCATGCAACGAAGCGACGCTCGTCCGCCGGACCCAGCGCGCCGGTCGCACGGGCCGAAAAGGCGAGCGCCGCCAGATCCTTGGCTCGCCATCGTCGGGGTACCGCGCCTCGCACCTGTGCGCGATGCAGGTCAATGAGACGCAATCCATCACTGCAAAGCAGTACGTGCACCAGATAGAGGTCTCGATGATTGACGCCGGCATCGTGCATCCGGCGGACGAGTCCGGCGAGGGCCTGAATGCGGTCCCGACGCTCGCCTGGCTCGAGCGACGGCGCCCGCGCGCGATCCTCGAGCGTTTCTTCGTGCTCGACGGCACGTGTGACAAGGAAAGAGCGTCTTCGCGTGGGCAGAAGATCACGGCTCACGCCCCACGCCGCCACGGACAGGGTCGGCAAGCCCGCTGCGTCCAGGCGTGCAATTGCCTGCAGTTCCGTCTCTGCGCCGAACACGGGGAGGCGCAGGACCAGCAGATTCTTCAGTAGTTCCCGCTCACCGACGCCGAGATGGATCTTGGCGAACCAGCGCGCTCCCGCATGCTCGAACTCGAAGGTGCGCCGGGTCGGCAGATCTCGGTGTACGCGGCCGGCCCGCGCATCCACCCAGGCCGCCGGGTCGGGCTCCGATCGCAGGCATTCGAACGGCGCCTCGGCAGCACGCACACGCCAGCCGGTCACCTGCGCTCGCCCCCGATTGCCTCGAGCACCTCGACAATCCTCCGATGCAGAGCGCCGAAATCCTGCGCCTCGGACCAGTGGCAGGCTGCGCGCCGCAGGGTGCCTTTTGGCGCGGCGAGCGCTTGCGAGATCGCATGCTCAAAGGCAGCTGGGTCGAACGGCTCGGGCACCACGGCGCCGGCTCCGGAAGCTGCTACGAATCCGGCGTAGCCACACGCTGCGGAGCACACAACGGGGGTTCCGCTCGCGAGCGCTTCGACGATCACCGTTCCCGTATTCTCCTCGCGGGCCGGATGCAGAAGCAGATCGCACGCCGCGAGCAGTCTCGGCACGTCGTCCCGACCCTGCAGCAGGCGGACGCGCTCGGTCAGACCCAGCGACCGGGCCTGCCAGGCCCACCGCCAACCCGCATGCGAACCCACAGCGATCAACTGCGCCGCGCTTCCAAGCGCATGCATCGAGCGATCAACACCCTTGCGCCGAAAGTCCGAGCCGATCGAGAGCATCAGCGGCCGCGTGGGCTCGAGACCAAGCTCGGCGCAGACCTCAGCGCGTAAACGCCTGCGCTCGTCGGCGGAGGGCGGCGCCGTCCTGCGATCCGGTGCAAGGCCCGGCGGAAGCTCGACAAAGCGATCGGATTGCGTGCCGTGATAGTGCTTGAACAACGCCCCTTGCCTGGGATCGACCAGCAGTATCCACGTCGCGGAAGCCGGTGCGCAGAGCGCGCGCTCAAGCGCGCGATATGCCCGAGAACGGGGCAGCGCGCGCAGCCATGCAGTTCGCCGCGCGTCACGCGCCGCGCGGCAGGGATCCGCGGCGAACCAGGCGTCGACGCCAGGCAGGCACTGAAACGCAAGAGACGCATCGAAGCGATCACGCGCAAGCGCATCGGCGAGCACGCGCGCAAAGCCACGCACGCGCCCATGATTGCTCCTACCGCCGCCAGCAAGCCGACGCACCTCAACACCCGCTGGGCCGGCGCCCGTCCAGCGCGAGACGAAGATCACGACCTCGTGCCCCGCCACCATGCAGGCCTGCGCCGTCGCCAACGCATCCCGCTGCATGCCGCCATGCGGAAAGTAATCAAGAAGCGCGAGCGCAAAGCGCACGGTCAGGATCCGGCAGCCAGCAGGCGCTGGAGCACGCGCTCCGGCGTGATCGCGCCGAGGCAGGGCGGATCCAGCGGGAAGCCATCAGCGGGCCCCATCAGAGGCCGCGGGTGGCTGCACCGGCGCGCACGGCAGGGCGCACAGGACAGCGTTGACGACTCAACCCGCAGCCCACTGTTCCAGGGGCCGGTGCGAGCTGGATCCGTTGGCCCGAAGAGCGCGACGCCGGGCACACCGAGCGCGGAAGCAAGATGCAGGGGGCCGGCGTCGACTCCGACCACAGCGCCGACCCCCGCCACCGCATCGAACAGCGCCTCCAGATTTCCACGCGGTTCAAGCTGACCTTCGCCTGCCGCCGCGATGCGGGCCGAGCGCCGCGCTTCGGCGTCCGTCCCGGCTGTGACGCGAACATCCCATCCGGCCCCCGCAAGAAGCCGCGCGAGGCGCGCCCAGTGTGCCTCTGGCCAGTGCTTGGTTCGCCAGGTGGTTCCCGGCATGAGCAGCACAGCCCTGGGATTCGCCTCAGGCGCCGCAGCAAGACGCCGCGCCAGGCCTGAATCGGGCGGGACGGCCCCCGGGGCATAGCCAAGAACATGGGCGAAGAGCGTGCGCGTGCGCTCTACCGCGTGCAGCTCAGCAGGCACGCTCACGGTGCGTTCGTAGCTCCAGGCCGCTGGCCGCTCGCGCACCGTCTTCGCATCGAAGCCTGCACGGGAGCCCCGCGCGAGGCGCGCCAGCAGCGCGCTCTTGATCAAACCCTGCGCATCGATGACCCAATCGTATTGCTGCGTTCGCAGGGCCCGACGCAACGCCGGCAGCTCCCGCCCGAGCCGCCGTGGCGCGCGCCGCCAGGCGCGCAACGGCGCCTCGATCACGCGCTCCACGGCCGGATGCCACGCCGCCACGGCCGCAAACGCCGGCTCTACAACCCAATCGAAGCAAACGTCGCACCGCGCGCTCGCCTCCGTTACCGCCGGCAATGTATGCAGTACATCGCCCAAGGAAGAAGTCTTCACCAGCAGCACACGGCGCATGCTCAGGCGCGACCCATCAGGTCATCCAGAGCGGCATCGACCGCAGCTGGCCGCAGCTCCGTCAGGCACCGCTGGTGTTCAAGCGGACAGACCCGCTCGAAGCAGGGCGCACACGGCAGCGCCTGGTCAAGTACACGTGCCCGATCCCCGAGGGGCGGCGTGTACGCGCTGGACGTCGGACCGAAGAGCGCGAGCACTGGGCGCTCCAGCGCACAGGCCACATGCATGAGTCCGGAGTCGTTTGTCACCAGCGCATCGACGTCACCAAGCAGATCAATGGCGTCCTCCAGGCGCGTCTTGCCGACAAGATCGCTCAGCCGACCTCGCGAAGCCCTTGGCGCGGCGGCGGCGATCTCATTCGCCAGCGGTCGATCGCCCGGACCGCCCAGCAGCCAAACGTCGTCGCCGCGTTCGATGCGCCGCGCGGCCAGGGCCGCAAAATGCCCCGCGGGCCATCGCTTGGCTGGTCCGAACTCTGCGCCAGGCGCCAGGGCAACGATCCTCGAACCCGATTCGAGCCCGAAGGCGGTGCGCAGTCGAGCGCCGGCTTCCTTGTCCTGCGTGAGCCGTGGGCGCGGCGCAGCGCCATCCGCCACGTCGGCAAGGGCTGCATAGCGGTCGATCAGGCGCGGCAACTGCTTGGCGTCGAAGGTGCGCAGATCAGAAAGCAGGCCGAATCGCGCCTCGCCGCGGTAGCCCACGCGTCGCCCGATACCGGCGAAACAGGGCAGCAGCGCTGACTTCCAGCTGTTGGGCAGCACATAGGCCACTTCATATCCGCTCGCAGCAAGCGCCCGCCCGAGACGCCAACGAGCGCTCAGGCCGATCTCCCCATGAGCCGTCCGCAATTCCCGCACGGCTCTCACCTCGGCCATGCGCTCGAATACGGGCCTCGTTGCCGCAGGCGCAACAACGTCGATGGGCCGTTCGGGTTCGGCCGCCGCCACGGCAGCTATGAGGCTATGGGCCATGACCGCATCGCCGACCCAGGCCGGCGCGACAACGAGTGCGCTCATCGCCGCGCAACGCCGCACTGCGCTTTCAGGCGATCGGCGTGAGCCATTCAGGATGAACTTCGCGGCGACCCGTCACCTGGTCGAAATACATAGTCTGCAGCCGTTCAGTCACCGGACCGCGACGGCCATTGCCGATGATCCGGCCGTCGAGGCTGCGGATCGGAAGAACCTCCGCCGCCGTGCCGGTGAAGAACGCCTCGTCGGCGATGTAGACCTCGTCACGCGTAATGCGC
Source organism: Pseudomonadales bacterium (assembly GCA_963691775.1). Taxonomy (GTDB): domain Bacteria; phylum Pseudomonadota; class Gammaproteobacteria; order Pseudomonadales; family Azotimanducaceae; genus JAZBPO01. Next base: position 2,719,006 of record OY829369.1, on the reverse strand, counting down.
CGCTCGACGATATCGACACCGATCTCCGCCGCGAGATTGAAGATCGTGTCGCGGGTGATGCCATCCAGACAGGACGTGAGCTCCGGCGTATGCAGCGTATCACCGCGCAGGATGAATACGTTCTCCCCGCTGCCCTCCGCCACATAACCCTCATTGTCCAGCAGCAGCGCTTCCTCGCAGCCGGACTCCAACGCCTCGCGCAGGGCGAGCATGGAGTTGATGTAGTTACCGTTCGCCTTCGCCTTGCACATCGTGATGTTCACGTGGTGGCGCGTGTAGGAGGAGGTCCGGACGTCAATCCCCTGCTCCTTCGCTTCCGGATCCATGTACGACGGCCAGGGCCAGGCCGCGACGATCACGTGTGTCGACAGGTCCTCGGCCCGCAGCCCCATGCCCTCGGAACCCAGGAAACACATGGGCCGCAGGTAGCCCTCATCCAGGCCGTTCGCGCACAGGACCGTCTTGTGCGCTTCCTTGATGACCTCCCGGTCGTAGGGCATGTCCATGCGCAGGATATGTGCGCTGTTGAACAGGCGGCGGGTGTGCTCTTCGAGGCGAAAGATGCAGCCGCCGCGATCCTCCGTGCGATATGCGCGCACCCCTTCGAAAACGCCAAGACCGTAGTGCAGCGTATGGGTGAGCACATGAACCTTGGCGTCACGCCAGTCGACGAGTTCTCCGTCGAACCAGATCTTGCCATCGCGGTCGGCGAAGTTAGGTGCCGCCATCATCCTGCTCCCGGTGCCTCCGGCCCGTCGGCCGGTGTCATCAGTCGTCCCCAGATCCCGCGGACGGTCGCGGCGCGGGCGTGAAGCTCGGCGCTGTCCGTGCGTGCGGGCTTATCTGCCAGAGCCTTCAGGTGGGCTTCGGCGCGGAACGCCTTGTAGCTCTCGACGAGAAACGCAGCGTCCTCGTGTGTGACGATGGCGGCCTCCGCGGCCGTCTCGAGAATCCGGATCACATCCGTGAACGTAAGGAGCTCCGGGTGCTCTCGGGCCCACCCGAGGACGCGCGATTGAACCATGAATTCGATATCCACGACACCGCCCGGAGCCTGCTTCAGGTCGAACTCGCCCCCCTCGCTGCCTCCCAGCGGCACACCCTTGCGGCGCGCCTCCGCGAGCATTCGATCACGCATCTCGACGACCTCGGCGATCGTCTGCGCCGGACTGCGTTCCTTGGCAAGTACGCCTCGGCGAATACGCTCGAACTCACTGCAGAGCGCCGGCGAGCCCGCAACCGCCCGCGCACGGACGAGCGCCTGCTGCTCCCAGGTCCAGGCCTCGTCCTGTTGATAGCGCTGAAAAGCTTCGAGGCTGGAGACCAGCACGCCAGCGCGGCCTGAAGGACGCAGACGCAGATCGATCTCATAAAGTTGCCCCATGAACGTGCGGGCGGTCAGCGCATGGATGATCCGCTGCGCCATGCGCGCGATGAACTGCCCGTTGCTGACGGCGTCAGGTCCGAGGGTTGTACCCCCAACGGGCAGGTCGTGCAGGAACACAAGATCGAGATCGGAGCCCCAGCCCAGTTCGAGTCCGCCAAGCTTGCCGTAGGCAATCACGCCGAGCGCCGGCCCCGCCAGGGGCACGCCTTCCGCACCACTTGGCGCTCCGTATTGCGCTGCCGTGGCGTCGAAAGCGTCGCGAATCACATGATCGATGATGACTTCGGCGAGCCAGGTCAGCGCATCGCTGACGCGCATGAGCGGCAGGCGCGCCTCCAGCTCGCAAGCCGAAAGTCGCAGTTCGACCGCGACCTTGAAGTGTCGCAGTTGCTCCATGATTGCTTCCGGGTCGTCTGACGGAATCCGCGCGCAGCGGGCCGCGAGTTCGCGCTTCAGACCCTCCCGCGTCGGCACGGACAGCAGCCGCGATTCGTCTAGCAGCTCATCAAGCAGACTCGGATGACGCTCAAGCGCGGCCGCGATTCGCTCGGAAGCACCGACCAGGCGCATCAGCAGATTGAGCGCTCGCGGGCGCTCGATCAGTAGCGTCACGTAAACGCTCCGCCGCAACACGGCCTCGACGATGCGCAGGACGCCGGCAAGGGCGCGGTCTGCCGCAGGCACGCCCGCAAGTCGCCCGAGCACCGCGGGCAAGAGAACGTCGATCCGTTCGCGAGCAACGCTCTGCTCCGCAAGCGCGTTGCGACGCAGGATGAACGCCATCAAACGATCCCGAGCAGCGCCCGGATCGGCGACGCCGTCTGCCGCAAATGCTGACAGGAGTGCGCCGGCCGCTGCAGCGCGCGTGTCCTCCGCCAGGAGTCGCCGCCAGAGGGCGGACCAGTCGCCTACTGCATCAGCCGTTGGCGCTTCCACGCCCTGCGGTTCTTCCCCTCTGGCATCCACTGACGCATCAAAGATGCGCCGGACACCGGCGCGATGCCGCGCGAGCGTCTCCTCGAACTCAGGCAGCGAGAGCCCGAAGGTTGCCGCGAGCCGCGCCCGATCGTCCTCCCCCGCCGGCAAACGCTGTGTCTGCGCATCCGACCGAGCCTGTAGCCGGTGCTCCACGTCACGCAGAAAACGGTAGGCCTCCGTCAGCACCTGCACATCCGGGGCATTGAGCAGGCCTGCCCGCTCGATACGGGGCAGGACGTCAAGTAGCGCTCGCGCTCGCAGCGCCGGATCGCGGCCCCCATGGACGAGCTGGAAAACTTGAGCGACGAATTCGATCTCCCGGATGCCGCCGGCACCAAGCTTCACATCGCCCTCTGCCTTCCGACTGCGCACCTCGTTCACGATGAGCGTCTTCATGTCGCGCAAGGCCTCGAACGCCCCGAAATCGAGATACCGCCGATAGACGAAGGAGCGCAATCCCGCTTCGAGCCGTTCACGCGTCGCCGCCTCGCCACTGACGACGCGTGCCTTGACCATCGCGTAGCGCTCCCAATCGCGCCCCTGTTCGCGGTAGTAGTCGAGCATCGCGTCAACGTGCTGAACGAGCGGACCCGCTTCGCCATAGGGACGGAGCCGCATATCCACGCGGAAAACGAAGCCCCGCGGCGTGCGCGTGTTGAGCAGTGCGATGAGGCGACGGCCGAGACGGACGAAGAATTCCTGCGTGGTGATCTCACCGCCGGCCACGATACCCGGTGCACGAAACGCAAAGATCAGATCAATGTCCGATGAAAGATTCAGCTCCCGAGCGCCGAGCTTGCCCATGGCGAGCACGATCAGGCGTTGCGGCTCACCTGCAACCGCGGGCGGCGCCCCCCACTCCCCCTCGGCGATCGGCTGCAGTCGCGCCAGGCTCGCCTCGATGATCACGTCAGCGAGGTCGGACAGCGTCCGCACCGTGTCCTCGAGCCGGGCGACGCCGCAAAGATCACGCAGGACGATGCCGATCATGCGTCGATTCCGAACGGTTCGGAGCGCGCGGCCGAAAGGGCCGTCTGGCGCTGGATTCCCGCAGTCGACTTCGGCGAGTGTCGCCTCGAGATCGGCCGCCAGCGCGCTCCGCGTGGGCGCGCGCTGGTGTTCCATATCGTCGAGGAGACGCATGGCCTGCTGAGGGTTGCGACTCAGCCAGGCAATAGCCCAGTCACTTCCAAGGCACAGAGCCGCAAACGCGTCGGGGGCTCGCTCAACCGCCACGCCCGCCTCCCGAAGCCGCGCCAAGGACGCCGCAACCGTTCGATCTGACGCGTCCGAGAGCGAGGGCGCGCCCACGTCAAGACGCCCCGATGAGCACTCGGCGCCAGGGTCGGGCCGAAGTTGATTCAGCAGGCGTCGCATCGAAACCGACGCGTCTCGCTTGCACGAGCGTGGCGATGCCGGATGCACGAATTCCAATCAGCCCGATCGCGCCATCGCCGTCCTCAGCGCCAGCACCCGACGGAGGCGGCCGTCGAGCTGCAGCACCCCTTCCCTCGCGTCGTCGTGCCGACGCGCTCGCATCGCGCTCAGCTGTCCGCTCATCGGACCCAGCGCCCATCCTGCGCGTCTGCGCACATGCTTCCGCAGCCCGCCCCCGGGGAAGGCGTTTGCCTAGGTCCCAGCCGACTCTGGAACGGCAGGCCGATGGCCCGGCGAACTTCACAGCCGACGCCGCGTGCGGCGCAATCGAATCCCGTGCTGCTGCATGTTCGCCCCGTGCCGACGCATGGGGCGCACGGACAACCACCAAGGCAGTAGATCCAGGCCCGAGGCAATGATGAAAACGCGCACGACAACGAAGGATGGCTCCGCGTTCAAGCCATCCTGCGGCCCACTCCCTGCGCATCAGTGCGTAGAAGTTGCAGGAACGACGCGAAGCACTTCCTCGATCGTGGTGAGACCGCGCCCGATCTGCAGTGCCCCGGACAAACGCAGCGTACGCATACCGTCTTTCATCGCTACGCGACGCAGGTCTTCGATCTCGGTGCGGTCACTGATCGTCGGCTTCACGTCGTCAGTCGCCATCAGCAACTCATACAGGCCGACTCGCCCCATATAACCGGTCCCGCGGCATTCAACGCAGCCGACCGGGCGATAGATCTTCTCAGGCGGCGCCACCTTGTACGGGCGGGTCACGGCGTTCCAGCCCTCAAGATCCACTGGCGCGGATGTCTTGCAGTGCGGGCAAAGGGTCCGGACCAGACGCTGGGCCATGACGCCGAGCAGGGTGGCTCGAATCAGGTAGGCAGGTACGTCCAGTTCAAGCAATCGAGTGACGGCGCTTGGGGCGTCGTTCGTGTGCAGGGTCGACAGCACAAGATGGCCCGTAAGCGCAGCCTGAATGGCGATTTGCGCTGTTTCCAGATCACGAATCTCGCCGATCATGATGATGTCGGGATCCTGCCGCAGGAGTGCGCGCACGCCTGCAGCAAAGGTGAGGTCGATATTCTGCTGCGCCTGCATCTGATTAAAAGCCGGTTCGACCATCTCGATCGGGTCCTCGATGGTGCAGACGTTCACCTCGGGAGTCGCGAGCGCTTTCAGCGTTGAGTACAGCGTCGTCGTCTTGCCAGAACCGGTCGGGCCCGTCACCAGGACGATGCCGTGTGGATTACGCACCATCGCGTTCCATCGTTCGAGCTCCTCGGGCGCGAAACCGAGATCGGAGAACGAGCGCAGCAGCACATCCGGATCGAAGATTCGCATGACGAGCTTCTCACCGAATGCAGTGGGCAGCGTCGACAGGCGCAGCTCGACCTCGTTGCCTTCCGGTCGCTTGGTCTTCACACGGCCATCCTGCGGCCGCCGCTTCTCGGCGACGTCCATTCGCCCGAGGATCTTGAAGCGGCTCACCACCGCGGTCGTGACCGCCGCTGGGAAGCTGTAGATATCGTGCAGCACACCGTCGATGCGGAAACGGACCTTGCCGGTCTCTCGGCGCGGCTCGATGTGAATATCGGATGCGCGCTGATCGAACGCATGCTGAAGCAGCCAGTCAACGATGTTGACGATGTGCTGGTCGTTGGCTTCTGGTGACTTCAGTCGTCCGATCTCGAGCATCTGCTCGAGGTTGGTGATTGATGAACCTGCACCGCCGTGTACGTCAGAAGCGCCGCGCACCGAACGCGCCATCGTGTAGAACTCCGCCATGTAGCGACGGAGCTCCTCGGGATTGGTGACAACGCGATGGATCGTCCGCCCGCGCAGGGTCTGCTCCAGCATCGGCTCCCAGCCCCTCGAGAAGGGCTGGGCAGAGCAAATCGTGATGTGCTCGTCCGTAAGTTCGACGGCGAGAATGTTGTGGTTCTGTGCGAACTGAAACGAGAACGCCTCAGTGATGCGCTCGACCTGGACCTTCAGGGGGTCAATCCGGAAATAGGGCTGGCCCGCAAAGTCCGCGAGCCAGTGACTCAGGCGATCGAGATCGAGGGTAGTGTCCGTATCGTCAACGTCGGTGTACCGCTGATCCGCAACCAGTTCGAGCGGATGCAGGTGTATCTGATCCCGACGCCTCGGGATGGCGAGAAGACTCTCCGCGTTCCCCTGCGTGATTCGGCCATCGTTGACGAGATCATCGAGTACGCCCGTGAGATCGAGCACGCGATCGATGCTGCGTGTTGCGCGGGCGGTGCGCTTTGCGTGTTCGGACGAGACCGACACTGAACCTCCTCAGCGGTCGTGGGCACGGCGGACGCTCCCGCCATTGTCACCCGGCCGAGCGCCTTTGCAACCGCGCGCACCGCACGGCGGGCGGCGGCGTGCGTCGTATCCAGCTCCCTGCGTACGGACGCCCTGAATCAGCAGCGACCTGCGCGGCGGCGGCGCCTAGCGCCGTCTGTTCCATCTGCGTCCGTATCGATTCGCCGGAGAGCCCGCTTCCGCCCCGCCCATGTGGCACACTCCACGCCCCGCTTTTCCGGCCTGCCAGTGGCGATGGACGCGCATCAGTACGCCAAGTGGTTTCGCGGCGCTTCGCCGTACATCAACGCTCACCGCGGCAGCACGTTCGTGCTCATGCTCGGCGGTAGCGCGATTTCAGATGAGAACTTCGAGAACGTCGTCCACGACATCGCCCTTCTGCACAGCCTGGGCATACGACTGGTCATCGTATTCGGCGCCCGGCCGCAGTTCGATGCGGCGCTCGAAGGCGCAGGGCTGACGCCGCGCTATCACGCCCAACTGCGCATCACGGACCCGGAAACGGCACTGATCACCCGCCGCGTCATCGGCGAGCTGCGCCTGCATATCGAGGCCCGCCTGAGCATGGGCCTTCCCGGTACGCCAATGCAGGCCGCGCGCATCTCAGTCACCGGCGGCAACTTTGTCGCTGCCCGCCCGCTCGGGGTGGTCGACGGTGTCGACTATCAACTGACCGGCGAGGTCCGACGTGTCGATGCGGAAGGCCTGCGCACACAGCTTTCCGCAGGGTGCGTCCCGCTCCTTGGCCCTTGCGGCTATTCACCGGGCGGCGAGATCTTCAATCTCGCATACGAAGAGGTGGCCGCCCGAGTCGCCGCGGCGCTCGGCGCGGACAAGCTCATCGCCCTGGACGACGGCCCGGGCCTGCGCGACGCGGCGGGACAGGTGATCAGCGAAATGACACCTGACGAGCTCGAGCAGTGGCGCGAGCCGGACGCCTCGGGCACCGCAGCAAGCGAGCGCCTGCGCCAGGCGGCCGCTCTGCTCTGGGCTGTCCGCTCAGGCGTTCAGCGCGGCCACGTGGTCAGCCACGCCCGCGACGGCGACCTCATCGTGGAACTCTTCACCCGCGACGGCTGCGGCACGCAGATCACCGAACATTCCGCGGAGCGCTTGCGTCCAGCGACGCTCGAAGATGCCGCCGGCATCATCGAACTCACCACGCCCCTCGTTGCTGCCGGTCTCTTGCTGCCGCGCACGCGCGAGCGCATCGAGCTCGACATCGATCACTTTCACGTCATCGAACTCGACGGCATGGTCATCGCCTGCGCAGCCCTCTATGGCTACGACGACGACGCCGAGATCGCCTGCGTCGTCACGCACCCGGATCACCAGCGGCGGGAGCGCGCTGAACGCCTCGTCGCGCGCCTCGAAGGAATCGCGGAAGGCCAGGGACACCGGCGCGTGTTCGCGCTCTCCACCCGTGCAGCTGGTTGGTTTCAGGGACAGGGCTACGTCACCGGGGTGGCTTCGGACTTGCCTGCCGCTCGCGCAGCGCAGTGGACCGCAGAGCGCAACTCGAAAGTATTGATCAAGCATCTGGGCGAGGCTCGTCCGGACACCACTGGAGTCAGGGGATGACCGATAAGGACGCGAAGCGGCGCTATTCATCGCAGGTCGTGGACGGATTGGAGAAGGCTGCCGCACGCGCCATGCTGCACGCCGTTGGCTTCGAGGATGCCGATTTCTCCAGATCGCAGATCGGCATCGCATCGACCTGGTCGAACCTCACGCCATGCAACACCCACATCAACGGGCTCGCCGACGCGGCCGCCATGGGCGCCGCCGAAGCGGGTGCCAAACCGGTGACGTTCAATACGATCACCGTGTCCGACGGAATCTCCATGGGTTCGCCGGGGATGCGCTACTCGCTCGTCTCCCGCGAAGTGATCGCGGACTCGATCGAAACCGTCGTCGGCGCCCAGGGATTCGACGGATTCGTTGCGCTCGGCGGGTGCGACAAGAACATGCCCGGCTGCGCCATGGCCATGGCCCGCCTCGATCGTCCGAGCGTCTTTGTTTACGGCGGCACGATTCAGCCGGGCAAGGAGCGACGCGACGTAGTGTCGGTCTTCGAAGCCGTGGGCAAGCACGCCGCTGGCGCGATCTCGGACATCGAGCTGAAGGAAGTCGAGTCGACGGCCATTCCAGGTCCGGGCTCCTGTGGCGGCATGTACACCGCGAACACCATGGCGTCGGCTATCGAAGCACTCGGCCTGTCGCTGCCCGGCTCCTCGGCCATGGAGGCGATTTCCAATGACAAGCTGAAAGATGCCCATCGCGCAGGCGCCGCAGTGCTTCATCTTCTCGAGCGCGGCATACGCCCGTCGGACATCCTTTGTCGCGAAGCCTTCGAGAACGCCGTCACCACTGTCATCGCCCTCGAAGGGTCAACGAATGCGGTTCTGCACCTGCTTGCCATCGCGCATTCGGCTGGGGTCCCGCTGGAACTCGACGACTTCTCGCGCATCGGTGCACGCGTACCCGTGCTCGCCGACATGCGCCCCGCCGGCCAGTACGCCATGAGCGAACTGATCGAGATCGGCGGCATTCAGCCCCTCATGAAAACACTGCTCGAGGCAGGCCTGCTCCACGGCGAATGCATGACGGTCACCGGCAGCACAATGGCCGAGAACCTCGCTGACGTCGCACCCTATCCTGACGGCCAGGGCGTCATCCGCCCGCTGTCGAACCCGATCAAGAAGGACAGCCATCTGGTCGTCCTCAAGGGTAATCTCGCGCCCGATGGTGGCGTCGCCAAGATCACCGGGCATGAGGGCCTGCAGTTCGAAGGCACGGCGCGCTGCTTCCACGGAGAGGAGGCGGCACTCGCCGCGATCCTTGACGGCACGGTGGTCGACGGCGACGTTGTAGTCGTGCGCTACGAGGGCCCGCGCGGCGGGCCGGGCATGCGCGAGATGCTGTCTCCCACAAGCGCCATCAACGGCCGGGGCCTGAACGTCGCACTGATCACCGACGGCCGCTTCTCCGGCGGCTCCCACGGCTTCGTGATCGGCCACATCACACCGGAAGCCTTCGACGGCGGACCGATCGCGCTCATCGAGGACGGCGACGTGATTGCCATCGACGCGGAAGCAGCAACGATCGAGGTGCGCCTGGAAGCCGCTGAACTCGAGCGCCGCCGCATCGCATGGGAACAGCCCGCGCCTTATGCGACTCGGGGCATTCTCGCCAAGTACGCGCAAACCGTGTGCTCCGCGTCCGAAGGCGCGGTCACCGACAAGCTTGGCTGAGGGGCCTTGATCCGGACCGGATGCGCTGACTCGAATGCGCCGGACAGGTGCGCGCCGCACCTGAAAAGTCAGAGCACGTAGCCGTCGCCCGAGGCACGGACCGTGATACTGCCGATGGATACACCCCAGGGCTGATCGATCACGTGCAGGATCGCGTTCGCGATGTAATCGGGCGCGAGCACGAAGTACTCGATCGATTCCGGGTCGAGCTCCCGAGCAGGAAGCTGACCCGCCGCCATGGCCTCATAGCGAGGCAGGTCCGCAGCCGCGAAGTGTCCCCAGATGCCGATCGGCGCCTCGGGATTCACGACGCCGCCAGCAAGATTGGTGGCCGGCACTCCGGTCGGTTTCACCACTGTCACCTTGATGCGACCGCGTGCCTCCTGTCGGAAGGACTCTGAGAGGAAATCGACCGCCGCCTTCGTGGCGCCGTATACGGCGCCGCCGATGGTCGGAAAGTTCCCGTAGATCGACGACAGGTTGACGATCTGCCCGCGACCAGCCGCGAGCATCGGATCGTGGGCCGCAACCATGCCGTTGAGGACCCCGCGGAAGTTGACGTCGATGCAGCGGTTCCAGGCGCCCATCGCCGTCTCGTGATCGGAAAAGAAGGCGAGCGGCATAGTGCCCGCGTTGTTCACCATCACATCGATGGCGCCGAAACGCTCCACCGCAAGGGCGACGAGCGCCTGCACGTCCTCGAGCTTCGTGACATCCGTGCGCAGTACCGCCATCGCGGCAGAGTCCGAGACCGCGGCCAGAGTTTCAGCGAGCCCCTGCTCGTCGAGATCGCCGCCGACTACGCGCGCCCCTCGCGCGACGGCCTTCTCTGCAACGAGACGGCCGAAACCGCTCGCCGCCCCGGTAACCACGATGACCTTGCCCGCTATGTGATCCGTCATGACACCCGCCCCTGGTCAAAGAGGGAATTATGGGCACTCGGCGAGAGAGGATCAGGAAAAAGCGCAATCGCTCTCCAGCAGGATGAGCAGCCGGCGCCCATAGACCGCAGATGGTCGCACCGAAGCAGTACGACTCAGGCAGCGCGGTGGTTCTGCACCAGCTCGACCAGGCGCTTCACGTTGTCCACCGGCGTCTCCGGGACGATGCCATGGCCGAGATTGAAGATGTGCCCGGGGCGGCCAGCCACCTCGTCCATCAAGCGCTTGGCCTCACGCTCGACCGCCGGCCAGTCGGCGCAAAGCACGATCGGATCGAGATTGCCCTGCACCGCGCGCATGCCCGTGGCGTCCCAGGTCTCCACGAAAGGCGCGCGCCAATCGAGAGCGAGCACGTCCGGATCGCACGCGGCCTGCGCCTGCGCAAGGGCCGGATTGCCGGTGCCGAAGTACACGACCGGAACGGGCTCGTCACCGATGCCCTTCAGATTGGCGATGAGCCGCTTGGTCCACGGTGCAACGAAGCGCTCGAATTCGCTCGGGCCGAGGCAGCCGACCCAGGAATCAAAGAGCTGCACGGCCTGTACGCCGGATACGATCTGCAGGCGCAGGTAGTCCGTCACGGCGTCCACGAGCAGGTCCATGAGCCGCCCCCATGCCTCGGGGTCGCCGAACATGATCCGCTTCATGTGGATGTAGTTGCGCGAGCCTTGCCCTTCCACGGCATAGGAAGCAAGCGTGAAGGGGGCGCCGGCGAAGCCGATCAGGGGGACGTTCGCGGGCAAGCCGGCGCGGCAGTTCTTCACCGTTTCAGCGATGTACGGCGTTCCTTCTTCGGCCACCAGCGGCCGCAATCGCGCCAGATCGGCCGACGTGCGCACGGGATTCGAAAACTTGGGCCCAAAGCCTTCGATGTAGTCGAGCTCCAGACCCATGGGCTCCAGGATAGGCAGTAGATCGGCAAACAGGATCGCTGCGTCAACGCCGAGGATGCGCTGCGCATCGAGCGTCGCCTGAGCCGCGAGGTCGGGATTCTTGAAGAAATCGAGGCTCGGCGTGCCGGCCTTTACCCGGTGGTACTCCGGCATGTAGCGACCGGCCTGGCGGTTCAGCCAGATCGGAGTGTGCTCGGCTGCCTCGCCGCGCGCGGCACGAAGATAGGGGGCGTTGCGGAGTTGCGGATCCATGGGTCCAGCCAGCAGGTCGACGGCCGGGCGAGTGTGCGGGGGCGCCCGGAAAGGCGTCAACCGGTGCGGACGCGAGCAGGTGTCAGCTCGGCAGGCAGCGCCTCCATTGCACGGGCCAACACCGCCCGCGCCTCCAATGGATCCGCCGTTTGCGGATCGAGCGCAAGCACAAGGCCGTCGACCTCGAGTGACAGAGGCGCCCCGGACTGCGCAAGGTTCACCTGAAAGGTCTCCACCGGGGCCCGCAAGCCCTTGACGTGCAACGGAAGAAGACGGCGGCAGCGCGCAGCAAGCCCGGGCTCAAGAAGCAGCCAACTCTGCCGGGAGATGAGGACCTGACCGGGGGCCGCCGCATGCTCAAGGCGACTTGCCGTGTTTACCGTTGTACCTACGATCGTATATGCGCGGCGCTGAGGCGGACCGAACACGCCCACCGTGCACCACCCGGAGTGCACACCGACCCGCAGATCCAGGGGACGCACGATGCCTGAACGACGCCAGCGCGCGCGCAAGCGATGGAAGCGATGCTGCATATCGAGCGCCATGCGGATGCAGGCCGAACTGTCGGCTTGGCGTGAGCCGATACCCGGATCCTCAGCTGCGCTGCAGGTGCGATCGCCGAAGAAGACCATGACAGCGTCCCCGATGAACTTATCGAGCGTGCCCCCCTCGAGCGCGGCTGCAGCAGCCATTTCCCGGTAGAAGTCGTCGAGCATGTCCGCGACCTCTTCGCTTTCAGCCGCATCCGTAAGTTCGGTGAAGCCGACAAGATCGGCGAAGCAAACGCTCAACCAGCGACGTTCGGACCGAGGCCCCCCGCCAATGCCCTCACCTCGGCCTTCTCGAACGGCAGGGGGCACATACCGAGCGAGTCGCTCCGCTACCGCCGCCTGGGTCCGTGCGCGGGTCGCATGCGCTACGCCCTGTATCTCGAGCTTGCGCGCCCGACCATGGGCAAGCCCCGCAACGCTGAGCACGAATACAGCTCCGAGCCCGAGCCCCGCTGCAAGGGCTTGGTCGAGCGCGAGCGCGCTTGTCGAAGGCATGCGCGTGCTGAGCGGCGCACCCAGTGCAAGCGTCGCGGTCCACATGGCCGCGCCTCGCAGGCCCTCCAGCAGGCCGTGCACGCACAGGCTTCCGACGAGAAAAGGCAGCGCGAGCGCCGAGACGACCATCGGCGGCGCACCCGCCCAGAGTGCCAGCGCCGGGAGTACGGAATGCTCAAAGGCCCGCAGCCATGGGTGCGATGGAATCGGTAAGGGCAGGCGCGCGAGCCAGGGAACAAGCAGGCACCAGAGTACCGGCACGGCCGCGGCCGGGGTCGCGATGACGGCTGCCAGCAGCAGCGCGGCCGCTGCATACGCGATGGTTCGCGGCAAGAATACCGTCTGCCGCAGCGGGTGGATCGGCATGGGCGGGAGATAGCTCATGGGCGGAGCATCGCCCGGCACCGGCTCTGCCGCTGCCGCCGCGGACGCGCGCACGCGTGCGAAATGGCCTGAGTACGCGACCGACAACGCCGCGGCATCAGGCGTGTACGATCCGCCGAGTTCAGCCCGTTCCAGGAGCACAGCATGATCGCAGTAGACATCGAGACCCCCCGCGGACGCGTCGCCGGCCGAGTGCACGAGGACTTCAGCGGCGTGCGCGACGCCTTTGTCGGCAACTTCGCCGAACGCGGCGAGATCGGCGCCTCTGTTTCGCTCTCCGTTGAGGGGGAAACAGTGGTGGACCTCTGGGGCGGTCACTTCGACGCAGAAGGCAGCCAGGCCTGGGAAGAGCACACGGTTTCGCTTGTGTTCTCCGTTACCAAGGCCGCGACTGCCCTGTGCGCGCATCTGCTGATCGAACGCGGCCAGCTCGATCTGCACGCGCCGGTCGCAGACTACTGGCCCGAATTCGCACAGGCGGGCAAGGAACATGCGACCGTCGCGATGATGCTGAACCACTCGGTCGGTGTTGCCGCGTTCCGAGAACCTGTCAGGGACGGCGGCCTCTACGACTGGGACTACGCCTGCGATCTGCTTGCGCGCCAGGAACCGTTCTGGGAACCCGGAACGCGCAACGGTTACCACATGATCAGCTTCGGCTGGACCGTCGGGGAACTCGTTCGACGCGTCTCAGGGAAGTCCCTTGGCACTTTCTTCAAGGACGAGTTCGCCGCCCCGCTCGGTCTCGATTTCTGGATCGGCCTGCCCGAGGAGATCGAGCCTCGCGTCTCGCCTATGCTGCCTTACGTGCCGGGCCCCGACATGGCAATGACAGACTTCACGACAGCCCTGCTGACCCAGCCCGACTCCATCTCGGCGCTGTCCCTGCTGAACATGGGCAATCACTCGATTGCGACGCCGGATTCGCGCGCGGCCCACGCCGCAGAGCTCGGCGGCGGTGGCGGTATCTCGAATGCACGCTCCCTCGCGAAGCTGTTCACTCCACTCGCAAACGGGGGCGGTGAGTTCTTCTCCGCCGACTCGATCGCGCGCATGGGGGAGGTGTCGATGGCGACGGAGCGCGACGCGACGCTTCTGATTCCCACGCGCTTTGCGCTCGGGTTCATGAAGTCGATGGATAATCGCCACCGCCCGCACGGCGATATCGAGTCGGCGATCATCGGTGACCGCGCCTTCGGACACGTAGGCGCCGGCGGCTCCATCGGGTTCGCCGACCCCGACTGCCGCATGGGCTTCGGCTACACCATGAACCAGATGGGCGCAGGCCTGCTTCTCAACGCGCGCGGCCAGGCCGTAGTGGATGCTGCATATCGCGCCCTCGGCTATCGAACGAATGCACCCGGCGTCTGGGTACGCTGATCGGCCAGAGCGGGCGCAGGCCTTGGAACGGTCTCCTTCGCCGCAGCGCCAAGCCCGCCGAGGCAAAGGCCCACACGGGGGCGCCTTTGCGCGGAGGACCACCGGCGCGCAGAAGGGAGGCAGGACGGCGCGCAAGCTGCTGGGTCAGCGAAGCGCTGACGGCCACCGGGGGCCGGGGACCGGAGACCGGGGCTAGCGGCGCCGGCGGGCACTCGGGATAAGAATCGCGAGCACTGCCTTCATGCATGCGCCCAAGGGGGTCACACCTTCACCCTGAAAGCGAGTCGCCGGTGCAACCGACTCGAACGATCGCAGCTCATGCAGGTGCACTCTGCCGAGGTCAGTTTGCGACTTCGCGGAGCGCGAGCCGCTGCGGCCCGTTGGCTAGGGCCGCGCGGACAACCCGGGAGATCTCACCAGCGCTCGCCGGCTTCTGCAGCACGATTGCGTTGCGGACATCCGCTGGATCCAACGCATCGGGAAAGCCCGTGCAGATTACGCTAGGCAACTCCGCGCGAATCTCGTGGATTTTAGAAAGAAGACGCACTCCGTCCATACGCGGCATGGAGAGATCCGAGAACACGAGATCGAAACCGGTCGGGTTTGCAACAAACGCCTCGAACGCGGCGACCGAGCTTCCGTGCGCATGCACTCGATAGCCAAGGTTGTCGAACAGGCGGCGATTCGCCTCGAGAACCAGCGGGTCGTCGTCAACGAGCAAGATTGACTCGCCCTCTCCGGTCACCCGTTCCTCTATGCCTTGCTCCGCGCTCCTTGGGATGCGCTCAGTACCGACCGGCAGATAAATCGAAACCTTCGTCCCAACACCCGGCTCCGTCTCTATGGTGATGCTGCCGCCATGCGCCTTCACGATCTGGTAGACGAGGGCAAGACCCAGCCCTGTCCCCTCGCCGGGCGCCTTTGTGGTGAAAAACGGCTCGAACACCTGGTAGAGCGCATCATCATCAATACCGCAGCCGTCGTCTTCCACGGACAGAACAACGTACTGCCCTGCAGCGACCTCCTGCGGGTGCGCCTTGCGCACTTCGCTGAGCTCGACAGCTCGCACCTCCACGCTGATCGTCCCCTGCCCCGCCACCGCGTGGCGAGCATTGACCACAAGATTCATCAGCACCTGAAAGATCTGCGTTGCATCCCCCATGACCTGCATCGGCACCGCATCGCCGTCGACGACGATCCGGCACGCAGCCGGCAGGGAGGCCTGAAGCTGTGGGATCGCGTCGTCCACAAGGCGCCGTAGATCAACGGGATGGTGTGCGGCGCCGCTGGACTGGCGCGTGTGCATCAGGATCTGGTTTACGAGCCCCTTCGCGCGATGGCCCGCGGCAAGGATCCCATCGATCTCTTCCTGCATCGTTTCTTCGGCGTCGAGCTTGAGCAATTCCGCGTTGCCCATGATCGACATCAGCACGTTGTTGAAGTCGTGAGCGATGCCCCCTGCAAGGCTGCCAAGGAGCTCCATCTTCTCCGCCCGGCGCAAGGACTCTTCAGCGCGCCTTTGACGCCGACGCGCGGCAAGCAACGATCCGATAAGGACGCCCTGCAGGACGATGATCGCCGCGCCAAGCGCGATCCAGACGCCGTAATCGCGGACAGCGTTCGGTATCTCATTGACGATTCGGCTCTCCGACGGCAGTACGCTACGCGAAACGCCGAAGCGATCGAGCTGGGCGCCATTGAAGAGATAAAGCGTATCGGAAACGATCGGGTCAGCCGGCCGAGCGCCCGCAAGCATCTGTCGGATCACGCGACCCGCGGACGCAGCGTAAGCATCCACACTCGTCACGCTGCCTCCTATCGCGCCATACGGCACCTGCGGGTCGCTGAGCGCGAGTACGGGCAGCTCAAGGCGCTCCGCGATCAGCTTCGTGATGTTTCGGGCACGCTGCGGCCGGCCCTCCCGATCGATGTCGTAAGTCGTGCTCATGACAGCGCTGTGTTCAGGGACCTCAGCCAATCGCTCGATCAGTTCCGCCGGAGGGAGTCCGACGATGGACTCGATCTCGTAGGGCACCTCCAGCTCCGAAAACAAACCTTGAAAGCGCCGCAAATAGGCCTCATCCCCTATTCCCGCTCCGCCGATCAGGTAGATGCGCTCGAGCTTCGGCAGAAGCCTTGGAAGCAGCTCTACCGTTCCCGCCATGGCGTTTCGGAGGGAACTGGAAAGGATGACGGAACCGTCGTCAGGACGGTTCTCGCGGAGAAATGCGCTGCCCGGCAACACGCGCAAGAGCGCTGCGTCAGGCGCAAACAGGTGCTGCCAGCGCGTAACGAAATGGTTGGCTTCGGGCAATACAGCAATCACCAGGTCGATTCGGTGTCCGCCGTGCTTGAGCGCGAGCGATCGCGCAGCAAGTTCCTGCTCGGCATCGTCCGCAACCAGTAGCGCCAGGAACTCAGGGCTGAAGTACGCGCCAAGCTCGGACCCCAATTCACCGCGCAAGCGATCGTTGAAGGTGTGTTCCCAGTTCGCAACGCCGCCCGTGCCGTAAATGAGCAGCGCATGCGGCGGCTCAGCCACGGCCTGCGCCGCTTCGGCGCGACTCGACAGACCGAAAACGATCGTGAAGAGGACGCAGCCGAAGCTGCGCCAGACGCCTACGCAACGCTGCGCGTTGCGTCGTGGCTCAGAGAAGCGTTTGGGGTGGCTACCAGACATTCGCAGAAGTCCGCGTCGATCATCGGCGCGGTCAGCAACCCATCCCTGGGTTGGCGTCATGGCCCGCGCTGCTCGGCAACATTCTTATTCTCGCGTTGTAACGCTACGCCATCTGACACCCGCATTGCACGAACGCAAAGCTGTCCATACATCCGCACCGAACTCGTCGTGCCGAGACGCAGGCGCTTCGCTATGCTCGGCCCGTCGCGACCAGTGCCCGGTCGACGACCTGCGCAAAGAAGGGCACGCGGAAATACCCTGAGGGAGGAGAGATGACTGCAAATGCTGCGGCAGACGGCGGGGAGCAACGCGCGGAGATCCCCCTTCGGCACTACGGATTCCTCGCATTTCTGACGCTGCTGAACGTCATGAACTTCGTCGACCGCCAACTTCTGCAGAGCTTCGCGAACTTCATCGTGCCCGAGCTTGGCCTTACGGATACGCAGTTCGGCCTGCTGACCGGATTCGCCTTCATCGTTTTCTATGCGCTGATGGGACTGTTCATGGGCGCGGCCGCAGACATGCTGCACCGGCCTCGCCTGGTTGCCGCCGGCCTCGCGCTCTGGAGCCTGCTCACCGCCATCTCCGGCGCCGCTCGCGGGTTCATGTCCCTCGCGCTGCCGCGCATGTTCATCGGCGTCGGCGAATCCGTCCTGACGCCGACGTCCATGTCCATGCTGGCAGACCGTTTCCCGCCCGCGAAGCTCGGCTTCGCGGCTGGCGCTTACTACATGGGTGTTCCGATAGGCGTCGGGGCTTCGCTGATGATCGCCGGCTACCTGGGGCCTGCTATCGGATGGCGAAACTGTTTCTACGCGCTCGGTGCGATTGGCCTGTGCCTTGCCCTTGTCATGCTCTTCGTAAAAGAAACACCGCGGCGTCAGCACGCCCAGGCACCGAGCGTGGAGCGCCCGAAGCTAAAGGAGATCTTTGCAACCGCCTTCCGCGCTCTGGGCAACTGCCCTGCGCTTGCCCTCACCATGGCAGGCGGCGTCGCCCTCCACTTCATCCTCGGCGCAGCAGCCTTCGACCAGCTCTGGTTCGTGCAGGAACGTGGCTTCGAGCGCGCTTGGATTGCCCAGACCACGGGCTGGATCGCGGTCATCGGCGGCGTCCTCGGTAACCTCTTTGGCGGCGCCGGTAGCGACTGGTACTACCGCAAGACAGGAAACGGCCGGGCCATGTTCCTGTTCTGGATCATGCTGCTGCTCGCGCCGATCAATATCGCTTACCGCCTCGTGCCGCCCGAGTCGATCTGGTTCTGGGCCGGCGTCTTCTTCGGCTTCTTCCAGCTCGGCTGCTTCTACGGCCCGACCTTCTCCTCCGTGCAGGAACTCGTTCCACCAAAGATTCGCGCAACAGTCGTCGCGTTCTACATTCTCATGCTGAATCTGATCGGGCTTGGCTTCGGCATCACGGCTGGCGGGATCAGCATCGACATGATGAAAGACGCAGGGTACGCAGAGCCGTATACCTGGACCCTGGTCGTATTCACGTTGATCAGCCTGCTCGCCATACCACTTTTCTTCCTCGCGGGGCGCCGTTTCGAAGGCGATCGCATTCATCTCGAAGCACTCGAAGCCGCTCGCGGAGACGGGTAAGGCCCGGAGAAGCAAGGCCTCGCCCGATGAGCATTCGCGCCGACAGCCCGCACGCCGTCACGTTCCTAATGGTAACGCTGTTCATGGATACGCTCGGCTTCGGTCTCATCATTCCCGTGCTGCCGGGTCTGCTCACCGACCTGTCCGGCGGCACGGTCGGGACCGCCGCCGCCTGGGGCGGGGGCCTGATGTTCGTGTACGCGACCATGCGATTCCTGTTTTCTCCGGTAATCGGCAATCTCTCTGACCGGTTCGGCCGTCGGCCAATACTGCTCGTCTCCCTCGCGACGCTTGCGGTCGACTACGTGATCATGGGATTCGCGCCCACGCTCTTCTGGCTTTTCATCGGCCGCCTCCTTTCCGGCGCATCCGCTGCCACCTTCGCGACAGCGAACGCCTACGTCGCCGACGTCACACCTGAGGCAGAGCGCGCGGGTCGGTACGGCCTCATCGGAGCAGCCTGGGGCGTCGGATTCGTGGTCGGCCCAGCACTCGGGGGCGCCCTCGGCGAGCTAGGTCCGCGCGTACCATTCTTCGTCGCTGCCGGCCTTGCCGCGATGAACATGGGGTACGGCTATTTCGTCCTGCCGGAAACCCTGCCTGAAGCACGCCGCCGCGCCTTTGAGCTGGGCCGCGCCAACCCGATCGGCGCCCTGCGCGCCGTTCGCCGTGACGCGGTTGTGTTCGCGCTCTTCGGCGGCGTAGCCATCTACTTCCTGGCCCATGACGTAAATCCGACCACGTGGACCTACTACGTCGTACACAAGTTCGCCTGGTCGCCGTTCGAGGTCGGCCTCGCACTCGGCGTCGTCGGCATGTCCTCGGCAGTCGTCTCGGGCCTCTTGGTTGGCCCCGTAGTGGGGCGCATCGGTGAGGCGCGCGCGATCTATCTCGGGCTCGCCTCCTGCGCGATCTGCTACTTCGGCCACGCCTTCGCTCCCGTGGCCTGGGCGCTCTTTCCGTTCATTGCCATCGGCGCCTTGGTCGGCCTCGTCATGCCCTCTCTTCGCGCCGTCATTTCGCGCCGCTTCCCTGCCGAAGCGCGCGGCGAAATGGAAGGCGCCATCGCAAGCATGATCAGCTTGGTCGCCATCGTTTCACCGCTCATCCTGACCCAGACGTTTCATTACTTCTCATCCGAAACCGCACGGGTCTACTTCCCCGGCGCGCCTTTCTTGCTGGCTGGGGTGCTCGCACTCGGGGCGCTCGCATGCATTGCGCGCATCCTCGCCCGCAATCCAGAGCTCGCATCAGCCGGCAACGCCACAGCACCGACCAAGGAGTCCTGATGGACGCGTTTCTGCACGATATGGCCTGGGTAATACCCCTGCGCTCCGACGCGGCGACCACAGTTTTCCAGGCATTCACTGCCCTCGGCTACTTCCCCTTCTATCTTCTTGTACTGCCCCTCGGATACTGGCTTTGGGACAAGGTCATGTTCACTCGACTGGCCCTCGTCATTCTCACCTCCGCGCTGATCAACGGGTTTCTCAAGGACCTATTCGACGATCCACGCCCAGCTGTTGAGTACGCACTAGATGGCCGCGTCGGTGACAGTTTCGGCCTGCCCTCGGGACACGCTCAGCTGGCCGTCGTCACGTGGTTCTGGTTCGCCCGCGAGTTCGGGCGCGCCTGGTTCTGGCCGATCGCCGCCATCATCGTGGTCGGCATCTGCTTCTCCAGGCTCTATCTCGGCGTCCACGACGTTGAAGACGTTCTTGTGGGCGCAGCCATAGGCACACTCAGCCTTGGCGTTTTCACCTTTCTCCTGTCCGAACGGATGCATCGCTGGCGCACGCTCGATGGCCGCGCGCAATTGCTCGCCCTGCTCGCCGTGCAGCCCCTGCTCTGGTGGCTCTGGCCAGAGCCGGACGGCCCGGGCGAAGTCTCCGCCGTAGGCGCGTTCATTACGGGCTGGTGGGCAGGGGTGCTCATCGACCGTCGCAGCATGGACTTCAAGCGCCATCCCAGCTGGTGGCGAGCCGCGCTGGCAGCAGTCCTCGGGCTCTATGCGGTGTTCGGGCTCGCCGGCGTCCTTGAGGCGCCCCTGCTCGCAGTCGGCCTCGGCGCGGACCTCGTACGCTGGCTCCAGACCGGTCTCATGGCGCTCTTCATTACCGGCATCGCCCCCTGGCTCTTCCGCGTAGCGCGCCTTGGACACTGACTTGGGCGCACGCGATTTCATGGCCCAGCCGCCCCCCTGTAGACTCGGCTCGCAGCGCATCCAGCACAGCCAGGGTACGAGCGCGTACCTTGGCACGCGGACATGCAACGGGGGCTCGCACCAGTGAACGACCTGTACGACCTGATCCTCTTCGGCAAGTTGAAGGACGACTCCGATCCCGCCGACGTGAAGGTTCGCCTTGCAAAGGTGCTGAAGATCGACGAGCCAAAGGCCGAAGCGCTCATCAGCTCCGGCAGGAACACGCGTCTTTTCCGCGCCTTGCCCAAGGACCAGGCGGACAGGTACTACAAAGTCATCGCTGCCACGGGCGCCCTCTGCAACATCGCCCCGAGCGCCGGCAAGTCACTCACGGAGATGGCCGCGGAGCACGCTGCCTCGCAGGGGGAAACCGAAGGGGCCGCCTCCGGGGAACCAGGCCGCGAGGCGGCAGCGGGCGGCCTCTCGCTTATGCCCATGACAGAGGGCGTGCGGGTATTCAAGTGTCCGAGCTGCGGACATGAGGAAGAGTTGAGCGCCCGGGCGCTTGCCGAGCTGGAGAAGTGCCCGGCCTGCAAACAGGACATCAAGGAGCTCCTTGAAAAAGAGGAAACCAAACAGACTGACGCGCGCCAACGGGCGAACAGGGCGGCAGCGGAGAAGCGCCAGCTGAAAGCGTATGAAGACCGCTTGCGTATCGAGCTCGAGAAGCAGATTCGCGCCCGCCTCGAGGGGGAAATACGCAGGGAGCTTGGAATCGGCCAAGGCGATACGGCCGGTTTCTGGGGCTTTTTTATGCGCAACAGAGCCGCAATGCTGGTCGGCGTATTCGGCAGCCTTGTTGGCATCACGGCGGCCCTCACGCTTGTCATCAAGAGCTTTCTTGATGAGCAGGAAAGGCAGGAAATCGCCGCAGCGCCGCCCACTCCGGTAATGGAGGCCATTTCACCGACCGTGGCGGCCGCAGTCACCGCCTCGATCCAGAGCGAGCAGGTTGAACAGAACGTTCAGGTCATGTCAGAAACCGTGAATGCCATGGCTCCGCCAGCTCAGCAGGTCGACATACAGGCCATCGCTGCGGCAGGCGTGACGATGATGAAGGGCTTAGATCCAAGCGCCTTCATGGCCATGGCCGCAACGACTCAGGTGATGGGCCAGGCCATGGGCCCCCTTGCAGCAATGGGCGGATTGCCTGTAGGCGGGGGCTCGAGCGGCATGGCTGCCATGGCGGGCATGACGGGCGGCGCGCCGCCAATGATGATGGGCATGCCCGGCGTCGCGAATCAGCTGGGAATGCCGGGCATGGGCCAGATTCCCAAGGAAGACTTCGTGGCGATGATGTCCGGTATGGCTGCGCCCGGCATGGGTCAGATGGCCGTTATGGGAATGGTCAGCGATAACCCGGTCCTCCAAGGGCAATTGCCCATGGTGGATGGCGTCGAGACCCCACGCATCGACGCGCTCACCCCGATCGAAGCGAGCGCGATCGTAGAGGCCTTGGTCGATGACCGCGAGTGGGGCCGATTTCTCGCAACGCGCGCAGGCGAGATAGCCAGCGAGAACCCCGACGCGGCAAGCGCCCTTGCCACACTCATCCAGTCGCCCTACGAGCGCGCGGTCGCCCGGGCCCGCATTGCCGTCGCGCTTCAGCAAAGAGGCTTGGACGCTGCCGCGCGGCGGATGTCTGCGCGAGCGCTTGATGAACTCAAGGAGCTGGAAGACGTCGACACGCGCGCTCAAGCCGCGGTTGCGCTCGGTGTCCTCATGAATCGCTCCGGCCAGCAAGCCGTGCCCGCTGACATCCGAGCACGGCTGCAGGGTGCCGCGGACCGTTCGATCATCGCCGAGGACAAAGCTGCGCTGCTCGGGCGCGTTGCCGTGAGCCATTACATTTCAGGCAATCTTGATGTCGCCAACGAGCGCATAGAGGCTGCTGTGAAAGCGGCCGGCACGCTGCAGAACGATGTGCTCCGCATGCATACCTTTCTGCGCATCGCGCAGCGCTACGGCGACATGAGCGCGACGCCCGTGGCGCACACGATCGTCAACGAGGCCGTTTCCCGGGCCAGCGACCTTCCCAAAGAGGATCGCGTCCGCGTCTTCGTTGAAACAGCAAAGGCGCGCGCCTATCTCGGCGACACGGAGCGCGCAGCGCGCGATCTGAGTCTGGTCGGTGAGGACGTCGCCCGGGATCAGGCGCTCACGACGGTCGTCGAGCACCTCATCCTCGCGAATGAACCCTATCGGGCAGCTCAGTTCATCGACGGCCTCACGGACCCGGTCGCCGCCTCCCAGGCAGACCTCGACCTCGTCGCACAGATGCTCTCGGAGTCTCAGGCACCGATCGTGATGCAGCGCATGGATCTCGCTCAGCAGCGCCTGTCGACTCTGGAGGATCCGGAAACGCGGGCTCTGATGTACAGCCGACTCGCCCGCCTGCAGATCCGGGCCGGGCGCCCTGGGGACGCTGAGCGCAACTTTCGCCTTGCGCTCGAAGGCGCCCGCATCGCGCGCATGGAATCGCGCGACCTCATGCACTCGACGATCGCGGTCGATCAAGCCTTCGCCATGAATCTTGACGCCGCGCGAAGCACAGCGGAGCGTATCTCTGTCCCGATCCTTCAGGGCCAGGTTGAAGGCGTGCTGTCAGACATCGCAGAGATACTGGCAACTTCAGGGCTCACCGACCCCACCTACTCCACGCAGGGGCGGGAACAGCCGTCGGATATCCTGGAGCTGAGTGCGCGCTGAGTCGAACGTCAGGTAAAGCGAAGCGGGTCTTCGAATCGACCTGAACGCTGAAGCAGACGCCTCAGCCGCCCCGTCATCTCCGTCGCTCGACGCCAGAAAATCGCTCGGGGCCCGACCGGGAGGCCGACGCTGGGTACCGGCGAGCCGTCGTCACACCCGGGCCCATGACGCAGCCGCCTATCTGGCGGGGGCCATGCGCAAGGCGGTGCCTCCACAACTCACGCAAAAAACCGCGAAGACCGTGCTCAACCTGGGCCTACAGGGCCGCGGCCGGCCATCGACAAGGCGATTCCAAACAGGTCCGGGATCCGGGGACCGGGGTCCGGGGTCGCACCCCACGCTGGTAAATCGCTCCGCCTGGACCCCAGCGATTCTCGCATCCTGCCGCGGCCTCGAAGCGTCAACCGGACGACGACTCTCTCGACGCCGAGCTCAATTTCGCGGCGGCATGCCGGCGATATCACCGAGGCGCTCTGCGAGCGAGCGCGCATCCGTTCGCGCACCACGTGCCTGGTAGGTGGGCCCCGGCGCCTGTGGCGCGCGCGGGGGCTGAGCGCGCGGTGTGTCACCGCCGCCATCGCCGCCATCGCTGTTGAGACCATCGAGCACCGTCGCCAGGCCGGCGACGATGCCACCGACATCCGCAAGATTGGACGGTAGGATGATCGTGTTGTTCTGGTCCGCCAGCTTGCCGAACTGCACCACATACTGCTCCGCGATACGCAGGTTCATGGCCTCGCGGCCGCCCTCGGCGCCAAGCGCTGCAGCCACTTCGCGCAAACCCTGGGCCGTTGCGTTCGCAATCAGTTCGATCTCGCGGGCACGACCCTCCGCTTCGTTGATCTGCCGGGTCTTGTCCGCTTCGGACAAGTTGATTGTCTCCTGCTTCTGACCCTCAGAGACATTGATTTTCGCTTCCCGCTCGCCCTCGGACTCTGCCACCACCGCCCGGCGTTCCCGCTCCGCGCGCATCTGCTTCTCGAGCGCGTCGGTCACCGTCGCCGGCGGGATGATGTCCTTGATCTCGTAGCGCAGAACCTTCACGCCCCAGGGCTGGGACGCCTTGTCCACTGCTGCAACCACCGACGCGTTGATGGCATCACGCTCCTCGAAGGTCTTGTCGAGTTCGATCTTGCCGATCTCGGAACGGAGCGTGGTTTGCGCGAGCTGGGAGATCGCGAAGTAGTAGTTCTCGATCCCGTAACTTGCGGCCTTGGCATCGACGACCTGCATGTAGAGCACGCCATCGATGGAGACGGAGATGTTGTCCGCCGTGATACAGGTCTGCGACGGCACGTCGACCGCCTGCTCTTTCAGCGTATGGCGATAAGCCACTTTGTCCACAAAGGGAATGAGAACGTGGAAGCCTGCCTCGAGCGTCCCGGAAAACTTGCCGAGGCGCTCGATCACGAATTGCTCTCGCTGAGGGACAACCCGAGCCGTCTGGAAAAGAGCAACGAGTACGACGACCGCGAGGCCGACTCCAAGAATCAGTGACACCATGATCAGATCTCCTGCGGCGCGACGATGAGAGTAAGGTTTTCCCGCCCTTTGATGACTACGAGGTCGCCTTCGGAAAGCGGCCGATCCGCACGCGCGGACCAGGTCGAGCCGCGATAGTCGACCTCCCCGCGCCCACGATCTTCAGCGCCGAAGCCTCGGATCACGCGGGCTTCGCGGCCAATGAAGTCGTCATCGGCCTCGTCGCCGCCACCCTGATGCACGCGGCCCTGAAACCAGCGGGAGAACCGCGCCCGTAGCCCCAACAGGCTGCCAACCGTGACGCCGACGAACACGAGGAATGGAAGCGCGCGTCGCCCGGGAGGCCCAGCGCAATGGCGATGCCGGTGACGAGCGCACCGATACCGATGAACACGGCAATGAAGCCCGACAGGAAGAGTTCGAGCAGCACGATCAGGAGACCGGCGACGATCCAGACCAGCGGTATCCAGTCCATGAGCATCCTCCTTTACCTAAGTCCCCGATCTTACCTGCCTCGCAGGATACGCGGGGGCGCCGTTGGCTTTCAGCTCACAGCACGGCGCCACTGGCGCGTCGTACTGCAGCGACTGCTACACTGATTCAACGATTCAACGATCCCAGGGAGGGAGATGGATGGATCGCGCGGACGGCAAGGTCTGTATCGTCACCGGCGCTGCGCAGGGGCTCGGCGCCGCCGATGCACGCTTGCTCGTCGCCGAGGGCGCGCAGGTGGTGCTTACAGACGTCAATGCGGCTGCGGGCGAAGCGTTGGCCGCAGAGCTCGGCCCCAGGGCTCACTTCGTTGAGCAGGATGTCGCAGAAGAGGAGAGCTGGCCCGCGCTCGTGGACGAGGTGATGCGTACCCACGGCCGCCTCGACGTGCTCGTCAACAATGCTGGCATCGCGCCGATCGGAACGGTGGAGACCACGGACACAGCCATGTGGCGGCGCACCCTCGCGATCCATCTCGACGGCACCTTCTTCGGCTGCCACTACGCCCTGCCGGCCATGCGCGACTCCGGCGGCGGTTCCATCATCAACATGTCATCGACGGCAGCGCTCGTAGGCATTCCGCCCTACTTCGCCTACTCCGCCGCCAAGGGCGGCATCCGCGCGCTGTCGAAATCAGTTGCCATTCACTGCAAGCAGACGGGCAACGGCATTCGCTGCAACTCGGTCCACCCCGGCAGCATCGCCACGCCCATGGTGCAGGGCGCCATGCGTGATCTCATGGGCGTGGATGACCTGACCGAAGAGAAGCGTGTGCAATTCGGCGTCGGCGAGCCCATGGACGTGGCCTTCATGGTCCTCTATCTCGCTTCCGACGAAGCAAAACACGTGAACGGGGCGGAATTGGTGGTGGACAACGGCGATACGGTCGTCTGATCACGCACCGGCGCTCATCGATCCGCTCCATGACCACGCCACACACCTGGCCGCGGAATTGCGGACGCCGGCAGAGGCCACACGCCTGGTGCGCTGGCCTGAACCGGCCTTCGCCAGAAAGGCCGATCCGTTCACTCCGAAGGACGATGCGCGACGGACGCTAGTCCTTAACGGCAAGTTGCTCGGCAAACATCGCATTCACCATGCCCGTGATCTCCTCGCCCGCCTCCTCCGGCGTGCCCGAGCGGAACGGCGGCGCGGGGGCATACTCAACGGCAAGCTGGATGGTCTTTGCCACCGCCTCGCCGTCGACCTCCGCCACGAGCGCAAGGCCGAAGTCGATGCCGGCGGTGACGCCACCCCCGGTTGCGCGACTGCCGTCGATCACCCAGCGATCGCGTACGATTTCGGCGCCGAAAGCCGGCAGCATCTCGAGCGCTGACCAATGCGTGGTCGCCCTGTAGCCATCGAGCAGTCCCGCCGCACCAAGTACGAGGGCCCCGGTGCAGACGCTCGTCACCCACCGGGCCCCGGCCGCCTTGTCGCGCAGAAAGGCCAGCACCTCCTGATCTTCGAGGAGCGCAAAGGTCGCCGCCGTTCCGCCCGGCACAAAGATCATGTCAGGCGCTTCGAAGGCGCCGGCGAAGTCCGTGTTCGGCAGAAAAACAGCGGCCGAATCAGTGATGATCGGCTCGATGGACTTCCACACCGTCTGCACCTCGGCGCCGGGCCAGTAGGCCCAGACCTGGGCCGGTCCCATGAAGTCGAGGGCGGTCATACCTGGATAGATGAGCATCGTGATCTTCATGCGTTCTCTCCCTTGAGGGTCACGAACCTTAGGGCTCATTCGGTGGCGCGTTGCGGCGCCTTCCGCACAACGCAGGCGCGCATCGCGTCGGCGCAAGCCGCTTCCGCAAGCAGCTCCGGCATGTGTTCGAACACGCTTCGACGGGACACCGCCTTCAGTCCATGCACAGTGCCCGGAACAGGGGCCAACACCCGGCACCCACAGCCATCACGTGCATTCCTGCCCTAGGCGAGACGCAAGCGCGTATGCAAGGAATGTCCAATCCCTCATTGCCCTCATCGTCCTCCTCGAAACTGCCGCTTCCGCTCCGACGTTCGAGCGGTCGCTCTCTTCGTTCATCGGGGGCATGGCCCCCGTCGCTGGCACCGGTTCCGGCGAGGTGCTTGCGTAGCCCCTGGTACTCACCCGCTCGCACTCACTGCAGCACCCACTGCGAAGCCATGCTTGAAAGGAGACGCAGCGCGCTCACGGCGCCCGAGACTGGCCTCGCGCATCTCAAGCACGTCCCTGCCGAGCACCCATTGATCGCACGCCTGCGCGCGGCCTCAGCCTCGAACATTCCGCAGGCCTGCATCCGCAAACACCCATACAGACTGACACGCAGCGCAGGCGCAACGACAACGCCTGGGAAACTGCCAGCGTGGTCTCAGGCACGAATCTCACGCGCATGTGCGCCAACCGCGTTGCCGAGAGCGCACACGCCGCCCCGTTCGACAGTACCTGCGCGCGCACTGCGCAGTCTTCAGCACGCTGGCTCAAGCTCGAGGCAGGTGATCTCGTTCACCGTGCCAAGACGCATCACCGGGCCCCAGGTGCCCGTGCCCTGGGATACATAGAGTCGCGTCTCATCGACCTGATACAGCCCCGCAATGCGCGGGAACACGCGCTTCACGAGGAAGTTGAAGGGCACAAGCTGGCCTGAGTGCGTGTGCCCGCAGAGCATCAGGTCGATGCCGGCTGACGCCGCCGCCTCAAGCCCGTCCGGACGATGGTAGAGGAGAATCCGGAAGCCCTCCGGGAGCGCGCCGAGGGCCTGCAGGCCCTCCTCGACGCGCGTTCTCCGCTCCGCGTCGTCCAGGCCCACGACCACAAGGCCAGACTGCGAGGTGTCCACTGCTTCGCGCAACACGCGCACACCGTGGCTTTCGAGGCGGGCGCAAACATCGTCGCAGTCGACGTAACGCTCATGATTGCCGATGCAGAAGAAGACCGGCACTTCGAGGGTCGCGAGCGGCGAGAGTTCTTCCGCGGGCACCTTGCTGAAATCGACGAGATCGCCGGTGATCATCACGAAGTTCGGTTCGAGCGTGCGCACGCGCTCGACGACGCGCGCCAGGAAGCCGCCACCGCGTGATCCGATGTGCACGTCGCTGATCTGGACAAGCCGGACGGGCGCTTCGAGCTTCGCGGTCGGGACAGAGACACGACGGACAGAGAATCGCTGCGCGCCAACGAGCGCAACAGCGCAGAGGATGAGCCAGACGCCAAGGATCACGGCACCGGCAGTTCTTGCAGGCGGCGCGAACAACCAGGCGACCAGCTCGTAGGGCACCAACAGCGCGAACAGCAGGAAGGTACAGCCCAGCCAGGTCAGCGAGAACGCCGCGAGATAGCGCGCACCCGGAGACGGCCGGAGCTCGTGGGCGATGCGCCCGAGAATGGGTCCGGCAATGAGCAAGAGGAGTTCGAGCGTGCCCGGCCGCCAGGCTGGCAGCAGCAGATCGGCCAAGCGCAGTGGGGGATAGACGAGCATGGCGAAATAGACCGTCACGAAGATCGTGACGGGCAAGAGCAGCCGGCCGACGCGCAGGCGCCGGGCTACTGGGGTTGCTTCACTCAAATCGCGTACTCCCGGCCGCGGGCTTACGAGTGTGCCGTTCCGAACCGGATGCGCCAACGCGCATCGGCTCAGCCGAAGTCTTCGCCGCCCACCCGCAGATGGCCATCAGGATCGCCTCCGGGGGGCGCGCGCATGCCGTACGCCGACCGACACTTCGACGACGTCTGCGCCCGCTTCGATCAGTTTGGATGTGAAACCCTCCAACCCCTTCGACCCAGCCTCCGTGTTTCGACGCCATTTCGCCAAGCCAGTATGACCATGAGGCGGGCCTGCTTCCGAATCGCGAAGCCGGGCGTATCGCCAAGAGCAGCCGCCGCTTGGACCCGAACACCGCCAACGAATCTGTCGGCGCCGCGCGCAAGACCCGAGGCGAGCAGGTGCGAGGCGCCGGAACGAATGCGCCGGATTCGGACACCGCAAGCCGGAGCGCCTGGCCCCGGGTGTCCACGCCATGGCACGGGGGTCACAATCCCGAGTTGACAGCCCGGAGCCCAGTCCATGAGCAAGCCCTGGTTCTACCCGGATCGAGTGTCCGCCCGACCGGGTGAGATCGTACGCATCTACGCGAATGGCCCAGTGCCGTCGGCCACGCTCACGGTTTCGCACCTCGGAGCTGCAGAAGAGGTCGTAGCCGTGTTCGAAAACATCCAGATCGCGGACGTGCCGACGCCGGACAATGCCGACGCGAAGGGCTGCGCCTGGCCAGAGGCCTTCTCCTTCGAGATCGCCGAGGACTGGCCCTGCGGCTATCTGGATCTGAAGATGACCGATGCGACCGGCGCATCCACGCGTCACTTCGTCGTCGCGCGCCCGAACGCGCCGCGTTCGCGCGCGCTTCTGATCCTGTCCACGAACACCTGGGCGTCCTACAACTACTGGGGAGGCGCCAATTCCTACGCTGCGGTCGAAGACCTCATGGCCGGACGCGTGGACGCAGACGGCTCGCGCCCGGGCGCGATCGGTCGGCTCTCCCGCCTGCGGCCCTATCCACAGTTGCAGCTCGCGCCGCCAGAAGACGTGCCTCGGCTCATCAATCTCACACCGCGCGCGCCGGGTGCCCTGCCGCTTCCGGGTCGCGCCGACTATCACCGCGCACATCGCCCCTCCCCTTACGACGGCGCCGCGGGCTACGTGAACAAGTGGGAGCACAAGTTCGTCGCCTGGTGCGAAGGCAACGATGTCGAACTCGACATAGCCACGGACCACGACTTCGAGACAGAGCCGGATCTGCTCCACACCTATCGCTGCGCGATTCTCGTCGGGCACAGCGAGTACTGGAGCGGCACCCAGCGCGCAGCGGTTGAACGCTTCGTCGGCGCTGGCGGCGGACTCGCAGTGTTCTCAGGCAATACCAGTTACTGGAAAGTCCGCTGGGAAGACGACGGCGACACGCTCGTCGCCCACAAATGGCGCGGCGAGTCCGACGACCCGCTCTGGAACGATCCTGAAAGGCGATCGGAGGCGACCCACCTCTGGTCGCACGAAGCATTCCGCGCGCCCGAAGCGTCGCTCTTCGGCCTCAGCTTTCTCTATGGCGGCTATCACCGTCTGTGCATGTGCGCGTCACGGGGTGGCGCTGCCTACACCGTGTACAACGACAAGCACTGGGCGCTCGCCGGGTCCGATCTCTGGTACGGCGATCAGTTCGGTGGCGATGTACCCCTGATCGGTTACGAGAACGACGGCGTGCCCATCACCTTTGGCGCCGACGGTCTGCCGAAAGCGGACGGCGGCCTCGGTGTACCGCAAAACCTCGAGATCATCGCGCTGGCGCCCGCAACCCTAGCCGAGTCACCGGACAGCCCCTATCCGCCGATGATTCCGAGAGAGATGCCAGAGGTGCTCGCGCGCATCGCCTGGGGCGACGCCGACGCCGTCGACCGCCTCATGCGCGGTCACGCCGTTATGGCGAGCTTCCGCCGCGGCAAGGGTGAGGTGTTCAATGGCGGCACCACCGAGTGGGCCCATGGCCTAGCCGCGGGCGACCCCTTCGTCGAGCAGATCACCCGCAACGTGCTGACTCGCTTCGGCGCCATTGACCCGGAACCTGAACAGGGGGTCTGACCCCATATTCAGGTTCGCGGTGCCTTCAGAGAGTAAACCGCGCACGCTGCACACGGACTCCGGTGCCTCGGGCCCAAACTGAACAAGGGGTCTGACCCCTTGTTCAGGTTCAAGCGCGGAGGCGCGCGGCGTGCCAGGCGACGTGGTCGGCAAGAAAGGTCGAGATGAAGTAGTAGCTGTGGTCGTAGCCTTCCTGCAGGCGCAAGTGGAGCTCGATATCGGCGCGCTCGCAGGCTTTTTCGAGGAGCTCGGGTTTGAGCTGATCGGCAAGGAAACCGTCGGCAGCGCCCTGATCGACCAGGATCGCTTCCGCGCGAGCACCATCCTCGATGAGCGCCGTGGCGTCGTAGGCGCGCCAATCATCTCGATTCCCGCCCAGATAGCCCGCCAGTGCTTTCTCTCCCCAGGGACAGTTCAGCGGCGAGCAGATCGGCGCGAAGGCGGAGATGCTGCGAAAGCGGTCGGCGTTGCGCAGGCCGATCGTCAGCGCTCCGTGTCCGCCCATGGAGTGGCCCGTGATGCCCTGCCGCGCGAGGTCGACGGGGAACTTCGCGTCCAGCAGCGCCGGGAGCTCGTCCTCGACATAGCGGCGCATGTGAAAGTGCTCCGCAAACGGCGCTTCGGTTGCGTTCACGTAATAACCGGCGCCCTGGCCGAAGTCATAGGCCTCATCGTCCGGCACATCTTCCCCGCGCGGCGACGTGTCCGGCGCCACGAAGATCACGCCAGCTTCGGCGCAGGCAGCGCGGTACTCGCCCTTCTCCATCACGTTTGCGTGCGTGCAGGTCAGGCCCGACAGGTACCAGAGCACCGGCAAGCGGGCGCCCGGCGCATGCTCCGGCACGTACACCGCGAAGGTCATGGGCGTGCCGGTGGCGTCACTATGGTGGCGGTAAACGCCCTGCACGCCGCCAAACGCACGTGCCTGCGAAACGGTTTCGAACGTCATCAGTAGACGACAACCGAGCGGATCGATTCCCCTGCATGCATGAGATCAAAACCGGTGTTTATCTCCTCGAGCGAGAGCACGTGCGTGATCATGGGATCGATCTCGATCTGGCCGTTCATGTACCAGTCAACGATCTTCGGCACGTCCGTACGACCCTTGGCGCCTCCGAAGGCCGTCCCCTTCCACACGCGCCCGGTCACGAGCTGGAAAGGCCGCGTGGAGATCTCCTTGCCCGCTTCGGCGACGCCGATCACCGTGGAGACGCCCCAGCCCCGATGACACGCTTCCAGCGCCTGGCGCATGACGTCGGTGTTGCCCGTGCAATCGAACGTGAAGTCGGCGCCGCCGCCCGTGAGGGCAACCAGGTGCTCCACGATGTCGCCGTCCACCGTCTTCGGATTCACGAAGTCGGTCATGCCAAAGCGTTCGCCCCAGGCTTTCTTGTCGTCATTCAGATCGACACCGACGATCTGCGCCGCACCCACCATCCTGGCCCCCTGGATCACATTCAGGCCGATGCCGCCGAGGCCGAACACAATCACCGTCGAACCGGGATCGACCTTGGCCGTATTGATGACCGCGCCCACCCCCGTGGTAACACCGCAGCCCACGTAACAGGCCTTGTCGAAGGGCGCATCCTCACGAATCTTGGCAACGGCGATTTCGGGCAGGACCGTGAAGTTCGAGAAAGTAGAGCACCCCATGTAGTGGTAGATCTTCCGTCCCTGATACGAGAAGCGAGACGTACCATCGGGCATCACGCCCTGGCCCTGGGTCGACCGGATCGCCGTACACAGATTCGTCTTCATGGACAGGCAGGATTTGCACTGCCGGCACTCGGGCGTATAGAGCGGAATCACGTGATCGTCAGGCGCCACGCTTGTGACGCCGGGGCCGATCTCACGGACGATGCCCGCCCCCTCATGGCCGAGGATCGAAGGGAAGATGCCCTCCGAATCAAAGCCGTCGAGCGTGTAGGCGTCGGTATGACAGATGCCCGTGGCCATGATCTCCACGAGCACCTCTCCCTCTTTCGGGCCCTCGAGATCAAGCTCGACGATCTCGAGCGGGCGCTTCGCCTCGAAGGCGACGGCGGCGCGGGTCTTCATTGCATACTCCTCGTGCTTCAGCGTTGTCGTGGCAGGGGCGTGTTGCGGGATTCTCCTCGCAGCCGGGCGTAGACGCACGTGTCACGCAGCGATGCATCAACGCGTCGACGCTCGGCCCGCAGCACGCCCTCAAGTTCGAAGCCCAGCCTTTCTGCAAGCGCTCTGCTGCGCACGTTGTGGCGATCCATACGCAGCTCGAGACGCTCGAAGGCGGTCTTGGCAAGAAGCCATGAAACAAGGGCATCAACTGCCTCCCTTGCATAGCCCCTGCCCTCGAACCCAGTCCTGATCCAATAGCCGATTTCGCAGGCCGGAACCTCCGGGCGTACCCGATGAACCCCCGTCGCGCCGATGATGTTCTCCCCGTGCAGGTCCCAGATGTGGATCTGAAAGTCATCACCCGCGCGAAAGGCGGCTTCTGCCTGATCGCACTGGTGACGCGTTTCCGCAAGCAAGGGAGCGTGCTGGGCCCATTCCATCCACACCGAAAGGCGATCGATCGAAGCGCAGACAGCCGCGTTCAAGGCCTCCGCCGAAGCGCGACGGGGGGAGCGCAAGAGGAGACGCGCGGTGCGAAGCTCGAAAGGAAACGGCAACATCTCGATGAGCTCGGAGGGGCGTTAGAGCCAGCCCTTCCGCTTGAAGAAGAGATAGGGCGCAATGCCTGACAGCACCATCAGAGCGAGCGCAAAGGGATACCCGTACTCCCACTGGAGCTCGGGCATACGCGCATAGTTCATGCCGTAGATGCTCGCCACCAGGGTCGGCGGCAGAAAGACGACGGCGGCAATCGAGAAGATCTTGATGATCTGATTCTGCTTGATACCGATAAAGCCCTGGGCGGCAGCCATCAGAAAGTTCACCTTCTCGAACACGAAGTTCGTATGCGCGAGGAGCGAGTCGGCGTCGCGCTGAATCTCGCGGCACAGTTCGAGCGACTCGGCGTCATCGCGGATGTGACGCATCAGCCACGACACGGCCCGCTGCGTGTCCATGAGGCAGAGGCGAACCTTGCCGTTGGTATCCTCGACCACACCCAGACTGTCGATGTCGTTTTCCAGGTCCTCAGTCGTTTCTTCTTCCATCAACACCCTTCGCGAGACGTTCTCCAGTTCGACATAAAGGTCCTCCAGCGCGTCGGCGAGGTGATCGACCTTCTGGGCGAACAGCGCAAGCAGCACGCCGAGAGGATTGCGAACATCGACGCGAACGTTGCGCGCGCGCAGTCGCAACAGGCGGAAATCCGGCAGTTCCATGTCGCGCGTCGTGATCAATCGCTCGGGGGAGAGCGTGAAGGAGACCGTGCCGTTCTGGGAAAAGCCTTCCGACTGGTAAAGGAACAGCGAATTGATGTGAATGCCGTCGTCGTCGGCGTAGTAGCGCGACGAGGCTTCGAGCTCCTCACGATCGCCAGCGTCCGGAACGACGTCGCCGAATTTCCGATCGACGAGCGTGCGCTCCTCCTCATCCGAAGCGACGAGGTCGAACCACTGGCAGGCGGAATGCACGGTGACCTCCTGCATCTGCAGCAGGCGGCCGTCCTCGATGCGGAATCCCCTCAGCATGTCGACGTCTCCGGATGGCTCGCTGCGATTCTAACCGAGGCGCAAGGCCTCGAAGATGACCGACAGACTACGAACCACGTCCGAGCGTGCCGAAGTACTCGCGCGCATGGGCCATCACCCGCGGCGCGAGCAGCACGGTCGAAATCACGGTCGGAATCGCCATCAGGCCATACATGCCGGTGAGCAGACCCACTGCGCCCTCCACGGTGACGACGGCGCCGAACACGATCAACGCGAGGTAGAACCCGTAGTAGGCACCCTGCCGCTCGGCGCCGATGAGGAAGCCGAGGCACTTCGCGCCGTAGTAGCCGAAGGTGACCATGGTGGAGACCGAGAACAGCGCCACCAGCACGACGAGAAGCAAGGGGCCGGCACTGCCCACGCCCGCCTCGAGGGCCCTGGCTGTGAGCGTCACGCCGTTCGGGCCACCTGCAGACGCTACATCCGTCACGAGGATCGCCAGCGCCGTCGCCGTGCAGACGATCAGCGTATCGACCACCGGCCCGATCATGGCGACAAGTCCTTCCCGCGCCGGTACGCGCGTGCGCGCATCGCCGTGCGCGAGCGCCTCTGTGCCGATGCCCGCCTCGTTAGAGAACGCCCCCTGACGTACGCCTACGAGCAGCGATCCAAGCAACCCGCCGGCAGCGGCTTCGAAGGCGAACGCGTCCGTGACGATCCGCATGAACGTCTCGGGGATACGCGCTGCGTGCGTCGCCAGCACGACACCGATCACCAACAGATAGAGCACGACCATGAGCGGAACCACGCGTGCCGCCGCCCAGCCGACGCGGCGCACGCCGCCCAGCAGCACGGCGCCCACGAGCACGGCAACGATGCTGCCCGCGATGAGATCGAAACCGAGATGCGCATCTGTCGTGGTCCAACCCGCCGGTACGGCGACAACGTCGCGAACGATCTGAACGAACTGGTTCACCTGGAAGACGGGCAGGGAACCGAACAGCGCCGCCACGCAGAAGAACACCGCCAGTCCGTGCCAGCGCTTCGGCAGGCCCTCGCGGATCACGTACATGGGCCCCCCTTCGACTTCGCCAAGGGAGTTCTTGCCCCGATACATCACGGCAAGCGTGCAGGTGAAGAACTTCGTACCGACGCCGAGCAGCGCGGTCAGCCACATCCAGAAGACGGCGCCCGGGCCGCCGGTCGCGATGGCGACCGCGACGCCCGCAATATTGCCAAGGCCCAGCGTGCCCGACAGCGCCGCACAGAGCGCCTCGAAGTGCGTGAGCTGCCCAGGCCCTTCGCGGTCGTCGTAGCGCCCCGAGACAACCCCCAGGGCATGGCCGAAATAGCGATAGGGGAGACCGCGGGAGTAGACGAGCAGGAAGGCACCGGCCGCCAGCAGCAGCCAGAGCACATTCGACCATACGAGGTCAGAAAAAGCGGAGAAAAGTGCGTCGAGAGCAGTAAGCATGATGACCGGTCACCGCTACGCACCGGATCGGTGACGCAGCGGCGCAGACCCCGGACTCAGCCAAGCGGCTCGATGGACTGGGGGTTCACCTCGGCGTCATAGTCCACGCCGGCAACACCAAAGCCGAAGATACGGAAGAAGTCCTCGCGGAAGCCGACAAAATCCGTCAGCTCGCCAAGATTCTCGGTCGTGACGAGCGGCCAACGGCGCTTCACCTCCGTCTGCACGGCATCCGAAAGCTCTGGCACGTCGACGCGCAAGCGCCCGACTTCATCGAGCACCGCCTCGCTGCCATAGAGCTGGGTCGCGAACATCCGGTGAATGTGTTCCCAGATCTCTTCGTGGTTGCCCATCTCCTTCATGACGCGAAAGAGGATGGACACATAGAGCGGCACGACGGGGATGGCCGCGCTGGCCTGGCTGACGATCGCCTTCAGCACCGCCACGCGTGCGGCGCCTTCCCGACCGAGCGCCGCCGAGATCGCGCCGGCGGCGCGGTCGAGGTCTTCCTTCGCCTTGCCGAGGGTCGCGTGCCAATAGATCGGCCAGGTGAGTTCGCTGCCGATGTAGGTGTAGGACACCGTGCGGCAGTCAGGCGCGAGCACGTCTGCGTCAGCAAGCGCACGCATCCAGCGCTCCCAGTCCTCGCCGCCCATTACTTTCACGGTCGCAGCGATCTCTGCGTCGTTCGCGGGCTCGAGATCGGTATCGTGCACTTCCGGTTTGTCGACGTTCAGCGTCTTCACGTGGAAAACCTCGCCGACCGGCTTGATCGCGCTCCGAAAGGTCTCACCGGAAACCGGGTCCGTACGTACCGGGGCAGCAAGCGAGTACACGACAAGATCGATCGGCCCCATCTCGCTGTGGATACGCTCGATCACGTCGGCCTTCATTTCATCGGAGAAGGCATCACCGTCGAGCGTTTCCGCATACAGGCCCTCTGCCCGAGCGGAGACTTCAAAGGCACGGTTGTTGTACCAGCCTGCGGTTGCTGTCTTCTTTTCCGTCGGCGCACGCTCGAAGGACACCCCAAGGGTCGCGGCACCCGCGCCGAAAGCGGACGAAACGCGGCTGGCAAGGCCGTAGCCGGCGGAGCATCCGAGAACGAGAACGTTCTTAGGGCCGTGCTCGAGCGAAGGCTGGCTGCGCACGTAGGAAACCTGCTCGGCGACGGCCGCTGCACAACCAATCGGGTGGGCCGTGGTGCAAATGAATCCCCGGGCGCGCGGTTTGACGATCATGGACAACTCCCTGCGGCTCGCATTGGCGAGCGGACGGCGGCGGAGTCTAACGCCTGCGGGCCGCTCAGCCGAACACCCTTCTACGGGCGGCAGCGACCAGCGCCGCCTCCACATCGATGACTCGAGGCCCATTACGCTCGACCACCAGGCGCGCGGCTTCGCCGGTCAGCAGTGCGATCGCGCGACGGCCATCCAGCGCGACGACGCCGGGACCCTCGAACAACACTGTGACGTCAGGGTCGACCCGATGTGCCTCGCAGACGCGCACATCTCGAAAGAGTCCGGGGGAGATCGGGACGTGGAGAACGCGGTCGTCAGGGCCGCGATTGCAGGTTACAAGGAGGCCGGGCTCATCATCAGGCGAAACGGGATCGATAAACCCACCGATCGATGATGTTCCTAGCGAAGCGGGATCGGCGATCGTGAGCAGTACCCGGTCGATGCGCGCCGGATCGAAGGCCATGCGATTGCCCACGAAGTCATCGCGTAGCAGCACGACGTCAACGAGAGCGATCGCATCATCGAAGCGCGGCGCACGCACGCGCACGACCTTTGCAGCTCGCGCCACCTCGCCAATGGGCACGCGCCCGCTCGCCACAAGGCCAGCAGCCATGCCCGCAAGCGTGGGCTCAACCATGCACGCAAAGACGTTGTTGATGCCGGTCGATACAGGCACGAGTGGCGCATCGGGCCAGGCCCGAGCGACACAGCGACTTGTGTCGTCCCCGCCAAGGACGACGAGGGCGTCCACGCCCTGCGCGCGCATCATGGCGACCGCACTCGCGGTGTCCGCCTCGCCATTGCCAGATGCGGTCGCTGAGACAGTCTCGACGGACACCGCGAGCGACAGCGTATCGATGAGGCCGGCCGAAATGCGGAAGCGTTCCTCCTGCACGAGCAGGCGGCCGATACCCGCCGCGTCAGCTCCGGACGCGATACGAGCGATGGCATCGCGCTTCGCCTGAAGCGTCCCCTCCGAGGTTCCCGCACCCGGTCGACCCACGTCACGACCCGCCATCGGATTGGCGATGATGCCAACGCAGCCGAGGCGCGCGCGCGACCGCTGATTCAGGAGGGGTGCCACGAACGCGGACGGCCTTGCGGCGTTGAGACCGGCGCCGCTAAGGTGCGCCGCTTCGGAAACGTAGACGGGTTGAACCCGCGGATCTGACACATGGTGGAAAGCAACGGAGGCGCAATCGCTCCAGGACGGCTCGATCGCATCCTGAACGGCATCGAACGCCTCGGCAACCGATTGCCTCACCCCACCCTGCTGTTCGCCTACATGGGCGCCGGTGTCCTCGTGGTCTCTGCACTGGCCGCCTGGGCCGGCCTTGCAGCGACCAATCCGGTCGACGGCGCTCGCATCGAGGCCGTGAACCTGCTGTCCGCCGACGGGCTCCGCCGCATCCTTACCAGCGCAGTCAGCAACTTCGTGGAATTTCCACCGCTGGGAACCGTGCTCGTGGCCATGCTGGGCATCGGCATCGCTGAGCGCTCGGGCCTGCTCGATGCGCTGCTGCGGCGGCTCGTCGAAGCCGCGCCGAACGCGCTGCTGACCTACTTCGTTGTATTCGCCGGCGTGCTGTCTTCGCTCGGCGCCGATTCGGGGTACGTCGTGCTGATACCGCTTGCGGCACTCTTGTTCAAAGCCGCCGGACGGCACCCACTCGCGGGTATCGCCGCAGCCTTTGCTGCGGTCTCGGCAGGCTTTTCCGCGAATCTTCTGGTCGGGCCCCTAGACGCGATTCTTGCAGGTCTGTCCACGACGGCGGTGCAGCTTGTGGACCCCACCTATGAGGTCGATGCCGCCGGCAAC
This sequence comes from Pseudomonadales bacterium, assembly GCA_963691775.1. Classification (GTDB taxonomy): domain Bacteria; phylum Pseudomonadota; class Gammaproteobacteria; order Pseudomonadales; family Azotimanducaceae; genus JAZBPO01. The sequence continues at coordinate 2,679,883 of OY829369.1, read as the reverse complement.
TGGTGGTTCATCATCGTGTCTACGCTGCTGATCACCGTCGTCGCCGGATTCATCACCGACCGCGTAACCGAGCCGCGCCTGACGCCAGCCGACGATCCTGGCGTGATCACGCCAGTGGAGCGGCCGGATGCGCAGCTGGAGCGGCGCGGCCTGAGGGCCGCAGGATTCCTCACGCTCGCGTTTCTCGGCCTGGTGCTCACTGCTGTGATCCCGGAAAGCGGAATCCTGCGGCATCCGGAGACCGGTAGCGTGCTGCGCTCACCCTTTATTTCCGGAATCGTCGTGATCATCGCGGTCTGGGCCGCGATCGCGGGCATCGCCTACGGCATGGGCGCACGAACCTATCGCTCGGGCACAGACGTGGTTCAAGGCATGGAGCGAACCATGGAGACCATGGCGGGCTACCTCGTGCTCATGTTCTTCGCGGCGCAGTTCGTGGCCTGGTTCGGCTGGACCCACCTCGGGCAAATTCTTGCCATCCTCGGTGCAGAAGGCTTGAAAGCCCTCGATCCCGGCACGGCGCCGCTGCTGATCGCTTTCATCCTGCTCAGCGCCATCATCAATCTGTTCATAGGGAGCGCTTCTGCGAAGTGGGCCATCATGGCACCGGTGTTCGTTCCGATGCTCTACCTCCTCGGCATTTCCCCGGAAGCGACGCAGATGACCTATCGGATCGGTGACTCGATCTCGAACATCATCACGCCGCTTATGCCCTATCTCGCGATCGTCGTCGCCTTCGCCCAGCAGCACGATCGTCGCGTTGGCGTCGGCAGTCTCATCGCGATGATGATCCCCTACTCGGTCGCGCTCTTCCTGTGCTGGTCAGCGTTGCTTGTACTCTGGATCGTTTTCGATCTACCGCTCGGCCCGGGGGCCTCGATCTCCCTGCCGACGCCCTGATCCTTCATCGACTCGCCGCCACCGGGAATACCCGGGCGTCGCAGGCGAGGGGCAAGGTCCTCAGCTCTTTGGACAGGGTGCGCGCTCGCACTCGCATGAGGCGCGCCCTGGTCAGCTGCTGAGCACGATCCATCGCGGCGCAGCGACCGAAACGGCTGCCCTGGTATATGCGGCGCAAGTCGCGCAGCACCGCCCTGCATACCGCCCCGACTCTACGTCGGCGATTGCCCAGGACGCGTCGAAGCCCGCCGGCACGCAGACACTCATTGCCTGGTGTACGCTCGCCGGCCCGTCCGCGCGCAGGACCTTCCCCATGAAAGAGATAGAAACCGACTACCTGATCATCGGCACGGGCTGCGTCGGCATGGCCTTCGCCGATACGCTCGTCGACGAGTGTGACGACGATATCGTGATGATCGACGGCCACGGCGCACCCGGAGGGCACTGGAATGACGCCTATCCTTTCGTGACGCTGCATCAGCCGTCCTCTTTCTACGGCGTCGCCTCCGCCGAGCTCGGCCGCAATCGCATCGACAACCGCGGTCTCAACGCCGGCCTCGGCGAGCTCGCGAGCGGGCCGGAGATTCAGCAGTACTTCCAGGCGGTGATGCGCGATCACCTCCTGCCCAGCGGGCGCGTGCGCTATTTCCCGAAGTGCTGGTTCGACGGTAACGAGTCCTTCACATCGTTCATCACCGGTGCGCAGACGCGCATCCGGGCACGCAAGCGGCTTGTCGACACGACACACCTGAAAACCACCGTGCCCTCCACCCACACGCCATCCTTCGAGATCGATGACGGCGTACGCTTCATGCCCCTGAACGAGTTGCCCAACGTGAATGAGCCCCCTGCGGGGTGGGTCATCGTTGGCGGCGGCAAGACCGCGATGGACGCCGTGCTGTGGCTGCTCGAGAACGGCGTCGACCCCGACGCGATCACCTGGATCATGTCGCGCGACGGATGGTTCATCCCGCGCGAGGCGACCCAGCCTGACGAAGCGCACTTCCTCGACGTGTTCAGCACGCAAGCAGCCCAGTTCGAAGCCTGCGCAGCGGCGACCAACCTCGACGACCTCTTCGACCGGCTGGAGGCGGGAGGCGTGCTCATCCGCCTCGACCCGGCCGTGCAGCCGAGCATGTTCCATGCGCCAACGGTGAGCCGGCCAGAACTCGAAGCGCTGCGCACGGTAAAAAACGTCGTCCGGCTAGGTCGCGTGTCGCGCATCGGCCGTCATGAGATCACGCTTGCGGACGGCACGCTCGCAACCTCACCGGATCACATCCACATCGACTGTTCGGCGAGCGCCATTCCGAAACAGGCACCAAAGACGATCTTCGACGGCCATCTGCTCACGCCGCAAACGGTGCGCGCCTATCAGCCAGCGTTCTCCGCATCGGTGCTGGCCTGGATCGAAGCGCATTACGACGACGATGCGAAGAAGAACGAGCTCGCCGCCGTCGTGCAGATTCCGGACGAGCGCCTGGACTGGCTGAAACTCACGGTCGCGAACGCAGTCAACATGCGCGCCTGGAGCGGGGAGCCAGCGCTCATGCGTTTCCTCGCCGGGAATCGCCTGAACGGCTTCGCTCGCCTCGCCGCGTCACTGGATCCAGACGATGCGGAAAAGATGGCAGTGATGTCCCGGATGCGGCAGGCCATGGTGCCTGGGGTCATGAATCTGCTGAAGCTGATCGGCGAGGCAGAAGCCGCCTGAGCATCGATTTCGCCGCATGCGCGGCCGAGGTGTCTGGATCACGCCTTTGCGCGACGCTCGAGCATGACAAGGGAATAGTCATGCGCATTGTCGACATCGGCCGGCACGCGCACGCGACGACGCTCACTAAACGCGCTCTCATCGAAGGCCGGGAACACCGTGTCACCCTCGATTTCGGCGTGGACAAGCGTCATGTAGAGCCTGTCTGCCCGCGGCAGTCCGAGGGCATACAGCTCCGCGCCCCCTGCGACCATCACCTCGTCGACCTCGTCCCGCGCCGCGATTTCCTGACCGATCTCGATCGCCTCGTCGAGGCTCTTGGCCATACGCACCCGCGGATGCTCGAAGCGCGCGGTTCGTGACACCACGATATTGGTCCGACCGGGCAGCGGCTTCGGGAAGGACTCAAAAGTCTTGCGGCCAACGATCACCGGCTTTCCAAGCGTCGCCGCCTTGAAGTACTGCATCTCACCGGGCAATCGCCAGGGCAGGGTGCCCTTGCGGCCGATCACGCCATTCTCGGCCATGGCCCAGATCAGCGCGAGCTTCATGGCCTGCACCGCCATGATCAGACTGCGATCGGCGCCTTGATCGCCGGATGACATTCGTAGCCCTCGAGCGTGAAGTCTTCGTAGCGAAATTCGAACAGATCCCTCACTTGAGGATTTAGACGCATGATCGGCAGGTCGAAGGGCACCCGCGCCATTTGTTGATCCGTCTGCTCCAGATGGTTCGCGTACAGGTGCGCGTCCCCGAACGTATGTACGAAGTCGCCCGGTTCGAGATCACTCACCTGCGCGATCATCATCGTCAGCAGGGCATAGCTCGCGATGTTGAAGGGCACGCCGAGGAACAGGTCCGCACTGCGCTGATAGAGCTGGCAGGACAGGCGGCCGTCAGCGACATAGAACTGGAACAGGGTGTGGCAAGGCGGCAGGGCCATGCGGTCCACCTCAGCCGGATTCCAAGCCGAGACGATATGCCGACGGCTGTCCGGGTTCTCGCGGATCGACTTCAATACGGCGCCGATCTGGTCGATCGTGCCACCGTCCACGTCAGGCCAGGAGCGCCACTGCGACCCATAGACGGGCCCGAGCTCGCCGTGCTCATCGGCCCACTCATCCCAGATGCGAACGCCATGGTCCTGCAGATAACGGACGTTCGTGGAGCCCGACAGGAACCAGAGCAACTCGTGAATGATCCCCTTCAAAAACACCTTCTTCGTAGTGACGAGCGGGAAACCCTCGGAGAGATCAAAGCGCATCTGGCGACCGAATACCGACCAGGTGCCGGTACCCGTCCGATCGGGCCGAAAAGTTCCGTTGTTGCGCACGTCGCGCAGCAAATCGAGATAGGCCTGCACCCTCGCCTCCCGTCAGTGGTCGCCGGTGGCGGCTTTCGCCGCTTTGCGCACATAGGCCCAGGCGATCAGCCCCAGGCCGCCGAGGACCATGGGCACGCAGAGCACCTGCCCCATGGACATCCAGTCGAACGCCACGAAACCGATGTGGGCATCGGGCTCGCGGAAGAATTCCGTGGTGAAACGCAGGCAGCCGTAGCTGACGAGAAACACCCCAGAGACCGAACCCGCCGGACGCGGGCGAGCGCTGAAGAACCAGACGATGAGAAACAGCACGACACCCTCGGAGAAGGCCTGATAGAGCGACGAAGGATGGCGACCGTCACCCATCCAAGTCAGCGCATCAAAACTCGCCAGTTTGCGCACGGCGTGCTCTGGATAAAGAAACGCCCAGGGAACATCAGTGATTCGGCCCGGCAACTCCACGTTGATGAAATTTCCGATACGGCCGCATCCGAGCCCGATCGGCACGATGGGCGCTACGTAGTCGGTCACCTGAAAGAGCGCTCGGCCCGTCTTCCGGCCGAACCAGGCGACGGCGAGGATCACGCCAATGAGACCGCCATGGAAGGACATGCCGCCCTCCCGGATCGCGAAGAGATAGAGCGGGTCGTCGACGAACCGATCCCAGCTGTAGAAGAAAACGTAGCCGATCCGGCCGCCAAGTACGACGCCGAGGGCGCCGTAGAACACGAGGTCCGCGACATCGTCGCGGCTCCAGCCACTGCCCTCGCGATCGGCACGGCGATTCCCCAGCCACCAGGCGACGGCGAAGGCGGCTAGATAAGTCAATCCATACCAGCGGACGTCCAGCGGGCCAAGGCTGAGGGCGATCGGATCGATGTCGGGGTAGATGATCATGACGGCGGGATCATAGGGGAGCCCCTCAAGGCTTGGAACCGGACTCCGTCGCCAAGCCCGAAGCGCGCGCTGGACGGCGGCCTCGAGCCCTCCCTACACTCGCCGCCCTGCCTGAGTACGGACTCGCCCGCACCATGTGCATGATCCTGTTTGCCCAAGGCGTACACCCCGACTTCCCGCTGATCGTCGCGGCGAATCGCGATGAGTTTCATGCGCGACCGGCAGCGCCTGCAGCCTTCTACGACGACGCACCGAAAGTTGTCGCGGGCCGCGATCTCGAAGCTGGCGGCACCTGGATGGGCATGCATCGCCGAGGACGCTTCGCCGCGGTGACGAACTTCACCGAGCCGCCCCCGAATCCGGTACCGCCACGCTCCCGCGGCGCCCTCGTCATGGATTTCCTCACGGGCAGCGCCGACCCCGGCGCATATCTCGCCACGATCGCAGAGGCTCGCAACGAGTTCCGCGCCTTCAACCTGCTTGTCGGTAGCGCAGCCGGGCTCTGGTACTTCTCCAATCGACTGCCGAACGGCGAGGGGCCTCTAGCGCTCGGGCCAGGCATATACGGCCTCTCGAACCACCTGCTGGATACCGCCTGGCCAAGAGTGAATCGCGGCAAATCTGCACTATCGGACTTCGAGCGGGCAGAGGCAGAACCGAAGCTGGAGCCCCTGCTCGCGCTGCTGGCGGATACCACAGAGCCAAGGGACGAGGAGATCATGGCCGTTCCGGACGCTGTGCGGGGGCCCGGCGCCCACATGCCCTGCTTCATTACGGGAGAGGCCTATGGCACGCGCGCAAGCACGGTGCTCCTGCAGCGAGCGGACGGTGAAGTCCGCTACGTAGAGCAGCGCTGGGGGCCGGGCGGCGCGCATGAAGGCCGTTCGGAAGAGCGCTTCGAACTCGAAAGGGCGTCAGCTGACGAGCGAAGCAAGGCGTGAATCAGGACCAACTAGACGGCCAAGCCCTCGCTCCACCATTGCGGCGCGCATGAACTCCACGACTTCCTCAGCGCTGCTGTAGGCCAGCGCCTGGTCAAGGAGGCCGCTCGCATCCTCCAGATCGATCTCCCTGAGCGCCCACTTCACCCTCGGCAAGTTCGGCGCGTTCATCGACAGCACGTCCATGCCCATGGCCGTCAACAGGATCGCCGCCGCAGGATTGCCCGCGATCTCCCCACAGATGCCGATACGCGTGTGTTCGAGCTTAGCCTGCTCGACAACGAATCGGATTGCACCGAGCACCGCGGGATGGAGATCCTGATAGATATCCGCAACGCGCGGGTTGTTGCGATCAACAGCGAGCATGTACTGAGTGAGATCGTTCGAGCCGATCGCGAGGAAGTCGACGCGATTGGCGATGGCACGGGCCTGATACACCGCCGCCGGCACCTCGATCATCACCCCTACCTCCGGGCGCCGGACCTCAAGGCCCTCCTCGAGGATTTCCTCGTAGCAACGGTGCACAAGCGCGAGCGCCTCTTCCACCTCACCGAGGTGCGTGACCATGGGAAGCATGATGCGCAAATCGCCCTTTAGGCCCGCAGACGCCTTGATCATGGCGCGCACCTGTACGAGCAGGATTTCGGGATGGTCGAGGGTGACGCGAATACCGCGCCAGCCGAGAAACGGATTGTCCTCGGTGATCGGGAAGTACGGGAGGGCCTTGTCGCCGCCAATATCGAGCGTGCGCATAGTCATAGGGCGCGGATCGAAGGCAACCATGGACTCTCGATAGAGCACCCGCTGCTCTTCCTCCGTGGGAAAACGATCCGAAGTCATGAAGGGAATCTCGGTACGGTACAAGCCGACCCCTTCCGCGCCCTGCTTCAGCGAACGCTCGATGTCCGCGGACAATCCGATGTTCACCCAGAGCGCGATCCGATGGCCGCAACGCGTCCGCGCCGCTTCGTCCCGGAGCTCCGACAGTCCTTCGACGAAGGCTTCCTCCTCACTGCGGAGCGCATCGAAGTGCTCGCGCAGCGTACGCGACGGATTCAGGAACAGATCGCCATGAAACCCGTCGACGATCACCTCGCGCCCCTGCACGAAGCTGTAGGGCACGTCGGCGGCGCCCATCACGGTAGGCACGCCCATGGCACGCGCGAGGATCGCGATGTGCGAGTTCGCGGAGCCCGTCATGGAAACGATGCCCGCAAGCCGCTCCGGCGGCACCTCGCCCAGCATGGACGGCGTGATTTCCTCACCAACGATCACGGTGCGCTCCGGAAAGTGCGTGCGCGGGCGCACGACGTCCTGCAGGTAGGCGAGGACGCGCTGGCCGAGCTCCTTCACATCTGCCGCCCGCTCGCGGAGATAGGAATCCTCCATGAGCTCGAAGTGAGCGACGTGCTCGGCGATCACCTGACGGAGCGCCCCCTGCGCCCACTGGCCTGTCGAGATTCGCCGACGGATTTCGCCGCCGAGCGCAACGTCGTCAAGCATGTGCAGATAGGCGTCGAACAGCATTCGCTCCTGCGGATCGAGATCACCCGCAAGCTTCTCGCCGAGCACCTCTATGTCGCTGCGCACATCCGATAGCGCGTGTTCGAAGAGCTGCAGTTCCACGGAGACGTCTTCGGCCTCGCGATCGGGCACGACATCAAGATTGGCCGGGGCATACATGACAACGCCCGTGCCGATGGCAACTCCGGGCGAGCCGGGGACGCCCGCATAGCGCGCGTCGTTGCGCTCGCGGCCAAGGCGCGCGCGCCCGGAAGCATCCTGGCCGCCACGCGTCGCTTCTGCGTGGGCAATGACCCCGGCGAGTTGCGCAGAGAGCGTGACCAGGAAGGCCTCTTCTGATTCATCGAAGCGACGCGCGTCCTGCTGCTGAATGACGAGCACACCGAGGATCCGCCGATGGTGAATGATCGGTACGCCAAGGAAGGCGTTGAAAGGCTCTTCACCGATCTCCGGCAGATAGTGGTAGTTCGGATGGTGCCGCGCATCTTCGAGATTGATTGGCTCCGCACGCAGCGCGACCAGACCCACAAGCCCCTCCGAGCGGCCAAGCGAAAGCTTGCCGGTCATGGCGGCGTTCAGGCCCTCGGTTGCTTTGAATACCAGCCGCTGGGAAGCACGATCGACGAGAAAGACCGAGCACACCTCAGTACCCATGGCGCCGCGCACTCTGCGGACGATGAGGGCCAGGGCCGAATCGAGATCCGGCGCTGCGTTCACGTCCTGCACGATCCTGCGCAGCGTCTCGAGCATCAGGGGTCCCAGGAGAAACAGGTGCGGGCGCGGCCGTCCGGGCACGCCCGTGAACTCACCGGCCGCGCCGGCCGTGGGCCGGATGTACGCCGAGGAGCGCGTCCGCCGCGCGGGCGCGACGGTTGCCGCCGGCCATCAGCCGTCGCGGATGGGTAGACGCATGGCCAATTCCATGAGCGCACGCCGGTACACGTCGCGTTTGAAAGATACCACCTGACCCAGGGGATACCAGTAACTCACCCAGCGCCAGTGATCGAATTCAGGTTCAACGCCCGCGTCGAAGCGAACCCGATCTTCGGCACCCACCATGCGCAAAAGGAACCACTTCTGTTTCTGCCCGACGAACGACGGCGTCGAATTGCGGCGTAGCATGCGCCGAGGTAGGCGATACCGAAGCCACCCCCGGGTACATGCCAGCACCTGCACGTGCTCGGGTTCGAGCCCGACTTCCTCCTTGAGTTCGCGGTACATGGCCTGTTCCGGCGACTCCTCCGGATCAATGCCCCCCTGCGGGAACTGCCATGCATCGCGCCCCCCGACGCGCCGGGCCCAGAGGACCTGTCCGACGTCGTTGGCAAGGATGATGCCGACGTTCGGGCGGAAACCGTCTCGGTCGATCACGGTCTCACCGCCACATCAATGTCTTGTTGGGATCGAATATGCCCCGCCGCCCGGGTGTGGGCAAATCGAGGCAGGCGGTGGCTCAGAGCGCGCCGCCGCGCCCCGCCCCGTGGACCTGGGCAAATCCGGCCTTGAGGTAGTCGGACTCGGGTATGGCCGGATGGACGGGGTGATCCGGGCCCGCGCCGAAAATGCCGAGCAATCGCGCCTCGCGTTCCGTTTGCCGCGCCGCCGCCCGCAGCGCTTCGCGGAGCATGCCGCGATCGAAGTGAAGCGAGCAGGAGCCAAAAGCGAGGAGGCCACCGTCGGCCACGAGGCGCATGCCCAGCACTGCGAGACGCTCATAGGCGCGCTGCCCCGCACGCAAATCCTTGCGCCGTTTGATCAGCGCAGGCGGGTCGATCACGACTACATCGAACCTCTCCTGAGCGTCCGCGAGCCCAGCAAGCGTCTCGAAGGCATCGCCGCGGCGCGCCTCGACGCGATCGCCGACGCCCTGGTGCAACGCATTCGCGCGCAGCACCTCGAGGGCGGGGTCAGACCCGTCGACGGCAAGCAGCGATTGCCCTCCGAAGGCGAGCGCCTGCAGGCCCCAGCCGCCCGCGTAGCTGAAGGCGTCGAGGACCCGCGCCCCCTGACAGAAGGCGGCGAGACGTCCTCGATTTTCACGGTGGTCGTAGAACCAGCCCGTCTTCTGACCACCCGTGACGGGCGCGAGAAACGGCACGCCGTTCTCGACGAGGGGAACCGGGCCGGGGGGCGCTTCACCGATGACCTCTACATATTCAGGCAGTGATTCAACCGCGCGCACCCGAGCGTCGTGCTTGAAGACAATCGCACGCGGGGCAAGCACTTCGCGCAATGCATCGATGAGCAGCGAGCGCCGCGCTTCCATGCCAGCAGTGGAAAGCTGCACTGAAACCACCTCGCCGAAGCGATCGATGACAACTCCGGAAAGGCCGTCTGCTTCACCGTACACGAGGCGATAGCAGCCTGTACCAGGGTAGATGCGCTCACGAAGCTCAAGCGCCCGGCGCAGCCGCGATTCCATAAGGTCTCGGTCGAGACCGACGTCCGGATCGCGGGAAACAAGCCGCGCACAGATGAGTGCATGCGGATTCACCAGCGCACGCCCCAGCGGGCGGCCGCTGTCAGACAAAACGATGACTTCCTCGCCCGTTTCGAAGCCTTTCAGCGGCGTGCAAGACGTATCGACTTCGTTCGAATAGATCCAGACGTGACCGCCGCGCAAGCGCTTGTCTTCACGGGGGCGAAGCTTCAGGGTTTGCGTCACACGCCATCTCCACAGCGGACGGGCGCGCTCAGCGCCCCCGACGGTCGTATATGGTCCAGATCATCGGTGACTCCTCCGGCAATCGGCTCGGGGCCAGCACCAGCCCTTATCTCCGTCAGCACGCGGAGAACCCCGTGCACTGGCAGCCGTGGGACGCCCGTGCCTTAGCCGATGCCCGCAATCGGGACGTACCGATCCTGTTGTCCATCGGCTACTCCAGCTGCCACTGGTGTCACGTCATGGCGCACGAATCCTTCGAGGATCCCGCGACCGCCGCCCTCATGAATCAGCACTTCGTGTGCATCAAGGTGGATCGAGAGGAGCGTCCGGACCTCGATCGCGTCTATCAGATGACGCATCAGATCCTGACGCAGCAACCCGGAGGTTGGCCCCTGACCGTATTCCTCGATCCGAGGGACCAACTGCCCTTCTTCAGCGGCACCTACTTCCCACGACAGCCCCGCATGGGCATGCCTGGATTCGCCGACCTGCTCGGGCGCATAGCCGCCGTGTGGCAGGAAAAACGGGACGATCTAGCAGCGCAGGCGGCGAAAGTACAGGAGATCCTGGGGTCCCTCAACGAGGGCCCCAGCGGCGCGCGCCCGGTGCCCTCCGCGACCCTTCTGGAATCCGCACGAGAAGCGCTCGGCAACGGCTACGACGCGACCGATGGCGGCTTCGGCGAGGCTCCGAAGTTCCCCATGGCCGGTAATCTGCAGCGCCTGCTTCGCCATTGGTCAGCATCGGAGAAGCGCGACGGCGACGCGCTCGAGATGGTGATGCATACGCTCACACGCATGGCCCGGGGGGGCATCTTCGACCACCTCGGTGGCGGTTTCTGCCGCTACTCCACTGACCGCGCCTGGCTGGTTCCGCACTTCGAAAAAATGCTCTACGACAACGGAGCGCTCCTTGCTCTGTATGCCGATGCGCTGACGATCGCTCCGGATCCGCTCCTGGAGAGCGTGGTGCGCGACACTGCGGGCTGGCTGCTGCGGGAGATGGAGGCGCCCGATGGTGGGTTCTTTGCCGCGCTCGATGCGGACTCCGAAGGGGCCGAGGGGCGCTTCTATATCTGGCATCGCGAGCAGATTCGCCGCGCCCTCGAGGCGGACGAATATGAGCTCGTAGCGACCCTGTACGGCATCGCCAAGCCGGCAAACTTCGAAGGCGCCTGGATCCTCCATCGCCGCGATGCCTGGCGCGCCGTGGTCGAGCGCCTCGGACTCGACTCCGAGGTCGCCGTGCAGACCCTCGACTCGGCGCGCCGCAAACTGCTTGCCCTGCGCGAGACCCGCGAACGACCAGGACGAGACGAGAAGATTCTGACCGCCTGGAACGGTCTCGCGATCGCCGGCCTGGCGCGCGCAGCGCGCATCACCGGCGAGCCAGAGTGGCTCAGGGCCGCTCAGCGCGCCGCCGATCGCATTCGCACAGACCTGACGCGTGATGGACGCCTGCACGCCAGCCTGTGCAACGACGAACTCGGTGTGCGTGCGTTCCTCGACGACCACGCGCTGATGCTCGAGGCCATGCTCGAACTGCTTGAGTCGACCTGGCGCGAGGTTGACGCGCGCTTCGCGCTGCAGCTCGCCGATGCACTCCTCAAGCACTTCATGGACGCCGAGGGCGGCGGATTTTTCCAAACCGCCCATGACGCCGAGACCCTCATCCACCGACCGCGGCCCACCCTCGACGACGCGCTCCCCGGCGGCAGTAGCGCCGCAGCACGCGCGCTGCAGCGGATCGGCCATTTGTTCGGGCGCCAGGACTGTCTCGACGCCGCCGAACGCGCACTCGCGCAGGCGGGACCCTACATGGAACGCGCCGCGCAGGCGCACGCGACGGCGCTCGACGCGCTTGCGGAGTACCACTCGCCTCCGGAGCAGGTCCTTATCCGCGGGCCCGAGGCCACCGCCTGGGCGAGCGCGATGCGCGACGGCTTCAGGCCCGATCGCCGCGTCTACGCGATCGCGGGCGAGGATTGCCTGCCGAGCTTCCTGCCGCCCGACGCGCCGAGCGAAACGACCGCGTGGGTCTGCAGGCGGGGCACCTGTTCACTGCCAATCACCTCACGCTCTGCCCTGGACGCCGAACTCGGGGGCGCAACGGTCGTTCAGCTACGGCCGCGGCGCTGAGCGCGGAGGCGCGACAGCGGCCCACCGCTCTGGTGTGACTCGGCAGACCGGCTCGCCTGCATAGCCCCGAGGAGGGCTCGACATCAGCATTCGATGCCGGGGGCCGCGCGAACTGCGCACCCAGGACCCGTCGGCGCATCAGGATGCTCGCAAGCGCATCGCTCAACGCACACCGCACACCGCGGCGGCTGTGGCGGCGCTTCATGGCGACGAGGGTTTAGTCCACGTTCGCATCGGCTGAGAACCCCGCCCAAGTGCCCTCGCCGATCACGAACTCCTTGTCGAGCACGCGCGGCGCGACGCAACAAGGGGTAAGCGCCGACAAAGCGTGCGTGTGAGCATTTGCCCAGCCTTGATCCAGGCCTGACTCGTCTCTGGATATTCTGTCCTTGCGTTCAGTTTTTGCGAGGGAAGGCGATGGGTGAACCAATCGGCTTCGACGAGTACGCACAGGTTTACGACTTCATGTGTGCGCACGTCCCGCAGTATGCGGAGCTGCTGGAGGTCGTTCGGGCAGCGCTATCGTTGCACTTCTCGGCTGAATCAGAAGTCAGCGTCGTCGAATTCGGCTCCGGCACGGGAAATGTCATCGCCGACGCACTGCTACCTGCCTTGCCGAACGCCTGGGTTACATCCGTGGAACGCAATGAGAACTTCCTGAATCTGCAGCGTGAGAAGCTCAAAAGTATCGCCGCCGAAGGGCACGTGACCTTTCTTCGCGAGGACATGACCCGATCGCAACTGCCTTTGGGCGGGTACGACTGCGTGATCAGCATTCACAGCTTGAACTTTCTGGGGCGCGACGATGCGATGAACATGCTGGCGAGAGCATGCAGCCTCCTTCAACCGGGCGGCTTGCTCATCGTGGCGGACATCGGACGCCCAATAGGCGTTCAAGCGTGGAACGACATCGTCGAGCCCATCGCACGCCGCCAATACGGGCTCCGCTTCGACAACGAGTTCTTGCCCAGCTGGAGACTGGCGAAAGCGATCAACGAGGGCGTCGAGGCCATGCAGCAAAGGGGCGAGCTGTGGATGCACTCGCTCGAAGAGGTGGTCCAAATCGTCGAAGCGGCCGGTTGCGCCGTGCGCTTCGCCAGCGATCGGTTCTATCGCGGCACCGACGATCTAATACTGGCAGTCAAAGGTGGAACCAACCCTGCGTAATCGCGCAACGAGTATTTCGGGCATGCGTTCAACGGATACGCCCCGGCGCCCGAGAATCGCGAGCGTACGGTCGCGATTTGACCGAATCGTTGCAATGCGCTGACTTGGCTTGATCTCCATTGCGAACCCGGCCGCCCGCTCACCGCTCAGGAGCCTAACCGGCACTGGGCCTGCAAGTGCATCTTCGAACCCTAGTCGGATCCCCGTCCCCCGCGTCTTGGGGAGAAAAACGGTTGCAACAGCAGGGACGCCCGCCTCGGCGCATGCGAGCATCACTTCCGAACACATGAACTCAAAGATCGCACCGCGCGTACTTCCAGTTACAGGGAATTCCTGCGCAACCCAGCCGCGTTCTGCCGAAAGGCCCGGCGCAGGCGGCTCCTGATAAGCACCGAAAGTAGACGCCGCCAGACCGAGGGCCGAGAACGGAGCGAAACGCAAACCACCGACCAGCTCTCCAACGAGCCGCGTCGCGATCTGAACGCAAGCATCTGAGCAATCCAGCGGCTCGACGTAACCTGCTCGCTCACCTGCACGATCGTTCGCCTTCCAGCGCCCCTCCGAAATCGAGCGATCAAAGTCAACGACATCAACGGACAAGACCGGATTCTGGGCACGTGACCGCATGCACTCGCTCTCCCATTGGATCGGTAAGGGAAGAGCGTAGAGCACGGTCTTTCCTCAGGTGCGTTGACTCAGCGATGTCTCACGCTTGCCCGATCGCCCACTCCATCAAACCCTGAACGATCTACAGCTGCTCTGCAGCCGGGCCATGCGGCCCCTGCCGCGCGCGGGTGCACGAGCACTGCGGTGAGGTTTCGAAGGCAAGCTGGCGCGGCAAGCCGACAGAGCCACGAGCGCCGCGGCCGCTTAAACGACCTCGATGCACCCGGAGCGCTTCAAAGCAAACGAGGGCGCGCGCCAACCCCGACCAAGACGGACCGGCGAGAGGGCCCGGCGTCTCGTCATGGAAGCGAACGACGTCCGCACGAGCGACGCGAACGAGAAGAGACCCGCAGCTGGCCGCCAGCTGAGGCTCGTCCGACGCGCGAGCGCGCTCTTCCAATCTACGATCAGTACATGGAATCGCCGGACGCGCCGCCCTTACACCTTCAGCGTCTCAGTCACGAGATCATTGTGGCCGTCAACCGTATAGGTCATGAGCACGAGATCGTGCGTGAGCCCGTTCCGGTCCTCGACGTAGTCCGCGAGCAACGCCTCCGGCACGAACCCGAGGCGACGGAACGCTGCCTGGGCCCCGTGCTGGTCTGTCGTCATCTGCGCCATGAGCTTGCGCAGACCGAGATCGTGGGCAATGTCGAAGACCTGCCCCGTAAGCACGCGGCCGAGTCCGCGGCCGCGATGGCTCGCTCCCACGTTCACGCGTATCTCACCGACGCCACGGGTCCAGGGGGCTGGATTACGATGCACCGTCGCATAACCGACGAGGCCCTCCGCGGCCCACGCCAGGATAGTGCTAGAGCGGCCCTCCGCCGCATTCGCGATCCAGCCCGCAACGACCTCTTCCTGGGTGAGATCAACACGCAGGAAAAGCAGATCCTGAGGCGCGAGAGCGCGGGCGAAATCGACAATTGCGGGACCGTCGTCGGGCTTTAGGGCGCGGACTTCAACGTCACTCCCGTCGGGCAGCTTCACGGTCTTCGGGTAGGCGTCGATCGTCATGGTCATGATAGGCCTTCCCTTCAGGCGCTGAGCTGTTGAGTGCGTTCGCGCGCGAGCTCTAGAAGCTCGGCGAAGGCGGCGTCGATGCCACCGATGATCACCTCTAGATCTGGCAGCAGGCGTGGCTCGCAAATCAGGCAGAAGAACAATTGCTGGTTGTAACTGAGGATCGTGACCGAGAAGCCGACGTTGCCCGTAAGCACCAGCACTCCGATCGTATCGAGCACCTCGTGTCCCCTCAGATATTGCGGCACCTGCACGCCAGGTACGTTCGTGCAGACAAAATTGATGCCGATGTTCGGCGGACGCCAGCCGAGATTCGGCATAACCGGGAGGGGCCGCCTGGCCAGCAGTTTGGTCACATCCCAGCGCGTACCTATAAGCTGCGTGGGCGCGAATGCGATCGGCCAGATGCCGGAGTCACCGGAGCTAAGCAACGCAAGCGCCTGCGCCTCTTGTTCGTCCTTGATCCGATTGGTCTCGGCGCAGACCGCTACGAGACGTTTGTCGACGTCCATGCTCCAGGCGGGCAGCGTCGGGAAGATGGCCGACACGCGATTGCCGAGCGCCCCTTCTTCGCTTTCCGTGCGCACGTTCACGGGGCACATGATCCGCATGTACTTCTGCTCGGTTCGCTCACCATGTGCATGCAGGTAGCGGGCAACGGCTTCTGAAACCACGGTCAGCACGACGTCGTTGATCGTGCCGCCCAAGGCCCGGCGAATCTCGCGAATCTCCCCGAAGGCTTTCTTCGTGTAGCGCACGTTTCGCTTCGGACCGACGAGGCCGGCATTAAAGGGAGCAGTGATCACGGGCCGAGCGACGAAGCGCTGCAGCACGCCAAGCGCTCGCGCGAGCATTCGCGAACGTTCACCCAGGCCGGCACGCAGCGAGGGCATGCCTCCGTCCAGCACCGCCTCGACGTTGCCTCGAAGCGTTCGCAGGTTGTCACGCACGGCGCTGCCGGCCCGCTCAAGCGGGCCAGGCACGGGCGGTGGGAACCAAGGCGTTTCGGGCGCGGGCAGCGGATTCCCCCCTTTCGGATCAAGGTCGTAGATGATTGTCGTGATCTCGATACCCGAGGCGCCATCAATCAGCGCGTGATGCGTGCGCTGCAGGATCAGCGTCCTATCCGGTACGCCAGAGATGACGTGTACCGTCCACAACGGCCGTTTGCGATCAAGCATCTCCTCGTTGATCTCGATGGCCGTATCGAGGCCATCCTCGAGGGAAGATCCGGATGGCAGTGCGTGCGCCAACACGTGATTGGCGAGATCGAATTCCGGGTCGTCCTCCCAACTCGGATGCGCGAGATTCATCGGTACGAGGGCGAGGCGCCGCCGGTACGCGGGCACGAGATGGATACGCTCCGCGAAATGCGCAAATGCGTCCTCGTGGGACAGCTCTCCCCTGAGCACGTATACCGACGAGATGTGCATCGGCCCGCTCGCAGATTCCGTATACAGGAAGCTCGCGTCCTGGCCGCTGAGGCGCTGGCTCATGGATATCCCTCCCTCGCCTGGACCGCCGTTCCCCGAGCATACGCGCTCGCGCAGAACCAGGTGCACCAACGCGGCCGCGCGCATCCGCGGGTGCAGCGCACTCTTGGCCCATCGTGCACCGCAAGGGGAGAGGGGCCAGCGTAGATGCTGTTCCCCTCGCTCTGCCCGCTAGATGAGCGGGCAGCGCGCTCCGCGTATCAGGCCGCGTCCGAGTCGGCGGCGGCGGCGGGCTTCCACACGAGGTCGAGCTGCCGAGCCGCGCGGACATCGTCTAGCCGCTTCACCGGCAAAGCGTGTGGCGCCGACTTGACCTGTTCGGGCGCGGTCAGGGCCTCGGCCTGAATCGCGACGAGCGCTTCGACAAAGGCGTCGAGCTCCTCCTTGCTCTCCGTTTCCGTTGGCTCTATGAGCCAGCACTCAGGAACCAGCAACGGGAAATAGGTCGTCGGAGAGTGCCGACCGTAGTCCAGGAGTCGCTTGGCAAAGTCCATAGCCGAAACGTCACGTTCCTTCGCGAGGCGCGAAAAGGTGACAAGGAACTCGTGGGTCGCGCGTCGCGTCGGGTAGGCCAGGTCAAAGCCCTCATCCGCAAGGCGCTTGGCCAGATAGTTCGCGTTCAGCGTCGAGTATTGGGCAACACGGTCGAAGCCGTCGCGGCCGAGCATCAACGCATAGGAAAGGGCGCGTACGAGAATGCCGGCGTTACCCATGAACGCTGACAGATGCCCGATAGAGTCCGTGCGCTCATCCGTGTCCTGCCATCGGTAGGCCATGGTGCCTTCATCGCTTTCACGCACGACCAGCGGGGTCGGCAGGTGAGGCAAAAGACGCTCGCCAACGCCAACCGGGCCCGCACCCGGCCCGCCGCCGCCGTGCGGGGTCGCGAAGGTCTTGTGCAGGTTCATGTGAAGTACGTCGAAGCCCATGTCACCCGGGCGCACGCGACCGAGGATCGCGTTCAGGTTCGCGCCGTCGTAGTACAGGAGGCCACCCGCGCCGTGCACGAGCGCGGCAATCTCCTCGATCTTGCGCTCGAATACGCCGCAGGTGGACGGATTGGTCATCATCAAACCCGCTGTCTGCGGCCCGACCGCCGCGCGCAGGGCCTCCACGTCGATGTCACCCTCGGCATCCACCGGTAATTCCCGCACCTCGTAGCCGCACATGACGGCGGTCGCCGGATTAGTTCCGTGCGCCGCTTCCGGAACGAGAATCTCGCGCCGCTGATGATCATCGCGCGCTTCGTGATACGCGCGGATCATCGCCACGCCGGCAAACTCACCCTGCGCGCCGGCCATGGGCGCAAGGGATACGCCCTCCATCCCCGTCACGTCCTTGAGGGTCTCCTGCAAATCGAAGAAGACTGACAGCAGGCCCTGTGAAATGGATGCAGGAGCGAGCGGATGGCGGCCGAGAAAGCCCGGCAAGCTGGCCGCTGCATGAGCCCCGCGTGGGTTGTATTTCATCGTGCAGGAGCCGAGCGGGTAGAACTGACGATCGATCGCAAAGTTGCGGCTCGACAGGTTCGTGAAATGGCGCACCACCTGCAGTTCGGAGACCTCCGGAAGTTCAGGCGCGCGCTTGCGCAGCAACGCCTCCGGGAGGTCATCAATGGCTGGCGGTGCCGGCGGCACTTGCGCATGCGAACTGCGGCTGGCGACAGATTTTTCGAACAGCGTGACGCCTGCGTCATCGATCATGAAGTTATCGCTCATGCCACACCTCCGGTCGCGAGTGCCTCGCTGAGTGCCCGTGCGAAACGTTCGATTTCTGCCTCGGAGCGCTTCTCGGTCGCACAAACGAGCAATTCGTTCTCGCGTGCGTCATCGAAGCGTCCGAGCGCCACGCCGGCGAGAATCCGCGATTCGGCAAGACGCTCAACGACCGCGGCCGCCGACGCCGGCAGACGCAGCACCGCTTCATGGAAGAAGGGGCCGGGCAACGCCTGCTCAACGCCTTCGATCTGCGTGAGCCGATCGACGAGCGCACGCGTGCGTGCGTGACACTGGCCCGCCACCCGACTGATGCCCTCCGGTCCGATGAGCGCCATGTAGATGGTGCCCGCCGTTACGAGAAGGCCCTGGTTCGTGCAGATGTTCGACGTCGCCTTGCCGCGCCGAATGTGCTGCTCCCGCGCCTGCAGGGTCAGGGTGTAGCCCACTCGGCCATCGAGATCGACCGTGCGACCGATGATGCGGCCCGGCATCTGCCGCACCAGCTTGTCGCGGCAGCACATGAAGCCGAAATAGGGTCCGCCGGAAGCCATCGGAATGCCCAGCGGCTGGCCATCGCCAACGGCGATGTCGGCGCCGTCGCGTC
Source organism: Pseudomonadales bacterium (assembly GCA_963691775.1). GTDB lineage: Bacteria > Pseudomonadota > Gammaproteobacteria > Pseudomonadales > Azotimanducaceae > JAZBPO01. Next base: position 2,661,109 of record OY829369.1, on the reverse strand, counting down.
CCCACTCTCCGGGCGGCGCGAGGGCGCCAAGCGAGATCGGATTGACCACGGCCACAACCAGCATGCCCGCTGCATGCGCTGCGTCAGTGAGCGCGTGCACGTCTTCAAGGGCGCCGTAGAAGTTAGGCTGCTGGATGACCAGCGCTGCGTAATCCTCGCCTGCGTGAGCAGCGAGGGCCTCCACCGGCAGGGTGCCTGCCTCATTGAGCGGCAACGCGACGAGCTCGATGCCCTGATTGCCGACGATGGTCTCTGTCGCCGATCGGTACAGCGGATGAAGGGACCCGGCAACGAGAATCCGCTTGGACTTCGACTTTCGGTTCGCACGCACAGCCATGAGACAGGCTTCGGCGAGACCCGAGCCACCGTCATAGACCGAAGCGTTGGAGGCATCCATCGCCGTCAAGCCGGCGATCATCGTCTGATATTCATAGATGACCTGAAGCGTGCCCTGGCTCGCTTCAGCTTGATACGGCGTATACGCAGTCATGAATTCACCGCGCTGGACGAGGTCCCAGATCGCGGAAGGTATATGGTGGTCGTAGGCGCCGGCGCCAGCAAAGCAGAGTACGCCGTCATCGAGCGCAGCGCGGGCGCCGAGGTCCGCGAGCATCTCCATCTCACAGACACCTTCCGGTACCTGCTCGAGGGTCGCCGCGCGGAAGCGCTCGGGGACTTCGTCGAAGAGCGAATCGATATCGGGGACGCCGATCACAGCGAGCATCGCATCGACGTCGGCCGGCGTGTGCGGAATGAATGGCATGCGCGTAGAGAGCTCCATGACGGACGCGGGGGGCGTCGTCGCCGCCCCGCACAGGCCCGTGCAATCTGGTGTGGACCGCCCTCAGCGCGGTCCTGTGCTGCTAGCGCTCAACGGCGCTGAGCCTTCAGTGATCGTCGGCTTCGGCCACTTCCGAATAGCCTTCGGCGTCGAGCAATTCGTCGAGCTCACCCGCATCCGTCGGGCGCAAGCGGAAGAACCATCCGTCCGCGTAAGGTGCCTCGTTGACCTTCTCGGGCGCTTCCTCAAGCTCGCCGTTGACGGCAACCACAGTGCCCGAAACCGGCGCATAAATGTCGGACGCGGCCTTGACGGACTCGACAACGCCCGCCTCATCGCCAGCACTTATGAGTGCATCCATCTCTGGCAGCTCCACGTACACCACGTCGCCGAGTGCTTCCTGGGCGTGATCCGTGATGCCAACGGTAACGCTGCCGTCGTCCTCGATGCGAACCCATTCGTGGGTCGCCACGTAACGAAGTTCTGCTGGGATATGGCTCATGGCCGGCGTCTCTCGGTGACTGACGCCGGCAACCGACGTCCGTAGGAGGCGCGATCGTACGGAGGCCGAGTCCACGGAGGCAAGTCTCGATTCTAGACGAGTGCCTTACCGTTACGAACGAACGGTGGGCGAACGAGCCGGACGGGCAATTCCTTGCCCCGTATCTCGACCGACACACCGCCGCGGCCGCCCTTGCCTGGGGCCCATCCCGCGTCGATCCGCGCAAGCCCGATGCCACGGCCAAGCGTCGGCGAGAAGGCGCCGCTGGTCAATGCGCCGATTTCGCGACCATCGCCCCGAAGGCCCTGGCCACCGCGCAACACACCCTTTGCTTCGAGGACCACACCGCACAACCGCTGCTGTACGCCTGCGGCCCTTCGCGACTCGACCTCGGCGCGCCCGAGGAAGCCACGATCTGCAGGGTCAAGCGCCAGCACCCAGGCCATATTCGACTCCAACGGGGTAACCGACGCATCCATGTCCTGACCGTAAAGGTTCATGCCCGCCTCAAGGCGCAGCGTATCGCGCGCCCCGAGACCCGCGGGCCGAACGCCCGCATCAAGCAGCGCATCCCAAGCCTGCTGCGCATCCGCATGGGGCAGCACGACCTCGAAACCATCCTCACCGGTATAGCCCGTGCGCGCGATCATGCGCTCTCCGTCTTCAACAAAAGAGAACGCAGGAAGGGCGGAGACAGCATCAGCGCTTGCGCCGAGCCAGGGCGCTGCGCGGTTCAGCGCCTCGGGACCCTGGACCGCGAGCATTGAAAGATCAGCCCGCTCCTCCAGCCTCACATCACCTTCCAAATGCCCACGCATCCACGCAATGTCCTTCTCGCGCGTTGCAGAGTTCACCACCAGCCGCCAGCCGCCATCCCGGCGATAGGCGATGAGGTCATCGAGGATGCCCCCGTGCTCATCGAGCAGTGCCGTGTACTGGGCACGCCCCGCCGCCTGCAGCCGTCCGACGTCGTTCGCCAGCAGCCCGCGCAGCCACGCCGTAGCGTCGTCGCCGTCCACGTCGACGACCGTCATGTGGGAGACGTCGAAGATGCCCGCTGCCCGCCTCACGGCATGGTGTTCCTCAAGCTGCGACCCGTAGTGCAGCGGCATTTCCCAGCCGTGAAAGTCGACGAGCTTCGCATCGCTGGCACGGTGTTGTTCGATCAGAGCGGTTCTGTTCATGAGGAGATCCTGCAGCGAAGTCGAATTCAGTCCAGGCCAAGGGCGTGTTCAGCGAAGGCGCGTTTCACGGAGGCGGCACGGTCGACAAAGGACAGACCGCGATTGCGCAGCAGGCGCACGCCTGGGTCTTCCGCGCCAAAAAGGCGTTTCAAGCCTTCCATCGCACCAAGGGCGAGAGCGTTGTCGCCGCGCCGCGCCCGCTCATAGCGTCTCAGCATGCGCGCCTCGCCGATTCGTGAGGCCGCAGGGCCAGAGGCGATATCAGCAAGTACATCCGTCAACACGGTCACGTCCTTGAGGCCGAGGTTCACCCCTTGGCCCGCGAGGGGGTGCACCACGTGCGCCGCATCGCCGACGAGAACAAGGCCATCATCTACGTACCGATCCGCATGCACCTGGAAGAGCGGAAAGCCCCCTCGAGGCGCAACCTCGAGAATACGTCCAAGGCGAGCCTCCGATGCGCTCGTTAGTGCCTGCGCAAACGCTCCGTCATCGAGCCTGCGCACGGCTTCCGCCGCCGCTTCATCAAGCGACCAGACGACCGAAACTCGATGCCGGCCATCTGCATCGTCCGCGAGTGGCAGAAGCGCGAGAGGACCGGTATCCATGAATCGTTGCCAAGCCGTGTCCTCATGCGGGCGCTCGACGATCGCGGTGGTCGCGATGGCAACCTGTCTCATCGCCGTGGTCCGAACCGGCACGCCGGCAAAACCGCGTAATGCAGAGCGCCCACCGTCCGCCGCGATTGCCAGAGGCGTCTGCAGCACCCGCTCGTCGGCAAGCGCAAGCCGCGTCACACCGGGCAGACGCTCGAGTGCCGTCACGCCGGCGCCGGTGATCGTCTCCACGCCGCGCACCGCAAGCCGCGCCCAGAGCCGGGCCAGGGCCGATCCGTTAGGCACGATGGTTCCGAGGGAACGCACACCAAGCGCCTCGGCCTCGAAGCGGATTCGGCCGGTACCGCCCGCATCCCAAACGTCCATGGCGCGGTAGGCGCAAGCCCCGGCGAGTTCGTCCGTCCAGGCGCCGAGCGTGCGAAGAAGATCGATCGAAGCCGGGGACAGCGCGACCGTGCGCGGATCCACGCGCGCATCGGAAGGCGGCTGGGGTTCGACCAGCTGCACTGCGAGGCCGCGCCGCTCCAGCGCAAGCGCGAGCGCTGCACCGACCAGACCGCCGCCGACGATGACTAACGGCGCTTTCATGCGTAGGCACCAAACGGCAGGCGCGTTTGCCCCCGCGCTTCGGCCATGAGGGTCTCGATCTCGTCAGGGTCCTTCGGCACGCCAGCCGTAAGGATCTCGCAGCCGTCCTCCGTCACGAGCACGTCGTCCTCGATGCGGATACCGATGCCGGCAAAGCGCTCCGGAACCGACTCGAGATCCGCATGGAAATAAAGGCCGGGCTCAATCGTGAGCACCATGCCTGGCGCAAGGTCGCGCCAAGCATCACCGAGGCGATAATCACCGACATCGTGCACGTCGAGGCCAAGCCAATGTGAGCTTTTGTGCACTGTCCAGGGCCGGGAAGCTTCGGCTTCCACAAGCGCCTCCAGCTCGCCCTCGAGCACGCCAAGGTCGACGAGCCCCTGGGTCAGCACGCGGTTCGCCGCCTCGTGCGGCGCGTTGAAGCTCGCTCCGGGCCGAACCGCGTCGATCGCCGCCTGCTGCGCTGCCAAGACAAGATCATAGAGTTCGCGCTGAGAAGGCCCGAAGACTCCCGACACAGGGAACGTCCTCGTGATGTCCGCGGCGTAGCCGCCGTACTCGCACCCGGCATCGATGAGCACGAGCTCACCATCGCGCAGCGGAGCATCATTGCGCACGTAGTGCATGGTGCAGGCGCGTTCGCCGCCGGCCACAATACTCTCGTAGGCCGCAGCACGCGCTCCGCCTTCGCGGAAGGCGAGGAACAGCTCTGCCTCGACTACACCCTCGTTCATGCCGTCGCAAACCCGCTCCATGGCGCGGCGATGCGCATCGGCGGATACCCGTGCAGCCTCGCGCATCATCCGCTGCTCAGCGGCGCTCTTGACGAGGCGAGCGTCATGGAGCAGATGGCCGATATCGACGAACTCGTGCTGCGGATGGCCGTCTGCGCCGATCCGCGAGCACACCTCCGCGACCCAATCCATGACCCGGCGATCGAACTCGGGGGAGGCGCCCAGCGAAAAGTAGACACGCTTCCGGCCCTCAAGCAGCCCGGGCACGATCTCGTCGGCATCTCCGATCGGAAAGGCGTCGTCGAGCGCCAGACACTGAGCCGCGCGCTCAGGGCCAAGGCGTGCCCCATCGTAGCGCTCGGCGCGCGCGTCCCGATCCCGGCAAAAGAGGATTTGCTCGGCGGCGCTGCGACCGGGCGCGAGCACCAGAAGCGCATCGGGCTCTTCGAAGCCCGTCAGGTAGAGGAAATCCGAATTCTGGCGATAGGGATAGGCTGCATCGCCATTCCGGTAGCAGACTGACGCGGCAGGGACGAGCACGACGGCATCGTCACCCACGGCACGCATCAGAGCCCGCCGGCGGCGTGCATACTCACCGCTCGCGATCGTGGGTCGGCGATTCAATGGGGCGGCGCCTCCGGATCGCGGTCCCCAAGTGCATCCGCGGCGCGCGCATGAACGCCGGCAAGAAGCAGCAAGACCCCCATGCGGACGTACTCGGTAACGTCGAGGAATTGTCCTTCGGACGCATCGCTCTCGTCTGCCTCCGGATCGACCTCGGAGATCGCGACCATGTCCTCGAGGACGGACACCGCATCTTCTTCCAACCCGTCGATGTTGCCGCCGGAGAGTCCGAAGCCGGATAGAAAACCGCCACACCAGACCCCGAGCGCGGTGAGGCGATCGCTGAGCAACGCATCGTCGTCTGGGAGCAGGAGTGGGAAAGCGAGCGTTTCATCGAAGAGCCCGGCAAGCACCCGGTCCCGGAACCTGAGCAGTGGTGTCGCATCACGCCCCGCCGCAAGATCCTCCCCGGAGTGCTGGTGGACGAGCGCGAACCAGGCATCGTCCTGAGGGCCGACGCCAACCGCGCAGACAGCGCCACAGAGCAGGCCCTGCAGCTCGGCAGGTGAGCACCAGGGTTCAAAGGCTGCGAGCACCGCGCTTGCTTCCTCCCAGTCGAGCTGGAGCGCATCGTCCTCGAAGTTCATGCAGAGAAATCCGATAGCAGCGCACCCGGCAGGGTGCAGACGTCGTACGTGCCGAGATTGTAGCGGCGCACTCGCGGCAATGTCGCAGCGGGCGCAGCATATCTCGGCAACCGCGCCGGCACCCAGGCAGGACATACCCGCGTTGACCGTCAGAAGGCCCGACACCTATATTGCGCGTTGCCTTCTGCCCCGCCCGCGCCACGAGCGCTTGCCCCGAGATCCGGACCGCCCACGCGCGATGAGCGACATCGACCTCACTTCCCTCGAGCGCAAGATCGACGAGCTCGTTCAGCTGTGTGATCAGCTCGCGCGCGAGAATCAGGCGCTGTCCGAGCGGCATGGCGACTGGGCCACCGAGCGCGCGCAACTCATCGAAAAAAACGAGCTCGCCAAAAGCAAGGTCGAGGCAATGATCAGCCGCTTGCGATCGCTGGAGCAGGACGGATGAGCCAGGACAGTCCGATCACCGTCAACGTCTCGATCCTCGATCGCGACTACCAGGTCGCCTGCGCGCCATCGGAACGCGATGCGCTGATAAGGGCCGCCGAACACCTGGACGTCAAGATGCGCGAGATTCGCGGTACCGGAAAGATCGTCGGCCTTGAACGCATCGCGGTGATGGCGGCTCTGAACATCACTCACGAAGCACTATCGAGTGAAGGCTCCCTCTCGGGCCTTACGGAGGGCACGCAACGAGAAGTTGACCGCCTGTCGGAAAAGCTCGGCAAGGCCCTCGGCGGCATCCGCCAACTCGAGATCTGAGCGACTCGAGATCTGAGCGACTCGAGATCTGAGCGACTCGAAATCTGAGCGACTCTAGATCTGAGCGACTCGAGATTCGGGCAGCGACCGTCTGTCGCCAGGCGCCTCTGACAGCGGACCCACACCGCTATACTCTTTGTGTGTTTCCCTGGGGTGTTCGCCAGCCGGTAACGTCCTCGAGCTTAGAAATACCCTGGGGGTGAAGTGCAGAGGCCGGTGTGCATGTCCGTGCGCCGGAAAGCCTGAGGCCTCGCCTGAACCTCCACCCTTGAACACTAGGTTCAAGGGCAACATCGGCAGCGGCATTCCGGGGAGCATCACGCCGCACAATCGCACCCATGTTTCCGCATCCATCTAAGCCTCACACCGCCGAACACAGGACCCCCGTTGACAGCACTGGGCTGACGAGGCGGGCTCTGCGCCGGGTGCTACGGACACGGCGTCGGGGGCTTTCATCGCGGAAGCGGCGTGTCCACGCGGGCGCCGTTCGCGCTCTGCTGCTTCCTTCTCCACTGCTCCGCGGGGTCCGAAACCTCGGTGCTTATCTCGCCGCCGATGGAGAGATCGACCCATTAGCGCTCCTTACGGGCCTTGGAGACCGCGGTATCCGGCCCTGGCTGCCCTGCATCGCCCCGGTTCCGCGAGGCCCGAACCGGTTACGCTTCAGACCGCTGCAAAGCCCACAGGCAATGCGCCCGAACCGTTTCGGCATCCCCGAACCCTTCGGCACACGCATGCGTGCCGGCTGGACCCTAGACGCCGTGCTGATCCCACTCGTGGGCTTCGATCGAACAGGCGCACGACTCGGCATGGGGGCCGGCTACTACGATGCAACCTTTGATGCGCGACGCGACCGCCCGAATCGGCCGGTGCTCATTGGCCTTGCGCACAGCCTCCAGGAGGTCACCATGCTCGACCAGCTCCCCCACGACGCCCCCCTGGACGCCATCGTCACCGAGCAGGAAGTGATCCTGCCGACAGGCCACTGAGGTGGCTGTTCGCGAGATTCTCCGCATGGGGCATCCATTGCTGCGTCGGCGCGCGCGCGCTCTGGACGCAGTAGAGCGAGCCAGCCCCACCCTGCCCACACTGATAGCCGACATGGTGGATACGCTCGACGCATCCGGCGGGATCGGTCTCGCGGCACCGCAGATCGGCGTCGAACAGCGCGTCGCCATCATCCGTGTAGCAGGCGGGCCTTCGCGGTACGGAGAACTCAGGCCGGTCCCGCTCACCGTATACGTGAATCCCGTCATTGAGGTGACTGACCGCGTGCTTCAGGGCTTCTGGGAGGGATGCCTTTCCGTGCCAGGCCTACGAGGTTGGGTCGAGCGGCCAAGGGCGATCCGCGTGCATTGGCAAGACGCCGAGGGCGTCGAGCACAGCGCGGAATACAGCGGGTTCCTCGCAACCGTGTTCCAGCATGAGTTCGACCATCTGGATGGATGCCTGTACGTCGATCGCATGACCGACAGCACGCGTCTGGTATTCGAGACAGAGCTCGACGCCTTCCTGGAATCCGCAGATCAGACGTAGCGGGAACGAAGGCTCAACCGAGAAAGCGCGCGTAAGCGGGGTTCGCCGTTTCTTCCCAGAATCGGTAGCCCGTTTCTCCGAGCGCGTCGCGCAGGGCACGTCGATCTTCTGCACCAGCCTGGAAGCCGACCAGCACCCGTCCCCAGGCCGCACCATGGTTGCGGTAGTGGAACAGCGAGATGTTCCACTTCGTGCCCAGAACCGAGAGGAAGTTCATGAGCGCGCCGGGGCGTTCAGGAAACTCGAACCGAAACAGTTGCTCTTCACCAGCGCCGGGGCCTCGGCCGCCAACGAGGTGACGTACGTGGAGCTTAGCCATTTCATTGTCAGTCATGTCGATCACGGGATAGTCCTGCGCCTCCAGGCGCTCAACCAACTCTGCGCGCTCGTCCCCCGCGCCCACACGGATGCCTACGAAAACCTCCGCACGCTGCGGATCGGCATAGCGGTAGTTGAACTCGGTCACCGCACGCTTGCCGATCACCTTGCAGAAGCGCCGGAAGCTTCCAGGCTTCTCGTCGATCGAGACCGCAAGAATCGCCTCGCGCTGCTCACCGACCTCGGCGCGCTCAGCGATGTGACGCAAGCGATCGAAATTCACGTTGGCGCCGCTGTTGATGCCGACCAGCGTCTTGCCCTGGACCCGATTCCGTTCTGACCACTTCTTCAAACCCGCGATGGACAGCGCACCCGCAGGTTCAGAGAGCGCCCGCGTGTCATCGAAGACATCCTTGACCGCCGCACAGATCTCGTCAGTGCTCACCGTGACCACCTCGTCAACGTGCTTGCGTGCGATCCGAAAGGTTTCCTTGCCGATCTGCGCGACGGATACGCCGTCCGCGAACAGATCGAGGGTCTCGCGCGGAAGCGTGACGCGACGATTCGCCGCAAGGGCCGCGGCAAGGCACGCAGACCCTTCGGCTTCGACACCAATGACCTTCACTTCGGGCGCCAGGTACTTCACCCAGGCCGCAACGCCGGCAACGAGGCCGCCGCCGCCAACGGGAACGAAGATCGCGTGCAGCGGGCCACGCTGCTGGCGGAGGATTTCCATTCCCACCGTACCCTGACCGGCGATGATGTCCGCATCGTCGAAGGGCGGCACCCACGCGTAGCCGTGCCGCTCCATGAGGGCACGCGCATGCTCAGCGGCCGCATCGTAGCTCTCGCCGTGCTGAACCACGTGCGCACCGCGCGCCTTCACTGCATTGACCTTGATGTCGGGCGCATTTCGGCCCATGACAATGGTTGCCTTGATGCCGAGGTGCGCAGCCGACATGGCGACCCCCTGAGCATGGTTTCCGGCGGAAGCAGCGATCACGCCACGCCGCCGCGTATCCTCGTCGAGGCGGACGATCTTGTTGTAGGCACCGCGGACCTTGAACGAATTCACGGGCTGCAAGTCCTCGCGCTTGATGAGCACCTCATTGCCGAGGCGACGCGAAAGAAAAGGGGCAGCGGTCAGCGGCGTCTCGACGGCTAGGTCGTAGACACGCGCCTCGAGGATGCGCTTCGCATAGGCCTCGAGCATGGCGCTCTCCGAATGGGTAGGCAGCAAAAACGAGGCGGCGGATGGTAGCCGTGCCTCCGAATGCCCGCCAGCGGCGAGCGCGCGGTGCTACCATCGCGCCCGCATCAGCGCAGGGGGGCACGGTGGACGCGAACTGGAAAAAACAGCAAGTGGCCTGGGCCGCCGTCGAACTCGTCAGACCGATCCTGCGACGAGACACGATCATCGGCGTCGGGACAGGTTCAACGGCCAACTGCTTCATAGATGCACTTATGCCTCACGCTTCGCAGTTCAGGGCAGCCGTTGCGAGTTCAGAGGCCACTGCCGAACGGCTCAGCGCCGGTGGCATCACGCTCATGGAAGCGGCCGACGCGGGAACGCTTGGCGTCTACGTGGACGGGGCAGACGAAGCAGACCCGAACTTCTGCCTGATCAAGGGCGCCGGCGGTGCGCTCACGCGCGAGAAGATCGTTGCGGCCACAGCTGAACGCTTCGTATGCATCGTAGACGACAGCAAGTGCGTCGATCGCCTTGGCGCCTGTGCATTGCCGATCGAGGTCATTCCCATGGCCGCTGACCATGTCAGCCGCACCTGCCGGGCTCTCGGCGGAGAGGTGGAGCTGCGCGCGGGCTTCGTGACCGACAACGGCAACCTCATCCTCGATGTGTCAGGCCTTGATCTGTCCGATCCGCGCGCAATGGAAAGCGAGCTGAACGACATCGCGGGGGTCGTGAGCAACGGTTTGTTTGCGCTCAGGCCGGCCGATGTCGTCATGGTTGCAGAGGATCAGGGCGTCACGACCCGAGTGCGCTGATCACCGGCCTGAACCCGCTGCGGCTCAGGCGAGCAGTTTGCCTGGATTGAGGATGCCGTCGGGATCGAAGGACGCACGAATTGCGCGCATGAGTGCGATCTCCGCGTCAGAGCGCGAGTAGCCAAGGTAGTCACGCTTGAGCAAGCCGACACCATGCTCTGCCGAAATCGAGCCGCCATACCGCTGTACGATCTCGAAGACCCGCGCGGACATGGGGTGGCAGCGCTCGAAGAAATCGGACTGCGCCATGCCTTCAGGCTTCAGCACATTGAGATGCAAATTTCCGTCACCGATGTGCCCAAACCAGATGACCTCCAGATCCGGATAGGCTTCGGCGGCGAAGCAATCGACTTCTGCCAGAAACGCCGGAACGTCGGCCACGCGGACGGAAATGTCGTTCTTGTAGGGCGTCCAGTGCGAGATCGTCTCGGAGATGTCCTCCCTGAGCCGCCATAGATTTACGGCCTGCTCCCGCGACTGGCTCGCGACGCCATCGATGATCCAGCCTTCACCGGCACAGTGCTCGAATACGGCGAGCGCCTGCTCCATGGCGTCGGCTTCCTCGAATTCGAGCAACGCATAGAAGGGGGCCGTAGCCTCGAAGGGGCGCGCGAGTCCGCGCGCCGCCACCACCTTGGCAAGCGCCTGCTCGGAAAAGAACTCGAACGCCGTGAGATCGAGATCGCGCTGAAAGGCGGCCAGCACGTCCATCACCACGGCAAAGTCACTCAGGCCGAGGACCAGGACCGCAAGCTCCTCCGGCGGCCGCGCGAGTCGCAGCGTGACTTCAGTGATGAGACCGAGCGTACCCTCGGAGCCGATCATCAACTGGCGCAGGTCATACCCGGTATTGTCCTTGACGAGACCACGACCGAGATCGAGCACCTCACCGGTCCCGGTGACCACGCGCAAACCGGCTACCCAATCGCGCGTCATGCCCCAGCGAATGACCTTGATGCCACCCGCATTGGTCGCGACGTTGCCGCCGATTCGCGACGACCCGGAGGACGCGAAGTCCACCGGATAGAAGAGTCCTTCCGCTGCTGCGGCCTCCTGCACGACCTGCGTGATGGCGCCGGCTTCGCAGCGCAATTGGCGCGCCGCGGGATCGACGGCAAGCACCCGATCCATGCGATCAAAGGAAACGACCACCTCCCCCGCCGGCGCGACGGCGCCGCCGGAAAGGCCTGTCCGCCCACCGGACGGAACGAGGGCGAATCGGTGCGTCCTCGCTAACCCTACGAGCGCAACAACTTCATCCTCACTGCGCGGAAACACGATGGCTGAGGGGGCAACCGTGAAGCTACGCGTCCAATCGCGCCCCCACTCCAACAGCGCATCCGAATCCATACGGAGTCGGTCACCGAAAGCTGTCGTGAGTGCGTCGGCTGCGGCGTCGGAAAGAGCTGGAGCTTGTGGCGCAGGGTCGGGCATGGGGCACTCGGGGGTTGTCGCCCTGCGGGGCGCGCGGGACGGCGAGGTTGTGCGGACACGCATGTTACCATGTCGCTCCTTCCAGACCCGTCTCCCCAGCCCCATGAACAGTCAGATCACGTCTCTCGAAAAGGCGAGAATCCGTATTCTCCTCCTCGAAGGCGTCGCCGATTCGGCAATCGAGAATTTCGCCCGCGCAGGCTATGAAAACGTCACGCGCCTTCCGAAGGCGCTGCCGAGAGAAGAGCTCCTCGAAGCCGTTCGTGACGTCCACATGCTCGGCATCCGCTCACGGAGCCAACTCGACGCTGGCGTCTTCGAAGCGGCGCGCCGCCTCATCGCCGTAGGCTGCTTTTGCATCGGCACCAATCAGGTCGACCTGGATGCAGCAACGCGTCGCGGTATCCCGGTCTTCAATGCCCCCTTCTCCAATACGCGCAGCGTGGCCGAGCTCGTGATCGGGCAGGCGATCCTGCTGCTGCGCGGCATCCCCGACAAGAGCGCCAAGGCACATCGCGGGGTGTGGAAGAAGAGCGCGAAGCAAAGCTACGAGCTGCGCGGTAAGACACTCGGTATCGTCGGCTACGGCAACATTGGCGCCCAGCTCGGCGTCCTCGCCGAGTCGCTGGGCATGCGCGTTCGTTTCTACGACGTCGTACGCAAGCTGAAGCTCGGCAACGCAGAGCAGGTGGACGACCTCGGCGACCTGCTCGGCATGTCTGACGTCGTGACGCTACACGTTCCCGACACACCGACCACACGCGGTTTGATGACCGCTGAGCGGATCGCGCAGATTCGCGCCCAGGCCGTACTCATCAATGCCTCCCGCGGCACGGTTGTCGACATCGATGCGCTCGCCACGGCGGTGCGGCAGGAACGACTCCTGGGTGCCGCGATCGACGTGTTCCCCGCCGAGCCCGCGTCCAACGACGACCCCTTCGAGTCGCCCCTGAGGGGCCTCGACAACGTGATCCTGACGCCGCACGTTGGCGGCAGCACGGTCGAAGCTCAGGACAATATCGGGCGCGAGGTCTCCGAGAAGCTGACGCTCTACAGCGACAACGGCTCGACCATCGGCTCCGTGAACTTCCCCGAGGTCGGCCTGCCCGAGCACCCGGGCAAGCACCGACTGCTGCACATCCACAGGAACGTCCCGGGCGTGCTGTCCGCGATCAACCAGGTGTTCTCCCAGAACGGCGCGAACATCGCGGGGCAGTACCTGCAGACGAACCCCGATATCGGCTACGTAGTCGTCGATACGGACGCAGAGCATAGTGATCTCGCTCTCGAGGGCATTCGCGCCGTCGAAGGCACGATCAGATCCAGGGTCCTTTTCTGAGCGACGCTACGCCGCGGCGGAACCGCCCCCGTATCATGGCGGCGTCGCCCGCGGAGATCGCAGTCATGTACGACGTCCACTACTGGCCGACGCCGAACGGCAAGAAGGTCACGATCCTGCTGGAGGAACTCGGCGCCGCTTATCGCATCGTCGAGTGCAACATCGGCCGCGGTGATCAATTCGCGAACGAATTCCTCGCGATCTGCCCCAACAACCGCATGCCCGCACTGGTGGATCACGCGCCCATCGACGGCGGCGAGCCAGTGTCGGTGTTCGAGTCGGGCGCCATCATGATGTATCTGGCGGAAAAGGAAGGTCGCTTCTTGCCGACCGATCTCCGCGGACGCTATGACGTCACGCAGTGGGTTTTCTGGCAGATGGCGAATCAGGGTCCGAAAACCGGCGAATGTGGGCACTTTCGCCGCCTGGGAGAATCCAGAGGCGATCAGACTTACGCGGTCACGCGATTCACGGACGAAGTGAACCGCGCCTACGGCGTACTCAACAACCAGCTCTACGCGCATCGTTACATCGCCGGCGACGAATATACGATCGCAGACATGATCTGCTATCCGTGGACGGTCAACCACGCCGGTCAGGGCCAGGACATCGAGGAATTCCCCCATGTCCAGCGATGGATTAAGGCGCTGGAAGCAAGGCCTGCCGTGGCACGCGGCATGGCAGCCGGCAGCGAACTGCAGAACGACTTCAGCGCCTTGAGCGAGGATGAGCGGGCGGCTCTGCGCAAGCTGCTATACAACCAGCGTGCCCGACCCACGCCGGACGCCCTTTAAGGGGCGCTCGCAGACCCCATGGAAGATTCCGCCCTTTTCACGGTCGTGCTCTGTGCAGCCACGCTCGCAACGCTCGTCACCACCCGAATCGGTCCCGATCTCGTGCTGATGGCGGCGCTGACAGCGCTCTCCGTGACGGGCATCCTGACACCCGCCGAAGCGCTCACCGGCTTCGCCAACCCCGGCCTGATCACCGTAGCGGCGCTCTTCGTCGTGGCCGCGGGCGTGCGCGGTGCAGGCGGCGTGGACATTCTGGTGGGCCGGATTCTCGGACAGCCCAAGCACTATCGTCGCGCGCTCCTGCGACTGATGCTGCCGGTCATCGCTGTGTCGGGCTTCCTGAACAACACGCCCGTGGTCGCGACCATGATCCCGGCAGTGTCGCGGTGGGCAAGACGTATCGACGTGCCCGTCTCGAAGCTGATGATCCCGCTGTCCTATGCGTCGATCCTCGGCGGGACGCTGACGCTCATCGGCACCAGCACCAACCTGGTGGTGGACGGCCAGTATCGAATGCTCACCGGAGCCGAGGGCTTCGAACTCTTCGACGTCACGCCCGTGGGGCTGGTGTTCGCCGGCATCGGCTTCCTCTTTGTCCTGCTCACCGCAAACTGGCTGCTGCCGGTGCGCATGAGTGCCTCGGAGCAATTCGCGGATCGCCGCGCATTCACCTTCGAAGTGGCCGTGGCTTCCGATAGCGCGCTGGTTGGCAGGTCGATCGAGGAAGCTGGCCTGCGCAACCTCGGCCGCACCTTTCTTGCGGAGATCGAACGGCGCGGCTCGATCATCACGGCCGTCGCGCCAACCGAGCGCCTGCAGGCCGGCGACAGGCTCGTGTTCGTCGGCGAAACGGACGCCATCGTGGATCTCCTGCGCCGCGACGGCCTCGTGCCTTCCGAATCATCGGAGCCGGTCATCGAGCAGGACGTTGCCGAGCGGCGCCTCATCGAGGCTGTCGTATCGCAGGAATGCGAAGCGGTCGGCCGCACGCTTCGCGACGGCCGGTTCCGGGATCGCTATGACGCAGTCGTGCTTGCGGTAAGCCGGCGGGGCGAGCCGCTGCGCGGCAATCTCGGCAGCATCCGCCTCGAGGCCGGCGATGTGCTGCTGCTGGAGGCAAGTCCCGCCTTCGTTGCCCGCCAGGAACGCACGCGCAACTTCCTCCTCGTCAACGATACGGGGCAGAGCCGCCGCGACACAGGCCGCGCGCGCCTCGCATGGACTCTCGTGATCGCGATGATCGGGCTCGCGACTTCGGGCCTGACATCGATGCTGAACGCTGCACTTCTCGCGGCCGGCGCAATGATCGCGCTGCGCTGCTGTACGGTCACCGAAGCGAAACGCAGCCTCGATCTCACCGTCCTCATTACCATTGCCGCAAGCTTCGCGCTGGGGGCCGCGCTGCAGAAAACCGGCGCAGCAGCCGCAATGGGCAGCGCCCTGTTCACGCTCTCCGGCGACCATCCCTGGGTGCTGCTCGCGCTTACCTACATCGCCGTCAGCGTGAGTACCGAATTCATCACCAATACGGCCGCTGCTCTGCTCATGCTGCCAATCATTCTCGCCGCCGCTGGCGCGGCGGGCTTCGCGCCGGAACCCTTTGTCGTCGCCACGATGATCGCGGCGTCAGCCAGCTTTGCGACGCCCCTCGGTTACCAGACGAACCTCATGGTGTTCGGGCCAGGAGGCTATCGCTTCTCCGATTTTCTCCGCGTTGGCCTGCCGATGAACTGTCTCGGCGCGGTGATCAGCATTCTGGTCATCCCTGCGTTCTTTCCTTTCTGACACCTCGCGGGTCACTCCTCCACCAGCGCTGCCGGCGGCCGCCGCTTAGTTCTGCTGTTTACACTGCGGTGTTCCACGCAAGATGCGCCCCGCGGGGGCCACGCTAGAGGTCACCCGGCACCGCCCAGACTTCGTCAGTGTGCGTCCGAGGCGTTGGGGGGGCTGCTCACCTACGCTCGACCAACCCAGGGAACCCGAGCGTTCTGGTTGGAAGCACGAGCGCAGCAGCGGCGATCTGCTGGCGGAGCAGACACTGACTCAGACCCTTCCAAGCAGGCGCCACAGACGAGCGTCGAGGGCCGCTTCGATCTGCGACCGATAGGCCGGGGCCTCGTTCGGCAGGTTGTGCCTTGCCCCTTCCAGCAGCACGAGCTCAGGCGCAGTAAAGCGCGCCGCGATGCGTCGAAGATTGCCGCGCCAGTCGACGACGGCATCGCAATCCCCCTGGATGATGAGGGGCGATAGACCCTGCTTGGGTCCGTTCTCGAAACGCTCGAACCACGACGCCATCGCATGCACCCAGGCAAGCGGCAGGCGCCGAGGCTGCAGCGGATCCGCTCTGGCCTGGAAACGGTTGTAGCTCAAATCCGAGGAACTCGCGTAATGACTGCGCGGGAGTGAGGCGACCAATGACGAAACGATCGGCAGCAGCAACCGAACCAGCAGATGCTTCGCGGGGCGCACCAGGGGACTCAGAAGCACCAGATCGTCGATCCGAGCAGCGCCCGGCCGCCCATCAATGATCGCCTGCATGAGCACAGCCGCACCGGTCGAGTGACCCAACGCAAGGATCGGTGCAGGGGACTCGACGACCGCTACCGCCGCTTCGAACGCTTCGACGTAGTGCGCGAAATCCCACACGTGCGCGCGCTCACCTTCCGAAAGGCCATGGCCGGGAAGGTCGAGCAGCACGACGTCGAGGCCGCGATCAAGGGCCCATTCGACCTGGTGACGCCACAGTGCGCCGTGCTCGAAGAGACCATGAAGACATATGAGCGTGCCGCGCCCTCCCGGGATGGAGAAGCGCTGCAGCAGGACTCCCTCTCCGCGCACCTCGACGCGCCCGATTTCGTGGAGCGCGCGATCCGCCGACGGCAGACCGTAGTGTAGAAGGTACCCGCGAAGATCAGCCGTGGACGCTACCGGCGCTGGAAAGGATCCAAGCGCGGCCGCAAGGCGCAGCGGATCGAAGACGACAGCGCCCCTGTGCGAGCCAGTCGGATCAGTTGACCACAGGATCGAGCTCGCCCGCCGAGTAGCGCGCGAACATGTCGTCGAGACTGATGACCTTGATCTTCGAGGCGTTGCCAGCGGTCCCGAAGGCCTCATAGCGCGCAATGACGATGTCCTTCATCGCAGCGACCGTTTCCTTCAGATACTTGCGCGGATCGAATTCCGCGGGATTGTTCGCCATGAAGCGACGAATCGCGCCAGTGGACGCAAGGCGCAGGTCCGTATCTATGTTCACTTTGCGCACGCCGTGCTTGATGCCCTCCTGAATCTCCTCGACGGGCACGCCATAGGTCTCTGGAATCTCGCCGCCGTACTCATTGATCACAGCCAACCAGTCCTGGGGAACTGACGATGACCCGTGCATGACGAGATGCGTGTTCGGGATGCGCGCGTTGATTTCTTTGATGCGCTCGATCGCGAGGATGTCACCCGTCGGCGGACGGGAAAACTTGTACGCACCATGGCTTGTGCCGATGGCAATCGCGAGGGCGTCGACCCCCGTCGCTTTCACGAAACTTGCAGCTTCTTCAGGGTCGGTCAGGAGCATGTCATGACTGAGCACGCCCTCAGCCCCGCTACCGTCTTCTTCGCCGGCCTGTCCGGTCTCAAGGGAGCCGAGGCAGCCGAGCTCACCCTCCACCGACACGCCACAGGCGTGCGCCATATCGACCGTGCGCCGCGTGACGTCGACGTTGTAGTCAAAGCTCGCCGGCGTCTTCATGTCCTCTTCAAGCGAGCCATCCATCATCACCGAACTGAAGCCGAGTTGGATGGAGCGTTGGCAGACGGACGGCGATGCGCCATGGTCCTGGTGCATCACGACGGGGATGTGCGGCCATTCCTCGATCGCAGCCTGGATGAGGTGGCGCAGGAAGGGCGCCCCCGCATACTTTCGCGCGCCGGCCGACGCCTGCACGATCACCGGACTGTCGGTCGCATCGGCGCCCTCCATGATGGCGCGCATCTGCTCCAGGTTGTTCACGTTGAACGCGGGCACGCCATAACCATGCTCCGCAGCGTGGTCGAGCATTTGGCGCATGCTGATCAAGGCCATCAATCCATTCCTCTTCGATTCAAAACTGAGCGGCCGCCAAGGGGCCGGGGGGCCGACGCTCGTCAGCCCGCCCCGGCGCGCATACGGGCACGTGCGTATGACGCCGGAGCAGCAAGGTGAAGCATAACGGAGCGCGCGTCCCTCGGTAGAGCGCGGCAACACGCTTGCTTTCAGTCACGCCCGACCGACATGGTGATCCGCTCTAGAGTCGAAGTCGGAAGCCCATGGCCCTGCCCCGCTGGTTCGCACGCTTCGTAGCACGCCCCATGATGAGCCGCATCGCGCTTCACATCGCGACTACCGTCGACCGCCCTCTCATGCGCTTGAGCGGCGGCCGTGTGCGCCTTTCCTTCGTGATCCCGGTTCTCCTCCTGCGCTGCCGAGGCGCCCGCAGCGGCGTCCGTCGGGAGGTACCCCTGCTCTATGTCCCCGACGGCGATCACGCGCTGCTTGTGGCTTCGAACGGGGGGCAAGCGCACGAACCCGCGTGGGCGCACAACCTACGCGCCTATCCGCGAGTGAGTGCACTCATGTCTGAGGGCGAACATGGGTACCACGCCGAGGAGCTTGAGGGGTCCGAGCGAGCAGCAGCCTGGGCGCGCGCCCTTCAGGTCTATCCGGGCTACAGCGTCTACGCGGAGCGCATCACACGGACGATCGCCGTATTCCGTTTGCACAGGCTCGTCGATGACGCGCCCACATCAGCCAAGGGCACGCGCCTGTAGCACTGCGACAGCGGGCAGCGTCTTGCCTTCCACGAACTCTAGGAACGCGCCGCCGCCGGTAGAGATGTAGCTCACCGCATCGGCCACGCCGAACTTGTCGATGGCGGCGAGCGTGTCACCACCGCCCGCAATGGAAAATGCGTCAGACGCGGCGATCGCTTCCGCCAGAGCGCGCGTACCTTCGGCGAAGGCGTCGAACTCGAACACGCCCACGGGGCCGTTCCAGAGCACGGTGCCCGCATCCGCAAGTGACGCTGCGAATGCGGCGGCCGTTTCCGGGCCGACGTCCAGAATCATGTCCCTGTCGCCAACCGCGTCAACGGCACGACTTTCGGCCACTGCATCAGCCGCAAAACGGTCTGCAACGACAACGTCCTCCGGCACCGGAAACTCGGCCTTCCCGGCGAGGCGACGGGCCTCGTCAACAAGATCAGCCTCGTGCAGTGAAGTCCCGACGCCATACCCCGCCGCCGCGATGAACGTATTGGCGATGCCACCGCCTACGATCACGCGATCAGCAAGCTCCGAAAGACGGTCGAGCACCTCGAGCTTCGTCGAGACCTTCGACCCACCCACGATGGCGACCAGTGGTCGCTTCGGCTCGGCAAGCGCTTTGTGAAGGGCCTCGAGCTCGGCGACGAGCAGCGGCCCCGCGCACGCGGTTGGGGCAAAGCGCGCAACGCCGTGGGTCGAGGCCTGGGCGCGATGAGCAGTGCCAAAGGCATCCATCACGAAGACGTCGCACAGAGCCGCCATGCGCCGCGCCAGTGCCTCATCGTCCTTCTTCTCACCCAGATTCCAGCGCACGTTTTCCAGCAACACGACCTGACCGGGTGCGACTTCGACACCGTCGAGCCAATCGCTGACGAGCGGCACCTCACGGCCCAGTAGGGCCGATAGATGCGCGGCCACTGGCGCAAGGGAAAACTCCGGCTGGGTGCTGGCCGACTCGCCCTCGCTCGGGCGGCCAAGATGAGAGCAGATCATGAGCGCCGAACCGGCCTCCAGAGCGGCGCGGATCGTCGGCAGAGCAGCGCGGATGCGCGCATCGCTCGTGACCCGACCGTCCGCAATGGGCACGTTGAGATCCTCGCGAATCAGAACGCGCTTGTCCGCGAGCTCGACCTCCGTCATCCGAAGTACATCGAGACCCATGCCCCTTCCCCCTAGTGCGGATCGTTCAGCTAAAGAGCGCTTTCACCCGCTCGACCACGTTGTCCACCGTAAAGCCGACTTCCGCCATGGCCACGTCGCCGGGGGCGCTCATGCCGAAGCGCTCGACGCCAAGCACATCGCCGCCGCTTCCCGCCAGCCGCCACCAGGGCGCGGGGTGAGCCGCCTCGACGATCAGGCGCGGCACGCCGGCAGGCAGCACATCGTCAACGTAGCTGGCGTCTTGATCCTGAAAACGTTCTAGACATGGCATCGAAACGACGCGAACCGGAACGCCCTGCTCAGCCAAAGCGGCAGCCGCATCCATTGCCAGCGCCACTTCCGAGCCGGTTGCGATGATGATCGCGCGCGCGCCTTCCGCATCGGAGAGCACATAACCCCCGCGATCGATGGCTTCGAGCTGCCCGTCGCTGCGCTCCGGGCAGGGCAGGCCCTGACGAGAAAGGATGAGCGAGGTCGGCGCCGCCGTGCGCGCAAGCGCGGCGCGCCAGGCAAACACGGTCTCAACCTGGTCCGCCGGGCGCCAATTCTCGAGGCCAGGCGTCATACGCAGGGTCGCAAGCTGTTCGACCGGCTGGTGCGTTGGGCCGTCCTCGCCAAGGGCGAGGGAATCATGGGTATAAACAAGGATGTTCTGGACCCCCATGAGTGCCGCCAGGCGAACGGCGTTGCGGGCATAGTCCTGAAAAACTAGGAACGTGCCAGAGTAGGGCACGAGGCCGCCGTGCAGGGCGATGCCGTTGATTGCGGCAGTCATGCCAAACTCGCGCACGCCCCAGTTCACGTAATTGCCGTCCGGGAATTCAGCGGTGACCGCGCGAGCACCGTCGAACTGCGTTCCGTTCGAGCCTGACAGGTCGGCCGAGCCGCCCAGAAGCTCGTTCATCTGCGACGCAGCGATGTCGAGCACAGCCTTCGATGCCTGTCGCGTAGCGATCTTCACGCGCCCTTGCTGGGAAGCACGGGCAAACTCCAGGAGCGATTCGTCGAGCGCCTCAGGCAGCGAACGCGCCTGAACCCTGCCGAACTCCTCCGCGAGTTCAGGGTAGGCAATCGCGTAGGCGTCGAATCGATCCTTCCACTCTGCGTGCTGCTGAGCCCCCTGGCGGCGTCCATCCCATTCGCTGCGAATGTCTTCCGGGACCTCGAAGGGCGCGTGCGACCAACCGAGCTGCTCACGGACGAGGGCGATCTCCTCATCACCGAGCGCCGCACCATGCGCGCTCGCCTTGCCCCCCTTGTTTGGGGATCCGAAGCCGATGACCGTCCGGCAGCAGACGAGCGTCGGCCGATCTGTTTCCGCAACCGCCGTTTCGATTGCAGTCGCGATCTCTTCGGGATTATGGCCGTCAACGTTCCTAATCACTTGCCAGCCGTAGGCTTCGAAGCGCCCTGCCGTATCGTCTGTGAACCAGCCACTGATATCGCCGTCAATGCTGATGCCATTATCGTCGTAAAGGCAGATGAGCTTGCCGAGGCGCTGAGTGCCGGCGAGCGAGGCCGCTTCATGCGAAATGCCTTCCATGAGACAGCCGTCACCGGCAAATACCCAGGTATGGTGATCGACGACACAGTGGCCTTCGCGGTTATAGCGAGCGGCCAGTATTTTCTCGGCGAGCGCCATCCCGACCCCGTTCGCAAAACCCTGCCCTAGGGGGCCCGTAGTAGTTTCTACGCCCGGGGCCTCACCCACCTCCGGGTGGCCCGCCGTCGGCGCGTGCAACTGCCTGAAGTTCTTGATGTCCTCCAGGGACACGCCATACCCCGTAAGGTGCAAGAGCGCGTACAGCAACATGGAGCCGTGACCGTTGGAGAGGATAAAGCGGTCGCGGTCGACCCAGTCCGGGGCCGCGGGATCATGCTTGAGATGGTCGCGCCACAGCACCTCCGCGATATCAGCCATGCCCATGGGCGCACCGGGATGACCGCAGCCGGCTCGCTGCACAGCGTCCATGGCAAGAGCACGCACGGCGTTCGCACGCTCGAAACGGGTGGGCATGGAGGCTTTTCTCCGGGAGGGCATCGGTCGAGGGGTGGATATTCTCCGCGTCAACGGACGGACCCGCAACGAAAAGGCACAGGGGGCGTCGCTCTCAGCGCCGTCTGCCGTTAAACTGGCGCCTTCATCGACGTTCATCGAACATTCTGATCTCACGAGGCCCTGCCGAGATGTCCGAATACGCTGTCTTCACCTCCGAATCCGTATCCGAGGGCCATCCCGACAAGATGGCGGATCAAGTCTCCGACGCCATCGTCGACGCCATGCTTGCCGTGGACCCGGACGCACGCGTCGCCGTCGAGACTCTGGTGAAGACCGGTATGGTCGTGCTCGCCGGCGAGATTCGCCTGCCGCCGGATACGTTCATCGACTACGAAGCCCTGGTACGGAAGACTGTTGCCGAGATCGGCTACGACTCTTCCGAGGTCGGCTTCGATGCGGAAACCTGCGCCGTGATCAACGCCATCGGACAACAATCTGCCGACATCGCGATGGGCGTGGACGAGTCTTCCGAGCACGAGCAGGGCGCTGGCGACCAGGGCCTGATGTTTGGCTATGCAACGAACGAGACCGACGTTCTGATGCCGGCGCCAATCACCTACTCGCATCGGCTGGTAAAGAAACAGGCGGAGCTACGGAAGTCGGGCAAGCTTGGCTGGCTGCGTCCCGACGCAAAGAGCCAGATCACCTTCCACTACGGCGCAGACGGTCGCCCCGTGGGAGTAGATGCGGTCGTACTCTCAACGCAACACGACCCGGACGTCTCCCAGGCCGACCTGCAAGAGGCCGTGATGGAAGAGATCATCAAGGACGTCATACCCGCCAACTGGATGTCAGCTCAAACTAAGGTTTTCATCAATCCGACCGGCCAGTTCATCATTGGCGGACCCGTCGGGGACTGTGGCCTGACCGGTCGGAAGATCATTGTTGACACCTACGGCGGCATGGCGCGTCACGGCGGCGGCGCTTTCTCCGGCAAGGATCCATCCAAGGTCGATCGCTCTGCAGCCTACGCCGGCCGCTACGTGGCCAAGAACATCGTCGCCGCCGGCCTCGCCGAGCGATGCGAGATTCAGGTTTCGTACGCGATCGGCGTAGCCGAACCCACTTCCATCTCCATCAATACCTTCGAGACGGGCAAGTTGCCCGACCAAGAAATCGTCGGACTTGTGCGCGAGCACTTCGACCTGCGTCCGAAGGGGCTGATATCGATGCTCGACCTCAAGCGCCCGATCTACCGTGACACGGCCGCTTACGGTCACTTCGGCCGCGAAGAACCCCAGTTCACCTGGGAGCAAACGGACCGCGCCGACGCCCTGCGCGCGGCGCTCTGAGGCGGAACCGGATCATGGCCGCTCTCGAACGGATTTCCTTCGAGTTCTTTCCGCCCAAATCTCATGAGGGCGTACGAAAACTCGCCGCAGTGCGCGAGCGCCTTGCCGCCATCCGCCCCGAGTTCTATTCGGTCACCTACGGGGCTGGCGGCTCCACCCGCGATCGAACGCTTGATCTCGTGCTCGAAATCCAGAGTGAAGGACGCGCCGTCGCGCCGCACCTGTCCATCGGCTCGGATGATGCAAATACGGTTCGTACTCTGGTCGACCGCTACCGGGAGGCCGGCGTACGCCGCATCGTCGCACTGCGCGGCGACGTGCCGTCCGGAATGGGCGGGCGCGGCGCCATCCACTATGCCTCCGAGCTCGTTGCGCTTCTGCGGGACCACAGCGGTAATCATTTCAGGATCGAGGTGGCTGCCTATCCGGAGATTCATCCCGACGCGGCATCGCCCGAGGCAGACATAAAATACTTCGCCGCGAAGGTTGCCGCGGGCGCCGACGAAGCCATCACGCAGTATTTTTATAACGCCGATGCGTACTTCGACTTTGTCGACCGCGCAGCCAGCGCGGGCGTATCGGTTCCGATCATTCCGGGCATCATGCCAATTACCAACTTCGACGGCCTCAAGCGCTTCTCCGAAGCCTGTGGGGCCGAAATTCCCCGATGGATTCGTCTACGCCTGGAGCGCTACCGCGATGATCCGGCCGCGCTTTCCGCGTTCGGCCTCGACGTGGTGAGCCAGCTTTGCGAACGCCTCGTCATGGGTGGCGCGCCGGGCCTGCACTTCTACACGATGAATCAGTCGAAACCGAGCCTTCAGCTCCTCCACCGACTAGGACATCCGCTCGCGGCCTGATCGCCGCGGGCTCCCCTGCCGTGCGCGTCCCACGCCTCCTCGTCAACGGACCTCTGTCGGCCGGCGCACGCGTACTGGACCCGGACACGACGCACTACCTCGTATCCGTTCTTCGACGCAAAGTCGGCGATGCCGTCCGCGTCTTCAACGGCACCGGGTGGAGTGCGAACGGAACGGTCATCGAGGCCCAACGCAAGCGCTGCGTCCTCGACCTCGAAGCGCCATTCGCCGAGGATCTTGAGTCCCCGCTGTCCGTCGAGCTCGGTCTTGCGCTGCTCCGCGGAGAGCGCATGGACCTAGCCCTGCAGAAGGCCTGCGAGCTCGGGGTCACAAAGGTGACACCCCTGCGGACCGAACGCACGGAGGTTCGGCTGGAGGAAACACGCCTTGCCAACCGCATGCGTCACTGGCGCGAAGTGCTCCGACACGCCGTCCAGCAAAGTGGTCGCAGCGCTATGCCCGAACTCTCCGAACCGGTGCACCTCGACGAGGTGCTCAGTGCACGCGGCGATCGAGTTGGATTCATACTCGATCCGGCCGGCGAGTCGGATGACGCAGTGCGCGGCGCACCCACCTCGGTGGTGCTGCTGACCGGTCCTGAGGGAGGCTTCAGCGACATCGAGGTGGCGCGGGCAACCACAGCAGGTTGGCGACGCTTGCGGCTTGGCCCGAGAATTCTGCGCGCCGAGACCGCGCCAATCGTGGGGCTTGCTGTGCTGCAGGCTCGCTATGGAGATCTGGCGGCCCGCTGACTCAGTGCCGGCGCTGGCCGGGGGTGAGCTTATGCTGCACGACCAGGTCTTCGAAAAAGGGCAGGTGCGGTACGCTCACTACGTCCTGACCAAGCTTGAGACGCGCAGCCTCGCCCGCCCCGAGTACCCCGTCCAGAACACTCAGATCCTCGGCCGCAACCCAGAGCATGCGCGGCATCGCGCGCACGAGCAGCACGTAGAATTCCAGGCCGTCCACCGGTCGAGAGCGGTTCATGACCAGGAGCGAACAGCCCGGAGACGGGGGCTCCGGTGCGTCCGCGTCGGTGAGCACCGCTTCCGGAGACAGCACCGGGATAACCTTGCCACGCCAGGAGGTCATGCCGACCAGCCAAGGCGGCGCATTGCTCACTGGCTGAACCCGCTGCATGCGCACGACTTCCGCAACCGTGACGTTCGGCAGCAGCAGCAGGCGTTCGTGCACCGGAACCAGCACACAGGCGAGTTCGCGGGTATCGCTCACGGCGCACCGCTCCCGAACGCTGAACTCATGAGATCAGCGTCTCGATCTCAGCGAGGAGTTCCGGCTCCTGGAATGGCTTGCCAAGAAACCGGTTGACCCCGATCGCCTCTGCGCGCGCTCGGTGCTTATCGCCCGTGCGCGACGTGATCATGATGATCGGAAGGTCCCGGAGTGCATTGTCGTTACGCACATGCGTTGCGACCTCGAAGCCATCCATGCGCGGCATTTCTATGTCGAGCAACATCACATCCGGTTTTTCGCCGGTGAGCGCAGCGACCGCCTCGACACCATCTTTGGCAACGCTGACGCGGTAGCCGCGGCGCTCCAGGAGACGCGTGGTGACTTTGCGGACCGTCACCGAGTCGTCGACGACCATGACATGGCCCGGCCGCCCAGCTTCTTCCTTATCCGGCAGCGACGGCTCATCGCGGTCAACCTGGAGGCTCGCACCGGCACTGCGCAGCAGCGCCGGCAGGTCGAGGATCACGACGACGGAACCATCGCCCATGATCGTGGCGCCGGAAACGCCACCGATACCCGCAAACTGGCCGCCGAGGCTCTTAACGACGATCTCCCGACTGCCAACGATCGAGTCGACGTGAACCGCCATCGCCATATCCCCCGATCGCACCATGATGATCGGTACGGAGGGAACGTCTTCGACTACGCGGCGCGAATCCCCAAGCCATTCGCCAAGGTAGGAGAGCGCGTAGTCGCGGCCGGCATACGAAAAGCTCGTGGTTTCGCTGGCCTCATATCTCGCAATCAGCTGGGTCGGCGACACGCGGACAATGCCTTCCACGCCATTCAGGGGCACTGCGAACACATCACTACCGACATGGACCAAAAGCGCTCGGTTCACTGAAACGGTAAAGGGCAGCCGCACGGTAAAGGTCGTGCCTTCACCGAGCTTTGAGCCAATGGCAATAGTGCCGCCGAGCTGCTTCACCTCGCTGTTCACGACGTCCATCCCGACACCGCGCCCGGAAATCTGGGTGACGCTTTTCGCCGTAGAGAAGCCCGGCGCCATGATGAAGGACAGCACCTCGCCGTCGGCCAGCTCCACATCCGCATCGAGCAGCCCGCGCTCGATGGCCTTGGCGCGGACGCCATCGACGTTGATGCCGCCACCATCGTCGGAAACTCGGATCAGGATGTCGCCGCCCTCTCGATCGAGGCGGAGACGAATCACGCCCTCGGGAGGCTTCCCGACTTCTGCACGAATTTCAGGTGTTTCCAGGCCATGGTCGACGGCGTTGCGGAGCATGTGCTCAAGAGGCGCGATCATCCGTTCCAGAATGTTGCGGTCAACCTCGCCCTCAGCGTTCTCTACCGTCAGATCCACCGGCTTCCCCAACTCCCGACCCACCTGGCGAACGATGCGCTTCAGGCGGGGCAGGAGTCGCGCGAAAGGGACCATGCGCGTTCGCATGAGTCCCTCCTGCAGCTCGGTATTGATGCGCGCCTGCTGAACCAGCAGCGTGTCCGTGTCGCGAATCCGTTCGGCGAGCGTATCGCGCAGGTCGCTCACGTCCGATGTCGACTCGGCAAGTGTACGAGTGAGTTCCTGGAGCTGGGTGTAGCGATCCATTTCCAGCGGATCAAAATCATCGTACCCAGCGCGCTCGGCGCGTTGAGCTGCCTCCTGACGCGACAAGACCTGTTCCTGTGCTTCGGAATCGAGGCGGCGAATCTGCTCACCCAGGCGCTCGATCGTCGACGACAACTCATCGAGCGCAACGCCGAAGTCACTTATCTGCTGCTGCACGCGGCCCCGCATGATGCTCGTCTCGCCCGCGAGATTGACGAGCTCGTCCAGCAGTCCAGCAGATACCCGGATCATCTCCTGCGGCGCGTCCTTAGCGCCCGATGCAGCGGCCTCCGGCGCGCTGGCTGGGAGGGCCTCGACCGCCTCGAGGCCAGCCGGCGCCTCAGCGACGGGCTCCGGCATCGCCTGATTCGGAGGACTTGGCCCCTCAGAAGTCGACCCTGCGGCCGATGGTTCGTCGCTCGGCGTTTCACTACTCGGTACAGCACCACCCAGCGCGGCAATGCGTGCAGACAATGCGTCTACTTCACTCTGGAAGCCGGCGAGGAACTGAGCGTCGAGGGCTTCGTCCGCCGCCCTGCGTTCGATCACCCGCGTTTCGAGATCGTGAACGCGCTCCCCGAGATTCATGAGGCCGGCCATGCGCGCGCCGCCTTTCAGGGTGTGCAGGGCGCGCAGGGCGCTCTCCATATGAATCTCGTTCGTGGGTTCGTCGCACCAGCCTTGAAGCGAGCCATCGAGCATCTCCGTCAGCTCTTTCGCCTCTTCAAGGAACAACCCGAGAATCTCGGCGTCCGTATCTGCGACGTCAGCATCGATCGCATCGCGCACAGGTGCAGCCGGCCCGGGCGCCTGCGCGACAGCTTCGACCCTCCCTGCGTGTTCCGGCTCTGGAACCGACCGCTGCATCGACGACTCAAGCGTGCCGGCATCGGTTGCGGTGATCGGCTCCACGTCCTCATCCGGAGCAGACACCGGAACCTCGTATCGCGCCGGAGGGGCAAGGACGATGGTCTCGCCCCGGCGCAGCATGGCGACATGCTCCGCCATGATGTCGACGCGCTCACGAAGGGAGGAGAAGGAGGTGGCGTCGGGGTTTGCGCGCCGCTCGGCGATCCAACTTTCCAGATCGTGCGCTTCTTCACCGAGGCCGGTCAGACCCGCCATGCGCGCGCCCCCCTTGAGCGTGTGCAGGGCACGCAGGAGCTCATCCGCAGCGCTGGCGCTCCCAAGAGGCCAGGCGTCCAGAGCACGCTCGACCGTCTCGAGAATCTCTTCGGCTTCTTCGAAGAAGATCTCGACCATCTCCGGGTCGAGGTCGAGGCCGGCAACGCTTTCCTCCACTTGCGCAACCGGCAGCGCCTCGGGTTCGAGCACCGGCGGAATCGCCACGGTCGGCTCAGGGCCCACCATGGCAAGCTCCGCAAGGTTCTCATCGACAGCGGGCACGTCCATGTCCGCCGCGAGAGCGTCAAGGGTGTCAACGAGTGCATCGTGCGCGCGCTCGAACACCGGCCGAGCGATCGGTCCAAGCCTCGGGCCAGCGCGCTCATGCGCATCGCGAAGCGCGTCAGCCAGCCCTGCGATGGCATCCTGACCAACCGGCCTCGCCCGAGCGGCGATGTCCGTCAGCTCTTGACGCAGCGCGCCGACGCGGGCCGTGACGCCCGCGGCCGCCCATTCACCAAGAACCTCCGTCGCGTCGAGCAACAACTCGACGCTATCAGCAGCAAAGATGTCACGCGGGCTCGGCTTTACGCCCGCATCAGCAGAGTCCGGGACTTCCTTCTCGAGGCGCTTGAGAAGCGCATGTGCCTTGTCCAGATACTCACGCTCGGTCTCGCTCAACGGTAGTTCTGAGCCAGTGTCACGCAGTGATGCGAGTCCAGCCTCGATTCGAGCAAGGCCTGCGGCAACCAAATCGGACAGCGCCAGATCAGAGTTTCGATGCAGGTCCATGTAGCCACGAACGACGCGTTCGAGGGGCGCGGCGATCTCTGATATTCCCGGGTAATCCGCCATCGCGGAGCTGCCCTTGATCGTATGAATCGCTCGGCGCAAACCTTCGGAAAGCGGCGCCACGCCCTGCGCCGACCGCGCGGCTTCGACGTAGCTGCGCATGACGGCGAGATGTTCTTGCACTTCCTGCTCGAAAATCTCGAACAGGCTTGGCTCATCGGTTCCGTCTACCCCTTCGCTATCGCCGGTGCCATCGAGGCCGAGATCAAAGTCGTCCTCGACCGGTGCCGAAAGGCTAGATGGCATATCGCGACCAAGCCCACTGCCCGGCGGAGGCACTGCGCCTGTCTCATCGCCGGTGGCAAGCGGTCCGAAATCGTCGTTCGCGGGTGCCGGAACGGAAGGCGCCTCGTCATCGTCGGACACGCTGCGAAGCGCTGCGGTATCAAGATCGAGAGCAAGGTCGTCATCGAGCCCGAGGTCATCGTTCATCTCGGCCGCGGATGCGCCAGCCAGCGCCGACACATCAGATTCGGTATCGGCCAGATCGAGATCGTGATCAAGATCGAGCCCAAGATCGAAATCGTCTTCGACGGGGGCCGACAAAGCCGACGGCTCATCACCCGTCAGTGGAGCGGCGGACTCGATTACGGCGCTTGATTCCTCTGCCGGAGATTCATCAGGCGCGTCGGCAAAGTCGAGAGGGTCGTCAGCGCTGCCGGAACCTTGAATGCCGCCAGCGCCGAACACCGCCCCGTACCCTTCCGACCCAACCGCACCCGCGCCATCCGGGGCGAGATCGTCCGGCTGGTCTGACTCATCGTCGAGTATGGCCGCAGGGTTTGGCGCCGTACCGAGGAGGGCTTCCTCCGCCGCGGGAAGTTCGGGCAGCTCATCCGCCGTACCGCCCGATGCCAGCAGATCAGCCCGCTCCATCCAGGGCGTCACGTCGACGACCGCATCGCGGGATTCAGAGAACGCATTCCTCATCTCGGGAACAAGCACCCGGACATCGCGCGTAAGATCGAGCACCGTCGGACTCGCCGAGATCGTGCCGTCGATCACTCGATTGAGCATGTTCTCCACGGACCATGCGAGTTCGCCGAGTAGATTGGCGCCAACCATGCGGCCGCTGCCTTTTAGCGTGTGAAACGCGCGACGGATATCACCCAGAGCGCCTGCGTCCGAGGGGTCAGCGCTCCACTTCGGCAACGCAGCGTCGAGGTTCGACATCACCTCCACAACTTCCTCGAGAAAGATCTCTACGATCTCCTCGTCGACCAGCGTCGGTTCATCGTCCATGGGCAGCAGCGCACCCCGACCGGCAGCCACTGAAGCTGCTCCATCAGGCGCGCGCTCGGCGTCTGGCCCCGCCGGATCGTCAGCGCTGTTCTGCGGCAGATCGAAGTCGAATCCAGAGGCATCGAGCGCTTCGTCGGGAGCCGAGGGCAGATCAAAATCCAGCACTTCATCCGTGCCGGCATCGCCCACCAACTCGATGTCGGGCATGTCGTCCGGGGCGCGCACACTGGTCGCATCAAGATCATCGTCCGATTCCGTCATTCCCGAAGTCATTGCTCCGGAGCCGACGCCGGGCTGGGGCCGCGACGACTCCGGACCAAGGCCCGGCTCGCGGGGCGCGGCCGTAGGAAAAGACACAGGGCGCGCATCGAGCGACGCTTCGTCCATCGACAATGCAGACGCCTCGGCGCGCAATTGCGCCATGCTCGCCTCGGCGATCTCCAGTAACCGCGCGTCTGGAATGACTCTGTCCTCGATCAGACGCTCGAGGTAGTAATCGATGCTCGTAATGGCGTCGGCCAGCGTGTCCAGGCGCTGCCACTCGGGTATCGCACGGGGACCGAGGACCTCTGCTTCGAGGTAAGTGCGCGACTGCTCGACGAGCGTAGCCGCCTGCTCAAGCGGCACGAGGCCGAGCACGCTTCCAACGCCGTCTAGCATGCCGGGGACCCGCTCTAAATGAGCGTGCTCCCAGTCCGAGGCGATGAAGTCGACGATGCCTTGCTTTACGGCTTCGAGAGACGCGCGTGCTTCCCGCAGGACTGCAGTCTGCGCGTCCGAAAGCGAGCCCGGCATGCCGTCGCCGTCTTCCGAGTCGATCCCGGCCAGGCGCATGAGCTCACCGTCGACATAGAGGACCGCACTCGCGACCTCCATGATCGCTTCCTCGTCGAGGCCGGTCGCGCTCGCCTGAGACTGTAGCCAGCTGACCTGGCGGACGACGGTCTCGCGCAACGCATCGAGGCCGGCTACCTGCAGCGTTCCAGCGACGCGCTGGAGGTCAGCGCCCAGGGAATGCAGGCCTTCCGCGTCGGCAACGCTGCCGCGAACGAAGAGATCGAGCCGATCGCGCACGGAGGCAAGCTCCTCATGAAGCGCGGCCGCGACCATGGCGATGGTTTCGTCATCGGCGCCCACCAGGATAACCGGCAGCGGCTCATCGGCGCCTTCCTGCACCGCCTGAACCGCATCTAGACGCTGCGATGCATGGCCACTTGCGGCGATGAAGTCGGTGATCTGTTCAACGAGCTCCACAGCCGGCTGCGCGACCAGCGCGGCTTCTGGTGAGCCGGCGAGATCCTTCAGCTGCTGATCGAGGCCGCGCAACAGCGGCAGCGTGACCTTGGGCTCTGCACCAGCACTCTGAGCGGCTTCCATCGCGACGCCTGCAAGCGCCCAGAGCTGCTGCGTAGGCGAGGCCGGGACGAGTTCCTCAAGCCGTGTAAAAGCGCGGTCGAAGAACTGGTACATCTTTCCCGGTGGCTGCTTGCCGCGCAGAAGCGCGACCATGGCTTTCTGGTAGGCCCCACGCACCTTGCGGATCTCTGTAGGGCTGTCTCCTGCCATGAAGGCAGCCACGGTCTCCGGGTCAACTGCCGGCCCCGCGGTTGACGCCTGCCTTTCAGCGCCCCGCGCCATGCGCATGCGGTCCATGAGCAGAGCATGGACGCGAGGATCGTCTTCTGCCCCCCGATGCACTCGGTTCAGATGCGAGGGCAACTGCAGAATGCCCTCCATGAGTGCTTCCTGCGCGCGCTCTTCATCAACGGTGCTGCCGTTCATGAGCGCCTGAGCGAGCGCTTCCATCTCGCCGGCGAGCGTAGCGGCGCCGGTGAGTTCTACCATTTGCAGGGTGCCATGGACCTGGTGCAGACCCGTCAGACACTGACGCGCCAGGGTAGGGTCGTCCGGCGCGTCGGCGAAGGCCTCCAGCGCTTCCCGAGCCCGGTGGAGCGTTTCCTCGATCTCTCCCTTGACCCAGTCGAGGGCCATGAAGTTGCGTGGTTCACTCATGGGCAGTTCTTTCCACTCGCGCCAGGGTCATCGGTGCCCGCCTGTCAGGCCGGTGTCGGTTCGATACGCACCGTTGCGCCACCGCCATGCGCAGCGAGCGAATCCGGCAGCTTGAAGCCCTCAACAGAATTACGCATTTCATCAGCCATGAAGGCGAGCTCGCCGATCGATTTCGCCGTTGTTTCCGTTCCCGAGCTCGTGCTGCTGGTGATCTCCTGAATGACAGCCATCGTGTTGGTAATTTGGCCGGCGGTTGCGGCCTGCTGACGCGCCGCGTCAGAGATGCTCTGGATGAGTTCAGCGAGGTTCTTCGAAGTCCCTTCGATTTCTTCCAGTGCAACGCCGGCGTCCTGCGCCAGTCGAGCGCCCTGGACAACCTCGGTCGTCGTTTGCTCCATGGAGATGACGGCCTCATTGGTGTCCGACTGGATCGTCTTTACCAGCGCCGATATCTGTTTGGTGGCCGCCGCGGAACGCTCCGCTAGGCGCTGGACCTCGTCGGCAACGACCGCAAAGCCCCGGCCTGCGTCGCCGGCCATGGATGCCTGAATCGCCGCGTTGAGAGAGAGAATGTTGGTCTGGTCCGCAATGTCATTGATGAGGG
Source organism: Pseudomonadales bacterium (assembly GCA_963691775.1). Taxonomy (GTDB): domain Bacteria; phylum Pseudomonadota; class Gammaproteobacteria; order Pseudomonadales; family Azotimanducaceae; genus JAZBPO01. The sequence goes on along the minus strand of OY829369.1, from coordinate 2,628,476 downwards.
AAACGATGTCGCCGATCTCCTGCGACGACTCGCCGAGGCGCTTGATGCGCTTCGAGGTCTCCTGGATCTGATCGCGGATCCTGTCCATACCGTTGATCGTGTTCCTGACGACGTCACCGCCCTTGTTGGCAATTTCCACGGCGCGCTCCGCGACCGTCGCCGACTCGGCCGCGTTCATGGACACCTGGTCGATAGAACTCGCCATATCGTTGATGGCCGTAGAAGCACCCGTGATCTCGCGCGCCTGATTCTCCGAAGCATTCGCCAGATTTCGCGCCGTACCCTGGGTTTCCGAGGCAGCCGATGCAACCTGAACCGAAATCCGATTGATGTTCGACACCAAACCACGCATCTGGTCGATGGCGAAGTTGATCGAATCGGCGATAGCGCCGGTGAAATTCTCAGTTACCGATGCCTGAACGCGAAGATCCCCATCCGCGAGATCTGCAAGCTCGTCGAGCAATTGGAGGATCGCCTCCTGGTTGCGGACGTTCTGCTCGGCCTGATCTCTGAGCCGCGCCTGGCCATCGCGAATCATCAACCAGGCCACCGCCATTGCGGCGATCATCCCGACCATGGCCACGAGAAGCCCGAGGTTGAAACCCGCGCCCCAGAACGCCCAGCCCATGCCGCCCGCCGCCACCATGATCATCAGAACGAGGACTGTCGGCAGGAGCATGCTGTTCCCGTCCGATCGCGCTACGCCGCTGCTGCTGTTCATCGTTTCCGCTCCTGATCCATCAAGCTTGCCGGTTTGCGTCCGGCTCAGGCCGCCACATCAAAGAACGCCGGCTCGTGTACCAGCATCCGGAGATCCATCACCCGCCAGTACCGCCCGCCCTGGCGGAAGGCAGCGCGCAAATACGGGTCGAGCGCGTTGCCGACGGCAGCGCTCGCTTCCGAATCAGCAATACTGGCTTCGAACTGCATCATGCCCAGCGCCTGTTCCACGAGGAGCCCGCACAGCACGTCGCCTTCATCGACGATAAGCACGCGCCATTCTTGCTCTGGCGCGCTCTTCTCGAATCCTAGGAATGCACAAACGTCCAGAACCGGCACGATCCGGCCGCGAACGTTCGCGATTCCGAGCAGCCAATCGCGCGCGCCCGGAATTCGAGTGAGGGCAGGCACCTCGATGACTTCCTGCACTTCACCCAAACCGGACAGCAAACGCGTGCTGCCCACGTTGAAGGCAAGTCCGCGCCAGATTTGCTCAGGCGTCTCCTGCGCCGGCAGCGGGAGCGCTGACAGCGTCGCCGAACGCGCAAGCGTGAGGAGATCGGCGAAGGCAGCCCTGGCATCCGCCACAGCCTCAGCCCCCGAGCGCCCCGGTAATCGCGTTCATCAGTTCCGCTTCCTTTACCGGCTTGGTCAGATACCCGCGGGCCCCCTGCCGCGCCGCCCAGACGCGGTCCGTATCCTGGTCCTTGGCTGACACGATGATCACGGGGATGTGTTTCGTTGTCTCGCCACGGGTGATCTGACGCGTTGCCTGGAACCCGTTCGTTTCCGGCATGACCACGTCCATGAGGACGAGCTCAGGTTGCTCCGTGGCCGCCATGGCAATGCCGTTCTTGCCCGTTTCCGCACTGACAACCTCGTACCCGTGTTTCCTGAGCATGTCCGCCAGCTGGCGAACCTCCGTGGGTGAGTCGTCTACGATGAGGATCTTTGCCATGAGCCTTGGGTCGCTCCATATCGTTCGGTGCCTGCGTCGTTCCGCGACGCCCTCGTCCATGCCCCGCCGTCCGGGCCGCGGACGCCACGCCGTGCCCTACGCCGGCACGAATCTCCGGATCGCGCCGAGCAGCTCGTCTCGGCTGAAAGGTTTGGTCAAATACTGATCAGAGCCGACGATGCGGCCCTTGGCCTTGTCGAATAGACCGTCCTTGGAGGACAGCATGACGACGGGCGTCGAATTGAATTCACTGTTGTTCTTGATGAGGGCGCACGTTTGATAGCCATCGAGGCGCGGCATCATGATGTCAACGAATATGATCGCTGGCTTCGAATCCGCAATCTTCGAAAGCGCATCGAACCCATCGGTCGCCGTGATGACCTCGAATCCTTCCTTCTTGAGCAGCGTTTCCGCAGTCCGCCTGATGGTCTTGGAGTCGTCGACCACCATGACCTTCACGCCGTTCGACTCTTCTGACATCACGTCCCCGCCTCATTCGGAGCTCAATAGCGCCTGGCTGTCCCGCGCTTCGAACAGTCGAGCACGCTTTCGCCCAGCAGCCGAAACAGAAAACTTTTAACACACGGCCGAGACTCACGCTATAAGTGAGCGCCACGGAAGAAGTTTTACCGGTTCAAGAAGCCATTTCCGTGCGGCTCGTCACGGCTTGCCCGCCCCGTCGGCAGCCGTTTAGGCTCGCTCTCGTTCGGAAGCCCCCAGGAAATGCCATGACCGCTCTCGGAATCGTGATGGATCCCCTCGCCACGCTGAATCCGAAAAAGGATTCAACGCTGGCCATGATAGAGGCAGCACAGCGCCGGGGGTGGCGCATAGACTGCATAGAGCAGGGCGACATCCTGCTGAAGCGGGGCGAAGTGATCGCTCACGCTCGGGATCTGGTTGTCGACCGTGCAAGAGACCCCTTCTACACCACAGGCGATCCCAGGGAAGTGCGTTTGACGAGCTACGATGCAGTGCTCATGCGCAAGGATCCGCCCTTCGACATGGAATACGTCTACTCGACCTATCTGCTCGAACGGGCAGAAGCCGCCGGCGCGCGCGTACTCAATCGCCCTCAATCGCTGCGCGACTGCAACGAGAAGTTCTTCGCGACCGCATTTCCCGAGCTCGGCCCGCCGCTGATCGTTACCCGGCGCGCAGATGAACTCCGCGCTTTCACTGCCGAGCAGGGCGATGTCGTGATGAAGCCGCTGGACGGCATGGGCGGCGCGTCGATCTTTCGGGTCCGCGACGGCGACGCGAACCTCTCCGTCATAATCGAGACGCTCACTGACCAAGGCCGCCAACAGATCATGGCCCAGCGCTACTTGCCCGAGATCGAGGACGGTGACAAGCGCATCCTCGTCATTGACGGGGAGCCCGTGCCATTCGCCCTCGCTCGCATCCCGGCCGCCGGCGAGAGCCGTGGCAATCTGGCAGCCGGCGGCCGCGGCGTCGCGCGGCCCCTGTCCTCGCGGGATCTCGAAATCGTCCGGGCCGTAGGTCCGGAACTGCGCCGACGGGGCCTGGCATTCGTGGGTCTGGACGTTATCGGCGACTATCTGACCGAGGTTAACGTGACCTGCCCGACCTGCATTCGCGAACTCGACGAACAATGCGATCTAGATATCGCCGGCGATTTCATGGCGCATGTCGAAACGCTGGTCACTGGCGCCTGAGCCCGTTGCGGTGAATCGATCGACGCACGTCATCCCCGGCTCCGCGGTCACAGCGCGCGTGCCCGCGAGCACGGTGGCATTCGCCATCGAAAAACCCGACCCCGACGTCTCGAGCGGCGATCGTTTCTCGTTCGCGGCATTCCTTGCCATCGCCCTGCACCTTGCCTTGATCCTCGGGGTCGGTTTCGCGCTTCCAGATCCACCGGCACCTCTCGAAAGCCTGGAAGTGACCCTCGCCCGCTTTGCGAGCGAATCGACTCCGCAGGACGCGGACTTCCTCGCGCAAGCAGATCAGCAGGGGAGCGGTACGCTCGAGGAACTTGCCGAACTTACGACCAATCGGGACGCTCCGCTCGCCGACACGCGCATAGCCGATGCGCTGCGGCCGCAGCCACATGACGGATCGCGCGTACCCCTGCCGACACCGCAACTCGACGCGAACGTCTCCACCAGTGAGATCGTACGCACCGATGCGCCTTCGACGGCCGAAGCCTCGGAGCGGCTCGATGCCATATCCCTGCTCACCCAAGCACTGGATATCGCAAGCCTTGAGGCGCGGCGCTCAAGCGAAATTCAGCTCGACGCGCGGGGCCGCCGCGTACGTCGCCTGAGCAGCGTGACCGCTCGCTCCGCTGTGGAAGCTGCCTATCTGGAATCATGGCGCAACAAGGTTGAACGCATCGGCAATCTGAACTATCCGATCGAGGCGAGGCGACAAGGGCTCGAAGGAGATCTTCGCGTGCTCGTGGAGATCGAAGCAGATGGCCGCCTTATCGACGTGCGCCTGCTCGAATCAAGCGGCTCGAGCGTCCTCGACGCCTCAGCCCTGCGCATCGTGCGCCTCGCGGCCCCCTTTCTGCCTTTCCCGGATGCACTCCGAGCCGAGGCCGACGTCCTTCACATCGTGCGAACCTGGCAGTTCCGGCGCAGAGGGTTCGGCGCAGGCTGAAGCGCTTCTGGCCTGCGCTCTTGTGAGCCCTCGACGGCGTCGCCAGAATGGCGCTATGGAGACGAGCTGGCGGCATCAGTTCCTCCTCGCGATGCCTGCACTCACCGGCAGCTATTTCGGCCAGACCATCAGTTACCTGTGCGAGCACAACGAGGACGGCGCCATGGGTCTGGTGGTCAATCGGCCAGTGGACGATGTCACGCTGGGTGACCTGTTCGATCAGCTCGAAATCCAGGGATCCGCCCATCGCGCCACCGCCGTGCTTGAAGGGGGGCCCGTACAGCGCGATCGCGGCTTCGTTCTGCACAGTGAAGACCTTCAGTTAGAGGGCACGCTCCAACTTGCTGGCGGCCTCGCACTGTCGACTTCTCGCGAGATGCTCGCCGCCATTGCGCGCGACGAAGGGCCCGAGCGTTTCCTCGTTTGCGTCGGCTACGCCGGCTGGGGCGGCGGCCAACTCGAGGGTGAAATGGCGGAGAACGCCTGGCTGACCTGCCCTGCGAACGAATCAATCCTTTTCGACACGGCCCATCGCGATCGCGTTCAGCGCGCCGCCGCGGCGCTTGGTATCGACTTCAACCTGATCGGCGGCGCTGCGGGCCACGCATGACCCTGCGAACTCGCCACCCGCGCAGCGCGCTCGCCTTCGACTGGGGACTTGCGCATATCGGCGTCGCGGTGGGCCAGACCGCAACGCGGACGGCAACGCCGCTTACGCACCTCGGGGCCCGCGAGGGGATACCTGACTGGGATTTGATCGGCAATCTGATCGAAGAGTGGAAGCCGGATGTCGTCGTGGTCGGTCTACCGCTGAATCTGGACGGCAACGAGGGCGAACTCGCGCCGCGCGCTCGGAAGTTCGGGCGGCGCCTCGCTGGCCGCTTCGGGTGCACCGTGGAATTCCAGGACGAGCGTCTGAGCTCTCGAGAGGCTTATACGCGCACGAAAGCAGGTGACAATCCTGAAGACCTGCATGCCGTTGCGGCGCAGGTCATTCTGGAGGATTGGCTGGGGGAGCAAACGCCCTGACCCGAAGCCCGGTCGAGCAGGGGCGCGCCGCTTCTCTGATCGAAGAAACCTGCCGAAGGCAGTCGCTCTGACTGCTTCCTTCGAGCTGCGGTCAAGGTCGTCGCCCGTCCTCGGCGATTACCGCATCGTCATGCTGTCGTCTTCGAAGTTTTCTTCAAGCGACAGTTTGTTGCTGATGTCGTCTAGCGCACCAGAATCCTGATCGACTCCCATCTTGATCATCAGGCGCAAATCATTCGGTGAATCCGCCGAAGAGATCGCGACGTCGTAATCGATCTCGCCGGCGGCATAAAGCTTGTAGAGCGCCTGATCGAAAGTCTGCATGCCCGACTGCGGCGGCGCGTCCGTCATCATCGACTTCAGCACGTGCACATCACCCTTGCGGATCGTGTCCGAAATAAGCGGCGTATTGATAAGGATCTCGATTGCGGCGCGGCGGCCGGTGCCATCCTTCGTGGGCACAAGCTGCTGCGCAATGATCGCCTTCAAATTGAGCGAGAGGTCCATCCAGGTTTGCTCATGCCGGTCCGCCGGAAAAAAGTGAATGATCCGGTCGAGCGCCTGATTCGCGTTGTTCGCATGCAGCGTGCAAAGCGCAAGGTGACCGGTTTCGGCGAATTGCAGCGCGTAATCCATCGTCTCCTTGGAGCGCACCTCACCCAGGAGGATGACGTCGGGCGCCTGGCGGAGCGTGTTCTTCAGAGCGACGCCAAAGGACTCCGTATCTACGCCGACCTCGCGCTGCGTGACGATGCAGCCCTTGTGCTGGTGGACGAATTCGATCGGGTCCTCGATCGTGATGATGTGACCCTTCGAGTTGCGGTTCCGGTGATCGACCATCGCCGCAAGGGATGTCGATTTACCCGTACCCGTTGCGCCCACGAAGATGATGAGCCCGCGCTTCGTCATGGCGAGCTCTTTGAGGATATCCGGCAGGTTCAGATCGTCGCAGGACGGAATATTGGTCTCGATGCGCCGGAGCACCATGCCGCACATGTTCCGCTGCTGAAATGCAGAAACTCGGAAGCGCCCGACGCGGGAGGCGATGGCGAAATTGCACTCCTGATGCCTGTCGAACTCCTCGCGCTGGTCCGCATTCATCACGCCGGTGACTATTTCCTTGGCCTGCTCGGGGCCAAGCGGATTGCGCGTCAGCGGAGTCATGCGGCCGTTGAGCTTGGCCGAGGGCGGCACGCCAGCAGTGATGAAGAGGTCGGACGCACCCTTCTCAACCATGAACTTCAGTAACTTGTCGAAATCCACCTATCCACTCCTGGCAACGCCCACAAAGCCCCGCCGCATCCAGCGTGAGCGCTACAGATCAGAAATTGTCCGGCATTTTCGCCTTTGCGCGCGCCTGCTCACGGGTAATCAGGCGTTTGTCCAGCAGATTTTCCAGGCACTGATCCAGGGTCTGCATGCCCATCTGAGCACCGGTCTGGATAGCAGAGTACATCTGCGCGACCTTGTCCTCGCGGATCAGGTTCCGGATCGCGGGCGTGCAGATCATGATCTCGTGCGCAGCAACGCGGCCGCCGCCCTGCTTCTTCAGCAGCGTTTGTGAAATCACGGCCTGGAGTGATTCTGAAAGCATGGAGCGAACCATGGCCTTCTCCTGAGCAGGAAACACGTCGACCACGCGGTCGATGGTTTTCGCAGCGGATTGCGTATGCAGGGTGCCGAAGACCATGTGGCCTGTTTCCGCCGCCTCAAGGGCGAGCCGAATCGTTTCCAGGTCGCGAAGCTCCCCGACGAGAATAATGTCCGGATCCTCACGAAGCGCCGAGCGCAGGGCCTCGTTGAAACCGTGCGTGTCACGGTGTACCTCACGCTGATTGACAAGGCACTTCTTCGATTCATGTACGAACTCGATCGGGTCTTCGATCGTCAAGATATGCTCGTACTTGTTGCTGTTGATGAAGTCGATCATCGCAGCAAGCGTCGTCGACTTCCCGGAACCTGTGGGACCGGTCACGAGGACGACACCGCGAGCACGCTCCGCGATGTCGATGAAGACCTGGCCCATACCAAGGTCTTCCATAGTCAGAACCTTCGATGGGATGGTCCGGAAGACCGCACCGGCACCACGATTCTGGTTGAAGGCATTGACGCGGAAGCGAGCAACACCGGGAACCTCGAAGGAGAAATCCGTCTCCAGAAACTCCTCGTAATCCTTGCGCTGCTTGTCGTTCATGATCTCGTAGATCAGGGCCTGAACTTCATTGTGCTCCATTGGCGGCAGATTGATGCGTCGCACATCCCCGTCTACGCGGATCATCGGCGGCAGACCCGCTGACAGATGCAGATCGGATGCGCCCTGCTTGGCGCTGAAGGCGAGCAGTTCGGTGACGTCCATGAGCCCCTCTCTTAGGATTTTTTGCGCGATGTCGCAGGCGGCGGGCGCCGTCGGAGCCCACTTGCAACCCTCTCGGCATCATGCGGTGACGCTCACAAGACGCTCGCAGATCGACAGCCTGCAGCGACCTCGCCTTCCTGGCGCGCAACGCCGCTGCCGCATCATAGAACCGGCTCCCACGCGCTACCACTGCACCAGGGGTCGTACGCCCTTGAGCTAGCGTAGACTGCGGCTCCCGCCGCGACCTTCGAGCCCGCCTCATCACGTGAGCACGCCAGATTCACAGAGCCCGACGACAACCGTCGCCGAACGCGTGGCGACCATACATGCCCGCATCGAGGCAGCCGCTCGCGCCGCGGATCGTGACCCCTCCAGCGTTCAATTGGTGGCCGTAGCCAAGACGTTCGGCCCAGATGCCGTCCGGGCCGCGGTCCACGCCGGGGCCATGATCATCGGCGAGAACTATCTCCAGGAAGCCATGGAGAAGCAGGACACGCTGACCGACCTCGACATCGCCTGGCACTTCATCGGCGCCATCCAATCGCGCAAGGCGCGCGCCGTTGCGGAGCGATTCGACTTCGTCCACACGGTCGATCGCGCCAAGATCGCGCAGCGCCTTGCCGAAGCGCGCCCCCCCGCCCGCGGTCCACTGAATGTCTGCATCCAGGTCAATCTCGACGGTGAAGCAACGAAGGCAGGCGTGGCGCCGGACGCACTCCCCGAGCTGGCGCGCGAAGTCCGATCCCTGTCGGCCCTGCGCCTGCGCGGCCTCATGGCCTTACCAGCACCACGCTCTGCACCGTCCGAGCAGGTCGCCGTATTTCGCCGCCTCTCCGCACTTCTGGGCGCCCTGCGCGCGACGCTGCCAGCAGCAGAGTCTGACCGCCTGAACGTCCTGTCGATGGGCATGAGCGCAGATCTGGAAGCCGCCATTGCCGCAGGCGCGACCCATGTCCGCATCGGCTCGGCGCTATTCGGCCCGAGACAACGACCACAGGAGAACGCCAAGTGACAGCCTCCACGCCCCGCATTGCCTTCATAGGCGGTGGCAACATGGCCCGCTCCATCATCGGCGGCCTGATCGAATCTGGCCATCCAGCGGATGCCATAGCGGTCGGTGAACCGAACGCAGAAGCACGCACGCGCCTCTCTGAGCTCGGCGCAATTCGGTTCCCGGGCGACAACATCGCTGTCGTCGAGCAGGCCGATCTCGTTCTGCTCGCGGTCAAGCCGCAAGTTATGCAGGACGTCGTCCGACCACTCGCTGAAACACTTCAGGCCTCGAATGCAGTCGTCATGTCAATTGCGGCCGGGATCGAGTGCGCAATGCTCGAGAACTGGCTTGGTCCCGTACCCATCGTGCGCTGCATGCCAAATACGCCCGCCCTCCTCGGCGCGGGCGCAGCCGGACTTTTCGCGACGGACCGGGTCGATTCCCGGGGCCGCGGGCTTGCCGAGCTGGTCATGACCGCGGTCGGTACGGTCACCTGGGTAGATCGGGAGGGGCTGATCGACGCCGTGATCGCGGTCTCCGGAAGTGGCCCAGCCTACTTCTTCCTCCTCATGGAGAAGATGGTCGCTGCGGGGGTTGACCTGGGCCTGACGGAGTCGACGGCGCGAGCCCTTGTCCTGCAGACTGCTCTCGGCGCTGCACGAATGGCCACAGAGTCCGGCACTTCACCTTCCGAACTCCGCCGCCAGGTAACTTCACCGGGGGGCACGACAGAAGCAGCCGTGAACGCGTTCGAGGCCGGCGAAGTCGGTGCACTCGTCGCCCGCGCCATGGGCGACGCTGTCGCGCGGGCGGGCGAACTCGCCAGAGCGCTCGACACTTGAAGCGCATACCCACTCAGCGAAACCCTGCGAGGTTGATGAACGCACCATGAACCAGGCCATCTCCGGCGCCGGACTCTTTCTAGTCCAGGCGATCGTCACGCTGGGAACCTTTGCGTTCTTGCTCCGCTTCGTGCTCCAGGCAGTGCGCGCAGACTTCTACAATCCGATCACTCAGGCGATCGTGCGACTGACCGATCCGCTCCTGAAGCCGGCCCGCAAGATCGTCCCCCCCATTGGCGGGCTGGACGTGGCCTCTCTGCTGATCGCCGTGCTGTTCCAGTTCGCACTCATCTTCTTGCTCTTCTCTGGCATCCAGCCTGCGACGGCTTTCGTGCTCGCAACCTTCCGATTGCTCATGCTCGTACTCGACCTCTTTTTCTGGGCGATGGTGATCATCGTCATCATTTCCTGGGTGGCCCCCGGGAGCCGCCATCCCGGCTCGGACCTGCTGTATCAGATAACCGAGCCCCTCCTCGGGCCGCTGCGTCGCATAATTCCGCCCATGGGCGGGCTTGATTTCTCGGTGATGGTCGCCTTCTTGCTTCTGGTCATGGTGCGCGAGTACCTGATCCCGGGGATCGCCATAGAGCTTGGTATTTCGCCCTCCGCCCTCGGCTAACGACCAACAGCACCGCATTGCGCGGCGACGAGGGCGACAAGTAGACTCCGCGCCCTTGCTCGACCCCGATCCGTTCCCTGCGGGCCGAGCCGCTCGAAAGCGGAACGATCGCATGGCAGCGCCTTTCCCAACGGATTCCATCGGCCTCGTCGAGGCGCAGAGCTTCGTGCAGGGCGCACCCTTCACGCTCGCGAGCGGTGAGACGCTTCACCGCTATGAGCTCATGTACGAGACCTACGGCACGCTAAACGCGAACGCATCGAATGCCGTGCTCATATGCCACGCGCTCTCGGGCCATCACCACGCCGCGGGCTTCCACAGCGAGAACGACTCGAAGCCAGGCTGGTGGGACAGCTGCATAGGGCCCGGGAAACCGATCGACACGAATCGCTTCTTCGTCGTTGCCTCGAACAATCTCGGCGGCTGCCACGGCAGCACCGGTCCGCTGTCGATAGATCCTCGCTCGGGCCGTGCTTTCGGCAGTGCGTTCCCCGTGGTCACTGTGCGTGACTGGGTACGAAGCCAGGCAGCCCTTGCAGATCATCTGGGCATCGCACGCTGGGCGGCCGTTGTCGGCGGCAGTCTCGGCGGCATGCAGGCCATCCAGTGGTCCGTCGATTTCGCGGATCGCGTACGTCACGTGGTTGCCATCGCCGCAGCGCCGCGCCTGTCCGCGCAGAACATCGCGTTCAACGAGATCGCGCGTCAGGCGATCCTGTCCGATCCCGCATTCGCCGAAGGACGCTACGTGGACGGAACTGATGTCCCCGTGGACGGCCTGCGCCTCGCGAGGATGGTCGGCCACGTCACCTACCAGTCGGACGACGGCCTGCGCGAGAAATTCGGCCGCGAGGTAAAGTCCGGGGACCTGTCCCTGGGTCGCGACGTCCAGTTCCAGGTCGAGAGCTATCTCGAGTACCAGGGTCGCTCCTTCTCCAAGCGCTTCGACGCGAACACATACCTGCTTATGACTAGGGCGCTTGACTACTTCGATCCCTCTCGTGAGCACGACGACGACCTTGTCGCAGCGCTGCGGCAGGCGAGCGCTGATTTCATGGTCATTTCGTTCACCACTGACTGGCGCTTTTCCTCCGCCCGCTCTCGGGAACTCGTTCGCGCCCTTGTCAGAGCTGGCCGCAACGTTTCGCACACCGATATCGACGCGCCACACGGGCACGATGCCTTCCTGCTCCCGATTCCGCGCTACCTTGAGGTCTTCGCGGCCTACATGGACCGCATCGCGCGGGAGACTGAGGCGTGACCCCCGTGCACCTTGAGGAGCGCCCCGATCTCGCGCTGATCGCTGACATGATCGAACCAGGCGCACGCGTTCTCGATCTCGGCTGCGGCACCGGAGCGCTGCTCGCCTGGCTTGCGGCGCACAAGGGCGTGAACGGATATGGACTCGAGATCGATCCACACAACATAAGTACCTGCATCGAACGCGGCGTGAACGTGCTCGAGCAGAACCTTGACGACGATCTGTCTGCCTTCGAAACAGGCGGGTTCGACGTCGTCGTCATGACGGAAACGCTGCAGGCCGTGCGCCGGCCTGACCGCGTGCTTGAGGAAATGCTGCGGATCGCGCCCAGGGGCATCGTGACGTTTCCAAACTTCGCTCACTGGCGTATTCGCGCGCAGCTCGCTTTGCGCGGCCGCATGCCGATGAACGACGCACTACCGCACGCCTGGTATGACACCCCGAACATCCACCTATGCACCTTCGATGACTTCGAAACCCTGTGTTCGGATACGGGCATACGCATCAACGCGCGCACGGTCGTAGATCAGGACTATCGAAGCAGGCCGCTGCTAGACGCGCTGCCGAACCTCTTCGGTACCATCGCGATATACGGGCTCGGACGGGACCGACTCTAATGCACTTACGCCCTCTATCTGCCCTGGTGAGCCTGCTCCTCTTCCTTTCCGCGGGCGCCGCACACGGCGATCAGTTCGAGCGCTTCGGTGATCTCGAGGTGCACTACAACGTGTTCAACTCAACGTCGATCTCGGCCGCCATGTCTGAGCGCTACGGATTGAAGCGTGGAGAGACCATTGCCTATGTGAACGTGGCAGGCCGCCGCCGAAGGAAAGATGGAACGACCTCTGCCGTTACGCTCGAGCTCGAAGGCGAGGTCGCGAATCTTATCGGTCAGACGCGACCCCTGGATTTCCTTCTGGTCGAGGAACCTGGCGCGGTCTACTACATTCTCACGACCCGCTTTTCCGATCGCGAGACGCTGCGATTCCGACTGCAGGTGACCGACACGGAAACGAATCGTACTTACCCGATGGAATTCCAGAAGGAGCTCTGGAAGCAGTGACCGAAATCGTTCTCGCGAGCGGCAATCGCGGCAAGCACGCGGAACTGTTGCCGCTCTTTGCCGACCATGGCCTCACCCTGCGCCCGCAGGACGAGTTCGGTATCGGGCCAGGGCCCGAAGACGCGCCGACCTTCGTTGAGAACGCGCTTTCAAAGGCCCGCCACGTCGCCAGCGCAACGGGCCGCGCAGCGCTGGCGGATGATTCGGGTCTCTGCGTCACTGCACTCGACGGCGCACCCGGGGTGCACTCGGCGCGCTTCGCCGGAGCGCACGGCGACGATGCGGCGAACAACGCCCTGCTCCTCGAACGGCTCGCCGGCACGCGCGATCGCAGCGCCTATTTCTGCTGCGTGCTCGTGCTCCTGCGCCACGCAGCGGACCCCCTGCCGCTTATTGCGGAAGGACGCTGGAGGGGATCGATTGGGCATGCGCCCCGAGGCGCCGGCGGCTTCGGCTACGACCCACTGTTCCTGGACCCGTCCAGCGGCAAGGCAGCCGCAGAGCTCTCCCGCGAAGAGAAGAGCGCGATCTCCCATCGCGGCCGTGCAGTGCGGGCGCTGGCGCCGCTACTCGCTGTTCTCGCCGCGCAGTGATCGAGCCTCCTCCGCTCGCCCTCTACGTCCACGTCCCCTGGTGCGTGCGCAAGTGCCCGTACTGCGATTTCAACTCACACGCACTCGACGGCGCCCTGCCGGAGCAGGCATGGCTCGAGCGACTGCGCGCGGATCTCGATCTGGAAGTAGCAGCTGACGCGATGCGGCCATTGGTCAGCATCTTCTTTGGCGGCGGTACACCCAGCCTGCTGGCGCCGAGGACGATCGCCGGTGCGCTCCAGGCGGTCCGAGAGCGCTTTGATCTCGCGCCAGACGCGGAGATCACGCTGGAAGCGAATCCAGGCACCGTCGAGGCCGATCGCTTCCGGGGCTACTTCGAAGCGGGGGTGAATCGTCTCTCCTTGGGTGTCCAGAGCTTCAACGACAAAGCGCTGGAGAGGCTCGGCCGGACACACGGCAGCGACGATGCGCAACGCGCTCTGGAGATCGCATTCGCCGCCGGCTTTCAGCGCATGAACGCCGACCTCATGCACGGCCTCCCGGGACAGACGACGCATGCAGCCCTCGAGGACATCGAGCGCGCCCGGGCCGCCGGAGTTGACCATATTTCCTGGTATCAGCTCACGATCGAGCCGAATACGGCTTTCCACAAACGTCCTCCCCGGCTTCCGGCGGAGGACACCCTCGGGGGTATCGAGAAAGCCGGCTCCAGGCAGCTCGCCGCGGGGGGCTTCCAGCGCTACGAGATCTCGGCGTGGGCACTCCCGGGGTGCGAGAGCCGACATAACCTCAATTATTGGCGCTTCGGTGACTATCTCGGGGTCGGGCCGGGCGCACACGGAAAACTAACCGGCCGTGACGGTACCGTCACGCGCACGCATCGCACCCGCGTCCCGCGTGACTGGCTCGGCAGGGAAGGACCCAAACGGCAGGCGGCGAGCGTCAAGGCGGACGCGCTGCCGGGGGAGTTCATGATGAACGTGCTGCGGCTGACGGGCGGCGTGCCGGAAGCGCTATTCGAGGCCCGAACCGGGCTGCCCTTCGGGCAAATCGAGGCGCCGCTCGCCGCTGCCCGGGCAGAGGGCCTGATGGAAACCGACCGGCTCGCGGCAACGCCACTCGGCACGCGCTTTCTGGACCGCCTGGTCGCGCGCTTCGTCGCCTGAGACTCAGATGCGTCGATAACGCAGATCGAAGATCTCGTGGCCCCGACGCAGGCCCCGTGCCTCGAATCGCGTCGGCATACGCACTCCAGGGTTAGGCGCAAAGGCGCCGGGGCCGTGGACGTTTTCCCAGGCGGGGGACGCTTCCATCACCTCAAGCATCCACTGTGCGTACGGCTCCCAATCGGTCGCCATGAGCAGCTCGCCTCCGTCGGCCACTCGCGCAGCGAGGCGATCGACGAACGGACCCTGGATCATACGGCGCTTGTGGTGACGCTTCTTGTGCCAGGGGTCGGGGAAGAAGATCTGAACGCGATCAAGCTCGCCCGGCTCGAACGCGAGCTCGAGAATCTCCAGCACGTCGCGGTCAAGGACCCGGATGTTCGCGAGATCGTACCGCTCGATGTCTGCGAGCAGAGCGCCGACGCCCGGTGGATGCACCTCCGTTCCGACGAAGCGTCGCCCCGGTTCGGCCCGCGCCATTTCGACAAGCGAAGTGCCCATGCCGAAACCGATTTCCAGGGTAAGCGGGCCCGGAACAGAGAAGCAGCTGCCCCAGAATCCGGTCGGAACGATATCCGGAAGCACAATCCCGAAGCGCGGCCAGAGCGCATCCAAGGCACGACGCTGGCGCTCCGTAGCCCTCCCGGCGCGCCGCACGAAGGTGCGCACGGGACGGTGCAGATTCGAAGCGTCCTTCGTCACGCTCGCACCTTCATCCAATCGTTCCATTCGATCCGTGACGCACCCCGTAAGCAGCCAGCGCTAGCCACCCGACGATGAAGGCGAGCCCCCCGAGTGGCGTTACTGGACCCAGCCAACGTGGACCACCGAGCGCAAGCCAGTAGAGGCTGCCCGAGAAGGCGAAGACGCCCGCCACGAACGCCCAACCTGACACGCGAAGTATCCAAGCGTCACCGCTCATCCGCGCGAGAGCCACTACGCCAAGAAGCGCAGCAACGTGGACAAGGTGGTACTCAGTGGCGGTCTGCCAGGTCGAGAGCGAATCGCCGAGTCGGCCCCTGAGCCCATGCGCGCCAAATGCGCCAAGGCCCACGCCGAGCGCGCCGAACACTGCAGTTACGACGAGAAGGGGATCGCGCACAGGTGCCGCTCCAGGAGTCTACGGGCGCGCGAATTCTACGGAAGGGGTGGCAGTCGCCCAAGCGCTTAAGCCTGGGCGATCGTTCTTGAACAAGCTCGCGTCACGCGGCGAGTACGCCACGCAGCTTCTTCATCGCGGCAGCCTCGATCTGTCGAATCCGCTCCGCCGAAACGCCGTAGCGGTCTGCGAGCTCATGTAGCGTCAGCTTCTGATCAGCAAGCCAGCGGCTGGCAACGATATCTCGGCTGCGCTCATCGAGATCGGACAGCGCATCGGAAAGGGATTCAAGCTGGTGCGTGGAGGCATCGGCTTCTGCGACGAGATCGGCCGGGTCTGAACCCTCTGCGCGCAAGAACTGCACGGGCGCTGTCGCCGCATCCTCATCGTCGGTCGGGTCGCCGTCGAAGGCGGCATCGTGAGCCGACAGGCGGCCCTCCATACGCGTCACCTCCTCCGGGGAGACACCGAGTTCGGCGGCGATGGCTTTTGTCTCATCAGCCGTCATCCAACCGAGTCGCTTCTTCTGGCTGCGTAGATTGAAGAACAGTTTGCGCTGCGCCTTCGTCGTCGCGACCTTGACGATGCGCCAGTTACGGAGAATGAACTCGTGCATTTCCGCCTTGATCCAATGGACGGCGAAGGACACCAGACGTACGCCGTACTCCGGATCGAAGCGCTTCACGGCCTTCATCAAGCCGACATTGCCCTCCTGGATCAGGTCCGCTTGCTGGAGGCCATACCCCGAGTAGGAACGGGCAAGGTGAACGACAAAGCGCAAGTGTGAGAGCACGAGCTGCCGAGCGGCGTCGAGATCGCCCTCATCGTGAAGCCGACGCGCCAGGGCTCGTTCTTCCTCAGCGTCGAGCATGTGGAAGCTGTTCACAGTATGGATGTACTGATCGAGGTCACGCCCCGGCGACAGCGCATCCATCGAAAGGATTCGCGTGGACATCCGCTTACTCCAGTGTTGGATGGTTGGTGATTCTAGCAGTCATGCAGTGAGACTGCTAAAGCGCTGATAAGTTCCCTAGCTGGCCCCGGTCTCCGGGGTACGAACCATCGCGAGGCGTGAACCGCACCACCCCAGCCCACCACCGATAAGAGGCAACCAGAGGAACAGAGCACCGAGCTGCAACGATGGCGCCTGTGCAAGCCGATAGCTCGCCAGGAGCATGTCAAGCGGCGCCGCCAATGCCAGATGCATTCCGAATACGAGAAACCATGCAGCCAGCCCGCCAAGCGCGCCCTGGAAGGCACCGCTGTAGAGGAAGGGACGCCGAACGTAATCCTCCGTGGCGCCAACCAGGCGCAGCACGTCGATTTCTTCACGCCGAGCCTCGAGTGCGCCCCGCGTGAAGCCGCCCATCGCGAGCAGGACCCCCAGACCGAGCAACGCTGCCAACGAGGCGGCAAGACGCCGCGCAACGCTCAAGGTACTGGCCAGACGGTCTACCCACTCTAGGTCGAGCTGCACGCCGATGACGTCGCGCGTCCGTCCGAGCCGATCCGCAAGGGCGCGCACGCGCGCCGGGGCGCGCGCCGAGACGACCGGCGTGACGATCGCAACCGCCGGCAGGGGTGTCAGGCCGAGCACGTCGAGCGCTGCACCTTCGGCAGTCCCGAAGCCCATCGCGGCTGCAAACTCTTCAAGCGATGCCTCAGCGTCTTGCCAGACGACGGTTTCTACCTCGCCCTGAGCCCGAAGTGCCTCAAGGAGCGCATCTCGGGCAGCAGCACCGTCGACTTCTGCAAAAAGATTGATCCGGACTTCGGTTTGCCAACTCCGCGTCAGCGTCTCAAGTCCGCTGACGGCACTCCATAGCAGGGCGGGCAGAGCGAGGGCGACGCCAAGCGTCAGCGCAACCAGCAATGTGGACAAGGGCGCCGCGCGCAGACGATCGATCGTTTCAGCGAGCGCGAAGCGATGATGGATGGCGCGCAGGGCGACACCTCGGTGCTGATCGACCCGCTGCGCACTGCGGTCGGTGCTCACTCGCCCAGCCCCCCACGCACCAGGCGACCTGCATCGAGCGTCAGCACGCGAGCATCGAAGCGTTCGATGAGATCAATGTCATGGCTCGCGATGAGCACAGTGGTGCCGATTGACTGGAACAGCCGGAACAGCGCCATGATCTCTTCCGACAAGCCGGGATCAAGATTGCCCGTAGGCTCGTCAGCAAGGAGCACGGCTGGACGAGCGACGACCGCGCGTGCAATTCCGACGCGCTGCCGCTCGCCCGTCGACAGACGCTCCGGGCGCACTTCGGCGCGTTCAGCAAGGCCAACGCGCGTCAGAGCAGCTCTCGCACGCGCGGCCCGGTCGGCAGACCGGTAGCCGGCGATGATAAGCGGCAGCGCGACATTGTCGAAAACGCTGCGGTCCTCGAGAAGGTGGGGATCCTGGAATACTGCGCCGATCTGCTGGCGATAGCGCGGGATAGCCCGCGCCTTCATCCGAGCGAGATCGAGGCCCGCCACACGCAACGCGCCGCGCGATGGCAGTTCGAGGCGAAGCAAAAGACGCAGCAGCGTGCTCTTGCCTGCACCGCTGTGCCCAGTCAGGAACGCAAGCTCACCGCGCTCAAGGCGCAGACTGACGTCCACGAGTGCGTCCGTGCCGTCGGGATAGCGCTTGCTGACCCGATCGAATTCGATCATCGCCGACGCGTCAGCCC
The DNA here is from genome assembly GCA_963691775.1 of Pseudomonadales bacterium. Lineage (GTDB taxonomy): Bacteria > Pseudomonadota > Gammaproteobacteria > Pseudomonadales > Azotimanducaceae > JAZBPO01. The sequence continues at coordinate 2,610,509 of OY829369.1, read as the reverse complement.
GCGACGCCGTCGAGGAGCGCGGCAACGAACTCACCCGGCGCGAAGGGCCGAAGATCCTCGACTGCCTCACCGATGCCGATGAACTGGATCGGCAAACCGGACTGACGGGCGATCGCGAAGGCGACACCCCCTTTCGCCGTACCGTCGAGTTTGGTGAGCACGACCCCCGTAAGGTCGACCGCCTGGCCGAACTCACGGGCCTGGGCGAGCGCGTTCTGACCCGTCGCCGCGTCGAGGACCAGAAGCACCGCATGAGGCGCCGTATCGTCAAAGCGCTTCATGACGCGCCCAACCTTCGCGAGTTCTTCCATGAGGTTGGTCTTGTTGTGCAGGCGGCCAGCCGTGTCAGCGAGGACGACATCGGCGCCACGGCTCTTCGCCGCCGTCAGCGCATCGAATATGACGGACGCCGTGTCTGCCCCCTCGCCCTGCGCGACGACCTCGACTTCGTTGCGCTCGCCCCAGCGCTGCAGCTGTTCTACCGCTGCCGCGCGGAAAGTGTCTCCGGCCGCAAGAATCGGCGTCAGGCCCTGGTTCTTCAAGCGCCGCGCCAGCTTGCCGATCGTCGTCGTCTTGCCAACGCCGTTCACCCCGACCACAAGTATCACGAAGGGTCTGGGCTCCGCTGGGACCTCGAAGGGCACGTGACGCGTCTCTAGCATCTCGGTCAGATCATCGCGAAGCGCACCCAGCAGCGCGTGCGTGTCATTAAGCTGCTTGCGCTGAACGCGCGTCGTGAGACCCGTGACAATCTCAGTGCTCGCATCGACACCCACGTCAGCGACCAGGAGCTGCGTCTCGAGATCATCGAGGAGATCTTCATTCAGCTCCTTCTCGCCAAGGATCAAGTTTCCAAGACCCTCCGCGAAGGCAGAACGCGAGCGCGCGAGGCCCGTCCGCAGACGCCCGAGCAGGCCGACGCCCGCCTCAGCGGCACCCCCTTCGCGACCTACCGCCGGATCTGATTCTGCAGCGCCGGTCTTGCTGCCGTCTTCTGCCGCTGCGCCTTCGCCGGCGTCAGTGATCGGCATGCCCGGGTCGTGATCGACAGGTGTTTCACCCCCCCGAAGAAGCGTCGGATCATCCGGTGCGATTTCAGCATCGCCAGCGGACCCGGCGTCCGCGTCGCCGCCCTTCTTCTTGCGGAATCTGAACATGGGATACTCCACTGCCACGCCGGCGCCGGGCAGTCAGTTGCGGAAGTGAGAATGAAGCGGGAAAGAGGATACCAGCGTCGTTCCGGGCGCGGCAGCGCCGCGAGCCGCGTTGGCCAGGTTCGCATCATTGCGGGGCGGCTCGGCGGTCGTCGCCTTCGTGTCTCCACCGCACGAGGTTTACGCCCCACGCCCGAGCGGACGCGAGAAACGCTGTTCAATTGGCTCCAAGGCACGCTGGAGGGTGCGCGCGTGCTTGATCTGTTCGCAGGAAGTGGCGCACTCGCGTTCGAAGCGCTCTCGCGCGGCGCGCTGGAGGCTGTGCTGGTCGAGCGCAATGCTGCCGTAGCGAAGGGGCTGGCGGAAGCGGCAACAGCGCTCGGCGTGGACAACGCCCAGATCGTGAGCTGCGACGCGCTGACGTGGCTCACGCGCGCATGCGCGAGCGCGATCGCCGGGGGCTGCTCTAAAGCAGACAGCTATGATCTCGTTTTCTGCGATCCACCCTTCGGCAGTCCGCTTGCCAGTCGTGCACTGTCGACGCTGCGTCAAAGCGCACTTCTTGCACCGCGCGCACGGGTCTATGTCGAGTGGTCGAACCATGCTGAGGCCCCCTTTGACCAAGCGGCCTGGGCAATCCTGAACACAACTGAAGCAGGCGAAAGCCGCGCCGCGCTGCTTGCCATGCCTACGCCCTGAGCGCGGACGACAGGTATGCGACGTTCGAGGTACCATCCCGCGGCGCGCTGGGGCGGGCACGAGGGAAAACATGAGCACCGTCGTCTATCCGGGCACCTTCAATCCAATCACGGTCGGACACATCGACCTTGTGCGCCGCGCGCGCAAGCTGTTCGACCACGTGATCGTGGCAATCGGCACCAGCCAGCAGAAGGACCCTAAAACGCATCTGGCGGAGCGCATTGCGCTCTGCAGGGAAGCGCTCTCCGATATTGACGGCGTCGAGGTCGACGGGTTCAACAAGCTCCTCGTCGATTACGTTCAGGAACGCGGCGCGCGTTTCATTCTCCGCGGCCTGCGGACGGTCGCTGACTTCGAATACGAATTTCAGATGGTCGACATGAACCGGCGCCTGGCGCCGGAGATCGAGTATGTCTTTCTGGCGCCGTCAGAAAACTGCTCTTTCATCTCTTCGACGCTTGTTCGTGAAATTGCTGCCTATGGCGGTGACGTCTCTCAGTTCGTGCACCCCGCCGTCGCACGCGCGCTGGCGCGTGAACACGATCAGACGTGAGCAGCGCGTCGAAGGCGGCAGGCGCGCGGCCGCGCTCGTACGCGATCCGCTATTTGTCGTAGTCGCCCCGCCAGCCCGACCTCTTGCAACCCAGGCAGCGGACGAAGGTTTCCTTACCAGGCCCAACCACGAGCTTCTGGCCCGCCTCGGCAACATCACCGCCCGCGATGGAAAATGGAAGCGTCACGAGGAAGGCCGCCGCGCCGATCGCGGTCATCGCGGCGCCGATCGGGCGCGCCACGAGCACGTCGGCCATGATCTCACCCGTACCTGGCTCGCTCGCGTCGGTTCGGCTCTGTGCCGACTGGGCTTGGGCGAACTGAGCGCACAACAGCATGGCGGCTGCGCTCGCAACCACACCACGGCGGAGGGATGCGTAAGCACGAGTCATGGCGTTTTCTCCGAGAACACGAGTCATAACAGTAACGCAGCATAGCATTTGCGTACGAAACTTAAGACTTGTTCAAGTAATCAACGCTGGCAGCTCGGACAGTACACGGTGGTGCGCTGCGACAGTCGCACTTCTCGCAAAGCCGCCCCACAGCGGCGACACGCCTCCCCTCCGCGGCCGTAGACGTCAAGGGCCTGCTTGAAGTAACCGGGCTTGCCGTCGCCACCCACGAAATCACGAAGGGTGGTTCCGCCCATGGCGACGGCCGCGGCCAGAACCTCGCGCACATCCTCGGCAAGACGATCGAAACGACCACGTCCGATACGCCCAGCTGCGCGCAGCGGATGGATTCCGGCGCGGAAGAGCGCTTCGTTAGCGTAGATATTGCCGACGCCCACAACGACGCGCGCATCCATCAGGAAAGCTTTGATCGGGACGCGCCGGCCGCGGGCCGCTCGGTGCAGGTAGCCACCGCTAAAGGCTTCGCCAAGCGGTTCCGGCCCGAGGTGCTGGATGAGGAAGTGGTCCTCGTAGTCCTCCGCCGCCGTCCAGTGTAGAGAGCCAAAGCGACGCGGATCATTGAGCCGAAGCTCAGGCGCGCCTTCGAAGCGGATGACAACGTGGTCATGCGTCATGCGGGCTTCGCTCTGCGGAACGAGGCGGAAGCTTCCCGACATGCCCAGATGCCCGATCAACACGCCAAGATCGAAGTGGAAAACAAGATACTTCGCCCGCCGCTGGAGTCTCAGCAGACGCGAACCTGTCATGCGCTGCCCGAGGTCTTCCGGCACCGGCCACCGCAATCGCCCATCATGGACGCGCACCTGCTCGACCCGTCGACCCTCGAGGTAAGGCGCGAGCCCTCGGCACGTGGTCTCGACTTCCGGCAACTCGGGCATGGATGTTCCTGATCGAACGGGGCGATTCGGTCGCGCGCTGATAGCATGCCGGAACTGGCCCGGAGAAACTTGCGGCATGGCTACGTCAGTCGGCGTCGACACCGGCGGTACGTTCACGGACTTCGTCGTCCTGGACGACACAGGCATCCGCGTACACAAGGTGCTATCTACGCCGGATGCGCCCGAACGAGCGATCCTTCGGGGACTGCAGGAGCTGGGCCTTGCGGGCGCGCTCGCCAGCGGAGACAGGATTGTACATGGCAGCACGGTGGCCACGAACGCAGCACTGGAGGGGCGCAACGCACGCACCGCTTATCTTGCCGACGCAGGCCTTGCCGACGTGCTCACGCTTGCGCGGCAGAACCGCGACGATCTGTACGATCTGACGCCGCCGCCCGCAGCGGAGCCAGTTCCCCAAGCCCTCTGTGTGGAGACGGCGGCGCGCATGGATGCACATGGTCTGCCTGTAACGCCGCTCGAGGACGAGGAGCTCGAGCGGCTGATCGCCGTCGTCGCCGCTCTGGACGTGGAAGCCGTTGCCATCAACCTGGTGTTTTCATGGCGCAATCCCGCGCACGAGACGCGGATTGCGCGCGCCCTCGAAGAAGCACTCTCCAACATCGACGTAAGCGCCTCGTCCCACGTTCTGCCCACGGCCGGCGAATACGAACGCGGTATTGCAACCTGGCTCAACGCAAGCCTTGGGCCGCGCGTGCGCGGCTACCTTGAACGACTTGAACGCGCGATCGAACCGACATCGCTTGCAGTCATGCAATCCGCCGGGGGCACCATGCGTGCGTCCACCGCAAGCCGCCGCGCCGTGAACCTGCTGCTGTCGGGCCCCGCGGGCGGCATAGCCGCCGCCGAGCGCGTCGCGCGGCTAGCCGGCATTTCGCAGCTGCTCACCTTCGACATGGGCGGCACATCTACCGACGTTGCTCTCATCGGGAAAGAGCGAGTACTCACTACGAACGCCCGCGTCGGGCCCTGGCCTGTTGCCGTTCCAATGCTCGAAATCCACACGATTGGAGCCGGCGGCGGCTCGCTCGCCAGAGTCGACGCGGGGGGTGCGCTTCGCGTCGGGCCGGAATCCGCAGGCGCATCTCCAGGACCTGTTTGCTATGGCCAGGGTGGCGAGGTTCCGACCGTTACCGATGCAAATCTCGTCCTCGGCCGTCTGCCCGCCGATGCGACGCTCGGCGGCCATCTGCGCCTTTCCAGAAGTGACGCCGTCACCGCGCTCAAGGAGCTCGGCGCTGCCATGGGCCACGCATCCGGAGACGCTGCTCTGCAAGCCGCCGCTGGCATAGTTCGCCTTGCCGACGAGAGCATGGCAGCAGCCGTCCGCGTGATGTCCGTTGACCGGGGCGTTGATCCACGGGATGCGGTGCTTTGCTGCTTCGGCGGTGCGGGCGGCCTGCATCTGTGCGGCATCGCCGAGGTGCTGGGCGTGACGCGCGCTCTGGTACCGGCACAAGCGGGGGTTCTGTCTGCACTCGGCATGCTCGCTGCCCGCCCGGAGCGCCAGATGACACGCAGTATCAACGCGCCGCTCACTGCCTACGACGAGGTCGCCCTTGAAGCCGCATTCAGGGCCCTGGAACAAGAAGGAGAGGCTGAACTCGCCTCCGAAGGACACGATCGATCGTTCGTTCGCCTTTACCGGGCTGTCGAGCTACGCTATGCGGGCCAGTCCTTCGCACTCAGCGTGCCTGCCGAAGAGCTGTCCGCTGAGACGCTCCTCGGCGCATTCGAAACCGCGCACGAGACACGATACGGCCACCGCTTGGGTACGGCCGTCGAGATTTGTGCGCTGCGTGTCAGGGTGTCCATCGACGGAGCCCCGCTCGATGATCTGACAGACGTCTCGCCTGCCACGAAAGGGACTGCAAGCGTCGCACCGATCGTCCACGTGCCGGAGCTTGGGCGCGACGTGCGCCGGGTCGAACGGCGGGGGCTTGAGACTGCTCAGCCGATCGTCGGTCCCGCCATCATCACGGAAGCCACCTCCACGGTGTGGATCGGCCCTGGCTGGCGGGCGACGGCGGACGAAGGCGGGAACCTCCGTCTGCAGCGCGAGGTGGACTCGCGCTGAGGTCGGCGACCCGGCAAACGCCGGGGCCGAAGATCACTTGATCTTCGCTTCCTTGTAGATCACGTGCTTGCGGACGACGGGGTCGAACTTTTTGAATTCGAGCTTGTCCGGCGTGTTTTTCTTGTTCTTATCGGTGGTGTAGTAGTGCCCCGTTCCGGCGCTCGACACCAACTTGATCTTGTCGCGCATGCTGCCCTCCTCAGACCTTCTCGCCGCGAGCCCGCAGCTCTGCAAGCACCACGTCGATGCCGCGCTTGTCGATAATGCGCAGGCCCTTGCTGGAAATCTTCAGACGCACGTAGCGATTCTCACTTGCGACCCAGAACCGATGCGAATGGAGGTTAGGGGAAAAGCGACGACGCGTTTTGTTGTGCGCGTGCGAAACATTGTTGCCCGTCATGGGCCGCTTGCCGGTGACCTGGCAGACCTGAGACATCTCGATCGAACCTCGTCGGGAGCGCGGCGGCTAGGCACCACGGTCGGGTGATGCGGGGGGTGCCCGCAAAAGAGCGCGGCTTTATACCAGAGCACCCCTGGCACGGCAACAGAGCGGAACTAGAGCAACCCGCGCTCAGCGAGCGATGTGACCTCGCGATCACCGACCACAAGGTGATCAAGCAGGCGAACATCGACCAGCTCAAGTCCGGCCTTGAGCCGCGCCGTGATGCGAACATCCGCCCGGCTGGGCTCCGCCACGCCGGATGGGTGATTGTGGACCAGGATGACGGCCGCCGCGCCGTCGCCGAGCGCTGCTCGCACCACTTCACGGGGATGCACGCTGGCGCCGTCAACGGTACCTCGAAACAAAGTGTGGAACCGAATCACCCGATGACGCGCGTCGAGCAGCAGAATCGCGAAGATTTCCTGTTTCAGGTCTCGCAGACGCACCCGCAACCAGCGCCTAAGGGACTCCGGATCGCCGATCACAGCACCACGCACCAAAGGCTCCGCCTGGGCCCGCCGCGCCAGCTCCGCAAGCGCCTGCAGTTCACACACCCGCGCCGGACCGATCCCGCGCTCCCTCGCCAGCTCCGAAGGCACCGCCACGAGCAGGCCGCGGAGGCTGCCGAAACGATGGAGCAGCGCGCGCGCCAGCGCGAGCGCGCTGCGGCCTGCCGCGCCCGTGCGCAGAAGGACCGCGAGTAGTTCGGAGTCACTCAGCGCACTCGCCCCCAGCGACGCGAGTCGCTCTCTAGGACGCTCCGATTCGGGCCATTCGTGAATCGCCACCCACCGCCTCCCTGCGGTGCCAACAACAATCGCCGATGGTATCTTCACCCCCGCGCTTGACTCTCCCGCGTACGAGAAATCATGCAACCCCTTCAGAACAGACGGGTGGTGCTTGGCATCACCGGCGGCATTGCTGCTTATAAGAGTGCCGAAACCGCTCGCCGCCTCATGGACGCTGGCGCGGCGGTTCAGGCCGTGATGACACGAGGCGCGGCCGAATTTGTCACACCTCTAACGCTGCAGGCACTCACGGGACGGCCCGTTCGCACCGGCTTGCTCGATACGGCAGCCGAAGCAGCAATGGGACACATCGAACTTGCGCGCTGGGCTGACCTCGTGCTCGTCGCACCCGCGACGGCTCACTTCATGGCGCGCCTGGCTCAGGGTATCGCGGACGATCTGCTCACCACGACCTGTCTTGCAACGGCCGCACCGATCGCCATCGCCCCAGCAATGAACCAGCAAATGTGGAAAGCGCCCGCAACACGCCGAAACGCGGACACGCTGACCCGCGATGGTCATCTGCTTTGGGGGCCCGGCGAGGGCGCCCAGGCCTGTGGCGACGTTGGCCCGGGTCGCATGCTTGAACCGGACGACCTCACGGCGCGCGTCTGCTCGATGCTCAGCGAGCCTTCGGACCTCCTGCGGGGCCGACACGTCATCATCACCGCAGGACCGACGCAGGAACCACTGGATCCGGTGCGCTATGTGTCCAATCACAGTTCCGGCAAGCAGGGGTTCGCACTGGCCACCGCCGCAGCCGAGGCCGGCGCACGTGTAACGCTCATTACCGGGCCCGTAGGACTGTCGACTCCCGCAGGCGTGGACCGCGTTGACGTTACCACTGCCTGTGAAATGCTCGACGCAGCGCGCACCGCCGGCGCCGCAGATGTACTTGTTGCGGTGGCAGCCGTGGCGGACTTCCGCCCCGCGAGCGTGGCGGAGCAGAAAATGAAAAAGCAGGCAGGAGACGACCGCATGACGGTCGAGCTGGTCGCAAACCCGGACATCGTCGCCACGCTCACAGCAGAGCGTACCGACATTTTCTCAGTAGCCTTCGCCGCAGAAACAGAGCACCTGATCGCACACGCACGCCGCAAGCTGGAGAGCAAGGGCGTCGACCTGATCGTCGCAAACGACGTTTCTGACAGGTCGATCGGCTTCGGGAGCGACACGAACCGCGTCACCGTAATCGATGCACAGGGCGAGCACGCTCTACCGCATGCCACGAAGCAAGATGTCGCGCGGGCGCTCATCAAGCTCATCGCTGACCGTCTGAGGGCCAGAGCGTTGCGTCACGATACGGTGTGCGGCACGCAGCACGCCAAAGACTGAAGCGCCGAACTGGAGTGCATCAACGATGAGTGGCAATCCAAAGGCGCCTGTCACAGCCGAGGGCGGCGGCTTCTCCACCCAAGTGAAGCCAGACCGCGAAATCGCAGGGCGCGCTCGGGTACGAAATCCGTTTGCCAGCACGCGCATCACGGGCGCCTTCGCGCTTGCCGCTGCGGGAATTGTTGCCGGCATCCTGCTTGCCTCGATCGTCGTGCTGCTGCTGGTCGTCTTACCAGCGAACGACACTCACGTTCGCAAGCTTGCAGAGACCCGCGCAGGACTTGCAGCAGCGCAGGCAGACGCCATCGCAGAGCAGTTGGTCGCGACCAGCCGCAGGCTGGCCGAGTCGCCAGCGACCTTGAGCGCACTGCAACGCGGCGAGCCAGACGTGCTGAAGGCGCTGGAGGCGCAATACGAGGAAGCCGTCGCGGGGGCACTTCGAGTGCGTATCCACCGGAGTGGAGATGCGGAGATCGCGCTCAACGAAGTGCCGCCGCTAACCTTCGCCGGCCTCGACCTGATCCGGTCTGCAGAGAACGGTGAACCCGCCGGGCCCGAATTCCTCCAGACCGCCACCGGCCCCATGCTCAACGTTGTGGCAGGAATCCCCGGCGATACTGGGCGCCCGGCCGGAACGGTGATGGTGACCTTCACGGCGGCAATCCTGATTGCACCCTTCGAAACGCTCGCCCGGACAGGAGGCCGCTACGTACTCCAGCAGACGTTTGGCTCGAACCCAGCGGTCGAAATCACGAGTGCCGGCAGCGGCGCAAGTGGCATGGCGGTCACGCACGCGCTTGCCGTCCGGAATTGGAGCGTCGTCCACGAACCAGCGACCGCCCCCCCAATTGCATCACCGCTGTTGACGCTGCCCGCATGGCTCCTCGCCATCTTGCTCGGCGCGGGTTTGACCTTCTACGGCCATCACCGCCTACGCGCAGGTATTCAGGGCGATCTAGAAAGACTCGTGGAATCCGCAGGCGCGCTCGCCCTCGGCCGCCAGCTTACGTCGCCGAGGGACTTCACCCTCGACGAGTTCGCATCAGCGGGTGCGACGCTTGTGGACCTTTCGGAGCAAATCGAAGTCGGTGCGGGAGGGGCGAATGCGCCTCTCGCATCGCAAGGTCACTGCCAGGGAACGGGGGCCAGGGACGGCGCGCTGGAAAACACCGACCTACCCCCAGTCATTGAAGATGACCTCGACGAGAGCCCCGTCGAAGCCTTCCTCGATATCGACGATGCGCCCGCGGTCACTGCAGGCAATGGGCTCGATGATGCCGAGCTTCCACCTGAGGTGGTCTTTCGCGATTACGACATCCGCGGCATCGTCGGCAACCAGTTGAACGAGGTTCACGCCGAACTCATCGGCCGCGCTGTTGGCAGCCTCGTGGCGGAAGCGGGCGAGACGACCCTTGCGGTCGCGGGCGACTGCCGCATGAGCACCCCGGTCCTCAAGAGCGCGCTCATAGAAGGCGCGACCAACGCGGGGATTGACGTCATCGATCTTGGTGACGTTCCGACGCCTATCCTCTACCACACCACGCACACCACCAGCGTTCGCTCCGGTGTCATGGTCACGGGCAGCCATAACGCCGCCGACTATAACGGCTTCAAGATCGTCATCAGTGGGGAGAGTCTGGCAGGTGGCCGTATCGCGGCCATTCGCGAACGCATCCGCGAACGCCGCTTCACGGATGGTTTGGGCCGCGTGACGACGGAAGATGGCGTGTCGCGCTACATCGCCGAAATCGCTTCAGACATCGCTCTCGCCCAGCCGCTCAAGGTCGTGATCGATTGCGGCAATGGTATCGCCGGCGTCGTCGGGCCACGCCTGTTGGAGGCGCTGGGGTGTGAGGTCCTGCCGCTGTACTGCGAACCCGATGGCAGCTTCCCGAACCATCACCCGGACCCGGCGGACCCAGCCAACCTCGAGGACCTGTCAACGGTCGTGCGCACCGAGGGCGCTGATCTCGGGCTAGCCCTCGACGGCGACGGCGATCGCATTGCAGCGGTGGACGAAAAGGGCGAAGTCATCTGGCCCGATCGCCTGATGATGCTGTTCTCGCGGGACATTGTCGGACGCAATCCGGGAGCCGACATCATCTTTGACGTGAAGTGCTCGCGGCATCTGAACAGCCTGATCGCAGAACACGGCGGACGGCCGATCATGTGGAAGACCGGCCATGCTCACCTGAAAGCAAAGATGCGAGAGACCGGAGCCCTGCTGGGCGGAGAACTTTCGGGCCACATCAGCTTCAGTGAACGCTGGCACGGGTTCGACGACGCCCTGTACAGCGCCGCTCGGCTGCTCGAGATCATCGCCGGCGAGGCCCTCGCAACCTCCGAGGTCTTCTGTGACTTTCCCACGACGACGGCAACACCCGAGATTCGCATCGACGTTGACGACGTCCGCAAATTCGAGATCGTCCGTCGACTGATCTCTGCCGGCGCCCTCGACCAGGGGGACGTGACCACGATAGATGGTCTGCGGGTGGACTATCCGGACGGATGGGGACTGATCAGAGCCTCGAACACCGCACCAGCACTCACCTTGCGTTTCGAAGCGGACACCCCAGGCGCCGTTCGCGAGATCGTCGACCAATTCAGGCGTGCCCTTCGGGACATCGATCCTTCTCTCGACTTCACGGCCGCAGTCTGATGTTGCCCGGAAGCGTAGAGGCGCGCGAGGTCGCACACGTTCTGACCGAGGCCCTGCCGTACATCCGGCAATTCCAGGGCCAGACGATCGTGGTCAAGTTCGGCGGCAACGCAATGGTGGACGAGGCCCTCAAGGCCTCCTTCGCCCGCGACGTCGTGCTCATGAAGCTCGTAGGCCTTAACCCCATCATCATCCACGGGGGCGGCCCGCAGATCGGAGACCTGCTCGAACGGCTTGCGATTCCGACGCACTTCGTCGACGGCATGCGCGTGACCGACGCCGCAACCATGGATGTTGTCGAGATGGTTCTCGGCGGGCTCGTCAACAAGGAGATCGTCGGACTCATCAATTCTCAGGGCGGACGAGCGGTCGGGCTGACAGGCAAGGACGGCCGACTTATCGAGGCTCGACGCATGACCATCACGCGCCCGGACCCCGAGCACCAGACGCCTGAGATCATCGATATCGGTCATGTGGGCGAAGTTGAAGCTGTGAACCGCGAGGTCATCGACCTGTTGCTCGGCTCCGAGTACATACCCGTCATCGCACCGATCGGAACCGGCGAGGATGGAACCTCGTACAACATCAACGCCGACGTTGTCGCCGGCCGGGTGGCCGAAGCCATGAAGGCCGAAAAGCTCATGCTGCTCACGAATACGCCCGGGCTGCTCAACGCGGAGGGCACTCTTCTGACGGGGCTATCCGCGGAAAGCGTGCAGGGGCTGATCGCCGATGGCACGATCCATGGGGGAATGCTGCCTAAGATTCGCCATGCACTGGAGGCTGTGGAGGCTGGGGTCCGCAGCGCACACATCATCGACGGACGCGTCGAGCACGCAGTGCTGCTCGAGATCTTCACCCGCACGGGCATCGGCACGCTGATCACCGCGCACGACTGACCGTCGAGAACGATAAAAGAGGACCCTATCGATGCCCCGAGGCTCGCCGGGACAGCGGCGCGAACAGATCCTGCAAACCTTCGCGACCATGCTCGAGTCGCGGCCGGGTTCTCGGATTACAACCGCAGCGCTCGCTCAGGAGGTCGGCGTCTCCGAGGCGGCGCTCTATCGTCACTTCCCGAGCAAGGCACGCATGTTCGAAGGCTTGATCGAGTTCATCGAAGAAACCGTCTTCTCAAGAACTCCACGGGTGCTGGCCGAATCCGAAGATCCCAGGGCACGCTGCCGCGGCGTGCTTCTGCTCTTGCTGTCCTTCTGCGAGCGCAACCCAGGCTTCTCTCGCCTGATCACGGGCGATGCGCTCGCAGGTGAAACAGATCGCCTGCGCCGCCGCATGGCCCAGTTCCACGACCGCGTTGAAACGGAACTGCGCACCATTCTGCGCGAGGGCGAAATCACGGTCGGCATCCGCTCGACGGTTCCAGCGAACATTGCAGCAAACACCATGCTTGCCCTTGCCGAAGGGCGTATTGCCCAGTTCGTGCGCTCGGAGTTTCGCCGAGCACCGACCGAGCACTTCGAAGTGGAGTGGTCGATGCTCGCGGGCGCGCTTTTCACAGAGGCAAAGTAAGTACCCTTCGTCGGATAGGACGAGCGACACACCCCGGCCGTCCCACCAGCTATGCGGAGCGGCGGCCTGCGCAGCTGCGTCAAGCGCCGCTGTTGCTCAGCCCAAGCAGGTAACGCAGCCGGTCGCGATCAGTTTCATATCCCGCCCGCGTCGCGAGAACCTCCGTTTCGCGAGACTCGATCTCGCGTTCCTTCTCTGCAATCTGGTCGTCGATGGACCGGATTCCGGACAGAATGTTCTGCGGCAGGCTCTGGCCGCTGCGCTCGATCTCGGCGGCCTGTGCCTGAAGGTTCCTCTTCTGCGTACGCAGGCGCTGAATGTTCGCCTTGACCGTGTCGATGGCACCCTCGATCGACGCCAGCTTGCGTTCCATGGCGCGATCAACATCTTCAGGCGTGCTGTACAGGCGGAGAAGTTCCTCGTCCGCGCGGCGTCGCGCGAGACGTTCAGCCTGGGCCGCGCGCTCCGAAGCTTCGGCTTCGGCCCGCGCGGCGAGTTCGGCCCCGCTCAATTGCCTTGGGACGACGCGCAGCACGCGGCCTCGATGATCGATGACCGTGTAGCCATTGCTCGCGTACTCCGCGGGAATCGTGTTCGCCAACACAACGACGCCATCGCTGTTGCGATAGCGAAAGAGCTCGGCACCCGCGGCCGTTGACGCAAGACCCATGACCATTGCGGCGCCTACCCACCTGATGGCGCTCCGCCGCAGACGTGGCTGCCGTGAAGCCAAGCCTCCCATCGGAGTCTCCTTAACCGTCCGCGCCGTAGCGCTCCCGGTACTCCGCTACGCGCGCAAGCTCCTCTTTGCGTCCCGTAGTCTCGAGCCAGCCGATCAGATCCTCGAGAGTAAGGATGCTGATTACAGGCACGCTCAGTTCCGCCGCGAGTTCCTGGATCGCGGAATGTTGGCCTATGCCGCGTTCTTGCCGATCGAGCATCGTAACGACCGCAGACAAGGTGCCGCCTCCGCCGGCAATCAAGGGCAACACCCCCCGGATCGCGGTGCCCGCCGTGATTACATCGTCGACCAGGACCACACGCCCGGCAAGCGGCGCGCCGACGGTCTGACCGCCCTCCCCGTGATCCTTGGCCTCTTTGCGGTTGTACGCAATACCGCAATCAACGCCGTGATTTCGAACAAGCGATCCCGCCGTAGCAACGGCGAGCGGTATGCCTTTGTAAGCCGGGCCGAAGAGCACGTCGAAATCGAGGCCAGCTTCCACGATCGTCGCCGCATAAGCGTCGCCGAGGGCAGTCATCGATGCGGCATCGTCGAAATGGCCCGCGTTGAAAAAGTAGGGGCTCCTTCGGCCGGACTTCAGCTCGAACTCCCCGAAACGGAGCACGCCCTTGTCCACGGCGAGATCGAGAAGCGCAGCGCGGCGCACCTGCATGTCGGACCCTGCGCTCATGCGTTCGTGCACCTCTCATCGTCCGGAGACGTTTCCGATAGATTCAACGGGCCAGTGCCGCGTGCTGGGCCGCGAAGAGCTTTTCCGCCCCGCTCTGCGCAAGGGCTAGCATGGCGTCCAGTTCCACACCCGCAAAGGGCGCTCCCTCTGCCGTGCCCTGCACCTCGATGAAACCGCCGGATTCAATCATGACGACGTTCATGTCGGTTTCGGCACTGGAGTCCTCGGCATAGTCGAGATCGAGCACCGGCGTCCCTTCATAAATTCCGACAGAAACAGAAGCCACCATGGCCTTGAGCACGTCGGCCTTGAGCCTGCCCGTGCGCCGCATCCAGTCGAGTGCATCCACGAGGGCCACGCACGCTCCAGTAACGGAAGCCGTCCGTGTGCCGCCATCGGCCTGCAGCACGTCGCAGTCGAGGCGGACCGTGTACTCGCCAAGCGCCTCGAGATCCACGGCAGCGCGAAGCGAGCGACCGATGAGTCGCTGAATCTCCTGAGTGCGGCCACTCTGCTTGCCACGCGCAGCCTCTCGATCGCTGCGCGTATGCGTAGCGCCGGGAAGCATCCCGTATTCGGCGGTGAGCCAGCCGCTGCCGCGGCCCCGCAAGAACGGAGGCACGCCCGTGTCGACCGACGCCGTGCACAGCACGCGAGTATCACCAAAGGAAACGAGTACAGATCCGGCTGCGTGCTTGGTAAAGCTGCGCTCGAAGCGCACATCACGGAGCGCGTCGGGCGTCCGACCGCTCGGTCGTTGCATGGTCATGGGGCTCACTTTCTGAAGGAATCGCGTTGATCATAGCACCGCGCTCTTGCCGGCTCGGTGACACCTGGGCGAGCGCAGAGGCAATCAGGCGGTGGATTTCCTAGACTCTGCCTCCCTTATCCACCGCGAGCGGAGTCAGCCGGCGCGATGATCCACAGCATGACCGCCTTTGCACGCGGTGAGCGGGAAGGCTCACAGGGACGACTTGTCGTCGAGCTGCGCTCGGTAAACCACCGCTACCTCGATGTGAGCCTGCGCCTGCCGGACACCCTGCGACCCTTCGAGCCTGAACTTCGAGAAGTGCTCCGCAAGCGCCTCGATCGCGGCAAGGCAGAGCTATCTGCACGCCTGTCTCTTGGGGTTTCAGATCCGGACCTTTCCGTCGACGAGCATCGTCTTGATGCGATCGCAATGCTCGCTGAGGGCATCCGCGCCCGCTTCGGCGCGTCCCTGGGCCCCGCCGACCCGCTGGAGCTCCTGCGCTGGCCAGGGGTATTGAAAGAGCGAGAGCCCGATCAAGACACCCTCGGCGCTGAGCTCGACGCACTCTTCACCGAAGTGCTCGACGGCTTCATCGAGCATCGTGCCCGCGAGGGCGGTCGCCTGGCGGAGCTTATCGAGACACGCCTGACAGGCATCGAGGACATCGTCGCCGAGGTTCGTACAGACGCAGGAACACTGGTTTCTGCGCTCCGGACACGGCTGGCCGCTCGCGTGGCTGAGTTGGCCGTAGAACTCGACGAGGGCCGGCTAGAACAAGAAGTGGCCCTGCTTGCGCAAAAGGCCGACGTCGCCGAGGAACTCGATCGCCTTGAGGCCCACGTCGCCGAGTTTCGTCGCACGCTGTCCGCGAGCGGACCTGCGGGGCGGCGGCTCGACTTTCTGTCCCAGGAACTCAATCGCGAAGCGAATACGCTGGCCGCGAAGGCAAGCAGCGCGGGCGTAGCACTGCGGGCGGTAGACCTGAAAGTGCTGATTGAGCAGATTCGTGAGCAGATTCAGAACATCGAGTGATGCACGTCGACGCGGAGGCGCCCAAGGCATGAGCGGACCCAGGATCGCAGGCCGCGGCGCTCTGTTCGTGGTTGCGGCCCCGTCTGGCGCCGGGAAGACGAGCCTCGTGAAAGCGGCGCTCGAACAAGACCGCCGGCTCTCCGTATCGGTTTCCTTCACGACCCGCGGCCGGCGGCCTACCGAGCGAGACGGCGTCAACTACCATTTCACGGACCATGATCGTTTCGAGGCAATGATCGCCAAAGGTGATTTCCTCGAACATGCCCGCGTCTTCGGAAACTATTACGGGACGTCGTCCGCTTGGGTGGACGAAACGCGTGAGCTCGGCCGCGACGTAATCCTCGAGATAGATTGGCAGGGCGCGCAGCAGATCCGCCGTCTACGTCCCGAGACGGTCGGCATCTTCATCATGCCGCCGTCACGCGCCGTGCTCGAAGAGCGTCTGCGCGGGCGGGGCGAAGACGATCCGAGAGCCATTGAACGACGCCTTGCGGAAGCAACCGAGGAAATGTCCCATCACGTGGAGTTCGATTACCTCATCGTCAACGACAGTTTCGAGACGGCGACGAACGACCTGTTGGCAATCTTCAGAGCGGAACGCGCACGGCTGGCGCGAGCGCGCGAGGCAAGCGCCGCCCTGCTGGCGGGCCTCCTCGATCACTGACGCCAGCTGGACGACAGCGGTGTTGCCTCCCTACAATGCGCGGCTCGCTTCACCAAGGCTGGGCGCGCTCGACTCCTGAACGCGCGCCCCCGGAGATACCGATGGCACGTATTACCGTCGAGGATTGCCTCGAGCGGGTCGAGAACCGCTTTGAACTCGTCATGATTGCTTCCAAGCGGGCGCGTCAGCTCGCCACTGGCGGGAAGGACCCGCACGTGGCAGAAGAGAATGACAAGCCCACCGTCATCGCCCTGCGCGAGATCGCCGACGGCCACGTAGACGTTTCCATCCTCGACGAGGTGGATCGTAAGGACGAGGACGAGTTCGGCTTCAAGCTCCCGGAGCCCGAGCCCATTCATGTCGGACACGACGACGGCCCTGTCGACTGAACGGAGCGCGCGCGCGCGACCCAGTGCGGTCCAGGCGATTCGCTCTCCAGCGGATGAGCCCATCATCACGCTCGAGGTGCTGACCGAGCGCCTCGAGACTTACCTCGAACACGACGCCATTACCGAGGTGCAGCGGGCATATGCCTATGCGCAGGAGGCCCACGACGGGCAGATGCGCAAGACAGGCCACCCCTACATCACGCATCCGACCGCCGTTGCCCACATCCTCGCCGGCATGCATATGGACCATCAGACCCTGATGGCCGCTCTGCTCCACGACGTCATTGAAGACACCGGGGTCCGCAAACGCACCTTGCGGGCGCGCTTCGGGCTCGAGGTGGCCGAGATCGTCGACGGCGTCTCCAAACTCACTACCATTTTCCAGTCCCGGGCCGAGGCTCAGGCAGAGAACTTTCAGAAAATGGCCATGGCGATGGCCAAAGATATCCGGGTCATCCTGGTGAAACTCGCGGATCGCTTGCACAACATGCGTACCCTCGGGGCGCTTGGCAGCGAGAAGCGCGAGCGGATCGCCCGCGAGACCCTGGAGTTCTATGCGCCGATCGCCAATCGCCTAGGCATGCACAATCTGCGCATCGAGTTCGAGGACCTGGGCTTCGCCGCGCTCTATCCGATGCGCGCCGAGCGCATCGCGCGCGCAGTCCGCGCCGCGCGCCGCAATCGCTCCGAGCTCGTAGACGAAATCCGCCAGGCGCTCGCAGATGCGCTCGCTGCAGAGGGCATCGAGGCCATCGTGAGCGGGCGCGAAAAGCACCTGTATTCGATCTACAGCAAGATGAAGGCGAAGCGGAAAGCCTTCTCAGAAATCATGGACGTGTTCGCCTTCCGCATCGTCGTAGACCGCGCCGATACATGCTATCGCGCACTTGGTGCCGTCCATGGGCTCTACAAACCCCTCGCCGGCCGCTTCAAGGACTACATCGCGATACCGAAGGCAAACGGGTATCAGTCGCTCCATACAACACTGTTCGGCATGCACGGCGTACCGATTGAGATTCAGATCCGAACACATCAGATGGAAGCAGTTGCGTCCAACGGCATTGCCGGCCACTGGCTGTACAAGTCAGAGGAGGAGAGCACGGCCTCATCAACCGCGCGCGCTCGAGAGTGGGTCAAGGGCCTGCTCGAAATGCAGCAGCGCGCAGGGAACTCGATGGAGTTCATCGAGCACCTCAAAGTCGACCTGTTTCCAGACGAGGTGTACGTATTTACGCCTAAGGGACGCATCCTGGAACTGCCCTCCGGAGCCTCGCCTGTGGATTTCGCCTACGCGGTACACACGGACGTTGGTAACACGTGCGTCGCCTGCCGCATCGACCGCCGCCTCGCGCCTCTATCCGTAACCCTCCAGAGCGGACAAACCGTCGAGGTGATCACCGCGGAAGACGCGCGTCCGAATCCGGACTGGCTTTCGTTCGTGGTCACCGGCAAGGCGCGGGCGTCGATACGCCACGCGCTCAAACACCAGCGTGTTTCCGAGTCGCGCGCCCTCGGTCGACGCCTGCTCAACAGGTCGCTCGCAAACTCGGACACATCCTTGAAGGAAATTCCGAAGGAGCGTCTGGAAGCAGTGCTCGAGGAGCTGGGGTTCAGCAAGCTCGACGCGCTGCTGCAGGATATTGGTCTAGGCAATCGGGTTGCCTACGCCGTCGCACGGCGTCTGACTGCACCGGACGGGGACACCGAAGAGGCCCTGTCCGTGCAGAGCGGTGGCCCGATCGCCATCCGCGGCACAGAAGGCCTCGTGCTGTCCTATGGACGCTGCTGCCATCCGCTTCCCGGTGATCCGGTCGTCGGCCACATCTCTTCCGGTCGCGGGCTCGTAATACATCAGGACAGCTGCCGAAACCTCGCTGAAATGCGGAGCAACGGCGAAGAGATCGTTCCAGCGCGCTGGGCTGAAAAGATCGAGGGCGAATTTGCGGCCGAGCTCCGGCTCGAGGTGGAAACACGCAAAGGCGTTATCGCCGAGCTCGCAGCCACCATCACGGCGGCGGACGCCAACATCGAACAGATCGGCACAGTCGAGCGAAACGCACGTCTTTCCACCGTAACGATCGAACTTGGCGTGCGCGACCGCACCCATCTCGCAAACATCATGCGGCGCCTGCGTCGGCTTACGCCGGTGATCAGCCTGTCGCGCAATCGCAATTCCTGAGGGACGGAGTCTGTTCATGTCCGACGCAGCATTCGAGCCGGTTTCCACGGACGCGGCGCCCGCCGCGATCGGCCCCTATTCCCAAGCCGCGATCGTCGGCGATCTCGTCTTCATGTCGGGGCAGATTCCGCTCGTACCAGAGACCATGGAAATGGTGGAGGGTGGCATCGAAGCCCAGATCGATCAGGTCTTCGACAATCTCACCGCGGTGGCCGAAGCCGCCGGCGGCAATCTTCAGCGCGTCGTGAAGTTCAATGTGTTTCTTGTCGACCTTGCGCATTTCGGCGCCGTGAACGCGGCAATGGAAGCGCGCCTGCAGGCACCCTATCCCGCGCGCGCCGCGGTCCAGGTTGCCGCGCTTCCCCGGGGTGCGGGCGTCGAGGTAGAAGCAGTGATGCGAATCGGCTGATCACAGCCGAGTTCACTTTACAGCGCGCCAATCCAGCCCGAAGCGGGAGAGGTATTTCCTGAGTCGATCTGCATCGTTTCGTGAACGCTTCGCCATTCGAGATACGGCGAAAAGCGCGCGCCCAGCGTCGCTCAGCGTCTCGCTTCTTCGGCAGGTTTCGATGACGGATGCGAGCTGCGCCTGATCGAAAGGATCGATCGCGTTGGCGCCTTCTTTTCCAAGGCACGACTCGAGGACGCTCCGATCGCCCAAATCTGAGCTGCCGCCAGGCCTGCGCCAGGTGCGGCGCAAGCGTTCGATCTCTTCTCGGACCAGGGCGATATCGATTCGGCGCTCCCCCGCAAGCGTTGCGAGGCGCATCACTGAGGCACCCAGATCGCGGAAGTTCCCACGCCACAGCGCTTCCGAACCGGTCGCGAAACGGAGATACGCGGTGCGCGCCTCTTTGTTAAAGGCCGCCTGGGTACCTGTAGCGGCAGAAACCCGGTGCAGTTCAAAGTCCACGTTTGCTTCGATGTCCTCTCGACGCTCACGCAATCCAGGCAGTTCGAACGTCCAGAGATCGAGCCTTGCCAGCAAGTCCTCTCGGAACCTGCCCTCAACCACGCAAGCCCGCAGGTCTCTGTTGGTGCCAGCGATGAGTTGGAAGTTGCTGCTGTCGGGCCGATCTGCGCCCAACGGAAGAAACGAACGATCCTCGACGGCGCGAAGAATCATCGCTTGCTCGTCGAGGCCGAGTTCTCCTATTTCGTCCAGGAACAACAGCCCCCCATCAGCCGCACGCAGCAGCCCGGGTCGATCTTCCACGGCGCCGGTGAAGGCCCCCTTTCGATGACCGAAGAGTGCGGACATCGCGTTGTCGCCACGAAGCGTCGCGCAGTTCACCTCCACGAACTCACCTCTAAGAACATGCCGAGACTGCTTCAGCTCAAAAATCCGCCGCGCAAGCTGCGACTTTCCAGCACCAGTTGGGCCCAGAAGCAGGACGGGTGCAGGCGAGCGAATCACGACTTTCTCGATCTGGTCGATCATCGCGTTGAAGCCGGGGTTACGAGTCACGATCCCCGACTTCAGGAAGTTCGTCCCTTCCTCACGCTCCATTGCGAAGCGACTGGCGATCGCGTCATAGCGAGAAAGGTCTAGATCAATCGTTTGAGTCGTACCTTCAACGGGCGTGTCACGGGAGGGCGAGGACTGAAGTAACTTCCCCGGTAGGTACCGTGCCTCCGTCAGCAGGAACCAGCAGATCTGTGCGACGTGCGTACCCGTCGTCAGATGCGCGAGATACGTTTCCGCATCGGTATCAAACGGATAGGCACGAATAAAATCGAGAAGCTTCGCGTAGACCTCTTCGAAGTCCCACGGGTCGTCGAACTCGAGGAGCCGGCGGTTAACGACCGTCTCCGGCGAGGCACCCGCAATGTCGCTGCTGACCACCTCGGCGACCTTCGTATGGCGTCGGCCGTGAAGCAATTCCAGACGAGTCACCACGAGGTCCGGCTGCATGCAGATGCCAACATTCGGACGCCAACGATTCCAGCGCGCAGGACCACGCCCCGCATCGAGCTGAGTGCCCAGGAGGCTGAAGACAACCGTTGCCCTCATAGTTATCTCTTTGGATAAGCATTTATCTCAAAGGATAACACCTATGAGCCTCGCAGCTCGGGCACGGACCTCTACCTTCTACCCAGGGCCAGATAAATCAACGGTTTAGCCACACTCTCGATTCAGCGAAGACGCTGGCACAGCTTGTGCTCAAGCCGGAGGGAGGTCGCACTGCGGTCTCCGCTGTTCCGGGAAAGTCCCCGGATGGGAATGGTCCCGTCCGGGGCTATGGCACAGCGCAGCGCGCATCATCCGATCCGCGCGAATTCGACAGGAGCAGGGAGAAGTTCAGTGACCTCAATCGGAACCAACCACGAGACGATGGCAGCGAACGGCACCGGCAAGCTCATCAAGCTCTGGACCAAAGGCGTTCCAGTCGAGGACAAGGCGCGCGAACAGCTGCAGCGTACGGCCCAGATGCCATTCGTCTTTCGTCATCTAGCGGTGATGCCCGACGTCCATGTCGGCAAGGGCTCGACCGTAGGGTCTGTCATCCCGACCAAGGGCGCGATCATCCCCGCAGCCGTGGGCGTCGATATCGGTTGCGGAATGATGGCCGTGCGAACGGACCTTCGGGCATCGCAGCTACCCGACTCGCTGCGCGAACTGCGTTCGGCAATCGAGAAGGCAGTGCCACACGGTCGATCCACGAATCGCTCCCGCCGCGACAAGGGTTCCTGGGAGACCCCGCCGGCATCCGTGGACGCCATGTGGGCAACCCTCGCAGGTGAATTTGCCCGCATTACGGCCAAGCATCCCGCGATTGAACGGACCAACAACCGCAAGCATCTAGGCACGCTCGGTACTGGTAATCACTTCATCGAGGTCTGCCTGGACGAGCAGGATCTCGTCTGGTTCATGCTTCATTCTGGTTCGCGAGGGGTCGGTAACCGGATCGGGACCTACTTCATCGAGCTGGCGAAGAAGGATATGCGCAGCTGGTTCATCAACCTCCCGGACGAGGACCTGTCCTACTTTCCAGAGGGAACCCGAAACTTCGACGACTACGTCGAAGCCGTGGAGTGGGCGCAAACCTTTGCCGCGGCAAATCGGACGGCGATGATGGCACGAACGCTGGACGCTGCCCGCGCAGCGCTCGGACTTTCCTTCAGTGCGGCAGCAGAAGCGGTGAATTGCCACCACAACTACGTGGCGCGCGAAAACCACTTCGGAGAGGACATTCTGGTCACGCGCAAAGGCGCCGTTCGAGCCGCCCGCGGCTTGCTAGGAATCATCCCTGGATCCATGGGCACACGCTCGTACATCGTCCGTGGGCTCGGGAACGAAGAGAGCTTTTGCTCCTGCAGTCACGGGGCGGGGCGCGTCATGTCCAGGACGGCGGCCAAGAAGCATGTATCCATGGCCGAGCACCTGGCAGCCGTGGCACACGTGGAGTGCCGTGACGACCCGGGTGTACTTGACGAGACACCTGCCGCGTACAAGGAGATCGACGCTGTCATGGCGGCACAGAAGGATCTCGTCGAGATCGTGCACACGTTGCGGCAGGTCGTCTGCGTGAAGGGTTGACGCCACCCATCTACGAGTCGGGCCCGATGGCCCACAGAAACAGGACGTTCGACGTGATCGAAATCGACGGTTCCGCTGGAGAGGGTGGAGGACAGGTTCTCCGCTCTGCTCTTTCGCTCGCCGCTGTCGCCGAGCGGCCGGTGCGCATCACCTCGATTCGCGCCGGGCGCGAACGATCCGGTCTGCTGCGCCAGCACCTTACCGCCCTCAGCGCAGTGAAGGTAATCACCGACGGCACTGTCGAAGGCGGCGAGCTCGGCAGCCAGATGGTCAGCTTCACTCCCGGGAAGATTCAAGGCGGCGATTACTCGTTCGCCGTGGGTTCAGCAGGCAGCGCGATCCTGGTTCTGCAGACCATCCTGCCGCTTCTGCTCACGGCAGACGATCCGTCGACCGTCGAGCTCATCGGCGGTACCCACAACCCTGCCGCACCGCCGTTCGAGTTCCTGGCGAACTCGTTTCTGCCGGCGCTTCGATCGATCGGACATGACGTCAGCGCAAGTCTCGAACGCCACGGGTTCGTACCCGCCGGGGGCGGGCGCATTCGCATGGACGTAAGACCAAAGCCGGCCTCAGCGACGCTTGCGCCGCTGGACTACGTAGACCGTGGCGAAGAGAAGTCTCGCTCCGTTACGTGTCTGATCTCGAATCTCGCGCGCCGAATCGCGGAGCGAGAACTCGATGCTGCGGGAGAGGCGCTGAACGTCCCGCAGGAACATCGCCGGTGCAACCGCCTCGAATCGGATGGCCCTGGAAACGTCCTAATCGCCCAGATCGAGTACGAACGATTGACGGCGTGCTTCTCAGGGTTCGGCGCTAGAGGCATCACCGCCGAAAGAGTCGCTTCGATCGTCGCGGCGCGGCCGTCACGCACGCACTCGCCGATCAACTCCTTCTCCCGTTGGCTCTCGCGCGCGGCGGGCGTTTCACGACTGACCGACCTAGCCGTCACGCCCTTACCAACGCAGAAGTGATCAGGAGATTTCTCGACGTCGACATCGCGTTCACACCTAGCGGTGATCACTTTCTTTGCGAGGTCGGATAACTCCTCTGCACTTTAGCGACCAGAGCCAACCACGCGGCGCAGCGCATCGAGCTCCCCCGATGCTTCCAGCGGCGCGACGATCGCCTCGAACCCACTCCGATAATCGGGATGGACAAAGCGGTATCCAAGCTCGAGCAATCGCCTGGGAATCAGCCGTCGATTCCCGCCACGGTGGGGTGCGTCGCTCGTCGGGTCGAGTTCGACCTTCGTCCGTTTCGCGAGCCAAGCCAGCACCTGATGTCGGGGCGTCGGCGATGGATCCGTCGCAAGAATTGCGTCGGGCAGCAACTCCCCTTCAAAGGAACGCGCAAGTAGAAAGGTCAGCACCGCAATTGCATCGTCTCGGTGGATGCGGTTCGTCCACTGAACCGGTTCAGCGGGCGCTCCCGCGCCGGAGAGCACAGAGCGCAGCACTGCATGGCGCCCCGGACCGTAGACGCCGGACAGGCGTACGGCCGTAGTGGGCACTCGCTCACGCAATGCCAGCTCTGCCTCGAGCAAGACGCGCCCACGGAATCCATCCGGAGAAGTCGGAGCGTCGTCGTCGATCTCATCCCCGTCACCGGAGCCATAGACGGACGTGCTGGACACCCAAAGAACCCGGGGAACGCCAAGCGCTTCGAAGCGCGCTGCACAGGCCTCGGCAACCGCCAGATAGCCGGCGCGGTACCCCGCCTCGTCGGCGCTCGACGGCGTGACACAGATAACCGCAGCATCGTAGGCACCTTCGATGGCCCCCAGGGCTAGGGGATCGCTCGCATCCGCGCGAACGAGCCCCACACCCGGCGGCGCGTCCGCACCGCGGCGCACGCCAGTGACTCGGGCACCGCGCCCAGCGAGCACCTCGGCGAGGCCGGAACCTAGATCACCCAGGCCGACAAGCAGCAAAGCGCGATCGGCAAACACCTCGTCAGTGATATCCGCCACCTGGGCCTTCCCATCTCGCAAGGGTTCTACTTGCGCAATCTGCGGTGAGGCGGACACTTGATCAAGCACCATTCATGAAGAGCTTCCATGGCGACGTCCGACCCTAACAGTGCGCCTTCGAATGACGACTCGGGCCTGTCCGCACCCGTAACGATCCTTCGCGGCGTCGGCAGCGCACTCGCAGAGAAGCTCGAACGCCTCGGCATCCGGCGAGTACAAGACCTGCTCTTTCATCTCCCGCTACGCTACGAGGACCGCACGCGGCTGACGCCAATAGGATCCGCACGCGCCGGGCAGGCCGTAGTGATAGAGGGAGAGATCGCAGCCTCGGACGTCGTGTTCGGTCGACGCCGCAGCCTCCTTGCCCGCATCGCAGACGGCACGGGCCACATCTCCATGCGCCTGTTCCACTTCTCTCGCCAGCAGCAGACGCAACTGCGCAAGGGTGCGCGCATTCGCTGCTTCGGTGAGGTGCGTATCGGCTCCAGCGGCGCAGAGCTCTACCACCCGGAATACCGCATCCTGTCCGGGACGCCACCTGCACTTTCGGACCGCCTGACGCCTGTCTACCCGATCACGGAGGGCGTCGGTCAGGGGCGCATGCGCACGCTCACCGAGCAGGCCGTCGCCCTGGCCAACCGCCACCGCGGACGGCTTGGCCGCGACCTCGTGGACGCTCTGAGGCTTCTGCATGCGCCTACGCCAGAGGTCTCGCTCACGGCGCTCGACGCCGGCGCGCACCCGGCACAGCGACGCGTGGCCCTCGATGAGCTCCTGGCTCATCACCTTTCACTCCTGCGTGCGCGCCGCAGTGCGCGCTCGCGTCGTGCGCACGCACTTCCCGCCGGTGGGCCTCTACGCGATCGACTCCTCGCCTCGCTGCCATTCACGCCGACGCGCGCACAAACCCGCGCGGTCGCTGAGATCGACGCCGATCTCGCGCGCAGCACGCCGGCGATGCGCCTCGTGCAGGGGGACGTCGGCTCCGGCAAGACGCTCATTGCGGCCTGCGCTGCTCTGCGCGCAGCGGAGCACGGGCGTCAGATCGCTTTCATGGCCCCAACCGAATTGCTGGCCGAGCAGCACGCGCGCACGCTCGCCACCTGGTTCGATCCGCTGGGCGTGCATACGGCGGTACTCACCGGTCGCCTGCGAGCGCCCGAGCGACGTCGTCAGGAAGCCCTTGTTGCAAGCGGTGAGGCATCTGTCGTCGTCGGAACGCACGCGCTATTCCAGGGCGGCGTCGACTTCAGGGATCTCGCACTCGTCATCATCGACGAGCAGCACCGCTTCGGCGTCCACCAGCGCCTCGCCCTTCGCAACAAGGGGAACGACGGCGACGCGGACACGGTGCCGCATCAGCTGGTGATGACCGCGACGCCGATCCCGCGCACGCTCGCCATGAGCGCCTACGCGGATCTCGACCTGTCGGTGCTTGACGAACTCCCCCCCGGCCGCAAGCCCGTAACCACCGTCGTACTCGACGGGGATCGCCGCGCTGATGTCATGGCTCGCGTATCCGCTGCCTGCCGTTCAGGCCGACAGGCGTACTGGGTATGCACGATGATCGAGGATTCGGAAGGGCTAGAGGCCCAGGCCGCCGAGGACACGGCCGCACTGCTCGCATCGTCACTCAAGGGTGTACGCGTCGGCCTTGTGCATGGGCGCCAGAAGGCGAATGAGAAGGCACAGGTCATGGCAGCGTTCACCAGCGGCGAACTCGATCTCTTGGTCGCGACCACCGTGATCGAGGTGGGGGTGGACGTCCCGAACGCCTCGCTCATGGTCATCGAGGACGCGAACCGTCTAGGCCTCGCGCAGATTCACCAACTGCGCGGGCGCGTCGGTCGGGGTGCGATCGAGAGCCACTGCGTGCTCATGTACAGGGGGCCACTTTCGCGCCTCGGCCGCGAGCGCCTGAAGGTGCTGCGGGAGTCGACCGACGGCTTCGTCATCGCCGAGAAGGATCTTGAGCTCCGGGGGCCAGGTGAACTGCTCGGCACGCGGCAGACCGGGCTTGTCGACCTACGCGTAGCGGACCTTGTTCGGGACCGCACACTGCTGCCCGAGGTACAGGCCCAGGCGCAGGCACTGCTGGAGCAAGACCCAGAGGAAGCCGAGCGCGTGATCGATCGCTGGCTCGGCTCTCGCCAGCACTACGCGGAAGCCTGAGCGCTCTCCGCATCGATCTCGCCCGCCGCGGGATCCTCGAACACATCCATGTCGAGCTTGCCCTCGCTGCGCCCGACGATGGTTGCAACCGCCCCGTCTCCTGTGATGTTGACCACGGTGCGCATCATGTCGAGGAGCCGATCCACCCCGATGATCATGGCGATTCCCTCCGCCGGTAGACCCACCTGAGCAAGCACCATCGTGAGCATGATGAGCCCCACGCCCGGCACGCCGGCGGTGCCGATCGATGCCATGGTCGCCGTCAGGATCACCATCAGATAATCCGTGAACTCCAGCGGGATCGCATAGGCCTGGGCGATGAACACGGTCGCGACGCCCTGCATGATTGCCGTGCCATCCATGTTGATGGTCGCGCCGAGCGGAACCGTGAACGATGCGACCTCGTTGCGAACGCCAACCCGCTTTTCGACGGTTTCAAGGGTCACCGGGAGCGTCGCGCCCGAGGATGACGTGCTGAAGGCGACCATCATCGGCTCACGCATCTTGCGCAGGTAAACGGCGGGCGACACCCCTGCGAGCGCACGCAACAGGGTCGGATAGACAACAAGACCGTGAACGACCAGAACGCCCGCGACCGTGAAGAAGTAGGCCGCAAGCGAAGAGATGCTCGACCAGCCGAGGTCGGTGAACAGCGTCGCCATGAGGCAGAAGACCCCATAGGGAGCGAGGCTGATGAGCATGGTCACCAACTTCATGATGACCTCGTTGAGGTCCTCGAAGAGGACCTTCACGCGCGCCCCTGCCTCACCGGCATGCGCCACGGCAATACCGAACAGCAGCGCGAACACGATGACCTGAAGCATTTGCCCGTTCGCCATCGCCGATACGGGATTGCTCGGAAAGATATCTACGATCGTATCGCGCAGCGGCGGCGCCTCGCGGACCGCATATTCGCCAATGGCGCCCGGATCAATGCCGGTGCCAGGACCGATCAGCAGGCCCGCCGCCAGAGCAAGCGAAATCGCGACCGCGGTCGTGAACAGGTAGAGCCCGAGCGCCTTACCGCCGACTCGCCCCATGGTAGCGCCGTCGCTGATGTTCGACGCACCGCAGACGATCGATACGAGTACAAGCGGAACGACAAGCAACTTGAGCGAATTCAGAAAGACCTGCCCGCCGATGAAGAAGGCTCCATCAACGAGCACGAGACGCAGCATGGAGTCCGCCGGGAGCGCCATAACGTGCAGCACGGAGCCGACGACGAAGCCGGCGACCATGCCGATAAGGATGCGTACCGTAAGACTCATGAGCGGGATCCGCTGCGCCAGGGCCCGCTACGCTAGCGTTGCGCCGGTGGGGGCGCAAACATCAGCTGCGCAAGGCACCGACGAACGTCCACACACCGACCAGCACGAACCCGACCCCGGCAACCATGCCAAGCAGACGTGGTTCGACGATCTGACCGAACGCCGCTCCCATCGCCACGCCAAGCCCGGTCGCACAGGCCAGTGCGAGGGTCGACGCAAGGAAGATGCCCAACCAGGCGCCCGGTTCGCGTGCAGCAAAGAGAAGCGTCGCAAGTTGGGTCTTGTCGCCGATTTCGGCGAGCAGAACCGTGAGGAAGACCGTGAAAAGCATCCTTGGGTCCATACGCCTTGCCTCAGCTAAGGAGATCAGCCGATCTCGATCATCTCGAAGTCTTCCTTGCTGACGCCGCACTCCGGACACACGAAGTCTTCAGGCACGTCTTCCCAGCGGGTTCCCGCTGCGATGCCCTCATCTTCGTAGCCTTCGGCCTCATCGTAGATCCAGCCACAGACGATGCACTGCCACTTTCTCATACCGTTCTCCAGCCATGGGCGCGGGCAGCAGCCGCGCGGCGCGCAGGCTAAATGGGCGCCCCCGCTAAATCAATGCGCAGCAATGACCATTGCCTGTCCCTCGGCCATCCGTCACAGTCGCCCGCCTGACCTGCCTGTCGTTTCTCGGACCAGCTGAAGCCTGAGAGGATGGCTCCCGCAAGGAGGAGCCATGAAGAAGAGCCGATTCACCGAAGACCAGATGGTGCGCATCCTGCGCGAAGCCGATCAGACGTCTGTTGCCGCTGCAGCCAAGGCACACGCTGTTAGCGAGCAGAGCATCTATACGTGGCGAAAGCGCTACGGCGAACTTGAGGTGAACGACGTTCGTCACCTCCGCGCGATCGAGAAGGAGAACACCCGGCTGAAGAAGCTGCTGGCCGAGCGAGATCTCGAAATCGAGATCATGAAGGAGGTGAACGCAAAAAAGTGGTGAGCGCGTCCGCGCGACGAGACGTGGCGCGCTACATCGCGGGCCGCGGGACTTCGCTTCGACGCGCCTGCTCTCTGGCACGGGTCGCGCGCTCGACGCTCAGCTACGAGTCTGTGCTCGACGCCAAGGATCGGGAGCCGCTGGCCGCCATGAAGGACTTGGCTCAGAAGCATCCGAGGTTCGGCTATCGGCGCATTCGGATCCTGCTGCAGCGTCAGGGGATCTTCATGAGTCCAGATCGCGCCTGGAGGCTCTGGAACAAGGCGGCGCTGCAGGTGCCGAAGAAACGGAAGCGCAGGCGCGTTGCTACGCGCAGGCCGCGTCCGTTGCCGACGACGAGTCGGAACCAGGTCTGGGCGTACGACTTCGTATTCGATCGTGCAGCGAACGGTCAGCAGCTGAAGTGCATGACGGTGATCGACGAGTACACGCGAGAGTGCCTGTCGATTCTCGTCGACGGCCGGATACGGTCGGGGAAGATCGTGACGGAGCTCAGTCGGTTGGTGAGTCTGCATGGTGCACCGAAGTACATTCGTTCAGACAACGGTCCGGAGTTCGTCTCGAAGGCCGTGGGGAAATGGCTGGCGAAGAACGAGATCGACACGGCGTTCATCGAGCCGGGCAAGCCGTGGCAGAACGGTGCGGACGAGAGCTTCAACGGCAAACTTCGGGACGAGTGCCTGAATCTGGAGTGGTTCAGATCTCGTGCGGAAGCCAAGGTCATCATCGAGACGTGGCGTCAGGACTACAATCGAGAGCGACCGCATTCGAGCCTCGGCTACCTGACGCCGTGGGAGTACATCGAACAGCTGCCGAAGGCAGCATCAGAGGGCGCCATCCTCAACTGATCGGTGGTCCGAAGAAATCAGGCAGGTCACGCCCATGGCACTTCTCCGTCACGATCACGCTGCCGACGTCACCTTGCCGTCGTCGCTCGCCCTTCAGCGCCTGCTGCCCGATCCGCAGTTCGCAGCGCGGGTGGACGCGTCGCTGGCCACGTGGATGCTTCATGACGGCTCTCTTACGGATCGTCTCGCACGGGCGCACGGCACCGTTCGCGTGACGCCGACACGAGAGGGTATGGGCGCGCCTCGCGCGCTCGAAGCGCGCTTCCTCGGCGCCCCTGCGGTCGGCGGCTGGTGGATTCGGGAGATCACGCTTGCCGCCGGCGGTACGCCGCGCCTGCGTGCGCGCACGCTCGTCCCCCGCGGAGCAGTCGACCTGCAGCGGCGACTGCGTGGCCTTGGTTCGATACCGCTCGGCCGCGTGCTGTTCAAGGGGGATCGACTGCGACGGAACGTGATCCGTGGATGCAGACGTTTTGGTCGTACCCGGGACGGCGCCTGGCTGCGTCTGACGCGCTATCGAGTCGAGGGCGAGGGCCTGCTGGTGATCGAGCGCTTGCTGTCAGCCGCCCTCGGCCCGGATGCCGAGACCCCCGACGGGCGCTAGACTGCGCGCCTCCCGCGCACTGCATTTGGCCATCGATGATCGAGCTCCTGAGCTACGCCCGAGAACGCCTGCCTGATTGGCTGGAACTCACGCGCCTCGACAAACCGGTCGGGATAGGACTGCTGCTCTGGCCTACGCTCTGGGCGCTCTGGCTTGCCGCCGAAGGCCTGCCCCCCCCGGATCTGCTCGCAATCTTCTTGCTCGGCGTCGTTCTCACGCGAAGCGCCGGTTGCGTGGTGAACGACTATGCGGATCGTGACTTCGACGGGCACGTCGAACGCACCCGCGCACGACCGATTCCGGATGGCCGCGTGAAGCCTCACGAAGCGCTGTCGATCGCCGCCGTGCTCATGGGCCTCGCTTTTTTCCTTGTTCTGCTCACCGATCGCCTCACGATCATGCTGGCGTTCATCGCAGCGGGCTTGGCCGTGCTTTATCCGTTCACAAAGCGCATGACCCACATGCCTCAGCTATTCCTGGGCATGGCGTTCTCCATGGCAATTCCCATGGCCTTCAGCGCCGTCACCGGCCGCGTTCCGAACGTCGCCTGGCTGCTATTCGTCGGAAATCTTCTGTGGACAGTCGCCTACGACACCGAATACGCAATGGTCGATCGACCCTGGGACCGGAAGGTCGGCATCAAGTCCACAGCAATCCTGTTCGGCGAGCAGGACCGCTTGATGATCGGCATTCTGCAGCTGGCCTTCGTCGCCTGCCTGACCATGGTGGGGACCCGCCTCGAGCTCGGCGCAGCCTGGTACGCAGGTGTCGTTGGTGCCGCGGGAGTGCTCGGCTGGCAACAATGGCTGATTCGTGATCGCGATCTCGACGCCTGCTTCAAGGCGTTCCGCGCAAATAACCTGGTCGGCCTGATCGTATTCGTCGGCGCGGCTGCGGACTACGCCTTCGCAGCTCTGAACGCCCCGAGCTGACTCAGGAGCATCTACGCGAGCTCGATCCACCGACGGGTATACTCGCCCGCCACCGGGCGCCCGTCCGACATTCAAGACGATGCTGCCCTGAGGCCCCTATGCAACGACTGATCCACCTCATCGACGCACTCAACGAAGGCATCGGTCGCAGCGTCGCGTGGCTCGTCCTCGGCATGATGATCGTCACCGGCGTCGTCGTCGTCCTCCGCTACGGCTTCAGCATCGGCTCCATCGCACTGCAGGAATCGGTCATGTACCTGCACGGAGTCGTGTTCATGCTGGGCATCCCCTACGCTCTCAAGCATGACGCCCATGTACGAGTAGACGTGATCTATGGCCGTCTGTCACCGCGAAGAAAGGACGTCATCAATCTTCTTGGCCACCTGCTGTTCCTGCTCCCACTGGCGGGCTTCATCGTCTGGGTGAGCTGGGACTATACGGGGCGGTCCTGGTCGATCCGCGAGGGATCCGCCGAAGTTGGCGGCATCGAAGCGGTGTTCCTGCTGAAGACGCTTATCCCCGTGCTCGGCGGGCTCCTGTGTCTGCAGGGGGGCGCTGAGATCGCGCGCATCGCACTGCGATTGCTTGGCCGGGCGCCGGCGACCGCACCTGAAGATCGAGCCACCGTCTGATGCTCGAGTTCCTGCCCCTGCTCATGTTCGGCGCGGTCTTTGCGCTCCTGCTCGCAGGCTATCCCGTCGCGCTCACCCTCGGCGGCGTGGCATTGCTTTTCGCCTTCGGCGGCATTGCCACGGGCGTCTTCGACCCGGGCGACATTGGGTTCCTGTCCGGCCGCATCTTCGGAACGATCACCAACCAGACACTGATCGCCGTCCCGCTGTTCGTGCTCATGGGCGTGATCCTCGAGAAGTCGAAGGTCGCCGAGCGATTGCTCGACGCATTCTCCCTCGTATTCGGACGCCTACCCGGCGGCCTCGGTCTGTCCGTCACCTTCGTGGGCATGCTCATGGCGGCGAGCACCGGCATCGTCGGCGCTACGGTCGTGACGATGGGCCTGATGTCGCTGCCCACCATGCTCCGCCATGGCTACGACCCGCGCCTGGCGACGGGCACGATCGCGGCAACAGGTACGCTCGGTCAGATCATTCCGCCCTCGATCGCCCTCGTACTGCTAGGCGATGTCCTGTCGAGCGCCTATCAGCAAGCGCAGCTCAACATGGGCATCTTCTCGCCGGACACGGTTTCGGTGGGGGATCTCTTCGCCGGTGCGCTCGTTCCCGGCCTGCTGCTGGTCGTCTTCTACATGCTGTGGGTGGGCGGAATCGCGGTCGTGAAGCCACAGGTCGCTCCGACCGTCCCCTTCGAGAAACTCGTCGGCGATCGCGAAGTGAACCTCGGTCGCGAGTTGCTCGCGGGCCTGATTCCGCCGCTCGTGCTCATCGTCGCTGTGCTCGGGTCGATCATGGGCGGCGTCGCGACGCCGACCGAGGCTTCAGGCGTCGGCGCCCTCGGTGCAATGGGCCTCGCGCTCGCACAGCGGCAGCTCGACCTGGTGCGCTTGCGCGAGATCGTCGAGTCCACGACGCGCACGACCGCAATGGTGTTCTTCATCCTGATCGGTGCGGCGCTGTTCTCGCTGGTATTCCGCGGCTATGGCGGCGACGAGCTCGTGCAGGAGATCTTCGAGGGCATGCCGGGTGGCGTGGTGGGCGCGACGATCATCGTCATGGCCGTCATTTTCCTGCTCGGCTTCATCCTCGATTTCATCGAGATCACGTTCGTGGTCGTGCCCATCGTGGGCCCGGTCCTGCTGGCGATGGGACTCGACCCGGTCTGGCTCGGCGTGATGATCGCTGTGAACCTACAGACCAGCTTCCTCACCCCGCCCTTCGGATTCGCGCTCTTCTATCTACGCGGCGTCGCGCCGCCGGAGGTCAGAACGACCGACATCTATCGGGGCGTGATTCCCTTCATCGTCATCCAGCTCTTGCTTCTCGCGCTCCTCGCACTGGTCCCAGAGCTGGCGACATGGCTGCCGGATCAGCTCTACAGCTGAGGCCATCGCCTGCTGCCGTACCGGTCAGACTCTAACAACCGGAGCCGTTTGCGCTTGAGCGGAGCATTGGTGGCGCCGGTGCTGAACTGCGTCGCGGAACACGATGACGACCCTAAGGCTCCTCGTCACGAGGGGCGGCGCGAAGTTTCGTCAGCGCTCCGACGCCACGCGTGCATTAAGGTAGGCGCGCTCGGAGATCGCGTGCCAGGCACGCACGTCCTCGAGGTAAGCGGTGTAGGAATCGAGGATGCGGCCCGAGATTTCAGAGCGCGCTCCCAATTCTGCAAGAACGTCTTCGGAGTAGCCTCGAAGCACACTCAGCACCGACGGCGGAAACGCCCGCAGCTCGACACCATGGCCGTTCAAGAGCGTCTCCAGGGCCGCATGATTGCGCGCCGTATACTCGGCGAGCATCTCTTCGTTCATAGACCGTGCTGCGGCCGCAACAATGGCTTGAAGATCGGGGGGCAGAGTCGACCAGGCCTCCTCGGCAACGATCAGCTCAAGGGGCGGCCCGGGCTCCTGCCAGCCGGGGTAGTAGTAGTAGCCTGCGACCTGATGGAGGCCCAGCGGCAAATCGTTGTAGGGCGCTGCCCATTCTACGGCATCTATCAGGCCCGATTGCATGGCTCCAAACACCGCGTCAGGCGGCAGCGAAACAGGCACGCCGCCCGCTCGCCGGAAAACCTCTGCACCAAGCCCGAGGATACGCATGCGCAGACCCTGCAGATCCGCGACGGAGTCCACGGGTGCGTTGAACCAGCCACCCATCTGCGTACCTGAGTTCCCGGCAGGAAACGGTATGACGCCGAAGGGTTCATAGAGCTCCCGCCAAAGCTCAAGCCCTCCCCCGTAGTAGAGCCAGCCATTGGTTTCCTGAGCATTCATGCCGAAAGGCACGGCCGCGAAAAAAACCGCTTCAGGGATCTTTCCGCGCCAGAAGAATGAAGCGCCGTGCCCCAGCTCCGCGTCGCCGCCCTGCACGGCGTCGAAAACGTCAAAGGCGCCTACGACCTCGCCCGCGCCGCGCACCGCGATCGTAAGGCGCCCCGCTGACATGTCCCTGACGCGGTCAGCGAAACGCAACGCACCGGTACCCGGCCCCGGCAAACCGCGCGGCACCGTCGACAGGAGCGTCCACTCGATGGGCTCGATGGCAACCGGCAGCGTCCCTGTCGATGAAGCCTCGGTCCCTGCCCGCTCGGCGCAGCCAACCAGCAGCAGCAGCGCGAGCAAGCACGGACCGGCGCGCTCACTCACTCGGGATCCGTCTCCGCGCGGGCATTCAGGTATGCGTGTTCGGCGATTGCGTGCCAGTCCTCGACGCTCGTCTTGTACGCCGAGTAAGAGGCGTAGATGCGCCGGGCCATATCCGAACTGTCCGCCATCTCCGCAACGACCTCGTCGGAAATTCGACGCAAGCGCTGCATGACATCGTCCGGAAAGGGCCGCGGCTCCACGCCGTGCTCATCGATAAGCGTCTGCAGCGCGGTTGCGTTGCGCGTCGTGTATTCCGCCAGCATGTCCTCGTTCATGGAACGACTTGCGGCCCGGACAATGGCCTGAAGATCGGCCGGCAGAGACTCCCACGCGGCCTTGTTGATCAGCGTCTCCATCACCGGTCCCGCTTCCTGCCAGCCCGGGTAGTAGTAGTACTCGGCAATCGTGTGCAGACCAAAGGCAAGGTCGTTGTAGGGGCCGACCCACTCCGTAGCGTCGATGGTTCCGGTTTGCAGCGAGGTGAACATGTCGCCGCCGGGCATGGCCACAGCGACACCGCCGGCGCGCTCGAACACCTGCCCACCGAGACCTGGAATACGCATGCGCAGGCCCTGGAAATCGGCAAGGGAGTTGATCTCGGTGTTGAACCATCCGCCCATCTGCACACCTGTGTTCCCGCCCGGGAGCGGTACAAGGCCGAAAGGTTCGTAGAGCTCCTGCCACAGCTCCAGTCCACCTCCGTAATAGATCCAACCGTTCATCTCCTGCGCCGTAAGGCCGAACGGCACGGCCGTGAAGAAGGCCGCCTCAGGCGCCTTGCCGCGCCAGTAGTACGCTGCCCCGTGACCCATCTCGGCATCGGCGCCCTGCACTGCATCGAAGACATCGAACGCACCGACGAGCTCACCGGCGCCGTAAACCTTGATGTCGAGCCGTCCACCAGACATCTCTCGCACGTGATCGGCAAAGCGTTCCGGGCCCGTTCCGAGGCCCGGTAGGTTCTTAGGCCAGGTCGTGATCATCTTCCAGCGGAAGGTCTGCTGCGGCGCCGCCACGGCGCCCTCCGCGATCGGCGCCGCGGTATCCGTACCGCAGGCTGTCAGCCCACTCGCTGCCAGCAAGACGACCGCTAATCTCAGCAGCACTTTCATCCTCTCCCCCTTGATAGATTCATCAGTCGAGGCGTTCGAGCTTTACATGGCTGAGCATGAGCCACTTCGAGCCGACCTCGTCGAAATTTACCTGCACGCGCGCGCGTGCACCTTGTCCCTCGACCTCCAGCACGACTCCCTCTCCAAAGGTCGGATGCGCCACGCGGCAGCCAAGCGAAAGTCCGACCTCATGGGCGACCGCCTGTTCCAGATCGAGCCCGCCGCGTCGCCCAGACATCTGCGTCGGGCGCGTGATCGCGGCGGCCATACGCACTTCTTCGAGCCGTTCGGAGGGCAATTCACGGATAAAGCGAGAGGGTCGGTTGTAGGTTTCGGTACCGTGCAGTCGACGCGACTCCGCGTAGGTCAGATAGAGGTGCCGCATGGCTCTGGTAATGCCCACATAACAGAGTCGCCGCTCCTCCTCGAGGCGCCCCGGCTCCTCCACCGACATGCGATGCGGAAACAGCCCTTCCTCTACGCCAGCGAGGAATACAAGCGGGAATTCGAGCCCCTTCGCGGAGTGAAGCGTCATGAGCTGAACTGCTTCGCGACCGTCGCCGGACTGCGTGTCGCCAGCCTCGAGTGCGGCGAGATCCAGGAACTCCTCTAGCAGCCGACGTTCGTCGAGACGCGCATCCCCATCCTGATCGACAGGGAGGTGAAGCTCCCCGCTGAACTGACGCGCCGCCGTCACAAGCTCGTCCAGATTCTCCTTGCGCGCAACGCCGCGCTCGCCCTTCTCGCGCCCGTGATACTCGTACAGGCCAGACACTTCGACGACGTGCTCGGTGAGCTCCGCCAGCGTAAGCCCCTCGGTGCCCTCATCGAGGTCATTCACGAGCTGCAGGAAACCGCCAACGGCATTCGCTGCGCGACCCGTCAGGCGACCCTCGTCCAGTAGCATCACCGCGGCACGCCAGAGGGAAACACCTGCATTCCGTGCTTCCGTCCGCACCTGATCGAGGGTCTTCTCGCCGATCCCGCGCGGTGGCGTATTCACCACGCGCTCGAATGCCGCGTCGCCGTCGCGATTGGCGAGCAGGCGCATGTAGCCAAGGGCATTGCGGATTTCAGCGCGCTCGAAAAAGCGCAGACCACCGTAGATCCGATAGGGAATCTCCAATCGGAGCAGGGCCTCCTCGAGGTTCCGCGACTGCGCATTCGAGCGGTAGAGGATCGCAGCCTCACCGGCGCCATGGCCTTCGTTCAGGAACGCCTGAATGCGCTCGGCGATGAAACGCGCCTCATCAAGCTCGTTATGACCGGCATAGACGCGGATCGCGTCGCCGTCCTCTCCATCGGTCCACAGCTTCTTGCCTAGCCGGTCATCATTGCGCTCGATCAGCGCGTTCGCCGCCGCGAGGATGTTTCCGCTGGAACGATAGTTCTGCTCGAGGCGAATGACGTGGACACCCGCAAAGTCCTGCTGCACGCGATGAATGTTCTCGATGCGCGCACCGCGCCAGCCATAGATAGATTGGTCATCGTCGCCCACTACCATGACCTTGCCGGACTGGCCTGCAAGCACGCGCAGCCAGGCGTACTGGATCGTGTTGGTGTCCTGGAATTCATCGACCAGCAAATGGCCGAAGCGACGCTGGTAGTGCCCCAGCAGAGCGGGATTCTCGAGCCAGAGCTCATGGCTGCGAAGCAGCAGTTCAGCGAAGTCGATCATGCCGCCGCGCTCGCAGGCGTCCTCATAAGCCGCGTAGACACGAACCATCGTTTCCGCGAACAGATCGCCCCCAGCTTCGACATGCCGCGCCCGCCGGCCTTCGTCCTTCTGGCCGTTTATGAACCAGGTCGCCTGACGTGGCGGCCAGCGCTTCTCATCCAGATTGAGGCTTTTCATGATGCGCTTGACGAGTCGCTGCTGGTCTTCCGCATCCAGGATCTGGAAGTTCTCCGGCAGCTTCGCTTCCTGCCAGTGCTGGCGGAGCAGACGGTGGGCGATGCCGTGGAAGGTCCCGACCCACATCTGGCGAACCGGAAGATCGAGCAGCGACTCGATCCGCGCGCGCATCTCAGCCGCAGCCTTGTTGGTGAAGGTCACCGCAAGAATGCCGTGCGGCGACGCGCCTTCCGCCTCGATCAGCCAGGCGATCCGATGCACCAGCACACGCGTTTTGCCCGAACCGGCGCCTGCAAGGACGAGCAGGTTTTCGGGCGGCGCCGTCACCGCTTCACGCTGCGGGTCGTTCAGGCCTTCGAGGATATGTGTGACGTCCATGGAGCTCCGGACGTGGACAGGGATGGAGGGGTGCACAGGTCCGTGAGCCTAGCATGCACCGCATTCGTCCGCGGGCTGCGCCCTTAACGTAGCGCGCAGCCGGCGGCGTAGAGGTGTTACTCGACCGTCACGGATTTCGCGAGGTTTCGGGGCTGATCGACGTCCGTTCCTCGCAGGACTGCAACGTGATAGGCGAGCAGCTGCAGAGGGATCGTATGAACCATGGGCGCAATCCAGGGACTCACCGATGGAACGGGAATCACTGTTACCCCCGGCGCCTCTCTGAAGTGCAACGCTTCGTCGGCGAACACGTAAAGCTGGCCGCCCCGGGCCCGAACTTCGTGCAGATTCGACTGCAGCTTTTCAAACAGATCATCGTTCGGCGCGACCGCGATCACCGGCATGTCGGCATCCACGAGCGCCAGGGGGCCGTGCTTGAGCTCACCCGCCGGATAGCCCTCGGCGTGGATGTAGGAAATCTCCTTGAGCTTGAGCGCGCCTTCCAGCGCGATCGGATAGACCTCCCCACGTCCGAGGAAGAGAGCATGGTGCATCTCCACGAATCCCTCGGCGATCTGTTCCACCCGAGCCTCGAGCGCGAGGGCCGCGTCCATGGCCGCCGGGAGCTCGTTAAGGGCTGCGACGATCTCGGCCTCCGTTTCCTCACTCGTGCCGCCGCGGCGACCGAGCAGAGCTGCGAGCAGCAGCAGATCGGCAAGCTGGGCCGTGAAGGCCTTCGTAGAGGCAACGCCGATCTCGGGGCCGGCCTCCAGCATGAGGGCAAGATCGGACTCGCGCACGATGGAGCTCGTCGGCACGTTGCAGACCGTAAGCGAAGCGACGATGCCTTTTTCCCGCGCCATGCAAAGGGCTGCGAGCGTGTCGGCGGTCTCACCCGACTGCGAGATGGTCACGAACAGCGTGCCATCGACGAAGGCCGGATTGCGATAGCGGTATTCGCTCGCGACCTCAACGTTGCAGGGAATGCCAGCGAGCGACTCGATCCAGTACCGCGCCACGGCCCCCGTGTAGTAGGCAGAGCCGCAGCCAACGATGGTGACGGCTCGGACCTGATCAAGGAGCTCACCGGCCCTCACGCCGAGGCACTGTTCGAGCACATTCTTCGTGCCGAGGCGGCCTTCCAGGGTGCGGCGGGCAACGCTGGGCTGCTGATGAATCTCCTTCAGCATGTGATGGCGGTAATTACCCTTGTCCGTGTCGTCAGCGCCCATCTCTACGCGCACTGCGACGCGCACGACGGAGGCGTCGTCCAGGTCATAGATGGATACGTCATCACGGGTGATCTCGACGAGGTCACCTTCCTCGAGAAAGATGAAGCGATCCGTCACCGCGCGCAGCGCAAGCACATCAGATGCGACGTAGTTCTCGCCGATGCCGAGGCCGACGACCAGAGGCGATCCCTTTCGAGCGGCGACGAGACGTTCAGGTTCATCGCGGTGGACGACCCCGAGTGCGAAGGCACCCTCGAGGTCTCTGACGGCCGCACGGAGCGCCGCCGTGAGGTTCCCGGTGCTCTGGTAGAAGTGATGAACAAGATGCACCACCGTTTCCGTGTCGGTTTCGGAGGCGAAGGTGTAGCCGAGTCCCTGCAGGCGCTCGCGCAATTCGACGTGATTCTCGATGATGCCGTTGTGGACAAGGGCGATCTCATCGCGCGAGACATGAGGATGCGCATTTGCCTCGCTCGGCACGCCATGCGTTGCCCAGCGCGTATGCGCAATGCCCGTCATTCCCTCCGCTCCGACGCTCCGGAGTTCTTCATCGAGCGCCTTCACCTTGCCGACCCGCCGCGCCGTCGCAAGCGTGCCCGCCTCGATGACGGCGATGCCGGCGGAGTCGTAGCCCCGATATTCAAGTCGTTTGAGACCGGTGATCAGGATGTCGTGAACGGGGCGGCGCGCAACGGCTCCGACAATTCCGCACATAGCGCTCTCCCTGGAGCTTCAGTCGTCGTCGGACAAGCGGGCCTTCGGCGAGCGCCAGCCCTCGATGTTGCGCTGCTTTGCACGGCCGACAGCGAGCGTTCCGTCTGGGACCTTTTTGGTCACGCTCGACCCTGCGCCGACGTAGGCGCCCTTGCCGAGTTCGACAGGAGCCACCAATGTCGAATTGGAGCCAACGAAAGCACCGTCACCGATGACCGTGGGATGCTTGGTCACACCATCGTAGTTGCAGGTGATCGTACCTGCGCCGATGTTGCAGTCCGCTCCGACCGTAGCATTGCCGAGGTAGGCGAGATGATTGGCCTTGCTGCCTTCGCCGAGCCTAGTCTGTTTAGTTTCCACGAAGTTTCCGATCTTCGTCCGAGCGCCGAGTTGCGTCCCTTCTCGCAATCGGGCGTAGGGGCCGACCCTCGCTGAAGCGCCTACGTGGGCACCCTCGATATGCGTAAAGGCTTCGATTTCAACGCCATCCCCTATGACAGCATTCTTGATCACGCAGTGTGCGGCGATGCGGACCCCAGCGCCGAGACGTACGTCACCCTCGAATACGCAGTCGATGTCGATGCTGCTGTCCGGGCCGACCTCAAGCGTTCCTCGCACGTCGACGCGCGCCGGATCAGCCAGCGTCACGCCTGCCCGCATCAGCGCCTCAGCGCGTCTCGCCTGGAGGGCACGTTCAAGCACAGCAAGCTGCACTCGATCGTTGATGCCGGCCACTTCTTCTTCACCTTCGGCAATGACAGTCTCCACGCTCACGCCTTCTTTCGCCGCCATGGCGACAATGTCAGTGAGGTAGTACTCGCCTTGCGCATTCTCGTTGTTCAGGGCTCCGATCCAGTCCGCAATGCGCGAGCCCGGGATCGCGTAGATGCCGGAATTGATCTCGCGGATCGCGCGCTCGGCCGAACTCGCATCCTTCTCCTCAACGATGCGGCACACGCGCCCCGTCTCGTCTCGAACCATGCGTCCA
Source organism: Pseudomonadales bacterium (assembly GCA_963691775.1). GTDB lineage: Bacteria > Pseudomonadota > Gammaproteobacteria > Pseudomonadales > Azotimanducaceae > JAZBPO01. The sequence goes on along the minus strand of OY829369.1, from coordinate 2,569,656 downwards.
AGGCCGAAGGGGTCGGCCACTTCAGCGGTAACAATGCCGAGGGCCCCCGCGGGAACATCTTTGACCAAACGCGCGAGCGTCTCCGGCCGCAGGAGCGGGACATCGCCATAAAGCACGACGATGCGATCCGCGTGATCGATTTCGGCAAGCGCGCAGGACACCGCGTGGCCCGTACCGAGCTGCTCCACCTGATCGACGAATACCACGTCGTCGGCAGCCGCGACGTCACGCACCGCATCGGCGCCAGGAGAGACAACGACGACCAGGCGATCCGCCACGGTACGCGCCGTTTTCATGACGTGGCCGAGCAAAGGCAAGCCGCCGAGGGGATGCAATACCTTCGGTATCGCGGACCTCATCCGGGTCCCTTTGCCGGCGGCAAGCACCACCGCGACGGTCGTCATGTTCGATCTCCGGATAATAAAAAGGGCCGCTCTAGAGCCGCCCTTCTTCTACGCCCGCTGAGTGGGGCTGTCACGCTACAACGCTGAAAGGATTCAGGAGCCGCGGCCCTTGCGCATGCGGAGTACGCGCAATTGCGCTGCCGCTTCCGCGAGCTGAGCCGCCGCAAGCGAGTACTCGAACTGCGCCGACTGGTTTGCCATCGCTGCTTCAGCCTCCTCCATTGCCTGCTGTGCGGCAACCTCATCGAGGTCGTCCGCTCTCGCGGCCGTGTCGGCGAGGATGGTCACAACGCCCGGCTGAACTTCCAGAAAGCCGCCGGAAGCGAAGATGGTCTCTTCCGAACCATCTTCAGTGAGCAGGCGCACCGGGCCGGGCTTGATGCCGGTCAGGAGCGGCGCGTGGCCAGGCATGATGCCAAGCTCACCCATGGTACCGGTCGCGACGACCATGGTGACGCGGCCGGAGAATATCTCCTGCTCGGCGCTCACCACGTCGCAATGGATGGTCGTGGCCATGTATCAGCGGCCTCCTTCGATTCTGGGTCGACTGCGCGATTGTGTTCCGGATCGGGACGCTCAGAGCGTTTTCGCCTTCTCGCGCGCTTCCTCGATCGTGCCGACCATGTAGAAAGCCTGCTCCGGCAGATCGTCTGCCTCTCCGTCGAGAATTGCCTTGAAGCTGCGCACCGTATCCTTGAGCGTCACGTAGCTGCCCGGCTGGCCGGTGAACACCTCGGCAACGAAGAAGCGCTGCGAGAAGAACTGCTGGATCTTGCGCGCGCGGTAGACGGTCGCCTTGTCTTCCTCCGAAAGCTCATCCATGCCGAGAATGGCAATGATGTCTTTCAGCTCCTTGTACTTCTGCAGCACCTGTTGGCAGCAGCGCGCGACTTCATAGTGCTCGTTACCGATGACCTGCGGATCGAGCTGGCGCGATGTCGATTCAAGCGGGTCCACAGCGGGATAGATGCCGAGGTCGGTGATCGCCCGCGACAGCGTTACCGTCGCGTCAAGGTGGGCAAAGGTCGTCGCAGGCGACGGGTCCGTGAGGTCATCCGCGGGGACATAGACCGCCTGGATAGACGTGATGGAACCGGTCTTGGTCGTCGTGATGCGCTCCTGGAGAACACCCATCTCCTCCGCAAGCGTCGGCTGGTACCCCACCGCCGAAGGCATGCGGCCGAGAAGAGCGGATACTTCGGTTCCGGCCAGCGTGTAGCGGTAGATGTTGTCCACGAAGAGGAGCACGTCCCGACCTTCGTCGCGGAACTGCTCGGCAATGGTCAGGCCGGTCAGTGCCACGCGCAGGCGGTTGCCGGGGGGCTCGTTCATCTGGCCGAACACCAGCGAGATCTTGTCGAGGACGCCCGCATCAGTCATCTCGTGGTAGAAGTCGTTGCCTTCGCGGGTGCGCTCACCCACACCGGCAAACACCGAAAGACCGGACTTCTCGACCGCAATGTTGCGGATGAGCTCCAGCATGGTGACGGTCTTGCCGACGCCAGCACCGCCGAAGAGGCCGACCTTGCCGCCCTTCGCAAAGGGGCAGACGAGGTCGATGACCTTGATGCCCGTCTCGAGAATCTCGACGGCGCCGGACTGGTCCTCGTAGCTCGGCGCAGCACGGTGAATTGGCAGCGTCTGCGCAGCGTTCACCGGGCCCTTCTCGTCGATCGGCTCACCGAGAACGTTCATGATCCGCCCGAGCGTCTCTTCGCCGACGGGCACGGAGATCGGTGCGCCCGTGTTCTCGACTTCGAGGCCACGACCGACGCCCTCGGAGGAACCCATGGCGATCGCACGAACCACGCCGTCGCCGAGCTGCTGCTGCACCTCGAGGGTAAGGTCCTGGCCGGCCACGCGCAGGGCGTCGTAGACCTTCGGCACGTTCTCGCGGGGAAACTCGACGTCGATGACCGCGCCGATGACCTGAACGATGCGTCCGCTACTCATGATTGTCCGATCCTCTCGTGTGTTCGTCTTCGAAGGTGGGTCGCTGCCTGCGGTCGTTCAGACCGCCGCGGCGCCGCCCACGATCTCGGAAATTTCCTGGGTGATGGCGGCCTGACGGGCGTTGTTGTAGAGCAACTGCAGATCGTCGATGAGCTGGCCGGCGTTCTCGGTGGCGTTTTTCATCGCGATCATCTTAGCGGCCTGCTCGCAGGCGGTGTTCTCTACGACGGCCTGATAGACCTCTGACTCGATGTAGCGCGTGATCAGACCCTCGATGAGTTCACGCGCGTCGGGCTCGTAGAGGTAATCCCACGAATGGCCGTAGCCGTCTTCCTCGGTCGGCGGGAGCGGCGCCAATTGCAGGAAGGTCGGGGCCTGCGTCATGGTGTTCACGAAGCGGTTGTAAACTACGACCAGTCGGTCGATGCGGCCTTCCGCGTATGCGCGCAGCATCACCTGCACGCCCCCGATGAGCTCTTCCATCGTCGGCGTCTCACCCAGACCATCCACCGTCGCAACGACGTTGCCGCCGTAGCTGCGGAAGAAGCCCTGGGCCTTCTTGCCGACGAGTGCGAGATCGATCTCGATGCCCGCGTCCGCCTGGGACTTCATGTCCTTGACCAGGGCGCGGAACAGATTGACGTTCAAACCTCCGCACAGGCCCTTGTCCGAGGAAACCACGATGTAGCCGACGCGCTTGACGTCGCGCTCGATCATGAACTCGCTGCGGTGTTCGGGATTGGCGCGAGCCAGATGACCGACGACCTGCAGGATCTTGTCCGCGAACGGCCGACTGGCCGCCATGCGGTCCTGCGTTCGGCGCATCTTCGACGCGGCCACCATCTCCATGGCACTCGTAATCTTCTGCGTGTTCTGCACGCTCTTGATCTTGGTGCGAATTTCCTTGCCTACGGCCATCTGCTCGCCTCGCTGTCCCGTGTCGCCTCGGTGCTCTCAGAGCCCCGTGGTCACCAGGTGCGCGTTTCCTTGAACTTCTTGATGGCGCCGTCGACGGTCGCAACGATGTCGTCGTTGTGGTTCCCCGACTCGTCGATCTCCTTCATGAAATCGCCGTGCGCTTCGTGCATGTAGGCGATTAGGGCAGCCTCGAAGTCCAGCACCTTCTCCACCTCGACGTCTTCGAGGTAACCCTCGGTCGCCGCATAGAGGGACACGCCCATCTCCGCGACGGACATCGGTGCGTACTGCTTCTGCTTCATCAGCTCGGTGACGCGCTGGCCGTGCTCGAGCTGCTTCCGCGTCGTCTCGTCGAGATCCGACGCGAACTGCGAGAACGCTGCGAGCTCCCGGTACTGCGCGAGTGCGAGCTTGATGCCGCCCGAAATCTTCTTGATGAACTTCGTCTGCGCCGACGAACCCACGCGGGAGACCGAGATACCAGGACTCATGGAGGGGCGGAGACCGGAGTTGAACATGTCTGCCTCGAGGAAGATCTGGCCGTCCGTGATCGAGATCACGTTCGTCGGTACGAACGCGGACACGTCGCCGGCCTGCGTCTCGATGACCGGCAGCGCGGTCAGCGAGCCGGTCTGGCCCTTCACTTCACCGTTCGTGAACTGCTCCACGTACTCGGCATTGACGCGGGACGCGCGCTCAAGGAGACGGGAGTGCAGGTAGAAGACGTCTCCCGGGAAAGCTTCGCGGCCCGGCGGGCGACGAAGCAGCAGGGAGATCTGGCGGTACGCAACGGCCTGCTTGGAGAGGTCGTCGTAGATGATCAGGGCGTCCTCGCCGCGGTCGCGGAACCACTCACCCATGGTGCAGCCGGCATACGGTGCGACGAACTGCATGGCCGCCGGCGTGGAGGCCGACGCCGCGACGACGATGGTGTGATCCATCGCGTCGTGCTCTTCGAGCTTGCGCACGACGTTCGCGATCGTCGACATCTTCTGGCCGATGGCCACGTAGATGCAGGTGAGGTTCTTGCCTTTCTGGTTGATGATCGTGTCGACGGCGATCGCGGTTTTGCCGATCTGCTTGTCGCCGATGATCAATTCGCGCTGGCCGCGACCGATCGGAACCATAGCGTCGATCGCCTTCAGGCCGGTCTGAACCGGCTGGTCGACCGACTGGCGTGCGATAACGCCGGGCGCGACCTTCTCGATGGCGTCCGTCTCGGTCGTGTGCAGCGCACCCTTGCCGTCGATGGCGTTGCCGAGTGCGTCGACGACGCGACCCACCAGCTCGCGACCGACCGGGACCTCGAGGATGCGGCCCGTGCACCGTGCCGTCTGACCTTCCGCGAGTACCCCGTAATCACCGAGGACCACCGCGCCGACCGAGTCACGTTCCAGGTTCAGGGCGAGGCCGAAGATACCGCCCTCGAATTCGATCATCTCGCCGTACTTGGCATCGGCGAGGCCGTGAATGCGGATGATGCCGTCGGACACGCTGACAATCGTGCCCTCGTTCCGCGCCTCGTTGCCGAGCTCCAGCGACGAGATCCGCTGCTTGATGATCTCGCTGATCTCGGAGGGGTTCAGTTGCTGCATCGGTCCATCCTCGAATGTGTTCTGTGTCCCGGGTGCGCGTCTCGCCGTCAGGCGTCAGACGCGATCCCGGAGCGTGTCCGCCAGGCGATCCAGGCGACCTCGAATCGAGCCATCGATCACCGTGTCTCCCGCGCGGATCACCGCACCGCCGAGCAGGCTCGGATCGATGCGGCTGGTGAGTGCGATCTGCTTGTCGAAGCGCGCGGCAAGCTTCTCCGACAGCGTGGTGAGATCCGCTTCCGAGATCTCGCGAGCCGAGATCACCTCGACCTCCAGCGTGCGAAGGAACGCGTCCTTCAGGTCTTCGTACTGCCCGGATACTTCTCCAGCGAGTTCGAGACGCTTGTTTTCAGCCATGAGGCGCACGAGGTTCGTGCCCTTGGGGCCGAGCTCTTCGCCGATCAGATCGACGATGAGCTGCGCCTTGCCCTGCGCGGTCAGGCCCGGGGCCGCGATCGCGTCGGCCACGGCCTCGTCTGCAACGGCGCCCCCGAGGAGCGCGAGCAGGCGGGACCAGCGGTCAAGACCATCGTCACCGTCTTCGCGCGCAGCTTCGAAGGCTGCGCGGGCGTAGGGTCGAGCCAGGGTCGCGAGTTCTGCCATGACGAAGCGCTCCTGCTCAGAGCTCGGCGGCGAGCTTGCCGAGCAGTTCGCTGTGCGCCTGCTCGTCAACGGACCGCTCGAGGATTCGCTCCGCACCCTCGACCGCTAGTGCAGCGACCTGAACGCGAAGCTCTTCCTTCGCTCGATTCACTTCAAGCTCGATCTCGGAGCGAGCAGCGTCCTTGAGCTTTTCGCCCTCGGCGCGCGCATCTTCCTTGGCTTCGTCGACCATCTTCGCCGCGCGCTGCCGTGCGTCTTCGACCAGCGCCGCTGCTTCTTCCTTGGCTGCGCGCAATTCGTCGGCGACGCGCTTCTGCGCAAGCTCGAGGTCATGCGAGGCTCGCTCGGCGGCGGCAAGGCCGTCGGCGATCGTCTTCTGACGCTCCGAGAGCGCCTGTGCGATCGGAGGCCAAATGTAGCGCATGGTAATCCAGACGAAGACCGCGAAGGCAATCGTTTGTCCGATCAGCGTGAGGTTCATGCTCATGGGTCTAGTCCCTCATCCACGGGGCGCGCGGTGCGCGCCGTAAGACGTTTCCGAAGGTCGAGGGTCAGAGCGCGAACAGCATGTACAGCGCGATACCCACGGCGATCATCGGCACGGCGTCGACGAGGCCGAGGATGATGAAGAGCTGCGTGCGCAAGGTCGGCAGCTGCTCAGGCTGGCGGGCAACGCCCTCGATGAACTTGCCGCCGAGAACGCCGACGCCGATGGATGCGCCGATGGCGCCCATGCCCATGAGGACCGCAACGGCGATGTAAATGTAATCCATGTCTGCTCCCGGGTAATTCCGCTTGTTGAGAGTCGTGGGTCGCGCCTGCGCGAACGCAGGATCAGTGCTCTTCCATTCGGTCGTGTGCCTGGTTGAGGTACACCACCGACAGAACCATAAAGATGAAGGCTTGCAGGGTAATGACGAGGACGTGGAAAAGCGCCCAGCCCAGCTGCAACACGCCGGCCAGTGCTCCGAGGAACAGACCTGCGTTGAACATGATCGCGATGAGAATGAAGATCATCTCGCCCGCGTAAAGATTGCCGAAGAGCCGCAAACCCAACGAAACCGGCTTGGCGAGAAGGCCGACGCCTTCCAGCACGAGGTTCACGGGGAACATCCACGCCGGGAACGGGTGGAACGCGAGCTCGGAGAAGAAGCCCCAGGCGCCTTTCTTGGCGACGCTGTAGAAAAGCACGAGCAGAAAAACGGCGAGTGCCATGCCCAGCGTGATATTCGGATCGGTGGACGGCACGACCTTCATGAACGGGATGTGCAGGACGTGCTCAGCGACGTACGGAATCCAGTCGACCGGCACGAGGTCCATGAGGTTCATGAAGAAGACCCAAACAAAAATTGTCAGGGCCATCGGCGCAACCATGCTGTTGACGTGATTGAAAGTTCCGCGAACCAGATCGTCGACGAACTCGATGATGGCCTCGACGCCGTTGAGGAGCCCCGAGGGCACGCCCGTGGTCGCCTGTTTCGCCGCCCGGCCGAAAATCCAGATGAACACGGCGCCAAGCAAGACGGACCAACCCATCGTGTCGACGTTGATGGCCATGAAGCCCATCTGCGCCGCTTCCTCGCCGTTGAGGGCGAAACCCCAGTCACCGACAGCCACGCAATTTTCGACGCACTCGACGGACGCACGCGCATGCGCATCCGTGAACTGGCCGTAGGTCAGATTCGTGAGATGGTGTGAGATGTACTCTTCTGTAGTACCGGCCATGTCACTCTCTTTCGATTGGCGTCGTCCGCCTAGCGGCTGACGCTTCCTTTTCGTCTGCGCCGTCCGTTAACAGCAACGACGCACGGTGTCCGATCAGCGCGGCGATCAACCCGGCGAAAAAAGCCGGCCCGTCGATCGCCTGCGCCCGCGCCAACATGATCACCATCAGCGCGATCGTGAGGCCGAGCTTCGCGAGCATCGCGAGAAACAACCCAACTGCACTTTGCACTTCTGCCCCCGGGGAGGCCTGCCGCCGCGCACGCACCGCCATCCAGCCGTTCGGAGCAAGAATGCACACGCCTCCGGCGATCACCCAGACGGCATCGGCGCCAAGGGCGTGCCCCAGAGATGCGCAGACCGCAATCAATGCTGTCTGCAGCGCAAGCACCCGGTACTCGAGGGGCCATGCCGCCGCCCGCTCCATTCACGCGCTCCTACCGCTCACCGCCCATGATCTGCCAGATCAGGTCGCCCGGTACGTCCGTACCCGGATCCACGCGGGCGCAAACGCCAGCGCGTGACGCGAAATCCCTCTGACTGGGGGATCGATCAGGCGAGCGACCTGCGTCCGGTCGATTCGAGCGGTCCACGAAAGCGGCGCGGATTATAGGTGAGCCCGGAACGACCCGGCAAGGCGATTTTGCACTGCAACATTACGGCCCCGCAAAGCCTGCCCCGCCTCGGTGCATGGGCAGACACGCAAAGAGCGGCGAGCCCTCAGCGGATGTGCGCGAGAATGCCCTCGAGTTCATCAAGGCTGGAGTAGCGGATCACGAGCTGGCCCCCGCCGCCAGAGCCCTGGCGAATGGCCACCGGCGCGCCGACCCGCTCCGAAAGACTCCGTTCGAGTCGCTCCGTATCCGGATCGCTGACGGCCGGCGCAGCGTGCACTTTCGCGGGCTTCCCGGTGCCGCTGGCCGCCGCTCGCGCAAGCGCCTCGGCCTGCCGGACGGACAGGCCCTTCGCGACAACCGTCCGGGCGATGGTCAACTGATCTGCCGATCCGAGCGTCAGTAAAGCGCGCGCGTGTCCCATTTCGATCCGGCCTCGTTCGAGCAGCGTGCGCACCTCCCCTTCGAGCTGCAGTAGCCTGAGCAGGTTCGTGACCGTCGTCCGCGACTTGCCGACCGTCTCGGCAACCTGCTTCTGGGTCAGGCCGAACTCGTCGATCAGGCGCCTCAGTGCCGTCGCTTCTTCAACGGGCGAAAGATCCTCGCGCTGAATGTTCTCGATCAGCGCAAGTGCCATTGCCGCCTCGTCGGCAACCTCGCGGACGATCACGGGAACCGCATCGAGACCCGCGAGCTGCGCCGCTCGCCACCTTCGTTCACCCGCTATGATCTCATGGCCAGAGCCGCTCGGAAGTTCGCGCGCCACAATCGGTTGCATCACACCATTGGCCCGAATCGACGCAGCCAGCTCCTCAAGGCGTTCTGGGTCCATTTCGCGCCGCGGCTGATAGCGGCCCGGGCGCAGCGCGCCAACGGCGAGACGGACCAGCCGTTCCCCGGTAGGCAGGGTTTCTACGGCAGCCGCAGCGGCGCGCCCGGCGTCGGCGGACACCGGTGCGTGCGAAACCGAAATCCGCACCTCGCTCTTTTCTGCTGCCGGCTTGCCACCGAGCAGCGCATCAAGGCCGCGTCCGAGTCCGCGCTTGCGGGTCGCCATGGGGAGTCTTCTCCGGATCAGTCAACAGTTGCCGCGTCGGCTTGGCGCCGACGCAACTCGCCCGCGAGAGCGAGATAGGAAACGGCGCCGCGGGAGAGGCGATCATAAGCGAGCACCGGCGCACCGTGGCTCGGCGCTTCGGCAAGCCGCACGTTGCGAGGTATGACGGTGCGATAGACGCTATCCCCAAAGTGGCCGATCAATTGTCGCGATACATCGCGCGTCAGGCTATTTCGCGGGTCGTACATCGTGCGCAGGATGCCCTCTATCTGGAGGCCGGGATTACTGTGTTCGCGCACCGCCTCGATCGTTTCGAGAAGCGCCGAAAGGCCCTCCAGCGCGTAGTACTCGCACTGCATGGGGATGACGACGCCATCTGCCGCCGTGAGCGCGTTCACCGTTAGGATGGACAGCGACGGCGGGCAGTCGATGAGTATCCAGCGATAGTGCTCACGCAGCGGTTCGAGCACCCGACGTAATTGATACTCTCGATCCTCTTCGGTCAGAAGGCCGACTTCCGCGGCAACGAGATCAGAGTTCGCCGGCAGCAGGTCAAAGCCACCCTCCGGCGAGCGCTGAACGACGTCACGAGTTGGCACCTCCGGGTCAAGGAGCGGATCGCAGACGGTCGCCTCGACGCCATGCTTGTCCACGCCCGAGCCCATGGTGGCGTTGCCCTGCGGATCGAGGTCGACCAGCATCACGGGATCGCCCTGGGCCGCAAGTGAAGCCGCAAGGTTGATCGAGCTGGTCGTCTTGCCGACGCCCCCCTTCTGATTGGTCACCGCGAGGATGCGATTCACCCTTCCCCCTGCCCTTGAGTTCGCTCGATCTCGACGAGCACGTGCGCCCGCTCGATCCCCGGTACATCGTAGGGCGTCACGGCGTTCACCCGGTAGCCGTTCGGCAACGCAGCCGCTTCCTCTTGCCAGGCGGGGCCTTTCATCGCCAGCAAGCGCCCGCCTCCGCCAAGCAAATGCCCGGTCCAAGCGACGAGCCGGGTCAGCGGAGCCAGGGCGCGGGCAAGAATCCAGTCCGGCGAAGTCGCGGGCCGCCAGGTCTCGCAGCGGGCAGTCACCACATTCACGTTCGTCAGCTCAAGCTCCAGGACCGCTTGCGCGAGGAAGCGCGTTCGCTTCTGAGCGGCATCGAGCAGCGTCACGGGCCGCGCCGGCTGCAGCGCGGCGATGATCAGGCCCGGCAGTCCCGAGCCGGATCCTACGTCGAGCACCGAACCCGATGAGAGATGCGCGGCTACGGCAGCGCTATCTGTCAAATGCAGGTCCACCAGTTCATTCACGTCCCGGGTACCCGTCAGATTGGCAATTCGAGACCACTTCCCATGCAGCATGAGCCAGCGCTCGAGGCGCGCGACCGCCTCGTCATCGGCATCGCACGCAACCGCCGCGAGTCGCTGCTTGAGCCGCGCGGCCAAGCGGCCGGGCTGTGAAGATGCGACGCTCACGCGCTTTCGGCGAGCGCCTCGCGCTTCTTCAGATGAATCAGGAGCTGCGAAACCGCTGCGGGCGTGACGCCGGGGATACGCCCAGCGCGCGCAAGCGTCTCAGGCCGCGCCGCCTGTAGCTTCTGGCGCACCTCGTTCGAAAGCCCGCCGACCTCTCCGTAGTCCAGATCTGCCGGCAGGGGGGTCTGTTCGTGCCGCCGCATGCGGTCGATTTCCATCTGCTGGCGTGCAATGTAGCCCTCGTATTTCACCTGCACCTCGACCTGCTCCGCGATGTCCTCCGCGAGCGGTGGCTGCTCAAGCGCTTGCTCGAGCTGCCGGATGCCAACGCCCGGTCGACGGAGGAGCTGCTCGACGGACGCTTCGCGCTCCAGCTGTTCCCCGGTCAGCGCCCGCAGCCGTTCAGCGGCGTCCGTACCAGCGTGAACGTACGAACTCCGCGCTGACTCCAGAGCGTGCGTGATCGCATCCCGACGAGCTGCGAATGCATCCCAGCGCGCGTCGTCGACAAGGCTCAGAGCGCGACCTTTCTCGGTAAGCCGGAGATCGGCGTTGTCCTGTCGAAGCAGCAGTCGGAATTCAGCGCGAGAAGTGAACATGCGATAGGGCTCGGCAGTGCCGAGGCGAATCAGATCGTCTACGAGCACGCCCAGATACGCCTCGTCGCGTCGTGGCGTCCAAGGCTCGAGGCCCGCGACGCGACGGGCTGCATTCAGTCCGGCGAGCAGGCCCTGCGCGCCCGCTTCCTCGTAGCCCGTCGTGCCATTGATCTGACCGGCAAAGTAAAGGCCCTCGATGACCCTGGTCTCGAGTGAAGGCGAAAGATCTCGTGGATCGAAAAAATCGTACTCGATCGCGTAGCCCGGGCGCGTGATGTGTGCCCGCTCGAATCCGGGAATCGAGCGCACCATGCTTATCTGGACGTCGAAGGGCAGGCTCGTCGAGATACCGTTCGGATAGAGCTCATGCGTACTCAGTCCCTCAGGCTCGACGAAGATCTGATGGCTATCCTTATCGGCGAACCGAACGACCTTGTCCTCCACGGACGGGCAATAGCGCGGACCCACGCCCTCTATGACGCCGGAATACATGGGAGAACGATCCAGGCCAGAGCGGATGATCTCGTGGGTGTGCGCCGTAGTACGCGTGATCCAGCACGGCACCTGCGCTGGGTGCTGATCACGATCACCGAGATACGACATAACCGGCCTGGGGTCGTCGCCTGGCTGGGGTGCCATGACGGTAAAATCGACACTTCGCCCATCGATCCGCGGGGGGGTGCCGGTCTTCAGTCTGCCGACGCGCAGCGGCAGGGCACGCAGGCGATCAGCGAGCGCATTAGAGGGTGCATCGCCTGCTCGACCGCCAGGCTGCTCCTCGAGGCCGATATGAATGCGGCCTCCGAGAAACGTACCCGTTGTCAGCACAACTGCGCCGGCGCGGAAACGCAGTCCCATCTGCGTGAGTACGCCACGCACCCGATCACCCTCAATGAGAAGATCCGTAACCGCCTGCTGGAAAACTTGCAGGTTCGCCTGGTTTTCCACCCGCTCGCGAATCGCGGCACGATAAAGCCCCCGGTCCGCCTGCGCGCGCGTGGCCCGAACGGCCGGCCCCTTGCGTGCGTTAAGCACTCGGAATTGGATACCCGACCGGTCTGCAGCCTCAGCCATGGCGCCGCCGAGCGCGTCGATCTCCTTGACGAGGTGTGTCTTCCCGATCCCGCCGATCGCAGGATTGCAGGACATTTGGCCGATCGCTTCCAAGCTCATCGTCAGCAGGAGCGTACGCGCACCGGTGCGGGCCGACGCGAGCGCGGCTTCGGTACCGGCGTGTCCGCCACCGATGACAATGACGTCGAAACTGTCAGGGTGATTCATGGTGACTTGCTACTGGAGGCTCACTTCGGAGGACACGCGAGTATAAAGAGGGGTCCAGCCTTTCGACAGCAGGGGGGAACAGGTCGCTACCATCAGAGCGAAGTTGGAAAACTTCGCTCACCCGTGCGTCATGCGGGGGGCGTATCAGATGCGATAAACGCGCGTGGCCGTGTCGTGGAACAGCGCTGCTTTCTCCGTTTCCGAAGCATCCGCTACGAGCTTCTTGAAGGCGTTGAAGAGCACCCCGTAGGACACGCTTGCTCGATCGACTGGAAAATTCGACTCGAACATGCAGCGATCAGCACCGAAGCACTCGATCGCATGGCGGTAGTAGGCACCGCACGTTCTCACGATCTCGTCTGACGTGGCCGGGCGCGGCCGCTGATGGAAGCCGAAGCCGTTCACGGGCATGACCAGGCCGCCAAGCTTCGCAACCACATTCTCGCAGGCCGCCACAGCAGCAAGATCACGACACCACTGACCAAAGTATTCGGCGTGGCGTCCTGCCCAGGGCCCGATGCCAAGCGGACCGGAAAAGTGATCGAGGACGATCAAGGTATCCGGAAACGCCTGCGCCAGTTCGACCACCAGCGGCAGCTGATGGTGGAACTGCCAGGCTTCAAAACTGAGGCCGCGCGGTTCCAGCTCAGCGAAGGCCGTCCGAAAAGCCGGCAGCCGATAGAGATCTCGGGGTGGATTCGTGTGTGAGTTCCGCACTTCTTCGGACGCATCCCAGCCGGCTGCATGCCGGATTCCACGGAAGCGTTCACTGGCATCAAGATGGGCATCGAGCACCTCTCCGACACGCTCGCCCAGGAGGCAGTCGGCCATGCCGACGATACCTGCGCATGGGCGGCACGCCGAATCGTCGTACGCCGCCGCGAGTGCGTCGACCCACCGAGTTTCGCCAACAGCGCGAAGCGCTTCCGGGCCAGTCTCTAAGTAACCGGACATGCATTCCACGAACACGGTCGATGTGACGCGGTGACCCGCAAAGTCCGCGATCAGATCGGCAACGAGATAGCGCTCATCGGGCCGGTCCCAGAGATGGTGATGGGGATCGCAGATCGCCAGTTCCGGTTCCAGAGCCGGCTCAACGACCTGCGCCAACCATGCCGCCCGATCGAGGCGCGGATCCACGTTCAGGGGTCCAGGAACAGCGGCGACTCTGGTCCGGACGATACGCAGTCACCTGGCCGGTAGCCTTCGACCGCCAGGTCAGCGCAGGCGTCGCAGCGATTGCCTTTCGTCACTTGTTCGAAGGCCTCGGCGCCCGCCCGCAACGCACAGACCGGCACGAATTCTCGGGTACACATTTGTGCACGTTCCGATGGGCAGGGTATGAAGTCGTCTCGCTTGCGCATTGCTTGCGCATCGCCCGTTTGCGATCCCCCGCTCGTGCAGCCCAGGGCTACAAGCAGCGGCAGGAAGAAGAGCCATCGAAGATTCTGCGTCATCCGGGATGCTCCACGCCTGTGGAAATCCAGACGTCATCAATAAGAAACGGGTCTGAATCCTGCTGCAGCAGCTGGAATATGAGCCCGAACGCAGCTGGGTCTGCAACTTCGAGCTGCGATGTTTCGCCGCCCTGCAGTTGCAGATCGATGACGCCGAACTGGTCCTTATGGTTCCAGGATGCGCGATAGCGAACGATGCGCTTTTCGGCCATGTTGCTCTCCGCTGCGTAAGATCCGGCGCAATGGGCATCCACTGTACCGGGAATTCTAATGACCGCCGCCCCGCTTCGCGCTCCGCTGGGAGATGGTCCTCCACGGTCGCTAAGAGAACCCCGACGCCGCATCGATCCACCGCTATGGCCCGGGGCCCTGCGAGCGACTTTACTTCTTATCACGACAGGGGCGTCGCAAGGCTTTAATTGTCGAGTACCCGCGCGCGTTCTTCACCATAGTGCCTAGGCCGGTGGCCACGACAGGTCGCCGAGGCCAGTCGCGTCGGCAGTTGCCTAGGCAATCGCCGAGGCAATCGCCAAGGTCGGTGATTCGATTACTCAGGCACCTTCATCTCAATTGCGCTCACCTTTCAGGTAAGTGTCGAGAAATCGAAGGTACGCCTCGGAAGCCTCGATGCGATTCGACCGCTTGCGGAAGCCGTGACCTTCGTCGTCGAAAAGAACGTATTCAACGGGCACGTCGTTCTCACGTACCGCAGCGACGAGTTCATCACTTTCAACCTGGAGCACGCGTGGGTCGTTTGCGCCCTGCACGACCAGCATCGGCCGGACGATATTGCTCGCATGAAAAAGCGGCGATATCCGGCGATGACGCTCCGCGTCAGTGGCTGGGTTTCCCATTTCGTCGTAGAGCGCGTCGCGAAAGGCTCCCCACCAGGGCGGGATACTCTCGAGCGTGCGAACCCAGTTCGTGACTCCGAAGATGTTTATCCCGACTTCGAAGACCTCAGGGTGAAAGGCGAGGGCCGCGGCGGTCATGTAGCCGCCATAACTCCCTCCGATGATTCCGATTCGCTCTGGATCAATCCAAGGCTGTGATGCGAGGTAAGCGCGGCCCTCGACGATATCGCGGAGATCGTCTTCACCGTGACGCCGGTCGTCGAGGTGGAAGAAGGTCTTGCCATAACCAGAGGACCCACGGTTGTTGGCACCAAGAATTGCATAGCCGTGATTGACCAGGTGCTGAACCATGGCGCGGTAGCCCTTCGTGGTCTGACCACCAGGGCCTCCATGCACCAATACCAGCGCAGGAACGGGATTGGCCGCGCTCGCCTGCTTCGGCCTGTAGAGAATTGATGGGATCTCGAGGCCGTCGAAACTCTCGTAGCGTACGACTTCACCTTCAACCAGATGCGCTCGATCGATCTCGGGATTCAACGCATCCGTATACCGTCGTACCGGCCGCTCGCCTTCCGGCGCATCCAGACCCACGACGTAGACATCGGAGGGGCGGGTGTCTCCATTCACGAGAAATGCCATGCGCGTACTGTCCGCGCTGAACCGCACTGAAAGAATTTCTCCCTCGGGAATGCCTGGCAGTGGAACAACCTCGTCGGTTTGGGTGTCCACGAGTTCCATGAGCGTGACTGCGTCGACATTCAGGTAGGCCACGCGGAAACGGCCATCGGGCGAGTACGCAACGCCCTGAACATCCCAGTCGGCGACTATATACGGCGCCTGATCGCCCGAACTGATCTCGTGCGTCCAAGCCTGATTGAATTCCCCATGCGCATCCGTCGTGAAAACGAGGCTGTCTCCGTCCGGATGAAAGCCTGACACCGCATGAGCAGCAGCGCCCTCGTGCTCGGTGATCAATATCGGGTCGCCCGAAGCTTCCAGATCGACGAGCCAGATGTCCGAGTCGGCGCTCGATCGATTCTCCGTGAGAGCGATTCGGCGTCCATCCGAAGAGACTGCTGAAAGATCCCAGCCCTTGTCGTTCGTGTAGATGCGCTCACGTGCGTAATCGGACGAAGCGTAGCGATAGAGATCGAAGGCGGCCGGATCACGTTCATTTGTAGCGAGATAGAAAGCGTCTCCTCGCGTTGACCAACCCATGAACTCAGCCTTGAGGGTTTCTCCGGGGGTCAGATCCTGCGTCTGCCCATCCGGCGATCGAACAACGATGTGGTTGAGTTCATTGCCTCCTTCGTCGTACGTGTAGAGGATGCGGTCATCCACCGGGAAATAGCTTTGCGCGAAGATGGCGTGATCATCAGACGCGGTAAGCGCTTCCAGAGCACCGGTCGCTCGATCAATCGCGTAGGCGTTGAATACGCCAGTGGCATCAGAGTTAACGAGTACGCGCGCACCATCAGCGCTGAATCCGAGTCCTCGAGAATTCACAGGCCTGAAGCTCGTTGTCCGATAAAACGTCGCGGCGTCGTAGGTTCGAAAAGGAGAGGCCTCGGCGGTTGCGAGTACATCCATTTCCAAAGGCGGTGCGGGTACAGGAGGCTCCGAGCACGCCGCGAGGCAAGTGCCGAAAATGCACGCTGAAACGTATCGGACGGTCCGGCTCCGGTGAATCATGGAAATCCTTGCAGAGTAATAATCGTGGACCCGATTCTTACATGCCGTGACCTGACCCGCGCGATCCGGCACGCCCTCGCATGCCTTCTGACCACACTTACCCTTGCTTCGCCACTTGCTGTAAAGGCGTGCGATGCGCCCCCTATCCATGACGAACGAACCAGAGCGCTATTCGCGACGCCAGCGCTCGACGGATGGTCTGTTCAGCGTTTTGACGGAGATACGATTTACACATCCGAGCAGGGCGTGGCACCGGAGCCGCATATCCAGGTTCACGCCTTTGCACACGGGACCGCATCGGGTCGCATTCTGGAGATCGAGCTGAATCCCCAGGACTGGCGCTGTCTTACTTGGTCCTGGCGAGTCGGCATGCCCATAGCGGTCGAAAACGTTCGCGCCCGAAGTGGCGATGACTTTGCCGCACGCGTTTACGTAGTCTTCTCCGGTGGTTGGGCGCCCTGGCGTGCAACAAGCTTGGTATACGTGTGGGGGGCGTCGGACGCCCCCCTCGATTTCTGGCGCAATCCATACACGGCGCAAGCAAGAATGATGGCTGCGACGCGCGGCCATGACGATGAGGGCTGGACCGTCGTTAAGCGGGATCTCGTGACCGATTACCGCGACGCCTTCAATCGCGATCCACCTCCTATCGTCGCGATCGCGATCATGTCGGACACAGATCAGACCGGAACAGCGGTGTCTGCGAGCTATGGCGACCTGATGATCCATCGCATGCCTGCATCCACGCGATGAACGATTACTCACCGATCTAAATCATGCCAGGGCGGATCAAGCGCCTGGATGACTGTCAGTCGCAAAACCCTTGGCAATGACCGAATCAAAGCAAAGGGCTGTGTACACGCCAGAGCTGCTCGCCCAACCTCTGATCAGGGCGCAGCAAGGCTCGCTCCGTCATCGGATAACCAGAGCTCGTCACCGTTCACGGTAAATACGCCAGCTCGCGTAGCGACAAGCATGATCACCTGATGAAGCAGGCTTTGGAGCACATGGACTTCAGCTGGCAACGGTGCCTGGAAGTAATCGATGCGGAACTCGCGCCGCGAAGCATCTCGGCGAACAAGTTGACATGTAGGTGAGAAATCCTCAGCGGTCAGCACCGTTCGCGCTTCAGCATCGAGGTACACACGCATGTGTCCGCCGATCGCCATGACGTTTTGGTCTTCGGGCTGCGCGATGAGGTACGCCGTCCAACCGAGTGTCTGAGCATCAGGAGGAAAGGTGACCACGTTGTAGGGAACCGCGCAGGTCGCTGTCTGTGAGCTTAGGACCAGGTTGCGCGCACGCCACGCCAGCCGGCCCCTGGTACCCAGATGCTCGGGTGGATAAAGCGCTCTTGCGGATAGTCGCTCACCGCTAATCTCAACGTCGAGCACCGAACACGGACCTTCCGGACAAGCAGCGACGAATCTGACCGTCAGCTCATCCGCGTCTCGAAGCACAATCCAGCCATCAGGGTCCAACTCTAGGAGTCCGAGCTCTCGTCCTGCTTCCAACGCCATGAGCGCAGCCCAGTGACGTTCATAAAGATCTACGCCGCGACGCCGAACGGACTCGAGATGTGCGTTCGGCGTCGACAACAACACCGGGTCCTCGCCAAGCCCTGTCGGGCTTGCAGGGGATGGCACGGACACCTGCCCAGGGACATGTACACACAGGAGCGGTAGCGTCGATGACAGCAGTAATCCGATCAGCCTGCGCATGATCAACGCCCCGTTCGACCGAAGCCATGTGCTGGCTTGACGCATCGCGATGCAAACCCGAAGGCATGGCTGCGAGCGAACCGGTCACTGCTTGTTCGCGTCATTTGCCTATGCAGAACTGACCGAAGATTTCCCCAAGGAGCGCATCCGGCGTCACCTCGCCAACAATCGCACCAAGCGCGTCATGTGCTCGCCGCAGATCCTCCGCAACAAGTTCGCCGGATCCAGTTTGCGCAAGAGCGAGCGACGCCGACGCAAAAGCATGCTCTGCGTCTGCAAGCGCTACCAGATGGCGAGTACGCGCGGAATAATCTGAGCGCTGTCCACCGCCTAGGCCTGCAATGCGCCGCAGCACCTCGCCCAACCCTTCAAGACCCGAACCATCTAGCGCACATAGCGAAACCACGTCGAGATCACCGCGACGAAAAACTGAAGGTGCTTCATCAACAAGGTCTATCTTGTTTCGCACAATAATCGTGTGCGGGGGAAGAGACTGACCCAACGCGACTTCAAGTGTGTCCCTCGACTCGGCTTCATGAGAAGACTCTAGGGCATCGATGAGATATATCAGGACATCGTTTTCACCTATCTCGCGCAGCGCGCGCCGCACACCCTCCGCCTCGATGGCATTCCGGGTTTTTCGTATGCCAGCGGTATCGGTGATCTGGAAGGGAATACCCTCGAGCGTGATGTGTTCCCGCAGCACATCACGCGTCGTCCCCGGAATGTCCGTCACGATGGCCGCGTCCTTGCGGACAAGCTGATTCAAAAGCGAGGACTTGCCAGCATTCGGCGCACCTGCGAGCACCACGGAGAGACCTTCGGAAAGCGCGACACCTCTACGGGCCTCCGTCTGTACGCGCGCGAGATGATCAACAAGCACGGCAAGCCGATGCGAAACTTCGCCGTCAGCGAGGAAATCTACATCCTCGTCGGGAAAATCTATCGCTGCCTCTACATAGGCGCGCAACGCGGTCGTCTCATCCATAACCGCATGAACCGCCTCGCTGAATGCACCTTGCAGGGTACGCAGCGCAGCTCGCGCTGCCTCCTCGCTTGCTGCAGCGATAAGGTCTGCGATGGCTTCCGCCTGCGCCAGATCTAGTCGGTCGTTCAGGAATGCACGTTCTGAGAATTCCCCCGGCCGCGCCGGTCGAGCGCCCACTGCGAGGCAAGCTGCGACGACACGCCCAAGGACAGCTGGACCACCATGCCCCTGAAACTCGACAACGTGTTCCCCAGTGAAAGAGGAAGGTGCGTGATAGGCAATGGCGATGCCGTCGTCGAGCGACTCACCGGAACTGTCTCTAAAGACACAGTGGACCGCCCTTCGGGCAGGCAATACACGCCCAGCCAGCGTTTCGCCGATCTGAAGCGCATCGCGTCCAGATAGACGCACAATGCCGATACCCCCCCGACCGTTGGGGGTTGCTACCGCTACGATCGTGTCGCTGTCGACCACGTGTCGGGCATCAGGCGCTCTTGATTGCGCCCGCTTCTATTTGCCGGGTGATGTACCACTGCTGCGCCATCGAAAGGACGTTGTTGACGAGCCAGTACAGCACCAAGCCTGCCGGAAAAAAGAGGAACAGGGCCGTGAACATGATTGGCATGAATTTCAGCACCTTCGCCTGCATCGGATCGGGCGGCGGTGGGTTGAGCGTCTGCTGGTAGTACATGCTCGCACCCATCAACAGCGGCAGCACGAAGTAGGGATCAAGATCCGCCAAGTCATGAATCCACAGCATGAATGGCGCTTGCCTCAGCTCCACTGCTTCGTAAAGCACCCAATAGAGCGCTAAGAACACCGGCATCTGCAGGAGTAAAGGGAAGCACCCACCCAGTGGATTGACGCCCTCTTTCTTGTATAGGCCCATCATCTCCTTGGACAGGCGCTCGCGATCATCGCTGAACCGTTCCTGCAGGCGCTTCATCTCTGGGGCAACCTTGCGCATGTTCGCCATAGAGCGATAACCCGCAGCCGAAAGCGGGTAGAGCACCAGCTTGACGACGAGCGTAAGGAGGATGATCGCGCCACCCCAGTTACCAACCAAGCTATGAATGGTGTCGAGGAGCGTGAACAGTGGTGCGGCGATCCACCAGAGAAGGCCGTAGTCAACTGTGAGATTAAGATAGGGTGCTAAGTCAGCCAGGGTATCCTGGATCTTTGGCCCCGCATAGAACGTAGCGCCGATGGTGGCTGACGCGCCCGGTGCGATGCGCGTGGCCGGCCCTACGAACTCCACGAGATAGGTACCGTCGGTACGCGCTCTACCCTGATAAAGGTATTCGCCCGTCTCGCCGGGAATCCAAGCCGTCAGGAAATAGTGCTGAAGCATGGCCACCCAGCCGCCACTCGTGCGCAGCTGGAAACGCTCATCATCCAGATCGTCGAAGTCGATTTTCTGATAGCGGTCATCTTCGGACGTGAACGCTGCGCCAACATACGGACGCGGTCCCATCCCAGGGGTTTCCGATCCCGGCGGATCACCCGCACTGCGTTTGATTTGCGCATAGGCATTGACCGCGAGTTCTTTCGCGCCGCCGTTGTCGATCTCGTAGTCCACTGCCACTGAATAGGCAGCGCGTTCGAAGGTGAAACGCTTCGTCCAACGCACACCCGATGAATCTGTGTACGACATCGGAACTTCTAGTGTGTTCGCACCTTCTGCGAGGGCGAATTCATCAAACTCTGTGCTGAACAGCGGTCGGCCTTCCGGTCGCGCATCGGGGCCGTCGGGCCCCGCGAGACCGGATTGAGCCACATAAGTGAACCCGATCGTGCGGTCGAGCAGGGTGAACGGAACGTCCGGCGCGCCAAGGCTGACGGGGTAGGTCGGGAGGGTCACTTTGACAATGTCCCCGCCTCGCCGATCGATCCAGAGGTTCAGAGTGTCGGTTTTGACTCGAACAAGACCTTCCGACGCGGAAGGCAGCGCGGCCTCTACTGCAGCTGCTGGTTCGGGGGACATCTCAGGAACATCTGAATTGGACTCGAGCTTCGGCGCTGAGGGCGCTGAGGGGACCTCCTGCGGGAGGTCCAAAATCGGATCGGCCGCGGCCGTCACCGCACTTATGGGGCGCGTTCCACTTCCAAAGTCTTCATTCCAAGCCAGCACAAGCAGATATCCGACGACCATCAGACCACCGAGAAGGACGTAGCGCGTAACTTCATTCGGGCTCATGCGCCGTGCTCCGGGCGTTGGGGGACGGGATCGCAGCCCCCTGGATGAAACGGGTGGCAGCGCATCACCCTTCGAAAAGCCAACCAGGAACCGCGTAGCGGTCCGTGATTGTCGATTGCCTGCATCGCGTACTCACTACACGTCGGGTGGAAGCGGCAATGCGGTCCAAGAAACGGCGAGACAGCGATCTGGTATGCCCGAATCAGCAGTAGAAGCGCTTGCTTCAGCATGGCGGTGCTTCCGCTATCCTTTGCGACGTTTGAGCGAAGAGCCAACGGGCCGCGGCATGAAGATCGAAGGCGTCAACGTTTGCCGCCCCGGGACGGGCAAGCACGATGATGTCGCAGCGAGTGATTAATGCTACGCGAAAATGCTCGCGCACAATGCGTCTGAGGCGGTTTCGATCGACAGCGCGACGCGCATGGCGCTTCCCAACGATCAGGCCCAGCCGGGCGGGGCCGGTCGCGTTATGTCGAGCGAGCAAACTGAAGGGGTGACGTCTGAGGCGCAGGTCCGGTGCTTCGAACACGCGGTCGAAAGCAGCCTTGTCCGGTAGCCTGCGTTCGGCCCCAAGCGAAGCTGGACCCGTTGACACCGGGCCCGTCAGGGTCAAAGCCTACTCAGCCAGCGAGGACCTTGCGTCCTCGAGCACGACGGCGTGCTAGAACTTTCCGGCCGTTTCGCGTCGCCATACGCGCACGAAAGCCATGCGTGCGCTTGCGCTTGAGAACACTGGGTTGAAAGGTGCGCTTCATTGATTCGACTGCCTAGGCGCGGTCCGTCTAGCTTGGGACCGCGAAAAAAAAGAGGCGCGATTCTAAGGACGCCCTCAGAACGAGTCAACGAACTTCGGCCAGGGAAAGCGCTCTCCCCACTGCGTAAGCGCTTCAATGGTTTTCTTTCTGAAGAGAGCTTGTTGATTGAAATGCCTTGTTAGGGTCCTGTCCTTCTGTGGAAAACTCATGTAGAGGACTGATAAATATGATTTTTTCAGGTCATAAAAACTCTGAGACGTGGGGGGACAGGTGTGGGAGAGCACGTGGATTGAAGTAGGTATTTGTCCACAGCCATTCACAGCGATCTCGCACGTGAGAGTTATCCACAGGACATCCCCAGGCTTATTCGCTAGTTGTGCACAAGCGGGTCTGCTCCAGCAGCTTCATTATGCTCTATGAGAGAATGTAAACCTATGAAATTTCGAGTTTTTTTAGAGTTTAGGGAACGTCAGAACGTTGATAGCGTCATGGCAGCATGGTGTTGGCTGTGGGTAGAATCTGCGCTCGGTTCGGAAGTGCATAGCGCGTCCGGCCGGAACCGGACGCTCCGATAACAAGAACATGGTGCTCGTGGGGGGCC
The DNA here is from genome assembly GCA_963691775.1 of Pseudomonadales bacterium. Taxonomy (GTDB): domain Bacteria; phylum Pseudomonadota; class Gammaproteobacteria; order Pseudomonadales; family Azotimanducaceae; genus JAZBPO01. The sequence continues at coordinate 2,547,180 of OY829369.1, read as the reverse complement.
TTGGCGCAGTGGAATCCGTTGTTTGGCAGAAGTGCCTCGCTCATCTTCAGGGAGAGTTAACCGACCAGGATTTCAGCACCTGGATTCGTCCGCTTCAGGCAACGGACGATGGTGGCACGCTCCGTTTGCTCGCTCCCAATGTCTACGTTCGAGATCAGGTTCGAGGTCAGTTTCTTGAACGGATCGCAGAGATCGTTGGGCGCAGCGGGTCGGAGCGCGTAGAGCTGGGCGTCGGCACAACCGCGGCAAGGATCGCTGCGATGGCCCCGGAAGTCAGAACATCTTCAGGCCTTGGCCCCGGACGCTCGGATCCCGGACGGCCGGCAACCATTGCTGTCAGTGATGGTCCCGGCCCGGCGGCGAGCCTGCTTGCGCCGGATTCTGCGTCGAGCTATCGGGCGGGTCACAACCAGCTGAATCCGGGTTTTACCTTCACGAGTTTCGTGGAAGGAAAGTCCAATGAAATGGCGAAGGCAGCGGCGCTACGCGTGGCTGAGAATGCGGGAACGTCATATAACCCGCTTCTGCTATACGGGGGCGTCGGTCTCGGCAAGACCCATTTGATGCAAGCAGTAGGGAACTATCTACTGCAGCAGAACCCGAATGCGACGGTTGTCTACCTCCATTCGCAGCGCTTCGTTCAAGACATGGTGAAAGCACTGCAGCAGGGCACCATGTCCGATTTCATGGGCTACTACCGCTCTGTAGACGCCCTGCTCATAGACGACATTCAGTTCTTTGCAAACAAGCTGCGCTCTCAAGAAGAGTTTTTCCATGTCTTCAACGCTCTGCTCGAGCGTGGGCACCAGATGGTGTTGACCTGCGACCGGTATCCTAAGGAAATCGAAGGCTTGGAGGAGCGCCTGAAAAGTCGTTTCATCTGGGGCCTGACGGTGGCGGTAGAACCGCCGGAGCTCGAACATCGGGTCGCCATCCTCATGAAGAAGGCAGAAGTGGAGCAGGTTGAGCTGCCGCAGGAAGTTGCCTTTTTCATAGCGGAGCACATCCGTTCGAATGTGAGAGAGCTTGAGGGTGCCTTGAAGCGCGCGATAGCAAACGCACACTTCACTAATAAGGCGCTGTCGGTTGATCAAGTGAAGTCAGCGCTGCGGGATCTGCTGGCTATTGCAGACCGGCAAGTCGGTATAGAAGCCATTCAGCGATCGGTCGCGGACTATTACAAGATCAAGATTGCCGACCTGCTGTCGAAGAGGCGGAGCCGCACCGTGGCTCGTCCGCGGCAGGTTGCGATGGCACTCTCCAAGGAATTGACCAGTCATTCTCTGCCCGAGATTGGCGACGCCTTTGGGGGTCGAGACCACACGACGGTGCTTCATGCCTGTCGCAAGATCGCAGAACTTCGCGATTCAAGCGCGGATCTTGCGGAAGACTATAAGAACCTGGTGCGGCTGCTCACCGCCTGAGGATTTCGAGGCATACTACGGCGTCGCCCGGGGACTGCCGGGCGTCTACCGCAAGCGTAGGAGCAGTCTTGTTCAGGCCGTCCCTTCGCGGTCGTGATTGGTCACCACGAGACGAGAGAGACTCCAGATGAAGTTCGCCGTTTCCCGAGAAGCGCTGCTGCGCCCTTTGCAGCTTGTCGCTGGCGTCGTTGAGCGTCGTCAAACGCTGCCGGTGCTGTCGAATCTTCTTCTTTCCGTGGAGGGTGAAACACTCTCCATGACGGGGACAGATCTGGAGGTTCAGCTGGTCGCACGGGTCCAGTTGCCGGCAACTGCTGCTACCGATGGCGAGATCACCGTGCCGGCGCGCAAGCTCATGGATATCTGGAGAGCGCTTCCTGAAGGGGCGGACATCGAGTTCACCGTCGATGAATCTCGAGCGGTGCTCAAGTCTGGTCGTAGCCGGTTTCAACTGGCGACCCTTCCTGCGGCCGAGTTTCCCTCCATCGATGAGGGTGCTGCGGAGCTAGAGCTCGGATTGGCGCAGGAACAGCTCCGGCACCTGATTGACCAGACCGCGTTCTCTATGGCTCAGCAAGACGTTCGGTACTTTCTGAACGGCATGTTACTCGAGGTAGATGCAGAGCACGTGCGTACTGTTGCGACCGATGGGCACCGTTTGGCGATGTGTACATTGTCACCTGGATCTGGTCAAAGCCGTCTGCAGGTCATTGTCCCGCGTAAGGGTGTTCTGGAGCTGTCACGTGTTCTGTCCGAGGGTGATGAAACGGTGGCACTTTCCCTGGGCAGTAACCACCTCAGGGCAGACATTGGCCCATACATGTTCACTACGAAGCTGGTAGACGGGAAGTTTCCTGACTATGAGCGAGTGGTGCCTAAGGGAGGCACGCGCGAGGTCATTGGCGATCGTCAGCTGCTGCGGGAAGCCTTTCAGCGCACGGCTATTCTGTCCAACGAGAAATACCGGGGCGTTCGCATTTCTCTCGAAAGCGAAGCACTAACGGTCCAGGCAAACAATCCTGAGCAGGAAGAAGCTGAGGAATTGGTGCCGGTGCAGTTCGATGCGGATCCTCTAGAGATAGGATTCAACGTCAGCTACCTGCTGGATGTGCTTGGCGCGATTGAAACGGATCAGGTCAGGATTACGGTTTCCGATGCGAATAGCTCGGCTCTGCTCGAAGAGCCTGAAGGCGGCGATTCGCTATATGTCGTGATGCCCATGCGGCTCTGATCTCGGAGCTGGACGCGCGAGTGCCCCCCCACATTGTTCCTGAGTCGGCTCGATACGCTGCAGTTCAGGAATCTTGAACCTACTCGCCTGGAACTTGATCCGGGCGTTGTCCTAATCACCGGCCCCAATGGCAGCGGAAAGACGTCTTTGCTGGAGGCGGTTGCCATGCTTGGTTCCGGCCGGTCCTTCCGAAGCAACCGCATGTCTGCGGTGATAAGATACGGCGCTTCGTCGCTGACGGTGTTTGGTGCGTTACACGGGTCTCCACAGGCGCATGTGACCATAGGCATTACTAGGGAACGCTCAGGCGTTGCCCAGATAAAGGTTGCCGGAGAAATGGTCAGAACAGCGTCAGAGCTGGCAGCGGTCTTGCCAGTTCAGGTGATCGACCCAGCATCGGTGGCGCTCGTAACCGAGGGGCCTTCGGTCCGGCGGCGGTATCTCGATTGGGGGACGTTCCACGTGGAACCTTCCTTCTTTCGAGCCTGGCGCGAGTACCGAAGATGCCTGGAGCAGCGTAACGCCCTGCTGCGCTCTGGCGCATCTTCGGCGCAGTTTGAGCTCTGGGAGCGGCAGCTCGCTGACGCTGCGGAGAAGATCGACGACATGCGCAAGCGCTATGTCGATGCGCTCATGCCCCAAGTGCTTTTCGCACTGGATGAACTGGGTGGGGCGGAGGACATGTCCGTGAATTACGTTCGCGGCTGGGAGACTGGCCTCGACCTTGGTGCGGTGCTGGAAGGCACGAGAAGTATTGATCGGGAAGCGGGTTACACAAGAGCAGGGCCCCATCGAGCGGACTTGAGGTTTGTTGCTGCAGGCCGAAAGGCAGCGGACGTGCTCAGCCGGGGGCAGCAAAAAGTCCTTGCTTGCGCACTCCTGCTTGCGCAAGCGCGGCAACTGGAGTTTGCGACAGAAAAAACGGGCATCTATCTCGTAGATGATCCCGCCGCTGAGCTCGATGAAGCACGAAGGCTAAGGCTCGGAAAGGCGCTTACGGCGATGAAGGGACAGGTTTGGGTCACCGCGGTCCAGGCCGATTTGATGCTCGACGGACTTGGAGATGCTTCGAGACTGACGAGGTTCCACGTGGAACGGGGTTGCGTCAGTGCGATCTGACGAATCCGGAGGACAGTAATGTCGGAAGACAATAGCTACGACTCAGGCAGCATCAAGGTCCTGAAGGGGCTTGAAGCAGTGCGCAAGCGCCCGGGCATGTACATCGGAGATACCGATGACGGCACCGGCTTGCACCATATGGTCCAAGAGCTTGTCGATAACTCTATAGACGAAGCACTTGCCGGGCACTGTTCTCAGGTAGACGTGGTCATCCACAACGGCGAAGCCATCACCGTTCGCGACGATGGTCGTGGCATCCCGGTCGATATTCATCCGGAAGAAGGTGTGTCCGCTGCGGAGGTCATCATGACGATGCTCCATGCGGGCGGAAAGTTCGATGACAACAGCTACAAGGTCTCCGGTGGTCTTCATGGCGTTGGTGTTTCAGTCGTAAATGCCCTGTCCGAAGAACTGCGCCTGACCATTCGCCGGGAGGGCAAGGTTCATCAACAGGTCTACAGGCACGGCGTGCCGGACGCACCCCTGAAGGAAGTGGGCACTACCGAAGGCACGGGAACGGAATGCTGGTTCAGACCCTCAGAAGCGACTTTCGGCAACATCAATTTCAACTACGACACGCTTGCCAAACGCCTGCGGGAGCTGGCGTTCCTCAATTCTGGCGTTCGCATTCATCTTCTAGATGAGCGCGACGGCCGAGAAGAAACCTTCTTCTATGAGGGTGGCCTAACCGCGTTTGTGGAGTTTCTGAACGAAGGCAAGACGGCGCTGAACAAGGTGTTTCACTTCTCCGCTGAGCGAGAAGATGGCATCTCTGTCGAAGTTGCCATGCAATGGAACGACGGGTTTCAGGAAGGCATCTTTCCTTACACGAACAACATCCCACAGCGAGACGGAGGCACCCACATTGCGGGCTTTCGGGCCGCACTCACCCGAACGCTCAATAGTTATATCGAGACAGAAGGCCTGACCAAGAAGGCGCAGGTATCCACGTCAGGGGATGACGCCAGGGAAGGCCTCACGGCCGTCGTGTCCGTCAAGGTCCCGGATCCCAAGTTTTCGAGTCAGACCAAGGACAAGCTGGTCTCCAGTGAGGTGAAACCAGCCGTAGAGCAGGAAATGGGGCGGCTCTTCGCTGACTATTTGCAGGAGCATCCGGGTGACGCAAAGATGATCGCGCAGAAGATCATCGACGCAGCAAGAGCCCGCGAAGCTGCTCGAAAGGCACGCGAAATGACGCGCCGGAAGGGCGCGCTCGACATCGCCGGGTTGCCCGGGAAATTGGCGGACTGCCAGGAGAAAGACCCGGGTAAGTCCGAGCTTTTTCTCGTAGAGGGTGATTCTGCTGGCGGCAGCGCCAAGCAGGGCAGAGACCGGCGCGCTCAGGCAATCCTTCCTCTGAAGGGCAAGATTCTCAACGTCGAGAAAGCACGTTTCGACAAAATGCTTTCCTCCGCCGAAGTCGGCACCCTCATCACGGCGCTCGGGTGTGGCATCGGTCGGGATGAGTTCGACGCCGATAAGCTTCGCTATCACAGCATTATCATCATGACCGATGCAGACGTGGACGGATCACACATCCGAACGCTGCTACTGACCTTCTTCTTCCGTCAGATGCCAGAGCTGATCGAGCGCGGCCATGTTTTCATCGCGCAGCCGCCGCTCTTCAAGGTGAAGAAAGGGCGGCAGGAGCAGTACGTCAAGGATGAAACGGAGCTTGATCGCTATCTGACCGCTCAAGCGCTGGATGGCGCGTCCCTGTTCGCCAATCCTGATGCGCCCCCGATTACCGGCGAAACCCTCGAAGGGCTTGTTCATGATTATCAGGAAGTGATGGCGCATCTAGCGCGCCTTGGAAGGCTCTATCCTGAGCTGATCACGCGCGAGATGCTGTACCTGCCTCATCTCACTGAAGACGCGCTCTCAAGCGAAGCTCAGGTGCGCAGCTGGACAGATGCCCTCGCCGTCCGCGTCGAAAACGTCGCGGCCGGAGGTGCCCGCTATGACTTCAGCGTAGAGCTCGACCCAGAGCACAACGTATACCTCCCTGTGGTGCGTGTGCTCGAGCATGGCGTTGCGACGAACCTTCGCTTCCCGCAGGACTTCTTCCTTTCAAGCGAATACAGGGCAATCTGTGCGCTTGGTGAACGTCTGGACGGCCTTCTCGAAGAAGGCGCCTACGCCAAGCGTGGCGAAAAGACTTACCCGGTTAATGACTTCGAGGCCGCTCTTGCATGGCTGATGAAAGAATCTCGACGCGGTCAGGATATCCAGCGCTACAAAGGCTTGGGTGAAATGAACCCTGATCAACTTTGGGAAACGACGATGGATCCGGAAATTCGTCGGATGCTGCGGGTGACTATCGAGGATGCCATCGGCGCGGATCGGGTGTTTACCACGCTCATGGGCGATGAGGTCGAGCCGCGTCGTGAGTTCATCGAGACGAACGCCCTATCGGTCGCTAATCTCGACGTCTGACGCATACAGCTCTGCCATCGCGTTGCGCATCCAGGTTTCTGCTTCTCGGGTAAGTTCGGGCGTCGTGCGCGCGTCGGTTTCAATGGGCGGCGAGATCCGCACCCGAACGATCCCAGGCGCCTTGCGCCAAGTACGGGCCGGCCAGTAGCGGCCGGCGTCGTGTGCAACGACGAGCACTGGGACTTTCGCTGCCGTCGCGAGCGCCGTACCACCTCGTTGGAAGCGCCCCGGCTCTCCAGGCGGCATCCGGGTGCCCTCCGGAAACAGCACCACCCAGATGCCGTCGTTCAGACGCCGCTGACCCGAGCGGACCAGCGCTTTCAGGGCACCTCGTGCATCGCGGCGATCTATGGCGATCGGTTTGAGCAGGCTATAGGCCCAGCCAAAGAATGGAATGCGCAGCAGTTCCCGCTTAATCACCGTCGTTTGTGGAACGAAGATCGACTGTAGGCAGAGCGTTTCAAGGGTACTTTCGTGCCGGACCAGGACGACGCAGGGTTCGGCAGGAATATGCGCGTGGCCTTCGATTTTGATCGTGATACCGCACGTCAGCCTTAGCCAGGCCATGATTAGGCGAGTCCAGGCCACCACGATGAATTCGAAGCGCTGCTTGTAGGGCATCAACCAGCCAAAAAGCAGACCCAGCGTGCCCCAGACTACGGTGATCAGGCCGTAGCCCAGAAGAAACCCGAACGATCTGAGTACGCTCATGAAAATGCGTACCCGATCAGGGGCGAGCCGTGCGCGTCGGGACGCTTGAGGACGAAAGCCCCCTCAATTTCTCCGTCCGACACCACTGTTCCGGTCCTTCCGGTGAAACCGTGCGCAGACACCATGGGCGTTCGAATGAATGCAACAGCCGAGCAGTACGCTGTGCCATCGAAGCCCCGTTGCGCCGGCCGAAATACCAAGCGTCCTGCATCTGAAACAGGCATACGCCTGTACACCCTACGCTGGTTCATCGAAGGCCGCAGAACGCGCGCGAGCACCGTCCTGCGAGCCCGCCGTGCTGAAATTTGCGCTACGCAGGTTTCCAATTTCATATCGCTGGCCACTTGTTACTTCGCGCGCCTCGAGAGACAGCGACGTCTCCTGACTTCCCTCTGGCATTCAGCGATATCGCACCAAGACGGTCTTGCCATGCTCGCAGATCGCGAGCAGCCACGAGATTCTGATGCCTTCAGCGTGGGACTTCAAAGCCAGACTCGGCAACGCGCGAGGTTTCTGCTAACAATCGAAGCCCGTTGCCGATCGGAAACACCCACCGTGATACAGCTTGAGGCATGCCCATGGTGCGGCAACGACCCGCTCTATCGTGCATATCACGATGAAGAGTGGGGTGTGCCCTGCCGCGAAGAGCAGGCGCTGTTCGAGTTTGTAATCCTTGAAGGTATGCAGGCTGGCCTCGCGTGGATCACTATTTTGCGCAAGCGAGCGGCGTTCAGAGCCGCTTTCGCGAACTTTGATGCCGAACGCGTCGCAAGCTTTGCCGAGGTCGACCGCGCGCGCCTGTTGGCAGATCCCGGCATCGTTCGTAATCGAGCAAAGATCGATGCGGCAATCGCCAATGCCCGCATCATCGTCGAATTGCGGGCCCGAGGAGGTGGGCTGAAGGATCTTCTGTGGTCATATGTAGATGGCGTGGCGGTCCAGAACCGATTTGTTTCGATGTCGGACGTACCTCCCAGCAGCCCGCTGTCCGAACGTATGTCGAAAGACCTGCGCAAACGGGGTCTGCGCTTCGTGGGGCCTACTATTTGCTATGCCCTGATGCAGGCCGCCGGGCTCGTCAATGACCATCTGGTGCACTGCCCCCGCCATGACGCCTGCGCTGCGCTTGCCAGTGCCTGACGCGAGATTTCTTCGAGGCGTCGCGCGATTACTTGGTGCGCTTCCACCGCCGCTCCTCGACCGGGTGGGCCGAACGATCGGTCTGGCCGCGGATGTTCTTTCGCTTCGGCTTGCGCGAACCACCGATCGTAACCTTGCGCTCTGTCACTACGACCTGCCTACCCGCGCGCGGCGCCGATTGGCGCGTCGAGCCCTGGCCGCCGACGGCCGTCTTTTGCTTGATGTCGTGCGCAGCTGGGGGTCCTCTGACCCGTTGGCGCTGGGCGCCAAACTCGATCCGGAATCTCGTCGCCTCTGGGAAACGCCCGCCGAGCGGGGGAAGCTGCTCCTTGTTCCGCATCTTGGAAACTGGGAATGGCTCAACCTCTGGCTTCAGCATCAATTGCAGGACGATGGCGGCCTGACCGCGCTTTACGAACCTCTGAGAGACCCGATGCTTGATGCCTTGGTGGGTGAGCGTCGTCGCGCAAGCGGTGCATCCTTGCTGGCAACGGATCGCGCGGGCCTACGCGCATTCGTACGACGCCTGGAAGCCGGCGGTACCGTCGCGCTTCTCCCAGATCAGGTCCCGCCTTGCGGCGCCCGTGTCCTTGCCCCCTTCTACGGGAGGCCTGCGTGGACCATGACCCTTGTCGGTCGCCTCGTTCGCAGATTTCAGCCCCGGGTACTCATTGCGACGGCACTGATCGAACGCTCGACCGCGCCTAGATACCGAGTCATCTTTCAACCAGCGCCAACAGATCTGGCTGCTCAGGATCCGATGAGTGCAGCCCACGCGCTCAATGGGGCCGTCGAGCGCGCGATAGCGCTTGCACCTGAGCAATACCAGTGGGGATACAAACGCTTTCGCCACGCCACCCCCGGTGGCGGGGACTGCTATCGCGGCTGAGATCTCAGCTGCGCCAGAACTCCGGAGTCACCAGCACCAGCAGGGTGAAGATCTCGAGACGCCCGAGCAGCATGGCTACGCAAAGCGTCCACTTCGCCGTGTCTGATAGATCCCCGTAGTGCAGCGCAACGCCGCCGAGCCCGGGACCGAGGTTGTTCAGGCAGGCGCCGACGGCCGAGAAGGCGGTGGTGAAGTCGAGGCCCGTTGCAAGCAGGATCACCAGCATCATGAGGAAGGCGATGACGTATGCCGAGAAGAACCCCCAGACAGAATCGATCACGCGGTCCGGCACGCGCGCGCGGCCAAGCTTCACGGGAATAACGGCGTTCGGATGAATGAGCCGTTTAACCTCACGTGCGCCCTGGAGCACGATCAGAAGCACTCGCATGACCTTCATGCCACCGCCCGTCGAACCCGCACAGGCTCCGGTAAAGGCTGCAAACATCACGAGGAACGGCAGCACTGAGGGCCATTCGCTAAAGTTTGTCGTCGTGAATCCCGTCGTAGTTGCAACTGACACGACCTGAAAGAGCCCGTCTCTGAGCGCTTGATTACCAGAAAGTGTATCGGTCGCGATCAGCACGCTCACGGCGACGATGCTGATCACGGCAAGCATGACGAGATAGGCCATGGTTTCTACGTCACGGAGGTAGTAGAGGAGGCTCCTGCGTCGCCAGACAACGAAGTGCAGACCGAAGTTGATCCCGCAGATGATCATAAAGAGGATTGCGATCCCCTCGATCGCGGGTGACGCGAAATGACCGAGCGACGCGTCGTGCGTGGAAAACCCGCCAATGGCTACCGTCGAGAACGCATGTGAAAGAGCGTCGAAGGCCCCCATGCCCGCTATCCAGTAGGACAGTGCGCATACGATTGTCAGCGTCAGATAGATGTACCAGAGTGCCTTGGCCGTCTCGGTGATTCGCGGTGTCAGCTTGCTGTCCTTGACTGGCCCCGGCATCTCCGCCCGATAGAGCTGCATACCGCCGATGCCAAGCATGGGCAGGATGGCGACCGCCAGCACGATAATGCCCATGCCCCCCAGCCACTGCAGCTGCTGGCGATAGAACAAGATCGACCGGGGCAATTCGTCCAGGCCGGTGGCAACGGTAGCGCCGGTTGTGGTCAGACCGGACAGCGATTCGAACGCCGCGTCCGAGTAGCTTTCCCAGGCGCCTGGCTGGAGCCAGAGCGGTAGCGCTCCAAACAGTCCAAGAGAAAGATAGAAAAGCGCGGTGATGACGAAGCCGTCTCGGTTGCGCAATTCGTGTCGGCTACGCGCCACGGGTCCCCAGGCACAGAGCCCTGCCCCAAGCGTGGCGACGAAGGCCAGGATAAACCCAGCCGCCGTGTTTTCCCTGTAGTGGAGCGCGAATAGCAAGGGCGTGAGCATGGTCACGCTGAACAGCATCAGCAGGATGCCCGATACGCGGAGTATGGCGCTCGCGTGCATTCAGCTTCGCCGCATCAGAAGAACTGAAGACCGACCTGGAAGAGCGCCTCCACGTCCTGAATCCGGCGCTTGTCGGACAGGAACATGATCACATGATCGTCTGGCTGTACCACGAGGTGGTCGTGGGCAATGAGCACCTCCTCGCCGCGCACAATTGCGCCGATCGTTGTGCCCTTCGGCAGTTCGATCTCGTCCAGTGCATGGCCTACCACCCGAGAGGACCGCGAGTCCCCGTGTGCAACTGCCTCCATGGCTTCAGCAGCACCGCGGCGAAGTGAGTGCACACGTGCGACATCACCTCGGCGTACGTGAACGAGCACTTCCGAAGTCGTCGCCTGCTGCGGCGAGATCGCAACGTCGATCTCTCCTCCTTGGACCAGGTCGACATAGGCAGGTTTCGAGATCAGCGTCATGACCTTCCGCGCACCAAGGCGCTTAGCGAGCATCGACGACATGATGTTTGCCTCGTCGTCATTCGTGAGCGCACAAAATACGTCGGTCTGCTCGATGTTCTCGTCGCGCAGGAGATCGCCGTCGGTGACGTCACCTTCGAGAACGACCGTTTTGTTCAGGGTCTCCGAAAGCGCTTCGCAACGACCGGGGTGGCGTTCGATGATCTTCACCGAATAGCGCTTCTCAAGCTGGCGAGCCAGTCGTTCGCCGATGTGGCCGCCCCCGGCGATCATGATTCGCTTGTAGGGTTTCTCCAGGCCTCGCAATTCGCTCATTACGGCCCTGATGTCGCGCCGTGCCGCAATGAAAAAGACCTCGTCCTCGGCCTCGATCACCGTATCGCCCTGCGGGGAAATCACATGGTCGCGGCGGTAGATGGCAGCTATTCGCGTGTCCACGTTCGGCACGTGGGCGCGCAAGGTTTTCAGTTCCTGGTGCACGAGCGGGCCGTCTCGATAGGCTTTCACCGCAACGAGCTGCAACATGCCGTGTGCGAAGTCGACGACCTGCAGCGCCCCAGGGTATTGAATCAGTCGCTCGATCTGATCTGTCACGACCTGCTCGGGATTGATAAGCACGTCGATGGGCATATGTTCTTTGGAGAAAAACCCCGCGCGGGTCGTGTAGGCACTTGCGCGCACCCGTGCAATCTTCATGGGCGTACGGAACAACGAGTAGCTGACCTGGCACGCCACCATGTTCACTTCATCGGAGTTCGTGACGGCCACGAGCAGATCGGCGTCCTCGGCTCCGGCGCGCCGCAGGACGTCCGGATGAGAGGCCATGCCCTGAATGGTCTGAATGTCGAGGCGATCGCGAAGCTCACGCAATCGCGCAGCGTCGCTGTCGACCACCGTGACGTCAGAATTTTCCTTGGCGAGATTCTCGGCGAGCGTACCGCCCACCTGACCCGCGCCTAGGACGAGAATCTTCACGCTCGGCCGTCAGCCGCTGCGGCGTTCGAGGCGCGCATAGAAGAAACCGTCGTGGCGATCCAGTGTTGGCAGGAGTTGGGTACCGGGGCCGGTCGAGCGCACCGCGTCGCCGGCAAGGCCGCGGAGCGGTATCGCGCGAGCTTCCGGATGGGCAGCGAGGAATGCCTCGACGATCATCGGCCCCTCCTCGGGCAGCACCGAACAGGTGCAGTAGAGCAAAACCCCGCCGGGTTTCAGCAGTGGCCAGAGAGCTTCCAACAAGCGCCCCTGAACGGCGGCGAGCTTAGCAATATCGCTCTCCCGCCGCAGCAGACGGATGTCTGGCTGTCGTCGCAGGATGCCAGTCGCGCTGCATGGCGCATCGATCAGGATCCGATCGAAGTCGCGCCCGTCCCACCACGCGTCGATGTCGCACGCATCTTCTATGTGCACCTCGCACTGTGCTTCTGCACGGGCAAGATTTTCGGAGATTCGTTCCGCGCGGCGACCGTCTGATTCGATGGCGACGAGGTCGATATCCGGCGTCTGCTGAGCGATGTGAAGCGTCTTCCCGCCAGGCGCGGCGCAGGCATCCAGCACGCGTTCGCCGGGACAGGTACCCAGCAGGCTGGCGGCAAGCTGCGCGCCCTCATCCTGCACGGACAGGGCGCCCTGCATGAAGCCCGGCAGTGCGTCGACGTCGCGCGCAGGTGATAGATAGAGCGCTGCGGGGGCCAGCGCGCCGCGGCTGACCTTGCCCCCTGCCTCGGTGAGCGCTGCGATGGACTGTTCGGGATCGATGGCTCGAAGCGTGAACGGTGGCCGGGCTGCGAGCGCCGCTGCCACGCCCTCGAAGTCCTGAGGCCACGCGCGCCGAAGGCGTGCCGCAAGCCACTGAGGCAGCGCCTGCTTCGGGCCTTCCGGGAGCGTGTCGAGGGCGCGTTCGCTGTTTGCAAGCTTTCGGAGTACGGCGTTCACCAAACCCCGCGCCCACTTCTTGCCGAGCAGGGGTGCAGCAGCGACGGTTGCGTTGACGGCTGCATGCTTCGGCACCTCGGCGATGTCGAGTTGATACAGACCGATGAGCAAGAGTGCGTGCACGTCGGCGTCGCGCCTGCGGGTCGGTTGACGCAGATGTTTCTGAACGAAGTAATCCAGGCGCGGTGCCAGGCGTGCCGTGCCCCAGGCGAGCTCGCGCGCGAAGGCGCGGTCACGCCCCTCGAGCGCGGGCATCTGCCTCAGGTGTTGCGCGAAGGCCTCCGGCAGATTTGCCTGCTCCGCGATCACGTCCCCGAGCGCGCGCGCGGCAAGCGCTCTGACTTGTGCGCCCGCCTCAGCCACTTGTAAGCAAAGCGCCCGTGGGCAGTCGATCGCCCAGCGCATTGTGCAGATTCGCGCCGGTCAGGCGCGTGCCTTTACCGCCCACGAGCTGTGCTTCCGTCACAAGCAGGGTGCCCTCGCCTGTCGCAATGCGAAGGCCCTCACGATCTACGCCAAGCAGGGTTCCGACGGCTTCGCCAGTCGCCTCCGGTCGCGCGTGTGCTCGCAGCAAGCGCAAACGGAAATCATCGCTGGTGCGCGCCTGCACCGGCATTCGCGGATTCAAGGCCCGGATCCTGCGGGCAAGCACCTCTGCGGGCAGGCTCGGGTCGAACACCGCATCGTTCTTGGAGAGTTTGTCGGCATAGGTGACACCTGTAGCCGCCTGTGGCTGTGGCGGATGAGCTTCCAGATCGCGAAGGACCTCGACCAAGCACTCCGCCCCCAGAAGCCCCAGTCGCCCCTCGAGTTCACCTCCGGTCTCCGCTGCGCCGATCTCGAGTGTGCGTTCGAGCCGCACCGGCCCGGTGTCGAGCCCGGCTGCCATCTCCATGATACCGACGCCGACGTGCGTATCGCCTGCCATCATGGCGCGCTCGACGGGTGCGGCGCCGCGCCATCGCGGCAGCAAGGATGCATGTACGTTGATACAGCCCCAGTGAGGCAGGTCGAGCACCGCTTGCGGCAGGATCAGGCCGTAGGCTGCGACCACCAGCAGATCCGGCTCCATGGAAGAGAGTTGCGCGGGGCCGTCGCCACTGCGCAGGGTCGCGGGCGTTGCCACAGGAATACCGAGATCGAGCGCTCGGGTTTTTACCGGCGTGGGCTGCAGTTTTCGCTTGCGCCCTGCCGGGCGGTCCGGCTGCGACAGCACACCACACACCGGCAGGCGGGCCGCCAGCATGGCGTCCAGCTGCGTCACGGCGAACTCGGGCGAGCCCGCGAAGACGATGCGCTGCGGCTGGATCACGCGCTCTGACGCTGACGCTTTTCGAGCTTCTTTCGGATGCGAGTGCGCTTGAGACTTGAGAGATAGTCTACGAAGAGCTTCCCTTCCAGGTGATCACACTCGTGCTGGATGCAAATGGCCAGCAGGCCTTCTGCCTCAAGCTCGAAGGGTTCCCCCAGCGCATCAAGGGCGCGCACCTTCACGAATTCGCGGCGTGCCACCTCTTCATAGAATTCGGGAACGGATAGGCAGCCTTCCGGGCTGCCGACGACCTCACCGGAGAGCTCCAGTTGCGGATTGATGATCACCAGGGGCTCGTCTCGGCTTTCAGACACGTCGATGACGATAACGCGTTTGTGCACGTTGACTTGCGTAGCAGCGAGTCCGATGCCGCTGGCGCCGTACATCGTTTCCAACATGTCCTCGGTCAGACGCGTGACGTCTGCGTCCACCGCTTCGACCGGCGAGGCGCGTGTGCGCAGGCGCGGATCGGGAAATTCGAGGATCTCGAGGAGGGCCATGGGAACGTGAACTACCTCTGGTTCTGGTGGAACTTGTGTTGCTAAGATGCGGCCACTCATAGGATTTGCAATCTGTGCCGCTGGCCGATCGAGATGCTGTTCATGCCTCGCTGGCCGCCCACCCCGGGCACCGGCACGGGGCCTCATGATAAGAGGAACGGGGACATGAGCGAAATGGCGGGCCAGCCCTTGCCGGTGCATGCCTCCCTGCGACGCACCCTCGTTGCCCTGCTCCTCGGCGCGGTGTTGTGCCTGGTCGCGCCGATGCTCCTAGCCGCGTCGGCTGAGTTCGTGCGCGAGGACGCACCGGACACATATACGGTCCGTGACGGCGACACGCTCTGGGATATCGCGCGTGTCTTTCTCACCGAACCCTGGCGCTGGACGTCGCTCTGGCGCGTGAACCCAGAGATCGAAGACCCGCACCTTATCTATCCGGGTGATGTGATTCGTCTGAGTCGTGAGGGCGGCGAACCGACGCTCAGCCTAACCCGGGGCGCACGCACGCAGCGCCTTTCGCCAGCGGATACGGTCCGTGTTGAACCTCGGGTGCGCGCGACGCCCCTACTCTCCAATATTCCCACGATCGATCTTGAATCGATCGGCCAGTTCCTGAGCGCGAACCGGGTGGTGCGTCCGCAGACGCTCGAGAACGCTGCTTATGTAGTGCAAGGCGAAGCAGGTCGCATCCTCGTCGGCGCAAATGATCAGCTTTACGCGCGCCGCCTCGATGCCGAGGTCGGTGATGCTTTCTCGCTCTTGCGCAGCGGTGGTTCGTTCACGCATCCGGAAACCGGGGAATCGCTCGGTCTCGAAGCTGAGGAGATCGGTACCGCTCAGGTCATCGCCATCGAGGGCGATCTCGCGACGATGCTGGTCACCGAGTCGCGTGCCGACGTTCGCATCGGCGACCGCCTGCTACCCACGGAAGAACGCCCGGTCAGCTCGAGTTTCTTCCCGAGCGTGCCGGACGATGAGGTGTCCGGGCACATGCTTTCGGTACTGGATGGCGTCTCCCAAATCGGCCAGTACTCGGTGGTGGCGCTCGATCTCGGCGAGCGGGAAGGCATCGAAGTCGGGCATGTACTCGCGGTCATGAAGGCAGGGCCGCTCGTTCGCGATCGTATCGCCAACGACATCGTGCGCATGCCTTCCACGCCCGGCGGGCTGCTGATGGTGTTCCGCGTGTTCGAAAAGGTGTCCTACGGAATCGTGCTGGAATCGCGTCAGCCGCTGGCGGTTCTCGACGAGGTCACGAACCCCTGACTTTCGCCGGCGCACGCTGCGCCGGGCGATCCCTCACGCGACAGAGAGCGCTTTGCCGTATTTGCGTGCGGTTTCGCTCGGCACTGTGCCGCAATGATCGATGACCGAGACTGGATACGGTTGGGCCTTGCCCCCGGGATCGGGCCCGTGACCTGGGGACGCTTGATGCGAGGCGAACTCGCGGCAGGTGTGCAGGCGGAAGTTCTCGCAGCGGCGCGCCGCGCCGTTCCGGACGCGCGCATTGAATCGCATCGGTTCGCGTGCGAACGCGCTGGCGCCTCCCTGCTCACGCCTGCATCTGCCGCCTGGCCGAAAACCCTAAGGGCCCTTGAGGATCCCCCGGCCACCCTCTATCACCGGGGAAACCCTGCGCTCCTTGCCTGCCCCCAGATCGCCGTCGTGGGGGCCCGCCGGGCGAGTCGTCGCGCGCTCGACGACGCGGTGTGGCTGGTCCGGGAGCTGGCGGCAGCGGGTCTTACCGTCACGAGCGGCCTTGCCTTGGGCATCGACGGTGCTGCGCATCGAGCTGCACTGGATTGCGGTGGCGCAACCGTCGCCGTCCTCGGCTCTGGCCTGGATCGAATCTATCCTGCTCGCCATCGTGCGCTGGCGGCGCGTACCGCCTCTGAAGGCTTGCTGCTTTCCGAGTTTCTTCCTGGGACGCCGGCGCTGCCGCACCACTTCCCGCAGCGCAATCGACTCGTAAGTGGTCTATCGCTTGGCGTCGTGGTCGTGGAAGCCAGCACCCGTTCCGGTTCGATGATCACTGCACGGCTGGCAGCTCAGCAGGGGCGCGAGGTGTTCGCTTTGCCGTCAACTGCGCGTGATGCACGCGCCAGCGGCAATCTGCGGCTGCTCCGCGAGGGGGCTGTCCTTGTTCGTGACGCCGGTGATGTCCTGAGCGAGCTCGGCCTGGAAAACACCCCCGTCAGACGAGCGCTAGCTGTCCTTCCTCCGACGCCGGCGGGGGCGGCCGTACTCGACGCCATGACTCCGGACGGCACGGACTTTGCGACCCTGGTACTTCGCACGGGCCTTGATGCGTCTGAACTCGCGGTGCGGATTACCGAACTCGAGCTCGACGGCTTCCTTGAGCGCGACGGTGAACGCCTGTACCCGCGGGCCTCTGGCGCCGTGCCTGGCGCATGACCATAATCGCGCGCCGAGAAGCGGAAGGTGCCATGGACCGCTACGCAGTCGTCGGCCAGCCGGTCGCCCACAGCCTGTCGCCGCGGATTCATGCGGCCTTTGCCGCAGAGCTTGGAATCAAGCTCAGCTACGATGCGATTGAAGCGCCGCTCGACGGTTTCGCGGCGACGGTCGCTGAACTTTTTGGCCGCGGCTATCTCGGGGTGAACGTGACCGTGCCCTTCAAGGCCGAAGCCTGTGCGGTCGCTCACCAGGTCGACGCCGCAGCGGCGCGCGCAGAGGCGGCCAACACGCTGCGCGTCGAGGCCGATGGCCGCGTTACAGCGTTTACCACAGACGGGCTCGGGCTCGTACGCGACCTGACGGATCACCAGGGGGTTGATCTACGGGGACGGATCACGCTACTTCTTGGTGCGGGTGGCGCGGCAGCGGGCGTTGTCGAGCCGCTTCTTGCCGCCGGGGTGTCCGAGGTCGTGGTAGCGAACCGTACGCAGGCCCGGGCGGAGGCTCTGGCAGCGCGCTTCGCCGGCTTAGGTCCGGTCCGTGCAGCTGCCGTTGACGCGCTTCCGTGCGCAGATCTGGTGATCAATGCCACCGCTGCAAGCCTCCAGGGTCAGGCGGTGCCAGTAAGCGCCAAAGCAGTCCATCGAGATACCTTCGTATACGACATGATGTATGGCCCGAAGGCTCGCCCCTTTCTTGAGCGCTGCGCTCGGCTCGGTATCGGGGGCGGCGTGGATGGGCTCGGAATGCTCGTCGAGCAGGCGGCGTCCGCCTTCGAGCTCTGGCGCGGGGTGCGCCCCTCAACGACCCCGGTGCTTGCGCGCCTGCGCGCTGCGATCGGCGCATGAATTTCTGACGGAGAACACATGACCCACGCATCGCGAATCGATCTACCGGCCTTCGATACGATCGATCCCGCCGCGGCGCTTGCACAGCTTGAGGCGCAGGTGGCCGAAAATCTCGAGCTTATTGACCGAATTGCTGCTGCAGAGCCCGCCTGGTCGACGGTGGTTGCACCGCTCGAAGCTGCAGACGATGCGATCTCGCGGCTCTGGGCACCTATTCGCCACCTCCACGCAGTCGCAGATAACGAAGAGCTGCGCCGGGCTTACGATGCAGCCCTACCCGTGCTCACGGACTACAGCACTCGCTTTGGCCAGCATCGCGGTTTGCTTGACGCCTACCGAGCGCTCTCGGAGCAACCGGACTTCGCGCAGGCCGAGCCCGCACGCCGTATGGCCGTGGCGCAGGCGCTGCGAGATTTTCGCCTCTCCGGCATCGAGCTGGAGGCCGAGGCGCAGGCGCGCTATCGGGAGATCAGCCAGCGCCTTTCCGAGCTGAGTAATCGCTTCTCCCAGAATCTGCTCGATGCGACCGACGCGTTTGCGCTGACCGTGTCCGTCGACCGCCTTGCAGGGCTTCCCGAAGCCGCCCGTGAGAAAGCGCTTGCGGAGGCGCGGACGCGCGAGGTTGAAGGTGCAGTAATCA
Source organism: Pseudomonadales bacterium (assembly GCA_963691775.1). Taxonomy (GTDB): domain Bacteria; phylum Pseudomonadota; class Gammaproteobacteria; order Pseudomonadales; family Azotimanducaceae; genus JAZBPO01. Next base: position 2,528,714 of record OY829369.1, on the reverse strand, counting down.
CCCTGGACGGCCCGACTTACATGGCGGTTATGGCGCACGCCGAGGACCGGGCCCTGCGTCGCTCCGTGTATGAAGGCTGGGTCACGCGTGCGTCGGCGCTCGGTGAACGGCCGGCGGACTGGGACAACGCGCCGCTCATCGACGAGATGATGGGCCTGCGCAAGGAGCAGGCCGAACTGCTGGGCTTCCGGTCGTGGGCAGAACGTCAGCTAGAGGGCCGTATGGCCCATTCGCCCGCCGCCGTCGTCGATTTTCTCGGAGATCTAGCGCACCGTTCCGTGCCCCAGGCGCGCGAAGAGTTTGCAGAGCTGCAGCGCTTCGCGCACGAAGCGCTCGGCATGACGACGCTTGAGGCGTGGGACATCGGTTTTGTGAGCGAGCGCCTCCGCAGCGCCCGCTATGCCGTGAGTCAGGAGGCCCTGCGCCCTTGGTTCCCCGTCGACCGCGTGATCGAGGGCCTGTTCGAGATCGTCGGTCGGTTGTTCGGTATCGAGGTCCGCGAGACCAGCGACTGGCCGGTGTGGGATCCCGAGGTTCGTTGCTTTGAGGTGCTGCGCCACGATGGGGACGGCGGTGAGGAGGTGGCGGGTCGCTTCTATCTCGACCTTTACGCTCGTCGGCAGAAGCGAGGTGGCGCGTGGATGGATGGCTGCCGTGGCCGCCGCTGCACCGCCGACGGCGTTCAGGTGCCCATCGCGTTCCTGACGTGCAATTTTTCCGCTCCTGTGGAGCGAGAGGATGGCGCGCCCACGCCTGCCCTGCTGACGCACGATGAAGTGACAACTCTCTTTCACGAATTTGGTCACGGTCTTCATCACATGCTCACGCGGATCGACGTCGCCGATGTCGCGGGAATCAATGGCGTGCCTTGGGACGCGGTGGAACTTCCGAGCCAGTTCCTCGAGAACTGGTGCTGGCATCCGGAGTCCGTTGCGCTGATCTCAAGGCATCATGAGACCGGCGAACCGCTCCCGGTCGAGATGCTCGAACGTCTCATCGCCGCGCGGAACTTCCAGAGCGCAATGATGATGGTGCGCCAGCTCGAGTTCGCGCTCTTCGATTTCCGTCTCCATGACGCCGCCTTCGACGGCGATGTCCGCGCGCAGCTCGCGGCGGTCCGCGCCGAAGTGAGCGTCGTGCCGGTATCCGGATTCAACCGCTTTGAGAACGGTTTCAGTCATATCTTTGCCGGCGGTTACTCCGCTGGCTATTACAGCTACAAATGGGCCGAGGTCCTGTCCGCCGATGCCTTTTCGCGCTTCGAGGAGGAAGGCATCTTCAGCCGGGCTGCCGGGCGCGCCTTCCTTGAGTGCATTCTTGAGCGTGGCGGCAGCGAGACCCCCTCAGAGCTCTTCCGTCGCTTCCGCGGCCGCGATGCGGACATTGCACCCCTGCTGCGTCACAGCGGCATCGGTCTTCCGCCAGGTGGTGCGGCATGACTGAGGGCGCGCCCAAGCGTCGCTTCATCGCAGGGGCCGTGTGCCCGCGCTGCGCCGCCCTCGATCGCATTGTCAGCTGGGAGGCTGACGGACGGCAGCATCGAGCCTGCGTGGAGTGCGATTTCCAGGACAGCCAACCGCTCACGCCAGAGGACGAACTCGTCCCTCGCGGTCGCCTCGATGCGCCCCGCCCGATTGCGCCTGCGACTGCGCAGCCAATCCGGTTCTATCCCCGCGTGAAAAAGTCCGACTGAGCGGACAGCACGCCGCGGCGCCAGAGCGCGCCGCCAAGCGTGACTCCGCGTGCGGCAAAAAAGGCCAGGAGCGCCAGCCAAAGGCCGTCGTTCCCCCACTCTCGGGTCAACCACCACAGTGGCAGATAGACCAAGACAGCCGACGCGAGCATCGAATCGCGCATGATGCTTGTTTCGGTGACGCCGATCGCCAGGCCGTCGAAGAGGTAGCACCACACTGCAATAAGAGGGAGGGCAGTCAGCCAGGGAAGATAGATGCTTGCGAGTTCGCGCACCGCCGTGATGTCGGTGAGCAGCGCGATGACCTGAGCGCCGGCTACGAGGAACAGGGCAGTGAAAGTCCCCGCGGTCGCAATGCTGAAAAGTGCGGCCGAATGCAGCGTACGGCGAAACGCGCCACGATCCCCGGCGCCCAGATGCCGACCCGACAGTGCCTCCACGGCGTGAGCGAAACCGTCCAGACCATAAGATGTGGCCATGAGCAGATTCATCAGCAGTGCGTTTGCAGCGAGCACTAACTCGCTCTGGCGCGCGCCCTGTGCGGTGAAAAACGCAAGCGATGCAAGCAGTGCGAGGGTGCGCACGAACAGCTGTCCGTTCACCGCAAGCAGGCGCCGATAGCGTTCGGGGTTGCGTAGCGCGGTCCAGTCCAGGGGTGCGGGGTGGGCGGCAAGGCGCTGCCGTGCAAATAGGACTGCGACCGCACATCCGGTCCACTCCGCAATCAGCGTGGCAAGCGCCACCCCTTCAGTGCGCATGCCGAGCCCCGGCACGAAGAGCAGGTCGAGGCCGATGTTCATCAGATTGGTGGTCACCGTGATGGCGAGCACCGAGCGGGTGTCCTGCAGGCCCACGAGTACGCCCGTGAGCGCGTAGGTCAGCAGCACCGCCGGCGCGCTGAAGATCCGAATCTCGAAGTAGCGCGCGGCTTCGGCGCCGGTGTCTGCGGGCGCGCCCATGAGGGTGAGGCCAAGCGGGAACAGCAGCGGTGCCAACAGGAGCACCAGCATGCCGAGTGATAGCCCCAGAATGCTTGCCTGGGCGGTAAGCATGCGCAGGGCGGCGCTCCTGAACTCCCGCGCCTGTGCGTCCTCGTTTCCGCGGCCCAGCTGTTGCGCAACGAGCCCCGTCGTCCCCATGCGCAGGAATCCGAAGCCCCAGTACAGAAAGCTGAACAGGCTGGTTGCCACTGCGACCGCTGCGAGATATCTGGCGTCAGGGAGGTGGCCGAGGATCGCCGCATCGACCAGGCCGAGCAGCGGTACGGACAGGTTGGAGACGATCATCGGCCAGGCGAGGCGCCAGACCGCGCGGTGATCGGCGAGCTGTGGCCACAGTCGAACGGGCGCAGAATTCATCTGCGCACCCACCGACGCAGCGCACCATTTTTCGTGCAGGTCTCTGAAATTGATAATTTTTGTGTATCTACAGCAATGTACTGCCATGGCGCAGAACGGATTGAGTTATCCACATCCATTGCTATACTCGCGACCCGCGCCGGCGGCTTTGCCATCGGCGTGGGCTCACGGGCGGTGAGCCTGCGACGTATTGCATCCACGGGCTCGGCGAGAGGGACGGCGAGTCTGTATCTGCCGGAAGCGTGTTTCGGGGGCCCTTTGTGCGGGTGATCCCGACCGGCGTGTTTCTCTCCCGAATTGGTCATCGTGGGCAGCAGGAGCGGGTTGGCCTGGCCAATCCCGCCGTGTGTCCGAAAGCGGAAGACGGAGTAGTTCCCTGATGAAGTCTGCATCGATGAGCCTGGCCCGGTCCCTGACCGCCCTGTTCGCTATCGGTATGGCCCCCGCGATCGTTTTCGCGGACGAGCTGAACATGCCCGTGGGCGTCACGAGCACGAGCCGCGAGATCTACGATCTGCACATGCTGATCTTCTGGATCTGCGTGGCGATCGGCGCCGTGGTCTTCGGCGCCATGCTGTACTCCATGATTGCGCACCGTAAGTCCGTGGGTCACGAGCCCGCGAACTTTCATGAAAGTACGAAGCTAGAACTCGCCTGGACGATCGTTCCTGTCTTCATCCTCATCGGCATGGCCATCCCGGCAACCGACGTGCTGGTAAGAATGTACGACACCGGCGGCGAGGACATGGTGATCGAAGTACGTGGTTACCAGTGGAAGTGGCAGTACAAGTATCTCGACGAGGACCTCAACGAGCAGGTCTCGTTCTTCTCTAATCTCGCGACGCCGCGCACGCAGATCCAGAACGTGCAGGAAAAGCCCGACGCGTATCTCCTTGAGGTCGACAACCCCCTGATCATCCCGGTCGGGCGCAAGGTTCGTTTCCTGCTCACGTCCAACGACGTGATCCACAGCTGGTGGGTCCCGGACTTTGCCGTCAAGAAGGATGCGATTCCCGGATTCATCAACGAATCGTGGACGATGGTCGAGCAGCCAGGCGTTTATCGCGGCCAGTGCACCGAACTCTGCGGCAAGGACCACGGCTTCATGCCCGTGGTCGTACGGGCTTTGCCCGCCGAGGAATACGATGCCTGGTATGCCGAGCAGCTCGGCGTAGCCGCCGTCGCTGAAGAAACGATCGAAGCAGAGGCGGAGCAACAATGGTCCGATGAGGTGCTTCTTGCCAAGGGCGAGGAGATCTACTCCGATCACTGCGTAGCATGCCACCAGGCGAATGGCGCGGGCGTGCCGCCGGTGTTCCCGGCCATTGCTGGCAGCGCTGTCGCAACCGGTCCGGTCGATGCGCACCTGGACGTTGTCTACAACGGCCGTCCGGGCACGGCAATGCAGGCCTTTGGCCAACAACTCACCGCCACGGAAATCGCGGCGGTCATGCACTACCAGCGAAATGCGTTCGGCAACGACACGGGTGACGTCGTCCAGCCGCAGGACGTCCTTGCGTACTCGCAAGGCCGGTGATCCCCGCAGGCGACAAGAGAATCAGGAGTCTTAAGTCATGAGTGCCGTCATCGAGTCACATCACGACGACCACGACCATCACGGTCCGGCCAAGGGCATCACCCGCTGGCTCTACACCACGAATCACAAGGACATCGGTTCGATGTACCTGTGGTTCAGCTTCAGCATGTTCCTGGTGGGTGGACTCATGGCGCTGGTGATCCGCGCCGAGCTCTTCCAGCCGGGTCTGCAGTTCGTCGAGCCGGCTTTCTTCAACCAGATGACGACCAATCACGGTCTGATCATGGTTTTCGGCGCGATCATGCCTGCTTTCGTGGGTCTGGCGAACTGGCTGATTCCCATGATGGTCGGTGCGCCGGACATGGCGCTGCCGCGTATGAACAACCTGTCGTTCTGGATCCTTCCGTTTGCCTTCGGAATGATGATCTCGACGCTGTTCATGCCGAGCGGTGGGCCGAACTTCGGCTGGACATTCTATGCGCCCTTGTCCACCAAGTTCGCTCCGGACTCGGTCACCTTCTTCATCTTCGCAGTCCACCTCATGGGCGCATCGTCGATCATGGGCGCGATCAACATCATCGCGACTATCCTTAACATGCGTGCGCCCGGCATGACGCTGATGAAGATGCCGATGTTCGTCTGGACCTGGCTGATCACGGCGTACCTGCTGCTTGCGGTCATGCCCGTTCTGGCTGGCGCAGTGACGATGATGCTGTTCGACATCCACTTCGGTACGAGCTTCTTCGACGCCGCAGGGGGTGGTGACCCGGTCCTGTTCCAGCACGTGTTCTGGTTCTTCGGACACCCCGAGGTCTACATCATGATCCTGCCTGCCTTCGGGATCGTCTCGCACATCATCCCGACCTTCGCGCGTAAGCCGCTGTTCGGCTACGACTCGATGGTCTACGCGACCTCCTCTATCGCCTTCCTGTCGTTCATCGTGTGGGCACACCACATGTTCACGGTGGGCATGCCGCTCGCAGGTGAGCTCTTCTTCATGTATGCGACGATGCTGATCGCCGTGCCGACTGGCGTGAAGGTTTTCAACTGGATCACCACCATGTGGCAGGGCGCGATGAGCTTCGAGACGCCCATGCTATTCGCGCTCGCGTTCATTTTCCTGTTCACGATCGGCGGCTTTTCCGGCCTGATGCTCGCCATCGCCCCGGCGGACTTTCAGTATCACGACACCTACTTCGTGGTCGCGCATTTCCATTACGTACTCGTGTCCGGTGCGCTGTTCTCGATCTTCGCGGCTGTTTACTTCTGGCTGCCGAAGTGGACCGGCTTCATGTACGACGAGAAACTCGGCCAACTGCACTTCTGGCTGTCCTTCGCCGGCGTGAACCTCGCGTTCTTCCCGATGCACTTCTCGGGTCTCGCAGGCATGCCGCGCCGGATCCCGGACTACTCGCTCCAGTTCGCCAACTTCAACGCCTGGTCGACGGTGGGCGCCTTCCTGTTCGGCCTGTCGCAGCTCCTGTTCCTCTACATCATCATGAAGTCGATACGTGGTGGTCAGAAGGCGACGGCAGAGGTCTGGGAAAACCCGGAAGGGCTTGAGTGGACGGTGCCGTCGCCGGCGCCCTACCACACGTTCGAAACCCCGCCGCTGGTCAAGTAACGGACGCGGGGAGCACGTCAGATGGGGGTCGAGCGTACGGTTGTGAAGCTCGTGGCGGGAACTGCTGCCATGTTCGGTTTCGCTTTTGCGCTTGTGCCCCTTTATGACGTGTTCTGCGAGATCACTGGCCTGAACGGCAAGACGGGCGGCGCCTACGAGTACACGGAAGCAGATCTGGAGGCCGATGCGTCTCGCCTCGTGCAGATTCGATTTGTCACGAACGGCAATGGCAGCATGCCGTGGCAGTTCGGGCCAGACGTCGGTGGGATGAAGGTCAATCCAGGCGGCCTCAACGAGGCCACCTTCCATGCGACGAATACGACCAATCGGGTGATGGTTGCTCAGGCCATTCCGTCGGTCGCCCCCGGGCGGGCTGCGGCGTATTTCCACAAGACCCAGTGCTTCTGCTTCGATCAGCAGGTGCTGGAGCCGGGCGAATCCATCGAAATGCCCGTGCGATTCATCGTTGATCGGGATCTGCCCCGCTCCGTCGGGACGATCACGCTCTCGTACACGATGTTCGATATCACGGACGACGCGGCGGGGCGGCTTGCGCTCGCCGAGTACGAGGCGTCCGGCACGCGATTGATTCCGGGCACCGGCCCGGGCGATGCAATCGAAGGCCCGACGGCGGGCGATTGAGGGCGACGGGCGTACCCCGTCTCGAGCGATAGCGGAGAGACACTGCCATGGCGGCAACCGAACACGCGGGCGACTACGAAAGCTATTACGTTCCGCATCAGAGCAAGATTCCGATCTGGATCGCCTTCGGCCTGATCACGTTCATGTACGGCTTCGGGAGCTGGCTGAACGCGATCAAGTCCGGTGGTAACTCGAACCTCGTGCTGTTCCTGATCGGTTTCGGCATCGTCGGCGTGTCCCTCTACATATGGTTCACGACGGTGATCCGCGAGAACCACGCGGGTATGAACAGCCCGCAGCTCGCACGTTCCTACGTCTGGGGCATGGGCTGGTTCATCTTCTCGGAAGTGATGTTTTTCGCGGCCTTTTTCGGCGCACTGTTCTACGTTCGACAGTTCGCAGTGCCGTGGCTCGGCGGCGAAGGCGACAAGGGCATCGCTGGTCAGTACCTGTGGGAGGGCTTCTCGCCGGAATGGGCAACGGGCACGAACCCCTCCCCGTATCTTCCCGGTCCGGCGGAGACCATGGCAGCGCCCTCATCCGCAAGCGCCTGGGCCGGCTATCTGCCGCTTTGGAACACGATCATCCTGCTTACGTCGTCGTTCACCGTGCACTTCGCACACGTCGGCCTGAAGAACCGCGATCGCAAGAAGCTCATCGGCTGGCTTTCGCTCACGGTGCTGCTCGGCGTCGTTTTCCTGTTCCTGCAGGTAGCGGAATACATTCACGCCTACGAAGAGCTGGGCCTAACGCTCGAATCCGGAATCTACGGTTCGACCTTCTTTATCCTGACAGGCTTTCACGGATTCCACGTCACGCTCGGCACGTTCATGCTCGCGATGATGCTGGTGCGTGCGTTGAAGGGGCACTTCAGGCCGGACGACCATTTCGCCTTCGAAGCGTCCAGCTGGTACTGGCACTTCGTCGACGTGGTCTGGCTGGGCCTTTTTATCTTCGTTTACATCGTCTGAGCGCGCCTGCGCACTCGACACTCCGCGGCGGGCAGTCTGCCCGCTGCGTTCTCGGGCGAAAAATTTACTGACCGTGCCAGGGTGCGTTCAGTCCCAGCTGCCCGCTCATCACACCGTACGTGATCAGCAGCAACAGCGACGCCGCAAGCGTAATGCGCGTTCCGAGCGCGTAGAGCGCGCGCTTCTTGTCGTCGCCCGTGTCCTGGAACAGAAAGAACAGGGCACTCGAAAGACTCGCGAGGACCGCGAAGAAGAGGATGACGATCAGCGTTTTCAACAACGCAGTGGACATTGGAAGACCTCGGGTTGTGCTATGCGGGGAAGCGCCGGCCACTCGGGAACGACGGGCCGGAAGAGAAGCGGCGCGAGTGTATCGCAGCTGTGCATCGTGCAGGAACGGCCGATCCTTGCTGGATCGGCGCTGCGGAGAACGAGCCCCGGATGCGGTTTGCACCGAACTGGAAACTGACGCTGTTCGCGGTCGTATTCGTGCCGCTACTGTTGTCACTTGGAACCTGGCAGGGGTTGCGCGCTGCAGAGAAGCGCGCGCTCGAAGCGGCGCGCGATGCCGCGGCGGTCCTGCCGGCAGCGATGCTTGAGCTGACTGAGGCGGTCCCGCCCGAGCATCTGACACCGGTGCGGGTGCAAGGCCGGTTCGACACGACTCGGATCGTCTTGTTGGACAACAGGACGCACATGGGGCGTGCGGGATATGAGGTATTCGCGCGCTTGGAAGATGTTGCTTCGGAGGGGGGGTTCCTTGTGGGCCTCGGCTGGGTCCCGGCTCCGGCGGATCGATCTGTGCCGGTGCTCGACCCCTTGCCCGGCGGACCCGTGGCGCTCAGGGCAGTCGTGCTCAGGAAGCGCCTTGAGCCGCCGGTGTTCGGAGCGATCGAGGATTCGGAAGCCTGGCCTCGACGGGTACAGCGGATCGATGTCGAGGCGCTCGAAAAGAGCTTTGGCCAGACCCTGTATCCGTGGGTGCTTATGGCCGAAGCAGGTGAGCCCGGCGTCGCGACGCACGTGTTTCGGGCCGTACACATGAGTTCTGCCACGCACCTCGGTTATGCGGTGCAGTGGTATGGCCTCGCCGCCGTCCTCCTGCTTGGGTGGGCGTACGTCTCCTTCCGGAGACCGAGCGAGGAACCAGATCAAAACGGCAAGGCTGCAGGCCCTGCCGAGGAGAGCCGTTCACCGTGACTGATCAGCAGGCAACGTCTCCAGCAGACGCCATGGACCCTGCCCTCCGGACGCGCAATCGCGCGATCCTGGTCGGAATCATGGCGCTGGCTATGCTTCCCTTGTTCGCCGCCGTGTTCATCTACTACGGCACGCCGGGGTCTGTGAGCGGCGCGCAAACGAATCGCGGCGCCCTCCTCACCCCACCGGAACGGCTCGAAGCCCTTGGCCTTCGGGACGCCGGCGGCATCATTCGCGCCGAAGGGCCGCGGCTGTGGCGCCTCGTGTACATCCAGCCCGAGCCGTGTGGCGAGGCCTGCCTGGAGCAACTCCACCAGCTCCGACAATTGCATACGCTTCTTGGAAGGGATGCGGACCGCGCCATACGTATCGCGGCGCTGGCGGTCGAACCGGTTCCTGCCGTGCAGGACGTGCTCGACGAGGCCTTCCCGAAGCTTGAGCAGGCACGTATCGAATCCACGCGCCTGCAAACGGTTCTGGAGACCCGCGCGCTTGTGGGCGGCGATGCACTCGATCCGGCTATCGTGGCGGCTGGCGGTCCGTTCCCGGCGGCCGGTGTTCTCGTCGTCGACCCACTTGGCAACGTCATCTTTTTCCACGGGCTCGACCAGATCGGAGAGGCCTTGCTGTTTGACCTCAAGCGCTTGCTGCGCCTGTCAAACATCGGCTAATCCGGACGAGGGAGACCGTAGTGATCAAGCAACGCAGACCGGGGTTTCAGCTTGCCGTGGCGGCCGTATGCATGGCGGTCGTCGTCGTGGTCCTTGGCGCCTTCACGCGTCTCGCCGATGCAGGCCTGGGCTGTCCGGATTGGCCGGGATGTTACGGATTCATCGGCATCCCGATGGCGGAAGAGACGATCTCGACCGCCGAGGAACGCTATCCGGAGGCGCCTTACGAGTTCGACAAGGCGTGGCCGGAAATGGTGCATCGTTATTTCGCGGCGGGTCTCGGTTTCGTCATCGTCGTGATCGCTGGCATTGCCATAGCAAGGCGCCGTGAACCCGATCTGCCGCTTCGCTTGCCTTTGCTTCTGCTCGGACTCGTGATCGTCCAGGGTGCCTTCGGGGCCTGGACCGTGACCTTGAAATTGCTGCCGCAGGTTGTCACCGCACACCTCCTTGGAGGGTTTACGATCCTGACGCTGCTCTGGCTGCTCACGCTCCGTCTCGGCTGGCGTATCGCGCCTGCTGAAGGCGGCGCGCACGCCGTACAGCGGGCCCTTGTTCCGCTCGCGGCGGCTGGCCTGGTGCTCCTCGTATGCCAGATCGGTCTCGGCGGATGGACCAGCTCGAACTATGCAGCGCTCGCCTGCCCCGATTTCCCGACGTGCCAGGGCGAATGGTGGCCTGATGCAGACTTCGCCCATGGCTTCGACGTTACCCAGGAGATTGGCCCGAACTACGACGGCGGGCAGCTGTACGGCGACGGACGCGTGGCCATTCACCTCACGCACCGAATCGGCGCTCTGATCGTGACGCTCGTCCTGGGCTTTCTCGCCTGGCGTCTCCTGTCGACCCCCGCAGACTGGCGCCTGAGGCCCTTTGGTTATGCCGTCGCCGGCGTCCTGGCCCTTCAGGTCACGCTCGGCATCGGCAACGTTGTGCTTTCGTTGCCCCTCGCGGTGGCGACAGCACATAACGCCGTGGGCGCGGCCTTGCTGCTGTCGGTCGTATCCGTAAACTACCGCCTCCTCGCCGCGACCCGGACCTCGGGCCCGTGAGTCAATCTGCCTACGACAATCTCACCGACGCACCTCTCGCTCACGCCTCTTGGCGTGACTATTACGAGATGTGCAAGCCGCGTGTCGTGATGCTGATGCTGCTGTGCGCAGCCGTCGGGTCGTTCCTCGCAACGCCTGGCCTACCGCCTCCCGGCACCTTGCTGATCGCGCTCGTGGGCATCGCGCTCGTCGCGGGCTCGGCGGCTGCCGTGAATCATCTGGCGGACGCGCGTATCGATGCGGTGATGGCACGCACCGAGCATCGTCCTGTCGCGACCGGGCGGGTTACCTTCCGGCGCGGCGTTGCCTTTGCGGGGGTGACAGGGATTGCAGGCACACTCGTGCTGTTCCTGTTTGTAAACCCGCTCACCGCGTTGCTGAACCTCGCGTCCTGGTTCGGCTACGGCATCGTTTACACGATGTGGCTGAAGCGGGCGACGCCCCAGAATATCGTCATTGGTGGTCTGTTCGGTGCGGCGCCCCCGCTCTTCGGCTGGACTGCGATCACGGGGACGATCGATCCGGGTGGCCTGCTGCTGGTACTCATCATCTTTGCCTGGACGCCGCCGCATTTCTGGGCCCTCGCGATCGAGAAACGCGACGAGTACGCGCAGATCGGCATGCCCATGCTCCCGGTGACCCACGGCGAGCGGTACACGAAGCTGCACATACTGTTCTACACCTTGATCCTTCTTGCCATTTCGCTTCTGCCCTTTGCCATCGGTATGTCAGGGCCCCTTTACCTCGCGGGTGCCGTAGCGCTTGGAGCGGGTTTTGTTTACTGGGCAGTGGTGCTTCTGCTCGGCCGTGACGCTCGGGCACCCATGGAAACGTTCCGTTACTCGATCATCTACCTTGGTGCGCTGTTTCTTCTAATGCTCGTCGATCACTACGTGTTTCCCGCCGCGCCGAACGCCGTGCTAGACCTGGAGGCGCTCGTGAGCGCCGGTCCCACCCCGTGAGTCCACGAACACCCGAGGCCACCGCTTCAACGGCCATTCGCAATACCGTACTCGGCTGCATCGCCTTCATGATCGTGATGTTGCTGCTGTTCCTGAACAACGCAGTCCGGGAAAAGATTCCGACCGACGATGAGCTACGTGCACAGGGGATCGTAGTGTTGCCAAAGCCCCGAGCGCTCGGAAGCTTCGAACTCGTGGACGAAGCTGGCGGATCGTTCACAAATGCAGCACTCGAAGGCACGTGGACCTTTGCCTACTTCGGCTTTACGCATTGCCCGGACGTTTGCCCCGTGTCTATGTCCGTGCTGGGCCAGGCGCGCCGCCAGCTCGCCGACGAAGGCCGCGAGGATCTCTTCGAGGGGCGCCTGTTCACGGTTGACCCGCGACGAGATACGCCCGAGGTCCTCGCGTCGTTCGTGCATTATTTTCACGAGGACTTCGGTGGCGTTACCGGTACTCGTGACGCCATGGCCGACTTCGCGAGTCAGCTAAGCGTCGCCTTCGCCGCTTTGCCGGAGCCCTCTGCACCCGATGGCTACGTCGTCGATCACACGGGCAACATCGTGCTGATTAATCCCCGTGGCCATTACCACGGCTACATTCGGCCACCGCACACAGCGGATCAGATCACCTTTGCCTACAAGGCGCTCGCCGCGCGCATGTAGGCGGGTCGAACCGCGGCAGCGGCGCCTTCGAGCAGGTGCGCGAAACGATCCGCGGCACACTGCGGCTGCAACGTCAAAGTTGTTCTCGCACCGGCCTCGTCTCCATACTGCAATCGGCGGGAGAGGGGACTGATGTGTCGGAGAGCGGAACCTCTGGAGGAATCAACTCCGAGGTGTATATGCAACAAGACTCCGAGGGGATTGATTGTTCTACGCTCTTGGGGGCCTTCGATACGGTTCGGTCCCGCAGCCGCTGGCTCACGGATGTGCTCGAGATCGAGGACTACGGCCTTCAGCCAATGCCTGATGCCAGCCCGGCAAAGTGGCACCTGGCGCATACCACCTGGTTTTTTGAAACGTTCCTGCTCAAGCCTTTCGCGCCGTCTTGGCGTCCGCTCAACGAACGCTACGAGTATCTGTTCAACAGCTATTACAACGCCGTTGGCGCACAGTTCCCGCGCACCCGCCGCGGTGATCTATCGCGGCCCACGGTCCGTGAGGTCCTCGCTTATCGAGACGCAGTGGACGACGCGATGCGCGAACTCCTCTTGCGCAGCGGAAATAGCGTCGATGTCGCCCAGCGCACGGTCCTGGGGCTGAACCACGAAGAGCAGCATCAGGAGCTCATCCTGACCGATCTCAAGTACGCCTTCGGCCAGAACCCGCTGCTTCCCGCCTATGCCCACGCGCATGTGGGTCCCAGGCGCGCTGCGCAGACGCTGAGCTGGACTGAGCATCCGGGAGATGTTTTCGAGATCGGGGCCTCTGTGCACTCGATCGGTTCGAATCCGCGCTGCTTCGTTTTCGACAACGAGACCCCGCGTCATCGGGTGCTGCTTGAGCCTTTTGCCCTGGCCGATCGCTGCGTAACGTCTGGTGAGTGGCTTGCTTTCATGGCCGATGGTGGCTATTCGTCACCAGAGCTCTGGCTCTCCGACGGCTGGGCCTGGCTGCAGTCTCCTGGCGCGCTTCGCGCGCCCCTGTACTGGCATCGGAATGATGGCGGCTGGTTTGAGTACACGCTTGCCGGTGAACGCGAGATCGATCCAGATGCGCCGGTCACGCACATCTCGTTCTACGAGGCGGACGCTTACGCGCGCTGGGTCGGTGCGCGTCTGCCAACGGAAGCGGAATGGGAGGTCATGGCCGAGCGCCATGCCACGCCGTCTCCGAATTATCTGGATGAGCGTTGTTTGCACCCGCGGTCGAGTGCAGGGCCGGGCACCGGGCCTCGCGATCTGCTCGGCAATCAGTGGGAGTGGACGTCCTCCCCTTACGGCGCCTACCCGGGTTTCCGTCCAGCTGCCGGTGCGCTCGGCGAATACAACGGCAAGTTCATGTGCAACCAGCTCGTCCTGCGCGGGGGGTCCTGCGCCACGCCGCAGGGTCACGTGCGGCCGAGCTATCGCAATTTCTTTTACCCGCCGAATCAGTGGCAGTTCACGGGAGTCCGTCTTGCGCGCGATCTCTGAAGCGGCGTCGCGATCGACGCATGAGCGAGTGTGGCTTCACGACTTGAAGCCGGAGCTCGCCGATGTCCGCGACGAAGTGCACACCGGCCTCACGGCGACGCCGAGGCGCCTGAGCCCGAAATTCTTCTACGACGAGCGCGGTTCCGAGCTCTTCGAAGCGATTACGCACCTGCCGGAGTACTACCCGACGCGGACGGAGATCGGGATCTTCGAAGCGCACCTCCCGGAGATCGCTGCCCTGCTCGGCCGCGATGCCCTCCTGGTCGAGTACGGCAGCGGATCCTCTCGCAAGATTCGCCTCCTCCTCGAAGCGCTGCGGCCGCGGGCTTACATGCCCGTCGATATTTCGCGGGACCACTTGCTGGAAGCGGCCGAACGCCTCGCCGCTGATTTCCCCGGCCTGGAGATACACGCTGTCTGCGCCGATCTGACGGCACCACTCGTTCTGCCATGGCGCCCAGCGGGCGTGCCCGTGGCCGGCTTCTTTCCCGGCAGCAGCATCGGCAACTTCGAGCGCGCGGCTGCACAGGAGTTCCTTGCGGCCGTGGGCACGACGCTCGGTGTCGGAGGGCGTCTGCTCATCGGCGTTGATCGGCGCAAGGCGCGTTCACGCCTTGAAGCTGCCTACGACGATGCGGCCGGCGTGACTGCCGCCTTCAATCGCAACGCCCTTGTCCACCTTGCGCGGGAACTCGGCGGCGACGCCGATGCCGACGCCTTCAGCCACCGCGCGTTCTACGACGAGGCGCTGGGTCGGATCGAGATGCATCTGGTTGCCAGCCGTGATCTGGTGCTCGAACTTGGCGGATGTCGCTACGCATTCGCTGAGGGTGAAAGCGTGCACACCGAGAATTCCTACAAGTACGCGCCTGAGGAGTTCGAAGCGCTTGCGGCCGCGGCCGGCTTCGACCGGCTCGGCCACTGGACGGACAGCGAAGGCCTGTTTTCCGTGTTTGTCCTGGAAGTCAGCGCAGCCTGAAGCATCAGTCCTCAGCAACGAGCCCTTCCGGCTGCAGATACATCGGCCGCTCAAGCCGATCACCGAGGCGAGCGATCATTTCCGCTGGTGATTTGCGGGGGGAGTGCAGGCGCGCGACAAGGAAGCGGGCGCAGGCCTGAACGAGCATGAGTGGCCAGAACCAGAGCTCCTCTCGCGTGAGCGGACGAATGCTCGCGTAGGCCTCGAGCAGGGCGCGCGTGCGCTGGACATCGAGCCGACCCTCTGCGTCCGTGCACCAGTCCATCGCCACAACCGCAAGATCGAAGGCGAGAGGCGCGCGGGCGGCGTGGTGGAAGTCGATGACGCCGGTCAGATGGGTGCCCATGAACATGGCGTTGTCTCGGAACAGGTCGCCGTGCACGAGTCCTTTTGGCAGGCGAGCAAAGTCAGGCCTTCGTTCTGCGGATGCGATTGCGCCTATGGCGCTCTCCAGGCGGGTGCGGCTGAGGTAGTCGAGCTGCCTTGAGAACGCGGCTAACCCGGCTTCAAGCCAGGCTGCGTCGCGCGGGTGCGCGGGTCCATCCAGATCGATACATGTGCGGTGCATGTGTGCGAGGAACCGACCTATGGCGCGGCACTGCGTGGCGGACGGCGCGCTTGGATGTGTGCCCGGCAAACGCGGCGCGAGCAAAGTTGGATGGCCGTCGACCTCCCCGATCGTGCGCCCGTTGAGGTCCGCTACCGGGGCCGGCACTGGCAGCCCTGCCCGCGCCAAGCGCTCAAGCATTTCGAGGGCGGCCGTAGATGGCGCCGCGGGCATGACGGTAAGTACCCACTCCTCGATCGCCCCTGATTCGTTCTCCGTCGAGACAAAGAAGTTGGAGTTCTCGATGCCCAGATCGGTTGGCTTGCACGCCACCATCGGACCGCGGCCCCAGGCGCTAAGCGCGGCCGCGATCATGTCGCGGGGAAGATCGGCAAAGACACCCATTTCAGTTTCCCGGGCGGGCTAGAACTCGACGAGAATCCATTGCGGCACGAGCGTGTCCGCCTGCTCGAGGTTGCCGTATCCTGAAGTCGGGTCGGTCGGGACCAGGTAATAGGGACGCCCCGTCGTCGGGACGACGCGGATCATGCGCAGTATTCCGTTCTGGCGGTACTCGTAGATCGTGCGCGTCTCGCCTTCGATGATCGTTACGTCTCGTCCACGCGGGCTGACGCGAACATCGTCAGCCGCGGAAACCGGCGCCGTCACGCCAACGCTAAGCGTCAGCACGACACCGAGGCGGACGAGCGAAGCGCAGCTCCTTTGCCGACGACCCATGCGCGCTGCTCCGGCAGCTCTAAAACCCGGAAATGGTGACACAGCCATGGCGGACGACAAACCGCTCATCCTCGTCGACGGATCCTCCTATTTGTTTCGCGCGTTTCATGCGTTGCCTCCGCTGACCACGTCCGAGGGTCGTCCTACGGGAGCGGTACGCGGAGTCGTCTCGATGTTGCGCAAGCTCATGGGCGACCACCCGGGGAGTGACGTCGTAGTCGTGTTCGATGCAAAGGGGGACACCTTCCGCAACGCGCTCTATCCCGCTTACAAGGCGAACAGGCCGCCGATGCCCGAAGAATTGCGCGCGCAGATCGAGCCGCTGCATGCCCTTGTCGACGCCATGGGCCTGCCGCGCCTGGTGGTCTCCGGGGTCGAGGCCGACGACGTCATCGGCACGATCGCGAAGCAGGAAGCGCCAAAGCGCCCGGTGCTCGTATCGACCTCCGACAAGGATCTCGCGCAGCTCGTCACGGATCGCATCACGCTGGTGAATACCATGAGCGAGACCACGATGAATCCAGCGGGCGTAGTGGAAAAGTTCGGCGTGCCGCCGGAACGGATCATCGACTACCTTGCGCTGGTCGGCGATACGGTCGACAACATTCCGGGGGTCGAGAAGTGCGGGCCGAAGACGGCCGCGAAATGGCTCGAGAAGTACGGCGATCTCGACACGATCATGGCAAAGGCCGACGAGGTCGGCGGCAAGATCGGGGAGTACCTGCGCGCTGCACTCGATCAATTGCCGCTGTCGCGGGACCTCGCAACCATCCGCATTGATCTCGATCTTGGTCTTGCGGATGACGCCCTAGTGCAGAAAGCGCCCGATGAGGCTGCACTGCTGCAGTGGTTCCGGGATCTCGAGTTCAAGGGCTGGATTTCGGAGACCGTCGACAAGGTCGAGACCGAGCCGCCGCCGCCCGCGGACTACCAGACCGTTACCGACCGGGCTGCGCTGGATGCCTGGATAGAACGGCTCGCCGGCGCCGAGGTGTTTGCCTTCGATACGGAAACCACTTCCCTGCATTACATGCAGGCGGATCTCGTGGGTGTGTCGTTCGCCGTAGAGCCGGGCAAGGCCGCGTATGTGCCTTTTGGCCATAGCTACATGGGGGCGCCCGATCAGCTCGATCGCGACGAGGTGCTCGAAGCACTCCGCCCGCTCCTCGAGGATCCCGCGAGGGCCAAGGTTGGACAGAACCTGAAGTACGACATGAGCGTGCTCGCGCGCGCGGGCATCACGCTGCGTGGCGTGCGCTTCGATACCATGCTCGAGTCCTACGTGCTCGATTCGGTGGGTACGCGCCACAACATGGACGACATGGCCGTGAAATTCCTTGGCCGCGAGACGATCCATTTCCAGGACATTGCCGGTAAGGGCAAGAACCAGCTCACCTTCGATCAGATCGCGCTTGAGGAAGCAGGCCCCTACGCCGCCGAAGATGCCGACGTCACGCTGCAACTGCATGACAAGCTCTGGCCGCGGCTCGCAGGGGACAACCGCCTCAAGTCGGTATTCGAAGAGATCGAGATGCCGCTCTTGCCTGTGCTATCGCGCATCGAGCGTAACGGCACCTACGTCGATCGCGCGCTGCTTGCAAAACAAAGCGCGGAACTCGCCGAGAAGATGGAGACGCTGAAGGCGCAGGCCTGGGAAGCCGCCGGCGGCGAATTCAACCTCGGTTCGACCAAGCAGCTGCAGGAGATTCTTTACGAAAAGCTCGGCCTGCCGGTGATCCGCAAGACGCCGAAGGGGGCGCCTTCCACTGCTGAGCCGGTACTTTCCGAGCTCGCACATGAGTACGAATTGCCGCGGATCATCATGGACTACCGCAGCGTGTCGAAGCTCAAGAGCACCTACACGGACACGCTGCCGGAGCAGATCGACCCGGGCACCGGACGTATTCACACCTCCTATCACCAGGCGGTCACGGCAACGGGTCGATTGTCGTCGTCCGAGCCAAACCTGCAGAACATCCCGATTCGCACCGTGGAAGGCCGGCGTATCCGCCAGGCTTTCGTTGCTCCGCCCGGCCGGGTTCTGCTGGCTGCGGACTACTCGCAGATCGAGCTCCGGATCATGGCGCATCTTTCGGGCGATCCGGGCCTCACGCGCGCCTTTGCCGAGGGCCTCGACGTTCATCGGGCGACCGCAGCGGAAGTCTTCGACGTATCGCTCGACGAGGTCGAAGCCGATCAGCGGCGGAGCGCGAAAGCGATCAACTTCGGTCTGATCTATGGCATGTCTGCGTTCGGGCTGGCGCGCCAGCTCGGCATCGATCGCAAGGATGCGCAGGCGTACATCGACCGTTACTTCGAGCGCTACCCGGGCGTTCGTGACTACATGGATCGCACCCGCGCGCAGGCGGCGGACGATGGCTATGTCGAAACGCTCTTCGGCCGCCGGCTTTATCTTCCGGAGATTCGCGTACAGAACCAACAGCGGCGTCAGGCCGCAGAGCGCACGGCCATCAACGCGCCGATGCAGGGCACGGCGGCCGACATCATCAAGCGCGCCATGCTCTCGGTCGATGGCTGGCTGGACGGTGCGGGCCTCGACGCACTCATGGTCATGCAGGTCCACGACGAGCTTGTCTTCGAGGTTGCGGAGGCGGATGCAGACGCGCTTGCCGATGGCGTGCGCATGCGCATGGAGTCGGCGGCAGATCTGGCGGTACCGCTGCTCGTTGAGGCAGGGCGTGGCGTCAACTGGGATGAAGCGCACTAGGCAAATCGTACGGCCCATGCCCTCAGGGATGGGGCGCGTTGCGAGGGCGTAATCGATCTCGATGTGCTGTGGAGGATGACGCACTAAGGGGACATAGCGCCGGCGCTGGCGGCTGGGCGCACTTTCGCAGGCGGCGCGACTGGTGAGCCTGCTTTCGGGCGCAATGCGCCCTCGCTCGTCCGATCTTATGAGGGGACGGCGGCAGTAATCGGCGCCATTGGTCAGCAGCGTCTACCGAGCTGAGATGTGGCGTGCATCCGGTCGGCCGCGCTCAATTGCGCCATACTTTTGCCATGAGCGTCCCGTTCTTGCCTTGGTGGATTCCGGCGTTGCCACGCCGTGTCGGGCCTTTCGCTGTGCTGGCCCGAATCGCTGTGCTTTTGCTGCTGCTGCCCGGCCTTGCAGAACGTGCTCAAGCCGCACAGGCGACGCCCGGCAAGGACGGTGTGGGGGGTACGCTCAGCGGAACCATCAACGCCTACTGGCCCGGCACTGGCAGCCTCGGGATCGGCAGCACCTCTATTCCCCTGGGCCCTCGGAGCGGCGCTGCGGAGACGATCGAGGCCGGCGACCTGCTCCTCGTCATCCAGATCCAGGGCGCGGATATCGACAGCACGCAGAGCGGAAGCTATGGCGATGGCGTTGCCGGTGAACCCGGACAGGGCGCCCTTTCTTCGAACTTCCAGGCTGGCACTTACGAGTACGTGATCGCCCAGAGCGCGGTCGGTGCCGGGGGCGGCACTGTCGCCGTGGAAGGCGAAGGCGGCGGCGGCACCGTGAACAGCTACTTCACGGCCGCGGCGGGCAGCCAGGGCCGTCGTGCGTTCCAGGTCATACGTGTGCCGCAGTACACGACAGCGACTCTATCTAGCGCGCTCACGGCGGACCCCTGGAACGGTGATACGGGCGGCGTGCTTGCGGTCGATATCGAGAACACGTTGACCCTGGGCGGTAACGTGGACGTGTCGGGTCTCGGCTTTCGAGGGGGGGGTTCACAGCAGAAAGGGACGGTGAGCGGGAACACGATTCTCGAATACCGCACGCTTTCGTCGGTGAATCGCAACGCGAGCAAGGGCGAGGGCATTGCCGGGACGCCGCGCTTTGTCTACAGCGATACCGCGGGCTTCGTCACCAACGCCGTCGAGGGCTATCCGAATGGCTCGTTCGGCGTCGGCGCGCCTGGAAATGCGGGGGGCGGCGGCGCGGACCGCACTGCGCGTGACCACAACTCCGGCGGCGGCGGCGGGGGGAACGCCGGTGAAGGGGGCCGCGGCGGCCGCGCATGGAATCCGGATACGGTTGGCTCCGAGCTCGGCGGCTTCGGGGGCGCAGCGTTACCCATCGTCGCCGAGACGCTCTTTCTGGGCGGTGGCGGTGGAGCCGGTTCGCGCAACGACACCGGGCCCACGGATGGCAGCGGTGGCGCCGGCGGCGGCATCGTCATCATCCGCACCGGTTCCGTGGCAGGGGCGGGCACGATCACCAGCAACGGCGATCGTGGTCGCGATTCGGCGAACGAGGGTTCCGGAGGCGGTGGTGCCGGCGGTTCTGTGCAGATCATCGTCTACGACGAGACCCCCCTGACCGGGCTCACCGTGGCAGCAATCGGCGGCGACGGCGGGGATGCCTGGCCCACGAACACGACGACGAATGCCAATGCGGCCCACGGGGCCGGTGGAGGCGGCGGCGGTGGCGCCGTCACTTCGAACGTCGTGATCGGTGTCGTCGACAACGAAGGCGGCGCCGATGGCACCTCCCTGGCCAACCAGATCGACACGGGAAGTGATCCGGGGGACACCAACGGAGGAGGCGCCGGCGGGCCGGTTCCGGTCGATCCAGAGGACGTGCCCGGTACAACCGGCGGCGGCGACAGCACGGATCTGGCGATTGCAAAGGCCGCGGACGGCTTCTTCACGGTGGGCGAGAGCGGGGCATTCACGATTTCCGTCACCAACAACGGTCCGCTTGCGGTCACCGGGACGGTCACGGTCACCGACGTGTTGCCTGCCGGACTCAGCTTCCTGTCTGCGACCGGTACGGGCTGGTCCTGCGGTGCGATCGGCGGCACGGTAACCTGCACGCGGTCGGGGCTCGCTGTCGGTGCAACGTCGCCAGATATCCTGCTTACCGTCAACGTCGCGGCCGCGGCCGCGCCGGAAGTAACGAACACCGCTTCCGTGTCCTCCGACAAGGGCGATCCGGACGATAGCAACGACAGCGCGGATGCCATCGCGCTCGTGTTCGACCCGGCGCCCCCGACGGCGCCGGGGCTGAAACCGCTCTATCTTGAGATCAGCGGCGGCAACGCTGCGGTCGGCATGTCGCGTGCGCTGCCACCGCTCCCCGGCAGCGCCCCTGACAATGCTAGCAATGTGCGCGTGCAGCTCAGCAATACCGTTGGCAGCCCCTTCGCGGACTTCCCGCTGTCGCCCGGCGTTGTCTCGCAGCTCGCTTTCGACGGTGCGCGCCAGAGCTCCGCGCGCCTGTACGTGCGCGAAGCGGGTACGGGCGACGAGCGCTCGATCCAGTTGGATCTGCTCAAGAACGCACATCGTTCACATCTGCGTCTGTGTCCGAGCTACCGCTGAACAACAACAGCAACAATCCGACGCTGGTGCCGTTCACCTTCGCTGCCACTAACGAAGAGATCGACCCGGGCGATACGCTGACCTTGCGCGTCACCAATACTACCGGGACGTCGGGCTGCGACGACTGCGGGGGCAATCGGCGGATTCGGATCTTCATGCAGAACGAGGTTGCCGCAGACGATCTCAATCCTCTGTCCGAGGACTACCTCAGCCGCTCTCGCGTACTGCTTGCCACGAACGTCATCAAGATCGACGCCGCAGGTGTCTACGACGCCGCCTTTCCGGCGGGCGCACCGATCGTCGCACCGATCGCCGCTGCGAGTCCCGGCGATACCGTCTATGCACGCGCGGAGGTGTCCGACCCGTTTGGCGCCTTCGATATCCGCGAGGCTTCCATCTCGATCTCCGATGCGGACGGGGCGCCGGTCGGCACGGCGGGCACAGCCATGGCCGAGGTCGACAGCACGGCTGCAAGCAAGACTTTCGAGACGGCGCTCACGCTGTCGCCCCCTTCGGTGCCAGATCCCGTCGCGATCGGCAATTGGGAGCTGCTTGTGCGTGCCGATGAAGGCGTGGACGCCGAATGGGATGGCAGTCCGATCCTTGATCAGCAGCTCGTGAATCTGTCAGTTGCCCTACCCGACTTTCTCATCATGAAGTCTTCGACCGTGGTCGCCGATCCGGTAAACGGCGGCAGCAACCCGAAACGCATCCCGAACGCTGTGGTCAGCTATACGATCCAGGTCTCGAATCAGGGGCTTGGCCGGGCCGATGCGGATACGGTGGTCATCAGCGACAGCCTGCCCTCTGGTCTCAAGCTCGCCAACGACTCCGGCAACGGCGCGCCGATCACCTTCGTTGCGAACACGAGTGGCCTGTCCATCGACCCTCAGGACTGCACGGTCGCACCGTCTCCTGATGTCATCCTTTACGAGGAGAACGGCTCGACCACAAGCTCGCCGGCGGACGTCGACAGCGACGGTTACCTCGAGGACGTCACAGGCTTCATCGTGAATCCCTGTCTGCGCATGAACGCGAACACGGGTGGTTCGGTGCCGAGTTTTTCGATCATCTACAGGGCCCGCATTGACTGAGCGTGAGCGCGCGTGGAGATGGGCGGTGCGTGCTGAGTGATGAGTGGCCGGGAACTTCGACCCGTATGCGGGGTCCGAGTCTGTGCCGGACGGATCATTGTCCCTTCCCATCCCCGAAATCTGATGGTCCGGCGACGCCACCCCCGAGGCGTCATCCGGCGGCCCCGGCGCCGTCCCTGCGGCGCCGGGGCACCCCCCGAAGCAGTGCCCCCCTCCCCCCCGGGATCACTCCGGGATCGGCGCGGAAGCGCCGGTCCCGGCAGTGTTCTCTGCTGGCGCGTCGAGCATCAGCCACGCGCGCAGAATTTCCAGAGCGGCCTCGGCACCGGTTGCGCGAAGCGCGCTGAACAGCAGCGGCCGGGCTCTCGGCAGGTGTGCGAGCCTGCCCTCGGCGTTGCGCAGCGCCTCGCCCGCCGCGCCCCGCGAGAGCTTGTCGACCTTGTTCAGGAGCACCAGCAGCGGCATGTCTGCCGCCTCCGCCCATGCAAGCATGTGCGCGTCGAAGGGCTGGAACGGGTGTCGTACATCCATGAGCAGAACCAGGCCGACCAGAGACGCGCGCCGTGCGAGGTAGTCTTCAACATGATCTTGCCAGGCATCCCGGGTGTCATGATTTGCCTTTGCGAAACCGTATCCGGGTAGATCTACCAGCCGCGCGGGGGACAACTGCGCTTCTGCTCGGGCTTCGCCGTCTACCAGGAAAAAGTTGAGTAACTGCGTGCGGCCGGGCGTGCGCGAGGTGCGCGCAAGCCCGCGGCGATTGGAAAGCCGGTTCAGGGCGCTCGACTTACCGGCGTTGGAGCGACCCGCAAAGGCGATTTCGCGACCCTCGTCGGCTGGTGCCTGATCCACGCGCGCGGCGCTTTGTTCAAAGAGCGCCTCGAGCGGCCGGACCGTGGGCGCCGGGTCGAGCTGCGCGTCGTAGCGGACCGGTTCGCGGAGTCCGCGCTTCGGCCTTTTCCGTGCATTAGGGGTGGCGGGCCTACGCGCCAAAGGGTGCCTCCCGTTCTGATCGCTGAGTGGGGTACAATCCGCTCGTTTTCGAATGGCGTGCGCTCTTTCGAGCGTTCGAACTCAAGTCTAGCACCCAGGGCACGGGCACCCCGGAACTCACGGAGGTCGCCATGATCCCCCCACGGTTGAACGGAATTCTCCCCATGCTGCGCAAGTTGCTGAATATCGTCGCGCTCGGCGTGATCTCGGTCGCCAGCCCCCTCGTCTCCGCCTCGGAATACATCCCACCGGAACGTGAAGCACGCGGCGATGCATCCGCGGCCGCGCAGAGCGCCGTTATCTGCTCCGCGTGCCACGGCGCCGAAGGCCAGGCCATCTTGAACGACTACCCGAATCTCGGCGGGCAGCACTACGACTACCTGCTTCGCCAGCTCCGTCACTTCAAGGACGGCGAGCGCTACGCGGTGCTCATGGCAGGCCAGGTCGACAACATGACCGACGATCAGCTCAAGGACCTCGCGGCGTACTTCGCTGGAAAGCCGGAAGCGACCCAGGTCGCGCCTGAAGGCGTCGACCTCGCGCTCGGTGAACGTATCTGGCGCGATGGCATCGCGAACAAGGGGCTACCCGCCTGTGCGGCGTGTCATGGACCGTCCGGCGCAGGTAATGGCCCAGCGGGCTTCCCGTCGCTGGGTGGCCAGAACGCGGGCTACACGGCTTCGCAGCTGCGCAATTACCGGGATGGCACCCGCGCGACCGACGCGGTGTACGGCCAAATGATGCGCGGGGTCGCGGCGGTGATGAGCGATGCGGAAATAGAGGCTGTCGCTGCGTACGCTCAGGGTATCGAGTAATTCGGGAGATCGTTTCTATGAACGCATGCCGTCGCCTGTCGCGCCTGCTTTTGCTGGTTCCGCTCGTCCTTGCGGCCGTTGCATCGGCGCAGGACGGCAACCTCGTGGCACCTTGGCGGGAGGGCCAGCACTACGCTGCGCTGCCGATCCCGGTGGCCAGCGAGGGTGACCAGATCGTCGTTACCGAGTTCTTCAGCTACGCCTGCATCCATTGCTTCCAGTTCGATCCCGAGATCGACGTCTGGCTCGAGGACAAGCCGGCGGACGTGACCTTCGAGCGCGTCCCAGCCGTGTTCAATCGCCAGTGGGAGCTGTTCGCGCGTGCCTACTACGTGGCCCGCGCGTGCGACGTCCTTGAGTACACCCATACGCCATTCTTCCGCGCCATTCACCTCGACCGTCGGCGTTTCACGTCCCCTGAAGACATCGCCGCGTTCTACGCACAGACGGTGGCTGCCGGAGGGGCTTCGAGTGAGCAGTGCTCATCGCGTCAGGATTTCCTCGACGTGTTCGATTCTTTCGGTGTTGGCGCAGCGGTTCAGCAGTCCGTCGCGCGTGGCCGTGCCTATCGCGCTTCCGGCGTGCCGACGATGATCGTCGACGGCACCTGGCGGACCGATGGTCAGGCTGCGGGCTCCAACGGCGGCATGCTCGAGGTCGTGGACCATCTCGTGCGCCGGGCGCGGGCTGCGGCCGCGGCTGACGCGAACGCAGCAGCCAGCGGAAATTGACCGCCCCTTGACGGTGTCGCCCCGGACGCGCGGGGCGGCGCTGCTCGGTTCGCGGGTGCGGGCCGGATGCCTCGGTCCCCGTTTCGCACATCGACGTCTTTTGCCTTTGCGTCCTCCTGCCTGTTGTCATCAACGCACGGCTGCACGGGGCCCAGGACGGGTCGGCACCAGACATTCGGCGGCGGTTTGAGCATGCGATTGTCGGGGGCGCGATGCCGGACGGGTCGCACGCGGTGCGAGGCAGGGCCTTCCTCGAACTGTTCGATGCCGGCGCATCGGCGTCGAGCCGTCGCGACGCGCGCGGGGCCACGGCTTGGTCGTTGACGCGGTGTATGCTCCAGCGCTGACTCAGTGGGGAGGATCTCCGTGGAGCAATTGAGCGGTCAGGACGCTTCGTTCCTGTATCTGGAATCACCGCGCATGCCGATGCACATCGGCAGCATCAACGTCTACGACCAGAGTACGGCGCCCGGCGGCGCCGTGCGCTTCAAGCAGATCCTGGCCACGATCGAGAGCCGTCTCCACCTCGCGCGCGCCTTCAGGCAACGCCTTGCGCGCGTGCCCATGGAGCTGGATTACCCGTACTGGATCAAGGATCCGAGCTTCGACCTCGAATTTCACGTCCGCCATATTGCGCTGCCAAAGCCGGGCGACTGGCGTCAGCTCTGCATTCAGACGGCGCGTCTACATGCGCGCAGGCTCGATCTTTCGCGCCCGCTCTGGGAGTTCTACGTCATCGAGGGTCTGGATGGCGTCGATGGGCTGCCCGAGGGCAGTTATGCACTTTTGACGAAGATGCACCACGCCGCAATTGATGGCGCGACTGGCACCGAGATCACCTCCGTGTTGCATGATCTTGGGCCCGAGGGGTCGATCCAGGCGCCGGATGGTCAGTGGGTGGCGGACGCCCCACCGACGTCGCTCGAGCTCATGGTGCGAACTTACGGCAACAACATTCGTCAGCCCTTTCGCCTCTTCAAGGTGCTTTCGGATGCGGTACCGGCAATCGCCGAGACACGCAGGCGCCTTGCGCGGGAGGAACTGAAGAACGCGGGTAATGCGCCCCGAACGATTTTCAACGCACGCGTTTCTCCCCACCGCGTCTTCGAAGGTCGAGATTTTCCCCTCGATGCGCTCAAACGCATCCGCAAAGCAGTGCCCGGTGCCACGATCAACGATGTCGTCATCGCGATCTGTGGTGGCGGTATCCGTCGATATCTCCTGCATAGAGGTGCTCTGCCGGAGGGGTCCCTCATCGCGGCGGCGCCGGTCAACGTGCGCAAGGAAGACGAGAAGGGTACGGCGGGGAATCAGGTTTCCAGCATGTTCGTCGCGATCCGCACCGACATACCGCACGCCCTGGATCGTCTGCGTGCGGTTCATGCGCACACGCGGGAAGCCAAGGAATTGGTGAACGCCTATGGCGCCCGCCTCATGACCGATATCAACAAGCACATTCCTGCGGCCACGTTGGCGCTTGCCGGTCGCCTAGTGACGCAAATGGGCCTGGCGAATGTGGTCCGCCCCTTTGCCAACTGTGTGATCACGAATGTCCCGGGCCCGCAGGTACCGCTGTTCATGAACGGGGCGCAGCTCGTGACGCAGTACGGGCTCGGCCCCGTTACGGATTCGATAGGACTCTTCATTCCCGTACTCAGCTACAACGGACACCTCACCATTTCGTTCGCATCCTGTCGCGAGATGGTCCCCGACCCCGGCTACCTGGCGGACTGCTTCGTCGAGTCCTTCAACGAGATGGTTGGCGAGGCCGATACGGCGCTCGCCGCGGCGGGCGCCGTTGCCTGAGGGCCTGAGGGCCTCGGGCTCACTTCCATCGGTGTGTCAGTGTGTACTCGCCTCCTGATACCACCGGATGGTGACGATCAGTCCCGCGTCCCCGCCGAGTTCGAGGTGGGCCTTGTGCAGACCGCATACGGCGGCGACGAGGCTGAGGCCGAGCCCGCTGCCCTCCGTCCCGCGATGCGCTTCTAGGCGGTAGAAGCGCTGCAGAACGTCCTCGCGCGCCTCCGCAGGAATACCGGGGCCGGTGTCGTCGATCACCAGCGTCCACGCCGTTGGGGACTGGCGGAGCGATACGCGGATGGTTCCGCCTGCGGGCGTGTACTTCATTGCGTTGTCGAGCAAGTTGGACAGAGCCTGCAGCCAGAGATCGCGGTCGCCCAGGAAACTCATGCCCGTTTCAGGCAGGTCCACCACGAGGTTGATCTGCTTGGCGACGATCGAGGGCTCGTAAAGCTCTACCGCGTCGCTGACGGTTGTGCGCAGGTCGAAGCTCGCGAATGCGCGGCGATAACTGCCTTGCTCTAACTGCGCGATACGCAGCAGCGCGTTGAATACATCGAGCAATCGATCGGCTTCGTCGGTTACCTGCTCCACCAATTCCGGAGCCGGAGCCCCCTGGAGCGTGAGCAGTTCGATACGGTTGCGCAGACGCGTGAGCGGCGTGCGCAGATCATGGGCGATGTTGTCGGACACGGCGCGCACACCACTCATCAGCCGCTCTATCCGATCGAGCGATGCATTGATGTTGGCGCCGAGGCGTGCGTACTCATCGCGACCGCCGGTGTCTGGCACGCGGGCGCCAAGGTCGCCGGCGCCGACGGCAGCAAAGGTGTCATTGATGCCGCGCAAGCGGCGCAGCGTAAGGCGAGATAGGAGCGCTGCCGCGGCGAGCGCGACGAGCAACATGAGCACCAGCCCGTCGTCGCGTGCGGAGCCGAGCTCCTCCAATACCGCGGCGCCCTCATCAAACCGTTGGCCTACAAGCAGCGTGCCGGACGAGAGGGCGATCTCGCGAAGGAGGCAGAATCCTTCAGTGTCGAAATCGTCGGGTGCTTCCCACGATGGTCCGTAAACTGGCGCTAAGTGATAGGGCTCGCGAATCAGGCTCGCTTCGCCGCGAAACTCGAAGTTGCCCTCCACCCATTCATCGGCGCCATCAAGGCGGGCGACGCAGCGCGAGGGCTCGAACCACTCCCGGTAGTCGAGGAGGCGTTCGCTACGCTCGATTTGGTCGAGCGCCATCCATGTAGGGTTCGCTGGCCAGTCCTCGAATCGGGATTCTGCAAGGGCGTAGAGAGAGTCCAGAAACCGTTCCGGCACCTCCTCTTCCATGAGCTGAAGCGTGGTCTCCGGGCCGGTGAAGCGTGGCGCGAACGCAGTCGATTCACCGAGCAGCCAGAGGCGCGCGACCATGAATTCGACTGATGCCGGATCGCGCAGTCGTTGAAATCGCGCGAGCGCATCGCTGATCTCGGCCGTATAGCGCGCAAGGAAACGACTGAAGGAGCCCTCGTCTTCCAGCTCCAGCGGCTCTGCCCCAGGGATTGCGTCAAGGTGCTCGAACATGCCGCCGGGTGGCGCGTCAGCGGTAAGCCCCTCCTCTACCCACTCCGCAACCTCGTCGAGCTCTTCGGTTGCGCGCGCCAGGAGCGCCGCCTCGCTGCGCTCATAAACGGCGTTTGCGATCAGGACTGCGAAGCTCCACAGCAAGAGCGTCAGCAGGAGAATCAGGCGCAGAGTGGAGGAGCGCCAGAGCGAAACAAGGGGAAGGTTGCGCGCACGGCTCATCCGTCATCCTTCATCATGTAGCCCGCGCGCCGGATGGTATGAATCAGCGGCTGTGAATGAGCGCGATCGATCTTCTGGCGCAGCCTGGAAATATGTACGTCGACAACGTTTGTCTGCGGGTCGAACTTCAGATCCCAGACCGCCTCGAGCAGCATGGTACGGGTGACCACCTGACCGGCATGCCGCATCAGATACTCGAGCAGGCTGTATTCGCGGGGCTGTAGATCGATGCGTTGTCCGGCCCGTCGCGCCTCACGCGACAGCAGATCGAGTTGAAGGTTGCCGACCTCCAGCGTTGTGCATTCTTCTACCCCGGTCTGGCGCCGGGCGAGGGCTTCGATGCGTGCGAGCAATTCGCTGAAGGCGAAGGGTTTGGCGAGATAGTCGTCGCCGCCTGCGCGCAGGCCCTCGACGCGGTGGTCGACGTCGCCGAGTGCACTCAGGATGAGTACGGGGACGCCCTTGCCCATGGCGCGCAGGGCGCGGACCACGGCCAGCCCATCCAGTCCGGGCAGCATGCGATCAATGACCGCAACCGCATAGTCGCCATGAGCGGCTTCGATCAGGGCCGTATCGCCGTCCTCGACCGCGCAGACGCTATGCCCTTCCGATACGAGCGCGCGCTCCAGATAGGCGCGGACTTCGGCGTCGTCTTCCACCACCAGTATGCGCACCGCGCCCCTCTCCTGGCTGACAGGTTCCGTTCTCGCCGTGGCGCCGAAGGGCGATGCGACGTGATCGGGGTCACGTAATTGGAACCCTATCTCGGCTCTGGAGTGAAATTACGGCTTTGTAATCTTCCGCCCACCTCTCGGTAATCCCGATCGAACCAGCATCTGGTCTTCCGATCGCCTGTCGTATCAGGAGATGCTCATGGAATTCTGGATACCTCGTATCAACGCAGTCGCAATCCTGCTCGCGGTCCTGACTGGTTGCGGGGGGGGCAGTGCATCTGACGTTCTCGCCTCCACGCCCGCGCAGGGAGGCGCAACACCGCCTTCCGCGCCGCCTGCTCAATTGCCGGCCACTTCGCCCTCGGCGCCGATTACAGTGCCGACCCCGGTGCCGCCCGCGGTTTCTCCAGACGAAGCGCCGGGCGGAAGCGGCGCTGCCCATGTGCCGCTGACGAGCGCGCGGGCGTCGAAGATGCTCGCCATGGGTACGTTCGGCGCAAGCATCAGTGATATCCGCGCTGTCGAGGGGCTCACTCCTGACGCGTGGATCGAGGCGCAATTCGCGGAGCCGGGGAGCTTTCATACGCCGCTCCTGGACGCCCTGCTTACGCAGTACGAGAGCTTCCCGGAAGACATGGCGCCTGAAGGCCTGACGCCGGACCTCTTCCGGCGTTACATCTGGTGGCATCACGCGATCACGGCACCCGATGCGCTGCGCCAACGTGTCGCTTTTGCCCTCTCGGAGATCTTCGTCGTCTCTGACCAGGTCGAGGAGCTGGCGGATCATCCTGCGGCGCTCGCGGTTTTTTATGACTTGCTGGTGGCGAATGCCTTCGGCAATTTCCGCGCGCTGCTCGAGGATGTGACCTACAGCCCCGCCATGGGCCTGTATCTCTCGCACTTGAACAATCGCAGGGCCGATCCGGCTGCGAATACCTTCCCGGACGAAAACTACGCACGGGAAGTGATGCAGCTGTTCACGATCGGACTCTTCGAACTGAACGCTGATGGTACGCGGCGCCTCGACGCCGGCGGGGAGCCGATCCCGACCTACAGCAACAGGGAAATACGCGGTCTAGCGCGCGTGTTCACCGGCATGACCGTCGATTGCTCTGGTGAGATGGGCGAGGACTTTGAAACCTTCTTCGGTCAGCAGGAACCGTGTTTTTCCTCACCCATGACCGTGTTCGCAGAGCCGCATGAGCCCGGCACGAAGGACCTTGTCTCGGGCGTGACCCTGCCAGCCGGGCAGTCGCCGCGAGAGGACATCCGCCAGGCCCTGGACGTTCTCTTTGCTCACCCGAACGTGGGCCCCTTCATTGGTCGGCGCTTGATTCAGCGACTTGTGACCTCGAATCCCTCGGCGGCCTATGTCGCGCGGGTCAGTGCGGCCTTCGATGGTGGCGGCGTGACGCCACGCGGTGACATGAAGACGGTCATCAAGGCCGTGCTCACTGATCCCGAAGCGCTCGCTCCGCCAGATCCGAGCGCGGCCCGGGCCAAGCTGCAGGAGCCGGTGCTGCGCTATCTCGCCCTCGCGCGGCAATTCAACGCTCGCACCGACGGTGGCTTCTTTGCCATCACGGGATTCCTGTCCCAGGAGGCGCTGCAGCAGCACCCGCTGTCATCGCCCAGCGTGTTCAATTTCTACCTCCCGGACTACGCTCCCCAGGGGGCTATCTCCAGTGCTGGCCTGGTAGCGCCGGAGTTTCAGATCACGACCGACTCGACCGTCGTCAATCTTTCGAACCTGATCTTCGATGCGTTGTTCGAGGATGCGATCTTCGAAGTACCGGACTACTTCACGCCGGTGCGGCTCGATTTTTCCGAGTGGGCGGCCTTCGCGGCTGAACCTGATGTCCTGCTTGCGCAAATCGACCTCGTGTTCACGGCCGGAACGATGAGCGCAAATACCCGGGAAGCGATCCGCGATGCGATCGACCCCATCGACGATGCCCAAACCCGCGCGGTGCTGGCGCTCTACCTCACCCTCGTCTCTCCTGATTATGCAGTGCGCATCTAAGCGCCTGGAGGCATCTGTGATGACCATAACCACACGAACGTCCCGGCGTCGTTTCCTTCGCGAAGCCGGCATGGTGATGACGTCGACCGCCCTAGGTGGCTCCTTGCTGCGCGTTGGCGCAGCAAGCGCGGCGTCTGCATCGGAGTATCGCGCGCTGGTGTGTGTCCTGCTCGCGGGCGGCAACGATTCCTTCAATATGCTCGTTCCGAACGATGACGTGGGGTACGCGAACTACGCCGCCGTGCGTTCCGATCTCGCTCTGCCGCGATCGAGTCTGTTGGCGCTCGCGGGCTCTGATGCGATTGGCCAGGCGCTTGCGGTGCATCCGTCCATGCCCGAAGTGCGTGCCCTGCACGACGCAGGCGAGCTGGCGTTCTTGGCGAACGTGGGCACCCTGGTCGGTCCGCTGGACGCATCCGAGTTCGAGCGAGGTGTTCCGGTACCGCTCGGCCTGTTCTCCCACTCGGATCAGATTGCGCACTGGCAGACGGGTGTGCCCGACGCCCGCATTGCGACCGGTTGGGGCGGCCGGGCGGCCGACGTGCTCGGCAACCTGAACGCGCAATCGGGTGTCTCGATGAATGTCTCGCTGTCCGGATCCAATGTGTTCCAGGCGGGGCTGCAGACAGCCGAATATGCGATCGAGACGGGCGTCGAGGGTGCGCCGAGCGTTGCCGGCTACGGTGCAAGTGATCCCTTCAATGGACTTCAGACGCGAGCGCTCGACCGAATTCTGAGCGGCGATTACGGTAACTCGCTGCGGGCCGGCTATGCGCAGAAGCTGCGTGGCGCCATAGATGCGGAGGCGTTCTTCAGCACCGCGCTGGCTGGCTCGCCATCGCTCATGACGATGTTTTCCACGAACCGGGTCTCGGCTGCGTTTGCGCAGATTGCTCGCGTCATTGGCGCGCGAGAGGCCCTCGGTGCCCGGCGACAGACCTTCTTCCTGGTGTTCGGTGGCTGGGATCATCACGACGAGGTCATTAACAATCAGGCGCGCATGCTGGCGGTGGTGTCTAAGGGCCTGGCTGAATTCTCGAGTGCGCTGAAGGAGCTTGGCGTCTATTCGCAGGTGACGACCTTCACGACATCGGATTTCGGGCGCACGCTCACTTCGAACGGACGCGGCTCCGATCATGGCTGGGGGGGCCACCACATGGTCATGGGCGGCGCCGTGCGCGGCGGCCGCACCTATGGCGCGTATCCGGATTTATCCGCGTCGAGCCCGCTTGCGATTGAGCGCAGTATCATGATCCCGACGCTGTCGACCGACGCGTACTTCGCGGAACTGTCGCGGTGGTTAGGCGTCGGCGATGCAGATCTTCCGACGGTGTTGCCGAACGTGCGTCGCTTCGTTGCATCCGGCAATCCGAACCCGATCGGCTTCCTGGCGCCGACCTGAGGGTGGGAACGAAGAAGGGGGCCAAGGCCCCCTTCTTCAAGTCGTTGATGGCGGCGCCGCGGTTCAGTCGCCGCTGGCTGCTTCCATGGTGTCAGGCGCCGCGCCGGCCGCAAGCAGTGCGCGCTCCGCCTTGGCGTCGTGTGCGCGCTTGATCAGGTAGGCATGTACGGCAGCCGATTGGTCTGTGTCGAGTACGTGGGAGAAGCTGACCATGCCCTTTGCGGCATAGGCACCCCCGCGGACGATGCCTTCGAAGATCGCGTGGGTCTGCTCGTCCATGTAGCGCAGGTCAGGCAGCACGCCGGAGGACACGGCGCCGCCTCCGTGACAGACGGAACAGTAGGCGTGGAAGAGGTCCTCGCCGTGCTCGACCTCGTCCACGGAAGCGGTCATTGGCGGCGGTTCGGGCCAGTCGATGCGTGGCTGTGGCGGCGTTGGAAGCTCGACCTCGCCCCCCAGTTTGAAGGTTAGGATGCGGCCTTCACGGATGACGTTGCCCTCTTCCGCAGGGATGCCTGAGGCGACGCCGAAGGCGCCTCCCCAGCCAGCGACGACCGTAACGTACTGCTCGCCGTCGACTTCGAAGGTCACAGGCGCTGCGATCACGCCTGTGTGTACGGAAGTTTCCCAGAGCAGTTTGCCGTCGCGCGCATCATAGGCGGCGAAATTGCCGTCGGCGCGGCCCTGAAACAGAAGGTCGGAGGCGGTGGACAAAAGGCCTCCGTTCCAGGAACCGGAGTGTTGCACGCGGAACACTTCGCGCTGCGTGACCGGATCCCATGCTGCCAGGTGGCCCTTCACCATCGAGCGCAGGAAGACCTCCTCAGCTGCGTCGTCGGGCGGGGCGGAGAGGCCCATGTCTACGGCGAGATTCCAGGTTTTCGGATTGTAGGCGAAGGCGTTGTCCTGGCCGTACATGAAGGGAATCTCGAGGGCCGGGATGTAAACCAGCCCTGTGCGCGGCGAGTAGGTCATGGGGTGCCAGTTGTGGCCGCCGTAGGGCGCCGGCATCGTCAGGATCGGTTGTTCGGCATAGTCCGCGTTCGGGTTCTCAACCGGTTTGCCGGTTTCGGGATCGACGTGGCTCGCCCATGTCACGGGCACGTATGCCTCCGCCGAGATGAACTCCCCGTTGGTGCGGTCGATGACGTAGAAGAAGCCGTTCTTCGGCGCCTGCATGATGACCTGGCGCATCTCCCCGGCAATTTCGACGTCGGCGAGGATCATGTGCTGGGTCGCCGTGTAGTCCCAGGTGTCACCCGGCGTCGTTTGGTAATGCCAGGCGTAGCTGCCATCGTCCGGGTCGACGGCAACGATCGACGACAGGTACAGGTTGTCGCCGCCGCCGGGCGAGCGCACCTGGCGATTCCAGGGCGAGCCGTTTCCTACGCCTATATAGAGAAGATCGAGCTCTGCATCGTAGGCCATGGAGTCCCAGACGGTGCCGCCGCCGCCGACCGTCCACCATTCACCGCCGCGCCAGGTCGATGCTGCTGCCTTCAGGTGATCGCCTTCGAAGGGCTCATCCGGGTTCCCGGGCACGGTGTAGAAGCGCCACTTTTCTTCGCCCGTATCGACGTCGTAGGCAGTGATGTAGCCACGCACGCCATATTCGCCGCCGCCGTTGCCGATGATGACCTGGCCTTTGACGATTCGCGGCGCGCCGGTGATCGTGTACGGCTGCCCTTCCGGCGTGGTCTGCACGCTCCACACCTCTTCTCCGGTGCCGGCGTCCAGCGCCACGAGGCGGCCGTCGAGCGTCCCGACGATGATCTTGCCTTCCCAGGCAGCGACGCCGCGGTTCACGACGTCGCAGCAGGCGTAGACGCCCCACTCCTTCGGCACTTCCGGGTCGTACTTCCAGATCAGCTCGCCCGTGCGCGCGTCGTGCGCGAACACCGTGGACCAGGTACCCGAATTGAACATCACGCCGTCGACGACGATCGGCGTGGATTCAAGACCGCGTGTCGTCCCGAGGTCCGCGTACCAGGCAAGGCCTAGTTCCGAGACATTGTCAGTGCTGATCTGGGTCAGCGGGCTGTGGCGCTGCTCGTCGTAGGTGCGGCCATGGGCAATCCAGTCGCCCGGCGTCTCGTCGGCGGCCATGATGGCTTCGCCGTCGATACGCTCGACGCGGGCACGGATACCTGCCGCGTCCATGGCGCCGGTGTCTACCGCGGCAGCGGCGGCCTCGGCCGGAGCGGCCGCTGCGGATTCGTTCGGCGCGTCCTGCGAGCAGGCACACGCGAGCAGGCCGAGAATCGTGATCAGTGCGGCACGCGCTAGGGCGTCACCGCTGTGCGAAGTGATCGAATGCATGTTTGGTGCTCCCCTCGGGACATACCCGTGTCCGTTCGGTCGCGCCGAGCTCAAGGCCCAGACGTCGCCGACCCTCGATGGTAGCAGGCCCGAAGGCTCGTTGGAGCCGTTCGGGGGCGCTTCTTTCCGAGCGCGCGCAGGGCAGCCGCGACGCCTTGATTCACCCATTCGACGAGCGCCACGGGATCCTCCATGGCGGCTTCGGGCACCGGGAAGTAGTCCAGGGTTCCAGGCTTGTGCGAGAACGGCTTGAAGGGGGCGAGTGCCACTGCCTTGAACAGCGCGCGATTCTTGTCGTCCACCTTCACCTAGCGTACGCCGTCGGCGATGAGGGCGAAGAAGAGCCCCTTGCTGCGGGCCTATGAGAACGGATCCTCGAGCCACAGGCCGTGGCCGCCGAACATCGCTCGCAAACGCAGTGGGCCGAGTGCTTCCAGCCGCTCCATCAACCAGCTTACGAACTCCGAATCGCGGATCATCCGTGTTGTACTCCGGTCCCGGCGTCGCCCATGATCGGGGCGTCGAGCGTTCTGCGACGTGACCCGACGATAGCCGTATGCGCGATCGTACGAGGTCAGGCCCGCGATCTGCGGCGCACCCATCATCTGCTTCGCGCCGCGTGCGTCTCGCTCGTCTCGTCTCTTCACCGCGCCGTTCGGCGGCCGCGGAGAACGCAGAAGCCCGCCTGCGCTGCGCACTCAGACGCCAACTCTACGATGCCTTCGAACGCGGTGAGGGATGGCGGTCGGCTTGGTCCGCGGCCTGGCTGCAGGCAAGTGAATGTTTGCCGCAGTTGCGCCACGCGGCGCCAGGGCTTTCAGTGCGCGAAGAGGACTATCGCGGGCTGTTGGTGCTCGATTGGCGGCGTTGGCAGGGCGACTGACCGGGTTCAGAGGGTCGTTGCCCAGCCGCCGGAAAGCGGGATGATCTGTCCCGGCATGAAGTTCGCGTCGGTGGCCAGAAAGAGCGCGAGGGCCGCCGTCTCTTCGGGCTGGCCGAGCCGCTGTGCCGGCACGACGCCACGCATGCGTTTCAAGAAGTTTTCGTCCTCGGTCAGGCCGGGCGGATAGTAGGTGTCGTTCTCGACATAGTTCTGCGCGATCGCTGTAACTAGGATGTTGTCGCGCGCGAGCTCGAGGCCAGCGGCGCGAAGATATGCATTCTGTGCCCCACGTGCGGCGCAATAGGCGGAGTTGCGCGGAATCCCCCGCAGGGGCGCGGCGGAGGTCATGCCGACAATGCGACCGCCGTTTGCCGCTTTCATCGTCTTTGCGGCGGCGCGCACCACCCCCATGAGGGGATGCACCAGCGTGTCGAAGAGCGTGGTCCAGTCGTCGTCGGCCTGCTCGGTAACGAGGGCCGGCGTTGGCGGCCAGGCGAGGTTCGCGAACACCACGTCGATTACGCCTGCGGCCTCGACGATCGCCGCGCCCTCGGCGGCGCTGCGCGGAATGGACGTGTCCGTGACGACGTCGGCGCCCTCTTCGCGAAAGCGTGCTGCGACAGGCGCGCCCATGAATCGTTCCGCGTGCGTGACCAGCACGCGCTTGCCCTCGAGTCGTCCGCTCATGCTGCGTCCCCGCGTTCGTCCGAATATGGGGAGCTTAGCGTGCGGGAGGGATCGACGCCCCGCTTCGAACCGTCAGGCCGATTTGCTTGCTGCCGAGGGTGCGTCGTCCGCTGCGGCCAGCGTCATACCTGATTCCGCCACGCCAGCGGCCTCGCGGAGTTCGTGGAATGACTCTTCGATGCACGCTGCATAGAACTCGGGGTCCGGCATGATCTCGCGGCACGAAGTGAACGAGATCGTGATTTCGCCGCAGTAGCTGAACACCGGGTGGATCAGGGCCATGCCGTCTACGACCGGACCGAGGCCGTACTGCGTGACGAGACGGGCGCCGCCGCTGTAAAGCGGGACCTGGGGGCCGGGCACATTGGTGACCACGCAGTTGAAGACCGGGCGAATGCGGTTTGCGAGGCCCGCGCGCGTATAGACACGCGCCGCGAGGCCGGCAAGCGAAGACGGAATGAACTGGCTGAAGTCGGTCATCAGTTTGGCGCCGACGGCCTCGGTGAGCGCTTTGGAGCGCACCGTGCCGCTGTGCACGGCCTGAAGGCGGTCGAGAGGGTCTGGAATGTCCGAGCGGAGCTGAACGGCCATCGCTGAAACGCGATTGCCTTGAGCCCCCTGCTGGTGCTTGTCGCGCACTGAGATCGGAGCCATGGCGACCGTTGATGTGTCCGGCAGTTCGTTATGGGCCGAGAGATAGCGGCGCAGCGCACCACCAACGACGGTGAGCACGACATCGTTAACCGTCGCGCCGGTCACGGCTTTGCGGATGCCCTTGATCACCCCCAGGTTGAAGGAACGGCCATCGACCACTCGATGAGGAGACACGGTGCCGTTGAAGCGAGTCCGCGGCACAGGGTGGGTTGCGGTGAAGCGCTCTTCGCGAACGCCCTGGGTCACCCGAGCCACCGCGGGCACGGTGTCGGCGAGCACACGTGCGAAGCGGAGGGGCTGGCGGACGTTGTTCGCCCAGGTGCGCATCATGAGTTCGGCGGCGCTCGGATCTCGGTCGGCGAGCCATGGACCGGTGGGCGGCGGCACCGCGCCGTTCGGTTCGAGATCGTGGATGGCGCCGGTGATTTCCGCGCCCGACACGCCGTCGATCGCGGCATGGTGGATTTTCGAGACCACGGCGAAGCTGCCGTCGGGCAAGCCCCCTACGTTGTCGAGCCCCTCGATGACGTAGAACTCCCACAGTGGCTTCGTCGTATCCAGTGGCCGGGCGTGCAGGCGCGCCGTCTGGATGCAGAGCTGGCGCCAGTCACCCGGCTTCGGCAAAGCGATGTGGCGGACATGAAATTCGATGTCGAAGTCAGCATCGTTCACCCAGTAGGGATGGTCGAGGTCCAGTGGGACGCGAACGACGCGCTGTCGGAAGGTACGGGCGAGGTGGAGCCGGCTCTCGATCGTTCCAAGGATGTCCTTGAAGCGGACGAATCCGTTCGGCGCGGTCGCAGGGTCATACACGCAGAGGCCGCCGATGTGCATAGGCTGGTTCGGCGTCTCGAAGTAAAGGAAGGATGCATCCATTCCGCTGAGCTGTTCCATTTCTCTCTCCAGGTAGCCGTGCAGCCTGCGCGACCGATCATTCGTTCTGTCTGGCGCCCCTTACCGGGTCGGCTCTCGATTCGATATTCCGTTGCCTAGGAGGCCGCGCAGCAGCAGAGGCGCGCGGAAAGGTTGCCAGGTCTCGGGGCGTTGGGTCAGACGGTCGGCGACAGCATAGAAGACACCTGGGTTCACGCCGAATCCGATGTGGCTTGCAAGGACTTCGATGTTTTCCGTCAGCGGCCCCGGGGTCTCGCGTGCGATCTGCCAGGGCACTACGCCATCGGTGCGCGAATAGATCGCAGTGGACGGAACGCCCGCTGCGGGCGTGCGCAGCTCGGGATCACGATAGCGCGCTTCTACTTCCTCACGCCTGCCGGGGTCGACGCGGTCGTACAGGTGCCATGCGGTGGTGCGTGTGGGTGGGCCGCCGATAGGCGATCCGAGCATGATGAGGTGGCGAACGGCGTCAGGGCGTCGCTTGGCGAGTCGGCGCGCCATGACGCCACCGAGCGACCAGCCGATCAGCGAGATCGGACCACCCGCTCGGTCGTTGGCTCGAGCGAGAAGGTCGTCGAGAAGATGCCCGACTGAGCCGAAGCCCAGGTTCCGGCCCAGATCCCAGGGGAAGCTGCGGAAGCCGCGGCCGTCAAGGAAGCGCCGAAGAACCCGGGTCGAGCTGTCGCTGGCCATGAAGCCGGGGAGAACGAGGACGTGGTCCCCCTCCCCCCGTGGTGCGCTCGCAAGCACCGGTGCGAACGGCACGAGCGATGCGAACTCGCCAACCGCGCGGAGCGGCTCGAGTGTGCCGAGCAGGAGTGAGGGGGCCCCCGACGCCTGCTCGTCATCGCGCATGAGGTCTACCGGTCAGTATTGCGCAGCAGGCTCGGCCGGCGCGACTTCTTCGGACACCTGCTCTGCGACCTGCTCGACAGCTTCGGCGGCAGCTTCGCGCACTTCTTCGACGGCCTCAGCGACGTCCGCTTCGGCACGGCGGAAGGCGCCGCGGATCACGTCGCCAGCTTCTGTGGAAGCGGCACGAATGGTCTCGAAGTTATCGCGAGCGGTCGTCTGCAGCTTCTCGCCCATGTCGCGGACGTAGGCACGCTGCGCATCGAGGGCGTCGCGGACTGAACCCGACTCGGTGAGTACCTTGACCTGGTCGACGGAGGCGACGATCACTTCGGCAACGAAAGTGTTCTGGCGCTGGAGCACTGCACCAGCCGTTTCGGCGTTGAGGATGACAAGATCGGTCATCGGCTT
Organism: Pseudomonadales bacterium; assembly: GCA_963691775.1. GTDB lineage: Bacteria > Pseudomonadota > Gammaproteobacteria > Pseudomonadales > Azotimanducaceae > JAZBPO01. Next base: position 2,489,264 of record OY829369.1, on the reverse strand, counting down.
GGTGATGCGGGTAATGCGGGTTTGAGTGGACATTGGAAACACCCCTTGTGCGGTGCAACATAATTTGTGCAGCGCAATATATGGATGCCTCGAAGACGCGTCAACCCCCCTCTTTGCCTGATTTGTTTGCCTCTTCCGGAGGTGATGCGGTGGCTTCGGGCGTTACCTTGATCTCCGGCATCGGGCTTTGTTGTTGCGGTGCAACGGAGTCGTCCCCCGCGCTCTGGCTGCCTGGGCGCGGGATCAGGTCCAGAGGGGATTCCCCTTTCATGACGCCGCGCCAGAAGGAGATGTTCTGGTCGGCAATCTTCTGTACAAGCTTTACGGGCGAGGCATTCAGAACGTCCCGCATGCGGCGCTGGTACATCTCCTGCTGCTCCAGGAAGATCATCACGCTTTGCTCGATGTAGCGCGATAAAACGCCCTGCATGCTGTCGCCATAGAAGCGGATGAGCTGCTGCAGTACACGATTGGTGAGCAGCGGTTCGTGCCCCTCGCCTTCTTGCTCGGCGATGATCTGGAGCAGAACGCTACGCGTGAGGTCGGCATCGGTCTTCGAATCGACAACCTTGATGCTCTCGTTCACCAGCACCATCTGGCGCACATCCTCCAGCGTTACGTAGACGCTGTCGCGCGTGTCGTAGAGGCGGCGGTTCGGGTACTTCTTCAAAATCCGCAAGGTGCAGGGCCTCGTGCTGGGTGTTGGGCGGCACGTCTTCTGGGCTGGCGATGGTACCGCATCGGCCATCCTTGCCTGAACGGGCAGAGTGCACGCCAAGTGACAAGGCGCATGCGGGACACCACACTTGGGCCCATCAGAAGGGCGCGGAGACCGCCATGAAGGTCAACCTTGAACTCGATCTTACCCCTGAGGAACTGCGCCGCCTGTTCGGCCTTCCGGACGTTTCGCCCATCAATGACATGTTGGTGGAAAAGCTCGGTGAGCAGGTCGAAAAGGGGCTCGACGGGACCCTGCTTAAGAATGTTGCCCAGTCGATGGTCAAAGGCGGTGTCATGGGTTTCGAGGCCTATCAGAGCTTTCTCGGTTCCGTCTTCAAGATGAGTAAGGGACGGGACGATGAGCCGCCGGCAGGGCCACCTCGCCAGCAACAGCCTGCGGACGCAGGTCAGGCGCCGGGAGGCAGGGCGAAGACTGGCGGCGGCACCACGTAGGCGCGGGCGCCGCTGCGGTCAAAGCGAGTCCAGTCATCCGCCGCCTGGGCCAGCCGATCCGCAATGATCCAGATCACAACTGGATTGAAGCCCATACCGCAGTGGCTGCCGAAGATTTCGACATTGTCGACGTGCGGCACGTCCCGCTCGATGCACACCTTCCAGTGCGCGATTCCGTCGGATTTGGAAAAGATCGCCGTGCACGGCACGGGCGGCGGAACGAGCATGTCGGAAAAGATGTGTTCAGCAGCCATCTCGGCGCGTGTCTTTCCGGTCGAGCTTTCGAAGAGCCGCGAGACGCCGCTGTTTGTGCCGCCGCCTTCAAGGGCACCAAAGGGACTGCCGAGCGTGATTACCTGGCGCACGGCTTCCGGATCGTTACGCGCAAGTTCGCGTGCGTAGATGCCTCCGAGCGATTGACCTATCAGGGATAAGGGCTGTCCGTACGCGTCAGCGAGCTCACGCACGCGATGGAGCATGCGTTCGAGCAGATCGTCACGTGGGCCGAGATTGCGGCCGAACGTCCAGGGGTGAGCGGGGTAGTCAAGACGCGCAAGCCAGCGGCGAAGAAGTCCGGTCGACTGATCTGACGCCATGAACCCCGGGAGCACCATCACTGGATGGCCGTCGCCGCGCGGTAGCGCATTCAACAAAGGGCCTGTTGAAACCAGGGAGGCTGCCTCCCACACCGCCCGATAGCCCTCAGCGAGCGTGAAGAGGAGATTCGGGGCTGGGACGGGCTCAGCAGCCCGTTCGGGCGTCCGATCGATCGTCGCTTCGGCCATGGCAGCGTTCCTTGCGGACGGGCGCGCTCGAATCGCAAGGGAGCCCGTCGGTGGGGGCGGACGTATAGCACGTCGCCGATGCGCCTTGCTATCACGGCCCGTGCGTTCGCCGAAGCCTATACTCCGCTATCACCGAAGCACCGAGGGAGCGCGCAGCGCCGTGGAAACCCCTATCGATCCGGCCTGGGCCAGCGAACTCGAGGAGTGGCTCGATGCCTTTGACGCCCTGCACAAGGCGCGCGGGCAGGGCAGTTCGCGTGACTTGCTGCGTGCGCTGCAGCAGCACGCCTCCCGGCGCGGCCTCGTCCTTCCGGAGGCGGCGCTCAATACCCCGTACGTCAACACCATTCCCGTTCAGGCCCAGCCACGATATCCGGGCGATATCGAACTGGAAGCGCGCATCGAGAACCTGATGCGTTGGAACGCCGCGGCCATGGTGCTGCAGGCATATGACTCCGGCTCCGGCGTCGGTGGCCACATAGCGACCTACCTCTCCGCTGCGACGCTCCTGGAGGTCGGCTTCAATCACTACTTTCGGGGTCATGAAGGCGGCGGCGCGGCGGATCAATTGCACGTGCAGGCCCACGCGGCGCCAGGTATCTATGCGCGCGCCTTCCTCGAAGGGCGCCTGCCCCCAGAGCGCCTGGCGAACTTCCGCCGTGAGCTCGCCAAGGGCGGCGGTCTCCCGTCCTACCCGCACCCGCGGCGCATGCCCGATTTCTGGACGCTGCCGACGGCGTCCATGGGCCTGTCGACGCCGTCGGCCATCTATCAGGCGCGCTTCGCCAAGTACCTTGAACGCCGCGGTCTGAAGTCGCCGGACGGTGCCAAGGTCTGGTGCTTCATCGGCGATGGCGAGGCTGACGAGCCCGAGGTGCTCGGCACAATCAACATGGCAAGCCGGGAAGGTCTGGACAATCTGGTGCTCGTCATCAACTGCAATCTACAGCGCCTCGATGGCCCCGTCCGCGGCAACGGCAAGATCATTCAGGAGCTAGAGCGCTCCTTCAGAGGCGCGGACTGGCACGTTATTAAGGTGATCTGGGGCTCGGGATGGGATCCACTGCTCGAGCGCGATCTGCACGGGACTCTTCAGCGCCGCATGGAGGAGGCGGTCGACGGGGACTACCAGATGTATTCCGCGCTTCCTGGCGACGTGCAGCGTGAGCACTGGGTCGAGGACATTCCCGAACTGCAAACGCTCATGAATTCGCTGACGGACGAGGAAGTACGCACGATCAAGCGCGGGGGTCAGGATCACAAGAAGATCCACGCGGCCTATGCGGACGCCATCGCCACGCGCGGCAAGCCCACCGTGATCCTCGCCAAGACGGTGAAAGGCGACGGCATGGGCAGCGCCGCTCAGGGCAAGAACACGGTCCACCAGAAGAAGAATCTGTCGCGCGAGGAACGCATCGAGTTTGCGCATCGTCTCGGCATCCCGCTCAACGACGACGCTGCAGCCGCTGCTGCCTTCTATCGCCCCGAGGACGACAGCGACGAGATGCGCTATCTCCGCGATCGGCGCGCGGCGCTGGGCGGCTGCCTGCCCCGGCGCCGCGTCGCCTGTCCGAAACTTGCGGCGCCGCCGCTCGAATTCTTCGAGGAGCAGCTCAAAGGATCCGGTGAGCGCGAAGCTTCAACTACGATGGCCGTTGTGCGCATGCTCGCACGCCTGCTCAAGCATCCAGAGCTTGGCCGCTTCGTCGTGCCCATCGTGCCGGACGAAGCACGCACCTTCGGCATGGACGGCCTCTTCGCGCAGGCCGGAATCTATTCACCCGCGGGGCAGGTCTACAGCCCCGTGGACGCGGGCACGCTTGCGCCGTACCGCGAGGCGGAGGACGGGCAGATCCTCCAGGAAGGCATTTGCGAGGTAGGCGCCATGGCGTCGTTCCTGGCGGCGGGCACGGCCTATGCCAATCACAGCCTGCCGATGATTCCGTTCTACATTTTCTACTCGATCTTCGGCTTTCAGCGGGTCGGCGACATGATCTGGGCCTGCGGCGACAGCATGGCGCGAGGCTTCCTGCTCGGCGGAACGTCAGGGCGTACAACGCTAAACGGCGAGGGCGTCCAGCATCAGGACGGACACTCGCTCCTCGTGGCTGACACCGTGCCCAACCTGCGCAGCTACGACCCTGCGTTTGCCTACGAGCTTGCCGTGATTGTGCGCGAGGGCATTGACGCTATGTATGCGCGCGGCGAGGACGTCTTCTATTACGTTACCGTCACCAATCAGAACCAGGTCATGCCGCCGATGCCCGAGCGCGTGGAAGAAGGCATCGTTCGCGGGCTCTATCGATTTCGAAAGGCGGAGGTCGCGGCGGATGCGCATCGCCAAGCGCACTTGCTCGGCAGCGGCGCGATCATGGCTGAAGTCCTGGCGGCGGCTGAGTTACTCGAAGCGCGCGGCATTCCCACTCATATCTGGTCCGTGACCAGCTACGGTGCGCTCCGGCGGGATGGACTTGCAGCCGAGCGCGCGCGTCGCCTCGATCCGGCAACCCAGCGGCGCCCCTGGGTGCAGATGCAACTCGAGGGCGAAGGGGGCGTGTTCGTGTCCGCGTCCGATTACGTCTGCGCGCTTGCCGAGGGTCTGTCGCGCTGGATACCCGGCGCTTACGTCGTTCTCGGCACAGATGGCTATGGGCTGTCCGAGGATCGCGGCGTCCTGCGTGACCATTTCGAGGTTTCCGCGCACTGGATCGCGCATGGTGCGCTCGCGGCGCTCGAAGCTGAGGGTCGGGTCGAGCAGGGTACGGTACAGGAGGCGGCGCTCGAGTGGGGCCTTGAGATGGATCGCCAAACCTTGCGCGCCGTCTGATCGATCCGTTTGGACGGTGCGCTAGGCGTCGTCTCGCACGGCGTCCAGGTCGACGCTGCCCGAGCGGGCACGAATCTCGTGCGGAGCAAGTTCACGTCCGTCAGCGGCCCGGGGGCGCAGGCGCTGGATCGGCTGCCCGTTTTGTTGATCGATGAACGATACGCGCGGCCCCGGCGGCTCGCCGGGATACCAGGTGTCCCCCCATTGCGTGAGCGCGAGCATGGCGGGCTGCAAATCGCGGCCCTTATCCGTCAGGTGGTACTCGGCGCGCCGACCGCCGTCGCTGAGCGCGCGGCGTTCCAGAATGCCCGCATCCACGAGCGTGTTGAGACGCGCGGAAAGGATGTTCCGGGCGATGCCCAAACGCCTGTGAAACTGCTCGAAACGTCGCACCCCAAAAAATGCGTCACGAAGGATGAGCAACGTCCAGCGCTCACCCACCACTTCGAGGCACTGGGCGAGGCTGCAATTCATGTCGGCGTAGGATTTCAGTTTCATATGTGAATTGTCGTTGCAGGCGTTGCGTCACGCAACGTGGGGCCGGCACGATATTCGTAGACGTACGGCCGGAGGGGGTGCATGCGCGCACAACATATCGATTTCTGGTTCGACTTTGGCAGTCCGAACGCATGGCTTGCACATGCGATTCTTCCGGGCATTGCCGAACGCACGGGGGCAACGCTGGCCTGGCGCCCGTTCCTTCTAGGTGGCGTGTTCAAGGCGACCGGCAATCAATCCCCTGCCCAGGCCTTTGCGCACCTGCCAGCGAAAATGGCCTGGATGGGCCAGGCGACTCAGCGGTTCATCGCCCGCCATGGTGTTCCCTACGCCCACAACCCGCATTTTCCCGTGAATACCCTCAAGGTCATGCGCGGCGCAATGTGGGTTCGCAGCGCGCATGATGACGCCACGTTCATGCGCTATGTCGACGTCATGTTCCGGCACATGTGGGTGGAGCCCAGGAAGATGGACGATGATGGGGTGATCGCGGCTGCGCTCACCGAGAGCGGCTTTGATCCGGCGGCGTTCTTCGAAGGGATCCAGTTGCCAGATGTGAAGAGCGCATTGATCGATGCAACCCAGGCGGCGGTCGATGCGGGCGTATTCGGCGCCCCAGCCTGCGTTGTCGGTGAACAGACGTTCTTCGGTAAAGACGATATCGAGCTCATGGAGTCGTGGCTCGCTTCGCGCTGAGGGCGTCAGCTCGGCAACAGATTGCGCACGCAGTTCACCAGTTCGGCGTGGGCGATTGGTTTCAGCGCGACGGCGTTTGCTCCGGCCGCGAGGATTTCTGGCTCCGCAGTCGGAGAATCCATCGACGTGAGCACGAGCGCTGGGGTTTGGTCTCCGCGTTTGACGCGTATGGTCCTCAGGAAGCCCAGCCCGTCCATCACCGGCATCATCAGGTCCACCACAAGCAGATCGAAATGACCGTGCTCCAGCGCGCTGAGGCCTTCGAGTCCGTTTACCGCTTCTTCAACGTCGTAACCGCTTTTGCGCAGGACAAAGCCGGCAAGTTTGCGCAGCGCTTGGTCGTCTTCAAGCAGCAGGATTCTCATAGGCACGCTGCAGACTCCTGAGGTGTTTCCGTCATGCACCCGCGCCCGCTCGCGGCACGGCTCCTACGGATGCTGGCAGGCTGGCGGGGAACACGGCGTCGAATCTGGACCCCTTGCCCTCTTTGCTATGAACCTCGACGCGCCCGCCGTGAAGTTCCGTCAAGCGGCGCACCAATGCGAGGCCCAGGCCCGTACCGCCGTGGCGCCGGGAAAGCGAGCTGTCAACCTGCTCAAAGGGGGCGAATATCCGCCCGATGTCCTCTTCGCTGATGCCGATGCCTGAGTCAGTAACTGAAAACACCGAACCCTCTGCAGTCCGCTCAACTGCGATGCTCACCGTGCCGCCATCGGGCGTGAACTTGATGGCGTTGGAGGCCAGATTCACGAGCACCTGACGCAGCTTTTGCTGATCCACCGCCAGCGTGCCGAAATTTGCCGGCGCCTCGTTCCGTAGATCTAGAGACTTGGCCGCGGCCAGCGGCGCTAGTTGCGTTGTGACCGCGGAAACGACCTCGAAGGCATCCACCCTGCGGATGTCGAGAACAGTTTCTCGCCCAGTCGCCTCGAACACTCGGATGTCCTCAACGAGTTCGTGCAGTTGCCGTGCGCCCCCGGCGATTTCTCGAACGAAGCTTTCGGCTTCATCCATGTCGGGTCGACGAGCAAGGCATGCGAGCAGGCGTTCCGATTTCCGCAGAATTGCTTCGATGGGCTCGCTGAGGGCGTCGGAGCAGTTAGAGATGAACGAGCGTTTCGCAGAGTTGACCGCTTCGAGCTCCGCGGCCTGCAGCACCAACTCGTCCGTCAGGGCGTGCAGGCCGTCGCGGGTTTCCCGGAAACGGGTCCGGTCTTCCAAGAGAAGGGCGCGTGCCAAAACTGAGCGGTCGGGGCGCTCTATGGTTGTTTGTGTGACGTCGTAACGGCGTTGCTCCTCCCCGTACCAGATCGCTCGATCGCTGATCGACTCTTCCTCGGTTGCTGGATCGAATCCCACGACGTCGCGAATGCGGATCCCCTCCAGGCCCTTCGCGGCGATTCCGAATTCCGAGGCAGCCGCGGCGTTTGCCGTGACTACTCTGCCGTCACGGTCCGCCAGGATCATGGCGTAGGGCAGGTGCTCTAGGATCAGCTCCATTGACAGATCGCGCAGCCGATCCTGTGAATGGATCGCCATACCCGCCAGCATGAGCATGCCGCCGCTCAGCACGGCCGGTGCGAGGTTTACGGGCGTCATGCCGTCGAGCCACAAATTTCGCAGAAGGATGAGCGCCGGCAGCACGACAAGCCCGAGCAGAAGATAGAGCACGGCTGTGGTCCTGCGGGTTGCGTCCCTCAGCGCCTCCGCCGTCAGAACCATGAGGCCGAATATTGCGAGCGCTGACGGTATGCCGATCAGGGCACGGCCAGCCGGTGCGAACTCGACGGCAAGTCCGATGAAGCCGTCGCGTGATGAAGTCAGCGTAATTGAGCTGTAGACCCACTCTCGCGTCGACGGCATCAGGATGACGATCGCGAGCACGAGCTGTGCGAGTAGAACAGCCGTGAGCACGCGCGCGATCTCGCCACGCCAGCGGCCGCTGAAGTCCAGCGCAAAGATTGCATAGAGCGTGGCCAGTCCGATGGTCGCGGGCAGCACGAGGGCCTGGGCTGCGATCTTGATCGACAGTGTCGTCGTAAGGGTGCGCACGAAATGGGCGGTAGCCCAGAGCGCGATGAGAGCGACGAGCGCGCGCAGCAGATCGAGCTCACGGGATTTCGGGACGGTCGTCATCCAGAGCAGGAGGGCGCCCGCGAGCAGGCTCGCGACCAGCGAGGGAAGCGACCAGAGCGTGAACTGCAGCGTCGCTGTCACGCGTACGCCGACAGTGCGTGGGGGCGCACGGCCTCTGGATCGGATGAGTCGAGCTGAGGAATTCGCAGGCGATAGGTCGCCGCCTGCGGATTCGTCTGCTCGATCTCGAACTTGCCCCCATGAAGGTCTGTGAGGCGCAACACGAGTGCCATCCCCAGACTCAGCTCTCTATGACTCGCCGTGCCCTGCATCTCGCTGCCGGCCTGCCAGAATGGCTCCTGCAGCGTTCTGACCGCGGGCGCCTCGATGTCTTCCCCTAGCTGAGTGCAGGTGACGTCGAGGGTGCCGTCGCGAATGGCAAGGCGGATCCGGATCTCGCCTCCAGCCGGTGTCCGGCCCAAGACGTACCCGAGCAGATTGCTGAGCATCTGACGAACCTTTGCCGCGTCGAACATGTACCGATCGCCGGTTGCGGGCGGGGTGATTTCGAGCGCCACTTCGGCCCGCTCTGAGCGGCGTCTGAAACTATGCTGCAGCTCGCCGGCGATCCGATCGAGGTCGACCGAGTCGGCACGCAGCCCAAGCGCTCCGGCTTCGCTCTTCTCCAGATCGAGCAGACTGTTCACCTGGCGCAGAAGGTCCGTTCCGGTTTCGTGGATCTCGATGGCCGTCTCCCGCTCAGCGTCGGTCAGCGCGCCGGCCATGCCGTCTTTCACCAGCTCGGCGAAGCCAATGATCGCGCCGAGCGGTGTGCGAAGCTCGTGGGAGACCGTCGCCAGGAAGCTCGTTTTCGCCTTGCCGGCGTCTTCAAGCGCGTCGGCGCGGGCAGCCAGGGCCACGACCGCGCGTTCCGTAGCCTGCTCGAGGCGCGTTTCCTCTGTTCGGTCCACCAATTGGATGATCCAGCCCAGCAACTGGCGCCAACGATCCTGCACTGGCGCGATGCGTGCCTCGACGATGCGTGCCTCGCCGCGGGCATACATCTGGTACGTACCGTTCGCGCGTTCGGAGAGCGCATCGAAGGGTAAAAGCACATGCGCATCCCGGCCTTCAAGATCCTCTGACGTGCGGTCGAGGAGCGCCGCCGCAGACGGGTTGGACATCACGATTCGTCCGCTCGAATCGGTGACGAGGATAGGCTGGCGGATAGAAGCGATGATGCTCGCGTGAGAAAGCGGGAGCCGTCGCTGCAGGGGGTCCTCGGCGATGGTTGCGAGCCAAGCGACGGACAGGGCGAACGCAGATGGCGTCAGATCGGCGCGCAGAAGGGACTCGGACACCCCGGAAACATAGATGAGGCTAGGGATCACGGGAATACATGACGCGAAGAACAGCACGAGCGTGTGCTGGCGTGGCCAGCGTGCGGTGATGTATTCGAAGGCGAGGAGCGCCCACGCCGCCACGATAAGCCCGTAGCCGTAGAACAGCTGAATCCGCCATGCGGGGCCGCGTGAGGCCTTCCAGTCGATGAATCCTTCGTAGTTCGCGAGGCTCAGGTCGTACCACATGAGTTGATGAGAACTGCTCGTGAGCGCGAGCCCCCATGTAACGGCTGGCAGGATGGCGAGCGATGCAGCGGTCCATCGCTTCTTGCCCGGAAGCTGTTCCAGATAGGCGCAGAGCCAGAGGAAAAACAGAACCGGAACGGCAACGACGCCCATGTAGGCGATGCGCAAGCCGAGCAGCTTTCCCGGGATGGAGGTTGTAACGGTCTCCACGGCATTACCCAGGCTCCAGACCGCAATCGCGAGCAGGAGTCCGCGCAGCAGCATCACGCTCTGATAGCGTCGCTCGCTGCTCAATCGCGCAACCACGAACGTCGCCAACATCGCCGTAAGCACGGGAAGAAGCGCGTATGGTGACCACTGCAGAGGCAGAGTGCTCATAACGTTATCTGGGCACCGGGGGCATCCGTGAGCCGTGATTGCATGCTACACGGGGCGCGTCATAGCGCCAGGTGTAGGTCGGCGCGGCGGATGGGCAAGCGTGCGTGGGACTGGGTTCCTGCATTGCTCACTCGGGCTTCAAGGCGCTTCGCTGTGACATCGAGATAACCCTGTTCAAGCTAGCCTGCTGGCGAGATTTGATTGGGGGTGTCTGCGGGTGCCCCTGCGGCGCGGTGCGCACCGCCCTGGCGGCCAACCTTTGCAGCCCGCAACGCTGCGAGCGTCTATCCCAGCGAAAGCGCCGGTCCCTGAGCGCTATGCCGGGGAGCCGAAGGCGCAAGGTGCTTGGGATCAAGGCCAGGGTCGAGGCGATGCCGCGCGAGCGCATTGGGTCTTGATCGAAGCGTGAGTCACCGGGCGCGGGGTACCCCCGCGATCAGAGTGGCATAGGCGTCGGGCCGATAGCGCTCGGTCAGTGCGAGGGCGATCGCGATGGTTTCTGCGTCGAGCTTCCCTGCGTGGTCATTGGCTCGGAAGCGCATCTGGAAGGCTTCGAGTACGAAGCGAGTCGGTGGGTCGAGGGCGCCAGTGATTTCCAGGTCGTAGCCCCACGCCGAGAGAACGCGCTGCGCGAAAGCGATGTCCGGGATGCCCGGGCCGAGGGCGTTGAGATGCCGCTCTCGGTCCGCCTCGCGATACCAGGGACCGATGCCGGCCTCGTGAAGGCGCTTCCAGGGGAACAGCGGACCCGGGTCGACGCGCCGCGACGGGGTGATGTCGGCATGTGCCACCACGTCTTCCGGATCGATGTCGGGATTGCGCGCGAGAATGTCGAGCAGCAGGCGTTCAACCGCGTCGATCTGTGCGGGATCGAAAGGGACGAAGGTGCAGTCTCGGTCCTCGGGCCGGAGGACACGATTCATGCCTGCCGGCGTTTCGCAGCGCGATTCGTTGCCGATCTCGATCCCGATCGAGCTGTCATTCAAAGCGCTGCGCGTACCCCAGCGGCTGAGGCCGGCGTGCCAGGCGCGGCGCTGCTCGGGCACGAGACGAAGAATCGTGGCTTCGTCTCTGCCCCAGGTTGGATCGCGCGGATCCGGGATCAGATAGTGCGCGCTCACGGCGCCGTAGCTGCTGTCGGTGAGCAAGCGCAGTCCCTCTGCGTGGTTCTCCGAGGTGAAGTGCAGCACCACGACCTGGATCCGGCTGCTCTGATTCTCTGACGGTACGTCCTCGATCTGCAGGGGCGTGGCGCAACCGGCGCCAAGGCCGAAAAGGAGCAGTGCGGTTGGGATGCGCCACATGGAGCCGATCAGAGCGGCGGCAGTGGGTTGTCTGCGCAGCGGCGAACCTCGCGCGTGAAGGTGCCGCCCGAGATCTGCCAGCCCGCATCTGCCCTCACGAGCGTGAAAAGATCGACCCCGCAGTGACTGTAGTCGCCGTCTCGGTAGAAGTCGTAGCGCGCACGGAAGGTTGCGATAGGGCCGTCGATACTGACGACCGGATCCCATATCCGCTCGACAAGGACTGAGTCACCTTCGGCGACCATGGCCACGAAGTCGGCGTGGTCCCAGGCGCGATGACCGATGCCATCTTCGCCGTCGGTCACTACGATCAGGCGTCCTTCGGGAATGAGGGTGGCTGCGGCGAGATTCCCATCGCCGGTCGCCATGGCGTCGAAGAGGTTCTGCACGGTCTGGACGATCGCCAGTCGCTCTGCGGTTTCGTCGGCTGCGGCGCCGGAAGACAATGCAAGGGCGAAGAGCAGGATTGAGAGCGTGCGGGCGCGGTTCATCCGTAAGTTTCTCTTTTCATGGCCGCGGCCACCATGGCGCGGGCTTCCTTCAGCGTGGCGGGCGCGCTGTGCAGCAAGGCGCCCTGAATCCAAAAGTACGCACGTACGAGCGTGCCCGTTTTGCGATCAAGCTTCATGCCTCCGTGCTAAACGGCATCTTCGTTCCTTGCGGAACGGGTTAGCGAGCTAAGGACAGATCGTGGCGTGCTGATTCGGCGAGGCTATCCCTGCACCAGGCGCTCCCCGTTCGGACTCTCGGGTTTCCACATCAGGGGCGCGCTTTGGGCGTCAGTGCTTGATCAGGTCCCCCGGAAGCGGCGGCGTTGTGATCGGTAGGCGCCGTGCTTGAGCGCGCTGCTCGAACGCGTAGCCAAGGGCAATGAGGCGAGGTTCGCTGAAGGCCGGGCCCAGGAAGGACAGCGTTACGGGTAGCCCGTAGCCCGTGAAACCGGCGGGCACGATGAGGTCCGGGAAGCCCGACATGTTGGCGAGGATCACGGCTGAGCCGCCTCCCCCCGGGCCGCTCCCTGGACGCGGGTCGGGATCGATTCGGGAGGGGCGCGTTGGTGACGTGGGATAGACGATTGCGTCGAGAGATTCGGAATCGAATACCCCTTGCAGCACCGCGCGCACGAGCGGGAGCCCGTGCTCGTGCATCGCTCTGTACTCCGGGTGGTCCAGGTCGCTTGCTTCGTTCTCGCGCAGCATGAGGCTCCAGCGCGACGGGTCTGGCGCGGCACCGTCGGCGCGGCGGGCGCGCAGGGTGCGGGCGCCCGCGATCAGGTCGTCGAGCGATTGCGGCCCGTTTGGATCGCGCGCCTGCAGATACTCGGCGATCTGGGCGCGGAACTCGGGGAAGCGGATTGTTCGATAGAAGTCCCCGCGCACCTCGAGGAGCCACGGCGGCAGGTGCACGTCGACGACCTCGGCACCCGCTTCGCGGAAAGTCTCGAGGGCCGCCTCTACGTGCCAGTCCACTTCCTGGTCTGCGCCCATGAAGTCGCGCGCGACGCCGATGCGCGCGTCGGCGAGGGCATTCGCGTCGAGGAAGGCCGTGTAGTCGGGGGTGATGTGCTCTGCGGCCGCTGCGGTGGCGGGATCCGCGTCGTCGACGGCGGCGAGCACGTTCAGTGAAAGCGCGAGGTCCTCAACCGAGCGCGTCATCGGCCCCGCCGTGTCGAAGGACAGCGCCAGCGGGACGATGCCGTCGCGGCTGAGCAGGCCGAGGGTCGGCTTGAGGCCGACAATCCCGTTCGCGGACGACGGCCCGCGAACGGAGCCGCCCGTATCGGTGCCGAGCGCGAGCGGCGCATAGGCTGCAGCCACCGAAGCGCCGCTGCCGCCCGAGGAGCCGGCCGGCGACCGTGCGGGGTCGTGTGGGTTGAAGGTCGGCCCGCCAAGGGAGCTCAGAGGTCCGCCGGAAGCGAACTCACTGAGATTGACCTTTCCGAGCACGATGGCGCCGGCCTCACGCAGTTGCCGGGTGAGGAACGCATCGTCGGGCGGCATCGTGCCGGCAAGCAGGAACGAGCCGGCAGTTGTCGGCATGTCCGCCGTGTCGATGTTGTCTTTCAGCAGAACGGGGATGCCGTGCCAGGGCGAACGCGGGCCGCTGCGCGCGCGTTCGTCGTCGAGGGCGCGTGCTTCTGCCAGCGCGTTTTCGTTCACATGGAGCATTGCGTTGATCGCCGGGCCCGCGTCGTCATAGGCCTCGATGCGCGCGAGAGCCTGCGTGACGAGCATCTCTGAATCGAGCCGTCCCGCCTCCATGGCCTGCCCGAGTTCCCTGACCGAGGCAGACGTCAGATCGAGGGGCGCGGCATGTGCTGCGGCGGTGACGAGGAGCGTGGACAAAACGGTGAGCAGGCGCATGAGGGGGAAGCTCCAGCGTTGCCCGCGGCGCGGGCCGGCGATGCCGACGCTACACACAGCGTGCCGAGAGCGCACGAACAAGTGCCAATAGGGTGTGCGTCTACGATGGCCTTTGAATGAGTGCGGGCGCTGGCAGACGCGATTCGCGCTTAACGGCCGGCGCGGGCTGGGGGGTGAGCCCGAAATTCCAACGCCGCATGGCGCGAGCCCCGACGCGACCGATTGCGCGGTTCAGAAGTGGGCTATCGGGGGGGGGGGGCGCCAGCGATGGCGATGGAACGCCCGATCCTGAGCTGCGCCCGAATGCAGATAAGTGGCGCGCCCGAGAGGATTCGAACCTCTGACCCCTGCCTTCGGAGGGCAGTACTCTATCCAGCTGAGCTACGGGCGCACGGTCCCGAACGCCGATTGACGTACGGAGCGGAGATGATACGTGCGCCTGCGATGCAGCGCCACGACGCGCCGTGGGAGCTCGCGCTACGCTGAGCGAAAGTTCATTGCTGGGGCGCACCCATGCAGGCTGATCGCCCGTCCCGAACCGCTGAAGGCGCGGCACTACTGCGTGCCATGCATGTCTACGTCGACGAGGCGCCACACCTCTTCGACGACCGTGCCGTGGCGCCGCTCCTTTCGGGCCCGGTTCGCCTCGCCCTGCGCCCCGTCCCCCTGCCCGTGAAGCGCGGACTGCGCCGCCAGGAGCGGAGGCAACCCATGCGCGCGGCAATGCGCGGCCAGATCGTCCTGCGTGCGCGATACGCGGAGGACGCGCTCGAACGCGCGGTTGCCGCTGGCGTCGATCAGGTCGTGATCCTGGCCGCGGGGCTCGACACCACTGCGCTCCGGCGTACCGTCGACCTTCCTGGTGCGACCTTCTGGGAGGTCGACCATCCGGCGACCCAGCGCTGGAAGCGCCGTCGCCTCGGGGCGCGCGCAACAGCCGCGCAGCGCTTCGTCCCGGTGGTGTTCGGCGAGGACGATCTGGCGTACGCGCTTCTCGATGCAGGGATCGATCCGGCGCGCCCGATCTTCGTGAACTGGTTGGGCTGCACCTACTATCTGCCGGAAGCAGCTGCCTCTCAGACCCTCGCGGCGTTGGCTGCGGTGGCTGCACCCGGGTCACGCGTCGTGCTCGACTACTGGACCGAAACGACCGTGTTCGACTTGGCCTCGCGGATGCTGCTCCGGGGCGCGCAGGTCGCCCTCGCACTCGGCCGGGAGCCGCTCGTTGGCCTGACATCTTCGCAGCGGATGTGCGACTTGGCGCGGACGGCGGGCTGGAATGTCGAGGAGGACCTCGATGCAGCGGCGCAGCGCGCGCGCTGGCTCCGGGGGCGGCAGGATGCGCTCGCCGTGCCGGGATTCGCAGGGCTTGCGACGCTGGTAAACACAGGAGCGTCGAACGCTTGAATGTGAATATGAGCGAAGTCGCCCACGCCGGGCCGGGGGAGCGCTTCATTCCTCTACGTCGACGGGATGTGGTGACGCTCTGCCGCGCGCGCCTCGAGGCGCGCAAAGGCGATGCGGAGTACTTCACGCATGCAGTGCGTCTGCTCGAAGCGCTGCTCCATCACGCGTTTCACGCAGACCTTGAGGCGCTCAAGAATCTCTACGCGCCTTTCAATCCTGATCTGGATGCACGCCTGCTCGCAATGCCGGATCCGGCCGAGGCGGGCGCGCGCCGCGTCGAACTCACGCAGGCTCTTGAGCGCGTGCTAGAGCGCGCCAACTACGAGCGCATCACCGATGAGGACCTGCAGGCGGCGCTCGAAGAGGAGTCGCTCTTCCGCATCCGCCTGCATGTGGACTTCGACGACTTCGAGCAGGTGCTGTTCTACCGCCGTGGCGAGACGCCGCGGCGGGAGTCGCTTCCGCTTCTGTTCGGTTTGCGCAAGCGCGAGATCGAGTTCGCGAGCTACGACCGCGTGGTGATCTTCGTCGCCTTCCGCGAGCCTGCCTGGTTCGAGGCGAAAGGGCGCAAGGACCTGACCTTCCAGCCTGGCGCGACGCTCCTGAAGATGTTCCGCAATGTGCCCCGCGCGGACCTGGAAATGCTCTTCCCGAACACGGAAGTGCGCATGAAGACCGTCGACAAGCTCATGATCGGCGTACCCGCGGCGGCGAGCGGCGTCGCGTTGCTGGTCACGAAGCTCGGCCCGACGCTGTTTCTCGTCGGTTCCCTGGTCGCCTTCTGGCTCGGCATTCACGATCGCGAAGTCGCGCTTGATCAAGGCGCCCTGCTCGCTCTCGCGGCGGGCCTCGGCACCCTCGGCGGCTTCCTCTTCAAGCAGTTCTCCAACTTCAAGAACCGCAAGATCAAGTTCATGAAGACCCTTGCGGACAGCCTCTACTTCCGCAATCTCGACAACAATGCGGGCGTTTTCCATCGCCTCGTCGACGCCGCCGAGGAAGAGGAGTGCAAGGAAGCCGTGCTCGCGTGGACGTTCCTGCTCACGCATGAGGCGGCGCTGACGGCCGAGGCGCTGGACGCGGCGATCGAGGCGTTTCTGGCCGAGCAGATCGACGGGCCGGTGGACTTCGAGATTGACGATGCGCTCGCCAAGCTCGAGCGATTCGGCATCGTCACGCGCCGTGACGACGGCACGCTCGTCGCACTTGAGCCGGCCGCGGCAGCGCGGCGCCTCGACGAGATCTGGGACGACCTCTATCGCTTCGCGGGATGAGCGACCCGCCTATACTCGCCGCCTTCGACCCCAGACGGAATAAGTTCCCATGGCCATTGAAGAAGGCAAGGCAGCGCCGCTATTCACGCTTCCTGATCAGAACGGCGAGAAGGTCGCGCTCAAGGAGCTGAAGGGCAAGATAGTCGTCGTCTACTTCTATCCGAAGGACGACACGCCCGGCTGTACCAAGGAAGCCTGCGGCTTCCGTGATCTGTGGAGCGAGATCGAGGCGACCGGCGCGATCGTGCTTGGCGTATCGCCGGACGAGGTCTCATCGCACGATGCATTCGCGGCCAAGTACTCGCTGCCCTTCCGCCTGCTCGCTGATCCGACCCGCAAGGTGATGGAAAAGTACGACGCCTGGGGTGAGAAGACGATGTACGGCAAGAAGTCCGTCGGCGTGATTCGCTCCACGGTGATCGTTGGCGCGGACGGGAAGGTGCGCAAGCACTACAAGCGCGTGAGCCGCGCAGCCGACCATCCTGCGAAGGTGCTCGAAGCACTTCAGTCTTGAGCGCATGCCCGCTCGCTATCCCTTGCCCCGGCCCCTTTCCGTTGATGGCGGGCGTTGTGCCGGGGCGTTCATGATGGAACAAAGCAAGCGCAGACGGCTCGGACTGCACAGCTGGGCTATGTACTAACCGCTGGATGAAGCGGAGTCTGCGATCGCGGCACCCATGCGCCTCCCTTCCAGCTTCAAGCAGGACGCCGCCTCCGCCGGCGTTGCTTGCGCCTTCTGAGCAGGCGTGCCACTCGGCTTTCGAGTTACAGGGTGTTGAAGAGCTCGAGGCTCCTGAACCAGGGCGGCGATCGCGTCATTCTGCGGCCCACCGATCGACGGCTGCGTGTTGGCTCGATCCGGAGCATGCCGAAGGAACGCCCTACCACGTTGTCGCACTTCCCGATTCATTCGATGGCAAGTCGCTGCTGACGGTCGCGGCGCGTCATGCGGCGGCCGAGACCTTTGCCCTCAAGGTGCGGCTGCTCGATGAACAAGGCATCGAAGTTCGACGACTGGAGCGCGGGCGCTACAACATGACGGGGTTGGGCTATTCCATTCAGACGCGTGTGCGCGACCGAGAGCGCTTCGTCGTCGTGTCTGCCGATCCGGCTCTTGTCGGAGTCGGGCACGAGCACATCACTCTGGGCGTGAACTCCGCATACGTTTCGGGTGGCGCCTACGGCGCGACGGTGACGGTAGGTGCAGAGGACTCCGCGTCGCGCACCTTCTCCTACAGAGGCGACGTCGTGTTCCAGATCACGGCGCTCCCCTGAGGCTGTCGGAGCGTTGATTCTCGGGGCATGATCGCGGACTGAGATCGTCAGCCTGGACCGCCGCCGTGACCCAGCGCCTTCACAACGCCTTCCCCGCCGACAGCCTCGCTGCGCGGGACCTCGCCTCGCTGCTGCACCCGTCCACGAATCTCGCACTTCACGAGCAGACCGGACCGCTCGTCATCGATCGTGCGCAAGGCGTCCGCGTCTGGGACGTGGACGGCAAGGAGTACATCGAGGGCATGGCCGGGCTCTGGTGCACGGCGCTCGGCTATGGTGAGGAGTCGCTCGCGGATGTCGCCGCCGAGCAGATGAAGAAGCTCGCCTATAGCCACATGTTTGGCAGCAAGAGCCATGAGCCCGCCATAGAACTGGCCGAAAAGCTCAAGGCCATGGTGCCGGTGCGCAACGGGCGTGTGTTCTTCGGCTCCTCGGGCTCGGACGCGAACGACACTCAGGTAAAGCTCGTGCGTTACTACAACAACGCACTCGGCCGTCCGAACAAAAAGAAGATCATCTCGCGCGTGAAGGGCTACCACGGCGTCACCGTCGCGTCAGGCTCGCTAACCGGCTTGCCGGCCTTCCATGCGCACTTCGATCTGCCGATGGACGGGGTCCACCACGTCACGGCGCCGCATCACCGGCGCTTCGCGGTGCCGGGTGAGACCGAGGCCGAGTTCGTCGCGCGCCTTGCCGCTGAGCTGGAGGCGCTGATCCTGCTGGAGGACCCCGAAACCGTGGCGGCGTTCATTGCCGAGCCCGTGCAGGGTGCCGGTGGCGTGATCGTCCCGCCCGGCGGCTACTTTGAGGCAATCCAGGCTGTCCTCAAGAAATACGACATCCTCTTCATCGCGGACGAGGTGATCTGCGGCTTCGGGCGCACGGGCAGTCCGTTCGGTTCGCAGACCTTCGGCATCGAGCCCGACACGATGAGCCTCGCCAAGGCGCTCTCGTCGGCCTATCTGCCGATCAGTGCCGTCGTCGTGCCCGAAGAGATCGTCGAGCCGATCACCGAGGCATCCGGGCAGGTCGGCGTCTTCGGCCACGGATATACCTATTCGGGCCATCCGGTCTGCGCGGCGGTGGCTTCCAAGGTGCTCGACATCTACGCGGAGCGTGACCTCTTCACCCACGCCGCCAAGGTCGGCGAGCACATGCAGCAGCGCCTGCGTGAGTGTCTTGATCATCCGCTCGTCGGGGAGGCACGCGGCGTCGGCCTTATTGGCGCCGTCGAGCTCGAGGCGGATGCAGTGAACGCCACGCCCTTCGACCCGAAGGCCGGCATCGGCGCCTTCTGCGCCAAGCGCGGCGAAGCGCACGGCGTCATCGTGCGGCCGCTCGGCGACGCGATCGCCTTCTGCCCACCGCTCGTCATCACCGAGGAAGAGATCGACCAGGTCTTCGAGCGATTCCGCCTGGCCCTCGACGACACCCTCGCCCACGCCCGCGCAGAAGGTCTGACTCGCGCCTGACCGCGCACCACGAACCTGAACAAGGGGTCAGACCCCATTTTCAGGTTCGGCGCGGCAGGCCGCGCGCTGCGGCGGCGTCGCGGCACCTAGCCTGCCGAAGCGTTAAGGCCTGACGCCCGGGGTGTTACAAAACTGAACAGGGGGTCTGACCCCTTGTTCAGGTTCAGGGGGGTGGGGATCGGGCTAGAATCGCGGCCTCGGAGGGAGGGCAGCATGGCGATTTTGGGTTCTTCGGTGCGCACGTCGGACGCGGCCTTTGTCGCGAATGCCGAGTACCATCGCGCCTTGGCGGCGGATCTCGCGGCGCTCGTGGCGGAGCAGGCGCTCGGTGGTGATGAGCGTTCGCGCAAGCGCCACATCGGACGTGGCAAGTTGCTCCCGCGGGATCGGGTGCACACGCTCCTTGATCCGGGCTCCGCTTTCCTCGAGATCGGACAGCTCGCCGGGCACGAGCTCTACGAAGATCGTATTCCCGGCGCAGGCCTCATCGCGGGTGTTGGTCAGGTCGCGGGTGAGCCCTGCATGGTGGTGGCGAACGACGCCACGGTAAAGGGCGGCACCTACTACCCCATCAGCGTGAAGAAACACCTTCGAGCGCAGGAGATCGCGCTCGAAAATGGTTTGCCTTGCGTCTACCTCGTTGATTCGGGCGGCGCTTTCCTGCCAATGCAGGATGGCGTGTTTCCGGATCGTGATCACTTCGGCCGGATCTTCTTCAATCAATCGCGCATGTCGGCTGCGGGTATTCCGCAAGTGGCTGTCGTCATGGGCTCTTGCACGGCCGGCGGTGCCTATGTGCCGGCCATGTGCGACGAGACGGTAATCGTGCGGGAGCAAGGCACGATCTTTCTGGGTGGGCCGCCGCTGGTGAAAGCGGCGACCGGAGAGGAGGTCGATGCTGAAGCCCTCGGGGGTGGCGACGTACATGCGCGCACTTCAGGCGTGGTCGACCACCTTGCCGAAGACGATGAGCAGGCGCTTGCCATGGCGCGCGATATCGTTCGCCATCTGCACGTGCGCCGGCGCGATGGCGTGGTACGACGTGCGGTGAAGGCCCCGCGCTTCGATGCGAGCGAGATCTACGGCGTGCTTCCGCGCGATACGCGCACTCCCTTTGACGTGCGGGAGATCATCGCCCGTCTCGTCGACGACTCGGCACTGCATGAGTTCAAGGCGCTTTACGGTGAGACCCTCGTCACGGGTTTCGCACACATCCACGGCTATCCCGTCGGCATTGTTGCGAACAACGGAATTCTCTTTCCTGAATCGGCGCAGAAAGGGGCGCACTTCATTCAGCTCTGCGATCGGCGGCGGATTCCCCTGTTGTTCCTGCAGAACATCACCGGTTTCATGGTGGGTCGAAAATACGAGAATGCGGGTATCGCCAAGGACGGAGCCAAGATGGTTACGGCGGTCGCGAGCGCGTCCGTGCCGAAGTTTACGGTCGTCCTGGGTGGCAGCTTCGGAGCGGGCAATTACGCGATGTGCGGGCGGGCCTATTCGCCGCGCTTCCTGTTCACGTGGCCGAATGCGCGCATCTCCGTCATGGGTGGGGAGCAGGCCGCGAACGTGCTGGCGACGGTGAGGACCGACGCCCTCGCTGCGCGCGGCGAGAACTGGCCCGACGAGGAGCGTGAGGCGTTCATGGACGGCATCCGCAGCGATTACGACCGGGCCGGACATCCGTACTATGCGAGCGCGCGGCTCTGGGACGACGGGGTGATTGATCCGTTGCAGACGCGCGATGTGCTCGGTCTGTCGCTTGCCGTCGCCACCACTGTCCCGGAGTCGGCTGGCGCCGACTTCGGCATCTTCCGGATGTGATCACATGAGCACGCCGAGAGTGATCAGCAAGGTCCTCGTTGCCAACCGTGGCGAAATCGCGTGTCGAGTCCTGCGCACGGCCCGCGCCCTCGGGTTGCGCACCGTTGCGGTCTACTCCGACGCAGATGCAGATGCGTTGCACGTCGCCCTCGCCGATGAGGCGGTGCACATCGGGCCCGCGCCGGCTGCCGAGAGTTACTTGCGCGCCGACAGGGTGCTCGACGCCGCTGCGCGAACGGGCGCAGACGCCGTTCATCCTGGCTACGGCTTCCTGTCGGAGAATGCGGGCTTCTCGGAAGCCTGCGAGGCGGCCGGCGTGACCTTCATCGGCCCTTCGCCTGATGCGATCCGCGTCATGGGCTCGAAGGACGAGGCGCGCCGGGCAATGCTCAAGGCGGGCGTCCCGGTGGTGCCGGGCGCGGATGTGGACGAAGTTCTCGCGGACCCTGGCGCCGCTGCGGAGCGCGTTGGCTTCCCGCTGCTGGTGAAGGCGGCTGCAGGCGGCGGCGGCAAGGGCATGCGTGTGGTGCGTGCGGCAGGGGAACTTGCTGCCGCGCTCGAAGGCGTGCGTCGCGAGGCGGCGGCTTCGTTCGGCGACGACGCCGTGCTGTTCGAGCGCTGGGTCGAGGATGCGCGCCATGTCGAGGTGCAGGTCTTCGGTGATCATCACGGGCAAGTGATCGATCTTTTCGATCGCGATTGCTCAACGCAGCGCCGACATCAAAAGGTCATGGAAGAGGCGCCGGCAGCCGACTACGGTTCACCAGAGATGCGCGCGGCCGCTGTAGCTGCAGCGAAGGCTGTCGACTACGTCGGCGCTGGAACAGTGGAGTTCCTGGCAACGCGTAACGCGGGTGAGTTTTTCTTCCTGGAGATGAACACCCGCCTGCAGGTTGAGCATCCGGTTACGGAAGCGGTGACGGGGCTCGATCTTGTGGAACTGCAGTTGGCGGTGGCTGCAGGTCGCCGCCTGGACGATCTCGTTGAACTCACGAATCCGCAGGGCCATGCCATAGAGTTCAGGCTCTATGCCGAGGACCCGGCGGCAGGCTTCTTGCCTGCCACAGGGCGCCTGGATGCGCTTGAACTACCGGCTGATGTGCCCGGACTTCGCGTCGACACGGGCGTGCGTGCGGGCGACGTCGTCAGCCCTTTCTACGATCCGATGATTGCGAAGATCATCGCGCACGGGCGGAATCGCGCGCAGGCGCTCGACCGCATGCGCGCAGCCCTTGGCCGCACGCGGGTTCGCGGAGTGAAGACGAATCTCGATCTCCTGCGTGCTCTGCTTACGGATCCCCTGTGGTGTGAAGTACCCGTGTCGACGACCTGGCTTGAGCGTCAGGTCGAGCGTCTGCTGCCGTCTCCGGCGTTCGAGCCGGCGTATGCCGTTGCCGCCGCGGCTGCGCTGCTCCTTGCACAGGACGATGCGAACGCGTCGCCCTACGCCGTGCTCACGGGCTTTCGCCTGAACGCAGTTTCCGCGCAGCGCGTTCGCCTGGGGTTCGGTGATCTCGTGCATGTGCTCGATGTCGAAATGGGTGCGCAGCCGTGGCGCGTACGGATCGACGAGACCACCTACGAAGTCTGCGCGCGCAGAGATGGCCGCAGGCTCCAGATCGAGTTGGACGGTCTGCGGCTGCCCTTTGATATCGAGCGCACCGAACGGGGCGGCCGCCCCCTAGTCGAGGTGTTCAGCGCGTCCGGCGATGCTGCCTTCGAGGTGGTGGATGCGCTGGTTGGAGCCCTTGACCGCCACGAGCAGATTGCCGGCTCGCTGCTCGCGCCCATGCCAGGGCAGGTCATCGCAGTTGATGTCGTCGCGGGCGATCGGGTGGAAGCGGGTGATGCGCTGCTGGTGCTCGAGGCCATGAAGATGGAGCACACCATCCGCGCGCCGCGTGGCGGCCGGGTCGAGCGCGTGCTCTTCGCCGCGGGGGAGCGCGTTGAAGAGGGCGCACCGCTGGTGGAAATGGACGCCGATTGAACGTCAGAGCGGCAAGCGGGTCGTGTATTTCACCTGCCTGAGCGCGAATGTCGAGCTCAATGATCCTGCGCCTGGAATGTGCACCAGCTGCTCCTTGAGCAGCTTTTCGTATGCCGCGACGTCAGGGACCACAACGCGCAGCAAGAAGTCCTTTTCCCCGGATACGGTGTAGCACTCGACGATCTCGTCGATGGCCTGCACCGCGGCCTCGAAGGCGTTCAGTGAATCCTCGTCGTGCGCCTTCAGATGCACCTCGACGAACACGTTCACGGACAGGCCAAGTCGGTCTGGGTCGAGCAGCACCACGCGGTCGCGTATGAAACCAGAGGCCTCGAGCTTCTTTACTCGTCGCCAGCAGGGCGTATGCGAGAGACCGACCCGCTCGCCGAGCTCGGCCATAGAAATGTCGCCGTTCGCCTGGAGCGCCCGAAGGATGCGTAGATCGAAGTCGTCGAGCACGTCATGCATGGGAGGAGGATACGTATCCTAATTAAATTCAAGAATAGCGACAAATATTGCGCACGTTAGGGGATCGACGCGAAGTCCGCAAACCTATCCTCCGCGCATACGCCTAGCATGTTCGGAAAAGCTCCCTTGAGAGGAGGCCCGCCATGCGCCGCGAATCCGTCACCCTCGACGATCGCTATCGTAAGCACGACGACACGATCATCCTGTCTGGCATCCAGGCGCTTGTTCGCCTGCCGTTGCTGCAGGCACGCCGCGACCGCGCAGCCGGTTTGAACACGGCTGGCTTCGTTTCCGGCTATCGCGGCTCACCGCTCGGTGGGCTCGACAAGGCGCTGTGGGATGCGCGCGCGCATCTCGATCAGGCGCGCGTCACCTTCCAGCCAGGCGTTAACGAGGAACTCGCCGCTACCGCGGTCTGGGGGACGCAGCAGGTCGGCCTGTATCCAGGCGCGCGCCACGATGGGGTCTTCGCGATGTGGTATGGGAAAGCGCCGGGCGTCGATCGCGCCGGCGATGCCTTCCGCCACGCGAACGCTGCAGGTACCGCCGCGCATGGTGGAGTCCTGTTGGTCGCTGGCGACGATCATGGCTGCAAGTCTTCCACGCTGCCGTCGCAGTCGGAGTTCACCCTGGTCGATCTCGGCGTGCCGATCCTCGACCCGGCCAATGTTCAGGACGTGCTGGACTTCGGTCTCTTCGGTTGGGCGCTGTCGCGCTACGCAGGACTTTGGACCGGGCTGATTGCGCTTGCCGACACTATGGATTCGACGGCAACGATCGACGCGGGCCGGTCGCCGATCATCCAGGTTCCGACAGACTTCCTGCTCCCCGACGATGGTGTCGGCATTCGACTCGAGGACGAACCCCTCGCCCAGGAGGCGCGGCTCATCGAGCACAAGCTGCCGGCGGCGCGCGCCTTCGCGCGAGCGAACGAAATCAATCGGCTCGTGGTGCCGAGCCCTCAGGCCGAAGTTGGCATTGTCGCCACGGGCAAGGCGTGGCTCGACGTGTGTCAGGCGCTGACGGAACTCGGCCTGCTGGACGACGATGCCGTGACCCGCGCGGGTGTCCGGCTTATGAAGATCGGTATGCCCTGGCCTCTCGATGATGGCTTGGTGCGCGACTTCGCACGGGGCCTTGATCGAATCCTGGTGGTCGAAGAAAAGCGGCCTCTGCTCGAGAACGAGTTTCGGAATCTGCTCTACGGGACACCCGGAGCGCCTGCGGTGCTCGGTAAGCTCGACCAGTCCGGGGGGCGTCTCCTGAACTCGATCGGCGAGCTGTCGCCGGCCATGGTCGCCCGCGCCATCGCCCGGGTGCTGCCGCCGGCGGCGCACACAGACTCGATGCGCCGCCATCTCGAGTTCCTCACGCGCCGCGAATCGGCGCTGCACGAAAAGCCTCCGACCGCCCAGCGACAGCCGCTGTTCTGTGCTGGCTGCCCACACAACAGCTCAACGAAGGTGCCGGAAGGCAGCCGCGCCATGGCGGGCATCGGCTGCCACTACATGGCTCGTTGGATCGAGCCGCATACATCGACCTTCACGCAGATGGGCGGCGAGGGCACGCCGTGGATCGGCCAGGCGCCGTTCACCGATACCGAGCACGTGTTCGCGAACCTTGGTGACGGCACCTATTTTCACTCCGGCATTCTCGCGATCCGCGCTGCGGTCGCGGCTGGCGTGAACATCACCTACAAGATCCTCTACAACGACGCCGTCGCCATGACCGGTGGTCAGTCTCACGACGGCTCGCTTTCGGTGGCGGAAATCGTCGCGCAAGTGCGGGCTGAGGGCGTCGCCCGCGTAGAAGTGGTTGCCGACGATCCTTCACGCTACTCGGCCGCAGCGCTGCCGGGCGTGCGCGTGCATGACCGCGACACCCTGGAGGCCGTGCAGGAGGCGCTGCGCGAGGTGTCGGGCTGCACGGTCATCGTGTACGACCAGGTCTGCGCCACGGAGCTGCGTCGTCGTCGCAAGCGCGGCCTCGCGCCGCAGGCGTCTCGTCGCGTCCTGATCAACGAACTCGTTTGTGAAGGCTGCGGTGATTGCAGTGATGCTTCCGGCTGTGTAGCGGTCGAGCCGCTCGAAACGGAACATGGCGTGAAGCGCGCGGTTAACCAGTCGGCCTGCAACGTCGATGAGTCCTGCGTTAAGGGCTTCTGCCCCTCATTTGTCACGGTCGAAGGTGTTCGACCTCGCCGCCCAGAGCCTACTGCTGCAACCGCGCCGAGCGGCGCGTTGCCGACCCCGACGCTACCCACCCTCGATAGGCCGATGAATATCGTTGTCACGGGCGTGGGCGGCACGGGCATCGTGACCGTTTCGCAGTTGCTCGCCATGGCCGCGCATATCGATGGCAATGCCGCCGTGACGCTGGATATGACGGGTCTCGCGCAGAAGGGGGGTGCGGTGCTTTCGCACGTGCGCATCGGGGCGCGCAAGGAGTCCCTGTATGCGACCCGGGTCGCCGCGGGACGCGCTGATCTGCTGCTCGGTTGCGATCTCGTCACCGCTGCGGGTGAAACGGCGCTCACGCGCATCAGCCCCGAGCACAGCTTCGCCGTGGTGAACACGCGATTGGTGCCGACCGCGGACTTCGTCCTGCGTGGCCAGACGGATTTCGGCGATCGCGCGCTTGTGGATCGCGTACGCCGCCATGCGGAAGAAGTGCACGAGGTAGACGCCACCGGATTTGCTGAACGCCTGCTGGGTGATGCCGTTGGTGCAAATCTGTTTGCGCTCGGATTCGCCTGGCAGCGTGGCCGCGTGCCAGTAAGCCTGGAGGCGCTGATGCAGGCCGTCGAGCTCAACGGCGTAGCAGTGGAGATGAATCGAGCAGCCTTTACGTGGGGCCGCGTGGCTGCCGCGGATGCAGATCATCCCGCGCTCCGGTCGCCAGGTGGGATGGGAGCGCGGACGATAGATCCCGTGCTTGAGCTTGATGTCGCAGGTCTCATCGATGCGCGTGCGGCAGAGCTGACCGAATACCAGAACGTCGGGCTGTCGCTCCGCTATCGCGTCCGGCTCGCACGCCTTGCCAGCGCGGTGGAGACGGCGGGTCCAGCTGCGGCAACGCTCCTTGAGCAGGCCGCGCGGTGCTATGCCCGCGTCCTGATGGTGAAGGACGAGTTCGAAG
Organism: Pseudomonadales bacterium; assembly: GCA_963691775.1. Taxonomy (GTDB): domain Bacteria; phylum Pseudomonadota; class Gammaproteobacteria; order Pseudomonadales; family Azotimanducaceae; genus JAZBPO01. The sequence continues at coordinate 2,462,730 of OY829369.1, read as the reverse complement.
TTGCGCGGCTATACGGGGATGGCCGCTTCAGGGCTCGGTTGGAGCAGAGCTTCGAGGCAGAAAAGGGTGCTCGGCCACGCGTGCGCGTGCATCTGGCGCCGCCAGCGCTGCCGCTTGCGCGCGACGGCAGAGGCCGACCCCGGAAGATCGGCTTCGGCGGCTGGATCTTGCCGGTGCTGGGCGTCCTCGCTCGCGCACGACGGTTTCGTGATGGCTGGCTCGATCCGTTCCGATTCACAGCAGACCGCAAGCGGGATCGCGCGCTGATCGAGTCCTATGAGGCGGTTCTTGACGAAGTGACGGAGGGACTGCACGCCGGCAACGTCGCGGCGGCCATGCGCCTCGTGACTTCCGTTGATCGGGTCCGCGGTTTCGGCGATGTCCGCGCGGGGCATGATCAGGCCTGGCGGGAGGCACTCCCATCCCTGCGCGAGGCATTACGGACAACAGATCCTGCCGTCCGGGTCTTCGAACCGAGCGCAGCGGCGTAGACTCTACGCTGGCAGGAGCGAAGTGGAGAGACGATCTTGGCAGGCAGCATTCCCGAATTCGATCACGGTCTGGGCGACGATCTCGATGCGCTGCGCGACGTGGTGCGTTCGTTCACCGCAAAGGAGATCGCTCCGCGCGCGGCCGAGATCGATCGCGGCGACATCTTTCCGCGTGATCTCTGGCCGCGGCTTGGTGAACTCGGCGTGCTGGGCGTCACGGCGGATGAGGACTGGGGGGGTGCCGGCCTTGGCTACCTGGCGCACTGCGTGGTCATGGAGGAGATCAGCCGGGGTTCTGCATCCGTTGGCCTAAGCTACGGCGCCCACTCGAATCTGTGCGTAAACCAGATCAATCGCTGGGGGACGGATGCGCAGAGAGAAACCTATCTGCCAAAGCTCATCTCCGGGGAGTACCTCGGCGCGCTTGCGATGAGCGAGCCCAATGCGGGCTCCGACGTCATGAGCTTGAAGCTCCGGGCCCGTGACGAAGGCGATCATTACGTCCTCAATGGAACGAAGTTCTGGATCACCAACGGCCCCACCGCGGATGTGCTTGTGGTGTACGCAACCGTAGACCCTGACCTCGGCACCAAGGGCGTGACGGCTTTCCTGATTGAGGGGACTGACGCCGGATTTTCCTGCGCGCAGAAACTCGACAAGCTCGGCATGCGTGGCTCCGACACGGGTGAACTTGTGTTCGAGAACTGCCACATCCCGAAGGATCGCGTGCTTGGCGAGGTCGGCCGCGGTGCCGCGGTGCTGATGAGTGGCCTCGATTATGAGCGCGTCGTGCTTGCAGGTGGGCCCCTTGGCATCATGCAGGCATGTCTTGACGTGGTGGCGCCCTATCTTCATGAGCGCAAGCAATTTGGCGAGCCGATCGGCAATTTCCAGCTCATGCAGGGCAAGCTTGCGGATCTCTACGTCGCGACAAACTCAGCGCGCAGCTACGTCTACGCGGTCGCTCGGGCCTGCGACGCTGACCGCACGACGCGCTTCGACGCGGCCGGCTGCATTCTGTTTGCATCGGAGCAAGCGACGCAGGCGGCCCTGCAGGCGATCCAGGCGCTGGGTGGAAATGGTTACGTAAACGATTACGCAACCGGTCGTTTGCTCCGCGATGCGAAGCTCTACGAAATCGGTGCCGGCACCAGTGAGATCCGGCGCATGCTCATCGGGCGGGAGCTGTTCGGCGCCAGCGAATAGGCCTCGCTACCCGAGCCCCATCGCCCTTGCTATCATCACCTATCGACGCGGGCCGGGACATTCGTTCTGGCCTCTTTTTTGTCTGTCCGACGTACGCACCGGAGTGATCATGACGCGCGATCTTCGACGCACGGGCCGCTTCATCCTTCCGGCCATGCTGGCCACCTTCGCCCTCGGCGCGCTTGCACTGCCGCCGGGGACTGACGAAGAGATCTTCGATCGCATCAAACCGATCGGTGTGCTGAATGCCCCGGAGGTAACGGAAGCCGTTGCCGAGGCGGTGCCCGCGGGACCCCGTGGAGGCGAGGAAATCTTCAACAGCTATTGCACCGCCTGTCACGCGGCAGCAACCGCGGCTGCGCTCGGCGCACCGGGCTACGGTGATGCCGCATCGTGGGCACCGCGCATTGCGAAGGGCATCGAAGCCTTATACGAAAGCACCTACAACGGTCTTAACGGCGTCATGCCGGTGCGCGGTACATGCATGGACTGCAGCGACGAAGAGCTGCAGGCAACGGTCGACTACATGGTCGCTGCGGCCGAGGGCTGAGCGCCGCGGGCGTTCGCGACACGGGCCGCCTTGTGCGGTCCGTTCTCTTTCCGGCGCCGAAATGTCGAGACGCCGCTATGCAGGCGGCCCGATCAGTCGAGCAAATTGCGTAGCGAGGCGATCGAGGCCTCAGCGCGCGCCTGCTTGACTTCGGCTGTCTCTTCCCGGGTGCCCTCCCAGCGTATGAGTTCCTCGGGGAGTTCTGCCAGGAAGCGGCTGGGCTGCGTGCGCAGCGTCTCGCCGCGCAGCCGGCGTGAGCGGGTGAGGGTCAGGGTGAGTGATTCCATCGCGCGGGTGATACCAACGTAGGCAAGGCGGCGCTCCTCGCAAATCTGCTCGTCGCTCGTGCTGTTGCGGTGGGGTAGTACGCCCTCTTCCACGCCCATGATCCAGACGTGCGGGAACTCGAGCCCCTTAGATGCGTGCAGCGTGAGGAGCTGTACCTGCTCAGGAGTGGGTTCGTCTTCATCCGAAGGGTCCTCGAGCATGAGGCTTCGCAAAGCTTCCTCGGGCGAATCGCCCTCCGCCGTGCGTCGAGCAATCGCGCGTAGCAGCACTTCCACATTCTCGAAGCGGCTGCGGACCCGGGTGGACTCGCCGTGCCGATTGCGGTCCTGGCGATCGAGATAGCCGGCGTAGTCGCATTGCTCCAGGAGCGCTCGGAGTGCGCCGGCCGGTCCTAGCTCGGGCTTTTTCATGCGCCCGCGGTAGTCTTCGAGCATGGCCCGGAAGGCGCGCAGCCGGTTTGCGCCGGAGCCGGCCTCGGCATCTAGCGCAGCGTCCCCGATGGCGGCCAGCAGCGCGGAACTGCGTGCGCTCGCCGTCCGCTGCAGCGCCGTGAGCGTGGCCGTACCGATCTGGCGCCGTGGAACGTTTACCACCCGCAGAAAGGCGCCGTCGTCGTCAGGATTCACCAGTAGGCGGAAGTAGGCGATGGCGTCGCGAATTTCGCCGCGATCGAAGAAGGAGGAACCGCCGCTCACCCGATAGGGCACGCGCAGGGCCTGCAGGCGCAATTCAAGCTCCCGCACTTGATGGTTCGAGCGATATATCACCGCGTAGTCACCGAAAGCGCCGCGATGGCGGCTCCGGTGTCCCACTATCTCCCCGGCAATGCGGTCTACCTCTGCCACTTCATCCTCGACTTCGACGATACGCACCTCCTCGCCCGGGCCGCGTTCGCTCCACAGGCGCTTTTCGAACATGTGCGGATTGTTGGCGATGAGGGCGTTCGCTGAGCGCAGGATATTCGTGCGTGAGCGGTAGTTCTGCTCGAGTTTGATGACCTCGAGTCCTGGGTAGTCTTTCGCGAGTTGCTGGAGGTTGTCGGGGCGCGCGCCGCGCCAGGCGTAGATTGATTGATCATCGTCGCCGACCACCGTGAACCGCCCGGCGTCCCCCGTGAGTAGCTTCAGAAGCGCGTACTGGCAGCCGTTTGTGTCCTGGTATTCGTCGATGAGCATGTGTCGGATTCGGGCCTGCCAGCGCGCGCGTCGCTCCGCGCTTGCGCGGAGCGCGAGTACGGGCAGCAGGATCAGATCGTCGAAATCAACGGCGTTGCTCGCTTTCAGATGCGAGACGTAGTCGCCATAGATCGCGGCCTGGCTGCGCTCCAGGCTGGAACGCGCGTGCGACGCAACCTCCTCCGGCGTGCGCAGGTCGTTCTTCCAGCCGGAAATCGCGCCGCCGGCCGCGCGAGCCATCTCGCGTAATTGCGGGGCTTCAACGTCGCCGCCGAAGTGAAGGCGCAGGAGTTCGCGGAGCAGGCTCTCGGCGTCCGCGGCATCATAGATAGAGAACCCACCACGCAGTCCGACGGCTTTGGCATCCTCCCGGAGAATGCGCAGGCCAAGGCGGTGAAACGTCGAAATGCCGACCTTTGCGCCGTCGCGCCCTGCGGCTTCGACGACGCGCTCCCCCATTTCCCGAGCGGCGCGATTCGTAAAGGTAACGGCGAAGATTTGCTCCGGTGCGAGGCCCCCACGCAGGAGTTCCACGATCTTCGCGGTTATGACGCGGGTCTTGCCGGAACCGGCCCCGGCGAGCACCAGCATGGGGACATCGCTGCGGGCGACAGCGGCGCTCTGGGCCGGATTCAATCGCAAGTTGAACGCTCGTGGGGCAGGTGGGGCGCGGAGTGTAGGAAGGGCTGCGAGCCTTCGTCCAGCGTTCTTGGCCCGCGCACGTCCGACGGCGGGTGGACGCTCCGATCCTCAAATTGCAAGCGCAGCGCTAGTCCCGGGCGAGGCTGGAAGTGCGCAGTGCGAGGGCTTCTGCAACGTGCGTCCGTCCGATTTCCGCTGCTTCGCTGAGATCGGCGATGGTGCGGGCGACGCGCAGGCAGCGATGCCAGCCGCGCGCCGACAGGCCCAGGCGATCGGTTGCGCGCATGAGCAGATCGAGGCCTGCCGCGTCGGGCGCGCAGTTGCGCTCCGTCGCTGCGGGTCCGAGATCGGCATTGGCGCAGCCCTGACGCGTGAGCGCGCGTCTGCGTGCGGCTTGGGCGAGGTCCGGGGCGTCGCGGAAGTCCGGATCGCCCGCTGCGCCTGTGAAGGCCGCGCGGAGCGTGGACGAATCCACGGCCGGTACGTCCACACCTATATCGATACGGTCGAGGAGCGGCCCCGACAGGCGTGAGCGATAGCGACGCGCGGCGTCGGGCGGGCACACACAGTTGTCCAGGCGCGTGCACGCGTGGCCCGCAGGACACGGGTTCATGGCCCCAACGAGCTGGAAGGCGGCTGGATACTCTGCCTTGGCGCGCGCGCGGCTGATATTTATGCGGCCCGTTTCCAGCGGCTCTCTCAGGGCTTCAAGCGCAGCCCGGGAGAACTCCGGGATTTCGTCGAGGAACAGTACGCCGCCGTGCGCGAGAGAGATCTCGCCCGGCCGAGCATCGCTGCCGCCGCCGGTCAGGGCTGTTACCGACGCCGTGTGATGTGGGGCGCGGAATGGCCGGTCCACGCCATCCCTGACCCTGGATTCAGCAGCGAGTGATCCAATGGATGCAATGGCGAGCGCCTCCCCAGCCTCAAGGGGCGGCAGCAGGATCGGCAGGGCGCGGGCGAGCATTGATTTGCCTGAACCGGGCGGGCCGCTCATTAAGAGATTGTGGCGTCCAGCAGCAGCGATCAGCAGTGCGCGCTTCGGGCCTGCGTGGCCGCGGATTGCGGCGAGCGGTGTCGGGTCTAATCCGGCCGTTTTGATCGGTGTCGGACCGACAGGCTCGATCATCTGTACGGCGCGCAGATGCGCAGTTGCCTCGAGGAGATGGCGGGCCGGATACACGGCTGCGCCGTTGGCTAGGGCAGCTTCTCGTGCATTCGCCGCGGGTATGAGGACGCCGCGGCCAGCGCCGGCTGCGGCAAGCGTTGCGGGCAAGGCACCGCGGATCGAACGGATATCGCCCTCAAGGGACAGCTCTCCGAACACCTCAAGGTCATCAAGTGCGTCGCTCGGCAGTTGCCCAGACGCCAGCAGAATGCCGAGCGCGATAGGGAGATCAAAGCGGCTGCCGGACTTCGGCAGGTCTGCTGGCGTCAGATTGACGGTTATGCGGCCGCGGGGAAAATCGAATCCCGCGCTACGCAGGGCACCGCGAACGCGTTCACGACTCTCGCGCACTGCGGCCTCGGGCAGTCCCACCAGCGTAAACGAAGGCAGGCCGCCATCGAGGAGAACCTCAACGTTGACGGCTGGTGCGTCCAAGCCCTGCAGCGCTCGACATCTACAGCGCGCAAAAGCCATGACGCTTCAGCTGGCCGCTTCGCCTGGGGATGCCTCAAGCTTCTCGAGCTGCTCTTCCAGAGCGTCGAGTTTCTCGCGCGTACGACGCAAGACTGCGACTTGTGCCTCGAACTCGTCCCGAGTCACCAGCTCTGAGCGCGCGAGTACGGTCTGCAGGGCGAGGCGGAGTTCATCCTGCATCTGCGGAGGCATGACATCACTGGGTAGCAGCGAGCGCAGTTGTTCCGCGAGGCGGCCGATCGGGTCGTCTGAAGTCATTTCGTAACCAGGGTGCTGGACAGAGGCCCATTGTCCGAGCGTGGCGGCCCCTGGTCGAGAGCAACGTCTATATGCGGTGTGCGCAGATACGATGGCAAGCGTGAGCGAATGCTCAAAATCTAAAGAGGGCGGCACCTGCCGTTGCAGGTGCCGCGAAGATGATCCGATGAACTATGGGGAGACCGGGGAGAGAGGCTCACCGAATCAGAACGGTGCGCGTGTTCCCTACTGCGCCTTGAAGTTGTAGATGAGCTCGACCATCGCGGTGAGCTGGTTGTCTTCGGAGAAGCCGCCAGCATCGTCTGCAAAACCGAAAACCGTGTCGTCGTCGGAGTAGTCGTAGCGCATCTCACCGCGAACCATCAGCCGGTCCGTGAGCATGTGATCAACGGTGCCGGTGACGGTCCAGTAGGTCAGGTCATCGGCGGCGCCAAGAAACGAGTCTTCGGCCGTCACATACTCGACGCGGAGGGCGACCCCTGTGTCCTCGTTCGTTTGCACGCGTCCTGCGGCGGCGATTCCCAGCGCCGTGCCCTCTGTGAGCAGGTCGTCACCATCGGCGTCTAAGTAGTCGATATTCAGCCACACGGAAGTGGTGTCGCTCGGGTCAGTCGTGATCAGCAGGTCGTAAACGCCGAGGGCGCAGTCGTCGTTCGCAGTGCATCCCAGGCTCGCGTCCTTGCCGTAAATGGCCGACAGGCCGACGTAGGTACCGTCGATGTCCCAGCTGAGCTGGCCGGTAACGACCTTGTCCGCGCTGTCGTCGTCGAAGGTGTCATCGTAGAGGTCGTTGACGACGCCAAAGGCCACGCCGGTGGTGCCAATAGTCGTGCTCGCTATGACGCCGGTGTGCGTGATGGGCTGCAGGCCGTAGACAGCGCCGCGCGTGATGTTGAAGTTCGCGTTGGTCTCGAGAACCTCCGCGCCAAGGAGCGTAGTGAGGCGGCCAGCGTCGATCTGCACGCCGCTGCCGATGTCCGCGAGATAGCTGACGTAGCCCGAGTAGAGGAGGCCTGAGTCTTCATTTCCGCCCTGCTGCTCCGCGATTTTTCCGTAGACATAATCGAGGTGGAAGCCCGCGCGGCTGTCTTCGGTAGGAGCTTTGTCCAGGCTGATCCAGGCCTGGTCAAGGGAAAAGGTGTTCGCGTCCGGGTGGCTGAAGTAGGTGGTCGACTGATTGTCGTCGTCAGACTCTTGCAGCCGGTGCAGATAGGAGCCTGCGGCCCAGCCGTTGATTTCGACGCCTGAAAACGCCTCCATGACAGATTCGAGGTCTGAGTCAGCTGCCGTCGCGGCGGGGGAAGCAACGATAGCGGTCGCCAAAGCGGTGAGCGCCGTGCCCTTTAGGTTCTTCACTGTTTGTCTCCTGGAATTCGTCAATCCGTCGCGCACAACGCTCTTCCTGGGGGGGGCGTCCGTAGGCGGCGGCCACCACCAATTTGCAGGGTCCGTGCCACGAGCCCGCACGAGCGTGTCAGGAGCAGTCACCTTAACGTCCCCTCTGCTTGTTCTCCTTTCCCCTTCATTTAAGCGTTAGGACCATATAAAACAAGCGCTTTGCGATGCGCTCGTGCGATCACAGACCCGCGGTGCAGTGCGTATCCGTCGGCTGAATCGGTCGCCTGGTGCACCGCAGAGGGCCCATGCGAAGCATATCGTTCGGAGCATTTCCGTGGACGAGCACGGCTGAATCGCTCATTCGCAGGGCGCCTGAGTGGAAAACGCCCTGTCCGAAGGCGAGCGAGGCGCCGCCTTTCGGTGCGTTTTTTTGCTGCGGTCTCGAAAGGGTGCGGAGATGGGTCAAAACCGCGTCGGTGAGGCGCCCTCCATCAGCTTGTGACGCAACGGTACGGAATTTGCTGAAACGGATTTGCCGGGCGGCCGAGAGCCGCAGTGCATCGCGCCAGCTACCCGAGCGGCTTCACGGGCCAAGGGGGGCAGCGACAAGGAACCAAGCAAAGGAGTCCGCAATGAAACTGGTCACGGCAATCATCAAGCCCTTCAAGCTCGATGACGTGCGTGAAGCTCTCTCGGAAATTTCGGTGCAGGGCATCACGGTCACCGAGGTAAAGGGTTTCGGTCGTCAGAAGGGGCACACGGAGCTCTATAGAGGCGCCGAGTACGTGGTCGACTTTCTTCCGAAGGTGAAGATCGACGTCGCAATCGATGACGCGCAACTCGATGGCGTTGTGGAAGCGATCAGCAAGTCAGCGAATACGGGCAAGGTCGGCGATGGAAAAATCTTCGTCTCCAGCCTTGAAGAGGTCGTGCGGATTCGTACCGGAGAGACAGGTCCGGACGCCGTTTAAGACACGTCCTGGCGTATAAGCGCCGCCTGAGTCCTTTCGCGCCACGCCAGGGCTCGCCGACACCAACAAACGCACGGCCTCGTGAGGAGGATGCAAGTGGAAGATCTGGCTCAAACCAACTATGCGATAGACACCTTTTACTTCTTGGTAATGGGTGCGCTCGTGATGTTCATGGCGCCAGGGTTCGCCATGCTCGAAGCGGGTCTTGTTCGTGCCAAGAACACGGCCGAAATCCTGACCAAGAACGTCGCGCTGTTCGGCATCGCATGCATCATGTACATGCTGATCGGCTATCACTTCATGTACGCGGGCGCTTCCGAAGGCGGCTGGATTCCAGCGCTCGGCTTCGGGATCGGCGCAGAGAACACCGCAGAGGAGGTGCTTGCCTCCGGCGGTGACACCTATTACTCCGCTCGCTCGGACTACTTCTTCCAGGTCGTGTTTGTCGCGACGGCCATGTCTATCGTGTCTGGCGCGGTCGCCGAACGGATGAAGCTCTGGGCGTTTCTGGCATTTGCGGTCGTCATGACCGGCGTCATCTATCCCGTCCAGGGTTCTTGGAGCTGGGGCGGCGGCGCGCTTGCGGAAGCGGGCTTCTCCGACTTTGCAGGCTCCGGCATCGTCCACATGTGCGGCGCTGCCGCAGCGCTCGCGGGCGTGCTCGTGCTGGGTCCGCGAACGGGCAAATACGGGTCCGATGGTTCGTCTCGTGCCATGCCGGGTGCAAACCTGCCACTGGCAACCCTCGGCACCTTCATCCTCTGGTTCGGTTGGTTCGGTTTCAACGGCGGTTCCGAGTTGAAGCTCTCGAACGTCGATGAGGCAAATGCGGTTGCGCAGGTTTTCGTCAACACCAATATTGCTGCCTGCGGTGGCGTGGTTGGCGCGCTTCTCACGGCCCGCGCGATGTTCGGCAAGGCGGACCTGACCATGGCGCTGAACGGCGCCCTCGCCGGCCTCGTTTCAATTACGGCCGACCCCCTCTCGCCCGCGATCGAATTCGCCATGATCGTCGGCCTGATCGGTGGCGTGCTGGTCGTGTTCTCGATCGTTGGCCTCGACAAGCTCAAGATCGACGATCCCGTTGGTGCGATCTCCGTGCACGGCACCGTGGGCATTTGGGGCGTCCTTGCCGTGCTGCTCTCGAACGCTGACGCAACGATCGGCGGTCAGCTTCTCGGTATCGCGGCGATCTTCGCTTGGACCTTTGGCGCCAGCCTCATCGTCTGGTTCGCACTCAAGGCCATCATGGGTATCCGTATCTCCGAGGAGGAGGAATACGAAGGAGCAGACCTCTCCGAGTGCGGTCTCGAAGCCTACCCGGAGTTCACCAACGCCGGCGCATCGGCTGGTTGATTCGCCACCGCGGGCCGCCATTCGTGGCGGCCCCACGAACGATGCGAACGCCCCCTTCGTGGGGGCGTTTCGTTTTCAGCCCCACCCGACTTTCCCGCGGTTCGCAAGTTGGACAACGGCGCCGCAGCGTGCAGGATGTCGCTCCGGTCGCGCACAGTGACCGGTCAATTCAGGGGGAGGACTGTCGATGAAACTCATCTCCGCGGTGATCAAGCCGTTCAAGCTCGATGACGTTCGCGAAGCGCTTTCGGAGATCGGTGTTCAAGGGATGACCGTTACCGAGGTAAAGGGCTTCGGGCGCCAGCGCGGCCACACTGAGCTCTACCGGGGCGCTGAGTACGTCGTGGACTTCCTGCCGAAAGTAAAAATCGATGTGGCGATAGACGATGCGCAGCTTGATGCCGTGGTCGAAGCGATCAGCAGCGCGGCGAATACGGGCAAGGTCGGCGACGGGAAGATCTTCGTGACACCGCTTGATGAAGTTGTCCGCATCCGTACCGGTGAGACGGGCGCCAGCGCCGTCTAGGCACGCTCCTTTTCGCAATGCTTGATGACAAGTCTGTACTTCGCGGCGTGGCCGCGGTGAAGGAGTACACGTGAACGGTGCCGATACTGCCTGGATCATCGTCGCAACGGCCCTGGTCCTCTTTATGACGCTGCCAGGCCTCGCCCTTTTCTATGGCGGCCTTGTCCGCGCGCGCAACGTACTGTCCGTGCTGATGCACTGCTTTTCGATTGCTTGCCTGATATCCGTGCTGTGGCTCGCCGCTGGCTATTCCATCGCCTTTGGCGCCGAGAGTGCGATCTGGGGCGGACTGGGCAAGGTTTTTCTGAACGGCATCGACGCTGACACGCTGGCAGGGACTATTCCGGAGGTGCTGTTTTTCGCGTTTCAGATGACGTTCGCGATCATCACCCCCGCGCTGATCGTTGGCGCCTACGTTGAGCGCATCAGCTACGGCTTTCTGATGACCTTCTCGGCGCTCTGGATGCTGTGCTGTTACGCGCCGGTTGCGCACTGGATCTGGGGCGGCGGATGGCTTGCGGAGCACTATGGAACCACTGACTTCGCCGGTGGCATCGTCGTCCACGAAACTGCGGGGCTCGCCGCACTCGTGCTAGCGGTGTTGCTCGGCAAGCGCAAGGACGCTCGCCCGCCCCACAACCCAGGCTACGTGATGCTCGGGGCCTCCATGCTCTGGGTTGGCTGGTTTGGCTTCAACGCCGGTTCGCAGCTTGCGGCGGACGGAGGGGCTGCGATGGCACTCGTGGTCACCCATATTTCCGCAGCGACGGCTTCACTGACATGGGCGATCTGGGAGCGCATCAGGCACGGCAAGGCATCGATGGTGGGTATGGTAACGGGCACGATCGCGGGTCTGGCCTCCATCACGCCGGGTGCAGGCTCGGTCACTCCCGTGGAAGCTCTGGTTATCGGCGGCGTTGCAGGTGTGCTTTGCCAATGGGCCGTACATTCGGTGAAGCACACCTTCGACATCGACGACACGCTCGACGTGTTTGCTGTCCACGGCGTCGGCGGCGTTTTCGGCACCTTGATGATTGCCGTGTTCGGCTACGCGAGCTTCAAGGCCCAGGGCGTTGCGCTGCTTGCGGTGGGCGCGTTCACGATCGCCGTGACGTTTGCTCTGGCCGAACTCGTTCGTTTCGTCTTCCCGCTTCGAGTCTCGGAGGAAGACGAGATCGAAGGGCTGGACCAGGCGGCGCATGGCGAACGTGCATACGACCTCAATTCCTGAGATCGATACGGTGCGACAAGTCCTCGCCGCCATCGCGCTTGTCCTGTGCATCGGCGCTGGGCATGCGGCGCCTCCGTTTGTTGTCGGCGACGAGTCCATTGCGGTTGGAGAGCGGCGCTCTTTCTTCCTGAGTGTTCCGGCTGGCGAGGGTGACGAAGGTACGACGATTCCCGTGACCGTGATTCGAGGCGACGCGCCGGGTCCGGTGCTTGCGCTTATCGCCGGTACGCACGGATACGAGTATCCGCCGATCACAGCATTACAGAACCTCCGCACGGCGCTCGACCCCAAGGCGCTGCGGGGAACCGTGCTGATGGTGCATGTTGCGAACGTCCCCGCCTTCCTCGGCCGGACCGTCTACGTTTCGCCGGTAGACGGAAAGAACCTGAATCGCGTCTACCCCGGGGATCTCGCCGGGACGCTCAGCGATCGAATCGCGGCGATCATCACGGCTGAGGTCATCGAACGGGCTGACTACCTGATTGATCTTCACGCCGGTGATGGCAACGAAGCATTGCGTCCCTATGTCTACATGCCCGAGACCGGCGATGCAGACTTCGACCATGCAGCACGCGGTTTGGCCCTCGCATTCGGTCTGGACACCATCGTCATCGACCGTGCGCCGGTCGCCGCGCCGGATGCCACCGTCCTCACCGATATGACGGCGATTTCCCGCGGTATCCCGGCGATTACCACAGAGACTGGCCTGCTGGGCGGGAACGAGCTCCAGCTGGTTCAGCTCGCGGAGCGCGGCGTGCGCAACGTGCTGCGCCATCTCGACATGCTCGACGGCGACGTTGAGCCTAATGATGCTGTGGTCTGGCTTGAGGACTTTAGCGTTGTGCGCAGCCCGGCGACCGGTGTGTTCCGACCCCTCGTGGAGGAAGGCTGGGTCGTTGCAGAAGGCGCGCGGCTCGGGACCGTGCACGATCTGTTCGGAGTGCGGGTGGCAGAGGTTATCGCGCCCTTTACGGGGGTTGTGAACTACGTGGTCGCTACGCCGCCGATCAGCGAGGGTGAACCGACTGCGATGATCAGCCGCCTTGCGGACGCGCCCTGGTGGCGGGGCTCGAGCGCACGGCGGTCGCGAAGGGTACGGTTCATGTCGGCGGGCGCTGGTAGGTTGGGCGCGTCCGTGCAGCGCATGCTGGCAAGCGGAGCAGGCCGCCCGTCGCGAAGCCGCCGAGCCGAGCAACATCCGCCCCAACCGTTGCTGCAGCATGCCGCTCTTGCCCGGACGACCCGCTGTAGCGTCGTGCCGCCTCGCCCTGTGCTACCCGGCATGGGAAAGGATCGCTGAGCGTTCGCTTGAACCCAACAGGGACGGCGCTTTCGTTTCTAGCGGCACGGCAAAGGCGTAGGGGAATTCCGCCGCTTGATGGGCTCAGTGGTACTGAATTGCATCAAACGAGGCGGCGATACAAACAACGGTCTTCGGAACCAGTTATGAAGCACTTTATCTTGCTGACCCTACTGGCTGGCCTCATGCAGGGTGGCTCAGCAGAGGTCTTCGATCCTCAAAGGCAGCTGGTCAGCCGCGGTGTGCAGGCCGTGCTGGCATGCAATGGTCTGTTCACGTCCAATCGGCCCGCGGAAGCGGTGGAACGGCAAGAGCTCGCGTATTTGCGCGCGGGCCCCGAGCCGTACCGTGTCGACGAAGCGCTCGGGTTGGTTTCGGTGGGAGACCCGGCGACCGGTCCACTTGGGCGCGCGGCCTATCGCCCTGGCATCGGCTGCGTTGTGATGCATCCGGATCAAAGCGTTGAGGAGATTGACGATCTTCCGCGCCGTGCCGAGGTGCAAGGGCCGGAATCTACAGCCGATCTGCTCTGGCCGATGGGTGACAGGGTTGGCGAAATCGCGCCACCAGACGATGTCGACGCGGGTCAGCTTCAGGCTGCCTCCGATTGGGCCTTCGAGCGGCCCGGCGAAGACAACGCAAGTGAACAGAACACGCTTTCGCTGCTCATCGTCCATCGAGGGCGGATCATCCACGAGCGCTATGCAGACGGCGTCGACCGAGAAACGCGCACGCGGACATGGTCGACCGCCAAGAGCCTCGCCGTCACGCTCATCGGCATGCTCATTGACGACGGCCGCATGCAGCTCGATGCGCCGCTCCCGATCGACTGGCTGCCGGAGCGTGCAGGGAACACGGGCGAGGACCCACGCATGGCCATCACGCTGCGCAACGTCCTGCAGATGAGCTCCGGCCTTTACCCCGTTGACAGCTGGGGCCGCGAATACGTCACCGGCTCGGGCCTTTCCTACTGGGCGGGTGAGAGCTCCGCTGACGGTGCGCGCGATCGTGGCCTGATCCGCAGGCCCGGAACGCATTGGGACTACGAGAACTACGACACCCTACTTGCGGTCTACGCGATGAAGAAGGTTTTGGGCGACGAGGCGTATGCGACCTTCCCGCGCGATCGGCTGTTCGACCCGCTCGGTATGCGCACGACGGTTGCGTCCACGGATCGCTTCGGCGACTTCGTTCTTTCTTCCCAGGTGTACTCGAATGCGCGCGATCTGGCGCGTTTTGGATTGCTCTATCTGCAGCGCGGTTCGTGGAACGGCGAACGCCTGCTGTCGGAGGAATGGATCGACTTCGTGCGTACGCCAGCTGCGGCGTCGCACACTATCGATTTTGCATACGGCGGGCACTTCTGGCTTGTGCCGTCGAGTCGGCATGACGTTCCAGCCGACGCCTACGCCACATCTGGGAATCGAGGTCAGTTCGTGATCATCGATCCTTCGCACGATCTGGTGATCGTTCGTCGCGGTCTCGACTACGGGCGCCAGGGCTTTGACCGCTGGGATCTCCTGCGGGAAGTGCTGAAGGCCTTCCCAAGCGACTGAAGTTGCCTGCTCGAACCTGAACAAGGGGTCTGACCCCTTGTTCAGGTTGGGGTGCGCTGGCTCCCGGGGGCCCGCGGGCACTGCCTCTGCCGACCAGGCAAACCGGTTCATGCGCACCATCGCTATGCTCGGCCTGCGAAACTGAACGTGGGGGTCAGACCCCAAATTCAGGTCCGCGCGGGTGGGGTCCGGTACACTGCTGCGCCTTCGCGAAGGAGAGCCCATGCGTTACGTCAGCACCCGCGGTCAGACTGAGCCTATGCCGTTCCAGGACGCCGTCCTTACGGGCCTGGCGCCGGACGGTGGTCTGCTCATTCCGGAGGCGATTCCGGACGTTTCGGCAAACCTTGAAGAGTGGCGTGATCTTTCGTTCGCGGAGCTTGCTCTGGAAATCGTTACGCGCTTCTGCGACGACATTCCCCGTGATGAACTCGCGGCGATCATCGAGCGGAGTTACGCAACCTTCGACCATGCGGACGTGACTCCAGCCGTCGCGGTGGGTGATCTACACGTACTTGAGCTGTTCCACGGGCCTACGCTCGCTTTCAAGGACGTGGCGCTTCAGCTCCTTGGCAATCTCTTCGAACACATTTTGAGTCGTCGCGGTGAAACTCTGAACATCCTCGGCGCAACAAGCGGGGATACGGGCAGTGCCGCGATCGCGGGCGTGCGGGGCCACAAAGGGATCAACATCTTCATTATGTTCCCGCGCGGCCGTACGAGCCGTGTCCAGGAGCTTCAGATGACGACGGTCCCAGACGATAACGTGCATACGTTGTCGGTAGCTGGGAGCTTCGACGACTGTCAGGCGATCATGAAGTCGACCTTTCGTGACCTGCCGTTCAAGGCAGCGCATCATCTGGGCGCGGTGAACTCTGTGAACTGGGCGCGCGTACTGGCGCAGATCGTCTACTTTTTCCACGCAGCATTACGTGTCGGTGCCCCGAACGCACCTGTCAGCTTTTCGGTGCCCACCGGCAATTTCGGCGACATTTTTGCGGGCTGGCTGGCGGCGCGCATGGGGCTTCCCATCGATCGCCTGGTGCTGGCAACGAACGAAAACGACATTCTCTCGACCTTCTTCAACACGGGCGCCTATCGCCGAGGCGACGTTCGTTTCACGGTGAGCCCGTCCATGGATATCCAGGTCGCGAGCAACTTCGAACGGTTCCTCTACTACCGCCTCGGCGAGGACGCAGGCGCACTTCGCACTGCGATGGAGACCTTCTCCGGCGCGGGCGAGCTCTGCATTGATGACGGCCGCCCGATGGATGAACTCATTGCGGCCCGGGCGTCGAACACGGAAGAGACCTTTGCCACGATTCGTGAGTTCTGGTCCGAGCACGGCTATCTCCTTGACCCGCATACGGCCGTTGGCGTCGCCGTGGGCCGAAGGCTGCGCACCAAAGCGCAGCTCGTATGCCTTGCGACCGCGCATCCCGCGAAGTTTCCGGAATCTGTAGAGAAAGCGGTCGGCGCGGATATCGCGCGACATCCGCGCGTGGAGGCACTCAAGGGGTTGCCGGCGCGCAGCCAGGAGATTGAGGCCGATGAGGACGCCATCAAGGCGCTGATCGCGCGTCGCACGAGCTGATCGAGTTCGCGCACCTCAGCGCATGCGCCGCACGCTGACCTCGAAGCGGAAAGGGATGGAGGGCGCGTGCGCCGGGGTGTGATCAGCCGGGAAACAGTCTGCGCAATTCCAAGAGTTCGCGAATTGTCCAGGTCGGTGCGTCATCACCGCTCCAAGGGGCCTCATTGCGCTGCACCCAGACGGTGGCCATGCCCACTGCGTTTGCCCCGCGTACGTCGTCGTCAGGGTGATCACCGATGTGCACGGCCGCATCCGGGCCGACGCCTGCGAGCTGAAGGGCGCGTTCGAACATGAGTGGATCCGGTTTCTTCCTTCCGACCCCCTCAGAGTTCAGGTGGAACGCAAAGTAGCGGTCGAGGCCGAGTCGCTCGACGGATGCGTTGCCGTTCGACAGGGCTCCGAGGGTGTAATGCCGAGACAGGTGCTCGAGCGTATCGAGCGCATCTTCGAAGTATTCGATGTCGTGGCGACCGTCCATGAACACGGCAAAGGCGCCTTCGGCGATAGCGTCCGGGTCCGGGTGTTCGCATTGACGCGCGGCTTCGCGAATCACGGCCCGGCGCATCTCTGACAGATCGTGTATCAGTTCCGGTCGCGCCAGAAGCAGGCGCTCTCGGAGCGTCGTCATCGCCTCGTGGTCGAAGCGCGCGCGGAGCGCTGGAATCTCTGTGTCGAGCCAGGCTTGCATGTGACGCTCGGCGCGTACGATGACCGGCCCCACGGGCCAGAGCGTGTCATCGAGATCGAAAGTCAGCAGTCGCAGCTTCATGCGTCCTCGCTCTCCTCGCCCTTCCCCTGTGTTCGCCGCGCTCGCGGATGTGCGTTGTCGTACACGCGTGCGAGGTGCTGGAAGTCGAGATGGGTGTAGATCTGAGTGGTGCCGATATCCGCATGGCCGAGCATCTCCTGGATCGCACGCAGGTCGCCGCTCGATTCCAGCATGTGGCTCGCGAATGAATGGCGCAGGGCATGCGGGTGCACGCGGCCGTCGACGCCGCGCGCGCGAGCGCGCTGATTCAGGCGCTCTTGCACGGCGCGCTGGCCGAGCCTGCGGCCTTGGGGTCCGACGAACAGCGGGCCGCGGTCGGTTAATGCGTTCGGGGCCATGCGCAGGGCCCGCGCTGGCAGCCAGGCGAGGATCGCGTCACGCGCCAAGCGGCCGACCGGTACGGTTCGCTCCTTGCTGCCTTTGCCACGGACGCGCACCGTCCCCTCGTACAGATCGAGCGCTTCGAGATCGGTACCGACAAGCTCGGAAAGGCGCAAGCCGGACGAATAGAACAGCTCGAACATTGCCTGATCGCGCAGCGTGCGCCAGTTGCGGGTCTGCGGCCGCTCACCGCCGTTCGTGCTCAGCAGGTGATTCATCTGATCGGCATCGAGCGTGCGCGGTAGCCGCCGCGCAGCTTTCGGTGCGCGAAGCCCCGAGGCCGGGTTCGCTTCGACCCAGCCCTCGCGCGCGCAGAAGTCGAAGAAGCTGCGCAGTGCGGCGAGTGCTCGACGGATCGAGCGACCGTTCTGACCGCGACGGTGTTCCGCGGCTATGAACCCCTTCAGGTCTTGTGGGGTCGCTGCGCGCGGGAGCCGGCCCGGCTCGGTGAACCAAAGTTCGAAGCGCTCGAGGTCGCGCGCGTAGGCGGAAACGGTATTCGCGGCAAGCTGCCGCTCCTGTTCGAGATGGCGCAAAAAAGCAGCGAGTTCGGCTGAGGGCGCCGCGGCCACGATCAGTCCCTGGCTTCCGCCGCGAGCTGCGCGAGCCGCTGGGCTACGGTGTCGCCGAGGAAGCTGAGGAACAGAGTGCCCATGTCGGGGCGGAAGTGGTCAGCGTCGCTGCTGCCGAGCGCGACGATGACGTGGCCGCCTCGGATCGCCACTGGCATGACCGCGGCAGATGCCACGGCCTCGGCACGACCGCCAAAGAGGAACGCCAATTCGGTCTCGCGCAGGACGCCACAGACGATTCGTCCTCCGGCAAGTAGGGCGCCCGTGGCCAGGTCCGCCACTTCGGCGTCGATCGCTTCGCTGAGCAGGGAGGGAACGAGACCTCCGCGACTCACTACGCGGACGCTTGTGGCGCTTACCTCGAAACCTGATTTCAATCCTTCGCTCAGGCGGCGGATCAGATCCTGGGCGTCAACGGCGTCGACAAGGGCAGACGTGATCTCGAGGGTACGCTCGTAAATCCGATGATTGGCGCGGGCAGCATCGGTCAGCTCCTGCAGCCGTCGATGGAGTTCGGCGTTGCGATCGCGGAGTACGCGCAGCTGGCGCTCGACCAGGCTGACGGCTTCTCCGGACGCGTGGGGCAGGGTCAGATTCGCAAGCAGCCCTTCGCGAGCGGCGAAGAAATCGGGGTGGTCGGTGAGCCAAGCGGCGACTGCGTCGGCGTCGAGATCGGTGGACTGCGGGGCGGTAGCGTCTTGCGTCATGGTTCCAGGCGCCCCTCGAAGGCTTTTTCCGCAGGCCCGGTCATTCTAGTGCCGCCTCCCGGGCCCTGCCATTCGATGCGAAGCTTGCCGCCGGGCAGTGATACCTTCACGCGCTTGTTCACGCGACCGAGCAGGATCGCCGCCGTAACGGCGGCGCAGGCGCCGGAGCCGCAGGCGCGTGTTTCCCCAGCCGCCCTTTCATACACGCGCAGGCGGACGAAGCCCGAATCCACGATCTGGCAGAAGCCCACGTTGACGCCTTCCGGAAACGCCGCGTGTTGCTGAACGGCGGAGCCGATGCGTTCGACGTCAGCGCGTGAGACGTCGTCGACGAAGATCACTGCATGGGGATTGCCCATGGAGACGGGAACGAGCTCAACTGAAGCGTCGACGAGATCGAGCCGCCAGGATCCGAACCCCTTGGAGTCGCCGACACGCTCGGCGTGCTCGACCAGGAAGGGCACGCGCTCGGGCTCGAACGCGGGCTCGCCCATGTCGACCTCCACGCGATCGCCCTGGAGCGTGCATGCGATCATGCTCGTGTTCGTCTGCAGCACGATGCGCTGCTTGCGAGTGAGTTCTCGTTCGTGCACGAAGCGCGCGAAGCAGCGCGCGCCGTTGCCGCACTGCTCGGCTTCGCTGCCGTCGACGTTGAAGATGCGATAGCGGAAATCCGCTTCCGGGTCATCCGGGGTTTCGACCATGAGCAATTGATCGAACCCTATGCCGGTATGGCGATCTCCGAGATCGCGAATCCGCTCCGCGCTCAACTCGACGCGTTGAGTCACCGCGTCCACGACCACGAAGTCGTTGCCCAACCCGTGCATCTTCGTGAACTCGATGGCCATCAGATGAGGCCCTCCAGCTCTGCTGCAAGCTGATCCTCGATGGTCTCGCGCCGACGCACCACGCGCATCTCACCGTGGTCGACGAGCACCTCCGCAGCACGACCGCGGGAGTTGTAGTTCGAGCTCATGCCGAAGCCGTATGCGCCCGCGCTGCGCACTGCCAGCAAGTCACCTGGCTGGGCAGGCAGCAGGCGTTCCTTGCCGAGGAAATCCGCTGACTCGCAGACCGGGCCCACGATATCCAGAACGCGGGTGGCAGGCTCGTCCCGTGCGCTCACCAGCTCGATGTCGTGCCACGCGGAGTACAGCGCCGGGCGCAGCAGATCATTCATGGCGCCGTCGACTACGAGGAAGCCACGGCCCCCGTTCTCCTTCAGGTATTGGGCGCGCACGAGAAGGGCGCCCGCGTCGCCGACGATCCAGCGGCCCGGCTCGAAGAACAACGCCAGAGCGCGATCGCCCAGGCGATCCTTGATGCCGCGCGCGTAGGCCTCCAGGTCCGGTGGCGTCTCGTCGGCGTAGCGCACGCCGAGACCGCCACCGAGATCGAGATGGTCGACCGAGATGCCTTCCGCTGCGAGCGCATCGACAAGCTCCAGGAGCCGGTCGAGGGCCTCAAGGAATGGCGCAATGTCCGTCAGCTGTGAGCCGATGTGGCAGTCGATGCCTAGTGAGTGCAGGGCGTCACTGTTCTCGATACGGCGGTACAGGCTCATGATTTCGCCCGTCGGCACGCCGAACTTGTTTTCCTTCAAGCCGGTGGAGATGTACGGGTGGGTTCTGGCGTCGACATCGGGGTTCACGCGCACGGACACGGGGGCCAGTACCCCGCGAGCGCGCGCGATGGCTTCGATGCGATCGAGCTCCATCTCCGATTCGACGTTGAAGCAACCGATGCCGGCGGCGAGTGCTTCCTCGATCTCGGTAGCTGTCTTGCCGACGCCGGAGAAGACGACGCGAGCGGGATCTCCGCCGGCGCGAATGACGCGCTCGAGTTCACCGCCGGAGACGATATCGAAGCCGGCGCCGAGATCCGCGAGCAGCCGTAGGACAGAGAGGTTGGAGTTCGCCTTTACGGCGTAGCAGATCTGATGGCGATGGGCTGCAAAGGCCTCGCTGAAGGCCGCGTAGCGGGCACGGATGAGCGCGCCTGAATACACGTAGGTGGGCGTACCAACGCGCGCCGCCACGTCGTCGAGGGGCACCCCGTCGACGCAGAGTCTTCCCTGCAGGCGTTCGAATCCGGGCATGGGTCAGAGCAGGCGAGTGCCGCTGTCCACCCCGTCTAGACCGCTGATGAGCCGGTCGGCCGGGGCAGTTGTGCTCGACTCATCTTCAGGCAGCGTCAGAGGCCCTTTCTGACCACAGCTCGCGGCGAGCAGGGCGACGGTGGTCGCAACGAGC
The DNA here is from genome assembly GCA_963691775.1 of Pseudomonadales bacterium. GTDB lineage: Bacteria > Pseudomonadota > Gammaproteobacteria > Pseudomonadales > Azotimanducaceae > JAZBPO01. Next base: position 2,441,925 of record OY829369.1, on the reverse strand, counting down.
AGCAGGCGCGTATGGGCGGTCATGAAGGGCTCCGGGTCCGGGGCGGGCGATGCGGGATCATACCAGCGTCGGGCGTCGGATCAGCTGCCTGCGGCGAGGCGTTCGCGCCCGCGTGCGACTGCAGCGTGGACCTGTGCGGGGGCCGTACCGCCAAGATGGTTGCGGGCGGCTACGGAGCCTTCCACGGTGAGGATCTCGTAGACGTCATCTGCAATCGCGCCCGAGAAGCCACGCAGGGTCTCGATCGGCAAATCGGCGAGATCACAGTCTTGCTCGAGGGCGTGTGCGACGGCGCGACCTACGACCTCATGAGCATCGCGGAAGGGCACGCCGCGACGGACGAGATAGTCTGCAAGGTCGGTCGCAGTGGCGAAGCCGCGCGTGGCGGCGAGGCGCATGTTGTCAGCGCGCGCCGTGACGGCGGGAATCATGTCCGCATAGGCCTTCAGGCAGTCCGCGAGCGTGTCCACGAGGTCGAACAGGGGCTCTTTGTCCTCCTGGTTGTCCTTGTTGTACGCGAGCGGCTGCGACTTCATGAGCACAAGCAGTGACGTCAGATGGCCAACGACTCGTCCCGTTTTTCCCCGTACGAGTTCAGGTACGTCCGGGTTTTTCTTTTGCGGCATGATCGAAGAGCCTGTGCAGAACCGGTCCGGCAGCTCGACGAATCCGAACTGCGCGGAGGTCCACAGCACGAGTTCCTCGGAGAAACGCGAAAGATGGGTCATCGTCAGTGATGCCCAGGCGGCGAACTCGATAGCGAAGTCCCGGTCGCTGACCGCGTCGAGAGAGTTTTCTGCGATGCGTGAGAAAGCGAGGAGTTCTGCCGTGTGCGCACGGTCGATCGGAAAGGTCGTGCCGGCGAGCGCTGCCGCGCCGAGTGGCATTGTATCCACGCGCCGGCGGCAGTCCGCGAGACGCTCCCGATCGCGCAACAGCATCTCGAACCAGGCGAGGAGGTGGTGGCCGAAGGTGACGGGTTGCGCGGTCTGCAGGTGCGTGAAGCCGGGCATGACGGTTCCGGCATAGGTTTCCGCTCGTTCAAGCAGGGCTTCGCAAAGGCGCACCAGTTCTGCGTCGAGACCATCGATTGCCCGGCGCAGCCAGAGCCGGATATCGGTGGCGACCTGGTCGTTTCGGGAGCGGCCAGTGTGCAGCTTCTTGCCGGCATCCCCAACAAGCTCCGTGAGCCGCGCCTCGATGTTCATGTGGACGTCTTCGCGCGCGACCGACCAGGAAAATTCGTTGCGTTCGATTTCGCCCGCGATCACTTCCAAGCCGCCGAGGATGGCGTCGCGCTCCGTCTGGTCGAGTACACCGACCTTGAATAACATGCGAGCGTGCGCCATCGAGCCTTCGACGTCTTCACGGAAGAGCCTGCGATCGAAGGCCTGTGAAGCGGTGAAACGTTCCACGAACGCATCTGTGGGTTCGGCAAAGCGGCCGCCCCACAGTTTGTCGGATGAATCAGTCATGATGCGCGGTGCCCTCTTGGCGCGATGCTCCGGGGTGTCCGGATCGAACGGCGCGGCAGTATATCGGAGGCATCTCGCGCCTCGGACGGGGAGCTGGGCTTGAGCGCACAGACAGGCACCACGGGTGACGTCCCTGCTCCGGACGATCGGTTCACGATTCCCGAGCTGTGTACGCCGATCGCGCTTACCGCCGTCTTCATTGCCGCTGAACTTCTTGCCGTTGTCGTCACCCTGCTGTCCGCCTATCCAAGCTGGGTCAGGTTCGCCATCGTGTCTCTCTTTGTGCAGTGGTGTGCGCTGGGAAGCGCGGGCGCTCTGTGCGCAGCGCGTCGAATGTTCGAGCGTATGACGCTCGTGGCCGGTGGCTTTCTGGCCTGGGGCATGCTGGTCGCGATCATCGGGGTCTTTGCCGCCATCGGGCAGCTCGCCATCAGCGGGAATTTCTCGGCGGCTGTTCGCGAGCTGATCGGCATGCCGCCGCCGCTGGCGGTGCAGGACCCGGACTGGTGGGTGGTGCTGCGCATCGTCGCGGCCGGCATGATCATTGCTGGCATGCTTCTGCGCTACCTGTACGTACAGCAGACCCTGCGTGCACGTGAGCAGTCGGAATTGCGCCTGCGAGTGCAGGCGCTTCAGTCCCGCATCAGGCCTCACTTTCTGTTCAACTCCATGAACATCATCGCGTCGTTGATCGAGACCGACCCGGAAACGGCCGAAACGGTTGTCGAGGATCTGTCGGAGCTGTTCCGGGCATCGCTCGGAGAGGCGGGGCAGCAGGTGCCGCTGCAGACGGAGCTCGATCTCTGCGATCGCTACGTACGTATCGAGCGTCTGCGCCTGGGCGATCGCCTGGAAGTGGAATGGCGGGCCGATCTCATCCCGCACGGCGTGCAGATACCGCTGTTGACGCTCCAGCCCCTTGTGGAAAACGCCATCTACCACGGTATTCAGCCGCTTCCAGAAGGCGGCTGTATCGTCATGGAGATTCATATCGATGATGAACGGGTCGAGATCTTGCTGACCAATCCGGTGCCGCCGGACAGCGCCCGCGCCGGCAAGCACAGCTCGGGCAATCGCATGGCACTGGCCAACATTCGCTCGCGGCTAGCGGTTCTCTATGGCCCCTCTGCCGCTCTGAGAGCGGAGGTCGAAACGGGTCCCGAGGGCGAGCGGTTCGTGACGCGACTGAGTTATCCTGTCGTTCAGGGGCAGGACGCGGCCGGTGGCGATGGCACCGGCGGCTGACGGAGGCAGGGATGAAGATCCTCGTTGTCGACGACGAGCAGCTCGCCCGAGATCGACTCGTGCGCATTCTCGAGCGCATGGAGGGCTATAGCGTTGTCGGTGAAGCCAGGCACGGTCTCGAGGCGGTGGAGCAGGCGCAGGCGCTCGCGCCGGACGTGATTCTGCTTGATATACGCATGCCGGGAATGGATGGGCTCGAAGCGGCACGCCATATCTCGCAAATGGACGCTCCGCCGGCGGTCATCTTCTGTACGGCGTTCGAAGAACACGCCATAGAAGCCTTCGATGTGCAGGCCATCGGCTATCTGCTCAAACCAGTACGTTCGGCGGATCTCGAGGATGCGCTGTCGCGTGCTCGTCGTGCGAACAGGGCACAGATCACCGCTTTGGTCGATGACGACGTCGGCAGCGAGTCGCGAACGCACATCAGCGCACGAACGCGCAGAGGTATAGAGCTTGTTCCGGTCGATGAGGTGCGTTTTTTCCAGGCAGACCAGAAGTATGTGACGGTGCGCTGGCCGGAAGGCGAACTGTTGATCGACGACACGCTTCGCCAGCTCGAATCAGAATTTGGCGAGCGCTTCATCCGCATTCATCGTAACGCGATCGTTGCCGTAAAGTTCCTGGAGGGGCTGGAGCGCGACGCTCAAGGCCATTACCAGGTGCGCCTGCGCGGTATCGACGACCGGCTCGATGTCTCGCGACGTCACGTATCCGGCCTGCGCCGTTTCATTCAGTCTCTTTGACGCCGTCTGCGCGGGCGCGTCCCGCTGGAGTCCCATGGCTTCCGCCAAGATTCGAATTGCCACCCGATCCTCCAATCTCGCCCTCTGGCAAGCGCACTGGGTGCGTGATCGCCTCCGGGAGGCGCATTCCGGTATCGAGGTCGAACTGATCGAGATGAAGACGCGCGGAGATCGCTTTCTTGCGGCGCCGCTGTCGGAAATTGGTGGCAAGGGCTGGTTCGTGAAAGAACTCGAGGCGGCGCTGCTCGACGGCACGGCGGACATCGCAGTCCATTCGATGAAGGACGTGCCGGTGAGCTTTCCTGCCGGGCTCATGCTTGCGGAGATCTGTGAGCGCGAAGACCCGAGCGATGCGCTTGTCGTTCGCGCGGATGTCGACGCGGCGACGCTTACGGATCTGCCCGCAGGGGGCTGTGTGGGTACTGCAAGCCTGCGCCGGGCGAGCCAAGTGCGTGCCCGGCGGCCCGATCTGCAGACAGCCCCGGTACGCGGCAACGTTGAGACGCGTCTACGCAAGCTGGACGACGGCGAATTCGATGCAATCGTACTGGCTAGCGCCGGCCTGATCCGCCTCGGCCTCGGCGACCGAATCACCAGCCGCCTGGTGCCGCCGGAGTTCCTGCCTGCCGGCGGTCAGGGTGCCGTCGGCATCGAATGCCGCGAAGCGGACGCCGAAACGCGCGCCCTGCTGGCGCCGCTCGGTGACGCTGTCACATCCGACTGCGTGCGCGCTGAGCGCGAGGTCAGTCTGCGCCTCGGTGGGAGCTGTTCCGTGCCGCTCGCAGCCCATGCGGTCCTCGAAGGCAATGTGCTGCGCCTCGAAGGGCTGGTGACGAGCCTGGACGGTACGCAGACCGTGCGTGCGCGCGCGGAAGGGGGCGATGCCCTCGCGGTCGGCGGCGCCTGTGCCGACGCCCTGCTGGCACAGGGGGCCGGTCCGATCCTTGAAGCGGCGATCGCGGCGTCAGAGAAGTCCGCGGAGCGCGGATCCGTTTCGTGACCGGGAGCGCCGTGCTGGTGCTGCGTCCGCAGCCCGGTGCGGACGATACGGCTGCCGCGCTGGCGGCCGCGGGCATTCGGGCGCAGATCGCACCGGTGCTTGCGGTCGACCCGGAGCCTGAAACGCCTGCCTCGCGGGCCCTTGTCCAGCGCCTCGACGAATTCGACGCGGTCATTTGCGTGAGCGCTCCGGCGGCTCGTCTAGGGCTTGCCGCGTTCGATGCGCACTGGCCGCAGTTCCCTGCGAGACTTCGCTGGTTCGCTGTCGGCGAGCGTACGCAGAGTGTCCTTGCCGAATGGGGCCTTGCGGCTCTGGCGCCCAATGATGAGCGAAGTGAAGGCTTGCTCTCTATGGAGTCGCTCAAGCGTATGGAGCGTGTGCTCATCGTACGCGGAGCAGGCGGACGGGAGGTGCTCGCCGAGGGTCTGCAGGCACGCGGGCAGCGCGTTGAGCATCTCATCGTCTACTCGCGGCGCGCCGTAGCGGCCGAACTGCCTTCGCGAGCGACCGTTTCGGCCGCGGTCGCGACGAGCGCCGAAATCGTTGATGCGTTTGTTTCCAGCGGTGGAGCGCGGTTCACGGAGGTGCCGCTGCTGGTACCGTCAGAACGTGTAGCGGCGCACGCGCGCGCGCGCGGTTTCCGGCGGGTCCGTACGATGGAGGGCGCGAGCGCTGAGGCAACGGTTCGTGCGCTCGCCTCCCTCGGGCTGGTCGAGGCGGGGCATCAGGGAGAGCAGCAGTGAGCGACGGCCCCGATCGGCCGCGGGATGAAGGTGGCGATAACCGTCTGGGGGATTGGTTCGAGACGGCTGCGACTGCGCCTGCGAAGGAGCCCCCCGCTGCGGCGGATTCCGGGCATGCGCCTGCTGCGGAGGCAGACAGGGCCGCCCTTGGCCGAAGCAGGCCCCAGGTCGCTGCGACCCCGGCGGCGCTTCATGGCGCGCACGCGGGCGCGTCTGTAGTGCAGCCGAAGAGCGGACGGGGCATAGCCGTTTTCGCGCTTTTTCTGATCCTGATCTGGTTGGCGTCAGTGGGCGGTGCCGTGGGCTGGCTCGTATACCAGGGCACGGACCCGTTCGACTACTTGCCGGTACCGACGATCGAGCGGGCGGAGCAGCGCATCGCGGCGCTTGAAGCCGAGCTCCGGAACTCAGAGCGCCTCCGGCGCGCCGCCCTTGAACGAGAAGCCGAGGTCCGTTCAGGAATCGAGGAGCTGTCGCAGGCGCTTCGATCACTCGCCTCCGACGTCGGCTCCGAGTCACCTATCGACGACCGTCAGTGGCGAATCGCGGAAACCGCTTATCTGCTTCGCGTCGCCAATTTACGTGCCGGTGTCGAGGGTGATCGCGCTGGCGCAGAGGCGCTGCTGCGAGCCGCCGACGAGCTGCTGCGGGAGATCGACGACTTCGGACTCCTGCCGGTGCGCGAGCGCATTGCGGAAGCGCTTGCCGAGCTTCGCACGGCAGTGGCGGTGGATCGCACCGGCCTGTACCTCGAGCTCGAGGCGCTGGGCGAGGTGGTCAATGAGCTGCCGCTCGACATGCGCGCTTACGAAGGTGCGACGACCCGCGGTGCGGACCTCTCTGATGATGCGGCCATCGCGCGAGAGGATGGGGAAGTACCCTGGACCGAGATGCTGCGCGACCGTTTTGCCGGCCTCGTGGACTTTCGGGTGCATCGGCCGGCCCCCGTTCGTACGCTGGTAGCGCCTGGCGATGCCGCCTTTGTCCGCCACAATCTCCTGTTGAAGATCGAGCAGGCCCAGCTCGCGCTGCTGCGCAAGGATGCCGAGGTCTGGCGCTTGGCGCTCGCCGAGGCGCGACGCTGGACCGAAGACTACTTTGACGTCGAGGACGGCTCCGTACGGGGCCTGTTGAGCGCGCTGGCGCGACTGGAAGGCGAGCGCGTTGCCGTGCGTGCGCCGGATCTCAGTGCACCTCATAACGCGCTCATGCGATTGCGCGGACGCGCGTCTTTCCTTGATCCCATCAAGGCGCCGGGGCAGTGATCCGGCGCGTCGTCGGCCTGTTTGTGCTTGCGATCGTTGCCGGCATTCTCGGCACGCTGATCGCGCAGGATCCGGGCTATGTCCTCTTGGTGTGGTCCGAGTTTTCCCTCGAAACGAGTATCTGGTTCGCGGGCGTGCTGCTGCTGGCGCTGCTGCTTGTGTTGCGCGTGCTGCTTGCGGCCCTCGGTTTGCTGTTCGGCTCACGTCGCGGCGTGCGTGACTGGAACCTGGCTCGGAAGCGCCGGCGGGCACAGCGCGCTACGCAGGCTGGCCTTCTGGCCCTCGCCGAGGGGGAATTCACTTCGGCACGCACGGCGCTCGAGCGCTTTGTCGACGACGTTGAGGTGCCGGTGTTGAATCTGCTTGCGGCCGCGCGGGCGGCACATGGCTGCCGCGATCCAGAGGGTCGCGATGCGTTGCTGGCGCAAGCGCTGGAGCGTGATCCGGAAGCCGCGCTTGCCGTTGGTCTGACCCGCGCTGAGCTCCTTATGGCAGCCGAGCAGTGGGAGGCCGCGCTTGCCATAGTCCTGCCGCTCCGGCGCGAGGCACCGCAGAACACCCACGTAGTGCGGCTTCTGCAGCGGTGCCAGATTGAGGCAGGTCATGGTGCGAGCGTGCTCGACTGGCTGCCTGAGGCGCGCAAGCGCAGTGATCTGCCGGCGGATGAATTTGAGGCATTCGAGCGAGAGGCTTGGATCGCGCGGCTGGGCGACACGGCCCACTCGACGCCGGGGCAAACGCCGGCCGCTGCGCTCGACGCCCTTTGGGCGCAGGTCCCGAGAACCTTGCGGGCGCATCCCGACCTGCTGGGGGCCTATGCCAAGCGCCTGGACGACGTGGGTTCCGGAGCGGAAGCCGAGAAACTTCTGCGCAGGGCGCTGGGCAAGCGCTGGGCAGGTCCACTCGTTGGGGCCTACGCCAGGCTGGGTTCAGTCGGTGCACAGCAGCGCTTCATGCAGGCGCAGCGCTGGACGAAAAAACACGGCGACGATGCCGATCTCCAGGGCGCTCTGGCGCACCTGGCGGCCAAGGCCGGCGACGGGGAGGCGGCGCGTCAACACTACGAGCGGGCGCTGCTGCTGCGAGAAGATCGGGCCCTGCGCCTGGAGTACGCGCAGTTTCTGCACGGCCTCGGAGACGCTGAAGCCGCGGCTGAAATGTTCATGCGCGCCCTGTCGCTGCGCGTCGATGCATGGGCGGAAGATGCGGCTGGTGAAGGCAGAGACGCTGAGGGGAACGCTGCAGACGAAGCGACGCCCTCCGCCCGAGCGGACGCGCACCGGTAACCGGTTTTTGCGGAACCTCACGGCTGATGAAGCGCCCGACGCGCAGCTGACCATGCTTGAACACCATGAGACCGGAGGCAGTGGGTGCAGTCGCCTGGTCGCGGGCGAGGCGCCAGCGATGGCGTCTTCAAGGACTGCGCTTCGGTGCCGGGGGTGGGATCTTGCGGCGGACGCTCAGTCGGTCCAGAGATCGTCGCGCGGGGCATAGGTGAACACGTCCGAGCGCGTCCGCGCTTCGGCAAGCCCGATCGCTCGCAGAGCGCTCACCGTCCCCCAGACCATGGGCGGTCCACCGCACAGCAGGACGTCGCTCCGGTCAAGGTCCAGGCGACCTGCGGCGACGTCCTCGGTAACCACCTGCGCAGCCGTGCCCGTCCGCAGCCCATGCGTTGGCGCTTCGACCGCACCGGTCCAGTCGAAATGCTCTGCGCGCGTTGCAAGGTCGTCGAACTCCTCGCGCGCGTAAAGCGCTGCGGCCGTCCCGCCGCCCCAGTAGAGATGGATCGGCGCGGTGGCGTCCTCGGCGAGCGCGAGGGCGATACTCCGTGCCTGTGAGATGCCCGTACCGCCGGCGATGAGTATCAGGGGCCGCGTCAGAGGAAGGCTGACGCCGCAATCGCCGTGCGGCAGTTCGAGGCTCAGCGATTTGCTGGTCTTCAGCAAGCGATCCATGCGCTGCGCGTCGTCGCTGCCGGGCGTCGGCCGGTAGTGCAGGACAAGATCGGGAAGCGTCTGCGGCGGGCTCGCAATCGAGAACGCGATGGGCGCGCCGCTGGGGTCGATGACGAGCAGATACTGACCGGGCAGGAAGCTGGGCGGCGATTCGCCAAGCTTCAGAGCGATCTCGAAAACGCCCGCGCCGAGTGCAGCAACGCGCTCGACAGCGGCCGATACCTCACGCGGCATGGCGGCGAGGCGCGAGGCCTCAGCGGCTCTTCATGGACATGAAGAATTCATCGTTCGTCTTCGTGTCCTTGAGCTTGTCGAGGAGAAACTCGATTGCGTTCAGATCGTCCATGTCGTGGAGAAGCTTGCGTAGAATCCACACGCGCTGGAGTTCTTCCTCGCCCATGAGCAGATCTTCACGGCGCGTGCCGGAGCGGCGAATGTTGATCGCCGGAAACACGCGCTTCTCTGCGATGCGACGCTCGAGATGCAGCTCCTGGTTGCCGGTGCCCTTGAATTCCTCGTAGATGACTTCGTCCATCTTCGAGCCCGTGTCGACGAGTGCAGTGGCCATGATCGTCAGACTGCCGCCTTCCTCGATGTTCCGGGCAGCGCCGAAGAACCGCTTGGGGCGTTCAAGCGCGTGGGCGTCGACACCGCCCGTGAGAACCTTGCCGGAGCTCGGGACGGTCGTGTTGTAGGCGCGCGCGAGGCGGGTGATGGAATCGAGAAGAACAACGACGTCCTTCTTGTGTTCGACCAGGCGCTTGGCTTTTTCGATGACCATTTCCGCGACCTGGACGTGGCGCGCGGGGGGCTCATCGAAGGTCGAGGCAACGACCTCGCCGCGCACCGAGCGCTGCATTTCCGTCACTTCTTCCGGTCGCTCATCGATCAGCAGCACGATGAGCATGACTTCCGGGTTGTTGGCTGCGATCGACTGCGCAATGTTCTGCAGCATGAGCGTCTTGCCCGCTTTCGGCGGTGAGACGATGAGGCCGCGCTGCCCCTTGCCGATCGGTGCAACGAGGTTCACGACTCGGGCGGCGAGATCCTCTGAAGATCCGTTGCCGCGCTCGAGGGACAGCGCTTGCTGCGGAAACAGCGGAGTCAGGTTCTCGAAGAGAATCTTGTGCTTCTTGGTGTTCGGCTCGCTGAAGTTGATCTCGTCAACCTTCAGCAGCGCGAAGTAGCGTTCACCGTCCTTGGGTGGACGAATCTTGCCAGCGATGGAATCGCCCGTGCGCAAATTGAAGCGGCGAATCTGGCTCGGGGAGACGTAGATGTCGTCCGGGCCGGCGAGGTAGGAAGAGTCCGCGGAGCGCAGGAAGCCGAAGCCATCCTGCAGGATCTCGAGAGTTCCATCGCCGTAGATGTCTTCGCCGCTCTTCGCGTGCTTGCGGAGGATGGCGGCAATGACTTCCTGCTTGCGTGAGCGATTGAGGTTGTCGAGCCCCATCTCACGTGCTGTGTCGAGAAGTTCCGGAACCGGCTTTCGCTTGAGGTCGGTGAGGTTCATGTCCTGTCGATCGGCTACAGGAGTGCGGCACACGCAGCATGCGTGGAAGCCGGTCTAGGAGACCGGAGCATGTTCGGGAGCACTCGGATAACGGAAGTGGGGTGGAAGAGATTCGGGAAAAGCTTGTTTTGCGTTCGGCCTATTTCCCCCCCGTAGGCGCCCACAGTTTCGCGCTGGCGAGGGGGGCCGTCAAGCAGTCTCGTTGCAATAGCGCCGAGCCGTCATGCGGAAGAGGCAGAATGCCGCGGCGCTTTGCGTCAAAGGTGGCTGTCGAGGAAGGCCGCCAGCTGGGATTTGTTCAGTGCGCCGACCTTGGTGGCCTCGACCTCCCCATTCTTGAACAGCATCAGCGTCGGGATACCGCGAACTGCGAAGCGGGCGGCCGTTTCCTGATTCTCATCGACGTCGACCTTGCAGACCTTTACGCGGCCGTCGTATTCCTCGGCGATCTCGTCGAGGATCGGCGCGATCATCTTGCAGGGCCCGCACCATTCGGCCCAGTAGTCGACGAGCACCGGACGCTCGGAGTTGATGACGTCCTCGTCAAAGGAATCCTTGCTGACGTGTGTGATCTTCTCGCTCATCGGGTTCTCCCGTGAAGTCTTGTTGCAGTCGTGGGCATGCCGTACCCGACCTCGAAGGGCGCGGATTCTAGCACCGCCGGCGGGCGCTGCTAGTTCCGTTCGGGCATAGGCTCAGTGCGGGCAGCTATCTATGGGAAGACGCCAGATCCGTCGCGATGCGCTTGGCGAAGTAGGTCAGGACCCCGTCGGCGCCGGCCCGCTTGAACGCCAACAGCGATTCCGGGATCACTGCTTCGTCCAGCCAGCCGTTCTGTATTGCCGCCATGTGCATCGCGTATTCGCCGCTTACCTGATACGCAAAGGTCGGCACGCCGAACTGATCCTTTACCCGGCGTATGACGTCGAGATATGGCATTCCCGGCTTTACCATCACCGCGTCTGCGCCCTCCGAGATGTCCATGCCGACCTCGTGAAGCGCCTCGTCGGAATTGCCAGGATCCATCTGGTAGCCGTGCTTGCCGCCGCCGCCGAGATTTGTCGCAGAGCCGACCGCGTCGCGGAAGGGCCCGTAGTACTTGGAAGCATACTTTGCTGCATAGGAAAGGATGCGCACGTTGCGATAGCCGTGGGCCTCGAGCTCCGCGCGAATGGCGCCGATCCGCCCGTCCATCATGTCCGAGGGCGCGATCACGTCTGCTCCGGCGGCGGCGTTCACAAGCGCCTGCTTGCACAGGGCCGTAACGGTCTCGTCGTTGAGGACATAACCGTCGGTCTCGTCAACGATGCCGTCCTGGCCGTGGCTCGTGTACGGATCGAGCGCTGCGTCCGTGATGACACCGAGCTCGGGTGCAGCCTGCTTGATCGCACGGATAGCCCGGCAGACCAGGTTGTCCTCGTTCCAGGCTTCCCTTCCGTCCGGGGTTTTCTTCTCGGGGGGCGTATTCGGAAAGAGCGCGATGGCTGGAATGCCGAGCGCGGCGACCTCGGTGGCCTCGCGGGCGATCTCGTCCACGGAAAGGCGCTCGATACCCGGCATGGAAGCCACGGGCTCACGCATCGAGACCCCCTCGATCAGAAACAGAGGATAGATCAGGTCGTCGGCTGTGAGGGTATGCTCGCGCATGAGTCTTCGCGAGAAGTCGTCGCGGCGCATGCGTCGCATGCGCGTCGTCGGATAGGTTCGTTGCGGTAGATCGGGCAAGGTCACGACACGTCTCCCTCATCGTCGTCCTGGGCAGTGTAGCGGCCGATCCCCGCGGCTGTCGCAGGGGCGCGGTTTGCGCGGGACCGCTGCAGGGACGCCCCGAGACAGTCCGAGTTCCCAGACGCTCGGCTTCGAGCGCGGTGAGCAAGGGGCGGCGCATGATTTGGGTGCTCGCGGGGAACTCAAGCGGGGACCGCTGGTCACAGGTGGCCGTCAGGGATGCGACGGCCGCGTCATATCCGCAATCGGGATAGGTTGGAACATGAAACTTTCACGTCTGCTCTTGCTGGCAGGGCTCCTCGGCGCGATTGCTGCTTTCTTCGCGTTTGATCTCGACCGCTTCGTGACCTTCGAATACCTGAACGCTCAGCGCGATGCGCTGACGGCAGAGGTCCAGGCAGCGCCGGTCGCGAGCTCAGTCGCCTTTTTCGCCATATACGTTGCAGTGACCGGGCTCTCGCTGCCGGGTGCGGCGGTCATGACTCTCGCCGGAGGCGCCATCTTCGGTCTCGCCTGGGGCCTGGCCCTCGTGTCCTTTGCATCGTCTGTCGGTGCGACCTGCGCCTTCCTCGCCTCGCGGTTCCTACTGGGTGAGTGGGTTCAGTCGAAGTTCGGCGATCGCCTCTCTGCGATCAATCGCGGCATCGAGAAAGATGGCGCCTTCTACCTCTTTTCCCTGCGGCTGGTACCGGCCTTCCCGTTCTTCGTGATCAACCTGGTCATGGGGCTCACCCGGCTGCGCACGCTCGTGTTCTACGTCGCCAGCCAGATCGGGATGCTGCCGGGCACGGTCGTTTTCGTGTACGCCGGCACTCAGATCGCGACCGTATCGTCGCCTGGCGATATCGTCAGCCCCGGGCTGATCGGCGCTTTTGTTCTGCTTGCCGCCTTTCCGTGGCTCGCGAAGGCGATCATGGGCCGCATTGAACGCAATCGTGCGCTCAAGGGCTTCGCGAAGCCGAAGTCCTTCGACGACAACCTCATCGTGATCGGCGCGGGTTCCGCGGGTCTCATCGCGGCACTCATCGCCGCGACGGTCAAGGCCAAGGTCACGCTCATCGAACGGCATAAGATGGGAGGCGACTGTCTGAACACGGGCTGCGTACCGTCGAAGGCGATCATCACCTCGGCGCGCGTGGCGAAGACGCTTCACGCAGCGCCGCGCTATGGCTTCGACCCGGTGATCGCGAAGACCCGGTTCCCCGAGGTCATGAAGCGCGTCCATGGCGCCATCAAGACCATCGAGCCCCACGATTCGCCGGAGCGCTATCGCTCCCTGGGCGTTAACGTGGTCCTCGGTGAGGCGCGCATCGTCGATCCCTGGACCGTCGAGGTGAACGGTGAGCGGCGCACGGCGCGCCACATCATCATTGCCACTGGTGGAGCGCCCGCCATTCCCGAGATTCCCGGGATCGAGGAGGTGGATGCCCTCACCTCCGATTCCGTATGGGAACTGGAAGCGATGCCTGAGCGGCTTGTCGTGCTCGGCACCGGCCCGATCGGCTCTGAGCTCGCGCAGGCCTTCGCTCGCCTCGGTTCGCGGGTAACGATGATCAACTCGGCATCGCGCCTGCTGCCGCGCGAAGACGCGGACGCAGCGGCCGTTGTACAGGCGTCTTTCGACGCCGACGGTATGACTGTGCTGCACGAGCATCGCGCCACTTCGGTGCGCAAGGATGGCGACGGCGGCGTACTCGTCGCGAAGGGCCCGGACGGTGAGGTGGAGGTGCCCTTCGACCGTCTGCTCGTCGCCGTTGGCCGCAGGGCGATCACGGACTCACTTGGCCTTGATGACCTCGGCGTGCGCAAGACGGCTGGCGGCACGCTGGAGGTGAACGACTACCTGCAGACGTCGATCCCGACCATTTATGCCTGCGGCGACGTCGTCGGTCCCTATCAGTTCACGCATATCGCATCGCATATGGCGTGGTTCGCGTCCGTGAACGCCCTATTTGGCGCCTTCCGCCGCTTCAGGGTCGATTACCGCGTCGTGCCCTGGTGCACGTATACGGAGCCGGAGGTGGCGCGGGTTGGTCTCTCGGAGGACGAGGCGCGTGAGCGGGGGATCGAGTTCGAGACGTCCAAGTTCGAATTCACGGGCAACGATCGCGCGATCGCCGAGGACGATACGGCTGGCTTCGTGAAGGTGCTTACGCCGCCCGGCGGCTCGGACAAGATCCTCGGGGTCACGATCGTCGGCCCGCACGCCGGCGAGCTGCTTGCGGAGTGGACCCTCGCCATGACCCACGGCCTTGGGCTTAAGAAGATCATGGGCACTATCCACGTCTATCCGACGTTGAGCGAAGTCAACAAGTCCGCGGCAAGCACCTGGCGCAAAAAGCATGCGCCCGAAGGTGTGCTCGAGTGGGTCGGCAGGTTCCACGCGCTTATGCGCGGCAGATCAGCGGAGCCCGAACTCCGCAGTGATGCGTCGTAGCACCTGCCTGAAAGGCTTCGGATCGTGCAGGGCACGGGCGAGAACGCCCGCCCCCTGGATTCGGGAAACAAGATCGCGCGCCTGCCGGCGCGCTTCTTTCTTCCCAAGGCCTGTGTCCTGCAGGGTGTTCGCGAGCAGATCGATCCATTCCGCCAGGCGCTGCTCTACGAGGCCATCGAAGACGTCGTTCGGCGGCCCGAGGGCGAACACCGTGAGCAGGCAGCTGCGCTCGCCGCTGCCATAGTAGCGTTCCACGCCGAGCAACATGTCCTGCAGTCGCTGTTCCGGTTCCCCACCCTCGCGCAGCGGCGCTAACGCAGAGCGTTCCAGGCGAATCCCCGCATCCGTCAGCAGCGCCAGGCCCATGCCGCGCTTTCCGTCGGGAAAGTGGTGATACAGGCTCGCCTTTGACAGGCCGCTCGCGCGGGCGATTTCGGCGAGCGTGGCGCCTTCGAAGCCACGCGCTTCGAAGACCTCGCGCAGGCGGACGATCAGTTCTTCACGGTTCATGACGGTGATGGTACCCGAATGAAAGGTCGGGCTCCGCGCCGCCGTTGGCACTCGGCCGATGATTCTGCGATTTTGTCGCGGTCGACTGACGCGTCCCGCCCTCCTCCAGGGGCCCTTAGAAGGCGCGCGGTTCTGTACGTGCGATCGGCCGCCAAGCAGGCGTGCCGCTGAGGGAGGCACCGCATGCAGGACGTTGCAGGGAAGGTGGTCTTCGTGACCGGAGGGGCCAGCGGGCTCGGGCTGGCCATGGCCGAGGCCTTTGCCGGCGCTGGCGCGAAGATCGTGATCGCGGACCTCGACGCGGATGCGCTCAGCGCGGCCGAGGCGCGCTTCGCCGGCCGGAACGTACCCGTGCTGGCCATCGAGCTCGACGTGACGGATCGGGACGCTTTCGCTGTTGCCGCGCAGCAGGCGGTCGATACCTTTGGCGCTATTCACGTGCTCTGTAACAACGCGGGCGTGTATCGAGGCGGTCGCCTCGACGCTGTGACCTACGAGGACTGGGATTGGGTCATGGGCGTGAACGTGGGCGGTGTGGTGAACGGCCTGCAGTCGGTTTTGCCGCATATCAAGGCCGCGGGCGAGGGTCATGTTGTGAATACGGCCTCCATGGCGGGCGTTGTCGGCATCGCGGGGCTTGGGGTCTACAACGCGTCGAAGTTCGCCGTCGTGGGCATGTCCGAGGCCCTGCGTGCTGACCTCTCCGACAGCGACGTCGGCGTTTCCGTGCTCTGCCCGGGCATGGTGCGCACGCGCATCCTCGAATCGGAGCGCAATCGACCGGATGCCTTCGTGGGAAGCTCGGACGCGGCGGAAGCAGCGGCGCAGGCGCAGTCGGAAGTCATGCACATGGGGATGCTGGCGGGCATAGAAGCCGACGCGGTTGGGCAGATCGTGCTCGACGGCGTTCGCGAAGATCGCTTCTGGCTGTTCACTCACCCCGAGCTCAAGGGGGCCGCCCTGGCGCGCGGTGAGGAAATGCTTGCGAACTTCGGCGAGATGACGCCGGAGCGCGAGAAGCAGCTCGAAACGCTGCAGGCCGCCATGGACCTGCCGACGACACAGCAGCACTAAGGGGAGGGAATCGCATGGCCGAGGCAAGAATCGAAGGCGGAGGCGACCGCCTGCGCTGGGACGAGGCGGCGCTGCTTGCGGAACATGAATACGCCGGTGAGCACGTGGAGGCGGAGCTTCGCCTGCATGGAGGCTTTGACGCGGACGGGCGCTACCTGTCACCGCGGACACTGCACCGATGGCCGGCGGTGCGCGCGTGGCAGCAGGCCCTCGAAGCGCGCGGCTGGCCGCTGATCGAGGCCGACACGGCCCTGCTTTCAGAGCCACCCTTCCCGAACGAGGCGCAGCAGCGCCTGCTGATACGCGAAGGGCTCGGCCAGGCGTTCTGGAACAGCCTGTCGATCACTGGAATCATCGAGGCGCGTGGCATTGCGCTTGTCGACTTCACGGCACCCGACTTCCAGCAGCTGACGCAGGACGACGTGTCCGCCATGTGCATTGGCCATCTCAACTCCGGCCTGCTCAAGGGCCATGGCTGGGATGAGGGTGGCCGCAAGGACGTCGGCATCGGCGGTCATGACGACATGTGGTTCGCCGTTCGTGATCTGCTTTTCGGCAAGGCGCGGTGGCCCGTGCCCGATGCGCCCGCGTCGATCTCGCGTGAGGTCCACGGGCGTGAGATGCCCGCTCTGCCCGAAGCGCACGAGAATACGCTGCGATTGCTTATGAACGTGCTGATGATCGAAGTCCGAGCAGAGCGAACCTTTCGCTTCTATGAGGACGTCATCTCTACGCCTGGCCTCTTCCCTGTTCCGGAGGCCGATCGTGACCTCGCGCTCGAACTTGTCGACCGCATACGCACGGACGAAGCAATCCATGTGGCCTATCTGCAGACCCTCGTGTCCGAATTCCGCAGCCTGACCATCGACGGGGCGGACGGCGTCCGCTATTCGGGCGCAGATATCATCGATCCGGTGTGGGAGAGGATGGTGCGTTGGCATGCGCAGGAATCGCATGCAGCCAATCGCCCCGCTCAGGAAGCAGCTTTGGCTGCCCTGATCGAAAGTCACCCCGATGCGACCAGGATCGCGGTAGCGTTCCGCGCCGAGACATCCAGTTAAGGAACCCCCATGCAGGAATTCGAAGGACGGACGGCATTCGTCACGGGCGGCGCGAGCGGCATCGGGCTCGCAATGGCGCAGCGCTTCGCTGCCGAGGGTATGCGCGTGGTGATCGCGGACGTCGAAGACGAAGCACTTGAGGTGGCGGTCGCCGATCTGCGCGCGCGCAATGCCGACGTGCTCGGCATCAAGCTCGACGTGCGCGATCGCGACGCCTGGGCGGCGGCTGCCGAGGAGGTGGAAGCCGCCTTTGGCCCCGTCCACGTACTTTGCAACAACGCGGGCGTTGGCGCAGGCGGCCCGATCGAAGGATGCACCTACAACGACTGGGACTGGACCCTGGACGTGAACGTTGGAGGCGTCGTCAACGGCATCCAGACGTTCATGGAGCGTATGCTCGCGAACGGCGAGCCTGCCCATATCGTGAACACCGCATCAATGGCCGGGATCGGTGGCGCGCCGGGTATGGCGATCTACAGCGCCTCCAAGTTCGCGGTCGTCGGCATGTCCGAGGCAATGGCTGCGGATCTCACGGAGACACCTGTGAACGTCTCGGTGCTGTGCCCGGGGTTCGTTAAGACACGTATCTTCGAGTCGGGACGTAATCGGCCAGCCGAGCTCGAGAACGATCGGGTCCGCGAATTCACGCCTGAACAGGAGGCCATGGCGCAGGCGCTCATGGCCGGAGCGCTGCCGCCCGAGCACGTCGCGGAATGCGTAATCGATGCGATGCGTGAGGAGCGATTCTGGATTTTCACGCATCCCGAATACGAGGACGGTATTCGCATGCGCACCGATGCGATGCTTGCTGCCTTCCAGGCGGGTCCGAGCTACGAGAAATGATGCCCGAAGGTGAAGCCTGACCGTCGTGCGAGCCAGTACGGCGAGCCAGGCGGCAGCGTGCATTTGCGCCGTGCTGTCGCTCGGCGTGACCGTGAGTACGGACGCCTTGGCTGAGGCGCAGCGTGCGTGGACAAGACGCCCGACTCCGCTCTCGCTACGAGAACGATGACCGCGTGGCGCACGGGCGAGCCCGCGGAGCGCGTCCTGCCGAGCACGCTTCGCGACTCACTCGCGGCTCGGCGGGGGAGAGGGCCAAGAGGTGGAGGGGTCATCGACGCGCTCCTGAGCCGGATGCCCGGCTGCAGTCAGCTACACTCCGCGCGGCCGGTAGGGGAGCCAAACCGTCTTGAGTGATTCATCCGGCGCTTCGGCGCAGCGCTACAGCGCGACTACGGCAGCGGCTGTCGTCGTCGCGAACATGATCGGTACAGGCGTATTCACCTCGCTCGGCTTCCAGCTCCTCGACATCACGTCCGGGTTCGCCCTGCTCATGCTCTGGGTCGTCGGAGGCGTTGCGGCGCTCTGCGGCGCCCTGACGTATGCGGAGCTTGGGGCAGCGCTGCCGCGGTCCGGAGGCGAGTACAACTTCCTGTCTCGCATTTATCACCCTGCCGCGGGTTTCGTGTCGGGTTGGGTGTCCGCGACCATCGGCTTCGCCGCGCCTGTCGCGGCCGCCGCCATCACCTTCGGCAGCTATCTCTCGGCAGTTGTGCCGGAGATACCAGCGAAGCCGGCGGCGGCTGCGCTCGTGATCGCGCTGACCGTTGCGCATGCGAGTACGCGATCGAATTCCGCAGGCGTGCAGCGCTGGTTCACGCTGCTCAAATTGCTGCTCATCGTGGTGTTCTGTGCATCGGCGCTGATGCTCGTCGACACGCCCCAGCCCGTATCGTTCCTGCCGGACGCCGACGGCTTCGGGGCGATGCTCTCGCCGGCCTTCGCCGTCGCGCTGATCTATGTGAGCTATGCGTACACGGGTTGGAACGCGGCGACCTACCTGACGAGCGAGATGGAGGCTCCGCAGCAGAGCCTGCCGCGAGTCCTCTGG
Organism: Pseudomonadales bacterium; assembly: GCA_963691775.1. Taxonomy (GTDB): domain Bacteria; phylum Pseudomonadota; class Gammaproteobacteria; order Pseudomonadales; family Azotimanducaceae; genus JAZBPO01. Next base: position 2,423,279 of record OY829369.1, on the reverse strand, counting down.
CTCGGAACGTCGATCGTGCTGGTGCTGTATGTGGCGCTGAACTTCACCTTTCTCTACGCAGCGCCCATGAGCGAGATGGCTGGCAAGGTCGAGGTCGGCTACGTCGCCGCAAGCTTCGTTTACGGCGAACGCGGTGGGGCGATCATGGGTATCGTGCTTGCCTTGCTGCTCGTGTCCACGGTGAGTGCCATGACCATCGCGGGGCCGCGCGTGCTCGCGGTGATCGGCGAGGATTTCCGCGCATTTTCCTGGTTCGCGCGGACCAACGCGACGGGCTTGCCGGTGCTCGCCATCGTCTTCCAGTGCGCGCTCGCCCTGCTGTTCATCTTCGTGTCGTCCTTCGAGGAGATCATTCGCCTCGCTGGTTTCACGCTCGGGCTCAACTCCTTCCTCACCGTTCTAGGAGTCTTTGTGCTTCGGGTGCGCCAGCCCGATCTCCCGCGCCCTTACCGAACGGCCTGGTTCCCGGTGCCGCCGCTCATCTACCTCTCGATCACGGGCTGGACGCTCGTCTACCTCGCTTTGAGCGATCCCACGGAAGCGATGGTTGCCTTTGCCATCGTGTTCGCGGGGCTCATTTTCTACTTCGGTAGCCGTCGGCTCGGAAGTGATCAGGTTTCCGCAGACAGCGCACCGTGATCCGTTTCTTGTCGCCCGCGCACGGCTTGCACCTCGTTTGTACCGCGCTGGGCCGCTCTAGGCGTCGCCCGCCGAATTCACCATGGGCCCTTTGATTCGGGCGGGTAAGACCGGCAGGCGCTGGCCTCTGCGCGCGCTTGAATCCCGCGCCAGACGACGCTCAGGCGGCGTTCTGCTTGTCCAAGGAGGGCCCGGAGTCTATTGGTACGAGGTTCCGTTCGAACTGCTCGACCGAGCGGTGCCAGGAGAACTCGAGGGCACGGGCTCGGCACTTGCTACGATCCACGTCGGCGCATGCCCTGACTGCGTTTGCCAGATCCTCCGATAGGACCCCAGCGCCGCTGTCGCCGACGACGTCCAGTGGGCCTTGAACCGGAAAGGCCGCTACGGGTACGCCGCACGCGAGCGCTTCCAGCATGACGAGGCCGAGCGTATCGGTTCGAGACGGGAACACGAACACGTCGGCGGCGGTGTAGTGCTGCACGAGTTCATCGCCGAATTTCGCGCCCAGGAATTTCGTTTCCGGATAGCGCTTCTCGAGCTTCGCGCGAACCGGGCCGTCGCCGACCACGAATTTGGTGCCCGGCACGTCCAGGTTCAGGAAGTCTTCGATCCGCTTCTCCGGTGCGACGCGACCGATGTAGAGCAGGTGTGGTCTCGGGCCCTCCAGGTCGACGCCTGGCAGAGGGCGAAAGGTCTGTGTGTCGACGCCGCGAACCCAGCGCACGACACGTTCGAAGCCGCGATTCTCGAGAATGGTCTGCAGCGTTGCTGTCGATACCATCGTCGCTTCGGCGGCTGCGTGGAAGCGACGGATCACGGCCCAGCTCCAGCGTTCGGGTATGCCGGACCGTACCTTTACGTAGCTGGGGAACATGGTGTGAAAAGAGGTGGTGAAGGGGAGGCCGTGCGTGCGCAGCCAGCTGCGGGCGCACCAGCCGAGGGGGCCTTCGGTGGCCACGTGCACAGCGTCGGGGTCACAGGCAGCGATCTGGGCCCCAACGCTCTTCGGTCGCGTAAGCGCGAGGCGGATTTCCGGGTAGGTGGGCATAGGAGCGGTGCGAAAGCGGTCCGGGCCGATGACCGTGACCCCGTGGCCGCGTGCCTCGAGCAGCTCCCGCGTTCGATCCAATGCGCGTACGACGCCGTTGATCTGGGGGTACCAGGCGTCGGAAACGATGACGATGCGCATGGAGGGTCCTCGCGAGGGACAGCACGATTGTCCGATAGTGGCGGACGTCGACCAATTCCAAGGGCCGGCGCGCGTTCGCCGATGGCAGAGCGTGCGTCAGGCTCGACCGTCGTCGGCGCATCCTTGCAGATGCACCGACGGCTGCTGCGTCGCGACCAATTGGTGCAGGCCTGCAAAGCAGGCCCGTATCGGGCAAGTGGTCAGTTCGACTCCGTCATCGGCACTGCGCGCTCGCCCGCGTCTTCCGGTGCGCCCTCTGCGTCGGGCGTTTCGGTCTTCCGCTCGACGCGCAGGTCTGCCATGAGATCACGTTCCTTGCGCTCGCGCTTATAGAGCTCGATGCGCGAAGGCACGAAGCGACGCGGATAGTGATTGTTGTCCACATCCGCGTCGGCCGTTTCCCAGTACGGGTCCACGACAATCTCGGTGATGTCGCCTGCACGTGCGATCAGCTTGTTCACGCTGCGGTGATTGCGGCGCCAGATCTCCGCTGGAATCCGCATTTCCTCGATTTCGCCATCGGCGTAGGTGATCTGCAGGATGATCGGCATCACCAGGCCACCGAGATTCGAGAACTCGAGCACGTAGTAGTTCAGGTCTTCTTCTACTGCCTGCTCATACACCCGACGCATCCACTCGGGATCGCTGTTCTTCTCGTCGCTCAGGCCCTCGAGGAACGTGTCGTATTCGTTGCGATCCTTGTCGGTGATCGTGAACTCGTCGTTCTCCGAATACACATCGCGCAGGTCAGGCATGCGCGACTCGCGGGTCGTGATGCCGTCGCGCTCGTTGTACGCCTGGGTGCGCGAGTACGGCGTGCCTGCGTGCTCCGCACGCTCCCATTCGCTTTCCACTTCCGGGTCGGAGGTGTCGACGCGGAACTTGTGAACCCGGTCCAGCGAGATATCGACGTGGTCCGTGGAGTAGAACCAGCCGCGCCAGAACCAATCCAGATCGACGCCCGAAGCTTCCTCGAGGGTGCGGAAGAGATCGGCCGGCGTCGGGCGCTTGAACTTCCATCGCTGGGCGTATTCGCGGAATGCGTTGTCGAAGAGCTCGCGACCGAGAACTGTCTCGCGCAGGATGATGAGCGCAGTCGCAGGCTTTGCGTAAGCGTTGTTGCCGAACTGCAGGAGCGACTCCGAGTTGGTCATGATCGGAACCTGCCGCTCGCTCACCATGTAGTCGGTGATCCAGCGCGGCTCGCCGCGGTCCGAGCGCATGCCCTCGCCCCACTCCGATTCCGCAATGAATTGCAGGAAGGTGTTGATGCCTTCGTCCATCCAGGTCCACTGACGCTCATCCGAATTCACGGTCATCGGGAAGTAGATGTGCCCGATCTCGTGAATGACGACGCCGATGAGGAACTCCTTTTCGCCTCGCGTGTAGGTGCGATCACCGTCCTCGTGGGGATCAGTGCGCGGACCGTTGAAGGTGATCATCGGGTATTCCATGCCGCCTACCGGGCCGTTCACGGACTGCGCGGTCGGGTACGGGTAGGCGAAGGAGTAGCGCGAGTAGACCTCCATCGTGTGGATGACGGCCTGCGTCGAATAGCGAGACCAGAGCGGTTCTCCCTCCTTCGGATAGAAGGACATGGCCATGACCTTCTCCGGTGCGCCGTCGCTGTTCGGCTGATCGTGACCCTGTGCATCCCAGATGAACTTGCGCGAGCTCGCCCACGCAAAGTCACGGACGTTCTCGGCGGAAAAGCGCCAGGTTTTGGTCTCATCGGTGCCCTCGGCCTCGTTCTCCAGGGCTTCTTCGGGCGTTACCACAAACACCGGACGATCCGCGTCGCGCGCTTCGGACAAACGATTGCGCTGCGTGCGGGTCAGTACCTGCCCCGCGTTCTGCAGGACGCCGGTCGAGGACACGATGTGATCGGCTGGCACGGTGATCGCGACGTCGAAGTCGCCGAACTCCAGGGTGAACTCGCCATTGCCGAGGAATTCCTTGTTGTGCCAACCCTCGTAGTCGGAGAACGCGACAAGGCGCGGGTACCACTGGGCGATAAGGAAAATGTCATTCCCGTCTTCCGGAAAGTGCTCATATCCGGCGCGTGGTGAGAGGGAGCGGGCATCCGGGATCAGGTAGTTCCACGCGATCGTGAACTCGAAGGACGAACCCGGGTCGAGCGGGCCCGGGAGATTGATACGCATCTGGGTGCCGTTGATGACGTAATCAAGCGCGCCGCCGTCACTCGAGACCTCGGTGATCTTGTGACCGCCGTCGAAGGTGCTCATGAACTGTTGAGCGCGCATGCGGCGATAGCTGATGCGCGCGTCGGTGCCGATCGTGCGCGTGAGCTGATCGTTGGAATCACTGCGGAAACGATTCTGATCGAGCTGAATCCAGACGTAACGGAGCGTTTCCGGGGAGTTGTTCGTGTAGCGGATGGTCTCCCGCCCGATGATCTTGCGCTCGGCCTCATCGAGGGTGACGTCGATGTCGTAGTCGGCGCGCTGCTGCCAGTATTGCGGTCCCGGTGCTCCGGTCGCGCTTCGATAGACGTTCGGGTCGGGCAGTGCCTGGTCGAGCTGGCGAAAGTGGTCCTCGAAACTGCCTTTGGTCTGGGCGATCTGGCCGTTTGAGGGCAGGCAGATCAGTGCGGTGCACAGCCAGGCAAGCGTGCGCATGAATCGAGCGTGCGTCATGGGGAAGGTCCAGTACAGTCTGCGGCGGCGTCTTGCCGGGCAGGGGGTCTTTCGAAGAGCGGCGAAGGATAGCGCCGCGGACGTCTTAAGCGAAACTCGATGCTCAGCGAAGAAAGTCGGGATCGACGTCCGCGGGCCAAGGCACCACGTCTGCGCCGTCGAGATCGATCGGTCGGGCCAGGAGAACGTCGAAACGGCGGTGGGCGAAGTGCCAGTCCTGCGTCAGCACGAAGCGGTCGTGATAGACGCCGAAGATCTGGCGCGCGCCCCCGTCGGGTAAGCGGAGCACTTCCTGCACGCTGCAGCGGCCGCGCGCCTGATCGCCATCGATGCGAAGGACCGGTGGCGTCACGGTGTGGATCACGAAGGGGAAGCCCGCCATGGCGCGCTGCCAGGTGTCGAGGATGGCCTCGCGGCCGGTGATCTCGGTGCCTGCGAGAAACCAGGAGGCGTCGGGCGCCCAGGTTGCGATCCAGTCGTGGGGATCGCGGCGCACGACGGCGTCGGCGTAGCGTGCCAGCAGCGCGTTGATCCGGACTTCCGCATGGAGCTGATCGGACATCGGTGCGTTCCCTCTGCGAGGGAGGCGGATGCTCAGACCCTAGTCATCGAGAGCGAAACTGTCGATATCGCCGCCCCCCAGTTCGACGATGCGCGCTTGAAGATAGCGCGTCAGCTCCGCGCGCGATCGCAGGGATTCCATGGCCGCGTAGTCGATGGGTTGGCCAACGCTGACGCGGAAACGCTTGCCGAGCTTGTTGCTCGCCTCGAACAGCAGGAGGGCTCGGCGGAGTGTTTCACTGACTGCACTTGCGATGTGGAACAGCCGGCTGTTCTGGCCATGGAAGAACACCGGCACCACCGTGGCATGCGATTGATGTATGAGCTTTGCGACGAAGGTTGACCAGGGCAGTTCTCTGGCAATTCCGAAGCCGCCGGGAGCCGTGGCCACGCCGCCGCCCGGGAAGATGATGAGCGTGCCGTTGCGGCGCAGCGTGTCAAGGGCGGCGCGCTTGGTCGCGATGTTTGCTCTGACTGCGGCCTTCGTTTCCTCGAAGTCGACGGGGAGGAAGTAAGGGGCGAGATCGGGATCCTGGCACAGGCGCGCGTGCAGGAGGATTCGAAATTCACCGCGCGTATGCGCGGCGAGTCGGCACATGATCATGCCGTCGACCAATCCGTAAGGGTGGTTGCCGAAGAAAATGAGCGGTCCGGTCACCGGAATGCCGCGGACCTCTCCCGTGGTGAATTCTGTCTCGATGGCGCCGAGCTCGAGTGCGCGCGTGAAGAAGTTTCCAAGATCGAAGGGTTCGGCTTTCACCTCGCGATAAATCTGCTCAAGCTTGCCGCGACCAGAGAGGCGCTCGAGCGAATCGATGACCGCACGTTTGCTCCAATGGTGTTCGGGCTCCACGTAGCTCAGGCGCGGGTCCTGACGTACATAGGGAGCGGCGGGTAGTTCGGGGTCGATGTTCAGTTCAGGCATGGTGTTCCCGGTGCGCGTGCGGCGCTGCGTGCGCGGAACTTTCCAGTGCTTTTGATACAGCTGCGTGACGACCGGGCTTGCGGTTGCCGTCTAGCTTTGCTGCCCGCGCGGGCTTCGCATTTCTCCAGGTGCTTCGAGCCACTGTATCAGCGTCAGCAGGGCTTCCCGGTCGGTGGCCACCTGCGGCATAGAAGCATCGAAGATCCCATCTCCACTATCGGCACCGCGGACAAAATTCTGTGTGTCTCGGATCGTGGTGACGAAGGGGATGTGCAATGAGTTCAGAAACCGCTTCAGCTTCTCGAAAACGAGCGTATTGGCGCGCACGCGATTGGCGACGACCGCGAGCGGCACGCGGCGGGCTCGCATGGTCGGGCTGAGCAGCAGCTCGCCGATGAAGCGGGATGCAGCCTTGATGTCGATACCCGACGGCAGTACCGGAACAATCACCCGATCGGCCTCGCCAACCCACTGACCCATCTGCCTTGGCGCGAGCGCAGCAGGTGTGTCAATCACGATGCGGTCGGCGTGGTGCGCGTCTCGCATGAGAAAAGCGCGAGTCACTCCGGCCCCGGAGCGATGGGCCTCGACCCCCAGAATCTGCGGCCGAGCCTCCGCTCGTGCTGCGAGCCAATGGGTCGCGCTGGACTGCGGGTCGTGATCGACGAGCGCCGTCGGCACGCCGTGATGGGCATAGGCCGCTGCGAGATTCGTTGCGAGCGTGGTCTTGCCGGCGCCCCCCTTCGCATTCATCACGAGGACGGATATGCGCTGTTCGGCGAGCGCGGTGAGTCTGGGATGATCCGCTCGCATGACCGTTGGTTCAGGCCGCGGGCCGCTCTGCGCCGCGCCAGGCCAGCACGGTGCCGACGAAGAAGCCGACGAAAGCGATGAACACCCAGCCTGGAATCGATATACCGACGAGTGTCCAGGACACCTCGGCGCAGTTCCCGGTGCCGAACACCATCGCTTCGATGACCTCGGAGAGCGGAAAGACCTCGATCATGTATGAAAGACCGGGGCCGCAGGCGGGCACCTCATCTGGCGGCAGGCTCTGGAGCCAGAGCTGGCGAAGGGAGAAGCCGCTGCCGATGGCGGCGGCGCTTGCCACCAGGCCGGACCAGAAGCGCACGCCTTTGCCGTGCAGCGCGGCGCCCAGGGAGAGGATGCCGGCAATCCCGACCCAGATGCGCTGCATCATGCACAGCGGGCACGGCTCGAGGAGCATGACGTACTCCATGTAGAACGCGATGCCGAGCAGGGACGCGGAGGCGACGAACATGGCCGCGAACAGCGGGCGCGGCTGGAGCAGCGGGGGCATCAGTCGTCTCCGCGCACGCGGACCACCACCTTGCCGATGGCTTCCCGCTCCGACAAGCAGCGCAGCGCTGCCGCGTGCTCCTCGAATGCGAACGCCCGGCTCACGAGAGGGGCGATCTTTCCAGCCTCCCAGAAGTTCGCGAGCTCGCGCCAGTTCTGTGCGTTTTCCGCTGGTTCTCGTCCGGTGAAGGCGCCGTAGAAGACGCCGACGACCTGGCAGCCCTTCAGCAGAATCAGATTGATCGGTACGCGCGGAATTTCGCCCCCGACGAATCCGACCACCAGGACGCGGCCCTTCCAGTTTATGCAGCGCATGCATTGGTCGAAGAAGTCGCCGCCGACCGGGTCGTAGATGACGTCTGCGCCCCTGCCGTCGGTGAGGGCCTTTACCTTCTCCTTGAGCTCGCCGTCAGAGTAGTCGATCACCTCGTCAGCGCCGGCAGCCTTCGCCGCTTCGCGTTTGGCTTCGCTGCTGGCCGCGGCGAGGACGCGTGCGCCCATGGCCTTGCCGAGCTCGACCGCCGCAAGGCCGACTCCGCCGCCGGCGCCGAGCACGAGTAGGGTTTCGCCGGGCTGCAATGCTCCGCGCTGCTTGAGGGCGTGATAGCTGGTGCCGTAGGTGGTGGACCAGGCCGCGGCCTGACTCATGGACATGCCCATGGGTACGGAGCGCAGGCCGGTAGCGCTCACCACGACCTCCTCGGCGAGGCCGCCGTGGCCGCCGCCGGCAATCACGCGGTCACCGATGGACAGGCCGGTCACGCCTTCACCGAGCTCGAGAATCTCGCCCGAGAGCTCGCCGCCCGGCGAGAACGGGAACTCCGGCTTGAACTGATATTTGCCCTCGATCATCAGGCAATCGGGGAAGTTGATGCCGACGGCGTGGACGCCGATGCGCACCTGTCCGGGGCCGCATGCGGGCGCCGGAACGTCTTCGATCACCAGGTCTTCCGGGGGGCCGTAGGCCTTGCATAGCACCGCCTTCATGTCGTCTCCGTCTGCCTAGCGCCCGAAGCGCTCATGCGGGTGAGTCTAACTGTTGGTCGGCCAGCGCGTGGAAGGGCCGGGCCGCCGACTCCAGATCGGACAGCACGATGGGAAGGGCATCGACGAGCGCCGCTTCGATGATCGGAAAGTCGTCCACGAGGGCGAGGAGCGCACGGCTGTGCCGGGTACGCGTGGACAGGCGTTCGAGCACGCGCGGGATCATCGCTGGATCAGCGTAGCGTTCAAGCGTCCGGTGGGTGCGCAGGGCTGTGACAAGGCGCTGTGCCGACTCTGGCATCAATGGCGCGTAGCGGGTGAGATCTTCTAGTGCGTCGGCGGCGAAGTCGGCAAGGGATTCTCTGGCGTGTGCCTGAAAGTCGCGTGCAAGCAGATGGTCGAGAAAGACGTCGATGGCCACCGGTGCCCAGCGCCGATGGGCGGGCGGGAGGCGTCGGATGATCTCGCGGAGTCGCGGATGCGCATCGGTGATGGCGTCGATCCGCCGGTGCAGTGCGATGCCTTGCTCGATCCGGGATGGATAGGCGCCGCGCAGGCGGCCCCTGACGAAGTCACCGAGTAGGCCCCCGGCGCGCAGTGCGCCATCGGGGCCCGAAAGATAGAGGTGCGCGAGGTGATTCACGGCGTCGGCGCCCTGCCGCCGATCAGAGGCCGCCGCTGGGCAAGAGCGGCTGGTCGATGAAGCTGCGGCGGTAGCTCGCGAAGTCCTCTGTGTCTGCTGCTTCGATCTTCCGCTGGTCAGCGAGGGAAGTAAGGCTCTCTGCTTCAAGGCGCGCCCGGGTTTGCGCATCGAAGGGCTGGTGGCGGAAGAAATCGGCATGCTCGATGGAGGCGTTCATGGCAAGGCGAAAGAAGGGCACGCCCCCTTCACGCATGGCCTGAAGGATTCGCGCGCTGGGCGTTCGAGCAGCGTCTTCGATTCGGGCGCGCTGTATTTCCACCGCATGCGATGCTGCTTCGTTGCCTCGGGCGCGATCGAGTACGCGTGCGATCCGCGCGCATTCCGTAATCAGCTCGCCGCCCCACGCGCTCAGGGCGCGGGGCCCGTCCAGGCTTTCGAGCTCTACGCCCGGTTCGCGCCCGCGCTCAACGGCGGCCGTCCGATTGCGCTGCAGGGCCTCGATTTCCTCCGGCGAATCTTCGGCGGCTTCGGTCAGCAGGCAGTGCAAAAGGAACACGTCGAGGAAGTGAATTGTCTCGGCGTCGATACCGAGCGGCAGGAATGGGTTCACGTCGAGGCAGCGAACCTCGACGTACTCGACGCCGCGTTCCCCTAGGGCGTGGAGAGGGCGTTCACCCGAGCGAGTGCTTCGCTTCGGGCGGATGGTTCCGTAGAACTCGTTCTCGATCTGCAGCAGAGAGGTCGACAATTGCTGGAATTCGCCGCCAAGGTTCAGGCCGATCGCTTCGTACGCGGGCCAGGTTTCGGTGAGGCCGCGCGCGAGCGTCTGCGCGTAATCGGCGAGGCTGTTGTAGCTGATTCGAAGTGAGGACTGAGCGTCGGACTGATAGCCGAGGCCGCCCATGCGTAGCGAGGTCGCGTACGGCCGGTACAGGGTGCCGGTATCGAAGGCTTCGAGGCTGTGCTCGCGGCCTTTCAGAAAGCTCCTGCAAACGGCCGGCGAAGCGCCGAAGAGATAGAAGAGCAGCCAGGAGTGGCGGCGGAAGTTCCGTATCAGGCCGAAGTAGCGCTCGGTCGCGAGGCTCTGCAGGTCGCCTCCGTGCGCGGTCGCATCGCCAAGCCAGCGCCAGAACGTTTTCGGAACGGAGAAGTTGTAGTGGATACCCGAGATGGTCTGCATGGCTCGGCCATAGCGATGGCCTAGACCTCGGCGGTAAACGGTCTTGGCCGTCCCCACGTTCGAGGTGCCGTACTGGCCGAGCGGGATGTTGGCGTCATCACCGAGCACGCAGGGCATGCTCGCGCCCCACACGACCTCGTCCTCGAGATGTGCGTAGACCCAGCGATGAACGTCGCTGAGCTTGGTCAGACAGGCGTCGACGTCGGCGTATGGCTCGGTGATGAGCTCAAGCTGGGATTCGGAGAAGTCGGTGGTGATGTTCGGGTGCGTCAGCGCGGAGCCGAGGCCCCGAGGATGGGGCGTCTGAGCGAGGGTGCCGTCGCGGGTGACGCGCAGGCCCTCTTTCTCGATACCGCGCTGCAGCGCGCATACGCCGGCGAGATCGCTGTCCGCGATATGTTCCAGCGCGCCGATCAGCGCGGTGCGTGCGTCCTTCACCTGTTTGCCCCTTAGCCCCGGCGGCGGCGTCTGCGGCGCGCCGGATCGGCGCTTCAGGCCAGCTTCGGGCCCGCGGCGACGATCGCCGGGTCCACGTCGAAGCGGCGGAAGTTCTCCACGAACTTGCCGATCAGCGATTGTGCTGCGGCGTCGTAGGCGGCGGGATCAGCCCAGGCGTCACGGGGTTTCAGGTACTTGGCGTCCACGCCCGGCACGGCCTTCGGAACGGCGAGCTGCAGGCCTTCGAGGAACTCGGTCTCGGCGTCCTCGAGCGCGCCGGACTGGACGGCGTGCACGATGGCGCGAGTGACCGGAATCGGGAAGCGTGCGCCGACGCCGTAGCCGCCGCCGCTCCAACCGGTGTTGACCAGATAAACGCGAGAGCCGAAGGCATCCATGCGCTTCATCAGCAGATCGGCGTAGACCCCGGCCGGCCGCGGGAAGAAGGGTGCGCCGAAGCAGGTCGAGAAGGTTGCGCGATAGGGCTCGGTCGAGCCGATCTCCGTTGAGCCGACGGCGGCGGTGTAACCCGAGAGGAAGTGGTAGGCCGCAGCTTCCTTGGACAGGACCGACACCGGTGGCAGCACGCCGGAGACATCGCAGGTCAAGAAAATGATGGAGCGCGGTTCACCGGCGCGATTCTCGTCGACGCGCAGCTCGATGTTCTCTCGTGGGTAGCAGGCCCGCGTGTTCTCCGTGAGCGTCGAGTCTGCGTAATCCGGAACCCGAGTCTCCGGGTCAATGACAACGTTTTCGACGATGCAGCCAAAGCGAATGGCGTCCCAGATCACGGGTTCGTTCTCGCGAGACAGGTTGATGCACTTCGCATAGCAGCCGCCCTCGAGGTTGAAGACCGTATCCGGGCCCCAGCCGTGTTCGTCGTCGCCGATCAGGCGACAGGATGGGTCTGCTGAAAGGGTCGTCTTGCCTGTGCCGGACAGACCGAAGAAGAGGCAGGTCTCGCCGTTTTCGGAAACGTTGGCTGCACAGTGCATGGGCAGCACGTCGGCATCCGGGAGCAGGTAGTTCTGGACGGCGAACATGGACTTCTTCATCTCACCCGCGTAGCGCATGCCTGCGAGGAGCACTTTGCGCGCGGCAAAGTTGATCATGACCGTGCCATCGGAGTGCGTTCCGTCCCGCTCCGGGTCACAGATGAAGCCGGGGGCATTCATGATCTGCCAGGCTGGCTTGCCTGCTGGATCGTACGGTTCAGGGCGGATGAACAGGGTGCGGGCGAACAGGTTGTGCCACGCGGTTTCCGTGGTGACCTCGATCGGGAGGTAGTGCACGTCGCCTGCACCGACGTGAAGATGCTGGACAAAGGCATCTCGCTCGCCGAGATAGGCAGACACCCGATCCCAGAGCGCCGTGAAGATTTCCGGCGAGATCGGCCGGTTCACGGGGCCCCAGTCGATATTGTTGCGAGACTCCGGCTCCTCGACGACAAAGCGGTCGGCCGGGGAGCGGCCTGTGCGTTTGCCGGTTTGCACCACGAGCGCGCCGTCCGCCGAGAACTCAGCCTCTCCGCGGAGAATCGCCAGCTCGGCGAGCTGGGCGCCGGTGAGGTCCGTATAGACCGTTCTGCTCACGCTCGTGTCGATGTCCAGTGCCATGCTCGCGATCCGTCCGATTTGCTTGCTTGGGGAAGTCGTGCAGATGCAGGGCGCGCCTGCCAGGAATTCGATGGGCCGCCGTCGTCGGATGCCACGTCGTCTAGTGGCCCGATTTCGAAAGGCCGCGAATTATGCCAGAGGCATTGGCGCGGGTGCGACAAATTCGCATTCCCGCAACGATGTCCGCTGCTCAGTGGGGCGCGTCCTTTCCTGCGCCCTCCGCTTCCGGTCCAGCGCGGTATGCCAGCTCAAGATCGATCGCGTCGAAGCGGTATTTTTCATGGCAGAACTGGCAGTCCATCTCCACGAAACCGTCCTCGTCGAGGATCGCCTGGAGTTCGCTCCGCGGGAGCGTGCGCATGGCCTCGCGCGTGCGCTCGCGGGAGCAGGTGCAGCGGAAGGCCAGACCGTCCGGCGCTTGCAGGCGAACCTGCTCTTCGTGGAACAAGCGATGCAGAAGCGTCTCAGCCTCGGTGGTCCGCAGTTCCTCGGCGCCCACGGTAGCGGCGAGCAGCGTTATTCGCTTGAAGTCTTCTTCCCGCTGCCTGTCCGAGAGCGTCTTCCTCGTCAGCTCCGGAGGCAGCGCCTGGACGAGCAGTCCGGCCACGCGATCGCCCGCTGCAGAAATCCACAGACGCGTGGGAATCTGCTCCGACTGGGCGAAATAGCCTTCCACGGCCTCGGCGATGGTGGCGCCGGTCAGCGGTACGATCCCCTGATAGGGCTCTCCGCCTTCCGGGCGGATCGTGATCGTGACGAGGCCCTTGCCGAGAAGTTCAGTGCCCATGGCGACCTCGTCCGGAGGAAGCAGCCCGTCCACCTCGCCGCGCAGGCGCGCGATCCCACGTAGCGTTTCGCCGTTGCGGCATTCGGCCATAAGCACCGCCAGTGGCCCATCCCCGGAGGCCTGAACCGTGAGCGTCGCATCGAGCTTGATCGTGTTTGCGAGGAGCGCTGTCGCGGCCAGCAGTTCGCCAAGGAGACGCCGTACCGGCAGGGGGTAGTCATGGGCGGCGTTCACTGCGGCCCAGGTCTCGTCGAGGCGCGCGATTTCGCCGCGGATATCGAGTTCCGGGAAGTGAAAGCGTCGAATGCTGTCTCGGGTCGTTGCCGCCATGGGATCAGAAACCGCCTTCCTTCTTTATCTTTTCAAGGGTGCGCCGGTCGCGTCGGTCGGGGCGCTGATCCGGCAGGTCGAACATGGCGCGCTGCGCGCGGCGGCGTTCAGCCTCGCGTTCGCGCTTTGCGATGCTTTCAGATGTTTCCTCGTACAGCCTCATGGCCTCTGCGGCGCCACGCCGCTGGTTCGACAGGCCAGTGACGCGCACCACCTTCAGATCGAAGCCCTGACGGATGCGCAGCTCGGCGCCAACGGTGATTTCCTTGGCGGGCTTTGCACGCACGCCGTCGCACTCGACCTTGCCGCCGTCGATTGCGTCCTTCGCCTTTGCGCGCGTCTTGAAGAAACGGGCGGCCCAGAGCCATTTGTCCAGGCGAACGCGCTGGGAGGGGTCAGTCATCCGGAAAACCCGCGAGCATTTCGGTGAGGTCGTCTACGGCAGGATACGGCAGATCCGTAAGATACGGCTGGCCGGAGTCCGGCCGGGCGATCGCGCGCAGGTGCCTGATACCGAATCGTTCCGCACAGGCGAGCACCTCGAGATTGTCGTCGACGAGCAGGGTTCGTGCAGGGTCGAACGCAAGGCGCTTATGTACGCGCCGCCAGAATGTTGCGTGCTCTTTCGGATACGCGTGGTCATGGGCACATTCGAGCGCGTCAACGAGATTGGCAATGCCCGTGATGCGATTTTTCAGAGCGATCCCTGCTCGGTGGGCGTTGGTGACGATCATGGCGCGACGGCCGGACGCTCGCACGACAGATACAAACGCCTCGGCGCCGCGCCGAAAGCGAATGAGATGCGCGAGGTCAGGTTTCATGGCAACGATATCCAACCCAGTGGCGTCGGACCACCAATCGAAGCAGTAGAAATCCAGGCGCGATCGCGCCTCTGTCATCAGGTGCTGCACGGCTACGTGCGCGACGTCCTCTGTGACATCGTGATGCGCTGCAAAGCGCGCGGGCAGATATGCCAGCCAGAACGTTGTGTCGTAGCGCAGATCGAGCAGGGTGCCGTCCATATCGAGGAGCACCGTGTCGATCTCACGCCAGGGCAGCGCAGGAGCAAGGGGCATGGGCGGGAAGCGGTCGAAGCGAAGAGGCGGAGATATAATGGGGTCCCAAGCAGGGTTCAAGGACCGCTCGACGTCTCGCGACGAGGGGCTGCGCTGGGCCTCTTGACGATTTCCATCGACGCAAAGCGGAGCCGCACCCGATGAGACCTTTCGACAGTATCGACTACGCTCGTCTTGGCGACGCGCTTGTGGACATGGCCCGCGTCGCAGGCGACGCGATCCTGGAGGTCTATCGTCGTGACGACCTCGGCGTTGCCAGCAAGGCCGATAACTCGCCGGTTACGGAGGCGGACCTCGCGGCGCACGAGATTCTCGTCGAGCGCCTCGAGGCTTTGGAGCCACGTATTCCCGTTCTTTCGGAGGAGGGGGATCAGTTTGATGGCCCGACGCGCGCAGGATGGGAGGCCTGCTGGATCGTCGATCCGCTCGACGGCACCCGCGAGTTCGTGAATCGCAACGACGAATTCACGGTCAACGTTGCGCTTATTGAAAAGGGTCGTCCGACGCTCGGTGTCGTGGGCGTACCTGCGCGCGGTCAGATCTACCTCGGCCGTGTGGCGGATGGCATTGCCGAGGAAATCGATCTGGCAACCGGCTCATCGAAACAGATTCGGTGTCGACCCTGCCCGGAGGCGCCCATGGTCATGGCATCGCGCAGCCATCGTTCAGAGGCTCTGGAAGCGCTCATCGGCGACATGAAGGCGGATTTCCCGGGCCTTGAAGAACGGGAGGCTGGCAGTTCCTTGAAGTTGGTCGAGATCGCCCGTGGCGCCTGCGACGCGTATCCGCGCGTCGGCCCAACGTCGGAATGGGACATCGCCGCGGCCGAAGCCGTCGTCATGGCCGCGGGTGGTGTCGTACGCGTGTTCGGCGCAGGCCCTGTGGCCTACAACAAGCCGGATACGGTGCTGAATCCGTTCTTCTGGGCCGCCGGGGAACCTGAAGGGGCGCTCGCCCTCTGGCTGGGCGCGCGACCCGGCTACGCTTGATGCGCTGCCCGCAGCCCCAAGGCGTGGAAGCTTCAGGGGCTTCCCGGTGCAGAGCGCAACGGTTCACGCGGCCGGCATGCATGCCGGCATTCGCCCTGCCGAGGAGAATGCTGTGTGGACATACACCGCTGGCGCGTGAATCAACAGAGTTAGTCCCTTTCCCAAAGCATGAAAAGACAGCGTCCGGGCCCGGCTGATGAGCGTATCTAGGACGCATGGTGGAAGCGCCGGCAGTTTGGATCAGTATCTTGCGGAGGTGGGCAGGCACCCACTGCTCGACGCCCGCAGCGAGCGCGCCCTGGCGGCGGAGCTCGCCGATGCACGCGGCGACTGGGCGCGCGCGCTCGCGCTTGTTCCGGGGTTGGTGCAGGCCATTTGTAAACGCCTCACGGCGGATCTGGCCGCCGGTGGGCGCGGGCAAGGACTGGTCGACGGGGTTCTTGAAGGCGATGACTCGCATGAGACGCCTGCCTCACAGCAAGCAGATGGCGGTCTACAGGGTGGGGCGCCCCAGGATCCGGCTCGAGGCGGAGGGTCGCAAGAGACCGTGCGAGCCATGGAGCGCTTGCTTGCCCTGGCTGCCTCGGAGCGCAGAGCGGGTCTCGACGATCGCCAGCGCGTTCTTGCGCGCCAGTGGCTCCTGCGTCAATTCGCCGCAATCCGCTGGCGGGCGGTCGGAATACGGCCATTCGCGGCGCCTTTCCAGCAAGCGTTCGGCGCCGTTACTGAGGCTGAACGCAGCATCCGGCAGCTGTGCCGATTTACGGCGGGCGTTGCTGTCCGCGAACTTGAGCAGATCCCTCGCGGTGGCATCGACGCAGCCTGCCTGGAGGGCTGGGCTCGCCGAAGGCGGCTTACTCCGGCGGCTGCAGAGGCGCTGAAAGCGCAGCTCGAACCCGAATGGCGCCTGCAGCAGGCCGCTGCCGTAACGCTTGGCCTCGAGCCGGAGGATTTGCTCGAGCGAGGCCGCGTGCTAGCCGATGCGGAAGCCAGGGTGTTTGAACTGAGCGGCCGCATGGTGCGAGCGAATCTCCGCCTCGTCATCTCGATTGCCCGTGGTTATATCGGTCGGGGCGTTGATCTCTCGGACCTCGTGCAGGAGGGCAACATCGGCTTGCTGCGTGCTGTGGAGCGGTTCGATCATCGTCGTGGCTTCCGCTTCTCGACCTATGCCACTTGGTGGATTCGCCAAGCGGTCACGCGCGCGGTGGCCGAGCACGGTCGCTCGATCCGGCTGCCTCAGCAGATGGTCGATCTTGTTCAGCGTATTCGGGCGATTTCGGCGCGGCATTTGACTTTGCACGGCCGAGAACCCTCCTTTGCTGAGTTCCTTGCCATGGGCCTCGCGCCCGAGGCGCGTCTGCGCCAGGCATTCGATCTTGCGCCCGAACCGGTTTCGCTCGACCTACCCGTCGGTGAGCGTGCTGACGAAACGCTCGGTAGTCGTGTTACGACCGGCGATGGCCCGGCGCCGGAAACTGATGCTGACGCGATCTTCATCGAACGCGCCGCTGCACAGCTGCTCGGCTTGCTCGATGCGCAGGCCGCCGATGTCCTGCGCTTGCGCTACGGGATCGGTACCGGGCGCGAGCACACGCTTCTTGAAGTAGGCGCTGCACTCGGCATGTCACGAGATCGCGTGCGACGCATCGAGCGGGAAGCGCTGGCGGAACTTAGGGTACGTGCGCCGGCGCTGCGCGAACTTCTCGGTGACTGAGCCAGCGCTCGTAGCGCTGAGGACACTCACCGCCCGTCGATTCCTGTCGCTGCGAGCTGGGCGCGGGCGCGAGCACCATCGGCGCCAAGCCGTTTTGCGCTTGGCGGCTCCGCGGCGCTCGCAAGTCGACCAAAGGCGCGTACGGGGATCGTTCCTCATCGACAACGTCGACCGGTGCCGATGCGAGATCCATGCTGCAATCGCGCGCCGATGAATGCCGA
The DNA here is from genome assembly GCA_963691775.1 of Pseudomonadales bacterium. Taxonomy (GTDB): domain Bacteria; phylum Pseudomonadota; class Gammaproteobacteria; order Pseudomonadales; family Azotimanducaceae; genus JAZBPO01. The sequence goes on along the minus strand of OY829369.1, from coordinate 2,406,004 downwards.
GCCTTTGCCGTCCAGCTGGCCTGGGGCATGAGGCGTGCGATGGTCAGGCGGCTGTGCCTGCCGCCAGCGATTGAAGCGGTCCCGGTAGCTTCATAGACTTCGCGATCGCCGCGTGCGCAGGGCCTGCCTTGGTTATCCGCTTTCCACCCGCCCCCGAAGCCGCCACCCACGAGGATCTCGGGGAGGCGCTGGCGTCGTTTAGATCGTTTCTTGCGGAGCATGAGCGGCTCGTGGTCCTCACGGGCGCGGGCTGTTCGACCGATTCCGGAATCCCGGCCTACCGTGACGCTGATGGTAGCTGGCGTCAGCGGCGGCCGGTCCAATATCAAGATTTTGTCTCGGATCCTTACTGGCGGCGGCGCTACTGGGCACGAAGCCTCCAGGGTTTTCCGCTCATGGCCGGAGCTCCGCCCAATGCAGCCCATCGCTGGTTGGTCGACTTCGCGCGCGCCGGTCGCATTGAGTTACTTATCACGCAGAACGTTGACGGGCTGCATCAGCGCGCCGGCAGCGAAGGGGTCGTAGAGCTCCATGGCAGCATCCACCGGGTTGTCTGCCTCAACTGCGGAGACGTCAGCCGCCGCAGCGACATGCAAGCGCGCCTGGAACTTGCGAACCCGGGTCATCGCGGCGTGAGTACGGAAATCCGCCCTGACGGAGATGCAGATCTGCGCGATTCGGATCTCGAGGCGTTTACGGTGCCTGCGTGCACGCGCTGCGCCGGCATGCTGAAGCCTGACGTGGTCTTTTTCGGTGAAGCGGTGCCGAAGGCGCGCGTGGAGCGCTGTTATGCCGCCCTCGAGCGAGCAGATGCGCTGCTCGTGCTCGGCTCTTCCCTGATGGTGTATTCGGGCTTCCGCTTTCCGCGTCGGATGGCGGAGCTTGGCAAGCCGATGGCGTCCGTTACTCGCGGACGCACGCGCGCAGACGACCTTTTGAATCTGCGCCTCCGGGTGGGCGTGGTGGAGCTGTTCGAGGCACTCGAGGCGCGCTGAGCGCGCCTCAGTAGATGCGCTCAGCGGCTGGCGTAATAGGCCGCGAGGAGATCGATGTCTGCGTCCGTGAGGGATGCCGCCTGGCCATTCATGATCGCGTTGATACGCTCGTTGTCGCGATACTTCTGCAGCTGCGTGCGCAGGTAGCTCGGCCACTGGCCCGCAATCGTCGGGTTCATGGGAATCGTGCCCTTACCGTTCAGGCCGTGGCATGCCACGCAGCCTTTCTCGGTAGCAAGGGCTGCGCCGGCGTCTTCGACCGAATCGGCTGGGCGTTCGCATCCGGCGAGCAGCGTCGTGGCGGTGATGGCCGCGAGGCCGAGGATTCGCTTAAGGTTCATCGGGTCGTCCTCAGCGGCGCTGCGCGGCGAAGTAGGCCGCTAGATCGTCGATGTCGGCGTCGGACAGCGGGCGTGCCTGGCCGTTCATCTGATTCATCGGCTCGGTCTCGTCGCGGAAGTACTTCAGACGCGAAGCGAGATACACCTCCGACTGGCCCGCAAGATGCGGATAGCGCGCGTCACGCGTGACGCCAACATTGCCGTGGCACGTCGTGCAGTGATACTTCCACGCGAGATCCGCACCGCGATCGGCGTCGGCGGCGGAAGCCGTCAAGGCGCTTATCGCGCCGAACAGGATCAGGGTGCCCGTGATCGCAACCCGCTGAAAGGCCATGAATCTCGACTCTGTGTGTGGCTTTGGCGACGCGCCATTCTAGTGTCGGACGCGCCGGAATCAAGTTGAACGATGCGCGATTGCGCATTGCAGCAGACGTCAGCCTCTGGCGGGTATGATGCGCGCCCGTCGAAGCTGCTCTATCCAGTCCTGGAACATGTCCTCACTGTCGACGCACTCGCTGAAACCTGCTTTGCGCAGCGCGATGGTTGAAAGCAGCGTAGAGGGGGGCGGGAGATCTCGCCCATGGCCGAAAAGCATATCGGCATAAATGGCTGAATCGCCTAAGAAATCCTCAAGGCTCGGAGCGCTCAGGCCTTCGCGTGCACATACCTCCTGCCAGACGCCAGCACGCGCCGGCAGCCACTCGGCCAGTGCGCGGGGCTCTGGCGTTGCCGCTTCGATGCCAAAGGCGTGCGCGAGTGCGGGCCAGAGATCCGGCCAGTACAGAACGTCGCCATTGCTTACGTTGAAGGTGGCGTTGCGCGCTGCATCAGCGCCTGGCGCCCAGGCCAGGGCCGCAGCGAGCAACCGGGTGTCGATCGCGTCAATGGGGCTGCAGGCTCCGCCAGGAAAAGCGAAGCCCTCTCCGGTCTCCTGGGCGATGGTGGCATAGGCCGCAAGGGCCGCCAGCACGTTCATTGGGGCGCCCAGCGCATGGCCGACGATCACCGGAGGTCGCCAGATGGTGTATGCGAAACCGCGCTCCTCGGCGCGGGCGCGCAAAAGGTCCTCCTGTAACCAGTAGAAATTCGGGTGAGGCACGCGCGGCTCGCGTTCGCGTCCCGGTACGCGCATGCGCTGGACGTGGGCGCCGTATGCCTTGGTGCCCTGAAGCAGGCTGATGTGTCTGATGGGATGGCCCGCGAGGGCATCGAGACAATGTGCGAGCAGGGTCCGATTGGTTTCGATCTGATCCGCTTCGACCCAGCCCGCCAGCAGCCCGGGTTTCTCATAAAGGGCGGCGAAGACGACCCGATCGATCGCAGGAAGTTCAGTGATCAAGGCGCGAGCAGCCGCGGCATCGCTCAGGTCTACCGCGACGTGCGGCGCTTCGAGCCCGGCGGGAGGGCGTCTCGAGGCGCCGATTGCGACTCCTTCTCGTGCGAAGTGTGCGAGCGCGGCGCGGCCCACGACTCCGCTTGCACCTACGATCAGGGCTGCGCCGGTCACGGGCTTACTCCGGTCGCGAGTAAACCGCCTCGATTTCGACCAGCATGCCCGGGCGAGCCAGCTGTGCGACCCCGACTGCGGATCGGGCAGGCAGGTTCAGGCGGCCGGCGCGGTCGCCGAAGTATTGTGTATAGGCCGCCATGAATCCGGAAAAGTCCATGCGGCCTGTGGTCGGGTCAGGTACGAGGAAGACGGTCATGTGGACGATGTCGTCCAGGCTCACGCCGAGCTCGGTGAGCGATGCTTCCATGCGCTCGAAGACGGTAAACGCCTGCGCCTGCGTATCGCCCCAGTACTCACGACTGTACTGTTCTGCCTCCGGATTCGCCGGTCGCGGCGTCAGACCGGAGTGATAGACGAGTTGGGAAGCGCCAGGCACCTCAACGGCGCGCGCGATCGGGAAGTCGCTGCCTATGAGATTCTGCTGGACCCGGTGATCGTCGGTGACGTCTGCGGTGAAGCTGTTTATGTAGGCCACCACGTCTTTCACCTGCTCTTCGCTTGTGAGCATGCTCGACATTGCTGCCATCTGCGCGCCTCGAGCGTCGCGTGGTGCGCTACCGCGGATGCCGCTGCGGAAGTGGTTGAGCTGTCGTTCGAGATACCAATCGTTCTGGCCGGCGAGCTGGGGGGAGGCCATGGCCTCGTTGCCCTCGCCGCGGGCGCCATGACAGGCAATGCAGGTCGCATAGAGCGCTTCGCCACGGCGGGCATTGCCGCGCACGGTCACGGTCGTTTCCGGAACCGGGAAGGCTGCGAAGTACTCAGCGGCTGCTCTTACCTGCGCCTCGCCGACCAGCGCCACTGCCATCGGCCGCATTTCTCCGCCGTGGTAGTCGTCCGGGTGGTCGCCTCTCCATCCCTCGCGGAACGCGTTCAGCTGGTTTTCGATGTACCAGGCCCCGAGACCGCCGAGGCGCGGCGCATTGATCGATCGATTACCGCGGCCTTCGGTGCCATGGCACGTGATGCAGTAGTCGAAGCGCTGCCCGTTCGGCGCGGGCACGTTCGCGTTCTGGGCAGTGACGCTGAGCGGGAGCATGACGAGAAGCAGGCTGATCAGGCGCATGAAGGAATTCCGCTGGTCGGGGAAGGAGCGGTGTCCGGCGACTCCCGTGTCGCCGGGCGCTTCGTCAGTTCTTGCGGGCGTAGATCGCTTCGACCTCTACGAGCATGCCCGGGGCTGCAAGCTGCGCGACGCCCACCGCGGAACGCGCCGGTAGATTCATGCGCCCCGCATCCTTGCCGAAGTGTTGGGTGTACGCCTCCATGAAGCCGCCGAAGTCCATGCGGCCGGTCTCGGGCACCGGTACGAGAAACACGGTCATCTTCACGATGTCGTCGAAGCTGAGATCGAGATCGTCGAGCGATTCTTCCATGCGCGCAAACACCGATTCCGCTTGCGTCTTTGTGTCGCCCCAGTATTCCGGGCTGAAGCGCTCAGCTTCAGGGTCAGCTGGTCTTGGGGTCATGCCTGAGTGATAGACGAGCTGTACCCCGGGCGGCACTTCGACGGCACGTGCGATCGGGAAGTCGGAGCCGATCAGGTTGTGCTGGATGCGGTGCGGGGCGGAACCGTGTTCGGATTCTTCGTGATGGTTCGCATGTGCGATCCGGGCGCTGAGGGCGCCGCTGAACAGGACAGCGGTCGCTAGGCCAGCGGCAAGTCGCATTTTCATCATTGTCTCTCCTGACGTTGGCCGGATGCGCGCCCGGCTTCGAATCGATCTGCACGAGGTCCATGCGTGCTTCAGGCGGTAACGGCGTCACCCCTGAGTTCGGCCTGAACGCGGCGGTTGATATCCGCAAGGGCATGGTGAGCGCTTCTTATGGCGCCTTCCTGCCAGCCGGAATGATGGCTGATCTGATCGCCCACCATGTAATGGCGGCCTTCCGGGGCCTGCAGGACCCCGTAGAAGTCGCGCTCGTCTTCAGGGGTCCACTGTGCTGAGCAGCCGAGCATGTGGTTCATGCGGTGCCAGGGCACGCTGACGCCGTTCTCGACGTATTTGCGGATGTCCGGATGAATCTTCTCAGCTTGGCGCAATGCTTCATCAAGGCGCTCGGCCGGCGACAGCGGTGCGAAGGCATCGCCGCCGCGCTCGCCGAAGGTGTATGCGCCGAGCAAGATGCCTTTCTGCTTGAAGAAGCCCTGACTGGGATACCAGAGCTGTGTGATCTCTTGCCCGGTCCAGCTTATGCCCCCGAAGATGCGCTCATCCTCTTCCCAGAAGCGACGTGAGACCTGGTAGCCGATCTTGAACAGCTTGCCCGCTGTCGGGGCGTGCAGGGCGCGCGTGTATCGCGAACCGAAGTTGTGGTCCACGCCCGTGACCAGATGGGTCGGAATGCAGTTGATGCAGAAGTCACCGCGGATACGATTGAGGGCGCCGTCGCTTTCATAAGTTACCTCGACGCCGTCTTCGGTGTTGCGAATCTGGCGCACCGGAGCGCGCAACAGCATGCGGTCGCCCACCCGATCGGTGAAGCCCTTCACGACGCGATCCATGCCGCCTACGGGCTGCATCATGGTTGCGGCCTGGTCCGCGCCCTCGCCCCAGTGCATGGCAAAGCGCCAGAAGCCGGAATCCATGATGTCCGAGAAGTCCCAGGTTTCCCTCAGCTTGCCGTGTACGACGAAACCGCCTGATGCGTAACCGGCCCGATTCGTGCCCTTGTAGACATAGTTCGGATCGAGATCGCCGTAGGTGCGAAGGAACTGCAGGAATGTCTCCGCGTCCACGCCGTCGAAGGGCATGTTCACCGCGTCATCGAGCACGGCTTTGGACATGAGTTCGGTCATGAAGCCGCGCGCGTCGGCAAAGTACTGGCGTGCCCGGACGGGGCGCCCGCCAAAGGCTTCATCCCATTGCACGAAGGCGTTGCGGTTCTCGTTGACGAATGGCTCGAGCTCGACATCCAGCTCGCGGCAGTAGTCGATGAGCATCGTGTGGTCTTGCGGAATTCGCGCGGGGCCGCAGTTGAAGTAGAGGTGCGGCTCGTCATCGAACTGGCAGATCTGGCGATTGCCAACCTCGTCGATCACATCGCCGGCGCGCAGCGTCATGTTGCGGCCGCCCGCTCGGTGCGAGGCCTCCAGGATCGTGAAGTCGTAGCCAGCCTTCTTCAGCTCCCACGCCGCGGTCAGGCCTGAGATGCCGGCGCCCAGAATGACGACATGACGACGCTCGCCGCCGAGATGGCCGATTTGGGTGGCGGCCATGAGCTCTGGCGCGGCCATGAGCCCGAGGGCCGACGCGGCCCGGTACATGGCACCCGAGCCGGCGGCGGCGCCCACCGCTTCCAGGAAGGCACGACGGGAGACGGTTGTCATCTAGAACTCCATTTCATGCGGGGGCGATCAGGTGCTGACAGCAAGGCTCGTGCCACTGGCACCCGTCGGCGCGCCTCGCAGCTCAACATGGTGCCCGAGGCGAGTACCAATAGGCCAGCATCGCAAGGAATGCGCGCTAATCTGCAAGATCCTCATCGTCAATCCGGTGCCCCCAGGAGCGCTTTGCAGACAGATAATTCTTGTTGTGCGTGCTGACGCCGACGACGTGTTTTTCGCGCGTGACGTTCGCCACGCCCATCGCCTTCAGATCGTCGATCTTCTTTGGATTATTCGTGAGCAAGCGCATCGGCCGACCTCGAAGGACCCATTTCAGAATCGAGCCGGCATCGGAAAAGTCACGGGAATCCTCCGGGAGGCCAAGCGACCGGTTCGCCTGATAGGTGTCTTCGCCGGCGTCCTGAAGAAGATAGGTAGCGGCCTTCGCCCACAACCCGATCCCGCGGCCCTCGTGGCCCGCCATGTAGACAATGTAGCCGCCGCCAGCGTCCTGTCGGATTCGGTCCACCGCAGCGGCGAGCTGCGGACCACATTCACAGCGGCGGGAACCGAGCACGTCACCGGTGAGACAGTTCGAGTGAATGCGCACCAGAGGGTGCTCGGCGTGCTCTGCATCGCCGATCGCGAGCAGGCTGTTCACGGCCATGAAGCTCGACAGGGACGCAAACATGCGTGGGCTGCCGCGTTGGCGAAGCTCTTCGGCTAGATCAAGGGCCCCTGCTAGTTCGGTCCGACGGACGAAGGGGTACCACTGGGTGAGCACGTCTTCGCCCGTGAGGTCGATGGGCATCGGAATCGGGCCCATGACCTCGAGCGCAGGGTCGTCGGGTAGATTCGGTGACGTGACGTCGACTTCGTGGCCTTGCTCGTTGATTCGGCGCAGCTTCTTCTGCGCGATCAGGCGTGCGCGAACGGTCGGATCGATATACGTGAACATGAGGGTAAAGAAGATCGGGCGCGCCAACGCGGGGGCAGAAGCATAACCGCGGAGGCCGCGGCTGCAACGGGAGCCTGGTGCATGAGCACCATGCAGGGCGTTCAGCGGTACGCGACGGCGGTATGCTCGGGGCAGGCAGGCACTGGGGAGAGCAGCAATGAAGTCACGCGCACCTGCACCGGAGATTCGCGGCGCACCGGGCGATATCGACGCCGGATGGCTGACGGCGGCGTTGTGTTACGCCGGCCACGATGTCGAAGTCGCCAGCGTGTCGCAGGGAAACGTTGGCACAGGTCAGGTCGGGCAGAACGTTCGCTTCGAACTGACCTACGCACGCGGCGAAGGTCCCCGCAGCGTTGTCGGCAAATTTGCGTCTGACGACCCTGTGAGCCGGCAGACCGGGGTCTCACTGCTCAATTATCTCCGAGAGGTGCGCTTTTACCAGGAGCTCGATCCGACCCTAGACATTCGCACGCCCGAAGTTCTGTTCACCGACATCGATCCGGAATCGCATGAATTCGTCCTTCTCATGGAGGACCTCGCGCCGGCAGAACAGGGCGATCAGCTCGCCGGCTGCGATGCGAATGCGGCGGAGCTTGCGCTGGTGGAGCTTGCTGGCCTGCATGGTCCTCGCTGGGGCGATCCCGGGCTCTTCGACCTCGATTGGATCGGCGGCCGGGATTCTGAAGGTGGCGCCATGGTCAAGGGGCTCTGGGACAGTCTGTTACCGGCTTTCCTCGAACGCTACGCGGCGCGCCTGGAGCCCTGGGCGGTGGCATGCGCTCAGGGGCTGCATGCGCGCTTCGGTTCTTACGTCGGTGGCCCGGACGGGCCAAAGACGGTGGTGCATGGTGACTACCGGCTGGACAACATGCTTTTTGGCGGGCCCTATCCGCTCGCGGTCGTTGATTGGCAGTCCCCCGCGCTGGGCAATGGGCCTGCTGACGCGGCGTATTTCATGGGCACGAGCATGGATGCGGAGCCGCGTCGCGCCTGCGAGCGACGTCTCGTGGAACGCTACTTCACGACCCTGAGCGAGTACGGCGTCGGCGCCTACGACTTCGAAGCCTGCTGGAATGACTATTGCCGCGGCAGCTTCGCGGGTCTCGTGATGGCGGTGATCGCCTCGATGATCGTCGGACAGACTGAGCGTGGCGATACGATGTTCATGGCGATGGCGCATCGAAGTGCCGCCATGGCGAATGATCTCGATGCGCTCAACCTCCTGATTGGCGCGTAGATGCGCGCCATCATGGTGCGCCGATCTCAAGGCGCACCGATTGAGCGCGAGCCCGACCGGCCGATCTTGAGTTTCATTCGTATCCCGAACGCTTCAATTGTCGTTCGGTTTATCTCAAAGCACCCGTGTACTCGTCGCTAAAATCGAAGAACGGCTTCGCTTTTTCCGTGCGGATGGGTATATCTTCGGTCGTCCGCGCGTGGCCTGACCGCGCGCGGTTCGCGTGGCGAGGGCCGTTTCGGGGTGTCCGGAAGGCTCTGGCCCGATTGCTGCAGACTGTTTCCTAGGTGTTGCAGACGCTGCACCAAACCGAAGCCGGGGGCCGCCAGCCGTGCGGTCCCTCGTCTCAGGGGAGCCGGGTCGCATCCGGCGGGCCCTAAACCGGGGCCTAGAGCTCGATCCAGGGAGTATGATCAATTCGGAATAACGCAATCCGGAATCAGGCGCGGTGGTTCACCGTTGCAGGCCTCGCCGGGGATATCGCTGCCGCCAGCGGCCCGGCCGCCTACGCCCAGGCCGAAGAAGAATATGAGGGCGTGGTTGAGTAAGTCGTTTCTCTCGGCACGCGCCGAGAGCCGCGCGTGGCGACCGACACAGCTGTGGCCGTCGACGTGTTCAACAGGGAGGCGTTGGAGTCGGTCACTTTCCCCGACATGGTCGATGTCATCTCTACGCTGGTCCTATTCTTCAACGTCAGTCGACAGCCGATCTCGGACGGTGCGACGTTTATTCGCCGGGTCCAGTTGCGGGGCGTCGATTGGCACCACACCCTGGTGCTGGTTAATGGCAAACGGTGCCATCGCGCATCGCTCGTTCAGCTGGGCGGTTTTGGCTCGCACGGGCCGGACGTTGGATCGATTCCGACGATTGCGTTGAAGAGTGTCGAGGTGCTGCGCGACGGTGCGGCTGCTCAGTGCGGCTCGAATGCGATCGCAGGCGTTTTGAACTTTAGTCTTAAGGATGCTTTCGAAGGGGTGAGGTTCGCGTTCGGTACGGCGAATACGACGAAGGCGATGGCGAGTCTGTGACCCTTGAAGGCAACGCTGGTCTGCCGCTTGGCAAGTCCGGTTTCATCAATATTCCTGGTCAATACGGCGACTCGGAAGCGACCAGCCGCTCGCGGCCCTACGACATCTGTATTCAGCAGTCCGGCCAGACGCCTTCATAAGCGCGCAGCAATTTTGCGACGGTGGACGGAACGCAATTCTTCGGCCCGGACGCGTCTACGAATACCTACAGTGATACCGGGCAACTGCTGCAGTCCGTACTCGGATCGGACGGTATTCCGGATGATCTGGACACGCGCTATGACGATAACTTCTCAACAATCGGCGGTTCGAGCCCCTTTAGTTCACCAGCGCAGATTTGGGGCCAACCCGAGCAGGAGCAGATTCTGCTCTTCGTGAATGCGGCGTTGCCCGTTACCGATGAGCTTGAGCTTTACGGCCATGGCAACTACTCGGAGAAGGAAGTGGCTGGTGGCTTTTTTCATCGTCGGCCAGGCGTCTCGCAGCTCCTGCCCGTACGCCTATCAGATGGGGCGATCTACAATCCGCGCGACGATCTCTACCCGTCCGGCTTTACGCCGCGGTTCTCCAGTGTGGTTTTCGACTTTGGCGGTGCAGTAGGTATCCGCGGCACTCTTGCCAACGGCCTGGATATGAATCTGTCGGCGTCCTTCGGCGAAAACGAAATTCAGTACACGCTGGCGAACACGATGAACCCGTCGTTGGGTCCGGCTACGCCCACGTCGTTCCGCCCGGGTGACTTGATCTCCGACGAGTTCTCGTTCAACGCGGATTTCGGCTATGGCTTTGACGTGGGCTTCGCCTCGGATCTGTATTTTGCGTTTGGCGCGGAGTATCGAGAGGAGAACTACGAAGTGGCTGTGGGTGGCCCTCAGTCCTTTGCGGTCGGTGATTTCGGTCGCCCGGACCCCTTCGATCTCTGCAACGACGACGGCACCCCGACGGCCGCGGGCGTCGCGGCAGCAGCCAACGGCCTGGACTGCGCGAACGACGGTGACCCCGTCTACAACGCCAAGCCGATCGGCTCGAACGGCTTCCCGGGCTACTCGCCTGCGGCAGCCTCTGATCGTGGCCGCGACAGCTTTGCGCTCTACTTGGAGGCGGAAACGGATGTGACCGAGGAGTGGTTGGTAAACGTGGCTGCGCGCTACGAGGACTACTCCGACTTCGGCGACGTGGCGATCTTCAAGATTGCGACTCGTTACTCGACCACCGAGAACGTCGATCTGCGCGGCTCGATTGGTACAGGTTTCCGAGCACCCACAATGGGACAGATCTCGACGACGAATATCTCGACGCGGATTGACCCGGACGGCAACCCCGTTGCGGAAGGTATCTTCCCCGCGGATTCGGCGCCGGCGGCGATCTTCGGAGCGTCTCCCCTGGATTCGGAAGATTCGTTCTCCTATACGTTGGGTTTGACGGCGACTCCGCTCGATGGCCTGTCGTTGACGGTGGATTACTACTTCATCGAGCCGGAGGACCGCATTACGTTGTCGTCGCAGTTCGCCGTCGGGCCGGATGAAATTGCCGCCCTTGAGGCGGCCGGCGTAACGAACGCAAGCGATATCGCACAGGTCCGATTCTTCACGAACGACGTAGGCACGGAAGCGAGCGGTCTCGACATTGTCGGTACCTACGCTTGGGACTTGAGCTTCGGCAGCAGCTCGCTCGCGCTTGCTTACAACTACACGAGCACGGAAATCACGGAAGCAGGTCAGTTCATCAACGCAGAGGGGGAGTTCGACAACCAACATGGCGCCCCGCAGGATCGGGCCAACCTGACGTTCCGCAATAGCTATCAGGACTTCGACGTAATGCTGCGTGGTCGCTACTTCGGCGAATACGAGAATACGAGCAACGCGCCCCTGGCGGCCATTCAGAAGTTTGATCCGAACCTCTACGTGGACCTCGAGCTCGCATATACGTTTATGGACAACTACCGCATCACTCTGGGCGGTCAGAACATCTTCGATCAGTTCCCCGACAAGGGGCAGTTTGAAACCTGCTGTGGCCGGATCTATCGTTCCGACAGCATTCTGGATTGGCAAGGCCAACTCTGGTATCTGCAGGCATCGGCGCAGTTCTGATCCGATCCGCCTGAAGGACCTGGCGCACCCTCTGGTGCGCCAAGCATGACGCAGCGGGGCGGCCACTTGGCCGCCCCGTTGCGTTTCAGGACAGCAGGATCAGTCGAGCAGAGATTCCTGGCGCAGGCTTGGAAGCTCTTCGCTCGACCAGATCTTCCGGCGGAAACGTGGGTTCTTCGACGACATGTCGATCTGATAGAGCCCCCCCGTATCGTGGGCCGACGCCAAGCCCAGGATTTCCGTCAGCTTTTGCGCGAGCCAGCGCTCGATCTTGAGCACCACCATCTTGCGCCGCAGGCGCCCCTGAACGTCACGGTTGAGCACTGTCGGCAGTGTGTTGAGGGTCAGGATCTCGTCCAGCGCGGAGCTTGCCATCTTCTGCCGGCCTTCCTCGGAGGCGTAGAAGTGCGAGACGCCGAAAACGACGCGCCGAGGCTGTGCAGCGCGCAGATGCTCGCAGGCCTGAACCACCGTAGAACCCGTGCGGACCATGTCGTCGAGGAGGACGACGTCGCGCCCTTCAAGATCCGCGAGCGTGGCGCCGCTCTCGGGATGCAGGCGCATTGCGACCTCGCGCTCGCCGCTGCGTTCCTTCTGCATGAGCACGAAGCGTGCGTCGGGCAGGCCGAGCTCGTCGAACAGACCCTTTACAAATGCGCGTGCGCCCTCGTCCGGCGCGCATAGTGCGAGACCGGAGCCGCCGTTCTCGAAGTCGACGATGTCCGATTGACGCAGGTAGTCGGCGTAGAGTTCCGTGGGCACGAGATTATGGAAGCGGTCGCCAAAGCGCTCGGCGTAAAGACGTTCGACCGAATGAGAATGGTTGTGGACGGTGACGACGCGGTCCACGCCGGACACCTGGAGCAGTTCTGCATAGAGGCCCGCCGAGAAGGGCTGGCCGTCGAACTTCTTGAGGTCGTGAACGCTGCGCTCGCCGTCGGGCTGGCCCAGGCCCGGACGGGCGCCGCGGTCCTGCGCGCTGAAGAACAGATCGGGTTCAACGAGGACCACTTGATCCGCACCGTTTTCCTTCGCCGCCCGCGCAATGAGCAGCGTGCGCATCGCGAGTTCCTGCCGCGTGAGCGTTGGCGAGGTGGTGCTGACGATCGCGACCGTTCGACCTTCGAGTTCGTGACCGATCTGATCGAAGCTCACTTCATCGGAGATGAAGCGGGGGCAGAACTCCCCGTTCGCGAAAGTCTTGAGGCTGATCAGATCGGCAACGTCGACGACCTGGCCCATGGCGTAGGCGAGGTCGATCGCGAATGGGTCCTCCGAAGCGTTGCCTACGACGACGAGACCGGCACAGCTGTCGAGGAGTTTGCTCATGGTGTCTCCCGTCCGCGCGTCTTGCGCACGGTCCGCTCGCTCCGGCCACCGCACGGCGGTGCCCCCCGGCACGCATTATGGCGGACTCAGGTCTGATATTCGGCGTTCAGGATCACGTCGAGGAAATCTCCACCATATTTTTCGAGCTTTGCTTCGCCAACGCCGCTGACCTCAAGCATTGCAGCGAGCGTCATCGGGCGCCGCTGTGCCATGTCGATCAGCGTGGCATCGTGAAACACGACGTACGGCGGCACCCCGGCGCGTTCGGCGAGCCTGCGCCGGCACGTGCGCAGAGCATCGAAAAGCGCCGCGCTCGCCGGGTCGAGCATCGCCTCGATCGGCGCGCCGCTTGCGCCGCGGCGTCCGGCTCGGGCGGGTTTCGGATCGCGGCGCAGCTGCAGCGTTTCCTCGCCTTTCAGTAGAGGGCGGGCGCGCTCGGCCATGCGCAGAGCGTTGAATCGATCTGGGTCCGCGCTGAGGTAGCCGCGCACGACGAGTTGCCGCAGTACTGATCGCCATCCCTTCTCGTCGAGCTCGGCGCCGATTGCGAAAGTGCTGAGCGCCTCGTGGCGGTGCTGTGCAACCTTGTCGGTTTGCTTCCCGAGCAGCACATCAATCACATGCGCGCCGCCGAAGCGTTGCTGCGTGCGAAGAACACACGAGATCAGCTTCTGGGCGGGTACTGTGGCGTCCCAGGTTTCCGGCGGCTCCAGGCAGACGTCGCAGTTGCCACAGGGCATGGCCGTCTCGCCGAAGTAGCCGAGCAAGGCTTGGCGCCGGCACGTTGTGAGCTCGCACCAGCCGAGGAGGGCGTCAAGCTTGGAGCGCTCTACCCGCTTGCGGTCCTCGTCTGCGTCTCCCTCGTCGACCATCTGCCGGATGCGCACCACGTCCTGCAGGCCATAGAGCAGAAGCGTTTCGGCCCTCATGCCGTCCCGGCCCGCGCGGCCGGTCTCCTGGTAGTAGCCCTCCATGGATTTCGGCAGGTCCAGGTGCACGACGAAGCGTACGTCCGGTTTGTCGATACCCATGCCGAACGCGATCGTTGCGACCATGACTACGCCGTCTTCGCGCAGAAAGCGGTCCTGGTGCTCGGCGCGCATCTCGGCGGGCATGCCCGCGTGATAGGGCAGCGCCGTCCGGCCCGAGAGCTGCAGCGTCTCTGCGGTTTGCTCTACCTTTTTCCGACTCATGCAATAGATCACGCCTGCCTCGCCCTCGTGATTGCGGAGGAAGGCCTCAAGTTGACGACGCTGGTCTGTCTTTGCCGCCACTCGATAGCAAATCTCCGGGCGGTCAAAGCTCGCGACGAAACGCGCCGGCGTATCCAGCTGCAGACGCTCGACGATCTCCTCCCGACTGCGCACGTCGGCGGTAGCGGTGAGTGCCATGCGCGGCACGCCGGGAAAGCGCTCGCGCAGCGCGTGCAGGCCAAGGTAGTCGGCGCGGAAGTCGTGACCCCATTGCGAGACGCAGTGAGCCTCGTCGATCGCGATGAGGGAAAGCGCTACGCCGGCAAGCTCCTGCGCTCCGCGCTCCGTTAGCAGACGTTCCGGCGCAACGTATAGCAGGTCGACATCACCGGCGCGCAGGCGCTCGATGATGTCGCGCTGGCGCCAGCTGTCTAGGGTCGAGTTCAGGTATTCGGCGCGCAGGCCGAGTTCGCGCAGCGCCGTGACCTGATCATGCATCAGCGCAATGAGTGGGGAGACGATGAGCCCGGTACCGGGCCTTACCAGTGCGGGCACCTGATAGCACAGTGACTTGCCGGCGCCGGTGGGCATGAGCACGAGCGCGTCGCGTCCGGCCAGGGCCGCGTCGATCACATCGCGCTGCTGGCCTCGGAAGGCCTCGTAGCCAAATACGCTGTTGAGGATATCGAGCGCCGGATTGGCGGCGTCATGAACCATGGGGTCGTCCGGAGCGCAGGGAGGCGCCATGGTGAGACTTCGTCGCCCACCTCGCCAGTGTGGCGCTGAGGGTGCACCGCGAGACCGAACATTCGGTCTGCCGGCATGCTTGCATATGAGCATCCAGATACGGGGAGCATGGCGGACTTGGGGTCATGCGCGCCTGTCCACGCCACCGACGCAGCTGCAGCTTCAACGGGATTCGTGACAAAGATGCGGTGTGCACACGGCAGACCCGCTGCAGGGGCCGGATCGCTGGACTTTAGTGCCCTCTCCGCCGAGCGGTCGACAGTGCCCGTGTGGGGTCGTGAGTGCCGCCTGCCTTCGGGTACTACTCTTTGTTACGACTCGGGATCACGACTCGGGATCACGACTCGTCGGTCCTGCCCGCTGAACGCCGCGCAGCGTCTTGGATCTGTCCCTCTCTGACTAGGGACCGTCACATGGCCGGGCTAGGATGCGCGCTGCCCAACGCTTCATGGGGAGACACCATGCGCCGCTACCGCCTTCGTAAGGCCCTGTTCGCATTGCTCATCGCCTTGGCTCTTCCAGCCGCTGCGGACACGGCCCGGGGTTACGTGTTCGAAGATCTGGATCGCAATGGCGTCCGTGACCCGGGCGAGCCGGGCATCGCCGGTGTTCGCGTCAGCAATGGTCGGGACGTAGTGGAAACGGATCGCGACGGTGCCTGGCGCCTCGCGGTTGAAGACGGCTGGGTGCTTTTCATCACCAAGCCGGCAGGCTACGCAACGCCGGTCAATGCTCACAATCTCCCGCAGTTCTTCTACGTACACCGGCCGAACGGATCACCCATGGAAACGCGCTACCTCGGCGTCGATCCCACGGGTCCGCTGCCTGACTCGATCGATTTCCCGCTCATCCTTCGGCCTGAGCGGGAGGCGTTCGAGGCGATTCTTTTCTCGGACACTCAGCCGCAGACGGAACGCGAGCTCGACTACATCCGCGAAGATGTTGTCGCAGAACTCATCGGGACCGATGCGGCCTTCGGCATGACCATGGGCGACATCCTCTTCGACGACCTTTCGATGTTCCCCCGGTATAACGCGCTGATCGGCTCCATCGGAATCCCCTGGTACAACGTACCGGGCAATCATGAGATCAATTTCGAGGCAGCGTCCGATGCGGACGCGCTGGAGACCTTCAAGCGCTATTTCGGCCCCCCCTACTACGCCTTCGAGTACGGCCGTGCGCTCTTCGTCGTGCTCGACAACATCGAGTACAAGGGCAACGGTGAGGCTGATCCCGGCGATGTTCGCGGTAACGGCGGCTACATCAGCCGATTCACCGAACCGCAGCTGGACTGGCTCGAGCGAGAGCTGTCCTTCGTGGAGGAGGACCGTCTCGTCTTCGTCGCCATGCACGCGCCGTTGGGCCTGGAAGTGGGCACCTATCGCACGGAGCTTCGTGAGCGTCTGTTCGAGATCATCTCAGGCCGTCCGAACCTCTACTCCGTCGCAGGCCACACGCACACGACGCATCATGTCTACTACGGCGAGGAGGACGGCTTCGCGGGCCCGGGGCAGTTCCATCACCACGTCCTGGCTGTGGTATCGGGCGCCTGGTGGTCGGGCCCTTTCGGCGCTGACGGAACGCCGATCGCCGATCAGGCTGATGGCACGCCAAACGGGTATCACATCCTGGAAGTCGACGGCACGGACATGGCCGTTCGCTTCAAGGGTGCGGGTAAGCCGGTCGACGAGCAGATGCGCATCGTCTACGACGTTGCGCATCACGGCCTCGGCAGGGACGCAACGCGCGACTACGACATGGGCGAATTGCTTGACGGGCGCATGCGGGCCGATCAGGTGCCGCAGGCATCCATCGTGGTGAATCTTTTCGATGGGGGGCCGCGCTCGGTCGTCGAGTACTCCGTAGACGGCGATGCCTATCTGCCGCTTGCGCGGGTGATCCGCGCGGATCCGTTCATGACCGAGGTCTACAACCGCCATCCGGACAGCAAGAAGAGCTGGGTCGACGCGGGCCCCGCGACGCACATCTTCGAAGCCGATCTCCGCGACGATCTCACGCCGGGTACGTACGTCGTGTCCGTCCGTGCAATCGACGAGTTCGGCCGTACCCATCACGCGCACTCGGTACTCGAGATCACCTCGGGCTGGGAAGGCTCAGGCGCCGGTTTAGCCTACCCGGAGTGAGCCGATGTGGCCCTGTGCTGGGTTCAGGTGGCTGGGTGCCGGCCCGCTCATTTACGGCCGGGGCAGCGAGCACTGACGGCGTCTTTCGGAAGGCCTGCGTCCGGATAGCGCTTACCGAGTACCTCGCCATGCTGAAATCCGCGGGCGCTTGCGCAATGACGCGCATGGCCACTGCCCGCGGCCAGTGCGTCTCTATGCGCAGCCCGCAGCCCGCAGCCCTCAGCCCGCAGCGCCGAGAGCCGAGAGCCGGTGATCTGTCCCCAAGGGGCTGCGCGTCGCAGAGCTGTGCACAGCAGCACTCCAGGGCGCACGACCGGCGGAGAATGCTCAGGTCGAGTGCGCCCCGGCGCGACTGACGCTAAGCTCAGCGGCCCGCTGTCGCCGGCGTGTCTCGGCGAAGCGCCCCACGGGCCCGGTTGACCGGATACGGAAGGGAGAACGATGAGCGAAGCTGTGGACATGACCGACTTCCGCGAGGAAGTGCGAACCTGGGTCGAAGCGAGCCTGCCTGAGGCGCTCAAGGGCGCTTCGGTGTCGATGGAGGCGGATCCGGATCCGGCTCTTGTAGAAGCTTTCGATCAGTGGCGTCAGGCGCTAGCCGCCAAGGGGTACGGCGCGCCCACCTGGCCGACCGAGTACGGTGGTGCAGGGCTCGATGCGCAGCACGCGCGCGTTGTCGGTCAGGAGATCGCCAAGGCCGGCGGCGTGAATCACATTCCGCTGATCACGGGCATGGGCATCACCATGGTCGGCCCGACGATCCTCGATTTCGGAACCGAAGAACAAAAGGCAAAGCACCTGCCCGGTATCGCGAGCGGCGAGATTCGCTGGTGCCTGGGCCTGTCCGAGCCGAACGCGGGCTCTGACCTCGCGTCGCTGGCGACCAAGTGCGAGGACACCGGTGATCACTGGCTCATCAACGGTCAGAAGATCTGGACGTCTGGGGCAGACATATCGCAGTGGTGCGGTGCGCTCGTCCGTACGGACAGCTCCGGCACCAAGCACGAAGGCATCAGCTTCGTGCTCCTGCCGATGGACCAGGCAGGCGTCGAGACCCGTCCGATCAAGCTCATTTCTGGCGCGTCGCCGTTCTGCGAGACCTTCTTCAACGACGCCACTGCCGTGAAGGACGATCTGCTCTCTGACGAAGGCAACGGCTGGAACGTCATCAAGCGTCTGCTGCAGCACGAGCGTGCCAGCCAGACCAGCGCCGGTGGCCCCCGTGCAGGTTCCGAAGGCCGCACGATCCAGGACATGGCAAAGGACTATGTCGGCACTGACGCTGAAGGTCGCGTCGACGATCCGGATCTCCGTGGCCGCCTCACGCGCCACATCATGGCCTCGGCCGCGCACGCGCTGACCACCGACCGCATCCGAGAGGAAGCCAAGGGAAACGTGAACGTCACCGCCGCCGCGTCGATCATGAAGAACTCTGCCACGGACGTTACCCAGACCAAGGCCGAGCTGACGCTCGAACTCATGGGCTACCAGGGCCTCGGCTGGGAAGGCGATGCGTTCACGAAGGAGGAGATCGGCACCGTTCGCGACTGGCTCTGGGGCAAGGCGATCTCGATCTATGGCGGCAGCGCTGAAGTCCAGAAGAACATCATCTCCAAGAATATTCTCGGGCTCCCCGAGATGACCCAGAAAGGCTGAGGGAACGCGGGCGCATGGCAGCACTCACCGAAGAGCAGTCACTTATCCGGGATCAGGCGAAGTCCTGGGCAACCAGCGAGTCGCCACTTACGAAGTTCCGCAAGATGCGAGATGAACGCGTCGACAACGCCTACTGGCCGGATGCCTGGCAGTCGATGATCGACATGGGCTGGACCGGCATCCTCGTTCCCGAGGCCCATGGCGGCTCTGATCTCGGGTATCTTACCTTTGGCGTGATCCTCGAGGAGCTCGGCCGTCAACTGACAGCATCGCCGCTGCTTGCGTCGGCGCTTGTCGGCGCGTCCGCGCTGCGTCTGGGAGGGAGCGAAGGGCAGCAGGCGGAGTTCCTGCCGCGGATTGTCGATGGCTCGTCGGTCTTCACGCTGGCCGTGGATGAAGGTCCGCGTCATGACCCCTCCAAGGTTGCGCTGAAAGCAGAGAAGGACGGCAACGGCTTCAAGCTCACGGGCACCAAGGGCTTCGTGCTCGAAGGTGCGGCGGCCACCGACTTCGTTGTCGCGGCGCGCACAGGCGGAAGCGCCGGAGAGGAAGCGGGCATCACCCTCTTCCTTGTGCCGTCGGCTGCTGCGGGCATCACGCGTACTGCGCTCAGGACTGCGGACAGCCGGGGCTATGCGAACGTTCAGTTTGACGGCGTCAGCGTTGGCGGCGACGCCGTGCTCGGTACGGTCGACGACGGCTTCGGTTTGCTCGATGCGATCCTCGATCGTGGGCGGGCAGGCTTCGGCGCCGAGATGCTTGGCACATCTGGCGCAGCCTTCGATATGACCGTCGAGTACCTGAAGACGCGGCAGCAGTTTGGTCGCGTGATCGGTTCGTTCCAGGCCCTCGGACATCGCGCCGCGGAGCTGTACACGGGCGCCGAGCATGCGCGCAGCTGCGCGGAAGCGGCGCTGCAGGCGATCGACGCAGGTGCGGCTGACGTGCCGGAGAAGGTCTCGCTTGCCATGGCGATGGTGGGCGATCACCTGCACGGAGCGTCACGAGAGCTGATTCAGATGCACGGCGGCATCGGCATGACTGATGAGTATGACGCCGGGTTCTATCTCAAGCGTGCTCGTGCGCTAGAGGCGATCTTCGGCAATCAATCCTTCCACCGAGAGCGCTACGCTCGCCTGCTGGGTTACTGAGCAGCAGGCATTCCGGGGTGCGTGGCCCGGCCACGCCGGATTGCGCTGATGAGCCCGAGAGGCCCGTCAGCGCAATCTGGGACGGAACACGAATTCCGGCGTGTACACCGGATAGCCGTACGCACGCGCCCCGCGGCCAACGCCGCTCATGACGATGAAATCGGGCAGCACCTCTATCCCTGCGCGTCCGTTCATCAGGTGCACGATGTCGTAGCACACCTGCAGGCGGTCGGGCGTCATTTCAAGCGCGTGTTCAAAGGGCCGGTAATTACTGCGTAGCCGGTGATCGACACCTGGGCTGTCGCTCATGTCTATCTGCCCCCCCATGAGCCATTTCACGGGCGTTGCATCGATGAACGCGAGCAAGCGCTCGAGGCTGGCCTCATAGGCGTCGGCATCGCGAATCACGATCCGACCTGCCAGAAAGGCTGTTCCCGTGAAGAGGAAGTCGGTGTAGGGGTCGTAAATGCTGAGGCCGGTATCGGCGACCCCCGGCGTGGGCAACAGCGTGAGTTTGCGCCCGCCGAGGTCGAGCGTGGCCGTTCCGGTAGGCCACTCCAGGCCGAAGGCTGCCGTCAGTGCGGAGACCTCGCTCGCAATCACCGTCGTATTCGGACGATCGGCGAACTGCCCAATGCCGGCCGTCTGGGCCTGCTGGTTGGAGGTGCTGACAACCGTCAGTTCAGGTTCAGCGACGCCATTCGCCGAGGCCCAGCGGGCGAGCAGACGGTCGACCGTTTCGCGGAGCGGGAAGTATTCGGGTTCTTCCGTCGCGCCGGCGTCGATGAGGACCGCTCCCGTTTCACCCATCAACAGATACATGAAGGGCGCTTCCCAGTGCACGGCGGCATTCTGGCGGAGGATGTAGGTGTGTTCGTTGTAGCGGTGAACCTGAATTCGTGGGTCCGTGTTGTGCAGGGCACTGATGCTGCCGTGGATCCAGGTGAAACGCATATTGCCGGGCGCTGGCACCGCGGGATCGAATTCCATCGTGGCAAAGGCCGTCGTGCTCGTCAGTGCGAACAGAGCCAGGCCGGCGCGCAGGACTGCGTGCATCGTCTTCATGGAGGGCTCCTTCGGCGCCGGGCTCAGGGATCGGTGGTCGTCCACCAGGGAATCTCGTTGTAGATCATGAAATCGTCGTAGATGTAGATGCCGGGCCGGTCGATGGTCTCAGTTGCCTCGACGGCAATGTCGAGCATGGCCTTCGTCATCTCCATGGGAGGCTCGTCCGGATGCCAGGTGCTGCCCACGGGGTAGTCGACGCCGGGTGTCGTGGTCATCTCGATGTGGTTGTTGATCAGATGCACGACCGGGAACTCCTCCGCGATGCTGCCGAGGCGCTTGATGCTTGCGGCCCAGGCGTCCCAGTCGTCGAGATAGAGCCTGCCGCGGTAGAACATGTCGCCGGTGTAGAGCAGATCGGTGTACGTGTCATAGAAAGACAGCTCGGAGCCCTGATGACCGGGTGAGCCGGTCACGATCAATTGGCGACCGCCAAGGTCATACTCGATCCGTTCCGTCGGGAAGGATTCGAAGCCCCAGAAGGCCATCACTTCCTCATGGGTCAGCCCCACGAGAACGGTGTTGGGTCGATCAACGAACTGGTTCCAGGCGGCGTAGTGATCGCCGTGAAGGTGGCTGTTGGCGACGATCAGCTTCGGTTCCGGAACCCCGTGGGTTTCTGCCCACTCACTGATCACGCCGTCGACAACTTCGCGAAGCGGGAAGAAAGCCGGCGATGACGTCGAGCCCTGATCGATCAGGAGCACCACGTCGTTGCCGAAGAACAGGTACATGAAGGCGCCTTCGTAATTGATCGCCTTGTTCTCGCGCAGAATGTAGGTGTGTGCGTTATAGGCATGTACCTGAACGGGGGGGTCTTCGTTGTCGAGGGCCGACTTGGATCCGGCGATCCAGCGCTCCGGGAATGTGCCCTCTGCGCGTCCTGCCGGGTCGAAATCGATCTCGCGCACCATCATGGCGCGGGCCTGGTCAAACACGGTGAGGCCCGCGACCACGCACAGCACGCCCCCCAGGCGGGCCGCAACGTTCATCCAACTCATTGTCATAGCTGAAAACACTCCCTGCGCTCTGCGGACGCCCGGACGGAATCGACGCGGCGTGCCGCGCCGTTGGTTGATCCACGACGGCGCCCAATATGGCCAATGCACGGGACGTACCAACGGGGATGGGCCGCGCCTCGGCTTGACCGTAGCGCCTTGCGAAGCCATTCGCGTGGTGAATCGTTGGATCCGTGATCGCGGCGCCTTAAGGCTACCCGGGCGCGCTGCGGATTCGCGATCCCGCAGCGTCTAGGATGTCGCCAGGGAGCGCTTGCGGTTGCAGCCCCTGGCGCTTCCGTCTGCCGCTTTGAACGGCCTGCAAAGCGCTCAGGGCGGTGGGTTCAGGTCGCTGAAAGCCTCTATGAATGCGGGACGCGCGTGCAGGCGCTTGGCGTAGGCGTCGAACACCTCGTCGCTGAAGAGGCCATAGACGCGGGCCCAGCGGATGTTGTGGCCGATGACGATGTCTGCGGCGCTGAAGCGTTCGCCACAGATAAACGGTGTGCCTTCGAGGCGGGCGCGCAGCTGGGGTTCGATCTCACGGGTCAGCGTCTCGAGGGAGCGCTCAATAACGCGTGTGTCCGCGTCTGCGCCAGGCAACAAATCTCGGTGCAGACGCACCGACCAGAGCAGGGCGTCCATGGTGCTGCCGCCGAAGTGCAGCGTTTGCAGATAGTCAGCACGTTCTGTCGAGGGGCCGGGCGGCGGCGCAAGCCCGGCGTCCGGCAGCGCGTCAGCGAGCCACTGAACGATCGCCGTGCTTTCGATCATGTGCTGAATGAGGCCGTTGCGCCGTACGATCTCGAGTACGGGAACGGCATGATTGGGGTTCATTGCAAGGAACTCAGGGCGATGCTGCTCGCCCTCAAGCAGCTGGAGCGTTTCCAGTTCGAAGCCATCGCCCCAGCATTCGAGGAGTGCCCAGCGCACGCGAGCGCTGCGGCTGCCCGGGAAGTGAAAGAGTCTGAGGCGGGTGATGTCCATGCGTTCGGCCTCCTGGCGACGATGGCCGTGGCGCATGGCGCATGGCACATGGCGCGACAGCACCACCTCCGGCGAAGTCGCTCTTGCAGCAGGACGCCGCGGCTGGTCAGGCTGCGCTAAGCTGACATTCGGGCAAGCGCTGCGCCCTTCGAGAATGGATAGCAGGTTACTACGATGCGAAGCGGAGGGTGCGCGTGAACAGTCGTGGGGGCCAGCTACTCAGGGCGATTGGCTTTGCCGGCGTCGCAGTGCTTGCGCTCAACTCGACGATCGGCGGCGGCATCTTCGGCCTGCCCCCGAACGTCGTAGAGCGTGCTGGCCTGACCAGCCCATGGCTTTTTCTTATCGTCGGTCTACTGATCATCCCGATCGTGCTCACCTTCGCGCAGCTCGCGAGCTACTTCCGAGACTCCGGCGGTCCTATTCTTTATACGACGCATGCCTTCGGGCCGGCGATCGGCTTTGGTACGGGCTGGATCTACTACATAAGCCGCATTACCGCCTACGCGGCGAACTCGACGCTGCTGGCAACGTACATCGGGACCCTCTGGGCTCCGGCGAGCACCGCCGTCGGGCGAACCCTTACCATTACGGCGGTCTGCGCGGCACTCACCTGGGCGAACTACGTCGGCGTGCGCAACGGTGTGCGCGCGCTCTCGCTTCTGACCGTACTGAAGCTCACGCCGATCTTGGTGCTGGTTCTCTGGGGCCTTCCCTACGTGGCCGTAAATCCCGTGGTGCCTGCGGACGGCTTCGAGGTGGACGGCCTTGGCGGTACCATCCTCATGATGATGTATGCCTTCGTCGGCTTCGAATCGGCCACGATCGTCTCCGGCGAATCGAAGGATCCGCGGCGTTCCCTGCCTGCCGCGCTCGCACTCACGACCGTGCTCGTCGGGGTCTTCTACTTTCTGGTCGTATTGAGCTACGTCGCGGTCCTGCCCGAGCTCGAAGGCGATCAGGTCACGCTTGTCGGCATGGGCGCGCACCTCTTTGGACCCGTTGGTGCGGTCGTGATCACGCTGGCGGCCGTATTCTCGATCGGCGGCAATCTTGGTGCGATTCTGCTCGCGGCCCCGCGCCTGACCTTCTCCATGGCAGAGCAAAAGATGCTGCCGGGATGGTTCGGTGCCGTGCATCCGCGCTATTCGACGCCCGTCAACTCGATCGTCTTTCTTGGCGCGCTGGCCCTTGCGCTTGCGCTGAGCGGCACCTTTGCAGAATTGGTGATCGCGAGTTCGCTGACGCGCCTGATCACTTACCTGCTGTGCATCGGCGCCCTGCCGATCATCCATCGCCGCGCGACTGAGGCGGTACGGGCGGAGGCGTTTCGCTTGCCCGGCGGCTACGTGATTCCCGTCATCGCGTTCGGTATCTCCCTCTGGATCGCATCGCACTCCGGTCTGGACGAGTGGATACTCACGGGGGGCTTGCTGGTGCTCGGAATCGCGCTCTACGGCGTCGCCCGGTATGCGCGGCAGGGTGCTGCGGATGCCTGAAGCTGCTGCGCTAGGTGGTCTGCCGGCGGGCAACCTCCGCCTCAATGCGGTCCGCGTAGAGCTCGCGGATGCGTGCGGTCATCGCTCCAGCGCCTTCACCGCCGCCGAGGATGATCCCGTCGATACTATGCACGGGCGTCGCGCCCCCAAACGTACCCGTTAGAAAAGCTTCGTCGGCCGATAGGGCCTGCTGCAGGGAGAAATTGCGTTCGAATACGGGAATCTCTGCTTCGCGACAGATCTCGATGACCTTTCCGCGCGTGATGCCGTTCATGCAGTAGTCGCCAGTAGACGTCCATACCTCGCCCCTTCGCACGATGAAGAAGTTACAGGCGTTCGTGGTGTTCACGAAGCCGTGTGGATCAAGCATCAGGCCCTCTTCTGCGCCCGCGGCCTCGGCCTGCAGGCAGGCGATCACGCAGTTCAGTTTCGAATGGGAGTTGAACTTCGGGTCCTGCGAATGGGGTAGCCCGCGAACCTGGGGCACCGTCGCGAGACGCACACCACGCGCCTGCAGCGCGCCGGTGGGGCGCGAGTGCTCGCAGATGATCACCACGGTCGGCCCGCTCCGGGACAGGCCCGGATGCTGAAAGGGGCGCGCTTTCGGTCCGCGCGTGATCATCAGGCGCGCATGGGCGTTGTCGGTCATGCCGTTCGCGGTGGCCGTTGCATCGAGCGCGGCGCGAACCTCGTTGCGAGTCATGCCGATGTCGAGCGAAATGGCCCTGCAGCTGTCGAAGAGTCGATCGAGGTGCAGGTCCAGGAAAGGCCAGATGCCATGGTGCAGGCGGAGTCCCTCCCACATGCCGTCGCCGAGCATGAAGCCCGAGTCGTAGACCGACACCTTCGCTTCCGCCCGCGGCACGAGATTGCCATTCAACCAGATGAGAATGTGCTCGTTGCGGGCGTCTAGTTCGGCGTCGTGGGTGCTAATCAAGTCCTGCGCCCGGGTCATGTCGATCTCCTCGGTGGCATCGTGACCGGCGGCTCAACTCAGGCGCTGGATCAGCCAGTAGGCACCTGTGCCGGCCACGATCATTGCGCCGGGTTGCGCGATCCAGCGAGTGTAGGCGGGGCGAGCCTGGAGCGCGCCGAGCGTGACGAACGCTGCTGCGAGCACTGCGAGCTGGCCGATCTCCACGCCGACGTTGAAGCTGAGCAGGGAGAAGATGAACAACCCGTCCGGCAGGCCAATCTCCCGGAGTACGCTCGCGAAGCCGAGACCGTGGAGCAGGCCAAAGGCGAACACGACGAAGTAGCGCAGGCGGTTGTGCCCTCTACCGAACAGCGCTTCCGCGCCGACATAGACAATGGAGGCCGCGATCAGGGGCTCGACGATCGTCGCCGGCAGATCAACCACGCCCAGCGTGGCGGCGGCGAGGGTCAACGTATGGGCTACCGTGAAGCACGAGATGAGCAACGCTAGTTCGCGACGCCTGCCGCCGACGAAGAATAGACCGAGCACGAACAGTACGTGGTCCATTCCCTTCGGAATGATGTGCTGGATGCCGAGCCAGCCGTATACGAAGGCGACGTCCACGAGATCGTCGCTGGCGCTATCGGGGGCTTCGCTCGTGAGCGGAATAGGGCCGCTGTCGCGTCGATCGGGCGTCAGGAGGCGCGATGCGGGCAATGCGCGACGTGCGCTGTCGACGCGCACGAGGCATGGCCAGGGCAGCTCGAATGTGCTGCCTAATGCCGCTTGGAGATGAGGCGCGTCCGTTGCGGGTATGCGCCAGCGTAGCGTTGCCATTTGTGGCGTGAGTGGGTTCCGGATGGCCTGAAGAGAGTCAGCGACAAAGGTCGCGTCGACGAATTCCATCGGCAGGGCGCGGTTATCGGCGCTCAGGGTCAGGCCGGCCTGGATGCGAGTGAGCACCGCTTCCAGCGCCTCTTCTCTCTTTGCGTGCTGCGAACGCGCGAGCGTCAGGTAAGCCTCCGGCGAGAGCAGCGACTGGCCAAGATCGATCTCGATCTCGAGCATCCCCGTGGTGTCCGTTGATGTCTCGACGGTCACGCGCGTCATGTTCAGCAGATGCGCATCCGCCGCATATGCGCATACCCAGAACAGCAGCAGCAGCCGGCGCACTTGCCTGCTGTTCATGCCGCTTCAATCAACGCGACGGCCTGGCCGGCGTCCACCGGCGTGCCCTCGAGTGCGAGCACGCGCGTGACCGTGCCCGCGATCGGTGCCTGCACTTCGATCTCCGTCTTCATCGACTCGATGACGAGCACGGCGTCGCCCGCAGCAACCTCGGCACCAGACTGCGCGAGGACCTTCCAGACCGAACCTGCCACCGGGCTCTCCACGGCCGTGCCTGTCTCGTTCTCGTCCACAGCTTCGGCATGGGCAGTCGGTGCCCGCGTCGTGGCGTTCTGATCAGCCTCGTCCCAGCGTGCGCGCTCGGCGGCAAAGGCTGCCTGCTGGCGCGCTCGGAACGCTGCGATGCTCTGGGCCTCCTGTGCGAGGAAGGCCTCGTGCTCGGCGAGGCTGAACGCGGTGTCTTCGATCTTCAGAGGCAGGCGGCCAAGTGGGAACTCCCGGCGCATGTCCATCAGTTCTTCGTTGGATACCTCGAAGAAGCGCAATTCATCGAAGCCCCGGAGGAGCCAGGGCTTCTCCCAGACGCCACCGCGCCGCCAGCGATTCCAGACCTGCACGGTTCGGCCCACGAACTGATAGCCGCCCGGGCCTTCCATGCCGTAGACGCAGAGATAGGCGCCGCCGATACCGACGGCGTTCTCCGGCGTCCAGGTTCTGGCTGGGTTGTACTTGGTTGTCACGAGGCGATGGCGAGGGTCCACGGGCGTTGCCACGGGGGCTCCGAGATAGACGTCGCCGAGGCCGAGCACGAGATAGGTTGCGTCGTAGACGATGCGCTTCACCGCGGCCTCATCTGCAAGGCCGTTTGCGCGACGGATGAACTCGATGTTGCGCGGACACCAAGGCGCGTCCGGGCGCACGGATCGCATGTAGCGCTCGGTCGCTTCCTGGGTCGCCGGGTCGTCCCAGGCGAGCGGCAGATGGACGATGCGATTGGAGATCGTGATGTCCTTCTGACCGTCGATCGCGTCGAGGCCGTCCTGGATCAACTTCAGCAATCGATCGCGGTCTGCGCTAGGTGGAACGCGGAACTGGAGCGAACGCACGCCGGGCGTGAGTTCGAGCACGTCGCGATCGCCGACGCCCTCCAGCCAGCGCTGCAGGGCCTCCACGCGCAGGCGCGCCCGCAGTTCGAGGACCGGGGGGCCGATCTCGAGCAGCAGGAAGCTGTCGCCGGCTGCGCGCAGCACGACGTCGCGTGCGCTGTCGCGAGCGAGTACAACTTCGCCGTCGCTCTCGCGCCAACTCTTGCGTTCGGTCACGAGCGCTGGGGCAGCCGGTGCGCTGAGCGCCCGGGACGTGTCCAGGTCGATGGGTTCGAAGTGAACCGTGTCACCCGGGCGGAGCTGACCGAGCTTCCAGCGATCGGCAACGGCGATCGCCGCCGGACAGACGAAGCCTCCGAGGCTCGGACCGTCGGGCCCGAGGACGATCGGCATATCGCCGGTGAAGTCGATGGCGCCGAAGGCATAGGCGTTGTCATGGACGTTCGACGGATGTAACCCGGCGTCGCCGCCGTCGGTTCGCGTCCACCCAGGCGCGGGCCCCTCGAGGCGGATACCCGTGCGAGCAGAGTTGTAGTGCACCTTCCACTCGGTGGCGTAGAAGGTGTCTAGGTACTCGGCGTCGAGGAAGTCCGGGGCGAGCAGCGGGCCTTGGACCACGCGCAGACGTGTGCGGTCCTCGAGATCCGGCGCAGGCGCGGTGGCGGGATTGCCGGGCGTCGTTGGCGGTGGGCCGATTGGGATCACATCGCCGGTGCGCAACGCCCGGCCCGCGTGTCCGCCGAAGGCGCCGAGATCGAAGGTCGAGCGGCTCCCGAGCACCTCGGGCACAGCGAGTCCGCCAGCGACCGCCAGATAGGCGCGCAGACCCGCGCCGTCGGCGGCAATGCGGTCGATGCTGAGGAGTGCGCCCGCCGGCACGTCGAACGGGGCGCGCGCATCGATTTCCCTGTCGTCGATCTGTACGAGCGCGCTGGCGCCTGTCACGACGGCAGTGACCGCAGCCGTGAAACGCAGCGTAGGCCCCTGCGCGAGCATCTCCAGGCCGGCTGCGTTGCGGTCGTTTCCAAGTAGCGCATTGCCGTACGCGAGGGATCGATCGTCGAAGGCGCCAGATGGCGGTACGCCGACATGCCAATAGCCGAGGCGGCCTTCCACGTCCTGTACGCTCGTTTGTGTCCCCGCCGAGACAATCTCCGCTGTGATCGATTCAGGTCGTACCCCGCCGACGCTGCCCGTGTGATGCGTGGCGGCCACGAAGTCCGGAAGCTCTAGCGCAACGCGCAGGAAGGGCACGTTCGTTTCCACACCGTCCACCTGCGTTTCCTGCAGCGCGGAGCCAAGGCGGGCGCGCGCGGATTCCCTGTCGGCGCCGAAGGCAAGGATCTTCGCGATCATTGGATCGAAGCTCGCCGGCACCACGGTGCCGACGTCCAGCCAGTCATCGACGCGAAGATCGCTCGCCGTTTCGGGCAGTGCGAGGCCCGTGACAAGCCCGGGCGCCGGCCTGAAGTCGCGTGCGGGATCTTCTGCGTACAGCCGGGCCTGCATGGCCCAGCCGTCGACGGGCGGCTCGCGCAGGAAGGTCGACTCGCCGTTGCCCAGGCGCAGCATCCACTCGACGATGTCGACGCCCGTCACGAGCTCCGTGACCCCGTGTTCGACCTGCAGGCGGGCATTGACCTCCAGAAAGTAGACGCCCTCCCGCTCGGGGTCGTAGAGGAACTCGACGGTGCCGGCGGAGCGGTAGTTCACCCTCTCCATGAGGCGCCGCGCGGCCTCGTGCATGGTCGCGCGAATGGAATCGGGCAGTGCGGGTGCGGGGGCTTCCTCGATGATCTTCTGGTTCCGCCGCTGCAGTGAGCAGTCTCGGTCGCCGAGGAGGACCACTCGCCCCGCACCGTCACCGAAGACCTGGACTTCGACGTGACGCGCAGCGCGCACGAAGCGCTCGAGGAACAGGCGCGCATCGCCGAAGCTGCTTGCAGCCAGGCCCGCAACAGATTCCCAGGCATCGCTCAGGGCATCTGATGAATCGATGATGCGCATGCCGATGCCACCGCCGCCGGCGCTACTCTTCAGCATCACGGGATAGCCGATGCGGTCTGCCTCCCGGAGCGCTTCCTCGAGCGTATCGAGCACGGCCGTGCCGGGCAGCATGGGCACGTCGGCCTCGAGGGCCAGGCGCCGTGCTTCATGCTTGAGGCCGAAGGCCTCTATCTGCGCCCCGGTCGGGCCCAGGAAGACCATCCCCGCAGCTTCCACCGCCCGTGAAAAAGCCGCGTTCTCCGAGAGGAAGCCATAGCCTGGGTGAATCGCGTCCGCGCCAGTTTCGCGAGCGGCCGCCAGGACCTTTTCCATATCGAGGTAGGTGCTCGACGCGCCTCCCTCACCGAGTGAGACAGCCGCGGATGCCTGGGCGACGTGGCGGGAAGCATGGTCGGCCTCTGCATAGACGGCTACGGACGCAACGTCGAGTCTGCCGAGCGTGCGCTGAATTCGCGTAGCAATGGCGCCCCGATTCGCGATCAGGACACGGCGGATGGGTGCTGGCATGGTGCATCTCCCGCGGGTCGTTTCGGGCCGTCCCGAAGAAGTCTTGGCGCCGGTCGGGTCGTCCCGCCCGGTTTTCGAGCATCTTGTCGGGCGCAGGAGCCTCGGTCTGCCCGGCGAGCCTTAAAGCGCCTGCACCCTCGCTGCTGCGTCCTCCTCGCTCGATCCGAAGCGGGCGACGAGGGCATCGGTCGCTGCGTCATCCGGGCCGTCGAGGCCCTTCAGCGGCAGGTCGTAGGTAAATGCGGACCCGTATCGCTGCGGTGCATGGGGGTCTTCACGCACCTTGTCCAGAACCAGCAGTCGAGTACCCAGCGAGAATGCTTCCTGAAGATCGTGGGTAACCATCACGACCGTCATGCCGGCCTCCCCCCAGAGCGTCTTCAAGAGGCTCTGCATGGACGCGCGCGTACCGGGGTCGAGGGCGCCAAAGGGCTCATCTAGAAGCAGTACGGGTGGTTCCATGGCAAGGGCCTGTGCCATGGCCAGGCGTTGCTGCATGCCACCGGAAAGCTGGCTCGGGTAGCGCTTGGCAGCCTGCGATAGACCGACCGCGTCAAGCAGCTCCATTGTGCGCGAGCGGATTGCTGCGCGCTTAGATCCGAAGGTGAGGCCGAAAAGCGGATCGCCGTCCCGCAGTTCCAGGCCAAGGCGGACGTTCGCTTCAACGGTCAGATGACGGAACACCGAGTAGCGCTGGAACACGATGCCGCGCGCTGTGGTTGGTTCGTCCGGGAGCGGTTGACCGTTGAGCAGCACCTCGCCGCCCGTGGGGCGCTCCTGCCCGAGCAGGATTCTCAGCAAGGTGCTCTTTCCGCAGCCCGAAGCGCCTACGAGCGTGACGAAGCTGCCAGGCGTGATGTCGAGATTCAGGCGTTCGAGCACCACGGTTTCGCCGTAGTCCTTGCGCAGGCCTTTGAGACTGAGCGCGCTCACGTGCTCGGATCCGCGCGCCGTTCCAGGCGCAGCCAGGGGAAAAGGAAATCATTTGCGCGGCGCAGGGCGAAGTCCGTGACCCAGGCGAGGATGGTGATCCAGGCCACGTAGGGCAGGATGACGTCCATGGCGAGATAGCGACGGACCAGGAAGATTCGATAGCCGAGTCCCTCCGTGGCGGCGATCGCTTCCGCTGCGATCAGAAACAGCCAGGCAGCGCCCAGGGACAGGCGGATCGCATCGAGCAGGCGCGGGAGAATCTGCGGAAGCACGATGCGCACCAGGGTGCGCCAGGTGCCCGCGCCCAGCGTTTGCGCCTTGATCAGTTCCTCTGCCGGAATTTCCCTGATGCGGCCCTCAAGGTCCCGCGCGATGAAAGGACCCACGCCGATCGCGATGAGCACGATCTTCGATGCTTCCTCCATTCCGACGGTGATGAACAGGATCGGGAGCAGGGCGAGTGGCGGAACCATCGCGGTTGCTGCAAGGAGCGGCGATAGCGGTGCCCGCACTATGGGCAGCAGGCCCGCAAGGATACCGAGGAGCAGTCCGCTCGAGGCGCCGGCGCCGACGCCGAGGGCAAGCCGTTCGAGACTGGCGAGCGTGTCGACCCAGAACAGGTAGTCGCCGCTGCGTCTGTCTTCTTCGAACGCAAGTCGCGTGATCGCATCGCCCATGGACGAGAAGGACGGGAGCAGTCTGTCCTGTGGGTTCTCCTCCAGCCGAGCGGTCGAAGCCGCACTGTAAGCGAGCAGCATCAGTGCGAAAGGCACGATCAGCAGAATCTGCGCGACGCCCCGGGAGGGTTGGATGTTGATCAGGCGGCGCATGATGTTCGTGGACCTCAGAGGGCGCCGTCTGCGGCCAGCTTCATGTAGGCGTCAGTAAAGCGCAGGTTCACGTTCCCGGCTGAGCCCCACACGGACCCGTCGGCGAAGGAGATGCCTACGAACCCGGCATCGGGTGCCATCGGTCCCAGCAGGCCGTGGTCGAAAGAGAATTCTGCAACGCGCTGCATGGTGGTCCGGGGAGCGCCGCTGGTGACGAACTCCACGCCTTCGGCCGCGGTTGAAAACAGGCGTGTCGTCTCGAGCTGTGCCGTATAGCCGGCGAGGTCCGTGCCGGAGGCTGCCGCCATGTGCTCGAAGGCTGTCGTCTGGCGTGCTGGATCGGCCATGATCGCCATGGTCTCGTACCAGGCGCCCGCCAGCGCTTTGCCAAACTCGGGGTGCGCTTCGAGCACATCGGAGCGTGCGACCGTGAGATCGAGGATCTCGCCGGGCGTCATCGATGAATCGAACACGGCGTTGGCCCCGGCCAGCTCCTTGATTTCTCCGAGCATGGGATTCCAGGTGACGAGCGCTGGCACGCCGCCGCCAGCCCAGGCGCCGACCATGTCCGCGTCAGCGGTGTTGACGAGCGTAATGTCGCGTTCCGACAGACCAACGGTGTCGAGGGCGCGCGCGAGCAGGTAATGAGAAACCGACAGTTCGACGAGATGGACACGCTTGCCGGCGATGTTGGCGAGGTTCCCGTCTTCGCGAAGGACTACGGCGTCGTTTCCGTTCGAGTAATCGCCGACGATCACCGCAGTGGTGTCGATGCCGCTGGCGGCGGCGATCGACAGGATGTCCATGTTGGTTGACGTGACCGCGTCGAACTGTCCCGCGGTGTACTGATTGATCGATTCGATGTAGTCGTTCACCTGCACCAGTTCTATCTCGATGCCGTAGCGATCGGCCCATCGGTCGAGAATGCCTGCGGCGCCGGCGTACTCCCAAGGCATCCAACCGACGTAGATGGACCAGGCCAGCGTGAAGCGGGGCTTGTCCGCGGCGCGGACGTCCGCTGCGGTCAGGGATAGAAGCAGACAGACGGCGAGCAGGCCGATTCGATACATGTGCAGGGTGCCCCGAACGGTGGCGTGCGCTCCCCAGTGGAACGCAAGGCGGCTGGCGCGGAACCTATTTATGCAAGCGCTCTGCCACCGCCAGCACGCTGCAACTTGGTGCGAGCACGCGATGCGCACGTTCATTGCAGTGCGCTTAAGCTCGGCCGCGCATCAAATCGGTGCGCTTTCGAAAATCGCCAGATAGGCGTCGTGAAAGTGCGGGATCGGTGCCTCGTGCGCCATGGTCATGGGGCCTACCGCGAAGGCGTCTGAACGTACCGATGCCTGCAGGCGCTTGGTCATGCCCGCATCCTCTACCTCAGTGATCTGCCGGAACGCCTGCAGAACGCTGGCAGCGAGCTCCGGCGTATGCACCTGCCCGGGTGCGACCAGTGCGCGGAAGTGCATGCGGGCCCGTTCCGGGCCGAGGGGCTCGACGAGGCCTGTTGCGAAGTAGGTCGCACCCGTGAATAGCGTGAGATTCGGGAACAGCAGATGCGCCCCGTTTTCCTGCTCGCGCGGGGACAAGCCTTCGATGGGTGCCAACGCCGGCGTCATCGATTCATGACCCGGACGATCGGGCTCGAAGGATGCCCAGTGCGGCCCGGTCTGCAGCATGCGCCCCGCATGGTGGTCCCACATGCGCAACGTCTTTGGGTGCGTATACCAGAGGTGATACCAGTCAACGTGGTTTTCGACGTAGAACTTCCAGTTCGCCTCGAATTCATAGGTGCCGCTGACCATTTCGCTGAGCGCATCTGGCCGATACCCACCGATCACATCTTCCATACCGGTAAACCACGCATCGAAGTCATGCGCCCGCCCGTCAGGATTAACGAAGAGCAATCCTCGCCACTCTGCGAGCGCGGCTGGAACGAGACTCCAGTCATCCAGATTCATCAGCGGGAGTTGATCCTCGCGCTGAGGCACATTCTTCAATGTGCCATCGAGGCCGTACTGCCAGCGGTGATAGGGGCAGACCACGGCGCGACAGTTACCCGCGTCGTCCAGCATCTTCGCGCCCCGGTGGCGGCAGACGTTGTGGAAGGCGCGGAGCGTGCCGCCATCGTCGCGGACAACGAAGACCGGGCTACCGCCGATCTCGGCCGTCAGGAAGTCCCCTGGGTCGGCAAGCTGACGAGCATCACCAACGTAGTTCCATGTGCGGCGAAACAGGCGGCGCTGTTCGTCGCGGTACCAGCGCTCGCTGTAGTAGGCCTCGGCTGGGAGGCGATAGCCGTTACCGGGCTGGAGAGTCGAGATATCGGGCAAGGTCGTGCTCCATCTCTATCTGGGCGGGTGGGCGCTGCGGCCGGGTCCGTGCCAGCGCGTCAGTCGTCGACGCAGCGCCAGCCTTCGTCGGCACTGCGCGGCGCCTCGCCTGGATCGCCTACGGCGCGCAGCAGCGTACGCCCCCTGTGATGTGCGGCGCTGACTGTGCGGTCGGTCTCTCGGAGCAGGAGGGTCTCGTCGGCGATGTGTATGCAGAGGCCGTCGAGCCGGTCACCCTCGAAGTGTTCGAACACTTCCACGTGTGCGCCGCGGGCGCTCGCCCGTTGCCAGCGCTCCACATAGGAGCAGGTATATCCCTCGAACTCGAAGGTGCCTGATTCGAACAGAATGCCCGCATCGAACCGAATTTCTCCGACATCGTCGCGTATGCCGCCGGCGCGATCGATGGCGTGATCGAAGTAGAGCTGTGGTTCTGCCCAGCGCACGGCTCCGCCGAAGGCCTCCTCCGCGCACAGGGGGAGCGGGTCTGCAAAGGGCAGGCGCAAGTCGGCGTAACGGGTCGGGGCCTGGAACCAGACCACTCGGGCGCGCTCGAAGGCGCCGTGCGGGAGCGCTGGCCGACCGCTCAGCTCGACGGACTGGCGCGTCCAGATGCCGACCAGTCGCTCCGGGACGCGCGTTGCCATCTGCGGGGCCAGGTGGCTGTTCAAGGGCGCGCCCCATCCTCCAGATAGGCGCGCCAGCTGCCGAAGGCGGTGACGTCCTCTGCCCCTGCTTCTGCGCCCGCGGCACCGACAAAGCCCGTGAGTTCTCTACCGTCTTCCGCTGTCAGGCGACCGAACGCGAGCGGTGCTGGGACGAGCGCGAGGAGATCACCGATCCGTTCCGGCGGCAGGTCCCAGAGTTCGATCTCGATCTGCGCTGAGCCGCCTGCCTCGGGAATCAGAGCGGGGCGCTTTGGGGGCCCTCCCGGCAGCGCCAGCAGACGGTAGCCGGGGGCCGTGCGCGTCCGTTCGAGGAGGCGGCCGCCGCGCTCGAGCAACTGCCAATTCAGTGGCAGGCCCGACATGTGTGCACCGGCGGCTGCCAGCGTGAAGCCCCGAGTCGCAGCGTAGCCTTGCCCCTCGAACCGGGACGCCACTTCGAGGAGTGCGCGATCGCTGCCAGCGGGTGCGAACAGGGTTACGCCGAAGGGCAGATCCCCTGCGGCAAGACCGGCTGGAAAAGCCACGGCGGCGTAGTCCAGCAGGTTCATGAAGTTGGTGAAGCGGCCGAGAGCCGTGTTCACCGCGACCGGTTCCGCTTCGACCTCGGCGATGGTCGGGAAGCGGTCCACGGTGGGCATGAGGATAGCGTCGACGGACGCGAGGATACGATTTGCTTCGAGTGCGATCTCTCGCAGGGCGTCGAAGCCCTGGAAGGTATCTACGGCCGACAGGCCGTCGCCGCCCGAGATGATGGCCGCAGTGACCTCGAGGGTGTCCTCGCGCTGGCTGCGAATGAAGTCGCCGACTGCAGTGGTCCGCTCTGCCACCCAGGGCCCGGAGTAGAGGAGATTTCCGGCTGCGATGAAGGGTGCCGGGTCAATCGGCACGACCTCGTACCCGAGTAATGCGAGCCGATTGCACGCCGATTCGAACTCAGCGGGGCCGTAGGCGTCGTCTGGAAAGGCGAGCGCGTCGACGGATGGGACGCCGATGCGCGTCGGACCGGAGAACCAGCGCGGTACAAGCTCGCGGCTGCTTGGATCGTTCGCGTCGGGGCCGGCCATTACGTCGAGAAGGCGGGCGGCGTCTCTGGCGGTTTGCGTGAAGGTGGTCACGCAGTCGAGTGAACGGCATGCGGGCACAACGCCCGCATTCGGAATGAGGCCGCGAGAGGGCTTCATGCCGACCAGGCCGTGGAAGGCTGCCGGGACGCGTCCTGAGCCCGCGGTGTCGGTCCCGAGGGAGAAATCCGCCTCCCCGAGTGCAACCGCTACGGCAGAGCCTGCGCTGGATCCGCCGGAGATACGCTCCGGGAAGCGAGCGTTGCGGCAGGCGCCGTATGGCGAGCGCGCGCCGACAAGACCGGTCGCGAACTGGTCAAGGTTGGTCTTGCCGAGCGGCGTCGCACCGGCGGAGATAAGCCTCGCAACCGCGCTCGCCGACGTCTTCGCTGTGTAGGCGTAGGCCGGACAGGCTGCGGTCGTCCGCACGCCCGCGATATCGATGTTGTCCTTGGTCGCGAAGGTCAGCCCGGCAAGCGGTCCGTCTGGCGCGGTCATGGCGAGAGAGGCGTCCGGCGACAGGCGCTCGATCCATATGTTGTGTGCGCGGTTGGCCGTGCTGCGGGCAGCGAGCTCGGAAAGGTGCTCGGCGAGTGACGACGCCCGCGCCTGAGCAGCTGCGAAGGATGTTCCCGAGTCGGTCATCAGAGTGCTTTCAGAGCGCTGTTCGAACGAAAGGGAAGCATGAACTGATCCTTCAGCGACAGCGGTCGACCCGATCCGTTGCCAATGCGGGCAACGTGGGCATTGCCGTTGAAAGTGCCGAAGAGGCGATCGAAGAGAATGATCGAGCAGCCATAATTGCTGTCGCTCTCCGAGCGCTCGAGTGAGTGATGAAGCTGATGCCATTCCGCCGTCGTGAACACGGTGCCCCAAAGCCCGGACCGTAACGGCAGATTGGCGTGGTTGACGTGCCCGGAGACGAAGCGAAACACGAAGAAGAGCGCTACTACGTGCTCGTTGGCCCCGAGGAGCGCGAGCGTGATCGCCGGCCCGAGGTTGAGGGCGAATAGCTCGAGCGGATGCGTACGATCCGCACGCGCAACGCCCATGCGAGTGACGTGGTGGTGGGTGCCGTGAATGCGCCAGAACAGGAGCGTCTCGTGCTGCAGTCGATGCAGCCAGTAGTAGATGAACTCCGAAATAAAGGCTGCGGCGAAGGCTGCGGACATCAATCCGAGTACGCCCTCCGTGTCGAGCAGGGCTGGCAGCGCAGAGGCCTCTCGTACCCAGACGAATGCCTCCGAGACGGGCGTGTCGTAGAACTCGTTGAAGATCGGTGCCCAGATGAAGAACACCGTGCCAACCCAGAAGAGGTCTTCGAGATAGTCGTGCCGATCGAGCGCCCAGTCCTGCCGGCGGGGCAGCAGGCGCTCGGCGATCAGAAGTACCGGAAGGGTTGCCAGGAGCACGATCCCAGCGACCATGCCCGAATCCGCCCAGCCCCAGGCGGCGGCCGTTGCGACCAGAAGCATGCTCCCAAGGACCGCCAGCGGCTGTGGCAAGGACCACAGCCGGGCGCTGTGCGCGTCCTGCTCGAGCGCGGCACTGGCGCTTGCGGTGCTCACCCCTCGGGTTCGCCTTCGTAGTCGATGCCGAGGAAGTCTTCGCTCGCAGCGTAGGTCGCGTAGCCCTGCGTCATCGCACGCGCGCAATCGCCCGGGGTAAGGGGCGCAACGTCAGGATCGCGATTACAGGGGCCGTCGACTAGATCGGCCATGTTCGCTTCCACCCATTTACGGGCTGCGTAGTAGATCGGCTGGTCATTCGAGCTCGTTTCGATGCTGGAGATCACGCCGTCGGAGAACGTCAGTGCAAAGGTATCGGTCACGTTGAAGCCCGTGCCCAGCGCCTTGACGGGATCGTCCTCCACCGTGATCGGGCAGATGACCGTCGCGCCCTCGCCCGGGGTGCATGCGCCGCGCTCGA
Source organism: Pseudomonadales bacterium (assembly GCA_963691775.1). Classification (GTDB taxonomy): domain Bacteria; phylum Pseudomonadota; class Gammaproteobacteria; order Pseudomonadales; family Azotimanducaceae; genus JAZBPO01. The sequence continues at coordinate 2,368,327 of OY829369.1, read as the reverse complement.
CGACGGTGTAGTGGCCTCCTTCAGCCCATCCCTGATACCAGAGCATTCGGCCCTTTGAATCTCCCGCGGACTCGAGCAGGCCGCCCAACGCCTCGGGGTCAAAGGCGTAGAAGGCATCGATGAAAGCCTCCGCCGTAGCGACGTCTCCTTCTCCCAGCTCGGGCGCCGAGGCTGCTTCCGGCGCCTCCGCAGGCGCTGGTGCCGGAGCAGGTGACGGCTCCGGCGCGGGCTCGCTGCAGGCGGCAACGGTGCCAAGAACGAGCGCGATCGAACCGATACGGGTAAGACGTGGCTTCACTGGATATGCCTCCGGGCGTTGCATCGAGTACCAGCGGTGCGCTGACGTGGTGCCGAGCGATTGCTTTGCACCATAGCGGACCACGAACCTGGCGGCCGCGGCTGCATCAAGCCCCGCGGCGCGTTTCCAGGGTGCACACAGCAGGAGTCGTACCACTTTCGCAATCGCGCACTTGCCCCTTGCGCTGCCGCTCCTGCTGGAACCCCGCTCGGAAGGCGGTACTCGTCCGCGGCGGCGAAGGTTCAGCGAAGAAGTCGACCTCTCGCTGCTATGCCCGGCATGGCTCGGGCCGCTTCCTTGATCGAAGCCTCAATGCCCGCTCAGTGATCGGCCCTCTGAAGGCGCTCCCTTCGGCGGTGCGCTTGCAAACTCAGCTTGCGTCACGACGCTTGCGCATCAGTGTCCAACCCTCCTCGGCACCGCTCATATCGAGCAGCGCATCCTTCTGCTCGAGCAGGTCCTCGTAGCTGACATCGGCGTCGAACTGGAGATCGTCGTTGTTGAACACGGCTGCGCAGGAGAAGCGTCCGTTGCCTGCCTGAATGATCTTGCCGGTCGGCGCGTCTTCGCCGCACATGAGCAGCACCGCAGGCGTGACCAGTTTCGGGTGTCGCATGGGGTCCGGATCGTCGGGGTTCACGTCCCGGCCGGGGATGGTGCCGATGAGTCGGGTTTCGGCGGCCGGCGCGAGCGTGTTCACGCGCACGTTCTTCGAACGCCCTTCCTTTTCCAACACGTTCATCAACCCGACCATGCCCATCTTCGCGGCGCCGTAATTCGCCTGGCCGAAGTTGCCGTAGATGCCCGAGGTCGAGCTAGTGAGAACGATCCGGCCCCACCGTTTGTCGTACATGATCGGCCAGGCTGCGTAGGTGACGTACGCCGTGCCGTTCAGGTGCACGTCCATCACGATGTCCCAGTCATCAAGGGGCATCTTCTTGAAGGTCTTGTCGCGCAGGATGCCGGCGTTGTTGACGAGGATGTCCACGGTGCCGAACTCGGCAACAGCGTCGTCGATGATGGACTTCGCGCCTTCGCGCGTGGCCACTGAAGCCTTGTTGGCGATCGCGATGCCGCCGCCAGCCTTGATCTCGTCCACCACGGCATCCGCGGCGTCGCCCGAACCTGTGCCGTCGCCGGAGCCGCCGAGATCGTTCACGACGACCTTAGCGCCTCTGCGCGCGAACTCGAGCGCATGCGCTTTGCCTAGGCCGCCGCCGGCACCCGTGATGACCACGACCTTGTCCTGGAATTCGCTCATTGCCCTCTCCCCATGACTGTCTGTGCGCATTCAGTACGCGTAGCGCCCCCGAAGACCGAAGATAGCGAGTGGCCACGCAGAGTTCGAATCCCGGTGACGGGTCTCGATCGCAAAGCGTAGGCGGTTGCGGATCGGGGGTTCAGCGTGCGGACGAGCGTTGAGCGGACAGCGCGCGCTGGCGCCGCCGGGTTACCGCCCTGTGAGATCAGCCATCCGTGGGAGCGCAGAAGAGGTCGGCGCCGCGGCCCCGCGTATACATCCGATAGTGAATGCCGCAGACAGGCCGGTACTTGTCGTCGGCACCGAGCTCGATCTGTGGGCCGTCGATGATCGCGCCCTGCGCGCTGATACGCAGATTAAAGATCGCCTTGCGATTGCAGAAGTGGCAGACCGTCTTCACTTCCTCGAGCGCATCGGCAACCTCCATCAGGCGCTTCGACCCCTCGAAGAGCTTCTGTTTGAAGTCCGTCCTCAGGCCGTATGCGATGACCGGGACATCGAGATCCCAGGTCATCTCTCGCAGTTGGTCGACGACCGCCTCCGAAAGGAACTGGGCTTCGTCCACGAGAATGCAGGCGGCGCCTGCCAGGAAGGAGGCATCGAGCACGGTGTCAGCATCGACGAGCAGGTCGGCATCGCGGCGAATACCCACGCGACTGGCGACCGTCTCGGCGCCGAAGCGGTCATCGAGGCGGGGACGGATGACGACGACGCGTTCGCCCTTCTGCTCGTAATTGTGTGCCACGGCCAGCAGGTTCAGCGACTTGCCACTGCTCATGGTGCCGTGACGGAAGTACAGTTTTGCCATGTGGCTACGTTCCCTCTGAGGACCTCGCAGCGATCAGGCGCGCGCGCCGGGTCCGGCGACGGGTGCGGTCATCGGCGTTGCTGCCTCCAAAGGCGACGCAGCCTGCCCGAGCCCGACGTGGGGGTCGCGCAGAGGACAGCTCGATATCCGTGCTTCCGCGGCGGATGCGGATCTTCCTCATCGGGCCAGAATCAGTACGTCGCCCATGCTGCGGGGCACGCATCTGCGCCGCGGCGAGGCTCCGCTGGCCTCGCGCGACGCCGTCTGAGCAGTCGCCTACTTTGGATCGAAGTCCGCGGCGGAGTGACGCTCGATCACGCGCGTGGACTCGTCTCCCCAAGCGCGGTTGACCCGCGCGCCCCGCTCCACCGCGGGGCGCGCTCCGAAGGCTTCGGCCCAGCGCTTCACATTCGGATACTCCTCGACGGACAGGAACTTCTGCGCTGAGTAGATCTGGCCAATGACCAATTGCCCGTACCAGGGGCAGGTGGCCATGTCGGCGATCGTGTATTCGTCACCCGCTAGCCATTCGCGATCCGCGAGATTGCGTTCGAGCACGTCGAGCTGACGCTTGGCCTCCATGGCGAAGCGATTGATCGGGTACTCCATCTTGAACGGGGCATAGGCGTAGAAGTGCCCGAAGCCGCCGCCGAGGTAGGGGGCGCTGCCCATGAGCCACATGAGCCAGCTCAGCGTTTCAGAGCGCTTGGCTCGGTCGGCCGGCAGGAAGGCATCGAACTTCTCGGCAAGATGTATGAGGATCGCGCCGGACTCGAAGACGCGGATCGGCGTGTCATAGCTACGGTCCAGCAGCGCTGGAATCTTCGAGTTCGGGTTGATCTCCACGAAGCCCGAACCGAACTGCGTGCCATCGCCGATGTTGATGATCCAGGCGTCGTACTCGGCGTCGCTGTAGCCGAGGGCCAGGAGCTCCTCGAACATCACGGTGACCTTCACGCCGTTCGGCGTCGCCAGCGAGTAGAGTTGGTGCGGGTGCTCACCGACCGGTAGCTCTTTTTCGTGCGTGGCGCCCGCGATGGGCCGATTGATGCTCGCGAAGCGCCCGCCGCTTTCCGTGTCCCAGGTCCAGACCTCCGGCGGCTCATATCCTTCCGGTTGGTTCGCCGGCTTCTCTTCTTCGCTCACGCGCGTTCTCCTCATGGCGTCTTGCGCCCGCTGGCGCCTGAAGGCCGGACCCTCCGCCGGAAGCGCGCGGCAGTCAACCGCAGCCTGCTATCGATCGGGCATCAGCTTGTTCCATTGCTGCGGGGCGCTCGCCCCTCGCCCCTGGCCGCGTCAGACTCAGCCGTGCAGGAGACGAACACATGAGATCACGCTCGCGATCTGGCGCCGTCTCGACGGGGTCCCCGGTTTGCCCTTTAGCAGCCCGGACGAGCGCCTCGCGAGCGGGCAGCGTCCGAGCGAGAATTCGCGGACCATGAGTGTTCTTGATCACGGCAGTGCGCGGCTCAGCGCAGCGAACCGGAAACTGGATCTTGCTTCTGGAGGGTCTTCCGCACATGTCTGAGCGCACGCCGATGGATGGACCGAAGGGCCGGGATCTATGGGCCCGCGCTGATGCCGTGCTGCCCGGGGGCGGTGTCTACTTCACACGCAGCGCTGACATGGCCGGCCGCGGCGTGCTCCCAGGCTTCATCGCTGCAGCGCGGGGATGCACGGTCATCGATGTAGATGGTCGGTCTTACGTCGATTGGCTCTGCGCCAATGGCCCCAATCTGCTCGGCTATCGACACCCGGATGTTGAGGCAGCGGTCGCGGACGAACTGACGCGCGCGTCGACGGCGAGTCTGTTTCCTCCGGCGCTGGTGGAAGTCGTGGAGCGATTGGTGGCTCGCTTTCCGCCCATGGCCTGGGGCGTGGTCGCAAAGAACGGTTCCGAGGTCGTGGCGCTGGCCGCGCGCGTCGCTCGGCAGCACACCCAGCGGCGTCGTCTGCTCACCTTCGAAGGGGCCTATCACGGCAACGATCCGGAGCTCGCGAGTTCGCCGCGTCCGGGCGTGCTCACCGATGCCACCGAGCAGGTTCACCGCCTGCCCTGGAACGATCCGGAGTTGCTGCGCGCTTACGGAAATGCGCATGGCGATTCGACCGCGGCGCTCATCGTGAATCCGCTCGATCAGAGCCCGCGCATCGTGACAACCATGGCGTCACCCGAGTTCGTGGCCGAGATGCACGCGCTGCGCGAGAAGTTCGGCGTGCAGATCGTGCTCGACAGCGTGCGCCACGGTTTCCGCCTCCATCCCGACGGTTGTCAGCACGCGATCGGGCTCAAGCCCGATCTCGTCGCGTTCGGCAAGGCGCTCGGCAATGGCCATGCGATCTCCGCCGTGCTCGGTGGCGAGGGATTGCGCAAGGCCGCTCGGCGCATCCTGTTCACCTCGACCTACATGTTCGAGAGCCCGCCCATGCGCGCGGCTATCGAGGTGCTCCGCCTGTACGATGAGACGCAGGCGTTTGCACAGATGGAGCAAACCGGCGAAGCGCTCTGCGCAGGCTTGCGCACGCAGGCGCGGGAGGCGGGCGTGCCGGTCGTTCTGAGCGGGCCGCCAACCATGCCGTCGCTGCTCTTCGAGGGCGATGAGGACCTATCGCTCGGGCGAGCGTTCTGCCGTGAGATGGCAGAGGCCGGCGTGATCTGGCACCCGCTCCTCAATCATTTTGTCAGTGCTGCGCACGACGAGGCCGCCGTAGCGGCCACGCTGGCTGCAGCCGAACGCGCCTTTGCGCGCGTTGCACAGGAGAGCCAGGCCAAATGAAGGTGCTTGTCGCGGGTGGTACGGGCCTTGTCGGAAGCTGTGTCGTCCGCCGCCTCATGGATCGACGCGACGAAGTCGTCGCGCTTGGTCGTCGTCCGACCGGCGTTGCCACGGAGGACCAGATTGTCGACTTCGATGCCCTGCCTTCGCTCCCTCATGCAGACGCAGCGTTCTGCGGGCTTGGTACGACGATCAAGGCCGCCGGCAGTCAGCAGGCGTTCCGCGCCATCGACGTGGATGCGGTGATCGCGTTCGCTGAAAAAAGCTGGGAAGCCGGCGTGAAGCACTTCGTGCTCGTCACAGCGGTCGGCGCTGACGCGGATTCATCAGTCTTTTATGCGCGGATGAAGGGCGAGGTCGAGCGCACGGTCGAGGCAATGGATTTCGTCGGTGTCGACATCCTTCAGCCGGGCTTGCTCATCGGGCAGCGCAGGGAGCGGCGTGCGGTCGAAGGTTTCTTCCAGGCCATCAGTCCTGTCTTCACCCCCTTGCTTCCGCCGGCGATGGATCGATACGGCGGCATTGGCGCTGACGCCGTTGCACGCGCCGCGGTCGCGATTCTCGATCGCGGCCCGGCGCAGTTACTGCGCCACGAGAACCGATCGATCCGGTTGCTGGCGGAACGCTAGCGGCGCATAGCTGCCGGACGTGGCCTGCGCCCGGGTTCAGATCATGGGGCTCAGCGCGCCATCCTTCTTTAGTTCGTCTGTCCAACGGCTATCTGCTCCTCGCGCGCCCTCTTGGTGACGGAGGTGTCTGTGGATAAGCTCCTGACCACCCAAAGGAACGTTTGCGAAGCCTGAAACGGGGCCGCTTCAGGCGCTATGGCCAGAGGTATGTCGAATGACCAGGATCAACGCCGCCAGCATCGATGTCGACGACCTCGAATTCGATCCGGATGCGCTTCGCGAGAAGTACCGCATCGAGCGCGACAAGCGCCTGCGGGCAGACGGCAATGACCAATACGTCCGCATCGAGGGTGCGCTGTCGCATTACGTCGACGATCCCTACGTGGAGGCGCCGACCGATCGCGCGCCGATGCAGGACGAGATCGAGGTTCTCGTCATCGGCGGAGGCTTCGGCGGCTTGCTGACTGCCGCGCGCCTGCGCGAGGCGGGCTTCGATGATGTCCGCATCCTCGAGCACGGCGGCGACTTCGGCGGCACCTGGTACTGGAACCGCTATCCGGGCGCTGCCTGCGATACGGAGGCGTACATCTACCTGCCGCTATGCGAGGAGCTCGGCTACGTCCCGAACCACAAGTTCGCATACCAGCCGGAGATCCTCGAGCACGCGCGCGCGATTGGCCGGCACTACGATCTGTACGAGGGCGCGATCTTCCAGACCGCGGTGACCGCCATGGAGTGGGACGAGGCGATCGGCCGCTGGATCGTCCGTACTAACCACGGTGACGCGCTCCGGGCGCGCTTCGTCATCATGTCGAACGGCCCGCTCAATACGCCGAAGCTGCCGGGCATTCCGGGCATCGAAGCTTTCGAGGGGCACACCTTTCACACGAGCCGCTGGGACTACGACTACACCGGAGGTGGACCGGAAGGTGGTCTGGAGCGACTGCGGGACAAGCGCGTTGCCGTGATCGGCACGGGCGCGACGGCCGTGCAGTGCGTGCCGCATCTTGGCGCTTCGGCGCAGGCGCTCTACGTCTTCCAGCGCACGCCCTCTTCCATCGATGTGCGCGCGAATCGCCCGACCGATCGCGACTGGGCAGACAGCCTCCCCGAGGGCTGGCAGCGCGAGCGCATGGAGAATTTCAACGTCCTGACCTCCGGCGGCATCGTCGAGCAGGATCTCGTCATGGACGGCTGGACGGAGATCATCCGCAATCTGATCTCCATGGCGAACTTCCGTGGCTCGGACATCCCGCGCGAGGAGGTTCCGCGCCTCATGGAGCTCGCGGACTTCCGCAAAATGAATCAGATCCGGGCGCGCGTGGACGAGATCGTCGAGGACCCGGCGACGGCCGAAGCACTGAAGCCCTGGTACCGGCAGTTCTGCAAGCGGCCGTGCTTCCACGACGAGTACCTGCCGACCTTCAATCGCCCGAACGTCCATCTCGTCGACACCCAGGGCAAGGGCGTGGAGCGCATCATCCAGAATGCCGTGGTCGCGAACGGCGAGGCCTTCGAGGTCGACTGCATCATCTTCGCGACCGGCTTCGAGGTCGGCACGGCGTTCACGCATCGTGCGGGCTATGACGTCACCGGCACCGACGGCCGAACGCTGTCCGGTACCTGGGCGGAAGGCATGCAGTCGCTGCACGGCATGTTCGTGCACGGCTTCCCGAACCTGCTCGTGACGTCGAATGCGCAGTCCGGTTTCACCACGAACTTCCCGCACGCCATGGACGAACGCGCACGCCACATGGCCTACGTCCTCGACTGTTTGCGGCAGGAGGGTGCTTGCCGTATCGAGGCAACGGAGACCGCTCAGGCCGAATGGGTGGAGCAGATGCTTGGCGCGGCCCGTTCGAGCGAGGCTTTCCAGGCGTCCTGTACGCCCGGCTACTACAACAACGAAGGCAAGCCGAGCCGGCGCAGCGGGCAGGATGGCGCCTACGGCCGAGGTCCGGTGCGCTTCTTCAGGATTCTCGATGCATGGCGTGAGGCGGGTGATCTTGCCGGCCTGGAGCGGCGCTGAGCGAGCTCAGGCGCCGCCGGACACGGTCAGCACTTCGCCGGTGACGTAGTCCGACTGGGGCAGGCAGAACAGGAAGATGCCGCCGGCGCCGTCCTCGGGCGTACCGAGGCGGCCGAGCGGTGTCGTTCGCTCCAGCATCGCGGTGGCCTGTTCCGCAATGCCGACGCGCACCTCGCGCCCCTCCACTTCGATGGTGGGTGGCGTGTCCTCGAAGCCCTGAGTGAGGCGCGTCGCGAGATACCCGAACGCCACGGCGTTGACGGTGACGTTGTAGCGCCCCCACTCCTTGGCGAGCGATTTGGTCATGCCGACGACGGCAGCCTTGCCGGCGCTGTAGCCCACCTGGGTCGCCGCGCCCTGGGTGCCTGACACGGAAGAGACGTTCACGATCTTCCGGCACTGTGCGCGACCATCCGCTTCGATCTCCGCTTTCGCCTGCGGGCGCAGCCACTTTCCGAACGCGCGGAGGATTCGGAACGGCGCTGCGACGTGGACCTCGAGCATTGCGTGGAACTGCTCGTCCGTCTGGTTGTGGGCGGCGCCGTTCCAGATGTAGCCGGCGTTGTTCACCACGATGTCGATGCCGCCGAACGCATCGATTGCGCTCGCGATGATGTGCTCCGGCAGTTCAGGGTCGGTGACGCTGCCCGGAACGGCGATTGCGTCGGCGCCCGTGGCGATGATCTCGTCGGTGGCAGCTGCGCATACGTCGGCGTCGAGATCATTGAGTACGACGCGTGCGCCCTGTGCGGCGAGCAGCTGCGCGGTCGCGCGGCCTACCCCTCGCCCCGCTCCGGTGACGATCGCGACGCGTTCTTCCAGCAGCATGGCCGCTTCTCCCTCTGAGTCTGCCGCCTTCGATGGTCGCATACCCTGGCAATGCCAATGGCTATGCCAATGGCGATGCCAATGGCGCTGCCATCGGCTTGGACAAGGCCGTAGGTGCGCGGACGAGGCGGTGCACTTCTGGCACCCTCCGGTCCTGCCAAGGAGACGTTGCCGCAGATGAACATCCGCAATCTCGCCATCCTGATCGGCGCGCAGCTCTGCTTCACGTCCGGGTCGGTGCTGCTCGTGACGATAGGCGGGATCGTGGGCAGCCGGATCGCGCCCTCCCCGAACCTTGCGACCCTGCCCGTGTCGCTGATGGTGCTCGGCACGGCTGCCATGACCGTTCCCGCCGCGATGCTCATGCAGCGCTTCGGGCGCCGTTTCGGCTTCTGCGGCGGGTCGGTGCTCGGGCTCGTGGCGGCATTGATCGGTGCCGAGGCGCTGGGCTCCGACGCGTTCTGGGGCTTCGCGGCAGCCGCGCTCGGCGTGGGTGCCACCCTCGCTTTTGCTCAGCAGTTCCGCTTCGCGGCCGCGGAATCGGTTACGCCCGAGCGCGCAGGGCAGGCGATCTCGCTGATCCTGCTCGGCTCCATCGGCGGCGCGTTGCTCGGTCCCGAGCTGGTCGCGCGCAGCGCGCTCCTCGATCCGGAGCGCCCGTTCCGATTCGCCATGTTCGCGCTTGCGGGGCTTCATGTGCTTGCGGGCGCGATGCTTGCGCTGCTCCGGGAGGGACAGCAGGTTGATGCCAAAGTGGACGAGGTGCCGGCGCGGCCGCTCGCCGAGGTCGTGCATCAGCCGCTGTTCCTCACGGCGGTGGCCGGAGGGGTCGTTGGACAGGGCGTCATGACCTACCTGATGACCGCAACACCGGTGAGCATGCATGTGGTCGAGGGGCATGACATTGCAGAGACCGCCGGCGTCATTCGAGCGCACGTGGTCGCCATGTATGCGCCGAGCCTTGCATCGGCGGTGCTCATCGGCCGCTTCGGCGCACAGCGCATGATGGCCGCAGGTGTCTTCGTGATGCTGCTCACGATCGCCCTTGGCCTGTCGGGCCGCGAGGTCATGCACTACTGGTGGGCGCTGGTGCTGCTGGGAATCGGGTGGAACTTCCTCTTCGTGGGAGGCACGACGCTGCTCGTGGGCACCTATCGGTCGTCCGAGCGTTTTCGGGCTCAGGCGGTCAACGACTTCAGCGTCTTCGGGACCTCCGCCATGGCCAGCCTTGCGGCGGGGTCGGTCATGCTTGCCTTCGGCTGGGTTGCGCTGCTCGTATCCGCGCTGCCTGCGCTTGTGGCAATGGGGCTTGCGCTTGGTTCGCGAGCGGCGCGACCGCCCGCGGCCGCGCAGGCCGGCCGCTGAGTGTCCGCTGTGGCGCTGTCGCCGTGGCGAGTGGTTAGAGGGGCGGGCGTCTGACCCGAGGCCTGTCCGCGCCGGGGAGGTGACTTCGTCGGGCGTTGAGGCCCGATCAGGGCAGGAGCAGCCCGCCGTCGACGTCGATCGTCACGCCGGTCATGTACGTGTTCGTCAGCGTGAGCAGGATCGCGCTCGCGACCTCTTCGGCCTGGCCGACGCGACCGAGCGGAACGCCCTTGCCCATCGTCGCAAGCACTTCCTGTTTCTTGTCGCCCAAATGGTCCTGCATTCCGGACTCGATGAGGCCGGGCGCGATGACGTTGACGCGGATGGGCGTGAGCTCGAGTGCGAGCGCACGCGTGAGCGCCTCGACGGCGCCGCCGGTGCAGGAGAGCGACGACATGCCGACAGTGCATTTCCGCGCCGGTGTGCCGCTGACGAGGGTGATCGAGCCGTCCTGCGACAGGAACGGGGCGCCAGCGCGCACAACCTTGCAGTAGCCCCAGAACTTGTTGAAGGCCTCACGGAACTGCTCTTCGGTCTGCTCGAGGAACGGCTTCAGCGTGCGATCGGCGCCGGTGGCGGAACCGACAATGTGATCGACGCGACCCACCGATTCGAATAGCGCGGTCAGCCCCGCATCGTCGTGCGTATCCAGGCTGCTGAAGTGGATATCCGGATACGCGTCCTGGCAACGCGCAACACGTTCCTCGGAGCGGCCGATGGCCCACACGCCAGCGCCCGCGGCGCGGGCCGCCACGGCCGTTGCGAGGCCGATTCCGGATGTTCCTCCGGTAATGACTACGTTGCGATCGGTCAGGTCCAGCACGGCGCTCTCCTCCTGTGGTCGAGGACGTCACGATACTGCACGCGGCGGTCTGTCGGTCGACAGCTCGGGCTCGAAGAAGGCCGCCCGCATCCCGGCACCCGCTGTAGCTCAAGCACGAGACGAGGCAGATGCGCGCGTTCCGCGCTGGAAGTGAGCACTCTGAGCCCTCACCTCACGCGGGTGCTCTGGCCGCAGCGGAATCGGGCAATCGAGGAGGAACCACGGGAACCGGCAGTCGGCGTCGCCCCGGAACTCGTACCGTACTTCGCCGGCGGGAACGAAGCCGGTCGAGCAATGATTGTTTTCGCCTACGAGATCAAGCTGCCGGCGATGGCGGGTGCCCTGGGACTCGTCCTGCTCAAGCGCTTCATCGGTCCATGCGCCGCTTCGTTGACGCTCTGAGTCAACGCAGCGGCCCGTCGCCGTCGTGACTCAGCGCCCCTTCAACTGCGTTGCCAGCGCCGCGATATCACCGGCCCATCCATCCAGGTAGGCCTGTACGTCTTCCACGGCGAGCTCATCCGTATCGTTCCTGAGCCGGCCGCCGCGCCCCTGACGCACGCCCTTTGCGAGCGTCTCGCCGGTCGCTGCGTCCGTGAGCTGTCCTTCGATATAGACCACCACGATGTGGTCGCGTTCGCCTGCGGCGTATGTGGCCCCGGCGATGAGCAGGCTGGCGGGAATCAGATTCCGCGCCTTCAGACCTTCGGTGGGTGTATCCACGCCGGTGAGCGCGAAGCTCACGACGGCGGCGTCTGCGCTCGGCTCGGTGACCAGCTCGAATTCCTTGGCCAATTCGCGGCGCAGCGATCGGGTCATGTAATCGGATAGCTGCGTCAGGCGATCAGCGCTCACCTGATCGCTCGTCTGCGGTTCCGGATAGAACCGGATCGGCTCCACGATCAGCTTGGTGTAACGGCGATCGGCAAGCGCCGGGGTGTACCACCTCATGGCGTCGGCGCCATCTCCGGTCCGTACAGGGCTGAGGTCGTCGTAGCTGTCCAGGAAGCCTGAATACTGCTGTTCGACCGGAGTGATGTTCGTGCACGCAGTAGTGAGCATCAGTGCGCCGAGCGCCGCGACTCGATGAAGTAAACGCATGGGCTTTCTCCCCTATGTTGCCCTTCGAGGCGTCGTCGATCTGCGTCGGCGCCTGCCTCGAGAATCGAAAAGACCGAGGTCCTCGCTGTTTGTCGTCCCGGGATCAGGGCCCGGGGGCTGACCAATCCGGCATATATAGCACCGGGCCACCGCGATCGATAAACGGTTGGACGTGCGCCTCGATCAGAGCGCCCCAGCCTGCTTCGACGTCAGTTGACCACAGGGTGCGCAGATCGCCGAAGCGGTCCCGCTGCCCCTGCGTCACCCCGAGCACAGCATCGTCTACCTGCTGGTAGAGGTCGATCAGAAACGCGTCCACGCGTGGTGCGAAGTTCAGCACGTCCTGGAATGTCCGCCGTTCAGGTGTCGTGACGCTCGACTGCCAGGTCGCGAGCGCTTCAAGCAGAGCTTCAGCGGCTTCCAGGGTTGCATCGTCGCCGGTCCGTTCTGCCAGCGCCTTGCGCAGCTCCGTCTGTTCCCGGATGGCCGACAAGGTCTGAATGCGCAGATAGATGGCGCCGATCATCGCGTTCATGTCCGAGAGCATCTGCTGTTGCTCTTCCGTCCGTGCTGCGTCCACTTCGATGGCGGGATCGGCCTCCACCCTGAGCGGTTGCTCGGCCACGATGTCTCCTGTGCGCATGCGCACGACGTATTCCCCGGGCGCAACGCGATGGCCCTGGGGTGCGTTGTCGCCAAAGGGGACGCCGTAAAGGAACGGATACTCGGGAGACGGCAGCGCGTCATGGCGCAGATCCCAGACCGCACGATTCATGCCCGCCTCTGCGGGCAGGGCGTAGCTCGCATTGCTGCCGCCGCCGCCATTGCCCTGCTCCGCGCTTGTCGTGAGGGTGCGGATGAGTTCGCCTGACGCTGGGTCAAGGATCTGAATCTCGAGAGACTTCTCGTCCAGGTCGAGCGCTGCATCCAGGGTGTAGTAGAAGATCGCACCGTTCGGCGCGCTCGGCGCCGTGCTCTCGCCCCCGGAAGCACGGCCTTTCGTGGGCGTCAGACGCGTGGCCGGTGAGGGCGCGTAGAGATGGGCTTCGGCGTCCTCGTGCACGGCTTCGAACTGGCGCAGCGGCGTGATGTCGTCCATGACCCAGAATGCGCGCCCCTGGGTCGAGATCACGAGGTCGTTGTTGCGGATCATCAGATCCGTGATCGGGACGATCGGCAGATTCGTCTGGAACGCCCGCCAATTGCGGCCGCTGTCGAAGGACACGTACAGGGCGCGCTCCATGCCGGCGAAGAGCAGGCCGGGCCGAACGTCGTCTTCGCGGACGACGCGCACGAAATGATCCTCCGGTAGCCCGCTCGTGATGCTCCGCCAGCTGCGTCCATGGTTCTCGGTGCGCCACGCGAAGGGTCGGTTGTCGCCCTGCTTGTATTTCATGGCGACCACGTAGGCGACGCCGGGTTCGTGGGGCGATGCGTCTATGGAGTTGATCAGGCCGCGCTCGGCGCCGGGGGGCGTGACATCCACCCAGGTGTCGCCGCCGTCGCGGGTGAGGTGTACGAGGCCGTCGTCGCTGCCGATCCACATCGTGTCGGCGTCGTGCGGACTCTCTTCGATCGTGAAGATCGTGTTGTAGACCTCGATGTTCTCGTTGGTGAACGGGCCTGAGCCGGGGCCGTGCTTGTCGTCCTCGTCTCGCGTCAGATCCGGACTCGCTTCGCTCCAGCTGAAGCCGCGGTCGTCCGAGCGCAGAAGGAGGTTGGCGCCGTGATAGATCACGGCCGGATCGTGGCGGGAAACGTGAATCGGCGCGTTCCAGTTGAAGCGGTAGCGTTGATCACGCGGCTCCACGCCGAGCCCTTGTTCCTCGTAGGCCTTCACCGACCGTACGGTGCGCGTGCGCGTGTCGAACTCCTCGATGAGTCCCAGATAGCACCCTGCGTAGGTCAGCTCGGGGTTCTTCGGGTCGAAGGCAATGTGTGCGCTCTCACAGCCGCCGTGTACTTCCCAATCGTCGCGGCCAATGCTGCCGTCGCGGGAGCGACTGCGTATGGCCACGGTGGAGTTGTCCTGTTGGCCACCGTAGATGCGGTATTCGAACTGTTCGTCGGTGTTCACGCGGTAGAACTGGGCGGTGGGTTGATTGTCCTGACGTGACCAGCTGGCGCCGCCATCGAAGGACACATTGGCCCCGCCGTCGTTGGCGTTCACCATCCACGCGGGATCACGTGGGTTGATCCAGAGGTCGTGGTTGTCGCCATGGGGGACGCTGATGCGACTAAAGTGCGCGCCGCCGTCCACCGACTTGAGGAAGGGAGCGTTCAGGACATAGACCGTGTCGGCATCGACCGGGTCCGCAAAGACATGCATGTAGTACCAGGAGCGTGCGATCAGGAGTCGATCGCTGTTCACCTGCGTCCACGCTTCGCCGCCGTCGTCCGATCGATACAGCCCGCCCGCGTCGTCATCGGCTTCCACGACTGCCCACACGCGTCCCGGTTTTGCGGGCGAGGCCGCTACGCCGATCTTGCCCATCGTTTCGGGCAGGCCTTCTTTGAGGCGCTGCCAGGTCTCGCCGCTGTCCGTGGAACGCCAGATGCCGCTGCCCGCGCCGCCAGAGCGCAAGTCCCAGGCGGTGCGCTCGTTGTCCCAGAGCGCCGCGAAGAGGATACGTGGATTGCTCGCGTCGACGGCGAGATCGACGGCTCCGGTGGACGCGTTCAGCGGTTCGAGGGTTCGCCGCCAGGTCTCGCCGCCGTCCGTAGATTTGTAGATGCCGGCCTCGTTGCCCGGGAGGTATGCGTTGCCCTGCGCCGCGACCCAGAGAGTGTCCGGATCGAGCGGATGGACGCGAATCTCGCCGATCTGACGGACATCCTGGAGCCCGACGTTCGTCCAGTTCTTGCCGGCGTCGGTCGAACGGTAGACGCCGTCGCCTTGTGACGAGGCGACGTTCCTGAAGGGCGACTCGCCCATGCCGACGTAGACGACGTTCGGATCCGAGGGTGCGACCGCAATTGCGCCGACGGCGGCGGTCCCGAAGGCATCGTCGGACACGACCTGCCAGCTCGCGCCCGCGTTCGTCGTCTTCCACACGCCGCCGGTGGTGCCCATGTAGTACGTGTGCGGATCCTGCTGCACGCCTTCGGCGACGGTGGCTCGGCCGCCTCGAAACGGGCCGACGTTGCGGGCCTGAATGCCATCGAAGAACGCACGTTCTGCGTCCGCGGCGCTCGTCTGCATGGGCGTGAGAGACAGGAACGCGGCGGCAATGATGCCGCCCGCGACGTGGCGCGTGTGCATGGTGCTTTCCCCCGGCTGCCCGGAGCGCCCATTGATGGATGCTCGCGGCGATCGAGGCACAAGACTAGCCGAGAGCGGCCGGGAACCCACGGGCAATGAACCGATCCCGCGCGGCACGAGGCGCTCTGGATCGCGGGTTCACCGTGCTTTCATCCGCTCCTCACCCTTTTTCGACAGCCAGTTGACCACCTTCGCGTAGCGCTCTGGGAAGATGCGTTGCATCCACGCGAGCATGCGCGCGTCCTTGCCGACGAGGATGCGCATGCGATTGCGCTCGACGCCCTTGAGAATGATCTGCGCGGCTTGCTCGGGATAGAGCGCGGCCATCTGTTCGAACTGCTCCGCGAGCTCGTCCGGGGTCGGACCCTCGTTGTCCCCCATGTCCATCCGTCCGGCTTTGACGATGCCGGTCTTGACGCCGCCCGGCTGCACGCAGCTGACGCGAATGTGTGTCTCTGCAAGGTCCTGGCCGATCGCTTCGGTGAATCCGCGCACCGCGAACTTGGCGGCGTTGTAGGCAGATTGGGTCGGAAAGGCGACCACACCGAAGATGCTCGCCGTGTTGATGATGTGTGCTTCGTCCACCTGCTGGAGATAGGGCAGGAACTCTCGCGTGCCGTATATGACGCCCCACAGATTGATGTTGAGCAGCCACTCATAGTCTTCATAGCGCAGCATCTCGACGCGCTGCATGAGCGCGACTCCGGCGTTGTTGAAGATCATGTGCACGTGATCGTGATGTGCGACGACCGCCGCTGCCCAGGCTGCCATGGCCTGCTGATCCGCCACGTTGACGACGTGAGCGCAGACGCTGCCTCCGAGTTCGAGAACCTGACGCTCCGTTTCCGCAAGGCCGTCTTCGTTGACGTCGGAGATCGCGACCTTTGCTCCCCGCTTCGTCAGTTCGACGGCGAGCGCGCGGCCCATGCCGGAGCCAGCGCCGGTAATGGCGGCAACGCGGTTCTCGAAGTTCTTCAAGGCTTGTCCTCTTTCTTCACATTCGCGATTCGGCGCACCGCATCATACGCGGGCGCGCCTTTTGTTCCCGGCGCGTGCCGCGCTCGCGGGGACAGCCGTGAAGCGTGACGGGAGGGTTCACGGTGTCGATATCAGCGCAGTCTCTCTCGGTCAGGCCTTGGGCGCACGAGAGACCGCCTTGGGGCGGCCGTGTCCATCCGTTCCCGATACGGAAACTGCGTCGGGAACGCGACTGGATGCTGCGGTCCAACGGCGAGCGGAACGCACGCGCGCTTCATCGCCCGAGTGAGGCTTCCCCCGAGCGCGTCGGCCTGGTTGAAGCTGAGCTGGCGCGCGTCGTTTCCCCTACCACTGCCTTCCGGCTCTTCATCGATGAGACGTCGGCTCTTCGGTGATGTGGTGCCGTACGTGCACTACGCCCGGGCGCGCGCTAGCGTGGGCGCAGTCGCGCGGCAGTGGACTGGAAGGCTATGAGGAAAAGCGCCGTTCTGTATCGCATGGTCATGCCTGAGCACATTTGTCCTTCCGGTCTGAAGGCGCTCGACCTCCTTCGGCAGCGTGGCTTCGAGGTCAGCGACCAAACGCTCGAGTCGCGCGAAGCGACCGACGCCTTCAAGGCCGAGCAGGGCGTCGAGACGACGCCGCAGGTGTTCATAGACGGTACGCGTATCGGCGGATTCGACGCCTTGAAGGAGCATCTTGGCATCGTGGCCGACGATCCTGCTGCGCTGAGCTATGCGCCCGTGATCGCCACCTTCGGCATGACCGCCAGCATGGCCGTCGCAACGCTTTTGTTGGGTGAAAACCTTGACGTTGGCGCCTTCCTGTACCTGTTTGTCGCCTACAGCATGTGCGTGCTCGCGGTGTACAAGCTCCGCGATCCCGCTGCCTTTGCAGATCAGTTCATCACCTACGACCTGCTTGCCATGCGCTGGCTGCGCTACGCGCGCATCTATCCGTATGCGGAGGCCTTCGTTGGCATCGGCATGCTTGCGGGCGCGTTCGCCCCCGTTGTAGGCGGCACGGCGTTCGCGATTGGAACCGTCGGCGCAGCGAGCGTCGTGAAGGCCGTCTATATCGACCGCCGGTCGCTCCAGTGCGCATGTGTCGGGGGAGACAGCAAGGTCCCGCTCGGTTTCATATCGCTCACCGAGAATCTGATGATGATCGGCATGGGCGCTTCGATGATGCTGGCGTTTACTTAAGCCTCTCGCGAGAAGAGGCTCGCGAGGGGGTATCCTTGCCGGCCCCCAATCAAGGTCCTAACAGGAGGCAATGCCTTGACCGCTGGCAAACAACTCTTCAGCACGCTCGCCGACGGCAAACTGACCGTCGAGGTCGTGGAAACCGAATTCCCCAAGCCTACGGGGAATCAGGTGCTCGTGCAGATGGAAGCTGCGCCGATCAATCCGTCGGATCTCGCCATCCTGACCAGCAGCGCGGACCTTGCGAATGCCGAGTACTCCGCGGGCAAGTTCGTCGCCGATATGCCGGAGCCGTTCTTCAGCGCCCAGAAGGGGCGTCACGGTCAGCGCCTCCCAGTCGGAAACGAGGGCGCAGGCGTCGTGGTCGCGGCGGGTGAACAGGCGCAGGGTCTGGTGGGTCAGCGCGTCGCATGCGTGCCGGGCAACGCCTACTCCCAGTACTGCATCGCGGATGCAGGCATGTGTCTGCCGCTTGGAGACATCTCTTCAGAAGATGGTGCGTCCGCCTTCGTGAATCCGATGACGGCTCTCGGGTTCGTCGAAACGGCCCGCATGGAGAATCAGGGCGCGATCCTCCATCTGGCAGCGGCCTCCAATCTCGGCCAGATGCTCGTGAAGATCTGCAAGGAGGATGGCCTCCCGCTCGTGAACATCGTGCGTAAGCAGGAGCAGGTGGATCTACTCAAGGGTCTGGGTGCCGAGCACGTCGTGAACTCTTCAGACGGCGACTTCATGGACCAGCTGCGCGCAGCGATCGACGCCACCGATGCCTATTGCGGTTTCGACCCGATTGGCGGCGGCAGCAATGTCGATGCGTGCTTCAAGGCCATGGAGCAGGTCGCGGCCGGGAAGATGAGCGAATTCTCGCGCTACGGCTCCACGCAGCAGAAGAAGATGTACATCTACGGGCGATTGGACCTCGGTCCGACGATGCTGACGCCTGCTTACGGTTTCGGCTGGACGCTGTCCGGCTGGCTACTTACGCCCTTCCTGCAGGTCGCCGGTCTCGAGACGATGATGCGTATGCGTCAGCGCGTGCTGGACGGCATGACGACGACTTTCGCGAGTGCTTACAAGGCAAAGGTCAATCTCGAGGAGATGCTGACGCGGGAAGCCGTGATGGACTATCGCCAGATGAAGACCGGCGAGAAGTATCTGGTCACGCCGCACGCCTGATACTGCAGCAGGCCGGGGCGCGCGCCGTGCGGCGGCGCGCGCTCTGCACCGCCTGATTCTAGGCGTCGTCTGCGCGGGTGAGCGCTGGCGGAAACCACTCGCAGTCCACGACCGCCGGATGCCCCTCGTACACGCGCATGCCCAGCAGATAGGGACCGTCCGGTACCGGCAACCAGTTCGCATCCTGCGCCGGTCGTACCGCCGACAGGACAATGGTCAGCGTGCCGTGCTCGTCCCGCTCGAGCCCTTCAGTGCGGTCGCCGAGCGACCAGCGATCGATCTCGTTCTCCACGAGATAGAGATCGGGCCTGTAAGCCGTCAGAGACCAGAAGGCCTCGCATGGCGGCAGGTCCGCCGCCCTCAGTTTGAGCTCCAGGGGCGTACGCCCGTCCAGCTTCTGGCCGAGTGCGTCGGCAAGAGCGACGTAGGAGCGGTTCTCGATCGGCTGATGTCCGCCCAGACCGAATTTCGCGCCTGCCGCGCGCTTGATGGCATCGCCTTCGAAGCCCGTCGCGCCGCGCCCTGAGCTCCACCCGTTGCGAATCACGGCATCCCTGCCCTGCAGATCCTTGAGCCGCCGCTCTCCAGCTTCGACGCCGGCCGATCTGGCTGCCTCGTCGAAGGCATCGGGGTTCGCAAGGAGTTCCTGCGCTGCGTCCGAGAGCGTCGGGTGCCACGGGGCCGGTGGATCGTTGCGAACGCAGGCTGCGAGCTCGTCAAAGAAGCCCGCCCCGGCCTGGGCGATAGCCGTCGGCCGGCCGGCGCGTGTAGTGCGCTCGACAGGATGATCCGCAGGGGGCGTGACCGTGATTGCCCGCTGTAGTGCCCGCGCCTGAGCAAAATCTGCCGAAGATTCGACCAGCATGCGCACGATCACCCATGCCGTCGGAGTAGCGATGGTCACGAGCGTGCTGTCGTCATTCGGCGGCGGCTGATCCGGGTCGAAGGTGACACGGACCCGCGTGCCCCCGGTTCCGAAATGGCGTCGACAGACATAGGCCACGTGGGTGTATGCGTCCAGGATCATGACGTTCCAGTAGCGCGCGCCGTGGTCCATGGGCGGCACATCGACGAGCAGATCACCGCAGCGGAGATCATAGAAACCGGAGGAGTAGAGCGTGTCGTTGTTCGGCGCCACCACCCCCTTGTCGGCCGGGGTTGCGAGATCATCGACGTGGTTGAGTCGGCCCGTTTCCGACCGAGAGCAGAACAGGCGTCGCGTGCGCTGCACGGCGAGTAGTGGATAACCCCATAGATAGAGCTCTTCTGCAGGGTCGAGCCCTACAGCCCAGGTGCCGTCGGATCCGTTAATGGTCGAGCCTTTGCAGCGAGCCTGCCCAAGCCCTACTAGAGCACACCTGACGCATCACGAGGATTACGCGCGGGAGCGATCCCCTGTGCGACCATGCGGACATCACGGCGATCAACGGTCTTATGGAGTCTGCGTGCACCCGATCTTCCATAGGCGTCTCGCGTCGGTTGGGTGCCGAAGCTTGATGCGACGGGTCGTGGCCCTTTGGTTCTGTTTGATGGGAGCTGGCGCCGCGGGTGCCGATCTCGCAAGCCTCGCAGATCCGGTTGCGCGCGTGGAGCGGGAATTGGATGCGCGCGTCGGCGTGCTTGTGCGCGAGGTGGGGGGCGGTCAGTCCTGGTCCCATCGTGGGGGCGAACGTTTCCTGATGAACAGCACGGCCAAGGTGTTGATCTGCGCAGCCGTGCTCGACGCTGCGTCAGCGAATGAGCTAGGTCTCGGCGAGGCGCTTCCCGTACGTCCGGCCGATCTCATCGCTCATGCGCCTCTGACGGAGAAGCGGGTGGGTGGATTCGTCTCCATCGACGAGGCCTGCGCGGCGGCGATCGATCTCAGCGACAACACGGCGGCCAATCTGCTGCTCGAGCGGCTCGGAGGACCTGCGGCGGTTACAGCGTTTCTGCGCCGCAGCGGCGATTTGACGACGCGCCTTGACCGAACGGAACCCGCACTCAACGAGTGGGCCGTGGGCGATTTGCGAGACACGACGACGCCGGAGGCGATGCTGGCTTCGCTGGAAACGATCCTGCTGGGAGAGGCGCTGCTTATCGATGCGCGGGTACAGCTGCGGGAATGGATGTCGACGGGGACCTACACGGGTCCATTCGTTCGGGCTGCGGCTCCCGAGGATTGGGTCATCGCCGACAAATCTGGCGCAGGGGCCGTCACGCGCAGCTACGTGGCGCTCATCACGCCTCCAGGTCGGGCCTCCTGGCTGGTGGGCATCTTCCTCTCGGAAGCCGAGGCAGACCTCGCGGTGCGCAGCACGGCGCTCGCATCCATCACATCGGCGGTCGTAGGTGCGCTGCAGGCGAGGTAGCTGAGGTACTCAGGTCGGCAGAGCGAGCTGCACATTGCATGCTCGCGCGCCCGTCTCCGCGGAGGAGAGATTGATATGAACATCAACCTGCTCGATCCGGCCAGCTTTGCGAGTGGCCACCCAGTCGATCAGTACGCCTGGCTTCGCGTACATGCGCCTTGCTATTGGCATGAGGAACCGGGCGGCGGCGGATTCTGGGCCGTGACGCGGCAGGCAGACATCCGTGCGATCGGCCTCGACGCGAGAACCTTTTCCTCCGAGCCGACGATCATGATCGCGGACCCAGACCCGGAGATGGCCTCCGTCGACCCAGATCACAAGATGATGCTGATGATGGACCCCCCGATGCACACGGAGTATCGAAAGCTCATTTCCCGCGAGTTCACCCAGGGCCCGGCAGTGCAGATGGCGCCCTGGATTCGTGACTTTGCGCGAGACATCGTCGACGCGGCGATCGAGACTTCGGATGGCGGCCGCGAGCCCATCGACTTCGTCAGCGAAATCGCGGGGGAGATGCCGTCTTACGTGATTGCAAAGCTCATGGGCCTGCCCTTGGAAGACGGCCGCAAGCTCTATGAGCTGACGGAGATCATCCATACCTCGGCCGACGTGCTGCCCGCGGGAGCACAGGCAGAGGCCGTCGCGAAGATGTTCGAGTACGGTGCGGGCGTCATCGCCGAGAAGCGGCCACGGCCCAGCGATGATCTCGCCAGTCGCCTGCTTCACGCCGAGGTCGACGGACGTCGCCTCGATGACATGGACTTCCTGCTCTTCTTCATGCTCTTGGTTGATGCGGGCGGCGACACGACGCGAAATCTCGTCGGCAGCGGATTGCTCGCGCTGCTCGACCATCCAGATGCGTTCAACTGGTTGCGTAGCGACCTCGCGGGCCGGCTGGCGTCGACCCGTGAGGAGCTGCTGCGCTGGTGCTCGCCCGTGATCTACATGCGGCGGACGGCGATGCGGGACACAGAGATCGCCGGCCAGCCTGTCCGAGCGGGCGACAAGGTGGTGCTTTACTACGGCGCCGGCAACCGTGATGCAGATGCATTTGATGCGCCGGACACCTTTGACCCGTCGCGACGCCCGAATCGCCATGTGGCGTTCGGCGGCGGTACCCACATATGCCTCGGCCAGCACGTCGCGCGCATCGAGATCGACGAGCTTCTGCGTGAGATCTTTCTCCGCTTGACCGACTTCGAACTCGAGGGCTCGCCGCAGTGGCTGGCATCGAACTTCATCTCCGGGCCCCGCACATTGCCGGTGCGATTTCGCGTGCGCTGACGCCGCGAGCGCTCGCCGTGTTCGTTCCACGACTTCCTGTCCACTGCGTTCCCATAGGCGGGCAAGCCTGCGTTTTCTTCGATGGCCAAGACCGGAGGGGCTGCGCAGGACAAGACGCGAAGATTAGAGAAATACAGGGCGTCGAGGCTGCTCTGGCTGATGCGCGCGCTTGTAAATGCGCGAACCGGCACCGAGCTCTTCGAATGCCTGCTCGACTTCCGAGAAGCAGAGGCTTTCCGTATTCCCGAGGCAAAGAAAGCCGCCGAAGTCCGTGCTGTTCTTGAGCAGATCGAGGGCCCGATCGCGCAGCGTATCGTTGAAGTAGATGAGCACGTTGCGGCACAGCACAAGCTGCATCTCACCGAAGGAGCTGTCCATGGCGAGGTTGTGGCGGCTAAAGGTCACTGCATTGCGGATATCACGGCGCACGATGGCCGTGTGCGTGCTTGTCGTGAAGTACTCTGCAAAGCTGCCCCGGCCTCCGGCCGCTGCAAAGCTCTCGCTGCCCCTGCGCACCATGGGCAGGGCGTAGATGCCGCGCTGAGCGGTGCGCAGCGCGGGGCTGCTGATGTCAGTCGCGAAGATCGTTGCGCGATCAAGCAAGCCTGCCTCTTCGAGCAATATGGCCAGCGAAAACACTTCCTCTCCGGTCGCGCAGCCAGCGTGCCAGATCTTGAAGCGCGGCCAGGTTCGAAGCATGGGAAAGACGTTTTCCTTCAGAGACCTGAAAACGGCGGTATCCCTGAAGAATGACGTCACGCTTACCGAAAGCTGCGGAAGAAACTCGAAAAACAGCGTCTCGTCCCGAAGCATGCGCTCCGCGAGCCGCAGCGTGCTGTCGCCGCCCACACGCTGGCGAAAGTCTTCGACACGCCTGAGCAGCGTGTCGTACTGATAGTTCGTGAAGTCATAGCCGTAACGGAGCAGAAGCCCTTGAAGGAGCATTCTCAACTCGATTTCGGCAAGCTCGCTGCCTTCCGCATGGCCAGCGGAATGTCGTGTGTCAGTAAGGGTCACCGCTTGCTGAGCCAGACTCGCATCAGCGACAGCAGCGTGTTCTGTTCCACGGGCTTGGAAAGATAGTCCGAAGCTCCGGCCTCGAGGCAGCGAGCGCGGTCCTCCTTCATCGCTTTCGCCGTCAGGGCAATGATCGGCGTGTCTACGTACGCATCGAGACCGCGCAGGGCGCTGATCGCCTCGTACCCGTCCATCAGCGGCATCATGATGTCCATCAGGAAGATGTCGATGTCCGAACGTTCCTGAGCGATCTCAAGCGCGCGCAGTCCGTTCTCGGCCTTGATCGGAATCAGGCCCTGTTCCGCGAGTACCTTGGTCATCACGAAGAGCGTACGCATATCGTCCTCCGCGATCAGAACCGTCTTGCCCTGCAGCGGTTCGTTCGCGGAGTGCATGTGCGAAATCACGGAGCGCTTGTCCTCGGGAAGCTCTGCGACGACCCGGTGTAGGAAGAGCGCCACCTCGTCGATCAGCCGCTCATGGGAGCGCACGTCCTTGACGATGATGGATTCGGAATATTCCCGAAGCTTCATTTCCTGCTCTTCGCTGAGTTCGCTGACCGTATTCACGATCACCGGCGGCAGTGCGATCCCGCTTGCCACTGACTCATCGAGCACGGCAATACCCGGCATGTCGGGCAGGCCTAGATCGAGCACGATGAGGTCGAAGTCTTGTTTGCCGAGGGCCGCGAGCGCCTCTGCCCCGGTGGAGACCTGCTGGATGCGGACCGTGTCGTTGCCGATCGCCCGGGCCGTGTCTAGCCGTACCCTTTCATCGTCTTCAACGAGGAGCACCCATCTCTCCGAACGATTCGAGTAGCTTGCGATCAGCGCCAGCGCCTGCGTGATGTCCTCTGGCTGTACGGGTTTGGTCAGATGACCGATCGCGCCCATGTTCAGGCCCCGCGGGGTGCGCTCCTCGACCGAGATGATGTGCACGGGAATGTGGCGGGTTTGCAGGTCGGCCTTGAGCGCCTGCAGCACGCTCCAGCCGTCCATGCGCGGCAGCTGCAGATCAAGCAGCACGCCCTTCGGCTTGAACTCGCGCGCGAGGTCGACTCCCGATTCCCCGTCCAGGGCCAGGAGCGTCATGAAGCCTTCGGATCGAACCTCCTTCTGAAGGAGTTCGGCAAAGTGGCGATCGTCTTCGACGATGAGGATGACGGAGCTCTCTTCGTCGATCTGATCGCGCTCGTCAGAGAGCGGCTCTGGCAGCGCAGCAAAGCCTGGGCTGCGAGGCCCGGCTTCGATGAAATGCCCGCGTGCGCCCTCGCTTGGTAGCGCACGCTCCTCTTGCTCGCCCTCGAGCGCTGCGGGCAACACGACGTAGAAGGTCGAGCCCACCTCGGGGGTGCTTTCGACGCTGATGGATCCTCCTAGCAAGCCGATGAGCTGCTTGGTGATGTTCAGGCCGAGACCGGTGCCGCCGTAGCGGCGACTGTCGCCAGAGTCGACCTGTCGGAACGCATCGAAGATCAACGCTTGCTCACCCTCGGCGATCCCGATGCCGCTGTCCCGCACGGTGAGCAACATCTCGTCACCGCGACGCGCGACGCCGAGCTGTTCTGCCCGCTCATTATCGAGCGCAGCGAAGCGAACGAACACGCCGCCTTTGGTGGTGAACTTGAGCGCGTTGCTGACGAGGTTCTTGATGACCTGCATGAGGCGCTGCGCGTCGGTCACGATCTCGGGCGGCGCGCTATCCGCCACGTCGACCTCGAACTTCAATTGCTGATCGGCCGCCATATGCGCGAACTGATCGCGCGTCAGGCGAGCCAGTTCGCTGACGCGGGCAAGTGCCGGGCGAACTTCGAGGCGGCCGGCTTCGATCTTGGAGTGATCGAGTATCTCATTGATCAGATCGAGCAGGTTGCTGCCCGACTCGTGGATCATGTCCAGCTCACGCGTCTGCGCGTCAGTCAGATTTTCATCTCGATTGCCTGCCAGCGACTTCGATATCAGCAGGATGCTGTTCAGCGGCGTTCGCAGTTCGTGGGACAGCCGGTTGGTGAAGTCCGACTGTGCGCGATTGGAGCGCGCTAAGGCCTCGGCCTGCGCTTCAGCGTTGATGCGAATCGAGTCGAGCTCTTCCTTCTGCGTTTCCAGCGCCGCGTTGTTCCGCTCAAGATCGGCGTTGGCAACCTCAAGCGACGCTTGCTGACGCTGCAGTTCGGCTTCCGACGCAGCCAGTTCCTTCGCCTGCTCCTCGAGTTCCCGGTTGCTGCGCTCCAGCGCGCGCTGTTGCTTCTCCAGTTCCTGCTGTGAGTTCAGCAGTCGCTCGGACTGAGCAGACAGCTCTTCGTTCGATGCCTGAAGCGCCCCTTGCTGTTCACGCAGGGCGCTGCGGCTCTGCGCCACTTCGAAGGCCGTAGCGACCGCGGGAGCAATGCGGTCCAGGAAGGTCAGGCTCTGGTCACTGAGCGCCTCGAGCGTTGCTACCTCGATCACACCCAGCACGCGGCTTTCGTAGATGAAGGGCGTGACGCAGATGTGCGTCGGGACCGCGTCGCCGAGCCCCGAAGTCACGCGGATGTAGTCCTCCGGCACGCTCGAGATGAGAATCTGCTGTCGCTCCAGAGCAGCTTGCCCGACGAGCGACTCGCCAAAGGCGAAGCTGCTCGAAAGGTTCTTGCGCTTGGTATAGGCGTACGTACCCATCAGCGTCAGGCGCGGTTCACCTGGGCCCTCGGCGGTGTAGAACGCTCCGACGCGTGCGTCCAGCAGTTCCGCGATGGCTTCGATCACGCGCTGCGCCAGCTGCTGTACGTCTTCCTGACCGAGTACGACGTCGTTGATGCGGGCGATCGCATCCTGCAGCCAGCGCTGTTGTGCCTGCTCATCGCTGCTGGCCCGCAGTGACGCGGTCATGCGCTCAAGGGCGCTCCCGAGCTCGTCCTTTTCCGAAGCGGGAGTAACGTCCTGGGCATAGTCGCCGTCGGCGACGGCGGCGGCCTGGCGGGCGGCATTGCTAAGCGTTTCGACCATCTGATTGATCGCGGCGCCCAATTGGTCGGCGTCGCCGCGCTCGATCAGCTCCGCTGAAGCGAAGTCTCCCTCGGCGATGCGCAATGCGGTCGTCGCGAGCGTGCGCTCCGTGTCCACTACATCGTTCAGTGCGCTCGACAGCTGGCCGATCTCATCATTCCCGCCTTCGGCGATCCGCTCGGTCAGATCGCCGCGTGCGATACGCTGCACCTGTTGGGTCAGTCGCAGGATCGGTGCGCTGATCGCGTCTGCAAGGAAGAAAGACAGCGTGAAGATGATGGCCCCAGCGACAGCTATGAAGATGAGCAAGCTGTTGAGCAGCGATTCGACGGGTTGGAGGATCTCGTTCTCATCGACCTTGACCACGAGTGCCCAATCGAGGCCGGGAATATCCAGGTCGGTGAAGCTCGCGATGACGGCAGCGCCGCGGTAGTCGATTTGCGGCAGGGTTTCGGCGTTGCCAGCAAGAGCGCGTGATACGGCTTCGCTCTGGACCCTGGAGATCAGCACGTCGGTATCGCCCTGCGCACTTCTGCCGAAGGTGAGGTCGCTACGTGCAAGACCGTCCTCGGCGACCAGGTAGGCATCGCCGGTTTCACCGAGGCCCGCCTGCTCGGTCATGATCGAACGCAGCGTTTCTCTGGGCAGGCGGCCGACGACAACGCCCTGAGGCAACCCGTCCTCGTCGATCCGCGATGCGATGTACATGACCGCGCGACCATCTGTGCGCTGGTTGACGACCATATCCGTGACGGCGTCGCCTGCGTCCAGGGCAGCACTGAACGCGCTTGCGACAAAACCGTCGCTCAATTCGCCCCTGACAATGCTGCGCCCGATCAGTTGCTCGGCAACGTTTGCGTACAGGATGCGCCCCGTCAGATCGATGACGAAGATGTCTTCGAAGCCGTAGAGCTCGGTAAAGCGCCGCATGTAGTCGCCGTAGCGCGCCACGCTCTCCTCGAAGGTCGCGGTGACCGCTTCACGAGACGCGAGATCGATCGTTTCGTATTCGTTGACGAGATCAACCACGATCCTGGAGTCAGAGAGCATGGAGACGTTCGCGATTCGAGTCTCGAACCATCGCTCGAGCGACAGCAGCTTGCTGTCGCGGCGTCCTTCGAGATTGCGCGTCGCCTGCTCTAGGACGGCGTCTTCCATGCGATCAAGCGTGAAGGCCGTGCCCGCCAGGATCGGAATCAGCCCCAGTGCAAGGTAGAAGAAGATCAGGCGAACTCTGAGTGTCACCGCGGGCATGGGCAGGTCCTTTGCGCTGTGCGAGCGTTTGCCGGGCTCGCGGGAGATTCTGCAAGGTCAGTCGGAAACGCCCGCCTGGACGTACTGCCGGCCGAGATACGCATTCGGCGCGTGCTCTGCCGAAACTCAGGGGTCGGCGCGCTCGCTGAGGCGTTGCCCGCGGGCTTCATAACGGCAGCAGCTGGGGGCGTGTATCGGCGTGTGTGCACGGAGCCGACGGTTCGGCGCCGTGGACAGCGCCGCTGTCGAAGGTCAGGGGTGTGTTGCACGCGCGGGTTTCGCGGATGTCGAGCAACCTCCTCGAGCCCCTCGTGCTTTGTGACGGGCGTGCCTTCAGCGTCCTCGACGCGTCTGCTGCGGCGCTCATCGCATCAGGTCCGTCACGCTCATGCGCTGCCTACGGATGGCTCGAGCGCGTTTTCTCTCAGCAGGTTCGCGACTTCGCCTAGCAAGACCTTTGGCAGGAAGGGCTTCTGCAGAAAAGACGTCCCGACGGCTTCGCAGTCCCAGGAATCGAGAAGATCGCCCGGGTTTCCTGACAGGAAAATCACCGGCAAGCCTTCGAGTTCGCTGCGGACGCGCTCTGCAACCACAACCCCGGAGGGCCCCGGCAGGCTGACGTCAGACACGAGCAGATCGAAGGTCTTCGACCGTTCGAGTACCTCAAGCGCCGAGCTCAGGTCCCATGCGCTCTCGATTGCATAGCCACCGCTGCGGAGGATTCGCTCAAGTCCCCGTCTGACGTTGGCGTCATCCTCCACGAGCAGGACGCGGGCTTCGTGGTCCGGCGTGGAAGAAAGGGCCTGCGGGGCAGAGCGCTGGAGGTGTTCCGGAGGGAGTTCGGCCGCGGCGGGCTGAGTTCGGGTTTGGCTGCAGGAAAAGCGCATGGTGAAGGTGGTGCCGAGGCCCTCCTCACTGGCGACCGCGATGACGCCCCCGCTTTGCGTCACGATGCCATGGACCATCGCGAGTCCGAGGCCAGTGCCGCTGTGTGACCCCTTGGTCGTGTAGAAGGGCTCGAACGCGCGGTCGAGGATGCTGGGGGACATGCCAACCCCCGTGTCCTTGATCTCGACAACAACCTGATCGCTGTTCGCAGGCTCGGGTGCGAGCTCTCGCCAGGCTGAAATGGTCAGCGTGCCGCCCTGCGGCATCGCATCACGCGCATTGACCGCCAGGTTCATCACGATCTGCGAGAACTTGTCGGGATCGATCTCGACCATGAGCGCGTCGTCGGGTAGATCAGCGTCGATCTCAACATCCGGGCCGAGCAGGCGGCTGAGCAGACTGGTCGATTTGACGAGCGCCTCCGTGACGGAGACGGAGCGGGGCTTGAGGATCTGTTTGCGCGCTACGGCAAGCAGATCACGGACCAGTGCTTCTCCTCTGAGCGAGGCATCGAGGCACTTCTCGATCTCTTCGCGCACCAGAGCGGGGTCATCGGCGTCCTCGAGGATGAAGTTGCCGCACAGTTGGATGATCGTAAGAAGGTTGTTGAGATCGTGGGCAACGCCACCCGCAAGGCGGCCGAGAGATTCGAAGTGCCGCGCGTGCTGAAGCTGATCCCGCAGCGCCTGCTCGTTCTTTCGTGCCTCGTTTAGGGCGCTGAGGTCGAAGAGCACGACGACCTGGCCTCTATGATCCTGAAGGGGCGTGACTGTCATGCGCACGGGCCGTGCGTGGTCGGGCGCGATGGACAGCTGCATCTCATGATCCTGCTGCTCCTCGAGTCCGCCTGTGCCAGGGAGATTGAGCACCGACCGAATCTCGCGGCCCTTGATGTTGTCGATCTCACGCCCCAGCAGCTCGGCCGCAGCGCCGTTGGCCAGGACCACCCGTGCTGAGGCGTCCGTCACCAGCACCGCATCGCCGAACGAAAGGAGGATGCTCTGCAGGAAGTTCTCCGATTCCTTTACCCGAACCTGTGTCTTCAACGCCTCCTGAAGCTGGTTTGCCTTCAGGAAAAAGCGAAGCTTGCCGAGCAGCACCTCGGGCTTCAGGGGTTTCGTCATGAAGTCGACGGCGCCCGCCGAATAGCCTCGGAAGATATGGTGTTCTTCGGTGTAGTTGGCGGAAACGAACAAGATCGGCATATCCGCCGTTCGCGCGTCCGAGCGCAGATGTTCTGCCAGTTCGTAGCCGTCCATTCCGGGCATCTGCACATCTATGATGGCGGCTGCGAAGTCGTCACTCAGCGTTGCGCGGAGGGCCTGCTCGCCGCTTGTCACACAAACCAGCTCAGCCCCCAGGGTGGTGAGGGTTCGCTCCATCGCAACAAGGTTTGCCTCGATGTCATCGACGATGAGCACCTTTTGCTGGCGTGTAGGTTCAGCAACCTGAACAGGGAGCTGCTGGAATGCAGGGCGCGGGGCGGGCGCGCAGGCGGTGCCTGGATCGCTTGCGCCCTTTGGCGCAGGCGAAGTTGCCTGCGCGCTGCCAACCCCGCCCGGTCGGTCTGTGCCGGACGTGCGCGTCGTGGCCGCTCTGGAAGCCCTGTCCATCTGATCTTCCGCCCGAATCGCAAGCTTGATTACATAACTTTACGTTTGATTTTAGTCGCGCAGGCAGCGCAGATCACCACTCAAGAAATGCTCGCGGCGGCCGACTTCGTGTAGCGATGCCCGGTAAAGCGGATGTTCCTCGTGAGCCGAATTGCGGCTGCGGTGGGGTGGCACCGAGGTGCGTTCAGGCAGCAGGTCTAGCCAAGGGGGCGCCTGGCGGTGATCAAGCGAACGCGACGAATCCTCTGGCTTTCAGGCTCTATGACTCATTCGCTGGCGCGAGCCGAGGCGATGTCCTCTGCCGAAAGCGCCGGAAACAGCTTGTGCATCTTCAGCAGCAGCTTCATATCTCCGCTGTAGCGGAGCTTGCGACGAAAGAATGCCTCCGGGCCCTTCAAGCGGCCGATGGCGAGGTCGATGTACGTCTGTGCGCTCATGCGCAGGGTCAGCGTTGGTTTCGTAAGCCGAACCTCTTCGCACGAGCAGGCCCCGTTGCCGATCGCGATGGCAAAGGTTCCGCCGCCTTCTCCATCGATCAGAAATTGAATGGTCGCTTCCAGCGATGCCGCCTCGGCGGCAACGAAACGGGAGGGCATACCGTTGATCATGCGAGCGATATCGTCTGGTGCCATGACTGCCTGCGAGGGCTTCCCTTCGTCTCTGCTAGCATGGAAGGGTCGGGTGCGCAGCGCAAACGGACCCACCGGGGCTGCAGGAGAAGACGATGGCGGACCTACGCTACGCGATGGCGCTCTTCGTCACGCTGCTGTTGCCCGCGATTCTCGCGTTCTGGGCCGTCATGCACGGTGGCATCGCCCTGTGGCGCCAAAAGGGGCTCGTTTGGGCCTATAGCACTGCCAGCGTAGCCATGCTCGCGGCCATCGGCTGGGCCTGGTCGTTCAGGGTCGTGCTGATTGGCGATGACCTCGGGACGCACTGGCTGACCATCGCGAGCGGTGCGGTGATCTACCTGGCCACGATCATCGGCTCGAGACCGATTCGCAAGCACCTGGACCTTCGCACCTTCGCGGGGGTGCCGGAGGTCAGGCAGGAGGCCGTCGCGCTCATCGTCGAAGGGCCCTATGCGATCGTTCGGCATCCGCGCTATCTCATGGTCGTGCTGGGTATCGCGGGCTGGTGTCTGGTCTGCAACCACCTGGGCACCTACCTGCTCGGGGTGGGCGCCTCGCTGGGCTTCTACCTGATTGCCATGCTCGAGGAACGTGAGCTCGATGCTCGCTTCGGCAAGGCCTATGCAGACTACCGTGCGCGTGTACCGAGGATGTTCCCCACCCCGAACGCGTTGACTCAGTTCTGGAAAGGTTCGGCGTCTTGACGAAGCCAATGTTGATCGTGAACGGCGAGCGCCGCTCACTGGTCGCTGAGGCGGATGCGCCTCTGGTCCGCGTCTTGCGCGACGAGCTCGGCCTCAAGGGCGTTCACGAAGGCTGCGAAACTGCGCAGTGCGGCGCATGCACCGTGTTGATCGAGGGCCGACCCGTGAAGGCCTGCACCGTGTTTGCCGGGCAGGTGGCGGGCCTGGAAATCACCACGATCGAGGGCGCATCGCGCAGCGAGTGCCTTACGGCACTGCAGCAACAGTTCAGCCGATGCCACGCCCTGCAGTGCGGTTTCTGTACGCCCGGCATGATCCTGGCGTCCGCGTCCGCGTCCGCGTCCGCGAGCGCGCAGGTGATAGGGAGCGATACGGCACGAGAGGCCCTGCGCGGAAATCTCTGCCGCTGCACGGGTTATCAGAACATCGTAGACGCCCTCGGTCAGCGATCGTCCCTGGGCGCTGACGAGCCGAGCGCGGATGGGAGCGCGGGCCGCCGCGAGGATGCGCGCCTGATCCGGGGTCTGGGCTGTTTTACGGACGATCTCGAGCGGCCCGGGCAGGCGCATGCGAAGTTCCTGCGCGCACCCGCCGCGCATGCCCGCATCAAGCGCATTGATTCCGGCGCGGCGCTGGCAGTGCCCGGCGTCCTTGCGGTGTACACCGCCCGGGAGATTGCCGCAGCCGGACTCGGCCGCCCGCGCTGTCACTGGCGCGTGGAAGATCGTTCCGGCGAATCTATGCGTGACATTGCACGCCCCCTTCTGGCTGATGAGATCGTTCGCTTCAGCGGAGAAGCGGTTGCCTTGATCGTGGCGGAGAGCAGCGAGCGCGCGGATGCCGGTGCTGCCGCGATCAATGTCGAGTACGAAGCGCTCCCGGCCAATACGGAGGCGATCAAAGCGGAAGGCGCAGCGGTCCTGCACGACGAGGCGCCCGCGAACACGGCGTTTCACTGGACCTTTGGCGACGAGGCTGCGACGGCCGAGGCCTTTTCTTCCGCGGCGCACGTGACGCAGCTGCGCGTACGCAACAATCGGGTCCAGGCGGCACCCATGGAAACGCGCGCGGCCCTCGCTGAGTTCGACCCGGGCACCGAGCATTTCACGCTGCATGTCACCACTCAGAATCCCCACGTGGCCCGCCGCGTGATCGCCGAGGACGTCGGCCTTGCGCCGGAGCACCAGCTCGACGTGATTTCACAGGACGTCGGCGGCAGCTTCGGCTCCAAGATCTTTGTCTACGGAGAGGAGTGTCTGTGCCTGTGGGCTGCACGTGAGCTGGGCCGCCCCGTGCGCTGGCGAGCTTCGCGAGAAGAGTGCTTCAGCGTCGATGTGCACGGGCGCGATCAGCTCGCTGATGCGCGGCTGGCGCTCGATGCATCCGGCCGTTTCCTGGCGATCGACGTTCGCAGCATCGCCAACCTCGGCGCCTACCTATCTTCATTCGGCGCGATCGTTCCGACCTTCAACTTCGCCACGATGCTCATCGGCCCCTACCTCACCCCGGAGCTGTACTGCGAGGTCAAAGGGGTCTACACCAATACCGCGCCCGTCGACGCTTACCGGGGCGCGGGCCGCCCGGAGGCGGTTTTCATCCTGGAGTCGCTGATCGATGAAGCGGCCCGGGAGACGGGCCGCTGTCCCATCGAACTGCGCCGTATCAATACGATCCCTGCCGCTGAGCTGCCCTATCTAACGCCTGCCGCACTGGTCTATGACAGCGGCGACTTCTCGGCCCATCTTGAAGCAGCGATCGAGCATGCAGACCTCGGCGGCTTCGAAGGTCGGCGCGCTGTGAGCGAAGCCCGCGGCAAGCGCCGGGGCATCGGCGTTGCGCACTACCTCGAGGCCGCTGGCATCGGTCCCTCGGCGATCGCGGGACCGCTGGGGGCTCAGTTCGGGCTCTGGGAAGTTGCCACGCTGCGCTTCGACCCGACGGGTTCGCTACAGATCGTGACGGGCGCTCACGCGCAGGGTCAGGGACATGAAACGGCATTTGCGACCCTTGCTGCGGAACGCTTCGGCCTAGATCCCTCCCGCATACGCGTTCACCACGGTGACACGCGAGGAACACCGATGGGCATGGGGACCTATGGATCGCGCTCCCTCGTCGTAGGCGGCTCGGCGATCGTGCGCGCATCTGACCAGCTCATAGAAAAGGGCCGTCTCGTCGCCGCCTGGCTCCTTGATTGCGATCCCGATGGAATCGTGTTCGCGGCCGGGCGCTTCCAGCAGACGAACGGCGAGAGCTGCGGTCTCGCCGAGGTCGTGCGCGCGGCCTATGCGCCCTATGACTATCCGGAAGCGCTAGAGCCAGGGATGGAGGCGACGGTTTTCTACGATCCGGTCAACTTCACCTTCCCTTCCGGTACCCACGTATGCGAGCTCGAAGTCGATCCGGAGACCGGCGTTGTGCAGATTCAGCGCTACACGGCCGTGGATGACTTCGGCCGTGTCGTTCGCGAGGACATCGTCGCAGGGCAGATGCACGGCGGCATTACTCAGGGCATTGGCCAGGCGCTGATGGAGGAAATTCGCTACGACAGCACTGGCGCGCTCATGACGAGTGACTTCTGGAGCTACGCGGTTCCGCGCGCTGAAGACCTTCCGCGCTTTGACCTTCACCGTCTGGAAACACGGGCGATTAGCAACCCCGTTGGTGCGAAAGGCTGCGGCGAAGCAGGCGCCATCGCCGCACCACCGGCCGTCATGAACGCGCTCACGGATGCTCTCGGCGTCCGTATGAATATGCCCGCAACGCCGGAGCGCGTGTGGCGCACCCTGCGCGCGGCGTCCGAAGGTGGCTCGCAGCCATGAGCTTCTTCCAGGCGTCATCGGTCGAAGACGCGGTGAAGGCCAAGATGAATGCGCCGGCCTCTGCGTTCATAGCGGGCGGCCAGAGCCTCGTGCCGCGGTTGCGTCGAAGCGGCCATAGCTTCTCGAGCTTCATCGACCTTTCCAGGATCGAGGCGCTGCTGGGCATGCGGACGGAGGGCGAATGGCTGGACGTCGGGGCGGCGGTGACCCACCGTGAGCTTGCGGATTCGGACGTGGTGCGCAGCAGGGCGCCCGGGCTCGCAGCGCTTGCGGGCGGGCTCGGTGATCCGCAGGTCCGCAATCGAGGGACGCTTGGTGGCGCCGTGGCAGAGCGAGACCCACGATCTGACTGGGCGGCTGCGCTGCTTGCAGCGGATGCGCAGCTGATCACCAACAGGCGCCAGCTCGGCGTCGAAGAATACTTCGCGGGCGCGACTCTCGCGCCCGATGAGTTGCTGTGCCGCATACGCCTGCGCTGCGCCAGGACCGGCGCCTACGCCAAGCTCCCTGCGCAGGCATCCCGTCAAGCCATCGTCGGGGTCTATGTGTCGCGTTTCGCGGACAATGGCCCCAGGGTTGCCGTCACCGGGGCGTTTGCTCGGCCGCAGCGAGTGACCGCCCTTGAGCAGGCGCTTGTGCGTCACTTCGCGTCGGAGGCGGTCGCGGACGATGCCTTTGCCGGCCTCGAAGTCGTTGCGGATGCCGTTGCCGGGGCGGCCTATCGAGAAGCCATGCTGTGCGTGTTTGCGCGCCGGGCGGTCGCAGCCTGTATGCAGCAGTAGCTGCGAGTGCACCGCCGCGGGTCTGCAGGCTCGGGCCGTCGATTCGATCCTCGCAACTGCCTGACGTGTACTTCGACGATTAGAGGTTTCGCGTTCGCGTTCGCGTTCGCGTTCGCGTTTGCGTTCGCCCTCGCGCATGGACAGGCGCCGCCCTGGCTGGTGCGTACCGGCGCTGGCGCGATTGCAGATTCATCGGGCGCGCGAGTTCTGTGAGCCGGGTTGAGGGTGGCGAGAGCCGCGCGGTCAGTCGAGGCGCACGGCGAAGCGCAATTCGAAGGAAGCCGCACCTGCAGTGGACAAGGGCGCAAGAGAGCCCGAGAGCGAAATGCGCACGGCTTCGACGTTCCCGTCGAAACCGTCGGCGTCCGGCACTGGCGTGTAGGTGAAGCTCGTCCCGCCGTTGTTGGAGTAGGCGATGCTGTCGAGTGTTGCGCCAACGGCAACCGGAGAGCCGGACGTGTCGAACACCACGGGGCCGCCTGGCATGCACAGCGTGGTGACGCAGAGTTCGAGGGCCTCCGGAAGGGTATCGGTGACCACGATGCTGCCTCCGTCCGGCGACAGGGCGCCGGGATTCTCCACCTCGAGGGTGTAGACAAGGACGGCCGAGGGAATCGCTTTCGGAAAGGATGTTCCGTTGACCGGGTCGCTCGTCGTCACCACTTCTTTGCTGATGGAAAGGGGTTCTACGTTCGCATGAAACGGTGCCGATGCCGCGAAGACGCCGGCCCTTTCGCCTATATGGCTTCGCTCCCCGTCGCCGAGGTCCTCGTCCACGCGCAGGCCGAGCTGGTTGGCCGTACCGCTACAGCTTCTAAGCCAGCCCCCGTTGTTGCCGGCGCGCGTATTCATGGACGCAACCGCAAGGGGCGTCGTTGCGAATGGCACTGCATAGCTGTTGGTGAAGCAGCCGTTGTCCCACCCTTGCACGTTTTGCGGGGTCACCAGGGACTGCAGGGTCACGCTCGTCCCGGACGGGTCCGTGAGCGTGGCGAACGCACCGTCGTCGATCACCAACACGGCGATGTTTTCAGCAGCGCTGATGGTTCCGCTCAAAGCTTCGGCCCGCTCGAGCGCGAGATCGAGACCGGTATTGCTCACGTTTCGGATCGCGACTTCGAGAAAGGGCACGGAGGCGCTTGAGGGGGGCGTGCCGGTTTCGTTCGCCTCCGATTGAATGCTGGCCAGGACTGCGGGTACTCCTGGATTGACGGCGGCGAAGTTCACCGCTTCCCAGCTTGAACCCGTGGCCGGATTGGCCTGAAAGGCCGTTGTGGTGACCACAAATGCTCGCAGCTCGGATCCGTCTGGCAGCCGGTGATCGCCCGCCTCGATCGCCAGATAGGGCACGGTCATGGCGACGTGCGGCCCATCGTTGGGTTCGGGCTCGACCTGCTTCACATTGAAACCGGCTGCGGTGACGTCCGTGATGCGCAGCGTTGATGGGTCGCCGCCCTCGCTGGATGGGAGCGCGAAGACGAGCGGCGGCGTCGAGAAGGGTTGTGAAAATAGAACGGGCGTCGCGCTTGGCGTGGCGAAGGTGTCTAACAACGTGACCTCGCCGAACTCGAGTTCGAAGGCAGCAACGGGGGCCGTCAGCAGGGTGCCGAGGCACGCCGCGGCCAGGGCGCACAGCCGCCTGAGCGACGTGTGGTGCGCGGCAGATCGGAGCTGGGCGACGAAGCCATCCGAGATGTGACGCAAAGGCCTGGGTACCAAGCGCGCTCCCACCCGCACCGCTGTCCATGGCACGCGAATCAACGGGCTGACCTCCCTCCCAGCCCGTTCAACGTCCTACGACCTCGGTTCTACGCCCCTATGGGACCGCGCCGCAAGCGATGCAGGGCGCTTCCCTAGCCTGCCTTTTCGTGCTCGACGCGCTGCACGCTCGGGTGCTGTGCCATCCGCGCAAATACTTCTTTAATCCGCGGGTAGTCCGCCAGCGGGTCTGCGCCGTAGATCGCCGTACTCATGCCCGTCGCCATGCCGAGGCAGTAATAGGTGTAGAAGTCTGCCAGCGTCACCGTATCGCCAGCCGCATAGGGCGCGGCTACGAAGAGTCGATCGACGGCCGCCATGCCCTGGGCGAGATCAGCCTTGACGGCCGTTTTCGTCTCCTCGGATACGGGCTGCTTGAAGAGCACCTCGGGGAGCAAGCGGCGTGCGACCAGTTCCACGTGAAGCTTCAGGTGACAGACCAGCTCCATGACCTTTGCGCCCTGCATGGGATCGGCGGGCACCAGTGCGGGGTCCGGACGCAGCTGCTCGAGGTAGCGAACGATCGCGAGGGACTCGGATAGCTGGATGCCGTCTACTTCAATCGCCGGCATCTTTCCCATAGGCGAGCGGACGAGGAATTCTTCCTTCTGGCTTGGTGGCGTCTTCACCTCTTCGAACTCGATGCCCTTCTCGATCATCAGCGCCTTCACGAGGCTGTAGTAGTTGCTCATGCGAAGCCCGTACAGCTTGATCATCACGCGTCCCTCTGCATTGTCTGAAGCCGACCGTAGCCAGCGGCTTTGCGGTAGCGGGTTTCATGATAAAACCAATGCGTGCCGGGCGCACCGTTCCTCGGGGCGTGGTGCTTTCGGGCTTAGCGGGAGATGATCCCCCGGATAAGTCTTGCAAACCGGGCGTGAAGGGGGTGCGGGGAACCCATGATGGAGATTGTGCATCGCATCGAACGGGTGATTGCGCTGACGCTCATCGGGCTCATGGCGCTGGTGGTGGCCTCTGCAACGGTCGAGGTCGGCTACGAGTTGATCGTTGCGCTGCGTGAACCGCCAGGGCTCTTTCTGGGCCTCTCCGAGCTCTTCAGCATCTTCGGCCTGTTTCTGCTCGTGCTCATCGGCCTTGAGTTGATGGCCAGTGTGCATGCCTATCTCGAAGACCATCGCATTCACGCCGAGCTGATGTTCCTGATCGCGCTTACGGCCCTTACGCGCAAGATCGTCATCATGGACGCGGCGGCGCTCGAGCCCATGACGCTGTTCGCGATGGCGCTGCTGGTCATCGCCCTTGCAGCAGGCTACTACCTCGTTGCCAGGGCCCGGGTGCATTACGAATAGAGGAATGGCCGCGCAGGTGCGTTGACGCCGTCTGGCTGCCGTGAGGCTGTATGCGTCGGCACTTACCCCTTCGGCAGGCATATGGGCGCGAGCGCGCGGTGCTTTGCTGGCGCCGACTGCCCTCAAGCGATAGCGTTCAAGCACGCGACGGCGAAAGCGAGAGCGCACGTGCCCATACCTGTGGAATTCACCGCTGAAGCGGTGGCGGCCGAAGCAGAGGCCGCGTCGTCTGCTGGCGTCGAGCTCTTTGCGCCCTTCCTTGCCTCTGGTGAACCCTATCGTTCGCTGCTCAGACACAACCCCTGGCTGAAACCTCCGCGCAACGACGAAGCGCTGCGTTGGGGCGAGGGCGCGTACTACGACACCACCGTGGCGGCCCGTCACCCGCATTGGCACGAGGCGACGTTACCGAGGCCGACGCGTGCGCTCGTTCAGCTTCGTCGCGACTTTGCGCGATGGGGGTACTGCCTCATCGAGGATGGACTTTCGCAAGCGCAGTGCGACGCGCTGCGCGTGCGCGTTGAAGATCAGGCCCGGGCGGAGCGGCAACTCGGCATCGCTCATGTCAGTGCGGCGCAGCAGCACGTCTGGTCACTCATCAACAAGGGGGACGTGTTTCCGAGGTGCATGGAGCACGATCCAGCCGCTGTTCAGGCAGGGCCACTGATCGAGCGTTTTCTCCTGGACACGCTGGGCCCGGAATGGAATCACTTCAGCTTCCTTGCCAACATTTCCTTTCCTGACTGCCACCCGCAGGCGATGCATCAGGATCAGAGCTTCCTTGCGCCCTTCCAGTTCGAGGAGGGACCAGCGCTCGTCAACACCATCTACGTGCTTCAGGACGTGGACGAGGTCAATGGCGGCACGCTGATCGTGCCGGGATCACACCGCTCGAACGGCAAGGGCGCTGAGGCCTATGGCGAGATCAAGCGCCCCATAAACCTCGATGCACCAGCGGGGACGATCATGCTCATGGACGGACGCGTCCTGCACGGCGGAGCGGTCAATCGGTCATCGACACTGCGTTCGATCATCACCAATTCGACGGTCAAGCCGTGGGTCAAACAGCAGGAGAGTTTTCTGCTGACCGTCGCCCCTGAGGTGCTCGCGCAAGCGAGCGACAAGCTCCTGCATCGCCTCGGCTTCCAGGCGACGGCCGTTCGCAACATGGTCGAAGGGTTCGGCTACGCAGGCTCTGGCCGCGCCGCGGATCCGAACGGTGCGCTGCAACACGTGCGTCGAACAATTGCCGAGGGCAGCCATGCCTGGGTGCGTGAGCTGGCTCCGAACGCAGAGGGTCCGCCGTCAACGCTGCAGACGCTTCAGCAGGAGATCGAGACACGTCGGGGCAGGTCTCACGAAGCGCTGCTCGCGCGTATCGAGGCCGGTACGCAGACGTCCGAGGGGCAGGCGCGATAGCGGCGTTGCGCGCACGATTCGCCGCTGCGGTCTGATCAGGCGCCCGTGGCGATAGCGCTGCGGATACGCGAAGCTCTCCGCCGTCGCGCGGCCTGGCGCACGCTGTCGGAAAGCTCAGCGTGCGGTGTCCAACGGTCGTTGCGCCCACCAATTCGGATTGAGAAGAGGCCCACGATGCGCGCTCCCCTGCCGTTCCTGATCACAGTGCTGCTTTCGGCCTCCGCGTTCGCGGAGATCGATCGGCGCGAAGCCAACAACGGCAATCTCGTCATGGAGGACGTGCCCGAGATTCCGTCTGCAATCGTTGACGGGCTCAGTCGCTACCAGAACGTCCGATCTGCGGCGTTTCGCGCCTGGTCCGAAGATGGGGAAGCGCTGTACGTAAGTACCCGCTTCGGTGATGTCGCCCAGCTTCACAAGGTCGACATGCCGGGCGGTGCGCGCCGGCAGGTCACGTTCTACGAGGACCCGATCGGTGGCGTCTCGCGACAGCCCGGGGGTTCGAAGATCACCTTCACCCGCGATGCAGGCGGCAGTGAGTTCTCGCAGATCTTTCTGCTCGACCCGGACGGCGGCAGCGCCGAGATGGTAACGGATGGCGAGTCGCGCAATGGCGCCGTGCTCTGGGACCGGTCGGGTGATCGGATCGCCTACCAGAGCACGCGGCGCAACGGCGCCTCGAACGATGTCTGGGTGATGGATCCGACGGCGCCGGACAGCGCCCGGGTCGCGCTGCAATCGGTGGACGGTACCTGGTGGGGGCCCGCAGAGTTCTCCGCTGACGGCTCGCGCCTACTGGTCGCGAACTACGTGAGTATCAATGACTCGCGCGTCCATCTGCTCGACGTCGAGTCCGGCGCGCTCACGCCGCTTGCGGGCGGCGACGACGCGCCGAGCGTCAATCAGCCGATCGGCTTCGATGATGCTGGAGGGGGATTCTGGTTCGTGACGGACCGGGCCGGAGAGTTCAACGTTCTCGCCTGGCAGTCCCTCGAGGCGGGCGCGGAACCGGAGTACGTGACCGCGGAGATTCCCTGGAACGTTCAGGGTGGCGCGATCAGTGAGGACCGTTCGCGCGCAGCATTCATAGTCAATGAAGGCGGGCGCTCCGCGGTCTATCTGCTCGATCCGACATCACGTGCGTATGCGCGCGTGGACAGCATCCCGGTCGGCGTCGTGGGTGGCCTCGAGTTCAGCCCGGACGGCGGCAAGCTCGCGCTGACCATCAACACCGCGCGTTCACCGAGTGACACCTACGTGCTGGCGCTGGGGGAAGGCGCCCTGGCCTATGGCGAGCTCGAGCGCTGGACCTACAGTGAAGTCGGCGGTCTGGACGTTGATGGCTTCCGGGAACCCGAACTGATCGAGTACGACACCTTCGACGAAGTCAGCGGAGCGCCGCGCAAGATTCCTGCCTGGCTCTACACGCCTGCGGGCCCGGGTCCGCACCCGGTGGTCATTTCGATCCACGGCGGCCCCGAGGGCCAGGCGCGGCCGACGTTCTCGAGTACGTACCAGCTCTGGATGGACACGCTCGGCGTTGCGGTACTGATTCCCAACGTGCGCGGCTCCGCAGGCTACGGCAAGACTTATGTGAAGCTCGACAACGGAATGAGCCGGGAGGACTCGGTCAAGGACATCGGTGCTCTGCTCGACTGGATTGCCGCCGAGCCTTCCCTGGATGAGCGCCGGGTTGCTGTCTTCGGTGGCAGCTACGGGGGCTACATGGTGCTGGCGAGCGCCGTGCACTTCAGCGACCGGCTGAAGGCGGCCGTCGACATCGTCGGTATCTCCAACTTCGTTACCTTCCTGGAAAACACGCAGGACTATCGCCGCGATCTGCGCCGGGTCGAGTACGGCGATGAGCGCGATCCCGAGATGCGGGCGCACCTTGAGGCGATCAGCCCGCTGAACAGCGTAGAGAAGATCGATATTCCGATGTTCGTCGTACAGGGCCAGAACGACCCTCGTGTCCCCGTGACCGAAGCAATCCAGATGGTGGGCGCACTGCGCGAACAGGGGCAGACGGTCTGGTACATGAACGCCATGAACGAGGGCCACGGGTATCGCCGCAAGGAGAACCGTGACGTCTATCAGCAGGCGACGGTCCTCTTCTTCGAGACCTTTCTGCTTGACGAATGAGGGGGGCCGCCCCTGACGCGAGGATTCCGCAGCAGCCCCTCGTGCCGTTGGGCGAGGTCTGGATTGGCGGTCAGCGTGCCGGCCTCCGCTGTGCAGGGCCGTCGCCTGAGGACCTTCGTCCTTGCTGACAGACCGGCGCCCATGCGATGCGCGCGTGGTCGCCCCCGGGCGCAGCTGCGCACGCCGGGCTGGTCAAGCAGGCGCTAGCTGACTTCGCCGGGCGGTGCGCAAGCTGCGGCCGCGCAGGTCAGCGTCTGCCCTGACGGGCCTTGCGCGCTGCATAGCGCGCGTCACGTTTTGCCTTCTGCTGGGCCTTGAGTTCGGCCTCAGCCGCTGCGGCCGCCGCGGCCTCTTCAGCCTTGCGCTGGGCTTCCGCTTCTGCCGCGGCCCGGCGTTCCGCCTCCTTTCGAGCGCGTTCCTCGGCTTTCTTCGCGCGCTCCGCCTTCTGCCGCTCTCGCTTCACGGCCGCTGCTGCTTCGCGCTTCTCGGCGGCGCGTTTACGTGCCTCCGCGCGCGCTTCCGCATTCGGGTCTGCTGCGCGCTTCGCGGCTTTTTCCATGAGGCGCTTCTTTGCTTCGAGCGAGGCCTGCTGGCGTTCGTTGAAGTTCGGGCCGTGCTTCTTCATGACCGGGTGTCTGTTGCATACGGGGGAGCGAAGGATAACCGGACTCGGCGCAGAGTCACGTCGTCATCACTCGACATAGGCCGCTTCGCGCACCAGGGCGTCGTAGAAATAGCCGAAGCCGAGCTCTACATCCTTGCGCAGGACCCCGCGATAGGCCGCGCGTTGACCCTCCATGACGTTGTCTCGGGTCTGGATGGTGAGATCGAGCGCCGCTCGGTCGGGATCACCACTGCTGTCCCGCATGTGCACCCAGTACCAGCCGATCGCCCCGGCGACGCGCGTCACGATCCCATGCACCACGACTTCCGTATCCGCGAGTGCATCGAGATCGGCATAGACCTCCGCGACGCTGATGGCGTCGTCCGGAATACTTGCGTTCACGACGCGCTGCGCAGTTGCGAAATCCACGGCGCGTGCGTGGCTGATGTCCACGATCACGCCAGCGGTCTCGCCGATCTCGGGAATCTCGACGTTGTAGCGTGGAGCGCCTCGGCCGAGCAGCACATAGTCGCCGACCTTCGCGCTGGCGTCTGGCACCGCCACCCAGGTGCTCAGTTCGCCCTGCTCGACGCGTAGCAGCTGCGTTGCGCCGCGAGCGACGACCTGCGTCACGCGCGTCGGCGCATTGTTGCTCCACCCTTCCGGGGGCGCTCCGGTGTCCGGCACCGTGCCCTGGCACCCGGCCAGCAGTCCCGCGAAGGCGAGAGCAATCAGGAGAAGCGGGGTCGACGTGATGTTCTGCATCGCATGAGAGCTCCGATTGCACAGGCGAGGCAAAGGCCTCTGCTGCGCGCTGGCGGGCGGCGCCTTGGCGCTGACGCCACTTCCTTGGATGTGCATCCTCCCGAAGCCCGGCTCCGCCGCCAAATGAATGGCTGCCTGGAAGGCTCAGCCAGGGCCCGTAGCGTCATCGCGCGGCGGCCCTCGCAGCGATCGTCTTGAATCGAGCACTGTGCTCTTTCGGAGCCCGAGAGCCCTTAGGCGATCGCGCTTGCTTTCCTCTGGCCCCGGTGTCGCGGGCCTGTCGAGCTCGGGCCGCCCGGCGCGGTAGCGCCCTCGCTCTGTCGGATGCACTCCCGCATCTTGCCGCTGCACCACTAGAATCCGCGCTGCAGTCATGCATCGGAGCAGATCGTGGACACGCGCAGCAAGGCGATCGACGTTCGCCTACAGGAGATCGAGGACAGCCAGGCCTTCCAGGGTGCCGTGATCATCATCATTGTGCTGTCCGCACTCACTGTAGGCGCGAAGACCTATGAGCTGCCGCCGCTCGGCCAGGCGCTGCTGCCGATACTCGATGCAGCAATCACCTGGTTCTTCCTTGCCGAGCTTTCCTTTCGCTTTATCGCAGCACCCAGGAAATCGCGCTTCTTCTTCAACGGCTGGAA
This sequence comes from Pseudomonadales bacterium, assembly GCA_963691775.1. GTDB lineage: Bacteria > Pseudomonadota > Gammaproteobacteria > Pseudomonadales > Azotimanducaceae > JAZBPO01. Next base: position 2,324,817 of record OY829369.1, on the reverse strand, counting down.
CCTTTTCGACACGATCATCGTCGTGGGGAGCCTCGCGCCCCTCGATAATGCCGACGCCGTCCTTGTCGCGCGGCTGCTTCGGGTTTTTCGAGTGCTGCGCCTCGTTTCCGTGGTGCCGCAGCTGCGCTTTCTGATCAATGCGCTGCTCACTGCAATTCCGCGTATGGGCTACATCGCCCTGCTCATGTTCGTGATCTTCTACATCTACGGCGCCATCGGATCGATCCTCTTTGCCGACATCAATCCGGTGCTCTGGGGTGATATCTCCTTTGCGATGCTGACGCTGTTTCGCGTGGCAACCTTCGAAGACTGGACCGATGTCATGTACGAGACGATGGCGGTTCACCCTATGAGCTGGATTTTCTATCTGACCTTCATATTCCTCACCGCCTTCGTGTTCCTGAACATGATGGTGGCCACGATTCTCGAAGTGATGAGTGAGGAGCATGACGCGGAGGCCGCGAAGGAAGCGCATGAAGAGCGTGAAGCCCTTGCGGCTCGGCTCGGGCGCATCGAGGCACAGCTGGAGCAGCTCACGTCCCAGCTCGGCAAGCGCTGACCCACGATGAGCCATCGATAGGTCTGAGGCGCTGATCGATTTTTCTGGGTTCAGGCTCCGCTGTTCGTGCCATATCTCTGGGCGCCAGGCACTGCGGTGGTGCATTGATGCGCGCTGGGCGCGTCGGGCAGCTCTGCTCCAGGCGCCCGGTGATGGCGCCCGCGGGACGCCCGGTGGCCGCGCCCCGGTCCGAATGCCTCGACTCGTGCGGTCGTTGAGTTTGCTGGGACGGCACCAACGGCTCAGGGGGCGAACGCCAGCTGCTGCTGGCACGTCGATTGCTGACGAAGTCTTCCTCCGAACCTGGCCGACACAGGCGCGCGCCGATGGAAGACAGCGAACCCCAATATGTCCGGATCGGTGGTCTGCTCATCTCGGAGTGGGTGACGTGGATCATGGTCGTGGTTGTGGCCGCAGCCGTAGTGTTCGGATTCGTTGTCGGGGGGGAACGAGATGCGCAGGCGGATGCCGCGGTAGCCAGTCTCGAAGCCGTTGCCGCGCGCTGGGCGGAAGCTGATGCGCGCGGGGAAGCCCTCACCTGTTCTCCTGAGTCTGTAGACGGTGAACTGCTGTCGAATGAGTTTCTGACGCTGGCGCTTCAGCCGATCGCGCTCGACGTCGACGATCCCGCCGCGGGCCGCGGGCCGGGCGTGCTGATCGAGGTCTATGGCAAGCGCGACGGGAACGATGCTCTGGAGACTGCTCGAAGCCTTCTCAAGCAGCTCGAGGAAGCTGAGAAAGGTGATGAGGACGACGCGCGCGCAGACAGCGACGATGAGGAAGGCGATGATGAAAACAGCCGTTTGCGGCGCGTCGCTCGTGGCGAGAACAGCATCCGCTACGAAGTCCTCGCGTCACTGACCGCCCGCTGCAAAGAAGATTGATGCACATACGCTCGCGTTGGCTCGCGAGCGCCGGTCGCAGCTGCGCCCGCAGCAGATAGCCGGCTGCGTGCGGTGATGGCGCCCGGGTGTGCGAGACTCCGGCGCGACACCGCAGGCCGGAGAAGCGATGACGACCCATTCTCTTCACGGTATTCCGCTGCTCGCCGCGCTTGATCGCATCCCGGTCTCGAACATCCGGCTCACGGCGTTGCTTGTCGCGGCAGGCGCCGGCGTTACAGGCATTCTGTCTTTACTCTTCGCAGACTGGGTCAGCATGCGTAGTGCTCAGCCGGTGACTGCCGTCGACATCGTGTTCAGCGTGTTCAATGGCGCCGTTGCGGGTCTCGGCCTGGGCCTGGCTCGGGCCGCTGCTCAGCACCTCGAGCAGAGCGTTCGTGTCGCGCTCGCTTTCGATCGGCGTGTGCTCGAGCGGCTGGATCGACCGACGCCGCAGATGCGTCGCCGCTGGCTCGCGATGCTGCTCATCGCCATCTTCGTGCTCCAGGCTTGGATGCGGCTGTTTCGGGAGGCGGGCGAGGTCGCCGGCGGCGCGCTCGATGCCATTCAGCGCTTGTATCTGCTGGCGCCCCTGCTGTTGAACTTCGCCGCTGGGGGCCTGCTAGTGCTTGCGTTCGGGACGGCCGTGGTGCTTCTGCGCTGGCTGGCGCGCGGCATCGACCCAGACTTGCGGCGGCTCGACGCCTACAGCTGTTTCGCTCTGCCGCCCCTGTGTCTCGTTGCGGCCCTGTCCATCGCGCTCGGTGCGGGCACGGCCACGGTTGTGTTTTTCGAGGGGACCGGCGAGATCGCAACCGGCTATCTGATTCGTACCACCCTGATGTTCGTGATCGCGCTACCGCTGTCATTGCTTCCGATGTGGGAGATTCATCGCAGCATCGTTGCGCTTCGGGACGCCGAACGCGAGCGCGTCATTCGGGCGCTCGACGGCGACGCGGACGGCCTCGTCGGCAGCACAGTCGATCGGCGGGCAGATGGCGGGCACGGTGAATGGATGAGCTATCTGCTCTGGCTCGATGCCCTACCGACCTGGCCGCTCGGAGGCTATGTGCAGCGCATCGTGCTCTTCGGCCTCTTGCCCCCGATCACCTGGGTCATGGCCGCGGCCGTTGAGAATCTGTTGTTCTGATCGCTGGGGCACCCACAGGGAGACCGATGTATGGGCATGCTCGTGAAGGGGTGCTGGACCGACGCGGACGTGGCGCGGACCGGGCGGGGCGGCGCCTTCGAACGCGAGGTAAGCACCTGCAGGGCCTGGATCGGCGACGACGCGCGTTTTCCGGCGCAAGCCGGCCGCTATCACCTGTTCGTGAACGCAGGCTGTCCCTGGGCCTATCGGACGATCCTCTACCGTTCGCTGAAAGGACTCGAGGACGTCGTCAGCGTTTCCTGCACGGAGCCCGCCGCCGGGCGCGAAGGTTGGACCTTCGGCAAGAACCCTGAGCCGATCCTGGGTGCGCGCCACATGCATCACGTCTACAGCGCGAGTGACGCCGAGTTCACGGGGCGCTGCACGGTCCCGGTCCTGTGGGACCTGGCCTCGGGCACGATCGTGAACAACGAATCGGCTGACATCATCCGCATGCTGGATTCCGCCTTCGACGGGTCGCCCGGTGTGAACGCCGAGCGGTTCTACCGTCCGGAGCATGCCGGGGAGATCGATGCGCTCAACGAACGGATCTACGAGACCATCAACAACGGGGTCTATCGTTGCGGCTTTGCCGCGTCACAGGCCGCCTACGACGCGGCGTTCGATCAGCTGTTCGCAGCCCTCGACGAACTGGATGCGCGGCTCGAGAAAGCGCGCTATCTCTGCGGTGACGTGATCACCGAAGCGGACTGGCGTCTGTTCTCGACGCTCGTCCGCTTCGACGTTGCCTACTACAGCGCCTTCCGCTGCAATCGCCAGCGAATCCCCGACTATCCGAACCTGTGGCCCTACGCGCGCGATCTCTACAGCCAGCCCGGGGTCGCCGCGACGGTCGATTTTGATGCGATCAAGGGCATCTACTTCGGTTCGCGGCCGCCACGCATCCTGCCCAGGGGGCCGATGCTCGACTGGGCCGCGCCCCACGGTCGAGAGCCAATGATCTGAGGCCCGCCTCAGCCCGCCTCAGCCCGCCGCAGCGCAGCTCGCGCGCAGCGCCTCGAGTCGGGCGCGCGCGTCGAGCGCGGCCGCTGCCCGTAGCACGTCGTCCACGGACAACACCTCGGCCCCTGCGGCAGCGTGTGCGGCGTAGTCCCAGTCGCCTTCGCGCTCAGCCCGGAAGTCCGCATAGCTCGTCTCGACGCCTCTAGCTGCGAACGCTCTATCCAGCGCCGGCTTCCCTGCGCCAAGGCCGAGCCAGGCGACGATGCGCTCCAACCGCACGCCGGCGGCATCGATTTCGACGAGGGCGTCTACAGAATCGAGGCCGACGGAGAGCATCAGATCGGGTTCGAGGGTCGCGAGCCGGATCGCGGCCTCGGTCGTGTAGGTGATCACGAGTACTTCGTCGATCGCACCGGCATCGTGAATGGCCGCCACGAGCGCATCGGCAGGCACGCCCTTTACATCCAATTGCAGCACGGCGCGCCCGCGCGCGAGGTCGAACGCTTCGCCCAGAGTTGGCGGCGGGGCGTCGATTACCGAGCCGTCTGCATCAAGAAGATCGAGCGCGCGGACCTCGGCGAGCGTCGCTTCCGCCACGGCACCGGAACCGGTGGTCGTTCTATCCAGCGTCCGGTCGTGCAGAAGCACGAGTGCGCCATCCGCGGTTGCCGCGACGTCGATCTCGAGAAACAAGGCGCCTGCTTCGATGGAGGCTTCCATGGCGGCGAGCGAGTTCTCCGGAAGCCCTGGCCCCGGCCCGCCGCGGTGTGCGGAAAGGAGCGTCACTCCGTTGGTGCGTGCGCAGTCGAGCAAAGCGGGCACGCCGGCGCCGCCGCCGAGCGGCGCAGCGCTTGTCGTTGGCGTCGGCGGCTCGGTCGTGGGGCTCGGGGCACCGCTCGATCCAGCGTTCCGTGATTCCGCGCAGGCGGCCAGCAGGAGAATCGAGGCGGCCAGCATGCCGCCCCGTAGCAAGGCTAGAGTTGGGGACACAATGCGGCTCCGGCGGGACGATGCGTTGGTTCGGCAATCTAGCGGATCGATACGTGTTCCTGCATGACGAACGGCACGCGATTGCGGCTAAGCTTGCGCGCCGTCCTCGAACCCGGAGCATGCTGCTCTGACGCGCACGGATCTCCTGGCCCACGCATTCCCAGTCTTCAAATGGGGCGTGTACGGACTGCTGAGTCTCAACGTCATTTTGTTCCTCGTCGGACAGACGCTGGTCGAGGCCGTGGACAGCCTCGCGTGGCTGTTGCTGCTTCTGCTGCTCGAATGGGAAACGCACCACCTGCGCGAAGGTACGCTCGTCGGGCGCGCCCGGGCGCGGCTTCGTGTCGGGAGAGCGCTCGCGTACGTCGTGATCGTCGACAGCGCGTTGGAGTATTCCGGCGCTGCCTTCCGCGCCGAGTACGGCGACGTCGACATGTGGAATGCGTGGACGTGGATCGCGGTCACGGTCGTGCTGGAGTTCGACCTCTGGGTGCCGCACCGCTACGGCCGCGCGTCCTGGTGGGCGCGTAACGGCGTGAAGGCTGCGCTCTATGCTGCGCTCTTCGTGTATGTCCTGCTCTGGACGCGCGCGGGCAGCTGGCTTGATGGCTACGACGCAGGCCTCTGGATCCTGTGCTTTTTCGTCATCGAGCTGAACATCTTCGATCGGGAGCGGCCCGCCGGTGCGTCCGAGGCCGCCGACGTCGCCTGATCGTGCCTTGGTCGTGGCGAGCGCTGCGGCGAGCGCTACGGCGAGGATCGCCTTGCGCATGGACAGCGCGCGCCGAGCCACGATAATTCCGCTTTCCCTTACCGAAGACGCGTCCGATGACTCTGCCCTCGACACTCGCCCGCTTGCCTATCGCCGGCCTGCTCCTGTCCGCGCTGTTTCCGATCGCGCAGGGCGCGGAGGACCGGAGATCCGTTTCGCCCGCGGACTGGGGAACGGCCGCGGAGGTGTTCGCCGAGCGTCTGGAGATTCCGACGCCCTTCCCGCGCAAGCTGATGTTCGTGCGCTGCTTTGGCCTCGTGCGCGAGGACGGAGCGATCGCCGGCGTCGGCTGCAATCCGAACCGTGAAGGTCGCGAGTACTCCGAAAAGCTTGGCCTCGCGATCGGTGCCGCAGCGGACGGACTCCGTTTGCAACCCGCGGAAATTGACGGCACGGCCGTCCCGCTGCGTCGCTTCCCCTTCTCCGTCATGGTCGCGCCGCAGCCCGACAACCCGATCGCGCGGCCGCTCATGAAGGTCGTCGCCAATCATGTGCTCGACACGTCTCGCTACGGCGTCGACTACATCGCACCGCAGCAGGTCTTCACAGGCGTGAGCCAGCCGAAGTGTCGAACGAGCCGGGAACTGACCTTCGCCTACACGGTGGAGATCGCCGCCAACGGTTCCCCGGGGGAACTCACGATCGCCGACGACAACGCCCGCGATATCTGTGAGTCCGAACTGCGCGATTACCTCGAGGACGCCGTGTTCCTGCCGGCGATCCATGACGACCGTTTCGTGGACGCCCTGTTCCTTGGCAGCGTCGACCTCGAAGGCGACGAGCGCTGAAGGCGGGCTCGACGTGACGACGGTTGGGTCCCCTTGCCGTCGCAGCATCACGCTCTGGAGCGTCGGCTTCGCGATGGTGTTCGCATGGTCCGCGATTGTGCCCTTCGCTCGCTTCACCTGCTGGTTGGAGGTCGCGTCGGCGCTCGTCGCGGCCGCCGTGCTCGCCGTCACGCGGATGCATTTTCCGCCCACGCCCGTTGTCTACCCGCTCGTCCTGCTGTGTCCGTGGGTACGGATGATCGGAGGGCACTACACCAGCGCGAAGGTGCCAGCGGTCGACTGGTTTCGTGATGCTGCGGACCTTTCGCGCAATCAGTACGATCGCGTCGGCCGTTTTTCCATGGCTTCGTTCCGGCCATGGTCGCGCGCGAGCTGCTGCTTCGATGCACTCCGCTCGAACGCCCGGGCTGGCTGGTGGCGATCGTGATCAGCTTCTGCCTTGCGGTAAGCTTGAGCTATGAACTGCCCGAATGGGGCGTGGCGGTCGCGGCGGTTGAGGCGGCGGACGCATTCCTCGGCACGGAGGGCGATCTCGGGGACACGAAGACCGACATGTTCATGTGCCTCATCGGTGCCATGACGGCCCTGCTCACGCTCAACGGCATGCATGACCGCGCACTTACGGACTCGCGCAACTGATGAACGCCTGTTTTCGAACGTGGCCGCTTCATCACGTGCGCAACGCGCAGGCGCGGCGCGCCGTGCCCTGGCTCGCCGCGCTCGACGCAATCCTCTCACCTGCCGACGTTGCCGCGGCGCACGCCGAGATATCTACCTGGCCAGATTACGCGCCGACGCCCCTGCGCTCCCTCGAGCTGCTCGCCACATCGATCGGCGTTGAAGCGGTGGCCTACAAGGACGAGGCGAGTCGCTTCGGCCTCGGGAGTTTCAAGGCACTCGGTGGCGCCTATGCGGTGGCGTGCCTGCTTCAGCGTGAGCTAACGATACGACTGGGGCGCGACATCACGCTGGCGGAAGTGCGTTCCGGAACGCTGGCCGACGAGATCGCGAAGATCACCGTGTGTACCGCCACCGACGGCAATCACGGGCGTTCTGTCGCCTGGGGTGCGCAGATGTTCGGGTGCCCCTGCGTGATCTACATCCACGCCGAAGTGAGCGCTGGACGAAAGGTGGCGATGGAGGCGTTCGGCGCACGCGTCGTGCGTATCGACGGCAATTACGATGAATCGGTGCGCGCGATCGACCGAGACGCGAACCGCAGCGGTTGGTACGTGGTCTCCGACACGTCCTACGAGGGCTATGTCGAGCTCCCGCGTACTGTTGTGGCGGGCTACACGGTGTTGATGGAAGAGATCGCCGCGGTTGAGTCTGCGCCCTGGACGCACGTGTTCGTACAGGGTGGTGTCGGCGGACTCGCGAGCGCGGTCTGCGGCCACCTCTGGCAGCGCTTCGGCGCGCAGCGCCCGCGCATGATCGTGGTGGAGCCCGCGTTCGCGGCGTGCCTTTTCGAGAGTGCCCGAGCCGGCGCGATTCGCGCCGTCGATGTGACGCAGGAATCGCTCATGGCCGGCCTTTCCTGCGGTGAGGTGTCGCCGATCAGCTGGGAGATCCTGCGCGAATGCGTCGACTATTTTCTCGCCATCGACGAAGCGCTCGTCGCCCCTTGCATGCAGATGCTTGCTGGAGCCGAGGCGTCCTCTGAGAAGATTGTCGCGGGCGAATCGGGCGTTGCAGGGCTCGCCGGATTGCTCGCTGCCGTCGAAAGATCGGAGGTGCGCGCTGCGCTCGATCTTCGCGCCGATAGCCGCGTGCTCCTGATCGGCAGCGAGGGCGCGACCGATCCCGACATCTATGCTGAGCTTGTCGGGCAACGTCCCGACGCCGTGGCGAGCGCCTGAGCCGGACGGTCAGAGTGTGCGGAAGTGCGCGTTGATTGCACCGGCGGTGGTGAACCAGACGTCGTCGCCCGCGTTCTCTTGAATGTATCGAAGCGCTGCTTCCAGATGGCCGATGCGGTGCGGCTGCCCCATCAGATAGCCGTGCAGAGCGATGCCCATCACGAGCGGGCGTCGAGCGCTCTCCTCCAGCATCACGTCAAACGCATCCCGGATCATCGCCGCGAACCCCGCGGCTTCCTGGCGTCGGCCTACGATCTGCGGAATATCGTTCAGTTCCTGCGGATAGGGCACGGACAGGATGCGTCCGGCGCGCGTTTCCAACCAGATTGGCTGGTCGTCGTGACACCAGTCGAGCAGGTACTCATAGCCCGCTTCGGCGAGCAGGTCCGGCGTGTGCTGGCTCTCGCTGATCCAGGGGCCGAGCCAGCCCTTCGGTGATGTCCCCGTGCGGCGTGCGAGTTCCGCGGTCGCCTCAGCGATGAGCGCGCGCTCGTCAGCCTCTTCGAGCGTGCCCTGGCGTTCGGCGTTGCTGCGGCCGTGGCCTGCGATCTCGTCCCCGCGCGCGGCAAAGGATTCGGCGAGTCCCGGCGCTGCATCGTAGAGTGCCGAATTCACCAGTACGGTCGCGGGCATTTCGAGGCGGTCAAGCATCTCGCGCATGCGCGGCGCGCCGACCCGATTGCCGTAGTCACGCCAGGCGAAGTTCAGAACGTCAGGCTGCGGTCCACCGGGTGCGAGTTCGGCACCGAGGCCCTCCCCGAAGGCGAAGCATTCGAGGTTCAGGCCGAGATAGACCGCGAGGCGCCGACCCTCGGGCCAGGCGAAGTCGGCGCGCGTGGTGATGTCGCTGAAGGGATAGCGGTTGTGCGCGGGCAGCTGCATTCTGATCGAGTCTCGCCGGGCGGAGGTCAGTCCTCCGCTTCTTCACCGTCTTCCTCGCCGTCCATCTCCGGCTCGATCGGTCGGACGAAGTCCGCTTTGCCGCCGTCGAAGAGATAGGTGTCGAACCAGGCAAGGGCATGCTCGGTAATCGCGCGCAGATGGCGTGGCGTGCGTGGGCCGTGGCCCATGCCCGCGTACACGATCATGCGCGAAGCGACGCCCCGATCGAGTAGCAATTGCCGGAGCTGATAGCCGTTCGCAATCGGTACGCGCGCGTCGCGCTCGCCGTGTTGAATCAGCGTCGGCGTGCTTGCGTTTTCGATGTAGGTCACCGGCGAGGTGAGTGCATAGACGTCGTCGTCGTCTAGGGGCGTCGCTCCGAAGTACTCGGTCGTGAATTGCGTGATGTCGGTGTTGTAGTAGTAGGTGCGCCAATCGCTGATGCCCGCTCCCATGATCGCTGCGGTGCAGAGATTGGAGTAGGTCGCGAGCATGGCGGAGATGTGACCGCCCTGACTCCATCCGAGGCAGCCGACGCGCGTCGGATCCACCTTGCCTTCACCGACCAGCTTCGCGACGCCCGCGATGATGTCGCGGGCTGGGCCGATGCCCAATTGGCGCAGGTTGGTTTTCTGGAACGCATCGCCGTAGCTGGCGCTGCCGCGATAGTTCGTTTGCAGGACAAAGGCGCCCTCCCCTTGAGCTGCGAGCACTGCCGGTGGGTAGATGCTTCGCGGCGCGAACATCAGGCCCGGGCGGTCCGTGCCCGTGGGGCCGCCGTGGGTCCGTACGAACAGCGGATAGGCACGCCCCGGCTCGTAGTCCGCGGGCCAGGTGAGCACGCCCTCGATCTCGAGATCGTCGAAGGACGACCACTGCATGAGCGTCTGTCGGGGACGCGCCATGCCCCCGAGCTGCGCGCCGAAGTCAGTGAGCGCGCGGGTGCCGCCTGCGTCGTGCACGAACACTTCGGCGAGGCCGCCGTCCGGTGCGCCGATCGTCGCCGTCACCGAGCCGTCGGCAGACGTGGTCGCGCCGATGTGGAAGGCGCCCGCGTCGAGGTCGGTGATTGCGCCGTCCTCGGTGTCGAGGCGATAGCGGCCGTAATCCGTTCGTACGCCGGCCTGGAAGAGCAGGCCCGCATCGTCGTAGCGCACCAGGCTCGCATCGTGATCCGGCATGTCGAACACGCGGCGATCCGAACCGTCGGCGGCGTAGGTGACGATGTCGCCGTAGTCGGGAAAGCCCGGCGATGCCGTGAGGGCGACGCGGGCGCCGTCCTCGCGCCAGACGAGATCGCCTTCGATGCCGGGCTCGTCGGCGAAGGGGAGAGCCTCGCCGCCTTCGGGGTCGAGCGCGTACACGCGGCTTTCGAGCAGATCGGAGAGATGCGGCGAAGGCCAGGCGGTGAAGAGAATGCGCGCGCCGTCGGGCGAGACCGCGAAGGAAGTCACCGAGAAGTCCTCGCCCTCTGTTAGCGGTTCCGCGTCGCCGTCCGCTTCCATGGTCGCATCGAGCGCCTGGCGCCAGAGGTGCGCGTAGTCGCCCTCCTCGCGGAACACCGTGTAGTCGCCGTAGGCCTCTTCACGCGCTTCCGCCCAGTCGTCGTCCTCGGCGCCTGCCAGGAAGTAGAGGGCGCGGCCATTCGGTGCGAAGCGAAGATTGCGCGCCCCTTCGGCGCCCTCGAGTTCCAGTTCGAAGGCTTCGCCGCCTGCGACGCGCAGCACGTGGACGGCGCCGTCGCGCGTGAACAGCAGCCAGCGGCCGTCCGGCGACCATTCGTAGTCGCCTACGGACTGCTCCCCGCGAGTCAGCTGGATCGGCTCACCGCCGTCTACGGCGGCGACCCAGAGCTGTTCGATCTGTCGGTCTTCCTCGAAGTCGTTGCGGAACTCCTTCCATGCGACGTGCGTGCCCGGCGGCGAGATCTCGGCGTTCCGCACGATCGACATGTCGAGGAAGGTTTCGAGGAGCGAGGGAGCCGGTTCGTCGGCGGCCGCCGTCGAGGCGATCGCGAGCAGGGCGGCGGATCGAAGCAGGCGTTTCATGCGCCCTCCGTGGCATTGAACGGTGTGTGTCGATGAATGAAGTCGACATGTGAAACGCGAGCGAGGATAGCGCACGGCACCGGCGCCGCGAGCTGTGCAGTTTGCCAGCCGTGCTCTACGCTGCTGGCGCCAATCGGGAAGGAGATCGACGTCATGAAGCGCGCGTTCCGCTTGATCCTCTGGGCGAGTGCCCTGGCATCGCCGCTGCTCAGCGCGAGCGAAACGGACCCCTGGCCCGTCGATCCCGACCATCCGCCGTCCATGGACTATGTCGCGCTGGAAGTAGAGGGTGATCGCCTGAATGGCCTGATCTATCGCGCCGGCGGTCCGGGTCCTCATCCCGGGGTGGTACTGCTGCACGGCTATCCCGGCAACGAGAAGAACCTCGACCTCGCCCAGGCACTGCGGCGCGCGGGCTTCAACGTCCTGTTCTTCCACTATCGCGGTGCCTGGGGCAGCGATGGCCACTTCAGCCTGCTGAACGCGGTGGAGGACGTGGCTGCAGCGGTCCAGCGCATGCGTACGGACCCGGCCATGAACACCGATCCTGAGCGCGTGTCGGTGGTGGGGCACAGCATGGGCGGCTTTCTCACGCTACAGCATGCGTCTCGTGATCCCGATCTGCGCTGCGCGGTTCCGCTCGCGTTCGCGAACATGGGCGGCTACGTACGCATGGCCGAGGGCAATGCCGATCTGCTCGCGCTGATGGAGGACCGGCTCTCGCAGCGTCCGCCTCCTCTGGTCTGGGCCGACGGCTATACGGTGTTCGCCGAGGTCAGGGACAACGGCGACGAGCTTGATCTCATGGAGCATCTCGAAGCGCTTTCCGGGCGGCGGATGCTCGTGCTGTCTGCCCTGCATGATGAGGTCGTCGACTACGAGGCGAATCATCGTGCGCTCATGTCGGCCCTACGCGAGAACGGAGCGCCGGCGGTAGAGGAAATTACCCTCGATGCGGATCACGCCTTCTCTGCACATCGGCTCGCACTTATCGATCACGTCGAGCCTTGGATGTCGGCGCACTGTCGCTGAGCGCGCAGTTCAGGCGACGAGTTCGGCCAGGAGCGCGCGCGAGGCTTCGCCTTCGGCGCGATTCGTCGCGAAGACCGATGCTGCGAAATCGGTGACGCCAGCCTCCGCCACACGTTCGATGCCCGAGCGGACATCGTTGGCAGAACCCACGATCGCGAGCTCACCGGGCTGGGTGACGCCTTCTCGTTCGAACATGGCGGCGTAGGAGGGCAGGCGCGCATACATTGAGAGCGTCTCGGAAATGCGGGCGCGCACGGCATCCGGTTGCGCCGTCACGCAAACCGGAAGGGTCGCAACGACGCGCGGGGCGGGCCGTCCAGCCTCCGAGGCGCTCTCGGTAAGGGTCGGCACGATGTGGTTTGCAATCGTTTTCGGGCCTACCCACGCGAGCGTCGTGCCGTCGGCCAGTCTGCCGGCTACGCGGAGTGCCTGTGGACCGAGGGCCGCCACGACGAGTGGGAAATGTCCATCGGAGCCGAAAAAGGCGTTTGCCTTGCAAGAAAGGCTCTGCCCCTCGAACTGCACCTGACCCTCGTCGAGGAGCGGGACGAGAATGGATAGAAACTCCCTGAGATGGCGGATGGGCTTTTCGAAGGGGAGGCCGAGCTGCGCCATCATCACCTCGTGCGACAGGCCGATCCCGAGCGTCACCCGATGGCCGATGGCAGCGCGCGCCGTGAGCGCCTGGCCCGCCAGAGCCATGGGATGGCGAGGGAAGGTGGGCACGACCGCCGTGCCCAACTCGATCTCGGGCACCTGCAGGCCTGCAGCGGTGAGCACGGTCAGGGCGTCGAGGCCCCCTGTGGGATGTTCGGCGAGCCAATAGGCCGCGAAGCCATCCGCGTGCGCGCGCCGTACGTCCTCGACGATCGCCTCCACGGATGCCCGCTGCACGAGCCCCGTCCCGTTGATACCGATGCGCATGCGCCCCTCCATTCGCTCCTTGCGCATCACCATAGCCCGCCGAGGGAGCGGGAGCGACGGACGCCGGATTTGGCACAATCGGTTGTCCGCGCTCAGACGCACCATGCATCGAGGGAGAGATCATGAGCACCGCGCCCACCGCCCAGGAACTCGCCGAGTTCCGCCGAGACGTCCACGGCTGGCTTGTCGACAACGCGCCAGCCGATCCGGGTTTCCTGCTGCCGATGACCTTCATGGAGGTCGGCTCCGATGCCCAGCTCGAATTCCTCCGGGAGTGGCAGCACAAGCTATGGAGCGCCGGCTATCTGGGCATGGCGTGGCCGAAGGCGTACGGCGGCCAGGGCATGGACCCGGCCTTCCAGATGACGGCGGATGTGGAGATGCGACGCGTGGGCGTGCCCATCGCCTTCAACGTCATCGGCCTCGGCTGGGCGGGTCCGCTGATCCTTCACCGCGGGACCGAGGAGCAGAAGTCGAAGTACCTCAAGAACATCCTCAGCGCCGAGGACATCTGGTGCCAGGGCTTCTCGGAGCCGGATCACGGCTCCGACCTGGGCAGCGCGCAGACGCGCGCCGTGAAGGACGGCAACGAGTACGTCATCAACGGCACCAAGATCTGGACCACGATGGGCAACTACGCGAAGTACATGATCCTGCTCGCGCGCACGAACCCGGACACCGAGCGGAAGTACGACGGCCTGTCGTTCTTTCTCTCACCGATGGATGCCCCCGGTATCGATCCGCGGCCGATCCAGAAGCTCACCGGTGAGTACGGCTTCACCGAGACCTTCTTCACCGACGCCCGCATTCCCGCGACCTGCCTCATGGGCGAGGAGGGTGAAGGCTGGAAGATCGCGATGCAGACTCTCCAGTATGAGCGCGGCGCGGCAGCCGGCGCGGCAGGGGGCCTCGCCCAGGTTCGCATCTCCATGGAGGACGTCATTGCGGCTCTAAGAGGCGTCGAGCGCGACGGCCGCCCCGTGCTCGAGGATCCTCTGATTCGTGACGAGCTCGTCCGCCTGCTCATCGAGGAGAAGGCGAACGTGCTTGGCAGCAAGCGCGCAGCCATTCCCGCCCTCAGTGCGGACTACCCGTTCTCTCTGAACCTGTCGGGGAAATTGCGAGCCACCGAGCATTCCCGGCGCATGCGCATGTTTGCGGTTCGCGCCCAGGGCGCGCACGGCGGGCTCTACGTCGGTGACGCATCGGCGATCGCCGGCGGCTTCTGGCAGCGGGCGTATCTCAACAATTTCTCGGCGACCATCGGTGGTGGCACCAGTCAGGTTCAGGCCAACATCGTCGGCGAGCGCGTGCTCGGCCTGCCGAAGTGAGGGGGGACGCGCGATGAGTACTGCACTCCAGTTCACCGACGATCAGAGCATGATCCTCGACAGCGCCCGCGCCTTCTGCGCTGAGCGCTCGCCCATGTCGGCCGTGCGAGCGCTGCTCGACGATCCGCACGGTTACGACCCGGCTGTCTGGCAGGAGATGGTCGAACTCGGCTGGCCCGCCCTCGCCATTCCCGAAGAACAGGGCGGCGCCGGTCTAGGGATCGGCACGACCGTGCCGCTCGCCGAATCCATGGGCAGAGCGCTCCTTTCCACGCCCTTCTTCAGCGTCACGCTCGCAGCGCAGGCGCTGCTGCGCGCAGGGACCGAAGCGCAGCAGGACCGGTGGCTTCCAGACCTCGCCAACGGCAGCGTGGCGACCCTCGCGCTGCTGGATGGCGGTGACTGGGGCGCAAGATCGACGTCCTGCGCAGCGGTGCGAAGTGGTGATGCGCTCAGGCTTTCGGGCGCCAAGCACTTCGTCTGCGATGCGGGCGTCGCGGAAGCGTTCGTGTTCTGGTGCTCGGTCGATGACGCTGATGCGCTCGTCTGGGTTCCACGATCGGCGCTCGATCGCGATGCGATCTCACCGAGCGTGGTCATCGATCAGACCAAGCGCGCCGGCAGCGTCTCCTTTGACGGCGCGGAGGTGCCCGTCGAGAACGTGCTCGACGCATCCAGGACGGGATCGGCCCTGCGCGACCTGCGCCTCCTCGGCGCCATGCTCACCGCGTCGGAAGCCACGGGCAGCGCTGCAGCGTGCCTCGACGTCATTGTCGATTACCTGAAGACGCGGAAGCAGTTCGGTCAGTACATCGGCAGCTATCAGGCGCTCAAGCATCCGACCGTGGACGTTTTGAACGAGATGGACGGCGCCCGCTCGCTCATCTACCACGCGGCCACGGTCGTCACCGACGATGCGCTCGATGCTGATGCGGAGGCCGCCTGCCGCATGGCGAAGGCGCAGGCGTCCGACGCGCTCTGCTTCGCAGGTGATCGTGCCGTGCAGTTCCACGGCGGTATGGGCTTCACCTACGAGTGCGATGCGCAGTTGTTCATTCGCCGCGCGCAGTGGTTCGCGCAGCACTTCGGGGATGCAGCTCATCACCGCAGGCGATTGGCAGACGTCCTGCTCAGTTGAGTTTCAGGTCAGCCGGCCGGGAAGTGATCGCCGGCGCGCGGTTGTCGGTCGGGTCGATGGGCCTTGCTCCCTATTCGCCGGAAGGGGGCCGGGCACCGGCTTTGCTCGCGGGCGAGTATCCGAACTCCACCGGTCACGGAGCGAAACCCTGCGGCGCCCAGGTATGGGAGTCGGCAGCGACCTCGGCGCTGAGTACTTCGATGCGCTCGGGGATGACTCGGATCAAAAGGTAGTCGCTCGGATAGTCGGGCCAGAACGCAGCGAGATCCGCTGGGGTGTGGAAAGTGTGCGCCGCGAGCGTGTCCGGATCTTCGTGAAGCGTTGCTCGACCCATAACGCTGACGTAGGCGGCCGCTGAGTCCCTCGCGTAGTGAAGCGTCACGCGATCCTGGGCACGTAGCTGGGCAACTTTTCGCGTGTTGGGTCGGGTCGCGATCCAGACCGTGAAATCGGCGTCCGGCTCCGAGGCCTGGACAGTTCGGGCGCGGGCCTGGCCGCGGGCGTCGAGAGTGATGAGCGTAGGTGTCGGGTCGAGTGCCATGACGGCGCGCGCTGCGTCCGCAAGCGCCGCGTTCGCCGAGCCGGCCTCGATGCACAGGCCGAGCAGGATGAGCAGGATGAGCAGGATCAACGGTCGCGATGCGCTGCGCATGGCGGGTTCTCTTCAATGCTTGGCTTCCGTGCACGCTACAGCGCGATTGCGCCGCTGCCTACGTGATCGGCTACCCTGCCGGCATGACCGCTGTAGATCAGAAAGGCGCCGCTGGCGTCGGCGTGGACGCGCCCGCTGCGCCGCGCAACTGGTTTCGTCGAGAGATCGGGGCGCTGCTCGGTCTCGGTCTCCCGATGGTGGGCACGCAGCTATTCATCATGGCGATGGGCTTCGTCGATACGGTCGTACCGGGGCGCTATGGCACCGACGACCTCGCAGGGGTCGCGATCGGGGGCAGCATCCTCTGGCCGGTGCTGTTGTTCTTCAATGGCCTGATCATGGCGGTGACGCCGATCGTGAGCCAGAACCGCGGTGCGGGGCGCACCGGCGAAAGCGGCCACACCATTCGCCAGGCGCTCTGGATCGCCAGCCTGTCGTCGCTGATCCCGATGACCCTGCTCGCGAATGCCGGCCCAATCTTCGCGCGCGTCGGGGCGTCCCCCGAAGTGGCCGCCATAGCTGATGGCTATCTGGATGCGCTCATTTGGGGAGTCCCCGCGCTCAATTTGTACGTGGTGCTCCGTCACAGTTGCGAGGGGCTCGGACACACGATTCCGCCCATGCTGATCGCGGGCAGCGCGCTGATCCTGAATGGCGGCCTCAACGTCCTGCTGGTGTTCGGCTATGGCGGCTTTCCGGAGCTCGGCGGCGTCGGTACGGGCTACGCGACGGCCTGCGTGTTCTGGCTCGAGCTCGCACTCGTGCTGTTGGTCCTGCGGACGGACTGGTTCCGGGAAACGGGCTTCGCTGACGTTTTCGAAGGCCCGCGCTGGAAGGAGATTCGCCGCATTCTGACGATCGGCCTACCGGTGGGCCTGACCATCTTCGTTGAGATGGCGGTCTACTCGGTGATCGGCCTGCTCGCGGCGCGCATGGGCACGGCCGAGGTGGCTGCGCACTCCGTGGTGGGCAATCTGAACTGGATGACGTTCGTGATCCCGATGACGCTTGGTTCTGCGGCGGCCATCCGGGTCGGCTTTCACGTGGGCGCCGGCGACTTCGACGCCTCGCGGCGCACGATCCGTGCGGCACTCACACTTTCCGTCGGTTACGCCATCTGCGTCAGCGCCGTGCTCGTGTTCGGGCGTGGTGTCGTAGCCACGGTATATACCGAAGATGCAGCGGTGCTCGCGATCGCAGCCAATCTTTTGCTCTTCGTCGCGGTCTACCAGATCGCGGACGACATTCAGGCGACGCTCGCCGGTTGTCTGCGCGGCTACAAGGACACGCGAGTGCCGATGCTCATCAGTCTCGTCGGGTACTGGGGCCTGGCGCTGCCGGTCGGAGTGGCCTTCGGCTTCGGCCTGCTCGGCCTGCCGGAGTACGGCGTGTACGGGCTCTGGCTCGGCATGACGCTCGGTCTGTTCATCGTCGCGACCACCATGGCGCTCCGTGCCCGTATGGTGGCTGGCAACGATGCGAGGATTCGCGCCCTCGCCAGCATCTGAGTGCGGCGCCGGACGCCGGCGCCGCGATAGGCTCGCGGATAAACCGGAGAAAGGAGAGTTCGCATGGACTACACCCGCATTGCAGTCGAAGTCGACGGGTCCGTCGGCCATATCCGTTTTGATGTCCCGGACGAGTACAACCGGCTTCCGCCCGCGTTCTGGAGCGAATTCCCGGCTGCGCTCAAGGAACTCGATGCCCGCGGAGACGTTCGCGCGCTGGTGATTTCGTCGACGGGCAAGCACTTCACGGCGGGTATGGACATCGGCGTGTTCCAGGGGCGAGACACGAGTCCGAAGGATCCGGGCCGCGCCGGTGAAGCGAAGCGCCGTGATCTCGGTCGTCTGCAACATGTTTTCTCGCTTGTCGAGGAGGTGCGCATGCCCGTCATCGCTGCCATTCAAGGCGGAGCCGTCGGCGCTGGTGTCGATCTCGCCTCGGCCTGCGATATGCGCTATTGCACGGCCGATGCCTTTTTCTGCATTCAGGAGATCAACATCGGCCTGGCCGCCGACGTCGGTACGCTGCAGCGCCTTCCGAAACTGATCCCCGATGGGCTCATGCGTGAGCTTGCCTACACGGGTCGGCGCCTGTTCGCAGAAGAGGCGTTGGCGAGCGGTCTCGTAAACCGGGTGTTCGATGATCAGGCGTCCATGCTCGCTGCCGTTGGCGAGATCGCGGCGCAGATTGCGGCCAAGTCACCGCTCGCGATCTACAGCTCGAAGCACCTGATGAACTACACGCGCGATCACACGGTGCGCGACGCGCTCGAGTATCAGCAGGCGTGGATGGGCGCGGTCACCCAGGGGCCGGAGATGGCGCGGCACTTTTCCGCGAAGGCGGAAGGCCGGGATGCGGAGTACGACGATCTCGCGCCGATCCCGCCCGCAGAGCGCTCGCTCGGCTGAGTGATGAGTGGCGGCTCGGGGCGCCCTTGTGGGCCAGGGCGCGCCTTCAGTCCGCCACGATATCGATGACCTTGCCGCGCACCTTGCCCTCGATGCGCTGACGCAGAAAGCGGAAAGCGTCGTCGATCTCCTCCGCAGGAATGGCGGGGTGCAGGCCCGGGTTGGCGCGGATGGCCTTGTCTTCTGCGGCGAACGCATCGAACAGGCGCAAGCAGGATGCGCGATCGAAGAGTTCATCCTCTAGCTGCATGAAGAAGCGCAGCGGACAGCTCACGCGCGCCGCGTCGATCTGCACGCGGCGAGAGAACTCGATCGAATCGTTGGTGCCCAGCAGCCCGATCTGCGCGGCGATCACATCCTCGCGCGTCGCCAGGAAGGGAATGCCGAAGATGCTGCCCATGGACAGACCGAAATAGACGAGCCTTCCTGTTCCGATCTCCGGTAGCGACTGAGCGAGCGCCACCGCCGTGTTCCACTCCTCGACCATGTCGTCGGTGACGCCGTCACGCTGCAGTTCGGGCCAGAGCGCCTCGCGGCCGCCGGGCTCCACGCGCCGAAGACCGTGCACGGGTCCATCGATCGAGAGCGAAGGAATGCCGAGCTCGTCCCGGAAGCGCTGAGCAAGATAGGGAATCGGCGCTTGATAGCGGTCGCCGGATGCGCCGTGGCCGAAGCACGCGAGCAGATGCTGGGGATGAGGTGACTCCGGGAGCCAGACGGCGCCGGTGACGTCTCGACGCCCGTCGCGCTGCAGACGGAACTCGCGCGTGCGCCCGTCCCGACCATCAGTCGCGTCGGACCAGAGCGTTGTCGCTTCGCTCATTGCATGTTTCTCCTTGCGTTCGAGCTTCAGGGCCAGGCCGGCAACGTATTGCCGAGATGCTGGGTGAGCACGTCCTCGGACAGTGACCAAAGGCGGTCGGCCGCGGCAGCATCCTTCGATTCGGACGTGCTTTCACCGACGGCGCAGTCGCGCAGGTACGCCCCCTGCAGCTCGGCCGCTGGCTCGTGGACCGCGCCCCAGACCGTGGTGGCCGCACCCTGATTGCAGTTCTTCGTCAGCGGGCTCACGAGCTTCATGAGCACGGACACGAAGGTGCTGCTTCGGCCGATATCAGTGGTGATGAGCGTGCCCGGATGGAGCGAGCACGCCGTGAGACCGCGATCGCCGTAGCGCGCCTGCAGGGACCGTGCGAAGAACACGTTGCAGAGCTTTGCCTGACCATAGGCGATGAGTCCCTTGTAGCCGTCTTCGGACAGGGGGAAGCGATCGAAGTCGAGGCGGCGCGGGGAGCGATGAGACTCGCTCGACACCATGACCACGCGCGGGGCATCGGTCGCGAGCAGATTCGGCATGAGCCGTCTGGCGAGCAGAAAGTGCCCGAAGTGGCACACGCCCACGGTCTGCTCGATGCCCTCGCTGGTCGTGCGCCACTCGAGGCTCGTGAGCCCCGCGTTCGCGATCAGCGTGTGCAGGGGCGCACTGCCGAGCGCGTCAGCGCAGGCTTGAATGCTCGCGAAGTCGCTGAGATCGAGCTCGCCCGTTTCGACCTTCGCATCCGGGTGCGCAGTTCGAATGCGTGCCGCGGTGTCGTCGGACTTCGCCTGCGTGCGGCATGGCACGATCACCGTCGCGCCCGCTGCGGCGAGCGCCCGCGCCGTATCGAAGCCGATGCCCGTGTTCGCGCCCGTGACAAGGATGCGCTGCGCGGACAGGTCAAGCCCCTCGACAACATCGTCAGCGGTGCTCTTGCCGTTCAGGTTGCGGGTCATGGAGCTGTTCCAATAGCTGTGGAGCCTGGATCATCGGCACTTCGATGGGTCCATGTCACGCAGCGAATGGCGCTGGGGCGAGCGCGATGGCGGGTATGCCGCGGGTTCGACGTCTTTTTTCGGGCCAAAGCTTGGGCGCCGCGGTCGTGGTGCCGGTCGCTGCTCATGCACGTACGAATCGCCCGGGCCGTGCCCCTTGAAGTCGACTTCGCCAACGCGTCGACGGATCCGCCGTGTCTGGACCGTGTGAGCACGGTGCTGATGGCGAGCAGCTACATTCCTGCGCACGTCGGGGATGAGGCGGTAGAGGCCTTCTATCTGGAGTTCGTCGATCTCAGCGCGGGGCGGGGCATCTAGCAGATACCCTTGTGGCGGAGCGGCTGTGGCAGTCTCGTCCCATGATCGATGCCGGCCCCCTCTCGCTCCTGCCCGTCGCGGTGACGCTCGCGCTTGCGCTGTGGAGCCGCAACGTTGTCCTCGGCCTCTTCGTCGGGGTGTGCGCCGGCGTGCTGCTGCTCGCGGATGCGCCGTTCTGGCGCCTGTTCCCGGTGGTGGTGGGCGAGCACCTTGTTCCCCAGATGACCGACCGCTACAACGCCGGCGTGCTCGTGCTCCTGGTGTTCATCGGTGGCTTTGTGGCGCTGGTGGAGCACTCCGGGGGCGCCGGCGCCTTCGCGCGGGCGTTCGCCCATCGCATCTCCTCGGGCCGGCGCGTGCAGCTCGGGGCCTGGGCCGGTGGCATCGGAATCTTCTTCTCGGATCTGGGTACGCCGCTCATCGTCGGTCCCGTGTTCCGGCCGCTGGTCGATCGCCTGCGCATTTCACGCCAGAAGCTCGCGTTCATCCTCGATTCCACGGCGTCGCCGGTGGCCATCCTCGTCCCCTTCATTGGCTGGGGCGTTTATGTCATGGGCCTGCTGCGCAAGGCCTTTGACGCGCAGGGGGCGCAGGTTTCCGAGTACAACGCCTTTGTTGCGGCAATTCCGTTTCAGTTCTATGCCTGGCTCGCGATCGCGACGGTACCGATCGTTGCGCTGAGCCAGCGCGACTGGGGCCCCATGGCCCTTGTGGAGGCGGGGCGTGCGCGCGGCGAGGTGAGTGGTTTCGAGGGCCCCGCGCCCGAGGCAGCCACCGACGTCGCGAGCGCGCGCCCATCGCTCGTGTGGATGCCACTGCTCGCCATGGCCGTCACCTTGTTCGCCCTGCTTGGCCCCAGTGGCTTTCCGCTGTCCCCCGTTCCGGGATCGGAGTTTCGCGCCGGCCTGACCAGCGCCTATCTGGTCGCGGCGCTCGTTCTTGTCGCTTTGTCCGCGCTGCAGCGCGTTCGTGGACCGCTCGCCAATCTGCAGATCTATCTGGCTGGCATGGCGGGCATGATGACCGTTGCGGCGACGCTTGTGCTTGCCTGGGCTCTTTCCGACGTCGGAGAAGCGCTTGGTGCGCCGGCATACGTAGCCGACCTCTTGAGTGATACCTTGCCCCCGGCTCTCTTGCCGCTGCTGGTCTTTGTTGCCGGGGCAGCCGTTTCCTTCGCGACGGGTTCGTCATGGGGCACCTTCGCGATCTTGCTGCCGCTCGCGGTTCCGACGGCGCTTGCGCTCGATGCGCCCCTTGCGGTGACGATTGCCGCCGTCCTTTCTGGTGGGCTGTTCGGCGATCACGCGTCCCCGATCTCGGAGACGACGATCCTGTCCGCGACCGGGGCGGGCACGGCGCAGTTCGAACACTTCCGCACGCAGTTCCCCTACGCCATCGCGAACGGAACCATCGCTGCGATCGGCTTCGTCGTGGCTGGGCATCTTTCGAATCCCGCCATGCTGTTCCTCGTGCTCTGCGGACAGGTCGCTGCGTGGGCAGTCCTGTTGCGATCTGGCGGGCTGGTGTTCGCTGAGCGACCGATCAGGAAAGACATGTCATGACGGCGCCGAACCTCCGGCCCATGCGTGCGGATGATGCGAACTCCGTGATCGCCCTGAATGCGGAAGTCGAAGTGCTCACCAGCGAGATGGACGCGGCCCGTTTCCTCGCGCTCTTCGACGTTAGTTCGATGAAGATCGTCGCTGAGCGCGACGGCGAGATACTCGGTTTTGTGTTCGCGATGGGTGACTTCTGCCGCTACGAGAATCCGAACTTCGACTGGTTCAGGGCGCGTATTCGCAGCTACCTTTACGTGGATCGCATCGTCGTCCACGAATCCAGCCGCGGCCTTGGCATCGGCCAACTGCTCTATCGCCACGCCTTCGAGGTGGCGCAGGCAACCGGCGCGCGATCCGTCTGCGCAGAGATCAACGTGGCGCCGCCGAACCCGGCATCGCTGCGTTTCCATGCGCGTGGGGGTTTCGTCGAGATCGCCGTGCGGCGGCAAGGTACTGTCCATGCAGATGCGCCCTTTGCCGGACAGCTGATATGGCGTCGAGTGCAGCGCGCACGGTTGTCGGGGCCCTGCGGGACGCGGTCGTGCGGCGGTTGCCTCTCCTGACCCCGATGTCCTCGGTGCTCTGGATCCACGGCCATGTCGGGATCGACTGCCTGTTCCCGACCACCGGACAGCCCTGCGCTGCTGAAATGGAACGGACCCGCATCGCGGGATACTCGGGCGTTCTGAATCGCGTGCATGAGCGGCATGCTCAAGAACCCGCGCGTCGCGGAAGCGGAGGATTCTGAATGAACCTGGCCGTCGAGATCGGGCCTCTCGGCCCCGACAATCGCGAGCAGATGGTCGCCTGGGTGCAGCATGCGGAGCGCCTCGGCGTCGAGCTCGCGTTTGCCGCTGAAGCCTGGTGGAGCGATTCCTTCACGCCGCTTGCCTATCTTGCGGACAAGACCGACCGCATTACGCTTGCAACGGGCATCACCCAGGTGACTGCCCGAACGCCTGCCATGACCGCCATGACCGCGCTGACGCTGCACGATCTGACCGATGGACGCTTC
This sequence comes from Pseudomonadales bacterium, assembly GCA_963691775.1. Lineage (GTDB taxonomy): Bacteria > Pseudomonadota > Gammaproteobacteria > Pseudomonadales > Azotimanducaceae > JAZBPO01. The sequence goes on along the minus strand of OY829369.1, from coordinate 2,301,730 downwards.
GTGCTCGGCCTTGGCGCCAGCGGGCCGCAGGTAGTCGAGGGGCTGCACGGGATGCCCTTCGAGAAGCCGCTCGCGCGCCTGCGTGAAACCGTCGAGATCTGCCGCTTGATCTTTTCCGGAGAAAGGGTTCGTTACGACGGGCAGGTGCATCAGCTGCCGCTTCCGGGAAGCGATGGCAAGGCGATCCGCATCGCCCACGAGCCGGTGGAGATTCCGATCTATCTGGCGACGCTCGGGCCGAAGGCGCTCGAATACACCGGGGAGGCCGCGAATGGCTGGCTCGGCACCTCCTTCTCGCCGGACCATCCGGAGGCGCACATGGACTTCCTTGCCGCAGGCGCAGCCGAGGCTGGACGCAGTCTTTCGGACCTGGATCGCTGCGTGTCTGTTCGGGTGGAGATCGGCGACGATGTGGACGCCATGATCGAGCGGCGTCGACCGGGCGTCGCGTTCAACATGGGCGGCATGGGGTCTGCGAGCACCAACTTCTACAACGATGCTTTCAAGCGCGCGGGCTACGAGGACGATGCTCGAGCCATTCAGCGGCTCTGGCTCGACGGCAAGCGGAACGAAGCAGCCGCCCGCGTACCCGACGCGATGATCACCGAGTTCCAGGCGCTGGGTACGGAAGACATGGTCCGCGCGCGTCTGGCGAAGTATCGCGAGGTGGGCGTATCGACGCTCAAGCTCGGGCTCGACGGCGCGCCGATGGGGCCGGCGCGCTTCGAACTACTCGAACAGATTGTCGATCTCGTGGGAGACGCAGCATGAAGCTCTATCAGGTACCGCTCGCGCCGAACCCTACGAAAGTCATGCTCTACATCGCGGAGCGTGAGGCGCTGGGTGTCGATTTCGGCATGGAGCAGATCATCGTCAACACCGTGAAGGGTCGTCACAAGGAACCGGAGCACCTCGCCCGGAATCCTTTCGGGACAGTGCCGACCCTGGAGCTCGATGACGGCACTTTCATTGTCGAGTCGCTCGCGATCATCGAATTCCTGGAAGACTATTTTTCCGACCACCGCCTCATGCCTGCGGATCCCGTGGCGCGGGGGCAGGCGCGGGACGTCGAGCGCATCGTCGATCTGCGTCTTGCCGGCCCCATGGGCGGCTACGGTCATGCGGTGAACTCGCCCCTCGGCTATCCGAAGGACCCGGCGAAGGCGGAGGCGTTGCTCGCCGTCATGCAGGCGCCGCTGGACTATCTTGAAGGACTGCTCGCGGACGGGCGCCCGCTGCTCATGGGCGAATCCGTCTCCGTTGCAGATGGCACGCTTGCCGCATCACTGCAGTTCGTGCGCTACGTCGAGGCCGACGTGTTCGGTGATCGGCCTCTGCTGCGTGCCTGGGATGAGCGCTATCGCGCGCGCCCAGCGCCCGCGTCCGTCCTGCGCTGGTAGCCGCCAGGTGCGGAGCGCCTGACGAAGGTCCGGGCGGACACCTCGGGCGTCAGCGCATGTCGCTCGCGTCATTCAGCGACCAGTCGTAAACATAGCCGTCGATCCTCGTGCTTTCGGCCAGACGTGATCGGAGCGCGGGTTCAGCGTAGCGCCGAAGGTGGTCGAGCACCGCGGCGTCGCTGCCGCCGAAGTCCTCGCGATACCAGGCGTAGATCTTGGACACGCGAAGCTTGCCGTCGTCCTGCAATGCCACTCCGCGGGGATCATTCACGTAGCGCCGGGCGCCCTGCTCGAGTGCATCGCCGACGTTTTTGGCCGTATAGGCCGCCAGCCCCAGGTTCGGGCAGCCCACCGCGGCACAGTTGAGTAGATAGTGAATCTCTGGCGCCTCGGGCCAGTTCGGCCGCAGAATGCCGTGCTCGATGTCGTGCAGGCTGAGCGGGCGGCCGGTTACATACAGGCGTGCTTCGTCCCAGGGTCCGGGATCGATCGGGTGTATCCGGATGGCGCGGATGCTGCGCACCGGATAGTGCTCGAGGATCACCGATACGGTTTTCGCGTTGTAGAGATTGATCCAGTACGCAAGCTGCCCCTCCCTGGTCAGCGTGCTTGGGTCCACTGCCTGAAGCGTGTCGAGATAGGCGTTCAGGGTGGTGGCGTCTGCGCCCGACACGGCGCCGTAGGCGATACGGACAACACCGTCTCTATCGCTGGTCGCGTAGCGCGCAAGGAACTCTGAGAAGGCGAGGTGACTGACGTCCGCGGTTCCGGCGCTAGCTGTCCAGTCTGCTTCGATCGTTCGGGCATTGGGGATCGCGAGGCGTTCGATGGACGTGCAGCCGGCGAAGGCGGCGGCGCAGAGCAGGAGCGTGCAGCGCAGGCGAGGGGTCATGAAAGCTCCGATGACAAGCGGTGGAATCGGCGCCTTCGACACCACGCAGTGCCGTCGGTTCATTCCAGGATACCCTACGGGTCCTCGCCCTCGCCCTCGCCCTCGCCCTCGCCCTCGCCTTCGCCGCGAGATGCCGTGCGGTGCTTACTGGCGCGACATTTCAGCACGGGCCCGCGCCGCATCTTCCGCAGTCGAGCGATTGCCCATCTCTATGTCTATCTCGTGCAGCGTGCCGCTAAAGGTGAACGGGCTCGCGTAGCGTTCAGACACCGGGCTGCCGTGGTCTTCGCCGATGCTCGAACCGATCGAACTCGCCATCATCATCATGAGCGGCAGCTTTGCTGATCCGCAGACCGTGCCGTCGATCGAGAGCGCAAGTTCGCCCTCGTAGCCCTGAATCCGCCGCAGGTGGACGCCGAGTACGCTGTCCCCGACGGGCACCTCGCACTCCGATTCGAGGACGGTGTGCCTGCCGAAGGCGTTGTAGTCCACTACCAGTCGGTCGCCTTGCACGAAGGCCGAGACGCCGGAGTTTTCGTTGCCGGATGCGTACAGCACGCCTTCGTCGCCGGCACTCAAGGTGACCCTCGCAGCGAGATCCCAGGCCAGGCCGCCTGGGTTCGGCGACGTGGCCATCGGCAGCGGGGTCATGGGGGGCCGATAGCGATAGCGCCGATTCTTCCGGTGCGCGGATCGATCCGAGAGATGCGGTCGAAAGAGCTCGATGGTCCGGTCGTCGAGGGGCAGCACGCCGTGGCGCCGGGCTTCGGCCCACCAGAGCTGAACGAGCTGCTCGAGGCGCTCAGGCTCGCGGGTGGCAAGGTCGTGGCACTCGGACGCATCCGCATCCAGGTCATAGAGCTCCCAGGTGTCATCGTCGAAGGGCGTGCCCTTGACGTGGCGGGTCACGGCTTTCCACCAGCGTCCCGCGAGCTCCGCAACCAGTGCGCGCGATCCGGCCATCTCGAAGTACTGCAAACGATTTTCGGCCGGCGCGGACGCGTTGTTGATGGTCGGCGCGAAAGAATGCCCCGTGACCGGCAGCTGTGCCCGGCCCCTGTAGACCGCCGGTGGCGTTATGCCAATCAGTTCGTAAAGGGTCGGAACGACATCTGCCACGTTCACGAACTGGCGCCGATGGCTCCCCTCGGCGGCCTTGTCGATCCCCCCCGGCCAGTGCACGACGAGGGGGACGTGCACGCCCCCTTCGTGCGTGTTCTGCTTGTACCACTTGAACGGTGCATTGCCGCATTGGGCCCAGCCCCAGGGATAGTTCGTGTGGCTGTGCGGTCCACCGATATCGTCGAGATGCGCGACCGCGTCTTCCGGCGATTCGGCGATGCCATTGAAGTACTTCATCTCGTGGAGCGTGCCGAGCGGGCCGCCTTCCTGCGACGCCCCGTTGTCCGCCATCACCATGAAGATCGTGTTCTCCAGCTCGCCCGTCGCCCGGAGCCCGTCCACCAGGCGGCCGATTTGTGCGTCCGTGTGATCAAGGAATGCGGCGAACGCCTCCTGCAGACGGCAAGCGAGGGCCTTTTCATCGTCACTGAGATCTGCCCATGGCTTCACGCCAGGATTGCGCGGTGCCAGCTCCGTGCCTTCGGGGATGACGCCGAGTTCGAGCTGACGTTCGTACCAGCGCTGTCGAATGACGTCCCATCCCTCGTCGTAGCGCCCGCGATACTTCTCTAGCCATGCCCGAGGCGCCTGATGGGGGGCATGAGTCGCGCCGAAGGGAAGGTAGGCGAAGAACGGACGGTCCGGCCGGACGCAGCGCGCGTCGTTGATCATGAGCAGGAGCTGATCGACCAGATCCTCGCTCAGGTGATAGCCCTCGTCCGGGGTGGCCGGCGGACTCACGTGGTGGTTGTCGATGACGAGCTCGGGCGTGAACTGGTCCGTCTCGCCCTCAAGGAAGCCGTAGAAACGGTCGAACCCTCGTGCGAGGGGCCACTGGTCGAAGGGGCCCGCTGCCGAGTTCTCCTGCGTGGGTGCGAGGTGCCACTTTCCTGCACAGAACGTGACATAGCCCGCTTCCTGCAGCACTTCAGCCACCGTCGCGGCGTGATTGGAGATATGGCCGAGCTGGTGCGGGAAACCCGTTCGGAAGTTCGACACGTTGCGCATGCCGACGGCGTGTTGCGAACGGCCGGTGAGCAGCGACGCGCGCGTTGGCGAGCAAAGCGGGGTCACATGGAAATTGGTGTACCGAAGGCCGGCCGCCGCAAGGGCATCCACGTTCGGAGTGCCTATATCCGAACCGAAACAGCCGAACTGCGCGAAGCCCGTGTCGTCGAGTAACACGAGGACGATGTTGGGCGCCTGTTCGCCCGGGTGGGGGCGCTCCTCGAAGTGCGGTTCCGAATCCTCGAGCGTCTGGCCGATCCGGCCCTGAAACTCCGGCGGTCCTGCGGGTTTCGACATTCCTGCGCTCCTCGTTGAGCCGCTGTGGCGGTTCAGGAAGACGCTAATGGAGACCATTAATCGGTGCAAGCGCGACATGCGCCTGGCTGCGTGTACGCGGCCCGGTCGCATCGAGGGCGACCCTCGTCAGGCGTTCGCCGCGCCCCGGGCGGCACGTGATCGCGACGGTTCGGCCCGCCGTCCACGGGCGTGTCAGGCAGGTCCCGCGTCGAAGCGCAGGTCCGGCTCTGCAGTCGCACACCGGCGGGCGCAGCCTCGGCCCATCGAGTCGCTGATCTCTGCTCCTGGGTGCCATTGCTCCGGCGGTACCCGCGGCGGGTCGGGCAATTGGGCACACGCGCGAGTCGCGAGGACCAAGGGGCGCGGGCGGTGCACTGCCGTTGCTCAGGCAGATCGCCGGCGCCGGTGACTCGGCGATGTGAGGGCGGCTCCAGGGCGCCCCGCGGCAGATTGACCGCGGCGCGGGTTCTTCAGCGTGCAGGGGCTTCGCCCAGACCGCGCAGCAGGCAGTCTTCATAGCGAGCCGAAAGCGCCGCCAGCGTCCGCGTGACGGTGCCCTCTGCTTCCAAGAACGCGCCCGTCGAGGCGAGCCCCTGCGTGGCGGCGATCAGCACGCTGAATTCCGTGGCCAGGCCCTCGGGGTCATTGTGGCCGACGGAATCCGCCACCGTACGGATACTGTCGCGGAGGCGACGGTTCCAGGTTGTCAGGACTTCGCGCACGCCTTCCCGAAGCCCCGGATCCCAGCGGGCTGCGAGCAGAATCTCGGCAAAGGCGCGTGCGGGAAAGTCGTTCTGTATCCGCCACTGCACATCGGGAAAGCTGCGCAGTGCTTCGATGGGGTCCTTGATCGCGCTCAATGCCGCTTCAACGCTGCTGTACGCGCGGAAGACGGCTTCCTCCGCAGCCGCGGTCATGAGCCTGTGACGCGTCGGGAAATGATGCAGCAGCGAGCCACGGCTCACGCCGGCGTGGTCCAGCACCGACTGCGTGCTGGTGCCTGCGAAGCCTCGCTCCGCGACCAGCAGCAGCGTGCTTTCGAGCAGCTGCTGGCGCGTGCTTCGGCCCCGTATCGTGCCCTTTGCGGCGACCGCTTCTCGCGAAGCCGTCAACGGAACTCCAGACCGTCGAAGGCGCCATCTGTGCGCCATTGCTCGATGTATGCGAAGAAGGCCAGGGGGCCGCCCGGATAGCCCGCGCCGGGGCTCCCTTCCCAGCCCTTGCCCTCGTTGTTGTAGTAGCCGGGCGTACACTGGGTCGAACCGATCAGCGTCGGTCGCGACTGGCCGAGCTGCTCCATCCAGGCGCTTTCCGCGACTTCCGTGACTTCCACCTCCGCGGCCCCGGTCGCGCGAGCGTGCTTCACGATGGCCGCGACGGTCTGACCGCCTTCCACGAGGTTGTGCGGATAGTTCGAGATCAGGTTGGCGCCCTGAGCGGCCTGGACGATGAACAGGTTCGGAAAGCCGTTGACGTGCTGGCCGTGAAGGGTACGCATACCGTCGGCCCAATAGTCGCTGAGCTGCACGCCGTCGCGTCCGCGAGTGTCGTAGCCGGCGCGACGCTCGAAGGGTGTGCCCACCTCGAAGCCCGATGCGTAGATGATGCAATCGACTTCGTATTCGACGCCGCCTACGACCACGCCTTTCTCCGTGATGCGTTCGACGCCCTGGCCGTCGGTATCAACGAGGTGGCAGCCGGGCTCGTTGAAGGCAAGCAGGTATTCGTCGTGAAAGCACGGGCGCTTGCAGAGCTGCTGGTACCAGGCTTTCAGCTGTTCCGCCGTTGCCTTGTCCTCGACCACGTCGTTACAGCGACGGCGGATTTCCTCCATCTTCTCGAAATCCGAGTCCTCGTAGGCGGCCATCATGCCTTCGACCGTGCGCTGCTCCGGTGGGAGATTCGAGATGCGGCTGATGACGCGATGCGCGAGATCGGTCCAGCCGTCTTGCACGAGATCCTCGTCGACCAGCTGGCCGGTCTGATTCGCGGTGAAGTTCTCCAGCCAGCGTTTCTGCCAGCCAGGCGTCGATATTTCCGCGAACCATTGCGGATCGATAGCGTGGTTGTTGCGCACGTCCACGGAAGAGGGCGTCCGCTGGCAGACGTAGAGGGTCCCGCAGGCGCGAGCCAGGTGCGGCACGCACTGCACGCTCGTCGCTCCCGTACCGATGATCGCTACGCGCTTGTCGGCAAGCTTGTCTAAAGACGCCCCGCTCGGATCGCCTCCCGTGTAGTCGTAGTCCCAGCGACTCGTGTGGAAGCTGTGTCCCGCGAAGGATTCGATGCCTGGAATGCCCGGGAGCTTCGGCACGTGAAGCGGCCCGGGTGCCGTGCCCACGAACTGCGCCGTGAAGTTGTCGCCGCGATTCGTGCGGATGCGCCAGCGCTTCTCCTCCGCCTCCCAGCGCAGGTCCGTGACCTGGGTGTGGAACAGCGCATCGTCGTAGAGCGCATAGTGGCGTCCGATGCGCCGGCAATGCTCGAGAATCTCGGGAGCGTGCACATACTTCTCGCTCGGCATGTGCCCGGTTTCCTCGAGCAGAGGGAGATAGATCATCGCGGCCGTGTCGCACTGTGCACCGGGGTACCGGTTCCAGTACCAGGTGCCGCCGAAGTCGCCGCCCTTTTCGATGATGCGGACATCTTCAACGCCCGCCTCCTTTACTCGAGCGCCGGTGACGAGCCCGGAGAAGCCGCCGCCGATGAAGGCGAAGGTGACGTGATCGTCGAGCGGCTCCCGTTCGGTCACGGGCGTGTACGGGTCTTCCAGGTAGTGGCCGAGCTGACCCGTGATCTCGATGTACTGCTCGTTGCCGTCTGTGCGTAGGCGCTTGTCACGTTCCTGGGCGTAGCGCGCACGCAGCGCGTCCTTGTCGAAGGAGGTCGTGGGGTGCGTTGCTTCAGCCATCGATGGACTCCGGGCAGAGGGGGACTGACGGAGCCTAGCGCCACCAGTCAGTTTTGACTAGTCAGATTTGACTAGTCGGCCCTCGCGGCGTCTCCACGCCCTAATCCCGGGGTGGAGCGGTGCGTTCCGCTTTGATGACGTCGCGTTTGTGCTCTGCGGCGGGGTTCTCCGCGAGTCCGCTCGCGGGACCGCTAGCGGCGCCGAACGCGGTGCCGGGCCTGAGGAGGAAGGCCGTCGCGGCCTCAGGCCCATCGCTCCACGCAGGTGTCGATCAGCTTACCCGCCGTCGCACCGTCACCCGGCGCAGAGCTGCCGCGATGCCCCAGAGCAGCAATAGGACCATCACGATCGCACCCATCAGCCACGGCCAGTAGCGCTGGAGCATGACGCTGCCCAGATTCCTGCGGATCTGCGCAAGCGGCGTGTACCCCTCCGGCATCTCTATGACGCCGACGTCCTCCGACCAGGCCGCGTACCGAACGAGCATGTCGTCGAGCAGATCTGCCCGGTCCACGGACAGGTCCCGTGTTTCGCCGGGGTCTGACTGCAGATCGAAGACGCGCCACGCGCCGTCGCCCATCGGCGGCAGACTGCGCGTGAGCTTGTAGCGACCGCGATAGAAGCCGACGTTGCCGGCGACCTCGATCCCGTAGACGTCGGCTTCACCGTAGGCTTCTGAGCGTTCGCCCGCGAGCACCGGGCGCAGGCTCCGGCCCGTGAGTGGGCGCGCGTCCGGCGCCGGCGCATCGGCCCCCGCCAGTTCGAGGAGCGTCGGCATGATGTCCGGCATGATGGCGCGGGCGTTGATGCGCGTGCCCCTGGGAACGCCGGGCCCGGCCATGATCAGCGGTACGCGCAAGGCGCCTTCCGCTCCGTGAAATTTATAGAGATGGCTCGGAGAAGCCGCTGCGCTCGCCCACTCCGGGCCGATGGCGACCATGGTGTCCGGCCCGCCCAGCTTCTCCACGCGCCTCTCGGTATAGCCCTCGGACTTCAGCCAGAGATCGATGATCGTGTCTGCCCCGCCCCCGTCACGGCTTATCTCGCTTCCTTCCGGGCCATTGTCCGAAGTCACCACGAAGATCGTGTTGTCGTAGGCGCCCCGCTCCTTCAGGTGCCTGACGAGGCGTCCGATATGGAAGTCCATCGCCTCAAGCATGCCTGCGTTCACTTCCATGGAGCGGGTCATGACGGCTCGCTTGGCTGGATCGAGTGTGTCCCACTCACGCAGGGCGGGATGCATGTCGCCGAGGGGCGCGCCCTTGGGGATCAGGCCGACTTCGACCGCGCGCGCGTGGCGCTGCCGCCGCACCGCGTGCCAGCCGACGTCGTACACGCCGTCGTAGTGCGCGATGAAGGCTTCCGGTGCCTGTACTGGAATGTGTATGGCCTGGAAAGCGACGTACGCCAGGAAGGGCGCGTTCGTGCCTGGCGCCTCGCCCAGATAGTCGATCATTCGATCGACCAGAAACTCCGACGAATAGAAGTCGTCGGGCAGGTCCACTGGTGCACCGTCCTCGTACCAGGGCGCATCTGCGTACAGCGGCATGTAGGGTCGATCGTCCCAGTTGTCCGCGCCCGAAGCGTCTAGAACATAGGAGCGATCGAAGCCGTGATCGTTCGGCAGATCGCCGGGCCCGTGACCGAGGTGCCATTTCCCGGTCATGTAGGTTCGATAGCCCTCGCGCTTGAGGCGAACGGCGATCGTCTCCACGCCCTCCTCAAGGTGCATGGTGTAACCGGGCTGATCCGCATGGGATTGCGGTAGCACCTCCGGTATGGCGCCAAGCCCGGTCCGGTGGTTGTCCATGCCCGTCAGCAGCATGGCGCGCGAGGGCGCGCACTGTGGCGAAGTGCGGAACTGCGTGAAGAGACTGCCGGTCGCAGCCAGGCCGTCTATGTTCGGCGTGCGGGCTTCGCCGCCGTAGGCCCCGAAGTCTGTCAGGGCTACGTCGTCGGCAAGCAGGATCACGATGTTCGGCGGGTTTGCGTGCCCGCTCGCGGCGAGCAATGCGACCAGGGCGAGGACACATCCGCGAGGATTCATGCGCTTTCGTTCTCCAGCTACTTTGGCGAGCGCACCCTTTCCGGGGCGTGCGGTGCCGGAGCATACCGGCAGCGGTGCGGGTCCGAAGGGAGGCGGCAACACTTGGTGACGTTTCGCTTTCAGCTGTCGCGAACGACGCGGAAGCCGATGTGATTGGTCGAGAAGTCGACATCCTGGGGCTGGCGCGCAGCCGGGCGGTAGCGGCGACAGAAGTTGTCGGCGCACAGGAAGGAGCCGCCCTTGATGGTGTATGCGTCCCGTCCGAAGGGGGTGTCGGTCCACTCCCAGACGTTACCGATCATGTCCGACAGGCCGATCTCGCTCGGCGCGAAGCACCCTACGGGGGCGGAGCCCGAGAAGCCATCCAGCGCACGATCCACGATCGGAAATACGCCCTGCCAGGTGTTCGCGAGCGGATTGCCAGCGCTGTCGTAGGCACCCGAATCAGGCCGGTCCGGATCTGGCAGGCCGAGGCGTGCCGCATACTCCCACTCAGCCTCCGTTGGTAGACGCGTGCCCGACCACTGTGCGTAGGCCCGCGCGTCGCGAAGCGATACGTGCACGACGGGGTGCAGGTCTTTGCCCTCGATACTTGAGCCTTCGCCCTCGGGCGCCCGCCAGTTCGCATCACCGGCCAGGCGCCAGCTGCCCGCCGTTGAGCGATCCGGGTCCTCGACTGCGAACAGGGCACTTCCGGCTCCTGGCAATCCGCGCTGGGCGCTGCGCTCAGCGTCGGTCACGTATCCGGTTGCTGCGACGAAGGCGGCGAACTCCTGGTTCGTGACCTCATGGGCGAGCATGGAGAACCCCTGCACATGCAGGCGCAAGAGCGGGCCTTCTTCGGGCTCGCTGGCATGCGCGGCCATGACGAAGTCGCCGGCCGGTACTTGCACAAAGTGGCCGAGACCCGTTGCGGGCAAGCCGCAGGCGCCGACGATCATTTCTTCACCCGTGCACGCGGCGATGCTGATCGCGGCAAAAAGCAACGTTGCGAATCCGCGAGCCTCAGCCACCCGCTACCTGCTTGAGCGTCTGCCGAACAGTTTTCTCCAGGTACTGCGCGAATACGGGGCGCCCGGCCAGCGAGGCGATGTGAGCAGCCGTGCGCGGATAGACCTGTTCCAGATCGGCGCTGATCGGCTCGAAACCGCTCGCCGCAAGCCGGTCAGCCATGAGCCGCTCTCGAAGGAACTGCGACAGATCGCACGCAATGCCGATATCCGCGATCGACAGGTCTTCGCCGGCGATGAAAGGCGTCTGCTTGAGCGCCGCCTCGATACCGTTCAGAAAGAATTCGTAAGCGCCGCCCATGCGCTCGGCGGTGGCTGCATCCATCTCGTCTGCGGCCAGGAGATAGACCTGCGCCTCCCGCGCGAAGACAAGTGCCGCATCGAGGAAGCTGTCGATACGTGAAGCGTCGAATACATCTCGCCCGTACAGGCCCCGATCATCGACGGCGGCGCGAACCACGGCGCGGAGGATGCTGTTCGATTCGAAGATGCCAATGCGGCCGTCGCCGCTGAACGCAGCCGGGACGGTGCCGAAGGGGTGCGCTTCGAGGAAGGCGTCGGTCTTGAACAGCGTGCCGGTGAAGCCGCGTCGGCTCACGCGCGCGTAAGGACTGTCGTCGGTGCGCTCTGCTTCGGTCAGCTGACGCGCGTCAAAGTCCCAAAGCCAGGTCGGCATCTTTGCAGGGGCATCGCCGATCACGTCGACCGTCACGCCGCAGAGCTCGGCGGCGATGAGCGCCTTCCATACGCGTGGATTGGGCAGATAGGAGAGAATCCTGATGTCGGCCATAGGAGGATGCCGTGAGACTCGGGTAGGCCAGAGACTACCTGACACGGGCGCGAATCCGTGCAGCGACGACCGGCCGCCGGCGCGATCGACGCGGCACGGGGATGTCTGTTTTGCCGCTTGCACGCGTCGGCCCGGCGTCAGCGCCGCTGAGCTGGGGGCGGCGAAGGGCGACGCCTAGGCCGTGCGCGAGGATCGATCGATTACAGGCCGATGCGTTCGAAGGGGCCAGTAATGGCCACGGTGATCCCGGGCGTCTGGATATTGACGAACATCGTGCGCCCATCCGGCGCAAAGCAGGCGCCGGTGAACTCGCCGCCTCGATAGTCTCCGGGCCGAATGCTGGCGCGGCCGCGCGGCGGGCGGTCGAGGCGCGTGTTGTTCTCCGCGAAGATCGTCGCCTCTCCCTGCCCGCTGATCGCGAGCAAGCGAGCGCCCACGAAATCGCCGGCGGCATTTGTGAAGCTGCCGCCGTCTTCGCACACCAGAATCCCCCCGCGATTACTTACCGTGATGTTGTCGGGGTGATTGGCGGCTTCCTCGCCCGGCGAGACAAACAGTGCCGTCAAGCGTTCAGATGTGGGTTCGTACGCCCACACGACCCCCTTTCGTGCAGCGCCACCCGCAGTGTCCACCATGTAGATGGTGCCGGCGTGCGCAACGCAGCCTTCGCCCCTCGCAAAGCGCGCCGCGCCCAATGCCTCGCCCTGAAGATAGGGCCCGGAGCGGCCGGACCCGCGCAGAAGCGGTATGCCGGATGCGATCTCCGTCAGGGTTTCCGGGTCCTTGTCCGGATCTTCGATGGGCACCCACTCCACGGCGTACTGTGCACCCTGATCCGGCGCGCGCAGGTCAGCGCACTCTGCTCCCTTGACCTTGAGCATCTCCAGCGTGCCGCCCGCCTCCAGGGAGCCGATGCGACCGCTGCGATCATTCGGCTGAAACCGATAGAAGCCGGAATGGGGCCCGTTGTCCTCGGTCAGATAGGCGGTGCCGTCCTCTGGATCCACCGCGACGGCCTCGTGTTGCATGCGCCCCATGGCAACAATCGGCTGTGCGCTCGCCTTGCCCAGGCGCGGTGCGGGCACTTCGAAGACATAGCCGTGCGCGAGTGCAGGTTTGTCGAAGCGCGCCTCGAAGGCGCCGGTGGGATCCGAAACCACGGCCTCCTCGCAGGAGAGCCAGCTGCCCCACGGCGTCGCCCCGCCTGCGCAGTTCACTATGGTGCCCGCTAGGGTGCCGCGCGCCGACACCAAGTGACCGTCTCGCACCTCGATCGCCGTGGTGCCTCCGCCGAAGCCCTCGAAGCCACCTTCCAGCGACAACGGATTGTAGATGGGTGTGTCCGGCCCTCCGATGCTCGGAACCGGACCACCAGGCGGAACCGGTCCGCGTTCGTGGTTGCGGATCAGGGTCAGCGTGCCCGCTCGCGGATCTATGTCCACAACGGCCATGCCGTCGTGACGATCGGGTGTCGGTGCGCCGTCGCTCATCGGATCACCTGCCCATCCGAGGCTCCTGTAACTGAACCCCTCTGGAAGCTTCAGAAGCTCCAGTCCGGTCGAAGCGTCAGCGACCGGCCGGAGCGACGGGCCCGGCGCGCCCGTACCGACTCGGGCCCGCGCGTTTGCGGCCGTGAGGCCCGCGAACAGCGGCGCGAGTGCGATGCCTGTGCCAGCCAACGTCGCTTTGCGAATGAGATGGCGCCGGGACAAGGCTGGGCTCTTCATGGGCTGAACTCCAACGGGTGCAGGCGGGTCGCTGATGCGCGAGCTGCTTGGTTCGTGGGCGGGCTGGCCAGCGGGCCAGCGGGCCAGCGGGCCACCGGGCCACCGGACGTCAGCGTACCTCTGTCAGGGCCTGTTGAAACCAGCCAAGGACGCGCTCGAGATGCGTTGGGCCCCACAGCTCCCTGAAGCGACTTGTGTGATAGTCGCGAGGATCCTGAAGCGCAGCGATCCGCTGTTCTATCCACGCTGGCGTCAGCCTGATACCGCAGTCGACCTCGATGCAGTGGCGCCATGAGGCGTAGTCCTCGGGAACAATACCGTCCATAGGGCGAGACCTCTTTTGCCGGGGCGATCGCAGCGGCGAAAACGCCGATGCAGAGTGTGACAACATAACACTGCCAACCCGGAACGGGTGGGCGTCTAGGACGGCGGGCTGCCCAATTCCTCAAGCGCGCGGCGCCAGGCTTGGCGGCGCTGGCAATTGATGCGGGCGCGGGCTCTCTGCGGAGCGGTCTGCGCCCAGAACACGAGCGACCGCGCCTGCGAATGTGCAGGTTCGGCCGCTCTAGGGGTTTGTCGCGAGTGCGTCGGGCGCCGCTTACCAGGCGGCGCGGTACATCCGTTCGAATGCCTCGCCGTCGGCGGGGACCGGATTGGTAAAGTTCACCGGGTCAGCGATCGCGTCTTCCACCAGCGTCTCCAGCAGATCATCTGCGCCGCCGAGGTCGGAGATCGACTTGTCGATGCCGATGTCGCTCCGCACCTTCATGACGGCGTCGATGGCGCCGGTGCCGGTAGCGGGCCCGTCGGGCTCGAGAATCTTCGCCACCTCGATGTACTTCTCCTCACGCGCCGGCATGTTGTGCGCCATGACGTGTGGCAGCATGGTCGCGAGCGTTTGGCCGTGCGCCGCGTTCAGGCGAGCGGAGATTGCATGGCCCGTGCCGTGCGCCGACCCCAGCCCTGACACGTTGAAGGCCTGCGCAGCCATCGCGGATCCGAGCAGCATTTCCGAGCGCGCCGCAATGTCCGTACCGTCGGTCACCACGCGGCGAAGGTTGCCCGCAACCTTGCGGATGGCCTCTAGCGCGATCGCGTCGGAGTAGGCGGTGCAGCGGGCCGAGACGAGCGCTTCAACGGCGTGGGTCAGCACGTCGAAGCCACAGGTTGCTGTTGGATAAGTCGGGAGTCCGACCGTGAGATCGGGGTCGAGCACCGAGAACGCCGGCGTAATGCTCGGGTGCAGGACGTAGCCCTTGCGGCCAAGGCGCGTGTTCGTGATCACGCAGGCGTTGTTCGTTTCCGAACCCGTGCCGGCCGTGGTCGGTACTGCAATCACGGGCGCGGTTGCCGGCGCCGGGACGCTGCCCTGCATTTCCTCGACCGTGCCGGGGTTGGCGTTCAGCAGCGCGATCGACTTGCCGCAATCCATGGACGAACCGCCGCCGATCGGAATGACGCACGCGTCGCCGAGCTCGGCGAGCATCGCTGCGCCAGCCTCGACGTTCTTGTCGGTCGGGTTCGGCTCCACGCCGTCGAAGACCTCGATACGCATGTTCGACGCGCGCAGGGCGTCCAGCACCGCGTCGAGCACACCGCTCGCCGCAAGATTCTTGTCGGTCACGATCAGCGCGGCGTTCTTGCCGAGCGCCTGGATGTGGTTTGCAAGCTGCAGTGCGGCGCCCCGCTTGAATGCGATGGTGGGCAGGGGCGGAACGGTGAATTCTTGGTCTGCGAGCACGGCTGTCTCTCCCTCAGAGGCTCTTGAGCGGACCCGAGCGTTTGCTGGGTGCCTGCCCATGTTGTGCTGCATTCGGTGGCTTCGGCAACTCGGCGTTGCGTACCTGCCCTCGAGGGCCTTCGGTCAGGTCGCTGCTGCGCGCGGATTCATTCAGCTCGATTGCACCTCGATCAGCCTGCGCATGAACGCCGTGCCGGCTTCGAGCTGGTCGACCGAGATGAACTCGTCTGGCTGATGCGCCTGGTCGATGGAGCCTGGGCCACACATCGCGACCGGGAAGCCCGCATTCCGGAACTGGCCCGATTCCGCTGCGTACGGGACAACCTCCGACTCGTTCTGCCCCGATAGCTGTTTGGCGAGCCCGACCGCCTCGCTCGTCTCCGGCGATTCGAAGCTTGGAACATTGGCGTGGACGTCAACATCCACGCGAGTCTCCGGGCTAATCGCCTGCATTTCCGGCTCCACTACTTCTCGGATGAAAGCCTCGTACTCATCGAAGTAGGTCTGCGGATCCTCGCCCGGAAGCGTGCGAATGTCTGTTACGAAACTGCAGTGCCGCGCAGTGATGTTGTGCGCCGTGCCGCCGTGAACAACGCCGCAGTGAAGCGTGGTGTAGGGCGGTTCGAAGCCGAGCTCGTCCGTGGCGCTGGCGGCATTCTTGCGCTGGCGCTCGCCGAGCCAATTGATCAGCCGGCCGGCGACCATGACTGCAGAAACGCCACGCTGCTGCTGGCTCGAGTGCGCTTCCTTGCCGGTGATGCGGGTCTCGAAGTGAAAGATGCCCTTGTGGCCCGTGACCACGCGCATGCTGGTCGGCTCCCCCACGATCACCGCGCGGACCGCCGGGACTTCTGCCTTCAGCGTTTCGATCATGCGTGGCGCGCCCAGGCAGCCAATCTCTTCATCGTATGACAGCGCTAGGTGCAGAGGGCGCGTGAGCGCGGACATCTCGGGAACCAACGCGAGAGCGATGGCGCTGAAGGCCTTCATATCGCAGGTCCCGCGGCCGAAGAGCAGGCCATCCTTCTCCGTGAGCTGGAAGGGATCTGTGTGCCAGTCCTGGCCTTCGACCGGCACCACATCGGTATGTCCGGACAGGACGACGCCGCCCTCCACCATCGGGCCGATCGTTGCGTAGAGGTTTGCCTTGGTACCGCAGTCGCTGGGAATGCGATGGGATGCGATGCCGTGCGCCGCCAGATACTGCTCGACGAACTCGATGAGATCGAGATTCGAGCGATCGGAGATCGTCGGAAAGGCGACGAGCTTTGCGAGCATCTCGCGCGGAGTGAAGCGCTGTGCGGTTTGGGATGCGGTAGTCATCCCCCCAGAGTAGCGACTCGCTTCCACGCCGCAAAGCGTCCGCCGGCACCTGGTCGATTGCGCATGAAGGGGCGTGTAAGTTGCCGGACCGGCGAATCGCGTTGGAGATGCGGACAGTGAACCTGATCGAATGGCGGTGCTTGCTTGCCTGCCTGGCGGTGACGCTCCAGCTCGCCGGAGCGGGCTGCTCCGATGTGCGCGGCCGGTCTAATGCGGAGCCTGCAGACACGACCGAAACGCGCGTTGCGCCGGATGCAGAGACGGCGTTTCTGCTGTCGGCATTCTTCGGCCTGGACGATGCCCTGCCCCTGCTCGGCAGTTGGCTCGTGTGCGACGGCAAACGGGGCGATGACGGCATGCCTGTGGTGTTCTCTCAGGAGGTCGATCTCGCGACGCTGCAGGCGGGGGACTTTCTTGTGACGCGCGCCGACGGTTCGAGCGGGACGCTCACGTGCGCAACGCCGGCGCCCGCGATCGATCCCGGTGAGCTTCGTACGATCCTCCTGGTTGGCGATTTCGGGTCGTCCGCCAACCCGCCGATTTCGGTCGTGATCACGGGCAATGTGCTCTCGCGCGACGGATCGATGAATTTTCGCGGAGCGCGCGTTGCGGTCACGCCGCTTGAAGACGGTCCGAGCATGGTGCACGCCGAGGTGGTGCCGGAGGCGGAGTGGGCGCTGGGTCAGCAGGCGACCCGCTTCCCATTTGGAGGCGGAAACGGCTGCCCGTTGCGCACCCGCCAGGTCGTTCGCGTGACCTGGAACGGGGGTATCACGAAGCCCGGTGGTGACGAGATCGACGACGTTGAGCGACAGGCCTATCGGGTGCACTTCGAGAGCGGTGTGCAGACGGCGCCGCTGGCGGTGGCCGATCTCGGAGACGGAGACAACAACCATGAACTCTGCCTCGAATCCGAAGCGCCGGTGCGCCGCGTCTCCTTCCCGGCTGGCCTTGTCACTGACCCGCGCGAGGATCTGAATCCTGCAGCGACGGTCACGCTGGCCTCGAGCAGGCGCTAATCGCGCCCGTAACGCCGACGATCGCCTCGTGCCTGCTTCAATTAACGTGCGCAGCATTGCCGTGCTGCTTCTGTTCTTCGCTTCCGGTGCTTCGGGCCTCATGTATGAGGTCCTTTGGATGAAGGAGCTCAAGCTCCTGTTCGGCAGCACCGTGCAGAGCGCTGCAACCGTTACCGCCGCCTTTTTCCTCGGCATCGCGGCGGGCAGCCACGCCTGGGGCAGGCGTCTGCGCGTGGCGCGCAGACCGCTGCGTACTTATGCCTGGCTGGAGCTGGGCATCCTGCTTGCCGCCGCGGGCTTTCACGTCGTTCTGCTGGGTTGGGAAGCGCTCTACCCGTTGCTCTTCGCGGTTTTCCGGGATGTGCCTGCTGTGCTCACGCTCTGCAAGCTGCTGCTGTCGGTGCTTGCGATCTTTCCCGCCGCCTTCCTCATGGGCGGAACGCTCCCGGTCATGGGGCAGTACCTCATTCGTTCGTCCGACCAGCTTGGTCGCTGGAGTGGGTGGCTTTACGCGATCAACACGTTCGGTGCAGCCACGGGCGCGCTGCTTGCCGGATTCTTGCTGCCGCGAGCGATCGGATTCGGCGCCAGCTACCTCTGCGCCCTAGGGGTGTCTTTCGCCGTCGCCTTGACTGCCTTCGTAATCGCTGCGAGGGAGCAGCCGTATGCAGTGGCCGAAGTGGCCTCGGAGGCGCGGGAAGCGTCAGCGAGTCCCGCCTTCCGGTTGCTGGTGAGCCTCGCGTTCCTGTCGGGCTTTGCCACGCTTGCGCTGCAGGTGCTCTGGACGCGGATGTTCGTCCAGGTGCTGCAGAACTCCGTTTATACATTCTCCGCGATTCTGGCCGTGTTTCTGCTGGCCCTTGCGCTGGGCGCTGTTTTCTCGCGCGTGCTCATCGAGCGGGCGCTGGGCACGCCGCTTGTCCTCGCCGTGCTACTCGCCATTTCAGGACTCGTCGTGCTCGTTGTGCCGTTCGCGTTTGTCGTTTGGACGGATGGACTGCGCTACATCGCGACCGGCGCTGCGTTCGTGGATTACCTCGGGGAGGTACTCCTCGCGGTGAGCGTACTCGTAGGAGTGCCGACCTGCGTGCTCGGCATGCTGCTGCCCTATCTCTATCGTTTTGCGGAAGGTTCGGGGATGCGTCCCGGCGTCGTCATCGGGCACTTGAACGGCGTTAACACCATGGGCGCTGTCGCAGGCTCCCTCACTGCCGGATTCGTGCTGCTTGAGTGGCTCGGGCTATGGAGTGGCATGCGACTGATCGGTTGCAGCTACCTGCTTGCCGCGCTGATCGTGTTGCATCGCGAGCCGGCTGTCGGTCATCCCGCTTGGTTCTATGGAAGCGTGGCGCTTTTGCTGGCGCCGGTATCGGTCCTGGATCCCAGCGGCCTGGAGAAGGTCCGGATCCGGCCCGTTGCGCGCGATGAGGCCCTGGTGGATCTCATAGAAGGCAGTAGCGGAACCGTTGCGGTCGTGCGGCAGGGCGGCAACCTGCGGCTGAAGCTCGACAACTGGTATGCGCTCGGTGGAAGCGGCGCTGCTCCCATGGAGGCAATGCAGACGCATCTACCGCTCAATCTCCACCCCGATCCGCAAAAGATCTTCTTCCTTGGTCTCGGCACCGGAATAACGGCCGGTGCGGCCGTGCAGTACCCCGTGCAGGAGATCACCGTTGCGGAACTCGTGGCGGAGGTGATCGAAGCGTCGCAGCGCTACTTTGGCGCTTTCACCGCCGGCCTTCACGACGATGCTCGGGTGCACGTCGTGAACGAAGACGGTCGCAACTACCTCCGTGCGTCTCGTGAACAGTTCGATGTAGTGATCGCTGATCTGTTCATTCCCTGGCGCTCCGGCGTTGCTTCTCTTTACTCGGTCGAGCACTTTGCAAGTGCCCGGGATCGACTTGCCCCCGGCGGTCTTTACGTCCAGTGGGTCCCGCTTTATCAGATCAATGAGCGGGAGTTCGGCATCCTGGCGCGCTCGATGGCGCAGACGTTTCCTCAAATCACTGCCTGGCGCGGGGACTTCGAGGCCGTGCAGCCGATGCTGGCGCTTGTAGGCCATCGTGACGCAGGCCCTCTGCCGGCGGACGCGCCGCTCGTCGCCTTATCGCGGGATGCGATCGAGCGCTTGCGTGGCGGCAGGGGGGACGATATCCCGCTGTTGTCGCACTACCTCGGGCGAATCTCTGCCGAGGATTCGTGGGTTGCGGAAAGTCGGCTGAATACCGAAGACCGACCCTGGATCGAGTTCCTTGCGCCCGAATCGCATCGGGAAGTGCGCGCAGGGAACCGGCGCTGGCTGGTGGGCGATGACCTCATGGTGCGCCTGCGAGCCTTGGTCGATCAGTCCGGCATAGCGCAGGACGCCTATCTGTCGAGTGTGGAGCCGGCACTGAAGCGTGCGGCTTACGCAGGTTTTTTCATCCATCTCGCGGCCGTCGCGCGAGAGAATGGAGAAAGCGACGCCGCCGCTCGGGCGACGGCGCGCGCCTCGCAGCTGCTGCGTGAGTGAAGCGCTGCCCGCAGATCGATCGGGCATATCGGCGGGCGCCGGGTTGCGGACAGACGAAGCTGCGCTAGGGTGCAGACGCGCCGGCGTGTTCCGAGAGGTCGAGGCGAGCTTCCGGTGGCGTCGAGCAGGGCGGGGTGAGCGGGAGGGGACATGATCGAGATCAGCGGCCATGCGGTGCACGCGGGGCACTACGTGAACGGCAAGCGCCTCGCCGGGGCGGCAGGTTTCGAGGTCTTTTCGCCGATCGACGGCGCCGTGCTCGGCGAGATTGCGGAGGCGAGCCCGGATGCGGTCGCAGATGCCGTCGCCGCGGCCGAACGTGCGTTTCCCGCATGGGCGGATCTCGGCCCTGAAGGGCGACTCCCGTACCTGCAACGCTTCGCGGAGGAGATCGGCACGCGCAGCGACGCGCTTGCGGAGGCGGAGGCGCACGATGCCGGCATCCTCGTCTCGCGCATGCGTCATGGGATCGTGCCGCGCGCCATGCTGAATATCCGCTTCTTCGCTGAAGCGGCCCTGACGCTCCAGGACCGTGTAATGGAAACGGAGCAGGCGACGCACCATGTGCGCCACGATCCCGCAGGGGTGTGCGCCATCATCACACCCTGGAATTCGCCGCTCATGCTCAGCACCTGGAAGCTTGGGCCCGCGCTCGCGGCGGGTAACAGCTGCGTGCTGAAGGCGCCGGAGTGGGCGCCGCTGTCTTCCTCGCTCATCGCGGATGCGGCCGACGCGGCCGGACTGCCGCCGGGTGTCTTCAATCTGCTTCAGGGCGCGGGCACATCAACCGGGGCGGCGCTGGTGGCGGATCCCCGGCTTTCGCGCATTTCCTTCACGGGTTCGACCGCGACGGGCAAGGCCATCGGCCAGCTCGCCATGGGCAATCTCGTGCCCTGCAGCCTGGAGCTCGGCGGGAAGTCGCCCTTCATCGTGCTCGAGGATGCGGATCTCGATCTCGCGGCCCGCACGGCGGCGCTCATGTACCGGAACGCGACGCAGGTCTGTCTCGCGGGCACGCGCCTGCTCGTGCACGCGTCCGTGCGCGACGCCTTCGTCGAGCGTATGCGTGGCTGCGTCGAGCAGCTCGCCGTCGGCGATCCGCGCGACGCCGCTACGGAGGTCGGTCCTCTCATTCATCCGCGCCAGTACGCACGTGTGGAAGCCTTCGTGCAGGCGGCGCTCGATGGCGGTGCGCGCGCACTCTGGGGCGCGCACGGACACGACTTCGGAGATCTCTACTACGCGCCGACGCTTCTCACCGACGTCGCACAGGACGACCCGATCGTGCAGGAGGAGGTGTTCGGCCCGGTTCTGGTACTGCAGACCTTCGACGCTGACGGGGAAGCGATCGCGCTGGCGAACGACTCCCGCTACGGCCTCGGCGGCCTGTGCTTCGGTGATACTTCGCATGCGCAGGCCGTCGCCGAGCGGGTCCGCACTGGATTCATCTGGGTGAATTCGTTCGGCATTCGCGATCTCGCGGCGCCCTTCGGCGGTTGCCGTGAATCGGGCATCGGTCGGGAGGGCGGCGACTGGAGCTTCGAGTTCTTCTCCGATGTGAAGGACGTGATCGTGCCGAAGAAGGCCTTCACGCCCAGCTTCGCGCATCGCTAGGGGCGCGATCACTATGAGCAACGCATCGGGCGCGATCGTCGGCGCTGCACTCGTTTCGCACCATCCCGGCCTCGCGCAGACCGAGGACTTCCGGATTCGCGCTGGTGACGGCACCGATTCGGATCTCATTGCGGGCTACGGCCGTTTGCGCGAGCGCATGGACGCGGTGTGTCCGGACACGCTGATGATCATCGACACGCACTGGTTCACCACGGGATTTCACCTTGTGGATGCAGGCGCGCATTACCGCGGCACCTACGTGTCCGACGAGATGCCCTGGTACCTAGCCGACGTGTCCTACGACTACGCCGGTGATCCTGAACTTGCGCAGCTCTGTCAGGTCGTTGGCGAAGAGCGGCGCGTGATGGCGATGGCGGTTGCGCAGGAAGGTCTGCCGCGGCACTACGGCACGATCAACATCGTCAATGCGCTCGGGCGAGGTGAACGGGTGGTCGGCGTGAGCTGTTGCCAGAACGCGAGGACGTACAACTTCCTGGAGATGGGCGCGGTTCTCGGCGAGGCCATCCGCCGCAGTGGCCGTCGCGTCGTGATCCTCGCGTCCGGTGCCCTCAGCCACAAGTTCGTCAACATCGACTGGGAACAGGTGCACCCACGCATCTTTCATCCCGACAACGTGTCGTCGCCCGAGAACCGCGCGAGCGATGCGCGCGCGATCGAGCGGCTCTGTGCGGGCCGCCACGACGAGATTCTCGCGGACTTCGACAGCGAGTATCGAAAGACCCCCTGGGAAGCGCTTGGCGGGCACTATCTGCAGATGATCGGCGCCCTCGGCGGTGCCGAGTGCCGCATGCCCGGGGTCGCCCTGTCCGAATACGAGAACGCGCGCGGCACCGGCAACATCCACATCTGGTTCGAGGGCGACGCATGAACGTTCTGGAAGGTCCGCGCCGCGAACGGCGCCGCGTCCTCGCGGAGGGCAGTGCCTGCTGGGGCACGATCGTTGAACCCGGCGAGATTCACCTGGACGACGGTCGCACCCTGCCCGTCGACGCGTTGCCACATCTGCCGCCCTGCGCGCCGACGAAGATCATCTGCCCGCATCTCACCTATCGTTCACGCGGCATCGAGTCGCGCAACGAGCCCCAGCCGACGCCGACACCGACCTACTTCATGAAGCCGATCACCGCGCTCAATCAGCACGGCGGTCAGGTCACCCGTCCGGATGACTGCAGGTACCTGAACTACGAAGGCGAGTTCGCGGCGGTCATCGGCCGCGTAACGCGCAACGTCACGCCTGAGGAGGCCTGGTCACACATCGCGGGTTTCGTGCCCGTGCTCGACATGGGCGTGCACGACTTCCGCGACACGGACGCCGGATCGATGCTCCGGGTGAAGGGCGCCGATGGCCTGTGCCCGGTCGGGCCCGGAATCGTCGCGGGGGTCGACCCGCGTGAGCAGAGACTGCGCACCTATCGCAACGGCGAGTGCGTGCAGGACGCGCAGATCGGCGAGGAGCTCGTGTGGGGGCCGGACTACATGATCGCGGACCTCGCTCGCCACATCACGCTCGTGCCTGGCGACCTGATCCTCACGGGCACGCCCTGTCATTCGCGCCCTTTGAACCCCGGGGACGAGCTCACGCTCGATATCTCCGAGCTCGGTCGCTTGACCGTCACCATTGGTACGACGCCCGCGCCGCGCGCCGATGTCGGCCATCCGCCCATGGACACGCCTGAAGCGCGCCGCGTCGCCTTTGGTCAGGACGTGCGCGTACCCGAAGCGCTGAAGGACGCGTATCTGCGCGCTGGCCCCCTGAAGGAGAGCGACTGATGCGTATCGGAATCGTCGGTGCCGGCGCGATCGGCACCTGGCTCGCCGCGAGGCTCGCGCACGCCGGTCATGAGGTGTCCGTGCTCGCGCGGGGAGCAACCCTCGCGGCGCTGAAGCGCGACGGCGCGCGGGTGCGCACGGGCGAAGAAATGCTCGCGGCGGCCGTGACCGCGAGCGACGACGCCGCGGCACTCGGTGTCCAGGAATTGCTCATCGTCGCGACCAAGAGTCAGGCGCTGCCTGAGGTCGCAGCGCGCGCGGCCCCCATGGTCGATGCGAACACCATCGTGATGCCGGCGATCAACGGCGTGCCCTGGTGGTACCTGTCCGGCGCGCCCGGAGAACTGAACGGGATGCCGCTCGCTTCGGTCGATCCCGACGGCGTGTGTGCCCGATCGTGGCCATCCGATCAGGTGCTGGGTTGCGTGGTGCACGCGGCAGCCTGGGTCGTCGAGCCCGGCCTCGTGCATCACGTCATGGGCGACGGACTCATCATCGGTGCGGTCACGGCGGCCCTGGCCGAGCGCGTGACCGATGTCGCGAACGCGCTCCGCGCCGGAGGCTTCGACGCTGCGTGCAGCGAGGACGTGCGGCGGGACATCTGGTTCAAGCTCTGGGGCAACATGACCATGAACCCGCTGTCGGCGGTGACGGGCGCGACCTGCGATCTGATCCTCGCGGACCCGGAAGCCCGAGGCTTCGCGACGGCAATCATGAACGAAGCAGCGGAGGTCGGTGCGGCGATCGGGTGCCCGATCAGCGACAGCGCCGAAGCGCGCCATCAGGTGACCGAGAAGCTCGGCGCCTTCAAGACTTCGATGCTGCAGGACGCCGAGGCGGGCCGTCCCCTCGAACTCGCGGCGATTCTCGTGGCACCGAAGGAGATCGCGAGCCTTGCGGGTATCGCGACGCCGGCCCTCGATCAGTTGCTCGGCGTCATGCGCGTGTTCGAGCGTGCCCGCGGCTTTACCGTCGCCGGTTGACGCTCGCTAGTCCGCGCCGAGAAGATCCTGCATCTCGCGCGCCGTCCGGCGCGTGGCGGCTGCCAGCATCCCCGTATCGGCAGCCACGCCGAGCAGGGTCGCGCCGGCGTTGCGGCAGGCTTGCAGTATGGCGCTGTCCGGAATGAACACGCCGCTGCGAACGCCGATGGCGGTCGCGCGCTCGATGCCGTCGATGACGGCCGCGACGACGTCTGGATCGGTCGCCTTGCCGAGCTTGCCCATGGACGCGGCAATGTCCGCCGG
The DNA here is from genome assembly GCA_963691775.1 of Pseudomonadales bacterium. GTDB lineage: Bacteria > Pseudomonadota > Gammaproteobacteria > Pseudomonadales > Azotimanducaceae > JAZBPO01. The sequence goes on along the minus strand of OY829369.1, from coordinate 2,277,276 downwards.
GCCGAAGAAGACGCCGTCCACGCCCGGCAAGGAGGCGATGGCCTCGACGTTCTGGAGCGCGGTGGTGGTCTCCAGTTGCACCCAGAGGTGCACCTCGCCATTCGCTTCCGTGAGGTAGTCGCTGCGCGCGCCCCAGCGCGAGACGCGCGCAAGTCCGGCACCGACGCCACGGATGCCATCCGGCGGATAGCGCGTCGCGACGACGACGGCCGCGGCTTGCTCCGGCGTGTCCACGAGCGGGATCAGCAGATTCCTGGCGCCGATATCGAGATAGCGTTTGATGAGCGATGCGTCGTCGTTGGGCAATCGCACCATCGGATGCACGGGATAGGGGGCCAGCGCCTGCAATTGCGCGAGGACCGTTCGTACGTCGTTCGGGCCGTGCTCGGCGTCCACGAGCATCCAGTCGAACGCGCTGTTCGCGCAGAGCTCCGCCGCATAGGGATCTGCGAGCGCGGCCCACATGCCGACGAGTACGGCGCCGTCCGCGAGGGCCTGCTTCATGTCCGGGCTCGACGTGCTTATGCCGCGCACCTCAGTCGAATGCGACGGCGATGACACCCAGTTCGCCGTAGTTCGCGTAGAAGCTGTCGCCGGGGCGCGCAGATACGGGCGCAGTGAAGGAGCCGCCGAGCACGATCTCGCCCGCCGCGAGTTCCTCACCGACGCCTGCGAGCTTGTTCGCGAGCCAGGCTACGCCCATGGCCGGGTGACCGAGCACCGCTGCCGCGACCCCGGAGTCTTCGATCACCTCGTTGCGGTGAAGCGTTGCGCCGACGCGTGCCATGTCGACCTCGCGCGGCCCGACCGGCGTGCCGCCGAGGATGATCGCTGCGTTCGCGGCGTTGTCCGCGATGGTGTCGAAGACCTTCCGCTTCGCGCCGGTGTCGCGGTTCTCGATCTCGATGCGCGCATCGATGAGCTCGAGCGCGGGCATCACCCACTCGGTAGCGTCGAGCACGTCGAGGAGCGTGACGCCGGGACCACGGAGCGGGGCCTTGAGCTTCATCGCGAGCTCGACCTCCAGGCGCGGCACCAGGTAGGCGCTGCTGTCGAGCCGCGCGCCGCTCCACTCGAGCATGTCATCGAGGAGGACGCCGAAATCGGGCTCTGTGATGTTGGAGGCGCGCTGCATGGCCCGAGAGGTGAGGCCGATCTTGTGACCGATCACGGAGCGACCGCGTGCGAGCTTCAGGGCCACCCACGCGCGTTGCACGGCGTAGGCGTCCTCGATCGTCATGGCCGGATACTCGCTCGAGATCTGCGTCGTGGCCGTGCGCGTGCGCTCGGCTTCGTCGAGCCGTTCGGCGATCCTTGCGGCGGTGGCGTCGTCGATGATCATGCGTTCGCTCCGAAGCGGACGTAGAGGTAGGCGATGCTGGTGAGCGTGAGCGTGGCAATCCCGATCCCGCTCCACGCAGTCATGATCGGCGACGGTCTGAGGTGCGCCGGCACGTCGTCGCTCCTCATCACAAGGTGGTTCAGCACCGCGATGATCGGGGCGACAAGGAACGCGGCGGTCGTCATCACGTCGATGAAGGTGAGGAAGTCGCTCATGAGTCCGAGCAGGATGCCGCCGGCCAGCACGACCTGACTCGCGGCGATGGCGCGCAGGAGCAGGCTGCCGTCGAGGGCCTCGTCGACGCGCCCGTCCTCGCTCGCAAGGGAGCGCCAGGTGGCGGCATGCACGCGCGGGAAGCCGTCCATCACCGTGATCACGGTCGTGAACACCACGCCGAAGGCGGCGACAGCGACGAGCAGCGCCGCACTGCGGCCGAGGCCTGCTTCGTAGAGTGCGATCACCTGGCCGGCGAAGCCGACGGGCGTGGGGGCTGGTGCCGTGCCCTGGGTGTGCATGAGCCCTGCACCCATGACCACGAAACAGAGCGCGAGGGCCGCCGAGCCGAAGTAGCCGATGTCGAAGTCGAGCATGGCTTCCTGGTGCGAGATCGGCTCGGAAGTCGTCCGGTTCTTCGCCTTCGCCCAGAGCGAATGCAGGATCGAGAGATCGAGCGCTGCCGGCATGAGTCCCGTGAGCGCGACGAGGAAGAACAACAGTTTTGCGTCCAGCTGGGGGAAGGCGAGATTGGAGACCGACCAATCCACGTCGGGAACGACGAGCGCCGTCGCAGCGACGGTGGCGACCGTGAGCAGCGCGACGAAGCCCTTCGTCACGATCTCCATCCATCGGAAACCGCCCGTCATGCTGAGGATGAGTGCCAGCACAAGCAGGGCGAAAGCGATCTGCGGAGGCGGCAGCGACAGTCCCAGGGTGGCGGCCGCGAGTCCAGCGGTGGTCAGGCTGACCGCGGCGAGGATGATGACCTGCACCAGGTACTGCGAGATCGAGATGAGCACGACGGCCGGTCGACCGAGGCGGCGATAGCCTTCGATGAGCGACATGCCGGTCGCGGCCGTGTAGGCCGGCCCGAAGCGGTACGCGGGGTACTTCAACAGATAGGCGGCGACCACGACGATCATGAGGCCGAGGCCGTAGAGCGCGCCGGCGCGTGTGGACTGCACGAGATGGGACGTGCCGATGGCTGCACCCGCGAAGAGGAGCCCCGGGCCCAGGCGGGCGAAGCGTCGGATCGAGTCGATCATTGCTGATCTTCCGTCCGGTCGGTGCGCCGCCAGGTTCGCAGCACACGGCTTCTCGCCGCGAGGCCTGTGGCCCCGGAACGTTGCTCCCCCATCCGCGTTCCTTGTCTTCCGCAGGGACGTCCCCTCGCCCCGCTCGCCCGGATGGTCAGTGATCGTTCCTTGTCGGGCAAGGGCGCCCGGCGCGATGATCCGAACGGCCGGCTCAGCTGCCCGGCGATCACGGCGAGCTTGGAGGGGGCGACCGTGTCCGATGTCCGTGTACGTTCATGCGCACGCCCGCGCATGCGGCTTGATTGGCTGCTGTGCTGCGTCGCTGCAGCCTGTCTTCATGCGCATGCGGCTGGACCCAATGTCCTGTTGATCGTCGCCGACGATCTCGGCTACACGGACCTCGGTTCCTACGGCAGCGAGATTCCCACGCCTCATCTCGACGCGCTTGCGGCCGACGGGGTGCAGTTCGTGAACTTCCACGCGAGCGCGTCGTGCACGCCGTCACGGGCCATGCTGCTCACGGGCCGTGTGAACCACGCGGTTGGCTATGGCGCCAATCCCGCGGCGGTCCGTCGCCTGCCGGTGCTCCAGTCGCGACCGGGCTATGCGGGGCGATTCCCCAACGACGTGACAACGCTGGCCGAGCATCTGCAGCAGGGAGGCTACGACACCTTCCTGGCGGGCAAGTGGCATCTGGGTAGCGGGGAAGGCAACACGCCGCCGGCTCGGGGCTATGACCACAGCTTCTATCTGCTCCAGGGTGGAGCGAGCCACTTCGCCGATGCGAGCGGGACGCTCTCGCACGAACCGGTGTCCGAGTACTTCGACGACGGCGTGAAGGTCGAAGCACTGCCTGAAGACTTCTTCTCCTCACGCGACTACACGGATCGTGCACTCGCCTGGCTCGAGGGCGAGCGCGCGATCGATGTGCCCTGGTTCCTGCATCTCTCCTACACGGCGCCGCACTGGCCCCTGCACGCGCCGGACGATTGGATCGATCGTTTCGCCGGTGCCTACGACTCGGGCTGGGAGGCGGTGCGGGCGGCGCGCATCGAGCGCATTCGAGCACTCGGCCTGGTGGCCGACGGTGATGTTCAACCTCTGCCGGAAGCGCTCGGCAACTGGGAAGACCTCACCCCGGATGCGCAGCGGCGCGAAGCGCGGCGCATGGAGTTGCATGCGGCGATGATCGCGCATCTAGACGCGGAGATCGGGCGGGTATTCGCGGCGCTGCGTGCGCGCGGTGAGGTGGAGAACACGATCGTCGTGTTCCTTTCAGACAACGGCCCCGAAGGCAACGACATCGCTGCGGTATCGGGGAATCGAGAGTGGATTCCCGTCACCTTCGATCAGCGCTACGAGAACATGGGGCGCCAGGGCTCCTATGTGTGGCTCGGCCGAGGCTGGGCGCATGTTTCGGCGGGCCCGCTCGCACGCTACAAGAGCTTTCTCAGCGAAGGCGGCACGCGCGTGCCGGCGATTCTGGCCTGGCCCGAGCGAATCGATGCCGGGCGTCGCTCGGACCACGTCGTGTCCGTGATGGATCTCATGCCGACGCTGCTCGAGCTCGTCGGCCTCGGTGACAGGGCGTCGAGGGTCGAAGCGTTCCAGGGCGTCTCCCTCGCCCCGGGCCTCCTCGACGCGGATCGCGAAGCGCCGCGACCCGCGCCGCTCGCCCTCGAGATCTACGGCAACAGGGCTGTCTGGGACGGGCGCTGGAAACTGCACTGGGATTGGGGCGCGGAGCGCTGGAACCTCTTCGATCTGCTTGAGGATCCCGGCGAGACGACCGACCTGTCGGGCGCGCGCCCCGAGCGAACGGCGCAGATGGCCGAGTACTGGGACGCCTTCGCCGAAGGCAACAACCTGTATCGCTTCGAGCGCGAGATGGGCTACGGGCGATATGTGGATCAGCGAATCGATTCGGAGTAAGCAGATCGCCGCTCAGCAGCGGCTGCCGCGGCGCGGCTGTGCACTCGGCGCTCGGCGGCGATGGAACGGCGGGGGTGCATCGTGAGGGCTTCGTAGGTCAGGATGCGCCTCCGGTCTATTCGACTGCCGGACGCGACGCGTTCCGGCAGCAGCTCATGGGAGAAACAAGAGCATGGCTGACGCATTCATCATCGATGCCTGCCGGACGCCGCGCGGCATCGGCAAGCAGGGCAAGGGCGCCCTCGCCCATCTGCATCCGCAGCACCTTGGCGCAACTGTGTTGCGCGCGCTGCAGGAGCGTGTCGGGTTTGACACCGCTGACGTTGACGACATCGTCTGGGGCACCAGCTCCCAGGTCTGTGAGCAGTCCGGCGATCTCGGCCGCATGTCCGCACTCGATGCGGGCTACGACATTCAGGCGAGCGGGGTGACCCTCGATCGTTTCTGCGGTTCCGGCATCACGAGCGCGAACATCGCGGCAACGTCGGTCATGGCCGGCATGGAGCATCTAGTGATAGGCGGTGGCACGGAGATGATGTCCCTGCCGAAGAAGGGCCTCATGCCCATGGGCGCAGGCAATGCCCATCTGCAGGACCTGCATCCGCAGTCCCATCAGGGCGTATGCGCTGACGCGATCGCCACGCTCGAAGGCATCTCTCGGGAGGCGCTCGACGCGGCTGGCGCCGAGAGCCAACGCCGCGCGCTCGTGGCCATCGAGAATGGTCACTTCGACAAGAGTCTGGTGCCGGTGATGAATCTCGACGGTACGGTCGCGCTCGATCGCGAGGAGTTCCCGCGCCCCGGCACGACCGCCGAGACGCTCGCGGGTCTGAAGCCGAGCTTCACGCAATTGGCGGACTACCGGCATACGGAAGGGGCGCTGACGTTCCGCGAACTCATCAATCAGAAATACGCCGATCTCGATATCCAGCACGTGCACCACGCAGGCAACTCCTCCGGCGTTGTTGACGGCTCGGCCTGCATCCTGTTCGCGAGCGAAGAGTACGTGAAGGCCCACGGCCTGAAGCCACGTGCGCGCGTCGTGCACACAGGCAACATGGGCGACTGCCCGACGCTCATGCTGAATGCGCCGGTACCGTCCGTTCGCAAGATCCTGAGGCGTGCGGGTATGACCCTCGCTGACATCGACCTCATCGAAATCAATGAAGCTTTTGCCGTCGTATCGGAGAAGTTTCAGCGCGATCTTGATGTCGACCGCGACAAGGTGAACGTAAACGGTGGTGCCATGGCGCTTGGCCACCCGATCGGCGCCACGGGCTCCATCCTGATTGGCACCGCCCTCGACGAGCTTGAGCGTCAGGACAAGCAGACCGCGTTGATCACCATGTGTGCCGGGGGCGGAATGGCCCCGGCGATCATCATCGAGCGCGTCTGACAGCCGCGCTCGCGCCTCCGCGGTGCGCGCCTGCGTACCGCGGATGGGGCGGGGCCGGGTGCCCAGCGCGGGCTACGCGCGCTTCGCAGAGGGCGCAACGAAGCGGCCGCCCTGAGCGCCCGGCGCCCTGAATCTCGCCGTTAGGCAGACATGCAAAGCCTGGGGGCTGATCGCGAAAGCAAAGGCGAAGCCATGGCGTTCACGGTTCGGCTCTCACATCGTCCGCGTAGGCGCGCGCAAACGGCTCGGGCATGCGCGTGGGGCGCCCGCTCCCGATCGCGATACAGACATAGTCGATCACCGCACGCAGGACCGTCGCCTGATCCGATGCGCGAATGATCTGAAAACTCCGCTGCGCCCGCAGCCTCCCGTCGCATGCCGTGATCCAGTCACCCACCCAGAGTACGTCGCCTGCGAAGGTCGCGCCCAGGTAGTGCATGCGGCTCTCGCGAACAGCCATGGCGCGGTCGATCCTGACCATGTGATCGCCGTCGACGCCGCGCGCAACCGAGTGGGCCCAGGCGCAGTCCTGAAGCCAGGACAGGTAATGGACGTTGTTGGTGTGGCCAAGAAGGTCGATCTGCTCGGGCTGCACCTCGATCCGGATCACGTATGGGTCCGGTCGATCCCAGGGCAACGCCGGGGGGGGCGGAGAGATCCGGTCGGCCATGGCCTTTGCTCGCTTGCCTAGGCGGACGTCGCGTCCGAATCCATGATCGCGACGGCGCGAATCCAGCCAGCGCCGGCAGCTTTAATCTTCACGGGAAAGCAGCTGATGGTGAATCCGGTTGCCGGCAGCGCCTCCAGGTTGTGCAGTTTTTCTATCTGGAAGTAGCCGATTTCCCGGCCTGCCTTGTGCCCCTCCCAGATGATCGAAGGGTCACGTGTTTCGGCCCAGCGCTTGGCCGTGTGGACGAAGGGGGCGTCCCATGACCAAGCGTCCGTGCCTACGATCTTCACGCCCGCCTCGGCAAGAAAGACCGTCGCGTCGCGGCCCATGCCACAGCCGCGCAAGGTGTACTCGTCCTGCCCGTAGACAGCCCCCGCCGCCGTGTTCACCACGACGATGTCATAGGGCTTCAGTTCGTGTCCGATACGCGCCAGCTCTGCTTCAACGTCCTCGGCCGTCGCCACGTAGCCATCGGCCAAGTGCCTGAAGTCCAGCTTCACGCCAGGCCGCAAGCACCAATCGAGCGGGAGCTCGTCGATGGTCATCGCTGGCCGCGAACCGCTGGGCAGCAGCGCATCCTGGGTGGAGTGAAAGTGCCAGGGCGCATCCATGTGCGTGCCGTTGTGCGTCGAAAGCTGGAGCATCTCGACCGCCCAGCTTTCACCCTCGGGCAGGTCACTCTTCTCGAGGCCCGGGAAGAAGCCTAGAAGCTGTTCGTGCGTCTGCTGGTGGTTCATGTAGTGGACCTTGGGTTCGAGGCCCGGCGGATCCGACGCGACGTCGTTCTCGATCGGAATCGAAAGATCGATGAAGGTTCTCGTCATGTGCTCGTTTTCTCCCCGGTGGGTATCGCGGTCTCGTGCCGGCGCGAGCTCTGCCGCGCTAGATTAGCACCCGTTGGGCACGCCCAACGGTCGCCTGCGCACCTCGCGCCAGCAGGCCTGTTGCCGCCGTGCGCCGGCTACGCCGCTTGCAGGTGGCCTCGGTCTGCTGCGTCTTCCGTTCGAGACTCGCATGGCGCACGGTAGGCGCGTGGCATCGATCCAAGCGAGGGGCAATCGCATGACTGGCGGACTGGGGCGGCTGGCGCGCAGCCCGGAAGAGATGGGCATCAACATGGCTGCCGCGATGGCGCGGGCGCTTGTGCACTACGCGCCTTATGCGCCCGAGCCCGGCGACGTGTTCATCACGAGCTGGGCCAAGAGTGGCACGACGCTTATGCAGCAGATGTTTCATCAGATCCGGATGGTTGCCGCCACGGGCGCAGGCGATATGGATTTCGACGACATCAGCCGCATGACCCCTTGGGATGACACCGCGCGCATGACCGACACGGATATGACGGCTCCGCAGCGCGCATCGCCGCGTGGCTTCAAGTCGCACCGGGAGTACGAGCGTCTGGCGCAGGGCATGCGCTACGTGGTGACGCTGCGCGAACCCAAGGATACCTACGTGTCCATCAAGCGCTTCTTCGAGGGCTGGATGGTGGCGCCCGGCGCCCTCTCGCTCGAGGAGTTCATGCCTTTCTGGATGTCCGGCGGACCGGGCGGCTGCGACTACTTCACGCATCTTCTGAGCTGGTGGGCCCGGCGCGATGAGCCGGATACGCTCTTGATGACTTACGAGGCGACTGCGCGCGACCGGCGACGTGCGATCCGACGCCTCGCCGCTTTCATGGGCGTCGAGCTGACCGATACGCTCATCGAGATCGTGGACGGATACACCACACGCGAGTTCATGCATGCGCACAAGGACCGCTTCGACGACGCGATGATGGTCGCAGCCCTCCGCGAGGGTGCAGGCATCGAGCATGAGCTGGAGTCCTCGAAGGTCCAGGCCGTAGGCAGCGACGGCTCATCGCTGCCGGCCGCGATCGGTGAGCAGATCGACGCGATGTGGGCCGAACGCATCGAGCCGGTGACAGGCCTGAAGTGCTATCAGGACCTTGCTGCTGAGGTGAATGCACTGCCGGGCGTCTGAGCGCCCAGACCCTGAAGTGGAATGCACGACTCCCCTTAGACACCCCCCGGGGGGCGAGCCTAGCGGGCGCTGCGCTCCTCTCGCGTCGTCCGTCCAGGCTCGGGGGGCCTTGCCATGGATTCGAGCCATTGCCGGGTGATTTCTACGACTCGCTCGTCGAGGTCTGCTTCGGTGGTTTGAAGCCGGCGCGCATAGGAAGAGCGGAAGATCCGATAGCCGCGCAGCAGAGCGTTGAGCGCCACCTGAAGTGCCTCGAGGTCCTGTACGCGGTCTATATGGCCGTCAATCACGTCCTGGCGGAGGCTGCTGAGCACCTCTTCGAAGCGCGGCATCGGATCGACGGACTCGTCGCCGTCGATCACCAGCAGGGCGCGCATTTCACTATCCCGAATGGTCTCGGAGGAGCGGAATGCGCGTAGCCTGCGATCTATGAAAGGGGTGCCGCGGAGATCAGCGGCCATCGAGTCCGCAGCGGCTTCGAAGCGTCGGGCGATCGCGGCACGCAGCAGATCCCGTCTCGAACCGAAGTAGTGATAGATGTTGCCCCGGTTGACGCCTGCCGCTTCGGCTACCTCCCGCAGGTTGAGCCCCGCAAGGACACCGTTGCTGCGAATGAGATCGAGCGCGGCGTCGATCAGTCTGCGTTCGGTGTCCCGCCGGTTCGTGCGTGTGCGTGGCTCCGTCATGGCCGCCCGTGCTCCCTTCGCTCAAGCGCTCGATCCCATCGGTTCGAGGCAAACCTGTCCGATTGTGTGGAAACAGCCTCGAATCGACGCGGGCCTGACCGCGAAAATTATCATAACGCTAAATTTTATTAGCGAAATGATAGGATTGTTCGCGGGAGGGTTACCGAAGAGCGAGCAGCGCCCGCGGAGCAGCTCGCGATGCGTTCGTTGGCCAGGGTCACGGAAGTACGTCTCTCCTTAGCGTTCAGCGGATTCTCAAGAGATCCGCAGCCTGGAGACCTGAGCCATGCATCCACTGCTTACCGCCATATCCGTGCGAGCGCGGGTACCCCTTTGTGCGCTGCTTGCTGCGAGCTGTGGTCCTGCATCCGACGTACAGCAAGCAGGTGAGATCGGCACGGGTCGCCCCGCGCGAGCGCCGATGGCCGACCAGATACTCGAGCCAAGTGACGCCACGATGGCGCTGGTGCCTGCGCCGAATCTCGAGCGCAATGCCTACTTCGGTGATCTCCACATCCACACCGAATATTCCTTCGACGCATTCTCCTTCGGCACGCAGGCAACGCCGCGCGACGCCTATCGCTTCGCCAAGGGCGAGCCGCTCCAGCACCCGGTGGGGTATCGCATCCAGCTTGATCGACCGCTGGATTTCTATGCGGTCACCGATCACGCCGAATGGCTCGGCGTCGCCCGATTGGCCGCCGACACAAGCAGTGAGCTATCTCGGCAGGCGTTCTCCGAAGTGATCCACGATCTGAATGCGCCGGACAACATGGGCTTGATGAGCCTCGGCCGCCGCGCCCGGGTCTTTGCCTCCCTGAGCCCCGGCATCCTGACGGCGCTGGCGGACGGATCGATCGAGCAGTCGGTGATCGATGACGTTGCGCGCTCTGCCTGGCGAGATGCCATCGAAGCAGCCGATGAGGCCAACGTTCCGGGGCGCTTCACTGCGTTCGCCGGCTACGAGTACACGTCGTCCACGCTCCAGCGCGGCAACCTGCACCGAAACGTCATCTTCCGCGATACGGATCGATTGCCGGAGCTGCCTTTTTCCCGATTGCACTCGCGTGACCCGGAAGGGCTCTGGGACTGGATGGATGTTCTGCGCGGGCATGGCGTGGAAGCGCTGGCTATCCCCCACAACTCGAATGGTTCTAATGGCGCCATGTTCGAGCGCGTGGACTGGGCGGGGGAACCCATCGACGAGGACTATGCGCGCAAGCGATTGCGCAACGAACCGCTCGTTGAGGTGACCCAGGTGAAGGGCACCTCCGAGACGCACCCGCTGCTCTCGAGCGAGGACGAGTGGGCGGATTTCGAGATCATGCCGTTCCGGATCGCCACGAAGCTGCCGAGCCAGCCGCAAGGCAGCTATGTGCGAGAGGCCTACAGAACCGGGCTCGAGCTCGCGTCGGAAGGCGTGGCCAACCCTTATCGATTTGGCCTCATCGGCTCGACCGACTCTCACGTGGCCGGCGGATCCGAGCGGGAAGACGCGTACTTCTCGAAGACGGGGCTGATCGACGGAACGGCTGAGCTGCGGGGATCGATTCCTGCCAGCCTCGTCACCGGGGCGGCCGTCGGGGTCTTGGCGCCGGCAATGGTGAGCGAGGTCGAAGGAGAGACCTACCTGGAATTCGCGACCTACGAGTTCTGGGGTGCGTCCGGCCTGACCGGTGTCTGGGCCGAGGAGAACACGCGCGAATCCATCTACGCGGCGCTTCGTCGCAAGGAAACCTTTGCCACGACGGGCCCGCGCATGAAGGTGCGCTTCTTCGCAGGCTATGACCTTGACGTGGCTACACTCGAGGGCCCGGGTGGCATTGCGCATGCCTACCGGGCAGGCGTCCCCATGGGCGGCGATCTTGCGGTGAATGGGGAGCGGACACCCATCTTCTGGGTCTGGGCGCAGGCTGATCCCCTCGCGGCGCGGCTGCAGCGCGTGCAGGTCGTCAAGGGGTGGGAGGCCGATGGCGCAACGTACGAGCGAGTGTTCGACGTTGCCTGTTCCGATGGCGAGGTCGACCCGCACACGCATCGGTGCCCCGACAATGGCGCTCGCGTGAATCTCGCCGACTGCAGCATCAATGAAGAAGTCGGTGCGTCGGAGCTGCGCACTGCGTGGACGGACCCGTTCTTCGAGACGGGCGTGGAAGCTTTCTACTACGTACGCGTGCTCGAGAACCCGACCTGTCGCTGGTCCACCTGGGACGCGCTTCGGGCTGGCGTCGAACCGCGCCCGGACCTGCCGACGACGGTCGAGGAGCGCGCCTTCTCTTCGCCCATCTGGTACACCGCCCGTAGCGACTGAGCAAGGCCGTTGCGGGCGGGGTAGGCTGCGCCGCTGTGTTGCTTCGGGAGGGGGCACCCATGAATAGCAATAGAGTGAAGCTTGTCGTCGTGATCGCGCTCGTGTGCGTTGCGGGTGGAATCTGGTACGGCTGGAGCTGGTTGAACGGCGCAGTGCCCCTGAACGACCCGGAGGTACTCTCGCGCATGCGCGAGGCGGCAGAGGCTCAGGATGAATCGGCCGTACCGACTTACCGCGCCGAGCGCGTGGTGCAGCCCCGGAATCCGCGGCGCAACGTCTACTTCGGCGACCTGCACGTGCACACGTCACTGAGCTTCGACGCCTACCTCTTCGGTAATCGCTTCGGTCCCGATGAGGCCTATCGCTTCGCGAGCGGCAATCCTCTGTCCTATGGCACCGGCGAAACCGCCGTGCTCTCGCGCCCCCTGGATTTCGTCGCGCTCACGGACCATGCCGAGAGCTTTTCCCTTGATGCCCTGTGCGGCGGGCCCTCGATCGCGCCTGCCGCGGAAGCGGTGTGTACGTCCTTCGAAGTGCCGTCTCGCGCGATGTTCATGCAGCTGCGCTCGCAGGGTGAGCGGCGGCCGATGAAACGCGCCGGAACTCTGTGCCCGGAGTCGGCGGACTGCCTTGCTCTCGAAGATTCGACCTGGCGGCGGATTCGTGACGCCGCGGATCGCTTCGACGACCCCGGTACGTTCACGACCTTCATCGCCTATGAGTACTCACCGCCGCTGCCTGAGCGAGGAAAGCTTCACCGCAACGTCATCTTTCGTGGCTCGGATGTGCCAGAGCATGCAACCAGCGCGTTCGACGCGCAGACCGCCCTCGATCTCTGGCGCGCGCTCGAGCGGGACTGCACGGAGCCGTGCGAGGTGCTGACGATCATGCACAACATGAACAAGACCTGGGGCCTGGCCTTTGGCGATGTGACTATCGACGGCGATCCCTACACAGAAGAGGATTGGGCGCTGCGCGGAAGGTCGGAGCCGCTGGTCGAGGTGTTCCAGATCAAGGGCGCTTCCGAGTGTGCTGTGGGGGCGGGCGCGAGCGATGAAGCGTGCGGTTTCGAGCAGATCGTGCCGCTCTGTGAGGCGGGAGAGGACATCGGCTGCGCTACGCAGCCTTCCTATGCTCGCGGGGGGCTGAAGCGCGGACTCGAGCTTGAAGCGGATCTTGGATTCAACCCGCTGCGGTTCGGCATGTCAGCCTCTACAGACACGCACAGCAGCGTGCCCGGGGACACGGAGGAATGGGACTTTCGCGGTGCCGTGGCCAATCTCTCCGGTCCCGCGCAGCGGCGTTTGGCGTCGCCGCCCGCCGGTGCCACTTCCCCGATATCGAACAACCCGGGCGGGCTTACCGCGCTGTGGTCCGAGACCAATACCCGCGATGCGCTCTTCGACGCAATGCAGCGCCGGGAGAGCTACGGCACGAGCGGTACACGTATCCGCCTGCGCTTCTTCGCCGGCCCGGACATTCCGGCAGACGTCGATCGGGCGAGTGATCCGATCGCACTTGCCGATGCGCGCGGTGTGCCGATGGGGGCGGAGCTGGCGGCTGGCGGGGCGCCTCCGGTGTTCTTCATTTCTGCGGCCCAGGACCCGTTCAGTGCGCCTCTGGCGCGCGTCCAGATGGTAAAGGGGTGGCTCGAGGGAGGCGCGACCCATGAACGGGTTGTCGACATTGCATGTTCTGATGGGCTCGCGCCGGACGCGGCCGGGCGCTGCCCCGATAACGGTGCGATGGTCGATCTCACGAACTGCGCATTCAGCTCTGATCGAGGCGCAAGCGAGCTGCAGGCGGTCTGGCAGGACCCGGAGTTCGATCCGTCGACCCCTGCCTTCTACTACGTGCGCGTCCTTGAAAACCCGACCTGTCGCTGGAGTACATGGGATGCGCTCCGCGTCGGAGAAGCACCCAGAGACGACGTCCCCGCGCTCGTGCGTGAACGGGCCTGGTCATCGCCAATATGGGTCGGTGCTGCGCCCGGCGCCTCAATGCCACCAGCCCCTGGGGTCGCGGCTCACTGACGTGCGCAGATCGGCGCTCGAAGCCCGATCCCGTGCGCCCTTGCCCAGGCGGGAGTCCCTGCGGCCTTCAACCGAGATTCGACAAGAGGTAACAGCACCGTGACAGAGAAACCCAAAGCGCAGGTGCTCATGGGCGGCGTGGGTTCGCCGTACACGCGCAAGATGCTTGCGGCCATGCGTTTCAGGAACATTCCCTATCGCTTCGAGCGCCAGTCGCGACTCTTCGATGACGGCGGTAGTAATCCCCATTATCCCAGGCGCGCGCAGCCCAAGGTCCCGCTCTTGCCGACGTTCTACTTCGAGGATGAGGCGGGCGAGGAGGTCGCAGTGACCGACTCCACCCCGATTATTCGGCGCCTCGAGAAAGAGCATCAGGGTCGGTCGATCATTCCTTCAGATCCTGTGCTGGCCTGTGTCGATTTGCTGCTCGAGGACTTTGGTGACGAGTGGCTGACGAAAGCCATGTTCCACTATCGCTGGTACTACGACGCGGACATCCAGAAGGCCGGCGATATATTGCCGCTGCACGGGGCAGTGTCCACCGCCGACGCACAGCATCAGGCAATGGCGAAGTTCGTGCGCGAACGGCAGATCTCCCGCCTGCCCTATGTTGGTTCCAACGAGATGACTCGGCCGACGATCGAGGCGAGCTTCGAGCGCGTTGTCGCGCTGCTGGATCGGCACCTGACGCGGTTGCCATTCCTCATGGGGGAGCGTCCCGGGTCCTGTGACTTCGCGTTCTACGGCCAGCTCACCTGTCTTGCGCTGTTCGATCCGACGCCGCAGGCGCACGTGCTTGCGCATCACCCCCGGGTCTACGCCTGGGTGGAGTCCCTCGAGGACCTGTCAGGTTATCGGGTGTCGGAAGGAGACTGGCTGGACGCCGATAATCTGCCCGCGACGCTGGTCGATCTGCTGGGCGAAGTCGGCCGAATCTATCTGCCCTATCTTGCCGGTAACGCGCGCGCCGTGGCGGAAGGTGCCGATCGCGTTCGGATGACCCTCGACGGCCGGCCCTGGGAACAGGATCCGTTCCCTTACCACGTCAAGTGTCTGCGATGGCTGAGGGAGGCTACAGCGCGCCTCGTGGATCGCGATCGCGCCCGGCTTGCCGCGGTGCTGGCCGGAACGGGATGCGAAGTGCTCGCTGCGGACGGGGGTAGGTGATGTGCCTGCGGAATACGGCGCGCCCTGCGTGCCGGCCTGGCTGCGAGAAGCGATCGCGCCCGGGAACACTTTGCGAGGCAGCTGAATGTAGTGGTGACCTTCGCCGATGAGCCGGATCGGAGCGATCTGACCTTCGGCGGTGACAGCATCGCAGGCGAACTCGTCCATGAACCGCACATAGGCGAGAACGCATGTGTGGCAGTCAGGTCGACCACTGCCGCTTCTGTGCTCGAATGTTCGAGACGCTGAGTGCGCCACCTGTCGGCGGTGATCTGCCCTGCACGCAGCACCGGCTCCGAATTGCGGACCCTGGCGCTCAGATGGTATTCGTCTGCGCCGGGGGAATGTTTCGAGCTTGCCGGGCCGGCATGGGGAGCGCGCGGGTCTTGGTCATTCGGCGCCTGAAGCTCATCGAGGCTCGAAACCTCCCGGCCCTGGAGCGGACCGACGAGGGCGCAATGCCACGCCCGTTGACGCGGAGCCCGCTTCTCGAGTGTCGCCCGGGCGGCCGTCGCATTTCCCAACGGAGGGTAAGGAATGCCGTACATCGAGAATCGCCACGTCCATGACGCCGACAGCCATCTCATGGAGCTGTCCGACTGCCTGAACCCCTACTTCGAATCCTCGCTCCTCAAGCGCTTCCTCGAACACCCGAACCTCGGCGTTCGGGTGGGCAGCCGGTTGGCGGTGGAGGAGGCCGAGGCGCGGCAGGCGGATGCAGTGTTCAGATCCGACGCCGAGACCAACATCATGCTGCGCAAGAACTATGACGCGCATGGCGCCTTTCTGCGCGAAGATCGACCTCAGGCGGTCGATGCGATCGGCGTCGCGAGTCAGCTCGTCTTCACCACCTTCTGCCTCGGAAACTTCGGCTTCGATCAGACGGACGACATGGAGCTGTGCTACGGAGCCGCGACGGCGCACAACCGGATGATGACGGATTTCTGCTCCGTCGATCCCCGGCTGCTGGCGACGGCCTACGTGCCTCTGGAGGACTTTGATCGCGCGGTGCGCACTGCGAAGGAAGCGATCGAGATGGGCGCCAAGGCGCTGATGGTGCCTTCGTGGTGCCCGCAGCATCACAGCCCAAGCCATACGGGCTTGTTCCCGGTCTGGGCCATGGCCGAGGAGGCAGGTCTGCCCATCCTGTTCCACGTTGGCGGTGAGGAAAAGCTCAGCCCCACCTGGAAGATAAACGGCTTGCCCGCCGTGCCCGACTTCCATGGCGGAGACGCGAACTTCACATCGATCACCTATCTGCCGATCTCCACGTCCGTCCAGCAGACCCTCGCGACGCTCATCATCGACGGCGTCTTCGACCGCTTCCCGAAACTGAAGTGGGGGGCGATCGAGTTGGGCGCGTCCTGGCTGCCGGGCTGGCTGCGCAACCTGGATTCGGCGGCTCATGCCTTCGTAAGGAACGAGGAGCGCCTGCAGAAGCTGTCGGCCAAGCCTTCGGAGATCGCTCGGCGCCAATTGCGCGTCACCCCGTATCCCCACGAGGACACCGGCTGGATCATTCGCAATTCCTTCGAGGAAATGTGCCTGTTCTCCACGGATTTCCCGCACGTGGAGGGCGGGCGCAATCCGCTCAAGCGGTTCGGGGAAACGCTGGATGGCCTGTCCGAGTCAGCGGTGGATGCGTTCTATGCCGGGAACTTTGTCGATCTCATGGGTGAGGGCCTGGCGCCGGAGCTGCGCTGACGTCGGGGGGCACCTTTTGCGCGAGGGGGCGTTTGGCGGCCTCTCGTGCGTTGACTCGGCGCTTTCGGGCTGCGATGCGAGGTCACTCGAGATCGCTTCTGGAACCGCAGAACAGGCTATGAAAGCGACCAGGACTGGTGTGCGGCAGCCTGCTGACCTACCCTGATCACATGGACATTCAAGAGCCTTTAAAGGACCTCGGCACCGTTGCCGTGACGGAGCTGAAGCACGCACTTCTAGCGCTCGATGAGGACACTTGGCAGGAAGAACGGGTCCGTCAGACTCGCTATCACGAGGTGCACTACAACACTGAGTCGGTGCTGCTCGTGTTTTGCAATCATGATGACTGGCCCGCCATCGATGTTGTGAAAGGGCACGGCTGGGAGCGGCTGGCTGAACTGGCGCTCCCGCTCATGCACGGCATCATCGCCCAGCATTACGCGCCGGGCGGCACAATCATCCGCGCCATGGCCGCAAAGCTGAAGGCCGGGACCACGATCACGCCCCATACCGACAACCACCCTTCCTTCAGGCACAGCCACCGCATACACATTCCGATCACGACGAACCGCAAGGTTCGTTTCATGATTGATGGCCGGCCGCATCGCATGGCGATCGGGCACGCCTACGAGATCAATAATCAAAAGCGGCACGGCGTCATCAACGGCGGTGACGAAGACCGGATCACGTTCATCTTCGACTACATCCCTGGCCAGCAAGCGGCGTGATGAATAAGCATTCGGGTGGCAGGGGGGCGATCAAAGGTCGCCGAGTGCGGGTGAGCGCAAGGAGATCCGGATGCCGCGTCTGATCGCGACGTCTGTCGTCCGGGGGAGCCAGCAGGGCGAGAGCCACGGCGGCGTTTACCTTGTCGATACGGAAACGAACCAGATCCTGAATCCCGTGACCTGGGACTCCATGGACATTGACTGGAGCGGTCGCGGCTGGGACCGCGGTCTACGGGGCATCGCATTCCACGACGACGGTATCTTCATCGCGGCAAGCGACGAGATATTCTTCTTCGACCAACGCTTCGAATTGCGCACTTCCTATCGAAATCCCTATCTCAAGCACTGCCACGAAATATGCGTCTTCGGCGGGCACCTTTTCGTAAGCTCCACCGGCTTTGACAGCATCCTTGGATTGAACCTGGAGAGCGGTCTGTTCGATTGGGGGCTGCAGCTGCTGTCGGAAGGCATGGCCTTCGGGGTGAAGCGCTTCGATCCTTCGAAGCGTGACGGCCCCCTGCTCCTCAACAAGCTGCACATCAACAATGTCTTCTGCGAGGCAGGCGGGATGTTCATCAGCGGCCTGCGTACGGAGGCGCTTCTGCGCTTCGATGGAAAGGGGGTTGGCGTGATGTCGACCCTTCCTGCGGGCGTGCACAACGCGCAGCCCTTCTTGGACGGCGTACTCTTCAACGACACGCGCGCGGACGCCGTGCGCTTTGAGAGCCCGAGTACGCGCAAGGCCTACCGAGTGCCGCGTTTCGCCGAGCACCGTCTGACCCATACCGATCTGGACGATTCCAGGATCGCCCGCCAGGGTTTCGGGCGAGGGCTCTGCAGGATCGACGAGCACCTCGTCGCCGCTGGTTCATCGCCCTCAACGATCACGCTCTACGACCTTCGTGCACGGCGCCCGGAGAAGATGATCAATCTGACCATGGATGTTCGCAATGCCATCCACGGTCTGGCCGTCTGGCCTTATGACTGGCCGGAAGTGCCTGCTTAAGCGTCCTCGAGGCTTCGGGGGCGGTCTGCTGGCCGCAGGCGCTGCAGCACCGGCTCGAGGTAGTCGATCAACTCCTCGAGCTGGTCCTCATAGCGTCGCCAGAGCGCCACGGATGATGCGTAGATCGGCTGCCGGACTTGCTCCGAACTCGCTGTGCGCACTGCGCGCTTGTTCTCGTGGAAGGCCAGCATGCCGTCCTCCCAGGGCAGCCCGCAGTGCTGCGCAATGGCGCGAGCCTGCGTCTCGAGGTCAGCGACGGTTTCTTCGTAGTGCACGGTCAGAACCTTGCCCGGTAACACCTCATCCCAGTGGTCCATGAGCCGCATGTACTGGATGTAGTAGTGCGCAAGGTCATACAGGTCGTAGGAAAACACCTGGCCGTTGGCGAACAGCTGCTTGAATGTGCCGAGGCAGCTGTCGAGGGGATGGCGGCGCGCGTCGATCACCTTCGCGTGCGGCAGGATGGTATGCAGGTATCCGATCGCGGTGAAGTTGTTGGGCATCTTGTCGGTGAAGTAGCGCGCCCCGGTTCGATGCTTCAGCGTGTGCTCGATGTACTCCTCACCCATGCCCGCAACGTGATGTGATTGCAATTCGTGCATCACCTGCGGGTAGCGGATGCCATCCGTCCTGTTGAGGCCTGCTTGAGTCGCTCCGCGCAACAGATAGTGCAGTTCCGCCGTGCCCTCCACCTGCGAGTGGCTTGCGAGGATCTGCTCGAGCAGCGTTGATCCGGAGCGTGGCAGGCCGAGGATCAGAATTGGTGAATCGTCGTCGTGGCCCCAGCCCGCGCGTTCTGCAAAGAACTCGCGCGTGAACACCTCGATGATCCGGTCGTTGTTGTCCTGGAATTCGATCGGGTCGTAGTTCACGCCGAAGCGCTTCTTGCTGTTTCCGCGGTGGTAGAAGTCGAATGCCTGCGCGTAGTCCTTGCGATCCTCCCAGGCCTTGCCAAGGGCGAAACTGAAGGCGATCTCAGCGTCAGCGGCTTCTTCTCCGACCGCGTCGGCGACTGCATCCAAGTGTTCGGCCATGGACGCCAGCTCGTCATCGCTGAAGCGGAAGGTCTTCAGGTTGGCGAGGCTCCAATAGGCCTCGCCGAAATCAGGCTTTGCATCGATGCAGCGTCTGTAGGCGTCGATCGCCTCGTCCTGACGACCTAGGGTCTTCAGCGCGTGCCCGAGGCAGAGCAGTGAGGGGAAGTGATTCGCGCTGATCGCGAGAGACTGCTCTAGCCAATCGATGGACTCGTCGAGCCGGCTGGCTTTCATGGCGTTGGTGCCAAGGCGCTCCAGCGTATGCACCGATCCCGGCTGCAGCGCGAGGGCTTCGCGGAAGGCAGTGTCGGCTTCCTCGAACTTTTGCTGTTCGCTGAGCGCCGTGCCGAGATTGATCCACGCTTTCCAGAAGTCCGGCGCAAGCTCGACTGCGCGACGGAATAAAGCGCTGGCTTCGTCATAGCGTTCCCGGCGGACATTGAGCACGCCGAGCAGGCGAAGGGCGTCGACATCCTCGGGCCGCCTTCGCAGCAGGTCGCGATAGATCGCTTCAGCCTGGCTCAGCTCGCCGCGATTGGCATGCTCCAGGGCGTCCGCCAGCGCCCGGCGCTGTGGATCTGCGGCGAGCGAATCTTCGAAGACCTGCTCGGCCTCGCTCTCCCGGCCTAGAATGCTCAGTAGCTCGCCCAGGCGCTGCTGTATCGGCGCGGGGGACGGCGAGTGCTTGATGGCCGAGCGCAAGGACTGGAGCGCAGCATCGGGCTTGCGCAACGAAAGCTGTACATTGGCGAGGTCTTCGTGGGCGGAAGGGTGCGCAGGGGCAAGGCGCGTCACGTGCGTAAAGGTGCGCTCGGCCTCTTCGAAGCGACGCTGCCTGACGAAGGAGACGCCCTGCAGGCGTAGCAGGTTCGGATCGTTCGGATGGGCGTCGAGTGCTGCCTGCAGACACTTGTCGGCGGCGTCGAGGCGGTCTGCCCTGATCAGGGCAGCGCCGTCCTCGAACGCTTGTCTTGCACTGCGGGCGTTGCCGTTAGTTCCTGGACGGTTCACCCGAAACTGTGCCTCCCGGACCGCCGGTGGTTGATCGATCTCCGTGCGCCGGTGGTCGGGCGAACCGTCCTGCGGACCGCTAGAAGGCGACGGTCATACCCAGCGTGACTTCCCGCGGCCGCAGCGTATACGCCCGATTGTCGCCAAATCTCGGTGCGATGAAGGTGAGTGCGCGTTCATCCCAGAGATTATCCACCCCTAGCCACGCGGTCCAACCTTCCTCCGACTCGACCATGAAATAGAGCGAGCCCACCTCGTAAGACGGCTGCACTGTCGGTACAGAGGCTGAGGCGCCGAAGAGTGAGACCGAGGCGTTAGTGCCGTTGACCGATTCGTCCACGAAGTTGTAGTCGAAGCGAGCCATTGCCGAGAGCCCGTTCCACGGGAGATCACGGTTGTACTGGATGCTCGCGAAGCTCTTCCACTCCGGAACCACAGGGAGCGGGTCGCCCGCCTGACCGGCAACGATCGCGCCGTTGTTGATCAGAATGTCGTCGTCGATCGCCGCATCGAGATAGGTCGTTGCAGCGCTCAGCTCCCAGTTCTCCGAGACCTTCCAGGCGACCGTCGCCTCGAAGCCGTCAATGGACGCATTCCCTGCGTTCACGGTGGTCGATCCCGCGACGGGAATCTGGACCTGGATCTGGTAATCCTCCCAGTCCATGACGAACGCCGTCAGGTTGGTGAGCAGGCGTCCTTCCATCCAGGTCGCCTTGCCGCCAATTTCGTAGTTGACGAGCTTGTCGGGCCCGAAGGACTGAGGTGCGCCGAGCGCGATGGTCGTCGGATTCTGCTGCACGCCACCGTTCTCGCCTCCGGGCCTGACGCCCTCCGAGTAGGTCGCGTACAGCATGATGTCGTTTGTAGGTGTCCAGGTGACATTGAACCGAGGACTGAAATCCGTGGTCTTCTCCGAGGTGTCGAAGTTGTCCGACACCATGCCGACGAAGAGCGAGTTCTCTTCCAGCTCGCGCGTGGTTTCGAAGTACCGACCGCCCCCTGTGAGCACGAGATCCTCGGTCACCCGGAAGCTGGCCTCTGCGAAGCCAGCGATCGTCTCGATGTTCTGGATCTGGCCGTTGCCATTGCTGCCGGAGCGGCCGTTGTAGGACAGGCCTTGGCGGAAGCCCTGGTCGAACCAGTCGTTCGTAGGCGCAACGCCGTAGTAGCTGAAGATGGAACCGCCGCCGCCATTGGCGGCGAAGTCGTCCACGAAAGACAGATAGTCCCAATCGTTGTTGGTGTCTTCGTAAAACGCACCAACGAGCCAGTTGAAACGATTGGTGCCGGTGTCTTTCGAGACGAGGCGAATTTCCTGAGCGAAGGATTGAATCTCCTGGCGCAGGCTTATGAGCCCGGTCGGGTTCGGGCCAAAGTCGTTGTAGTTGACGAACAGGTAGCAGTACGCCGTCGCGGCGCAGGTGTCGTAGTCGAGAAATTCGCGGATGCCGGTGTAGTACTCGGCAAGGTCCAGGCCATTGACCTTGTAGGTCGTCATGTAGGCGGTCGAATCGAGATCGTAGTCGATGGTTCGATCGTGCGTGCCGCCTGCGATTGTCAGATCAGCGAATCCGAGATCGCCTTGAATGATGAGGGACAGGTTGTACCACTCGTCGTCCCGTCTCTCGTCCTTGAACTTGATCGTGTTCAGGTCGCCGAAGGCCGGGTTGAAGTCAAAGCCCGCGCCCAACTCGGACTTCTGATAGATGACGCCTGCATCGACCGTCCAGTTCTCGTTCGGTTGCCACCGCAGATAAACGCGGCCGCCTTGAGCGGTCCAATCGTTGATGTCGTCCTTGACGCGGTCGGCGTTGTCGCCGTCTCCGTTCTCGGGTGAGTAGGCCGAAGTGGTTCCGAGAACGTTGTCGATGTACCCGCCTTCGTGTTCGTGGAAGCCCACGAGGCGAATGGCCAGTTTGTCGGGGATGAGCGCGATATTCGCGACGCCGCTCGCGTTGTAGGCCCCGTCGCCTTCGCTCATGAGGCCGCCTTCGAGCATGACCGAGCCGCTGTGTTCGCTGGTATCGGGCTTGTTCGTTACGATCTTGAGCGTACCGGATTGGGAACCGGCGCCGTAAAGCGTGGGCTGGGGACCGGAAAGCGCTTCCAGGCGCTCCACGTCGTACAGACGCACGTCTGCATTCTGTCCGTCGCGCGTGATCGGAATTTCGTCGACGTAGAGCGTGGACGAGCTGATCGTGTCAAAACCGCTCGGCTGCGACACTGCGCCCCGGAACACGATGGTTGATGCACCCGGTCCGGAGGTGCCGTAGGTCACACTCGTGAGGTCTCGAGCATAGTCCTCGAAGCCTTTCGCCATGCTCTCTCGGAGCTCTTCCTCGCTGAAGGCCTGGATATACATCGGGACGTCCTGGACGTCCTGAGCGCGTCGCCTTGCGGTGACGATGATTTCCTCGAGACCCTCGGCGCCAAAGGCGACCCTTGGTGTGGAGATACATGCGGTAGCTACGCCGATCGCGATTGCGGTCGGGACGAGCGGAAACCTCGAATTGTCAGTCACGCCAGAGTTCCCCTGTTACCCAGCGACTTGCACGAGTGATAGAGGCTTGCTGCGTCGTTGACGACCTAGCCTACCGGCATGGAAAACAGGAACGCTGCGAAAGTGCGGGATGCATCTTGCTGGTGCCGTTGTAGGTTCAGCGCACCGCCAGCGAACGCTGGCGCAGCAGGAAAACCGAAAGCGTGCCGTGAGCGTTAGCCCTTCGACAGTTCCATGACCGCACGATGCCCCTGCTCTATCGCGGCCTCCGTCATGGCATTGGACGCCGCATCGCTGCCGGCGATCGCGATGTTCCCGTACGGGCGGCGGCTGCGTTCCCAGTAGCGCTCTGAGGTCGGCCAAAGCTGTGGTTCGAAGGCAACCCGGTCTGTTGCTGGGTCATAGCCGTAGGCGTAGCCGTGCGGCCAGCGATTCACGGTAATTGCCTCGATGTCCCGATCTGCATCGAAGCCGCCGGGGGTCAACATGCGCGCGAGTTGCGCCCTGACATGATGTTCATAGGTTTCGAAGGGCGTACTCAGCAAAGCGCGCTGCCCCTCGCGAAACTGTTCTCGCGCGCTCAGGCCATAGCGCCCGGGTACGTGATTGAGATGCAACACCATGGGCTCCTCAGGATTCGCGGGATACTCATATCCCCCGATGGAGGCAGGCCAAGCAAGCATCACGTTGTGGAAAAAGCTTCCTGAGCACAGGGCGCGGTGAAAGCCGAGCTCGGCAAAGCTTTTCCAATCGCGAATCAGGACGTTCGTGTACACGAGCGGAGCGCGCACGGACTGGGCGAGCAGCTCTCGCTGGCTCGAGGGCAGTTCGGAGCACAGATAGGGGATGATCCCGTGGTAACACGCGAGAACGACCTTGTTTGCCGTTACGCGCTGCGCCTGCCCGCCAGTCAGATAGGTCACCTGAACAGGTCCGGTGGCCGCGCCCCCAAGATGCCTGACATCGACCACGGTGCTGTTCAGGCGCACACGCACGCTGTTTGCCGTGCTGTCCAGCGCGCTGTAGTCGAAGTTTGCGAGGACGATGTCTTCCATCGTGCCGCCGGGCGCAGAGCCCGGCACGAGTTCTCGCACAAGCATGCGGGCGATCGTCGCGTTGCCGTCCGGGAAGTGATATCGCCTGGGTTCAGGCGCTGCGGGCTGATCCGGATAGAGTCCCAGCGCAAGATCACCGAACCCCGGGTAGCCACTCGACCATGCGGTCACGGCGGGCAGCGCGTCGATGCCCACGGCCCAGACGCCGCGGGCGACGTCGGCGATCATGGCGAGCGCTTCCGGGCCGATGCCGGCCCGCTCTAGCAGATAGGTTTCGTAGCTGACCGATTCGAGGTATGCGATCTGCGCCTCGCGATTTTCCGTATCAAGGTAGTGTCTATCGTTCGCATAGAGGCGACGCAGTTGCGCCTTGCCTTCGGCGCTGAGGGGGGCATCTGCGAGGACTCCAGGAGTGCTTGGGTCGCCAACTGCGAGGAAGTCGGCTCCGAAGCGTTCGGCGTTCAGAAACGCGGCGCGTGAGAGGCCAAGCTGAGCAAACAGGTCTCGGTGATGGGTGGTCTCGAAGCGTACGAGGTCGATGCCGAGCTCGTCGAGCAAGCGCTGAGCGACGGGCGGATAGCCGGCCGGAGTGTCGATCAGCATCGTCCCGCCGTAGCCGAGCATCCGTCGGCCGGCGCTCGTGAATTCATTGCGCTTGGCGTGGCCTCCGAAGTCGTCATGATTGTCGAGCACGAGCACCTTCGCGCTGTCGCCGGCGCCCTGCCGATAAAAATACGCGGATGACAGTCCGCTGATTCCTGCGCCCACCACGATCAGATCGTAGTGCTCCCCCGTATCGCGACTCGCAGAGACGCGCATGCCGTCGCGGAGGGCATGGGCCGCCTCGAAGGACCCGGGATGGGACCCTCGCAGGCCCGTTTGTGCGGGCGGGTAGTCCGTGCGTTGGAGATGCGGATCCAAGCCCGCGAGCGCATCAGGCATCAGCGCGCCGCCGACGCCTATGGCTACGCCGTTGAGGAAGTCGCGGCGAGTGACGGTGCGCTTCAAATCCTGTGCCTCGAGCGAGGCGATCGAGACCTGAGGTCGATCGGGCGATCAGCTGATTTCTTCGACTGCACGATAGGCCTGCATTGCCGCGTTCGGGAACAGCGCGATGGCGTCCGCATCGGAGTTTGCGATGGCGATAGGGCCGAACGGTTTGCGCCCGACCACGTGCGCGTAGCGCTCGTCGTCCCAGTCGTCGTAGTACTCATCATTCATCCAGTCGTAGGAATAGGCGTACCCGTGCGACCAGCGATTCACGGTAATACCAGCGATGTCCCGGGCGGGATCGAAGCCCCCTGGGCCGAGCATGCTTGTGAGCTGCGCGCGCACGTTGCGTTCGATGGTCGTGAAGGGCGTTGTCAGCAGCTCGTTCCGGGCGACGGCGAATCGCTGCGGTGGTGGGAGCCTCGCTTCGGGGTATGTGAAGAACCGCTCCATGTGCAGCAGCACAGGTTCGTCCGGAGACTCGGGGAATTGGTAGTCGCCCAGGCTCACCGGGAAGTCCAGCATGGCGTTGACGTGATAGCCCCCTGGCATGGCGATCGCGCCGACGCCCAGTTCCTTAAATGCTCGCCAGTTGGTGAGCGCCACGTTCGTATAGACGAGCGGCGCGCGTACGCGCCCACGCAGGGCTTCGCGCTGTGGCGCGGGCAGCTGTGGGCAAAGCGCCGGGATGATCCGGTTGTTGCAGGCGAGGATGCAGCGGTTCGCTCGGACGCGCTGGGCCGCGCCGCCGCACACATAGGTTATCGAGACTTCCTCGCCGCCTCGGGTCGCCCCCGCATGACGCTCGACGTGGATGACGGTGCTGTTCAGGCGTACGCGGACCGCGTTCTCGGCGAGGTCCAGGCGTGCATAGTCGAAGGGGGCCGTTACCACGTCTTCCATGCTGTTCCCGGGGGCAACGCTCGGGATCAGTCTGCGCACGATCAGTCGCGCTAGGGATGCCATCCCGTCCGGGAAGTGATGGATGTAGGGCGCGCTTTCGAACACGTTTTCCGTTGGCTCACCGGCAACGGCGACGCCCGGCAGCGTTGCATACAGGAACGCGGACGCCGCCGAGGTCTGCTCGATGTCTGCTACGGAGTCCGTGGTCAGTCCCGCCAGCGCCGCGAACACCTCCGGCTCCGTGATGCCCATGTGACGCCTTAGGAACTCGGCGTAGGAAATGCTCGACAGGTAGGCGTCGCGGGCTTCGCGAGACATGTGTTCGAACTGCGAGGTCCGGTCCGTCAGGAGCCTCAGCATCTGCAGTCGCGCGGGCGCTGACAGGGGCATGGCGGCGACCGCATGCTCTGCGCTATCGCCCCTGGCCAGGGGCAGCCAGCTCCAGAAGCCGGCAACATCGTGACGGACCAGGCGGCTGCTGCCGAAGGTCGGCTCATCGAAGTAGATCGCGCCGGCAAGCCCGTTGCGGCGATAGAAGTTCTTGTCGTAGGCGGTTTCGAAGGTTGCGAGGTCTACGCCGAGATCCTGGAGCATCCGCCTGACGGCGCGTGGATACGCTTCGGGCGCCTCGAAGGTCTGGGTACCCCCGTAGCCGATCAGGGTGCGCCCGGCGACGTCGAACTCATTGCGCTTTGCGTGGCCGCCGAAGTCGTCGTGGTTGTCGAGGATCAGGATGCGCGCGCCCGGGTGGCGCTGTTCGTAAAGAAACGCCGCGGTCAGGCCGCTCAGACCCGCGCCGACAACAACCAGGTCATAGCGTCCCTCAGCGTCCTGCACGGTACCGAAGTCGCGCTGCCGCGATCGGGCGAGTGCATGGGCAACCTCGTACGAGCCCTCGTGATTGCCGCGCATGCCGGTTCGCCGCGGTGGGTAGGTGTCCGGCGGCGTGCTGACCTGCTCTGGCGCGAGCTGACCGGACGCACAGCCGGCTCCGAGAACTGCCCCTGGGGCGAGCGCGGCTGCGCCAAGGGCACGCATGCCGTTGAGGAAGTCCCGGCGTTGAATAGGGGTCTGCAGGCCGAGCGCGTCCTCCGGGTGTCCGGCAGACGGTTTCGGGCGAGGTTCGGGTCGGTCGCTTCTGGGCACTAGCTGCTCTCGCCAAACCGGCCCGTCGTTAAAGGAGCCGCAGATTCAGCAATCGGAGGGTAGTCCTGTGCCCGTTGGTACAACACCGTGCCTATACGCGTAAACGAATCCGGCGGTGTCGTGGATTAGCTTCAGCTCACTACGCGGCAACAGCGGAGAAACCGGTGTCACGCTACGACGCCATCGTTATCGGTGCTGGCCACAATGGACTGACATCGGCGGCCTTTCTCGCCAAGAGCGGGCTCGATGTCCTTGTCCTCGAGCGGAATCCGTACATCGGAGGATCAACCGTGAGCCGCGAGCTGCACGAGGGGTGGCGGTATTCGAACTGCTCCTACGTTTGCAGCCTTTTCAGACCGGAGATCTACGCGTCCCTCGATCTCGGCCGGCATGGCCTCAAGGTTATCCCGCTTGTAAGCAGCATGACCTTCAAGCGCAACGGTGATTACTTCGGAAGCTACAGCAACCCGGCCATCCGACGCCGGGAACTCCGGCGACACAGCCCGCGAGATGCTGATGCAGCGGTCCGCTTCGACGCGGACGTGTTGCGCTGGTGTCGGCTCATCCGCGGCATGCTGCTGCGGACCCCGCCGGATCCAACATCCTTCAAGCCGCGAGACATTTTCGAGTTTGGCTATCTTCTCAAGCAGTTCTGGTCACTCAGTGAGAGTCAGCTCTACGAGTTCATCCGGTTCTTCACGATGTCCATCGCCGAGTATCTCGAGAACTACTTCGAAAACGAGACGATCCTGGCGCACTACTCTGGCGGCAGCATCATAGGCACAGGGCTGGGCGTTTATTCTCCGGGCACGGCTTACGTCTTGTTGCATCACGCCATGGGTGATGTCGACGGCAATGTGGGGGCATGGGGCTTTGCCCGGGGCGGCATGGGGGCCATCGCAAACGCGCTCAGTTCCGCTCTGATGTCTCACGGCGGTGTCGTTCGCTGCGATGCCGCCGTTGCCGGAATCAAGTCTAGGGGCGGCCGGGCAACGGGTGTCGTGCTCGACTCGGGAGAGGAAATCGATGCTGGGGTCGTCGTCTCCAGTCTGAATGCTCGGACAACCTTCACGC
The DNA here is from genome assembly GCA_963691775.1 of Pseudomonadales bacterium. GTDB lineage: Bacteria > Pseudomonadota > Gammaproteobacteria > Pseudomonadales > Azotimanducaceae > JAZBPO01. The sequence goes on along the minus strand of OY829369.1, from coordinate 2,249,352 downwards.
GGCTTCTCGAGGCGGAAGACGTCCCTGCCGCGATGCGGACGCGGGCAGAGCGTTTCAAGACGCGGGGTTCCTCGGGGAAGCTCAATATCGCGCTCGATGGCCTGCCGACTTTTCCTGCTCTGCCGGAGGGGTCGCCTTTGACGCTCGGCCACATGCACTTCACCGACACGCTCGAGCGCCTGGAGCTCGCCTACGACGATTGGAAAGACAAACGCTGGTCGAGCGACCCGTACACCGACACGCTGATTCCGTCTCAGTACGACCCCACGATCGCGCCGCCGGGCAAGCACATGATGAGCGTGTTCGTGCAGTACTGTCCTGCGGACATCGAAGGCGGCTGGACCGATGAGAAGCGGGATGCCTTCGGCAAAACCGTGATCGATCAGATTTCGGACTACAGCCCCGACTTCAGATCGCTGATCAATCATGTCGAGGTGCGCACCCCTCGGGAGCTGGAGAACGAAGTCGGCCTGCCGGACGGGAATATCTTCCACGGCGAGCTCACCTTTGATCAGCTGCTGTTCAATCGCCCGTTTCCCGGCGCCGCCCAGTACCGAGGCCCGATTCGCGGCATGTATCTCGCGGGGTCTTCCTCGCACCCTGGCGGAGGCGTCATGGGTGCCCCGGGCTGTAACGCCGCGCGGGAGATCCTGCGCGATCTTCGGCGACCCGACGTGACGCCGACTGAGTTTCCAGATGACTGAGCCTACGCAGCCGATCGTGGTCATCGGGGCTGGCCACAATGCGCTTGTCTGCGCGAATTACCTCGCGCGGAGCGAACGCCCGGTCATCTGCCTGGAACGCGCTGAAGGCGCGGGCGGCATGGCTTCCTTCCGAACCTTCGGTGACGGCGACCGCGTGCCGTTCGCCCACGCGCAGTACGCCCTTGCGGACCAGATACGCAAGGACCTTCATCTTGACGCGCACGGTTACACGCCTGCCCCACCCGCCCCGACGACCGCACTCGATCCACATGGTCGGGTCGTGAAGTTTGTGGATGGACGGCTGTCAGGCGAGGACCTGCCCGCGACAGATGCGCTCGCCTATGGCGAGCTGCGCGGGCGTTATGCCGAGTTTGCGCGGCGGCTCGCGCCGCTTTTTCAGCGGTCGCCGCCGCGCATGAAGAACTTCGGGGTCGGCGATCTCGTGTCCTGGCAGCAGATTGGTACTGGCGTGCGCTTCGGCCTCGGACGTGAGGGTACGCGCGAGCTGCTTCGAGTCATCGCGATGAATGTTTATGACCTTCTCGAGGAGACGTTCGATGATGATCGCCTGAAGGGTCTGCTGGCGATCGAGGCTGTTCAAGGGTCCGCCATGGGGCCACGCACCCCCGGTACGATCCTGAGCTGGCTCCATCGCCTCGCGCATGCTCGGGAGGCGATGCCGGGCATCGTCGGTGCGCCGGAGCACTCTGTGACCCGGGCGCTGGTGCGTGCTCTACGGGCTTCTGGCGGAGAGATTCGTACCGGCAGTGAAGTTGTTCGGGTTCTAGTGAGCGACGGCCGCGTCAGCGGCGTGCGCCTAGCAAGCGGCGAGGAAATCCTCACGGATACGGTTGTCTCCGGAGTCGACCCTAGGCTCACCTTCCGCTCCCTGCTCGGGTTACCGGAGCTGGATGCGATGTTTGCGCGGCGCGTCACGCAGGTACGTGGCAAGGGCGTGGTTGCCAAGCTTCATCTAGCGCTCGCGTCGATGCCGGAGTTTCCGGGTGTAGACGAAGCCGCGCTCGCTGGGCGCCTGCTCATCGCGCCCTCCGCGGACTATGTAGAGCGGGCGTTCAATGCCAGCAAGTATGGTCGCCACAGCGCCGCGCCCGTCATCGAGATGACGCTGCCCAGCCTCCATGCTCCGGAAAGCGCTTCTGGGGGGCGGCACGTAGCGTCACTGAACGTTTCCTACGTGCCCTATCAGACCGAGCCGGAAACGGATGCTCAGCGCGCGGCGGTCGTGGAGCGCGTGCTCGCGACGCTCGAGGAATACGACCCAGAGTTCAGGGGGCGAGTCGTCGCGCAGGAGCTTCTTACCCCGCGGGACATCGAGCGGGCCTACGGCGTCGCCGAGGGTCACTGGCACCACGGAGAGCTGTCGCTCCATCAGTCGATGATGCTCCGGCCTGTTTATGGCGCGGCGCAGTATGTGACGCCGGTCGACGGTCTGTTCCTGTGCAGCGCAGGCTGTCACCCGGGCGGAGACGTCTCGGGGTTCCCGGGACGCAATGCCGCGCGCGTGATCAACCGCAGTCGCAGGAAGGGACAGTCTTGAACGTCATCGCCCATACGCACTTTCAGCAGGCGCTTGAGCGCTCTCCCTTCACTGCCTTCTACGAAGCAGCGACGACGCGCGAGCACTGGACCGCGTGGAACGGCTACAAGGCGGCGAAGGTCGTAGACAATCTCGCGCGCGAATACTTCGCTATCCGAAGCGGCTGCTCCGTGATGGATCTGACGCCGATGGAGAAATACCGGATCTGCGGCCCGGACGCGCTCGCCTTCCTTGACCGGCTTCTGGTGCGCCGGATAGACCGCTTGCGAACCGGTCGGATCACCTACGTCGCCTGGTGTGATGACGAGGGCAAGCTCATAGACGACGGGACCTTGTTCCGCCTTGGCGATCAGGAGTTTCGCCTCTGCGCTCAGCATCATCAGCTGGATTGGCTCCTAACGAGTGCCCTCGGTTTCGACGTCGATATTCGCTGCGAGACGCAAGAGGTTGCGGCCCTTGCCGTGCAGGGGCCGACGTCCTACTCGGTGCTTACGGGCGCAGGGTTCGAAGGCCTGGATACGCTGAGGCCCTATCGCCACATCACAACGTCCTTTGGGGGCACCCGTGCGCTTGTGTCGCGGACGGGCTACACGGGTGACCTCGGCTATGAAGTCTGGGTGGATCCCGCAGACGGCGAGCGCCTCTGGCATGCGCTCGCGGCGCAACAGGGCCGCTACGACGTTGTTCCCATTGGCCTCGACGCCATGGAGATGGCGCGCATCGAGGCGGGCTTTATCATGCCTGGCTTCGACTTCATGACCGCCGAAAGTGCTGTGCGCGAGGATGAGCGGCGGTCCCCTTATGAGGTCGGGCTTGGCTGGGCTGTCGACCTGGACAAGGGGCACTTCACCGGCCGCGCCGCCCTGGCTCGAGAGGCGACCGCCACGGCCAGGCGCCGTCTGGTGAAGATGTATGTTGGCGGCAACAAGCCCGTCGGGGATGCATTCGTCTACAGCCGGCGCAAGGGGCGTGAGATCGGTGTGGTCCGCCTAACGTGCTGGTCGCCGGTTCTGAAGTCCAATCTTGCTTATGCGGAGCTGGAGCTCAGAAAGGGCCACGAGCCGAAGCAGGTCTGGGTGAAGATCGACTATCAGCGTGAAATGGCGTGGCGGAGCGTTTGGGAGGCGTGCACGCTTACGGCGGACCCTTTCTATGTGCCGGCGCACCGTAGCGCGACGCCCCCGGCGGCATTCTGAGTCGTGAGCACGGGATTGAATGATGCAGCCGGCGCGGCGGCCGACGCGGCGCCAAATCCTTTTGACGGCTGGCGATCCCTCGGCATATCGCTCTATATGATCCTCGTGGGCTACGGCGTGCTCGTCGGCATCCCCGTCATCAGCTCTGCCTGGGTGAATCAGCTCGGCTTCAGTGAGGTTGAAGTGGGGCGCGTCGCGGGTGCGGACCTCGGTGGGCTGTCGTTAGGGGCCGTGCTGACGGCGATGCTCATCGCGCGCCTCGATCGGCGCTGGCTAACGCTTGCAGGGATCGTCCTTTCGGTCTCAGCCAACGCAGCGTGCATGGCGATCACGGATTACGAGTCCGTCCTCTGGTTACGGGTCATCTCCGGCCTTGGCAGTGGCTTCTACACCGCCGTCGCGGTCGCGAATCTTGGTGCGACATCCTGGCCCGCACGCGCCTTCAATTACTCCCTGTTTGCCTTCGCGTTTTCGCAGGCCGGTGAGCTTGCAGTGCTTCCGATGCTGTCCATGAACAGCATCTACCTGGTTTTCATCGTGGCATACCTGCTCACTTTACCGTTCCTCGGGTGGTACCCGGGCCGCGGCGCTGAGCGACCAGCGCAGGACTCTGAACAAAGTGCGGCGGACGTCAGCGTGCCGATCTACGTGCCCTGGATGGTGCTTGCGGCGATCGGTGTGACCTACGTCAACATCGGTGCCTACTGGACGTACATCGAGCTCGCAAGCGCGGTTTCCTCGGCGGACCCTGATTGGGTGTCACAGGTCCTGGTTTTCACGAGTTTTTTCTCCGTGCTCGGGTGCCTGTTCGCGACGCTCATCAGTAATCGATACGGGCTTGCGCGCCCTTTGATGATCACGCTCTTCATGCAGGCGATCATCGTGGTCATGCTCGTTGCCGGCATCAATGACGTGAACATCGTCATCAGTCTCTTCGGCTTCAACTTCCTGTGGATCTTCGCGGACGTTTATCAGATGGCGACCGTCGCGAACGTCGACCCTGACGGCCGCTACTCTGCCCTCATGCCCGGTGCTCAGGGGCTGGGCCAGATCGTGGGGCCGAACCTTGCGGCCTCACTGCTGGGGGCTGGCTATGGCTACGACGGCGTATTCATCCTTTGCGCCGGAGCATCGCTGGTTGCCCTGCTCATCTACGTGATGATGTACGTGAAGCTGAAGGCAGCGATCCCGGCCCTGGCCGATGCGTCCTGATTCATGTCTCCGCCGGGGACGCGAGCGGTGCTGAGCCGGAACGGTCGCGCCCATGGCTGAGGCCTGCGATGGTGAGCTGCCGACGTTTGCCCCTGGGGGAGAGCCCGCCGCCCTTGTGGCTGCTATGCGTCGCTCTGGCGCAGCGGTCGTGCGCGATCTCGTCGCCGATTCTCTGCTCGACAGGGTGCTCCAAGAGCTCGAGGCGCCTTTCGTGGAATTCGGCGCCAGGTTCGCGAACGACTTCAACGGATACAGGACCTTGCGGGTCGGCGCGATTCTCAAGGAATCCCGTAGCGCGGCGGAGCTGATCGCGCACCCTTTTGTCCTGGCAGTTGCGGATGCCCTTTTGCTCCCCCACGCACGGAGCTACCGGATCGGTAGCACCACCGCGATCCGGGTGCTGCCCGGCGAGCGAGATCAGGTCCTGCATCGAGACGTCGACGGCCTGTACCCGATATCGCTACCCGGCGTCGAACTGCAGTTCTCTGTCATGTGGGCGCTGGACGACTTCACGGAGGCGAACGGGGCGACGCGTGTTGTTCCGGGCGACCACGGCATCGCTGACGGGGGTGCGATAGACGCCGAGACCATCGTGCAGGCAACCATGGGCCGCGGCTCTGCTTTGTTCTATCTCGGAACCACTTGGCACGGCGGGGGCGCTAACAGCACCGCTGTGGCGCGCACCGGATTGGTCAATACCTACAGTCTCGGCTGGCTCCGGCAGGAGGAAAACCAGTACCTCTCCGTGCCCCCGGAGATCGCGCGCACATACCCGGAACGCGTCCAGCGTCTCATGGGTTACCAGAGTGACGGCCCTTCCCTTGGCGTCTATCCGGGCGATCCGGACGGCAACTGGTTCCGATCCTGAGCGTCACTCGGCCCGCTTAGGTCAGGCGAGTTCCGCCTGCGTTCGATTAAGGGCGACGGCAGCCTTGTTGACCAGCTCGTCGGCCTGCGCGTGCGTCAATGGAAACGGCGGTGCAACGATCATCGTGTCGCCGACGGCGCGCATGACCAGTCCTGCGTCGATTGCATGATCGCGGCAGCGCGTTCCCGCCTGGAGGTCTTCTCCAAAGCGCTCGCAGGTTGCCCTGTCGCGGACGATCTCCAGCGCGCCCATGAGGCCTACCATGCGCGTCTCTCCGACGATCGGGTGCTCCGCAAGCTCGGACCAGCGCTGCTGCAGGTAGGGGCCGATGTCGTCCTTGATCCGCTCGACCATGCCTTCGCTGCGGATGATCCCGAGATTCGCGATGGCCACCGCGCAGGACGCTGGATGTCCGGAGTAGGTGTAACCGTGCGCGAACTCTCCGCCTTTCTCGATGAGTACGTCTGCCACGCGAGCACCCACCATGACGCCGCCCAGCGGCAGGTAGCCTGACGTAACGCCCTTGGCGAAAGGCATCAGGTCCGGCTCTATGCCGAAGTAACTCGAACCGAACCACTCTCCGAGCCGGCCGAAGCCGGTGATCACCTCGTCGCAGATCAGCAGGATGTCGTGCTTGCGGCAGATTCGCTGAATCTCGGGCCAGTAGCCATCCGGGGGAATGATGACCCCGCCTGCGCCCTGGATCGGCTCGCCGATGAATGCAGCAACGTTCTCGGCGCCGAGCTGCTCGATGGTGGTCTCTAGCTGTCGAGCCATGGCGAGACCAAACGCCTCCGGCGACTGTGTTCGATCGCTGCCGAACCAGTAGGGCTGATCAATGTGTACGACCCCCGGGATCGGCAGGCCGCCCTGCTTGTGCATGGCGGACATGCCGCCGAGGCTGGCCGCAGCGACCGTGGACCCGTGATAGGCGTTCTTCCGGCTGATGAACGTGTGCTTCTGTGGGTGCCCCATGAGATCCCAGTAGGTTCTCACCATGCGCACAATGGTGTCGTTCGACTCGGAACCGGATCCGGTGAAAAAGGCCCGAGTGAATTGCGGCGGTGTGAGTTCGCACAGCATGGCCGACAGGTCGACTGCCGGCATGTTGGTGCACTGGAAAAAGCTGTTGTAGTACGGCAGCTCCGCAAGCTGTCGGGCGGCTGCGTCTACGAGTTCCTTGCGGCCGTAGCCGACGTTCACGTTCCACAGGCCCGACATGCCATCCAGTACCTGCCTACCCTCTGCGTCGTGAATGTAGACGCCGTCCGCACGGGTGATGATCCTCGAGCGCCGCTGACCGAGTTCAAGATGGTCAGTGAACGGGTGCATGTGATGGTCGTGGTCGAGCTGTTGCCAGTCGCTCAGGCTTCTTTCGTTCATCGCGTCCATAGGCACCTCGTTGGTCGGTTGCAGGCTGGTGTTCGCTCTGGGCCTTGCGGTTTCGGGCGCCGTTGCAGTGGCGCCTCGGCTCGTTTCAGGAGTAGCTCGGGAAGCTGAAGCGGGCCTTCTCGCGTACTCCGCCCGCGAGCCAGCGCTGCGTGATGGTTTTGCGGCGGGTGTAGAACCGGATGCTGTCTGGGCCGTACGCGGAAAGGTCGCCGAACAGCGAACGCTTCCATCCGCCGAAGCTGTGACAGGCGACCGGCACGGGTAGCGGGACATTCACGCCCACCATGCCGACCTGGATGTGATCCGCGAAGAAGCGAGCAGCCTCACCGTCGCGGGTGAAAATGCAGGTGCCATTGCCGAATTCGTGTTCGTCGATGAGCCGCATGGCCTCCTCCTGCGATTCGACGCGCACAACGCAGAGCACCGGGCCAAAAATTTCTTCCCGATGAATGCGCATGCTCGGGGTGACGTGATCGAAGAGGCAGGGGCCTAGAAAGAAGCCCTGCTCGTGGCCCTGCACCGTCAGACCGCGGCCATCGATCACGAGCGTGGCCCCTTCCTCGACGCCGGTTTCGACGTATTGCGTCACCTTGTCCAGATGCTCGCGGGTGATCAGGGGGCCCATGTCGTTGGTCGCATCGGCCCCGGTGCCGACGCGTGTCTCTCCGATGTGGGCGGAGAGGCGGGCGATCAGGGCGTCGGCCGTCTCGCTCCCGACGCACACAGCAACCGAAATCGCCATGCAGCGCTCCCCGCAGGAACCGTAGGCGGCCCCCATGAGCGCGCTGGCGGCGTTCTCGATGTCCGCATCGGGCATGACGACAGCATGATTCTTTGCGCCGCCGAGCGCCTGGACGCGCTTGCCATTGGCTGTGCCCCGGCTGTAGATCGATTCGGCGATGGGCGTCGAGCCCACGAAACTGATCGCCTGGATACGAGGGTCGTCGAGGAGCGTGTCGACCGCTTCCCTGTCTCCGTTGACGACGTTGAAGACGCCCTTCGGCAGACCCGCTTCCGCAAGGAGGCGGGCGCAGATCAGCGATACCGTAGGGTCCTTCTCGGACGGCTTGAGGACAAAAGTGTTTCCTGCTGCGATCGCCATGGGGTACATCCACAGCGGGACCATCGCGGGGAAGTTGAACGGGGTGATGCCTGCGACGACGCCGAGTGGCTGATGCTCGGACCAGCTGTCGATCCCTGGACCGACGTTACGCGTGTGCTCGCCCTTGAGCAGTTCGGCGATACCGCAGGCGTACTCGACGACTTCCACGCCGCGCTGGAATTCGCCCATGGCGTCGTCCACAACCTTGCCATGCTCTTCGGTAATGGCCGCAGCGATTTCTTCCGCGTGCTCGTCTAGGAGCTGCTTGAAGCGGAACATCACGCGTGCGCGCTTGCTCACCGGCGTATTGCGCCAGCCCTCGAAGGCCGCCTGGGCAGCTGCAATGGCACGCTCCACGGTCGCAGCCGGTGCGAGGGACACGTCGCGCACGACCTGCCCGGTTGCAGGATTGGTCACGGGCAACGTTCGTCCGGTCTCTTGGATCGCTTCGCCATCGATGAAGTGACCGACCGTCTCGAGCCGGGAAGCGAGTTCTGCGGAACCGAAGTTCATGCGTGGATCTCCAGGTTGAGCTGCCTCAGGCACGCTCAGGCGATTGTTTCGATGACGTGGCGAATCCGCTCGAATGCCCGCGTCCAGTCGTTGATGTCGGAATTGAGGAAGGGAGAAAACTGCAGCGTGTCCATGCCGTTGCGCAGCATCACCTGCTCTTCCCAGAAGCAGCGCTTGTGCACCTCGAGGCCGCGCGCCCCAGGCGCGCCCGGCCGGGGCGCGAGTTCGATGGCGCCCATTAGTCCGATGTTGCGTACGTCGATCACGTGCTTGCAGTCCGCCAGGGAGTGCAGGAGCTCCTCGAAGGGGGCAGACAGGGCCGCAGCCTGGCCGAAGATGTCCTCTTCCTCCATGACCTCGAGGCTCGCGACCCCAGCGGCAGCTGCAACGGGATGTCCCGAATACGTGTAGCCGTGAAAGAGCTCGATGGCCGCGTCTGGCCCGCGCATGAAGGCGTCGTAGATTTCCTCGCGGACAAGCACCGCACCCATGGGGATCACGCCGTTGGTGAGACCCTTGGCCGTGGTCATGATGTCTGGCATGACGCCGAAGCGTTCAGCGCCGAAGGATGCGCCGGTTCGCCCGAAGCCGGTGATCACCTCGTCGAAGATCAGGAGAATGCCGTGCTCGTCACAGAGCTCGCGAAGGCGCTGCAGATAGCCGACCGGGGGGGGAAGAATCCCCGTCGATCCTGCCGCCGGTTCGACGATCACGGCGGCGATCGTATCCGGCCCGTGAAGCTTCGCGATGCCGAGGAGGTCGTTTGCGAGATGCGCACCCCAGGAGGGCTGACCCCGCGAGAACGCCGTGTGGTCGAGGTCGATGGTTGCCCGCATGTGATCCACGCCGGGCACGAGGTTGCCGCTGAACATTTGCCTGTTGGCGACGATGCCGCCAACGGACATGCCGCCGAAGTTCACGCCGTGGTATCCGCGTTCTCGTCCGATCAGACGCGTGCGCTGGCCTTCGCCGCGGACCCGGTGATAGCCGAGCGCGATCTTGAGCGCGGTATCGACGGACTCTGATCCCGAGTTTGTGAAAAAAGCCCGCGTAAGGGGCGCGGGTGCCATTTCCGTCAGGCGTTCCGCAAGCTCGAAGGAGCGGTCGCAGCCGACCTGAAATCCCATGCCGTGATCGAGCTGTTGCACCTGCGACTGAACCGCTTCAACGATCTTCGGGTGGCAGTGGCCCATGCCGCAGGTCCAGAGCCCTGAGAAGAAGTCGTAGATCCGATCCCCGTTGAGCGTTGTGTAGTGATGGCCCTGGGCGCTGCGGAGGATTCGTGGCCGCTGCTTGAAGTCCCTATTGGACGTGAAGGGCATCCAGTACGGATCAACGTCTATATTGTCGGCGAGATTGACGGCTTCAGCGTTCATGGGAAGCTCCTGCTCTAGTAACCGGGAAGAGCTTAGGGCGCGCGCCCTGCGTTAAACAATTAGTTAACTGAAGCTTCTTAACCCTTTGAAAGATCAAGGTTGAGTGCGCATGATGTTCACTATGTTAAACGCGCGGGGTGCAAGTCTTGCAGGACAACGACACGGGGCATCGCCTGCGGGCGATTCGTCAGCGCAATCGGCTCTCCCAGCGTGAACTGGCGAGGCGATCGGGCGTCGCGAATGCATCAATCTCTCTCATCGAGAGTGGCAAGCTGAACCCGACCGTCAGCATGCTAAAAAAGGTGCTGGACGGCGTACCGGTGAGTCTGGGTGAGTTCTTCAGCGATCAGGAGGAGGTGCGCGACAAGGTGATTTTCCGTGCGGCGGAGCTTACGGAGATCGCGGATGGGGGCGTGTCCTATCGACAGGTTGGCGCCAATCTGGCTGACAAGGCGATCCAGTTCCTGCACGAATGCTACGAGCCTGGTGCGACGACGGGTAAGCACCAGCTTCGGCATGAGGGAGAAGAATGCGGGTTGGTGCTTTCGGGGCGGCTCGATCTCACCGTTGACGGCGTCACGGAGACGCTACGTGCGGGCGATGCGTACTACTTCGAGAGCCACCGACCGCATGGCTTCGCGAACGCGGGCAGAACTGTGTGCGAAGTAATCACCGCGTGTACGCCGCCAACATTCTGAGCCGTCCGTGCGAACGCCGTCCTAGGGCCGTCGCAGGAAGTTGATGATCCAGCGCGCGATGCGTTCACGCTCCGGAGCTTTGGCCAGCGATGCCATGGCGTCCTGATAGCGCCTCTGATCCAGCGTTTGCCGCCTGAACTCGATCAGGCCGCGAGAATAGCCCGTCTCGAATTCGGGATGGCCCTGGAAAGTCAGCATGTGCGTGCCGACCTGCGTCACGGCATTCGGGCAGAACGAACTGCCTGCCAGGCGAGCCATGCCTTGTGGGAGCTGCGTGACCTGATCCTGGTGGCTGACGAGCACGCCGAATGACGGATCGCCACCGTCGTGCCAGGCCGGCAGGGTGTCGAACGTTGCCTGATGCAGCCCGATGCCCCAGCCGCGCTCGGATTTCTCGACCGTTCCGCCGAGCGCCAGCGCGATGAGCTGGTGTCCGAAGCAAATGCCCACCACCTTCTTGCGTGCGCTGTGCAGTTCGCGCACAAACGCGAGCAGGCGATGAATCCACGGCTCATCTTCGTAGGCCGAAAAGCGGCTGCCCGTAATCAGATAGGCGTCGGCGGCATCCAACGAGTCAGGAAACTCGTTGTGTTCCACGTCGAACTCCGCGTACTCGATGGCGTCGTCAACGGCGCCGAGAAGCGCCCGGAACATTTCGGGATACTGGCCAAACTCATCCTCGAACTCGGGTCTGACCGTGTCGGTGCGAAGGATGCCGAGCTTCATGGCCGGATTCCGCATCACTCTGCGTTATACGCTGCGGTGTCGACGACGATCAGCTCGCGATACGCCTCGGTCATGTCCCAGACGCCGCGGAATCCGCGAGGCAGCATGAACATGTCGCCGGCGCGATAGGTCATGGCGTTACCGGCTTCGTCGGTGAGCACGAGCTCACCCTTGAGCACGACCACGAACTCGTCGTAGGGCAGCGGGCTGTCGAGGATCAGGCGTGCCGGTCCTGCGTCCCAGACTGCCACGGTGTTCTGGCCTTCGAAGAGCAGGCCTTCGCTGTTGCCGGCCACGCCCCTGGTAATCGGCGCCCAATCGATATCGCCCAGATCCTCCAGCTCCATGGCGTTGAGTCCGTGGAGGGTCCACGCGGCCGGCGGCGCGACAGGCTCCTGGCTCGCATCGCTGGCGCAAACGGTGCCGCTGAGGAGCCCGCAGGCGCAGGCGAGAAGGGCTGCGAGACGCCGCCCCGGGGTGCGAAAGTTCAAGCGGAGCGGCTGGGCAGTCATGGGCGGGCCCTCCTGGGCATCCTTTTGCTGAGTGATAGGGCCGCGGTGTCAGGCCCCTTTGGACGCAGGCACAAGACGCGCGTCGGGATCAGGGAGCGCTGGCGTCTACGCTCACAGCGTCCAGCCGAGTGAGTCGCGCTCCCACGTCGGCACGCGCTCCTCGCACTCGATGCATTCCTGCTGCTTCATGGCCGTGAACCACTCAACGAAGTCGTCGCTGAACATAGCTCGCGCCTCGGCGCTGTCGCGAAACTGCTCAATTGCGAGATAGGGGTGGCGAAGCAAAGCGAAGGGGCTGTCATAGGCCGATTCCTGGATCGGAGCGGTCGGGGCTAGGCGGTTCGTGAGGCCGAGGTAGCCGCAGGCCAGGCTGCCTGCGATTGCGAGATACGGGTTCACGTCGGCGCCCGCCAGGCGATTCTCGACGCGCCGCGCTGCTGGCTCGGAGACGGGGACGCGCAGGCCGACGGTGCGGTTGTCCACGCCCCATTCGAGATTGATCGGCGAGGCCCAGTGGCTGATGAGGCGCCGGTAGGAATTCGCATAGGGGGCAAAGAACAGTAAAAAGTCCCTCAGATGGCGCTGCAGGCCCCCGATGTAGTGGCCAAAGTGCTCGCTCGCCTCGCCCTCGGTGGTGGAAAAAATGTTCCGTCCGTTGTCGTCGTAGACGCTCTGGTGGATGTGAAAGGAACTGCCTGCGGCGCCTTCGTGGACCTTCGACAGAAAAATCGCGCGTAGTTCGTGCGCGGCCGCAACGTGTCTGATGGTGCGTTTGAAGTGGAAGACATCGTCCGCAAGCTTCAAGGGATCGCCGTGGTCGAAGTTGATCTCGAACTGTCCGGGCCCGAGTTCCTGTGACAGAGCGCCGACCCGTATGTCCTGCCTGCGGCATGTTTCTTCAAGCTGCGAGAAGAACCCCGCAAGCTCATGGAAGCGGTCTGTACCGTAGGGATCAGTGAGGTCCTCGAGGTCGTCCTCGTCCGGCGCAAGCGGCCGGACTCGATTCCAGGGGTCCTCGTCTGCTCGGATCAGATAGAACTCCACCTCCGGCGCAACCACCGGCGTCCACCCTTGTGCGCGGTACAGATCAAGCGTGCGGGCCAGAACCGTCCGGGGCGCGATCGGCAGGAGCGCGCCGTCGTCGTCGACGCAGTCCATGATGACAACGGCGGTCGGCTCGCTTGTCCAGGGCAGACGCCGGAGCGTGGATAGGTCGGCGCGCAGCGACATGTCGCGATCGCCGACGTTTTCCGGGACGAGATGGAAGGTGCCGTTGACCGTTTGGGCCAGGATCGCTTGCGGGATGCGCGTCCCTTCTTCCTTGAAGTCGCTGACCGGCTGGACCTTGCCCCGGCCGATGCCGGCCATGTCGGGAACGGTCGTCTCGATGCGGTCGATGCCGTTGGCACGGAGCCAAGCAAGGGCGCCATCAAGCGTTGCCGCAGCGGGACTCAAGGAGTCATCGTTCATAGGGATCTCGCCATCTGGTGGATCGGCCCGAGATGTCTCGATATCCAATTTGGTGCGCCTGGGCACGCCCCGTAGAAGAGCTGCGCGCCGCGCTCACCCATGCATCCAAGCGTCTCCGGTTGCCCGCTCGCGATGACGCAAAACGGACGCTCCAATATCATCATGGCACGCCTCTGAGCGTGCGCCCTGTCAGCCTGTAGGCAGGGAAGACCGGCTCCGCACGTCTCCGAAAACTTGCGCGATCTTCATTTCGGACGCCATCAAGCCGTGCCGCGATTTGATTCCATCGTCGTCGGTGCAGGCCACAACGGTCTGGTCTGCGCCTCCTATCTCCGCCGCGCTGGACAGCGGGTGCTCGTTGTCGAACGCGGCAGCAGCCCCGGCGGGCTTGCGGCAGGCATCGAGTTTGCAGAGGGCTATCGGAGCGCTGTCGCGCACTCCGTCTCGCACTTTTCTGAACGGGTCGCAAAGGACCTTGAGCTCGCACGCTTCGGATTCGACGCGCGAGCCGCATCGGTTCCCCTCGTGGCCCTCGATGAGGATGGCGCGCACATCTCCATTGAAGATGGTCGCCTCGCAGGTGCCTCCGAAGCCGACAGCGCGGCCTTTGAAGAATTCCACCGATTGATGAATCGGTACGCGTCGACCATGGCACCTTTCTGGGAGAAAACGGTGCCGCGGCTGAGCGACCGCTCGCCCTCCGAAGTCGCGAAGTTCGCGCATCTGGGGGTCAGTCTACGGCTGCTTGGCAAGCAGGACATGCTTGAGTTCTTCCGCATCGCCACCCTCTCCGCGCGCGATCTTGTTGATGAGTACTTCGAGGAGGACCGGCTGAAGGCGGCCCTGTGTTGGGACGGTCTTATCGGTGGCCGCATGGCCCCCCGCTCTCCGAACAGCGCCGTACTCGCCATGCTCTATCGTGGAAGCACCGGCTTCTACGGCCAGCATCGGATTGGCCCGGGCGGCGTCCGGTCGCTCGTCGACGCGCTGGTGGATGCTTCACGAGAGGCGGGGGTTGAGCTGCTATGCGACAGCCCAGTGCGCCAGGTCGTGCTCTCCGCGACGCAGCAGGCCTGTGGCGTCGAGCTCGCATCGGGCGAGGTCATCGAGGCAGATCGAGTGATCTCCGGCGTCGATCCGAAGCACACTTTCCGCGACCTTGTCGGCTACGCCCGGCTGGACATCGGCTTCTCGAATCGGATCGAACGGCTCCGATCAGAGGGTCTTGTTGCCAAGGTTCATCTGGCCCTGAACGGATTGCCCGAGTTCGCCGGGCTTACCCAGCCGCGTGGCCGTCTGCTCATGGCGCCGGGACTGGATGCGATCGAGTTCGCCTACGACGATGCAAAGTATGGAGAAGCCTCGAAACAGCCCGTGCTCGAGGTCACGCTCCCGAGCCTCGAGGATGCCTCTTTGGCACCGGAAGGCCATCACGTACTTTCTGCGCACGTCATGTACGTGCCTGCCCGGCACAGGGAGGGATGGACGAACGGCGCTCGGGATGCGCTGCTGGAGTCCGTGATGGCGACGATCGAGCGGTTCGCGCCCGGTATCCGCAGTCAAATCGTTGCGGCCGAGTTGCTCACACCCTCTGATATCGAGGAGCGTTTCGGCGTGACCGGCGGACACTGGCACCACACCGAGTTTGCCGTTGATCAGCTCTTGATGATGCGCCCGACCTACGACGCCGGCCAGTATCGAACCCCCATAGACAACCTGTTCTTGTGCAGTGCCGGCTGTCATCCGGGCGGCGATCTGGTTGGCGCGGCGGGTTTCAATGCCGCTCGGGAAGTCCTGCGATGACGAACCAATACGACGCGATCGTCGTTGGTGCAGGCCACAACGGCCTCACGAACGCTGCGTACCTCGCAAAGGCAGGCCTGAAGGTCTGCGTTCTGGAGAAGAACGACTACATCGGTGGCGCTGCGGTCTCGCGGGAGCTCGAACCGGGATGGCTGTATTCCAGCTGCTCTTACGTTTGCTCGATGATGCGCCAGGCCATTCATCGCGATCTCGAGCTCGGCAGACACGGTCTCATGATCGTGCCGTATCTCGGCACGGTGACCTTCGGCAACGGCGACGAGCGGCTGTTCAGCTATCAGGACGAAACCGCGTCCTACAACGAACTCAGGCGCCACTCACCGCACGATGCGGATGCGATGTTCCGCTTCCAGGCCGATCTCACACGTTACTCCCAGGTGATTCGCAAGACGCTCATGCGAACGCCGCCGGACCCCTCGTCGTTCCGGTTGCGTGATATGCAGGAATTGCTGTTTCTCGCCAAGCAGTTCTGGGCGCTGGGCGAGCGGGAGCTGTACGAATACATCCGGTTCTTCACGATGAGCGCCGCGGAGTTCCTCGAGGACTATTTCGAAAACGATCTGATCAAGGGCGCCATGGCCAGCCCGGGGATCATCGGGACCGCGCTTGGCGTCTACTCGCCCGGCTCTGCCTACATTCTGCTGCATCACGTCATGGGCGACGTGGACGGCAGTATCGGCGCCTGGGGGCTTGCGCGGGGCGGCATGGGGGCCATCTCCGATGCGATCGCATCAGCATACAAGTCCTTCGGGGGCGAGCTGCGCACGGAGGCCGGTGTCGCTCGCATCCGGGTCAACAACGGACGTGCCGACGGGGTGATTCTGGAGAACGGAGACGAGCTTTCGGCGGGTATCGTCGTCTCCAACCTCGATGCAAAGCGAACGTTCACCAAAGTCATCGACCGAGCAGACCTCCCCGAGGACATTTACCGGCGGGCGAAGAACTTCAAGATTCGCGGCTCATCGGGAAAGGTAAATATTGCCCTCAGCGGGCTGCCGAAGTTCACGGGCGTGCCCGACAACCGGTACCTGGATCGTGGCGGGCAAGGTTTTGTCGGATCTCTGGAGACCATGGAGCGCGCCTACGACTGCTGGAAGCGCGGTACCTGGTCTGACGATCCGTTCATCGAATCGGTAATCCCGTCCGCCTGGGATCCAACGGTCGCCCCCGCGGGAAAACACTGGATGTCCAACTTCATCCAGTACTGCCCGCCGGAGCTGAGCGATGGCCCCTGGACACCGGAGAAGCGCGATGCCTTCGGTGCAACGGTCATCGACAAGATCGAACGCTACGCGCCGGGGTTCAAGGATCTCATCGTGCACATGGAGGTCCGTACGCCGCATGAGATCGAGAATGAGATCGGGCTCACGGAGGGCAACATCTTCCAGGGCGAGCTGACGATCGACCAACTGTTCTTCAACCGTCCCTTCCCGGGCTACGGTCAGTACCGCATGCCTTTGAAAAATTTGTACATGTGCGGTTCGTCCACGCACCCGGGCGGCGGCGTATCGGCCGTGTGCGGGGCCAACGCAGCGCGCGAGATTCTCATGGACCTCAAGCGACCCAACACTGTTCCGGAAGACGATTTCCACGATGAGTGAGCCCAGCCACGCGCAGGATCCCTTCGCCGGCGAGCGTCCGAAGCTTTCGCCGTTTCACCCCCGATTGGCGGCGCTCAACGTCCGCGAAGCGTGGTCGAGCTGGAATGGGGTGAAGTTCGCCGACTACTTCTACGACGTCGAGTACGAGTACTTCTGTATTCGGAACCTGTGCGGGACCTACGACATCAGTCCGATGCAGAAGTACGAGATCTCGGGTCCCGATGCCGAAGCCATGCTCAATCGTATGGTCACGCGCGACGTGACCAAGTTCCGGCTCAACCGCGTGTCCTACTGCGTGTGGTGCACGGACGAGGGCCGAATCATCGATGACGGGACGATCTTCCGGCTTGGCGAGCAGCGCTACATGCTCACCTGCGGAAGCCCCTGCCTTGCCTGGCTGCGCAAGAGCTGTCTTGGGTTCGATGCGGTGGAGGTCAGGGATGTGACTGAGGAGACAGCCGCGCTATCCGTGCAGGGTCCGACCTCCTGCTCTGTACTCAAGCGTATGGGCCTCGAGGACATCGAGACCTGCCGGCCTTTCGAGATCCGCTATTTCCCCTTTCAGGGCACGACGCTAATGGTGTCCCGCACCGGGTTCACCGGTGATCTCGGTTACGAACTCTGGGTCGATGCGGAACACGCGCTTGCGATGTGGGATGCACTCTATGCTGCCGGCGAGGACTTCGGCATACAGCCCTACGGTGAGACCGCCACGAACATGGCTCGTCTCGAGGCCGCGTTCATCATGCCCGACGCGGAATTCAGTGAAGCGCTGAAGACAGTCAATTTTGAGCACGACCAGACGCCCTTCGACCTCGATCTGGGGTGGCTGGTCGACTTCAAGAAGCCTCATTTCAGTGGCCGGGCGGCGTTGCTGGAGGCGCAGCGCAAGGGCCCTGCCTTTACCCTCACCAAGCTCGACATTGCTGGCAATCGCCCTGCCGAGGGTTCACACGTCTATCGCGACAAGGCGTGCACCCGGGAGATCGGCTACGTCACCTCTGCAATGTGGTCGCCCGTCGCGAAGGCAAACATCGCCCTCGCAGTGATTGATACCCGTTATCTTGATGCCGAGATGTGGGTCGAGATCTATTATGAGAAGGAGCTGAGGCATCACAGCCGCATCGAGCGTTGCACGAAGCTCGACGCGCCATTTCTTGCGCCGCCGCACGCGCGCAAGACGCCCGCGCTCCTCTACTGACGCGCCCCCGGATCGGTCGCCGGAGCAGCCACTCAGGGCGTCGGCGTTGCGGCCTGGTCCTTCGCTGAGCTCGTCCTTTCGCTGCGCCCGTAGGAGGTGCGAATCATCCGCAGCGCAGCGAAACCCACAACGCCGTAGAGCAGGAACCAGGACACCAGCAGCGCGAACTCGCCCGTCAGCGGATTCAGCATGCCGTCGATCGTTGCGCCCTTTGCACGCTGATACGGGTACACGTAGAAGATGCCCAGCAGTACAGGCACGGCGATGGCGTTGATGGCGATCAGAGCCCAAGGTAGACGCAGCGTCGAGCGCACCAGGGCAGCGTCCCGCTCTCCCGGCGGCGTACTGTGCAGACGCTCCAGGTAAGCGCGTTCCACCTCGCGCCGTTCCGTGCGTCGGGAGATAACGACAATGACGGCGAGGCTCGCGGCGAAACCTAGAAGTGCCGGGTCTGCGTAGGCGGGTAGCGCGATCACGCCAGTCACCTCGAGGAGCTTCGGCAGGACGTTGCCGGCGAGCCCCGTCAGCATTCCCCAGAAGGCTGCGGGTTCCGTGATCCGATCGCTCCAGATGCTCATGAGTCCGACGGGGCCCCAGGCAGAAGCAAACACGGTGCCGATGAAGATCATCAGCCAGAAGATGTCTGCGGGAACGAAGAGGGCCACGACTAGAACTGCGGCGCCCACGGCGAACATCATGATGCGGCTGAGTCGCAGTGTCGCGGATTCCGGGAGATGGTCCGACAGACCGAGATCACGGGTGATGCTGAAGCTCACCAGCGTCATGAAGGTCGACGCCGACGACAGGGCCGCTGCGATGATGCCGGAGAGCATCAAGGCGCCGAGCAAGGGGGGGAGCACGTTCACAGACGCCCAGATCGTCGCTCGCTCGTAAGGCTCGATGTCGGGGGATGCGACGTTGATGACGCCGCCCATCGCGTAGATAGCGACCTGCAGGATCGCAACGGCGATACAGGCACAGATGGCGGAGCGCAGGACGACGTGCTCATTGCGTGCCATGAGGTGGCGGCTCGACTGCCAGGGGCTGATCGCATAGACGAGCAGCCAGCTCGTGTCGATGATCACGGCCCAGACAAGATAGTCGGACGCTGTTGGCCATTGTGTTCCGGGCCCGACAATGCCGTGCCAAGACATGAGGTCCGGCTTCGATTCCAGGTTCGAAAGCGTCGCCAGCACGTGGGGCCAGCCGCCAAGGGCATCGATCATCCATGCGATGGAGCAGACGCTGACAGTCGCAAAAAGGAGAAACATGAGCGTGTCGGTCATCAGGACTCCGCGAGAACCCGAATAGACCGTAAAGCCGGTGTAGGAGAGCCATGCGATGACGAGTGCCTCGCGATAGTCCAGCTCGGTGATTTCCTCGAGGACAATGGCCCCGCCCTGGGTTACGGCCAGCAGATAGCCGCTCAGGGCGAAGATCACGGTGAGCCCTGCGAGCTGCTGGATTCTCGAGCTGGCAAAGCGCGCGCCAAAGTACTCGGCGACCGTCGTAGCGCGGCTTCGGCGCAGGTAGCGACCGAACAGCAGCGCGCCGAGGACGTAGCCCGCACAGGCCATCTGGGGAAAGAGTACATAGGGGCCCGCCTGACCGTCGTAGGCGAATCCGACTTCGCCTAGGAACAGGCTCGAGCTCATGAGGCTCGCGACGAGCGTGCCCACTATGAGGAAGGTCGGCGCCCGACGGCCGCCGACGTAGTAATCATCGAGTCCCTTCACGCCGCGCCCTGCGAGGTTCCCGACGACCACGTAGACGAGAAGGCTCAGGGCGATTGCGCTGGAGTAGATATCCATCGGATTCAGCCCGCCGCCCGGAACGGAATTTCATAGGGTCGGGGCGGAAGGCCTGCATTGGCCGCGGCGGGAGCCTCGGCGGGAGCCTCGGCGGGCGCCCACGCAGGCAGGCCACTTGTGCCTGCGACTGTCTCGCTTGCACCGCCCCCGACCCTAATTGGCCAGGTGCGCACCGCTTCCGTGCAAGATTTACGGTGCCCCGGCGCTGATGTGCCTGCAGCGCACCGTGTGGAAAGCGAGGTGAGGAAGCACTGCCGCGGGCCCTGGCCTGTCTGGGGGCAGGATGTGACAGCCTGCTGCCGCGTGTGGTATGACCTTTGCGTAAGGCGAAGTATCCCCACGCTTCGACAAGGATTGGACGGGCGTGGACAAATCAAAGACGTAGAGGGGGGGCGACCCCAATGCGGGCAAAGGAATTCGTCAAAAGCTATCTCAGTTCCTGGAATCATCTGGATGCCGGGGAAGTTGCGGAACACCTCTCAAGCACGGGGGTGTACTGTGACGTCGCGAACAATACGCAGTTCTCCCACGACCACCTCGAGACGACACTTCAGGCCTATTTTGCTCTGCACCGGCACCGCTATGAGCTGGTAGGCGACATCCTTGCTGACGGTGAGACTATTGCTTTCCGGTACCGGATGTTTCCGCTCCTGAAGGCCGAGAGATCCGAAGGCGCGGAATCGGAAGAGATTCTCGGAGCGGAGTTCATCACGCTCAAGGGAAACAGCGCAGTTTCGATCCACGACTTCTATCAGGACGCAGCGAGTGCGGCACAGCCCACGATCACCGATCAGGCCTTGGCACAGCACTCTGCCCGGGCAAAATACGCGAAGTCCGGACTGACGGAAGCGCAGCTTGATGCGTACAAGGAAGCGCTCACGCGGGTCATGGAGATCGATCAAGCCTATCTACGGTCGAACCTGACCTTGCCGGAGCTGGCAGGTCTTGTGGGATGTTCTGTCAATCACCTCTCGCAGGTCATCAACGCAGGGTTCGACAGCAGCTTCTTCGACTACGTTAATCGCCACCGGATCGAACATGCGAAGGCGCTGATCTCGGGCGCTGGCCGGGGCGGCGCGGTGATCAATCACGCTTTTGAGGCCGGATTCAATTCCAACTCGGCCTTCTACACCGCCTTCAAGAAATTCACGGGGCAAACCCCGGCACAGTTCCGCAAATGCGGTATCGCCGCTGCTGCAGCCATGGACTGACGCCCAGGCGCCACACCTCCAACCCGCAAACTCAGGCGCTCCCTGCTCCCCAGGTGGCGCCGTGCGCGCCTGTAGGCGCAGTTTTCTCGTGAGCTGACCGCCGGCTAGGCTCCAAGGTGATGCGCGGTGCGGATGGTCCGTCTGGGCCTAAGGCGAATCGATCGCCTGGTCCGGCGGGCACGGGCGCTACGGCCTGATGATCGATCCCAGGGCGTGCAACTAGAGAGCCGGCCTCGTTAGCCAGCGACGGCCGCTGGCGCTCGTCGGGGCTGTGCGCGCCTGGCGGCACGAACGGAAGCGATCCGCCTTGACGCGTTTGTCAGCCCGATCGAATCCGGTCTGCGGCGCAGACGATATCGAGGCGTCGGCGCGTATGTGCCAAAGCGCGCCGCTGAATGTGGGCGTCTGAACGTAGGTCAGCAGAGCTGCCTTGGCGCCGCTTGCGCCGAAGAGAAGATGCGACGTCGGCGGTGACTTACAGAGTTCGATGGCGATGTTAGCCGCCACAGGACGGGAATACCGAATGACAGCCATGGATCAGAACGCCGAACACACGGGTTCCTATTACGCAGCTACGCGTTCATATCAGCAGACCTATGCGCCCCTCGATGGCGCCGCGAGCGCGGATGTCTGCGTGATCGGAGGTGGCTTCACGGGCATCGCGACCGCGCTTACGCTCGCGGAACGGGGCTACAAGGTCGTGGTGCTCGAGGCCAATCGGGTCGGATGGGGGGCATCTGGGCGCAATGGCGGTCAACTCATCAATGGGATAGGAGGGCTCGACAAGATTCGAAGGAAGCATGGCGATGCGCTTGACGAGCTGCTCTGGGACATGCGCTGGCGCGGTCACGCCATCGTTCGCGAGCGCGTCGAGAAATACGGCATCGACTGTGACTTCACAGACGGTTACGTAGAGGTTGCCCGCAAGCCGAGCCAGGTGGCCTACACCCATGAGGCGGCGGAAGAGCTCGAGCGCCGGGGCTTTCCCCATCGCTTTGAAGTGTGGGACCGGGCGAAAACGGAAGAAAAGCTAGGGACTCGAGCATTCCACGGGGGCTTCATCAATTACTACGACGGGCATCTGCATCCGCTGAACCTGTGCGCGGGCGAGGCGCATGCGGCCGCTGGACTCGGCGTGCGCATCCATGAACAGTCTCCCGTCACGGGCATCGCGCACGGCAAGAAGGCCCTTGTCTCGACAGCTAACGGTTCCGTTGAGGCAGACGCGGTGATGCTCGCTGGCAACGCCTACTCACGACTGGAGCCCAAACATCTTTCCAATCTGATCTTTCCCGCCGGCAGCTACATGCTTGCAACGGAACCGCTCGCCAAGGATGTGATCGCGGAAATCATGGATGAAAACGTTGCGGTCTGTGACCTCAACAACGTGGTCGACTACTACCGGGTCACGCCCGACGGTCGTCTGCTCTACGGGGGGGCATGCAACTACTCAGGCAGGGATCCTTCGGACATTACTCGTTACATTCTGCCGCGATTACTCAAGGTCTATCCGCAACTTGCCGGCACCCGCATCGACTATGAGTGGGGCGGAAAGATCGGCATCGTGCTCAACCGCACCCCGACTGTGGGTCGAATCCATGACAACGTCTACTACTGTCAGGGTTACTCCGGCCACGGGGTCAGCGGCACGCATCTGATGGGTGAGGTCATGGCCGATGCGATCGATGGCACGCTGCGTCGCTTCGATCTATTCGCGGGCATGAAGCACTATCGGCTGCCCGGCTCGCGCTGGGTTGGCAACCAGATCATTGCCCTCGGGATGATGTACTACAAGCTGCAGGACATGCTGTAGAGCGGGCTCAGGGCCGGGGTTCAAGCTGAATGACGCGCGCAACGCCGCGGTCCCTCGGGTCGGCAGCGGGCTGCCAGCGCTCTGGTCCGCGATTGATCAATTGCACATCCCCGAACTCCCAATCGTGCGGTTCCACGCGATAACCGCGCGCACGAAGGGCCGCGATGGTGTCTTCCGGCAAGGGGTTGGCAAGGCTCATCGTCACGAGGTCAGCAGGCAGCAGCTGATGGTGGAAGCGGGTCGCCGCCACTGCGTCGTGGGGCGACATGGCGAAATCGAGTACGTTCACGATCGTCTGGAACACGGACGTGAAGATCGTCGATCCCCCCGGCGTTCCGAGAACCATTTCTACCTGGCCGTCGCGCAACAGGATCGTGGGTGACATGGACGAAAGCGGGCGCTTGCCTGGCTCGATCTCGTTCGCCCGCCCACCGATCACGCCGTAGACATTCGGTACCGCCGCCTTTGCGCTGAAGTCGTCCATTTCATTGTTCAGCAGGAAACCCGCGCCGCTAACCACGACGCCCGAACCGTACGACCAGTTGATGGTGTAGGTGTTGGAGACTGCGTTGCCGTCGCCGTCCACGATGGAAAAGTGGGTCGTGCTCGGTGACAGGAGGCCGGGAACGACGGTCTCCACCGATGAGATCGTTTCTTCATTCACTTCCGCTGCCCGCCGTAGCAGATACGCATCGTCAATGAGCGCCTGCATGTCCACGTCGACGAAATCCGGATCGCCGAGGTATTCGGCGCGATCGGCGAACACGCGCTTCTCCATCTCGGAAACTAGATGCACGTACTGTGCGGAGTTGTGCTCGGCGTCTGCGAACGCCTGGGCAAGCGCATCTTTCATCTTCAGCAGGGCAATGACGGCGAAGCCGCCGGAGCTTGGTGGAGGTGCGGTCAGCACCTCGTAGTCGCGCCAGGATGCTGCGAGCGGATTGCGCCACACGGCTTCGTAGGCAGTCAGATCTTCGGCGGTGATCAGACCGTCGCTTGCTTCCATCTCGGCGACGATGAGCGCGGCCGTCTCGCCGGCGTAGAAAGCCTCGCGGCCTGCCGTCGCGATCCGGGACAGCGTCGCTGCAAGCGCCGGTTGCCGGAAAGGTCTGTCAGCAGAGATCGAGGCGAAGTGGGCCTCGAAGTCCGTGCTGCCATCGAACCAGGCGAAGTGATCGCGGATCTCCGCGACCTGGGCGGGGGGAGGAAGGAAACCTTCCTCAGCCAGGCGTACCGCCGGCAGCACGAGGTCTTCCCACGGGAGGGTGCCGTAGCGCTGATGAGCGGCCCAGAGTCCCGCAACGGTGCCCGGCACTGCGGCTGCGCGGGCGCCGATGAGCGTGGCGCGAGGGATCACGTCGCCGGTGGCGTCGAGGTACATGTCCCGACTGGCCGCGAGCGGAGCGCGTTCGCGATAGTCGAGAAAGTCTGCTTCGCCCTGCATCCAGGTCAGCATGAAGCCCCCGCCGCCGATATTGCCGGCATCCGGGTAGGTCACCGCCAGCGCGAAAGCCGTCGCGATTGCGGCGTCAACGGCATTTCCGCCGGCACGGAGCACGGCCTCCGCAACGTCGGCGGCGTAGGGCTCGGGAATGGCGATGGCCGCTTCTCGGACGGCCGGTTCTCGGAGGGCCGGTTCTCGGAGGGCCGCTTCTCGGACGGCCGGTTCTCGGAGGGCCACTTCTCCGGGGGAGTTGGGTACCAATTCGACCACGGTATCCGGTGGTTCGGCGCACGCGACAGCGAACAGAGCGAGAAGCAGTGCGATTGATGGGCGCAGGCGCAGCGGCGGCGCTCTGCGACGCACCGGCTTCATCCCGCTGCGCCAGGGCCGATCAGGTACGGTTCGGTCGTTCACTGGCGCCCGTGCACGCGGGTTGGCGTAAGTATGATCGGTCGCCACGATTCAGCGCGCGGAGGCCAGGATCTTCTTCGCTGCGTTGCGCCCCGGCGCACCGGTGACGCCGCCGCCTGGATGGGCACCGGAGCCGCAGAGGAATAGACCCTCGATCGGGGTCGCATACTGCGCGGCGTCGGGATGCGGACGGGCGCTGAAGAGCTGGTCCGGCTCCAGTCGGCCGTGGCAGATGTCTCCTCGCGTCATGCCAAAGAGTCGCTCGATGTCCAGTGGTGAAAGGCACTGGTGTGCGACCGTGATCTCGCGGATGTTCGGCACCATCGATTCGACGTAGTCCATGATCTTGTGGAACACGGTTTCCTTCTCCGTGTCCCAGTGTTTCCCGTCGGCCAGATCATAGGGCATGTATTTGCACAGCAGACTCATGACGTGGGTGCCGGGTTCGTCTGTGAGAGAGTCGTCGACCGTGCTTGGTATCAGCGCTTCCACGATGGGCGGATCTGCCGGGATTCCGCGCCGCGCGGACCGATAAGCCTCCTCAACGTGATCCTTGCTCTCGATGAGCATGATGCTGCTGCGGTGATGTTCCTGTTCGTGTGTTCCCGGTATGCAGGAAAAGTCGGGCAAGTCGCTCAGTGCAAGATTGATGCGCAGGGAGGCGGATTCCTGCCGGAAGACCTCGATGTCCCGAACAAAGGATTCTGGCAGGTGTTCTGCGCCGACGAGTTTGAGGAAGGTGCGATTTGGGTCAGTGTTGGCAACGACGAGCGTGGACGTCAGCTCGGTTCCGTCGGCAAGCGTGACGCCGCGTGCCACGCCCTGTTCGACGCGGATCGACGCGACGGCCGCATTCGTTCGAATCTCCACGCCGCGTGATCTCGCGGCGGCGGCCATCGCCTGGGTGATCGTGCCCATCCCGCCCTTGACCACGCCCCAGGCGCCCTTCTTGCCGGCGACCTCCCCGACTGCGTGATGGAGCATGGACATGCTGGCGCCTGGCTGGTGGAGAGAGGCATAGTTTCCAGGCGTGATGCCGGCGGCCATCATCGCTTTCACCTTATTGCTCTCGAACCAGCGCTCGATGATGGTGTCCGGCGGTCCGAGGAAGAACTGAAGGAAGCGATGGCGCTCCTCGGCGCTCAGCTTCTTCAGTCCCACGCCCAGCTTGAAGCTTTCGATAAGGTCCGAGATTCCGCCCCCGTGAAGCTTGGGAGGTGTCGTCAGCCATTGGCTCGACAGCAGCTCGCCGACCGCTTCCACGAGGCCCTCGAACGCATGCAGATTCTCGAAGTCCGCATTTGAGTACTTGCCGATCTGGGCGCGGTCATGGCGCTCTTCGCCATTGAGCAGCAGGTAGTCTCCCCGCGAGTCGACGTAGAAACTGCTCCCCACCACGGTCACCTCATAGCCATGGTCGGCGAGCCCGAGTTCCTCGATCACCTCGTTGCGAAGCAGGCTGACCATGTAGGAGCCGATGGAGTTGCGGTAGCCCGGGTGAAACTCTTCGCTGACGGCGGCGCCGCCGACAACGGGCCTTCGCTCAAGGACGCAGACGCGCAGGCCGCCGTCGGCCAGATAGTTCGCCGCGGTGAGGCCGTTATGGCCGCCACCAACGACGATTGCATCGTAAGACTCCATCATTCACCTCTCGTAACGAATAGCCAGCTGTAGAGTCCGTAGGACGCGATCATTCCTGCGGTCAGAACGAACAGCGACACCTTGTCGCGGTGCAAGGTATCCGGGGCCCAGACCTCTGCCTGCTCGAGCCAGTAGAGGCCGTACATGGAGGCTATCCAGGGCAGGGTCACCAATGCGGCGCTGCCAGCCCGCCGCCAACGTCCTCCATCCACTCGAGGGCCTCCTGGTTCGATGTTCAGGGCTTGCCGAACGCCCAGTGCGCGCAGGCTCCAGCGTTGGCCAAACGTCCCGAGAAGTTCACCCATCCTATAGGCGCGTGCGAACCCCAGGCAGGCGCGCGCTAGGTTGCGCTCGGAGCAACGGGTACCTGAGCCACGTGAGCGATCTGCTTCGACATCCCAATCTCAATGGTTGGCGGCTTTTCTGGATCAGCGCGACCGTGATCTGCGGGGCGGCGATGCTGGAAACGCTGCGCGTGGACATCTCCTCGCCCGAGGGGATCTCACACATGATCGGCTACTCGGTGCGCTGGTCCGTCCCGTTCATTTACCTCGTGGTCGCTGCATCGGCGATGCCGAAGGCTTTTCCGGGATCGTTCTCGTTTTGGTGGGCTCGGAACCGGAAGTACCTGGGGCTTCTTTTCGCTGTTGCCATGGCGTGGCAGGGCGCATTCATCTTTGTCATCTCGAACGCCTTCAGGGATCACTATTACGGCGACGTCTACGTGTTCAGGGACGAGCTGGAAGGCAGCATCGGATACATCTTTCTGCTGTTCATGGTGCTCACGTCGTTCCGCTTCGGACGGCGCTGGACCAACCCCCAGCAGTGGAGACTGCTGCATACGGCCGGGATTCACTTCCTGTGGGCCTATCCGTTCTCCGTCTACTGGTGGAATCTGTACTACTACGGCGACGCCCGCGTACTCGACTACGTCTATTACTGGGCCGGCTTCCTCGCCTACGCCGTCCGCATCCTGGCCTGGGGCAAGGGGCGTTCTGCGCTGGCGCCGCCTGCGCAAGCGCAGCGGTTCGTTGGTTTGGCGACGATTCTCCTCGGCATCGTCATCGCCGCAAGCGGTCAGCTTTGGCAGGCAGCTGCCACGGGCTGGCTGACCGGTTCTTCGCTGTCGGCGGAACTGGCCCTCTGGCTGCCGTTCTGGCCCTTCGAGCCGTTTCTTTCGCTCGTGGTCATTGCGCTCGGCACGCTGATCCTGACGAAAAGCTCCGCAGCGAACGGGTCGAACGCGCCGGCAGAGATCGCTGAAGCACCGCGCTGATCTCCGAAGACAGCGCTCAATCGAAGCAAGGAATTACCATGCGAACTTTCAGACTGGTGGTGTCCTGTCCGGACCGGCGGGGCATCGTCGCGGCAGTCGCGAGCTACGTTGCAGGCTTGGGCGGTTCGTTAATCGAATCAAGTCAGCACACGGACGTCGCGGGGGCTTGGTTCTTCCTGCGTAATGAGATCGACTTCGGCGCGGCCGACTGCTCGGTTGACGAATTTCGGCGAGGGTTCGAGCCGATCGCCGAGGCGTTCGGCATGCAATGGTTCGTGCGTGACAGCCAGAGCCGGCAAAAGGTCGTGCTCCTCGCAAGCAAGGCGTCACACTGCCTCACCGAGCTGCTGTACCGCTGGAAGGCGGGCGAGCTGTACTGTGAAATTCCGTGCGTCATTTCCAATCACGAGAACCTGCGGAGCCTCGTGGAGTGGCACGGCATCCCCTTTCACCACGTTCCCGTTCCGAAGGATGACAAGGCGCCGGCATTCGAGAAGACCCGCGACATCATCGAACGACACGGTGCGGACTGCGTCGTGCTCGCTCGGTACATGCAGATTCTTCCGCCCGATCTCTGCCGGACCTACGCCGGACGGGTGATCAACATCCATCACAGCTTTCTTCCGTCGTTTATCGGGGCAGATCCGTATCAAAAGGCGTTCGATCGAGGGGTGAAGCTCATCGGCGCAACGTCGCACTACGTGACCGAGGATCTCGACGAAGGGCCGATCATCGAGCAGGACGTGATTCGCGTAAATCACAGCTGTGATCGCGAGGACATGATCAGGCTCGGCAGGGACGTGGAGCGCGCCGTGCTCTCGCGTGGCCTTCTTTTCCACCTGCAGGATCGGGTGATCATTCACGGCAACAAGACAGTGGTTTTCACCTGATGGGTGCAGTGACGTTTAGGCGTATAGGCGCGGTGGTGAGCGCTTCGGGGTGGGCGCTACGGTCGCGCGAGTCCTGATTGAGCTGGAGTGCTTGTATGCCCGAGATAGCGATGCAGAGCGGCTGTGCGTCCCTCACGGATCTGGTCGAATGCGAATCCTTCGGTGAGCCGGTGGGCGCAGCCTCGAAGCAGACTGACAGCGGTTTTTACGCTGAAGGTGACCTGACGGCAGGGACCTGGGAGTGTGCCCCAGGCGTGATGGATCTCGATCTCGACATCACGGAGTTCTGCCACCTCCTGCGCGGCCACTGGGTGCTCACATCCGAGTCGGGTCATGTCACGGAGCTCAAGGCGGGCGACAGCTGGGTGTTTCCCAAGGGCTGGAAGGGCAAGTCCGAGGTGGTCGAAACAGTGCGCAAGGTTTATCTGATCATCTCCTGAAACGCGCCCCGTGAGTTTCAGATGGCATGAGGTGTCCGTGTCGTCAGTCATGTATGGCGGACGGGCAGGTGGAATCGCGGGTACGCTCAGCGCGCTGAGCACGATTCCCGGAACGCGAGCGCGCCCATGAGCGAAAAGGGTCAGGAAGCCGTTCCGATCCGGCTTCTCGTAGCGGTCACGACATGCTGGTTCCTGGGGCAGATGGGCTACTACGCGCAGGCCCAGCTCTTCGGCCCGGTCATGGCGCGTTACGGCTTGGATGAAGCGGCTGCTGGTGTCGTCATGACCCAGGAGGCGACAGCCTACGCCGTGATGGCGATTGTCATGGCCGGACCCGTCACGCGTATCCCCCGCGCCTACATCGCTCTTGCGGGTGGCGTCATCGCTTTTCTCAGCAATCTCGCCGCGGGCTTCAGCGACAGCTATGAGGTGCTCAGCGTAGCGCGTGTCACCGCCGGAGTCGGCGCAGGCATGATCGGCGCCGCGGGCACGGCTGCGGCCGCATCTTCCGTAAGTCCGCAACGCGTGTTCGCCATCGTCTCCGTAAGTTGGGGGCTCATGTCATCCGTGAGCGCGATCGTGCTGCCGTACTTCACGGTTCCTTTCGGCGCCATGGGCGGTTATCTCGCGATGGCCGGCGCGATTGTGCTGTTCCTGCCGCTCACCCAGTGGCTGCCGCCGCCTCCTAAAGATCCGCAGGAGGAAGCGGCAGCGCGCGAATTGATGCACACGCTGTCCCCGTTTTCCCGCCTGACCGAACGTCTCGGCGTTCGCGGTGCAGCGAACGGTCGCTTCGCGATCGTCGCGCTCGTTGCGCTGTTCGTCTATGAAGCGGGCCAGGGTGCCGTGCAGGTCTTTCTTGAACAGTTCGGTTTTCGTGCGGGCATGGAGGCGTACGGCATTGGGCAAGTGCTTGGCATCGCCAGCTTTGTCGGTCTTTCGGGCGGGGTGGCGGCAGCGTGGCTTGCGAATCGCTATGGCAATCTTCGGCCTGCACTCGTCGGTATTGCCACGAACACAGTGGTGGCGGCGATGCTTGTGCTCGGCGATACGCCTCTGGCCTTCGCCGGGCTGTACTTCGCCTGGAACGCCTGTTTCTACTTCGTGGTGCCCTACATCCTGGGGATCATGTCGGAGATGGACCCGAAGGGCCGCTGGGCCGTAGCTACGGACGCCGTCTGGTGGCTGGGCGCTGCTCCGGGGCCCGCTATCGGCGGCTATATCGTGTCCGAGGTGGGGTACGGAGGGCTCGCCGTCATGCCGATCGTGGTCGGATCTATCAGCATCCTGCTGTTCTATTTCACGCTGACGCGGTTCTACGCGACGCAAGCAGCGCACAAGCGGGCTGACAGCGAGCACGGCTGAAGCAAATCTCCTCATGGACGCGACCGTGCAGCGGCAGGCGTCGCCCGCGCAGTACAACCGGTATCGCCGCGTTCGGGCAGGACCACGGATGCTCCACGTGCTGGAGCGCAGGCGGCGCCAGCGCTTTCGGGGATAGGACAGATAACGGGGCTGTTCACTCGAGTTCTCGGCCACCACCCTCGCCATGTGGTGCGCCTTATGGCGTCCGACCAAGGCGCACACCCGATTCGCCCTACAGGGTAGTTCCTGAGCCTACGTCACGATCGGAAGGCTCGCACAGACCGATCGACATCTGGCGCTAGAACCTAGTCCGGAGCCGAGCGGGACTGGCCCGCCCATTGGACGGAGGATGCTGCGAGAGGTTCTGGTGCTTCAGGGGAGGGCGCGTCGCAGCGGAGGTGCTCGCGGCAATCCTTCCCGCCGGACGTGCTCCAGGATCTGGTCGATGACATCCGGGTCCGTCACATCGGCGATCACCCGCAGCCGCCCGCCGCAGTGCGGGCACACCGTGATCTCGATCCCGAACACGCGTCGCAGCCGGCTCACTAGAAACCAAGCTCACTCAAGCTTGCGGCGTCGAAACGCGGCCGGGCCTGCTCGTTGCGCCGCAACCGCCGTAGACCTCGAACGCTTCAGCGGATGGGATGGGTGTCCACGATGTTCGCTATTCAGATTTCAGGCGCATGGGTGTCCAAGACTGCTCTCTGGAATCTAGGTTTGGAGCTCGCGATACGCGACTGCTGCTGCTGTGGCGCTTGGGATAAGGGCTAGAAAGGCTGGTGTACGGTTTCCGAAAGTCCCGAATCCAAAGAGCTCTGAAGGGCTGAGTAGCGCGCCTCTCACCGCCGAGTAATAGAGCGCGAATGACAGCGCTATCACAAGGCATAGAAGTCCCGGACTCTTGCTGAAGTGCAAGGTCGTGCCGATAGCGATAAGCTGCGCAAGTATTTGTAGGTTGAGGATTCTTGCTAGCGCCGCGGCGGCAGCATACTTACCGCCCACGAAGACTTCTTTTCCTATGTAGAGCTTCTCGATCAAGAAGAAGAAGAATGAGAAAGCGATAAGCTCCATCGCGCAAATGAGAAGCGCGTCCTTCGCATGGGTAAGTGTGCTTGTCATTGGTTATTCAACTCCATGCCGGCGTTGAGACATCATCGCTTGCCCGAGCTCGATTCGGTGTAGCGTGTCAAAGTAGTTGAAGTCTCCGTACTTCGCACCTACGTATTCGACGCCCTTCCTTATTATCGGTGGTTGGATGTAGTCACTGCCCAAAAACCCTGCAAAGATGGCTATCTTTGCTGGCAGCGTCGGCGGGTTTCGGATGTAGTAATCCTGAACATAAATCTGCTCTCGTACGACCAGGAAGTTGTCGAGTGCCGTCCCTGACATTTCGATCTCTCCGGAGATTATTTCGTTGAATTTTTCGGTGTTCTTGGTTAAGAGCTCGATTCCAAGTTCATTCAGGTGCTCCGGCGAGCCGATCTCGACCAAGAGCGTGCCGAAGTGTTCGTTGAGTTCCGCCGCAACCCCAAACCAAACGGTGTCTATTCCAGCGTCGTCCAGTCGGGCCTGCATTTCTCGATAGATCTGGGGATAGGGGATAGGACAGATAACGGGGCTGTCCACTCGAGCCTTCGGCCACCGCCCTCGCCATGTGGTGCGCCTTATGGCGTCCAGCCAAGGCGCACACCCGATTCGCCCTACAGGGTAGTTCCTGAGCCTACGTCACGATCGGAAGGCTCGCACAGACCGATCGACATCTGGCGCTAGAACCTAGTCCGGAGCCGAGCGGGACTGGCCCGCCCATTGGACGGAGGATACTGCGAGAGGTTCTGGTGCTTCGCCAGTCTCATCGCCAGAAATCTTGTTGTGCGAGGACGCCTGGCTAGATGTGCTTGTGCTCGGCGCTATGGGGCCGCCGGGCTGAGTGCTTCGACATTCCGATTCAGGGTAGCTGTAGAGCCGAGCTTCGGCGCGTTCGACTGACCATCGCGAGCGAGCAGCTGCAAGTCACTGACTGAATTGAAGATTCGGGATGCACGTCCTGCGGAACCTACCGCGGCGCCGATGCCACCCATCAGGAAGCAGAAACGGCTGGTTCAGCGAGCGGTCGTCGGTGTGGCCATGGTCGGATTCTCAATCGCTTAGCGGAGCTGCCGGCTGACGAAGGAGCCCGTCCAGGACCCTCGTGCCGACGCTGGCTAAAAGCACCTGGCCGTTCGGGCAATCGACGGTGTGCCCGTTACGCAACTTGATGTTGCATTAGAAAGGAGGGTCTCTTATGCTCAACGCAACTAACTGTTGCGTTGAGTGACGCCATGAAGACCATCTCCACCACGATCGACATCGATGCCGATGCCACCGCCATCTGGAACGTGCTCACCGACTTTCCGTCGCACGCGGACTGGGACCCCTTCTTCTTTTCCGTGGCAGGCGAACCAAGCGTCGGCGCGTCGCTGAGCATCAGAGCGCGTAAGCCAGACGGCAGCGCGGGAATGGGCTTCACGCCGACGGTGCTGGAGGTTGAGCCAGCCAGACTGCTGCGTTGGAAGGGGAAGTTGCTCTTCGGTGGGCTCTTCGACGGGGAGCATTGCTTCGAACTCATTCCCATCGACGGCGGCGCTACCCGCCTCCTACACGGGGAGCACTTCAGCGGCATGCTCATACCCCTGATGGGTAAGCTCCTGGCGGACACCGAGGCCGGCTTCCACGCCTTCAACCAAGCCCTGGCCGCGGAGGTCGCGGCGCGCGGCTCATCCGCTGTCAGGGCATGAACGCCTCGACGCCGGCGCACCGGCGAGGACGTGTCGTCGATGAGAAAATCCTGTCCGCGGTGATCGCGGAGATCGAAGCTACGGGGACTCTGTCCATCAAGGTCGACGACGTCGCTGCGGCCGCTGGCGTCAACAAGACGACGATCTATCGACGCTATCGCGACCGGAACGCACTGGTGCTCGCCGCCGTCCTCGCGGTCATGGAAACCGAGGTTCCGATCCCCGATACCGGCTCGCTCGCCGGTGACCTCGACTTGCTCGCCAGTACAGTCGGCGATGTCATCACCTCCCCGCTGGGCCGCGCGTTGCTGTCGGCGACAGCTGATTCGCGCGCGTTCGCTGACGTGCGCCAGACTTACTGGGCGAGCCGCTTCGAGAAGGCGTCGGAGATTCTAAGGCGCGCAACGGAGAGAGGGGAGTGTCGTCGAGACGTGGACGCCAAGCTTCTTCTGGAGCTCATGGTCGCGCCACTTCATTTCCGCGCGACGCAGATCGGTGCGCCGCTGGACACCGCATTCATCAAGCTGCAGGTCGAACGCGCGCTCCATGCAGCAGCCCAGCGCGACGACTGACAGCCTTTTTGTGGTTGCGCGTACTGCAGTCCAGCTCCCACGCCTGGACACCGCCTACGATCCGAAGTGCGAGCCGCTAAACGGGCACGCTGTTCGAGAGGGGTGTCCACGGAGCGCCCTGTTTCGATTGACGAAGCGGCCTGCGGCGCCTCAGCAAAGCCAAGTCAAGGCTGCCCGGTGAGCTGGAACGCTGCCCAGTCCGAGGGATGAGGAAAGCGTTCCATCGTGGCGAGTTGCGCGCGCCGGAGTGCCTCGGCGACGTCCTCGTCCGAACCGAATTCGTAGTAGCGCGTCATGAGCAATTGCGTGGCCGCGTCTGAGACGGGCCAGAGACTGGCGACCACGGAGGCGGCGCCTGCGTAGAGGAAGCCGCGCGTGAGTCCGATGACATCGTCTCCGTTGGCGACCTCCCCGAGACCGGTCTCACAGGCGGAGAGCACCACGCGCTCTGCGGCAAGTTCCAAGTCGTAGATCTCGGGCACGGTGAGATAGCCGTCGTCTTCCCGATCGGGTGCGAGCAGAAGCCGGGAGGCGAGCGGCGCTTCAGGCCGAAACTCACCGTGGCTGGCGAGATGCAGTGCGCCGTGGTTGCGCGCCGCTCGCTTGATGTAGGACTCAGTCGCCGAGGCGCGGAGTCGCAGGGTCGCATCAGTCCCGGCCATCGCCGCGATGACGCGAGCCTCTTCCTCCGCACCGGGTAGATCCATAGACGGATCGCCGAGGTCAGGGTTGCCGAGCACCAGCAGCGATCCACCTGCCTGCGGCTCGCCGAGCAGGGCCAGCACGCTGGCTGAAGGCAGCAACCTCAGCGACGTCCGCTCGATCAGCGTGCGCTCGCCGTCGTGCAGTACGTTGAAGGGTAGATAGTGAAGTGCGCCGTGCGGAACGATCGTGAGCCGCTCGGCTGTCGCGATCCGCGCCGCGAATGGGCCAAGGAGGCGCTCGTGCAGCGCAACTGCGATCTCCTCCCATTCCTCCAGTTCCGCGATTACCGCGCGCAGCTCCGCGACGTCCTCGCGTAGTCCCTCGGCGTCCAGTCTGTGAAGCTCCACGTTGTCCCGATCGACGACGAACGCCAGTAGTGAGCTGTCTCCGTCACCGTAGTACTCGATAAGGACTTCCCCTTCGTCGAGTGCGCGGCGAATACCGGCGGCCTCGAGCGTTTCGACGGTGACCAGCGCACGCGTAGCGGCCGAGAGCTTTGCGAGCGCGGTTGTGCGCTGGCCGCGGCGTCTTGCGAATTCTGACTCGGTACGAGCGGGACTTGGCTGCGCGAGCAGCTCGTCTGCGCGGATGAACTCGGCGAGACGCGGCGCTTCGTCCCCTTCCTGCGGCCCGAAGCGCTCCCTGCTTGCGAGCAGGTCCACGAGCGCGCGCGCCTTGGCCCGCTCCGTGAACTCGAGCGCCTCCTCGACGCGGCC
Source organism: Pseudomonadales bacterium (assembly GCA_963691775.1). Taxonomy (GTDB): domain Bacteria; phylum Pseudomonadota; class Gammaproteobacteria; order Pseudomonadales; family Azotimanducaceae; genus JAZBPO01. The sequence goes on along the minus strand of OY829369.1, from coordinate 2,214,333 downwards.
GCCCTCGCTCAGCAGGCGAACGAGATCGCGATAGATGACTTCCTTGTCGCCGACGAAGCCGATGCGGGCGCTCTCGCCGGAGAAGGTCGCCCTGGATTGCTCCACCAGACGAATCGCCTTTCGGTAGTGGTCGATCGCGAGGGATGCATCGCCTGCGCGCTCCGCGAGGCGGCCTAAATCGTGATGCACAGCAATGAGCAGATTGGGGTTCTGCGGCGCGAGGCGATCCTCCACCAGACGCCCATGGGGGATAGGACAGATAACGGGGCTGTCCACTCGAGCCTTCGGCCACCACCCTCGCCATGTGGTGCGCCTTATGGCGTCCAACCAAGGCGCACACCCGATTCGCCCTACAGGGTAGTTCCTGAGCCTACGTCACGATCGGAAGGCTCGCACAGACCGATCGACATCTGGCGCTAGAACCTAGTCCGGAGCCGAGGCATGGCCATGCACCCCGTGACCGGTGAGATCTGGACTCATGAGCACGGCCCGCGAGGTGGGGATGAAATCAATATCGTTAAGCCTGGTGCCAACTTTGGCTGGCCAATTTTAAGTTACGGCATTAACTACAGCGGTACTTCGTTTGCCGAGGGCACTGAACGAGCCGGTTACGTTTCACCAGATTGGTACTGGGATCCCTCCATCGCGCCCTCCGGCATGACCTTTGTGACGAGCGATAAATATCCCGAATGGCAGGGGCATCTGCTAGTCGGCTCGCTTAAATTCAGTCAGCTGATTCTGTGCGAGCTCGACGGCAATAAAATCGTTGACGCCGGACCTGCAGTAGAGGAAGTCGGGCGAATCAGAGACGTTCGGCAGGGGCCGGATGGTTATATCTATGTTGCTGTTGAAGGTTCAGGCATCAAGCGAGTGATGCCACTTTAGGCAGCTTCGTTTGCAGGAACGTTTTGATTTCTGATGCGACGATTTGAGTATGACTCGCAAAGGGCCAGTGCCCGGCGTTCGGTAGCAGTTTCAGCGTTGAGTTTGGGATGAGTCGAGCGAGCTCGAGCGCGATCTGCGCTGGCACCCGAGTATCCGCCTCGCCATGAATGATGAGAGTGCTCTGCTCAACGCCCTTGGCCGGAGCGGTTTCTGGTTGCCAGATTTTTCCTTCACTGATCCAGTGCCCCACAGTGCTTTTATCCGACATCAAGTTCCAGAAGTCCTGTATCAGATCTTCTGGCGCCACTTTGCCATAAGCGTCATTTAGTTGGGGTCTAAAAGCTTGTGGCCCAAACCTGTGCAGTAGCCGAAATAGCGGTAGACCCAGCGGGGTTTTAAATAACAGAGCATCAGCCGTGGAACCTGGCCAACGAAAAGTGGGCCCGGCCGATCCCATCAAAATGAGAGACGAGATTCGGTCTGGCTGCGCGGCCGCTGCTGCCATGGCGATATGACCGCCGTAGGACCAGCCTGCGACCGAGACTTCTTTAAGTTCAAATTCGTCTAGCAGATCAAACAATTCGGCGACGCCGTGCGCGATGCCTGGTTTGCCGTAAGCATGTCCATATCCGCCCCGGTTATAGGCGATGCAGCGAAAGTCGCTGGCCAGTACATCGATCAGCGGGGAGAAGTCTTTAGCTTGTCCCGGCAGGCCGTGGACGAAGATGATAGCGGGGCCTTCGCCTTGATCTATGAATTGACTCGTCACGGTGTTGAAGGCACTCGGTTTTGCCTGACAACATCTTCGAAATACTGGGTGAGTCGACGGTGTCTTCTGGTAAACACCCAGCGATAGACGAGGTTTAACAGCGTGCCCATGAATTTGATACGTGGCTCAAAGCTGCAATAGTCCGTGACCTCCACGCCACCGCTGACTTCTTTTAGGACGCGTTTGTGGGTCCAGCGAGACATGTTCAGGTTTGAAGACAGTTCGTCGAAGTAGTGACCGGACTGTAAATCAACCAGAGTAAACCGATGGCGGTCCATGGGCACGATGCCTATCAACCAGACGGTAGAGGTAAAGTGGCTTTGACCGTCAGCGGGGACATCATCAACTCTCGGCATATGCTTGGGGTGGCTCATCTTAAATACCGGCCCGAGCTCTGCGTTGACACCTTGCCAACTGCCGACGCGAACCCAAACTTGTGCCTGTGTGACGCCAGGTAAAACGGACTGAAATTCAAATTGGTAGGTCATAAAAATCGAGAGTGTCGTGTTCTTGAATGAAGGTATATATTGAGTGATTACTCGGATAACGAAAACTCGGGTTAACTATGCCAGCAACCAAACCCTCAAAACCCTCGAAGAAGCCCGTCAGACGTGCGCGTCAGGCCAGATCAAAGGCAACTGTAGATGCAATCTTGGAAGGCGCTACTCGGATTTTGGCCAAGCAAGGTTGGGGTGCTTTGAATACCAATGCCATTGCAGAAGTCGCCGGCGTGTCGGTCGGTTCGGTGTATGAGTATTTCCCGAATAAAGAGGCCATCGTTGGTAGCATTCTTGAGCAGCATTTAGAAGGCGGCAGAAGGCTAATTGAGACCGGCTCGCAGTACGTCACTGAAGCCACAGACACTGGCCAAGTCGCGCGCCTTCTGGTGGCAGGGTTTGTTGGCTTACATCAAGACGACCCAGAGCTGCACCGCGTACTTTCATCAGAGGTCCCTCTGTCGCCGGAGCAGAAACAGAAAATCGAAGATCTGAGGGACGACATCGTGCGTCTGGTATCTGGCGCGTTGCGAGGCAAGGTTGCCGCACCGGAGTTAAAAGCAGCTCTCGTGGTTGATGCCACGGATGCGCTTACTCACCGCTGGATTGTCGACGAGGCTGGCGCGCCGATTGATCAGAAGGCGATGGCACAGGAACTTGAGAAAATGCTCTCAAGTTATTTGAACGCTTAGATATCTCCTGTTTCAGTGCGGTGCACTCTTCGACTGCAACGTCGTTCATCGTTACACTAGGGCTCCTTTTCAAAGATGGCCCCGTTCCATGCCGCAATTGTCTGACGTATTGCTTGATGCCCCTGCAGAGGGAAGCACACCTATTCAGGGGATAGGACAGATAACGGGGCTGTCCACTCGAGCCTTCGGCCACCACCCTCGCCATGTGGTGCGCCTTATGGCGTCCAACCAAGGCGCACACCCGATTCGCCCTACAGGGTAGTTCCTGAGCCTACGTCACGATCGGAAGGCTCGCACAGACCGATCGACATCTGGCGCTAGAACCTAGTCCGGAGCCGAGCGGGACTGGCCCGCCCATTGGACGGAGGATAGTTCGAGGGGTTCTGGTGCCTCAGGCGAGGGCGCGCCACGGAGGTGCTCGCGGCAATCCTTCCCGCCGGACGTGCTCCAAGATCTGGTCCATGACATCCGGGTCCGTCACATCGGCGATCACCCGCAGCCGCCCGCCGCAGTGTGACGAAGCATCAGAGCGCCGCATTGCTGCGCTCAAAATGTGAATCACATGTTGATCCTCGGCGTCTTCGCCGCTTAATTGGTTGTTATGTGCATCTCGACAGCTGCAGTTGTGTCTAAGTCACTCCTTCAAGAAGCCGTTAGAAACAACGCAGATTGGTGTGAGCGTGTTGCTTCGTCACATTCGGTCCTCAGTGTTTGGCGCGGAGATGCATGGACCACATCAGGAGATATGCCTCCGTTTTATCCCAACGTCGTTACCCTTAAAAAAGGAATATCCCTTGATAGGGCCGCTGAAATAGCGGAAGAACTTCCGGAAAACTGTGGATGGAAAGATAGCTTTGCCGACCTTGATCTCTCCGCCTTTGGATTTAAGGTTGGTATAGAAGCCCACTGGTATGGCCTCTCTGAAAGAGCTGCTGCGCCAGAATCTGTGTCTGTATGTGAAGTCACAACTACTGAAGGCTTAGAGTCCTGGATCGCTGCTTGGGGAGCAACGCCAAATGGCGCGACGATCTTCCGGTCTGAAATTGTGCAGCAGAATGTCCGTTTTCTTTATCGCATGACCGCCAGCGAAATCGACGCCGGATTAATCGCAAACATAGATAGCGGGGTTGTCGGCATTAGCAACGCTTTCGGCAGTTCTGATGGCGTGGTCCAATGTATAGATGCGGCGATGAAGATAGGAAATGGACGCTCGATAGTCGGCTACGGATCTGAAGAAGAACTAGGTTCTTTGATGAAACTCGGATTTGTTGGGTTGGGAAAGTTAAGGATATGGCTGAGGTGAATGCACATAACATGAAGTTCGAGGTCGATTGCAGTCCTTCGGAGTGTTCCACCGAGGGTATGAATGCAGAAGTCTCCACACGTCTTTGGAAGTTGAGCGAATCTGTCTGCATGCAAAGAAGCCAGCGTTTAAGATCTGGTTCGACCGGCGCTCTAGAACCTACCTAAGCGCCCCTGTACGAGTCGTGAGCCCGAACTCGGCGATTGCCAGCTTGGTGGGTGAGGGCACGCAGATGCCGAGGGAATTCACCTCTCGTCCTAGCAGCTCCAAGGGTGTGTCGAACTTCAAGCAGATGTTCGGTTTCTCGAAGCCGAGCACGTGATCTACTTGGGCTGGGCGCTCTTCGATGCTGACCGAGTCGGCAGAAGACACCACGTAGCCGAGAAGGCCCATGGACACACGGATGTTGCCGCCTGACCGTGAGAGTCCATACCGACGAATTCTTTCGCAGTGGGCAAAAGAAAGGACCCAGAGGTAGCCAAGTACTACTGCAGCAATTGACGCGATCAGGGTGCTTGAGCTGCTGACGATTGCGACCCCAAAAACGATGATCGCGAGCCCACCGGCAAACGCGGAACGAGGGACGCCAGGATCTAGCGTCTGGGTCTTCCCGAGAGCGGTTTTGTCGTAGTCCTTTGATAGACCGACGAGCACGCAGAGAGTCCACATGCCGGTGAGGTCCGCTACGAGAGCCTTCTGCAGTGAGTCAGGTATCTCGACTCCCACAAGTTGCTGACTGAAGCTCTTCTGCAGCGCTTCCGGAATCGTCGCGCCGGCGCCAACAAGAGCCCGCAGCCTTTTTGCGATTCGGTAGATGAAGTATCCCTCAAAGGCTGTGACTGCGATGATGAGCGGCCACCTTATAAACATCAGGCTGGCGGTTAGCAATTGGTTCTCGGGGGGGTAGGTGTACTTGTACAGCGACAACGAGAATCCGATCGTCGCAAGGACAAGCTGAAGCACGTGTTTCCAGCTGCGAAAGATCACCAGGGTCAGTGCCATCGATCCTAGCCAGAAAGGTAAGAGTATCTGGTAGTCCGGCGGAGAGTACTGATCAGATGCGGCAACGCTGACGAGGTGCAGCGCCGTAAGCGTCAGAGCGAGATAGGCGAACTTGGCGAGAGTGGACTCTCTAGACATCGAACTCTACTTGGGGTGCCAGACGATCGAAACGTTCGATAGCGCTGAGTTTACGACCTTTGCGCGCCAATAGCGCTTTCGCTTCGTCGCTGGTGAGCAAGCCGTATCGAAGCATGGCGGTGCACGCATAGATCCTGATGTTGTCCGATTCAACTTTGCACACAAGCTCTTTGAGCATCTCGACAAGCGTTTCGTCACCGATGCTGCACGCGACGGAAACCAACTTGCCAATCATGTTCTCGGGGCCGCCAATCTGGTGCATGACGGTACTGTCATCGATGTCGAAGACGTACTGCCCGACGTGTGGTTTCAGTACGATGAAGTTCAACGTGAGGCTCATCTCCTCAGGAGGAATTTGCACATGGATGTCCGTGTCTCCTTCATAGAGCAGCACACCGTTTGTGAAGAGCGTCAGGTCTGGGGATAGGACAGATAACGGGGCTGTTCACTCGAGCCCTCGGCCACCGCCCTCGCCATGTGGTGCGAAACGGGCGCGCTCATCAGCGATCGGTCAAAAAGGGCAGCGCACTGCGCGAGCCGTTGTCGCAAGAACCTTGAAACAACCCCGTTATCGTTCCTATTCTCGGGTGCCTTTACTGGAGACATGGATCTGGGTGGTTTTGCGGGTGCCGCCGCTGGCGGCTTCGTCGTTGGCGCAAGTTTCGGTCATCCTGCTTCCGCAATTCCGGCGGCCGCCGCTACTGGCGCGGTGGACGCGCTGATCGATAGCTAAGCAGCAGTGGAGTCCCTTGAATGAGTGATCGAGTAGCCAGGCTCATTGCAGTTTTCGGAGCGATGCTCGCATCGGTCGTTATCGTCGCTGCTACGTTGAGAGTCTTTGGCTCTACCGACCCGTCGTTGCAGGCAACGCTGGTAGGAATGTTGTCGGCCACTTTAGCGCTCGACATCTACCCACGTGTTCGCCAAAGCGATACTTCGACCAAAGAGGCTTCCGCTACAAAGGGTATCGGGACCAGTCAGTAGTATCCTCGAGCCCGCGGCGCCGCCGGTTCACGCTGGCGGTAGCCGCGGCGTTTGCAAACGGCTGAGCGAGAGACAGTCTGAGGCGGGGATAGGACAGATAACAGGACTGTTCACTCGAGCCCTCGGCCACCACCCTCGCCATGTGGTGCGCCTTATGGCGTCCAACCAAGGCGCACACCCGATTCGCCCTGCAGGGTAGTTCCTGAGCCTACGTCACGATCGGAAGGCTCGCACAGACCGATCGACATCTGGCGCTAGAACCTTGTCCGGAGCCGAGCGGGACTGGCCCGCCCATTGGACGGAGGATGCTGCGAGAGGTTCTGGTGCTTCAGGGGAGGGCGCGGCGCATCGGAGGCGCTCGCGGCAATCCTTCCCGCCGGACGTGCTCCAGGATCTGGTCGATGACATCCGGGTCCATCACATCGGCGATCACCCGCAGCTGCCCGCCGCAGTGCGGGCACACAGTGATCTCGATCCCGAACACGCGTCGCAGCCGCTCCGCCCAGGTCAGCGGCGCCTTCGGCGGTCGAGCGAATTCAGCCTGCTGATCGTCGTTTGCCACCGCACCGCCGTGGTAGTGCTCATGGCGGCAATGACGCGCGGTGCGGCCGGTGCACGTTGCGATGCCTCGGTCGGATCCAGGTATCGCTGATTCGCGCCTGGTGCCCGTGACCGAGCTGCGCCAGGGATGCGCCGGTGCGAACACGCCGTGATACCGAGTCAGGTTCGCGCGGGGCCGCGGCACCAGCGCAGCGAGCCGCGCCATGAAGTCTTCCGGCGTGAACCTCAGGTGTGTGGTGCCGTCCCGAAAGGGGCGCTTGAGGGCAAGCAGCACCTCGCCGCGCCGGTTCAGAGAGAGCCGCTCGAGCGCGATGGCCGGGCGGGTCACGTAGCGGCATAGCCGTTCGAGCCGATCTCTGCGGTCCGCCGGACAGGCGACCGCAGCATTCAGCGAGTAGCCTTGCTGATTCACGGTGAAGGGCTTCACCGTTTCCGGCCGCGTCAGCGACGGGTCCACGAGGGTTGTCGTGCGGCGACCCGTGCCCGGCCCGAGCGCGACGCGGTAGCGGATGGAGGCAGCGCGCAGCGCATCCAGTGCGTCCGTCTCCTCGAGGTCCAGCCAGGGCTGTAACTCGTCTTCAGCCAGCCGTCCGCGACGAGTCGGCGGTAGACCCGCCGGACGATCTGCGCGGTCAGTCGCTGCAGAGACTCGGCTGGCGGGGGACCAACCTCGTGAAAACAGGGCATACCCTGATCGAAGGTATAGACGCCGTCCGGGATCAGCATATGCAAGTGCACGTTGAGGTTGAGCGCGCTTCCGAAGCGCTGTACCACGGTCACCGCGCCCGTCCGGGCACCGCAGGCGCGCGTCAGGTCGGCTCGCCGGATCAGATCGGTCTCGATGGCGCGGAGAACCACCGCGAGACAGCGCGAGAGCGCCTCGGGCTTGGATGCAAACAGGAACCTGAGCGGGTACGGGAAGCTGAGTTTTCGCAAAAACCTCTGATAGTGAGTACACCATATCAGTTCACGATGACGGCCCTGGCATCCCAAAAGAAGAACAAAAACGTATTTTGAATGTTTTTATAGAATTGATAATGGGCGCGCAAGAACAGCAGGCGGAACCGGATTAGGCTTAGCAATTGTAAAACATATTGCACACCTCCATGGTGGATATGTCAAAATTGACTCCACACCAGGAAAAGGGTCTGCCTTCTCCTTCGTCATACCTCGCTAGTGTTACTCCTCAAGAATCCAGCCCTTACCTATCGCCTCATCAACTCTTTCCTCAATCCATGAATATATTTGAGGGCATACTTCTTTAGTCGTTTTCTGAACACCGAGCACCTGAGAGCGCTTTACCCCCTGTTCACGCCAGGTTTTACCTTCACCAGCCATATTATGAATAAAGGGAATTACTCTATCGCTCACCTTCATCCAACGTGCTTCCGGAGTAGATAGCTCTTCGTATTCAAGCCAGAGTGACTCAATCTCATCACGGAGATCAGATAAGGATTCAGGTAATAGATCACATACCTTTTTGAGACTTGCATACTCATTATCAAACTTATCGTCTTGGTTCTCTTGATACACGGGTGTATCCCCTGCGTGAATTTCACAGATATCATGAATCAACGCCATCTTAAGAAGTTTCGTAAGATTGAGTGACACTCCCTGCTCCTGAGCACAGGCATGAATTAACCATGTACCCAACGCTGCATGCCAGCTATGCTCGCCTGAGTTTTCACGACGAACACCACCGGCAATGTACGATCGACGCTCAACCAACTTTAGTTTATCGAGCTCCATTAGAAACGAGGCGAGTGCATCTATATCCATCCTGACTCCTTCTACCCTTTGTGGAAATGCCAAAATTAACGTAAGGAGGCGTTTCAATCAATCGCTGATGAATGTAGGCGGTGATTAGTTTGTTATTAGTTGGAAACTAAAAACCCCAGACCGGCTATATATAGGGACCAATCTGGGGCTTGTGTACTTGTGCGCTTGATTTGGGTGCTTATTAATTCACCGCCAAATCCAACGCAACAGCGCTCGTATCAAGAAATGTTCTCGATCGAGCTCGCCTACTCACCACAGGGGATAGGACAGATAACGGGGCTGCTCGCTCGAGCCTTCGGCCACCACCCTCGACATGTGGTGCGCCTTATGGCGTCCGACCAAGGCGCACACCCGATTCGCCCTACAGGGTAGTTCCTGAGCCTACGTAACGATCGGAAGGCTCGCACAGACCGATCGACATCTGGCGCTAAGACCTAGTCCGGAGCCGAGCGGGACTGGCCCGCCCATTGGACGGAGGATGCTGCGAGAGGTTCTGGTGCTTCAGGGGAGGGCGCGGCGCATCGGAGGCGCTCGCGGCAATCCTTCCCGCCGGACGTGCTCCAGGATCTGGTCGATGACATCCGGGTCCGTCACATCGGCGATCACCCGCAGCCGCCCGCCGCAGTGCGGGCACACGAGGCTCTTCCAAGTTTATCATCCCTTCCTCTACTAATTTCATGACAATATACCCAAGCAGCGGTTTGCTCAGAGAAGCGGCATAGAAGTTATTTGAGGTTTGAAAAGGCAGCTTATCTTTCAGGTTCCTGAAACCATAAGCCTTTTGGAATAACATGCGATCACTAGTAAAATAGACACTGGAATTCCGTGTACGCGGGCTGCCTCTTTTAACCCTTGAATCTGCCGATCTAAATCCTAAGTGGATATCGCAGAACTATCAGTTCTTGGAATGGACTGAGCATATACTGTAAAACTGAAATGGAAGCTCAGTAAAAAAATAGCGTATGGGCGAGGGTTCATGCTCAAAAATTTGTTCCATATTACAAATTGATAGATGCCTTTCGCAGGCATAAGATTGCCTGCTGCCCCATAAAACTAGACAGCAGCATTACCTCATTAGGTAAGCAAAGCCGATGATAGACTTGACGACACCTGTGCTAATTGAGTAGAAACAGATGCCTTCACTCAATATTTCGTTCTTTTAAAACTCTTTCTAACTCTTTGTCTTGCTTTGACCTTTGAATGATCAGGTATATAAAATAGATTGGAAAGAGCATCGGCAATAGAAAGGCGATGAAGTTCTTTCCTGAACTCAAACTCCAGGACACAATACCCACACCTACTATCCCTGCTAAGAGGCCTATGATGAAGGCGTAGGAAATTTTTCTCTTTTTCAATTTCCTTTTTTCCATCAAAAGTTCTTCTTCTGTCATGTTTGAATAATTCGCTTCTTTCATTTCTATCTCTTTATTCTTGGCGTCATGCACCAACTCAAGGCTTGAGTTTGCCGCTTAATAAAACTAACAAAAATTAGGAAAAATCATGATAGCTATACCGCTGCTTTAATTATCTATTCATTCATTACTCTTCAATCCTATCCCTACAAAGCCAAAGAATCAAAGATTCTGCCCATTACCCATTCAAAATGGATTTACCGGATTATTATAAATAAACCCCGAAAGTGATTAACGGTCGGGATTTTATTATCATCCCCTTTTAAGGCAGCGCCTATCGTTTGAAACACGGCAAATCATGCATGTCTGTATCAGTCAAGGCAGTCTATCTTTGAGCATTATACAATTTATTCATTGTCCGCTAAGGCATATACCTCAATGGTTTTGGTCTCAGAATTCACTTCCATTCTATGTACTGTCTGAATAGAAGCTATGGGGCGCTGGGGATAGGACAGATAACGGGGCTGTCCACTCGAGCCTTCGGCCACCACCCTCGCCATGTGGTGCGCCTTATGGCGTCCAACCAAGGCGCACACCCGATTCGCCCTACAGGGTAGTTCCTGAGCCTACGTCACGATCGGAAGGCTCGCACAGACCGATCGACATCTGGCGCTAGAACCTAGTCCTGTGAGTACTCCGGAGTACTCCGTTGACAGCCAGCTCGCTGACCGCGGAAGGACAAGGGTCTGCTGGATGCATTCGATGAGCCGCGCAATGGTCGGGTGCGCGGAGCCAAAGGAAGTTGGGAACGAATCAGGGGCACGTGCGGTGCGCGGAGTGCTTGAATCGAAGCTTTTCGTGCCTACCAGGCAGCGCCAGCCCCGCGCAGGGAGCGCAGATCGAGTTCGGCAGCTCTTCGCTTCAGTGCCTTCGGCATTCCGACCGCGGTAGCGAACACTTCCTCGATACGGCCGACACATCCGACCCACCAACTCGGAGAGCCCCGAATCGCATCCAGGGCCCTGGCGGCCTCGTCGGAGATCGCGCCGCGCTTGTCCGGCCGTGTGATCCGGCCCGTGCAGTCGACGAGGTCGATGTACGCACGCACGGTCAGGCTCGACGCGGCAGGCCCTCGTACACCGGCCATGGGGTCGAGTGGGGTGTCGCCCGCAGTGGGGTCACCGTCGAGCGAACGAAGGCGGCGCTGGATGCTCGTGTAGTCGGAATCCGCAAGTTCATCCGCAATACCCGCACGGATGGGATTCAGATCCACATAGGCCATGCAGGCAGCGAGGGCAGCGTCATCCAGGAGCGCCTGACACTTGAAGCGCCCCTCCCAGAAACGACCGGTGCAGCGATCCTCGGCGTTCGCCTCGCGTGCGATGCACTCGTTCAGGAATCGCATGAACCAGCTGAGGCTACCGAGGCGGGCTCTGAGTTCGACGATCCGGTCAGGCTGATCGAGCAGTCGCCGGACGCGCTCTTCGACGTGACTGTCCGGCACGGCCGCGAGCGTGCGATCCAGGCGCGCCCAGCGGTGCGCGACGTCCTCGTCTGTCCAGGTCTCGGCCAACCTCGGGTCGATGCGCAGGACGACATGGGTGTGGTTGCTCATCACGGCCCATGCGTACAACCCGACAGCGAAGCTGTCGGCGAGCATCAGCAGTCGTTGTTCGATCCAGCCACGCCGATGGTCGAAGCAGCGCCCGGTGACGGGGTCTTCGCCGCAGAGCCAGGCGCGGCGCACACACCGGCTCACGCAGTGGTAGAAGCCGGGCTGCTCGGGATCGACGATGAAGGCGCGTGGGTAGCCCATCGGGTGAGTTTCGACCGGTTCGATCGTCCGGGCTGCGGCTGATTGCCCGTGTCTCTGTACGCATCGACGCAAGCGTGACTGTCCACCACTCCCCCCCTACGCGCGTCGCTGCTCCGTTCCCCATCGTTTTTCGAGCCTCGGCACGCCACGTCGCGCTACTCATCAGGCGCATCCGGAACGTTTCAGTCCTTTCACGGACTACGGTGCCACTGTCCTTGGCTCCAGGGAGCCCTCGACCTGGGTGTCTACGGAGTCAGATCTACGAAATCAGCAAGGTGTCCCTAGAAGCGCTCCGCGTCACTAGCGACATGGCTGTCCACGAATTGCGTTCACGAATTGCGTTCGGACGCCTGAAGCGCGAGCGAATCAACCGGCGGCACTATCGACAACGAGCAGAAGCGAGAACAGATGTGTTCGACTATATCGAGCGCATCCACAATCCGGATCGGCGGAAGCGGCTAGAGCAATCAGCCGGACTGTCGACCTAGATCAGGGTATCCGCGGAATCGGGGGAGAACCCGGTACAGATTCAGTACACCAAGGACGGTGCGGGAGAGTGGCGCCGCGGCTGCAGACTGATGCCACAGTCAACTTCTCGTCAGTGAGTAGGTGATCGCCCTTCGAATGGGTGTCCGGGTTCGGTTTTCTAACGTCCTGTCTCATCGGACTGGCCATCTTTAGGGCGCGTCTTCACGAGTGCAAAACCGAGGAGCAACGGTAGTCCTACCAGCATCAATGCCTGCCCAATCTGTCGCGCAGACTCGTTGCCCGTCAGCAGCAACGCCATGACGACCGGGATGGCGATCGCAGAACCGATAACAATAAAGGCTTGTTTGCCCGAGATCTTTTGATCTGCCGCTCTTTCCGCTGGCAATCTATTTCCCCCTCCGAAAGTATCAATCCATCCAAGATCCTGGCTGCGAGCTTCTCCCGCCGAGGCTCAAATTCAGAGCGGGTGGGTGATGGGATGGACGCCCCCTCCCTACGGCGTTCAGCGGGCTCGAAAGTCTGCTGCGCCAGGGCGGAAGGTGTACTCAGCTGAAGCTGAACTTCAGCCCAGAGAGGACGCCATCCCATGGAACAGCCTAAGTTGATTGCCATCGACGTCGCAAAGAACGTCTTCCAGCTCTGCGAGCTCGATGCGCACCGCAAGGTCACTCGAAACGAACCGGTTCAGCGCGGGCGACTGCTACAGACCCTCGCAAAGCAGCCGCCCAGCATCGTCGCAATGGAAGCCTGCTACTCGAGCCACTATTGGGCTCGCGAGTTCGCTGCCATGGGGCACGACGTGCGCCTGGTGCCCGCACAACACGTGAAGCCGTTCGTGCGTGGCAACAAGAACGACGCCAATGATGCGCTAGCGATCGCCGAAGCATCGCAGCGCCCGAATCTGCGCTGCGTGCCGGTGAAGTCACTCGCGCAGCAGGACATGCAGGCCCTGCATCGGATCCGAATGCGTCTGGTGCGCCAGCGTATCCAGCTGATGAACCAGACCCGCGGCGTACTCAGCGACTACGGCGTCGTGATGCCTCAGGGCATCCCGTCGTTTCGACGCACCATGGTCGAGCTGCAGGGCGACGCTGGCAAACACCTCACGCCCTTCATGCGCACACAGATCGTCGAGATCGATGCGGAGTTCCGGACGCGCTCCGATCGGCTCGGCCAGCTCGAGAAGCAGATGCACGCGCTCGCCACCTCGCATCCGCTGTGCAAATTGCTGCTCACGATGCCAGGCATCGGGCCCGTCAACGCCACGGCGATCGTCTCCGCCATCGGCAGGGGCGATCAGTTCGAGCATCCGCGTGATTTCGCCGTATGGCTGGGCCTGACGCCGAGCCAGTACGCGTCGGGCGACAAATCGTTCCAGGGCAAGATCACCAAGCGTGGCGATCGCTACCTTCGCAGCCAGCTCGTGCATGGCGCCCGTGCGGTCATCTACAAAGCGCATCGGCATCACGACCCGCTTCGACGTTGGACGCAGCAGCTCGTGGAGCGTGTTGGGGTGAACAAGGCGGCTGTTGCTGTGGCGGCGCGGCTCGCGCGCACCGCCTGGATCATGCTTCAGCGGGGCAAGCCCTACCGGGCAAGCGCCTCGTAACCACTTCACTTCCCGTCCTGTCGATGCGAATTGCTGCGGTTACCCGCGCCTGACGAAGTCTTGCCGTGGACATGGCCCGAAGCAGGCCGAGTGGGTGTTTCAGACAGTCAGGTGCGGCTCCCATATGGGCTCGAAGGACCGAGACAGGCGCCTTCATCAGAAAGCCGGATGTATGTCAGCACGACCGTCTTTCCACTCGATCAGGACACGGGGCAGTGGAACAAGAGCACTTCCGGCTGTCAGCAGCTGGGCGGATTCGCTCGGCTTGTCGCAGCGGGGGCGTCCATGTATGTCCACGAATATCTCACGAATATCCCCTTGCCGATCTCGTCGTTCATGGGGCCTTCCTCCCGAAGGCGGCTCTCTCGACCCCTCCAGTGTCCGGCGCGGCGGCACGACGATCCTTGCCCCGGATCAATCCGGCACGGACTTCTCGCCGCGACGGATGCCGCGGAACTGCGCGGGCTCCCAGTCGCGCCGGAACCCGAGCAGCAGGCTCGAACCGAACCGGTCCGGCGCCTCGTTGCGCGCGTCCGTGTCGGCGAGCGCCTCGAAGTCGCGCACCAGGCGCTCGATCGCACGCTCGACCTGGCGCGCGTTCGCTTCCGAGAGCTGGCCCCAGACGAAGCGCACGCGACCGGCGTAGGGGCCGGGCGCGGTGAGGAAGTCACTCATGACCGCGCGCATGAAGAAGCGCTGGATCGGGCCGTCCGCGCGCCAGCGGAAGGCCCGCGACAGACGCAGCCGGTACTTGTTGCCCGGGAGCAGATCGAGGAGCCCGAGCCGGTCGAGGTGCGCGAGGCGCTGGATCAGCTCCGTGTCGGCGATCTCGTACTGCTCGAGGATCGTCTCGAAGGACCAGCGGTTCAGCGCGCAGACCATGGTCAGCAGCAGCAGTGGATCGTCCACCAGCGCCTGCTCTTGCTCGACGGTCATCTCGTCGAGACGTCGACGCGCGGCATCGGCCCGCGCGACCAGCTCCGCGAACTCGATCTCCGCCAGTTCGCACAGCGCCTCCACGCGATCGAGCGTGAACGTCTGCTGCGAGAACAGCCGCTTCACGCTCGCCTCGGACAGATCGAGGGCCGTCGCCGCATCCGCATAGGTCAGGCCGCGTTCGCGGAGCACGCCCTTCAGGGCGTCGATGAGCTGGGACGTCTGCGACATGTTCGTAGCGCTCCGTGATACGCGTCGAGTCGGATTCTACGACTTCACCGTTTCTCGTTGTCGCTGGCGCTATCCGACAGCAAGGATCAGGGCTCCTCTAACCACGGAGTTCGGCTCATGGTCATCACCGGAACCCTCTGCGCAGGGGCCTTCGCTCTCGCGCTGGAGCGCCTGTTCCCGGCCCACGCGCGCCCGCGGCGATCACTGTGGTGGCCGCGCGCGATCGGCTTCAATCTGCTCCAGGGCGCGACCGCCCTGCTCGGCGCCGCGACCTGGGATCAGCTGCTGCCCGCCCTGCGCCTGTCCGAGGTCGGCGCCGCGACGGGCACCGTCGCCGGCGCCGCGATCGGCTATGTGCTCATCACCTTCGTCTACTACTGGTGGCACCGTGCACGGCACGCCTCGCCGCTGCTCTGGCGTTGGCTGCACCAGCTCCACCACAGCCCCGCGCGTCTCGAGACGATCACCAGCTTCTACAAGCATCCGCTCGAACTGCTCGCGAACGGATTGCTCAGCTCCTTCCTGCTCGTCTCGCTGCTCGGCCTGGACCCGGCGCAGACGGCGCTCGCGGTGCTGCTGACCGCCTTCGCGGAGCTCTTCTATCACTGCAACGTGCGCACGCCGCACTGGCTCGGCTACCTGATCCAGCGCCCGGAGATGCACCGCGTGCACCACGAGCGCGGGCGGCACCACTCGAACTACGCCGACCTGCCGCTGTGGGACCTGCTCTTCGGCACCTTCGACAACCCCGTCCGCGGGCCCGAGGCCTGCGGCTTCGAGGCCGCCGACGAACTCCGCGTGGGCGCCATGCTCCGCGGCCGCGACCTCACCCGTAACGGAGAACACGACCATGCGTGAGTCCATCGCCGTCTTCGCCCTGCTCACCGGCCTCGGCTGCTTCCAGGCCGTCGCCGACTGGCTGCACGCGCCGACCCTGCGCGCCGTCAGCACCGCCACCCACGCCTCGCCCGCGCCCCGCGTGTTCACCGCGCACCGCGGCTACGAGACCTTTTCCGCCCGCCTGTTCCTGGACTGGGAAGACGCGGACGGCGCCGCGCACACGCTGGAGCTGACGCCGGAGACCTATGCGGGGCTCCAGGGGCCCTACAACCGACGCAACGCCTACGGCGCAGCCTTCGCCTACGGGCCGCTGCTGGTCTCGGACCCGAACACGCGCGCCATGGCCGAGGCCGTCGTGCACCACGCGGTGTGCGCGCCCGGCACCGTGGTGCAGGAGATCGGCCTGCCCGCGGAGGCCCGGGCCCGCCCCGTGGACGTCCGCTGGGCACCTCGCGACGCCGCGAGCCGCGGCGCCGGCGTACCCCTCGCACTCACCGTCGACTGCACCGCCGGGAGGATCTCGTTGTGAACCTCTGGACCGCTGGGCAGTACACGCTCTTCCGCGTCGTTCTCGGCGCCTACCTCGCGGTGCACTTCGCCGGGCTGCTGCCCTGGTGCATCGAGGTCTTCTCCGCGGGCGGCATGCTGCCGGAAGCAGGTCTCAGCCCGCTGTTCTCGGCCTGGCCGAACCTGCTCATGCTCGGCGACTCGCCGGCCATCGTGCTCGCCGTCGTCGCGAGCGGCGCCGGCGCGTCGCTCGCGCTCGCCGCGGGCTGGCACGACCGGACCGCCGCGATCTGGCTCTGGGTCGTGCTCATGGGCCTGATCTGCCGGAACCCGCTCATGAGCAATCCAGCGCTGCCCTACGTGGGCTGGCTGCTGATCGCGCACTGCTTCGTACCGCGCACGCCGTACTCGCTCGGCCGCGAGCGTCCGGACGTGTTCGCGTGGGGCGCGCCGCAGGCCGTGTTCGCTGCGGCCGCCGTCGTGCTAGCGATCTCTTACACATACAGCGGCTGGACCAAGGCGCTGAGCCCGACCTGGATGGCCGGGGATACCGTCGCCGTCGTGCTGGAGAACCCGCTCGCGAGGGACTGGCTGCTGCGCGATCTGACCCTCGCCCTGCCGCCCTGGCTGCTCGAGGGCATCACGCTCGCGGTGCTCTGGATCGAGCTGCTCTACGCGCCGCTGTTCCTCGCGCGGCGCCTGCGCTTCGCGCTCTGGGCGTCGATGCTCGCGGTGCAGTTTGGCTTCCTCGCGCTGTTGAACTTCCCGGACCTGACGACGCCGATGCTGATCATGCACCTGCTCTGCTTCGATCCCGCCTGGACCCGGCGCGGCGTCGGCGCGGCGAAGGCGACCGTGTACTACGACGGTGCCTGCGGCTTCTGCCAGGGCGTGGTGCGCTTCGCGCTCGGCGAGGATCCGGATGGACGCCTGTCCTACCTGCCGCTGCAGTCCGCGCAGGCGGAAGCCCGGCTCGGCACCCGCTTCGACGGCGGCGCGCGCGACGCCACCTTCGTGCTCGAGGACGGCTCCGGCCGGCGCCTCACCCGCTCCGACGCCGTCGTTCGCCTGCTGCTGCACCTCGGGGGACTGTGGTGGGCGGTCGCGGCGCTGCTGTGGCTGGTGCCGCGGCCGCTCCGCGACGCGGGCTACGGCCTCGTCGGCCGCTGGCGCCTCGCTCTGGCGGGGCGGCGGGAGACGCTGTGTCCGGTGCTTCCGCCCACCTATCGCGCCCGCTTCCCGGCGCTCTGACCCCCTCCGGGCCCGGCGTTCTGCCGGGCCCGACCCGCGAAAGCATCGCATTTCGATACTAGAAGCGTCCTGATTCGCCACTTTTTCCAGAGAAGTTGCGCTTGAAAATACCTCTCGCAATCCTCTTCCTATCACACCCCACGGAGCACCGACATGTTCCCCATGGATCTGCAGGAAGCCGACGCCCTCGCCCGCACCGCCGCTCGCTGGCTCGACCGAATCCGGGCGCTGCTGCGAGAAGCCGTCGAGCCACGCGTGCCCCCGGAGCACCGCCTGCCCCTGGCCCTGCTCTGACGCCCACATCAGACTGCGTGAAGAGGTGACACCGATGAACCCGAATCGAACCGAAAGCCCGCCGCCGCCGCGGGGTCTCTGGGGCCGCGCGCGATCGCTGGCCGAGCAGACGCCCGCCGAGCGCAACCGCTACGTCGACTTCCTCCGCGCCGTCGCCATCGCCGCCGTGGGGAGACGCCGTACACGCTTCCGACCTTCAGTAGATCGTCCGCAAACGAAGTTGCCACGCTGCTCCCCCGCAACTCAGAAGTTCCCGCCTGGAATCAGTGACGTCTCGAAGCGGCGCGCCCCTTCCTTCACCTCGTTCGTCGCTGCGAAGCCCAGGCGCTCGGCAAGTCGGATCGACGCCGCGTTCTCGTCCTCGATGAACGCGACCAGGCGCTCGACGTGCTCGCCGCGGGCCCATTCGATGCCGCACTTGCAGGCTTCCGTCATGAAGCCGCGGCCCCAGAAGCGTGGGATCTGATGCCAGGCGAGCTCGCATTCCGCGCCCAGGGCGTTGAAGCCGATCGCGCCGACGAACGCCTCGGCGCCCTCCTCGACGACCGCCCAGCGAAACCCGTTGCCCGCGACCGTGTGGCGCGCGAAGAAGTCGATGATCGCGTCCGATGTCTGCCGCGACTGCGCCGGTAATTGCAGCGGATTGCCCCACCAGTCTTCGGCGTCGCCGGAGTAGGCGCACACCTCCGGAGACGACCAGAGCTCGAACATCCCCACGCTGTGCGCGAGCGACAGCGGCTCGAGGCGCACGCGCCCTGCGTTCAGCGTCGGTACGTCTACCGCTCGACTGCCGAGTTCGGTGCCCACGGCCCGCTCTCCGATTCAGGAGTCATGAGGGGGATAGGACAGATAACAGGACTGTCCACTCGAGCCCACGGCCACCGCCCTCGCCATTTGGTGCGCCTTATGGCGTCCAACCAAGGCGCAAACCCGATTTGCCCTACAGGGTAATTCCTGAGCCTACGTCACGATCGGAAGGCTCGCACAGACCGATCGACATCTGGCGCTAGAACCTAGTCCGGAGCCGAGCGAGGCTGGTCCGCCCATTGGACGGAGGATACTTCGAGAGGTTCTGGTGCTTCAGGCGAGGGCGCGGCGCATCGGACGCGCTCACCACTTTTTTGCGTTCACCTCCTTCATGATCTCGATTTCGAGATCTCGCTCGGCCAGCAGCTTCTTCAGCCGGGTGTTCTCCTTCTCGATCGCGCGGAGGTGACGAACGTCGTTCACCTCAAGTTCGCCGTAGCGCTTTCGCCACGTGTAGATGGTCTGCTCGCTAACAGCGTGTGCCTTGGCTGCAGCGGCAACAGACGTCTGATCGGCTTCGAGCAGGATGCGCACCATCTGGTCTTCGGTGAATCGGCTCTTCTTCATGGCTCCTCCTTGCGGGAGCCATCCTCTCAGGCTTCAGCTGGTCCGAGAAACGACAGGCAGGTCAGGCCAGCATCCTCCTCCATTGGCTCATGCTCATCGTGGAGGTGCTGGTGATCGAAGTGTGGGAAATGGGTTCGCGCGCGGCCTGGCTGGTGTTCGTGGTGATGATCCTGGCAACCGCAGGCACCTACGCCGTTCGCTTGTATCGCGGCAAGTGGAACACGCCCGAGGCACTCGAGCGCGTGCTCTCGGAGCAGTAAGGCCTTCTCAAGCCGCAACGTCGAGCGCTGTGAGCTCTCGCGCGAGAAAGCGCGCAATCGCTTCCATGCCGCTGCGCCCCGCCGCCGCCTCGGCCCTGGGGTTGTAGTTCGTGTTGGTGTTGATGTCGTAGGTGTACGCCGTGCCCTGCGCGTCGACGATGAACTCGATGCCGGCGACGTGCACATCGTTCGCCACTAGCATGCGCCGATAGGCGTCGAGCACCGAGTGCGTGAAGCCCTCGACGATTTCGAACTTCGCCGCGGACGTCGCCGGGCATACGGTTGCGTCTTCGTCCTGGCACTCGTCGGCCGGACACAGCAAGAAGCCGTCGGAGGTGTCTACGCGCACTGCATAGAGGAATTCCTGCCCGACGAACTCGCAGCGCGTGATGTAGGGCTCCGGCGCCGCGATGTACTGCTGCAGTAGCGTGATGCCGTCGATGGGTTGTTCGAAGCTGTCACTGCGCACATAGGCGTCAAGCTCGGCGGCGGACTGGAAGAGCCGCACGCCAAGGCCCTTGCCCGCGCGATTGTGCTTGGTGATGAATGGCGCGCCGAGCTTTGCGGCAGCCGCAACCAACGCATCCGTGCCGATGACGGCGACCGTGTGCGGCGTTCGGATGCCAGCCGCTTCCAGCGCGGCGTATTGCGCCACCTTGCTCACTTCGAGCTGCAGGGCCCGACCGGGATTCAGCACCCTGCGGCCATGGCGCTCGAGCCAGGCGATCACGGCACCCGCGTACTCCGGCGAGAACCGGTGGTCACGGGTGTGCGAGGACGCACTCATCCGGTTGTAGAAGACACCCTCCGGGGGCGCTTCGCCGAGGTCCAGCACGCCCTCGTGCAGGAACCAGTCGGCATAGGGCACGCCGAGGCGATCGAATTGCCCGAAGAGCGGCTGACTCCACTCAGGGTTCTCGTGGATGACATGAACCTTGCTCATGGCGCTGCCTCGATGATCTGCGGGGCACACAACGGTGAACACGCTGTGCGAGGGATGCGCAGCCTACAACAGCGCCCGGCCGGGAGCGCTCCCAGCAGGGGGCGCCCACGCCGGCACTGCGAGGCACCGACCGCGTTCGCCGGCGCCCCGCTGCCCCGAGGCCTCAAACGTGCCCGTCTGGAAGATGGGAGACCGCCGCCGAGACGAACATCCATACCTCGCGCGAGAACGGCATGAGCGCGGCGCGCTCATCGTCGGCGAACCCCTCTTCGTACCAGGTGGCCAGCGCGCGCTCCATGTCGGCGTCGCCGCCCGAGAACTCGCTGGCAACCTCGGTCCAGCGACGGGCGAAGTCGAGCGCCTCCGGCGAGTCGCTCGCACCGGCGCGAAGGCCCTCCGCCTCCTCGACGAGCGCCTGCCAGCGCGAGAAAAGGGTTGCCTGCAGTTCGGGCGACAGTTTGCGCTGGGCAAGGACGTCCATCTGTTGGTCGTCGAAGTGGCGACGCGCAAGGGCGTCGTGTGCATCGGTCCATTCAGTCGTGGTCATGATCGTCTCCTGAGTCAGTTGGATGAGATCGTCCACGGCGAGGGCGCCTCGGCGCGCAAGCTTCGTCTGCGCCGTCTGCAGCACGCGCATGGCGAACAGCACCCGGTCCAGTCGCTGCTGGAGGCCAGCTGCCTGCGCATCGAGCACCGCGTCGAGCGAGACATCGTCAGCGAGCAGAGCACTGATCTCGGAGAGTCCGAACCCCAGAGACTTGAGCGTGAGCACCTTGTGCAACGTGCGCAGCTCGCCGTCTCCATACCGCCGCCAGCCCGCAGCAGACCTGCTTGGCTGGATAAGACCCCGCGTCTCATAGACACGCAGTGCCTTTACGCTGATGCCGAGACGTTCGGCCGCTTGCTTCGCACTGAGATGACTCATTGCCCGGGCTCCTCACCTTGGACATGACCGATGCTGGGTCCGTCCCCTGGGGACGGCGCAAGCGAAGCGGCGACCGTTCATCGGACGACCGGTTATCGGACGGCCGGTAAGCGGACGCTCCTGGCAGCGCCGCTTCCTCTCGCGCTTTCAGAGCACAGACGTCTGCCATGTGTCACTACTGAACTTTAGTCGGGGATAGGACAGATAACGGGGCTGTCCACTCGAGCCTTCGGCCACCACCCTCGCCATGTGGTGCGCCTTATGGCGTCCAACCAAGGCGCACACCCGATTCGCCCTACAGGGTAGTTCCTGAGCCTGCGTCACGATCGGAAGGCTCGCACAGACCAGATCGACATCTGGCGCTAGAACCTAGTCCGGAGCCGAGCGGGACTGGCCCGCCCATTGGACGGAGGATACTTCGAGAGGTTCTGGTGCTTCAGGCGAGGGCGCGGCGCATCGGAGGCGCTCGCGGCAATCCTTCCCGCCGAACGTGCTCCAGGATCTGGTCGATGACATCCGGGTCCGTCACATCGGCGATCACCCGCAGCCGCCCGCCGCAGTGCGGGCACACCGTGATCTCGATCCCGAACACGCGTCGCAGCCGCTCCGCCCAGGTCAGCGGCGCCTTCGGCGGTCGAGCGAATGCAGCCTGCTGATCGTCGTTTGCCACCGGCTCCGCGTTCCTGAGCGGTTCGCCGAGCGCCAAGGACACGGCTTCGCTCTCGAATGGGTCGTCGTTTCGACCAAATCTCGCGCGGAGCTTGCCTGCGAGTCCCTTCAGCATTCGGAACTTCTCCTCCGCGGCGACGTATCTATGGCGTCGCCGCCATTGCCCGGCTAGGCGCCGCCGTCTCCACCGCTCGCGGTCTTCATGAGTGCACCAATCTGCTGTCCGGTTCCGGCGGACACTGCCATCAGAACCCACAGGACTTCCTCGAAGCTGCCTATTGCATGGGCCGCGATGCACGCCGCGATGGACATGAACACGGGGCCTAGGATTAGCGGGAGCACCCAAGCTTGTGGTACTTCCTGATCCGGCACTTCGTCACCCGTGCCTGGCGTGAAAAGCACGAACGCCCCCACGCCGATCGAAACCAAAGTGGGATACAGGACTCCACCAGTCCAGAAGTCAGCCCGGGGTAGGTACATCCAAGCGTGAGCGACTAACAGTGCGATACAGGCCGACCACAGCTGGGCGGCCTGTATCGTCACGGATGAAATTTTGATCTTCATCCGATTGGGCCCTTCAGCATTCCGCGTTCCGTGCTAGGTAAGCCCCACCGATACTTCCTACTGTTCCTCCGTACTTGCGCCCGATTGCGCTTCCGACTGCGACGCCGGCGATCGTGCCGCCTGGGCCCGCGAGGGAACCGATTGCGCCACCAATCCATGCTCCGGCGGATCCACCCAACGCGATCCCCCCGATGCCGCCGGCTAGCCCGCCGATTGCGATGCCTTCTCCGGCACCGCCCGACACCATCGACATTTCTTCTGCAGTTAGCTGTTGCATGAACTTCTCCATACCTACCGTGGTTGACAGGTGGCCCCTTTCCCCGGTGATGGCTTGCGCCGCTGGCCTTTGGCTCCGACTCCTGCAGTGTGCCGCGCCTGACCAGACCGGCTCGAATCGAGCAGGTTGGCACTCCGTCAAGTTTTCTCGACGGATCCAGGGTGCATTCCCCGATCCGAACTTGTTGGGTCTCCTAACGAACCAGCACGTTCGCGAGAAGCAGGCCGTGAGCAAGCATCAACCTTTCTGTTGGGGGGGATAGGACAGATAACGGGGCTGTCCACTCGAGCCTTCGGCCACCACCCTCGCCATGTGGTGCGCCTTATGGCGTCCAACCAAGGCGCACACCCGATTCGCCCTACAGGGTAGTTCCTGAGCCTGCGTCACGATCGGAAGGCTCGCACAGACCAGATCGACATCTGGCGCTAGAACCTAGTCCGGAGCCGAGCGGGACTGGCCCGCCCATTGGACGGAGGATACTTCGAGAGGTTCTGGTGCTTCAGGCGAGGGCGCGGCGCATCGGAGGCGCTCGCGGCAATCCTTCCCGCCGAACGTGCTCCAGGATCTGGTCGATGACATCCGGGTCCGTCACATCGGCGATCACCCGCAGCCGCCCGCCGCAGTGCGGGCACACCGTGATCTCGATCCCGAACACGCGTCGCAGCCGCTCCGCCCAGGTCAGCGGCGCCTTCGGCGGTCGAGCGAATGCAGCCTGCTGATCGTCGTTTGCCACCGCACCGCCGTAGTAGTGCTCATGGCGGCAATGGCGCGCGGTGCGGCCGGTGCACGTTGCGATGCCTCGGTCGGATCCAGGTATCGCTGATTCGCGCCTGGTGCCCGTGACCGAGCTGCGCCAGGGATGCGCGGGTGCGAACACGCCGTGATACCGAGTCAGGTTCGCGCGGGGCCGCGGTACCAGCGCAGCGAGCCGCGCCATGAAGTCTTCCGGCGTGAACCTCAGGTGTGTAGTGCCGTCCCGAAAGGGGCGCTTGAGGGCAAGCAGCACCTCGCCGCGCCGGTTCAGAGAGAGCCGCTCGAGCGCGATGGCCGGGCGGGTGACGTATCGACATAGCCGTTCGAGCCGATCCCTGCGGTCCGCCGTACAGGCCACGGCAGCATTCAGGGAGAAGCCTTGCTGGTTCACGGTAAAAGGCTTCACCGTTTCCGGTCGCGTCAGCGACGGGTCCACGAGGGTTGTCGTGCGGCGACCCGTGCCCGGCCCGAGCGCGACGCGGTAGCGGATGGAGGCAGCGCGCAGCGCATCCAGTGCGTCCGTCTCCTCGAGGTCCAGCCAGGGCTGTAACTCGTCTTCAACCAGCCAGCCGTCCGCGACGAGTCGGCGGTAGACCCGCCGGACGATCTGCGCGGTCAGTCGCTGCAGAGACTCGGCTGGCGGGGGACCAACCTCGTGAAAACAGGGCATACCCTGATCGAAGGTATAGACGCCGTCCGGGATCAGCATATGCAAGTGCACGTTGAGGTTGAGCGCGCTTCCGAAGCGCTGTACCACGGTCACCGCGCCCGTCCGGGCACCGCAGGCGCGCGTCAGGTCGGCTCGCCGGATCAGATCGGTCTCGATGGCGCGGAGAACCACCGCGAGACAGCGCGAGAGCGCCTCGGGCTTGGATGCAAACAGAAACCTGAGCGGGTACGGGAAGCTGAGTACCCACTGGCGGATCGGTACGTGCGGGAGTACGTGATCGACGAGATGCGCAGACGTCTCGACCATGCGTCGAGCACCGCAGCTCGGGCAGAAGCCGCGGCGCTTGCAGGAGAAGGCGACCAGGTGCTCGTGGCGGCAGCCGTCGCACTTCACACGAACGAAGCCGTGTTCCAGGCGACCGCACGCCAGATAGTCCTCGAACTCGCGCTCGACGAACCGGGGCGCCGATCGTTCACCTGATTGGAGTGCCGCCTCGAAGTTCGGCAGCGTGAATTCCACAATCCTGTAGAGTGCGGTGCGCTCGGGTTCGTGACGGCGATAGCCAGTAGCCGAGGCTGCAGATCGCGGCGCGTGTGCGACGGACATGCAGCAACGCTACGAGTACCGCGGTATGGCAGCATCGGCTGATCGCCCGATTCGCTGTCAGCCTGCCGCCGCTTCGCCGCATCGGAACTCGCACGCTTGGTGCGTCCAGAAGCAAGTTCGGCGCCCGCGTTTCTTGGCCGGTGACCATGTTCTTCAACGGCCTTCCGATGGCCGTCACGCCGATCGTCAGTCAGAACCGGGATGCTGCTCGCATGGGTCAGAGCGGCCATACGATCCGTCAGATGTCAGCAGCTTCGATCAGGTGTGCGGTTGCCTTTGGCGCATAGCAGGCCCCCCAGGCGGGGGCAGAGGAACCGCGCTGTGCCAGTCTTGAGCCAGGCCTCGACGGCGGAATCAGCCCATGCTTCGTCTCCGAAAAGGAGAATGGCCGCCGACGCCAAGATCCAGATGGGCCCAAACTGGGTTGGTTGAGTCTGTTTTAGGGAGCTTCCTGCGTTTGGTTCAGCGGCTGTAGTGGGGCGATTCTAGGACTCTCGCAAAAATCGACAGCCGGCCTAAGTTCACCCGTTGTATTCATTAAACCGCTCGATCATTTTTCTGGCATAAGCTGTCGCACGCATTTAATTATTAACACACTTTCCTACCTGTCTTCCGCTGTTGCAAGAAGACAGAAAAGTCCGGTTTCAGCGCTTTGGTTTTTCCCATGAGCGGCGTCGGTGGGGCATTGGTTTTGGGAAGCCAAAGCAAAAATGCATTATTGCATTCGCTATGATGCTGACCCTAAGTCTCCTAACGATCGCGTTCGGCTTGCTCGGAATTATGGGGCTATTATATCAGCGTCGCGAAATCGTCATTTGTCATCTAGGACGAATTCTTGGAGCCACTCGGTTTGAGCATCGTAATAGCCCTCTATCCTTGGCTGTTCTATCAACTCCCAGTTCTTGCGCATCTCTTTCATACTGCCTGTCTCGGTCTGATTGAGGGAGTGATCCGCATCCGCGAAGGCCTTGATGCGCAGTGTTGCGTTGGGATTTTGCCCAATTGTATCTTCGTATAGTGTGCGAACCTTCCTCGAATTGATGTTCAGGTCCTTCTCACCAAATAGCGCAAGAACATCGACGTCGAGCGACGAAAGCATGTGATCGAAGTCCAAAATCCAAATGTAATCGCATGTTTCTTGATGAACGCGAGCGCATGTTCCTTCCGTACACTGCTTCTGATTCTCTTCATACTGAGCCCGTGTTGGCCACGGGCCGCGCATGCTGAGGATGTATTCATTAGCGCGAAGGACTTCAGTTGCTTGAAGGTAATCGTCAAAACTGCCGCCGTTGCGAAAGATGTTGCACCCTGCACGCCATTCTTGCTCATATTGAGCGACTTGCTCTCGGGTCGCTCCTTCGTAGGGGAGATTGGAGAGGAGGAGATAGGTGAAGTTGTCTTCTTCCGAGGTGCCACTGATAGAGATCCAAAACTCGAGGTCTTTGTCTTTCGTCAGCGCAATCGGTGCGATCCAACCGGCGCGGCTCCCACCCCAAAGTCCGATCTTGTCGGCACCTGGAGCACCAACTTTTCGCAAGTATGCAGCGGCATCAACGACCTCCTGCCCACTTTCATAGACCGATTGATTGATATCAAACGTGCCTTCGCTGCGACCGAGACCGGGTTTGTCCCACTGGACGGTCGCAAACCCCATATTTAGAAATCGCTTGCGGATATCGCGCCTGGAATACCACTCGCGCACATTGGTTTCGCCATAGCTATGCACGATGATGATCATGCCTTTTACCTCGACCCGAGGCACGTCAATAATGCCGGAGAGCGTGAGGCCGTTGGATTCAAATTCGAAGTCGTTTGTCTCGCCGGGTGTGAATAAGACAGCGGTTGGGAGAGTTTCCGTGGGTTGCTCGCCGATTTCGGATGCTACCGCGGCTTTGACCGGTTCCACATATTTTAGACTACAACCGCCGATCATGATCCCCGCAAGCGCGGCGGTGGTGAGGTGTTTAAGTGTATACATGGATTGCTTGTTACTCCGCTTATTAAGACAATTTGTGCTGAAGCGCTTGGTTATCAATATCGCCCTCGAACTCGGGGATAGGACAGATAACGGGGCTGTTCACTCGAGCCCTCGGCCACCACCCTCCCCATGTGGTGCGCCTTATGGCGTCCAACCAAGGCGCACACCCGATTCGCCCTACAGGGTAGTTCCTGAGCCTACGTAACGATCGGAAGGCTCGCACAGACCGATCGACATCTGGCGCTAGAACCTAGTCCGGAGCCGAGCGGGACTGGCCCGCCTATTGGACGGAGGATACTTCGAGATGTTCTGGTGCTTCAGGGGAGGGCGCGGCGCATCGGAGGCGCTCGCGGCAATCCTTCCCGCCGGACGTGCTCCAGGATCTGGTCGATGACATCCGGGTCCGTCACATCGGCGATCACCCGCAGCCGCCCGCCGCAGTGCGGGCACACAGTGATCTCGATCCCGAACACGCGTCGCAGCCGCTCCGCCCAGGTCAGCGGCGCCTTCGGCGGTCGAGCGAATTCAGCCTGCTGATCGTCGTTTGCCACCGTACCGCCGTGGTAGTGCTCATGGCGGCAATGGCGCGCGGTGCTGCCGGTGCACGTTGCGATGCCTCGGTCGGCTCCAGGTATCGCTGATTCGCACCTGGTGCCCGTGACCGAGCTGCGTCAGGGATGCGCCGGTGCGAACACGCCGTGATACCGAGTCAGGTTCGCGCGGGGCCGCGGTACCAGCGCAGCGAGCCGCGCCATGAAGTCTTCCGGCGTGAACCTCAGGTGTGTCGTGCCGTCCCGAAAGGGGCGCTTGAGGGCAAGCAGCACCTCGCCGCGCCGGTTCAGAAAGAGCCGCTCGGAAACCCAAGCCTATCTGGACAGAGAAGGTCTGGGTGTTGGGATACAGGTCTCCGTTTGAGAATAGCTTGAACGCTGCCTCAGGACCGATCTTCATCTGATGGGATGATTGTCCACGATGTGCGCTTCTAGGCCGTCAAACGCGTTCCTGCTCACTGGAAACCAAGCTCACTCAAGCTTGCGGCGTCGAAGCGCGGCTGGGCCTGCTCGTTGCGCCGAAACCGCCGCAGATCTCGAACCCTTCAGCGGATGGGATGGGTGTCCACGATGTTTTCTACTGGCGGATCGGTACGTGCGGGAGTACGTGATCGACGAGATGCGCAGACGTCTCGACCATGCGTCGAGCACCGCAGCTCGGGCAGAAGCCGCGGCGCTTGCAGGAGAAGGCGACCAGGTGCTCGTGGCGGCAGCCGTCGCACTTCACACGAACGAAGCCGTGTTCCAGGCGACCGCACGCCAGATAGTCCTCGAACTCGCGCTCGACGAACCGGGGCGCCGATCGTTCACCTGATTGGAGTGCCGCCTCGAAGTTCGGCAGCGTGGATTCCACAATCCTGTAGAGTGCGGTGCGCTCGGGTTCGTGACGGCGATAGCCAGTAGCCGAGGCTGCAGATCGCGGCGCGTGTGCGACGGACATGCAGCAACGCTTCGAGTACCGCGGTATGGCAGCATCGGCTGATCGCCCGATTCGCTGTCAGCCTGCCGCCGCTTCGCCGCATCGGAACTCGCACGCTTGGTGCGTCCAGAAGCAAGTTCGGCGCCCGCGTTTCTTGGCCGGTGACCATGTTCTTCAACGGCCTTCCGATGGCCGTCACGCCGATCGTCAGTCAGAACCGGGATGCTGCTCGCATGCTCGAACTGGTCGCCCCTGCCGATGGCGGAGACGATCGCCGTGGCGTTGACGGGCCCGATGCCTGGCATCGTGAGCAGCAATTTGCACAGCGGATGCGAGGTGGCGAGCGCATGCATCTGCTTCTCGAGCTGGCCGAGCCGATCGGAGCGCGTCCGGAACTCCGCATCGATCTCGACGATCTGTGTGCGCATGAAGGGCGTGAGGTGTTTGCCAGCGTCGCCCTGCAGCTCGACCATGGCGCGTCGAAACGACGGGATGCCCTGAGGCATCACGACGCCGTAGTCGCTGAGTACGCCGCGGGTCTGGTTCATCAGCAGGATTCGCTGGCGCACCAGACGCATTCGGATCCGATGCAGGGCCTGCATGTCCTGCTGCGCGAGTGACTTCACCGGCACGCAGCGCAGATTCGGGCGCTGCGATGCTTCGGCGATCGCTAGCGCATCATTGGCGTCGTTCTTGTTGCCACGCACGAACGGCTTCACGTGTTGTGCGGGCACCAGACGCACTTCGTGCCCCATGGCAGCGAACTCGCGAGCCCAATAGTGGCTCGAGTAGCAGGCTTCCATTGCGACGATGCTGGGCGGCTGCTTTGCGAGGTTCTGTAGCAGTCGCCCGCGCCGAACCGGTTCGTTTCGAGTGACCTTGCGGTGCGCATCGAGCTCGCAGAGCTGGAAGACGTTCTTTGCGACGTCGATGGCAATCAACTTAGGCTGTTCCATGGGATGGCGTCCTCTCTGCGCTGAAGTTCAGCTTCAGCTGAGTACACCTTCCGCCCTGGCGCAGCAGACTTTCGAGCCCGCTGAACGCCGTAGGGAGGGGGCGTCCATCCCATCACCCATCCAATCCCTTAAACTATTGTGAGAGTTCGGGGTACCAGGCGAAGAGAGGGCGGGAGCAACAGCTCATCGATCAACCTGATTATATTTGCGCGGTAGACTTCCTGGCCCCGAACAAACACGCGGCGGTAGGGAACGAGATCCGCGGCGTCAGCCGGACAAACAAAAGCGGTTGTGAGTAGTGGGGACAGTCGAATGTCTTTCACGGGCAGCTTCAAACATTCACGGGAGACCTTGGTTCGTGCCCGCCTCGTCCGACGGTTCCCGCCTGTGTCACGGGGCCGCAGGTACCTTGATTCTGCGCATAGAACGAACCCGGGCCGCGTTGTGTCGCTGGCCTGTGATGCTCTAGGTGCGGGCTATGCATAAGGCCGACACAGGCCCAGTCCGCGCGGGAAGCGTGTTCAAATTTGAGAACAATCCGCACGCGAAGTTCAGAGTGCTCTATTTGGGGGAAGGGCGCGTTTACTACGAGGCATGGCTCGATGATGGCGTTTCATCGCGCTGGCAATCAAGTCGGCATCGTCGTTTTGTCTACTACAGAATTGGCTTCAGAGAGTTTCAGGAGCTCTGCCGCTTGCTCGATTTCGAAGCGCTATCGGATGCAGAAGTCGAAAGAGTTCAACCGAACATGCCTGCGTCGGTCTGCGTCAGTCGACACCTGTCATGGGGGTGCTCGGATTCGGCGGGGTTCGAGGAGTTCATCGAAATGGCGACCGGACTTGCAGTCGATCTTGACCTCGATGAGACGGTGGCGGATGTCGGCGTCGCGATTCAGGTTATGGACTCCGACGGCAGACGCGTTGGAGCGCCGACTTTCTGTCATCCGGCTGAAGGCAACGGCGTTCTGAGCGCGGGCAGACTTCTTTGGCATGCAATGAAGCTTCAGCCTTGCCTGCCGGATGAGGGCGGGGTTGGGTTGCACCGAGACGGTTTCAAAGGGCGATCGCCTACCTACTACTGCTGGGGGGCGGACGACCTATTGGGCGCGAAGCATCATCCTGGACAGCCACCCGCTTCAACCAAGCACGAACATCGTGGACACCCATGCCATCCGCTGAAGTGAGCATTGTTTTGGACAGCCACTCGCTTCAGCCAAGCGTAAAACCGTCACCGAAACCGCGGCAAAGAGCAGCATCGGCTGATCGCCCGATTCGCTGTCAGCCTGCCGCTGCTTCGCCGAACCGGAACCCGCACGCTTGGTGCGTCCAGAAGCAAGTTCGGCGCCCGCGTTTCTTGGCCGGTGACCATGTTCTTCAACGGCCTTCCGATGGCCGTCACGCCGATCGTCAGTCAGAGCCGGGATGCTGCTCGCATGGGTCAGAGCGGCCATACGATCCGTCAGATGTCAGCAGCCTCGATCAGGTGTGCGGTTGCCTTTGGCGCATAGCAGGCCCCCCAGGCGGGGGCAGAGGAACCGCGCTGTGCCAGTCTTGAGCCAGGCCTCGACGGCGGAATCAGCCCATGCTTCGTCTCCGAAAAGGAGAATGGCCGCCGACGCCAAGATCCAGATGGCTACGAAAGAGACCACAGTCAGGATGATCCCTGAGGAGGTCTTCATCAGCGTCGATTCCAGACCGCGTACGAGGGCCTCAGCCGCACGCACACACGTTCCCTGTGCCGGAAGAAGGCCCTAGGAGCAGTGCACGCGCTGCTGACGGTACAGATTCAGTACACCAAGGACGGTGCGGGAGAGTGAGGAGGTTCGTAACAGCCTGAAGGACTTTGGTGGCCGGGGGCAGAATCGAACTGCCGACACGCGGATTTTCAGTCCGCTGCTCTACCAACTGAGCTACCCGGCCGAGGGGCGCGTATTGGGCCGCAAGGCCCTGGGGGTGTCAAGCGCGTGCCGGCACCCGGCGCTACGAAATGCGCATCCGGGTCAGTCTCCGCCCTCCGGCACATAGCCGTCGGCGTCGTCGGCGGCGCCCCCCGAGAGAAACACCTCCCGCTGCTCCGAAAGATATTTCCGCGCGTCCGGCTCCATCATGTTCAGGTGCTTCTCGTTGATGAGTCGCGTCTGCTGCGCAAGCCATGCGTCCCAGGCCTTCTTCGACACCTGCTCGAATACTTCCTGCCCCTTCGGACCGGGGAACGGCGGCGCGTCGAGGCCTTCGAGCTCTTCGCCGTACTTTCGGCACTGGACGGTGCGGGCCATTGCTGCTCCGGAATCAGTTGAGAAGGTCGTTCCCGGCGAGCGCCTGGAGCAGACGCTTGACGGGGGCGGCCAATCCTAGGTCCCCGACATCTGCGGGATCAAACCAGTCGCGGCCGTCCTCGCGGACGTTGTCCGGATGAACAGCCAAGTGATAACGCAGCGGTTGGATGTGCAGCTTGAAGTGCGTGAACACGTGGGTCACGTACGCCCAGGGCTCGACTTCGCTGATCCCTTCCGATGCGATCGCGAGGCGATCGACGAGCCAGCGCCGAGCCTCCGTGCCGTCGTCGTCGAGCTGGGGGAAGCACCACAGGCCGCCCCAGATTCCGGCGTCCGGCCGCTTCTCGAGCAGCACGGATCCGTCTGGCGACTGAACGATGAGCATGCGCGTGCGGCGCTCGGGCTTTGTCTTCTTCGGTCGCGGGACCGGCAGCTCATGCTGGCGGCCGTCTGCCTGGGCTGCGCAATCATCGGCAAGCGGGCAGCGGGTGCATTCAGGGTGCGCGCGGACACAGAGGGTTGCGCCAAGATCCATGATGGCTTGCGTATAGTCCGCGACACGACGCTGTGGGGTGAGGACGTCCGCGAGCGTCCACATGCGCTGCTCGACTTCGCGCTCCCCCGTCCAGCGATCGACTGCGCAATAGCGCGCCAATACGCGCTTCACGTTGCCGTCGAGGATCGGCGCGCGGACGTCGAACGCCATGGCCGCTATGGCGCCCGCTGTCGAACGGCCGATGCCCTTAAGCGATTGGAGTGCATCCACGGTTCGGGGGAAGGCCCCCGCAAAATCGGTGGCGATCGATCGTGCAGCCGCATGAAGATTTCTGGCGCGGGCGTAGTAGCCGAGGCCGGTCCACAGGGCGAGTACTTCATCCTGCTCGGCCAGGGCCAGATCCGACACGGTCGGGAAGCGGGCCATGAACCGTTCGTAGTAGGGGATGACCGTCGTCACCTGGGTCTGCTGGAGCATGATCTCCGAGACCCAAATCCTGTAGGGGTCGCGATCCTGCTTCCATGGCAGAGATTTGCGACCGTGCCTGTCGTACCAGGCGAGAAGGGCCGGAGCGATGGGCTCCGGAGTTTCGATCATGGACGGTTGTCCTTCTCCGGGCTTGAGCGCTGGCCCCCGAACAGGCCCCGAAGGAGCGCATCCGCGGGTCCGCGCAGATTGTCTGGAAGCTGATCGGACAGGCGCTCGCGAAGCTTGTCGCCCGCTCGGCCCGCGATGATCTGCTGGATCAGTGGCCCCGTGGCGGCCTGGTCGAAACCGCAGGGATTGCCGGGTTCGTTCATGCGTCCGGCGCAGCGGGCAGGCAATCGGATGCCGTCGAGGTCCCGCGGTACGTCGAAGGTGCGCGGCGTGGTTGCGCTGAAGAGGGCGCCGGAACGGAAGTCGAAGACGCCGGTGGCAAGGGAGATACCGCCCTTTGCGTCCAGGCGCAGATTGTCGATGGCCATCTCCAGGCTTTGATCGCTGGTGCCGTCGAGCACCTGCCATGCGCCGGACAGGGTCTGGTAGCTGATCTGATCGGGCCAGTCCGTGATCTCGTCTGGTTGGCCGAGGAGGGTCGCAAGCGGCAGCAGCATCTGCTTCAGCGACGCTACGTCGAGCGTGCCGGGGCTGCCGGTCAGGTCGATGCGCCCGCGCAGCGCTTGAGCAAGCGCTGCGCTGGATTCGCCGGTGGCATCGAGTTGCCCATTCATTTCGAGACGGCCGCTAAAGCCGGCCCCTGGCGCGATCTGGCCCGGGTCGATACTTGCGGCGTTCATTCGGAGCCCGACTTCCGGTGTGCTCCCTTCGACGTTCAGATCAGCATTGAGTTCGATGTTGCCCCCGTACACCCCGTCGGCGCTGAGGCGCGCATCCAAGCGTCCGGACTCTGCGGAGATCTCGATGCGGCCGGCGCCGATCTCGAGGCCGGGCATGACGAGTGCGTCGGCCGAGACCGCTCCGCTGAGGTTTAGCGCCTTCAAAGCATCCAGGCCGAGTGCTTCATCATTTACCAGGGGCACCGTGGGGCTCGGCGCAGTGTCGGGTGTCGGCTCATCGGCGGCGGAGACATAAGGTGTGAGGTCTAGCCGGCCTGCATCAAGATCGAACTCGATTGCCTGCAGGTCCGTACCGGATACGCGCGCGGTGCCGGTGAGTGCGAGCGCGTCCAGGTTCAGCTCGATCGGAGCGAAGCGTAGATCAGAGCGAACCCCGGTTATTGTGAGCGCGCCGGAGAGTGCGGTGAGCGCCTGCGGATTCGCTGTGGTCGGCGAGTAGCCTGAGCGCAGCAACAGGGCGCGCAAATCCGACGGCGGGATGTCCAGGCGGAGGTCGAGGGTCTGAGCGTCGCCGAGCCCGATCGTGCCCGAGCTGAGAAGGGTCAGCTCGCCGATCTCGATTCGCAGGTTCTCAAGATCTGCGCGTTCGTCTGTTCGGCTTGTTCTGCCCGTCATGCGCACGGGCAGGCTGCGCGGCCAGCCCGGAAGCTCCAGCTCTGCGGTCAGGTCGACGATTTCGACCCAGGCGAGGTTCTTGTCGCCGCGGAAATCGCCCTCGAAGGCAATGTGCGGGCCTTGCTGCATATCGAGGCGGCCGCCAAGCGCACCAACGAACGCTTCACCCTCGCTCCGGATGACGAAGTCGAGGCCCGACAGATCAATGTCGGTGTCGCTGCGAGCGTCTCGAAAGCGCACCCTCAGATCGACGACTTCGAGTTGGTCGAGCTCTATATCGAAAGACGTCTGTGATGCGCTGGCGCTCGTGTTTTGTGAATCCGGATCGGGCTGTTGAGGGTCGGAAGCGTCCACTGGGTCGCCAACGTCGGCTTCGCGCGCAGACGGGGGTGCCCAATTTTCGCCGCCGTCTGCGGCGATGCGCATGTCGAGCTCAACGCCCTCTAGAACAATCGCTTCAACTGCAGCAGTGCCACCGGACACGAGCGGCAGAAGCGGCAGCGCGAGCCGCATTCGGCGGATTGCCATGAGCGGATCGTCGGTTGCGTCTTCCCAGTCTGCTGCGACGTCCTCGATTTCGAAGGAGAAGGACGGCCAGAGCGTCAATTCGATCGCTCCGTCCAGACGCAGATCGAGGCCGATGGAATCTCGTACGCCGGTGATGATGTCTTCCCGATAGTCCTCTGGGTCGAGCGTCAGCACGAAGGCCGCAGCTGCGCCTGCCGCGAGCGCGACGAGGGCCAGCAAGAGGACGAGGATTCGAAATGGTGCTGCCACGGTCGATCTCGTGCGGTTCGGGCCCGCCATCATAGCAACGGTGCTCCGGGAAGCCTCCGGGACGCTTGCCATCGGCAGCGAATGGCAGGTGACGGGCCTGTCGGCGGGGCTCTAGAATTTGGAGGACTGCAAGGAGCGCGCGAGGGGAGGACGTGCTGATGGCCGACTCCGAATACCGGATGGGCGACGGCACACCGCCTGCGCAGCGTTCGCCACGGGTATATGAATACGGTGGCGAATGGTTCTTCCGCACGCGAGAAGGCAAGGCTATGGGGCCCTATCCGAACCGCTTCTCGGCCGAGCAGGGGCTCGCCGATTTCATCCAGTTCATCCAGCTGGCGCCGCTTGAAACCCTCGCCACGCTGACGGATTCCCTGTCCGATGACGAGGACAGCACCGCCGGCGGTGCGCCTGCGTGACGGCGGGGACATGGACGCCCGGCGCCCCGGTACTGCCCAGCCGTGCGGATCTCAAGGATGTGGCGGCGCGCTGGCGGCACGAAGGAGAGTCGCTCATACAAGCCCTGGAGGGTGATCTCAGGCTGCGACTGCAGGGGGCGATGCAGGCGCCTGCAGACGCACTTGATGCGAGTCTGGATGCGCTTGATCTACAGGAACTCGAAGCGCTCGTGCGCCTGTTCACGGTGATTGAGCAGCAGCCAGGCTTCGAGGCAGGAGCGAAGAGCCCCGTCATTGCGCTGGCGCGCCGTCTGCGTCCGCAGTTGGACGCGGATGCCTTTGCGGAACTGGTGCGCTGGATCCGCGCGCACAGCGATAATCGCTTTCTTCCGCACGGCAGTCTGCAGGACCGTTTGCGCGCCTG
The DNA here is from genome assembly GCA_963691775.1 of Pseudomonadales bacterium. GTDB lineage: Bacteria > Pseudomonadota > Gammaproteobacteria > Pseudomonadales > Azotimanducaceae > JAZBPO01. The sequence goes on along the minus strand of OY829369.1, from coordinate 2,178,631 downwards.
ATCGCACAGTGATGTCAGAGTGCCACTATTCACGGCACGGTTGAGCAGTGCCTAAACTGGGAAATGGGAGCTAGCCGCCTGTAGCGAAGGATCGCGACCGGTGAAAAGAGCCTTTCCAGAGTTACCGCCTGCTGGGGCTGAACGGCCGATTGTTCTCGTCGTGGGAGCGCTTGCTGACCGCGTCGACGATAGCGTCTGCCTGGGCACCACCCTTATCGCGCGCCTGTCTGGCACCGCAGCCCTCCGCGCGTGCAGTGAATCCGCTGATTCCGATCGGATCGAGGCGGTATTTTGCGATTCGAATCTGCCGGACATGAGCGGCGTCGGGCTCTTAGATCGGGCCGCACGCCTGCTCCCGCGCGCAGCCCGGGTGCTCCTCGTTGCGCACGGCGATGTGGAAGAGGAGGCGCCTGAGGCTGCCGTATCGCAGCTGGTTACGGACGTTTGGCGGCGCCCGGAGCTACCGACCGCACTGGTCAGGCGCTTCCAGCGCGAGCGCAGGGCCCTTGTGCGCCATCGGCGCCTCCAGGACGAGCTCGACGCCCTGTCTGACGCCCTCGAACGTCTTCGGGCACGCTACGAGGACACGCGGCAGATGCGTGACCGGCTCGTCGAGTCCATGGGGGCCCTCACGGACACGCGTGCTTGCGCGCGTTGGAGCCGTGACTTTCGCGAATTGACCGAGCTTCGAGAGCAGGGATGTCCCTGCCATCCCCGTCCACTGGCCGCGCAGGAACTCCTGAGCGAGCTGGTGCGCATTGCCGACCCGGATGGAGCCGCGTTGAGGCCTGGCCCTCTGCGTCTGCGTTTCGATCCGGCGCTGCTGCGCGAGATCTTCGAGCGCACGGCGATGGGGTTCAAGGAGTTTGCCGTGCCGCGCACGCGGCCACGGTTTACCATCGTGGTGTGCGAGCACAGCGTGGAGTGGGAGATGTCGGTTCACCTGGCCCGCTACATGGAGATCGAGGGTCTGCTCGATCCTCTGCTGGGTGCAGGCACGCGCCCTGCGCTTGATCTGCCGATCGCCGCGGCCCTTGCGGACGTGCACGGGGACCCCCTGCGTCTCGAGGTCACGGAGGGCAAGCTGCGAGCGAAGATGGTGCTGGAACGCCTTGAGAACGCGCGGGGGACGATGCCGCTCACGCCAGCTAAGGGCCGCCTGGAGGTTCCCGCGCTCGACCGCTCTCTATAGAATCGCGGCCCCCTCGCGTTATCACCGGAGTGCTCCATGGGCGTCCGTGCCGCATCCGTCTCTCGGGACACGCTCGAAACGCAGATCCAGGTGGCCGTCGATCTTGATGGCAGTGGCAAGGCCGACCTCGCAAGTGGTGTGCCTTTCCTCGATCACATGCTCGACCAGATCGCGCGCCACGGGCTGGTCGATCTGAAGGTCCACGCGCATGGCGATCTGGAAATCGATGCGCACCACACGGTCGAGGACATCGGCATCACCCTTGGCCAGGCCGTCGCCCAGGCGATTGGTGACAAACGTGGCGTTCGGCGCTACGGCCACGCGTACGTGCCGCTCGACGAGGCACTTTCCCGGGTGGTGATCGATCTATCCGGCCGTCCGGGGCTGGAGTTCGATGTGCCCTTCACGCGGGCGCGCGTGGGCGAGTTCGATGTCGATCTGGTGATCGAATTCTTCCAGGGCTTCGTGAACCACGCCGGAGTGACCTTGCATATCGATAATCTGAAGGGGCACAACGCCCACCATCAGGCCGAAACCGTGTTCAAGGCGTTCGGTCGCGCACTGCGGATGGCAGTGGAGCCGGACCCACGTCAGAGCGGGACGCCGTCGACAAAGGGCACTCTCTGACGTGAGCGCCGCCTTCGAACTGATCCCGGCGATCGACCTCAAGGATGGCCGCTGTGTCCGCCTGCGCCAGGGACGCATGGACGACGCTACGGTGTTCTCCAACGATCCGGTCGCCATGGCGAAGCAATGGTGCGACCTCGGCGCGACGCGTCTGCACCTGGTCGATCTCGACGGCGCGTTCGCAGGCGAGCCGGTGAATCGCGCCGTGATCGAAGCGATCTGCGCCGCCGTTGCCGTGCCAGTACAGATCGGAGGCGGGATTCGCGATGCGCAAACCTTTGCGGCTTATCTTGCCGCTGGCGTGCAGTTCGGCATCGTGGGGACGCGCGCCGCGCGAGAGCCGGAGTGGGTTGGTGAGTTGTGTGTTCGTTTCCCCGGGCACGTAATCGTGGGTATTGACGCGCGCGGCGGTCGCGTTGCCGCGGAAGGCTGGGCAGAAGAAACCGCCGTAGATGCCCGTGCGCTTGCCCGGCGCTTCGAGGATGACGGCGTGTCCGCGATCGTTTACACGGACATCGATCGGGATGGGATGCTCTCCGGCGTCAATCTGGAGGCGACCGTTGCGCTTGCCGAAGCGGTTGCGATTCCTGTCATTGCTTCGGGTGGACTCACAGATCAAACCGGGCTGGACGCGTTGGTGGCGGCTGCTCGTGGCGCGAACGGCGCGCTCGTCGGCGCGATCACCGGGCGAGCCATCTATGAGGGCACACTGGACTTCGAAGCCGCGGTGAAGAAACTCGCGGCGGACTGAATCAGTCTGCGGGCTGCCGGGCAGTCCCCTTCGCGCGGGTTTCCTGTAATTCGATCATCCGCGACACCGGCACAAGTTCCACTCGGCGCGTGATCTCGGCCATGCGCGCCTCGAGCACGCGGAGGGTGGCCGCGTGGGGGTGACCGATGGCGAGCGCGTGGCCCCGCGTCTCCGCGAGGTTCAATGCCGCGGTCAAGGCCCTGTCGATCTGATGGTCCTCTATGTCCACATCCAGGAACACGTCGCGGCGCGTCGCTGGAATGTCGTGCGCTTGCGCCGCCTGGAGTGCCACAGTGTCTGGCGTGGTGCGCGAGTCGAGGAAGTAGAGATCGCGGCCTGCGAGTTCCGTCATGACCGCGTTCATGGCCCGCGCCTCGGCGGTCAGGCGGCTGCCCATGTGATTCGAGACCCCCGCGCGTTGGGGCAGAGCAGCGAGATTCTCAGCCAGGCGCGCGCGGATTTCTCGCGCGTCGTGTTCGACGGCGAGGGCGCCCGGGCCGGGCCAGCGGGCGTCGAGTGCTTCCATAGGTTGGTGGAGCATGATTTCGTGGCCACTTTGCATCGCGAGTTCGGCAAGCGCCGACGACGCTGGCGCGCCTGGCAGGATGGCGACCGTCACCGCTTTCGGCAGCGCGAGGGTGCGCTCCCCTGCGATTCTGTCCCAGCCCAGGTCGTCGATCACGATGGTGAGGATGGGTCGCGATTGATCGGCTCCGGCAATCGACGGCAGGGCTGCGGCCACAAGCAGACACAGGGCAGCTAGCACGGCGGATGCCGCAGTCGGTTGCAGGCGCCCGCGAGTCACCTCAGTCGTTCGTCCGCAGGCTGAGCAGGCGCAATCCCTTGAGGAGATTCAGCGCCTCGGCGACCTGGTAGTCGTCGCTTTGTAGCGCGGTCGGTGCTTCCTCATCCGCGTCTTCTGTGCCCTCGCCGGCAAGGTCCGGAGTATCCAGGTGGCCTGGCAGGTCTGCTTCTCGATAGCGCGTGCGGCCTGGCGCCGCATTGATGCGCGCGCGCTCAACGGTAATGTCGGGAACGATGCCCTGTGCCTGGATCGAGCGGCCGCTGGGGGTGAAGTAGAGCGCTGTGGTCAGCTTTATTGCGCGGTCCTGCGAGAGTGGAAGTACGGTCTGTACCGAACCCTTGCCAAAGGAGGGAGTGCCCATGATCACGGCCCGGCGGTGATCCTGCAGCGCTCCCGCGACGATCTCGGCGGCGCTCGCAGAGCCTTCGTTCACGAGTACGACAATCGGCGCGCCGTCGGCGAGGTCGTGCTCGGTTGCGTTGTAGGCAGTTTCAGCCCCGGCGAGGCGGCCTTCCGTGTAGACGATGCGGCCGCTGGAAAGGAAGGTGTCTGCGACTTGGACGGAAGCCTGCAGCACGCCGCCAGGGTTGTTGCGAAGGTCCAGTACGAGGCCGTCCAGTCTGTTGTCATGCTGCGCCAGCAAACGCCGCAGGGCCTTTTCCACGTCGCGTCCGGTCCGGTCCTGAAACTGGGCGATGCGGATGTAGCCGAAGCCGGGTTCGAGCATGGCTTCCTCTACGCTCGCGACTTCTATGATTGCTCGAACGAGCTCGAAGTCGATCGGCTCCTCAAGATCTTCCCGGCGTACGCTCAGTGCGACGCCTGTGCCGGGTTCGCCGCGCATGGCGTCGACCGTTGGCATGAGCGAATCGAGCTCTACGGGCACGCCGTCGATCGCGACAATGACGTCACCCGCGAGCACGCCCGCGCGTTCAGCGGGGGTGTCGTCCAGCGGCGTGACGACGCGGACGACCCCGTCGACGATACTCACTTCAAGGCCGACGCCTCCGAAGGAACCGGTGGTTGCCTCCTGCAGATTGTCGTAGTCGGTCTCTGCGAGATAGGCGCTGTGCGGGTCGAGCGATTCAAGCATGCCGCGGATGGCGTTTTCGAACAGGGTCCGATCATCTACGTCCTCTACATACGCGGAGCGAATCCTGTCCATCACTTCCACGAAGGCGCGGAGATCCTCGAGGGGCAGCATGGTTGACGGTGCCGCGAGCGGTGGCGTATCGAGCGTCGTGGAAGCCAGGCCGGAGGGCTCGTCTGGAGTCGAAGCAGCGGGTTCCACACCGGAGGGCAGTGCGGCATCCCGGCCGTCGTCGGCGGCGTCCTGTGGCGCCTCGGAACTGGCCGTAAGTGGCGCAGCCGCAAGCGAACAGGTGATCGCGAGCGCAGCGAGGCAGAAGCGGTACGAATTCATGAAGACGCCGGCGGCTCCAGCGAGACGGCCGGCCATGATGTCACCGGTGCTCATTGCCGCCAAGGCCGCGTTGCGCCTTGCGCCGCTCCTCTTGGGATCAGCCAGTAGCGCGGGGTACGCACCAGGCCACGGGATCTTCCGGTTCGCCCTGGTTGCGGACTTCGAACCAGACCCCACTGCGGGCGCTGCCGCCCGAGCGTCCTGCGGTGGCGAGCTGCTCGCCCGCCTCCACGCTGTCGCCGACCTTGCGAATAAGCGACTCCAGTTGGCCATACAAGCTCATATAGCCATTTCCGTGGTCGACTACGGCGAGCAGGCCGAATCCGCGAAGCCAGTCGGCAAATACGACCTCCCCTGCGGCGACTGCGCGGATGGGCGTGCCCAGATCTGCGCTGATGAGCACTCCCTGGGCGGGTAGGTTTCCGGGTGGGCGCGGTCGTCCAAAGGTCTGCAGGAGACGTGGCGCAGCGGGCCACGGCAGTCGTCCGCGTGCGTCCTTGAAGTTCGGTCCGACCTTAGGCTGCGCTTCGCTGACCAGGCGGTCGAGCAGCGCGCTCAGCTCGGCCCGGGTGGCACGCAGCTCTTCGGCGTTGTCTTTGCGGCGCTCGATTTGTGATTCAAGGGCTGTGAGGGTCGCGCTGCGCTGGCGTCGACTCGCGTCGAGCGCCGCACTCCGTTCCCGCAGCGCATCGCGCTCTGTCCGCACCCGCGCCAGCGCCGCGTCCAGGGCTTTGGTCTGCTCCGCCAGTTTGCGGCCTTCTTCCTGCCAGCGTTCGATGTGTTGGCCGCGCGCCTCGGCGAGATGGCGGTTGAAGTAGAGAAGTCGGCCAATCCGATCTGCAGACTCCGCCTCCAGCAGCATTTGCAGAGGCTCGCGGCGCGCAAGCATCCAGGTGGCACGCATCTGGCTGCGCAAGGCTTCAAGCTGTCCAGCCTCCGCCGCTTCAAGCGCGCGCATGCGCGCGCGAACCCTGCTTACCGCGGTGTCTGCGTCGGCGACCCGGCGCTCAGCTGTCCTTCTGGCTTGCGCAAGCTCGGCAACGGCCCGGTCGGAGGCGCGTAGGGCTGAGGTAAGGGCCTCGCGATCTGTTGAGCTGTTCAGGAGCCATGTTTCGAGCCGATTCAGCTCGGCGTCCAGGGCTTCAAGGCGTGCTCGCGCGTCGGCGATTTCCGTCGCGCCGGCGCCACAGCTGCACAGCGCAGAAAGCAGAACGGCGCTGAGGCGCTTGCGGTTCAGCTGGCGATCCGATCAGCGGTGGCACTCGTAGTGGCATCGACGACGAGGCTGCGGCCGGTCATCTCCGCCGGCTGAGGCAGCTCCATGAGCGCAAGCAGGGTCGGCGCAACGTCGGCGAGGGTACCGCCCGCATCTAGTTCTAAGGCACTGTCACCCAGGTAGACGAGCGGAACGGGTTCGGTCGTGTGAGCCGTATGCGGCTGGCCGTTGACAGGATCGCTCATGCGTTCGCAATTGCCGTGATCGGCCGTCACGAGGGCCTGACCGCCGACCTCGAATAGGGCGTCGCGGATTCGTGCGAGGCAGGCGTCTAGGGTTTCCACGGCCTTGACCGCGGCCTCGAATACTCCGGTGTGGCCGACCATGTCCCCGTTCGCGTAATTGCACACGATGAGGTCGTGAGCGCCTGAGCGCAGAGCTGAGACGAGGGCGTCAGTGAGCTCTACTGCGCTCATCTCTGGCTGCAGGTCGTAGGTTGCGACCTTCGGCGACGGGATCAACTCGCGTGTTTCGCCATCGAAGGGCGCCTCGCGGCCGCCGGAAAAGAAGAACGTGACGTGCGCATACTTCTCGGTTTCCGCGATGCGCAGTTGACGCATGCCGCGCGCAGCCAGGTATTCGCCGAGTGTGTTGCGCAGCTCCTCCGGAACGTACGCGCAGGAGAGCCAGGGCTGCATGCCTTCGAGTTCGTCGGCGTAGCGGGTGAGCATGACGAAGCGTTCAAGCGCTGGCGATGAACGACGGTCGAAGCCGTCGAAGGCGGCGTCAACGAACGCACGCGTGAGCTGGCGAGCCCGATCGGCGCGGAAATTCATGAAGATCACCGCATCGCCGTCCTGTATGCGGCTCGGAGATTCGTCGCCCCCATGGATGGATGTGGCCTGTACGAACTCATCGTTCTCGTCCCGCGCGTAGGCCTGCTCAAGACCCTCAGTAGCCGTGGCGGCTTGGAACGGGGCCTCACCGCACGTCAGCAAGTTCCAGGCGAGGGCGACGCGATCCCAGTTCTTGTCTCTGTCCATGGCGAAGTACCGGCCGATGAGCGATGCGACGCGGCCGCAATCGAGCTCCTTGAAGAGCGCTTCGAAGCGAGCGATCGACGGGCCGGCGCTTCGCGGTGGCGTATCACGGCCATCGAGAAAAGCGTGCAGCAGGACGCGGGACGCGCCGCGGGCGGCCGCCGAGCGGACAACGGCGGCAATATGGTCTTCGTGGCTGTGGACACCGCCCGGGGAAAGCAGGCCCATGACGTGCAGCGTGCCGCCGGAGGCGATGGCTGCATCGACCGCACCGATCAGCTCGGGATTCTCCGCAAGCTTGCCGGTCTCGACATCGCGATTGATGCGCGTCAGTTCCTGGAACACGACTCGCCCGGCACCAAGGTTCATGTGTCCGACCTCGGAATTGCCCATTTGTCCGCCGGGCAGGCCGACGTCGAGGCCCGAGCCCGAGATCAGCGTGTGAGGTGCATCGCGCCAGAGGGCATCCCAGACCGGCGCGTTGGCGGCGGCGATGGCGTTGTGTTCCGGTTCTTCCCGATGGCCGAAGCCGTCGAGGATGATCAGGGCCGTAGGTCGAGCGTTCCGGGTCATGTGTTCGCTGCCTATCGCCGATGGGATGGGGCTCGAGAGCCTGGCAAGCCGGATTCTAGGAGTGTGCGGCTGCGAGGTGAAGGCGGCGGTTAGAGTGCGGGCTGCCTTTGGCACAATCCGTCCCGTTCAGGCAGCGGCGGATGTGTATAATCCGCGCCGCTTCATGTTCCGGCTCAGCCCATGGCCCAGTTCCTCGAGTTCATTACCAATCACTTCCTGTTGGCGGGCGCCTTCGTGGTGCTGCTGGTGCTCTTCATTGCCAACGAAGGACGGCGCGGTGGCCGCACCGTGTCGGCGCAGGAACTGGTGAACATGGTCAATCGCGACGATGCGGTCGTGCTCGACGTTCGTGATCGCAAGGAATTCCAGGCCGGGCACATCGTGGATGCGGTCAACATTCCCTTCCCGAGTCTGGAGAGCCGCGTCACGGAGCTTGCCCGGTACAAGGATCGCCCCATCGTCCTTGTAGACAAGATGGGTCAGCACTCCGGCTCTTCTGGCGCGATTCTCGCCAAGGCCGGTTACGCGAACGTCGCGCGTCTGCAGGCGGGCATGAGCGAATGGCAGGGCGCGCAGCTGCCCGTCGTGAAAGGAGGTTGATCATGAGCGCGACTGCGCCTGTCGTCATGTACGGGACCCTGCTCTGTCCATACTGCCGCGCCGCGCGCGAATTCCTTGAAGGTCGTAAGGTGCCGTACGAGGACCTCCGCGTTGATCACGAGCCGGCGCTGCGGACCGAAATGCGCGCGAAGGGCGGTGGTCACACCGTTCCGCAGATCTGGATCGGCGACGTCCACATCGGCGGTTTCACCGACATGCTGGCCCTGGATCGACAGGGCAAGCTCGAAGCACTACTGCACGCGGGAGCAGACGAATGAGCGAGACCGACGGCGGAGCCGCCGCATCCCAGGGCGAGCAAGCGGCGCAGCCTCAGCTCGGCCTCCAGAAAATCTACCTCAAGGACATGTCCTTCGAGAGCCCGCACTCGCCCGATGTGTTCCGGCGCCCCTGGAAGCCCAAGCACCAGCTCGACCTCAACACGCGTTTTCGCCGCGTAGACGAGAATGCATACGAGGTCGTGCTCACTATCTCCATCGAGGCGAAGGACGACGAGGACAGGGTCGGCTTCATCATCGAGCTGCAGCAAGCGGGCATATTCGCTATCGCAGGCCTCGACGATGCGCGTCTTTCCTACACGCTTTCGACCTACTGCCCGAACGTGCTCTTTCCCTATGCTCGCGAGACGATCGACGCCCTTGCGACGCGTGGCGCATTCCCGGCGCTCATGTTGGCCCCCGTGAATTTCGATGCGCTGTATGCGGAGGCGATGCGTCAGCGCGCCGAGGAGGGCGGGGCGCCGCCCCCGCCGCGCGCGGAGGAAGGCGTCCAGCACTGACGCCTTATTGCTGTGCGCCGGTGAAATCGTGCTGGCGCCAGGCCTCATAGACGGCCACCGCAACGGCATTCGAAAGGTTCAGACTGCGGACGCCAGGCCGCATGGGCAGCCGGATGCGTTGCAATTCCGGCAGTGCGTCCAGCACACCGTCGGGCAGGCCCCGCGTTTCCGGCCCAAACATCAGCGCATCCCCTTCTTGCCAGTCCACCGCATCGTGGCGCCGACGGCTGCGCGTGCTGAAGCCGAACAGGCGCCTGGGCGCTGCCGCTTCGACGAACGCCTCAAGGTGTTCGTGCACCGTCACGTCCGCGAACTCGTGATAGTCGAGTCCGGCCCGGCGCATTCGAGCATCGTCCAGTTCGAAGCCAAGCGGGCGAATCAGGTGCAGAGCGCAGCCGCTGTTCGCGCACAGGCGGATCACGTTGCCCGTATTGGGCGGAATCTCGGGTTCGTAGAGGACGACTGAAAACACGTCGGATGCCCGGGCCAGCGTGGGAGCGTGACGTTGCCATGGCCGGAAAGCAGGCGCCAGATCAGGCAGCTTGACATCGTCAGCGGTCAGCCGAACCCAGCTGACTGCCGGGCCTCGGCACCGCGTGACGCAGCACGTCAGTTACCCCATCTGCTGGGCACCAGTTTCTTGTGCTGCTGGCATTGGCCGCATCGCGCCCCGAGCAGAATGAAATCAGTGTCTTAGGCGCGCCCGTGACTGGCCCAAGCCGTATTGGCACGGCGCTCGCAACGGCCGAGCCCAAGGGCCGACTGCGCCCGCCTGCACAACCACAAGGGGGCATCATGACCGCGATGCAGCTTGCGGCGACTGCCGCGCAGCCTTCCCTGGGCGGGCCCTGTGGGCGGGAAGTCGTGGGCCTCGATCGCGGACACTGCCGACAGCACGGGCGGCTCCGGCGGCCGGGGGGACTGCCCTTGGTCGCCTTGAGCCTGCTGACACTGCTGTTTCTGGCGCAGTCGGCCTCGGCGGCAATACGCGTAGACGACATTCCGAGCATTGACCTTGGTACCTGGACGCCCGGCATGGGCACCGCGAGCGTCACCGAGCACTTCTGCGTACAGTCGGACATTTTCGGCATGCTTCCGCTGCGCTGGCAGGCACGCGTGGATGACCTCTCGGGCGCGAGCACTGCAACCGAGTACCGAATCGAGAGTCCCTCCACGGGCAGCTCGGTGCCGTTTGCGGTGCGCCTCGGGCAGAGTGGTTCTCGTGATCTCAAGCCAGGAGCGCTGACGGCGATTGACTTCGCGGGTACGTTCCGTGGCTGCCCCGACGGATTGAATGCCCGCCTCGAGATCACCTTCCCTGCGTCGGGCCTCGAAAGCGCAGCTGCAGGTTCGTATGAGGGTAGCTTCAGCCTCTTCGCACAGCGCTTCGGTAGCGACTCCGAGCGTTTCAGGATTGGTATTCGCATCCCGGAGCGTGTTCGGCCGTTTGCAGGTCGATAGCGTTCGTTCCCGCGATCCTGCGCTGCCGCGCGCCATAGGCAGCGGCCCTGGCGACGCGCTTGCGGGCTGAGCGCCGGAGGTCCCGCGTGACGGGGCAGGTGGATTCCGCTTGAGGTTCGGCGTCCGGATTAGACGGCGCGGCTTTCGTTCTCTGCGCCGTCCATCGCGGCACCTTCCTCGTCGTCCAGTGCGACGCCCATCCCGAGTTCCTTGATCTTTCGGGTAAGCGTATTGCGACCCCAGCCCAGAAGTTCGCTCGCATCGCGGCGGCGCCCGCCTGTGTGCTTGAGCGCGATATCGATGAGGATGCGCTCGAACTTCGGCACGGCAACGTCGAGGAGTGGCGTACTTGAATCCGCGTGGAAGCGGGCAAGCTCCTGGTCAGCCCAGTTGCGTAGCGCCTGTTCCCAGTTCGTCGTTTGCTGAGTGGAGGCATCGACGCGACGAAGCTCGGGTGGAAGATCACCGACGTGAACCTCTCGGCCCGACGCCATCACCGTGAGCCAGCGGCAGGTGTTCTCGAGCTGTCGGACGTTGCCGGGCCAGTCGAGATTGGCGATGTAGTCCTCGGTTTCGGGCCGAAGGAGCTTCGGTTCGCCGCCCAGCTCCGTCGCCGCCTGGGCAAGAAAGTGCTTCGCCAGCAGGGGGATATCTATGCGGCGATCCGCGAGCTTTGGCAGATGGACGCGGATCACGTTAAGGCGATGAAAGAGGTCTTCGCGGAAGCGGCCTGCCGTGACCAGGTCTTCGAGATTCTGGTGGGTTGCCGCGATGATGCGCACGTCGACCTTGATCGGGGCATGGCCGCCGACGCGGTAGAACTCTCCGTCTGCAAGGACTCGCAGCAGCCGCGTCTGCGTGGCGGCGGGCATGTCACCGATTTCATCAAGGAAGAGCGTGCCGCCATCGGCCTGTTCGAAGCGCCCCTGGCGCTGGGCCGCTGCCCCGGTGAAGGCCCCCTTTTCATGTCCGAAGAGTTCGGACTCGATCAGTTCGTGCGGAATGGCGGCCATGTTCAGTGCGATGAAGGGCATGTTCGCCCGCGGCGAGTGGCGGTGCAGTGCCTGGGCGACGAGTTCCTTGCCGGTGCCGGACTCGCCGTTGATGAGGACCGTGATGTTCGAATTCGACAAGCGGCCGATGGCGCGGAAGACCTCCTGCATAGCAGGTGCCTGCCCGATGATCTCGGTCGGCATCGGCGCCTCGTCGACGGCGAGTGTTGCGCGCTGTTCTTGCGCGTGAGCGATCGCTCGCTTCACCACCGCGACCGCATCATCCACGTCGAAGGGCTTCGGCAAGTATTCGAAGGCGCCGGACTGGTAGGAGGACACGGCAGATTCGAGATCCGAATGCGCCGTCATGATGATTACCGGTATCTCCGGCCGCTCGCTATGCAGGCGCTCCAGTAGCTCGAGGCCGTCAAGGCCAGGCATGCGTATGTCGCTGATGATCGCGTCCGGAACTTCACTGCGAAGGCGCGTGAGAGCCGACGTACCGCTTTCGAACACCTGAGGATGAATGCCTTCCTGCTCGAGGGCCTTTTCCAGGACCCAGCGGATAGACCGGTCATCATCGATGACCCAGACGCGGTCAGCTTGTTTCATGGGATGGCTCCGTCGTGCCTGCGTCGAGTGGCAACAGGAAGGTGAAGCGGGTCTCTCCCGGGCGAGAGGCGCACTCGATGAGGCCGCCGTGCTGGGAAACAATGGACTGTGCGATCGACAGGCCGAGGCCGGTGCCTTCGGGCCGCCCCGAGATCATCGGGTAGAACAATCGGTCCTGGAGCGAGGGTGGGATGCCGGGGCCGTTGTCACTGATCTCGATGCGCACTACGAGGCGGTGACGCTCGCTGCCGATCGTGAACTGACGACCGGCGCGTGTACTGAGCGTGATCGCGGCGTCTGGAATACCTTCGAGCGCTTGCATGGCGTTGCGCGCGACGTTGAGCAGTGCCTGCACGAGCTGCTCGTCTGCGCAGAAGATCTCTGGAATCGAGGGGTCGTAGTCGCGCTCGAAGCGCGCGCGACCCGGATACTCCGCTTCCAGCAGCGTGCGCACGCGTTCGATGGGTCTGTGGACATTGACCCAGCTGCGGTCTGGCATGCGATTTGGCCCGAGCATGCGATCGACGAGGTTCCGGAGTCGGTCGGCCTCTTCGATGATGACGTTGGTGTAGTCGCTGAGGCCGGGAGTCTTGAGCTCCCGGGAGAGCAGTTGAGCCGCGCCGCGGATACCGCCTAGAGGATTCTTGATCTCGTGCGCGAGGCCGCGCACAAGCTCACGCGTTGTCTGCTGGACGGTCAATTGCGCAGCTTCGCGATTGATCCGCAGGAGACGGTCGAGCGGCTGCATCTCGATGAGCAGGCCGTGAAATTCGGCGATGATGACGGACGTGACGGTGAGGTCGATGCTCAGTTCCTGGCCGGTTGCCGGGATGCGTAGTGCAGCCTGGCGCTTGGTGAAAGACTGAGCCGTTTTCAGCGCCTCCTGCAGCTGAGCCTCCAGCTCGTCTCCGTTCCTGATCACGGACAGCACGTGCTCGCCACGACACCGCACGACGCTGGTAGCGAGCAGGAATTCGGCCGACTGATTCAAGTAGCTCACGCGCAGCGCGCGGTCGACCAGCACTACGGCGGTCGCTTGATTGTCGAGAATGTGTGACTGGAGCGTGTCCATGATGCTCAGCGCCATGCCCTTTTGCGACGCGGGATAGCGTTGTCGTCTGGGCTGCCCCCAGCAATGCAAGTTCTGAACCAGAATGTCGAAATTGCATCGCTACGGCGCGTTCGCGCACAACGCGGCGTAAGTGAACGTTCACTGCGGATTTGGCCGAGGGAAACAGGGAAAATCGGCTTCAGCATGTGGAGGTAACGTGCGTCGCTTGCCTGTTCTCGGTGCACGTGGTCCTGCCATGAGTGCGGCAGTATGCACCATGAAGGTGCGGCCTTTAAGGGTGGAGACGAGACCGCTGATGCAGATAGAAGGTATGTGACGCGGACGCCGCACGCACCTCTCCGTCACCATCAATAAGGCGAACGCTGACGCGGTGTTCGCCGCGATCGATGCCGGTCAGCGCGAACACGCCCGCTGCGTTCCGTGCGCGCACGGCGCCGTCGATGAGTGCTTCGAAGCGATCGCCGTCCGCGAGGGGCTGATCCACGCGCGCCACAACCTCTACATCGCCTGTATTCGAGCGCAGGGTTGCGCCGGGCTCTGGCGCCAGGAGCGTGACGAGCGGCGTGGGTTCCAAGTCCGGTAGCGCTTCGTTGGACCGTGGAGTCGGGCCGGCAAGGGGCGTTGCGGGCACGATCGTGAGTTCGGGCAGATCGACAGCTTCTGCGGGTCGGTCTCCCGGGTCGTCTGTGTACACGACGTTGCCGTTTGCATCGGTAGTTTTGTAGATCGGACCTGCGCCGGATGCGGCGGCGAGCAGGGCCAGGCAGAGCGTCGTGAGCCCCCGAATCATGACTTCCTCCGTCTGCAGAACGCGATCGCGTTCAGTGTGCCACGACGATGCATTTCGAGCCCTGAACGCGGAAGCCCCCGCGGAGCGGGGGCTTCAGAGTTGCGCTGGCCATCAGGCCGTGCGCGGTTCGAGGGTCTCGCGACCTGGCTTCAGACGGAGTAGTACATCTGAAACTCGACCGGATGGGTTGTCATGCGTAGTGCCGTGACTTCTTCCATCTTGAGTTCGATGTAGGCATCGATCTGATCGTCGCTGAACACGCCACCGGCCGTCAGGAAAGCGCGATCAGCGGACAGCGCTTCGAGGGATTCCTCGAGCGATGCGCAGACCGTCGGCACGCCAGCCAGCTCTTCCGGGGGCAGGTCGTAGAGATCCTTGTCCATGGAATCGCCGGGATGAATCTTGTTCTGGATGCCGTCGATGCCGGCCATGAGCATGGCCGCGAAGGTGTAGTACGGATTGCCCGATGAGTCGGGGAAGCGCACCTCGATGCGATAGGCCTTGGGGCTGCCGCCCTGGATGTACGGAACGCGAATGGACGCCGAGCGATTGCGCGCGGAATAGGCCAGGAGGACCGGAGCTTCGAAGCCGGGAACGAGCCGCTTGTAGCTGTTGGTCGTCGCGTTCGTGAAGGCGTTCAGCGCCTTGGCGTGCTTGATGATTCCGCCGATGTAGTACAGGGCGTCTTCGGACAGGCCAGCGTATGCGTCACCGTGGAAGAGGTTTTCACCGCCTTTCGAGATCGACTGGTGGACATGCATGCCCGAACCGTTGTCGCCGACGAGTGGCTTGGGCATGAACGTGGCCGTCTTGCCGTATGCGTGTGCAGTGTTGTGCACGCAGTACTTGTAGATCTGAACCTCGTCTGCCTTCTTCACCAGCGTGTTGAACTTGACGCCGATCTCGTTCTGGCAGGCCGTCGCAACCTCGTGGTGATGCACGTCGATGGTCAGGCCCATGGCTTCCATTGCCGAACACATCGCGTTGCGCAAATCGAACGCGGAATCCACCGGGGGTACCGGAAAGTAACCACCTTTGACCTTCGGCCGGTGGCCGAGGTTGCCGCCCTCGAACTCCGTGTTCGATTCCCAAGCCGCCTCTTCCGCAGAGATTGCGAACGATGCGCCGCCCATGTCGACCTTGAACCGAACGTCGTCGAAGACGAAGAACTCGGCTTCCGGCCCGAAGAAGGCAGTGTCACCAATGCCCGTTTCCGCGAGGTAGGCTTCAGCCTTCTTTGCGGTGCCGCGGGGGTCGCGATCATAGGGCTGCATGGTGGACGGTTCGATGACGTCGCAGCGGATGAGCAGCGTCGAGTCTTCGGCGAACGGATCAAGAACTGCGGTGTCGTCGTCGGGCATGAGGATCATGTCCGACTCGTTGATACCCTTCCAGCCGGCGACGGAGGAGCCGTCGAACATGCAACCGTTCTTGAACCATTCTTCGTCCACAACGTGGGAAGGATAGGTGGTGTGCTGTTCCTTGCCGCGCGGATCCGTGAAGCGAACGTCGACCCACTTGACGTCATTTTCCTGGATCAGTTTCAGAGTCTTCTCTGCCATTCCGCTCCTCCGGTTAGGCGATGCGTACTGAGAGGACGACCGTCGTCCGCCCTTGAGGTGATCGGAGCCGAAGCGTACCTGTTTCAGCGTGCACCGACACCGGACAGGTGACGCAGCAAACCTTGTGCCACGCTAGGCACGGCTTGGACCCCAATTTGCTGAGCCATCTGTTGGTAGTGAGCGCACACTTTCCGCCGCTTCATGCACTATTTTAATGCGCCGCACCGGATTGGTGCGAAAGACCTTGCGAGCCCGAATCAGGCTGTGCCGTCGATTCGAATGCGAACGTGGATCTCATTGCCGACCTCGCTCACGTCCAGCAGGACGTGGTCATGCATGCGCGCCCAGAGGGGCAGGTCCTCGCGAACACCCGGATCCGTGCAGCGTAGGCGAAGCACCTGGCCAGGTAGCAGATGCCTGGCGCGCTCGGCAGTCATGGTCACGGGCACGGGGCACAGCAGCCCGCGCAGATCGATTTCGATTTCATCCATCTCCGTGCCTTCCCGCCTCTGAGGATCTCGTTCTGCGCATCTCCGGCTATGGGGGTGTGCAGGCGGTCGAGCGCAGGGCGTAGCGCACCGAGCCTCGGCCGACATTGGACGCGATCAGATCGGTGCTTCCAGGAAGCGCTTCCAGACCTCGTCCATATGGGGTGCCCAACGGGCAAGCACCGGTGAACGCGCATCAGCCTCTTCCATGCCCGTGCCACGAAGGTAGTGAAAGAGGAACGCGGACACGCGCAGGTTCATGGCGCAGTGAATCCACACACGTTCGCCTTCGAAGGCCGAGAGTGCAGCGGTGAACTGCGCCAGGTGGCGCGCCCGTGGCGCGTCAAAGGGAACGGGAATGTGCACGTAGGTCATGCCGACTTCCGTGACGCGACGACCCTCATCAGCGAGCGCGTTCTCCGAATCCGGCATGGCAATGTTGATCACCGCCACGTGCCCGGCTGCCGCGATGCCATGGAAGTCGTCAGGCCCGGGCTGCCCCGAGGTCGCAATAAGAGGCGTGAGCTGGACAAAGTTGAGGATGTGATTCATGGCGCGTGCCTTGTTTCCGTCTGCCGCTGACTGTGAGCGATCCCGGAGCGCCACCGCGTATTCGGGCATGCTCCGCAGCACGTGCCCGCCGGCCGGGCCGTGCGCGATCCCCGCGGCTTGCCAAGGGCGGTCGCCGCTCGCGCTAAATCTATTGTAGCGCTGGGAATTTTCGAAGCCGTCGCTATACTGCGCGCGCCCGACGCCCCCCAGAGAAGTGCCCCGTGTCCAAAGCCCAACTCGTGCCACGCGAGCAGATTCGCAACGTGGCCATCATCGCGCACGTCGATCACGGCAAGACCACGCTCGTCGACAAGCTGCTTGCTCAGTCCGGAACGCTCACCGGTGACCACGCCGAGCGGGTCATGGATAGCCAGGACCTCGAAAAAGAGCGCGGCATCACGATCCTCGCTAAGAATACCGCGGTCACCTGGAAGGGTGTGCGCGTCAACATCGTCGATACACCTGGGCACGCCGATTTTGGCGGTGAGGTGGAGCGCGTCCTGTCCATGGTCGACTCGGTTCTACTGCTCGTGGATGCGGTGGACGGCCCCATGCCACAGACGCGCTTTGTTACTCGCAAAGCCTTTGCGCGTGGCCTGAAACCGATCGTGGTGATCAACAAGGTTGATCGAGAAGGTGCGCGCCCGGACTGGGTAGAAACGGAGGTCTTCGATCTTTTTGACCGCCTGGACGCCGACGAGGAGCAGCTCGACTTCACCACGCTCTATGCCTCCGCCATCAACGGCCAGGCAGGGACGGACCCGGATGCGCTCGAAGATGACATGAGCGTCATCCTCGACACGATCGTCGAGCAGGTGCCGCCCCCGGAGGTCGACCCCGACGGCCCGCTGCAGATGCAGGTGAGTGCCCTCGACTACTCCAGCTACGTCGGCGTGATCGGTCTCGGTCGTATCCAGCGCGGGATGGTGCGGCCGGGGCAGAACGTCGCGGTCGTCGCCGGTGACGGCGGCAAGCGCAACGGTCGCGTGCTGGGCGTCCTCGGCTACGTTGGCCTGGACCGCAACGAGGTCGAAGCGGCGAGCGCCGGCGACATTGTCTGCGTCACCGGCATCGAGGACATCGGCATCTCGGACACGCTCTGCGATCCGTCGGCGCCGGAACCGCTTCCGGTACTCGTGGTCGACGAACCAACGGTCACGATGACGTTCCAGGTCAATACGTCCCCCATGGCGGGCCGCGAAGGAAAGTTTCTGACGAGCCGACAGATTCGTGCGCGTCTCGAGCGCGAGAAGCTTCATAACGTGGCGCTGCGCGTTGAAGACACGGACAACCCAGACCAGTTCAAGGTATCGGGTCGCGGTGAACTTCACCTGTCGGTGCTCATCGAGACCATGCGCCGTGAGGGCTACGAGCTGGGGGTGTCCCGCCCACAGGTCGTCACCCGCACGCTCGACGACGGGACGCGCGAAGAGCCGTACGAATCGCTGGTCGTGGACGTCGACGAGGCCCATCAGGGTGGCGTGATGGAAGAGCTCGGCAAGCGGGGTGGCGAGCTTTCGAACATGGTGCCTGACGGTCGCGGGCGCGTGCGTCTCGACTACGTCATGCCAGCGCGAGGGCTCATCGGCTTCCGCTCGCTGTTCATGTCCACGACGTCCGGCTCCGGCATCCTCACGCATACCTTCTCGCACTGGGGACCGATTCGTACGGGCAACGCCGGCGAGCGCATCAACGGGGTGCTGGTCTCCAACGTCGCCGGAAAGATCTCCGGGTTTGCGCTGTTCAATCTCCAGCAGCGCGGACGGATGCTCGTCGATCCGGGTATCGAGGTATATGAAGGCATGCTCGTCGGCATTCACAGCCGCGGCAATGACCTCCCGGTGAATCCAACGAAGGAAAAGCAGCTCACGAACATCCGCGCCGCCGGCAGCGATGAGAACATCATGCTTACGCCGCCCGTTCGCATGAGCCTTGAGCAGGCCCTCGAATTCATCGAGGACGATGAACTCGTGGAGGTCACCCCGGAGAACATCCGTCTGCGCAAGAAGCTGCTGAAGGAGCACGAGCGCAGGCGCGCATCCCGCGACCGGGAAGCTTCTTGAAAGCACTTCTCCAGCGCGTGCGCGATGCACGCGTGGACGTCGATGGGGAGACGGTCGGAGCGATCGGCCACGGCCTGCTCGTGTTCGTCGGCGTGGAGGCGGACGATACCGGTAGCGAGATTCCTCGCCTCGTCGAGCGAATGCTCGGCATGCGCATCTTCGAAGGCGCCCAGGGCGACGGCGAGCCCAAACCCATGAACCTCTCCGTGCGGGATGTCGAAGGCGAAGTGCTCCTCGTCTCACAGTTCACGCTCGCCGCAGATACTCGTCGTGGACGCCGCCCGGGCTTCTCGACGGCTGCAGCGCCTGAGATTGCGGAGCCGATCTTTCGAACCTTCGTCGAAGCGACGCGTGAGGCTTTTGGCGACGATCGCGTCGCGACCGGTCGTTTCGGCGCCAACATGCAGGTGGCGCTCGTCAACGACGGTCCCGCGACCTTTCTCCTGGAGAGTTCGCGCTAGGCCTCACGCGTGCGGGCTTCGTCCAGGCGTTCGAAAACGCCCTCCTCTGCCAACACTCGCATGCCGAGTCGCTGTGCGGAGACGCCGGTGCGCAGGCGGTAATCGAAGCTCAGGCGCGATCCGTGCTCCTGTGCCTCGAAATACCGGCAGTCGACATTGCGTGAGGCTCGTAGCGTGTCCTCGAGCTCGATCAGATGGGAAGACACCAGGCACAGGCAGCTGGCGCATTCAGCGAGCGCGCTCAGCACCGCCGCACTCGCGTCCAGGGCGTCCTTCACGTTTGTTCCCTTGAAGGGTTCGTCCAGAAACGCGATGACTCGACCGCCCTGCGCGATCGCATCGGCCAGGTCTCTGACTCGAAGCGCCTCTGCTCGAAAGTAGCTCACCCCACCGTGCAGATCATCTTCAAGGGACAGCGCGGTGAGGAGGTGCGTTGCGGGGCTGAAGCGGAACGTTTCGGCGCGCACGCCAAGGCCGATGTGCGCGAAGTACACCGAGATTGCGACGGCGCGCAGGTAGGTCGTCTTGCCAGCCATGTTGGGACCGGTCAGAAACAGGAGACTGCGGGCGGGATCGAGCGCAGCGTCATTGGCGACAGGTGAATCCAGTAGTGGATGGGCGAGTGCGCAGGCCTCGAACGCGAGTTTTCCCTCGTCCACCGTGGGAAAGATCAGCGCCTCGTCGCGGACGGTGTCTGCGAGCGCTATGAGCGCATCGAGCTCATGGGCGAGATCGAGCAGGTCGCCTACCACTGCGCGGGCTGCGCCCCGCAGTTGCTGATCGAGTTTCAGCACGCGCAGGGGGGATGCGCCGAGCGGCTGATCGGGAGCCTGCGCGATTGCCGGATGGGCGCAGCAAGCACGCACGCGATCCATCAGTGCGCCGAGCTCGCCGGGTGCCCGGGCAAGGGCGGGTGCATCGGCGAGGACGCGCATGCGATAGACCATCCGGCGCGTCTGCTCGAGTCCATGTGCGAGGTTCGAGAAGCCGCGGAAGTCATCTAGCCAGAACGCGATGGCGCGAACGAAGAACAGCGCGCCGCCATCGAACCCGATCGGAGGTCTTGGGTTGCGCAGATGGCGCTGGGTGCCTTTGAGGAGGTATTCGGTCGGCAGATCGTTGAATGCTTCTCGCGCCTCACCTATCGCCGCGAGTGCCGATTGCGTTGCGCGTATCTGCGCAGCTTCGGCGAAAGGTGCGCGCATGCGTGCGCGCAGGGCTTTCCGGCCGCCCTCCGTGCGTGTCCGGTCGCAAAAGTCGAACAGGCTGCGTGCGCCGCCATGGCCTTCGAACAGGCCAAGGTCCTCGACAGTCTTGTCGTCGAGTGCCAGAGCCGGTGACGATGAGCCGTTCACGGCCTGCATGGCCGCAACGGCGGCGTGGTCGCCCTCCTCATTCACCGCGGTCCTTGATCATGCTGTAGATCTGCCTCGGGCAAGGGACGGTTCGCGATCGTCGGTCTGTGTGCGGTAAGCAGGAGCACAGCTGGAGCATGCCTTCCGCTGTCGGCACGGCCGCAGCCCCTCGCGGCCAACACGATTTTTCGATGCGCGCCATCAGGCGGCGGACGCTTCCTCGTCCTCGCGTTTCGGCGCGAAGCGCGCAAAGAGCAGGCCGATCTCGTAGAGGGCCCACATGGGCAATGCGAGCAGCGTCTGGGAAATCACGTCCGGGGGCGTGAGCAGCATGCCGATCACGAAACAGCCCACGACAACATAGGCGCGCTTGGCCTTGAGCGACTCGACGTCGGAGATGCCGGTGAGGACCAGCAAGAAGGTCGCGATCGGAATCTCGAATGCAAAGCCGAAGGCGAAGAGAATCTTCAGGACGAAGTCGAGATAGGCTGAGATGTCCGTCGCAATCGATACGCCCTCCGGCGCTACGCCGGCGAAGAACGCGAAGGCGAGCGGAAAAACCACGAAGTACGCGAATGCCATGCCGCTGTAGAAGAGGATGACCGACGACACGAGCAGTGGCACTGCGAAACGCTTCTCGTGCTTGTACAGCCCCGGCGCAATGAATGCCCAGATCTGGTGCAGCACTACGGGGATCGCGAGGAAGAACGCACACACCAGCGCCAGCTTGAAGGGCGTCAGGAACGGGGAGGCGACCTGCGTTGCGATCATGCCCGCGCCCTCCGGCATCACCTGCATGAGCGGTGCAGCGACGAAGGCGTAGAGCTGGTTCGCGACGTAGTAGAGCGGAAAGAAGATGATCAGAATGGCGAGCACCGCGCGCAGGATTCGCGACCGGAGCTCCATGAGGTGAGCGAGCAGGGGCTGCGTGTCCTCGTCGACGCGCTGATCGTGATCGTTCGAACCGTTCACGTGGCAGCGTCCGGGGCCTTGGGCGCGTCAGGTTCTGTCTCGATTGTGGGCGACGCCTCGCCGCCCGTTGCCGTGGCACCGCCGGATCTCGATGCGGACCCCGGTGTGGAACCCGTTGCGGACTCCGTTGCGGACCCCGTTGCGGACGCGGGCTCGGGCTCGGGCTCATCCGGCTGTGCAGTGGTCATGCCTTCGCCGCTCTCTTCCGAGCGATCGAGGATCGCCCCTTCTTCCTTTAGCGCTGCATAACGCGAGCCGAGCATCTCCTCGACCTCGTCCTGGCCCTTGCGGACCATTTTTTCCAGCTGCTTCGCTTCTTCCATGATCCGTGCGTTGTGGAGTTCACGCTTGAGCTCGTCTGCGCCGACCTCGCGTTCCAGTTCCGCTCGGAGCGTGTCGAAACTGCGTCGTGCCCCGCCGACAAACCGGCCGATGTTGCGCAGCACTTCCGGGAGGCGCTCGGGGCCGAACACCAGCAGCATCACAACGCTGACGAGAAGCAGCTCCGGAAAGCCGATGTCGAACATGGACGCAGGGCTCCGCCTTGGTCAGGCACTCTTCTCGCTGTCGCGTGCCGGAACCTCGTTCGGCTCACGTTTGGCTTCGCCCTCGATGAAGTCTGGCGCGGACGCATCGTCTTTCGTCTCGTCCTCGCCCATGGAGCTGCGGAAGCCGCGGATGGCGCCTCCGAGATCGCTGCCGAGATTGCGCAGCCGCGACGTGCCGAAGAGCAGCAGCACGATCACGAGAATGAGCAGCAGCTGGGGCAGGCTGATTCCGAACATGGCTTGAACCTTCCTGTTGCGTTGGGGGCGTCAGTCGCCGTTCGTGCGGGCCGCTTTTTCTGCGTGGCCTGATAGGCCGAAGCGGCGTTCGAGTTCACGCAGGACGTCTTCCGGATTCACCTTCAGGTGCACGAGCATCACCATGGTATGGAACCAGAGGTCTGCCGTCTCCCCGACGAGCGCCGCGCGTGAAGCGTCGTCGGAAGCATCCTTGGCCGCAAGAATGGTTTCCGTCGCCTCTTCGCCGACCTTCTCGAGAATCTTGTTCAGGCCTTTTGCGTAGAGCGATGCGACGTAGGAATCGTCCGCATCGGCTTCGCGGCGGGATTCCAGGATGGCGGTCAATTCGGCGACGACGTTCATGCGATCGCGACCAGCGGCGCGGCAGGGCGGCGGATCATACCTCAAAGCGTTGTTCATCAAGCCGCACAGCGCATCTTTGCGGCGTCGCAGACCCCATCGATGCGGACGCAGGCAGCGAAGCGCTGCGTCAGCCAGGCCCGGCCTCGGGCGATGAAACGGTTTGCCACGGCATGTGGGGGGCTTCGCCGGAACGCGCATGCCGGGCTGACTGATCCATCGTCTGGAGAACTTTGCCAAAGTACGCCGGGGTTGGTGTCGGCGTTCGCTGGCTAAACAATCGCCCATGCGCGATATGCTGCATGCGCTGGTCAAGGAGCGAGCCGCATGAATGGGATGGCAATCGAAGCTGCAGTCCGCAGGTTCTATCGGGCGCGCGAGGAAGGCGATCTGGCCGCGTGCCTTGCGGTCTTCCGCGACGACGCGGTCGTGCAGTATGCCGGCTCGCCAGAGACGAGCGCATTTGCCAGGACCGTAGAGGGGATCGACGCGCTCCGTGTTGTCTTCCACGATTTCATCGGCTTGTGGAACTTCGAGCATGTCGAACTGGCGAGCGTCACCGCGGGCGATGATCGGGTGGCGGTGCACGTTGTGGCCGACATACGGTTCACGATCTCGGAGGAGAGCTACAGGACCGAGTTGCTGGATTTATGGACTTTCGACGATGCCGCGCGCGCGACGCGACTCGTCGAATTCGCCGACACCGCGCTGGTGCAGAATATCGTCGGCGCTTGAAGGCCTTATCAGATGCCCCGCCCCGAGATCAGCATGACGCCCAGGAGGGCGAGCAGCCCACCGGTCAGGCCTGCGCCACCGCCGTCTGCCGAGGCCGCTGCCGGGAGAAACAAGCCCGCGCCCAGAATGAGCGCGCCCATACCGGTCAGGCGCCGGCGTCGTTCGCTCCGGGCGCGCTCCGCGAGCATGGCATCAAGCGTTGCCATCGTTTTGCGCTGCGCGTCCGCGATATCGTCCAGGCGCTGCAATTGCCGCGTCGCTTCGAGGACGAGGCCAGGCACCTGCGGTAATTGCTCCAGGAACTCCGGTGCCCGGTCTGCGACCTCCCGCAGGGCTGCAACGGGACCTGCGCGCTGCGCCATCCAGCGTTCCATGAAGGGTTTGGCCGTTTCCCAGAGATCGAGTTCCGGATAGAGCTGGCGGCCGACGCCCTCGATGTTGAGGAGCGTCTTCTGCAGCAGGACGAGCTGCGGTTGCACCTCCATATCGAAGCGCCGCGCGGTCTGGAAGAGTTCGAGGAGGAAGTGCCCGAAGGAGATCTCACTGATCGGCTTCTGGAAGATCGGCTCGCAGACCGCGCGGATGACCTTCTCGAACTCACCGACGTCTGTCCCCGGCGGTACCCAGCCCGACTGTACGTGCAAGCGCGCGACCTGCCTGTAGTCCTGATTGAAGAACGCCAGGAGATTGCGGGCGAGGTAGTCCTGATCGGCTTCCGTGAGCGTGCCGATGATCGCGCAGTCGACCGCGATATAGCTCGGATCGTCAGGGTTCGAGAGGTCAACGAAGATATTCCCTGGGTGCATGTCCGCGTGAAAGAAATTGTCTTCGAACACCTGAGTGAAGAAGGTCTCTACGCCGCGGTCGGCGAGCACTTTCATGTTGGTGCCGGCAGCCTGCAGTGCGCCGACGTCCGAGATGGGCGTGCCGTAGATGCGCTCGAGCACGAGGACGTTCTCGCGCGTGTGTTCCCAGTGCACGCGCGGCACGTAGAGCAGCGGGGAGTGCGTAAAGTTGCGCCGGAGCTGAGAGGCGTTGGCCGCTTCGTGGAGCAGGTCAAGCTCATTGGTGATCGTTGACTCGTAGTCCGCGACGACCTCGACAGGATGCAGCCGGCGCGCGTCGCTCGACACCCGTTCGAGGAGCTCCGCGATACCCTGGAGCAGGCGCAGGTCCTCGGCGATCACGGTGTCGATGCCGGGGCGGATCACTTTCACCACGACGTCGCTGCCGTCGCGCAGGGTTGCCGCATGGACCTGCGCAACGCTCGCAGAAGCCATTGGTTCTGTTTCGAAACTCGCGAAGGCGTCCTCGATTGGCGCGTCAAGTGCTGCTTCGATCAGCGAGCGTGCCTGCGCGCCCGGAAATGGGGTGACTCGGTCTTGCAGGCGCTTCAGCTCTTCCGCGAACTCCGGCGTCAGAAGGTCGGGGCGGGTCGACAGGATCTGGCCGAACTTCACGAACACCGGCCCCAGCTCTTCAAGCGCGAGGCGCAGGCGCCGCGCCGGTGAGCCCTCGGGGTTCGGTAGCAGGCGTATCGGAAAGATCGCGATAAGCGCGCGTAGCGAAAGCGGCAGCGACCGGGTGGACACGCCGGCAATCAGGAACAGTTCATCCAGTCGATAGCGGAATACGACGCGGAGTATGCGTCGTGCGCGTGCGACGCGGGCGCGGAAAAGGGCGAAGCTCTTCACGTCTCGTTCGCCGGTTTCTCTGCGGCCTGTGCCTGGCTGAGCCGAGCGAGTCGCGCTTCGAGCCGGTCGGTGGCAAGCCGCACGTCGTCTACCTCATCGAGGAAGCGTGCGATCTCAGGGCGCGAAGGGAGCGGGCCATCCGTGCCCGTGAGGGCGCCTCGGGCGATGTCCGCGCCGCTGTTCGCCATACTTCCCGCGAGCTTCCGGCCGCGATTCGCGGCGGCCCCGGCCGCGGCGACGGGCATCTCTCCGAAGAGCTTGGACAGTGGGCCTTCGATGTCCGGGCGAAAGCGAGCCAGCACGGAGAACACCGCGGTGACCAGCCCCGCGTCGCCCTCTATGCGCACATTCCCGCTCATCACGGCGCGCATCTGATCGCCGGCCAGGAGATCGATGAGACCCGCGGGCGACAGCTCTACGCTCGCGTCAGCCGGACCGCTTGCGTTGGCCTCGATGCGAACACCATCTTCGGTCATCACCAGCGAGAGGCGCATGGGATTGCCGCGGAATGCGAGGTCGAGGCGCGCGGGGGCAAGCGCTGTGAGCTCCTCCCGCGTTGGCGGATCGGACAGAAGTGCCGCGCGAAGGCCCGCTTCGAGTGCGGTCGCGGTCAGCGTCGCTGCCAGGGAAACGGCCATTGGCGGCTTCAGGGCGCGATGCCGCGATGGATCGCGACGATGCCGCCGAGCAGGTCATGGAAGCGCACGGCGTCGAAGCCGGCCCCCTCCATCATCGAAGCCAGCTCCTCCTGAGGCGGATGCATGCGAATGGATTCGTTGAGGTAGCGATAGGAATCGGCGTCGTCGGCGATGAGCTTGCCCATCAGGGGCCAGGTGGCTGCGAAGGCATCGTAGGCCCGTGACAGGAGCGGATTTCTCGGCTTCGAGAACTCGAGCACGAGCAGGCGCCCGCCCGGTCTGAGGACGCGGCACATTTCCGCAAGTGCAGCGTCCTTGCGGGTCACGTTGCGGAGCCCGAACGCGATGGTGACGCAGTCGAAGCTGCTGCTTTCGAAGGGCAGTTTTTCTGCGTCGGCAATGACCGCTTCGGTATTCGCATGCCCAGCGTCGAGGAGCCGGTCGCGTCCCAGCTCGAGCATTGCGGGATTGATGTCGG
Source organism: Pseudomonadales bacterium (assembly GCA_963691775.1). Classification (GTDB taxonomy): domain Bacteria; phylum Pseudomonadota; class Gammaproteobacteria; order Pseudomonadales; family Azotimanducaceae; genus JAZBPO01. Next base: position 2,152,538 of record OY829369.1, on the reverse strand, counting down.
AGATGACCACCTGACCCTCGCGGCTGACGCGCGGTGCGAACAGCAAGGCGAGATCGCCCGTGCCTCCGGCGAGATCCAGGACGCGGTGGCCCGGGCGTACACCAGACAGCTCGATGGTCATGCGCTTGAGGATGCGGTGTGTGCCAAGCGACATGAGGTCGTTCATGACGTCGTATTTCGGCGCAACCGATCGGAACACGTCGCCAACGCGGCGCGCCTTGTCCTCGATCGGAACCTGCTCGTAGCCGAAATCGATGGTTGGGGAAGCGTCCTTGGGGTCTGTCATGCTGGCGTGCCTTCGCTCGTGCCGGCGCACTGGGCGGCGCCCCGCGCGCATGGCGCGGACTGCCGTCCGCGCCGTCGAAGGGGCCATTGTAGAGGAGCCAGCGCTTTTCGCCTCAATCGCCGGACGGGGTCCACTGACCGAGCTGGATCGGTGGCAGTCGTGAGGCGTTCGCAGCCTCGACTTCGGCGAGGTAGCTTGCCCAGCGTGCCTCGCGCTGCTCACCGAGTTCGCGCAGGTACTCCCAGGTGTAGATGCCGGTGTCGTGGCCATCGTCGAAGGTGAGCTTGATCGCATAATTTCCGACAGGATCGACGGCGCTGACGTTCACGTGCTTTTTGCCCGTTTGCAGAATCCGGTCACCGGAGCCGTGACCCCGAACCTCTGCCGAGGGCGAGTACACCCGCAGAAGCTCCAGGCTGAGCGCGTGGCACGTGCCGTCGGCCCAGGTGATCTCCAGCACTCGCGACTGACGGCGCAGGCGAAGATCGGTTGGAGCGTCGCTCATCGCATGGCCTCCTCAGTTGGCGTTCGACGATTCAGAGTATGAAACGTGACAGATCTTCGTCGACCACGAGGCCGCCGAGCGTTTCCTCAACTCTGGCAGCGTCGATGCGGCAGGGTGCTCCACCAAGACGATCTGCCGAGAACGAGACCTCTTCCAGAAGACGCTCCATCACCGTGTGTAGCCGCCGAGCACCGATATTCTCCGTGCGGGCATTCACAGCGAAGGCGATCTCGGCGATGCGCGCGATGGCGTCTTCACTGAACTCGAGGGTCACGCCTTCGGTGGCGAGGAGCGCCGTGTATTGTGTGGTGAGTGATGCTTTCGGCTCTGTAAGGATGCGCTGGAACTGTTCGGGTGTGAGTGCGGAGAGCTCGACGCGAATGGGCAGGCGGCCCTGCAGTTCGGGGATCAGATCACTCGGTTTCGACAGGTGAAAGGCACCCGAGGCGATGAAGAGGATGTGATCCGTCTTCACCATCCCGTACTTGGTGCTCACGGTGCAGCCTTCTATCAGCGGCAGTAGATCGCGCTGAACGCCTTCGCGCGAGACGTCCGCGCCACTGTGCTCCGAGCGCTGAGCGACCTTGTCGATCTCGTCAATGAAGACAATGCCGCTTTCCTCTACGCGGCGCACGGCGCCCGCGGTCAGCTCTTCCTCGTTCACGAGTTTTGCGGCTTCCTCGTCGCGCAGGCGTCGCATCGCGTCCTTCACGGACAGCTTCATCGGCTTGCGTCGCGCGCCGGCCAGACCGGAGAACATGTTCTGAAGCTGGCCAGCCATTTCCTCCAGGCCGGGCGGCACCATGAGCTCCGATCCCGCCGGTGCCTGCGACAGTTCGATCTCGACCTCGCGGTCATCGAGCTCGCCCTGGCGCAGTTTCTTGCGGAACAGCTGGCGCGTGCCGGAGTCGGCCGCGGGGGCGTCAGCGTCGCCACCGAACCCGACCGTGTTGCTCCGTGCGGCGGGCAGGAGCGCGTCAAGCATGCGTTCTTCGGCCGCATCTTCAGCGCGATGGCGGACCTGTTCGATGGCCTGCTCACGGCTCATCTGCACCGCTGCATCGACGAGGTCGCGGACGATCGATTCGACGTCGCGACCCACATAGCCGACTTCGGTGAATTTCGTTGCTTCCACCTTGACGAAGGGGGCGTTCGCCAGGCGCGCCAGGCGGCGGGCGATCTCCGTCTTGCCGACGCCCGTGGGGCCGATCATGAGGATGTTCTTCGGTGTCACTTCCTCTCGCATTTCCTCGGCGAGCTGAAGGCGACGCCAGCGATTGCGCAGTGCGATGGCGACCGCGCGCTTGGCCTCGTCCTGGCCGATGATATGGCGGTCGAGCGCGTGCACGATCTCGCGCGGGGTCATGTCGGTCATGTTGGGGTCTCTTCGCTCAGGCGAGATCGAGCGCTTCGATCGTGAAGGTGTGATTGGTGTACACGCAGATATCGCCGGCGATGGTCAGCGACTTGGCGACAATGTCGGCCGCCGCGAGATCCGAGTTTTCAGTCAGTGCGCGCGCGGCCGCGTTGGCATATTGGCCGCCCGAGCCGATCGCGATCACGCCGTGCTCCGGTTCTATCACGTCCCCATTCCCGCTGATGACGAATGCTGCTTCCTTGTCGGCGACAATGAGCATCGCCTCCAGACGGCGCAGGGCGCGGTCGCTGCGCCAGTCCTTCGCGAGTTCCACGGCGGCGCGGACAAGATTCCCGGAATGGGCTTCGAGCTGTGCTTCAAATCGTTCGAACAGCGTGAAGGCGTCGGCCGTGGCGCCAGCGAAGCCCGCGATCACGCGATCCTGATAGAGCCTGCGCACCTTGCGCGCGTTGCCCTTCATGATGGTCTCGCCAAGCGAGACCTGGCCATCACCGCCGACGGCGATCTGGCCCGGCGTGCGCACGCAAAGAATGGTCGTGCCGTGCATATCCATCGGCTGGCTCCGGGGGGTGTATGGGAACTATGGGGTCGCGCCGGCGGACTTCAAGGGCGGCACTCAGGCGTCGGGTGCTTCGCCGCGCCGTGTCTTCAGCACGATCGAATCGATTTCCTCCTCGAGCAGCCGGAGCTGCGCGTCGCGCACCAGGCTGCGGTCTGCAAAGGGGCCGACGAGCACCCGGTGCCAGCTTTCGCCCTGGCGCGTCACGCGCAGGGTCCGGGCGTCGAAATCGAGGAGAAGCACGGCCGCCCGCCTCCGGTCTGCGTCCTCCGCCGTGCGGAACGCGCCCGCCTGCAGCAGATACTCGGTATCCGGATCGGCGGTGCTGTTCTGCAGGTATTCCTCCACGTAAGGGACAAGGACCTCGGCTTCCCGGAGCAAGTCCGGGAACTCGAAACGGATGCCCGGCGGGGGTACGGATTCTGCGCGCCCGGCAGCGGTCTTGTCTGGATTCTCGCGATCGGGCAGCCAGCCTGCGTACCAGATGAACAAGAGCGTGCCGGCGCCGACCATGCAGCCCGTAAGAAACGAAGGCAGCGCCGAGCCCGGTCCGGGCGATGGGGTGTCCTTGCGGGTTCCCTTGCGCGCGGCAGGGCCGCCCTTGGGCTTCTTTGCGAAATCCTCGGTCATGCTCTCGCGGTCGCAGGTGTACAGAAGGGGCGCATCAGATCGTGTCGAGCGGGTCCACGTCCAGTGACCAGCGCACGCGACGGGCTTCCGGAAGCGCGTCGATCGACGGGAGTGCCTCTGTCAGCAAGCGATGCAGCGGTGCGCGCTCGCGGGCCTGCAGGAGCAACTGCATGCGTTGGCGCCCCTGGCGCCGGGCCATGAGGGCCGGAACGGGACCGAGAATCTGTACGGCGTAGCCAACGGCGGCGAATCGTTCCGCAGCGGCGGTGAGGAATGCGCCGGGCGCGGAGGCGTTCGTCGCTTCAGCGCGTAGCAGCGCAAGGTGGCCGAACGGCGGCAATCCGAGCGTGTGTCGCTCCTCGAGCGCGAGCGCCGCCCACGCGCCATAGTCCTGCTTCAGCAACGTCTGGAGCAACGGGTGATCGGGATGCCGGGTCTGGATAAGCACCCGGCCAGGGCGCTCTGCCCGTCCCGCGCGGCCAGCGACCTGGACAAGAATCTGGGCCTGGCGTTCGCCGGCCCTGAAGTCAGCGCTGAAGAAGCCGGCGTCAGCGCCGACGATGGCAGCGAGCGTAACGCGCGGAAAGTGGTGCCCTTTTGCGAGCATTTGCGTGCCCACGAGAATCGCGGCGCCCTCGCGCTGGATGCCTGCTAGCGTCTCGTCGAGGCTGGAGATGGAGCGCGTCGTATCGCGATCGATGCGGATGACGGGAACGTTGGGGAAGCGGCCAGCGAGCGCCTGTTCCGTACGCTGGGTGCCGACGCCGACGGGCAGCGGCTCTACGTCACCGCACGACGGACAGTGCGGGGGCAGCGTCGACTGGTATCCGCAGTGATGGCACCGCAGGCCCTCGGGACGCGAATGCACCGTGAGCCGCGCGTCACAGCGGGGGCATTCGGCGATCCATGCGCAGCTTCTGCACATCAGCACCGGCGCGAAGCCGCGGCGGTTGATGAAGACCAGCACCTGCTCGTCGCGATCCAGATGCTCGGCGATGGCCGTGATCAGTTGCGGCGAGAGGCCGTCGTCGTCGCCATGGCGGCCAATGTCGATGAGTCCGATGCTCGGAGGACGTGCCGCTCCGGCCCTTTTGGTGAGGCAGGCGTGCAGGTAGCGATCAGCGCGCGCGTTTGCCAGGGACGCAAGAGATGGGGTCGCCGAACCGAGCACAATCGGCACGTCGAGGAGGCTTGCTCGCTTCACGGCAAGGTCTCGTGCGGAATAGCGGAAGCCGTCTTGCTGCTTGTAGGACTCGTCGTGTTCCTCGTCCACGATGATGAGTCCGGGCTCGGGCAGGGCCGCAAACACTGCCGAGCGGGTGCCGACCACAATGCGCGCATAGCCCGTGGCGGCCGCGCGCCAGCCCTCCATCCGAGCGCCTTCGGCGAGTGCGGAGTGGAGCACCGCGAGCGGCACATCGAAGCGCCCCCTGATCCGATTCAGGGTCTGAGGCGTCAACCCGATTTCCGGAACCAGCAAGAGCACCTGGCGGCCCGCCTCAAGCGCCGCGCGCATCGCCGCAAAGTAGACTTCGGTTTTGCCTGAGCCCGTAACGCCATCGAGCAGAACGGTGCGAAAGCCTGGGTTGCCGCCGTCGACCGCAGCGGCAGCATGGGCCTGCTCTTCGTTCAGCGCTGGGGCCGTGGAACGGGGCGCTGGCGCGTCTTCACGGGCGAAGCCCGGCGCCAGGGAAATGCGCGTCGCGAGTCCGAGGTCGATCAGGGTGCGCACCACGGCGCCGCTGACCCCGCGCGCGGCAAGTGCGGTCAGAGCGAGCGTGTGTCCGGGGGCCGCCGCGAGCGCGCTCAGCGCGCGCTGGCGGGCCGGGGCGCGAGCGTGATCTGCGGGGTCTGCGGTTGCGCCCGCGTCGGTCAGGCGTGCAGCCGCTACGCGGCGGCCGGACGCAGCCTTGTCCCGCCGTGCGCGCAGGGGCAGAACCTGTGCAACGACCTCGCCGATCGGATGCTGGTAGTAGTCGGCGGCCCAGCGGGCAAGCGCGATGAGATCCGGGGGTAGCAAAGGTGCGGGGTCGAGTGTTTCGCTGACTGAACGCAGCCTTTTCGGGTCAAGTTCTGAACGGGGCGCAAGTTCCATCACGACGCCCACGACTGAGCGGCGGCCCAGGGGTACGCGCACGCGACTACCGACCGCAGGCGCCCCGGAAGCCGGCGCGTGATAGTCGAGCAGAGTGCGGAGCGGCGTCGGGGCCGCGATGCGCAGGATCGTCATGAAAGGTCCTGGGCCGGGTCGCTGGCGCAGTCGCTTGGCCTTGTGGTGACGTAAGGATCGCCGCGTCTGCCGGTGCGATACCTGAAGATTAGGGCTCTCGCTTCGGCACAGAAATCGCAGGCAAGAGAACCTCCTCTTCCCCTCGGCGCAGCGTCTGATACGTCGGCCGCGCAGGGGCAGGGTACAACAGCAGTTCCAGGCGATGCTCGGTCATAGGGCGCGATCATGCTGTTCAAGCGCCGGCGCGCAGATGACACGCGTCCGGCCTCGGGAGCTGCCGAACGCCCGGTGAAACCTTTCAGCGCCCGTTCAGCCAGCGGCTGGAAACTCTTCCGGGTCGATGGAGTCAAACTAGAAGACCTCCGATACCGATTGTCCCCGCCCTGCCTGCGGCGGATGATCCGGTTCGACTTCGCCTGCCGGAGCCGTTGATGAATCGCGCGCACACCTTATCGCTTCTGCTGCTCTCGCTCGCTGCTCTATGCGGTGGGCCCATGCGTGCGCATGCAGAGGGTCCGGGCAAGGAGATGTTCGATGATTACGCCGAGCGCGGGATGATCATGGAAGGCGAGGCGGCGGAGTACGTGAGTCGAGTCGGCCAGCGGGTCGCTGCCGCATCCGGCTGGGACAAGCCCTTCGTCTTCAGTCTCGTGGACAGCGGAATGGTGAATGCCATGGCGTTGCCGGACGGCTACATCTTCGTCTTTCGTGGCCTGTACACCCGTCTGCAGACTGAGGGTCAGCTCGCGGCGGTACTCGGCCATGAAGTGGCGCACGTGACGCGGCGTCACGGCTACAAGGGGCAAAATGCGGATCGCCTTTCCCGATTCGGTTCGACGATTCTCGGCATCTTTCTGGGGCGGGCCTACTACGATGCGGCGCGCGGTTACTCCGCCGCCGAGAACTTCGGCCGTGGCCGTGAGTTCGAGCTCGAAGCAGACCGCTTCGGCGCCGAGTACATCGGCAACGCCGGCTATGATCCGAATGAGATGTTCGATCTCATCCGCATCCTTGCCGATGAAAGCATCTACATGAAGGAAGTCTTCGGACGGCCGCCGCAGTATCACGGCCTGTTTTCGACACATCCGCGCAGCGATCGTCGTCTCTACGAGATGATCCGGATGGGCAGCGAAGAGGCCGACTACCTCGATCTTGCCGATCTCGAGGGCGATCTCTACGAAACCATCGACGGACTCCCGTTTGGTGATCTAGACGCCGAGGGCGTGTTCCGGGATCGCCGGTTCTACCACCCCGATCTGGGCATCGTGATGGACTTCCCCGAGGGCTGGCTCACGTCCAACGGACGCCAGACGATCAGCGCTACAGCCCCGCACGGCTCGAAGACGACGATCACGGTCGAGGTGAAGGCGCTCGAGGACGACAAGGTCACCGCCGAGGAATTCCTGCGCGAAGAGCTCGGCATCGAACCCACGGACGGCCGCCCCATCGAGGTCGATACGCTCAAGGGCTACCTTGCGGTGGTGCCGCAGGCGCCCGCGGAAGCCCCCGTCGAAGCTGCCGCGGACGGCGATGCAGAAGTTGCAGAGGATGAAGGGGACGCAGAGCCACCGCCCGAGCGCGAGTACCGCAGCGAGCTCGTCGCAGTCGTGGTGAAGGACGGCTTTGCTTACGTGTTCCGCGGTGAGAACCGGCTTGAGTCCTACGAGCGCGACTTCCTGGGCGGCTTCTCGCGCACCGTGGCTTCGTTCCGTCGCATGCGCCGTGAGGACCTGGAGGCTGCGGTGACCACGCGCATCGCGCTGGTCGAGGCGCAGCCCGAGGACACCTATGAGCAGCTGGCACGCAAGGCCCAGCTCGGCCGCGACGGGGCTGACGTGCTGCGCCTACTGAATGGGGATTTCCCGCTTGGCCAGCCGCGGGCCGGCGACTTGATCAAGGTCATCGAATAGGCGCGCAGGGGCCGAGCGGTCGGGTGCTCCGGGGCCAACGAGGTTCCCCTGGCCAGCGAGCGCAGGGATGATGGCCGCTCCCAATCAACCCGAAGACCGGAACCGGCCATGACCCTCTCGGAAGATGCGCTCGACTATCACCGCACCCCTCGCCCCGGAAAGATCAGCGTAGAGGTAACCAAGCCCTCCGCAACCGCGCGCGATCTTTCCCTCGCTTACAGCCCGGGTGTCGCCGAGCCGGTTCGGCAGATCGCGCGCGCGCCCGAGACGGCCTACGACTACACGGGCAAGGGCAATCTCGTGGGCATCGTCTCCAATGGCACGGCCATCCTCGGCCTCGGCAATCTCGGCCACCTTGCAAGCAAGCCGGTGATGGAGGGCAAGGGGCTGTTGTTCAAGCGCTTTGCGGGCATCGACTGCTTCGACATCGAGATCGACGCCGAGGATCCGGCGGTCTTCATTGAAACCGTGGCGCGCATCGCCGACACCTTTGGCGGCATCAATATCGAAGACGTCGGCGCCCCGCACTGCTTCGAAATCGAGGAGACGCTCAAGGCGCGCTGCAGCGTCCCGGTGTTCCACGACGATCAGCACGGCACAGCCATCTGCGTCGCCGCAGGTCTGCGAAACGCGCTCGAACTGCAGGGCAAGCGCATCGAGGATGTGAAGATGGTATGCCTCGGCGGCGGCGCGGCGGGTACGGCGTGCCTGAAACTCGTATTGGAAATGGGCCTGCGTCCGGAAAATCTGCGCGTGCTCGACCGTCAGGGCGTGATCCACAGCGGTCGGGAAGGACTGCCCGACTACAAGGCGCAGTTCGCGGTGCAGACGCAGGAGCGCACGCTTGAGGATGCGCTTGCCGGCGCGGACGTCTTCCTCGGCGTTTCCGGCGCTGACCTGTTGTCTCCGAATCTGCTCCGCAGCATGGCGGACAGGCCAGTGATCTTCGCGCTTGCGAACCCTGATCCGGAGATTCGTCCGGAGCTTGCCAAGCAGGTGCGCACGGACGTGATCGTTGCCACCGGCCGTTCGGATTATCCGAACCAGGTGAACAACGTGCTCTGCTTCCCGTTCATCTTTCGCGGCGCGCTCGACGTGCGCGCATCGGCGATCAACGAGGCAATGAAGGTGGCGGCGGTGGAAGCGATCGCCGCGATCGCCCGGGAACCGGTCCCGGACGCCATCGTCGCGGCCTACGACGACGTCGACGCGCTCGCGTTCGGTCCAGAGTACATCCTGCCGAAGCCCATGGATCCGCGCCTGCTGGGGGCAGTTTCGGCAGCGGTGGCCAAAGCCGCGGTGGAAACCGGCGTCGCGAGCCTGCCCTATCCGGGGCACTACCCGCTCGCCGACGTGGACGGGGTCTTCCCCTCCTGATCGGCGCCGCCGGCCGCGCGCGCCGGCGCGCTGCTCTAAAAGATCTCCTCGGGGCGGATCGTCGTCTGATCCGTCTCCTGCGCGATGGGTGTCGGCGCGTACTCCGTCAGGAACAACTCGAAGATCGCGTCGGGCTCCGAGGCCGATGCGGCCCGGCCCGTGTCCGGATCGATACGCACGCGCACCACGCCTGGCGGCTGCGTTGCCACAAAGTTCGGCACGTCCGCGAGGGCCGTACCCATGAGGTCCACCCAGATCGGCAGTGCGAGATTCGAGCCGAACTCGTTGTCGCCGAGTGGGCGATTGTCGGCGAAGCCGACCCAGGCCGTGGCCGCGAGTTCGCGCTGGAAGCCCGAGAACCAAACGTCGGCCGCGTTCGTGGTGCCCGTCTTGCCGCCAAGATCCTCGCGTTCTAGGGCGCGGGCGCGCCGCGCCGTGCCGTAGCGCACGACGTCGCCGAGCATGGAATTCATGATGAAGGCGGTACGTTCGTCGAGGACGCGGGGAGCGAGCTCCGCTGCCGGCGCCGGCGCCTCGCCGGCTTCTTCTGCAAGCAGGACTGCGAGCTCCCGATCAGCCTCACAGGAGGAATCGCAGGCGATGGCCGGAGCCGCTTCGTAGATGACCCCTTCCCCTTGCAGTTCGATGCGCGAGATCAAGTGCGGCTCGACGGCGAAGCCGCCGTTCGCGAACACGGTGTAGGCGCGCGCCATGTCGATGGGTGCGACGGCCATGGTGCCGCCACCGATGGCGAGCTGCAGATTGCGCGGGAAATCGCGCGTGTCGAAGCCGAAGCGGGTGACGTAATCGATGACGTTCGACGCCCCGAGGTCCAAGAGTACGCGCATGGAAACGAGGTTGATCGAACGATAGAGCGCTGTGCGCATGCGGGTCGGCCCACCGAAGTCGCCTGAATCGTTCTTGGGTCGATACAGGCCTTCCAGGTTCTCGTCCTCGAACACGAGCGGCGCATCCTGGTAGATGGTCGCCGGTGTACGTCCCGCATCGATTGCCGCGGCATACATGAACGGCTTGAAGCCGGATCCGGGCTGACGCTGCGCCTGGAGCGCGTGATTGAACTGAAGCGCGCCGAAGTCATAGCCGCCTACCAGCGCGCGTACGGCGCCGTCTTGCGGATGCAACGCGACAATGGAGCCCTGGACTTCGGGCACCTGCCCGAGGGCCCAGCCATCCTCGGTCATGCGCAGGCGAACGAGATGTCCGCGCTCGACAACGTCGCTCGAACGTTCCGGCCGCGGCCCGCGCTGGTTCACGGACCGGTAGGGGCGTGCCCAGCGAAGAAGAGACAGGGGAACCCGAACGTCCGTGCCGTCTCCGAGGACGGCGCTGAACCCATCCTCGTCCACCACGGTCACGAGCGCCGGTACCTGATCGCCGACCGTTCGCATGGCCGCGAGCGTCTCGACCCAGCGCGCGCGCGTGTCCGCGTCCAGGGGCGCGCCCTCTGGCGGCGGATTGAGCATGCGCTCCGGTCCGCGATAGCCGTGCCGCCGATCATAGGCGTTCAGGCCTTCCACGATCGCGTGCTGAGCGGCAGCCTGCGTTTGCGGGTCGATGGTCGTGAAAACTTCAAGGCCGTCGACGTATGCGGCTCGGCCATAGAGATCCAGCGCTTGCTGGCGTGCCCACTCGGCGACCCAGGGCGCGTCGACCTCCGGTGGGCGGTCGTGGATAGCCGCGGTGACAGGCTCCGCCAGCGCGGCTTCGTAGGTCACATCGTCGATCGTCCCCTGCCGGTTCATGTTGTAGAGGATCAGATCGCGGCGGCGCAGGGCCGCGGCGGGATCATTGATCGGGTTGTTCTGGGACGGGCGCTGGACGACGCCGGCGAGCATGGCCCACTGCGCAACCGAGAGCTCGGCGAGAGGCTTGCCGTAGTAAGTTCGGGCTGCGGCCTCGATGCCATAGGCGCGTTTGCCGAAGAACACCGCGTTCAGGTACAGCTCGAGGATCTCGTCCTTGGTGAATTCCTGTTCCAGCTTGAATGAAAGGACGATCTCCTTGGCCTTGCGCAGGATCGTCTTCTCGAAGCTGATGTCGGAGATGTTTCGCGCGAGCTGCATGGTGATCGTACTGCCCCCCGGGCCCTCGGTTCCGCTCACTGCGATGCGTGCTATGGCCTTGATGAGGGTCACGAAATCCACGCCAGGATGGGAATAGAATCGTTTGTCTTCGGTGTCGAGAACCGCGCGAACGAAGCCTTCCGGCATGTCATCAAGGGCAAGGGGAATCCTGCGGCGCTCGCCGAATTCCGCGATGAATTCGCCGCTTCTGGCAAACACTCTCAGCGGGGTCTGCAGCCTCAGGTCACGGTAGGAGGAGGCCGCAGGGAGCTGGGGGTCGAGGTAGAGAAATGAACCTGCGATCCCCATGAGGAGCCCAGCTCCGAGGGTCAGAGCGAGCACCGCGAGGCCGCGAAGGAGCGCCGGCATGAATTCGGATTCCAGTCAGTTCAATGACTTGGCGCTTCGGGTGCGCCCGCTTTCCCGAGTCGTGAAGTGCGTCACGTACACAGGTTGTCGTCAGCATTGAGAATGTAATTTAATGTTGTGTGCTATAAGTTGTTCGTAAGTCCATGCCCTTGATGGAAAATTGACGTGTTCGGACTTTTCGAGAAGAAGTCGAATGCCATGCTCGGCCTCGACATCAGCTCCACATCGGTGAAGCTGCTCGAGCTGTCGAAGTCCGGCGATCGCTATCGAGTCGAGGCCTACGGCGTCGAGCCCCTGCCGCCAAATGCCGTCGTCGAGAAGAATATCAGTGACGTCGAGGGCGTGGGAGAAGCGATCAAGCGGGTGCTCGGGCGTGCGAAGACGCCGGTCAAGCAGGGCGCCGTTGCGGTGGCCGGTTCCGCCGTGATCACGAAGGTGATCGAGATGGAGCTCGGCCTCAACGACGCCGAGATGGAAGCGCAGATCGAGGTCGAGGCGGATCAGTACATCCCATATCCGCTGGACGAGGTTGCGATCGATTTCGAGCCGCTCGGGCCGCTCGCGGGAACGGAGCAGATGGAGGTTCTCCTGGCGGCCTGCCGCAAGGAGAACGTTGAGCTGCGCCAGGCTGCGCTCGAGATCGGCGGTCTGAAAGCGAAGGTGGTCGATATCGAGGCCTACGCCATGCGCCGGGCCTTCTCTCTCCTGCACAGCCAGCTCGGCGACGACGTAGACGAGATGGTGGTTGCGATCATCGACATCGGCGCCACGATGACGACGCTTTCGGTCCTGACCGGTGACCGATCCGTATACACGCGCGAGCAGCTCTTCGGCGGCAAGCAACTCACGGAGGAGATCCAGCGCCGCTACGGCCTTTCCTTCGAGGAGGCGGGCCGTGCGAAGAAGCTCGGCGGTCTGCCCGATGACTATGCGGCGGAAGTGCTCGAGCCTTTCAAGGAAGCGGTGCTTCAGCAGGTCACACGTTCGCTCCAGTTCTTCTTTTCCTCAAGCCAGTTCGATGACGTGGACTGCATCATTCTCGCGGGCGGAACGGCGTCGATCGAAGGTCTTCCGGAAATGGTGGAGGCCAAGCTCGGGACGAAAACGCTCATTGCCAACCCATTCGTGAACATGTCTGTCGCCACCAAGGTCGACGTGGACGCCCTTTCGAACGATGCGCCGGCGATGATGATCGCGTGCGGCCTCGCGATGAGGAGCTTCGACTGACATGACGCGCATAAATCTGCTGCCCTGGCGTGAGGAGCTCCGGGAGGAGAAGCAGAAGGAGTTTCTCCAGTACCTCGCGTTCGTGCTCATCGTCGCCTCCGGCCTCGTGTTCGTGGCCATGCAGTACGTGAATGCGGCCATCGACGATCAGCGCGCGCGCAACAGCTACGTGCAGAACGAGATCGCGATACTCAACGAGCGCATCACGGAAATCCGCGACCTCCAGCAGCGGCGCCAGGAACTACTTGCGCGGATGCAGGTTATCCAGGATCTGCAGGGTAATCGGCCCGTCATCGTCCGAATCTTCGATCAGCTCGTGCGCACGCTCGGCACCGGCGTCTTCTACAACCAGCTGCAGGTGCAGGGGAACCTCGTGACGGTCACGGGCGTGGCTGAATCGAACAATCGGATCTCTGAGCTGATGCGGAATCTCGAGGCGTCTGAGTGGTTCCAGAAGCCGAGCCTGCGAGGCCTGCGTGAGGCAGCCGACTTCGGCGATCAGGCGTCGTTCTTCGACCTCAGCTTCAACCAGACGCTGCCGAACCGCGCGGCTGGGGAGGAGTAGAGATGGCCATTCAGGACCAGCTCAAGCAGCTGCAAGAGGTCGATTTCAACAATCTCGACCCGAACAACATGGGCATGTGGCCCCTGCCGCTCAAGGTCATTGTGCTCATCCTGGCCTTTGCCGCTGCGTGTGGTCTCGGTTACTACTTCATGATCATGCCGCTGCTCGAGGATCAGGATCGGCTGGTGCGCAAAGAGCAGACCCTGCGCAGCGAATTCGAGCAGAAGGCAGGGCAGGCGGCCAACCTCGAGGAACTCAAGCAGCAGCGAGTTGAGATGGAAGAAAGCTTCGGCGCGCTGCTGCGTCAGCTCCCCTCCGACACCGAGGTGCCGGGCCTGCTCGAGGACATCACGCTGACGGGGCTCGATGCGGGGCTGAAGTTTCAGTCGATCCAGCTCCAGCCGGAGCGTCGGCAGGAGTTCTATATCGAGCTGCCGATCAGCATCACGGTTGAAGGCCTGTACCACAACATGGGCGCCTTCGTGAGCGGGGTGGCGAACCTGTCCAGGATCGTGACGCTACACGACTTCCAGATCTCTCCCGCCGGGCGTAATCAGTCGAGCGGCGAGCTGGTGATGCGCATAGAGGCGCGCACTTACCGCTATTTGGACTCCGGGAGCTGATGATGTCGTTCTCGCTACGGACCCTCATGATCGCTGTCGGCGCCGCGCTGCTGCTCGCTGGCTGCTCTGGAGGGGGCCGCTATGCAGATCTCGACCAGTTCATGAGGGACGTGCAGGCGCGACCCAAGCCCCCCGTCGCGCCGCTGCCGGAGTTCAAGGCGTACCAACCCTTTGCCTATGGCGCCGCCTCTTTGCGTAGTCCCTTCGAGCCGCCGGTTCCACCCCGGCCGCCTCGCCTGCCCGGCGACGAGGCGGAAGTGGAACCGGATCCGAATCGGGTCAAGCAGCACCTCGAATCCTTCGCCCTCAATGATCTCGCCATGGTCGGCACGCTCGAGCGCGAGGGCGCATTCTTCGCGCTCATACGGGATGCGTCCGGCAGCGTGCACCGCGTCAGGCGGGGCGACTATCTGGGCCTGGACCACGGCGAGATTCTTTCGATCTCGGAGGGCGCCATCGAGCTCGACGAGATCGTCTCAGACGGTCTCGGCGGTTGGATCAAACGGTCGCGCACCGTGCAGCTCGCGTCGAGCGAGCAATGAAGAATGACTTCGGGGACATGACGATGCGAGTTTGTAAGCAATCCTCTGCAGCGCGGTCTGCCGTACGGCGATTGGGGGCGCTCATGCGCAGCGCGGCAACGCTGTTGATTGCGATCACGGCCTCGCTCGTGGAAGCGGCCGTCATCGAGGATATCCGGTTTGCGTCCTTGCCGAACGACGTCACGGAGATTCGCCTTGAATTCGACGGACCGGCGCCGGAGCCGGCTGGCTACACGATCGACCAGCCTGCGCGCATTGCCATCGATCTGATGAACGCGACCAGCGCGCTCGACTCGAAATACCACACGCTGGGCACGGGCAACACGCGCAGCGTGACGGTGGTCGAAGCAGCCGATCGAACCCGCATGATCATCAATCTCACAGAGCTGGTCGGTTACGAGACCACGGTCAACGGCGACTCGCTCATTGTTCGCGTCGGCGCTTCCGTCGCTGGCGGCAGTGCGAGATCCCTCGCCGCTGCGTCGCGCCCCGCCGAGCGTTTGATCGCGGCGGCCTCTGAAGTCACTGAGATCGACTTTCGCCGCGGCGACCAGGGCGAAGGGCAGGTCATCATCAGACTGACGAACCCCAAAGCGCCGCTCGACGTGCGCGGGGAAGGCAGCGATATTCGCGTTGAAATCGGCGGCACGGCGGTACCGGAGGCGCTGCGTCGCCGTCTGGACGTCACCGACTTCGCAACGCCCGTGGAACTCATCGACACGATCGAGGAATCAGGCCGCGCGGTGATCACGATCCGCCCGACGGGTGAATATGAATATCTCGCCTATCAGGCCGACGAGGTCGTGACGGTCAATATCCGGCCGATCAACCCGGATGCGCCTGGCGTCGAGCGGGCTGACAACGTCTTCCGCTACAAGGGGGAGAAGCTGTCGCTGAATTTCCAGGACATCGAGGTGCGCTCCGTTCTGCAGCTCATTGCGGACTTCACTGATCTGAACCTGGTCGCATCCGATACGGTGTCCGGCCGGATCACCCTGCGTCTGCAGAACGTCCCCTGGGATCAGGCGCTGGACATCATTCTGCGCAACAAGGGCCTGGATAAGCGCCGGGCGGGGAACGTGCTCATGGTCGCGCCAGCGGCCGAGATCGCGGCACGCGAGAAACAGGAGCTCGACAATCGCCGGCAGATTCAGGAACTCGCGCCCCTGCGCACAGAGTTCATTCAGGTTCTCTACGCGGATGCGCAGCAGCTCGTGAATCTGTTCCAGACCGCCGGCGAGGGCGGCGAAGCCGGCCTGCTGTCGGAGCGCGGCAGCGTCATCGTCGACGAGCGCACAAACTCGATCATCATCAGCGAGACAGCCGACAAGATTGTCGAGTTCCGACGTCTCCTGCAGCAGCTGGACATCCCCGTGCGCCAGGTGCTCATCGAGGCCCGAATCGTCAACGCAAACGCCAATTTTTCTGAAACGCTGGGCATTCGCTGGGGTGGTGCGGCAACGCGCCAGACCGGTGGCAGCTTCGTTTCAATTGCGTCGACGGTCGACGATTCGCAGGCAATCCGGACGGGCGCCGCCAATGGCGAGACGGCAATCCTCGAAACACCGGTGGTGGATCTGGCCGCGCCCTCGGGCACCACGAACTTCACCGTTGGTCTGACGGGTCGCGATTATCTGCTCGATTTGGAGCTTTCAGCGCTGGCAACCGAGGGCAACGGCGAAATCGTGGCGCGTCCGAAGGTCATCACGGCCGATCAGCAGACAGCGACCATCGAGTCCGGAACCCAGATTCCGTTCCAGGAGGCGACGTCTGCGGGTGCGACCTCCACGTCCTTCCAGGACGCCGTGCTCTCGCTGGAGGTGACGCCGCAGATCACGCCGGACAATCGCATCATCATGGATCTGCAGGTGAACCAGGACGAGGTCGGGCAGATCTTCAATGGCGTGCCGAGCATCGATACGAATGCCGTCTCGACGCAGGTGCTGGTGGATAACGGACAGACCATCGTGCTCGGCGGAATCTTCCGGAACACGTCGAATCGTTCCGTTGACAAGACACCGTTCCTGGGCGATTTGCCCTATGTCGGACGCCTGTTTCGGCGCACCATAGAAAATCAGGACAAACGGGAACTGTTGATTTTCATCACGCCTCGCATTATCGATGACGCATTGACGCGTCGATGAGCGGGCGCCGACTGCTGGTCGGCACCGCCTGGCGCAGGGGATCACGCGTCTGGGCGAGGCGCGAAGGTTGGTAATCAAGTCACGGATCGCGTAGGGCACCCATGGAAAAACCGCGCAATGTATTTCTGATCGGCCCCATGGGTGCGGGCAAGACCACGGTGGGCAAAATCCTTGCGGACGAGCTCGGCCTGGACTTCCTCGACACCGACAAGGAAATCGAAGAGCGCACCGGGGCCGACATCGGCTGGATCTTCGACGTCGAGGGCGAAGAAGGCTTCCGCAAGCGCGAAGCGGCCATGCTCGATGAGCTCACCGAGCGCAACGGCGTACTCATCGCCACCGGCGGGGGCATCGTGCTCCGCGAGGACAATCGCAAGCGCCTTGTCAGTCGCGGCACCGTTGTCTATCTCGATGCGCCGCTGGATCAGCAGGTTGAGCGCACCAGCCGTGATCGGAATCGTCCCTTGCTCCAGGACGGCGAACCTCGGGACATCCTCGAGGGCATGGCCGAGGAGCGCGATCCGCTCTACCGCGAGGTCGCTGACTTCGTGTTTCGCGCCGACAAGCGTTCTGCGCGCGTGCTCGCGACTGAGATCGTGAAAGCGCTGCGGGAGGGAGCGAACTGAGCGTGGACGCTCCTGAGGTCGCGACTACGCGACTCGACGTCGACCTTGGTGAGCGCAGCTATCCCATCTTCATCGGCCCCGGCCTGCTCGGCGACGGCGTCTGTGTTCGTGGGGGCCTGCGCGGTCGGGAAGTGCTTGTGGTCAGCAACGATACCGTTGCCCCGCTCTACCTCGACCCGCTGCTGGCGAATCTAGGCGAAGACGCGCGCGCCGGCGCGCTGATTCTGCCCGACGGCGAACAGCACAAGACCTTCGCTACGCTTCAGACGATCTTCGACGCGCTGCTAGAGCAACGCCATTCGCGGCACACCACGCTTGTGGCTCTGGGGGGCGGCGTCGTGGGCGACATGGTCGGCTTTGCGGCGGCCTGCTATCAGCGTGGGGTCGACTTCATTCAGGTGCCAACCACGCTCCTCGCTCAGGTCGACTCCTCGGTCGGCGGCAAGACCGCGGTGAACCATCCCCGCGGCAAGAACATGATCGGGGCATTCCACCAGCCGCGCCGCGTCGTGATCGACACTACCGTTCTGGCGACCCTGCCGGCGCGCGAATTCGCCGCCGGTCTCGCCGAGATCATCAAGTACGGCTGCATCCGCGACGCGGTGTTCTTCGACTGGCTCGAAGCCAACATGGATGCGTTGCTTGCGCGTGACGCGCAGGTGCTCAGTCGCGCGATCGCTCGCTCCTGTGAGATCAAGGCAGAGGTCGTCGCTGCCGACGAGCGTGAGGGAGGTTTGCGCGCGATCCTCAACTTCGGTCACACCTTCGGCCACGCGATCGAGACGCACACGGGCTATGGCAGTTGGCTGCACGGCGAAGCGGTCGCCGCCGGGATGGTGCTTGCCGCCGATCTCTCGCATCGTCTTGGTGCGGTGTCGGAGTCCGATGTCGAGCGGATCGAGGCATTGATCGAGCGCGCGGGCCTGCCCGGCTCTGCCCCCTCCGATCTCTCGACGGGCCGCTTCGTCGAGCTCATGGGCGTCGATAAGAAGGTCATCGACGGTCGCCTGCGCCTGATCACGCTGGCCGGGCTTGGCAGGGCGCATATCTTGGACGACGTGCCTGCCGACATACTCGCCGCGGCAATAGACGCGGGTCGTGCTGGCTACCGGGAAGGGACTGCATGAAGCGGGAGCGGCAAGGTCGAGCAGGGGAGCGCGATGAGCGCTGGCTGGAGCGTCATGGATTGGAGCGCGATCCGTTCCCGGACACCGAGCCCGGCCCCGAGTTCTTCGCGCGCGGCGGCCGTGACCGCCTGGTAGAGGATCTTGCCGCCACAGGCAGTCCGGCGCCGTCGCTCGTCGCCCTCACGGGCGACGTGGGCGTGGGCAAGTCCACGGTCTTTCACGCCCTGCTGCGAACGCTGCCCGGAGACGTGCACGTGGCGCGGATTTCCGCGGGCGTCTTCCTGTCGGCCAAGCATCTGCTGACCGCGGTTTCTGCGGCTATCGGGGCGGACGCAGATCCCGATGTCTCACGACCGGAGCTCCGGCGCATCGTGCACGAGCGCCTGCAGGCCCTGTTCCGGGCCGAAGCTCGGTGTTTCGTCCTGGTCGATGACGCCGGTGAGCTTGAGGCGGACGCGCTCGACGAGCTTGTGCAGCTTGCCGAGCTCGAGCCCATAGGGACGCATCTGCGGGTCATCCTCTTTGCACAGCCTGGCATTCGTGATGCGCTAGGTAAGGCCTCCGGTGCTCAGCGCGTGGGTCCGCTACTGCATGAGGCGCTGTTGGAGCGCTATGCCCTCAACGAGTTGCGAGGCTATTTGCAGTTTCGACTCGCCCGGGCCGGGTTGAAAGGAGCCTCGCCGTTCAGCGAGGACGACTACGCGGAAATATTCAGGCGCTCGCAGGGGATTCCCGGTCGTGCGAACTCGATTGCGGGCAACATGCTGCGCGCGACCACGCCCGCCGTGGAGCAGCGCAATCTCTATTTCATCGCCATGGGCGCTGCGGCTGCATTGATCGTTGCTGCGCTTGCCCTGTTCACGCTCGGCAGCGAGGGTGATTCCCCTGCTGCGGCGTCACAGGCGCGCCCGGAGCCGCTCCCGACACCTCGCCTCGCCAGTCATGCAGGTCCTCGCATCCTTACTCCGAGCGAGGCGGACGAAGCAGGTCCCTGGATAGAGAATGCCGTGCAGCCGGCAGCGGCGACGGCAGCGGCCGCGGTGACCGACGCTGCGCCTGTGCAGGTGACGATCGCGCCGAGAACGCATCAGCCCGGGATCGACGCGCCAACGGGCGAATCGCCCGAGGCGGCAGAGCCGAGGACAGCTCAGCCGGCCAAGCTTCTTGCGCCACCGCCGACCGCTGACGATACGGTACGCGTATCCGACGTAGCGCTTTCACTTGCCGCCATGAATCCGGCGCATTTCGTCCTGCAGGTGCTCGTGAACTCAACGGCGGAACGAGCACAGACGTTCATCAATGCCCAGCAAAACCCGGAGGCTTTCCGCTATTACGAGCGCCGTCGCAGCGGCGTCGCGCAATACGTTGTGGTGTACGGGTCGTTCGAGGCTCAGGGCAAAGCCAGCGAAGCGATCGAGCGGGTCGCGGCGCAGACCGGGCAATCGCCCTGGGTGCGCCGCGTCGCGGACGTCCAGCGGGAACTCGCCGCAGACTGAGAGTCAGGGCAGATCGGTGGACCCCATGAGCGCGCGATCAACCTCGCGCGCCGCCTCGCGCCCCTCGTTGATCGCGCGTACGACCAGAGACTGGCCACGGCGGCAGTCGCCCGCAGCGAAGATCTTCGGGTGCGAGGTTGCGTAGCGACCGTAGTCGGCGGCGTAGTTGGAACGTCCGTCGTACGCGATGCCCATGGGATCGGAAACGCCGTGCTCCGGGCCCAGGAAGCCCATCGAAAGCAAGATGAGGTCCGCTTCCCAGACCTTCTCCGAGCCCTCTACCTCGACGGGCCGCCCCTCCTTCCACTCGACCTCGATCGTACGGATGCCCTTCACGTGACCGTTCCCGTTGTCGAGAAATTCCTTGCCCGAGATCCTGTAGACGCGAGGATCGTCGCCGAAGCGCAGGGCGGCTTCCTCGTGCCCGTAGTCGACGCGGAAAATGCGCGGCCATTCAGGCCAGGGGTTGTTGTCGGCGCGTCCCTCGGGCGGCGTCGGCATGATTTCGAAGTTCACGAGCGATTCGCACTCGTGGCGTAGTGACGTGCCGATGCAGTCGGTGCCCGTGTCACCCCCTCCGATGACGATGACCTTCTTGCCCCTCGCAGAGATATAGGCGCCATCGGCGTGCTCGGAGTCGAGCAGGCTCTTCGTGTTCGCCGTGAGGAAGTCCATTGCGAAATGGATTCCTTCGAGGTCGCGGCCGGGAATGGGCAGATCGCGGGGTAGGGTCGCGCCGGTGCAGAAAAGCACCGCATCATGCGCGTCCGCGAGTGCTCGTACGTCGACGGAATCATCGCTGCCGTCGGCGACGGTCTTGCCCGTAAGGAACTCGACGCCCTCTGCGCGAAGCAGGTCCACGCGGCGCTCGACAACGTCCTTGCCCAGTTTCATGTTTGGTATCCCGTACATGAGCAGGCCGCCGACGCGGTCGGCGCGCTCATAGACGGTGACCGTATGGCCGGCCTTGTTGAGCTGCGCGGCTGCAGCGAGGCCCGCCGGCCCCGATCCGATCACCGCCACCGTCCGGCCGGTGCGTACGGCGGGAGGCTGGGGTGTCACCCAGCCCTCAGCGAAGCCCTTGTCGATGATCGCCTTCTCGATGTTCTTGATCGTCACGGCGGGATCAGTGATACCGAGGACGCAGGCACCTTCGCAGGGTGCAGGGCAAACGCGACCCGTGAACTCCGGGAAGTTGTTCGTGCTGTGCAGTCGATCCAGCGCCTCGCGCCATTCCCCGCGGTAGACGAGGTCGTTCCATTCCGGGATCAGGTTGTAAACCGGACATCCGTGCGGTTCCGACTGGCAGAACGGTACGCCGCAATCCATGCAGCGGGCACCCTGGGTCGTCAGATGCGCTTCCGCTGGGTCGGTGAAGATCTCTTGGTAGTCGACGAGACGTACGGCGGCGTCGCGGTATGGCACCGCTGCGCGCGCGTAGTCCTTGAATCCGGTCGGCTTGCCCATTTCTCTTTCCCTGGTCCGGGTGCCGCACGCGGCAGCACCTGCAATTGCCCGTTGCTCAGCTCGCCCGTGCGGCCACTGCGTCTTCGGTTCGTGCAGCGCGGCGCTCTTCGAGCACCCGCTTGTAGTCGCGCGGCATCACCTTCACGAACTCTGCGCGGGCGTCCGCCCAGCGCTCGAGGATGCGCTCCGCCACCGACGAACCCGTGTAGGAGGCGTGGTTGCGGATGAGGCGCAGCAGCTCGGCCTCATCGTCGTCGGTCTCGATGCGATCGAGGTCGACCATCTCCGGATTGCAGTGCTCCGGGAATGCGCCGTCCGGGTCCCAGACGTATGCGATGCCTCCTGACATGCCCGCGGCGAAATTGCGGCCCGTTGGTCCGAGGATCACGGCGCGGCCACCGGTCATGTACTCAAGGCCGTGATCGCCGACCCCTTCTACCACGGTTTGCGCCCCCGAATTCCGAACGCAGAAGCGCTCGGCGGCCACGCCACGGAAGTAGGCCTCTCCGGACGTCGCGCCGTAAAGGCAGACATTACCGACGAGGATGTTCTCTTCCGCCTTGAAAGGCGAACACTTCGGCGGATACACAACGATGCGGCCGCCGGACAGGCCCTTGCCCACGAAGTCGTTGGCGTCGCCTTCCACTTCGAGCGTCACGCCCTTCGCGAGCCAGGCGCCGAGGCTCTGGCCGGCGGAGCCCTCGAGGCGGATATGGATCGTGTCGTCCGGCAGCATCTCGGCGCCGCGACGCTTCACGATCGTGTGCGAAAGGGTGCCGCCGACAACCCGGTTCGTGTTCACGACGGGCATTTCGATCGTCACCTTCTCGCCTCTGGCAAGCGCGGGCTCGGCTTTCTGGATCAGCACGTTGTCGAGGCCGAATTCGAGGCCATGATCCTGAGCGTGCACCGCATAGCTGCCGAGGAAATCTTCCGGTTCTGGTGCGCGCTCCAGCATCGGCGACAGATCGAGCCCCTTCGCCTTCCAGTGCGCCACTGCGAGATCGGTCTCGAGCGCGTCGGCGCGCCCGACCATCTCGGCCACGGTGCGGAAGCCGAGCTCGGCCATGATCATCCGCAGGTCCTTGGCGAGCATGAAGAAGTAGTTCACAACGTGCTCGGGCTGACCGCGGAACTTGTCACGGAGCACCGGGTCCTGGGTTGCGATGCCCACCGGGCATGTATTGAGGTGGCACTTACGCATCATGATGCAGCCGAGCGCCACGAGCGGTGCGGTCGCGAACCCGAACTCCTCAGCGCCCAGCAGCGCGGCGATGGCGACGTCGCGGCCGGTCTTTAGTTGGCCGTCGGTCTGCAGCACGACGCGCGAGCGCAGGTTGTTCATCACCAGCGTGTGATGGGTCTCGGCGACGCCGAGCTCCCAGGGCAGGCCGGCATGCTTGATCGACGTCAGCGGCGATGCGCCGGTCCCGCCGTCGTGGCCGGCGATGACGATGTGGTCTGCCTTCGCCTTCGTCACGCCCGCTGCAACGGTGCCGCAGCCGATCTCCGCTCCCAGTTTCACGCTGATGCGCGCATCCGGGTTCGCGTTCTTCAGATCGTGGATGAGCTGCGCCATGTCCTCGATCGAATAGATGTCGTGGTGCGGCGGAGGACTGATCAAGCCAACGCCAGGGGTCGAGTGGCGCACGGAGGCGATGATGTCATCGACCTTGTGTCCCGGCAGCTCTCCACCCTCGCCGGGCTTCGCGCCCTGGATGATCTTGATCTGCAGTTCATCCGCATTGGTGAGGTAGTTGATCGTCACGCCGAAGCGGCCGGATGCGACCTGCTTGATCGCGCTGCGCTTGGAATCGCCGTTCGGCTCCGGCGTCCAGCGCGCCGGATCCTCGCCGCCTTCGCCGGTATTAGATTTGCCGCCGAGGCGGTTCATCGCGACGGCCAGCGTCTCGTGCGCTTCCTTGGAGATGGAGCCGTAGCTCATCGCGCCGGTGGCGAAACGTTTGACGATCTCCGCCTCCGATTCGACCTCGTCGAGCTCGATCGGACCGCCGTTCGCGCCGGCGCGGAAGGTGAGCAGGCCGCGTAGCGTCGCTTCGCGCGTCGCGACTTCGTTCGTGTACTTCGCGAAGCGCCAGTAGGCATCTTCGGAGTTCCCGCGCGCCGCGACCTGAAGGTCGGCGACGGCGATCGGATCCCACATGTGGCGGTCGCCACCGCGACGCCAGTGGAACTCGCCGGGATTCGGCAGCACGGGCAGGCGCACCTGCTCGCGCGTCGGATAGCCGATCTCGTGGCGGCGCTCCATCTCTTCAGCAAGCACGCCGAAGTCCGCGCCGGACACGCGAGACGCGGTGCCGCGGAAACAGCGGTCCACAACCTCCGGAGCGAGGCCCACAGCCTCGAAGATCTGCGCGCCCTTGTAGGACTGGAGCGTGGAGATGCCCATCTTGGCCATCACCTTGAGGATGCCCTTTGCCGTGCCCTTGCGGTATGCGGCAACGACGTCGGCGTCGCTCTCGATGTGCGCGACGTCGTCGAACTTGCCGTCTGCGCGCGCCTGCCAGAGCGCTTCGAAGGCGAGATAGGGGTTCACGGCGTCGACGCCGTAGCCGATGAGCGTGCACAGGTGATGCACTTCGCGCGCCTCACCGGTCTCGAGCACGATGCCGATCTTGGTCCGCGTGTTCTCGCGGACGAGATGGTGGTGCACGGCACCCACGGCCAGCAGCGACGCGAGCGGGACGCGATCCGCGCTGATGCCGCGATCGGACAGGACGATCAGCGAAGCGCCCTCATCGATGGCCGCGCTCGCCTCTGCACAGACCCGCTCGAGTGCGCCCGTGACGCCTTCGGCGCCTGCGCCCTTGTCGAAAGTGATGTCGATGACGCGCGAGGTCCAGCCGCGATGGTCGATGTGTTTGAGGGCAGCGAGTTCCTCGTTCGTGAGCACCGGATGCGGGACCCAGAGACGGTGCGCGTGCGTCGGCTCGGTCGTGAGCAGATTACCCTCCGGACCGATATAGCACTGCAGCGCCATGATCACTTCTTCCCGAATCGAATCGATGGCGGGGTTCGTCACCTGTGCGAAGAGCTGCTTGAAGTAGTCGTAGAGCATCCGCGGTTTGTCCGAGAGGACGGCCAGCGCGGAGTCGTTGCCCATGGAGCCGAGCGGATCGCGCAGTTCGCGGACCAGCGGGTTGAGCATGAACTGCATGGTTTCGACGGTGTAGCCGAAGGCCTGCATGCGCGGCAGCAGCGTGCCGGCGTCGAGGCCGCGCGCTCTGCCCTTCGGGTCGAGCTCGCGCAGGTCGATACGCTGTTCGGCGAGCCACTCGCCAAAGGGGTACTGGCGCGCATACTCGCCCTTCACTTCGTCGTCGGGGATCATGCGGCCCTGTTCGAAGTCGATCAGGAACACGCGGCCCGGCTGCAGCCGGCCCTTTTCGATCACCCGCGCCGGATCGACCGGCACGGTGCCGACCTCGGATGCCATGATGCATTTGTCGTCGTCGGTGATGTAGTAGCGCGACGGGCGCAGACCGTTCCGGTCGAGCACGGCGCCGATGTAGTGGCCGTCCGTGAACGCGATGGAGGCCGGGCCGTCCCAGGGCTCCATGATCGTCGACAGGTATTCGTAGAAGTCGCGCTTTTCCTGGGGCATCTGACCATGTGCCTGCCAGGCCTCGGGAATCATGGTCAGGATCGATTCCTGCAGCGTGAGACCGCCCATGAGCATGAACTCGAGGACGTTGTCGAAGCTGCCCGAGTCAGAGCAGTCGGGCTCGACGATTGGGAACAGCTTCTCTATGTCCTCGCCGAAGAGCTCGCTCTCGATGACGCCCTGCCGTGCGTTCATCCAGTTGATGTTGCCAAGGCGCGTATTGATCTCGCCGTTGTGGCTCATGAAGCGGTTCGGCTGCGCGCGATCCCAGCTCGGGAAGGTGTTCGTGGAGAAGCGCGAGTGCACCATCGCAAGATGCGACGCGTAGCGATCGTCCTGTAGGTCGCTGTAGAACGGGAAGACCTGCTCCGGGGTGAGCATGCCCTTGTAGACGATGACCTTCGACGACAGCGTGCACACGTAGAAGAGGCTGCGTTCCGTGAACGAAGCGTCTCCGCGAATGAGATGCGTCGCGTTCTTGCGGATGAGGTACAGCCGGCGTTCGAAGTCGTCGCCGCTCAGGCGTTCGCCGTCGGCGTTGGTGCCGGCGCCGATTATGAGCATCTCTATATGCGGCATGGCAGCGCGAGCGGCTTTGCCGAGATCCGCGCCATCCGGATCGGTCGGAACCGGCCGCCAGCCGATCAGTTCCTGGCCTTCCGCTGCAATGCGCTCTGCGAGAACTTCGCGGCAGCGGGCCTGCTCGGCCGCATCGCGCGGGAGAAAGACAATGCCTGCCCCGTAGGCGCCTTGAGCCGGCAGGTCAACGTTCAGCGACGCCTGTACAACCTCACGTAAAAACGCGTCGGGCAGGCCGGTGAGAATGCCGGCGCCGTCGCCCGTGTTCGCCTCGTAGCCCTGGCCGCCGCGGTGGATCATGCAGCAGTTCATGCGCTGCGCGTCGTCGATGATGCTCCGAGAGGGCCGGCCTTTGATATCGCAGATGAAGCCGACGCCGCACGCATCCTTCTCGTTGGCCGGATCGTAGAGGCCCGCGCGCTCCGGAAGACCGAGGCGCAGCTGTTCTGCGAGGGTCCGTTGCATCTGCTTCTCCATTCCTACGGTCAACCGTTCCGCCCGCGGGCGAAGTGGTGATCAAGCTTTGGCCGTCCCGTGAGGGTCCGCGCCAGGAGCGCCGACAGTGGCGCGCACTTCCTGCCCGGGTCTCCGACCCGAGATCGCCCCTGATGTACTCGACTGCGTGGTGAACCCGACGTCGCTCTTCACGACGCGGTGTTGACCCAGGTCGGGTGGCGCTTACATACGAGCGACCCGAAGAGTGGGCGGTACGAAACCGCGGTTGCTGTGCAACCGGGCGGCGAATTTAGCAATGTCAGTTGATAAGTCAACTGAGCCCGCGCAGCCCGTCGCGCCCGTTTCAGGGGGCCCTCAGGTACTCGTAGCGGTAGTGCTCCCGGTAGCCGAGGCCCGCGTAGAGGGCAGCGGCCGGCGCGTTATCTGCGCGCATCTGGAGATAGGCAATGCGTGCGCCGGAAAGATAGGCGCGCCCGTGGAGCGCGGTAAGCAGCAAACGCCCGAAGCCCCGGCGCCGAGCGTCCGGGGCCGTGACGATGTCGAAAAGTCCAACGAGATCGTCCTCCACCACGGCGAAACCGCAGGCAACAGACCGCCCACCCTCCTGGACCACGCCGAAGATGCTGTCGCCGGGAATGCCGCGCAGAACGAGATCGTGGAGGGTGCGGGCGTTCTCCGGCTGCCCAGTGAGCTGGCTGTATATGCCAAGCCAGTGCGCCCGATCGGTGAAGCGCACGGCGGCGGGCGCCTCGCCCGCCTCAATCGGAGCAACGAGCACCCGGGTCGGGTCTTCGGTGGTATACCGGCGGGTGAGGAGCAGCGTTTTCAGCGCGTCCACCTGGCAGCAGCTCGGAAGACGGAACAGCGTCGCAAGGCCTCTGCGCGCGTAGTAGTTCTCGCACCAGCGTACGCGATCGGAAAGTGATCGGTGACCGCCCTCCGCGAGCGGCGTGACGGAATTGGCCCGGCGAGTGAAGCCACGGGCGGAACGCACGATCCAGCCGTCGAAGAGCACCTGTGTCAGCGCAGGCCACGCGTTCAAAGAGGCTTCTTCTATTCTTCGCGCAAGGGAGTCGCTGGACAGGGGCAGGCCTCTGGGGTCGTCCGCTGGGGTCGGCCGAGCCTACGCTGACTTCAAATCAGGTGCATGAACCCCAGCCGGGAAAAGCTGCCGATGCGTTCACAGTTCACGGTCGTCGTACATCTTCTCGTGCAGGCAGGCGGTGCCGATTTGTTGCTCGAGCGCAGGGGCACGGAGGAGGCCAGTGGTTTCTGGGCGCCGCCCGGAGGGCATCTTGAGCCTGGCGAATACCCCGGAGCGGCCGCGCTGCGTGAATGCCTGGAAGAAACAGGCATCGCAGTGCCGGCTGCGCGATGTCGTGCCGTGGCGACGCTTGCCTACGACAGCGGCGATGGCCGTGCGGGTCTCAACTTGCTCTTTGCGGCAGATCTCGAGCGTGCGATCCCGCCGACGCGGTCAGGCGCCGCCTGGTTCGAACCGGGGCAGCGCCCGCAGCCCTGCGTCTCCTGGCTCGAGGCGGCGTTCGCGCGGCGCACGGCGCTTGCGACGTTCGGAGCGGGAGCGCCCTGGTACGGTGAGCCGATAGGCCATCCCGACGCCCCCTAGAGGCTTTGCAGTGCTCTGCTACACTCCGCGACCCGCGCTTGGCGGCCGTCCGGACCGCCGCGCGAACCCTAAACCCGCTCGATAAGGAACCCGCCATGAAGGAACCCGTGCGCGTCGCCGTCACAGGAGCCGCTGGCCAGATCGGCTACTCCCTGCTCTTCCGCATTGCGTCCGGCGAGATGCTCGGCAAGGACCAGCCCGTGATTCTGCAACTGCTGGAGATCACCCCGGCGATGGACGCCCTCCGTGGCGTCGTCATGGAGCTTGAGGACTGCGCGTTTCCGCTTGTTCAGGGCCTGGTTCCTACGGACGACGCCAACGTAGCCTTCAAGGACGCGGACTACGCTCTGCTAGTCGGATCGCGCCCGCGCAGCAAGGGCATGGAACGCAAGGACCTGATCGAGGCGAATGCAGCCATCTTCTCGGTGCAGGGCAAGGCGCTCAACGATCACGCCTCTCGCGGCGTGAAGATCCTTGTTGTCGGTAACCCGGCGAATACCAATTCGCTGATTGCGCAGCGCAACGCGCCAGATCTCGATGCGCGTCAGTTCACGGCGATGACGCGGCTTGACCACAATCGCGCGGTTGCCCAGCTCGCAAATCAGTGCGGGGGCCACGTCACGGACGTTGAAGGGCTGTGCATCTGGGGAAACCACTCCGCAACGCAGTACCCCGACATCCACCGCGCGAGCGTCAAAGGCCAGGCAGCCCTCGAGCAGGTCGACCAGAGCTGGTACGAGAATGATTTCATTCCGACCGTGCAGCAGCGTGGCGCCGCGATCATCGAGGCGCGCGGTGCGTCCTCGGCGGCTTCAGCGGCAAACGCTGCGATCGACCACATGCATGACTGGGCGCTTGGCTCCGACGGCAAGATCGTCAGCATGGGCGTCTACTCCGATGGCAGCTACGGCATCCGTGCGGGCCTTATCTACTCGTTCCCGGTCGTCTGCGAGAACGGTGATTGGGCGATCGTTCAGGGCGTCGAGCAGAACTCCTTTTCCCTAGGCAGGATGAAGGCGACCGAGGATGAGCTCATCGAAGAGATGAGCGCCGTCGAACATCTGCTGCCGTCCTGAGCTGCGCCGATTGCGCTCGCCCCCATGCTCCGTTTGATCGGCGGGGCCTTGGCCTTGGCCTCGGCGTCGGCCCCGGCCGCGGCAAAAGAGGGCGGGCGCGGCGCGTGCCCGGGCGTCAGGGCGAGGATGTGAGCATCGGACGTTAGCTGCATCAGAGAGCGTGGTGGCGTACCCCGATCTACGCAGGCGCGCCGCACTTGAACCTTGCCTGCGGGCATCGAGGCGGGCGAGACACTTTCACGGGCGCACCGGCGCGAGGTCTTCGCACCGCGAACCCTTCCCGGGAGCTTACCGATGGACGCTATAGAGACCGTCCGCACACAGTTGCTACCGTTGGCGGATGCCATCGTGGACCAGCTCGATGCTGATGGAGACCCCGATTCCGCGCGCTGGTTCTCGGCGGTGCGCGCGTCGCTTGCCGCGGCGACGGTGGAGGAAGACCTGATCATGATCTTCATCGAGCAGCTCGGGCCGACTGGCCCGCTTGCCATGAGCGCCGGGTTCTCCATTGAGGCGCGCATCAAGCTCGATGCCCTGCTCGAGCGTGCTCAGGAAGTGGCATTCGCCTTCTCCGCGGGCGGTGACGCGCACTAGCTGGAGGGCGGCACCCGTATACTGACGCCGAGACGAGGGCGCGCGATCCGGGGTCCCTGGTCAGGAGAAAGCGGCGCGATGCCTCGCACATGATTACGCCATCTTTGCTGTTCCTTATCTGCGCGCTGCTCGCTGTGCAATTGCTCTGGGACCATCGCCGCGTCGCCCGCGCCCTTGCCGATCTGCGCAGCGTGAACGGCGACGAAGGGCCGGCCGATCTGCCGTCCCTTTCCATCATTCGGCCCACCAAGGGGGTCGACGTCGAGCAGCTCGAGAATTTCCGCGCCGCGCTCATGGTTGACTACCCAGGCGACGTCGAAACCCTCTTCGTGTTCGAGGATGCGGAAGACCCTGCCCACGCGCTTGCCAAGCAGGCGGTCTCGGAGCATGTGGCGCGCGGCGGTCATGGACGCGCGCGCATCGTGCTAGCAGGGCCGCCACCCCCGGAGCGCACAGGAAAGATCAACAACATGATTGTTGGCGCCGACGCGTCGACGGGAGACGTTATCGCCTTCGGCGACTCGGACACGCGCCCGACCCAGGACCTGTTCCGCCGCCTGGTCTCTGACCTCGTCGCGCGCGAGGACGCCGGGGCAATCTTTGCGTTCCCGGTGACCACGCCATCGCCGCGGACGGCGGGCGACGTGGGTTATGCAGTGATTCTCAACGCCTACCTCGGTGCTGAGATGCAGGCATACGCCGGGCAGGCGCGCTCCCTGCCGTTCCTGATGGGGCAGACGATGCTGTTCCGGCGCGAAGCGCTCGATGCGATCGGCGGCGTGCAGTGTGCGGAAGGCCAGCTCGTGGACGACATGTTTCTCGGCGCCCAGGTCGCAAAAGCGGGCTACAAGAACCTTCTCGGGCGCGCGCCCGTTTCGGTGATCAATCACGGTCTCCCCTTTGCTGATTTCTACCGCCTGTGGCGACGCTGGCTGTTCTTCGGCCGAGGCGGGATTCCGCTGCGCTTTGTCGTGCCTATGGCCTGGCGTGGCGTCAGCGTTTTCCTTGCCCTGGCGCTGTTGTGTGCGGCGCCCGTCGCGGCCCTACCGGTGCCGCTGGCGCTGGTCCTGGCCGAGGGACTGCACTATCTGAGGCTGAATCGTCTCGTCGGCGGTGCGCGCATTCCGGCCCGGCTCGTGTGGATGGCATGGTTGCCGCAGCCAATGGCGGCATGGATTGCCGTCTCCATGCTTTTCAATCCGACGGTAGAGTGGCGCGGGCGCACCTATCGCCTCGATCTCGCGGCGCGCTTGCGCAGTGGCTGAACGGGTCCTGCGAGAGGGTTGGCGCGGCGCGGAGCCCTGGCGCGATTGGTCGGGAGACGCCGAATGGCGGGTCTGAAACAGCTTCAGCTTCGCTACGATCCGCTCGAGGATCGCCTCGCGCTGCGCTTGAGCACCGGAGAAGGGCAGGAATTCCGTTTCTGGTTGACCCGGCGCTACACGACGCTCCTGTTGGCCGTGCTTGACAAGCATCAGGCCGCGGACCCGGAGGTTGCCGAGCACGATACGGCCGAGGCGCGGCGCGCCGTGCGGGCATTCAAGCAGGAGGCCGCGAGCGCGGGAGCCGCCTTCGGAGGCGACTTCGAGGCAGCGCCCGAGCTGCCCCTCGGCGACGCACCGATCCTTGCCTTTCGACTTGATTACCGCATCAGCGAAGCTTCGCTCAACCTGACCATAGCGCCTAAAGACGGGGCGGGTATCGCCTTTACCCTCGATCGGAACCTCAGCCTCAATCTGGGCACCATGCTCGCGCAGGCTCTGGCGCAGGCCGATTGGGGTTTGACGATCGTCGATGCGCAAGCACAAGCGCAGGCCCTGAACTGAGCCCGCACGCGGGCCGATCAGCGAGGTCCCGCTGATGCCTTCAAGCGCGGTAGGCTCTGATCGCGGCCTACGATCAAGGAGCCGGCGATGACCCCGGGCGTGCTCGACCGCATGCGCACACCGATCGCGGAGCTGGATGCGACCGGCAACATTCAATGGGCGAATGGCGCCTTCGCTGCGCTGCTTGCACCGATCGAGGCAACGGGTCCGATCGCGGAACACTTCCCGTCCCTCGACTGGAATGCCCTGCGCGCGGAAGTGGCCCGGGGTGATTGCGCGCGGACGCTCGCGCGCGATGGCACGCTTTTCTCGGCACTCTTCTCACTGAGCGCGGGGGTCGTGCTGATGGAGTGCGTGCAGCGAAGGGACCCCGTTGATCTGCAGGACTCGAACCAGTCCCTGCGTATGCTCGCTGCGCTCGATCAGAGCAGCGATGTCATCCTCGTCACCGACGGTGAACCACGGATCGTCTACGTCAACCCAGCATTCGAAAGGGTGATGGGGTATGCACGGGAAGACGTGATCGGCGAGCGCGCGGAAATGTGGCGAAGCGGCCTCCACGACGATGCCTTCTCCGAGGAGGCTCGGGAGCGCGTACGCAACGGCGAGACGTGGCGTGGGGAGCTCAAGAACCGGCGTCGAGATGGCTCGGTCGTCCACGAGGAAATCAGCATTTCCCAGATCCGATCGAAGGCGGGTGATGTCCTGGGCTACGTGGAGATCAAGCGAGACCGCACGAGCGAGCGTGAGCTCGAGCAGGCACTCGCGCAGGCGCAGCGCCTGGAATCGGTCGGCACGCTCGCGGGCGGGGTCGCCCATGATTTCGACGCTGTCCTGCAAACGATCCTCGGCAACGCTGAGCAGCTTCTCGAGGCCGGAGCGCTGCACGCTGAGAGCCGCGAACTGGTCACGCGCATTCGCGACGCGGCCCATCATTCCTCCGGATTGATCCAGCAGCTGCGTGCCTTTGCACGCCGGAAGGCCGTTGCGCCCCAGGGGATTGACACCAACAACGAAGTCGAACGGTCGCTGGAACTGATGGGTCGCCTCATTGGCGAAAACATCACCCTGGATCTGGATACCGGAAGCGATGTCTGGCCGATCCGCATTGACCCTTCCCAGCTCAGCCAATTGATCACGAACGTATGCATCAACGCCCGCGATGCGCTTGAGGGTTCGGGCATGATCCGGGTGCGGACGCGCAATCGCCCGAGCGGTGATGAGGCCCTTGCCGCCGCGGCGCCCGAACCCGGGGGTGAGTACGTCGAGATCGAGATCCGCGACGACGGCCCGGGCATGCCTGCGGACGTGAGCGAGCGCATGTTCGAACCCTTCTTCACGACAAAGGCGGCCGAAGGCGCAAGCGGGCTCGGCCTGTCCACGGTCTTCGGAATCCTGGCCCAGAACAACGGTCGCGTCGTCGTCGATACGGCGCCCGGCGAGGGTACGGCTGTGCGGCTGTTTCTGCCGCGGCACGCCGATAGGCTAGACGATGAGCCGGTCAGCCTTCAGGTCGCCTCGGAGCGTGCCGTACCGGCGAAAGTGCTCGTGGTCGAGGATGAGCAGCCCATCCTCCGTATTCTCGAGAGCACGCTGGAAGGCGCCGGCTACGAGGTGTTCACCTGTACCGACCCCGAGGTTGGTGTGACCCAGGCGCACGCCCTCAAGCGGCTGGACCTGGTGATCAGTGATCTGGTGATGCCGCGCATGAACGGGCGCGCCCTCGTTGATCGCATCCGTGAGGTCCACCCTGGCGTTTCCGTCATCTACATGTCCGGTTTCGCCGCCGACGTGCTGGCCGGCATCGAGCTCGGCGACGACGCTTTCATTGCCAAGCCCTTCCGCCGCGCCGATCTGCTCGCGCGAATCGAGAATTTGCTCGAAAACAGGGAATGACCCGTGCTCTGGGCGCGCGTCTCGGTGACAATCGCGCCTCGACCGTAGACGCGAGGCAGGCGTGGAAGACGCGCAGACGCTGGACCGGGCACCGATACGCGACGGGTTTGTTGTCGCGGGCATCTACATCATGGCCATTGCCGCGGGGGTCGCGGTCGCGCTGCTCGGGCCGGGCCCTGTCGTTCTCAAGCTGCTGGCAGGCACGAGCGCAGCGACGGTCGTCGTCTACCTCGCCAGCTTCATAACGCGAAATGCGTCCATGTATGACGCCTACTGGTCCGTCGCGCCCGGCTCTATGGCCGTTGGTCTGGTCGTGGTCGGTGGCGGCGATCCAGGGCGCATGGCTCTGGCGGTCGGGCTTGTCCTGCTCTACGCCATTCGCCTCACCGGCAACTGGTATCGCGGCTGGGGCGGCCTTGGCCACGTCGACTGGCGCTACCAGCAGATAGAGGCGAGAACGGGCATCTTCTGGCAGCCCGTAAACTTCCTCGGGATTCACTACATGCCGACGCTGATGACCTGGGCCGGTGCGTTGCCGCTTGTGCCGGTGATGCTGTCCCCCGGTGCGGCGCTCGGCTGGCTCGATGGCCTCGGAGCCCTCATAACGCTGCTCGGAATCGCGCTGGAGGCAGCCGCTGACGAAGAACTGCGTGCCCATCGCCGGACCCGTCGTGACGCAAGCGAGCTTCTGCGCACCGGGCTCTGGGCGCGATGCCGCCATCCGAACTATCTCGGCGAGATGCTGTTCTGGTGGGGACTCGGTCTCCTCGCTGTTGCATCCGGGCCGGATCGCTGGATGTACTTCGCGGGAGCGATCGCAATAACGATCCTGTTTCTCGGCGTTTCCATCCGACTTATCGAGACCCGCCTCGGCGAACGCAAGCCCGACTATGCGCGCTATCGGGCGGAGGTGCCCATGCTGCTGCCTCGCCTGGGCACGGGGCCGAGGTCGTGAGCATGGAACGACCGACCTTGCGATCGCAGGAGCGATCTGCAGCCAGGAGCATGGCATGGAGCGAATAGAGACCCTGGAGCAACTCGCAGAGCGCTACGGAGCGCCGATGGAACGGGCGGTGACCAAGGAGCAGCCTGCCCTGACCCCCCTGTATCGACGCTGGATTCGCGCATGCCGCTTCTGCGTGCTGACGACAGTGGGGCCTGAAGGCACGGACGCGAGCCCGCGCGGGGACATTGCTCCGGTCGTTCGCATCGTCGACGACGGCACGCTGTATCTGCCGGACTGGCGTGGAAACAATCGAACCGATTCGCTGCGCAACATCGTTCGCGATGGCCGCGTGAGTCTTCTGTTCATGGTCGGCGGCTGCAACAACGTCGTGCGCGTGAATGGTCGCGCGGAGCTCATCGTTGAAAGCTCGCTGTGCGCGAGCTTCGAGCAGAGCGGCCAGCATCCGCGCAGCGTCATTGCGATCTCGATCGAAGCGGTCTATTTCCAATGCGCCAAGGCGCTCATGCGCTCCGCGCTCTGGTCCCGCGCCCCGGAAGCACTGCCAAGCGCAGGAGACTTCCTCAAGGAGGTGGACACGGCCTTTGACGCCCGCGAGTACGACGACACCTACGACGAATACGCTGCGCCGCGTATGTGGTGACCCGCATCCGGTGATTGGGGAGGCCTTCCTCCGAAGCCGGCCGCCCGCATTCGGCGACTGGGGAGGCCTTCCTCCTATGCCGGCTACCCGGCGCTGATCGCCCGGCGCCGCTTCTGCCCAAGCTTCGACGCCGCGCCTCGTCGGACTGTCCGGTTTGCACCCCGCGGCCCGAGAGCGGAGCGTCAACGGCACGGACCGCATCGACGAGGTGATCTGCCATGCGCCGCGCCGCACCTGCTTTCGATCCTGCAACGGAAGGCCCCGATCTGACGTCCATGCTCGACGTTGTCTTCATCCTGCTCATCTTCTTCGTGGTCACGGCGACCTTCGTGAACGAGCTCGGCGTGGACCTGCCGCAGACACCACCGCCGAGCACCGCGGACGCGTCGTCGGAGCCTCCGGTTCGCGTCCTGCTCGAAGCGGGCGGTGCCGTGCGCGTCGACGCGCGCCTCGTCACCGGGGCAGGGGTTCGCCCGTTGCTCGAGCGCGTGCGGGCCGAGCGTCCCGATGCGGCGCTGGTGATCCTCGCGGAGGCCGGATCCTCGACCGGTGTGCTCACCGGCGTGCTCGACGCGGCGCGTCTCGCGGGGATCGGCAACGTGCAATTGCGGCGCGCCTCGACGCCCTGAGCGCTGCCCCCGGGACGTATGATCGGACGCTCGCCGTTTGACGCTCGGAGCTCGGAGCATGACCAAAGCCGCCTGGATCACGGGCCTGTGCCTGCTGCTGGTCGCCTGCGGGGGCGGACCGTCGGTTTCGCCACTGGAACCGAGTGCGACCGTCCTTGCCTTCGGTGACAGCCTCACGCGCGGGACCGGCGCGCCCGCGGGCAGTGGCTATCCCGAAGCGCTCGCCGACATGACGGGCCTGCGGGTGATCAACGCGGGCATTCCCGGTGAGGTGAGTTCGCTCGGGCGCGAGCGCCTGCCGGATCTGCTCGCGGAGCACCGCCCGGCACTGGTGGTGCTGGTGCACGGCGGCAACGACACCCTGCGCCGCATGCCCGCGGGCCAGACGCGGGAGAACCTCGAGGCGATGGTCGGGGA
The DNA here is from genome assembly GCA_963691775.1 of Pseudomonadales bacterium. Lineage (GTDB taxonomy): Bacteria > Pseudomonadota > Gammaproteobacteria > Pseudomonadales > Azotimanducaceae > JAZBPO01. The sequence goes on along the minus strand of OY829369.1, from coordinate 2,117,061 downwards.
GATCCGCGCGGCCGGCGCGGACGTGGTGATGCTCGGCGTGCCCGGGCGGAACCTGACGCTGTCGGCGCCTGCCTACTACAGCGAGGTCGCGGACGGCCTGGACGTGCCGATCGATCTCGACACCTTGCCGAGCCTGATGCGCGATCGTTCCGTGAAGTCCGATCCGGTCCACTTCAACGCCGAGGGCTATCGCCGCATGGCGGAAGGCGTGCGCGATCTGCTCATCGACGCCGGTGCGCTCTGATGCCGCGATCCAGCGCGGCTGCGCCAACAGGACAACCGCGGGTTCATCGCCAGCCTCCAGGCGCCGGGCGAGCGCCTGCTGCGAGGACAGCGCGTTCGTAGGTCGGGGTCTGGACCTCGACCACTCGGACACCGCGCATCAGCCCGTGCGGCAGGCCCTTCGGCTCGCGCACCGCGTCGCCCACTTCCAGGTCACGCTCGTTGACGAAGCCCTGCATCCGATCGCGTGTGCGGCGGGCCGTGGCGAGTGCCTGGTCGTGCGCGGGCCCGTCCGCACGCAGCGCCGAGTGAGCGTTCAGCGCGTGCGTTCGCCCGCGCCACCGTGTGCCTCGAACAGCGTCAATTGCTCGCCGGGCGCCGACGGTTCCCAGTCCGCGGTCAGCGTCAGCGACGCGGTGCGCACGACCTGCGCATCAGCGCCTGTGAATGAGTGGCTCACGAGCGTATGTTCGCGTCGAATCCGGTGTGGTGATCGTCCCCGCGCGGCGGGCACGGTAGCATCGCCGCTCTGCCCCGAGGCGGCCGCTGCAAAGATGTTGCCACGTTCCCCATGACGCACGCCCTGCCGACTTTCGCCGATCTGGTCGCGCACTGATGAACGACGCAGCGCTGCTGGCGAGATTCGTCCGCCACGCGCCTCGCGCGCGCTCGGTCTCGTCGCTCGCGAGAGAATTCGGCGTCGGCCCACAGCGCCTGCGCAACGCCGCGGTCGCGGCGACCGGCCTGACGCCGGGTGCCTTGCTCGCACGCGAGCGCGCGGCGACCCGGCGCATCCTCGAGCGTCGCAGCGACGCGTCCGCAGCGCTGATCAATGCGGTCGCGGGATCGGCGCCCGGTGATCCCGGCGTTGACGAGACGGCGCCGCGTCCCGGCGTGCACGTCTCTGCACGGGCCTTTCTGCCGGCGAATCTGCCGTTCTCACACGAGGCCCTCGCGAACTTTCTTCGCGCTCGCGTCATGGGCGCCGTCGAGCACTTTGAGGAGGTCGACGGCGAGGCGGCCTATCGCCGTGCCTGGCGCAGTCACGACGGTGCCGGAACGGCGACCTACCGACTCGTACCCGACGGCGTGCTCATGGAGGTCGAAGGCCGCGGCACGCTCCCCATGACGGATCTCGTTCGTCGTGGCCGGTGCCTGTTCGATCTCGATGCGCCCGTGGAGGCCGTCATGGATCGGCTCGGAGCCGATCCGCTGCTCGCGGCGGCCGTTACGAACGAACCAGGCCGACGCGTCCCCGGGTGTTGGGATCCCTTCGAACTCTCGGTGCGCGCGGTGCTCGGGCAGCAGGTTTCGGTGGCCGCCGCCCGAACCCATGCGGTGCGCTTGCTGGACCTGCTCGGCGTCGAGGGACCTGATGCGCAGTTCCCGACGCCGGTCGAACTCGCCGAGGCGGATCTGTCCGGGCTCGCCATGCCGGCGACGCGTCGCGAGACCCTGCGCACCCTCGCCTCGGCCGTCGCAGACGGTCGCGTCGACTTCGCCGCGCCCGGCGAAGCCGTCCGTGAACAGATGATCGCCTTGCGGGGCATCGGCCCGTGGACGGTCGACTACGTTGCCATGCGCGGGCTCAAGGATCCGGATGCGTTTCCCGCCGGGGATCTGGTCGTGCGCCAGGCCATCGCCGGCGGTGCGGGCAGGAAGTTACCGAGTGAGGCAGAGGTGCGCCGGCGCGCAGAACCCTGGCAGCCGGTCCGCGCCTATGCGGCCCTTCATCTCTGGGCGAGCCTCGGCGCCGGCGGCTGAGCCGTCTCAGCGCCGAGCGAGGCGCTGGAACTCCTCGAAGAAGCGCGGATAGGTCTTCGCGGTACAGCCCGGGTCGAGAATCGTGATCGGGGCGTCGCCTAGGGCTGCGAGCGCAAAGCACATGGCCATGCGGTGATCGTCGTAGGTTTCGATCCGTGCCGCGCGCAGGCGCGCAGGTGGCGTGATCGAGAGCGCGTCGCTGTGCTCCACGACCTCGGCGCCGACCTTGCGCAATTCCGTCGCCATGGCCGCAAGGCGATCCGTCTCCTTCACGCGCCAATTGGCGACGTTGCGGATGTGCGTTGTGCCTTCGGCGAACAGCGCCGCGGTGGCGAGCGTCATGGCTGCATCGGGAATGGCGTTGAGGTCGACGTTGACGGCGCGCAGCGGGGTGACCGGATCACGGCTCGCTTCGAGCCAGTCCGCGCCGCGACGAACCGTGGCGCCCATGGCTTCGAGCGTATCGGCGAAGGCGACGTCGCCCTGCATGCTCGCGCTGCCCACGCCTTCCACGCGCACGGGGTGACCCGAGATCGCACCGGCAGCTAGAAAGTAGGAGGCGGAGGAGGCATCGCCTTCGACCGGCAACGTGCCCGGGCTGCGATAGGGCGCGCTCGGAATCTCCAGGCGCCGCGGTTCGGGCCATGCGACATCGACGCCGAAGAGTGCCATGCAGCGCCGTGTGATCTCGATGTATGGGTCGGAGACAAGCTCGCCGGTGCGCAGGATCGTCACCGACTCGGCGGCGAGCGGCGCCGCCATCATCAGCGCGCTCACGAACTGGCTGGACAGGCTGCCGTCGATCTCCACGGTGCCGCCGCGCAGGCCCGTGCCTTCGACCACGAGCGGCGGATAGCCCGCGTTGCCTGCGTAATCGATGTGCGCGCCGAGCGTGCGCAGTGCATCCACGAGCGGGCCGATGGGGCGCTCGTGCATGCGCGGATCGCCGCCAAGGCGAAAGCGGCCGCGGCCGAGGGTGAGCGCGGCCGCAAGGGGCCGCATCGCCGTGCCGGCGTTGCCCAGATGGAGCGCCAAGTCCTGGTTGCCCGCGCTCCACAGCGCTTCCGCGCGACCGGACACCAGGAACGCGCGTGCATCCCCCTCCGTGGAGATGCCCAGTGCTGCGAGTGCCTCGCGCATGCGGGCAACGTCGTCGCTCTCCAGCAGATGCTCGAGTCGCGTTTCGCCCTCGGCCATGGCAGCGAGCAGGAGCAGGCGATTGGAGAGGCTCTTCGAGCCGGGCACGCGCACAGACCCTTCAAGGTGATCGATGGGTTCCAGCAGCAGTTCTTCCACGGGACCATTCCGTGCGGTCAGCGAGGCGCGAGAGTCGACCACAGGGCCGGAGGCCCCGCAAGGCGGCGCAGGGCCTGCTAGGGTCCGCCGCGTCGAGCGCAGCCGCGGCCGTGCGGGCTGCATCGATTACCAGTTTGCGCAAAGCCTTGTTGACCCCTGCGAGATCCTGCTGATGGAGAAATGGGCATCGCAGGGCGATCTGGATGCTCACATGGCGATCCCGGATCCGGAATTCTCTGAGGTGCTCGCGTCGGTGCGGATCCGGTCGGTGCACATCTCCGTCTGCGAGGCCGGTGAGGAGCGCGTGATGATGGAGCGCTGAGCGCTCCGTCTCCGGCGCGCGTGCAGATCAGCGCGGCGTGAGCTGATCGAGGAAGCTCGCCAGATCCGGACATACGTCCTCACGCTGCTTGGTGCCAGGCAGCTCCAGCACGACCGCGCCGGTTGCGTTGTCGACGGACAGGATGGCTTCTGAGTCCGCTTCTGTGAGGGCAAAGAAGAAGGTCGCTGGCGTACGCTGCCGACGCTGCTGGAGCGCATGGCCGAGCAGATTCTGCTGCAGGCGCAGCGTGTCGTCGTCGTTCCAGACGCCGAGGAGGTCGACGTCGCCCTGGCGCGCCAGGGTCCGGAAGCCGTCGGAGTACCAGCGACCATAGAACGTTACGATCGACGGGTGGACCGCCTGCTCGAGGGTCTCCGCGAGAGGTTCGAAGAGATCAAAGTCATCGCGACGCACGGGGGTCCAGGCGATTTCGCCGAGGCCATCCGGCGTGCCCTGCTCGCAGGGCGAGGGCCAGTCGGGATCGTGCGCCGTACGCAGATCCTGGGCTGTCACGCAGCGCGCGATGAGCGCGTCGAGCGCGAGCGCGGTGCCGGGATCCGGCGGGGTCATTGGAGGTTCGGGGCATCGTCCTGCACGGAGGCATCCTCCGGCACTGTGGCCTCGCTGTACACCTCATCGTGCCGGTCGCCGTTCGGCCCGGCGCTGCGGTCCAGGGCCTCCAGGCGGGCGAAGCGGTCGGCTTCACGAACGATAAGCCTCGACGTCATGCGTCCGGCAAGAGCTGCGCGCTCGCTCTCCGACAGTTCTGCTGCCACGTCCGCGAGCACTTGGTGGCTGTCCGCCTGGATCGCGACGATCTGTTCGCGCAGGCGGGCGAGGGCGGACTCGAGGCGTGGCTTCTCGAACGTCGAGCGCGCGAGCTCGTTGCGCACTTCCTGGCGGATGACGAAGACTTTCTCTGCTTCCTCCAACAGCGGCGCTTCGAGCACCGCAATGTTGGTGTCGATGCGAGCGCGCCTTTCTGGCGGGAGCGTTGCGACGATCCACTTGAGACCGCCTGCCACATCCTCGGGCACGTCGGCGACGACAACCGGGGCGTCGGACGCCGCAGCAGAGACCGTTTGGCCCGACGCGCGCCGCGGCGTCTGCGTGGCGACTGCGACGCCGTCCTCGCCATGCGGCAGCGGCACGCGGATCGTCTCGCCGTTCGGGGCCATGAAGCTGAACCTACCGTCTTCCGCGATGCTGAATTCGAAGGTTTCTGTAGCGGCGGCAATTCCGGTCGGCAGGCTCTGTGCAAGCGCTCTGTCTGGGGTCGTTGAGCGGCCGATGATCCAGCCGATGCCGATGAGGTTCAGCGTTAGCGAGATGCCGAGGGCGATGATGATCGGACGTGGCTGCTGGCTCATCGGAGCGAGGCCGGGTCCAGCAGACCGTAGGAGCTCATGAGCGCAAGCTCCGCTTCCAGCACTCGCGTCCGGGCTGCGTCCTGCGCCGAAACGGGCGTTGTCTGGGTCACCGCGATCAGAAAGCCGATCAGTACGGGCAGGGTCGCGAAGAGTGCCCCCTGCCAGAGCCGTACGGCGGGCACGGCGAGTACGTCGGTCAGCGTCCCCCGCGCCGGAGCGGCCGCTGCGATCCGCATCGCCAATGATGGGTCGCAAGCGGGCACGTTCCAGTCGTCTAGGCGCGTATCCAGTTCGCGCGCAGCGATGAGGAGGTCGCGGTCATCTGCGTCGATCGCCGTGGCGTCGAACACTGCATCACGGGCGTTCTCTGGCCACAGGTTTGACTGCGCGCCATGTAGGTCGAGGAAGTGTTCCAGTTCGTCGCGATTCATCCGGTACGCCCCGTAACAAGGTGGCCGCGTGCAGCCAGGTCTGCGCGCAGGCGACGCCGAGCGCGCGCAAGGAGCGATTCGAGGCCGTGCAGGCTGAGGTCCATCACGGCCGCGGCCTCTGACTGTGGCAGGCGTTGATAATGACAGAGGAGCAGCGCCGTGCGCTGACGCTCGGGAAGTGCTGCGAGTGCAGCCTGCACGGTGCGTCCGCGATCTGCGGCCAGGGCGAGAATCTCTGGTGACGGCGACTCGGTGTCCGCGTCGTCCGGCGTATGCCGTCCACGGCGCCGCAGCAGATCGATGCACGCGTTGTAGGCGCAGCGATGCAGCCAGGTGGTGAGGCGCGCGCGTGCGGGATCGTAGCGGTTCGCTTCGCGCCAGAACCGCAGCAGCGTTTCCTGCACCACGTCTTCGGCGTCCGCGGGCTCTCCGAGCATGCGCAGGGCGAAGCGGTGAAGGATCGGAGCATGGCGACGGCAGAGCGCAGCGAAGGCGTCGCGGTCGCCGCCGGCGACGGCGCGCACTTGAATGCACTCGGCGTCGCGCTCGGGTGCGGCGCCCAGGTTGCCGGCGATGCCGGCCTGGGTAAGTGTTTCGTTCACGGCTGTTGCAGGATCTCGCGACGTTTGATGATTCGAGTGCCATCGCCGCGTCTAAGTTCCGTGAAAGTGACGATGCCGTCCTCGTCCTGGTCCAATTCGATGAGCCTCGAAGCCGCCGACGGCCATTCGTCGCGCGTGATCACGCCGTCGGCGTTCTTGTCGTGCCCGCCGAAGGCCTGCGCAGGAGGCGTTCGTCCGGGCCCATCGAGGGCGGCAACGAAGACTCCCCGCACATCTTCGGCGCTGTTGGGCGCCTGGTATTCGTCAAGGCTCAGCAGGCCATCACCGTTGCTGTCCAACCTGGCAAAACGCGCTTCGCTATCACCAGGGTTCAGGCGGACGGCGCGCGCTTCGATGCCTTCTGCCAGGCCTTGGACCTTCACTTCGAGGGTTGCGATGCCCTCGATCAGGTCCTCGACCTCGATCTCTATGTTTGCAACGTCCTCCTTCGCCGCGAGCGTCAGTGCGTGCGCGCCACTCGCGCTGTCCTCTAACGCATCGCCGTTCGACAAGGCAAAGACGCGTCCCGCGTGCCGGTCATTGAATTCGGCCTCGGTGATCATGCCGTCGCCGTCGAGATCAAGTGCTGCGAAGCGCGCATCACCCGCCCTGCGTAGCTGGGCGACGCTGATGTTTACTTCGGGGTGCGGTTCAAGCGCGCCGTCGATCGGCGCGATGGGCGTTTCGTTTGCAAGCGTGGCGGCGGGCAGTGCAATTGCGAAGGCAAGGGCGGTGGCCCGGCGGGTGAGGCGTACGAGCATGCTGATCTCCTGGTTCAGCCTAGGTTCTGATGCTTGTACGCAGCGGCTCCTGAAATCCGTCGTTCATCGGCGGGGTTTGCTCAGTCCGTTTCACTCCTGTTCCGGCGGACCTTTCAGTTCCACACGATTGCCCTCCGGGTCGTCGAGATAGATCGACCGGCCGTATCCGTCCGCGCCATAGCGGCGCGCGGGGGACGCGTGCGCTACGCCCGCTGCCTCCAACCACGTCGCGATGGCGGCTGCGTCGAACGGGTCTACGCGCAGGCAGAAGTGATCGAGGTTATGCCCTTCGGCGCCGGGCCCTGCGCCGCCTTCCCGGCCGAGGGGGCTGTCTAGATCAACAAGATCGATCAGCGAGGCCCCGGCCCGGAGCTGATGCAGGCCAAGGTCCGCGAGCGAACGTTCGACGGTGCAGCCGAGGACGTCACGATAGAAGGTGATCATGCGTTCAAGGTCGGCCACCCGGAGGACCAGGTGATCGAGGTGTCCGATGGCGAAGGGGGGCGAGCTCAGGGGCATGGGGACTCCGGTGGGCTGTAGGACACGGCGATGAGCTCCCAGTAGAGGTCACCCTCGGGACCCCGGATGCGGATCTCATCGCCCGGTTGCTTGCCGACGAGCGCGCGTGCGGCGGGCGAATCGATGCTGATCCAGTTCCGGGATGGATCGATCTCGTCGGCGCCTACGATGCGCCAGCAGGCCTCCTCGCCCGTCTCGTTTTCCAGTTCGACCCAGGCGCCGAAGTAGGCGCGGGTCTCATCGCTCGGCCGCCGGTCGACGATCACCACCTCGTCCAGGCGCTTGGACAGGTAACGGATACGGCGGTCGATCTCGCGAAGTTGCTTCTTGCCGTAGATGTATTCGGCATTCTCGGAGCGATCGCCCATGGCCGCGGCTTCCGACACGCGGCGCGTGACGTCCGGGCGTTTCTCCTTCCACAGATAGCGGAGTTCTGCCTGCAGCGCCGCGGCGCCCTCCGCAGTGATGTACGGGGCGGGACGGCTCATGTCCGGTTCCCGTGCATCCACGCGGTCGCAAAATCGACCATGGTGGCCTGGTCGAGCAGGCGCGCTTCGGCCTTGCCGACCTGGCCGACGCGGACTGCTTCGGGATGCGCGGCCTCGAAGGCGGCTCCGAGTTTGGGGAAGTCGTCTTCGTCGTGGACGAGTGCGCGATAGGTGGCCCAATGGCGTTCGCCGTCGACGAGAATCGGCGAGCCCTCGTCGTGCCAGGCTTTCGAGGGCCACTCGGCGCGGTACTCGGCCAGATGCAGGCTCGTGTTGTTGCCGTGGCCGACGCCGAGCAGGAGCACCTGGCCGCCGAGACGATTCAGGGCCCCGATCGGTGAGGCTTCGCCGAAGGCCGCTTCCAGCGCGTGGCCTTCGGTAAGCGCAGACGCGGCAGGGCCGAATGCTGCAAATGAGCCGTATGGGTGATCGCTGCGCAGGGCGCCGGGCCAATGGCGGAAGTGCTCGGCTAGCGCGCCCATGGCGCTGGACGGCGTTCGGGCCGGATCGAAGGCCGGCATCTCCGCACGCACGAGATCGATCCAGTGCGTCGGTACGGGCGGGTTTCGGTACAGGGCCGGATCGGTCAGATCGCCCGTGTGCGTGGGCATCATGATCGTGCCGTCCGGGCCGACTGCGGCGAGGAGTGCCTCGATTGCGGCCTGGGTGTTGCCGAATATCCAGCCGAGCTTTGACAGGGCCGCGTGCACGAGCACGACCGCGCCCGGCGCCACGCCGAGCCGACGCAGGTCGCGGGTCAAGGTCGTCCGGGTGATGGGCGCGTCTTCAGGCTCGAAGGGCGCGCGGGCCGCCGAAGATGCGTCGCTCACGTCGGGTACTCCGGTTTCGGAAACTGAATGGTACGCCGGTCAGCCGAGGAGCTGAGCGAGCCCGTCACCGAGTGGCGCCGTGATGCGTCCCCGCTCCGTGATGATGCCGGTCACGAGCGCAGCCGGCGTCACGTCGAATGCAGGATTGCGAACCTTCACGCCGTCCGGCGCGACGCGCTGGCCGGCAATGTCGGTGACTTCATCGGCTGACCGCTCCTCGATCGGGACGTCGGCGCCGGTGGCCGTGTCCGCATCGAAGGTCGAGGACGGGCAGGCGACCCAGAAGGGAATGTCGAAGTGGCGTGCCAGCACGGCGACGCCAAGGGTGCCGATCTTGTTGACCACGTCCCCGTTCGCCGTCACCCGATCGGTTCCGACGATCACGAGATCGACTTCACCCGTCGCCATCATGTGCGCAGCCATGTTGTCCGAGATGAGGGTGACGTCGACGCCCGCGGTTTGCAGTTCGAACGCCGTCAGCCGCGCGCCCTGGAGTACCGGGCGCGTCTCATCCGCGAATACTTTTATCCGGCGTCCAGCCGCTGCAGCGGCGTAGATGGGCGCCGTCGCTGTACCCCAGGCCGAGACGGCGAGCGAACCAGCGTTGCAGTGCGTGAGCACGCGCGCGCCGTCGGGCACCAGATCGAGTCCTGCGGCAGCAATGCCGCGACAGATGGCCAGGTCCTCGGCCAGGATCGCTTCTGCTTCGCGCAGGAGCGCCGCGCGACCTGCCGCGCCGGTTGCCGGCGCTGCAGCCGTCGCAGCAGCGCAGCAGCGGCGCAGTGCCCAGGCGAGGTTGACTGCCGTGGGTCGCGCCGTCTCGAGCCAGGCGGCTCGTTCGGCGAGGCGTGCATGCCATGCTGCGCCCTGAAGGCCGTCGTCATCCTTCATGGCAAGGGCCAGGCCGAAGGCTGCGGCGATGCCGATGGCCGGTGCGCCGCGGACCCGCATCTCGCGGATGGCCGCGAACACCGATTCGCCGGAATCCTGCACTTCATGCACAACTTCGTGGGGCAGGCGTCGCTGGTCGAGGAGGGAGAAAGTGGTTCCGTCCCAGGACGCTGCAAGCGGAACGCCGGGCGGTGAGGCGGGCAGGTCGATCAACGTCATGGTCGATTCTCCGCGAGCGCGCCTTGCGCGATCGTCAGTCGCTCAAGTACGTCGGGGAAGTCGGGTCCCCAGATGAGGATGCCGTCCAGATGGCCGAGCATCGCGAGCGCGCCGCCTGCTGGAGCGGCGCGCACGCAATCGGCTACCGCACGGGCGATGGCCCGGGTGCCGTTGGCGGCGTGCGGGGGTGTGGTCATCCAGTCGAGCCGTTCGTATGCAGCCCAGAGCGCGGGCGCGTGGCCATGGAGCACAGCGAGCGGCCCGGCAGGGGCATGGGCATGTACGGCCGCATGCGTGAGCGTCTCCGAGGACGGAGGCCGCAAACCGAACGCGGTCACCGCGCCATCGTCTACGGCTGCCACGAAGACCATCTCGCTCTCGTCGAGCGTCGCCTGATCGATGCGCTGTGACGCCGTGACCCAGAATCCGTTGTCGGTGGCGGTGCCCGCGCGCTCACTCAGATTGCCGTAGGCGAGGCCTTCGTAGCGTGCCGGGTCGCGACCGAGCCAGCCTTCGGCGAGACCGCGCGCGTGTGCCGCGCGCAGGCCCGCCAGCGCCTGCGCCGGGCGCGGCGCATCGAGCGTGTAGCGGAAGCGGATCACGCCCTCGCGGCCTGCATGTCCTTTCGCTTCTCCGGTCATCGAATCCATCTCGCGTCGCGGCGGCGAGAGACTACAATCCGGCGGGTTAAACGTCTTCCGGGGGAGCGCGCCATGGAACTCATCGACCTGACGCCGGCCATCGGCTCCGAGGTCCATGGCGTCGACGTGGCGTCGCTGGAAGGCGATGCGCTCGCCGATCTCGAGCTGGCGCTTGCGCGCCGTGGACTGCTGGTGTTCCGCGACTGTGCGATCACGGCTGCGCAGCAGAGCGCGTTCGCAGCGCGGCTGGGGACGATCCAGACGCACCCGGCCTACGACACTGTGCCCGGCGCGCCCGGCGTGACGATCCTCGAGAGCACGCCTGAGAAGCCGACCAAGATCGAGATGTGGCACACGGACATGACGTTCCGCTCAGCGCCCCCGAAGATCACCATGCTGCACGCGCAGGTGCTGCCGCCGAGCGGCGGTGACACCCTCTATGCGAGTTCGACCGCCGCCTGGGATGCGCTGTCTGAGCCCATGCGCGCGCTGCTTGCGGATCGAGTTGCCGTTCACGACTTCCGCCAGGGCTTCCGCGAGTCACTCGAGGAGCCAGGGGGGGCTGAGCGTTTGGCCGATGCCGTCGCAGCGAATCCGCCGGTGGAACATCCCGTCGTTGCTCTGCATCCCGTCAGCGGGCAGCAAGCGCTGTACGTGAACAGCCTCTTCACCACGCATATCAAGGACATGACCGCGCGCGAATCGCGCGCGATTCTCCAGATGCTCTATGCACATCTGACCGAACCGGAATTCACGGTGCGTTTGCGCTGGGCGCCGCAGACCCTTGCGATCTGGGACAACCGCTCGACGCAGCACAAGCCCGTCAACGACTACTTCCCGGCGCATCGCCGGATGCACCGGGTGACAATCGAGGGAGACACGCCGAAGGCTGCGCTCGGCATCGCTGCGTGACCACCGTCGTCACCGGGAGTACGGGGCATCTCGGGGAAGCGCTGGTGCGGACCCTGCGCGCGGACGGTGAGGCGGTAGTCGGCGTCGACATGCGTCCGGGACCGTGCACGGATCGGGTGGGTCGGATCGAGGATGTCGACTTTGCCCGGGACGTCCTTGCCGGAGCGCGTTCGGTGCTGCACGCCGCGACGCTGCACAAGCCGCACGTGGTGACCCATAGCAGGCAGCAGTTCGTGGACGCGAACATCTCCGGCACGCTCACGCTGCTCGAGGCGGCCGTCAACGCGAACGTCGGCGCGTTCGTCTTCGTCAGCACGACGAGCATGTTCGGCCGCGCCATGCGGCCCGGCCCGGACGTCCCCGCAGTGTGGGTCACTGAAGATCTGCGCCCGGTTTCGCGCAATATCTACGGCGTCACCAAGACCGCTGCGGAGGAGATCTGCTCCCTCGTGCACATCCGCGACGGATTACCCATCCTGATCCTGCGCACCTCCCGCTTCTTCCCCGAAATAGATGATGACGAGAATCGGCGCGCTGCACTCGAGGACACGAATCTCAAGACCGTCGAGTTTCTCAATCGACGGGCGGACATCGAGGACATCGTCGACGCCGTGCGCCTTGCCAAGGCGAAAGCGCCGGAGCTCGGCTTCGATCGCTTCATCATCACGGCGACAACGCCCTTTCTGCCCGAGGACGTCGCCGATCTTCGCGGCCGTGCGGCGGACGTGTTGGCGCGCCGCGTACCCGATGCACCGGCGATGCTTGCCGAGCTTGGTTGGACGATCACGCCCGACTTCGACCGGGTGTACGACAACGCCCACGCTCGCGCGCGGCTCGGATGGGCGCCGAGGCACGACTTCGCGTCGACGCTCGCGCGGGTGGCGGAAACGGGTGAGTGGCGTTCGCCGCTCGCGGTCGAGATCGGTCGCAAGGGCTATCACGAAAAGGTCTTCGCAGACGGACCCTTCCCTGTCGATTGACGCTCAGCTTGCTTCCGCGGGCGCCTTGACGCGCCCTTTGTCCAGCCAGGCTTCTGCATCCTGCCGGCGACCGAAGATCTCGACTTCGGTCGTGTCCGAAGTACGGCGCGACTGGAACTGACGGGCAAGGCCGAAGGTCAATGGTGAGTTCGCTACGATGGCAACGCGAGCGCGGGCATTCGGGTGCGTGCGATCCCAGGCCGCATGCCGACCTGCGCTCAGGCGCAGATCTTCGGCCGAGATTCGGAAGTGTTCGACGTCTGACAGGTCGAGCAGCGTGTCTACGTTGTTGTAGCGATCGCGATGGCGCTGCGCCTTGCGCGCTGGCTGCATGAGCGCCGACGTCGTGACGACGCGGGGGAAGCGTATGAACACGCGTTCGGGATCGAGTTTGAACTCCAGATCGGCATCCATCCTTGGTTGCTCCTTCGCGGCGCCCCTGCGCCCTTGGCCCCGGCTTCCTGCCTGGGCGGCTTGGCTCGTGAATCATGGGCGGTGCGCCCGTTCCCGATGTGGCTAGCGGGCGCATGACGGGTGTGCGGCCACGCTACCACGCCAGAGCCGAAGGGGGTGCATGGCACCAGGGTGCAGCCTCAGAACTTCGGCGGCCCTGATGTGGTCTGGCGCGCGCAGGTTTCTCCTCGCGGCAAGCGCCCATTGCCTCCCGGGCGCAGAGACGGGCCCTGCCGCTCCCGGCTGCTCGGTCTGTGGCGTGCGCCGCTGCGCGTTGCGCGTCGCCGCGGCGCGCGCGAAAGTGCGCGTCCTCTTCACGCACGCAAGGGTCTCTAGCGAATGTCCGAACGCGAATTCGATGTGGTGGTTTACGGTGCCACCGGCTACACGGGCCGCCTCGTGGCGGAATACCTGACGGCGCGCTGCGCAGCGGGTCTGACGGCGAGCTGGGCGATGGCCGGGCGCAGCGCTGACAAGCTCGCTGCAGTTCGCGACGAGATCGGCGCCCCCGCGGATACGCCGCTGATCGTCGCAGACGCCTCCGATCCTGCGTCCGTGAAGTCCATGGCGGAGCGCGCGCGCGTCGTGCTCACCACGGTCGGTCCATACCAGCTCTACGGCTCGGAGGTTGTCGCCGCGTGCGCCGAAGCGGGCACGGACTACGTGGATCTCTGCGGCGAAGTCCCCTTCATGCGCCACGCCATCGATGCGCACGAGGCGCGCGCTAAGGAGACGGGTGCGCGCATCGTCTTCTCCACCGGCTTCGACTCCGTGCCCTTCGATATGGGCGTGTACTTTCTTCAGGAGCAGGCAAAGGCGAAGTTCGGCCATCCGCTGCCGCGCGTGAAGGGGCGCGTCCGCGCCATGAACGGCACGTTCTCGGGCGGTACGCTCGCCTCCGGCAGGGCCACGATGGAGGCCGCCATGAAGGACCCGAGCGTTCTGCAGATGCTGCTTACGCCGTGGTCGCTGACGCCCGGTTTCGAAGGGCCGGAGCAGCCGTCCGGGAACGAGGTGCACGAGGATCCGGCAATCGGCGCCTGGGTCGCGCCCTTCGTCATGGCGGCGATCAACACGCGCAACATTCACCGCTCGAACATGCTCATGGGTCACGCCTACGGCGAGGATTTCGTCTATGACGAGATGATGATCACGGGCGCAGGCGAGCAGGGTAAGCAGATGGCCGAGGCCATCGCCGGGATGGACATGATGGCGACCTCGGATGATTCGCCGAAGCCGGGTGAAGGTCCCTCCAAGGAAGAACGCGAAAATGGCGACTACGACATCCTCGTCGTCGGCGAAGGCGCGAACGGCGAGATGCTCAAGGTTGGCGTGACCGGCGATATGGACCCGGGCTATGGCTCAACGTCGAAGATGATCGCCGAATGTGCGCTCTGCCTGACCGATGAAGCCGCGGACGTGCCGGGCGGGGTGTATACCCCGGCCCCTGCGTACGGCATGGCGATCATCGAGCGTCTGCGCGCCCACGCTGGCCTCACCTTCGAGGTCGAAGCGTGATCGCGCGGCACCTCGTTCGGCGCGCCGCGGGCCGTCTGCTCGCGGCAACTGCCTTTGCGGTCGCGTCCGCGACGTTCTCCGTAGCGGCGCTCGCCGCCGAGGTGCCGCGTACGGCGCCCGAGGCGGTCGGCTTTTCGGCTGAGCGCCTCGCGCGGATCGACGCCCTGCTCCAGGACTATGTCGATTCCGGTCGTCTCGCGGGCATCCAGGTCCGCATCGACCGGGGCGGCCTGGAAGCGCATCGCTTCCGCAGTGGCACCATGGGGGCGGACGACGATCGCGCGCTGCCCGAGGACGCGATCTGGCGCATCTATTCGATGACGAAGCCGATCACCTCGGTGGCAGCGCTCATGCTCTACGAGGAGGGCGTGTTCCAGCTCACGGATCCGATCACTCGCTTTCTCCCCGAGTTCGAGGGTGCTCAGGTCTACGGAGAGGACGGTACCGTCGACGCAGCGTCCATGCCGACGATTGCGCAATTGCTCACGCACACCGCCGGGGTGGGTTATGTGTTCACGCCCCATCCCGTCGACCAGATGATTCGCAGGGCGAACGTATTCGCGTCGCCGGACATGGACAGCTTCGTTGCGAAGATGGCGGGCATTCCGCTCGTCGACCATCCCGGAGAGCAGTGGCGCTACAGCCTTGCCTCCGCGCTGCTCGGGGCGCTCGTGGAACGCGCGGCCGGCGTGCCGCTCGAGCAGTTCTTCGCCGAGCGCATCTTCAAGCCGCTCGATATGCGCGACACCTTCTTCCGCGTGCCCGAGAACAAGCGTGATCGCCTCGTGCGCAATCACGTCTGGAGCGCGGAGCGCGGCGTGCTCGTGCCGATCGACGAGGGGCCGCTTCACGTCAGCGCCGACGGAATGGGCTTCCCTGCGGGCGGCGAGGGCCTCTTCTCGACGATCCGCGACTATCAGCGTTTTGCGGAGATGCTGCGCGGCGGCGGCGAACTGGATGGGGTGCGCCTGCTCGGCCGGAAGACGGTGGAGTTCATGGCGTCCGATCACCTTGTCATGCCGGCAGCCGGCTCGGGCGAGGCGCCGACGGTACAGCTCGGCACGCGCTACCCCGGGGGCTTCGGGTTCGGTCTCGGCTTCGGCATCATCACCAGCCCGCAGCAATTGGGCGTGCTCGCCTCCGAGGGCGAGTTCAGCTGGGGCGGTGCGGCCGGCACGATCTTCTGGATCGATCCGGTCGAGGACATCGCCGTCGTCGGCATGATCCAGCTCATGGGTTCGCCGTGGCCGTTCCGCAATCAGCTCCGGTCCATGACCAACGCCGCGCTTGTGGATTGAGTGCCGGGCGCGGCGCTCAGGCGTCGTGCGCAGCGTGGAAGCCGTGCGGAATCCGCGGGAAGCGCGGATCCGCAGTCCACGGAATCACGTCCGACGTTTCCAGGTGCCAGTCGAGCAGGCGCGCGCGCAGTTCCGCGACGCGCGCGTCGTGCACGCCGGGCTCGGCAGCGAGCAGGTTCAGAGCTTCGTCCGGGTCGGCGGCGCGATCATAGAGCTCGTCTGCTTCCTCTAGCCGGTGCACGTAGGTCCAGGCCTTCGTGCGCATGGCCACGCACTTGCCCACGAGCTTGGGCTGCGCCTTCTGCAGCCCTGCCTTCAAGGCGTATTCGCCGCCCGCTTCTTCGAATAGATGGGCATCTGACGTGTGAAACCCGCCCTCCGTGAAGGCGGCGTCCCGTGCCCAGGTCGTGTCCGGCGCTTCCATGAGGGGAACGAGCGAGCGGCCGAAGTGCGTGTGCGCGGCTGCCGTGCCGGCGAGATCGAGGCAGGTCGGCAGCAGATCGATCATTTCCACAAGCGCATCGCAGGTCCGTCCCTCGGCGACGCCCGCGCCGGCCATGATGAGCGGATTGCGCGTCAGGCACGGTTCCATCCCTGCGGGCCACTTCTCGACCAGACCGAAATCGCCGAGATATTCGCCGTGATCGGAAAGGAAGATGACAAGCGTATTCTCGATCTGCCCCGAGCGCTCCAGCGCCGCCATTACTCGCCCGAGCTGCGCATCCACGCGTGTCGTCATGGCGTAGTACGTGCGGATGATCTCCTGCCACTCCGGGAGGGAGAGCTCCCCTAGGTGCGCGCGCGCGTGGAGCGCGCGATGAAACGCCGGTTTGCCGTCTGCGGGCGGGCGCGGCGCGGGCATGGCGTCCGCGTGGAAGCGGTCCAGCCACTCGCCTTCAACCTCGAAGGGCAGGTGCGGAAAGATCATCGGCATCCACAGGAACCATGGATCGGACGGCGCCGCTGCAAGAAATTCTAGGGCCGTGCGCGTGACCGCCTCGTCGAAGTCGAGCCACTGCTCGCCCGGCCTGCGGCCGTGGAAGAAGGCGTGATAGAGCGGCGAGTCCTCCGGGAACTGCGGGCCCATGCCCATCTGCGCGCGATCGGGCTTGACGGTCCAGCCGCAGAAGTCAGTGCTCGCTTCCATTACCCCCGGGGCGAACACGTCGCCGCGGGCGCCTGCAAACGCGACCGTGTAGTCGGCGGCGCGCATCTGCGCGAGGAGATTGGGTTCATGGCCCTGCACCAGGTGCGTGAGCGTGCGGTGGCCGCGTACGTGCGGGTACCAGCCGGTCATGAGGCTGACGCGTGAGGGCGAGCACACCGGGTGGTTCACCCAGGCGTCGGTGAAGCGGACCCCGCGCGCCGCGAGCCGGTCTACGTTCGGCGTCTGCGCCAGAGAATTGCCGAAGCAGCCGAGTGCGTCGGCGCGGAGCTGATCCGGCATGAACAGCAGGATGTTCGGACGTCGTGCCATCGTTGATTCTCCCTCTCGCGCCTACTGTGAGAGCGCGCTGAGCTTGTAACAACCTCGCGGCAGCGCTGCGAGACGCGCCAGACCGTGGTCCGTACACTGGGCCTGCGGCCGCATCCGGCCGTGGCCAGGGCGGGCGCTCGGCGTCCGCACCCAATTTCCCCAGACGCGAGGAAGCCATGCGCGAAGCCGTCATCGTCTCCACCGCCCGTACACCGATCGGCAAGGCCTATCGGGGCGCCTTCAACAACACCACCGCCCAGGCCATGGGCGCGCACGCCATCAAGCATGCCGTCGAGCGCGCGAAGGTGGATCCGGCCGAGGTCGAGGACGTGATCATGGGCGCGGCGATCCAGATGGGCACCGCGTTCCAGAACGTCGCACGCCAGTCGATCATTCGCGCAGGCCTGCCCGATTCGGTGGCCGGCCAATCCATCGACCGCCAGTGCGCCTCCGGCATGATGGCCATCGCTACGGCCGCCAAGCAGATCATCGCCGACGGCATGGACGTTGCCATCGGTGGCGGCGTCGAGTCGATCTCGATGAACCAGACCGGAGGCATGTTCGTGGCTCCGGATCCGCAGATCCTCGCCGACAAGCCGTCGCTGTACATGGCCATGATCGAGACTGCCGAGATCGTCGGTGAGCGCTACGGCGTCAGCCGTGAGGCGCAGGATGCCTACGCGGCACAGTCGCAGGCGCGTACCGCGGCGGCTCAGCAGGCGGGCGCCTTCGACGACGAGATCGTCCCGCTGCCGTCGGTCATGAAGCTCCAGAACAAGGAAACCGGTGAGGTCAACGAGGTTGAGGTGAACCTGGAGAAGGACGAGGGCAATCGTCCGGGCACCACGGCCGATGGCCTGTCCGGCCTCCAGCCCGTGTTCAGGGACGGCCAGGTCATCAAGGAAGGCAAGCACGTCACGGCGGGCAACGCGTCCCAGCTCTCCGACGGTGCTTCGGCCTGCGTGCTCATGGAGCGCAAGCTCGCGGAAACGCGCGGTCTCGAGCCGCTCGGCGTCTACCGCGGTATGGCCGTTGCCGGCACGAATCCAGACGAGATGGGCATCGGTCCGGTCTTCGCCGTGCCGAAACTGCTCGAGAAGAACGGCCTCACGATGGACGATGTAGGCCTCTGGGAACTCAACGAAGCATTCGCCGTGCAGGTGCTCTACTGCCGCGATGCGCTCGGCATCCCTGACGAGTTGCTGAACGTGAACGGCGGCGCGATCTCCATCGGCCACCCCTACGGCATGTCCGGTTCGCGCATGGTTGGCCACGCCCTCATCGAAGGTAAGCGCCGCGGTGCAAAGTACGTCGTCTGCACCATGTGCGTCGGCGGCGGCATGGGCGCGGCGGGCCTCTTCGAGGTCCTCTGATCCGGCGTTCGGTGCGCGATCGCTCGCCTCGTCGATGACCGCGCACCTGTCGTTCAAGGCCGAGCGCCTCCGTGGCCGGCGCATCAACCGGGCCCACGCGTAGGCGATGTCTACGGCGACGGCTTCGCCGCGTACCTCGTCGGCGATGGCTCCGCGGCTGACGCGGCGGAAATCCATGTCTGGATCGGCGTCACGGTCGGCAATTGCGACACCCGAGGCCAGGGCATGCTCGCGCTCGAACATCGAGCGGACGGGGTCATCGCTTGTTTCGAGGGGCTCGTTCCTCCTGGAGGACAGGGGCTCCTGGAACTCAAGTACGCCCCTTGGCGGATCGAGTGGGGGCTCGTGGCGGAAGCCGCCGCAGCTACGCTGCGCTGGGGCCGGGAGGCGCATGGTCTGGAGGAGATCATCGCCGGGCTTCATCCACGCAATCGAGCATCGCGGCGCGCGCTGGAGAGGGCGGGAGTGTTCTCGGGGACTGCGCCTTGATGCTGAAGGGGACGTGGAGCACCGGTCCTCCTCGCCGAGCCTCTGAAGCCCAGACCTCACCCGTCCGCTGAAGCGGTGCCGCGCAGGCTCCGATAGACCTCGAAGATCGCGGCCGTGTACAGGCCGAACACCACAAAGCCGCCCGCAGACGAGAACGCGGCAAGGAGGCGGGTTTCCTCCGGCAGGATGATGTCGCCGAACCCCACGGTCGTGATGCATACGAGGGCGAAGTAGAACGCGGTGGTCGCGTCGGAGAGCGCGTCCGTGCGCAGGAACAGCCACGCCCAGCAGGCGGCTACAGCAATCACGCCCATCAGCAGCCAGATCACGCACACCATGATCAGCAGGTTGTCGCGCAGCCAGTGCGGCCAGCGGCCCATGCGCGTAGCGCACCACTGGGCGGCACCCGCCATGGAGCCGATGAACGCGGTCGCGACGCCGATCGTGAAGCAGGTCCAGGTGATGCCGATGACCAATTGTCCGTCCATGTCCCCTCCACCGGGCTCAGGCGTCGACCTCGAGCGTACCGTCGCGGCGCGTCAGGATCGTCCGGCGAACCAGGAAGGAGTTGTATTGCGGCCCGTCGACGCGATCGACGCCGAGAAAATCGGCGGTGGCCGCCTGTGGTGTCAGATTCACGCGCAGCCAACCCCGGGGGCCGTTGTCCGTCCACAGCACCTCGCGGTTATGGGCCTCGAAGAGTCGATCCATGTGTGGACTCAACTCCGCGCCGAAGGCCGAAAAGTCGCCCGGTGAACTGACGCCGGTGGTCCCGAGTTCGACGCCCATCGGTGCGCCGCCGGCGTCATGCAGGGCATTGAGCCAGAACGCATGGCTGTCCCCCGTGAGCACGAGCAGATCCTGTACGCCAGCCGTGCGGCACTGCTCGTAGAGGCGCTCTCGTGCCCAGGGATAGCCGTCCCAGGTGTCGAGGTAGATCGGCAGATCCGCATCGCCGAGAGCAGCCATCAGTGCGAGGCGGCGATGTTCCGGATGCTCGGGATCGCTGCGCACCGGTTCGAATTCCTCGCCGCGCAGATTCGGGACGTGCACGCGCGCCATGGGAATCTGGTTGGCGAGGATGCGCCAGGGCCGCTGGGTGGTCTTGGCTTCCTTCAGCGCTTCGGCGAGGAAGGTTTCCTGCTCGCTCGAAAGCATCGTGCGTCCTGGCGCAGCGAGCACGTCCTCTCTGAAGCGCTCGATGTCCTCTGCCGTGGAGTCGACGGACAGGTGCGCGAGATAGTCGATCTGTTCCGCCCGGCCCGTGTGCCGCGTTTCCAGGCTCACGATCGATGCCAGATCCCCGATACGGAAATGGCGCCAGTAGCGCGCTCGATCGGCGGCCGGGCGAATGGGCATCCACTCGTAGTACGCCTTCAGGGAATCACGGCGCCGTTCTGACCATGCGCCCTCGTCCGCCTGATGATTCTGAGCGCCGCCGGTCCAGGGATTGTTCGCGGACTCATGGTCGTCCCAGATGGCGATGAGCGGATGGGCTGCGTGCATGAGGATGGAGTTCGGCTCCGCCTTGTACTGGCCGTGGCGCATCCGGTAGTCGGAAAGACTCAGGATCTCGTGGGCCGGCGCATGCACCCGGCCGAGAGCGGCGCCGGTCTCGCTGCCCCACTCGTCGGCACCGTACTCGTAGAGGTAGTCGCCGAGGTGGAGGACGAGATCGACCTCATCATCCATGGCGATGGCGTCGTAGGCGTTGAAGTGGCCGAACGGATAGTTGGAGCACGACACCACCGCGAGGCCGTAGCGGTCGACGGCGCCGAGGGGCAGGGTGCGCGTGCGGCCGATGATGGATTCGCTGCCGTCGTGGGCAAAGCGGTAGTAGTAGGTGCGACCTGCGTCGAGGCCTTCCACCACGACTTTCGCGGAGTGGTCACGTGCGACGTCCGTGCGTAACTCGCCGCGGGCACGCACTGAGAGGAAGGCCGGATCGTCCGCGAGGGTCCAGGTCACCCGAGCTTCGAGGCGCGGACTTGCGACGCGCGTCCACAGCACCACGCTGCGGGCGTCGGGATCGCCGCTCGCTACCCCCCAGGGGAAGGCTGCCTGGCTCGCGGCAGCGTCGTTGGCGCCGAGCGCCGGCCACCACGGGAGCAGAGAGCCGGCGGCGAGGCCGCCCATGAATGCGCGGCGCGTGAGACGGTTCGACATCGATGCATCCTCAAGGCAGGCAGCGAGCGGGAGTCTGCACGCTGGCGCCGCGTGGGCCCAGCGCCTTTGCGTGCCGATCCGGTGGTAGGGTTCGCAGCGCTCAGCCGCAACGAGGACCCAAGATGAACGCGACCCGGATCTGCGCCCTGCTGATCGCCCTGTGCAGCGCGGTGTCGGCGCATGCCGAGACCGATGCGCCCGAGGGGGGCATCTACAATTTCCGCGAGGTCGATACATGGCTCTCGACGTCAGGGCAGCCGGACGACGAAGCGATTCCCCGGCTCGCGGCAGAGGGCTACGGGCTGATCGTGAACCTTGCGATCGCCGATGCGGAGCGAAATGCCAACGAGGGTTTTCTCGTTGCCCAGGAAGGGCTCAGCTATACGCAGATTCCGGTCGACTGGATGGCGCCGACGCTCGCCGATCTGGATCTCTTCTTTGCGGTCATGGACGCGCGCGGCGAGCGTCGGGCCCTCGTGCACTGCTTCGCGAACTTTCGGGCATCAGCGTTCACCTATCTCTATCGGACGATCCGCCTTGGGGTGCCCGAGTCTGAAGCTCGCGCCGATCTGGAGGCCATCTGGACGGAAGAAGCATGGGCCGAGTATCCGCACTGGGCCGACTTCATCGAACGCGCGCAGGCGCACTACGAGGTGCTCTGAGCCATGACGACCGAAACGCTGCAGGCGGGCCAGCCCCGCGGGCTCTGGGTGCTGTTCGCGACGGAGATGTGGGAGCGCTTCAGCTACTACGGCATGCGCGCCCTGCTGGTGCTCTATCTCATTTCCGCATCGGATGACCCGCAGAATCCCGGCTTCGGCTGGATGGAAGGCGACGCCTATCGCCTCTACGGGCTCTACACCTGGGCCGTTTATCTGACGCCGATCTTCGGCGGCATGCTTGCCGACCGATTCCTGGGCACGCATCGGTCCATGCTGCTTGGCGGCATCATCATCGCCATCGGCCACTTCCTGCTCGCGCTCACGGAACTCTTCGCCATCACCCCAGGCGTCCCAGTCGACCTGCAGACTGGCCCGGGCGCAGTCGGCTGCTTCATGCTCGGCCTGTTCTTCGTGATCGTCGGTACCGGCTTCTTCAAGCCCTGCGTGGCGGTCATGGTCGGTCAGCTCTACGGAGCGGACGATCCGCGGCGTGAGGGCGGCTTTACCGTCTTCTACATGGGCATCAACGTCGGTGCCATGCTCGCGCCGCTCGTCGCGGGAACGCTCGGCGAAACGGTCGGCTGGCACTGGGGCTTCGGCGCTGCCGGCGTCGGCATGATCGCGGGTCTCATCACCTATCAGTTCCTGCGCCCGCGCTATCTCGAAGGGATCGGTCTTGCGCCGGAGCGCAGCGCCGTCGCGTCCCGGCGTCCGGCGCTGCCGCTCGATCGCGCAGAATGGCAGCGCGTCGGCGTGATCCTGCTGCTTGCGTTGTTCGGCAACATCGCTTTCTGGGCGGGCTTCGAACAGGCCGGCAGCTCCCTCAACGTCTTCGCGGCGCAGTCGACGGATCGAACCCTCTGGGGCCTCCTGGACGACCCCTTCCCCGCGACCTGGTATCAGTCCGTGAACCCGGCTTCGGTGATCCTGTTCGCGCCGCTGTTCGCTGCGCTCTGGCTTGCCCTCGGCAAGCGCGGCATCGAGCCCTCCACACCCGTGAAATTCTGTCTGGGCCTCTGGCTGCTGGGGCTTGCCTTCATCGCGATGGTGGCCGGGGCGATCGAAGCGCGATCCGGGCTTGCGGGTCCGCAATGGCTCCTGATCACCTTCGTGGTGGTGACCTGGGGCGAGCTCTGCCTGTCACCCGTGGGTCTCTCCATGGTCACCAAGCTCGCACCGGCGCATCTGCAGTCGTTCTTCATGGGGCTCTGGTATTTCACGTTCTCGCTCGCGAATCTGCTCGCCGGTGAGCTCGCGCGCTTCTCCACGCGCCTGGAGAGCGGTGAGGTGACCTTCCTCATGGACGGCCTGCCGGGCTTCTATCTGATGCTCATCATCGCGCCGATCGCCGTGGGCACCGCCTTGCTGCTCCTGGTGCCGACGCTGAAGCGCTGGATGAACGGCGTGCATTGACCCGACGTGCTCATCCCCCATCTCCAATCGCTGCGGCGCGCCACCTTCGTGCAGCGCTACGATCGCTTCGTAGCGGACGTCGAACTCGACGGCACCGTCGTGAAGACGCACTGCGTGAATCCCGGCCGCATGGAAGGCCTGGTGCGACCTGGCGCGCCGGTCTGGATCTCGCCGGCACCGGAGGGCAGCAAGCGCAAACTGCGCTGGACGCTCGAGTTGATGGAGCTTGAGGGTCGCTACGTGGGCGCAAATACCGTGGTGCCCAATCGCATCGCTGAAGCGCTGGTTCGGGCGCGCCTCATTCCGGGCCTGAAGCGCTGGCAGTCGCTCGAGACCGAGGTTCGCTACGGCGAGCGCTCACGCATTGACCTGCTGCTGCGCAGCGGTACGCAGGATCACCTGGTAGAGGTGAAGAACTGCCATCTCGTCTATCCGGACGATCGCGCCTATTTCCCGGACTCGGTGAGTGAGCGCGCGTCCGGCCACCTGCGTGAGCTCGCCCGGCACGTGGAGGCCGGCTGGCGCGCCACCGTGCTCTTCGTCCTCCAGCGCACGGACGGCCGCGCACTGCGTCCGAGTCGCCTGCACGATCCAGCTTTCGCGGCAGCGGCCGAGGCGGCTGCGGCGGCCGGCGTGCGCTTCCTTGCGGCCCAGCTCGACCCGACCCCGGAAGGCTTCCGCTTTCTCGGGATGATCCCGGTCGATCTGAAGCCCTATGACGCGGAGAGGATCGCGCCCTATCGAGCGGCGCTCGACGACTATTCGGGTTGGAAGCGCCGAGGGCCGGTCCGGGACTGACCCCTGCCCTGGCGTCAGACGCCTCTTCTTGGCGGGTGCCCCCGGGGTGAAGCGCCTCGCTCGCCCGACCCGTGCGGTGGTGCCGCTGACGCCGGGGGTGTCACCGGAGCGCGTGGCCACGTCTTGCATCGAATCGGCGCATGGCCCAAATATGCAGCAAAGGAAATGTCTGGAGGGGACTGGGCCATGTCGCAAACAGGTGGATGTCTATGCGGCGCCGTGCGCTACGAGCTCGCGGAGGCGCCGACGATGATGGGCGTGTGCCACTGCAAGAACTGTCAGAAGCAGGCCGGGTCTGCGTTCTCCACGCTCGCCGCCGTGCCGATTGCCGGATTCACGCTTACCGGGACGCCCAAGCAGTACGTGGACCGCGATACGGACTCGGGCAACTACGTTGAACGCTGGTTCTGCGGTGACTGCGGTTCGCCGATCTATTCGGCCCTGCCGTCCATGGCGGACCAGATCTTCCTGAAGACCGGGACGCTCGATGACACGAGTGGGTTCGCGCCGCAGTTCAACGTCTGGTGCTCCGCCAAGCAGAACTGGGTGGAACTGCCGGAGGGCGTGCCTGCCCTCGAGAAGACCTGAGCCGGGTGTCCGTGCTCCGCGCTGTCTCGCCGATCGACGGCGAAGTCTTCTGCGAGCGACCGCTGGCCGACGCAGCAGCGGTCGGCGTGATATTCGATCGGGCCGAAGCGGCGTTTCCCGTCTGGCGAAGCGTGCCCCTCGACGAACGGCGCTTAGCCATGGAGCGGTTTCTCGAGGCTCTGCGCTCGGAGGAACGGCGATTCGTCGATGAACTGGCCCTGCAGATTGGTCGCCCGATCCGCTTCGGCGCGGGCGAGCTTGCCGGTGTAGAGGAGCGCACGCGTGCCATGTGCGCGCTGGCGGAACAGGGCCTTGCGGATCTCGAGGTCCCGGAGAAACCCGGCTTCCGCCGCTTCGTGCGCCGCTTTCCGGTGGGACCGGTGCTTGTCATGGCGCCCTGGAACTATCCCTGGCTCACGGCGGTGAATGCGATCGTGCCTGCGCTCCTGGCCGGCAATCCCGTCATTCTCAAGCACTCCAGTCAGACGCCGCTGGTTGCCGAGCAGTTTCAGCGCGCCTTCGACGCCGCGGGCCTGCCCGAGGGCGCCTTCCAGCATCTGCACGCAGGCCACGAGATGACTGCGCGTATGCTCGGCAGCGGTCGCGTGAGAGCAGGCGTGTTCACCGGCTCGGTGGAAGGTGGGGCTGCCGTCGAGCAGGCCGCTGCGGGACAGTTCATCGCCCTCGGCCTCGAACTGGGCGGCAAGGACCCGGCCTGGGTGCGCGCCGATGCGGATCTGGAAGCGACCGTGCCGGCCCTGTTGGACGGGGTCTTCTTCAATTCGGGGCAGTCCTGCTGCGGGATCGAGCGCATCTACGTCCATGGCGACCGCATGGACGAGTTCGTGGAGCGCGCCGTTGCCTTCACGGAAGCGTACGTGCTCGGTGATCCGCGCGAGCAGGACACGACGCTCGGTCCGATGCTGCGTCCGTCAGCGGGTGCTTTCGTGCGGGAGCAGATCGCCGAAGCGGAGGCCGCCGGAGCACGCACCCTCGTCGACTCGGCGCGCTTTCCGCGTGCCGCCGAGGGTGGCGTCTGGACGGCGCCACAGTTGCTCGTCGACGTCGATCACGACATGGCGCTCATGCAGGAAGAGAACTTCGGCCCGGTGGCAGGAATCATGGCCTGCGCCTCGGACGAAGAAGCCCTCGCGCGCATGAACGACAGCCGCTACGGCCTCACCGCGTCGATCTGGACGCAGGACATCGACCTCGCGGAACGCCTCGGGGAATCCATCGATACGGGTACGGTGTTCATGAATCGGGCGGACTACCTGGATCCGTACCTTGTGTGGACCGGAACCAAGGATACGGGCCGGGGCGTATCACTGTCGGCGCTCGGCTTCGACACATTCACGAGGCCGCGGTCCTTCCACCTCCGCGAGCAGGTCGGCTGACGCGCCCGTCGTCCGTCGCCCGTCGTCCGTCGCCCGTCGTCCGTCGCAGGTCAGCCGGCGTCGTGGTCGAGGGCGAACGCCTCCTCCGGCGACAGCACCAGGCGATGGCGCCCGACCACTGCGAACCACGCCACGCCGGCAGCGAACCAGACCGCGACGCCGAGCACGCCCTGACGATAGACGGGGTCCGTGAGCTGGAAGCAGAGCGTCAGCGCGCCGATCATGATCGTGAGGATCGGCCCTGCCATCCCCAGCGGACTCACGAAGGGACGCTCGATGTCGGGCAGCCTGCGGCGCAATTGAATGAACGCCAGCGCCTGCATGATGTAGGAAAACATGGCCGCGAAGACGGCCATGTTGAGCAGCGTCCCGCCGATCACCACGCCGCCCGCCTCGGCGCCGAGGCCGAACCAGAGCACGAAGAGCACGCACAGGGCGAGGAGCGAGCCGCTGATCATGGCAACGTGGGGCGTCTTGTGGCGGCCATGTGTGAGCGACAAAGCCGTCGGGAAGTAGCCAGCGCGCGACAGCGAATAGATCTGCCGCCCCTTGGCGTAGATGATCGTGTGGAAGGACGCGATCAGGCCGGTGACCGCGACCAGCGCAAGGGTCGTGGCGGCGGTGCCGCCGTACAGCGCGCGCAGCGCGTCCAGCAGAGGCTCGCCCGAGCTGCTGAGCGCGAAAGATCCGACGCCGGGCACGGAAGGGTTCAACCAGAGCACCAGAAATGCCGACAGCAGGAGCGTGAACATCGCGGCGACAATGCCGCGCGGCATGTCGCGTCGCGGATCGTGACTTTCCTCGGCAGCGAGTGGCACCTGCTCCACGGCAAGGAACAGCCAGACTGCGAACGGCAGCGCCGCGAAGACGCTGGCGATCCCGTTTGGCAGAAACGGACCACCGCCCTCCGGTAGATGGACCCCGCCGGGACCGATGTCGAGCGCGTAGCGCTCGAAGTCCGAGCTCGGAAAGGCGCTGATCCAGAACACGGTCAGGCAGGCTAGGGCAAAGAGGGTGACCGTGACGGTGACGCGAAAGGAGAGTTCGACGCCGAGCACGTTCAGGGCCACGAAGAGCACGTACCCCGCGATCCACCACAGCGGCTGCAGGGCAGGGTCCGTGCCGAAGATGCCGGTCAGATAGCTGCCGATGAAGAACACGATCACGCCCGGTACGAGAACGTATTCGACGTTCTCCGAAAGGCCGGTGAGGAAGCCGCCCCAGGGACCCAGCGCCGTGCGCGCAAAGGAATAGGCGCCGCCGGTGTGGGGCAATGCCGGCGCCATCTCGGCGATGGAGAAGGTCAGTCCGAGGTACATGACCGCGATGATGCAGGTGGCGACGAACATCCCGCCCCAGCCGGCAATCGAAAGGCCAAGATTCCAGCCTGAGAAGTGGCCTGAGATGACCGCGCCGACCGCGAGCGCCCAGAGCGAGACGACGCCTGCGTGGCGCCGCAGGCCGCGCGCCTCGAAATAGGCTGCGTCGGCTTCCCTGTAGGTGACCGGCCCGCCGACGCCCTCCGACTCGCCCATGCGTCAGAGCGTCTCGCCGAAGCGTTCGAAGCGCGGCGTGAACCACGCCTCGTAGTCGAGGGAGAGCACCACGCGGTCGCTGCGGCCGATGATCTCCTCGCGGGGTACGAAGCCGAATGCGCGCGAATCGGCGCTGTTGTCGCGGTTGTCGCCGAGTACGAGGTAGTGGCCTGCGGGCACGGTGACGGGGTCGAAGCTGGCGCGCGGTGACGGCGTAGCGGAGAGGCGGATTGCGTGCGGCGTGCCCGGCAGGCTTTCCTCGAACACGGCGCCGTGGCCTGCGCGGCTGACGAGGCGGTAGGCGAGCGGCTCCCCGTTCAGCACGAGGGCGTTGCCGCGCATGGCGACTACGTCGCCCGGAACGCCGATCACGCGCTTCACGAGCCGCTTGTCGGCCGCGGCCGATTCGAACACCACCACGTCTCCCCGGACCGGATCCGCGAAGGTCAGCAGGCGCTGGCCGAAAAGGGGGACGCGGAGGTCGTAGGCGGCCTTGTCCACCAGAATGCGGTCCCCGACGAGGATCGAGGGCTCCATGGAGCCGCTCGGAACGTCGTTCCAGTCCGCCCAGCTGGAGCGGAACACCACCATGAGCAGCACGAAAAAGAGGATTGAACGATGCTCCGCCCAGAGGGCGCGAAGGGTCTGCGACATGGTGTTCTCCTGGAGGCCGGGATCGACCCTAGGCAGGTCCGTCGCAGCCGTCCAGCCTTTCGGGTCTCGCCGCGCAAGCACCTTCTGATCGGCCTCGACTTAGCCCCGCACCCTGTCGGCGCGCGGGCGCTCGGTTTCCCGTTGGGCCGCGATCACCTTGCGTTCTGGTCAGATTCCCCTCTTGCGTGCTGCAGCGCCGTGCGAGCGTAGGTATAGGATTCGCGCGGAAGCGGCCGGTCGTGCGCGATCTGGCGCTCGTCGCATACGCGCTCGGCTTCGAACGGCTGTCGCTGCCGCTTGCTGTCGTGACCCGCACGGGAATGTCACCAGCGTCCGTACCTGGACGGGACGGTCTTGCGTTCAGCGGACTGCTTCGAGGGACCGCCGCTGCTGGAGGAGATGAAAGCTCATGGGTGCATGGATGCGGGCGGTGCTGTTCGGTGCCGCGCTCGGCTTCGCGATCGCGATCTTCTTCTCTGGCGGCATTGTCGTCTGGGAAGTCGCCGAGAATCCCGGTGCGATCTTCCGGACGCCGGATGGCTGGCGCTGGGACCGGATGCTCGAGACGGGCTGGAGTTGGCTGTTGCCGGTTGCCGCGTCCCTCGCGCCCATGGGCGCGGTCGCAGCCCTGCTTCGTCTTGCCCTCAGGCGCGCTCGTCCTTCGGAGACTCCATAACCACATAGGTGGTGATGGCCGCGACGTGCGGTGCGGTGCCGATCACGTCCGTGTGCAGCGCCTTGTAGGCCGCGAGATCAGGCGTTTCCACGCGCAGCAAATACTCCACGCCGCCGGTCACGTTATGGCATTCACGGACCTCTGGTGCCGCCGTGATCGCAGCCTCGAAAGCGAGCTGAGCCGTCTGGCTGTGTTCGTTCAGGCCGATGGTCACATAGGCCTGGAAGCCGATCCCGAGGCGCTCGCGATCGACGACGGCGCGGTAGCCCTTGATTACGCCCTGCCGTTCCAGCTCCTGTACCCGGCGCAGGCATGCAGAGGGCGAGAGCCCGATGCGATCGGCGAGCTCGACGTTGCTGATCCGGCCCTCTGACCCCAGAATCCGCAATATTCGATCGGTGAATCTGTCCATAGAGATGATTAATTGCGCGCGAGCGGCGAATAGTCGCGTAATTTGCAATCGTCCGCCACGGCTACGGCCCTAAGATTGCGCCTCCCCGGATGCATGCGGAAGCGCCCCATGAATGCTGAGTCGGCCCTCGCGCTCGCCACCTTTGCCCTGGCGACGTCAATCACGCCCGGCCCGAACAATCTCATGCTCATGAGCTCCGGCGCGCGCTTCGGCTTGCGTCGGACCTTGCCGCATCTGCTCGGTGTCGCGCTCGGTTTCGCGTTCATGCTGATGCTGGTGGGAATGGGTGTGTCGGAACTCCTGCAGCGTGTGCCGTTGCTCGCTGAAGCGGTGCGTCTTGCCTGCCTGATCGCGCTCCTAGGCTTCGCCTGGAAAATGGTTGCGACCCCGTCAGCCGCGATTGACGGTGAAGCGTCGCCGGAAACTGCGCCGCTGACCTTTCTTCAGGCTGCGGCCTTCCAATGGATCAATCCGAAGGCCTGGGCGATGGCGCTGACCGCCGTGGCGGTCTACGCGCCGGCCAGCGACCTGCTCGCCGTCGCTGCAGTGGCCGCGGTGTTCGGCGCGGTGAACCTGCCTTCTACCGGGCTGTGGGCGATGCTGGGTCGGGAAGTGCGAGGCGTGTTGCGCGGCCCCCGCCGCCGGCGGGCCTTCGACTGGGGTATGGCGGGGCTGCTACTCGCATCGAGCGTGCCCATGGTCGTGGCGGGCTAATCGCGTTGACCGCGCGGCGAGCGTCGCTGAAAATGAGAAGAATTCGCATCGACTGCCCTTGGAACCTTCATGACGGCTGCCGCATCGGCGCCCGCCCCCCGACGCCGCGGTCGTTCCCTGCGCGCCCGCACCGCTTTCTTCTGGTTGCATCTCGCTGCGGGGTGCATCGCCGGTCTGGTGCTGCTGATGCTGGCCGTTACCGGTGCGCTGCTCACGTATGAGCGGCAGATCATGGCGGGATTCGAGCGGTCATCGTGGGTAGACCACGGTGCCGAGGCGCCTCGCCTGCCCCTGCGCAGCCTGCTCGATCAGGTACGCGCTGAGCACTTCGAGCCAAAGGAACTGGCGATTCGCGCCGATCCGCGCGCACCGATCACATTTGCCGCTGGTCGCCGTGAGCGCGTCAGTCTCGACGCGGTAACTGGTTCGGTGGTGCCCGCCCCTGCGCCCGAAGTCGACGCGTTCTTCACATTCGTCATGCGCATCCACCGCTGGTTTGCGCTTGAGGGGGACGCGCGCGATGCAGGCCGTGACGTGACGGGCCTTGCGAATCTTGCGTTCTTGTTCCTGCTCGCATCCGGGCTCTTCATCTGGCTACCGCGAATCTGGTCGGCGGCCGTGCTGCGCTCGCAGATGCTGTTCGCGCGCCGGCCGCCGACGGCGAAGGCGCGGGATTACAACTTCCATCACGTCATCGGGTTCTGGTGTCTCGTTCCGCTCATCGCGATCGCGGCGTCAGCGACCGTGTTTCATTACGAATGGGCAAAGGACGCGCTGCGCGCCCTGTCCGGTGCGGGTGCTGTGGGCGAGGCCTCCGAGGCAAAGGTGGTAGAGGGCGAAACGCTGCCGGTTGCAGATGCACGTCACATCGATGCACTGGTGGCCGATGCGCGGGCTGCGGCCGGCGCGTTCGAACGCCTGACCTTTACCTTGCCGCATGCGGGTGCCGAGGTGCTTGAGGTCATCGTCGATCGCGGCAACGGCGCTCAGGTGCAGCGCCAGTCGGTACTCCGTCTCGATCGGCGCACGGGTGCTGTGCTCGGGGAAGCTCCGCGCTTTGCAGACGACCCCTATCGATGGGCGCGGTTCTTCAACCGCTTCCTCCATACCGGGGAAGTCTACGGCGTCGTCGGTCAGACGATCGCGGGCCTCGCATCTCTTGGCGCCGCCGTGCTCGCCTGGACCGGGCTTGCGCTCGCCTGGCGTCGGCTCGTGCTCACGCCGATCCGGCGCCGAGCGCGTCGTAGGTCGGCCCTAGCGAACGAGCAGGCGCCGGCATAGGCCCGACGTATCGCGCGCAGCGGCTTGCGGCTTCGCCGGTTTCAGCACGGCTCGGTGGGAGTGCCCGCTCGTTTGGCGCTTTCAGGTGCGAAGCGTATGGACGTGCGCGCTGCGCTCGCGTATCGAAGATACTTCCGATGAGGTGGGCGCGTGTCGCCTGGCGGCACATCGTGCCCGATCGGGCATCGGACACTGGAACCTCCGTGCGACGGCAGCCCAGCACGCTGGCCGGGTGGCGAGGAGAGCAATGGATGGCGCGCCAGCGCCGACTGTTTACGCGTCGCGAGGGGCGATGCAGGGGAGGAGCTGCAGATGGCAGGAAAGATCTTCGACTGGGTCGGCTACGGCGCGTATCGCTACCCGAACAAGACCGCGAGCATCGAATTACCAAGCGGCCGCCGGCAGTCCTATGCGGAGATGCACGAGCGCGTCGGCCGCGCGGCCGCCTGGCTCCGCTCGCTCGGCGTCGAGCGCGGCGATCGCGTTGGGGTTCTTGCTCTCAACTCCCAGGACACGCTCGATCTCATCTTCGCCACCTGGCGCATCGGGGCCGTGCATCTCGCGCTGAACTTCCGCCTCACTGCGGAAGAGCTCGACTACATCATCGGCAACGCCGAGCCGAAGGTGCTGGTATACGACTCGATGCTGACCGCAACCGTCGAGGCGCTGACCGTCGAGATCGAGCACGTTCTCGATACCGGCGGTGAGGGCGGCGAGAGCGCTTTCGAGTCGGCGCTCGTCGGGCGTGAGCCGGTGAGAGAACAGGTCGACCTCGAACCGGATGACCTCTGTTTGCTGATGTATTCCTCAGGAACGACAGGTCGGCCGAAAGGCGTGATGATCACGCACGGGATGATGGTGTGGGCCAACGCCAACGCCGGCGCGTCCATGCACTGTAGCGAGGACATGGTGAGCCTGGCGGTCATGCCGCTGTTTCATATCGGTGGCCTGCAGGTGTTCACCTGCCCGGCGCTGTACAACGGCGGTACCGCCATCGTCATGCGCACCTTTGACCCCGGCGCGACCCTGGACGCCTTGGCCGACCCGGCGCTTGGCGTCACGCATTTCCTGGGCGTACCGGCGATCTTCAACGCACTTCGCGATCACCCGAAGAATCCGGGGACGGACTTTTCCGGCCTGCAGGTGGTCCTCGCCGGCGCGGAGGCGGTGCCGGTCCCGCTCGTCAAATGGTGGCTCGAGCGGGGCGTCGTCATCCAGGAGGGCTACGGGATGACGGAAAACACGGCGAGCTGCTGCGTTCTGCCGAAAGAGAACGTTGCCACGCACGTCGGCTCCGCGGGCAAGCCCCTGCGCCACACGGCCATGCGAGTCGTGCGCGAAGATGGAACGGACTGTGACGTTGGTGAGTCCGGTGAGCTCTGGTGCAAGGGGCCGATCGTCACGCCCGGATACTGGCGCCGGGAGGATGCGAACGCCGACACCTTCGTGGACGGCTGGCTTCGGACGGGCGACATCGGTTCCCGCGATGCGGAAGGTTTCTACTACGTCGAAGATCGCCTCAAGGACATGTACATCTCCGGCGGAGAGAACGTCTATCCCGCCGAGGTCGAGAGCCTGCTCTACGAGATCGAAACCATTGCCGAGGTTGCCGTCATCGGTGTGCCCGATGAGCGCTGGGGCGAGGTGGGCTGTGCGGTCGTGGCCGTGAAGGAAGGCCAGTCGCTCGAGGCCCAGACCGTGCTCGCCTATGGCCGCGATCGGCTCGCGCGCTTCAAGCAGCCGGCGCACGTGGTGTTCGTGGACGCCCTGCCGCGGAATGCGACCGGCAAGGTCCTCAAGTATCAGCTTCGGCAGACGGTGAAGGTGGGCTGAGCGCCGCCGCCGCGCACTCGGCGGCGTATCCCCGCGGCAGGACGCCGCGGGGATGCGGACGTCAGGCGTTGAACCCGGTCTGGAACGCTGGTCGCGCACCAATGCGTTCGACGTAGGCCTTCAGATTGACCATCTCGTCTGGTACGCAGCCGAGGCGATTCGACATGGTGGCGGCGTGGCCAAGCATCACGTCGGCGATCGAGAAGTCGCGGGCAACGTACTCGCGATCCGCGAGGGCTTCGTCCACCGGTGCCCAGGCCTTCGTGAGCAGGCGCTGGGCCTGGCCGAGAACGGTTGCGTCGCGGCGGTCTTCCGGCAGCAGGATGGTCTGCACGACGATCGTGTTCACGGGCGGCATCACCATGCCTTCGCAGTAGTGGAACCACTGCAGAAAGGCCGGGAAGTCCGGCGAGTCGACGGCGGGCTTCAAGCGCCCGGGCGCATGGCGCTCGACGACGTAGTCACAGATCGCGCCCGACTCGTAGATCATGATGTCGCCGTCCTCGAGCACGGGCACCCGGCCAAGCGGGTGACGAGCGCGATGGTCGTCGGACTTGAGCGCGGAGGGGTGGAAGTCCATCCGATTGAGCTCGTAGGGCAGTCCCAGTTCCTCCAGCAGCCAGACGATGCGTCCGGCGCGGCTGTTTGGCGCGTGATGCAGCTTGAGCATGGTGCTCTCCCGATGCGGGCCATCGGTGATCGATGGCGATGTGTCCCTGATCCCGATCGTGCCATTCGCGCGGGGCGCTGTCTGTGTTCCGCGCGCGGGCGCTTCCGGAGGTGGGCGTGACACGCCCGTGCCGGCCTTCGTTTGCCTGATCGCACAGATGGACTGAAGCGGTACGATGGCGCTTTCGATCGGGAAGGAGTTCGCCATGCACGGTTTCGAGATGCGCGACGGCGTCGCGCTCGTTCAATTCGACGAGGGCAAGGCCAATGCGGTCGGTCACGGGCTCATCGATGTTGTCGAAGAAGCGCTCGCTGCTTCTAAGGCGGACGGCAAGGCCGTCGTGCTGGCGGGCCGCGCGGGGCTGTTTTCCGCCGGCTTCGATCTGCAGGAGCTCGGCAAGGGTGCCGAGGCGTCGGCGGCGCTGGTGGGTCGCGGCGCAAGGATGATGCATGCGCTGTTCACCCACCCTCAGCCTGTGGTGGCCGCCTGCACGGGGCACGCGATTGCGGCCGGGGCATTCATGCTGCTGTCGAGCGACACGCGCATCGGTGCGGCGGGGTCTTTCAAGCTCGGCCTGAATGAAACGGCGATCGGCATGAGCCTGCCCGTGTTCGGACTCGAACTCGCGAAAGCGCGCCTGTCACCGCGCCATCTCACCCTCGCCGTCACGCAGGCGCACATCTACGACCCGGAAGGCGCCCTCGCCGCGGGCTTTCTCGATGAGCTGGTTGATGAGGACGCGGTGCTCGATCGCGCCCTGGCCGAAGCGAGTCGCCTTGGGGACCTGCCGGCCGCTCCCTACGCGCACAACAAGATGGGCGTGCGCCAGGAATACGCGGACACGATAGCGGCTTCGCTTGCCTGAGGATTCAGGCGCGCATGGCCTCCGTCACGCGCACCGTGCGATCGACGAGGTCGTCGAGCGAGAGCTCGGCGATCCCGGCGAGGCTCACGCCCACGCGGCCATTCCACGGCCCGGTCCAGTGCCCCGGTATGTCTGCGCCCTGAAGGGCCCAGAGCGCGCCGACCGTCGCGCCGTTGCAGTCTGTATCGAGGCCCGCCGCGACAACGTCGCCGATTGCCGCGCTGTAGTCGTCGGCGTGTGACGCGAGTGCCCAGGTAACGAGCGCGAGATTGTTGATCGTGGCCACAGGCGAAAGATCCTCGTAGCGCGCGCGGATGCGCGCGCCACCGTCACCTTGCCCGGCGAGGTCGATGCCGTAGCGTGCGGCCGCATGAGCGTCGGAATCGGCGGGGAGCTCCGCCAGCGCAGCGCTGAAGGCTGCATCCAGCGGGCGGTCGGCGAGGGCGGCCCCCAGAGCGGCGACGAACACGGCGCCATGAATGCCGTCGCCGACGTGCGAGAGCTGCGCGTCTTCGCGGGCGAGCGCCGCTGCGCGTGCCACGTCGCCTGGGCAGACCCAGCCATAGAGGTCGGCTCGGATCTGCGCCCCAATCCAGTCGCTGTAGGGATTGTCCGCGCACTCGGCGAGATCGAAGCCCGGGTCTGCGCCTTCCGGAAACCACTCCGCGCCGCGCTCCATCAGGATGCGATAGGCGGCGCGCTCTGCGGTGTAGGTGCTCCCTGCCGGCAATCGGCGCAGCCAGTGGCGCGCAACGTCGACCGTGCGCAGATCAGCGCCATGCGCCTCCAGCATCATCAGTGCGAGCACGCTGTAGTTCACGTCGTCATCGGGTTCGCTGCGCGTGAACGCACCTGCGCACCACTCGGGTTTCACGAGTGCGTGTTCTGCGTGTCCGATGTAGTCGCGCGGCGCCTCTGCGCCGACTTCGGCCAGATAGGTCGCCAGCGCGTCGTAGCCTCCGCGCATGGACAGCAGTTCCACCGGCTTGCCGAGCTGGCAGCCGGAGATGCGCCCCTGCCAAGCCCGGCGGATGCGATCGGCGAGTTCGCTCATGGCGCGCTCCTGTTGCTTCAGAGGCCTAGGAAGGCCTTGGCGACAATGTTTCGCTGCACTTCCGAAGAGCCACCCGCGATCGTGCGCATGCGGTTGTTGAGCCAGGTGCCGAGGATCGGCATGGCGTCCTCGGGACCCATGGGCGGACCGTTGTACCCGACTTCCAGCCGCGCGAGTTCGTAGGGGTAGCCGTAGTAGCCAAGCACCTCGACGGCAAAGGTCTCGGCGCGCTGCAGCGTTTCCGAGCCGCTTGCGTTGAGTACGGAGGACACTGGGCCGGGCGGATTGCCCTCACCGATATCCGCGAGGACGCGCGCCTCGGAGACTTCCATGCCGAGCGCCTGAATCTCGAGTTCCTGCATCTTGCGCTGAAAGTCTTCGTCTTCTGCGAGGTGCCGACCGTCCTGCGTCTCCCGGCTTGCGATCTCCTTGATCCGAGCAAGCTGCCGCCTCAGTTCGATGGACGACATGCTCGTACGTTCGAACTGGAGCAGGTATTTGGCGACGGTCCAGCCATCGTTCTCTTCGCCCACGCGATTGGCCTTCGGCACGCGCACGTCGTCGAAGAACACCTGATTGAGCTCGTGTGAACCTTCGAGATTGACGATCGGTTTCACCGTGATGCCCGGCGTCGCCATGTCGATGAGCAGGAATGAGATGCCCTGCTGCGGCTTGCCCTCGGTTGAGGTCCGCACGAGCGCGAACATCATGTTCGAGAGGTGGGCGTAGCTGGTCCAGATCTTGGTGCCGTTGACCACGTAGTGGTCGCCGTCGCTCACGGCCATGGTCTTCAGCGACGCAAGATCCGATCCCGCGCCGGGCTCCGAATAGCCCTGGCACCACATGTCCGTGCCGTCGAGGATGCGGGGCAGGTAGTAGGCCTTCTGCTCCGGGGTGCCGAAGCCCATGAGCATGGGGGCGCACATCTTCACGCCCATTGGCACGAGATAGGGCGCATCGGCGCGGGCGCACTCTTCGGCAAACACGTAGCGCTGCGCCACGCTCCAACCCGGGCCGCCG
This sequence comes from Pseudomonadales bacterium, assembly GCA_963691775.1. Taxonomy (GTDB): domain Bacteria; phylum Pseudomonadota; class Gammaproteobacteria; order Pseudomonadales; family Azotimanducaceae; genus JAZBPO01. Next base: position 2,080,467 of record OY829369.1, on the reverse strand, counting down.
TACTGAGCCGGCCAATCCACACCGCCCCAGCCATTCGAGTGGAGGATCTTCTGCCAGGCGATCGCCGAGCGAATCTCTTGCCACACGCTGGTCCGCTTGCGTCCGGCCTCCTTGAGCTCTGGCGTGAGCACCTCGTTCAGCCAGGTCCGGACCTCCTGTCGGAACGCTTCGAGTTCGGCGTCGAATGCGAGTTTCACGTCCGCTCTCCTTCATCGGATTACCCTTGAATGTTGACGCCGCCTACATCCGAGGTGCAAGCTCTCAAATGTAGGCGTTGTCTACATGTTGCGCCGGAGGATTTCTCGTGCAGATACTCAAGTTGCTCTTCACGCCGATGGTGTTCGCCCTCGGCTTTCTCGTGCCCCTGATCGATCAGTCGCTGACCGCAGCCGGGGTTTCCATCGCAGGCGTCTCGAATCTCGTCATCGGCCTTGTGGTCGGTCTCGTCATCGGCGCGATCGCACAGATACGGGGGGGCTGGCTGTGGCATCGGTCGCTCTGACGAACGTTCAGGCGCTTACCGCCGAGGTCGACTTCGATGCGGTGACCGACGCCGAACTCGACGTCCTCGAACGGAAGATCGCGGGACCATTCACGAAGATCTTTCCCTGGGGCTCGGTGCTCTGGGGCTTTTCCAACTGCTTCGTTTGGCTTGCGCTCTGGCCACTGGTGTTTCTGGGTGATCTATCGCTGTGGATTGCCTTCCCGATCGCGACGCTGAACGTGGCCCTGTCCTATTTGCCCTCGCACGAAGCGCAGCACGGCATCGTCGCGCGGGAAGGCCACAAGCTCCGCTGGCTCAACGAAACCCTCGGCTGGGTGTCCCTGATTCCGCTCTGGCAATCGTTCCGGGTCCTGCGGCACACGCACCTCGAGCATCACCGTCACACGAACGATCCTGCGCGCGATCCGGATTACGAGGTTCATGCGGAGGACGCCTTCGATTTTTTCAAGAAGCGCATCGGCAGCAACGCGACGAGCGCGTATGCGGACACGCTGATACGTATAGGCCGGGAGGACGTCCTTAAGGACGCTCTAGCCTACGAACTGGTCTATCTCGGCGTGCTCTTCGGTCTGGCGTGGACGGGCTACGCGCTTGAAGTGGCGCTGCTCTGGTGGCTGCCGCGTCACGTCGCCCTGATCTGGATCCAGTTCTATCTGGCCTGGATGCCGCACCATCCGGGCACCTCGACGAACCGCTACGGCGATACGCGCGCCTTCAGGAGTCTGCTGGGGAATCTCTGGTCCGGCGGGATGCAGTATCACATCGTGCACCACCTCTATCCGACGATACCGCTCATGCAGACGCCCGCTGCCTATCGGGCCCTGAAGCCCATCCTTGAGCGGAAGGGCTGTGAACTGGGCGGTCTTGAAGGGTGACGACGGCTGCACGCAGCGACGCCAAGCCCTATCACCATGGCGCGCTCCGAGCGTCCTTGCTCGCGCGGGCCGCGGAGGTCGTCGCTGAGCAGGGCCTCGAAGCGCTGACGCTGCGTGGGCTCGCGCGCGATCTTGGCGTTTCGCACGGCGCGCCGAATCGTCATTTCCGTACGCGGGAGGACCTGCTTGCGGCGCTCGCCGAGGAAGCTGCCACCCAGGCTTGTGAGGCGACGCTGTCGGCCATGGCAGAGGTGGGCGACGACCCGTGGGTGCGCCTGAACGCCATGGGCCGCGGCTATCTGAAGTGGGCGCTCGAGAACCGCCCGCTGTTTCGCGTGTTCACGCACCCGGATGTCAGCCGGTTCGCTGACGAGAGCCTCGTGGCGCGCATGCAGGAACTGGACAGCCTCGTGGCCGAGACGGTGCGCGAAACGCAGGCAACGGGAAGGCACCCGCACGTTCACCCCGAATTGCTGAACCTCTACACCACTGCGGTGCCCTGGGGCATTGCCATGATCGTCGACCATCCAGGCTACGAGGCATCGCGCCTGAACATGGACATCGACGAGGCCGTGGCGCAATTGATCGAACTGGTCGTGCCGATCGCGGGGCGCTGACCGCTGCGCTTGCCCGTCTGGCGCCCGCCGCAGCTCGCTCGCCCGCCGTTCGGGACGGGCGCTTTGCTGTTCAGCCTCTTCCCTGGTCGCAAGCAGCGCTAACGACCGGAACGCATCTCATCAACCCGCCGCCACCTGAGCCGGTCGCTTCCCGCCCGGCCCATACAGGTTCACGGTCAGGCTGGAGATCGCGTGCACCAGCGGGTTCGGGGCGATCCGCTGCTTGCCGGTCCAGTGGATGTTCGGGAAGCGCTCGAAGATGCGCTCGAAGGCCATGGAGAGCTGCAGCTTGGCGATGCGCTGGCCGAGGCACTTGTGTACGCCGTGGCCGAAGGCAATGTGCTTGTCGGCATTCTTGCGCAGGATGTCGAAGCGGTCCGGATCCGGGAACACGTCCGGGTCGCGATTGGCCGCGCCGTACCACAGCACCAATTTCTCGTCCTTCGCGATGCTCTGGCCATTGAGCTCCGTGTCTTCTGTCGCCGTGCGGCGCATGTGCATGACCGGGGACACCATGCGCAGGGCTTCGGCAGACATGGCGGGGATCAGCGAGGGGTCTTCCAGAACCAGCGCGCGCTGGTCTGGATATTCGGTCATGAGGCGAATCGTGCCGGAGAGCGAATTCCGTGAAGTGTCGTTGCCCGCGAAAATGATCAGCAGCCAGGAGCCGTCGAGAAACTCCTGCGGCATGAGCTCGTTTCCGAGGGTCGACCGCGCGATCGTCGTGAGCAGGTCTTCGCGTGGATTGGCGCGGCGATCGGCCATGACTTCCTCGCCGTAGGCGAACATGTCGTCGACCACGCGATTGAAGCGGAAGGGGAGCATCGGCTCCGCAAAGAAGGTCTGCAGCGGATTGGACAGAAACTGCGCCGCCATCTCCAGGTGATGCATCCAGACCTTCACCTTCGGCCGGTCCTCTTCGTCGATGCCCAGCATCTCGCTCAGCGTGAAAATCGGCAGTTCTTCGGCGAAGAGTTTGACGAAGTCGACCTCGGGGCCCTGGCGTTCGAGATCGTCCAGCATCGAATCGATCTTCTGGCCTACGCGCGCGCGCAGTTTCTCGACGTATCGCGGGAAGAAGAATTCGTTCTGCTGCATGCGCATCTCGCGGTGCAGCGGCTCATCCATGTTGATGAGGGAGTTGTAGGCGGCCGGCACCAATTTCTCGGGTTTCCACTTGTCCCGAGGCGGGACGCCCATGTTGATGCTGCCGCGCTGCGAGGAGAACAGGTCGTGGGCGAGCTCGACTTCCTTGATGTCGGCGTATCGGGTGATCGACCAGAATCCGGACATGCCCTTGCGTCCGGGGGTCCACATGACCGGGGCCGACGCACGCATTTCCCGATACAGCGAGAACGGATGGCCGTTCGTCCAGGACGAAGGATTGGCGAAATCAAAGTCGCCCAGGGTCGGGTACACCGCATCGAAAACGGGCTTCTGTGCCCCGGAGTCGATGAGTATGTCGTCGCTGATGAGTCGCACGTCGTTCTCCTTGCTGACGCAGGATGGTTTCCTCACGTTGAATCCCGCTTCGGGGGCGGAAGCGATGATGTGCAGAGGCGCCCTGCGTAAATCCGGCGCAGAGCATAGAGAGAAGCGCGCTCATTCCATAGTCCCCGTGCTGGCTGCTCGGGCCTGACGCGGGCGCCGGTGTCAGATCGGCATACGCCCGCCCGCGGCGAAGATCAGGCGTGCGGCGGCTGACCATCGTGAGCGTGATTGCGAACATGACAGTGACCACGATCGTGAACGCGATCGTGGGCGCGCTGCCAAGCCAGCTATGCTCGGGCGATCTGGAACGGGGAGGTTTCGAAGATGCTCGCACTCAGCACCGTTGCGCGTCGCGCCGCGCAGATCAATCCTGATGCGGTAGCGCTCAGCCATGAGGGGCGAACGCTGACGTGGGCGCAGTTTCCGGATCGCATTGCGCGACTTGCTTCGGGCTTGCGCGGCCTCGGTATCGAGGGCGGTGAACGTGCGGCGATCCTGTCGCTCAACAGCGACCGCTACTATGAATTCTACTTTGCGACTGCCTGGGCCGGCGGCGTGTTCGTGCCGATCAATACGCGCCTGGCCGGCCCGGAGGTCGTGCACTGGTTGACCGACTCGGCCGCTCGCGTGCTTTGCGTGGATGAAGCGTTCCTGCCGCTCGTACTGTCCGTGCGCGATCAGCTCCCCGATCTCGAGACCCTGGTCTTTCTTGGCGACGCAGCGCCCGAGGGGACGATCGCCTGGGACGCCCTTGCCGCGGGTGCGCCCGTGGCGGATGCGGGCCGCGGCGGCGATGAGCTCGCCGGTCTGTTCTACACCGGCGGTACAACCGGCCGCTCCAAGGGCGTGATGCTCTCCCATCAGAATCTGGTGGTGAATGCCCTGCAGATCGCGCCGATCCTCGGCATCGCCGCAAACGATCGCGTCCTGCACACGGCGCCGATGTTCCACATTGCCGACTGGGTGATCTGCATGGCGTCGGCCATGGCGGCCGGCTGCAACGGGTTCCTGCCGGCCTTCGAGCCGGTCGCGGTCCTGGAGACCCTCGCGCGCGAACGCATCCAGAAGCTTTTGCTTGTGCCCACGATGATCAACATGGTCGTCAATCATCCAGCGCTCGGAGACTACGACCTGTCTGGCCTTGAACGTGTGCTGTACGGCGCGTCGCCCATGCCCGAGGCGGTCATCGCGAAGTCGCTCGAAGTGTTGCCGCACGTGGCGCTCGTCCAGGCCTACGGTCAGACGGAAGCGGCGCCGTGCATCACCTTGCTGCGCAGTGAGTACCACACCGTCGATCCGGACAGCCCCTATGCCGGCAAGCTGAAATCCGCGGGTCAGGCGATTCCCGGCGTCGAGCTCGCCGTGCTCGACGAGAACGATGAACCGGTTCCGCTCGGTGAGGTCGGCGAGGTCTGCTGCCGCGGCCCGAACGTGATGCTGGGCTATCGCAATCTGCCCGAGCAAACTGAAGCGACGCTCCGGAACGGCTGGTTGCACACCGGAGACGGGGGACGCCTCGACGCTGAGGGATTCCTCTTCATCGTCGATCGCGTGAAGGACATGATCGTCTCGGGCGGGGAGAATGTGTATTCCGCCGAGGTCGAGAACGCGCTCTCCTCGCACCCGGACGTTGCTCAGTGCGCCGTCATCGGCGTGCCGGACGAGAAGTGGGGCGAGCGCGTGCACGCGATCATCGTGCCGAGGCCCGGTACTGCGCCTACGGAAGCGGGAATCATCGACCACTGCCGCGCCGCCATTGCCGGCTTCAAGTGCCCGCGCAGCGTGACGCTCCGCGAGGAGCCGCTGCCGCTGTCGGGTGCCGGAAAGATCCTCAAGACGGAACTGCGCAAGCCTTTTTGGGAAGGTCAGACGCGCAGCGTAAACTGAGGCGGCGCCTCCGAGCTGCGTTCAGTGAGGCAAGGGTCGCGATCGGAAGAGGCGGGCGCTTAGGCCGGAGCGCGCAGGGGCGCGCTCCGGCCCGGATTCCTGGTGGAAACCGGCTAGCGGCGGCTCACCAGAGGTCGTACTTCATCAGCTCGTTGCGGCCCACCACCATGTGGTGCACCTCGTCCGGGCCGTCGGCGAAACGCAGGTGGCGCATGTCCGTATAGAGGCCCGGCAGGATCGACCACTGGCTGATGCCGGTGGCGCCGTGCATCTGGATCGCGTCGTCGATGATGTCGCAGACCTTCTCCGGAACCATCGCCTTTACGGCCGAGACGTAGACGCGTGCTTCCTTATTGCCGAGCACATCCATGGCCTTCGCCGCCTGGAGGACCATCAGACGCATGGCGTCGATCTCGATGCGCGCGCGGCTGATCTTCTCGAGATTGCCGCCGAGCTTGGCGATCGGCTTGCCGAAGGCTTCGCGGGTCGCGGAGCGGCGCACCATGAGTTCGAGGGCGACCTCGGCCTTGCCGATGGAGCGCATGCAGTGATGGATGCGGCCCGGGCCCAGACGCAATTGGCTGATCTCGAAGCCACGGCCTTCACCGAGAAGGATGTTTTCCTTCGGCACGCGCACGTTGTTGAAGCGGATGTGCATGTGGCCGCGCGGCGCATGGTCCTGACCGAACACCTGCATGCCTTCGAGGATCTCGACTCCGGGCGTGTCCTTCGGAACGAGGATCTGCGACTGCTGCTTGTGCGACGGGCCGTCGGGGTCCGTCTTCACCATGACGATCATGATCTTGCAGCGCGGATCGCCGGCGCCGGAGATATAGAACTTCTCGCCGTTGATCACGTACTCGTCGCCGTCGAGAACGGCAGACGTCGAGATGTTGCGCGCGTCGGAGGACGGTAGCGCCGGCTCGGTCATGGCGTAGGCGGAGCGGATATCGCCGTTCATCAGCGGCTCCAGCCACTGCTTCTTCTGCTCCGGCGTGCCCACGCGCTCGAGCACCTCCATGTTGCCGGTGTCAGGCGCCGAGCAATTCAGCGACTCGGACGCGAGCGGGGATTTGCCCAGCTCCGTTGCGATGTAGGCGTAGTCGAGATTGGTGAGGCCGCTGCCGTACTCGTTGTCCGGCAGGAAGAAGTTCCAGAGGCCATTCGCCTTGGCTGCATCCTTTGCGCCCTCAAGGAGCTCGAGCTGGCGCGGATGCCAGGACCAGCGATCGGTCTTTTCCTTGTCGAGTGCGAAGAATTCCTTGGTGATCGGCGCAACATGATCGCGGATGTGGGCCTTCACGGCGTCCATGAGCGGCTGTGCCGCGTCGGACATCGCGAGCTGGAACAAATCCTGATTCAGTTCGTGCTGCGGCAACTGCGTCTTTGCCACGTTCATCGGCTCCCTCCCAGGGGCGAAGTTGATTACCCGAACCAGCCTAAGGAACCTCCGCAGCGCCCGCCACCCTCCGGGTTCGTGGCCGTGGAGGAAATTCGGCGCTAACGCGACGCCTGGTCCTCAAAGCACAGCTGGTGGAGGGTCCGGAGATCGCGCATGGCGTGCCGCATCGCGTGCCGCGTCGCGTGCCGCATATCGGGGCGTGCGGACCGGGTCGTGTGGTAGCGTTGCGCTCGCCGAAAACAGGGTGCCGAGCCGTCTGTCAGGGCCGCTGCGCCGCGCGATGTCCTCTGCGCGCAGGCCGCTGTGGCGGCAGGGGTGCCCTGTTGCCGCCCTGGCGCGCGACGCGGGGTTCGAACGGCACCGAGCGGGGCAATGCATACGCAAGCCCCACCGTTTCCAAAGAAATCGGACAATCGATGAACGCCAGTCACCCTTTCATGCGCACAGCGCCGCATTTCCTCAAGCTTGCGCTGGTCCCGCTCCTTGGCGCACTCCTCGTAGCGTGTGACAGCGACGGCACGTCCGAAGCCGCCCCGGTCGCGAACGCGAGTCCGGAGGTCTCGGCGGGCGAAGACCAGTTCGTCGCGGCCGGCGCCACTGTCACCCTTGCCGGTACAGTCACGGATGCTGACGGTTCGGTCGCGAGTACGCTTTGGCGGCAGACCAGCGGCGAGACGGTGGACCTCGCCGACGCTTCGACGGACACCGCGACCTTCACGGCGCCCGCCGTCACCGCGAACACCACGCTCACCTTCACGCTCGACGGCACGGATGATGAAGGCGCCTCTGCCAGCGACACGGCTACTGTCACGGTCCTGCCCGCTGACAACAATCGCGCCCTGCTGGGTCCGCTCGTGGGCGCGAACGTTGTCGTGACACGCGTCGGGAACAGCTCGGAAACGCTCGACACGGCAACAACGAATCCGGCGGAGGACCTTGCGTCCGGCGGCACCTTCACCCTGCCGCTGGACGGCATCCCCGAGGATGAGTGGGTGCTCGTGACGGTCTCCGGCGGCAGCGATATCGATGTGGATGACGACGGTGTGCTCGACGCGTCTGCGTCTCTCAACGCGGGCTCTGTTCGTGCGCTCGGCCGGGTACGCGACTGGCGCGCGCGAGGAACCAATGTCACGGCGTTGTCGGAGGTGGCGGTGCGCGTGCTCCTCGACGGCGGCGTTGATCTCGACACGCTCGATCTGAGGAACATGGAGATACAGCTCGCAGGCATCGCTCGCGAGCTCCTTGCGGCCGACCTCGATGGCGTCGCGGGCGTCGACTACCGTGATGTACTTGCGTTCACGCCCGCGCAGGCAGACGCCCTGCGAGCAGAGACGCTGACGGGCGCGGCGCTGAACACCGTCGCGCAGGCAATCCTCGCGGCAGACGAAGCGCAGATCGACGCGACGGTGAGTGGGACCTTCGGGCTCGATCTCTTCGCGACGCTGAATACGACGCTCGGCAGCATGAAGTTCCAGATGCTTCCGGAGGTGGCGCCCACCACGGTCGCCAACTTCACAGGCCACGCGCGCAGCGGCTTCTACGACTCGCTGATTTTCCATCGAGTCATCGCCGACTTCGTGATCCAGGGCGGCGATCCGAACGGTAACGGCACCGGGGGGGAGAGCATCATCGGCGGCACCTTCGACGATGAATTCGACGCGACTGCGAGCAACGTCGCGGGCACGCTCGCGATGGCAAATTCGGGGCCCAACACCAATAGCTCCCAGTTCTTCGTCAACGTCGTCGATAACCTGGGGCTGAACTTCAACGAGGCGCCGCTGACCTCTGCGCACACCGTGTTCGGGCGAATCGTCGAAGGCGCGGATGTCGTCGACGCGATTGCGGCCGTGGAAACCGGTGCCGGCGACCGGCCGCTCGTGGACGTCGTGATCGAGAGCGTTGTGATCACGCGCGAGTAGGCGCTCTATCGCGCCTGTCCCATCGGATGCTGTGTACGGGCTGGAAATCCGCAGCGCCTACGGCGCTGTGGGTCTCATCCGTTTGAGCTGGGGCGATGGCATGCGGGTGAACCCGTCACTGCGCCTTACGAGCCACCCTCCGAGGCAGCCGCTCATCGCGTCGCGGGTGCACGCGAGCGAAGCTGGATTGCTGAGCGCTGCATTCATATTGGTTGAAAGCGCGGAAATTAGGCTAGAGCGAGTCGCATGCGCTGAAGGGCAGGGCCTGCGCAGCTGCTGTCTCGCGGGCCGATTAATCGGGCCGCGTCTTGATCGGCACCCAGACTTCCATCTCGCCGGTGCCAGTCTCTGGATTGAAGCGTTGGTCGTACCGTTCGAAATCCGGTGTGTCCGCGAGTTCACACCCGCTTAGCTCGAGCCACTCGCCGAAGATGTAATTCATGGTGTCGCCAATGTGGTCGAGCGTCCCCTTGTGGGTGAAGACTGCATACTCGGCGGCGGGTACCTCGTAATGGTCAAGGTCGCCCAGGCCGTTCGGTGAAGACACTTCCACGGCCGCCATGTAGGTGAAACCTGGATCTTCGGAGGGCGGCTCCACGCAGGCGCCATAAGTGGTGTAACCGATCTGGTTCGGAATCGAGCCGATCAAGGGCGCAAACTGCTGCCAGAGGAGCGGTATGCGCACCCGCGTCTCGATCGTGAATCGGTGCGCCATGCCGGCGATCTGGAATGCACCGCGCGCTTTGAACTTGGGTCCGCTTGGTTTGCGGTGCGTCTGCTCGGTCAACGTGATTTTCTCCTGGAGCGGCAGCGTGAAGCGGTGTTTTCGGTAGTGGCCTGGCGTGACGCCGAAGGCTCGCTTGAACGCGTTGATGAAGCCCTGCGTACTCTCGAAGCCAGCTGCCAGCGCGATATCGATGAGCGGTGCATCGTCATCGTTGCGGAGCCGATGCACTGCGCGTGCGATCCGGCGGCGGCGTGCGTACTCCATCACCGACCTGCCCGTAAGGACGCGAAATACGCGAGCGAAATGATAGGTCGAGAGGTGAGCCGATTTGGCGACCGAATCAACAGTAAGCTCCGCATCGAGATGCGCCTCGATGAATTCGATTGCCTGCTGGTAGCGGTGTCTTGAGGTCATGGGGTTCATCCTGCGCCAGAAATCTAGCGATAGATGTATCGAGCTTGCTGTCCTGGCGATTTGGTGACGCCGTCCTTTGAAAGGCGCGTTCCTCGTCTTCCGGCGTCTGGACGCGTGATTCGCGCGCGTCCAGGAGGGGCAGAACGCAGGTCAGACGCGGGCACTAGGTTCGGCCATCGGCGTGGCATCCTTCCGCGGCTGTGTGCGCCGCTCATGTTTCCGGGTTGCGGGCGCCACGCCCATCCAGTGCCTCCCCTGCGCGCAGACGCGCCAGCAGCGGCATTGCGGCAATGTCTTCTCTGGACAGCAACGACCAGTCGATGCCCCGCGGGCCTGGAGGTGGCGCGGCGACCGGGATCGTGCGCGTCGGCGTGACGATCCAGTGCAGGCCCAGGTCGTGGGCCTCGGAGGGGAATCCGCCGAGCACCTGAACGTCATGCACGGTCGTGGCCACGGGCACCGGCGCCTGGCCGAGCTCCATCAACACGCCCCACTCGATATCCGAGTAGCCGGCGCCCTTGCCGCAGCGATGGCCTTCGGGGGTCACTGCGGCGCAGCCGGTGACGATCGCATCGACGGTTGGTACCTCGTCGAGCGTGAGCACGCGTGAGTAGTGGTGCATGGTCGACCGCGTTGCGGCCTTGCCGTAGTCGCCCGGCGCGAGGGCGCGCGGGTCCAGTAGATGGAATCCGTCCGTCAGCTTCGGCGTGGGTACGAGCACACTGATGCCGAGGCGGAGGGCGTGCGCGCGGACGTGTTTCTGCGGACTGTCCGGATTGATCTTGATGCACTGTGCGTCACGATAAACGGGAATCTCGAACAGGCGCCGCGCGGCGGCCTGTGCGCCCGCAAAGTTTGGTATGCGGCCGTGCGGCGGGAAGGGGAGGCGCGCGAGCCCTTCGTCCCGCAGGCGGTCCCAGGCGTGCTTGCGTGCGGCAGACTTGGAATGGAAGCGCGGTGCGTCGTCGTTCATGCGCGACTCCGGAATGCCTTGCTTTTCAGGGCGGCGATCTCCTGGCGACATGTGCTCGCGCTTTGCGCTTGCGTCTCACCGGGCTGATCGTTTGCCCCGACTATACGAGGCCTGCAGTGCCGCTCGGCAGAGTGCGGCAAGAAGTGAGGGCACGGCCGGTCTGAGTGTGCTGTTTCTTGCATTCATTCGGGGCCTGGCAAATGCCGCCCGGGGTGGGGGTGGCGCGCGTGGCGGGGCCGCGCGCGCGGCGACGCTTTGTTCGTGAGCGGGGCCCGGGCGTGAGCGACGGGCTGGGTTCCTTCCCGATAACCCTGCGGAGGAGGCTCTGCCCCGCGACGGGCCATATCCGCTTCACGATGCCTTCACGAGGGTGTCGACAAGCTTCACGGCGCGGTTGCAGGTGGCATGGTCGCCGAGTCAGCCGAGAAGGCTTATCCTTCGGCGCCTCACGCCCTGAGGTCGCGAGTGGTTGTGCCTTCACGGGCGTTCGTGAACCTTTCCCCAACAACCGATGCGCGCTGCCGGCAACGCCGTGCTGCGCGGGCGCCGCGGCTCACTTCTTTGCCAGGCGCCCGACAGAGGAGCTACACGTGAGCAGCCAGACTGTTCTGAGTCCGTTGCAGACGATCATCAACTGGTTCGACGCCTATGCCTCGGCGCCGGGGCCGGAAGCCGACAGCGATCGCAAGATCGCCTGGTTCCGCATCACGCCATTTATTCTTCTGCACCTGTCCGCGCTTTTCGTCTTCGTGGTCGGCGTATCGCCGATTGCGGTTGCCGTCATGCTCGCGACCTACGCGATTCGCGTCCTCGGCATCACGGTTGGTTATCACCGCTACTTCTCTCACCGAGCGTTCCGAACGGGGCGCGTGATGCAGTTCATTCTCGCCGTCATGGGTGCCTCCGCGGTGCAGCGCGGGCCGCTCTGGTGGGCAGCGCACCACCGCCATCACCACAAGTATTCCGATCAGCCGGAGGATGCCCATTCTCCCGTGCAGGACAGCTTCTGGTGGAGCCATATGTTCTGGTTCCTCTCGAACGGCAATTACCGCACGCGCTCAGAAGACATCCGCGACTTCGCCAAGTATCCGGAGCTCGTCTTCCTCGACCGCTTCGACACCTTCGTACCGATCTTTACTTACACATCTTTGTTCCTTGCGGGTGGCTGGATCGCAGCTGTCTGGCCGGAGTCCGGCACCAGTGGCTGGCAGATGCTGGTGTGGGGTGGCGTCATCGGGACCCTTCTCGCCTACCACGCAACCTTCACCATCAACTCGCTCGTGCACGTCTTCGGCAGCAAGCGCTACGAGACGGGCGACGAATCCCGGAACAACGCATGGCTCTGGCCGATCACCTTCGGCGAGTCATGGCACAACAATCATCACCACTTCGCCGCGTCGGCCCGCCTCGGGTTCTACTGGTGGGAAATCGACATCGGCTGGTACTTCCTCAAGGCGCTGGAGAAGCTGGGCCTGGCCTGGGACCTGAAGGTCGTTCCGCACCACGTGCGTGAAGGCTTGCCGAATCCGGCAGCGGAGGCGCGCAAGGAGGCGCTCGCGTCGGGCCGGTTCCCGGACGCGCAGCAAGAGGATCGCGCCGCGTGAGGCTTCAGTGCGTGTCGCGGTAGTCGGGACAGGGATCTCCGGCCTCACGGCCGCCTGGCTCCTCCGCGACGCGCACGGCGTCACGGTGTTCGAAGCCGAGCAGCGCCTCGGCGGTCACACGCACACCCACGATCTTGAAGTGGACGGCCGCGCCGTTTCTGTCGACACCGGCTTCATCGTCTACAACGACCGCAACTACCCCACCTTCACCCGCTTGCTCGCCGAACTCGGCGTAACCGGCTCGGCAACGTCCATGAGTTTCTCGGTCGTCAACGAGAACGACGGCGTGCAGTTCAACGGTGCCGGCCTCGCCGGCCTTTTCGCGCATCGGCCCAATCTGACCAATGCCGCCTACTATGGAATGCTGCGCGATATCCTGCGCTTCAATCGGTTCGCGCCGCGCCTACTGGCCCTGCACGGCACCGGGCCTTCGCTTGCGCAGCACGTGCGTGACGCGCGCTACGGCGAAACCTTCATGCGCGACTATCTCGCGCCGATGGCCGCGTCCATCTGGTCGGTGCCGACGGAGTCGCTTGGCAGTTTTCCGGCGAAACGGATCGTCGAGTTCTTCCGCAATCATGGCCTGCTCTCGCTGCGTGATCGGCCGCAGTGGTATTGCGTCGACGGAGGCTCCTCCAGCTACATCAGCAAGATCACGGACGCTTTGCCGAGCGCGCCACGGCTCGGCGAGCCGGTGCGCCGGATTCGTCGCGATGCGGGCGTTCACGTCACGACCGACGCCGGCACTGAACACTTCGATGCGGTGGTGCTCGCCTGCCACAGCGATCAGGCACTCGCGTTGCTCGATGACCCGAGCGTCGAAGAGCGTGAAGTGCTCGGCGCGATCCGTTATCAACCCAATGATGTCGTCCTTCACACCGACGCCCGCTTCCTGCCCGGCGGGCGCCCGCTCTGGGCCTCCTGGAACTACCGGATAGAGGCCGGGCGCGAGGCCGGGCGCGAGGCCGACGGCGCAACGGTCACCTACTGGATGAATCACCTCCAGCACATCGACGTACCCACGCCGCTGCTGGTGACGCTGAATCAGACCGACGCCATTGACGAGGGCAAGGTGCTCAAGCGACTGCGCTACAGCCACCCGATCTTCGACGGGCCCGCGGTCGCGGCGCAGGCGCGGCGCTCGGAGATCAGTGGCGTCCGCGACACCTGGTACTGCGGTGCGTACTGGCGCTACGGCTTTCATGAAGACGGATGCCTGTCGGCTGCGCAGATGGTGCGTGCCATGGGGGTCCCCTGGTGACCCTGCCGACCGGCCACGCACTCAGCCGCGGCCGCGTCTGGCACGTCCGCCGCGCGCCCTTCCGGCATGGCTTCGACTACGGCGTGCGCATGCTCTGGCTTGATGTCGATCGTCTGCCGGAGGCCTTCTCGGGGCATCCGTTGTGGAGCCTCGACCGGATGAACGTCGCCGGCTTGCGCTCGGCTGATCACCTGGCTGGTGCTGAAGGCTCGACCCTTGCCGAGCGCGTGCGCGGGATCGTGCGCAAGCGCCTCGGATTCGAGCACGGCGGGACCGTGCACCTGCTCGCGCAAGCGCGACAGTTCGGCATCGGCTTCAATCCCGTGACGATGTATTTCTGCCAGTGCGCGGGCCGCCTGGAGGCGATCGTCCTCGAGGTTTCCAACACCCCGTGGAACGAACGCCACGTCTACGCGCTGGATTGTCGCGCGCAAGCGGGCCCCTGGCATTTCGACGTTGCCAAGGACTTTCACGTCTCGCCATTCCTGCCGCTCGCCATGCGCTATCGCTTTCGTTTCACGCTGGGCGAGAACCGTCTCGAGGTCGTGAAGCAGAATTTCGAGGGCGACGAATGCCGTTTCGCGGCGCGCATGGCGCTTGCTTTCGAACCGCTTTCGCGGGCGGCGCTGTCGCGCACGCTCGTCCAGGTGCCTTCAGCCATCAAGGTTGTCGGTGCCATCTACTGGCAGGCCCTTCGGCTCTGGATGAAGGGCGCTACCTATCACCCGCACCCCGTACCGGAGGCGAGGCAGGGCACCGAATCGGTGACCTGATCGCGCCCGAACCAAGGAGAGCTTCGATGGCCGAAAGCATCCTGCAGGAGACCGGACGCAGCTGGTATGAGCACCTGCCGCGTTCCGTGCTCGGACTGGTCCGCAAGGGCCTCCTCGACGTGCTCGATCGCATCACCTGGGGATGCATCGAGGTCCACGACGCGCATGGCGTGCGTACGCTCGGCTCACGGAGCAATCCCGGGCCACGGGTGTCCGTGCAGGTTCATGACGAGGACTTCTGGGGCTATATGGGCCTCGGCGGCAGCGTCGGCGCCGGGCAGAGCTACTTTCTCGGGCTCTGGGATACGGACGATCTCGTCGATCTGGTGCGCATTCTCGTTCGCAACCGCTTCACGCTCGATCACATGGATCGAGGCAGCTTCGGTCGCGTCGGCATGAAAGCGTATCGCTGGTTCCACGCGCGGCGTGAGAACACGCTGGCGGGCAGTCGCGCGAACATCTCGGCGCACTACGATCTCGGCAACGATTTCTACGAGCTCATGCTCGATCCAACGATGATGTATTCGGCGGCCATCTACCCGGACGAGGACGCCGATCTCGAAACGGCGCAGCGCCACAAGCTCGACGTGATCTGCGACAAGCTCCTGCTGTCGCCCGATGTGCATCTGCTCGAGATCGGAACGGGATGGGGGGGGTTGGCGCTGCACGCGGCGGCGCGCCACGGCTGCCGAGTGACAACCACGACCATCTCGCATGAGCAGTATCGTCATGCGCGGGAGCGCGTTCGGGCGGCGGGGCTCGAACATCTCGTCGAGGTCATCGAGTGTGATTACCGATTGCTCGAAGGGACCTACGACCGGATCGTGTCCATCGAGATGATCGAAGCGGTCGGGCACCAGTACTTCGACACCTACTTCCGGCGTCTCGAGGAACTGCTCGCGCCCGACGGCCTGGCGCTGATCCAGGCGATCACGATCGAGGACCGCAAGTTCCCCCAGTATCGGGACGGCGTCGATTTCATTCGGCGCTTCGTGTTCCCGGGCGGTTGCCTGCCGTCCGCGACGGTGCTCCTCGACACCATGCAGCGGACAACGCGCCTGCGCGTGCGCCATCTCGAGGACATCGGCGATCACTATGCGCGCACCCTTGCCGAATGGCAGCGCAACGTCGATATGCACAGCGAGCGCCTCCTCGAGATGGGCTACGACCGCACCTTTCAGCGCCTCTGGCGCTACTACCTCGCGTTCTGTCAGGGCGGCTTCATGGAGCGCTCCATCGGCGACGTGCAGGTGCTGTTCGAACACGTCGACAGTCGTCACCCGGCCCCCGTGCTCGGCGTCGGCCGTGACTTCCTACCCGCACAGAAACTCGCCTGAGGAGGTTTGCCAATGGTCGACGCCGCCGTACTTTGCGAGCGAGGCTGGATTCCCGACCGGCTTGCCCGTTTCGGGATGCGCCGGAACATCCGCCGGCGCCTGGTCAGCGAACGGACGGGGGGCGCCGATGCGATTGCTGCGCGGCAGGCGCGCTTCATCGAGTCGATTTCCGAAGGCCCCATCGCGGTGGCGACGGACACCGCGAACGCGCAGCACTACGAGGTGCCCAGTGAGTTCTTCACAACCGTCCTCGGTCCACGCCTGAAGTATTCCTGCTGCTGGTACGACGGTCCGGACGTCACGCTTGCGCAGGCGGAGGAGGCCATGCTCGCGCTCACCTGCGAGCGCGCAGGGATCGAGGACGGGATGCGCCTGCTCGACCTCGGCTGCGGCTGGGGTTCGCTTGCGCTCTGGCTCGCTGAGCACTACCCGACGAGCCGCATCACGGCGGTGTCGAACTCCGCGACCCAGCGCGCGCACATCGAGGCGACGGCGGCGGCAAAAGGGTTCGGGAACCTGGAGGTGATCACGGCGAACGTTGTCGAATGGGATACGGAAGAACGGTTCGACCGCGTCTGCTCCATCGAAATGTTCGAGCACATGAGCAACTGGGCGGCGCTGCTCGGCAAGGTCTCCGGCTGGTTGAAGCCGGATGGGCGCCTGTTCACCCATGTCTTCTGTCATCGCGACGTGGGCTATCACTACGAGCCGGACGGCGGCTGGATGGAGCGCTACTTTTTCACCGGCGGGATCATGCCGCATGAAGAGCAGTTCTCGCGCTTTCCGCAGCAGGTGCAGGTGGTCGACCGGTGGTGGGTACCGGGCACCCACTACGAGCGCACCTGCAACGACTGGCTTGCGCTCGAGGATGCGGCGATCGATCTTGTTTCGGACCTTTGCCACGAAGCCTACGGCGCAGACGAGGCGACGATCTGGGTGCAGCGCTGGCGAATGTTCTTCATGGCCTGCGCCGAACTCTTCGGTCTCGACGCGGGTCGCAGCTACGGCGTCGTCCATACGCTGATGAAGCGCGCTGACTGAGTGCTGGATTCGGCGTACATGTGTACGCCGCTGCGGCGCCCTTGAAGCGGAACTTGCCGTGTACGCTCGGTGAACTAACGGTCAAGTGTTCTGAGGCATGGAAGACCGGCGCCGTTGGTTGCTGCGCGCTTCGGTCGTCGCTGTCTTGTTGACCTTCGCTGGCCGAGCGACAGCAGCAACTTTCACACTCCCGGGCGTGAATACCGCGAGCGGCCCGTTCAGCGGCTGTGCGGTGGTGGGCAACACCGTTTCCTGTCCGGGCAACGTCGTTCTCGCAAACAATGACGACATCGTGCTGTCCGCGACTCCGGTGATACTCGACGTCAACGGCGACTTTATCGGCGGCCGCAACTCGGAGATCAACGCCGCTCAGAACCCCGCCGACCTCATTCTCGATGTCGCCGGTAACCTCAGCCCGGGCATTCGCAGCGACTACGCGGTGACGCTCATCGTCGGCGGCAATCTGAATGGCGCCAATCGAGCGTCTTTCGAGGGCGATGCGACCATCGCCGGGAACGCGAACCTCGGCAATCGCACCACCTTCAGCGGTGACCTCACGGCGAGCGGGAACGTCAACGTCTCGAGCAACGTGAACCTCACGGGCGATCTCGATGCCGACGACGTCAGCGTGAACGGCAGCAACTCGACGATCGACGGGAACGTCTCCGCCTCCGGGAACGTCAGCACCAATGGCGCAATCACCGGAACGGTGAACGCTGCGGGTGACGTCAGCGTCAGCGGTTCGGGAAGCATCGGTGGGAACGTCATTGCAGGAGGCAACGTCAACAACAACAACGTTATTGGCGGCAGCGTCGATGCAGGTGGTGACCTCAACAACAACGGCGGCGGCACCGTAGGCGGGGCCGTGACGGCAGGGGGCAACGTCAATAACAACAACGTTATTGGCGGCGGCGTCGTCGCAGGCGGCGACGTGAACAACAATGGTGGCGGCGAAATAGGTGGACCGGTGACGTCGGGGGGTAACGTCAACAACAACAACATCATCGGCGGTGATGTCGACGCCAGCGGTGACGTGAACAACAACGGCGGCGGCACTGTCGAAGGCGACGTGGCCGCCGGTGGCAACGTGAACAACAGTGGCACCATCGACGGCAACGTCGAGTCGCCGAACACGGTCAACAACAGTGGCACGGTGACCGGTGACATCAATGCACCGACGATCAACGGTAGCGGATCGGTCGGCGGAACGACCTGTGATCAGAACAGCAACGTCGGCCCTTGCGGTGGGAGCGGTGCGGCGCGCGCGGCTTACCTGTTCGAGGAAGATCCATTCCTTGGCACCTTCAGCGACGAGATCAACGGCTTCGCTCTCACCGCGGAAGGCAGCACTGGGTCCGGTCTGGTGCTGCCGGCCCTCGGGGAGTCCGGAGAAGAGAGCACGTGCCGCTACGGCGTGTTTCCGGGCGGTGACAGCGGCGCGACGGCGGGCAATGTCGATCTCGGGATCGGCGGTACGCAGGCGCTGACCGCGATGGCGTGGATGCGCTGGGGCATCCCGCCGAGCTCGGGTGAAGGCTGGGCCAATATCGTCACGTCCAACGACAGCGGCGACACCGGGCAATTCTGGCTTCAGCACCGTCAGGACAACGGTTTCCCAGAGTTTGCAGTCCAGACCACCTCTGGGCGGACCTTTGTTCAGGCTTCGACGCCGAGCGTCGAGGGTGAATGGCAGCACGTCGCGGGGGTCTACGACGGCAGCCAGCTACGCATCTACGTAAACGGTGCACTTGCGGGCCAGAGTGCCCGGACGGGTGCCATACGTGCCTTCACGGCGCAAACGGCACTGAGCGTCGGCCGCTGGAAGCCGGGTTCGGGAAGTCGCCGTTTCCAGGGTGATATCGATGAAGTGCGGATTTTTGGCGCCGCGCTGTCGCAAAGCGAGATTCAGGCGCAGCGCGCGCTGACGCGGCCGTGCGGAGCGCTGATGCCCGATCTTCTGATCGTGAAGAGCTCCCAGGTTCTTGCCGATCCGGTGAACGGGTCCAACCCGAAGCGCATTCCCGGCGCCCGCATCCGCTACACCGTGCAGGTGTCGAATTTCGGACCGGGTCGCCCCGATGCTGCGAGCCTGGCCGTGCGCGACGCGCTGCCGGAACCGCTTGAGCTGCGCGTCGACGGGGGCGCTGGCGCGATCGGCTTCGCCGATCCCGGGGGCGACAGTGGCGTCAGCTTCAACCTCGCAACTGACGTGCGCTACTCAGCGCAAGCGAACGGCGGCGCGCCCTTCGATCATGCGCCGACCGACAACGGCGTTGGTGTCGACCCAGCCATCCGCGGTCTCGAGTTCGTGCCGGGCGGGCGCCTGTCCGGCCACGATGGCATTGGCGCCGCGCCGATGTTCCAGATCTTCTATGAAGTGATCCTGGAGTGAGGGCGCCCGGCGATTGCGTGTGGCTTTACTCGTTGTCTAGGCGCGCGGCGCGGCCGAGGTAGCCCCCGTGGTGGCGGATGCCGTAGTCGCGGCGGGTGACGCCCTTCATCTCCATGAGCGTGAGCGACAGGGCATCGCAGATTGCGCTCATGGCAGCAAGCGAGGCTGAAGGCGTCAGGCCGTGCGGGCACGGCTCTTCAATCGCGCCCATGTTTAGGACGATGTCGGACAGCTCACGCAGCGGTGAATCGGTGTGCGAGGTGATGCCGATGATCGTCTCGCGGCCGAGGTGGCGAGAGAATTCCAGCATTTCCAGCACTTCGTTCGACTTGCCTGAGGTCGAGAACGCGATGATGCAGTCGCCTTCTGCAACGATGCCCAGATCACCGTGGGCGGCTTCCGCCGGGTGCACGAAGTGAGCCGGCGTAGCGGTCGAGCACAGGGTCGCCGCAAAGCGTGACGCGACGTAGCCGGCCTTGCCGATGCCGGTAGTGAGAATCTTGCCCGTGCAGTCCGCCATGGCCTGTACAGCGGCTGCGAACTGGTCGTCCACGGGGATGGCGGCGACGGCCTGCGCCTCGGCCTCGATGATTTCGCGCATGCGCGCCTGGATGTTCAACACGTCTCTCCCGGAGCTCACCGCGGGCAGCCCGCGTGAAGGGCGCGGAGTCTCGCAGAAGCGGGGGCCGTCGCCAACGTGCGCGGCCTCAGTTGCCGGCGTCCGCCGCGGGCGCATAGCGCTCGAACCAGGCGAGGATGTTGTCCACCTTGGCGTTCAGGCGCGACGGGCGACCGGCGATGCCGTGGGGGGAGCCCGGCACGCGGACCATCACCGTATCGACGCGGCGCAGTTTCAGGGCCTGATAGAACTGCTCCGTTTCCGAGATCGGCGTGCGCTGGTCTTCTTCGCCGGTGATCAGCAGCGTCGGCGTGGTCACGTTGCCGACAAGGGAGAGCGGGGAGCGCTGCCAGTAGTGTTCGAGTTCATCCCAGGGCATGCCCGGGAACTGGAAGGGCACCTGATACAGATAGGAGTCGGCCGTGAGCACCTTGCTCACCCAGTTGATCACGGGCTTGGCGACCGCAGCGGCCCGGAAGCGATCCGTCAAGCCGATCGCGTAGGCGCTGGCAATGCCGCCGGCAGAGCCGCCGGTGATGTAGAGCTGGTCCGGATCCGCGATGCCGCGTTCGATGAGGGCGTCGAGGCCACTCATGTGGTCGGCGAAATCTGCTTCGGAGGCATAGCGGTACTGCAGCGCCAGGGCGAAGTCCTCGCCGTAGCCGGTGCTGCCTCGGTGATTGTCGTAGAACACGACGTAGCCCTCGGCCGCCATGCGCTGCATCTCCGCGCTGAACTGTGGGCCGTAGGCGAGATGCGGCCCGCCGTGAATCTCCAGGATCGTCGGGTAAGCGCGACCGGGCTCGTAGTCGGGCGGGGTCATGTACCAGCCCTGGATCGGCAGGTCGTCGTGGGAGGACGTGTAGCGGATCTCGTGCACCTCGCCGAGGGTGCGATTGCCGAGCAGATCCTCGTTGAGCACCGTCAGCACGCGAACTCCGCGACGATCGGCAACCGCGAGTTCCGCGGGCCGTGAGGCCGTGCCGTGCGTGAAGGCGACGGTGCCGCCGCGACCTACCGCAAAGCTGCCGGACAGATAGGGGCGCCCCAGGCTCGTGCCGCCGAGCGATTCGGCGAGAACCTCTACGCGGCCGCGCAGGTCGATGCGCGCGACCTTGCGCGCGCCGGCTTCGTCGAAGTGATAGGCGAGGGCGCGATCGTCGATCCATTGCGGCCCGCCTGCGGAGATGTCGAGCGTGTCCGTGAGCGCGCGGTCCTCGCCATTGCGGAGATCGCGGATGCGGAGCACGTCCGGGCGCCAGGCGACCTTGTCGCCGTCGTCGTGGAGATAGGCGAGATGGCGGCCGTCGGGCGAGACGGTTGGATCGGTCTCTGCGCCCGGCGCCTCGGTGATTCGCTCGAGCGCGCCGTCGGCAACCGCCACGGACCATAGGTCCGTTTCCACGGCTTCGTATTCCCAGTCCGCTTCGCGATTGGCGCTGAAGTAGATGCGATCAGCATCCGCTGACCACGCGAGTGGGCCGCGATGCTCGAAGTCTCCGGAGGTGAGCTGACGCGGCGTGCCGCCCTCGGCCGGCACCACGAACACCTGGCGATAGGACGCTTCGAGGAAGCCGGCGCCGTCGCGCTTGTAGCGCACTGCGTCGATCACCTTCACGGGGTCTGACCACTCCGATCCCTCGGGGCCGCTGCGGCGTGGTGCAAGGGGCTGCGCGTCTGCGGCAACGGTCTGGGTGAATGCGATCCAGCGGCCGTCCGGCGACCAGGACAGATTGCGCGGACGCTCGCGCAGGCGCGCGATCGGTGCGGTTTCGTCCCCGTCGAGCCAGCGCACGACGATTTCCGGGCCGTCAGAGCTTGAGCGAATCCACGCGAGACGATCCCCCGCAGGCGAGAAGCGAGGTGAGGTCGCCGCGGCGTTCTCCACCACCAGCGGGCGATGGCGCGAACCGTCCACCCCGATGCTCCAGAGGTCGGCGCGGGTGCGGTCGCGCATGATGTCGTTCGCGCGCCTGACGTAAACGATGCGCTTGCCGTCTGGAGAGATACGCGGATCGCTCGCGTATTCGAGGTCGAAGACGTCTTCGGCGCTGAAGAACGCCGGCTCGGCGGCGGCGCCGGCTGCGGTGAGCGTCAGGGCGAGAAAGATAAGCGTGCGCATGGGGTGTCCGAGGTGCGAATGCGAGAGGGCGCACCATAGCGGACGCGCGCGCCCCTCGCCTTGCCGCTGCACCTCGCGTCTCGCCGGCGCCTTCGCCCCGCTGCGGATCCGACGCATGGGCCCTCAGGCCGTGCGCGGGCGGCGGCTGGAGGCTCGCTCCCAGCGCACCGCGCAGAGGGTCACCTGGCGTACGCTCGCCTTGACAGCTTTCCTGCGGGACGTGTCGACTCGGCGTGACTGTCCGAGAAAGTATTCATGGCCACCATTCGAGACGTCGTTGATCTTTCGGGTCCGCTGCCGTTGCCGCAGCGCCTGGACCCCCGCTGGGGACGGCTCGACCTCGACCGTGGCCTGCGCATCAGTGGCCCTGCGCATGCGTCCGTCGGCCTGCGCCGCCTGCTCCGTCGTCACCAGCGTCGCTTCGATGGATTACTTGCTCCGGCAACGCCGGATGCGCCCGTGCTCCAGATTCAGGCGGACGCGGATCCGGAACGCGCCCCGAGCCTGGGTGATGATGAGCGCTATCGGCTGCGCGTGACCTCATCGGGGGCGGAAATCGACGCGGCGACCTGTTTCGGGGTCAGCCACGGGCTCGAGCGACTGCTCCAGTTCGTCGCTCGCGACGGTCGTGGGGCGCACGTGCCGGCGTTCGTGATCGAAGATGCGCCACATCTTCCATGGCGTGGGCTGCTGCTGGACCTCGCGCGTCATCACATGCCGCTCGCCACACTGCTGCGCACGCTTGACGGTATGGCGGCGCTCGGTCTCAACGTTCTGCATCTGCATCTGAATGACGATCAGGGCTTCCGGATTGAAACGCCTGGTTGCCCGGAGCTCTTCGAGCGTGGAGCGCAGGGCGCCTATCTTCGCGTTGGCGAGATCGAGCGCCTCGTGGCCGACGCTGCAATCCGCGGCATCCGCATCGTCCCGGAGCTCGACGTGCCGGGCCACGCGGGCGCGATCGTCCATGCCCGTCCCGAGCTTGCCGCGGGCGTGCCGCCGGACGCGCTGCCGCGCGCCTTCGGGCCCTCGCGCCACGCCCTCGATCCGACCCTCGACGCGACCTGGGAGACGCTTGATGCGGTCGTCGCGGATCTGGTCGCCCTGTTTCCGGACCGCTATCTGCACATCGGGGGCGATGAGGTGCATCCGGAGGTCTATGTCTTCAAGGATGCGCGTCGTTTGCAGTGGTGCGCGGAACGGGGGCTTCACGCTGCCCGGGATGTGCAGCGCTGGTTCGAACGCGAGATGGCGGGTGTTGTTCGACGGCATGGTCGCCGTGCGGTCGCCTGGGACGAGGTGCTCGCGCCAGATCTGCCGGAGGATGTGATCGTGCAGTCCTGGCGCGGCTCGAGCTCGCTCGGGGCCGCGCTCACCGGCGGCCACGATGCGCTGTCCTCGTCGGGCTATTACCTTGATCTGAATTATCCCGCACGCGTGCACTACGCCTTCGATCCCGCCTCCGGCCCTGAGGGGCTCGCCCTCGCCGAGGCGCAGATGCTCGACGCGCCCCGCCTCGCAAGCGTGCGCCGCGGCATTCAGGCCGTGCTGCGCACGGCGCCTTCGGCGCCTGAGCGCTTAGCGCCCATTGCGGGCCGCGTGCTCGGCGGCGAAGCCTGCATGTGGTCGGAGCTGGTTACGCCGGAGCTGCTCGACGCGCGTCTGTATGGACGCCTGGCGGCGGTTGCCGAGCGTCTCTGGACAGACCCGGCGCGCTGTGACGCTGACGACTTCGAGCGCCGTCTGCCGGCCCTGCTTGCGCATCTGGAGGCGCATACCGATTGCAGGCCGCTGTCTGGCAACGAGCCCTTGCTGCTGCGCATGGGCGTGCGCCCGGATGAACTCCATCATCTGCGCATTGCGCTGGCCGCCTTCGAGCCCGTGCGCTGGTACCGGCGGTTGCTCGGAGAAGCCCTGGCGATCCATCGCGGTGAAGGATCGGGCATGGGCAGCGCAGAACTGCCCCGGCCCTACGATGCGGACACGGAGCTTCGGCGCCCGGTCGATCTGCTGCCTCCGGAAAGCCTCGACGTGCTCGCGTTCGCCAGGGAACTCGCTGCCTTTGCAGCAGCGCCCGACCAACCCTCACGCGAGATGGTGCTCCGGGACCGTGCCCATCGCTGGCGCATGGCGCAGGTCTCGCTCCATCCCCTCCAGCAGCGCAATGCCGACTTCGCGACGCTCGCGCCGCTCATCGATCTGCTCGCGCCCGTAGCCGACCTGCTCGACGCCTGGACAGAAACGCGGGCGCGCGGGGGTGACGAGACTGCGCTCGGAGCAAAGCTCGCCGCGCTCGGCGAGCAGGCCGATGCAGCGGTCACGGCCGAGATCGAGCTTGCGGTACTCACCCCTCTGCGCGATCACGTTGGACGGCGGCACGGGTGATGCGGCCGAATGCCAAGGGCGCGGAGGTCGCGCTTGCGCGCTACGGCATCGTGCCGGAGCGGATCGAGTTGCTCACGACCGGCCATATCAACGAAACGTGGTATGTCGCCGACGCGACGAATGAATGGCTTCTCCAGTGGCTGAACCACGGCGTTTTTCCCCAGGCGAGGGCGGTGCAGGCGAACATGGAGGTGGTGCTCGCGCACCTTGCGGGCAAGGACGCACGGCGTTCGCTGACCCCCGCGCTCCGGCCCGCAGCGGACGGCGCCCTCTGCCTGGAAACCGATGCGGGCCTGTGGCGTGTCTTTGCCTGGCTGCCCGATCGCGTGGTGCGGACGCGCCCCGGCTCGCTGAAAGAAGCGGAAGCGGCAGGGCAGGCGCTTGCTGTGGTCCTCGCCCAGCTGTCGTCGCTCGACGGGGCCGCGCTGCATCCCGTGCACGAAGCCTTCCACGATCTCGCCACGCGTACGGCGAACTTCCGCGCTGCGGTAGCGAACGCCAGGCGCGAACGTCAGGATTCTGCGCGTGCGTTGATCGACCGCGTCAACGCGGAGTTGCCCGAGCGCGAAGCTGCCGCGCCGGATGCAGGTGCGGTGCGCGTGCTGCACGGCGATCCGAAGTTCTCCAACTTCCTCTTGCCCGGGCGCGGAGGCGGTGCCCCGGCGCTCGTCGATTGGGACACGGTGATGATCGGGCCCCTCGCCTGGGATCTCGGCGACTTTCTGCGTAGCGCCGCGAGTCTTGGAGACGAGGACGACCCGGCCCGCGCGAGCGTCGACGATGGGATGCTCCGGGCGGGCGCCGGAGGGTTCTTTGCCGGACTCGGCGAGGCGCTCGCGGAGGAGGAAATCCGTGCCTGCATTGCCGCTCCGGCACACATGTCCTTCATGCTCGGCGTGCGCTTCCTCACCGATCATCTCGACGGCGATCGCTACTTCCGCGTGCGCCAACCGGGACAGAACCTCGCGCGCGCCGAGGCCCAGTTCCGCCTTGCCGCTGCGTTCGATGACGCCCGGCCCGTGCTCGCAAGCGTGCTCGCAAGTGCGCTTGCGCAGGGCTGAGGCCGACAGGAGACGACCATGAGACCGCGCTTCCATCTCGCCATTCCGGTCACGGATCTGCCGCGTACGCGGGCCTTCTACACCGAGCTGCTGCACTGCGGCGTCGGCCGGGAGAGCGATCGCTGGATCGACTTCGATCTCGCCGGGCATCAGGTGACAGCTCACCTCGTCGACGAACAGCCGTCGGGGCCAGCGAGTAATCCGGTGGATGGACACGACGTGCCCGTGCGGCACTTCGGCGTGATCCTCGACGTGCCGGACTGGGACGCGCTCGCTGCCCGCCTGCGCGCAGCCGAGGTCGAGTTTCTCATCGAGCCGCATGTCCGCTTTGCCGGCAGCGCCGGTGAGCAGCGCACCCTCTTCCTGCTTGATCCGTCTGGCAACGGATTGGAGTTCAAGGCCTTTGCAGACGATGCGATGGTTTTCGCCACCGAACCCTGAGGAGACCTCGATGGAACTGAAGGCGACGCGCTACGCTGTCGAGGACGCTATCGCCACCGTGACCCTGCATCGGCCGGAGCGCATGAATGCGTGGACCGGACGCATGCATACGGAGTATCGCTGGCTCATGCAGCAGGCCGATCACGATCCGGATGTGGGCGCGATCATCGTTACCGGAGAAGGCCGCGCATTCTGCGCCGGCGGTGACGCGAAGGCCCTCGAAGGCCACGTCGCGAAGGGGGGCTACGACCCGGGAACCCCCGTTGATCTCGCTCAGCCCGGCTCTGGCGTGAGGCCCGAGTTCGAGGCGTTCTTCGCCTGGCACTGCGGCCTCACCAAGCCGGTCGTCGCCGCGATCAATGGCGCCGCGGCCGGCGTCGGCTTCGCGCTCGCGTGCTGGTGCGATCTGCGCTTCGCCGCCGAGGGCGCGAAGATGACCACGGCCCATGGCCCTCTCGGGCTGCCGGCTGAGTACGGACTGTCCTGGCTGCTGCCGAAAATGATCGGCCTCACGCGGGCGAACGACCTGCTCCTGTCCTCGCGGAAGTTCCTTGCCGAGGAGGCGCTCGCCATGGGCCTCGTGAACGCGGTGGCGCCGAAGGATCAGGTGGTCGCGCAGGCGCGCGCCTATCTGGCCGATGTGCTGGCGCGCGTCGCGCCCAGCTCGCTGACGGCGACCCGTCACCAGGTCTACGCCGACCTTCACCGCAGCGCAGCGGAGGCCGTGATCGACTCGGAGGCGCGGCTTGAAGCGATGATGAAGGGCGGGGACTACCGCGAGGGCGTCGCGGCCTTCGTCGGCAAGCGCACGCCGAACTGGTCGCGCGACTGACGCCTACGCGGTGGGTTCGTTCTCCACCCGCGTCAGCCAGTAGTCGATATCTGCCTGCGCGTCGCCGAGAAGGCTGCGCCAGAGCCGCGCCCGCGCCAGCAGTTCGAGGCGCCCCGTGTCGGCTTCGTACCAGGGCTCCAGGCGCATGAGTGTTTCGTGTAGCCCGTCCTGCGGCGTCGGCCGGGTGCGCAGGAAGATCGGCCGCTGCGCACTGTCCGCCTCGGTCAGGTCCGACGTATCCCAGAGCCGCACCTGCGGCACCGCCGGATTCAGGCGCACCTTGTACATCGTGCGCAGGCCCGCACCGCGATTGATGCCGCCGCCGTGCCAGAGACCGTGGTGGAGCACGAGGAGCGTTCCGGCCGGGCACGTCATGTGCTGCTGGCCGAGCACGTTCTGATAGCGGCCGATCGCGACCTCACTCACCACGCGTAGGTGGCTGCCCGGAACATAGCGGGTACCGCCGTCCCCTGGGCCGACCGCGTGGGGGTAGTACATGATCTGGATATCGAAGGCGCTGCGGCGCGGATCGATGGTCGAGTCCTGATGCAGGTCCTGGGCGCGCTGCGGCGGGTCACCGTCGCGGTAGAAGGCCGGTGGAAAGGCGAAGTGCAGGAAGTGATGGTCGAAGATCGGATCGGCGCCGACGAGGGAGCGGATGATGCCCTGCACCTCCGGCAGCGCGAACAGGCGGCCGAGCGGCGAGGGTGCGTCGAAAGCCTCCGCAAAGGGACTGCCCGCGGCAATCTCCGGCACGCCGCTCTGCGCAAGCATGCGGCCGTAGCTCATCATAAACGGCTCTCCCTCAGCGCGCTCGGCGGACGGCAGGGAGGCCATGAAAGCCGCGTTGATCGCCTCGGGGATGAGGGCGTCGAACTTCAGGAAGCCACGGGCGACGAATTCCGCCATGCGTCGGCTGTCGAGGAGGTAGGCGTCGCTCACGCGTGCGCCTCCACCTCGGCGAGCTGCTCGAAGAGGAACTCGTACTTCTGATAGCCAGTTACGAACTCGGCGCCAGGAGCGTGTTGAACGAGAGGTGACATCTGGATCAGGCGCCAGCCGTCGCGAAGCGCATCAAGGCCGCTGCGATAGGGTGGCTCATCGTCGTCGCCGGGCATGTGCGTATGGTCCCCCGTGCCGTCGTAGCGCGCCCAGGACACGACCTTCGAGTCGAGCGCTGAGTTCTGCAGATAGAGCACGAGCACCTTCTGCCGTTGCACGTTCGGCCCTCTCCTCGTGGCAGGTCATCTGGCAGAGCTTAGCAGCGCCATCGGTCCCGACGTCTGCCCCGGTGGCGAGCCGGGCACGCGCGGAGGATACTTCGCGGTCGGTTTTTCCGCGGGCCGGGCGGGGAGAAGAGCATGCGCGGTGAAGGAAATCGGGCGCCGGTTTGGCAGACGCCCGACAGGATTTCGGAGGGGCGCCTGCCCATGCGGGCGCACTATCGATCGGGCCCCGACCTCGATGCGGCGCGCGCCGGCACGCCGTGGCGACTGTCGCTCGACGGACCCTGGCACTTTCGCCTGTTCGCCGCGCCGGAGGCCGTACCGGAGGCGGTGCTCGAAACCGGCTATGACGATCATGACTGGCGCTCGATCGAGGTGCCGGGCTGCTGGCCCCTTCAGGGGGTCGGCGACCACGCGCACTACACCAACGTGCGCATGCCGTTCGAGGGCGATCCGCCCAGCGTGCCCGACGACAATCCGACCGGGGTCTATCGGCGCAAGTTCCGCCTGCCTCAGGACTTTCGCGGTCGCCGCGCGATCCTCCACGTCGGCGGCGCCGAGTCGCTGGTGTTCGTGTACCTGAACGGCACCTACATCGGTTTTGGCAAGGACTCGCGCCTGCCCAGCGAGTTCGACCTCACCGATGCGCTTGTGCCGGGCTACAACACGCTGGCGCTCGTCGTGGTGCGCTATTGCGATGCGAGCTGGATAGAGGATCAGGACGACTGGTGGCTTGCGGGCCTGCACCGCAGCGTCGAGGTCATCGCGCGGCCGGAGACGGCCTTCGCGGATGTGCGGGTGCATGCCGATCACGACGGCAAGGCGGGCCTGCTCGAACTCGAAGTGGACGTCGAGGGCCCCGGTGTCCTCGCCGGCGGCTTTTCAGTTCGCGCCCGCCTGCGCAATGCCCGCGGCACCGACGTGATGCGCCGGTCCCTCGAAGAGAAGGTGCCCTGGCGTGATGCGTCGACGCAGCGTCGCGATCTCGTCTCGGGGATCGCCTGGCAGGGTGCCACCGTGCGCTTTGATGCGCGTGTACCGAAGGCCGCGCCCTGGACTGCCGAGACGCCGGCGCTGCACGAGGTCGAGATAGAACTGCTCGATGCCGGCGGTCGCGTGGTGGAAGCCACGGTCGTGCGCTGCGGCTTCCGGCGCGTGTGCATCGAGGACGGCCAGCTCAAGGTCAACGGCGAGGCGATCACCCTCCGCGGGGTCAACCGCCACGAGCACGACGACCGCACTGGCAAGACCGTGAGCGCTGAGACGACGCGGACGGATCTGCTGCTCATGAAGCGCTTTGGCTTCAACGCCGTGCGAACCGCTCACTATCCGAACGCCCCTGAGTTCTACGCGCTCTGTGACGAGCTCGGCCTGTGGGTGTTTGACGAAGCCAACGTCGAGAGTCATGCACGCCAGCACTCCCTCGCCGAAGGCGGCACCTACGATGCGGCGATAACGGAGCGGGTGCGGCGGATGGTCCAGCGCGATCGCAATCATCCCTGCATCATCGCCTGGTCCCTCGGCAACGAGGCGGGCTACGGCGCGGTGCACGATGCGCTCGCGGCCTGGATTCGCCGCATCGACCCCTCGCGTGCGGTTCACTATGAAGGTGCGATCCAGTTGCCCTGGGATGCGATGGAGGGCGGCCGGCTGTCCGCCGTCGTTGGCCCGGGCCCGGGGGGGCCTCCGGGCGGCTTCGGCGTCGTCGGCACTGATCTCGTGTGCCCGATGTACCCGAGCATCGAAGGCCTGGAGACCTGGGTTACCCAGCACTATCGCGACAAGCCGCTGGTGATGTGCGAATACAGCCACGCCATGGGCAACTCGAACGGATCGCTGTCGGATTACTGGGCGCTCATCGAGGCCCATGCCGGACTGCAGGGCGGCTTCATCTGGGACTGGGTCGATCAGGGGCTGCGCCTGCCGCCTCGCGACGGCGACGATGCCGATGCTGCCCCGGCCTGGGGCTTCGGGGGCGACTTCGGCGATGAGCCCAACGATGCTGATTTTTGTATCAATGGCCTGGTCTGGCCCGACCGCACGCCGCACCCGGCCATGTACGAGCACCGGGCACTTGCCTCACCAATCGCGATCGAGGGCTACGAGCGCGGCCGTTTGGCGCTGCGATCGCGCCTCGATCATCGCGGCACGGACTGGCTCGAGCTTGCCTGGAGCGTCGACGTCGACGGCATCAGGGTGCAGTCCGGCGTGCTCAGGGCGCCGAACCTCAAGCCGCAGGGCACGGGCTCGGTGGCTTTGAAACTCGATCGGAAGGTGCTGCCGCGCGGTGCGACCGGGCAATTGACCGTGCGCGTGCAGGTGCGCTCGGCCGAACCCTTCGCGCCCAAGGGCTGGGAGCTGGGGGTCTGGCAGACCGACGTCCAGGGTCCGAAGGCGCGCCGCACGAGGTCGCCGGCGGCCGCGCGGTCCACCCTCAGCCTTGCCGAGTCGCCGCGGGGCCTGCACGCCGTCAGCGGTACCTTCGAGGTGCTTCTCGACCCGGAATCCGGAGACGTGCGCGAGCTCATCGATCAGGGGCAGCATCTTGTGCGCGGCCCCCTTGCGCTCTCGTTTTGGCGCGCCCCGACCGACAACGATGGCATTCGTCTGCTGCCGCGGCCCGGAGGCGTGCTCGAGCGGTGGCGCGCCCAGGGCCTGGATGCCATGGAGCGGCACAGTTCTCGGCCGACGATCCGTCAGCGTGCAGACGGGCGTATCCAGGTCACGCAGCGCAGCACGCTGCGCGCCGCGACCGGAGCGATCATCGATCACCACCGGGAACTGTCGCTCGGTGATGACGGAGCTCTGCGCCTGGCCGAGCAGGTGCGCGTGCCCGATGCGCTCGAAGACCTCCCGCGCCTCGGCGTGCATTTCGTTGCCGACGGCGGCCTCGATCAAGTGACCTGGCTCGGCCTTGGACCGCACGAGAACTATCGCGATCGGCGGGCGGGCGCGGTGCTCGGCCGCTACGACGCCACCGTCGATGACCTGTTCACGCCTTACATCCTCCCCCAGGCCTGCGGCAATCGATCCGGCGTGCGCTGGTTCTCGCTGACGGATGCGAAGGGGCGCGGGCTTGCCGTGCAGACCCCGGAGGACGGCGAGTTCACGGCGCTGCGCTACAGCGAGGCGGAGCTCGGCGCCCGTCGCCACGTGCGAGATCTGGTGCCCTCGGAGGGCGTCGAGGTGCACGTGGATCGCTTTCATCGTGGAGTCGGGACCGGCGCCTGCGGCCCCGACACGCTGCCGCCCTATCGACTGCGCTCCGGCGGCTGGATGTGGCGCTGGACCATGATGCCGATCGCCGCGGGTGAGGATCCGGCGGCGCGCCTCGCGGCGCTGGCGGGGGGGCAGAGCGGATGAGGGGCATGGCGTTGCTGGGCGTCGTCCTGCTCGCAGGCTGTGCCGGCGTACTGGAGCGTGAACCTCAATTGCGGTGGCTGGAAGGGGGGCGCCCTGCCTATCCGGCAGCGGCAAAAGCCGCGGGCGTGGAAGGCCACGCGGTCGTCGAGTACCGGGTGGACGTGGAAGGGCGCGTGCGCGATCCGCGCATCGTCGAATCCGTACCTGAGGGCGTGTTCGACGCGGCGGCACTCGCGGCGATCCGCAGCTGGCGCTACCAGCCTTTCGACGACGGCGCGGGCGTGCGTTCGGTAGATGGCGTGCGCTCCCGTTTCGACTTCCAGCTGGGGGAAGCCTATCCCGGGCTCTGAGCCCCGGCTCTTCGAATCAGCGCGCGTCGAACGGTGCCTTTGTGCTCGCGGGCAAGTTCCGCGAGCGCGAGGTCCAGAGCCGCGGTGAGCTTGCCGTGAAAACGTTGCCCCGCGGCGCTCATGGCGAAATCGGCGAACCCGAGCGCGTGGACCGGAGCAATGCGCTGCAGGGCAGCGATCTCCGGCGTCCGCGTGGCGCGTCCGTAGCGTTCGAGCGCATCGTCCCAGGCATCTTCTAGCAGAATGCGGCGATTGCCCTTTTCCTGCTCGGTCAACCAGAGCGCGAAGCCGCCGGTGCGCACGCGCAGGACCGCTTCCCGCGTAGGGGCCTCCATGGCGTGCACCGCCGCCTGAAGATCGGCTGGCGGGTCGGGCGCCACCGCGTCCGGAGCGGCGCGCAGGGCCTGCGTGAACGCTTGCCCTGGCACTGAGCGATAGAAATCGGCGGCCGCGGCAAGCTCAGCGGCGGAAAGCTGCTCCGAGATCAGGCGAATCCAGCGCTCGCGCACGCGGCTCGCTGGAAAGGCGGTTTGCACGGCGCTCGTCAGGAAGGGATCACCGTCGTCCGGCAGGCCGGCCTCGATCAGGGCGGCAACGAAGACGGCCTGCGCGCGTTCGGCTTCCCGCAGCAGGCCCGCGTCGAGCAGCAGCTGCGTCGTGCGAAGAGGATCGGCCCCGTGCCCGGCCAGCGGCAGAAGGATAAGAAGAGTCAGGCAGCAGAGGCGTGTGCGCATTGCAGAACTCAGCGGTGTTCAGGCGCGCAGCTTGACCGCGTATACGCCCTCGAAGCGCACGGCTTCCCGACCGGCGGCTTCGATCCGGGAGGTGAGCGGCCAGCGTACCCGTCCGTCGCAGCGCAGGCGCTCGGTGATCTCGGCGACCTCCGCAGCGTCGGTCGCGCAGCGGGCGACGATGTCTTCCTGCACGGGGCGCTGATAGGCGATCTGTCCCTCGGCGATGACGATGCTGCCATCGAGCCCGGCTGCGCCGAGTTCCAGATGCACGAGCCCCCAGCCGGAGAGCGCGGCGATCGCGTACAGGCTGCCGGCAAAGGCGGTGCCGTGAACGTTCACGTTTGGCGCGAGCGCTGCCTGCACATGCAGCGCATGATCCTCGAAGCGCTTCGGCGTCAGGGCCATGGCGTCCGTGATGGGTATCTGATCGCGCCAGGTGTCGGCGAGGGTCAGGAGGGCGTCGTCGGTCATGCGTTGCGGGTCCTCTTGCGTACGGCGCGCGAGCTCGGGGCGAAGTATGCCGACAGAAGGCGCGCGCTTGGGGACTCAGAACTCTTTCAGCTTCCCCAGCAGAGCGAGGCCATGCTTGCGCGCCGTCGGAGACCCGAGGGCGGCGCGTCGTTCGATCACGCTGCGGATACGCCGCGCGAGGGCCGGGCGCTGGGGGACAAGCGCAACCAGCGCATCCATGGCCGCGCGCTGCAGATCCGGTGCGCCGTCTTCGAGCCAGGCCTCGAACACGAAGGCAAGGCGCGCTGCCTCCCCGCTGCCAAGCTGGAGACGCGGCAGCGTCGCGGCCAATGCCGTGCGGATTGTCGAGTCGTCGGTGGTGTGGGCGAGGCGGATGAGGCGGCCCAGGGCGGGCTGCAGCAAGTGCGGTTCGTTCTGTGCGAGCGCGGCGCAGCCGAGGGCAGCGCTGCGCTCGGCGCGCGCATCGCCGCAGTGCAGACGCGGTGCGAGTGCGTGTATCCGCTGCGGGTCCGCGCGCACCTCCGCCGCGAACGCATCCTCACCCGGATCTGCCGTGCGATCTTCAGAGGGCGGTTCTGCAGGCAGATCGGTCGGCACGGCCTCTCCTTGCATCGGCAGCGGGATCGCCGAACGGGACCCGCAGTCTAGCGCCGGCGGCTCATGGGCGCGGGTGCGGTGCGCGAGCGTCGATGCCGAGCACCTTGAGCACGAAAGCGCCCGGCGCTCGTTCGAGTGCCGGCGCCATTGCGCCGGTCACCGCCGCCATGACGGCCTGGTACTCCCCATAGAGCTGGGTGCTCATATGGTTGACGATGATTTCGACGCCCGGCGAGGCCTCGAGGGCGGCAATGACGCCCTCGATCGGCTCCAGATAAGCATCCCGGATCGGATAGAAGGTGATCTCTACCGAAGCCTGCATCTCAGAACCCCAAGCGGGCGCTGACGCCAATGATCCGCGGCTCTCCGAGCTGAACGTACTCCTGGGTCAGATAGCCGTTGCGGGGGTCGTTGCCGAACCCGCCGAAGCCGCGCACGCCGTAGTCTTCGTCGGTCAGATTGCGTCCGAACACCGATACCTCGAGGCGCTCCCCGCGCCATCCGACGCGGGCGTGCACGAGTTCGTAGGCGCTGTTGCGCTCGGCGTGTGAATCGGACCAGTAGAAGTCGTCTCGGCCCTCTGTTTCCAGGCGCGCAAACAGCCCACGCGGTCCGGCCCAGTCTGCTGCGAGGTGAAACTGGTAGCGGGGCGCGTGCGCTTGATCCCGACCGGAGAGATCGTCGCCAGCGCTGTTCACGAAGTTCTCGAGTTCCGTGCCGAGCAGGCCGAGGCTGCCGGACAGCGTCAATTGCTCGGTTGCGATCCAGTCGAACTCGATTTCCATGCCGCGGTTCGTGCCTTCGGCGGCATTGCCGATGAAGTCGATGAACTCCGAGCTGCCATCGGGACGGACGCGGACGATGGACGTCGCGACCTGCTGGTCCTCCCGGTCCATCCAGAACAGGGCGACGCGCGCGCCGAGGGCGCCGTCGACGAAGCGCCCCTTGAGGCCGATCTCGTGGTTCCACACGGACTCGGAATCGAACTGGCGCAGTTCTGCGTCGAGCGTGCCGTCGGTGTTGAAGCCGCCCGCCTTGTAGCCGCGGGCAGTCGTCACGAAAGCAAGCAGATCGCCGCCGAGGTCCCATTCCAGCCCCAGGCGCCCGCCCCAGAGATCGTCGTCCGGATCGAAGCTGACGCCGTTCGAATCGTCGTAGCGATCATCGCGGAGCTCGAAGCGCATGCCGCCGACAATGCGCAGATCGTCCCGCAGGTCGTAGCCGAGCTCGCCGAACGCGGCGAGGCGCCGCGTCTCGTAGCTCGACGAGAAGGGGCCGGGAAGAAAGGTATACAGGCGCGTGAGATCGACTTCACGCTCGTGGAAGTAGACCCCCGCGAGCCAGTCGCCGCGCTCGCCGAGTACGCGGCCATCCTCGTCGGAGCGCACGCGCGCCTCCAGCGTGAGGGTGTCGCGATTGCGCAGGTAGCGGTCTGTGGAGCTGTACTCGTCGGGGTGCAGCCCGACAAAGGACCAGTCCTCGTCGTAGCCGTAGTCGATGCGCGAGTTCGAGTGCGCGGCGATCACCTCGGCGTCGCGGCCGGGGCCGTCCCAGGACAGGCGCAGGGAAACGAGGTCGGCGTCCTGATCGTCCTGCCCGGGAGCGTCTGAGCGCGTGTCCCGGTTCGATTCGAAGCTGAAGTGATCGTAGCCGTTGTCGATCTCCACTCGCGTGTAGGTGAAGTCGGCGGTGAGCGCGTCGCTTGCCCGCCAGCGCAGGCGCGTGCGCAGTGCCGCCTCGTCGCGATCGCCGGTGGGTCGACCGAGGAAAACATTGTCGATGTAGCCGTCCGACTCGTTCACCTGGACGGCGATGCGGCCGGTGAGCGACTCGCCCGCGATGGGGCCGGAGAGGGCCGCACCCAGGCGCCGGCTGTCGAACTCGCCGGCCTCGAGATTCAGGTAGCCCTCAGCGGTGTCTGTGGGCGCGTTCGAACGCAGGACGATGAGGCCGGCATGAGCGTTGGCACCGTAGCGCCCGCTCTGCGGGCCGCGGAAGATTTCCACCTGCTGCATGTCGAACAGCGCCGCGGCGCCGGCGGCGCCCGAGAGGTCGACGTCGTCGACGATCACGCCCACGGACGGATCAATGGGCTCGGCGAATTGCCCGCGCTCGCCGATGCCACGCACCTGGAAGAAGCGGGCGCGGGAGGCCCCGGAGGCGGCATTCACGTTTGGCGCGACATTGAGCACATCCTCGAGATGGGTCGCGCCGCGCGCGGCGATCACTTCCGCGTCGACGACGGTGACCGAGGCGGGCGTGCGCAGCAATTCCGCTTCGCGAAGATCGCCGGTGACGACGACTTCCTCGATCTCGGCGGCAAGAGGGGAGGCGCAGGCGAACAGAACGGCCGCGCCCAGCGTAAGGGTGGATCGATGCATGACAGGCTCCCGAGCAGCAGGAGACCCGGACGTGTGCGAGGAGAGCGAGGAAGGCGGGCAGTGCCCGGAGACTTCACCTATCCCTACGCCGGTACTGACCGGATCAGGTTCGAAGGGTCCGTCCGTGCCTCGGACGTCTCAGGCCCGGTCCGAATGCAGCGCCTGCGCTGCCGGAATGGGCCACCCCTTAGGTATGGATCGGGCGGAATTCCAGCAGATTCGTCAGAGCCCCGCAACGCGGTCCGCGCCGCGGCGCACACTGCGGTGCACGTCGGCGGGTGCCGAAGGCACGGGCCGGTCGACCTCGACGACCACCGGGCCGACGAGCTCCAGGGCCGTGTCGAAGCCGTCGAGCTCCGGCGTGAGCGAACCGTCGCGACCGGAGTGGTGGCCGTGCCCGATCGGTTCGAGGAGCGCGAAGCGCTCGCCCGCATTGACGTCGAGCTTGGCCATGTAGACGAGGGACGGCTGGCCCGAGGAGCCGTTGCCCGAGTACACCGCATCGTCCGGGAAGCGCTCCCGATGCCAGTAGGCGTTGAAGTCGTGGGAGCGATTGATTTCCATGAACACCCGCATTCGGCCGTTCTTGGCCGGCGCCCGGGACACGAGGTCGTAGTGGCCGAGCGGCGTGGGCGCGGTGATGCCGTCGAACTCGGTGTTGCCGGGCAGGGGCACGGCCAGGCCATCGTCGTAGGTCCGGCCGCGGCGATGCGACCACACCGGCAGCGCTTCGGGGCGGCGGATCACCTCGTCGGAGAACGGGTCGGTGCTGAGGAAGCTCGAATCGGAGATGGCGCGCGTGACGTAGAGCGTGCCGAGGAAGTCGCCGTCGTCATCTTCTGCCCAGAACACCATCTGCGGGATAGATGCGTAGGTCAGGCCGAGGAAGAGCGGCTGCGGATCGGATTCGTAGTGGCGCCCGGCCCGTACCGACAGGCGCAGGGGAATGCCCTCGTCGCTGCCGACGCGGGTGCGGATGACCTCGAAGTCGCCGTCGGTGACGCCGCCCATGTTGCGCAGGGCGTAACCGGTGTCGATCACGGTCGACGCCGGCGGCAGGCCGAGCAGCACGAGCACCGCGAGGGTGGTCGGCAGGCCGATGGCGAAGGCGATGCGGCGGCGCTTGCCGAAGTAGCCGAGCAGGCCCTTCAGGTTGTTGGACAAATGGAAGCCGAAGGCGATGACCACCGCTGCGCCGAGGAGGGTGTGAATGCCCGAAACGGTGGCGGAATACGGGGTTGCGTAGGCGTAGAGGCCGGTGCCGGCGAGACCGAGAAAGACGCCCGCCAAGAGGGTGCTGGTCAGGGCTCTGCGCTCGAGACGGTTCAAGACGAGTGCTCCTTGGTGTCAAGTTCGGCGGTCTGCTCCATCTCGAGGCGGAAGCGGCGTGCCTGCTGGAGCAGGCCCTCGAGGTCTGCATTCGAGAAACGGCGGCTTACCGCCCGGATATCTGCCTCGAGCACGCCGACGACCTCATCGTGGCGGGCGCGGCCGGCGGCGGTTAGGCGCACGTAGCGCACCCGACCGTCCTGTGGTGCAGGCACGAGCTCGATGAGGCCGGCCGCGCGCAGGCGATTGAGGGTCTGCGTCATCGCGGGGCGAGTGACGTGGAAGTTCCGGGCGAGATCGCTCGGGGTCTCGTTCCGATTGGTCGTGAAGGTGAGGTGGCTGAGGACGTCGAACTGCGCCTCGCCGAGGCCTTCGGGGAGAACCTCGCGCAAGCGACGGCGCGAACTGTCGGCGGTGATCGCGATTTCGCGCAGGATCAGCAGCGTCATCTCTAAGCGATTCATGGAGCGTTCCTGCCGTTAACAATTAGGTAAGTTAATTAACTATATGGCGCGGCGCAATCCCGCATAGAGCTGCTGCTTGGGTCAGGTGGCAGGATCGGCCGGGAGCGCGGCCTGAAGTTCTTCGGTGATGACGCGGATCTCGGGCGCCGCAGCGAGCGCCTTCGCGCGCACGATCTCCATGGCGAGGCGGTTCAATTCGGTGACGTTCGCGAGGTACTTCGCACCTACCGGCGAGCGGAAGAAGGTCGCGAGGGTGCGGAGTTCGTCTTCGGAGAACTTCTCGGTGTAGGCGGCCACGAAGTCGGCGCGCAGGCGTTCCCAAGAAAGCGTGTCCTCGATGATTCCGGCGATCCTGTCGAGGTAGGGGGCCGCAATCTGCTCTTCGCCCTCGG
Organism: Pseudomonadales bacterium; assembly: GCA_963691775.1. Lineage (GTDB taxonomy): Bacteria > Pseudomonadota > Gammaproteobacteria > Pseudomonadales > Azotimanducaceae > JAZBPO01. Next base: position 2,042,482 of record OY829369.1, on the reverse strand, counting down.
CAACGTCCAGGGCAGCAATCTGCGCGACGGTCGTGTCGCGCATGCGCGCCATCATCGGCTGCACGCCCTCGTCGATGCCGATCAGTGAAAGCACTTCGAGCGCAGCGGCTTCATGTTCGTCGCTGGTGGTGCCGTCTGCGGCGTGCACGGTGCTCGCCTGAAGCAGGGCCAGAAAAACAAGGGCGAAAAGGGAGGCAGGGCGCATGTGCATGCTCCGATCTGGGCGAGCGCAGGACCTTAGCAGAGGCCCCGGAACAACTCTCGCGGGGCTGCGCCACCGCTGGACGGTTGTTTTCCGCGACTGACCGCGGGTGGCATGGCAGGCGCTCTGTGGAACAATGGAGTCCTCAAGGGAAATTCGCAGCCCGGATCTGGTGGTGCACGAACGCATCGACATTCCCGAGTCCACGCGCGAGGCGTGGCAGAAAACCGTCGACATCATGGCCGACATCATGGGTGTGCCTGCCGCCCTCGTGATGCGGGTGCGTGACGAAGCAAACCTTGAGGTCTTCGTCAGCAGTCAGACGGCCGGCAACATCTTTGCGCAGGGTGAGACGGTGGAGCGAGACGCCGGCGTTCTCTGCGAGCAGGCGATCGATTCGGGCAAGATGCTCGTCGTGCCGAATGCGGCGGAAGACACCACCTTCTCCGACAGCCCGACCGTCCGCCGCGGCATGGTTTCCTATCTCGGCCTGCCACTGGTTTGGCCCGATGGCCGTGCCTTCGGTTCGATCTGCGTGATGGACTCGCAGGCGAACCGCTACTCAGCGCGCTTCGAACGCCTCATTACGCAGTTTCAGGAGATCATCAATCTTCACCTCGCGCTTCTTTTTCAGCAGCATGAGTTGAAAGAGCGCACCCGGCGCGACGCGCTCACCGGAGCCTGTACGCGGCGTGAGTTCTTCGAGACCGGCCGCGCCGAGCTCAAGCGCGCTCGGCGCTACGGCCATCCGATCTGTGTACTGCTGCTCGATTTCGACCACTTCAAGCACATCAACGATCAATACGGCCATGCCGCCGGTGATCAGGTGTTGAAGGTCCTTTCGCGCCGCGTCATGGACTCGCTGCGCTCCTCGGATCGCTACTACCGCTTTGGCGGGGAAGAGTTCGTGATCATTTTGCCGCATAGCGAAATCGCCGACGCCCTGCTCGTCGCAGAGCGTATCCGCGTGCTGGTGGAAACGCGGCCGGTCGAATTCGGCGAGTTCACCATTCCGGTCACGCTCAGCATCGGCATTTCATGCCTCGAGGGAGCAGGCGAAACGCTTGATGACGTCGTCGCCAAATCAGACCGAGCGCTCTACATGGCCAAGGAATCCGGCCGCAATCGCATAGAGGTGTTCGAGCGCCTCAAGCAGAGCGAGGCCTGACGGCCGCGTCTGCCGTGAGCGACGCCATCGACCTGGACACCGCACGCGCTCGCATTCACGAGCGGCTTGCGGAGCTGGAAGCGGTCGAGGCGGGCGGTGGCACAGACGGCGGCGTCGTGGTGCTGGATCAGCAGCGCGTAGGACGCCTGTCCCGCATGGACGCGCTTCAGGCGCAGGCGATGGCGGGCGCGACCGACGCGCGCCGCGCTCGTGAGCGTCGGCGCCTACGGCAGGCCATGGCCCGCATCGAAGCGGGCAACTGGGGATGGTGCGTCGATTGCGATGAGGCGATCGCGCCCGGACGCCTTGCCATCGATCCAGCCGCCGAGCGCTGCATCGGCTGCGCAAGCGTCGCGGACAGCGACTGAGCGGCGGAGGAGTCTGACGTGTCGCTTCAGGAAAAGGACTCGATCGCCTCGCCCGACCGGCAGGTAGACATCCGCGATTACGCGCCGCGCCGCGATCGCGAGGACGTGATCCGCTGCGTCGCGGCGCTGCAGGATTTCGAGCGATCCCTCGAGCCGAATCTTCCGCCTGGCGAGCGCATCGCACGGCGGTACGTGGAAGCCATGCTCCAGCGCTGCACGGCCTATGAGGGGCGTGTATTCGTGGCCGTGGCCGAGCAGCGGGTCGTGGGCTTCGTCTGCGTTCTGGCGCGCATACCCGAAACCGCAGCCGATGACTTTGCCCGGCCGCATGCCGCAATCGGCGAGCTCTTCGTAGACGCCGAGCTTCGAGGCGTCGGCGTTGGCAAGCGTCTGCTCCAGCGCGCCGAGGAATATGCGCTGAAGCGGGGCGCGACGCGTCTGCGCGTGCAGGTGCTCGCCGACAACACAGTGGCGCGAGCGCTCTACGGCGGTTTCGGATTCCGCGATCGCCTCGTCGAACTCGAGCGGCAGCTCGGAGCGGAAGACTGAGCGCGCCTGTCCGCGTACGCCGCGCGCGTACCGAAGACGTCGATCGCGTTCGCGGCATCGAGGCCGCCGCTGCGAAGCGCTTTGCAGGCACCGCCCACCCGGAACTCGCCTCGGGATCCGATCAGGAACTCATCCCCCTCGCTCAGCTGTCTGCAGCGGTCGACGCCGGGCAATTGCTCGTGGCCGAGCTCGATGGCGTCGTCGTCGGCTTCGCGCTCCTCGGAACGCTTGCAGGCGATGCCGGGCCGGACGCTCATCTACGTGAACTTGATGTCTTGCCGGACGCGGGCCGCCGCGGCGTCGGCACGGCGCTCATCGAAGCCGCGTGCGCGTGGGGGGCGTCGCAGGGCGCGGCGCGCATCGTGCTGACCACTTTTCGCGACGTTGTCTTCAACGCGCCGCTCTATGCGCGGCGTGGCTTCATCGAACTGTCGCCCGAGGCGCGCGGGCCCGTACTCGACGCGCTGCTCGCCGCGGAAACGGATGCGGGATTCTCCCCGTCCGTGCGCTGTGCCATGGCTCGCCCCCTGTCCCGGAGCCCGACATGATCCTGATTGCCGGCACGATTGACGTCGATCCTGAACAGCGCGATGCAGCGCTCGCCGAGGCTCGGCCCTACATAGAAGGCGCGCTCACGCAGGAAGGCTGCCTCGCCTACGCTTGGACGGCCGATCCGGAACGTCCTGAGCGCATTCACGTGTTCGAAGAATGGACAAGCGCGGATGCGCTGGAAGCGCACTTCGGGAACCGGCACTACGCCGACATGCGCCGCCACCTTGGACGGTGCGGCATCCGAGGCGCGGAAACACATAAGTATCTGGTGGCGGACAAGGCGCCCGTTTACGACGACCGCGGCGTTGCCACGGCGGCGTTCCCGGAACGTTGACCGTCAGCTTCTTCGGCGCGCGAAGCGCTCCCGATTGTCGTTCCGCTTCTCGTCGTTCTTCCTGAGCAGGACGTACACCGCACCGTAGCCGCCGTGCTGGCGCTTGGCCGTATGGAAGGCCAGCACGCCGTCGAGCGCCTCCAGCCACTCCGCCACGTAGCTTTTCAGCCGCCCGGGCGTTTCGCTGCGTTCACCGCGGCCGTGGAGGATCACGACGCAGCGCAATCCGTGCGCAACGCCCTCTTCGACGAAGCGCCAGACCTCGTCCCGTGCTTCGCGCACCGTCTTCCGGTGCAGATCCAGCACCGCGTCGGCGGGGTATTTCCCCAGGCGCAGCTTTCGCCACACGCCCTCCTGCACGCCGTGGTTCTTCCAGGCGATCTCGTCGAAGGGCGCAACCGGGCGCACCTCCCCGAGCGTCAATGGATTCGGGTCGCCGTCTTCGTGGGTTGCGGCGCGCTGGCGAGCGAGCTGCGTATCTGTCGGCGTCCGTTCGCGCGGGGCAGGGGCGGCCTCTGGCTCGCGCGCGAGCGGCACCACGCCTTCCATTTCGGCAGCGAACAGATCTTCGTCATCCGGCGTCATGGTCGTGCTCCGTGACGACTCCCGCCCCCCTACGACGAAGGTCGGGGTTCGAGCGTGCTGATGCAAGGGGTAAGGAAGCCGTTTTCCGCCGTTGCCGGATTGCGCGCGGCATCAGGCTTGCCCGAAAGTGCGGCCGTCCGCCGCAAGATGCGCGCGTTCCTCCGGCGTGGACGCGCGGCCGAGTACGGCGTTCCTGTGCGGAAAGCGCCCGAAGCGCTCCACGAGCGCCGCATGATTCTGCGCGTGACGCAGGTAGCTGGCGACAGCGGCCCGCGCCGGGCTGTCTTCGAGCTGCTCGTCGTGCAGCGCAGTGAGCAGCGCCACGCCCTCGCGCTGGGCGTCCGGGTCTTCAGCGTGTTCGAAAGGCATGTAGAGAAAGGCGCGCATTTCCGTCGGCAGCGCGCGATCGTCGCCCGCCGCGACGGCGGCCCGGGCGTGTGCAAGGGCACGCGCGTCGCCAGCAAAGGCCCTTGGGGTCCCTCGGAAGAGATTGCGCGGCAACTGATCGAGTAGCAGCACGAGCGCCGCGCGGCCCCGCGGGTTGTGCGCCCAGTTGTTGCGATCACCGGCAAGGGCCGCTTCAACGTCGGCGCCGAAGCGCTCGGCGAGTGCGGCGTCGAATGCCGGGTCGGCGCGGAAAAGCGTCCGGCGGCGCGACTTCGTGCACAGGCCCGCGGCGTCGAGCGGGCCGAACCAGAATGCGAGCAGCGCCTCGCTCACGGCGCAAAGCGCATCGCGCGGGCCAGTGCGCGTGCGTCTCCATCGCCGCCGCTCAGCGCCTGATGCACGCCCTCGCGATCCGCATCAGAGCGATTCTGCGACAGCTTGAAGGTGCCTTCGCGCCGTTCGATGCGCAGATCGAAGCCGCGGATGCCGCGCAGCATGCCGGCGATGGTGCGGTCGGTGACGATGCTGCGGATGTCTTCTTCGGGCTCGAAGCGCGCAAGCATCGCGTCCATGGAGGCGCGCAGAGCCCCCTCATCCGCCATTTCGATCGGCGTGGCGGTGACGTGAACGGCCGTGTAGTTCCAGGTAGGTACGGCGCTCCCGGCGACATACCAGCGCGGCGAGATGTAGCCGTGCGCGCCGCTGAAGACGATCGTGGTCGGCGCGCCGGCGGCGAGCGCCTCGCAGTGCGGGTTCGGCCGTGCGAGATGGCAGGCGAGAAGGCCGTCCGCAGCGCGCAGGACCGGCGCGTGGGTGATCGCCGGCCCGTCGGCGCCGCTCGAGACAATGAGCGCGAACGGATGCGCGTCGATGAACGCGTCGAGGACGGCGCCGTCGTCGACCGCAAAGGCAGGCGGCCGGTACACCTCAGGTTTCCCAGCACTCCAGATCGTTCGCGAACACCACGGGCCCGCGGAAGCTTTCGGTGACCTTGCGCCGTGACTGGTTCTCACGGCCTCGGGTGCGGTTCTCGCGATGAGAGAGGATGACCATGTTCACGTCCGCCTGCGTTGCGACCTTGCCGATCTGTGAGGGCGGCATGTACAGCTCCCGCGCGGCGCCACGCGCGTTCTCGGGAATCGCGTGATGGGCGACGAGGATCGCGGACCCCTCGGCGAACTCGGCGAGGTTCTGCCTGCGATTTGCCGTATCGCCCGTGAAGGTGATGCCGACGCCGTCAACGTCCACGCGCCAGGCGAGCGCCGGATAGGGGCCGTGGTCTGTCGGCATGGCGCTGATCACGATGCCGTCGCGGCGCATGACGCTGATGCGGCGCCGTGCCGACGCGTCCAGTTCGTAGGGCACCACCTCGTAGCCCCCGGACGACAGCGGCGACAGGAAATCGGACAGGTAGCGATAGGCGCCCCGCGGCCCGATCACGAGATCGATCCACTCGTTGAAGCCCGGCGTCAGCTCGCCACCAGAGGGGCCATAGACCGGCAGCGCATCGCTGCGGCCCACGTTCGCGCTGCCTTCGATGTAGGCGGGCAGATCCGCGCTGTGATCGGCGTGCAGGTTGCTGATCAGGATGGCTTCGATGTCCTCGAAGTCGCCGCCGGCCTCCTCGAAGTGGCGCGCGGTCCCGGGGCCCGCATCAATGAGCACGCGCGCTTCCCCGTTCACCCACACTGCATAGCCGCTGCCCGCCTGACCGTCGTCGAGCTCCTTGCCGCCGGCGCCGAGCACCTGCACGAACACGCCCGAAGGACCGCAGGTGCGCTTGTCTACCACCACCTCGAAGGGCCGCTCCGTGACCGTGCGGTCGAAGTCATCGAGCGTGCCGAATTCGGTCTGGGCGGCAGCTCCGGAAGCGAGGGTGAGCAGGGCAGTGCTGAATGTGATCTCGGGCAGTCGACCGAAGAGCGCCATGGTTGTCTCCGATGGGGCAGGGGCGCGGTACGATAGCAAGAAGGCTGAGCGCACCCGAGGCGGCTGCGTCCGACGATCTGCGCTGTGCGTTGTGGGGCATCACGGCGGCCTGTGCCCCACGATCAGGCGTCCGGCCGCCCTCGAGCGTGCCGCGCAGCCCCGCGCACGCCGCGTGCGTGCTGACGTAGTTCTGAAACACCTTCCCGGTATGATCCTTGCTGCTCTTTCACAGAGCGCACGGGCTCGTGCTGATTTATCCAAGGTAATCTCATCCGCAATGGCGAAATCCCTCCTGAAGTCGTTCCGCAGACCCCGCCCCGCACACCGTTCTCTTCGCACCGCTCGCTGCGTCCTCGTTGATGGTGACCGGCACCTCCTCGTCGTTCATGCCGGCAAGGGACGCAGGCGCAATCCCGTGTGGGGTCTCCCCGGCGGCCACATCGATCCGGGCGAGGCGCCCGATCGCGCCGCGCGCCGAGAGCTCGAGGAAGAGCTCTACCTGGACGTCGGCGACATGCAGTTCATCGACGACTACGCCTACAAGGGCCACTGGCATCGCGTGTACACAGCGCCGTGGCAGTCGCCGATCTCTAACTTCGACGACACCGAGCTGCTCGAGATCGGCTGGTTCACCCTGGGTGAGGTTCAGGTCCTCGCCGATCGCGGCGCCCTGCACGCGGGCTACGAGATCGACGTGGTGCGTCTGCTGGCCCGATCGGAGCAGGGCATGCGCGCCGCCGTCTGATTAAAACCCGGGTAATTTGACGCGAGATTAAAACCCGGGTTTAAATCCGCCCCCGTCTGCAGTTGCACACGGGTCGAACGCGCCATGACTTCTTCAACAGAACGCTCCGCCCTCGCCTTTTCGGCCGGCCGGCTCCTCGCCCGTGGCCCGCTCTCGGCCGTGGCGCTCCAGGTCTTCGATTCCTCGCCGCACCAGCGTGGCGAGGTCGTGTTGCTCATCGACGCCGAAACGGGCGAGGCGTTCGACATCGATCTTTCCGGCGACCGCGCCGCAGTTGCGGCGCGGCACGCCTCGCTGGCCCTCCCATCGTCGCCGGACGTGCAGGATGAGGCCGCCCCGCCTCGACGGCGGGGCCGGCCTAAGCTCGGTGTGGTAGGCCGTGAGGTGACACTCCTGCCGCGCCACTGGGCGTGGCTGGAGACGCAGCGGGGCGGTGCGTCCGCGACGTTGCGACGGCTCGTGGACGAGGCGCGCAAGGCGAGCGCCGACGAGACCGGGCGGCGCCACGCCCAGGATCGCTGCCAGCGCATCATGTCTGCGCTGGCGGGTGACCTCGGCGGTTTCGAGGAAGCGGCGCGAGCGCTTTACGCCGGCGACAGGGCGCGATTCAGCGCCGAAACCCTGCCCTGGCCGGACGACGTGCGCGCCGTGGTGCACGAGCTCGCCGAAGGCGCCTTTCAGGACACCCCCGACGATTGATCGAGGGCGGGTACACTGCCCGCCTTCACGACGGAGGGAGCATCCCATGCCGCGCATCGACGACCGCTACACCCTGCCCTGCGGGGTGGAGTTGCCGAACCGGATCTGCAAGGCCGCGATGACCGAAGGGCTCGCGGATCCGCAGAATCGCCCGACGGAGGCGCATTTGCGCCTGTATCGGCGCTGGGCGGAGGGCGGCAGCGGCCTTCTGCTCACGGGCAATGTGCAGGTGAATCGCTTTCACCTCGAGCGCCCCGGCAACGTCGTGCTCGACGGCGAGCCGGACGCGCACACGCGCACGATGCTCGAGCGCTGGAGCGCCGCCTGCCACGAAGGCGGTGCGAAGGTGTTCATGCAGATCTCTCATGCCGGGCGGCAGACCCCGGATCTCGTCAACGCGCAGCCGGCGGCACCCTCTGCCGTTGCAGTGGGCCTGCCCACAGGCTTCGGCGAGCCGCGCGAGATGACCGCGAAGGAGATCGTCGAGGTGCGCGACGGCTTCATTCGCGCTGCCCGCATCGCGCAGGAAACCGGCTTTGACGGCGTGCAGATTCATGCAGCGCACGGCTATCTGCTTTCCCAGTTCCTCAACCCGCGCGTGAATCAGCGGACGGACGAATGGGGCGGGAATCTGGAGCAGCGTGCGCGCCTGCTCATGGAGATCGTCCACGGCATTCGCCAGGCGCACCCCTCGGGGTTCGCCCTTTCGGTGAAGCTCAACAGTTCAGACTTCCAGCAGGGCGGCTTCAGCCACGACGACTCGCTGACCGTCGCGCGCTGGCTCGGCGAGGCGGGCGTCGACCTCCTGGAACTGTCCGGCGGCAACTACGAGCAGCCGAAGATGATGGGCGCCGAGGGCATGGAACCCGTTTTCGAGGAAAAGGTCCGCGCGTCCACGCGTAATCGGGAGGCCTATTTCGCCACCTATGCACTCGATCTTCGCGAGGTGTCCCGCGTTCCCCTGATGGTGACGGGCGGCTTCCGCACCCGCGCCGGCATGGACGAGGCGCTGGAAGACGACGCCTGCGATGTGATCGGCCTTGGCCGGCCGCTCTGCTTTGCGCCGGAAGCGCCCCGCGAACTCACTACCGGGGCGCGCAGCGATCTGCCGCGGCTCGAAGACGTGCTGCGCCTCGGCCCCGGCTTCCTCGGCCCGCACTCCCGCTTCGACGTGGTGAAGGCGGCGAACGCCTGGGGCGCACAGGGCGCGTTCTGCCTGCAGATCCTGCGCATGGGCGCGGGGGAAGATCCCGATCCGAAGCCGAACGCCTGGCGGGGCCTGTTCGGCTATCAGAAGAACGAGGCAGACACGGCCAAGCGCTGGCGCGCGGCCAATCCCGAACCTGCGGCGAACTGAACATCATGCTTGCTGCTAGCCCGAGCGCTCCGAGCGAACAGGACTTCGCAGCGCTCTGGCCTGCCTGGCAGGCCGACCCGGGCGATCCGGCTTTGCGCCGAGCCCTGCTCGAAGCCGCGCGCGGCGGCGTGCCCGCAGCTGCCCAGGCCCTGGCCGTGTGCGCCTTCGAGGGCCACGGCGAGGGGCGGGATACGGCGGCGGCGTTCGCGTGGTCGTTGCGTGCGGCCCACGGCGGGTTCGCTGCGGGTGCGGCCATGGCGGGTGATTTCCTGCTGCACTCGGAGCCCGAGCACGGCGCCTGCGTTCGCCTTGCCGATCGCGCCGTGCACTGGCATTCCATGGCGGGCCTTGCGGGGCACGCTCAGGCGGCGCTGACCGCGTCGGACAGCCATCGCATGGGGCGTGGCACCGCGCGCGACTTTGCCAAGGCCTGGGTGTTTCTGCGCATTGCCCTCGCCCAGTTCGATACGCCGCCGGCGCTGACGGAGATCCTCGTGCCATCGCTGCAGACTGATCTTGGCGACGCGGCCCAGGTGGACGCCGACGCGGAAGCGGAACGACACATCGCTGCGCTGCCGCGCGCCGATGCATACCTCGAAAGCTACTGGGCGGCGGCCCATGCGGCCCTGGATGCGGGAACACGAACGGCATGAGCACCGATACACGCTTCGTGCTCGGGGTGGACCTCGACGGTGTGGTGGCCGACTTCGAAGCCGGCCTGCGCCCCATCGCCGCCGAATGGCTCGGCGTGGCGGAATCCGACCTCACGCGCGAACTGAGCTACGGCTTTCCCGAATGGAACCTCGCGCCCTACGGTGGCTACGCGGCGCTGCATCGCTTTGCGGTGAAGGAGCGGGATCTGTTCGAGAAATTGCCGCCCATCACGGGCGCGCCCGCCGTGCTCAGGCGCCTGTCGGCGCTCGACGTGCGCATCCGCATCATCACCCACCGCCTGTACATCAAGTGGTTCCATCAGGAGGCCGTGCAGCAGACCGTGGAGTGGCTGGAGCACCACGGCATTCCCTACTGGGACCTGTGCTTCATGCGCGACAAGGGCGCCGTGGGCGCCGACCTGTACATCGAGGATTCTCCGGCGAACGTGGAACAATTGCGGACGTCCGGGCAGGAAGTGCTGGTGTTCCGCAACTCCACCAATCGACATATCGCCGACCCCGGCGTCGACGACTGGAACGCCATCGAAGCCGAGGTGCAGCGCCGCATCGGCAGCTAGCGCCGGGGCTCAGTATCCCGGCGGCGGCGTGAAGCCGAAGCCCGCGGCCTCGAGCAATTTCGCCACGCCGATGGTCTTCAGATCGCCGAACTCCGGCCCGATGATCTGCACGCCGATGGGCAGGCCGCCGCCCGATTCCGGGTGCCCCCCCGTGGGGATGACCGTTGCCGGCAGATAGGAGTTGATGGCGAGGCCCGCCCAGAAGAGCTGTTCGAAGTAGGGACGCTCGTCGTTGTCCACCCGGATCGTGCGCTGCCCCGCCGGCCTGTGATCGTGCTCGAAGGCGGCCGTGGCCATCATCGGTGCGATCAGCACGTCCCATTGCTTGAAGAAGCGATGCCAGTGCCAGCGCATCTGCGTGCGTTCCTCGTTCGCCATGGCGTAGTCGCGGAAGGTGGCCGTTTGCGCGCGCAGCAGACGCGCGCGCTCGCTGTCGTCGTCTGCTTCCAGCTCGGCCGCCTGCGCCTGCAGTTCCGCATAGGCGTCGCCCGGGTTGCGCGAAGCCATCACCGACCAGAGCAATGTCTGGTAGGTGTCGTGGGCGCCGGCCAGATCGAACTCGGGCCGTGCCGTGAAGTCCACTGTGCCGCCGGCGTTTTCGATCGTTTTCGCGATCAGCTCCACGCGCGCCCGCGTCGCCGCATCCACCGGGGCGTGATCGGCCGTGGTCATCACCGCCACGCGCAGGTCGGCGAGGGAGGTGGCCGGGCAGGGCTGGAGGGCAAGCTGATAGCCAGCCTCGTTAATCTCGTCCGGCCCGGCCATCGCCATGGTCAGCACTTCGATATCGCCCGCGCTGCGGGCAATGGGGCCAATGACCGTGAGATCGGACTGCGCAACCACGCCGGGCGCCGCGTGCCCCCTGGGCGGCAGCATCCCCCAGGTGGGCTTGTGCCCGAACACGCCGTTGTAATGTGCCGGATTGCGGATAGAGCCGCCGATGTCGGAGCCCGTTTCCAGGGCTGCGAGGCCGGCCGCCATGGAAACTGCCGAGCCGCCCGAGGATCCGCCGCTGCCGCGGGTGGTGTCCCAGGGATTGTTCGTGGTGCCGTAGATGTCGTTGTAGCTCTGAAAGTCCGCAAGGTTCAGGGGCACGTTGGTTTTCGCGAAGATCACCACCCCCGCGTTCTTCAGGCGCTCGATGGACAGCGCGTCTGCGTCGGCAACGTGATCCTTCCAGATCGGATTGCCGCGCGTCGTGCGCATGCCGGCGATGTCGTAAGACTCCTTCACCGTCATCGGCACGCCGTGCAGCGGCCCGCGGATCTCACCGCGCACCAGCGCCGCATCCAGCTCCTGCGCTTCCGCGCGCGCCGCGTCTTCGCGGAATTCCACGATCGCATTCAGCGTGCCGTTGAAGCGCTTGGCGCGCGTCAGGAAATACTCGAGCGCGTCGACGCAGGTGAGTTCGCGATTGCGGATGCGCTGCGCGAGCGCGAGCCCGCTTTCGAATGCGAGTTCGGTCATTGGTGCCCCTCCCCAGGCTGAGTGGCTCACGCTAGCTGGGTGGGGGTGGGGGCTCAAGGCCGATCGCGCAACGGACGCGCGCGATCGCGAGGTTGTGGCCTGATCCGAAGAAGGCTCGCGTCGTCGGGACAGCGCCTGGCCTGCTGCAAGGCAGGTGTCCCGGTGAGGTTTAAGAGAGCTCTTCCGCGGCCCGCTCGAAGCTCTGAGGGAGCGATTCGAAGCGATTACGAGAAAAGACAGGCTCGCGCCCCCGGCAGCATGAAGACAGCCCGCGCACCTGCTCTGATTTTCAGTCGCGCCTCAATCGCCCTCCGGCGCCCGCGCGAGAGGGCTTCGTACGCCACGCCCGCCGCGGTTCAGTACGTGCGTGTAGATCATCGTCGTGCGAACGCTCGAATGGCCAAGCAGTTCCTGCACGGTTCTGATGTCGTAGCCGTCTTCGAGAAGATGCGTTGCGAAACTGTGGCGCAAGGTATGACACGTAATCGGACGATGGATTCCCGCAGCGGCGCGGGCCGCTTTCACCGCGCGCTGAATGCGCGTGGGATGCAGATGATGTCGCCGATAGGCACCCGTGCGCGGGCAGATAGACAAGCCTGGCGCCGAGAACACGAACCGCCAAGCGAGTTCTTTCGTGGCGTTCGGATACTTGCGGGCGAGGGCGTGGGGAAGTTCGACATCGGCAACACCGTTTGCGAGATCGCGCTCGAACCAGCGTGACGCCCAGCGGACGGATCGCTGCAAGGCCGGCACGAGTGCATCGGGCAACATCGTGTGTCGGTCCTTGTCGCCCTTGCCGCCGCGAACCAGCAGCTCGCGCCGTTCGAAATGGATGTCCTTCACGCGAAGCCGCAGTGCTTCGGACAAGCGCAGGCCAGAGCCATACAGAAGACTCGCGACCACCGCTTCTATGCCCGTGATTTCGGCAAGAAGCGCTTCCACTTCCTGGCGCGACAGAACCAATGGAATGCGCGGCCGTCTTCGCGCGCGCACGAAGTCTGCGAAGTCGCCAGGCTCAACGTGCAGCACATAGCGATGCAGAAAAACCACGGCGCAAAGCGCCTGATGTTGGGTAGAGGGCGACACGCGCTTGCGAACGGCCAGATCTTCCAGAAATGCCTGAATGCTGGCAGCGCCCAGCGGGAGCCCCTCGCGCCGCTGCCTGAAGCGCATGAAGCGCCCCGCCCAGTGGCTGTACTGGCGTTCGGTCGCGAGCGAGTAGTTGCGCGTGCGCAGCGCCGCGAGCAGGCGCGGTTCAATGCTGGCACGGTCCAGTGTCTTCATGCCGCCGAGCCTGGACGCGCGCTGGCGTCTGCCGCCATGGCCTGCAAACGGAATTCATGTGAGACATCTGCCATTGACCGCTTCGATCAAAGTGCCGACGCTCATACCCACGGATGCGAGATATACAGACGCGGTTACGCCTGCAGGCTTAACCGACGTTCGTTCAATAAGCTGTTGGCCGGCACTGACGCGCGCCGCCTTGCCGTCGCTAATCCTGCTGTCGTTGAGCGTCCCAACCGAGGTGGCCGCCAGCTCTGAGTGTGCGCCACCTGAGGACACTGGTCTCTCCGAATCAATGCCGTTGGTGAAAGTGAGCCCGGTCTACCCGCGTCGCCAGTTACGAAAAGGCGTTGAGGCCTGCGTGGTGTTGGGTTTCCGGCTCGTTGAGAAGGCTGGAACAGACGGCCAGGGTCTTGTGCCCGCAAATCCGATCACACTGGTCGCACCGGAATCAGGAGGTCGCCCCTTCGTTCGAGCGTCGAGAACCGCTCTGTCCAAATGGCTGTTTTCTGCACGGACGCACGCTGTCACTGAGGAAGCAGCCTACTACGCGGTGTTTCCATTCGAGCTTGAGGAGCCGTGACGGTGACGGCCAACAAGCGCTTCGTTCGGACCGCGCTATGCGCGTCCGAACAAGCTATGCGTTGTGCGCCATGAGTAGCCACAAATTCGTGTGCTTCGACTGCAGGTACGCGACGAAGCGCAACCCCTTTGCCGAAGGCCCCGTTCGTTGTGGCACGTGTGGGAAAGACTGCGCCTATCTCGGCCATAAGATTCCTATCCCTCCGCGTCGGGACGGCAAGGCCTGGGATGCTCTTCGCCAGCAGCTACAAGCCGAGCGGCGTGCCGCTAGAGACTCCCGACAGATTGCTCGCGTCCATCGCCGACACGCGCTTGAGCGTGAGATCGAGAGGATCGAACGGCGAGATTCGAATGCCGGCCGAGCGTCGCTACTCAGAAGACTTCGGCGCGAGCTGGGTAGAGTCTAGGGGCTACGGCATGGCACGAACGGCGCACAACAAGCGGCTTGTTCGGATGGCGCTTCGCCCCACCGAACAGCCTTTGCGTTGTACGTCGGAAAGACGACTGATCCAGGTGTAATCTCAGACACGAAGGCGCTCTCACGGATGCAGGGCATGGCCACCAGATCGATCCAAGATTTCTTCGACGCGCACGACGCGGGCAATCCTTCGCTCAGCCGCATTCTGTTTTCTCGCCGCCGTGCTGATCGCGCATCTTCAGCCGCAGTCCGCAACGCGCCTCCTCAGAAGGTTTTCCAAGGCCGGAACCGCACGACGGACTCGGTCGCGGGAGCAGCCATCTCGACGTACAACAAGCGCTTCGTTCGGACGCCGCTTCGCGGCACCGAACAAGCTAAGCGTTGTACGTCGGAAAGACGACTGATCCAGGTGTAATCTCAACCAAGAAGGCGCTCTCACGGATGCAGGGCATGGCCACCAGATCGATCCAAGATTTCTGCGACGCGCACGACGCGGGCAATCCTTCGCTCAGCCGCATTCTGCTTTCTCGCCGCCGTGCTGAGAGCGCATCTCTGGCGGCAGTCCGCAACGCGCCTCCTCAAATTATTTTCCACGGCTGGAACCGCACGACGGACTCGGTCATGCGGGCAGCCATCTCGACGTACAACAAGCGCTTCGTTCGGACTGCGCTGCGCGCAGCCGAACAAGCTAAGCGTTGGCCACAATGATCGTGCAGCCGCAGGTCGCCGAGGGCTTCGCCAGAGAACTCTCGGACCTTTGGGACTGGAGCGCCCTCGAAGCGGCTGCTTTTGCGTTCGCAGGCTTGCTCCTGTTGGTACTGCCCCCGCTGGGCCTTGTCGGCATCGCTTTGGCAATGTGGACCCGCATCCGAATTGTGACGGCCAGGATCGAGAAGACGACTTGCCCTGCATGTGGCTGAGCTTGGTTCGGCTATTGGCAGAAGAACTGGTTGCTCCCTCTGGGGAAGAGGACGTCGTCGCGCTTTTGCGCACACTGCGGTTATGACTCTATCGGCTACCTGACCGAGAAGGGCGCGCACGGGTGGGATGTATGAGCGGGTTGCGGGGTTTCGTGGGTTGCCGCCTGGCCAACAAGCGCTTCGTTCAGACTGCGCGGAGCGCAGCCGAACAAGCTTGGCGTTAAGTGTCACGGAGGAAGATCTATGCAAGGAGCAACTAGAGGAGCCTTTTTCGTGCTCTCGGCCGTCTTGATTATTTTCGGCCTGCATGACATGGCGGAGCAGCATCGATTGGGTGAGGAAATTCGCTGGAGATTTCCAATTATCCTATTTGGTACTGGCTCGGGAATTCTTGGTTTCCTACTGTTTTTCCCGGATATGTTCTCAACCGAAGGCGGTGGCTTAGGGTCTGACGGCTCCGATGATTCTGGGGCCTATGGTGGCGGTGGTGGCGATGGAAGTGGCGGTGGTGACTAGAACAGCCGTTACACTTAACAAGTGCCGGCAATCGCTGCGCTCGGACGTCGTACCTGCCGCTCCGCGTCAGGTCCGCCGCCGTTGCGGCAGGCGTTAGACAGCATTCATGGATTCTGCAGAGCTCGACACCTTCGCTGTAGATGTCGTGAGAGAAGGGCTTGCAGCGATCGCCTCGACGTCCGCCGCGCAATTGAAGGTGAACAGGGAGTTCGGCGAACACATCGATGAGGTTTATGACCCGATCGTGCTCGACTACCTACGTGGCCTCGTAGGTGCGGGCCGCGTCACCGCTGATCTCGCAGCAGAGATCGAAGGGCTCTACACGGAGATCGAACGCTCGTCAGCAGGGCTCACCTGGCAAGAAGAGGATCTCCGGATTGAGAGGAACGCTTCCAGCGTCAGAAGGTGGCGCGAGATGGCGTCATACCTCCTCCGCGAATTCGAGGGGCAGGTCCATGCTGGCTAACAAGCGGCTCGACCGGCCCCCGGTCCCTTCGGGCCGCGGCTCCGGTCAGCCTTGGCGTTATAAGTAATGGGAAATGGAAACTTCAAGCTATCAAAGTCTAAAACTGGTCGTTCTTGATTTCATCAACTTATCAAAGGACGCGATACATATTCATGTCGGAATCGCTGTGTTTCTGTGCGCTGTTTTACTTTGGAAGAAAGGAAAAGTTACCCCTGCCTGCCTAATTCCTGTTTTGTTCGTAGCAGTCGGTATGGAGGTTTTGGATCTTAGAGATGATTGGTTGTCTCTCGGCTATATGCGCTGGTCGGCCAGTATCCATGATATTGTTAATACTTCTCTCTGGCCGGTTGTTACGGCGCTATTGGTTAGGAAGGTCTGTGGCAGTAAAAAACATCACTTATAACAAGGCGCAGCAATCGCTCCCGTTGGTCGCTGGGACGTCCAAAACGCTGCGCTTATTTGGCCGTCCCTGTGCGCGGCGTTAGGTGCCTAAGTGACTCACGTAGATTCTTTTTCAATGACTGTCGCAGACAGCTTCTATTCTGAAGAAATTGGTTTGGTAGTAACCGGAGAGGCGAGCGCGGGTAGATGCGAGCCAGGCGACTATCTTACAGTCACAGGAGATAATGTTTTCGTAGTCGAGATTGAAAGCGTTGCGCTTCCTGGAATGGTTCAGTTGAAACGATCACCCGCTAAAGGTGAGTTTGGATTGGTAATTCGTAGTGGATTCAGAGATCAGATTAAAAGAGGAGATCGCTTAACTCGTCAAGATGACGTGAATGAAGGCGGCACCTAACATGAGGTTGAAGTCGCTCACTACGTTCGCTCGGACGAAGCACCTGCGGTCAAAATGTGAATCACATTTTGATCCTCGGCGTCTTCGCCGCTTAACTGAGTGTTATGTTTCAGGAGAAATCGAGTGCTAAGTAAATTACTCGGCAAGAACAAGGAAGAGAAGCTAAAGGATGATGAAGTTCGAATAGTACTTCCAGAAGAAAGCTATACTCTCATCGAGTACAAACAAGATGAATCACCCTGTATCGCTGCTGTTAATTCGGGGTTGCTTGGTTTTGAACATAAAGCAATCTTTCGATGGCATCTATCTGTCATTATAGACTTTGATGAAATTATCGAGAATGGTATGCCATCGGAAGAAGAGCGAACGATAGTAGACCCTTTCTGCGACCAACTAGATGAAGAGATTAAAGCGGGTGGTAATGCATTATTTCTAGTTAGAGAAACCTGGAATAAAACTCGTAGGCTAGTATGGATGGTATACGATCCTGAAATTGCCCATCAGCACCTTCAATATATTATCGAGCATCACAAACATCCACGACCATTCGACTATAGAATGGAGGAAGATATAAATTGGGAACAACCAGAATGGTATTTAGATGCCATAAAAACATAACAAACAAAGGCAGCATCGCCCTTCGGGCTGGACGCGCTAACGCGCGCCGCTGCTTTGGGCGTTGTACGTCGGAAAGACGACCGGTCCAGGTGTAATCTCAACCACGAAGGCGCTCTCACGGATGCAGGGCATGGCCACCAGATCGATCCAAGATTTCTTCGACGCGCACGACGCGGGCAATCCTTCGCTCAGCCGTGCTCCGTTTTCTCGCCGCCGTGCTGAGCGCGAATTTCTGGCAACAGTCCGCAACGCGCCTCCTCAGAAGGTTTTCCACGGCCGGAACCGCACGACGGACTCGGTCGCGGGAGCAGCCATCTCGACGTACAACAAGCGCTTCGTTCGGGCGCCGCTTCGCGGCACCGAACAAGCTAAGCGTTAGGCGAACGGGATGGACCACCTCACTGCGTATCCACTGCTTTGTGAGAAAGCGGCTTCTTGGCGAGAGCGTCCGGCGTCTGACTTGCGAAGGCTCCTCGACTGTAGAGTCTCTGAGCGCGTCACGGGGTCGGATGGGTTCGAGTATCTGATCGACTCTTGGTGCGAAGAATATTGTGAGGCTGAGAGTCTGTTTCGGATTCGTGTGTCCATCGTCTCGCCGAGAGATCAGCAGCTTGATCGGCTAGAGGAGTCCGTTGAGGTTCACGTATGAACAAGAGCCCACTTCTACTCAGCGACCCGGCTTCGCCTAACAAGCGGCTCGTGGCGTTCGCTTCGCTCACTCGGACGCGCCGGCCTGCGGCCGCCGCGCCCGCACAGCCTTGGCGTTAGGCGGCGGCCAGCGATGTCGCAGGAACACTGGTATAGAAACAGTTCTTGGGGTCCAGCGACGGAACGAGCGTTCCTTGCAAAGCTGTCTCGTGCGCGGTCTCAGCGAGACCAGTACCTCGTCATCCAGTGTGGCCACCTCTCAACGGCGTCTCCGGCTGACGCGTTGAAGCTTGTCGACTTCTACTTTGAAACGCGCACAAACGAATTCGAGGATGTGCGCGCCCTTCTCGCGCGCGCGGATGCCCTTTGGGCGCTTGGCCGCGCTGAAGGTGCCCTAGCTGCGTACAAGGATGTCCTTGCCCAAGAGCAGCGATGTCCCTCCCATCTCACGGACGTGGCTACGCGCCTGCCCCTCTTGATCGCTCGGAATCGCCTCACTAAGCACTACGAGTTCGCTGTGGAACTCGCGGGACGCGAGCTTCCGTCCTTCGCCTTCAAGGTCGACGTGTTCAGAAGGGCAGCAGCGCGAGCCCTAATCTTCGATGACCTTGGGGCGTCAGAAGAAGCCGCCATCGATGCACGAATGGCGGTGAAGGCGGCGGGCATTCGTCGGTCTGGGTTTCGCTACCATCAGGATCTCGGGCTTGTTGGCGAGGAGTACAAAGATGTTCTCAAGCGACTGCACAACCTCGCCGCCTAACAAGCGCCTGGAGTTTGCGCCCTCCGGGCGCCGGACGGTCGCAGCGCTGCGCGCTGCACCCGCCGCTCAGGCTTGGCGTTGTACGTCGGAAAGACGACTGATCCAGGTGTAATCTCAACCAAGAAGACGCTCTCACGGATGCAGGGCATGGCCACCAGATCGATCCAAGATTTCTGCGACGCGCACGACGCGGGCAATCCTTCGCTCAGCCGCATTCTGCTTTCTCGCCGCCGTGCTGAGAGCGCATCTCTGGCGGCAGTCCGCAACGCGCCTCCTCAGATTATTTTCCACGGCTGGAACCGCACGACGGACTCGGTCATGCGGGCAGCCATCTCGACGTACAACAAGCGCTTCGTTCGGACTGCGCTGCGCGCAGCCGAACAAGCTAAGCGTTATACACCAACTTCAAGTCACAGAAGCTGAGAGAAACCTATGATTAGACCCTTCGAGAGTTTCCGCTCAATCAATCTATTCGTCAGTCTGGGATTTTATGTTCTCGCGGCTGTAACCATCGCAAGTTCTCTTTTTGTGTTTGGACAAGGCCATTACACATTGGCTTTGTCGATGTTAGGTATTAGCCTAGTACTGTATTTAGTTGGAAACCAACGTACCTCACGAAGAATTCAAGACTCTGAATTCAATTTTCGCCTGATGATAATCGCTTCAGCGACAACGATTTCAGCTTGTTTATCTCTGGTCACATCGTAACAGTGTTAGTTCGTGTATAACATGTTGTTGAAGCCGCTCACATTCGTTCGCTCGGACACACTCTTCCAGGCCCCGTTTGCGATTGGCTTCGCCAACTTATCGCAAACGCGCCCTTCCACAGTGTGCCGCTTAACAGGGTGTTAGGCAGCCCGAGGCGATGTCGCAAGCATCTCTCCTCCTGCTTGGACTCTTGCTTCTGGCCCCGATTGCCGCAGCAGCTAACCGCTCTGCCTGTTCGGGGTTGCGGCCTTATCAGGTGATCGTTGCCGTCACGCCTGATCCCTACGACGGCCTGGCCCCGGAAGCCACCTGCGGAGCGGTCGATGTCACGTTTACAGTCTCGGCTTCTGGCATGCCAAAGGATGTGCAGCTGGTGCAACCCACGGGGCAGTGGCTTGAGCAGGAAGCGTTGAGGCTTGTTCCGTCGTGGAAGTTCAGGCCCCGAGCCCAAGATTGTGCTCCTGTTGATGCGGAAGGTGTCA
Organism: Pseudomonadales bacterium; assembly: GCA_963691775.1. Classification (GTDB taxonomy): domain Bacteria; phylum Pseudomonadota; class Gammaproteobacteria; order Pseudomonadales; family Azotimanducaceae; genus JAZBPO01. The sequence continues at coordinate 2,022,711 of OY829369.1, read as the reverse complement.
TCGCGAGAATCACCCTGGATTGCGATTCGGGCGCGTATTCAGTGGAGATCGCAGAAGATGCCTAACAAGCGGCTCGTGGCGTTCGCTGCGCTCACTCGGACGCACCCGCCGATGGCCGGCACGCCCGCACAGCCTTGGCGTTGGCCACAATGATCGTGCAGCCGCAGGTCGCCGAGGGCTTCGCCAGAGAACTCTCGGACCTTTGGGACTGGAGCGCCCTCGAAGCGGCTGCTTTTGCGTTCGCAGGCTTGCTCCTGTTGGTACTGCCCCCGCTGGGCCTTGTCGGCATCGCTTTGGCAATGTGGACCCGCATCCGAATTGTGACGGCCAGGATCGAGAAGACGACTTGCCCTGCATGTGGCGGAGCTTGGTTCGGCTATTGGCAGAAGAACTGGTTGCTCCCTCTGGGGAAGAGGACGTCGTCGCGCTTTTGCGCACACTGCGGTTATGACTCTATCGGCTACCTGACCGAGAAGGGCGCGCACGGGTGGGATGTATGAGCGGGTTGCGGGGTTTCGTGGGTTGCCGCCTGGCCAACAAGCGCTTCGTTCAGACTGCGCGGAGCGCAGCCGAACAAGCTTGGCGTTAGGCAGCGCGGCGAGACTTCGCAAGTGGATGAAGCGCTGCTATCGCGACTATCTCAGCTGATCGTCCTCGGTGTGCCTATTGCCGCTGTAGCTGGACTGGCGCTACGGCGCGGGAGGAGTGTCTCAGCGTCCGTTCTCGGCGCTTCGCTTCCCTGGCTCGCGTTCTATGGCTGGGTGTTGCTGGGCGAAGATGAATTCGCAGATGGAGCGCTCTGGCTCATGGCTGCTCCAGCTTACATCGTGGTCCTTCTGCTCGCCACGGCGCTCGGCCTACTTCGCTGGCCAGATCCTATTCTTGCTCGAATGGGCGTAGGGCTTCTCGCGAACGCTCTGGGAGTCGCGGTCTTCGTGGTCCTTGGTGCTATTCAGTTCGCTTTGAATTGATGATGGTGCTGCCTAACAAGCGGCTCGTGCCGTTCGCCCCGCTCACTCGGACGCGCCGGACTCCCGCCGGCACGCCCGCACAGCCTTGGCGTTATGTACATCCGGTAGACAACTCATGAGTACGCCAATTATCGATTACACGGTCGATGACCTCGACCTCACACCTGAAGAATTCTACGAACTCGCACAAAGAGCATGGCCTGGGGATTACCAAATCGAAGGAATCGCTGTGGCGCTACCAAAGACTCTAAACGTCACTGCTCGACACGACGGAAAGCTAATCGGAAGTGTTAGAGTGCTGACTGACGGCTACTTCTTCGGCACAATCCCTGAACTGTTAGTTGATCCTGATTACCAAAGCTTTGGTATCGGGCGAGGGTTGATGGAACGAGCATGGGATGCAAGTCCAACAGGACTATACTTTGGAGCACAACCCGGCAAAGAAGAGTTTTACGAAAAACTTGGTTTTGAGAAGAGCCTTCCTTCCTACGGACGGCGAAAAGATCGAAAAAATCCCAGTGGGAGAACATAACATGGTGTTGAAGTCAGTCGTCGCTGCGCTCCTCCTTCGGACGAAGCACCTGCGGCCCAAATGTGGATCACATTTGGGTCCTCGGCGACTTCGCCGCTTAACACGGTGTTAGGCGTCATGAGCTGCATTCCTCGGGGTACCAAGAAGATCTCCGGTAAATGGGACTACTCAAACGGTACGGCGAAGAAGGACGCGAATTGGCTGTTGATCGAAAGGTACATTCAAGAAGAGTCGTTATTGATGGGCCGCGGGACCCGTGGGTACTTGGTTGCGGAGCTGGATGCAGAAAGGGGATGGACATTAACATACGCCGAAAACGACGATTTGAAGCTTGGGCCACCCACTCTTGAGCTTTTTCACGATTTACAGGCTTTTCTAGAAGCCAGAGACAAGCAGTACACCGACTCTATATTGATCTGGCAGCGTCGCTATTTGGAACACCTCGAAAATCCAACAACAAGTGCGATGTGGCCAGGAGCCGAAAGCAACTTGTTCAAGATTATCGTCAGTAGTAACGATTTCAGGGTGCATTGGATATCTGTTCGTCACCGTTACGATCAGCGCTTTCAACAGTTCATAGATGGCGAGCTTTATAAGTATGAAGAAGGCTACAGTGATGACGCCTAACAAGGCGATGAAGCGGACCTCCCTACCCGTCACTTCTTTTGCTTTCGCAAAAGAATCGCCGGCCACGGTCGGCCGCTTATCGCGGCGTTATGCGCCCTGCGAGAATTAGCCAATGGACAAATATCTTATTACGAAGGAAGAAATTGATCAGTACGAAGGTGTCGATCTTACTCACTTCCTCAACGAGAACGCAGTTCGTAACAATAAGTCGCTCGGCGACATGGTGGGCCTCAAGCATCTCGGCTTTCATATAGTTGAAATTTTGCCTGGTAACTATTCATCGGAGTTTCATATGCACTTCTACGAAGATGAGTGCATCTACATTCTCGAAGGCAAGGGAGAGGCGCGTATCGGCGACGAGACTCACCCTCTAAAAGCTGGCGACTTCATCGGATATCGCGCCGGCGGTGCCGCTCATAACATATTCAACAATGGGGGTTCTTCTCTGAAGTGCATTGTGGTTGGTCAAAGGCTCGATCACGACGTCGGTGACTACCCCGAAAAGAACAAGCGCATCTACCGGAATCAAGGAATGGATAGGAACATCGTTGACAAGGGAGACATAGATTCACAGCCAACTGGTCGGCGCGCATAACATGAATGTGAAGCCGCAATTCCGCCTATCGCTCCATTGCTCGGACAGCCAGAAGTGTCACCCAAATTGCATACGCAATTTGGCCGCCACCTCTGTCTGCCGCTTACCTAGTTGTTATACGCCAACCAAAGTTCTCGCTAGGCCAAAGATGTGACAAACAGTTCAGAGATTCCTGGGTACGGCACATACCTTAAGAATTTACACTCAAAGCCGGGTGCTTCTCCAGAGCAGCTCCGTCAATACCTGCGCAAAGTTTCAAAGTCCGAAATAGTCGCTTCTACTCGAATAGCACAAGGTGAGGCAAATGAGGTCTATGAAGTTAGCTTCGAAAACGGAATGGGAGTGATCATTCGAATTGATTCACGCTCAGGTAAACAGTTCGAGGGAGAAAGATGGGCCATTTCAAGATGTGCCGAACTTGATCTTCCTGTGCCCGAAATTTTGAGTATCGACACCTATGAGAATAGCAATACTTCTTGCTCTGTCTGGATTCATCGAAAGATCGATGGCGTACCGCTAAGCCAGGCCACCAGTAAACCTAAAAACCTAATGATCTTAGGGCATAAGTGCGGTGAGATCTTAAAAAAGCTCCATACCATAGAAACGAAAGGGTATGGCTATATCGATAACGTAGGAAATGGTAAGTTCTCATCTAGAAAAGGCGAAGCGTCGGAATACTTCGCTCTGAAAGAAACACTAATGGACGCTGCTGAAAGCCACCGACTAGACGAAACCCTGATCCTACAGGTGCTCACGTTTGTTACAGATTTCATTAGAGACAACGAGCCCACACCATGCTTAATGCACAATGACTACGAGCCAAAACACATCCTAGTAAAGGGAAACGTCGTTGCGGGTATACTTGACTTCGGCGAAGCAGCAAGCGGTGATCCGATGAACGATCTAGTTCGGTTTAGTATGTCGGACAACATATTGTTTGATAGCTTCCTAAATGGATACGGCGACCATGATTTTGAACGTGTGATGACATATCGATTGGGTTTTAATCTGTTTGTCATAGCCGGGTGTCACCGCAAAGGGATTGAATCCGGCGTTCAATACGCGAACAGAAGGCTGCACAAAGATATTGAGCACACTGGATTTCACCGAGGCGTGTAACATGTTGTTGAAGTAGTTCCTCCGCCCTTCGGGCTACGTCACTCGGACAAAGCACCTGCGGTTCAAATGTAATTCACATTTGAATCCTCGGCGTCTTTGCCGCTTAACAAGGTGTTGAGTGCCATGGGACGCTTGTCGCTGGCAGCGTTCTTGTTCGTGGTCCTCAGCAAGGCGTGTGCCCACGAAGCGCCATTTCCTCATCGAGAGGAAACGCTCTCGATTGAAGAGGCTAGAGACCTCGGCTTCGACGTGAGCATTCGCGAGTTTGAATTCGCCGGTAGGTTGCTTCCGAACGGTGGCCGAAGTGACGCGGGTCCTGCGCTGGACTTCCGCTTGGAGTTCCCTGAACTCGTGAATGGGCAACGTATCGTTGGCGCACACACTGCGGTCCAACCCGGGGCGGGGGATGCGTGCACGATGCTCGTGTCAGAAGAAGGCCCTATCGGCGACGATCGTCGAGGTCCCTGGCGGACTAGGCTGGTGGTTCCGGCTGAGTGCGAATACGCGACCGGTTTGGGTGTCTATGGTGAGTCGCCCGGTACGTTGCTGTATTGGGTTCAGTTGGGATCAGGCGAATGACACTCAACAAGCGCTTCGTTCGGACTGCGCTGCGCGCAGCCGAACAAGCTAAGCTTTAGCCAGCTCTCATGGCAGATCGCGGGACTCGCGTTGTTGATCGCCCATTGCAGCCAGACGAACTGCAGCTGCTGCAGTGGCTTATTGATCAATCACACGGGCGCGAGGCGCTGCGAACGCAACTCCCCGGCTTGAAGGTTGTCGGTGAGTGCCCTTGCGGGTGCGCGTCGTTCGACCTTGAGCCTTTGCGAAAGGACGCTCGGCCAGCTGTCGGTGAGGCGCAGGTCCGTTTCTCGTTCGATCGTTCTGGGCCCAACTTCTGTGACGGGCTGCTTTGGGTAAGTGGCGGCTGGCTCGTGGGAGTCGATCTCGTCTCCCAAGGCGAACATCCACCGTGCCGCCTCCCTCGGCCGGAAGAGATCGAGGAGGTTGTGCGGTGCTAGCTAACAAGCGGCTCGTGGCGTTCGCTTCGCTCGCTCGGACGCACCGGCCTACGGCCGCCGCGCCCGCACAGCCTTGGCGTTATGCACACCTATCCCCAAAGGCTAAGCGATGAACTTTCAAAATGAAAACAGCCTCATGGAGGAAAGAAAGCGACTGCTCGAAAAAGAAACTGAAATCCTAGTTAATCGTGACAAATTCATTCGCCAACTCCTTACAGGAATTGGAATCGCGGTCACTTTCTGGAGCACATTGCTTGCAGGCGCAATCTTCACTCAAGATGCAATCTTTAGAATGCAAGATGATGCAGGATTCATGTTCCTATCAACGGGGGCTTTAGCTGTTTGCTCACTAGTCGGCTGTTTTTGGTATCTCCGCTTACTGAATAATGCAATGTACCTAAGCGGAAACCGAATTGAGCTCGCGAAAAACAGCAAACTCTTAGCTAAGCTCACTGGTGGAGACACAAAATACGAACTTCACACAGCAGACGCCGCTCAATCCGTTGTTTCACAAACACGAATACCAACACGCACTGAGGTTGGTCTAACCTCCCTCCTACTTGTGTGTGTTTTCGCCGTAGGCATAACGCTAGCTTGTCTAGCCAGATGGCTTTATTTGGTACGCAAGCCATTCTTTGAACTAATGACATTTGTAGCTGAAAATCCGGCGGTAGTTTTTGGATTGCTCTTTTGGTTTATAGGAGCATCGGTTGCTGTTTATTATCAGAGAAAAGCAATTGGAACTGTGAACGATCTTGCCGAGGATCTCGATGATGATAACGTACCCGATGCCGAGAATGCATAAAATGTTGTTGAAGTCGCTCCTTACAGTCGCTCGGACCAAGCACCTGCGGCCAAAATGTGAATCACATTTTGGTCCTCGGAGACTTGGCTGCTTAACAGGGTGTTATATGCATCAACAGACTACTTCAAAACACAAGCACCAGTAGCTATGGAAGAAGAACCGAATCTCGAGATTTCCCCGCTATCACAAAAAGTATCTAGTGGTGGTAAAGCTGTAAGCGTTGAAATATACAAGCTAGAAGGCGAAACCGGCTGGACTTTGGAAGTCGTCGACGAATACAACAATTCCACTGTATGGGATGACACATTTGAGAAAGACTCCGCTGCTTTGATTGAAGCAAAGAAGACAATTTTGGCTGAACGAGTAGATTCGTTAATTGGTCCTGAAGATGGTAAGAGTAATGGCGAATGGAGATAGAGCATATAACATGCTGTTGAATTCGTTCCTCCGCCCTCCGGGCTCCGTCACTCGGACAAAGCACCTGCGGCCTAAATGTGAATCACATTTAGGTCCTCGGCGACTTTGCCGCTTAACAAGGTGTTAGCTGCCATGGCGAGCGCCAGGCCAGCCTTGAAGTGGTTGGGAGCGGTCGGGTTTGGACTGTTCGTTGCCATCGCGGGCTTGCTGACGCTCAGGAGCTCGCTGCCAGAGCTTCAGATCGGCGTGGCTTTCGAGCGGTGCGAAGCGGCTTGGGCGGACATCGAGACCTTGGATGCGGAACTCCCTACGAATAACGCATGCGAGGACAGTTCGGAATGCGGGCTGGGCAGCTACCCCTTCGGCTGCACGGTCGCCGTCTCGAGGAGCTACCTTCCTCGGCTCAACTCCTTGGCGAACAGTGCGAGGGCGAATGTCCGCGAGAGCTTCAGTGCATCGAACTGCCAGATCCCGTCCGCATACTGTGGGGGCGTTCTGGGCGTAGCGTGCATGGGTGGTCAATGCCAGCTCATTCCGTACAGCGAGGCGGGCTCCACGGATGGCAGCTAACAAGCAACTCGTGCCGTTCGCTGCGCTCACTCGGACGCATCGGCCTGCGGCCGCCGCGCCCGCACAGCCTTGGCGTTGAGCGTCATGGAAGGTTCTCCCGAGACCGAGCTTCACGCAGCTGCATGGAGCGGCGATGCCGAGTGGGTTCGCGACCTGCTTGCGGCAGGTGCCGACGTAGATGTACGTGATTCGATCGGAGAGACACCGCTCTTTGGCGCTTCAGGGCATGATCGAGACGAAGCAGTCGCGCTCCTCCTCGACGCGGGCGCAACTCCAGGTCTCGCTAGCTACAGTGGCTATACACCGCTGCATTGGGCCGCACAGAACGGTGGACCGGCAGTTGTTCGAGCCCTGCTCGCAGCTGGAGCAGACGCCAAGCAAACGAGCCCGACTGGATCAGCACTTCATTTGGCCGCTGCCGCAGGGTCGCTAGAGGTGGTCTCATTGCTAGTCGACGCGGGTGCTCCTACGGACGCTCTGGACCAGGAAGGTCGCAACCCAATTGATGCTGCACATGAACGCGGAGAGGGCGAGGTGGTCGCGTTTCTCAAACGCGTTGGGCCGCCGATCGCATCCCAGAGGAATCGCAAGTGACGCTCAACAAGCGCCTTGAGTTCGCGCCCTTCGGGCGCCGGACGGTCGCAGCGCTTCGCGCTGCACCCGCCGCTCAGGCTTGGCGTTAGCCGTCATGGCAGATCGCGCCACAATTGGCCGCCTGGCACTCTAGGCTCTATCGGCGGCCCTGGTGCTAGGAATCGTCTTCAAGTTCGCGAGCTCCGCCATACCCTTGAGCTTCGAAGAGGGAGCGCCACCCTCACTGGGCGTTGAGCTGGTTCAGACCCCAGATCATTGCGCACTAGCGAGTGAGCTAGTGATGGCGATGCCGCGTATGTTGGAGGGGAAGAGGGCTTGTCGCGTCCATGAGGACTGCGTGTCTATGCGGCCCGCAGCCGGTTGCGCGAACGTAGTAAATCGGGAGCATCTTGCTGAGCTCGAAAAGCTGAACGCCAGAATCCAGACTCACATGCAGGCATCTTTGGAGCCCTGCGATTCCAGAGGCTGGCTATGCGATGGATACGGGCCATCCTGCTCTGAGGGTGTCTGCACGCTCGCTGTACCACCTTGGAGCCCAACAGATGACGGCTAACAAGCGCCTTGAGTGCGCGTCCTGTGGGCGCAGGGCGGTGACAGCGCGATGCGCTGCGACTGCCGTTCACGCCAAGCCTTAGGTGTCACTTATATGAAGAAGCATCTTTCAACCGTCGTTCTGTTTGCAGCGCTCGCCATGTTCATCGATTTGGCCTTCCAGGCGTCGCCAGAGCTCTTTCCAGGTGCCATGGAGCTACACGATAGAAGCTCGCTGACCTCGCAGCCTCGTGCGGGGGCATGGCTTCGCGAGGACGGCAAGATTCGCTGCGAGGGTTACCTTACTTCCTTCGAGTCGGACGGTTTCTGCTCAGAACTGCCAAGTGAGTCCGCAACGCCATTGGAATTTGAGGGTGAGGTGTTCTTTCTTCAGCAGCTCGCAACGACAAGCGAGTGACGCCAATGCGGATGCTGCCTGATGGAACATCGCGGATCACGACTTGCCGAGCGGATCCCTTTGGCTGTGCAAGGGTCTACGCTGCGTCAATAGCAGCCGAACACAGGCGTAGTGTGCCGCAGCATGCCCTGCGGGTAGCCTGATCCCCAGTGGGTAAGCGTCTGATATCTACATCACCTAACGACTTGTCGGTCTACGAGCGGTTTCGCCTGTGCGACGATCTCGGGGACAGTTTGCTGGCGCTGCGAGAAACGCGAGCGGTCTTCGAATCCTACAGGCTCGGGCTTGATGCCCGGCTTCGTGCCTATGACCTCAACGGTGATTCCGGCGAGGCATGCACATGCCGCGCTCGAGAGACCTTGTGAAACACTGTCGTCCGTGGTTCTTCTCTGCGAAGGGATGCGCAGAATGATTTCAATTCCACAGCGGTCTGTTACGAAGGAGCGGCGTCGCGGCGTAGGCGACGCGTTCCTTGATAAAGGCGGTTCTACGCTCAATCGCATCGGCTCTGCGCCACGCGGCTTGCTAATGCGCACTGCGGCGTTCGCCGGCCTCTGCTTCAAAGCTCCCCTACCGCAGCGTACTTCGGCATCAGATCCTTGGTTGAAGCTCTCTTGGTGGTCATGCATGGAAGCCGCTCACCTACAGCTTGGCAGGTACGCACATAACAAGCGGCTGGTTCGGATAGCGCTTCGCGCGACCGAACAGCCTTGGCGTAGGCGCCTCATGAACCGTCTCATGGTAGTCGCAACGTTCCTTCCGGCGTTGGCACATGCTGCGGATGGCGGAGAGACGCTCTGCGGAACCTATTTCGAGAGGGAGAGCGAGGCGTACGGCTACATCACCTGTGATGGGAGCCGAGTCTCGCCAGCGGCATACATCTTCGCTCACGAATTCACCGCCGGAGGGATCTCTGCGAACCTGCTTCCGGGCCGCGGATGGCGGTACATCAATACTGCGGGCGAAGTGCTCGTAGAGCCTTACGTTTTCGACAACGGACCAGATTACTTCGTTGAGGGATTCAGCCGTTTCGTTGAGGACGGGCGAATCGGATTCATCAATGAGTCCGGAGAAATCGTAGTCGACGCAAAATACGAAGCAGCTTTCCCCGTAGAGGATGGAGTGGCGAGGGTTGGCTCAGGCTGCGAGGTGGTCCCGGTTGATGAATCTGGAGAGTACACCCGGTGGGAATGCGGCGAATAGGTATCCGTGGCGATTCGCAGGTAGCGCCTGAGGGTCGGCTCGCAGTTCAACACATCTGGCACTCTCGGCCGTGCACGAGCATGGATGCGGAAGATGATTCAGAGGTCGAGCCTGATGGCTGCTAACAAGCGCATGGAGGCCGCGCCCTCTGCGCGCCGCATCCGCCGCTCAGGCTTGGCGTTGGGTGGCGGCCTAGTCGGCCGGCTTGCAGCACTCCTTTTGCTGCTCATCTCCGCCAACGCTTTTCCGTGCGCGTATGTAGGCGATGCTCCCAGCCCGATCGATCTGGTTCGCGAGTTCCGGCTGCAGGAAGGCAATGCTGAGGAGATCGTCGAGCTTCGTGTCGATACGACACGGGGAGAGAAGGCAGAGGTGACAGTTCTTCGTGTGTTTAAGTCCAGCCGCGGCCTTCCCGCCCGGTTCAGGTACGAAGCGAAGACTAGCTGCGACGCCGTTCTGACCAAGCCGGGCGGTGTGTATGTCATCTTCGCGAATTGGTTCGATGGAGAGCTCTATGTCTTCGAGGGCAACGCGATGCGATCGGACCATGAGTCGTACGCGAGGCTCCTTCAGACGTTGGGCGCGTAGCCGGCGCTGCCATAGCGGCAAAGGGGAACATTCGTGAACTACTTACCGCTTTCTTGGAACTTGTCGCCCAACAAGCGGCTAGACCGGGCACGCGTTTCTTTGAGCCGTAGCTCCGGTCGGCCTTTGCGCAATGCATCAGCCGACGCCTAGCCAGTACGCCTCGCTAGCCGCAATCCTCATCGTGCTAGGGGGCATGATCGGTGTGGCGAAGGAGATTGATGTCGCGAACGCCATTGAGAACGCTGACGGTCACAGCTGGAATGCACGCGAGCTGCGTCGCTTTGAGCTCAGTCTTCGAACAGGAGCCTGCGAAGGAAGCTGCTCAATCGTCGATGTCACGCTTCGCAACGGGATGCTGCGGGTAGAGCCCGTCAGCGATTCCGTCATACCCGCATACCAGCGCAGACTGGAACGGCCTGACCTCGCGCGACTGGCCAACACCCTGGTTGCGGGGGGGCTTTTCGACACACCAAGTATCTATGCGTTCGAAGGGGATGGGTGTACGTCCTCAATATACGACGCGCCGCGAACCAGCTGGGACGCGCGGCTCGGTGACAGGTTTGCAAGCCTGACACTCGATTACGGCTGCGAAGGCGCGCCGAGGAAGCTCGTGCTTCTCGAGAGGCAAGTCTTCAGCGTGATCAGAGAATGGGCACCCCCGAATGATGCATAACGAGCGCTTCGTTCGGACTGCGGGCTGCGCATCCGAACAAGCTAAGCATTAGGCGACTTTCGCGGAGACCAGCGTGCCCACTAAGGTCAGGGATGCGATTCGGATGGTGGAGAGAGATGGCTGGTACCTGCACGTCACTCGCGGCAGCCACCGTCAGTACAAGCATCCGACGAAACCTGGTCGAGTCACAATCCCCGGCAAGATGAGCGATGATCTGGCCCAAGGGACCTTCAACAGCGTGCTCAAGCAGGCAGGTCTGAAGTTATGAAGTATTTAATTGTCCTAGAGAAAACCGGCACCGGATTCAGTGCATTCTCGCCGGATCTTCCCGGTTGTGTGAGCACTGGCGAAACGGAGGAGGCGGTCGTCTCCAACATGAGTGAAGCAATCGCGTTTCATATCGAGGGCCTCAAGGAAGATGGTCTCCCCGTTCCGGCGCCTAGCAGCCGCTCCTCGTACGTCGAAGTCGCGGCCTAACAAGCGGCTCGTGGCGTTCGCTTCGCTCCCTCGGGCGCGCCGGCCTGCGGCCAGCAAGCCCGCACAGCCTTGGCGTTAGGTGCCACTCGTGCGCGCCGCGCTGCTATGCCTCCTTCTCCTATCCATCGCGAAGGCGTGGGCGGACAGAGTTCTGGTTAGTTGCGATTGGCCTCAGCTCGAACCGATGATCGGCATCGGCCCGCTGGAGTCATCGGCAGAGGTCGCACCCCCGCTGCCACCTAGTCTTCTCTGGGAGCAGCTTGAGCCCGAAGGCTGCCCATTCGTCCTCCGCGTTCGCCTTACAGAGCATCAGGAAGGCCAGGCTTATCTCCTGAGATGGACAACGGAAGGCGACGACTCGGCCTGGCTAGAGAACGGTCCGGTTTTCCCGGCGGAAGGGGAAGATGGAGGCTGGTCGTTCGTCTTGCTTCCGCCAAGCGCAACGCATGGTTTCTCCAACGCCACTCTGGAGATCCGCTTCGTTGATAAGAGCGGCGCCTTCAGTCGCGCTTCCACCGTGAATTTTCTGGAACCCGTAGGCGCGCTTGTCGATCATGTGGCGCCGAATGCGACACGGCTTTGCTTCGCGCCTGAGCACGGCTGGGGGACTTGCAATGGCACCTAACAAGCGCTTCGTTTGGACTGTGCTTCGCGCCGTCGAACAAGCTATGCGTTAGCTGCCCCGATGCGCCTTCGTGAGCTGCAAGGTGTAGCAGACAACATGGCTCAAAAAGCTGTGGCGTGGCCGATGCGCTCAGATCTAGAGCTCTGCGCCGAACTGCCCGATGGCGTTATTCGAATGGACCTCCTTCGCCGAAACAGTGAGCACTCAACTTCGGGCGCAGTTGAACTGCGCAGCGTGTCCCATCTTCGGTGGTGGCTGCGCAAGCGCATGCGTGTGCTTCGCATCCCCCGGTCGGAGCTGACCGTCGCAACGGTTGTGATGGAGTTCCGCACCGATCGAATTCTCACGAACAGAGCCAAGCTCGTCTCGTTCGACTGGCAAGCGCGAACGCAGTTTTCTACACAGCTACGGGCGTACGAGGGTCGGCTCGCAGTTCAACACATCTGGCACTCTCGGCCGTGCACGAGCATGGATGCGGAAGATGATTCAGAGGTCGAGCCTGATGGCAGCTAACAAGCGTATGGTGTCGCGTACTGCGCGTACCGCGCGCGCACGAAACTGGCGATAGGCGTCTCTGCAGTGTCCCCTCGAATTCACCTGTTCGGCGCGTCTGGCGCAGGCACTTCCACGCTTGGAAGGGTTCTTGCGGCTCGGCTCGGTGTGCTGCATCTCGACGCGGATGACTTCTACTGGTTGGAGTCAGACCCACCGTTCCTGGAAAAGCGAGCCCCGGCGGCGCGGGTAGACCTCATTCGAGAGCGCATCGTTGGTCATGACGCATGGGTGCTGTCGGGTTCGATCTGCAGTTGGGGCGACCCGCTGCTGAATCTGTTTACGCACGCCATTTTCCTTTACCTGCCGCCTCGGCAGCGGATGGCACGGCTCCGTGCACGGGAAGCCGCCCGCTATGGCGCCAGGATCGAGCCGGGCGGCGACATGCACGCGCAGCATCTTGCCTTCATGGAGTGGGCGAGCGGCTACGACCTTGGCAAGGCGCCGCTCCGCAGCCTCGATCTGCACGAGCGCTGGATGGCGGGCCTCCACTGCCCAGTGACCCGCTTGCGCACCGAAGCACCGGCAGCGCGGCTCGCTGAGACGGTTGTGGCCCGCATCGCTGCCTGAGGTGCACTGCACGCGGCATTGCGTCGAGCGATTCTGTTCCGCGTTGGCCGCATGCAAAGCTTGGCGGAAGCGGGACAGAAAGGAGGGGACCATGAACCTGATCGAGAACGAGCAATTGCGGTGGAAGCGCTTCGTTGGGGGAGACCACTTCGACTATCCCATCGACTATTCGGCGGCGCTCCTGCAGGCCTATGACGACGGGCATGTGGATCTCCTTTACCGATGGGCGCCAGATTCCTACTGCCACTTCCACCGGCACACGGCGCGGACCACGTCTACGGTCCTTGCCGGCGAACTGCATGTAATCGACATCGATCCGAGCACGGGTGAGGAAGTGAGCCGCCGCATTCGCAAGGCGGGTGACTATGCGTGCAAGGAACCCGGCGACGTGCACATGGAGCTCGGCGGGCCCGAGGGTGCGCTCGTGCTGTTCAATATCTTCAATCCCCAAGGCTTGCTGGCGGAATCCCTTGCGAGTGACGGCTCGGTGATCGGTCGTTCGGAGCTCTCGGACATTCTGAGAGGCAGTGCGTACCGCGTGGGTGCTGCCTGACCGCATTTAACGCTTTCGGCGCTGGGCGTCCGCTAGGCGTTTTCGGCGGCAGCCTGCCCGATAGGCGGCGCACCGCGATTTTCGGCCGCTGCGCTGAGGTGCTCAACGTGGCAAACCATCGGTTGGGCGCGTAATCCCTGGCGTCGCGCTGCGGGGCCTGAGAGGCTCACCATACGGATGTCCGCCTCAGAGCTGACCCATGCTGCAATTTCTCGATCGTCTCCACGGCAAGGGCGCCTATCGCGCAACCGCCGCACACAGCCTCGCGGCGAAATCGTTCCACTGGGGCTTCATCGTTCTGTTCGTGTTCGCGCTCAGCAAGCAGATCGACGAACTCGAGGAGCTGGAGGATGCGGCGCTGCTTCAGTTCGAGATGGTGTTTGCCTCGGTCTTCCTCGCGGCAGTTGTGATTCGATTCCTGTTCATGCGCTTCACGCGGCCCTCGGTGCTGCCCTCGTCGGCCCCGCCGAATGTGCGACGGCTCGCGGCCCTGGGCCATCTCGGCATGTATGCGGGCATTACGGGCATCGCGGTCTCTGGGCTCGCCATTGGCACGCTCTACGGTGCCGGCACCAAGGGCGGCTTCGCGATGGAAGCGTTTCTGCTCATGCACGAAATCTGCGTGAACGGCACCTACACGCTCATCGCTCTGCACGTCTTCGCAGCGCTCTATCATCGGCGCCTGCGCGACGGTGTCTGGAATGCGATGGTGCCGTTTTGGAAAGAACGCCCGAGCGAGTGAGGCGGCAGGACGAACCCGGGAGTGGGGTCATGGCGTCAGCCAGCGTGGAGCAGGAATTTGATCTGCCGGCGGACGCCCTCTGGGCGCTCGTGGGCGACTTCGGCAACGTAGGCCAATGGTCCGGCGAGCCTCCGGAGCACTGCGTGCAGGAGGGGGAGGGCATTGGCTGTTTGCGCAGGCGCACGGTCGACGACGGTGCGGTCATGGTCGAACGGCTCGAGGCTCGAAGCGAGCACAGCTACACCTATTCCCTGGTAGACCCGGTGTCTTCGCCGCTGCCGTTCCGCGCCTGTATCGCCACGATCATGGTCCTGCCGATCGACGGACGGCGCAGCCGATTGATCTGGGCGGGCGAGTTCGAACCCGACGGCATCACTGAAGAGCAGGCCACGTCGCTGGCGCTGAGCGTATGGGGACTCGAAATCGGTCTCATGCGGCAGACGGTTGCAGCCTTGTCTGAATAGCGCTGCAGCGTTTCGGGCAGGCGCTGAGCGGATCGGGCCGCTGGTGTCTTTGCCATGGCTGACGTCGGCGTTGGTCGCAGTACACACCTCACGGCTTGCGCTTTGGGCGGGCATGAATCCTCCCCAATTGGGGGGCGAATTCCTGATGTAAGGCTGGTGTTGTTTCAAGTTACAGTTCGAGCTCACTTCGTGAGGTCGGACTTCCAGGAATGAATGGCGCGTTCCGGCTGGGCGAAGTGCGGGTCGACCCCGATACGTTGACCCTTCACACCGAGGACGGTGCGCGTCAGGTCGAGGCGCGGGTCATGGACGTCCTGCTCTGCCTTGTGCGCGAAGCGCCGCGCACGGTATCTCCGGAATTCATGCTCGACGCGGTGTGGTCGGACGTCATCGTCGGCGATAACTCCGTCCATCGGGCGATCGCCACTTTGCGCAAGTCGCTTGGCGACAGCGCACGCGCGCCAACGTACATCCAGACGGTGCCGAAGCGTGGCTACAGGCTGCTGGCCGAGGTCGTGGAAGAAGCCGCGCCTCCGGACGCCCCCGCATCCGCCGTTGCCGAGCCATCTGGGCCTGCAGCCCTGGCTGCTTCTGACTTTGCGCCGGGCGACTGTCTCGTTGCCTGCGCCCACCCGGAGCTGGGCCTTGCGCAGCAGCTTGCTGCTGAGCTTTCACTCGCTGGCGTGCGTGCCGTTGCCATGCCGGCCGAGGACATCGTGCTCGGTGACAGCGTTGCGCTGACGCTCGCCAGTGCGTGTGTGCTCGTGCACACGGGCGATCGCCCGGAAATCTTCGACATGCTGGCGCCGCTGCTCGGGGCGCAGCACAAGCGCGCGTGTGTCTGGTGTCCGGAGGGTGGCGCGGTTTCGATCTCGCTCACGCGCTTCCCGGTCCTTGAGGGCCCGCTGTCCGAGCGCGAGGTGCGCCAGCAGCTCACCGACTTCGGGCGCGATGCGCGCGTGCACGAAACAAAGGGGGCGCGGAATCGGCCTTCGGTTGTGGTGTTGCCGTTTCAGAGTATCGGCGCGGAAGGCGAGGGCCTTGCGCTCGGGCTTCTTGGGGAGCTCGTCACGGGGCTGTCGCGCAATCGCGACTTCTTCGTCATCGCAACCGGCACCTCCATGGCGTACGCGGAGCGTCCGCCCAAGCTGTCGCAGGTTTCACGCGAACTCGGCGTGCGCTACGCGGTCACGGGCCGCGTGCAGCAGGCCGGGGCGCGTCTGCGTGTCACGGCAGAGCTCTCGGACGCCACCATGAACCATGTCGTCTGGGCGGATTCCTGGGACCGCGAACTGCGCGACGTATTCGAAGTGCAGGACGAAATGGCGCAGGCGATCTCGGCGCAGATTCAGCCCCAGCTCACGCGTCAGGAAGTGCATCGTGCGAAGGCGCGCCCGGTGGAGTCTCTCAACGCGTGGGAGCGCTTCCAGCGCGTGCGGCGCTTCAGCTGGAAGACAGACTGGCTGCGCGAGACGATTGACGAGCTCACGGAACTTGTGAACGCCTATCCAGACTTCGCTGAAGCCCGCGCTCTGCTCGCCGCGCGGCTCGCCTACCAGGTCTGGTTCGGTGATCTCTCACGCTTCGCAGAGGCCTTGCATCATGCGGGCGAGGCCGAGCGCATGGCCGCCGACAACGCCAACGTATCCGTGATGGCGGCGATCGTGTTCAGCCATCTCGGCAAGGCCGATCGTGCGCTCGTAGCAGCGCGCCGCGCGCTGTCGATCAACCCCAACCTGCCGGACGCCTGGGCCTATAGCGGTTGGTGCGAAGGCATGGCGGGTGGCCCGGCGGAAGGCGTTCGCCAGCTTGCGCAGGCCTATCAGCTGAGCCCCAAGGATCCGATGCGCTACGTGTGGCTGCTGTTCGAGAGCAGCTGCCACACGATGCTGCGCGACTTCCCGAATGCGCTGCGCTCGATCAACGAGTCGATTGCGGTGAATCGGCGCTGGTTTCTGGCTTTCACCTTCAAGGCCGTTGCGCACGCGATGCTCGATGAAGACGCGGCCGCCCTTCGCGCCTGGAACGAGGCTAAGGGGCTGAACCCGATTGTCAGTATTGCCGCCCAGAAGATCTGGCTTGGCGCATCGACCCTGTCCGCGGAAGAGCAGGCCGAGCAGATCGAAGTGCTGGAGCGCGCGGGCTGCGAATGAACGCCGACCCGAACTTCGTCCTGCTGTTCGAAGCCACACGCATCGGTCTTGCGCTCCTCATCCTTGGCTGGCTCGTCTTTCGTGAACGCAATCGCTTCGAGGCACTCATCTGCGCCACGGCCTGCGTGTTGGGCATGGGGCTGGAGTTTCTTGGTACGCACTTTGGCGCCTACTACTATGACGCGGGCTTTCATGGGTTCGTCGCCGGTGCGCCGCTTACGATCGGTGTCGGCTGGGGGCTCGTGATCTACACCACACGCCGCCTGGCCGGCCGTCTAGACGCCCCCTGGTGGAAAGCCCCGGGCATCGCGGGCTTGTTGGCCGTTGCCTTTGATCTGTTCCTCGATCCAGCAGTTGCGTCGGCGCACATCGCCGTTGCCGGGGGGGCGTGCCCCGCTGCGCCGCACTTCCCGGGTGCGGACGGCGCAGGACTGTGGACCTGGTGCCTGCAGGACTACCACCTCGGGAATGAAACCTTCGGCGTTCCGGTATTCAATTACGTCACCTGGTTCCTCATGGTGTGCTACTTCACGCTCGCCTATCGCGCGGTGGTGCAGCGGCGCTACGCATCCTTGCGCGCTGCGGGCTGGCGCAAGCAGCTCGAGGCCTGTGGGGCAGTGCTCCTCATCGCCTCTGCGCTGCTCATGATCACGCTCCTGGCCGTCGTGGCGTTCCTCGATGCGACCGGGCTGCCACACGTCTACCTGCTCGGGGTCATGGTCGGCCTCGCCGCGCTTTCGCTCGCGTCTATCGGCACTCGTCGCATCACGGGGGGCTTCGATGTCTCAGCCTGCGCGCTGCTGGCAACGAACACCGTGGTGATCCTCTGTGGCCTGCACTGGAGCGAAGCGATTCCGGCCTCACCGGCGCTCGAATCCTGGTTCTGGCACACGAACGTGCTCTGCTGGGGGCTGGTGATCTGGTGCATGTCTGGCAGGGTCGTGAAGAATCGTGACGTCGGATACGCCCTCGATTGGCGCGGCGTCGAGCGGATGGACCCGCCCGCCGACGAGCTTGTGGCTGAAATCTATGACGCGGCGGGTGGGGTCGAGGACGCAAATGCGCTTATGCACCAGTTGATGGCCGCCCGCGACCTTTCCGATATCGAGGCCACCCACCCGCGCCTCGGGCGGTTTGCTCGCACGATCGCTACGCAGGATGCCGGCTTCAATGCCCGCCGTGTTGCGCGTGGTCAGGCGGTGTTCCTCAAGCACGTGCCCATCAACGTTGCGGCCCTGTGCGTCGCCTCCTTGCCCGAGGCCTATGTGATGGAGCGCTCCGGTGCCGTGCTGGGGCGAACGCGTCGCCTGAGGTACCCGCAGGCGGTGCGGCGCGTGATCGAAACGGCGCAGTTCGTCCTGCATGTGGTGGAAGAGGGGGGGCTCGACCCCTGTCAGCCCTCGGGCGGCCGGCTCGGCCGTGGTCGGATCGCCATCCTGCGCGTGCGCCTCATGCACGCCGCGATCCGTTACCTGCTCCGCAATCCCCGCCCCGCCAGGCCCGATGACCCAGATGACGCGCAGCTGTATGAGGTGAATCCGGTGCGCGGTGCGTGGACGCACGACGGCGCAACCTACGACTGGGCGCCGATCAATCAATTGGAGATGCTCTACACGCTGCATTGCTTCTGCTGGGTCACGCTGCGCGCCATGCGTCAGACCGGCATGTCGGTCAGTCAGCAGGACGCTGAAGACTACGTGTACTTCTGGAATGTCGTCGGCCGGCTCATGGGCATAGAGCCCTCACTCCTGCCCGCGACGCCGGACGAGGCTGAGCGCTCCTTCGAGGTGATCAAGGCTGCAGGTCGGGGCGCGTCCGCGGACGGCAAGGCGCTCACCAAATCCGCCATGCGCGTCATGGCACGGATGATTCGAGAAAAGACGCCGCTCGGACGCTGGGACATGCGTATCACGCGTGCCTACATGGAGGATTTCCTCGACGACGCCACGCTCGAGGATCTGGGTCTGCGCGTTGTGCCGCTGTGGAGCAATCTTGCGCCATTGCTGTTCGTACGCTTGCTGAATGCCTTCATGGGGGTGATGGACTGGCTCGGTGAACCCTTCCCGCCGCTACAGCGCGTCAATGCCCTGATCGGCGTCCGGGTGCTTGGTTACTACACAAAACATCAGTCCGATCAGGGGCTTGCCTTCGATCTCCCCGAGTCCCTGAAGCGCCGCGCTCGCTGACGATTTCAGGAAGAATTCAGCGCAACAAAAGGATTCGGTTTCGGCCCCAAGCCTAGTGTGAACCCTGCTTTACACGGGTCCTCACGGAGGCTGTACCGATGCTAGACCACTCCGGAAACGAACCCGCTCGACGGACCGAGCAGGCCTTCGCCGACATCACGGCGAACTGTCACGACATCCGCAATCTCATGCAGGTCATCCTGGGATACGCAGAGCTCATGCGTTCTCAGGCCGAAGGATCGGGAGACCTGATGCAGGTGCGCTGCGCGGATTCCGTACTCTTTGCCGGGGAGCGCGCTGCTGCGCTCGCCGCGCAGTGCATGCACCGCCAGCGCGCGGAAGATCAGAATGAAGCCGAGGACGTCGACCTCGGCATCCTGCTCTGCGACGAGGCCGATCTGATCGGCTCCGTTTCAGGCCATGGCTGCGACGTTCGGCTGGAGCTGCCCGATTCGCCGTTGCCGATCGGCCTGCGCGCCTCTCAGGTGCGTCAGTTGCTGCTCAATCTCGTTGGCAATGCGACGGCTGCCAGTGCGCCAGGATCCTGGATCGTAGTCGCCGCCAGTCGGGTGCGAGTGAAGGCCCGCGCGTGTGCGTGCTGCGAGGCCATCGTGCAGGGCGACTGGGTCCAGCTCACGGTCACGGATCAGGGCTGTGGCATCACGCCGGAGCAGGTGCGCGCGAGTTTCGATCGTAGCCACAGCGACGACGATGGCGCGCGCAGCGGACGCGGGCTCGCCGTGGTGCGCGAGATCGTGCGTTCAGCCGGGGGCCACGTTTGCATAGACGGAGTGCCGGGCGAAGGCACCACCGTGACGCTGCTGCTGCCCGCACAGCACGATCGACGCCCTGTGGACGGGGAGCCTGCCGAATGCGGCGAGCTCATCGCGCCACAGTGGGCACGGGCCTGAGGTGCGGCATGGAAGCCTTGCACTTCGACGCCGTAGAGGCGATCTATGCGACCGCCGAGGGCGCCCGCGACTGGTCTGACGCGCTCGGCATGCTGTGCGCGAACGTCGGCGCCGAGGGCGCTTGGCTGGGCCTGCATCGCGGGCGGGGCGGAGTGGCCGCCTTTGCTTCGGTGGTTGGGAGCACGGCGGTAGTGACTGCCCTGCCCGAGAGTTTTGTGGGCCGCGCGGGGGAACAGGATCGAGCGCAGATCGCGCCGGATCTGCTCCGTCCGCTCGGGGGCTTCGGAATCAGGCGGCCATGGATCGAGGCCGATGACGTCACGGATGACGCACACCTGATCCGCCTCGATCTGCTTCGCGCAGACGGTTCCACCCTTGTATTGCTGTGCGCGCGCAGCGCTGCGGCCGGTCCGTTCCAGGACGGTGCGCAGAGCGTGCTCGAACAGCTCGTGCAGCATGTCGATCGAGCGCTGCGCTTGTCTGCTCGGCTGCCCGACCCGGTCGATCAGCGGCTGCGGGAGCTCGATCTGAGGGGCGTTCCGGCGCTCATCCTCGATCGCTCACGCACCGTGGTGGCCATGAACCATGCCGCGGAAGAGTTCGGTGAGGCGATGGCGCTGCCCTGGCAGGTCGATGTGCCACTGGAGCTCGGCGCTTGCCACCGCAATGCAGAACTCACCCGCATACTGCGCGCGTCCGTCGGCAGCGCGGTGCACAAGCACCTGTTGCCCCTGTGCGGCCGTCACGGCGATGACGGTTCTGCGCTCGTGGTTGGCCCCGCGCCGAAAGATGCGCCCGACTACGCCCTCGCTTCGGTTGCGCGGCGCGACCGGCCAACGCACCTGTGCGCCGAGCAGTTACGCGAACTCTTCGATCTGACGCCAACGGAAAGCCGCCTGGCTGTCATGATCGCGAGCGGATGCTCCCCGGAAACGGCCGCAGAGCGGTGCTCCGTTTCCGTAGGCACGGTGCGCTGGCACTTGAAGCGTGTTTTCGCGAAAACCTGCTCGGCGGGGCAGACTGAGCTTGTTGCGCAATTGCAGGCGCTCGCCTACGCGATCTGAGTCTGGGCTAGGGCTCGCTGTTTGCGAGCCCGCGCACGTAGCCCAGGATCGCGGGTGCCTCCGCGACCGAAAGGAGCGGGCCATAGCCGTCGAAGAGATGGATTTGCAGTTGCGTATTGCCGAGCCAGTCGGTCAGACGCGTGAGGGGAAACACCTGATCGTCCCTGCTGTGCAGAACATGCACGGGCGAGGGCAGTGCGCTGCGGTCGACGTCCGGCGGGTTGATGAAGATACGCAAACCATCGGTAATGCCGCGATTCTCATGCTGTCCGGCTTCCAGGCCGGCCACGACCAGGTAGTTCAGGAGCTCGGGGCGCGCGTCGAGCGATGCTGCATCGCGCTTTGACCAGCGCGGCATGTGGCGCAGTAAGCGCGGTCCCGCACCCGCCTGCAGGTGGTAGCCGAGAATCTGGTAGTAGGTCTCCATGAACCACGGATTGCGCTGCAGCAGGCCGTGCGATCCGGCGTTGCCGTCTCCGCCCATCGGCAAGCTGCTGAGGATAGGAGGCACGCCGCCAACGATCGTAAGCGACCGGCAGCGCGAGGGATGTCGTGCTGCGCAGATGAGCGCGAGGCCGGCGCCGCGCGTCGCGCCTATGAAGTGTGCGTCCCCTAGGCCGAGCGCATCGAGGACGAGCAGATGTTCGTCCGCGAACGCCTCGGCGCTCACGATCTGGGCAGGGTCCGAGTTGCCCACGCCGGGCTGATCCATGCAGATGACGTCCAGACCCAGTTCGGCGGCGGCTTCAGCGCCGCCCGGTGGCAGGAGCGAGCTGCGCTCGAGGTGGTGAAACCAGAGCACCGGTTCGCCGCCGACAACGCCGTAGCGGCGGTATGCGATGCGTCGGCCCGAGCGGTCGAGCAGATACTGGTGTTCGGGGGCGCCTGTTTGCGGCGGTGAGGCGCTGCGCCGCCGTGCCGAGTCGCGATGGCGCGCGTGCAGGCTGGTGAGCTGGGTCGCGACCAGCAGTAGCTCCGCCTGCTTCTTCACGCCTACCTTCCCGTATACGGATTTCAACTGGTTGCGGGCGGTGTGAATGCTGATGTCGAGAAGACTTGCTGCGCGCTGCAGATCACCGGTTTCCAGCAGGCTCCAGACGAGCCGCGTTTCTGCGTCGGTAAAACCGAACGCCGGCTGCAGAGCCGCCGCGCACTCCTTGCGTTGCGGCCGGTCGAGAAACAGCACACAGCCCGTAGTACCGACGTCCTCGACGCGGAGCCGCTGCGCGAGCGCGGCGGGCAGCGTGTTCCCCGGAAACACGAGCGCCTGGTCTCTCGGCCCGTGGCCGCCCCGGCGCAGCATCACGACGTGTGCGGCGTCTCCTTCGAGGGCTGTGTTCAGCGCCTCGGCGCCGCGCGGATCGGGGTGGTGCTCGCGAAGGGCAAGGGGGGTGCCGACTTCGAGGTCGCAGAAGTGGAACGCAGCGGCGTCGCCCTCGCCGAGAACCTGAAGGAGTTCACGTGATCGGGCGTCCAGCAGTAGGCACTGCGCGCCGCTCAGCTGAGCGGCGGCGCCGGCGAGGCGCGCCGCCATGTCCTCGGCAACTCGGATGCCTGCGATGAGGGTGCTGAATTGATCGGGGGTCGGCTCATGCGATTCGAGCACGCCGAAGATGCGGTGCACGTCACCGTCGGCTGCGAAGCGCCGGACTTCGGCCAGGAAAAGTTCGGTGGGGGTCTGAGCTTCTGTTGCCATGGCCTGAACTGGAGTCATTCGATTGCAAGGGCACCGCCGCTGCGCTGCCCACCGTGGCAGGCACGCCCGGCGCTCTCGAGGACGTTTGCGGGGTCGACCGGCCATGGCCTGTTTGGGCTATTCATCACTCATCCCGCACGCCCTAATTTATGCCGCGGCGCGTGCGCATGGAAGCGTCGCGCCCCATGAATCGTCCTGCGCCTGCGCCCATGAGCGGCGAGGTGCGGTCGGGAGCACGCGAATGAACGATTCCGGACACGGCGTCATCGCCGCGATCTACGGCACCGTTGACGCGAAACCCATACCGATCTCAGCGATCTGTGAGGCCCCGCGGCGCGCCACCGGCGCCGCCGATCGCGCGATCGCCGGCGCTGAGGCGGCGTGGGCACCGGTGTTGCGCGCCCTTTGTGCTGAGCTGTCCGCGGGCGGCGCCCGGCTGGAGCTGGAGCCACAGAGGCGGTCCCCTGCGTGCGCCGGGCCGCAGGGGGCGAGTTTCGACGCCTCCGATGAGGTCCTCGCACACGTTGGCTACGTGCTCGATGAATCGAGCGACGCCGCTTCCGAAACGCTCGCAGCCGTTGGACAGGTGCCGCCCGGAGCGGACGCGTGCGCGAATCCCGGGCATGTCATGCGTCTGACCTTGCCGCTCGAGGAAGGGGCGCGGTTGCGCTTGTACGTCGCGCGGGATCTGAGCGACGCGCCTTTCCAGACGCGCGAGCTGGCCTTCGCGGAGCACATCTGCCGACATATCGAACGCGCCTGTCAGCTCGGATCCCTGCGCCAGGACCCTTGTCGCCTGCGCCTGGGCGAGCTTGAGGCGCGTGGCGTGCCAGCCCTGCTTGTAGATGCGCAGGCGCGACTCGTAGCGCTCAATCCAGGCGCTCACATCTTCATGGCCGATGCGGGGCTGCGGGGTACGCCAGGCAAAGGGGTGGATTTCGAGCATGAGACGGATTGTGAAGCGTTCGACGCCACCGTGCGCGACGCACTGCGCGTGGGTGGGCGGCGCGTCTTCGTGCCGCGGGGGGGCCGCGCCGACATACAGATGGCGGCGCTCATCGTGGCACCTGCGCCTACTCGGATGCCGCTGGATGGTGAGGGGGCGGCGCGGGCGCCGGGCCGAGGTCTGGCACTGGTGACCGTCGCGCGCCGAGATCGCCCCGGGACGCTTGTGGCCGGTCAGCTGCGTGAACTCTTCGGCCTCACACCCGCAGAGAGCCGGATCGCGGCGTCGATCGCCAGTGGGTGCTCGCCGGAGCTCACCGCTGAGCGCTACGCCCTCGCAATCGGAACCGTGCGCTGGCATATGAAACGCATATTCGCGAAGACTTCCTGCGCTGGGCAAACCGAGCTGGTCGCGCAGCTGCAGGCGCTCGCGCACACCCTCTGAGCAGAGCAGGGTCGACCCGAGCGCCCGGTCCGTCAGAATCCGAGCTGCGTCGGTAGCGGCGGCGATTCCTTGAGCAACGTGTCCGCGTGCTGTTCGAGCTGATCCTTGAGCTCGCGGATGGCGGCGTCGAGCTGGTTGTCCCCGCCGCGGTTGATGGTGAGCGGGTCTAGCAGTACCTCGATGTCCGGCGCAACGCCTTCGTTCTCCACGCGCCATTCGCCGTCTGGCGTGAAGAAGCGGAAGAACGGCACCACCATACGCCCGCCATCGACAAAGGCGGGATTGATGGCAATGCCGATGAGGCCGCCCCAGGTGCGGGTGCCCATCAGGGTGCCGATTCCTTCGCGCCGGAACGCGTAGGGCAGAAAGTCGCCACCCGATCCTGCGTCCTGGTCGATGAGCATGATTTTCGGTCCCAGCATGGCGCTGGCGGGTGTGTAGAACACTGCTGCGTCTCGGTCCTCCCAGCTCGCGAGATAGGTGCTGGAGAGCACGTCAGTGATGTAGTTCGCCGCCTGGCCGCCGCTGTTGGAGCGCTCGTCGATGATCATGGCGTCGCGGTCGGACTGGGCGTAGTACATGCGGTTGAACAGGGTATAGCCTGCGCCAGCGGTGTTCGGGAGGTACACGTATCCGGCGCGGCCGTTGGTGGCTTCGTCCACGCGCATCCGCCGGGTCTCGATCCAGTTCCACAGGCGCAGCATGCGCTCCGAGGCCGTTGGCTCCACGATGACCTCCCGCAGATCGAGGCCCCGGGCGTCGCGGGCGATGCGCAGGGAAATCTGTTCGTCCGCGGTGCCCACGAGGTATTCGAAGAGGTTGTCGCGCGCGGTCAGATCGACGCCGTTCACGGCGAGGACGTAGTCGCCTTCGCGCACGTCCAGACCGGGTCGCGAGAGGGGCGCATGCAGGAACGGGTTCCAGCGCTCGCCGGTGAGGATCTTGGCGATGCGCCAGCGATCGTTCTCGGTGCGGAAGTTCGCGCCGAGGAGGGCCCCCGCGCCCGGGTCCGGGCCGTGGTCGACGTCGCCGCCGCCGACGCGGTTGTGGCCAACGTGGAGTTCAGCGATCAGCTCCACCATCAGGGCGTTCAGGTCATCGCGTCGCCCGACGTGGGGCAGCAGCGCGCGATAGCGCGCTGCGGTTGCGTCCCAATCGAGACCGTGCATGTTGTCGGCGTAGAAGTACGCGGGCTGCATGCGCACCGCGTCTTCGAAGATCTGCGCCCACTCCGCGCGTGGATCGATGAGCAATTGGAGGCCTGAGGTGTCCAGACCTTCGAGCTCGATCTTGTCGGCAATCGAGGCCGTTGCGAGCCCCCCGTTTGCGCGACGCGCGAGCAGGAACGAACCGTCGCTCGAAACCTCGATGCCGGTCACGCCGCTGGCGATGGTCTGCACTTCTCGAGTCTCGAAGTCGAAGCGAAGCAGGGCATCTTCGGAGCGGGCGCTCTCGCCCTCTGGCGTGACCGAAGCGCCGGCCTGCACGCCGCGCACGAAGAGAAGGTCACCGTCTTTTGCGACGCCGAGATCCGAGTAATTACGCTCGGCGACCGGCAGGGCACTGATGCGGTCTGCGATGCCATCGATATCGATACGCGTCGAGGTCGCCGTTTCGTCCTCCGCGTCCTCGTCGCCTGCCTTTGCATCATCGGCCCGCTCGTCACCTACGCGCGGGGCGAGAGGCGTGACGCCATCGGCGGTGAGCATGAGCGCGTAGAGGGCGACGCGTCTCGGTCGCTCCTGGCTCGACATGTCCAGGCCCACCTGTGCCGGTCCGGAGTTCGTCGATGCAGCAAAGAAGAGCGTTGCGCCGTCGGGCGAGAATGCTAGATCGGTGATGTCGGCGAGACCGTCGGTGACGCGGGTCCGCGTGTTGCTGGCGATCTCGTAAAGCATCAGGTCGGAGAGGTAGTTGGTGCGCTCCTTGGTGTATGCGAGCCAGTCGCCGCCGGGAGAGAAGGCCACGTAGTGGCGGTCGCGCCGTTCATGGGCGTCCACGCGGGCGAGCGCACCCGACTCGATGGTGAACAGGTGCAGGCCGAGGTGGTTGTCGGTGATCGCAAGGCGGTCGCCGTCCGGCGCCCATGTCTGGAGCTCGTAGAAGTCTGGCCCCAGCTCGAAGCGCTGGTAGCGCTCGCCCTGCTGATCCGCGATGACGATCGCCTGACCGTCCGCGGCTTGCTCGATCCAGGCGACGCGATCGCCTTCGGGTGACCATAGGCCCGCGTACTCGCGGACGCCCGAGGTGCGCGAGAGATTGCGCACCGAGCCGTGCTCAGTCGGAACCGTAAAGATCTCGCCCCGTGCGGTGACGACCACCCGCGCCCCCGACGGCGACAGATGGGCGGTCTCGATGTTGCCGGCGACGTTTTCCAGGCGCGGCCGCGTTTGCGGCAGATCGGTCGGCAGGTGCACGGCGATCTCGCGAACGTCGCCGCTGTCCAGATCGAGTTCCTTCAGGCGCCCACCCGCTTCATAGACGATGGTGCCGTCGTGGGCGTCTGCCGACCGCACATCCCACGGGCGCTCGTCGGTCATGCGCGTTGCCGTGCCGGCGCTGCGATCATAGCGGTAGATGTTCAGGGCCTTGAATTCGCGGTCGGAGACGAAATAGAGATCGTCACCAGACCACATCGGCTCGATGTCGTTGACGCGTTCGCCCGCCACGCGCTCGAGGCGTTCGCGAACCGGATCCAGGATCACGACAGAGGGGGTGGTGCCGCCTCGATAGCCCTTCCAGCCCGAAGAGCCGCCGTACAGGCCGTTGTAGGCGGGGCTGAACGGGATGTAGGCGAGTTCGCTGCCGTTCCATTCTCCGACGAAGAAGGGTGCGTCCATGACCTTGGTGGGCGCGCCGCCATTCGGAGCGACCTCCCAGAGCTGTCCGCTGCGGCCATTGTCTACTTCGCGACGGGAGCTGAAGGTGATGCGCGTCCCGTCGGCGGACCAACCGGTGACCACGTCGCGATCCGGGTGCCAGGTCAATCGCTCGGGCGTGCCGCCCGCGGCGTCGATCACATAAACGTCGGTGTTGCGGCCGTGGAGCGTCGTGAATGCGATCTTCGATCCGTCCGGTGAAAAGTGCGGACCGTATTCCTCGGCGGCCCCTGAGGTCAGGCGGCGGGGCGCCTTGCCGTCGCGATCGGTGATCCAGAGATCACCTGCGTACGTGAAGGCGAGGGCCTCATCCGAGGCGGTCGGATCGCGCAGGAGCAGAGTCTGGCCAGCTGCAGTTGCAGCTGCATTTGCCGATGCCGGCACGGCTAGGGTCGCGATCAACAACGCCAGGGCGGCGAGGCGGTCGAAGAACGAGGTCATGGGGCTCTCCAATTCCGGGACGCGCGGACTCTACACCGCAATGCGCGGCCTGGGGGTGTTCGACCGTCTTCAAGGCAGCAGCAGCGTTGCCAGCACGGGCATGGCGGCGAACGCGAGCAGCGTCTGCAGGGTGACGATGGAGGCCATGGCGCTGGTGTCCCCGCCGAGCTGACGGGCGAGAATGTAGGACGCTGGCGCTGTGGGCGTCATGAACAGGATCAGCAGTGCGCCCGTCGCTGCGGACCCTGGGGACAGGTAGGCCGTCAGCGCGAAGGCGACGATGGGCTTGAGACCGAACTGGATGAAGCTGGTGCCAACGGCGGGCCCGAGGTGAACGCGCACTTCCGCTGGCCGCAGGGCCGCGCCGACGGCAAGCAGGCCGAGGGGCAGGGCGGCGCGCCCGAGGCTCTCGAGCACGCCATGCACCGGCGCCGGCATGCGCCAGTCGAGCAGGCCGATCGCACCGCCGATGGCGCACGCAACGATCAGGGGATTGAGCAGGACCTCGCGAACGCCGGCGCCAAGGCCCCGAACAGGATTTGCGCCCCAGATTGCGAAGACCGACACGGACGCGACGTTCACGAGCGGAATCATGATCGCGATGGCGACTGCGCCGGCGACGAGGCCGTCGCTGCCGTAGAGAGCCTGGATGAGCGCGACGGCGACGTAGGTGTTGAAGCGTACTCCGCCCTGAAAGATCGATGTGAACGTGGGCCCGCTCATCGACGGCGCACGCCAGCGCCAGAGCAGCAGGGCGATAGCGGCAATCGTCACGCCTGCGAGCACCACCATGAGCGTTTCTTCCCAGGGCGTGCGGTTCAGATCATGGCCGGCGAGCGTTGAGATCAGCAGCGCCGGGAACAGCACGAAGTAGGTGAGCCGTTCGATACCGCTCCAGCCTTCCGCGGGCAGAAAGCGCAGGCGCTTGAGTACATAGCCGAGCACGATGAGCCCGAGGATCGGCGCCAGCGCCTGGAAGGTAGAGGTCACGGCTTGCTCACGGCTTGCTCCGAGGAATCAGCGCCGCCAGAGGGCTCGGGCGCACTGTGACGCCAGGGTCCGGTGCGCTCGATGCTAGGCAGCGACACGACGCTGCGTGAACGCCCCCGGCGGCGGGCGCCGCGGGGGCCTCGGGCGTGTTTTCGCCGCTGATCAGAGCGGAGGCTCAGCCTTTGCCGCCCTGCGGGACGTCAGTGAATGGCACGTCCTTGTCGACGCGGATGTCGCCCGGCATGCCGAGCACGCGCTCCGCGATGATGTTGCGCAGGATCTCGTCGGTGCCGCCCGCAATGCGCAGACCCGGAGCCGACAGCCAGGCGCCCTGGAACATGCCCTCCATGGGCTGGTCCTCGACAAGGATGCCGCCCATGTCCATGAGGTCCATGCCGAAGCTGCCGATGCCCTGGAGCTTGTTGGCGGAGACGATCTTGGTGATCGAATTCTCCGGCCCTGGCGTGCCGCCCTGGGAGAGCGCCGACTGCGTGCGCAACTTGGTGTAAAGCAGGCCGGCCTGCTCCGCGTACCAGGTAGCGATCTTCTCGCGCACGGCGCCGTCCTCGATGGCCGGCCCGTCTTCCATCTCGGTAGTGCGTGCGAGCTCCAGGAGCTCGGTCGCGTCCGGTCCGGACGCGGAGCCGACGGCGAGACGTTCGTTCATGAGCGTGACAATTGCGACATGCCAGCCGTTGCCGACGTCTCCGAGACGATGATCATCCTTGATGCGCACGTCCGTAAAGTAGACCTCGTTGAAGCCGGAGGCACCGGACGCCTGCTTGATCGGGCGGATCTCCACGCCGGGAGCCTTCATGTCCAGGATGAACATGGTCAGGCCCTTGTGCTTCGCCACGTCCGGATCGGTTCGGGTGAGCAGGATGCCGTAGTCGCAGTACTGGGCGCCGGAGGTCCAGATCTTTTGGCCATTGATGACCCACTCATCGCCGTCTTTCACGGCGCGGGTGCGCAGATTGGCAACGTCCGAGCCGCCCGCGGGCTCGGAGAAGAGCTGGCACCAGATCTCCTCGCCGCGGGTCATCTTCGGCAGGTAGCGCGCCTTGTTCTCGGCGCTAGCGAAGCCGGCGACGACCGGGCCGCACATGCCGAGGCCGATGGCGAAGGGCTGCGTCGGAACGTCGTACTTCGACTCTTCCTGGTTCCAGATGATCATCTCCATGGGCGTGGCGCCGCGGCCGCCGTGCTCCTTCGGCCAGTTCAGGCAGGCCCAGCCATGCTCCTGCTTGAGGGCCTGCCAGGCCTTGGCGCGAGCGATGAAGTCGGCCTCGCCCTCGCCCTTGCGCAGATTCGATTCGCTCTTCAGCGTCGCGTTCGCCTCGAGGAATGCCCGGGCCTCGGCGCGGAATGCGGCTTCTTCAGGGGTATCGCTGAAATCCATGCTTCTGCTCCTGCCCGTTAGTTGGATTGCTCGAGACGGCTGACCAGCTTGTCCTTCCAGCGCGGTAGCGCGCCAAGGTTCAGTGACAGCAGCTTCGAGCGGCGGTAGTAGAGGTGGCAGTCGAATTCCCAGGTGAAGCCCATGCCACCGTGGGTCTGGATGTTCTCCTTCGAGCACTCGTGGAACGCCTCGGTCGCCGAAACACGTGCGGTCGCCGCCGCGACGGGCAATTCCGGCGCGTCCGTGGACAGGGCCCAGGCGCCGTAATAGCAGTTCGAGCGCGCGAGGGTGTGCGCAACGTACATATCGGCGAGCTTGTGCTTGATGGCCTGGAAAGTGGCGATCGGTCGGCCAAAGGCAAAGCGCCCCATGGCGTAGTCGCGCGCCATGTGCAGGGCGGCTTCGGCGCCCCCGACCTGCTCCCAAGCGAACAGCACGGCGGCGCGGTCGAAGAGCTTCTCCAGCATGTCCCAGCCCTGGCCGGCCGTGCCGAGCACCTCGCCCGCGGCCCCGTCGAAGACCACCCGGGCGTGGCTGCGCGTTGGGTCCAGCGTCTTCACGGCCTCGCGCTGCACGCCCGCCCCGGTGAGGTCGACGAGGTAGAGCGAGCCCGCGCCGTCTGCGTCCTTGGCGATCACGATCGCGAAATCGGCAACGTCTCCGTCCGGCACCGGAATCTTCGTCCCGTTGATCGCGCCGCCCGTGCCGGTTGTGGTGAGGTTCGTGGCCGTCGCCGCGCGCGTCCCTTCGCTGACCGCAATCGTGCCGACGAGCTCGCCGGCGGCGAGCTTCGGCAGGTAGGCCTGCTTCTGCGCTTCGCTGCCGAACTGGATGAGCGCTTCTGTGGCGAGATAGACCGAGGAGGAGAAGGGCGTCGGCGCAAGGACGCGGCCCAGCTCTTCCGCGATCACGCAGAGTTCGAGGTGGCCGAGGCCGAGACCGCCGTATGCCTCCGGAATGGTCGTGGCTGTCCAGCCCATCTCTACGATGGCATTCCAGAGTCCGGCGTCGAAGGCGGCATCGCCTTCAAGCACGTCCCGCACCTTGCGGCTGTCGCACTTGTCGCGCAGAAAACTCTGCGCCTGCTCACGCAGCATGTTCTGGTCTTCGGAGAACTCGAAGTTCATGTCGCCCCTCACCCGGTGATTGTCCGTGCGAACGACGTCTGTCCACATCGTCGCGGACCATTGATTCAAGTTCATTACCAGGGCGAAGTAAACCGAGCCTGATTCAGGAGTCAGCGGGGTCCCTGCTTGTGCTTCGCGCGGTGCGCTCGATGCGGCGTCTGGCCATGGCGGCGCGGAAGCGACGGAGCAGGATGATCGCGAACAGCATGCCGGCCCCAAGTGCGATCACCGGGTAGACCAAGCCCTGGAGCAGTTCATCCGCCCCGGGCTGCGCGTGTGCCCCTGCAAGCAGCAGGCTGCCGAACGCGATGACGGCGATCGAATGCGTCAGATACCAGGTGGCGAGCAAGCCGGTGAGCGGGAGCACCAGCGTGTTGAGCAGGGTGGGTTCTGCGCCCGGCCGGTAGAGCACGAATACGATGGCAACGGCGAGCAGAGCCAGTAGGCGCTGCGGTGTGGGCGCGCCGGGGTCGGCGTGCGGACTCCGGTCTTCTTTCTGCTCATTCAAAACGCTTTGCCTCGACGTGAGTTGAGGACCCGCGCCATGCCGTACACGCTGATCGAAAACCAGCAGAGCTCGATCACGAAGGAAGACAGATTGAAGTCGACGGTGAGCGAGATGCCGATCAGCACGGCACCGAGGGCGTTCAGGGCGCCGTAGCGCAGATCGTCGGCGCGGAGGCGGCCGGCCTGCAGGAGGAAGTAAGTGCTCAGCACGCATAGCACGCCGAGATTGCCGACGAGATCGTGCCAGCCGTACTGAAGCTGGAGGTTCATGGCGAAGTCCGGATGCGGGGACGCAGTGGGGGGCACGTGAGCGCCTGGCCGAGATGCTAGCTGAAACGCTCTTGCGGCTCACGGCCCGGGTATGGAATCGGGGCGCGCCTGCGCAGCAATCGGCGCAATAACTGTTACGCTGCGCACCGTCTGCGTTTCGCCAGACCCAGGCCGGTCAGGTCTGCCCTCGGCATGAGGACAGAGGCACGGATGGGCGGCGGATGTCGCGCGCACAGAGACTCGCTGATCCATCGACAGGTAGCCCTCACATGCCCCGGAATCCGAAGTTCGCCTTGCGCCTTGCGAGTCTGCTCTCGTTTGCGGCGCTCGCGGCCTGCGGCGACGCGCCGCCCCCACAGATGCCGGAGATTCCGGTGAAGGTCGCCACCGTAGAGCTGCGCGACGTTGAACGTTTCGGGGAGTTCGTGGGAGAGCTTGTCCCGGCCCAGGAAGTCGAGCTCAGGGCGCGCACGAGCGGCATCCTTCTTGAGCAGCACGTCGCGGACGGCGAGGTTGTCGAGGAAGGTCAGCTCCTGTTCACGATCGAGGCGCTGGAGGCCGAGGAGCGGCGCGCGGCTGCGCTGGCTCGGCTTGAGGCGGCACGCTCACAGCTGGCGGCTGCCGATTCGGACGTCGCGCGCTACGCGCCGCTGCTCCCCGATGAGGCGATCGCGCGGCAGGTCTACGACAATGCGGTGGCGGCACGCGACGCCGCGCGCGCGGCCGTGGATGCGCAGCAGGCGCTGGTGCGCCAGGCCGATATTGCCCTTGACTATGCCCAGGTTCGCGCGCCGCTCACGGGCCACATGGGGGCGGCCACGGTTGCGCCAGGGGACCTCATCAGCGCCGGCTCAACGCCGCTCGTCATCGTCTCCGCCGACGACCCCCTGTGGATCTACGTGAGCCTGTCCGAAACGGAACTCCTCGACCTCGCGGAGCGTCTCGAGGCGTCTCCGGAGCTGTACGAGGAGATCGGGCCGAGCGTGCAGATCTCGCTCGCCAATGGCCGCGTCGTGGAGACCGAGGCGCGCATCAATTTCCGCGATCGCGCGCTTGATCCGGTGACGGGCACGTACCGCGTGCGCGTGGAGGTCGACAATGCCGAGATCGGCCTGCTGCCCGGTCAGTTCGTGCGCGTGCGGCTTCTGCTCGATCGCTTCGATGACGTCGTTGTGGTGTCTGCGCGCGCCGTCGAGATGGTGCTCGATCAGGCCTTCGTTCAGGTGGTCACTGCAGAGCGCAGTCTGGAGCGACGGCCGGTCCGGCTCGGCCACCGGCTCGATAGTGAGTGGGTTATCTCCGATGGGCTGGCCTCGGGTGA
Source organism: Pseudomonadales bacterium (assembly GCA_963691775.1). Taxonomy (GTDB): domain Bacteria; phylum Pseudomonadota; class Gammaproteobacteria; order Pseudomonadales; family Azotimanducaceae; genus JAZBPO01. The sequence goes on along the minus strand of OY829369.1, from coordinate 1,989,732 downwards.
AACCTACGTCGTCGACGGCGCGCAGAAAGTGCGCCCGGGCATGCGCGTGCTGCCGCAGCCCGCGGACGCCGGCTGACCCAGGGACGAGACGCACTCATGGCGCGCTTCTTCATTGATCGGCCGATCTTCGCGATGGTCATTTCCCTGCTGATGGTGCTTGCGGGCGTCCTCAGCCTGCTCTCACTGCCCATTTCTCAGTACCCGGACATCGCACCGCCTACCGTCAAGGTCAGCACGGCATATCCCGGGGCCAACGCGGAAACGGTAAACGAGGCCGTCACCACGCCGCTTGATTCGCAGATCAACGGCGTTTCGGACATGCGCTACATCAAGTCCGTGTCGGGGGACGATGGTTCGGCGGCGGTCACGGTGACGTTCAAGCTCGAGCGCGACGCGGACATCGCGGCCGTGGAAACGCAGAACCGCGTCTCCCAGGTGGAGCCGCGCCTGCCGGCGGAAGTGAATTCCATCGGCGTCACGGTCGCGAAGGCGTCTCCGGATACGCTCCTGTACATCGCGCTGTCTTCGCCAGACGACCGCTATTCGAGCGACTTCCTCACCAACTATGTCTTCAGCTATCTGATTGACCCGCTGAAGCGCACGGTGGGTATCGGCAACGTACAGGTGTTCGGGTCCGAGTACGGCATGCGCGTGTGGCTGCGCCCCGATCGGCTCGCCGCCTTCGGCATGACGCCCACGGACGTGATCGGCGCCATCCAGGATCAGAACAAGCAGGCGGCGGCGGGCCGGGTCGGCCAGCCCCCGGGCGGCATGGATTCGGGCTTTACGTTCTCCCTGAGCGCGTCCGGTCGCCTCGTATCCGAGGAGGAGTTCGCGAACATCATCCTGCGCGCGAATCCGGATGGCTCCTTCCTTCGCCTGGGCGATGTCGCACGTATAGAGCTCGGCGCGAAGGATTACGGCTTCAACAGCAAACTCGACGGTCACGACGCCACGGCCATCGGCATCTCACTGAGCCCGGGTGCGAATGCGCTCGAGTCGGCCGAGGCCGTGAAGACGCTTCTCGAAGACCTCCGCGAAGCCTTTCCGCCGGGGCTTGATTACACGATCGTCTATGACAACTCGGTGTTCGTGGAGGCGTCGATCGAGGAGGTGGTGAGCACCTTCGTAGAGGCGTTGATCCTCGTACTCATTGTCGTGTTCCTGTTCCTGCAGAACTGGCGCTCGACGATCATTCCGATGCTGGCGGTGCCGGTGTCTTTGCTCGCGACCTTCATCAGCTATCAGTTCCTCGGATTCTCGATCAACACGCTTTCCCTGTTCGCGCTCGTGCTCGCGATCGGCATCGTCGTCGATGACGCCATCGTCGTGGTGGAGGCGGTCGAGCAGAAGATGAGCGAGCTCGGCCTGGGCGTGAAGGAAGCCACGCGTGCGTCGATGGACGAGGTGACAGCGCCGATCGTTGCGACCTCGATCGTGCTCTGCGCGATCTTCGTGCCCATGTCCCTCGTGCCCGGTGTGGTCGGTCAGCTCTACAAGCAGTTCGCGATCACGATCGCGGTGTCGGTGTTCTTCTCGACCATCGTGGCGCTGACGCTCACGCCCGCGCTCTGCGGCGTGCTGCTGCGTCCGCACCAGGCGCGCGGCAACGGCATCGTCGATCGCTTCTTCGCGGCCTTCGAACGCCAGTTCACGCGCATCACGAATGGGTATGTGTCGCTCGCCGCGATCGGCGTTGGCGCGCCGCGTCGAGTGCTGGTGGCGCTGCTCATCCTCTGTGTCGGACTCGTGGGACTGGCCCGGATCACGCCGACGGGCTTCGTGCCCGACGAGGATACGGGCGCCTTCTTTGCCTCGGTTGCCCTGCCGGAAGCGGCGACGCTTGCGCGTACGGAATCGGTCGTTGACGACTACGTGCAAACGCTGGGTGCGATGGAGGGGGTGGATGCGGTTCTCAGCATCACCGGCTACGACATCATCTCGGGTACAGCGGCGTCGAATGGCGCGCTCATCATCATGCGCCTGCTGCCCTGGGAAGAGCGGACCACCCCGGAAACGCAGGCCGCCGCGCTCGTTCGCAAGGCGACCATCGCCAGCTTCCGCTTCCCGGAAGCGAACGCCTTTGCGTTCAATCCGCCGGCCCTGCCCGGATTCGGGGTGGTTTCGGGCTTCTCGATGATGATGCAGGCGCAGTCCGGGCAGACGCCGGAGGAACTCGCCGATACGGCTCGCAACTTCATTGCAGCGGCGTCACAGCGGCCCGAAATCGGCCGTATCAGTACCAGCTTCGGTACGTCCACGCCGAACTACGAGATCGAGGTCGATCGCGAGAAGGCGAAGAAGCTCGGCGTTCAGATCAGCGACGTGTTCGGCACGCTGCAGATCATGCTCGGCAGCTATCAGGTCAACGACTTCACCCGCTTCGGCAAGAACTATCGCGTTGTGCTGCAGGCCGACGGCCCCTATCGCAGCAGCATCGAGGACCTGTCGGAGCTGTTCGTCCGCGCCGCGAACGGCGCCATGGTGCCCGTGAACACGCTGGTGAAGGTCACGCCGGGTACGGGACCTCGCTTCATGCTGCGCTACAACCTCTTTCCGGCGGCCGAGCTTACGGGGACGCCCGCCCCGGGCTATTCGTCCGGTCAGGCAATGGCGGCGATCATGGAGGTTGCAGCAGCCTCGCTGCCTGCGGGCTACGGCTATGAGTGGTCGGGACAGAGCCTCGAGGAGAGCGAAGCCGGCAACACTGCGACGCTCGTTCTGGTGCTCTCGGCTGTGGTCGTCTTCCTGCTGCTCGCGGCGCTCTATGAGAGCTGGTCCATCCCGCTGGCCGTGCTGCTCGCGGTGCCCTTCGGCATCCTCGGCGCCTTCGCGGCCGTGTGGATTCGCGAACTGGACTTCGACGTGTACGGGCAGATCGGCCTGGTCACCCTCGTTGGCCTGGGCGCGAAGAACGCGATCCTCATCGTGGAGTTCGCGAAGCTGAACTTCGAGCAAGGCAAGAGTTCGATGGAGGCGGCGCTTGAGGCGGCGCGACTGCGCTTGCGTCCGATCGTCATGACCTCCTTTGCGTTCATCCTTGGCGTCATTCCGCTGGTCACGGCCACGGGGGCCGGAGCCGCATCGAAGCACGCTGTTGGAACGGCCGTTTTCGGCGGCATGCTCGCGGCGACGATGCTCGCGGTCTTCTTCGTGCCGGCGCTCTTCGTTCTCGTGATGGGCAAGGGTGGTCAGCGCACGGGTGCGCCTGAATCGGCGGAGGCGCAGTCATGAGCGTTGTGAAGAGCGCCGTGCGGGCCCTGTCTTTCGGCGCTGCGGGCGCATTGCTGTCGGCGTGTGCAGTTGGCCCCGACTTCGAGAAGCCCTCGCCCGCGCTGCCAGAGACGCTCGGGCCCACGCTCGAGGAGGGCGAAGGCGCCCGCCTCGCAGACGTGGCGTGGTTCGAGTTGTTTGCCGACGAGACGCTCGATGCGCTCATAGAGGAGGCGCTCGAGGAAAACATCGATCTACGCACTGCCCTAGGGCGCGTGCTCGAAGCGCGGGCTCGCCTCGGCATCTCGCGTGCGGGGCTGTTTCCGAACACTTTCGCCACCCTCGACAGCACCCTTGCGCCGACCGAGCGCGACGATACGAGCCATGCGCTCGGCGTCGGGCTGTCCTGGGAGATCGACGTGTTCGGCAAGCTGCGGCGGACGCGCGAGGCGGCCGAAGCCGAACTGCTCGCGTCCGAGGATGGCGCGCGCGCCGTCACAGTGACGCTCGTGAGCAGCGTCAGCGGCACCTACTACGCTATTCGTGAACTGGATCGTCTGATCTCGATTGTCGAGCAGACCATCACCAGCCAGGAGGCGTCACTCAAGCTCGTTCGCGATCAGCTGGCGAGCGGCATCGTGTCCGCAGCGGAAGAGAGCCAGGCACTCGCGCTGCTTGCTTCAACGCGTGCGTCCTTGCCCGCGCTCAGGGCACAGCGCATTGCAGCGCAGAACGCGCTTTCGGTCCTGCTCGGCCGTGTGCCTGACCGATCGCTGGTGGCGCGTCGGGATGATCCGCAGGCACCGGGACTGCCCGCGTTCACCGTTGGTTTGCCGACGGAGTTGCTCGCGGAGCGCCCGGACGTGCGTGCTGCCGAACAGCGCCTGCATGCGGCGACGGCGCGCGTGGGCGTGGCGATCGCCAATCGTTTCCCTTTCGCAACGATCGGCCTCACGGGCTTCGCGGGCAATCTCGGCGCGGATCTCGACGACGTATTCGACGGGCAGGACGTCTTCTCCTGGGGGCCGACGGCCGCCGTGCCGATCATCGACTTCGGCCGCACGCGTCTTGGCGTAGACGTAGCGGACGCGCAGGTGATCCAGGCGGCAGAGGCCTATCGGCTTGCGGTCCTGAATGCGCTCCGCGAGGTTTCCGACGCGCTGGCGTCGCTCGAAGCGGCTGAAGAGATCATCGGCCACAACCGCGTTCGTGAAGGTGCAACGCGAGAGGCGCTGCGCCTGCAGCGCAGCCGTTTCAAGCAAGGGGTCGTCGCCTACATCGAGGTGCTGGACGCAGAGCGTCAGCACCTGGCCGCGCAGCAGGCGCTGGCGAGCGCGGAATATGGCAGCGTGCAGAATTTCCTCGTGCTCTACCGCGCGCTCGGCGGCGGTGCCGACGAGGCGCGTCTGCAGGAGACCCTGGCCGCCCTCGACGCCGAGGAGTAGCAGCCGAAGCCCGGGCCTTTCACTGCGCGGGCTGTGACGCGCGCGCGAGTTCGACCGCCCCGCTGCCATCGTTCGCTTCGAGGACGGCCCGGTCCGGACCATCGAAGCGCAGCGTGAACGCGCGCTGCGACAGCAGTGTCCCGAGGCGCTGCTCCACGGCGTTCTGCCCGTCGAGACACTGCATCAGCGTTGCTGTCAGGGCGCCGAATGCGACGCCGGCGCCCCCATCCATGCGCCACGATCCGTTCATGCGATTGCAGCCCGCGTACGCGGAGAGTCGGTTCTGGTCGGAGAACGTCAGGGACACCGCTTCGCCCTCGATGCGCGTGGTCCATGTGCCGGCGAGGCGGTCGAGGCGTACGCAGGCGGGCTGTCGCTCGCCAGCCAGCGTGAACATGGCTTCGTCGCGCTGCGTCCAGAATTCGGTGCCCTGCGCATCGGCGTAGTGGGCGCCCGACGCCGATCGGACGATTGCGAGTTCGTAGCGCGCCGCGCCCCGGATCAGCATTGCTTGTGCACCATCAGGCAAGAGCGTCACGCGCTCGGCGCCGCAGAGGTAGGCGATTGCGTCGGGGTCTTCGAGGATCGCTGCTTCCGTTTCCCGTTCTGCGCTAACGCCCGCCCCGCAGCCGCTGATGGCCGCGATCATCGACAGGATCGTCAGCAGATGTGCACTGGCGGACGAGAGGGCACGCGTGGGTGAGGGCTTGGCCATGGTTCAGCTCACGAAGTCGACGGCGCCGCCGTCCACGCGAATGTTCTGGCCGTGGATGAAAGCGGCGCGTTCCGAGGCGAGGAAGCACACGAGATCGGCCACTTCCTCCCGTCTTGCGAGCCGGCCGAGCGGGTTCGGGAATTCTTCGGCCACGGCCCGCGATTCGATCTCCGACCACTCCGTGCCCCATCCCTTCTGCGCCGCGCGCTCGGTGAGCCAGGCTTCTACCTCGGGAGTCTGGATGATGCCGGGCGACACGAGGTTCACGGTGATGCCGCTGTCCGCCACGTCCTTGGCAAGCGCGACGGTCATCGTCGCAAGCGCGCCCTTCGCCGCGTAGTAGTGGGGGTTCCGTGCGTTCGGACGCGTCGAGCCGATAGTGCCTAGGTTGATGATGCGGCCCCAACCCGCTGCCTGCATGGGCGGCAAGGCGAGGCGTACGAGGCGCGCGGCCGAGAGCACGTTTTCTTCATACATCTCGTGCCAGGCGCCGCTGTCCGACGCGAAGCTGCCGCGTCCGGCGCGCCCGTAATTGTTCACCAGTACGGAAACGGGGCCGTCCGAGTTCGCGGCCGCCCAGACCGCGTCGGCGCCCGCATCGCTCATCAGATCGCCGTGCACGGCCGCCGCGCCGGCGATGGTGTCAGCTACGGCGGCGGCCTGATCGGGCTCGAAGCCATGCACCACGACGTCCGCGCCTTCCTCGGCGAGGCGCTGTGCGATCACGGCGCCCGTGCCTCTGTGGCTGCCCGTGACCAGCGCGCGGCGCCCCTGCAGTCCCAGTTCCATGCTCTGCCCCTCGAACGGTCGACGGACGCATCATAGGCGCGATCCGGAGCAGCGTGGATCGCGCGAAGTGGAGCCGTGGTGGGCCCGGCACCTGCACCCCGGGCATGCGGAGGCGCTCAGTCGGCTCGCGCTGTCGTGCCTGTACTGCGCTTGGCGCCCGTTCGCATGGTGCCCTGACGCACGTTACGCCGTCTTTGCTGCCACGCGCCCGAGCTCTTCGGCAAACGCGTCGCGCATCACGAACTTCTGCAGTTTGCCCGTCACCGTCATCGGAAACTCGCCGACGAACTTGATATGGCGCGGCACCTTGTAGTGCGCGATCTGGCCTTCGCAGAAGGCGCGCACGTCTGTCTCGGTGAGCGAGGCGCCCTCGCGCAGCATGATCCACGCCGCCACGGCTTCGCCGAGGCGGTCGTCCGGCACGCCGAAGACGGCGACGTCGGCGATCGCTTCGTGGCGGTAGAGGTACTCTTCGATCTCGCGCGGTCCGATGTTCTCGCCGCCGCGGATGATCATGTCCTTCACGCGGCCGACGATGTTCACGTACCCGTCCTCGTCCATCACGGCAAGATCGCCCGTGTGCATCCAGCCGGCGGCGTCGATGGACTCGGCTGTTTTCTGCGCCTCGTCCCAGTAGCCGCGCATGACGCAGTAGCCGCGCGTACACAGCTCTCCCGTTTCGCCGCGCCGCACTACCTGACCGTCTTCGCTGATGATCTTCACCTGCACGTGCGGGTGGATGCGACCGACCGTCGATACGCGCTTGTCGAGCGGATCGTCCACGTGTGACTGAAAGCTGACGGGGCTCGTCTCGGTCATGCCGTAGCAGATGGTCACCTGCGTCATGTGCATGTCCGCCTGCACCTGCTTCATGACTTCGATAGGGCAGGGCGCGCCGGCCATCACGCCGGTCCGCAGGGTGGACAGATCGAAGTCGCCGAAGTTCTGCAGGCCAAGTTCGGCTATGAACATGGTGGGCACTCCGTACAGGGCGGTGCAGCGTTCGGCCTGAACGGTCGCGAGGACGGACGCCGGCTCGAAGGCTTCACCGGGGAAGATCATTGCCGTGCCGTGCGTCAGGCAGCCGAGGACGCCCATGACCATGCCGAAGCAGTGGTACAGCGGGACCGGAATGCATAGCCGATCAGCTTCCGTGAACTGCTGCGTCGCAGCGACGAGGCGGCCGTTGTTGAGGATGTTGAAGTGCGTGAGCGTGGCGCCCTTCGGGGCGCCCGTGGTGCCGGAGGTGAACTGGATATTGATCGCATCGTCGGCCTGCAGCTTCGGCAGGATGGCCTTCAGGCTCGCCGGATCGGCCGCTTCGCCGCGCGCGCGTACGTCTTCGAACCTCACGCAGCCCGGCCGCGCCATCTCGCCTATGGTCACGATCCAGCGCAGGTCCGGCAGACGCGCCGCGTGGAGTTCACCGGGGGTGCTCGTTGCGAGCTCCGGCGCCAGTTCGTCCAGCATGGCGAGATAGTCGGATGTCTTCAGGCGCTCGGCCGTTACGAGGGCGCGGCAGCCGACCTTGTTGAGGGCGAATTCCAATTCCGAGATTCGATAGGCGGGATTGACGCATACGAGGATCAGGCCCGCTCGTGCGGTCGCGAGCTGCGTGAGCACCCATTCAGCATTGTTCGGTGACCAGATGCCCACCCGGTCACCGGGCGCAAGGCCGAGATCGAGGAAGCCTCGGGCAAGCTCGGTCACGGCTGCATCGAGGGCGGCCCAGGTCATGCGGATGTTCTGGTGCGGGACGACGAGCGCCTCGTGGTCGCCGTGCAGGGTGGCCGTTTCGGTCAGCGCGTCGCCGATCGTCTGGTAGCGCAGGGGGGCGTCGCTTGTGCCGCAGACGTATGCGGCGTGAGAAGTGTTCATCTGCTTTTCTCCCCGCCTCTGCGATCCGCTGCGGGACGCTCAGAGGCCGATATCGATCTCGGATTCAGGATAATCGCTTCGCATGAGCGGACCCAGGTGATCCGCGAGCGCACGCGGTATGAACTGCTCGTCCGAGGCCGCCATGGCTTCGGCCGACCACCAGGCGAAGTCGAGCAGGGCCTCTGTCTCATGGGCGGCCGGATTCGCGCTCGCATCTGGCGTGAAGCGGCGCGTATGGACGACGAAGAAGCGCTCGTGCTGATCGTAGTCGACGCCCGCCCAGTGGAACTGCACGCGGCGCTTGAACACGGGTCCCGCGACGATGTCGCTTGCTTCGATGCGCAGGGCCGTTTCCTCGAACACCTCGCGGATCAGCGCGTCGTGGAGCGTTTCGCCGTCGTCGACGCCGCCCCCCGGCGTGATCCAGCGCGGCCGCTTCCAACCGGGAAAACGCGTGCGCATGAGCAGGACGGTCTCCTGGAAGGGATCGAGCAGCAGCGCGCGCACGGACAGGCGATAGCGGCCCTCGGATGATGCCTCGCTCACCTCACAGGCCCGCGTAGGAAAGGTCGGGCCGGCGCGCGAGCCAGCCGGCCTCGCGCTCCAATTGCGTGGCCAACTGCAGCAGCGTGAGGTCGTCGCCGTAACGCGCCGTGACCTGCATGCCGATGGGCAGGCCGTCCGCATCCGTCGTGACGGGCAGGCTCATCGATGGCTGTCCCGACGCGTTGAAGGGCGGCGTGAATGGGAAGGCCCTGGCGGAGCGACGATCCTGCTCTTCCGGGGCCATGGCCGTCGGATCCAGGTGTCCGATGGCCGGCAGGGGCGTACCCATCACGGGCGAGAGAAATACATCGATTCCGGCGAAAAAGCGTTCGAGTGCTCGCGTCGTTTCCTGCAGGGCGCGGAGCGCGTCGATGGTGCCCATGCCGCTGCGGCGGCGGCCGCCCTCCACGTTGCGCCACGTCAGCGGTTCGAATTCGTCGGCCTCTGGCGGACGACCAATGGCCTTCTCCAGGCGGCGAACGTCGGAGGCGAGCTGCGCGGAGCCGACGGCACCGAAGGCTCGATAGAAGTCGCGCCAGTGCACCTGCGGGCCGCGGCGTTCCACCTTGTGGCCGAGGCCCTCGAGCATCGTGCAGGTGCGCTCGAAGGCGGCGGCGATCTGCCCATCCACCGGCCGGCCGGATGGCGTCTCCATGCTCGCGGCGATCACGAGGTTTCCGGGGTCCCGGGGTGCGCCCGCGGTGAAGGCCATCTCCGGCAGCGGCGGGCCATAGGCGGACCGGAGCGTGACCGCATCAAGCATGGCGGCCGTGTCGCGCACGGAGCGCGAGACGATGAAGTTGGATGAGAAACCGAAGGACAGATCGAGCGCTGCGCACGGACTGTAGGTGCGCCCCCGGGTCGGCTTCAGGCCCACGAGCCCGCAGCAGGCTGCCGGGATGCGGATCGAACCGGCGCCGTCCGAGGCGTGGGCGAAGGGCACGATGCCCGCGGCCACGGCCGCAGCCGAGCCCCCCGAGGAGCCGCCGGCGATATGGCCCGGATGCCAGGGGTTGCGGGTTGCGCCCGTGAGCGCAGGTTCGGTGGTGCCCGTGATGCCGAATTCAGGCGTTGTTGTCTTGCCGAGCGACAGCACGCCCGTGTTGCGGAAGGCAGTGGCCAGGGGTGCATCCGCTTCGAAGCGCAGGCCCGCAGCGTGAACCCAGCGGCTGCCCGCGGAGTGTCGAGATCCGGCCCATTCCAGCCACAGATCCTTCACGGCGAAGGGGACGCCCGCGAACGCCGAGGCCCTATCCTTGCTGGCCGCGTCCCGGGCACGCGCAGCGTCGAGCGCCGTCTCGAATTCCGGATGCACGAAGCAGTTCAGGTGCGGCTCCAGCGCTTCGGCGCGTCCGATCGCGGCTTCCATCACTTCCGCGTGGCTCACGCTCCCGGCGCGCAGCAGTTCTGCGAGCCCCGTCGCGTCGTGATCCGCGTACTCCGTGAATGCGGCCATTGCCTGCCTCCCCTGTCTTCATGGCTGAACCTTACGCGCGCCCATGGCGCGGATATACTCCCGCGCCCTCGCGATGCCGGATGTTCGTGGTGACAGCCGATCTTCTCGTTTTCGTCCTGCTCGTTGCCGTTGGCGGCTACGTCCAGACCGTGGCCGGCTTTGCCATGGGCATGATCATGGTCGCTGGCTCCAGTGCGCTTGCGCTCTACTCGCTGCCGGTGACGACGGCGGTCATCAGCCTGCTCAGCTTCACGAATATCGCCCTGTCGCTGCCGGGCCACGTGCACCGCATCGATCGGCGCGGTGCGTTGCTCATGTGTGCCGGTCAGTTGCCCATGATCGGCTTCGGCGTTCTGCTTCTGGAATGGCTCGATGCCTCCGCGCAGCGGATCCTTGCCCTGCTCCTCGGAGCATTCATCATCCTCGGCTGTGCGTCGATGATGATGAAGCCGCAGCCGCGCGAGACGCGATCGGGCGCGTTCTCCTATTTCGCGGCCGGTCTCGGCGGCGGCGTGCTCGGCGGCATGTTCTCGGCCGCGGCTCCGATCATGGGCTGGTTCGTTTATCGCCAGCCGATGCCAGTCGCGGAACTACGCGCGACGCTGCTGGCCTGTTTCGCTGTATCCACGCTTGTGCGCACTGTCTATGTGGGCTTCGGCGGCGGACTCACCGCAGACGTCTGGACGCTGGCGGGCCTCAGTCTGCCGGTCGTGCTGCTCACGGCCTGGCTCGGACGCACCTTCCCACCGCCGCTGTCGGAGATTGCGCTGAGACGCTCGGCTTTCGGTTTGCTGCTTGCCATGGGCGCCTGGATTTTCGGCTCGGCACTGCTCGAGGCCTGACGCGCCCTTCGAGTCGGGTCGCTGTATGGGGGCAGACCCCGTCGGGCAGACCCCATCGGGCAGACCGCGTCAGGCAGACCGCGCCAGGCAGACCGCGTCAGGCAGACCGCGTCAGGCAGACCGCGTCAGGCAGACCGCGTCAGGCAGACCGCGTCAGGCAGACCGCGTCAGGCAGACCGCGTCAGGCAGACCGCGTCGAGTGAATCCGCGCGCGCCTTCCTGCTCACCGGGCGCCGGGGCGCTCCAGCCAGGCAACGTCCCACCATTTGCCAAACTTGTGGCCGCATTCCGTCAGGCGACCGACTTCTCGAAAGCCCAGGCGCTCGTGCAAACGCGTAGAGCCCGGGTTCGGGAGGGTGATGACGCCGTAGATACGGTGCACGTCCGTGCTGTCGAGCTGTTCGAGGAGGGCACCGTACAGCGCTTCACCGAGCCCTTGCCCTACGGCATCCGGCGCGAGATAGATCGATGTCTCTACGGAACGGTCGTAGGCCGCACGGGGGCGTACAGGTCCGGAGTAGGCGTAGCCCTGCACCTTGCCGTCGCGCTCCAGTACGAGGAGGCGATAACGGTCGTCGCCGAACTGATCGATCCACGCCTCGCGGTCTGCCACGCAGATCGGTGTTGTATCGAAGGTCGCCACGCTGTTGACGATGTAGTGGTTGTAGATCTCGACGATGCGCGGCAGGTCCGCGCGTTCGCCGGTTCGGAGCGCGGCTGTCACGGGCTGGGGCGTCCGCGCCTTGGGTTGAGGCGCTGGGCGCACGGGCGGATTCCAGGCTGTGTCATGGCGCGTTCTCCCCTGTAGCGGTCCCGAACATACCGATCGCGGGCGTTCAAATCTCGCGCGTGGCGACTACAATCGCGCCCCGCCCGGCGCGAGCCTCCGGCGCCAGCTGAAAAACAGGTCCATGAGCAGCGATCAGTTCGAGCAGATTCGCCCTTACCGGGACGACGAGATGCAGGGCGTCTTTGCGCGCCTGATCGAGGAGCGCGAGTTCCTCGATGCGCTCGTGGGCTTTCGCTATCCGCGCCTAGCTGCGCTGGCGCCGGCCATTGTGCGCGCCCTTGCTGCGTTCTACCTGCGCCGCCGCACGCGCTCCTTCACCACCATCGACGAGTTCCAGTCTTCCCTCGAAGCGCTCTTCGACCACGTCATCGCGCAGACGACCGGGGGCTTTTCCTGGTCCGGGCTCGACGCGCTCGATCCTGGGCGGCCGTACCTGTTCGTGTCCAATCATCGCGATATCGCGATGGACTCGGCGTTCGTGAACTACGCGACCCACGCCGAGGGCTTCGGCACGGTGCGCATCGCGATCGGTGACAATCTGCTCGAAAAACCCTACGTCTCTGATCTCATGCGCCTGAACAAGAGTTTCGTCGTGCAGCGCAGCTTCACCGGTCCGAAGGACCAGCTCGCGGCGTTCAAGCGCACCTCCGCCTACCTTCATCATTCCATCGGTGAGGAGCTGCAGTCGGTCTGGATCGCACAGCGAGAGGGTCGCGCGAAGGACGGCGACGATCGCACCGATCCCGCGATCCTGAAGATGTTCTTCGTCAGCCAGCGAAAGGCCGGGCGTGGTTTTGCCGAGGTGCTCGCGGATCTTCACATCGTGCCCGTCGCGGTGTCCTACGAGCTCGATCCCTGCGCGCCGATGAAGGCGCGGGAGCTGTCGTTACGCGAAACCACGGGGGTCTATGAGAAGCCGGAGGGAGAAGACCTGCAAAGCATCGTGACGGGTATCACCGGTGCGAAGGGGCGCGTTCATGTGCACTTCGGCGCTGAGCTGACGGCGCCCGCGGAAGAGCCCGAGGCGGCTGCCGCAATGATCGATCAATCAATCCATGCGGGTTTCCGCCTGTTCCCGACGCATCTGGCCGCAGCGCGATCGCTGGGGATCGATGTACCTCGGGGCGTTGGCGTGGATGAGGTGAATTCCGAGGCACTCACGGCCTTCGAGGCGACGCTTGCGGAGGCTTCGGATGTAGAGCGACGCTGGTTGCTCGCGCAGTACGCACAGCCCGTCCGGGCCCGCTGCGCGCTCGACGCGCACGTGTCCTAGGCTGCAAAGCCGTCCACGTAGGTCGAATTGATGCGAGCGCGTGGTTCCGGGCGAGAGATGAAGTAGCCCTGGCCGTAGTCGCACCCCATGAGTCGTAGCAGGTCGGCGTGGCGCTGCGTTTCGATGCCCTCGGCAGTCACCGTCAGTCCCAGCTCGCGGCCGAGTTCTATGCTCTTGCGCACGATGACTTCCGAGTGTTCGTTGTGATCAATATCTTCGACGAATGACTTGTCGATCTTCATCTCCACGCAAGGCAAACGCTTGAGCTGCGAGAGCGATGAGAAACCCGTGCCGAAGTCGTCGATCGACAGGGCGACGCGCTTCATGGCGAGGCGAGCGAGCGTGTCCATGGCGTGGCCGTAGTGATCGAGCAGTTCGGTTTCCGTGATCTCGAGAATCAACTGCGAGCGGTCGATGCTCCAGAGCTCATAGAGCTCTTCGAGCTGGTCCGGAAACCTCACGTCCGCGAGGCGCGAGGCCGGGATATTGACCGACACGGTCCAGTCCATACCCTTCTGCGACCAGTCGCGCCAGGCATCAAGGGCAAGCACGAGCATGCGGTCGGTCAGGCGGTTCAGGAGATCCGATTCTGCTGCGGTGTCGATAAACTGGCTTGGAAGCAGAATTTCGCCGCTGGGCAGGCGCAATCGGGCGAGGGCCTCGAAGCCGACAACCTCAAGGCGGTCGAGATGAATCTTCGGCTGGAAATAGGGCTCGATGGCATTCGTTTCCAGAGCGAGCCTGACCGCTTCGGGGTCCACCATCTCCGCCCCTTTCGCCAACGCATCCTCGCCGTCCAGGGAGTTCACGATGCGCTCGAACTGAGGAATGGAGAACGGCTTGTGGAGCACGCCATGAATCCGCAGGCCACACTCACGGCCAGCCGCGGCTGCGGCTTCCAGGGTGCAGTGGTCGTGGCCCGAGACGAGCACGATCGGGGTCTTCAGGCGCTGCCCGCCGAGCACGCGCATCAGCTCGACGCCGTCCAGGCCGGGCAAGGTCAGATCCAGGAAAACGACCGCGGCGTCCCGCAGCCGGGCGGGGTCTACTTCACGGGAGTCGGCAAAGCGATGGGAGTCGAGGCCGCAAGCGCGACACAGATCGCACAGGAATTGCGCCATCTCAGGCATGTCGTCGATGACGATGGCGGTTGGCGACGCCGGCCGTTCAGGGGCCCCCATCAAGATCTCCCGGGATGGTGCAATGGCTATCGAGGATGTCGGCTGCGCTCCGGCGTGCTCAAGGGGACCATGTAGCGGCAACGTTACTAGCAAAGGTTAAAAAACGTTAACGTTACATATGTAATATCAGTCCAGTGTTGAAGGGTTCCGGCCGACTAAACAGGCATTGCGGTCCGTGTGAGGAATCGTCGGATGGTACAGGCGGCGGAGTCGACGTTGCTGGTCGTGGAAGATGATCTGCGACTGCGCGCCCTGTATGCCCGCAGCTTCGAGACGAGTTCTATGAGCGTCCTCACGGCTGCAGGATTGCTGGATGCGCGCGGCATCCTGAGAACGGCGCGCCCTGATGCGGTCATTCTCGATATCGGTCTTGAAGATGACAGCGGCTTGCAGCTGCTCGGGGATCTTGCGCCAGAAACGATCGTGGTGGTCGTCACCGGTCAGCACGAGAAGGATCTGGTGCGAGAAGTACTTGCGGCGGGGGCGGACGACGTCGTGTTCAAGCCCTTCGTCATCGAAGAGCTCATCGCCCGGGTGCTCGGCCGGCTCGAGGCGCGCGCTCGCAATAATGCACTCCAGCGCTCTGGCGAGGCGCCGTCTCTGGTTTTCGACATGGAATCGGGGACGCTGTACTGCGGCCATGACACCATCATCACTCGCCTCTCCAATCGGGAGTCGCGCACGCTCAAACTGCTCATCGACGCGCGCGGCGAGGTGGTCACGCGCGACGAGCTGTCTATGCGCATTCACGGAGAACCCTGGGATCCGGACTCGCGCAAGGTAGATGCACTGGTGTCCCGTTTGCGTAAGAAGCTGGAATGCGACGACTGCAGCATCCATCGCAGTCTGAGCACCGTGCACAACCGCGGCTATCGCTTCGACGACTCGATTCAGATCGAGCTCGAAGGTGCGAGC
Source organism: Pseudomonadales bacterium (assembly GCA_963691775.1). Taxonomy (GTDB): domain Bacteria; phylum Pseudomonadota; class Gammaproteobacteria; order Pseudomonadales; family Azotimanducaceae; genus JAZBPO01. The sequence goes on along the minus strand of OY829369.1, from coordinate 1,974,689 downwards.
TGAGCGCGGCCTGACCTGGCGCGGCCCGGCCTGGCGCGGCCTGCCCTGGCGCGGCCCGGCATAGCGCGGCCCGACTGCCCGAGGCTGGACTGCCCGGGGGCTGGACTGCCCGTGGCCACGGCAGCCGCGGCGCTTTCTACTGCTGCGGAAGCTTCAGCGGCGCTTCCTCGAGCGCTGCCTGCTGCTCGCGCAGCGCGGTGACGTGTTCGGCCCAGAAGCGTGGCGTATCGAAATCCGGGAAGGCGAGTGGAAATGCCGGGTCGTCCCAGCGCCGCCCGATCCAGGCCGCGTGATGGAGAATGCGCAGGGTGCGCAAGGGCTCTATCAGAACCAGCTCGCCAGCGTCGAAGTCCATGAACTCCTGGTATCCCTCGAGCAGATCTAGGCACTGGATCACCCGGTCCTGACGATCACCCGAAAGCATCATCCACAGATCCTGGATCGCGGGCCCGGTGCGGGCGTCGTCGAAGTCGACGAAGTGCGGGATTTCGTCACGCCAGAGCACGTTGCCCAGGTGACAGTCCCCGTGCAGGCGGATGCTCTGAAAACTGCTGAGGGGCGGGAAGTCGCGTTCGATGCGCTCAAGTAGCTGAGCCGTGACGCTTTCGTACGTTGCGCGTACCGACGGATCGATCAGATCGCTGTCGAGGAGGAAGGCACGACACGCGTGGCCGTACTCTTCTACCGAGAGTCGTGGCCGATGCTCGAAGGGCCGGACAGCGCCGATTGCATGGATGCGACCGAGATAGCGGCCGAGAATCTCCAGTGCCTCTGGATCCCCGGGATCAGGTGCGCGTCCGCCTCGGCGTGGGTAGATCGCGAAGCGAAGGCCGCCATGGCGATGCAGCGTGGTGCCGTCAGGCTCCACAAGCGGCGGTACGGCCGGAACCTCAAGATCGGCGAGGGCCTGGGTGAACGCGTGCTCCTCCAGAATCGCTTCGTCCGACCAGCGATCCGGACGGTAGAACTTGGCGATGACGGGCACCTCATCCTCTATGCCAATCTGCCAGACCCGATTTTCGTAGCTGTTGAGCGCCAGCATGCGCGCATCCGAGAGTCGCCCCGTTGACTCGACGGCATCGAGCACGGCATCGGGCCCGAGGTGGGCGAAGGGCATCTTTTCGTCGTTCGGGTGCGCGTCCACCGCTGCTGCCTTTTCGTGTTCGGGGTGCCATCGAACGGTGTCGGTGCCTCCGCGGTCAAGGGATCCGTTCTCGCGGCGCGGGCGTGCGGGCGAACACCCACGCATGCACGGTGCGCACCCCAGCGACATGGCAGGCCCGCGCCGCCGCCGCCAGGGTGGCGCCGGTCGTGTAGACGTCGTCGATCAGGGTGATCCGTTGCGGAATCGGCCTGCCGCGAAGTTCGAAGGCGCCAGCCAGCGCGCTTCGACGCCCTTTTCGGCGTGCGCTCTGGGGCTGCGTCGCGCGCAATCTGACGAGCCGCACAGACGGTCGTCTCCGATGGGCGAGCAGATGAGCGCGGATCTGCTCGGCTTGATCGAATCCGCGCCGCCAACGTCTTCGCCAGTGCAGCGGCACGTGGAGCACCGTGCCGAGCGTATCGGCCGGCGGTGCGCGCAGCATCAGCTGTGCCATCACGCGAGCGCATGCCAGTCGTCGTTCGAATTTCAGCCCGTGCACCAGCGCTGCGGCCGCTGGATTCCACTCACAGTACGCTTGCAGCGCGGCGATTGGCCGCGGTGTCTCTGACACCGACCGCAGGGCCAGCTGCGGGCGGCTTCCGGCACGGGCGCGCCGCAGCGCGGGCAGGCCGCGTCGACGCGGTCGAGTGCATCTGCGCAGGTGCTGCACAGGTCCGTTGCCGTGTCCGAGGCAAGGCCGCAGAGCACGCAGCGCGGTGGAAGCAGAAAACGCTCCCAGGCGGGAAGGGTCGCGGGTGCCAGCATTCGCCTAGCGTGCCGGTGCGCGCGTCGGCGCGGTAGACGCAGCGCGGATTTCCTACGCCCTGATGAGAATAGGCCCCGCTGGACGCAGGCTCTGCCGACGGCGCCTGCTCCGGGGCTATACTCGCGCGCCCGTAGACGCCACCGGATTCCGGACATGCCCGCTTACCGCACGCCGCTGCGCGACATGCGCTTCCTCATGCACGAGGTTTTCGACTTCGGGGCACATTACGAGCGCCTTGCGGGGGTCGAGGCCGTCACGCCGGACCTGCTCGACGGTATCCTCGAAGAGATCGGTCGATTCACGGAGCAGGAGCTTCAACCGCTGAATGCGCCGGGTGACGCCGAGGGCTGCCGCTACGAGAACGGTGTGGTGACGACGCCCGCAGGCTTCAGGGAGGCCTACAAGGCCTACGTCGAAGGGGGCTGGACGGCGGTGACCGGAGATCCGAACTACGGTGGCCAGGGCCTGCCGCCGAGCGTTGGCTCCTTCGTGGAGGAGCTCACGACCACGACAAACATCGCCTGGAGCATGTACCCCGCGCTCTCCCACGGCGCCGTCAACGCCCTTGAGGCGCACGGTACGCCTGAGCAGAAGGAACGCTGGCTGCGCCCGCTCCTCGCCGGTAACTGGACCGGCACCATGTGCCTGACGGAGCCGCACTGTGGTTCTGACGTCGGCCTGGTCCGTACAAAGGCCGAACCCCACGCGGACGGCAGTTTTCGGATCACGGGCACCAAGATCTTCATTTCCGCCGGCGAGCACGACCTCTCCGACAACATCGTCCATCTCGTGCTTGCACGGCTGCCCGATGCCCCGGGGGGTACCAAGGGCATCTCCATGTTCGTCGTGCCGAAGTTTCTGCCGGATGCGGACGGCACGCTCGGCGCGCGCAACGGCGTCCGCTGCGCGTCTATCGAGGAAAAGATGGGCATCCACGGTAACGCCACCTGCGTGATGAACTTCGACGAGGCGACGGGCTATCTAGTGGGGCCGGAGAACGGCGGTATGCGCTGCATGTTCACGATGATGAATGCGGCTCGTCTCGTTGTCGGTATCCAGGGGCTTGGCCAGTCCGAGGCAGGGTTCCAAGCGTCGCTCGATTACGCGCTCGAACGGGAGCAAATGCGCGCCCTGTCGGGGCCGGAAGCGCCCGGCCGCCCCGCCGACCCGATCGTTGTGCATCCGGACGTGCGCCGCATGCTGCTCACGCAGAAAGCGCTCGCGGAAGGCGGTCGTGCGCTTGTCTATTACGCCGCGCAGATGCATGACCTTTCGCTGCACGGCGCCGACGAGGAAACGCGCGCCGCGGCGACGCGGCGCATGGATCTGCTGACGCCGATCGTGAAGGGCTTCCTCACCGAAACGGCGATGGAAGCGACCAATTGCGCGGTGCAGATCTACGGCGGCCACGGTTTCATCCGCGAGCACGGCATCGAGCAGTTTGTACGCGATACGCGCATCACGCTGATTTATGAAGGCACCACCCAGATCCAGGCGCTCGATCTGCTCGGCCGCAAGGTCATGGGTGACGCCGGCGCGGGTCTCACGGAGCTCATCGGGGAGATCAGGGAAACGTGCGAACGCCTCCACGGTGACGCGGGCCTCGGCGCCCGTGCGCAGGCGCTCCTCGCGCTCTGCGACGAGTGGACTGGCCTTGCGGCCGACGTCGGCGGCCGGGCCATGGGTGATCCACGCGAGATCGGCGCGGCGTCTGTTGACTTCCTCATGTACTCCGGCTGGGTGCTCATGGGCTGGTGCTGGCTGCGCGTGCTCGAATGCGCCACCGGTGAAGATGACTTTCAAGCAGGCAAGCGCGCGGCCGGTGATTTCTTCTTCGAGCGTATGCTGCCGCGTACGCGCACACTGGCGGAGACAATCCGCGCGAGTGCGTCCTCGCTCATGGATATCGACGCGGCGGCCTTTGCGCACTGAGCGCGGCGGCGAAACACGGGCCAGAACGGAATCGGGAAGAAGCACATGCCCAGCTATCAGGCACCACGTGAGGACTTCGGCTTCATCCTCTTCGATCTCTTTGCGGCAGACGCGCTCTGGCAGCAATACGCCGCCATGGCCCATGCGGATCGTGCGACCGCCGAGATGATCATCGACGAGGCCGGACGCGTCGCGGAAGAAGTGCTCCTGCCGCTGAATCAGAGTGGTGACGCCGAGGGCTGTGTGCTCGAAGACGGCGCCGTGCGTACACCTGCGGGCTTCGGCGACGCTTATCGCACGTTTGCGGAAGGGGGCTGGGGCGGCCTCGGCGGGGATCCTGAGTTCGGCGGTCAGGGCATGCCGAAGATGCTGACGGTCGCCTTCGAGGAAATGATGTTCGCCGCAAACACGTCGCTCTATCTCTATCCCGCGTTGACGGCCGGGGCAACGCTTGCCCTCGCAGCCCACGCGGACGAAGAGATGCGCGCGCGCTGGCTGCCGCGGCTCTACGAGGGTCGCTTCTCGGGAACCATGTGCCTGACCGAGCCCAACGCAGGATCGGATCTCGGCATCATGCGCACGCGCGCGGAGCCGCAGGCCGATGGCAGCTATGCGATCACGGGCACGAAGATCTTCATCACGGGCGGTGATCAGGACATGACGGAGAACGTCGTGCACCTGTGCCTCGCGCGCCTTCCCGATGCTCCGCCCGGGACTCGCGGTATCTCACTCTTCCTCGTGCCGAAGTTCCTGCCCGAGGGCGAGGCGACGCCGGCCGTGCCCGGCAAGCGCAACGCGGTCTCCGTCGGGTCGATCGAACACAAGATGGGCATCCGCGGCAGCGCCACCTGCGTCATGAACTTTGACGGCGCGAGGGGTTGGCTGATCGGTGAAGAGAATCGTGGCCTCGCCTGCATGTTCACGATGATGAATTACGAGCGCCTGTCGATAGGCCTTCAGGGGCTCGGCACCGCAGACATCGCTTACCAGAACGCCCTCGCCTATGCGCGTGAGCGCGTGCAGGGCCGTGCGCCGCGGGGCCCTGCGCAGCCCGATGCGACTGCCGATCCGCTGACCGTACATCCGGATGTGCGCCGTATGCTGCTCGAGCAGAAGGGCTGGATAGAGGGCGGTCGCGCGTTCGCAGCCTATGTCGCGATGCAGCTCGATCTGGCGCGCTGCGCCGAAGGCGATGCTGCGAAGCGTGCGGCGGATCTGGTCGCCTTCCTCACGCCCGTCGCCAAGGCCTACTTCACGGATCGCGGCTTCGATGGCTCGGTGATCGCGCAGCAGGTCCTCGGCGGGCATGGCTACGTGGTGGAATGGGGCATGGAGCAGTACGTGCGGGACGCGCGCATCGCGCAGATCTACGAAGGCACGAATGGCATCCAGGCCATGGATCTCGCAGATCGCAAGACCGCCCGCGATGGCGGCCGCCTCGCGGGCGTGTTCGCCGAAGAACTTCGCGCTTCGCTCGATACGCAGTGCCCGGATTGGGCCCGAGCGGGTCTGGAGCAAGCCATCGAGCGCTTCGAGCGCGCGACGGCCGCGCTCGTGGAGCGGGGGCGCGACGACGTCGATTTCGCAGGCAGCGCCGCGGCCGACTATCTAGAACTCACCGGTCTCGTTGCCTATGCGTGGCTCTGGTCCCGTATGGCTGCCGTGGCGGAAGCGAACCTCGCATCCGGTCAGCGTGATCCGGCGGCCATGGCGGCGAAGTCGGCGACCGCGAAGTTCTATTTTGCCAAGCAACTGCCGATGGCCGGTGCGCTCGTCGAGCGCATCGAGGCCGGCAGCGAGCCGCTCATGGCGATTGCCGACGCGGGTTTCTGAGCGGGCTATTCGGCTGCTGCCATCGCCGGGCACGGGTGTTCCGGCGCATCAGGGTCGCATAGGGTGATCGCGCGCATGGACTCGCTCCAGCGCGCGACGATGCTACGCACGACCTCGGCCGCTGGTGGTGCGGTTGCGTCGAACTCCTGGCCTCGGACAACGATCCACGGGCCGCTGTCCCCGATCATCGCCTTCAGCAACAGCAATTCTCCGCGGGGCGGCTCCGTACGATTCAGGCGCGGACAGATGAGCAGGCGCACTACGGTCGGATAGCCGTTCTCCTCGCCCGCGAAGACCGGCTGATCAGAGCCCTTCTCGCAGTTGCCTTCTAGCGTGCCGGCGACCTGCTCAATGAGGGAGAAGGGATCGCTGTCCGCGGCGAAGTCGCGGGCGAACCACTCGAATGAGAGCTTGTCGAAGCCTTCGCCCGCCGGGCTCGGCACCGCGAAGGCCGACATGCGCAGCACGGGCGTCGCGACCTGCGTGACGGTCTGCCAGCGCTCCGGTGTCGGCAGGGTCAATTGCTCATCAGCGTTTGCACCGATGGCCGCCAGAAGCAGGATCGCGATCGAGGATCCACGCCGCCGGCGCGGTGAATCGAGTCTCGACCACATATTGATCTCCGGGTCAGTGCGTGGCGGCGAGCGCCCGATCGCAGGCCGCGGCGAGTGCGGCCAGGAGGGCCGTTTCCTCTGCGCCGCCCTGCGTCCCCCAGAGCAGATGCTCCTTGCGCAGGTCGCGGTCGAACCAGAGTCCCTCCACAGTGTCCTGGGCCGGCCGCTTCGACGCCAGCCAAAGCGCCGTATCCACCCCTTCTTCCGGCGTGCGCAGAATCGGGCCAAGGCTGCGATCGAGTCCCGGCAGCGACGATTCCACGCCCGGGGTCTTCGCCCAACCCGGATGCATGACGTAGTAGTCGACGCCATCCCCACGGCGGCGCCAGGCGTGGTTGACCGCGAGCTGCGCGCGCTTGTGGAACGCGTAGGCGAGGACGCCGTCGTAGTGCTTCTGGCGTTCGAGGGCGCGAATCGACATGCGCACGTTGTACAGGCCGCCGGAGCTCATGGTGATGACGCCGGCGCCTGCGGGGAGCGCACCGGCTGCCTGCAGCGATTGCGTCAGATACCAGGGACCGAGCAGATTGGTCGCGAAGCCGAGATCGAGTCCTTCCGCAGTTGTCCCTGGTTTGTTGAGCAGGACGCCGATGTTGTTCACGAGCATGTCCACGGGGCCGTCCGCTGCAACAGATGCGGCGAAGTCGCCGTTTGCCGCGATGGAGGACAGATCGAGTGCGTGGGGTCGGATGGCCCCGGGCAGGGCGGTCGCTTCGGCAGCAAGGGCGTCGAGCTTGTCTGCGCTCCGCGCAACCGCCGTAACGTCTGCGCCGTAGCTGGCAGCGAGGCGGGCGAGGGCGGCGCCAAGGCCGGTGGAAGCGCCGGTCACGATCCAGCGCTGCCCGGTGAAATCGGGCGTCAGATCCTCGAAGCCGCGGCGTCTGAAGCGATAGCCGAGGGCCGTAAAGCTGGCCGCGTAGCCGGTGAAGAAGCGGATGCCGTTGGCGGCCTGGACGAGGGGGTGCATGGGGGAAGGGCCCTGATCGATCGGAGAGCGGCGATTGTGCGGGTGGTCCGTGCAGGGTGCGTGAAGAGCACGGCAGAAGGGGCTGCCCCGGAAGGGGCCTACCCCTCCCGGGAGGGAGGAGGGGCAGGCAGGGCGCTCACGCGATCTCGGGGGAGAGCGGCGATCGCGTGCGGGGGCGCGCCCGGAAGCGTGGATCAGGCCGCGCGCACGGTCCGATCCTCGAGCCAGCTCGCCAGTTCGTCCGCGCCGCCGATGGCGTCGCCGTTCACGAACACCTGCGGCGTCGTGCTGCGGCCGGACACGGCGCGCAGGGTGGAGGTCGACAGGCCGTGGCCGAGACCGACCTCCTCGAACCCGATGCCGTGCTCGCGGAGCATCGTCTTCGCACGGGTGCAGTGCGTGCAGCCTGGCTTGGTGAACAGGGTTACCGACAGTGCTTCTGTGCGGCCCTGAGGATCGAGGTGGCGCAGCATCGTGTCGGCGTCGGAGACCTCGAAGGGGTCGCCCGGAACGTTCGGCTCGATGAACTGCTTCTCGATGACGCCGTCTCGCACGAGCATCGAGTAGCGCCAGGAGCGCGCGCCGAAGCCAAGGTCGCTCTTGTCGACAAGCAGCCCCATGCCGCGGCTGAACTCGCCATTCCCGTCGGCGAGTACCGTTACCTTGCGAACCTGCTGGTCCTTCGCCCAGGCATCCATCACGAAGGCGTCGTTGACCGAAAGGCAGACGATCTCGTCGACGCCGAGCTGTGCGAACACCGACGCCAGTTCTTCGTAGCGGGGGAGGTGCGCACTGGAACAGGTGGGGGTGTAGGCCCCGGGGAGCGCGAACAGGATGACCGTGCGATCAGCGAAGACGTCATGGCTTGAACGCGTATCAAGCAGCCCGTCGCGGATGCGTTTGAAGTCGACTTTCGGTACGCGCTGACCTTCGCGGGCAGCAAAGCCTTGGTGGTTCATGGGGAGCATCCTTCCAGAATGGGGCGGCCGGCTTCTCCGGCGGCGATGGGAGGACTATGGATTGAAGTAGATGAAAGGTGAAATGGATTGTTTTTATGTAAACAAAAGATAAAAGCTATCGTTCAGCGTCTCCTGCCATGACCCGGCCCGGACGCTTCTGCATACTGCGCCTTCCTATCGAAACCGGAGGGGCCGGTGTCCGACAGCGACTCCCAGCGCATGCTCAGTCTTGGCGCAGCCCTCGGCTTCTTGCCCGTGGCGGCGATGCAGCGGGCGCGCCTGCGTCTGGGCGCGGCGTCCACGCCCCTGCCCGTCGGCGCAAGCGAAGGGGAGGTCGGTGAGCTTTCGGCGCCCTCTGAGCGGCTGCTCGTCCTCGGTGATGCGAGTGCGCTCGGGGCCGGCTGCGATGAGGTGGAGGCGGCCCTTGCGCCGCGCCTCGCCTTCGGCGTCGCCCTGCGCCGCCGCACCCGTATCCATTGGATAGCGCGAGGCGGTGCCGGCTGGACCGCGGCGCGTCTGGACGCAGATCTGCAGCGGCGGGGCGTGCCCGCGGCGGATGCTGCGCTGCTTGTCATCGGCGTCAACGATGCCCTGGCCATGACGCCGCTCACGGCGTGGCGCCGGCAGCTCGATCGGATCGTTACCCGGCTCTTCGTCGCAGGCGTGCGCCTCGTTGCGGTATCCGGGCTCCCGCCCGTGCAGCGCCTTCCTGGGCTCGCCTGGCCGCTGGCGCCCCTGCTTGCACTTCGCGTCGCACAGCTCGACCGGGCTGCGCGTCGTATTGCGCACCCATCGCCGCTCGCACCGGAGCGGACCATCGCCCACGTGCCGTTGCCGGAGATCGACCCTCACGCGCACGTCGCGGAAGACGGGATGCATGCGTCCCCTGCGGGCTATGCGTGGTGGGCAGCCTGCGCCGCTGATCACCTTGCTCGAGAGCTGGATCAGCTTCCTGCGCCGCCGCGTACGGCAAGCTTTCGGAGCGCCGTGTCCTGAGGCGTCAGAGCTTGCCCGCGAAGGTGACGATCGTGACCAGGGTCACGCCGATTACGGCGCCGATGAAGTGCAGCAGCAGCAAGCACAGCGCCATGAAGGCAGCGCCACCGGCGCCGTGGCCGTAGAAGCGCTTGAGCCAGCGCGTGACGTACCAGCACGCTGCAATGAAGCCGATCGTTGGTGTCCAGGTGAGCAGGCTTGGCAGCACCGGCACCGCGAACACTTCCAGCAGGCGCCCGAAGCCGACAAACCCTTCGATGAGTATGAGTAGGAGAAAGAAAAACGCGTGCAGGTGGGCGAGGCCGACGAGATGCACGACGTACGGCCGGCCGCTGAACAGGTAGAGCACGCTGAGCACGAATGCGAGGAGCGGGAGCAGGCCGATCATGACGCTGGGCAGGCGCTCGTAGATGCGTTCGGCAAACGCCTGCGGTCGCGCTGTCACGTCTTCGACGGCCGCTTCGATGTTCGAGGCGTCGAGGCCGAGCCAGGCCAGCGCTGCCTGGAGGTCGGGATCCGTCGTGAGCTCGAACATCTTGTCCTGCGCGTCATTCTCCTCGGCACGGGCGGCGCGCACGGCGGCAAGCGCTTCGCTCAGCCCCTTGCGCTCACCGGCCGCTCCGGGACCCTCCTGCGTGTCGAGTTCGTGCAGGCGTGCTTCGAACTCCGCTTCGTCGCTCGCCGCAGCCTCCGCGTCCTTGAGGGCGGGCGTTGAACTCAGCGACAGCGAGAACACCAGGAAAACCAGAACGTTGAGCACTAGATAGAGACGAAAGGGCGGCACGTGGCGCACGCGTCGTCCTGCGGCCCAGTCCAGGGTCAGCTGGCCGGGCTGCGACACCAGCGTTCGCAGGGTGCGCCAGACGCGAGCGTCGCTGTCGAGAATCTCGATCAGCAACTCCCAGGCGAGGGCGCCAAGGGACAGCGGCCGCAGATCCCGGCGCTGGCCGCAATCCGGACAGAAACGCTCGGCGAAGACCGTGCCGCAGTTCAGGCATCGAATGCTGGCTCGGTCCTGGGCGCGTGCCCCTTCAGGTTCTGGGTTGGCGGCGCCGGCCGTTGTCATGGTCTTCCCCAGGCTCAGGTGAATCAGAGGTGAGGCGCGCTTCAAGCGGGGCAAGGACGGTGGATCATGCGCGCGGCGTCCGGCTGTCTGTCATCCCTGCGGGCTTCAGCCGCCGCCGAAGCGCGCCTGCAGGCGTTCGCGCAGGTGCGCATGCAGACCGCCGAAACTGCCGTTGCTCATGATGACGATGTGCCGCGCGGCACCTGTTGGGCGTGCTGTGAGGTCCGCCTCGATCGAACGTGCAAGGCGATCAACGCTGTCGGCCATGCGCGCGGGCACGACGCTGTCGGAGACGACCTCGGACAGGTCCCAGGTGAGTCTGGGCGTGCGGAACCAGATGGCTTCGTCGGCTGGTGCGCAGCAGGTTGCAAGTTCGCTGCGCAGGGTGCCAAGGCTCATCGTGTGCGAGCGCGGTTCGACAATAGCCATGACGTGTTCGGCGCCCACCGCCGCGCGCAAACCCTGCAGCGTGCTGCGAATTGCCGTTGGATGGTGGGCGAAGTCGTCGTACACCTTGATGCCATCGTGTTCATAGATGAGTTCCATCCGCCGCTTCACGCCGCGAAATGCGGACAGCGCTTCGACCGCCACCGCAGGGTCGACGTCCGCGTGCTCGGCGGCGGCGATTGCGGCGAGTGCGTTGCCGACGTTGTGCGCTCCGAGAAGGGTCCATTCGATCCGCCCGACCCGCTCGGCGCCGCGCTGGACCGCGAAGCTGCGCCCGTCGGGCGCGATGTCCACCGGATGCCAGAGCAGGCCGGAGTCGCGTTCGTGCAGGCGCGATGCGCGTCCTGTTGCGGTCTGTTCCTCCGCTGCGAGCGCAACGTTCGAGAAACGCTCGATGGGCGTCCAGCAGCCGCGCGCGAGGACGTCGTCGAGCGCGGCGTCGTTCCGGGGCGCAACGACTCTGCCGCTCCCGGGCAGAGTGCGCATCAGATTGTGGAACTGGCGCTGGATCGCATCGAGGTCGTCGAAGATGTCGGCGTGGTCGTATTCAAGGTTGTTCAGGATCAGGGTGTTCGGGTGGTAGTGGACGAACTTTGAGCGCCGATCGAAATAGGAACAGTCGTATTCATCAGCCTCGACGACGAAGGGGCCCACGCCCACGCGCGCCGACTGCGGAAAGTTCGCCGGTACGCCACCGACGAGATAGCCCGGTTCGAGGCCGGCATGTTCGAGGATCCAGGCCAGCATGGCGGTTGTCGTCGTCTTGCCGTGTGTACCGGAAACGGCGAGCACGTGGCGCTCACCAAGCAGATAGCGGCCGAGCCACTCGGCGCCGGACACGAAGGGGATGTTGGCGTCGAGCACGGCTTCTACGCCCGGATGGCCGCGCGGAAGCCCAGCGTTGCCCATCACCACGAGGTCCGGGCGCGGCGCCAGGAAGCGGGAATCCCAGCCTTCTTCGATCGGGATGCCCGCATCAGCGAGCACCGTGCTCATGGGCGGATACAGTCCTTCGTCGGAGCCGCGGACATCATGGCCTGCCTCGCGCGCGAGCAGCGCGAGATTGCCCATGAGCGTGCCGCCGATGCCGAGAAAGTAGAGTTTCATGGGGTCGTCTCCACCTGCTCAGTCTGCGCCGTGGGAGGGTCGAATGGCGCGGGCTCGATCGACGGAGGGATAACCGAGTAGTTGAACATCAGGCTTGTCAGCATCACGAAGGACGCCACCGCGATGCCCTGCCCCCGTGCGATCTCCAGTGCGCGTGCGAACACGTGGCCGGCGACCGTGATCCACCAGACGAAAAGGCCGAGCTGCGCGACCGATGCGAGGAGATCGATGAGGTTCGGCGCATCGCTCGGGCGCAGGACGGCGGACAGCGGTAGCGACAGGCCCGTGATCAGGGCATCGGTGCCGAGCAGCGCCACGAAGGTCGCGGTGAAGCGCTGCTGCAGGCCCTTGGCGAGGAGCACGAGCCAGGTGCTTGCGCCGATCACGGCTGCGTGCATGACCGGAAGGGCAAAGGCGGCACTCGGCCGCTCGGCGAACGGGCCCACCAGGCCGGCCAGGGCCGAAACCGCGATGTTCGCGCAGGCGACTACGAGCACGAAGGTGCTGAACGTGGGCACTCGCTCGGGTCCGATGCGGAACAGGCAGAGCTGCCAGAAGAGCTGCAGAAATGCGTTCACGGGCGATGGGCGATCCGGGGGACGGGGCGCGCATTCTCGCACAGGGATGGAGGTCGGAAGGTCTGTAAGTGGACGCCTTTCGTCGCGCCCGGGGGATCGCCGCGTTACGCTGCGCGCCTGGCTTCCCTGCCGGGAGCCGGCCGCATAACAGGAGATCACCGATGTCGTCCAAGCCGCGCAAGCGCAATGCGTTCTACGCTCAGTCCGGAGGCGTGACCGCCGTCATCAACGCATCGGCCTGTGGTGTGATCGAGACCGCGCGCATGTACCGCGACCGCATCGGCAAGGTCTACGCCGGCCGCAACGGGATTCTTGGTGCGCTGCACGAGGATCTGATCGATACCTCGAAGGAGTCGAAGGCCACGATCGCGGCCCTTCGGCACACGCCGGGCGGCGCTTTCGGTTCCTGCCGCTACAAACTCAAGTCCATCGATGAGAATCGCGCCGAGTACGAACGCCTCATCGAGGTCTTCGAGGCGCATGACATCGGCTACTTTTTCTACAACGGGGGTGGCGATTCCCAGGACACGGCGAACAAGGTGAGCCAGCTCGCGAAGGGCCTTGGCCATCCGATCACCTGCATCGGCGTGCCCAAGACCGTGGACAACGATCTGCCGATCACGGACTGCTGCCCCGGCTTTGGTTCTGTTGCAAAGTACGTAGCCGTGTCCACGCGCGAAGCCGGCCTCGACGTTGCCTCCATGTGCGAGACCTCCACGAAGGTCTTCGTGCTGGAGGTCATGGGCCGTCACGCGGGCTGGATTGCCGCGGCCGGTGGCCTCGCTCAGGAGGAAGCCGGCGATCCGCCACATGTGATCCTGTTCCCCGAGATCGCCTTCGATCGCGAGAAGTTCCTCGCCAAGGTGAAGCGGACAGTCTCCAAGGAGGGCTACTGCGTGATCGTCGTCTCCGAGGGGGCGCAGTACGCCGATGGCACCTTCCTGGCGGACGCCGGCACGGTCGATGCCTTCGGCCACAAGCAGCTCGGTGGCGTTGCGCCAGCGGTCGCCGAGATGGTCAAGGATGCGCTCGGCTACAAGTACCACTGGGCCGTTGCGGACTATCTGCAGCGCTCAGCGCGACATGTTGCATCGGCCGTGGACGTGGATCAGGCCTATGCCGTCGGCAAGGCGGCGGTGGAGTTCGCTCTCGCCGGCAAGGATGCGGTGATGCCGACGATCGTACGCAAGGCCGGCAAGCGCTACGCGTGGACCATCGGAGAAGCGCCCTTGTCGAAGGTCGCCAACGTTGAGAAGAAGATGCCGCGCAGCTTCATTTCGCGTGATGGCTTCGGAATCACCGAGAAGGCACGGGAGTACCTCGCGCCGCTTATCCGTGGCGAGGCCGAGACGCCGTGGAAGAACGGCCTGCCCCAGATTGCGCGCCTGAAGGGCGAGTCCGTGCCGAGGAAGCTGAAGCCATTCCAGGACTGAACGTGCCTTAGCGCGCGATCGGAAGCTCCACCCGCACGCGCGTGCCGCCGCCGGGCGCGGAGTCGATATAGATACTGCCCGCGTGGCGTTCGACGACGCCGAGCACGAAGGCGAGACCGAGGCCGCGGCGGGACGGGTCACGCGTGGTGTAGAAGGGCTCCACGCAGCGCTGCACTTCTGCCTCCGACATGCCGACGCCAGAGTCGGAGACGACCATCTCGATCCGGTCGGATCGCACGCCCGGGCTGATGTCCACGCGGATTGTCCCGGCTTTGCCCTCGAGGGCTTCCACGGCGTTCGCGACCAGTTCGCCGACCGCCTCCGTGAGGCGCTCGCGCTGGCCGCTGAGCATGGGCAGGTCGGGCGTCGTCACGATGTCGAAGCGACAGCTGCGTGGAACGCGCGCGGTGATCTCCGGCGCGTCGAAGAGGGCGCGGGCGTCGAACTCCGTGATTTCCTCGCGGGCGTCGCTTCCCGAGAAGCCGAGGCGGGCGATGATCTCGCTCCCGTGTTCGCCGCTGGACAGCGCCACGGTCATGGCTTCACGTGCAGGGTGGTCGTCTTCCAATTGCTCTAGGGCGAGGCTGGCCCCGCCCACGATGCCGGAGAAGACGTTGTTGAAGTGGTGCGTGAGACCGCGATTGATGTCGAGTACGCGACGTGCAAGCGCGACCTCGTCCTGCTGCCTGGCGAGGGCCTGCTCAAGCTGGCGCTGTTCTTCTGCCAGTAGAAGAGATCGGCGCCTCGCCCAGTACACGGCCCCCGCGAGGGGCATGGAGAGGAGCGCGAAGACTTCCGTTTCGTCAAAGGCGGGCGCCTGGATCAGCCACCACACAAGGGTGAGCGACAAGGATCCGAAAGCGATCGCGAAGGCCCCTGGGGAGATGGTGAGTGCGGCGACACCAAAATTGAGGGCGACGATCAGGTAGGTCGTGGCGTCGAAAGTGAACGGTTCGAGGTGAAGCCCCAGTACAACCATGCACACCAACCAGGGCCAGAGCGGCCACCAGCGGATGGGAATGGCAATGAACGGCTGGTCTTGATTTGCGAGCCAGCCTATCGGCGCGATGACCGCGGCGCCGAGCATGCAGGCGATCGTGAAATGCGCAGGCGGCGCGTCAGCTATGTGAGCCACGCATTCGAAGACAAGGAGCGCTGCGATCAGGGGGGCGCCGTAGCGGAGCAGGTCCCGCGTGTCGGCGTCGTAAAGTGCCTTGCGCTCGCGTCGTGCGGCGAAGATGTCCATCGGATCCGGCGCCGGAGCCCGAGGGCCCCGGCGCGACGCCCCTCAGACGAGGAGCGGAGCGATCACCAGCGACACGATCGCCATGACGTTGATGAGGATGTTCATGGCCGGGCCGGAGGTGTCCTTGAAGGGGTCGCCAACGGTGTCGCCGACGACGGCAGCCGCGTGGACGTCGGAGCCCTTGCCGCCGAGATTTCCTTTCTCGACGTACTTCTTGGCGTTGTCCCAGGCACCGCCGGCGTTCGCCATGGTCAGCGCAAGGAGCACGCAGCCCAGCAGACCGCCGCCGAGCATGCCGCCGAGTGCCTCAGCGCCGAGGGTGAAGCCGACGAGGGGCGGCAGGCCGACTGCGATCACGCCCGGCAACAGCATCTTCTTCAGCGCTGCGGTTGTCGCGATGTCGACGCACTTCGCCGTATCGGGGTCAGCTTCACCGTCCAGGAGGCCCGGAATCTCGCGGAACTGGCGGCGGATCTCGGTGATCATTTCCATCGCCGCATCACCTACGGCCGTCATCGTGATGGAGCCGATGAGGAAGGGAACAAGGCCGCCGATGAACAGGCCGATCAGGACCATCGGGTCACCGATGTTGAGGGTCAGGCCTTCGACGCCGGCGAGGGCGCGATTGTGGTCCACGGTCTCGACGTAGGCAGAAATGATGGCGAGGGCTGCGAGCGCTGCCGCGCCGATGGCGAAGCCCTTGCCGATGGCCGCCGTGGTGTTGCCGAGCTCGTCCAGGGAGTCGGTGATCTTGCGGGTCTCTTCACCGAGGCCACCCATCTCTGCGATGCCGCCGGCGTTGTCCGCAACCGGGCCGTAGGCGTCGATGGCCATGGTGATGCCGACCGTTGCGAGCATGCCAAGCGCGGCGATGCCGACGCCGTAGAGACCGGCAAGGGACGTGGACACGAAGATGATCGCGCAGATCGCGAGGACCGGGACGACGACCGACTGCATGCCGACGGCCAGGCCGGTGATCATGACCGTCGCGGAGCCCGTCTGGCCCGACTCGGCGATGCGCACGACCGGGCCGCCCGAGGTGTAGTACTCGGTGGTGAGGCCGATGACGATGCCGCCGATGGCGCCGGCGATGACGGCCATCCATACGGCGTCGGACACGCCAAGCTCCGCGATCAGGAAGTAGGACACGGCGACAAAGAGGACCGGCGAGCCGATCGTGCCGAAGCGCAGGGCGGTAGCGGGCTGGGAACCGCTCATCATCTTCACGAGGGCGATGCCGACGAGCGAGCAGATGAGGCCGGCCGAAGCGAGCAGCAGCGGCAGCGACATGAGCGTCGCCCGTGCGTCGTCTTCCGCGCCCGCGCCGGGCGCGAGATCGCCGAGGGCGGCCATGCCGAGCGTTGCGGCGATGGCGATGGAGGCGATCATGGAACCGCAGTAGGACTCGAAGATATCGGAGCCCATGCCTGCGACGTCGCCGACGTTGTCACCGACGTTGTCGGCGATGACGCCTGGGTTACGGGGATCGTCTTCCGGAATGCCGGCTTCGACCTTGCCGACGAGGTCAGCGCCGACGTCGGCGCTTTTCGTGTAGATGCCGCCACCGACGCGCGAGAACAGCGCGACCGAGGATGCGCCCATGCCGAAACCATGGATGTTGTGCGCCGTTTCAGCGTCACCGCCGAAGTAGAAGTAGAGGGCGCCGAGGCCGATGAGGCCGAGCGAGGCGACCGATAGACCCATGATGGAGCCGCCGAAGAACGCGACCGACAGCGCCTGCGGCGCGCCGAAGTCGTGCGCTGCAGTGGTCGTCCGGACGTTCGCCTTGGTGGCGGCATACATGCCGATCCAGCCCGCGAGCGCGCTCGACATTGCGCCGACCACGAATGCGATCGCGGTCTGGGCGTTCAGGAAGAAGTACAGGAACGCGACGAGCACGGAGGCAAACACGAAGAGCATGGTGTATTCGCGGCGCATGAACACCATGGCGCCGAGGTGGATCTGGTCAGCGATGACCTTCACCTTGTCCTGGCCTTCGGGGTAACGCGTGACCATCCCGTAGATCACGGCGGCGGCCAGGAGGCCGACGACGCCGAGTGCGGGGGGCACGAGGGTCAGATCGATCATGAGATTCTCTCTCGATAGCTTGCCTGGGACGGAGTCCGGGTCCGAACGGGTGGCCCCGGTGCCTGGAGGCAGCCGGCGTCGGATCGCGGTTCACGCTCAGGGAAGGATGTGCTGTGCTACGCGACCGGCATCACCACCCCAGGAGCCGGCCCGAAAAAGCGGCCGAATAATAGCGGAGGGTCCGCGGCGTTGGAACCGGCGGATCGAGATGAGCGACTGCTCGGTTAAGATCGACCCCATTCAGTCAGGGAGGGTCACTCATGAGCCTGTCCAAGGTTCCTGCCGGCAAGAAGGTGCCCGACGAGGTCAACGTCGTCATCGAGATTCCGGCCAGTGCGGCACCCGTTAAGTATGAGGTGGACAAGGTCTCGGGGGCCGTGTTCGTCGACCGATTCATGCAGACGCCGATGTTCTATCCCAGCAACTATGGTTACGTCCCCGATACGCTTGCGGAGGACAGCGATCCTCTTGACGTACTCGTCGTGACGCCGTTCCCGCTCATTCCGGGCACCGTGATCGCGGCGCGCCCCGTCGGCGTGCTGCGCATGACCGATGAGTCGGGGCCTGACGAAAAGATCATCGCCGTGCCTCCTGACCGCATGACGCGTGAGTACGCGCAGGTGGAGTCGCCCGATGACCTTGCGGGCGGATTGAAAGCCCGCGTTGAGCATTTCTTTGCGCACTACAAGGATCTGGAGCCCGGCAAGTGGGTCGAGCTCGACGGCTGGGGTGACGCTGAAGAGGCCAAGGGCCTGATCATGGCCGCTCTGGAGCGCCACCGGAACGCCCAGTAGGGCGTCAGCCTTCGGAAAGAAGTGCCCGCAGGTCGATGATCGCAGCGTTCGCTCGGGCGATGTGGGAGGCCATGACGAGCGAGTGATTCGCCATGAAGCCGAAGCCGTCGCCGTTCAGGACCATCGGGCTCCATAGCGTCTGCTGTGTGGCCTCGAGGTTCACGATGATCTGGCGCAGCGACACCAGCGCGTTCTTGTCCTCCAGCACGCCCCTGAAATCGATCTCCATTGCCCGCAGGATGTGAATCAGGGCCCAGGTCTGACCGCGTGCCTCGTGGAAGACATCGTCGATCTCTAGCCAGGGCGTACGCACGTCTTGCTCCTCGGGGGTTGGTGTCGACTGGCGGCCAGATGGCTCGCCGGCGAGACCCATGTCGAACTGCTGCTGCCCGGCAGCGTTCGACAGACGTTGAGAAAGCGAGCCGAGGCGAGTGTTCACCGCGGAAAGGTACGCCCGAAGGTTGTCCGCGCGCCCATAGAACTGGGCGTCGGCCTGAGACGGATCGGACAAACGCAGAAGATAGTTGCGCGTGAAGTCGATGCCGGAGCGGTACTCATCTTCGGTTTGCGGAAACAGCCAGGCTGAATTGTCGAAGAAGAACTTGCCCTCGGCTTCGGCCAGATCCGGATCCTCTCGAGACTGCGACTGCGACCGCGAGATCTCGCCGCGCATGATCCGAGCGAGGTCGCGAATCTGCACGAGTACGCCGAATTCCCAGTTGCGGATGTCGTCTACGACGATGCCCGGCGGTGCAATGTCATTCGACATGTAGCCACCGGGCTTTTCCAGGAGCGTATCGGCCAGGTCGATCAGCGTGGAGGTTGTCGTGAAGCCGTTCACGCGGGTGCGGTCCATCGCTTCGGCACGGTTCGCAGCCCGTGCATCCACGTCAAAAAGCGCCGGTTGCAGGCTCCAGTAGATGCCCAGCAGGAATACGACAAGAAGGTAGGTGCACAGGAGCGCTGCGGTGATGCGGAAGACCGTTCGGGCGCGGGAAGGGGCGCTTGGGGCATTCACTTGTGGGCTCCTGCGGGTTGCATGGCCGCCGGCCGGCGGACCACGAACGTTTCGGTGATCGCAGCCCCGTGCTCGAATCGAAATTCGATCTCGATCTCTCTGCCGGCTCGGGTCGCGTCGACGCCGAACAGCATCAGGTGGGTCGCACCGGGCGCAAGGGCGACCGCCTCGCCTGCAGGGATCGTGAGCGATTCAAGGCGACGCATGCGCATCATGCCGTCTTCGTGCCGCATCTCGTGCACCTCGACGCGAGCGTCCGGACTCTGTGCGCCTAGGAGCAGGCGGTCCGTGTCCGAGGGATTGGTGATGGTGAGATAGCCCGCGGCGACGTCACGCCCTGGCGGCGTTTCGCGAATCCAGGCGTCGCTTAGCAGGAGCGCGTCGTCTGCGCTATGACCCTGGCAGGCGAGCAAGAGCACGAAGGCGAACAGGAGTGGCCGGCGCACGGAATCATCCCGTCGGGATTTCGGATGAGGGCGATTCTAGGGCACGTACGGGCCAACGCCAGCGCGGCGGTGCCCGTTGGGCTCCCGGCGCGATGAAAGGATGGCGAGACGCGACACAACGAGCGCCGCGCCTGGCGATCAGCGCTCGTAGCTCAGGAGCTGGATGCGCGGTGGGCCCCCGATTTCAGAACGCGCTCGCAGACGGCGATTGGGTGGCGCTTCATTCATCTTGTGGTAGATCCAGCGATTCCACTCGGCGTGGGGAGCGTTGATGACGACAAAGTAGCCTTCGGTCTTGGCGCGTGTGCCAAGGGCGCCGAGTTCCACGGCGAGCGCTTCGGAACGGATATCGAGCTCCAGTTCGGAGAGCGCGACGGTTTCTTCTGTTTCGGCTTTGGCTCGATTGATCGCTGTTCGCGTCGGGGCGAGATCCGCGTGATTCGGGTCCACCAGTGCGGCGAGACCATAGAGCCGCTCGGCTTCGATCATGGCGCCGTTCTCCGCTGCCCCCACTGCCCAGCGCTGATAGCGGGCGGAGATTTCGGCGATTCCGGCCCTCGCCCGCATGTTGCCCGGGTCGAGGGCGAGCACCTGAACATAGCGGTCGATCGCGTTGTCGTTCCGCGGGTCCATGAGTCGATTCGCGGCCAGGGCATCGTCTGCGCGGGCAAGCAGCAGGGCGACCGTGCGGGCGTCGGGCGTGTTCGCGCGCTCGGCATCTTCACGCGCTTGACGCTCGGCCGCCGATTCCCGCTTCCACGGCATGGAGAACCCGTTCTCTGGCCAGATGCGAAAGCCGCCGCAGCCGGTGAGCAGAACCAATCCTGCGACAAGCAGGGTCGCGGTGCGCAGCGTGCGATTCGTAGTCATGATCGGGGGCCTCCGCAGGGCTGTCTGGTATCGTGCGCGTGCCGACGCGCGTCGACTTTCGTTCCGTGAGCAGCCGGGCCCGGACCCGGATCCGCACCCGGATGGCGCTTCGCTTTGTCGGCGGCTTCTTCCCTGATTGCCTGATTCGTACGAGTACACCCCATGAGCATTGCGTTCACCGATCAGCACTGTCTGTTTTCTCCACCGCGGCTCCGGGCGCGCGCCCTCGCTCTAGTGCTGGCCTTTCTCTCGATCGGCGTCGAGGCTGCGAGCAGCCTGCCCGGGTCCCCTGATGCTGCCCCGGAGTTTCTGCCGGTCGATCAGGCCTTCCGCCTTGGGGTTGATCTTGGCGCTGCGCAGCCCCGTGTGTTCTGGCAGCTAGCGCCCGGCTATTACCTTTATCGGCATCGATTGGAGTTTGCGTTAGCGCGATCGGACGAGCGGACGCTCGCCGAGGTGTCCATTCCCGACGGCAAGCAGAAGACCGATGAGTATTTCGGCGACGTCGAGGTCTACTACTTTGACCTTGCGGTACCGATTTCCCTGCCGGGCGACTTGCCGCAGGGGGCCTATCTGAAGGTTGCCTATCAGGGCTGCGCAGACGCCGGCTTGTGCTACCCGCCGGAACGCCGCTACGTCGCCCTCGACGGTCCGAACGCCGGCGAAATCGTCAAGCGCATGCCTGACGTCGGAGCTGAGCGCGCACCAGGTGCGTCGGCAGCTGGGCCCACCGGTGATCCTGCGCAGACCCTCGTCACCGAAGAGGGGCAGCTGGCCGCTCTCCTCGGCTCGGGTAATTTCATCTTCGCGCTCGGCGTGTTCCTGCTGGCGGGCATCGGGCTCGCCTTCACGCCTTGCGTGCTGCCTATGGTGCCCATCCTGTCGAGCATCATTGCTGGTCAGGGGGAGATCTCGCGGGCGCGGGCGACGCTTCTGTCCGGAACCTATGTCCTCGCCATGGCGCTGACCTATGCGCTGCTCGGCATGCTCGTTGGTTTCTTCGGAGGTGCCCTGAACATCCACGGATGGCTGCAGAGCCCTCCGATCCTGATCGGCTTTGCCGCCCTCTTCGTCGTGCTTTCGCTGTCGATGTTCGGCTTTTATGAGCTCCAGCTGCCTGCCTTTCTACGCGCGAGGCTGGAAGGGCGCGGCGGCGGCGGCACCCTCGCGGGCGTTGCCGCGATGGGTGTCTTCTCATCCCTGCTTGTCTCACCCTGCGTATCGGCGCCGCTCGCGGGCGCGCTCGTGTACATCAGTTCTACGGGCGATGCGGTGCTCGGCGGCGGCGCGCTGTTCGCGCTGGCGCTCGGCATGGGCGTGCCGCTGATGGTGGTGGGCGTGGGTGGCGGTACGCTGCTGCCACGCGCCGGGGCCTGGATGAATGCAGTGAAGGCGGTCTTCGGCGTGCTGCTGCTCGGCGTCGCCGTCTGGTTGCTCGAGCGGGTCGTGCCCGGAGAGGTCACGCTCGCCCTCTGGGCCGCCCTCGCCATCGGCAGCGGCGTCGCCCTTGGCGCCCTCGATTTCGAACGCCGGGACGGTCTGGGCCAGCTTTGGAAGGCCTCGGGCGCGATGCTCTTCATCTATGGTGTGCTGCTGATCATCGGCGCGGCATCCGGTGCAGACGACCCGCTCAAGCCGCTCGCGCCGCTGGCCGGTCGCAGCGGAGGCGAAGTCGAAGAAGCCGTTGTCTTCCGGCCCGTGAACGATCTCGCGGAGGTCGAGGCCTCCCTTGCTTCGGCCCGCGTGTCCGGTCGGCCGGTGCTGCTCGATCTCTACGCGGACTGGTGTATCTCCTGCAAGGTCATGGAGCGGAGCGTATTTCCCGAACCGGAGGTCCAGCGCCTGATGGCGCAGTTCGACCTGCTCCGGGCCGATCTCACGGCCAACGACGAGGCGCATCGAGCGCTGCTCGCCTACTACGACCTCTTCGGCCCGCCGAGCCTGCTTTTCTTCTCTCCCGAGTCGCGAGAACTGCGCGCGTTCCGCCTGCAGGGCGAGATCGGTTCAGAGGCCTTCGCCGCGCATCTGCAGCGCGTCCTCGCGGCCGCGGGCTGAAGGCGCTCTTCGCGCGCCCCGGCTACACTTGCGCGCGCACGCTGCGACGGACGGGTGCCCATGGCTGAACTGCTGCTGTTGAACGGACCGAACCTCAATCTGCTCGGTGTACGCGAGCCGGAGGTCTATGGTCATACGACCCTTGCTGAGATCGAGGCTGGCGCGACCGCGCAGGCGGAAGCGGCCGGACACCGGCTCAAGTGTTTCCAGTCCAATTGGGAAGGCGCGCTGATAGATCGGCTCCACGCCGCGCGCGATGAGGGCGTGGCCTGGGTGGTGATCAACCCTGGTGCCTTCGCGCACACCTCGCTTGCGCTGCGCGACGCCTTCGAAAGCGTGCAGATTCCCTTCATCGAGGTGCACATCTCCAACGTCCATGCGCGAGAGGCCTTCCGGCATCACTCCCATCTGGCGGCGGTTTCTTCCGGCATCATCTGTGGATTGGGCGTCCAGGGCTACGCACTCGCCTTGCGCGCGGTCGTCGACGCCCTGGCGGACGCCTGAGCGCCCGCATGATGGATAGCCAGCGCTGGGTGCGCGCCGAGGTCGAGGCGCCAACGCCGCTGGTGGCGCGTCTCGAGGCGCTCCTCGAAGCGCTTGGGGCCGTCGCCGTAACGCTCACTGATGCACGCGATCAGCCCCTGCTCGAACCGGCACCCGGCGACGCGCCACTGTGGCGCGAAGTTATCGTGGCCGGGCTGTTTCCTGCAGACCCGGATCCCCGTGATCTGCTCGAAGCTGCGGCGGATGCGTGGCGCACCGGCAGCGGCGTGACGTTGCCGGACTGGCGCTTCGTGCCGGTCAGCGACGGCGACTGGACCGACGCCTGGCGTCAGCACGCCGTTTCGCTGGATCTTGGTGATGTCCTGAGCCTGCGAGCGGATGGCGATGAGGCGGCCCCACCGGCTGGCGCGACACTCGTTCGCCTGGCGCCCGGTCTTGCGTTCGGCACCGGCGGGCATGCCACCACGCGCGGGTGCCTCGCGGCGCTGGCGGACAATCCTCCGCTTGATGCGGACGTGCTTGATTTTGGCTGTGGCTCCGGCGTGCTCGCGATTGCGGCCCTTGCATTGGGGGCGCGCCGCGCCGTTGGCGTCGACCACGACCCACAGGCCCTCGTTGCAACCGAGTCGAACGCCGAGGCCAATGGCGTGCGAGGCCGCCTCGAAGTGCGTGCGACGCTCGATGGGGACGCCCGCTATGACCTGCTGCTCGCGAATGTGCTCGCCGGGCCACTCATCGGCCTTGCCGAGACGCTCCAGGCCTGCGTTCGCCCGGGCGGGCGCGCTGTGCTCTCGGGCATCCTTCCCGAGCAGGCAGACGACGTCGCGCGGGCCTGGTCGGCGTTCACCTTCGAGCAGCTGGAAGACGATGGCTGGATCATCCTGCGCGGGCAACGCGCGTGACCCCGTTCGTCGTTGCCTGCCCGGATTGCGGCACCCGGTTCCGGGTCACGGCAGCACAGCTCGGGTCGGCGCGCGGACTGGTTCGCTGTGGCGCATGCCTGGCCGTGTTCCGCGCCGAAGCCGCGCGCATAGACGGACCGGATTCGCCCTCGTCAGCCGGCAAGGAGGCGGATCTTCACCCCGTCACTTCACCTGCGAATCCTCTGCCCCCTGATGGCGACACGGCCGAGCTCGAACCTACCGAAGAGATCGTCGAACGCGAGCAATCGTTGCCGGACGACGAGGGTTCACGTGCGCCGCCGCGCCTGGACGTCCTCTCCCTGCCTCTGGAGGCCGCTCGCGTCGAGGCGGCACTCGATGCGCAGGAGCGCCTGCGTGCGGCGCGCCGTCGGCGGGCTCCGTGGGTTGTCGCGGCATTCGTGCTGTTGCTCGTACTCGCGGCGGAAGGGGTCTGGCTGCGCTTCGATGCCTTCTCTCAGGCGCCGATGACGCGGCCCGTTGCGCAGCGCATTTGTGCGCAGCTCGACTGTGCGCTGCCGATCCTGCGCGCACCGGACGCGATCCGGAGCCAGCGCCTCCTCGTGCGCAGCCATCCGGCGCGCGCCGACGGGCTGCGCGTTGATGCGGTAATCATCAATCGGGCTGAGTTCCCGCAGCCCTTCCCGGTCCTGGAATTGCGCTTTTCTGATATCGATGGCGTCCTGGTGGCAGCGCGCCATTTCGAGCCCTCGACGTATTTGGCAGGGGAGCTCGCGGGTCGACGCGAGATGCCGGTGGGCACGCCGGTGCAATTGTCGCTCGATCTCGTCGACCCCGGTGCCCGTGCCGTGAACTACGAGATGCGTCTGCATTGAACTTCAAGGAGGGGTCCGTGAGCGAAACACGCGACGAAGCGAGCACTGCCTACTGCTTTGCCTGCAGTCGGACCAATCCACTGAGTCTGGGCATGAAGCTCTGGCTCGACGGTGAGCGCTGCCATGGGCGCTTTACGCCTGCGGAGGAACACTGCGGGTGGAGCGGCGTCACCCATGGAGGGCTGCTGTTCACCGCGCTCGATGAGACCATGGCGAACTGGTTGTGGCTCCAGTCCATGCGTGGCTTCACTGCGCGCTGCGAGGTGCGTTATCGCGAGCCCGTGCCCACGGGCACGGCTCTGGAACTGGAGGCCTGGAAGATCGACGGTCGGCGGCGCCTCGTCACCCTTGGCGCCGAAGCCCGTCGGGCGGACACGGGCGCAGTGGTCGCGGAGTGTGAGGCGCGCTTCATGATCAGCGCCGACTGAGGGGCGAAGGCTCCAGCCGTCAAACGACGCGCAGTTCCTGCGCGACGCCCTCGACGGTGTTGATCGCGAGGATTGGCGTGCGCGGGATCGAGTTGAAAGTCGTCGCGCTTGCCGAGCTGTATGCCCCGATCATGTGCGCAATCACGTAGTCGCCTGTCTCGAGCGCGCCGAGCGCAGCATCCTGTGCGATCACGTCAATGGAATCGCAGGTCGGCCCCGCGAGCGTTGCCCAGACCGGCCCGCCCGCGAACGGATCGCGCTGGGCATCCCGCGTCAGCGGGATCAGCGGATAGCGTGCGTGGTCGTAAATGCGTCCGCTGAAGGAGCCGTACACGCCGTCGTCGAGGTAGTACCAGGGTCGTCCTCCGCGCTCGGCGACGCCGATGACGCTGGAGATGCTGATCATCGCTGGCGCGGAGATGAAGCGGCCGGGTTCGGCGATGACGCGGACGTGTTCGGGCAGCGCGGCGAGGGCTGTGCGCACGGGTGCGCAAAAGGCCTCGATGTCTGCGCCCCTGCCGTCGTAGCTGACGGGAAACCCGCCGCCGATGTCGAGAACCGAAAGAGGTGCCCTGGCGTCCCGCCGGCGCGCCGTGAAGGCGTGGGCGCAGAATCGGATCGCGTCGGCCTGCGCATCGCCTCGCCCTGCCTGCGAACCGACATGGAAGGACAGGCCTTTCACGTGCAGGCCCAGGCCGTCGGCTTCGGCAAGGAGCGCGCTGAGCGCCTCCGGAGCGCAGCCGAACTTTGCGGATAGATCGACCTGGGCGTCGGGGTCGCGGAACGCCACTCGTAGCAGCAGCGCGACGCGATGGCGGTAGGGAATGAACTTCGCGAGCTCCGCGGGATTGTCTGCGACAAAGGTGGTGCAGCCGAAACGCAGGGCGCGCCGGATGTCGTGATCGGTCTTGATCGGATGCGTGTGGATGGTCCGGCGGGCATCGATGCCGAGATTCTCGACCAGATCCACCTCACCACGGGTCGCAAGATCGAAGCGGGCGCCGCGTGCGGCAAGAGTGCGCACGACCTCCGGATGAGGAAGGGATTTGATCGCGTAGTGAAGTTCGACGCCGGGAAGGGCTCGGGCCAGGGCATCGTATTGCAGGCCAACGCGGTCGCAGTCGAGGACGAGCAGGGGGGTGCCGTGCGTCTCCGCGATCGCGCGCCAGTCGGTACCTTTGTCGTCGAAGAGCGCGGGCGCGTTCATTTGCCGATGGCCTCTTCGACGTAGCGCGGCAACGCGAAGGCGGCCTGGTGAATCGCCGGCGTGTAGTAGCGCGTGCGCAGCGAGATCGCCTCGAAGCGCGCTTTCAGCAGCGCGAGCGGCGTCTGCCGAGGCGTAGCGTCCTTCGCAGCAAAGCCGAGGGTCATGATGCCGCCTACGTAGGTGGGTACGGCGACGCTGTAGAAGTGCCAGTCGGCGAAGATAGCGCCGAAGGCCCCGGCGGTGCGTTTCAGTTCATCGAGCTGCATGAACGGCACGCCGTTCTGGTTCACGAGCACGCCGCCCGGCGCGAGCAAGCGCTCGCAGTGACCGTAGAACGACTCGCTGAACAGCACCTCCCCTGGACCGATTGGGTCGGTGGAATCGACGAGGACCACGTCCCACTGCTCGCTCGCCTCCTCCACGAAGGCGGCGCCGTCGGCGATGACGAGCTCGAAGCGCGGATCGTCGAATGCCCCCGCGGAATGGTTCGGCAGATGGGTTTTCGCCATCTCGACCACGCCGGCGTCGATCTCGACCTTGGTGATGTGTTCGACGCCCGGATGCTTCACCACCTCGCGCAGGAGCCCACCATCGCCGCCGCCGATGATCAGTACGCGCTTTGCCGCACCATGGGCGAGCAGGGGCACGTGCGCAAACATCTCGTGGTAGAAGAACTCGTCGCGTTCGGTTGTCTGCACCACGCCGTCGAGGGTCATGACCCTGCCGAATTTCGCGTTGTGGAAAATCAGCAGGTGCTGATGTTCGGTGCGACTCTCGAAGTAAACCTCGTCGACCGAAAAGCGCTGACCATAGGCGTCGTACAGGGTCTCGGTGACCTCACTGCGTGTCATCGACTCGGCCTCGGCGATGCTCGGTGATCTCAGTGCGTGCGGGTGTGAAGGTCTGCTTCAGCACCTCGACGCCCAGTTCAGGGCGCGCGTCTCCGCACATGAAGACATCGAACGCTGCGTAGTCGCACTCCGGCCAGGTGTGGACCGAGATGTGCGACTCCGCAAGCACCGCGACGCCGGAGATTCCGCCGTTCGGCGTGAAGTGGTGCAGATGGATGTGCAGCAGGGTCGCCCCGGCGGCTTCAACGGCCGCAAGCAGGCCGCGCTCCATGCGCTCGAGGTCGTCGAGGCCCTCGGCGCCGAAGAAGTCCACGATCAGATGCGTGCCAGCAAAAATCTGGCCATCGCGGTGGATGAAGTGGTCATGGCGCTCGTCGGAGGCGGTAAAGGCACCGGCGCCGAGAGCGATATTCGGGGTGGGGACCTCACGGGGTCCCGGGTCGTGCGGGACAGCAGAGTGCTGTCCGACGATCGCAAATGCATTCGCGGGCATTCAGATGCTCCTGAACATGACGGCTGGGTTGTTCTGCTTAGCGGCGTCATATCCCGGATGCGCCGCGTCGTCAGAGGTACATAAAGCCCCACAGGGAAGTTGAGACGGCGCGGATTCTACTCACCTGGATTTCCCTCGCAATCGAAAAATGCGCCTCATTTGATGGCGTCGATAGACAGTCGAATGGAGGGCTCGGAGGACAACCGTTCGTCGGCGCGCGGCGGCGTCAGCGCGATGCGACTTGTCTGCCGTGATCCGGTCGCTAACATTGCCCACCCGCGCAGACCGCAGGCAGTTGCCGGGCACCCCCAGGGGAGTGGAGGTGCGCGAGGCGTTCAGCGCTCTTTCATCATTCTTATCGCCCGTAACGCCGGAGGTTTTCGGTCAGGTGATCCGTTCCCTCGAAGCCAGAGCAGCCGCGGTACCGGCGTCGACCGAGGGCATTCGGATCGGTCCCTACGTGCTCGCGAATCGGGTCGCGCTCGCGCCCATGGCGGGCGTCACTGATCTGCCGTTTCGCCAACTCTGCCATCGCCTTGGCGCTGGGCTCGTGGTGTCGGAGATGCTGGCGTCGAATCCGGCGCTCTGGAATACGCCGAAGTCCCGTACCCGACGGCGGCACGACGTCGAGATCGAGCCGCGCAGCGTGCAGATCGCCGGCGGTGATCCGCAAACGGTGGCCGAGGCTGCGCGCTGCAACGTCGGCGAGGGCGCGCAGATCATCGATATCAACATGGGCTGTCCGGCAAAGAAGGTTTGTCGCAAGGCTGCCGGCTCGGCGCTCATGCGTGATGAGGCCCTCGTCCGCGCCATTGTTGAGGCGACCGTCCGTGCCGTGGACGTACCCGTGACCCTGAAGATGCGCACGGGCTGGTCGCACGAGATGCGCAACGGCGTCACGATTGCCCGCATTGCCGAGGACGCCGGCATCGCCGCACTGGCCGTCCACGGCCGCACGCGGGCCGACCGATTCAACGGCAAAGCCGAGTTCCGCACGATTGCCGAGATCGTGGCGGCAGTGGATCTGCCGGTGTTCGCAAATGGCGATATCGACTCGCCTGAGCGTGCGGCGGAGGTGCTCAAGGAAACCGGTGCCGCAGGGGTCATGATCGGACGTGCGGCGCAGGGGCGTCCGTGGCTGTGCGGTCAGATTGCGCGCTTTCTCGAAGATGGCACCCGCTTGCCTGAACCCGATGCACAGCTGCGCGGCGCCCTCATGCGCGCACATCTGAGCGCCCTGCACGATTTCCATGGGCCTGTGCGCGGCGTGCGCATCGGTCGCAAGCACGTCGGCTGGGCCGTCGCGGCGTGCGGTGGACGCGAGGCGGATCGCCGCGCATTCCTTTCGCGTTTCAACGGGCTGGAGGATGAATCGGCGCAGCTGGATGCGGTTGCGAGCTACTTCGAGTCCTCCGCCCTCGAGGCGGCCTGAGAACGGGTTTGACCCACGATGCGATCGACGGACGGCTGGCATGACCGAGAAGCAGAGGGTGCAGTGAGGGATTCCAGAGCCGACACGCGTGCGCCTGCCCCGAGTACAGGTGACAACGCAATCGAGGGTGGAAAGATCAAGAATGTGAGCGGAGAAGGGCGCAGACGCGCAGAGCCGCTGGCCGACTGCGTTGAGCGCGCGGTCGAATGCTACTTCGATGATCTCGACGGCGAGGCCGCGTCCGAACTCTACGACCTTGTGCTCACGCAAATGGAAGCCCCGCTGCTGAAAATCGTGATGCGTCGCGTCGACGGCAACCAGTCTCGTGCAGCGGAGGCGCTCGGGCTGAATCGCGGCACCCTGCGCAAGAAGCTCAAGCAGTACGGCCTCCTCTGAGCGCTTGCCTGTCGGCGGTGCGTTCTTTTTTTCCTCTTCCTCCGTTTATGGAGTTGTCACCATGACCGACGCGATCCGAGTGCGGCGCGCGCTCCTTTCCGTCAGCGACAAGACAGGCGTCGAGACCTTCGCACGGGGCCTTGCGGCGCGCGGTGTCGAGCTCATCTCCACAGGCGGGACCTGCGCACGCCTGCGCGAGGCTGGGCTCGAAGTGACGGAGGTGTCCTCAGTCACGGGCTTCCCGGAGATGATGGCCGGGCGCGTGAAGACCCTTCATCCGATGGTGCACGGGGGGCTGCTCGGCCGCGAGGATGGCAGCGGTGGCGGCGTTGACGCCGCGGTGATGGGTGAACACGGTATCGCCCCCATCGACCTGCTTTGCGTGAATCTTTATCCCTTCGAGGCGACGGTTGCCGACCCGTCCTGCGATCTCCCCCGTGCGATCGAGAACATCGACATCGGTGGTCCGGCGATGGTCAGGTCCGCTGCAAAGAATCATGCGCGCGTGACCGTTGTCACTGACCCGGGTGACTACGAGCGAGTGCTCGACGCCATGGACGCGGGCGGCGTACCCCATGGCCTGCGCCATGAACTGGCCGTGGCCGCGTTTGCGCACACGGCGGCTTACGACGGCGCGATCGCGAACTGGCTGGGTGCGCGGGACGCCGAAGGCGAGGAGACGGGTCTTCCGTCGCGCTACTACCGCAACTGGCGCGCGGGCGAAGGGCTTCGCTACGGTGAGAACCCGCATCAGCGCGCCAGCTTCTATCGCGATCCCGATGCGGCGCCGGGAACGGTTGGCGCGGCTGTGCAACTTCACGGCAAGGCGCTTTCGTTCAACAACATTGCCGACACGGATGCTGCTCTGGCATGCGTGTTCGCCTTCGAAGCGCCGGCCTGCGTGATCGTCAAACATGCGAATCCGTGCGGGGTTGCCGTCGCGGCTGATATTCGCGAAGCCTATGCGCGCGCACTTGCGACGGATCCGACATCAGCCTTTGGCGGCATCATCGCGTTCAATCGTGAACTCGATGCCTCGACGGCGCAGGCGATCATCGAAAAGCAGTTTGTC
Source organism: Pseudomonadales bacterium (assembly GCA_963691775.1). GTDB lineage: Bacteria > Pseudomonadota > Gammaproteobacteria > Pseudomonadales > Azotimanducaceae > JAZBPO01. The sequence continues at coordinate 1,944,191 of OY829369.1, read as the reverse complement.
GAAGTCATCGTCGCCCCGGCGGTGAGCGACGGCGCGCGCGAGGCGGCCGCGTCGAAGAAGAACGTGCGCGTCCTCGCGTGCGGTTTGCCGGATGCGGCGCGCCCGGTGCCGAGCGTACTCAAGCAGGTGGGCGGAGGCGTGCTCGTGCAGGACGCGGACGTGCTGGCCGTCGGCGAGGCGGGCCTGAAGGTGGTGAGCACGCGGGCGCCCGAAGCGCGTGAGCTGGCAGACCTCCGCTTTGCGTGGACCGTCGCCCAGTTCGTCAAGTCGAATGCCATCGTGTACGCACGCGAGAACGCGACTGTCGGCGTCGGCGCCGGGCAGATGAGCCGCGTCTACAGCGCGCGCATCGCCGGCATCAAGGCGGAGGACGAGGGAATCGAAGTCGCAGGCGCCGTGATGGCCTCGGATGCGTTCTTTCCGTTTCGGGACGGCATCGACGCTGCCGCAGAGGCGGGCATCACTGCAGTGATCCAGCCCGGCGGCTCGATGCGCGACGACGAGGTCATCGCAGCCGCAGACGAGGCGGGCATGGCGATGGTGTTCACGGGTGTCCGGCACTTCCTGCATTGATGAACCCGGAGGGGCGATCTTGAAGATTCTTGTTGTCGGCGGCGGTGGCCGTGAGCATGCGCTGGCATGGCGTGCGGCGAGGTCTGCAGGCGTCACGCAGGTTTTCGTTGCGCCGGGCAACGCAGGCACCGCCCTGACCGAGTGCGTTCATAACGTTGCGATCAGCGCCGAGGACATCGATGGACTGCTCGCTTTCGCTGAGCGTGAGGACGTTGCGCTGACCATCGTCGGGCCGGAGGCGCCGCTGGTTGCGGGCGTGGTTGATCGCTTCGAGGCGGCGGGACGGCTGTGCTTCGGACCGAGCGCTGCCGCAGCTCAGCTGGAGGGATCGAAGGCGTTCAGCAAGGCATTCCTTCAGCGCCATGGAATTCCCACGGCTGCTCACCGCACGTTCACGGAGCTATCGGAAGCAGAGGCCTACGTACGCGAACAGGGCGCGCCCATTGTCGTGAAGGCGGATGGCTTGGCCGCGGGCAAGGGCGTGATCGTTGCTGACAACGAGGAAGCCGCCCTTGCAGCCGTGCGCGACATGCTTGGGGGCGACGCGTTCGGCAGCGCCGGTCATCGGGTGGTGATCGAGGAGTTCATGGCAGGTGAGGAGGCAAGCTTCATCATCGTCGCCGATGGCGAGCGGTTCTTGTCCTTTGCTACATCGCAGGACCACAAGCGTCGCGACGAGGGCGACCTCGGGCCCAACACGGGCGGCATGGGCGCTTACTCCCCGGCGCCTGTTGTTTCACCTGAAGTCGAGCGGCGCGTGATCGATCGCATCATTGCGCCGACGATCGCGGCGCTTGCGGCAGAAGGCATGCCTTATCGGGGCTTTCTCTACGCGGGTCTGATGATCGATGCGCAAGGGAATCCGCGCGTGGTCGAGTTCAATTGTCGCTTCGGTGATCCGGAGGCGCAGCCGGTGCTTGCGCGCTTGCGGACCGACCTCGTGGAATTGTGTCGTCAGGCCGCCAGCGGAAGGCTGGAGTTCGACGCGCTCGAGTTCGATCCCCGCACAGCCCTCGGCGTGGTCATGGCGGCTGGTGGATATCCGGCCGGCTATGACACCGGTGCGGTGATCTCCGGCCTGTGCGATGCCGATACGCAGGACGGAGGCGCGCTCGTGTTTCATGCCGGCACGGTCGAGCGAGAGGGTGAGATCGTGACGGCAGGCGGCCGCGTGCTGTGCGTGGTCGGAATCGGAGAGAGCGTGACCGCCGCTGCGAGTGAAGCCTACGGGCGGGTCGAGGGGATTGGCTGGGTCGACGCCAACTATCGACGGGACATCGGGCATCGCGCGATCGCGCGGGAGTCGCAGGCGTCTCAGCCCTGATCGCGCGCGCATGCAGTCGCGGGCGTAGAAACGCCCAGGAGGAGGCGCTCAACGGCGCTGCAACGTCCTGTGGTGGGTCTTAATGCCAGGCGCCGACAGCGCACAGCTGCAAGCAGATGGTCCCACCCATCGCCATCCCGTCCGAGCCGCTGAGGCGACCGGCGAGGGCCGAACCTGGCGCTGAAGCAAACGGGGTCCCGTGGTTTCACGCTGAAGCGTGACGCAGGTCCCATTGCCCCCCCATATGGGCGTAGCGCTCCAGGTGCCGCGTGGTAGCGTGGTCAGCGCTGGCAGGCTTTCTGCTGGCGCCGTGTCCAGTTCCGCGGCGCCGTACGTCTGTTCGGCCGTTGGAGCCTGTGGGGGAACCTGAACCGATGTCCAGTTTTCGTGTTGCGGCGCTTCCCGGTGAGCGCCAGCGTGTTTTTCTCCTCCTTTTGGGTCTTGGCCTGTTCCTCAGCGTGCTGGGCGCCGGGTCCTGGGCGCAGGTTGGTCAAGACCCTGTTGGCCGAATCATCCGCACGCTTGGGGTCGTCGAGGCGATCGGCAGCGATGGCGCCGTGCGTCGCTTGGGCCGCCAGGATCCCATCTTCGAGGGTGACACGCTGCGTACCGGTGCACGTGGGCGCGTGCAGATTCGGTTTACAGACCGAGGCCTCATGTCGCTGCGCCCGTCGACCGAACTCGCGGTGGACGACTACGAGTTCGATGAACAAACCCCGAACACCGCGCGCCAGGCGTTGACGCTGAGTAGAGGAGGCTTTCGCGCGGCCACGGGTCGCGTTGCCGACGGCAATCGCGCTGGCTATCGCGTCAATACCCCACTCGCGGTCATCGGCGTTCGCGGCACCGTCTGGAACGCCGATCAGTCACCGGGTGGCGCCCTCACCCTAGGTGTCGAGGACGGCGGCATCGATGCCACGACGGTGGCGGGCCGAACTGCGAGCCTCGGCGCGGGTGCCGGCTTCAACTTCGCGCGGATCAATGCGGATGGTTCCGTGGACTATCTGGTCGAGCCACCCGCTGAGCTGGCCACGTCTGCCGAGCTCGACGATGGCGAGGGTGATGACAGCGACGGGGACGGCGACGACGGCGACGACCTCGGCGACGCGCAGGAATCCTCTGTCGGCAGCGGTGAAGGCTCCGAGGCCACCTCTACTTCTGCCGCCAGCGACGGCGCCGCCGGCGCTGTCGTGTCCGTTGGAACCGACCCCGAAAGCACGGGTGCCGTAAACGAATCCCAGACCGGCGACGGCGATCTGCCGACTGAGGAACCCATTCCTGGCATCGATCCCATCACCGGTCTTCTTCCGGAAGAAGTGCAGGCGGTCGTCGCAGACAGCGATTCGGGCGTGGTCACCTCGCTCGAGGAGATCAGCGTCGGCTCGGGCGTTGCTTCTGTAGGCGCGGACACGGGGCCGCTCTTTTCCGGCAGCCGCGGTGGGCCGGGCTTCGCGGCCGGCAGTGAGAATCTGGCTCGCCAGACGGTCATCGACACTTCGGAGGTTCAGCTCGGCTCTCAGAGTGGTGAAGCATCCTTCACGGAGAATTTCAGCGGCGTCACGGGTCTGACCTGGGGCAGTTACATCGCCCCCGTCACCGTGTTCTCCGAAAGGTTTACCGAGAGCGCCGAGGGCGCTTCGACGCGCGCTTTCGAAGCGGTTGAGATCACGGAAGAGGTGCTGTTCGCGTTCGGCACGCCGACCGACATCGCTACGCTCATAGGGAGCAGCTTTTACCGAAGCAATGGCATCTTCGATGTCCGAACGTCCGGCCTCACGCCCACGGAAGTGTTCTCCGACGCCACGCTGGACTTCGGTACCGGTGCCCTGGACGGCATTCTCGATGTCGCACTGCAGGATGGGAGCGACAGCGGTGCGCAGACCTTCGCGTACATTGTGGACTTCGAGGCCGTCGTGCGCGGCGGTTTGCTGCAGGACACGGTCATCACCGACGGTCGCTTCGTCGAGACCACTGGCGGCGTGACTTCGGACGAGATCGGGGCTGGTGAGCCCATCAGCGGGGCCATCACCGGGTTCGTGACCGGTAGCGTTGCTGAGTTCCTCCAGCTCGGTTTTGCCTACAGCACCGAGGCGCGCGCAGACGCCTCTGTTTCTGGCCTGGTGCTGCTCGATACGCCTCGCTTGTTGCCGGCCGAGCAAGCGGCGCTTTCCGAAGGCTTCTTTTTCGTTGGCGCGTTCGGGCCATTCGACGGCGGCGTTGCCGGTGGCCGCGCAGTCGATGCGCGTCTGAATGGCGGCAACACGCTGCTTTCGCTGGTGAACGTGCCGGCGCCCATCGATGACGTCGATCCGAGCGGTCCGGGTGACGTGAATTTCCTCGACCTGCCGCCGGACTTCATCGTCCGCAATGGGCGCCCGGTCGGCGCGTTCGTCACGGACCTGACGGCGCCCGGGACAGACACGCTTGCGGCGGTCGTCTGGCAGGGAAGCGATCTCGGATTGAACTTCAGCGGCGAACCGCTTGGCACCGGTATCGAAGTTCTCGATGCCGCTACCGGCTTCTTCGCCGCCGACGATCTCGCCTTCAATCGGGTGCACTTCATCACTGGCCAGCCCACGGGAATCGCCGATCTGACCGGCGCCTTCAGTTATGGGGGTGCAGAGTTGTTGACGGGTGAGTTCTTCCCGGGCGGGGTGCTGGCAGAAGGCGTCACGATCGGCGATGTCGATTTCGGCTTCGACGTCAACTTCACTTCAGGGGCCATCACGAACGGGTTCCTTGCACTCTTCGACGGCCCGCTCCCGGATTTCGATGGGGCGCAGGGCCCGTCCGAGTCCGATGATTTTCCACAGCAGCTGGTCTCGGCGGTCTTCTCGGGTCAGGTGGTTGGCGCCGGCGCCGTCAATGGCGCGGAGATAGATATCGTCGGCGGCAGTTTCTTCCGCGCAGGCGGGGGCGGCGTCGACGGCGTGATCGACAGTCCGGGGTTGGGTGATCTCCTCGATCTGGAGAACTCGGAGATCGGCGGCTTCTTCGCCGGGGCGACAGGGCAGGCCTTTGCAGGTGCGTTCCAGCTGATCGGTTCGGCGAGTGGTGATGCTGCCATGGGCAGTTTCTATGCCCAGCGCGGCGCGCCGCTGCTGCCCCTTACCGCGGAGGAGGCGACGCAGCTCGCCGCTGGTTTCGGCTATGTCGAGGCAGTCTGCTGCTTCGAACCTGTGGTCTTCCAGGGTCGCATCACGGACCCGCGCACCGTCGGCGCGCAGAACGTGGTCATAGGTGATGGGTCCGCCAATCCATTTGATCCGCTCTTCAATGAGCCAGTGCCGAACAACATCGTCGTGCGGCCGGACGAGGGCGTCGCCCAGTTCTTCAATGCGCTCGACGTCGCTGGCGCAGAGATTTCCTGGTTCGAGCTCCAGGGTTTCTCCGATGGGCCAGGCCTGCCGGGTGGCCCGATCGGCGTTTACGACTCGGTCTCCGGAAGCCAGCTTGATCAGCTCCAGAGCGAGCTTCTGATTCTTTCCGGTCGCATCGCGGACATTGCCGATCTGACGGGTCGCGCGCGCTATAGCCTTGCCGGTCCGGGTGGGACCTTTGCGCAGGGCTTCTATGTCCTGCAGAGCGGAGGCTTCGGCAGCTTCGTCGACACCGATCCAAGCGCTGGGTCCGATATTGCGTTCAACGTCGATTTCGGTACGGGGGCCATCACCGAGGGATTCCTGCGCCTGTTCACCGATGCGGATGAGATCGGCACGACCTTCGATCAGGCATTGACCCGCGATGGAGTCGTGGCCGGCTTCAGCGGTCAGGTTGCGCTTGCGAACAACAATCCCTTCGTCGATCTCTTCATCAGCTCGGGCTTTGTCACCGACGCGGACGGCGATGCCGGCGGCAGCGGCCTCATTGACCCGACGCTTTCGGATATCGGCGGCTTCTTCGCGGGCGATGGCAGCGTGTTCAATCTCGCCTTCAGCCTGCAGTCCATGCAGGACCCGGAAAGTCCGGACGACTTCCTTTCGCCTGTTGCCTTCGTCGGCAACGCCGTCCTCGGTCGCGAAGACCTCGCTATCTCTGCGGCGGAGGCGGCGCAGCTTGCGGAAGGCCGAATCTTCCTCGGCGTCGAATGCTGCGCGCCCGATGGAGGCGTCGGCGTCGGCCTTGCAGGTGATCCGGCCAACTTCGATGGTGATGTCGCGCTCACCGACGGTCGCTTCATCCTCGCCCTGAATGTGGACGCAAACGGGGAGGGGCTCCGCCCCGGCGATCCGGGCGTGCTCGACGCCAGCGTCGAGGAAGTTGCACGAATCGCCAACGCATTCGGCACGGTGACAACGAACGTCGCCGCACCGCCCGGAAGCGAGCTCGTCCTGGGCGCCTGGACTTCAGCTGCCAGCCAGGGGATCCGCAATCAGCCGCTCTTCGCCGACGCGATCACCGGAGAAATTCTCGACGTGCTGGACGACACCGTTCTGTTCAACGTCGGCACCATGGCGACGGTCGCAGACCTTCAGGCAAATGGCGCCTTCCTGACCTTCTCGGGCGCATCGAATGAAGGTTTCTTGCCGAGCGCAGGGTTCCCGGATGGCTTCCGCACCCTCGGCGGGTTCACGGATTCGAACGTCTTCGAACTCGATCCGAACCTGGCGCCGATTGGGGGCTCCTCTGTTTCCTTCAATGTCGATCTCTCCACCGGAGAGGTCTTCAACGGGTCGCTCTTCGCGCTCACGGAAATCGAGACGGGCCCGGCCTTCGCGGAGGAGTTCGGCTTTCAGGTCTTCTTCAACGGTCAGCTCAACTATGCCAACGGCAACGCCATCCTCGATGCGCAGATCACCGGTGGCGTGTTCGACGAGAACGTCGCGCTTGATCTCACGGCTTCCGAGCTGAATCTGTTCCTGGTGGGTTCCGAGAGCGCGGGCTTCTATACCGCCAACGGCGCCTACTTCCTGCAGTCGGTGGTGCATCCCGAATTCGGGGAGACGGTTCAGCTTGCGGGCACCTTCAATCTGGGTTCCGGGACCTTCGAGGAGTCGCGGCTCTCGAACATCGATGCGTCGGCCCTCAACGGCGGTCGTCTTGGCATCGCGACCTATTCGTTCCTCGACGACTTCGGCAATCCGGCTGGCGTCGAGGTGGTCGGCGGTCGAGGGTTCCTGCTGGGCCGTGCGAATGCGCCGACCAGTTCCAATTTCCTCCTCGGAGCGAACTATTACCGCAACAAGCAGGCGTTCGACCCGACGACCCTCAGTCCGCTCTTCGAAGCCAACGGTGATCCGGTCCTGGAGCCGGCGAGCACGGCGCGCCGCGGCTTCTTCGCACAGCCCTACGACTTCGTCGTGCGTCGCGACGGATTCGGCGCGGAGATCTTCGAGTCCGACGCGCTGCCTCAAGGCGGGCTCAGCCTGCCGGGCTTCGAGGTCTCCTGGGGGCTGTGGAATTCCGACGGCACCACCGGCAGCGTCGAGATCCAGGACGATCCGACCGACCCCGGCAGCCTGATCCAGCTCGATCGTTCGATGCTGTTCGCGAGCGTGAATCCCACACCCCAATCGCAGATGCCCGTCACCGGCGTATTCAGCTATTCCGCGAACTGCGTTTCCGCGTGCCTTGGCATCCTGGGGGTCGGTAGCGGCAGCATACTCGGCTCCGGAGAGGCGATTCTCGAGACCATCGATGCCTCCTTCGACCTCGATTTCTCCACCGGCATCATCTCCAACGGAACGCTCGCAACAGAGTATTTCGCGGCGTCCTCGGTGGTTCGCTGGGACGCGGGCTTCGGTGGCTTCGTCAATGGCGCAGTCGCTGATCTGGACCTGTCCGCTCTGACGCTGTCGGTCGATGGTATGGCAAGCGGATTCACCGGCGATCTTGTCAACAGCAGCATCGGTGGTGTTTTCACGGGTCCCGCAGCTGAGCGCTTTGTGGGTGGATTCAACTTCCAGGCGACGGACGACCTGACTGGCTCGTCCTTCGAGTCGGCGCACGGTCTGTTCATTCTCGATCAGATCAACGGGATCACCGATCCCAATCAGACGCCCTGAGGAGGCGGCCGATGACTCGAACGACGATGACCGACCGCACCCCGTGGGAGAAGAAAATGATGCTGAGCCCCTTTGCCCGTGCTGCTGTGCTGGGGGCGCTGCTGAGCGGGGCAAGCGTCGCCGGAGCTGCGCCGGATTCGGTCGCCACGATCAAGGAGCTGGTCGACCAGGGCCAGTTCGAGCGTGCCTATGATCACGCCCTTGCCGCAGAGGCACGCTACGAGGGCGATCCTGATTTCGACTTCTACTTCGGCCTCGCCGCCATTGAGGTCGGCCGTTATCCGGAGGCCATCTTTGCCTTGGAGCGGGTCGTCTTCGCTCAGCCGGATCAGCTCCGGGTGCGTCTGGAGCTCGCGCGTGCGCATTTTCTGGCGGGAAACTATCCGGCTGCGCAGGTGGAATTTCAGCGTGTGCTCGATGCGAATCCGCCCGCAGGCGTGCGCAATAACATCGAACGCTTCCTGCGCCAGATCGAGATCGCTCAGCGCAGTCAGCAGCGAGAGCTCGGCGGCTGGATCGATACGCGCCTGGGGATGGATTCGAACATCAACTCCGCGACCGATGCAGACAACATTTCTACGCCGCTCGGCAACTTCACCCTGGTCGAGGACGGTCAGGAGCAGGAAGACGAGTTCATCCGTCTGGAAGCAGGCTTCGGATGGCGTGAGCCGACGTCCAAGAATGCCATGCTCGATCTTGCGGTTCGCTGGCAGCACAAGGACAACTTCTCCTCGGACACCTTCGACCTCGGCATCGGGACCTTCGAACTTGGCCACACGCGCAAGCTCGAGAACGGCAGAGTTCGCTTCGGGACCCGAGTGCAGACGGTGCGATTGGAGAACAAGCGCTTTCAGGAGGGCTATGGCCTCACGGCGAGCTATGACCGCAGCCTGCCGAACGACTGGATCCTCTCGCTTTCCAGTGCCGCAACCATGCTGCGCTTCGAGAACGACGCGGGTCGGGACGTAGACCAGCTTCTTAACAGCGCCACGGTCCTGCGCCCATTCGGTCAGTTTGTCCACAGCCTCAGCGTCTACGGTGCCGCCGAGAATGCGCAGTCGGACGCCGGCGATTTCAACGCACGCGACTTTCTTGGGGTCATCTACGGGCTGACCTTCGATGCGAATGACAAGCAGCCGTTCGTGCGCGTTGGCTACCAGGCTGCTGAGTTCGGCGGCGACCATCCGGTGTTCGCGCGCATCCGGGACGACAAGACGTTCACGGCGACAGCGGGTCTTCAATGGTCGATCGTTGACGACTTCCTGTTCACGGGCCAGGTCAATTACACCGACGTCGAGTCGAATATCCCGGTGTTCGAGTACGATCGCGTGCTCATCGAGCTCGGTTTGCGCCGCAATTTCTGAATCTCTTGCGCAGGCCTTGGTAGCCTCGGGCATGCTGTAGGCTGCTTCGCCGGAACGGCTTCGGAGCCTGAGTGCCATGATAGGCTTGCCGCCCAGCTAGTCGGGGTTCGAAGCCTGAGCCCCGAGCTGCGGTGAAAGGCACCCCGAGGGCGGGGTGCGGCGAGTTCGCGGAGTTCCTTTTCATGTCGGGAGCCGACCTGATTCCTCTCGAGATGCTGAAGCGGTTGTCGCCGTTTTCCACCATCTCGGAAAGCCACCTGCCCGAGATTCGCAAGAAGGGCAGCCTGGTCACGCACGACAAGGGCAAGATTCTCTTCAAGCGCGGAGAGCCTGCTGAGGACCTCGTATACCTCATTCAGGGCAGCGTCGATCTCGCGGATGCGAGCTTCGAGATTCGTCCTGTCCGCAGCGGCACCGACGCTTCGAAGGCGCCGCTATGCAAGGAAGACCGGCGGTCAGTCACTGCGGTCACTACCCATCCTTGCCGGGTCTTCGTGATCCCGAAGGACTACGTTGATCTCGTCCTGACCTGGGACGAGGCTGGCAATTACATCGTCTCCGAGGTCGAGGACGAAGGAGACTGGATGACGTCCTTGCTGTCGTCTGCGATGTTCTCGGCGGTACCGCCGGCGAATATCCAGCAGCTGTTCGCACGCTTCGAGGAAGTGCGCATGAAGACAGGCGACACTGTGCTCAAGCAGGGCGACCCCGGTGATTTCTTCTACGTGCTGAAATCTGGCCACTGTCGCATCACGCGGCGGCTGTCCCAGGACGGGCAGGTGAGAGAAGTGCCACTGGCGGAGATCGGCCCGGGCGATGTCTTTGGTGAAGATGCCCTCATCGGTGATGCTCCGCGCAACGCGACCGTCACCATGGTGAGCGACGGCTCGCTCATGCGCCTGGGTCAGGAGGACTTCGAAGACCTGCTGCAGAACCCGGTGATTCATTACATCGAGACTGCAGAACTGCACAGGCTCATGAAGGACGCGGGTACCCGTATAGAAGTGCTCGATGTGCGCCTTCCGCTGGAATACAAGCAAGGCAATATGCCTGGCAGTCGCAATCTGCCGCTTCACGCGATTCGGCAGAACATCGCGAAATTGCCTGGTGAAACGATCTACGTGCTGACCTGCGACGGCGGCCGGCGCAGCATTCTCGGTTCGTACATTCTGAGCCAGGAGGGACTCGACGCCCGGGTCCTCAAGAATTCGTCAGAGCCTTCTGCCACCTAGGCGTCAGTCCGCGGGGACGCACCGCTCCCGCGCCCAGCTGCGCAGGGCGGCGACTTGCTCCGCCATCGTCACCGAGAGGGGCACCGTTCCTTCAATTGCACTGCGCAGCGTGCCCGTGTCCAGCTGACCGCTGCGCGCGGCCGCGCGATAGCGCGCCGAAACCACCGCCTGTTCAAGCTCGGCCCCCGTGAAACCTTCGGTGAGCGCGGCGAGCGTGTCCAGTGAGATGTCCTCAGGGGCGCAGTCACGGCGCTTGAGGTGCAGCGCCAGAATGTCCCGGCGTGCGGCTTCCCCGGGCAGATCGACGAAGAAGATTTCGTCCAGGCGACCCTTGCGCATGAGTTCCGGTGGCAGGCGGCTGATGTCGTTGGCCGTGGCCACGACGAACACGCGTGCCGTGTGCTCTGACATCCAGGTCAGGAGCGTGCCAAGCAGTCTTCGCGCGGTGGCGTTGTCCGATCCCGACGTGTCCGCGCCTTTCTCGATCTCGTCCATCCAGAGCACGCAAGGTGCCATGCGCTCTGCCTGGGCCAGGGCTTCGCGTAGATTGCGCTCCGTCTCACCAACGAACTTGTTGTATAGGTTGCCAAAGTCCAGGCGCAGCAACGGCAGTCCCATTTCTCCTGCGATGGCGCGCGCGGCCAGGCTCTTCCCGCCGCCCTGAACGCCCAGGAGCATTACCCCCTTTGGTCGATCGAGCCCTTCCGTTGCCGACGTCGGCAGGCCGCGTAGGACGGCCTGGCGTTCTCGGAGCCAATCCTTCAATCCCTGTAGCCCTGCCACATCGGCAAGGTCCGGCACGTCGTACTCGAAGTGGAGCACGCTGCCCGAGTCCAGGAGGCCGAACTTGAGGCGATTGATCTCGGGGATATCGGATTCGGTGATGGCACCGTCGTTCTCGATGGCCTTGCGGATCAGCACCCGCGCATCCGCTTCGGTGACACCTGTGAGATTGTTGACGAGCGCGTCCAAGGTGTTCCGGTCCGTGCGGACGCGAGCCCCGCGATTGCGCCTGGCCCACGCCTCGGCCTGCTCGCGGACGATGCCCAGCAGCGTGTCCCGGTCGGGCAGCTTCATCCTGAAGCGCGCGGCGAGGCGACAGAATTCGTCGGGAATCTCGAGGTGGTGGCTGATCAGGATCAGCGTGTTGCAGGTGCGCTCGTGATCGAGGCCGATCTCCTTGATGAGTCGGACGAGCGCAGCATCGTCCTTCAAGTAGGGATGCAGGTCGCAGAAGGCGAAGAGCACGGGCCCGGCCGTACGGGCCATTTCTCGAAGTGCCTCTTCTGGCGGTGCGAAGCGCGGCGATGCGGGGATCGGGCCCCGCTCGACTGCACCGCGCTCCAGGCCTCGGACCACGCTCCACTCCATCACCCCTGCGCCCTGGCGCATGGCGATCTCTGCGATGAGGGAGAGGACGCGCACCTCGTCGTGACTCTCTATGACTATGATCGGCACCCTCGAGGCGATCATCGTCGACAGATCTTTGACTTCTGACATGGTGCGCGCAGGGCTCGCGGGGTAGTTGCCGGAGCGCTAACATTGGAGCCGCGCCGACCAGGCTGCAAGCGGGCCAGGCCATGGGCCGTCTGAGGATTCCGACATGAGCAACGGACGACGCGGCCTCGCGTCTTCACCTTTTGATCTTCTGGTCGACCATGCCGATCGCGTGCTGCGGACGGTGGCCGGTGCCTCGCCGGGGCATCGCCCTTCGCCCGCGAATGAACTGGCGCGCGACGAGGTCCTCACCGAGGATGATCGCCGGCACGCAGCCGGGTTGATGCGCGTGAATCACACGGGCGAAGTCTGCGCTCAGGCGCTCTATGCGGGTCAGGCGCTGACGGCGCGTGACCCGGCGGTTCGTCGTGCGATGGCGGAATCCGCGAAGGAAGAGGAAGACCACCTCGCGTGGTGTGCGGAGCGTCTGGACGAACTCCACGATCGACCCAGTTACCTGAATCCGGTGTTCTACGGCGCGTCCTTCGTCATGGGCGCCGCTGCAGGTTTGATCGGCGACAAGGTTTCCCTCGGATTCGTTCACGCCACCGAAGATCGTGTGGTCGCGCATCTCGACGAGCACGCCGAGCGCCTGCCGGAACATGACCTGCGCAGCCGCGCGATCATCGAGCGCATGCGCGAAGATGAGGCGCGCCACGGAGAGACGGCACTCGAGGTCGGAGGCGTCGAGTTTCCCGCTCCCGTGCGTCAGGCCATGGCGCTGCTTTCTAAGCTCATGACCGAGACCACATACCGCGTCTGATCACCCCGGGGCCAGGTTTAGTGCTGGCCGCCAGCGGAAATCGGTGGGTGAAATATGAACTGGACGACGTTGCCGGCGGGATCTTCGCAATAGAAGCTGCGTGCGCCGTCCCGGTGCGTTTTCGGCTGGGTCCTGAAGGTCACGCCGGCCTCCGCGAGCCAGGCATACCAGCGGTCGACCTCCTCCATCTCGTCAACGATGAAGCCGAGGTGATCGAGGCGCTGTCCGGTCACGGACGGCGGGCCGTTCGCGCGGTGCAGGGCAACGTTGTCCGCGCCCGAAGTCATGTAGATGTTGTCGTCGTCTGGCTGCCACTCGATCTCCATGCCAACGAGGTTCACATAGAACGCGAGGCACGCATCCAGGTCCTCGACGAATAGCGCGACATGGCGCATGCCGGCATGGCGGGGCCGTTTGCTGTTCACGCGTCGATCTCCGCGCTCGGGGGGCACGTATCGATGATCTCGTGATCGTGGCTGATCTCCACACCGCCCCGCTCGAGCATCAACGAAGCGGAGCAGTACTTCTCTGCGGAGAGCTTCACCGCGCGCGCGACCTGCTTTTCGGACAGTCCTACCCCGGTCACCACGAAATGGACGTGAATGCGCGTGAACACGCTCGGGACATCGGCGGAGCGTTCTGCTTCGAGGCGGGTCTCGCAATCGGTCACGGGCTGCCGTGCCTTCTTCAGGATATCGACGACGTCGAAGCTTGTGCAGCCGCCGAGACCGAGCAGCACCAGTTCCATTGGGCGCACGCCCATGTTCCGACCGCCGTGATCCGGGGGGCCGTCGATCACGACGGAATGCCCGCTACCGGATTCGGCAACGAACATCGCGTTTTCTATCCACTTGATCCTTGCCTGCATGGGGAACGCTCGCCGGGCTTGGGTGGCGAGATTGTCCATGAAACTTCGCAGGCCCGCGATGCGCGTGCCGGTCCTGAATTGAAACACCTGGGGCCCGCGTGTTTAATCGGTCGGTAATGCACCCCGGGTGCACGAAGGGCAGGAGGACGCGATGGTCAGCGTTAATCTCTCGGCGCTGTCGCCTAGCAGCATCGAGAAGTTCATCAACGCATCTCATCGCCGCAAATATCCGGCGAAGTCGACGATCATCTTTGCCGGCGACCAGGGCGACTCTCTCTACTACATCATCGACGGCTCGCTGACGGTCCTCATCGAGGACGAGCAGGGCCGCGAGATCATCATTGCCTATCTCAACAAGGGCGATTTCGTCGGCGAAATGGGGCTTTTCGAAGAGGAAGCCGCGCGCTCCGCTTGGGTGAAGGCCAAGACCGAATGCGAGGTTGCGGAACTCTCCTACGCGCGCTTCAAGGAGCTGGCCGAAGAAGACGCCTCGATGCTTTATCTCGTCGGTGGGCAGATGGCCGACCGCATCCGCAACACTACGCAAAAGGTCGGCGACCTTGCATTCCTTGACGTGACCGGGCGCGTGGCGCGCACGCTGCTGGAGCTGTGCAAGCAGCCGGACGCCATGACCCATCCGGACGGCATGCAGATCAAGATCACGCGTCAAGAGATCGGTCGCATCGTCGGCTGTTCCCGGGAGATGGTCGGCCGCGTGCTCAAGACGCTGTCCGATCAGGGCCTCGTGTCCGTGAAGGGCAAGACCATGGTGGTGTTCGGCACCCGATGAATCTGCTGCAGGCAGCGCCTGCAGCGATCTCTCCCAGCGCGTTCCCCTGACGGTCTAGGCTCGACGAAGCCGGATGGAGGAATGCCCATGGCCCCGATCCCCGACGCGCGGCCGGACCTCTACGACGAGATCGGCCGCAGCTACGACGCAACTCGTCGCGCCGATTCCCGCATCGAGGCGCAGATTCGTGCGGCGCTCGAGGGCTTCTGCCCTGTGGTCAACATCGGTGCCGGTACCGGCTCCTACGAGAGCGCCTGCGCCGAGGTGATGGCGGTCGAGCCTTCCGCGGAAATGATCTCGCGCCGGCCCGCCGGCAGTGCGCCCGTCCTGCAGGCGTGCGCAGAAGCGCTGCCCTTCGACGATGATCACTTCGACGCGGCACTCGGCGTGCTGACGGTGCATCACTGGCAGGACTGGCGCCTCGGTCTCGCCGAAGTGCGCAGGATCGTACGTCGCAGGATCGTGCTGCTCACCCATGCCTTCGTGGGCGATGCGTTCTGGCTGCTCGACTACTTTCCGGCGATCCCCGAGATCGATGCCGGGCGCATGCCGGCGCTGGATGCGATCGCGGAAGAACTGCCGGGCGCGCGCTTCGACGTGGTGCCCATTGCGAAAGACTGTGAGGACGGCTTTCTCTGCGCGTGGTGGGCGCGGCCGGAGGCCTATCTCGATCCCGTCGTGCGTGCGGGAATCTCGTGCTTCCCGGGGATGTCGGGCGTGGAGGCGCGGGTCGATCTGCTTCGCGACGATCTCGCTTCTGGCCGCTGGCACGAGCGCTACGGTTCCGTGCTCGAGCGCGACTGGATGGACTTCGGTTACCGCCTGGTGACGTGGGACATGCCTGTACAGGACATGCCTGTATAGGACGTGCCTGTATAGGACGTGCCTGTATAGGACGTGCCTTTAGTGTGCCTTCCTCTCCAGGACGGGCCGGCGCGGAACGCAGGGCGCGGCTTCTTTCGATGGTCAGTCGTTCAGGCAGGGCGCGTGTGCGCCCGCCGGTCGCACCGTCAACCGAAGAGCTCGGCGAGTGCCTTGCCCGGATCGGCCGCGCGCATGAACGCCTCGCCCACGAGGAACGCGTCGATTCCTGCGCTGCGCAGGCGGGCGACATCATCGGCCGTGTGAATGCCACTCTCGGCGACGGTCAGGCGCCCTTCCGGCATCCGCGCGTGCAGATCGAGGCTGACGTCCAGGGACGTCTCGAAGGTCCGCAGGTCGCGATTGTTGATCCCCACGAGCGGCGTCGGCAGCGCCAGGGCACGCTCGAGTTCGTCGCCGTCGTGGACCTCGACGAGCACGTCGAGGCCGGCTTCCTCCGCCGTTTCGGACAGGCGCAGCATGGTGTCGTCGTCCAGCGCCGCGACGATGAGCAGGATGCAGTCAGCGCCCAGCGCGCGCGCTTCCCAGACCTGCCAGGGGTCGACGAGAAAGTCTTTGCGCAGCACGGGCAGATCGCACGCGGACCGCGCTTCCTGCAGATAGGCATCGGCGCCCTGGAAGTACTGCACGTCGGTGAGCACCGACAGGCAGGTCGCGCCGCCCTCGGCATAGCTCCGGGCAATCGCTTCCGGCTGGAAGTCCTCTCGTATTACGCCTTTTGACGGAGAGGCCTTCTTCACTTCGGCGATGACGGCAGGCGCGCCGGCCGCGGCCCGTGCCTGCAGCGCTCGGGCGAAGCCCCGTGGCGCAGACTGTGCAAGCGCGTCGGCGCGTACGGCGGCGAGGGGGCGTGCAGCGGATCGCTGTGCCACCTCTCCGTGTTTGGTCGCGAGAATCCGGGCGAGAACGTCCGGCGGTGCAGGCGTATTCATCTCAGCCCTCGCTCATCAGGCTGCTGACGCGCGCCAATTCGGCGAGCCGTTCCCTGGCGAGGCCAGAAGCAATCGCATCCTGAGCCATGGTCACGCCCTGGGCGAGCGTCCGCGCGACGCCCGAGGCGTAGATGGAGGCCCCCGCGTTGACTGCAACGATGTCAGTCGCCGGGCCTTCGCCGGCGAGGGCGGCCCGGACCAGCTTCAGGCTCTCCTCCGGCGACTCTGCGACCAGCGCGTCCAGCGGCGTGCGCGTGAGGCCGAAGTCTTCCGGACAGATCGTATAGCTGCTGATCTCACCGTCGTTCAGCTCGACCACTTCGGTGCTGCCTGAGAGCGTTATCTCGTCGAGACCGTCCTCGCCGTGCACGAGCAGGACGTGGCGGCTTCCGAGCGCGCGCAGGACCTCGGCGAGGCGCTGCTGCCAGGCGCCGTCGAAGACGCCGATCACCTGGGCGGGTGCCCCGGCCGGATTGGTCATGGGGCCGAGCACGTTGAACAGCGTGCGTACGCCGATCTCGCGCCGCGGCCCGGCGACGTGACGCATGGCCGAATGGTGCTTCTGCGCAAACAGGAAGCCGACGCCCACCTCCGCGATACAGCGCCCGACCTGCTCCGGTGAGAGGTCCAGCGAGACCCCCCCGGCCTCGAGCAGATCCGCTGAGCCGCTCTTCGAGGTCATGGCGCGATTGCCGTGCTTGGCGACGTGGGCGCCAGCCGCTGCGGTGACGAAGGCCGCGGCGGTCGACACGTTGAACACCTTTGTCGCGCTGCCGCCGGTGCCGCAGGTGTCGACGAGATTCGGCAGATCGACGTCCACGCGGGTCGCGAGCGCTCGCATGGTGGTGGCCGCGCCGACGATTTCCTCGGTCGTCTCGCCCTTGGCGCGCAGCGCGACAAGAAAGGCAGCGATCTGTGCATCCGTCGCTTCGCCGGTCATGAGCTGATGCATCACCGCGCCGGATTCCTCGCGTGTGAGGTCTTCGCCGGCGACAACGTGGGCGAGCGCGGTCCGGACGTCCATCATCCTTCTGTCCCCGTGCGTGCGGGCGGCGTGACGCCCGTCAGGAAATTGCGCAGCAGATCATGGCCCACCTCGGTCAGGATCGATTCCGGGTGGAACTGCACGCCCTCGACGTCTAGTTCGCGATGGCGAACGCCCATGATCTCGTCGAACTCGCCGTCGCGGGTTTCGGTCCAGGCGGTTATCTCGAGACAGTCGGGCAGGGAGGCGCGATCGATTATCAGGCTGTGATAACGCGTGGCAACGAATGGGTTCGGCAAGCTCCTGAACACGCCGCCGTCGGCATGATGGATCGGGGAGGTCTTGCCGTGCATCACCTCGCGGGCGCGCACGATCTTGCCGCCGTACACCTGGCCGATGCTCTGGTGCCCGAGGCAGATGCCGAGGATCGGAACGCTGCCTGCAAAGTGGCGCACTACCTCCATGGAGATGCCTGCCTCGTTCGGCGTACAGGGTCCGGGAGAGATGACGATCTTCTCGGGGGCAAGGCGTTCGATCGTGGCGAGATCGATCTCGTCGTTGCGATGCGTGACGACGTCCGCGCCGAGCTCGCCGAGGTACTGGACGACGTTGAAGGTGAACGAGTCGTAGTTGTCGATCATCAGCAGCATGGCGTTCAGTCCTCTCCGCGCGTCGCGCGCACGTCAGATCCGGGGCCGTCGCCGCCGCCTGCTTCCTTGGCGGCGGCGAGGAAGGCATCCGCGTCGTCGAGGCCGTGCTCGGCGAGACCCGCCGCCCGGAACAGGGCGCGGCCCTTGTTCATGCTTTCCTTCCATTCGAGCCGCGGCACGGAATCGGCCACTACGCCACCGCCGGCCTGCAGCCACAGGGTGCCGTCCTTGATGACGGCCGTGCGGATTGCAATAGCCGTGTCCATGTTGCCATTCCAGCCGAGATAGCCGACCGCGCCGCCGTAGATGCCGCGGCGGACCGGTTCGAGCTCGTCGATGATCTCCATGGCGCGGATCTTTGGCGCCCCTGAAAGGGTACCCACGGGGAGGGTTGCGCGAAGCACGTCGAGCGCATCGCGATCCGGCGTCAGGCGTCCCTCGACGTTCGAGGAAATATGCATGACGTGCGAGTAGCGCTCTATGACCATTTGCTCGGTCACTTCCACGCTGCCGATCTCCGCGACGCGGCCGACGTCGTTGCGGCCGAGATCAATGAGCATGAGGTGCTCGGCGATCTCCTTCGGATCAGCGAGGAGCTCCGCCTCGAGATTCGCATCTTCTTCCGGCGTGCGTCCGCGTCGCCGAGTGCCGGCAAGGGGACGGTTGGTGATCCGGCCGTCCTCGAGGCGCGCGAGAATCTCGGGCGAGCTGGACACGATCTGGAATTCGCCCAGATCCATGAAGTACATGTAAGGAGACGGGTTCAGGCTGCGCAGGGCCCGATAGAGATCGATCGACGGCGCCGTGAACGGCACCGACATACGCTGGCTCAGGACGACCTGCATGACGTCACCGGCGCGGGTGTACTCGCGAATGCGATCCACCGCGCCCATGAACGCGTCCTTGCCGAAGCCGGAACGGAAGTCCGATTCGTCGATCGCCGGTGCGTTGCCGGGGCCGCGACCCCGGCTGATGTCTGCGGGGATCGGAGCGGCGAGGCCTTGGGCGAGGCCTTCGAGGCGCGCCCGGGTCGCGTCGAGCGCGTCCGGCTCGTCGATGCGCGCGTGGCTGATGAGCGTCATGCGGCCGCGGAGATTGTCGAAGACGATCACGTCGTCCGAGACCATCAGCATGATGTCCGGCGTACCGATTTCGTCCGGCGGCGAGCCGTCCGCGAGGCGCGGCTCGACGTAGCGCACGGTGTCGTAGCCGAAGTAGCCGACGAGGCCCCCGGAGAAGCGGGGTAGACCCGGCAGGTCGGGGACGCGATAGCGCTTGCGGAAGGCTTCGACGAAGGCGAGGGGATCCTCGGCGGTCATCTGCTCTACGAACTCGCCATCGGTCTCGACCGTGATCTCGTTGCGCACGACGCGCAGCACCGTGCGCGCCGGCAAGCCGATGATCGAGTAGCGCCCCCACTTCTCGCCGCCCTGGGCGGACTCGAGGAGATAGGAATAGGGCCCGCGGGCGAGCTTCAGATAGACGGAAAGTGGCGTGTCTAGATCGGCCGGAACATCGCGCGTGATCGGGATGCGGTTGTAGCCTTCAGCGATGAGCGCGGCGAAGGATTCGGGATTCATGGAGTGGCTCCGAACGAGAGCGAAATGGATGACGGGCGCGCGGGCGTCTCGCCTGCGCTCAGGGGTTCAGCGTCACCATCGCCAGCGCCCGGGGGCGCGCTTCGTCGTTCGGATCATGGGCGTTTGACTCGCCGCGTGAATTGGCGCCGTACGCTATAGCAGCGCTTCGAGTGATTCAACGAGCAGGTCGGCCCGGAGTTCCTCTGGCGTCATCTCGCCTCGATAGCCGTAGGTGACGGCGACCACCGGCACGTCTGCGTTGCGGGCTGCAGCCACGTCGGTGATCGAGTCGCCCACCATCGCGGCACGTTCAAGCGAACACCCGAGGCGGCGACAGGCCTCTGCCAGCGGTTCTGCTTCGGGCTTGCGGACGGTCAGCGTATCGCCACCGATCACGACTGGAAGCCACTGCGAAAGATGGAAGCCTTCCAGGACGGCGCGGGCCAGACCTTCGTGTTTGTTGGTCACGCACGCAAGGCCGTGGCCCCGTGCATGAAGCGCTTCCAGGCACGCCATCACGCCGGGATAGACAACCGAATGCTTCGTGGGGTTCGCGCCGTAGTGGGCGAGAAAGGTTGCGAGCATATCGTCCACGGGCGCTGCATCGACGTCCTCGCCCAGGAAGCGCAGAGCCCGCTCGATCGCAGCGCGCGCGCCGGCGCCGACAAAGCCGCGGATGAGCGCGAAGTCGGTGGGCGGCAGATTGAAGGTGGCGAGGGTGTGCTGCAGAGCGGCCTGCAGATCCGGTGCGCTGTCGACGAGCGTGCCGTCTAAATCGAACAGCCAGCAGTCGGCCGCGGCGATGCGCGCTCGGGCGTTCACGCGACCGACGCGAGGGCGGCCCGCATCTCGGATATGCGCGTGGCGTAGTCGTCCGCGCCGAAGATCGCCGAGCCAGCGACGAAGGTATCCGCGCCCGCAGCCGCGACCTCGGCGATGTTGCCGACGCCGACGCCGCCGTCGACTTCGAGGCGAACCGCCCGCCCGCTCGCGTCGATGCGTTCACGGACGGCGCGGATCTTGTCGAACGTGCTGGGAATGAACTTCTGGCCACCGAAACCCGGGTTCACGGACATGAGCAGCACCATGTCAATCTCGTCCAGCATCCAGTCGAGCCAGTGCAGCGGCGTCGCCGGATTGAATACGAGCCCGGGCGTCGCGCCGCCGTCGCGGATCATGGCGACCGATCGGTGGACGTGTGGGCTTGCTTCCGGATGGAAGGTGATCAGACTCGCGCCCGCATCGAGAAAATCGCCGATCAGGCGGTCGACCGGCTGCACCATCAGGTGAACGTCGATCGGCGCGGTGACGCCGTGCGCGCGCAGGGCCCTGCACACCATCGGACCGATCGTGAGGTTCGGCACGTAGTGATTGTCCATCACGTCGAAGTGGACCCAGTCCGCGCCAGCGGCTAGGACTGCGTCGACTTCCTCGCCAAGACGGGCAAAGTCGGCGGAAAGAATCGATGGCGCGATGCGGTAATCCTGAACAGGCATGGACCTTCCGGTGCTGTCGTGCAGATCGAGGCGCGGGCAGTGTACCGGAGGGTGGGCCTCAGGCGCCGAAGCGGGCGCGGGCGGCCGCCAGGCGCTCGAGCGTGCCGATGTCTTCCCATACGCCGGTGTGCAGCTCCGCGGTCAGACGGCCCGCGGCGATCGCTGCATCCATGAGCGGTCGCAAGGGTCCAGGCCCGGGCGTCCGGCCCGCGAAGAATTCCGGCGTATACACGCCCAGGCCGGCATAGGTGTAGCGGGCCTGGGCGCCGAGGCGCAAGCGGGTGCGCGCGCCCGTCGGCGCCACGTCGAGCTCGAAATCGCCGCGGGCGGCCCAGGGTGGTGCGGGCACCATGACGAAGTGGGCGAGGGCGTCGATCGGAGCGGTGCGCAGACGCGTGAATTCGTAGTCCGTGAAGACATCACCGTTGACGACGGCGAAGGGTCCCTCGCCCAGGTGCGGCAGCGCGGCCTGGATGCCTCCGGCGGTTTCCAGCAGCTGGGTTTCCTCGGTGAAGATGAGCTCGAGGCCACGGTCAGGCCGTGCTTCGAGGTGCATACGGAGCAGCTCACCGAGGTGATGGAGATTGATCACCGCGCGCTCGAATCCGGCTGCGACAAGGCGATCGAGGTGATGGTCGATGAGCGTCGCGCCCGCGAGGCGCACGAGCGGCTTCGGTCGCTCGTCGGTCAGCGGCGCGAGACGACGGCCCCGTCCCGCGGCGAGGATCATCGCCGTGGAAACCGTCACCGCCGCCGTGCCTCGTAGCGGGGCAGAACAACGTCGTCAAGCCAGTCAGCGAAGGCCGAGAGCTCAGTGTGATTGCCCGCCGCGAGGCGAACGTAGCGCAGCGTGCGAGGAATGTCGGGAAGCGCGTGGTCGCGGCGTTCGCGCAGATGCAGCCGCGCGAAGATGCCGATCGCCTTCATGTGTCGCTGCAGGCCGATGAGCTCGGCCGTGCGCCAGAAGCGCGCGGCGTCTTCTAGGCCCGGCAGGCCGCGCAGGCTGCCCTCGGCGAGGAAATGCGCTCGCAGGGAGAGGCTGACGTCGGCATCGAGATCGCGATAGCAATCTCGAAGGAGGGAGACCAGATCGTATCCCTGGGGGCCCATGCGCGCGTCCTGATAGTCGAGAAAGGCGATCTCGCCCGCCCCGTCGACCATGAGATTGCGACTGTGCCAGTCGAGATGGACAAGAACGCGCGGTGCGCTCAGGTGAACCTCGCTGACGCGGCTAAGGGTTTCAGCCAGTACCGCAGGCGCGGTCGGCAGACCGAGCAGACCGCCGAGGAACCATTCTCCGAAGATGTTGTTCTCGAGGGCCAGGCGCTCAGCGTCGTAGGCGGGTACCGGTGGTGTGGTCTCGAGGGCAGCTGCCTGCAGATCGATCAGCGTGTCGATGGCGCGCCTGTAGAGGCCGGGCAATTCCGCCGGTGCGGCTCGCAGGCGCCGCGCGAGCGTGTCATCGCCCAGATCCGATACGAGCAAAAAGCCATCGGTCTCGTCTATCGCAAGGACCCGCGCCGCGGGCAGACCGGAACGCTCGAGCCACGCGCCGACGGTGACGAACCCCCCGTTGTTCTCCCGCTCGGGCGGCGCGTCGACGACGATCCGGGACCCTGAGCCGGTCCTGATCCGGGCGAAGCGGCGGAAGCTTGCATCCGCAGTCAGTGGCGCGGGCGCATCGAGCGCGGTTTCTCCGCGCGCGGCGAGCGCTGCGGCGAGCCATTCGGCGAGGCGGCGCGCGCGTGAGGCATCGGTGCTGTCGGGATGTCGGGTCATTGTCTGGCCATGGCGGGTGCGTGCGCATGATAACGGGGCCGCCGCGGCTGACGCGCTCTCCCGGCCTCGCGTATGATCGGGCGCGAAATCCTGCCGAGGTCCGCACTCCAAAGATGATTCGAAGCGTCCGATCCCTGCGCCTGCTCGCAGCGGCGATCGCGTTTAGCGCGATGCCCCCCTTCGCCAGCGCGCTTACCGAGAGCCAGTGGCGCTGTACGGCGGGCCCCGATGGTGAGTGGCAGTGTGGTGAGGTCGACGTCGACGCGGGCCCGTTCCCACCCGTGGCAACAGCGCCGATCGTAGACCGTTCCGCGAACCGCGACCGTCCAGATCGGCCCTTCGGCCAGACCGAAGAGATGGCGCGGCTCACCTGGGTGCCGCGCCAGGCGCTGCCTCAGGATCTGCGTGCGGCGACGCCCGTTTGGTGCAGCGGCGGCTATCAGCCCTACGAATGGTCCGACGAGGCACTCGCGGCCGATCCGGAGACGGCGCTCATCTCCCTTTCGGCTGAGCGCGGCGAGTACGCGCTGGACGCCGAGGCGCTGCTGGAGGGGGGCGTCCTGATCGAGCAGGGGGCCCGAACGGTCGAGGCCGAGCTCGCGACCTACGATGCGCTGAACGAAGCGCTCGCTCTCGAAGGCGACGTGCTTGTTCAAGAGCCAGGGGTGCTGCTGCGCGGAGCATCGGCCAGCGTCGATCTCGCGGCGGATAGAGCGCGCTTCGAGGGCGCCGAGTTCGTGCTCTACGACGGCGCCTATCGCGGCACCGCGGACGTGCTTGAGCGGACGGAAGCGGGGCTGTCCATCGAAGAAGGGGAGTTCACGCGCTGCGAGCCCGGCAATGAGGGCTGGAAGGTCGCCGCGGGCCGGATCGAGATTCCGGAGGGCGAGAGCTACGCGGTGGCCACCAATGCGCGCCTCGAAATCTATGACGTGCCCGTGCTGTGGGCGCCGCGCCTCACGGTACCGGTCACGGACGAGCGCAAGAGCGGGTGGCTGTTCCCGTCGATCGGTTACAGCGAGCAGAACGGCGCCGATCTCTCTGCGCCGTACTACCTGAATCTTGCGCCCAACTTAGATGCGACCGTCACGCCGCGCCTCATGACCGAGCGTGGCGTCCTCCTGCAGGCCGAAGTCCGCCATCTCACGGCCAACATGGAAAACACGCTCGGCGGTGCGTTTCTGCCCAAGGACGACAACTACAACGGCGATTTCTCCTTCGACGAGTTCGAAGAGCTGGTCACCAATGGCCGCTTGCCGCCGGGTACGTTCCGCGCCGAAGATCGCTGGCTCGGCAGGTTCGAGCATAAAGGCAACTGGGTGCCGGGCCTGACAACGCGCGTCGACTACACGGCGGTCAGCGATGATGACTACCTGCGCGACATCGGCACGGATCTCGCTTCCAACGGTCAGCCGGAGATCGATCGCACGGCATCGGTGCGCTTGCGTCGCGGTGGCCTGGATGTCATGGCGTGGGCCCAGGACATCCGGATTCTCCAGGAGAACCAGAACGACGTTTACGAACGCATGCCCGCCATCGACATGGCGTGGCACGAGCGCTTCGGGACCGTGCCCATGGTCTTCGGCGTCGACTTCCAGTACGCCGACTTCGACCGCAGCGATAGCCGCCTCGCGGGTGTCGAGGCCATTACGGGCGACCGGCTGCACATCGTTCCGCGTTTCACGCTGCCGGTGGAATGGGAGTGGGGGTACATAGAAGCAACGGCGGCCTGGAAATACACGCGCTACAACCTCCGGCCGACCTCTGCGCTCGACGCCCTGCTCGTCGACCCGATCAGCGGAGAGCGTCTGGTGCTCAGGGACGACAGCGGCGTCCCGCTCGTAGACGGCAGCGGCAACGCGTTGCTCGTCCCGGTCGAGGACAATCCGACGCGAACGCTGCCGACCGCGAGCATCGACATGGGATTGCGCTTCGAGCGCGACTCTTCAATTGCCGGAACGCCGCTGCTGCAGACCCTCGAGCCGCGCCTGTATTACCTCGCGACCGAACACGAAAATCAGAACGACCTGCCGATCTTTGATACGGCGGACCTGACCTTCGGCAGTGAGGCACTGTTCCGGGAAAATCGCTTCTCGGGCATCGACCGGATCAACGACGCCAACCAGCTTACCGTTGCCGTTACTTCACGGCTCATCTCGCGCGCCGATGGCAGCGAACTTGTTCGCGGCACCGCGGGTCGCATCTTCTACTTCGACGAGCGTCGGGTGACGCTCGACGGCGTCGTCGGCCGAGAGCAGAAAGACGACAAGTCGGGCTGGGTGTCCGAGCTCGTACTGCGCCTCGGGGGCGGCTACGACGCCAAGGCGCTCTGGGTTTGGAACAACGAAGACGGCAACATCGACCAGGGCCTCGTGCGTCTGCGCTGGGCTGGTCAGGATCCACGCAGCCTCTTCAACATCGCCTATCGCACGCGCGGCAAGAACATCGACCAGGCAGATCTCAGCTTCTCCTGGCCCTTCCGTCCGAACATGGCGCTCATCGCCCGCTACTTTTATGACATCGAGAACGAGGAAACCCTCGAGGCCCTCGCCGGCATCCAGTACGACGACTGCTGCTGGCGATTGCGCCTCGTCGGTCGCGACTTCTTGCGTCCGACCCAGGGCCTGGACGTCGCCGACTCCGAGACGGGGGTCTTCGTCGAGGTGGTCATGAAGGGCCTTGCAGGCTTCGACTCAGGTTTGGGCTCGGTGCTCGAGGAAGGCATCTACGGATTCAGACAGCAGCAGGATCTCTATGGCTATCGCCTCTGACATGCAGCGCCGCTTTCGTCGGACGCTCCGCGCAGGCGGCTTCGCATTGCTCGCCTGTGCCGGCATCGGTGTTCAGGCCGCGTCCCAGGAACTGGATCGGGTCGTTGCGATCGTTGACGACGACATCGTGACGGCGACGGAGCTGCTGGAGCGGTTGTCGTTCATCGAACGTCAGTTCGAGCAGGGCGGCAGGCAATTGCCGCCCCGCGATGTGCTCATGAGCCAGTTGCTCGAGCGCCTCATTCTCGACTCGCTCCAATTGCAGCTTGCCGGTCGCGGCGGCATGCGCATCTCCGATGAGGAGCTGACCCAGGCGGTGGCGTCGATCGCCCAGTCGAATGGCCTGGATCTGCCCACCTTCCAGCAGGCGCTGGCGCAGGACGGGATGAGCTACCGCCAGTTCCGCGATCAGATCAGGCGCGAGATGATCATCGCCCGCGTGCAGCAGAACCGCGTCAACGACCGGATCTACATCTCGCCGCAGGAGCTCGAGAACTTCCTCGCTTCACCCGTCGGGCGTGCCGCAACGGCTGACGACTTCCGCGTCGGGCATATCCTGCTTGCCATTGCCGCGGATGCGTCGAGTGCCGCGATCGCCGAAGCTGAGGCCGAGGCGTCCCGGATCACTGCGGAACTCCGTGACGGGGCTGATTTCGCTCAGATGGCGGTCGCCCACTCGGCGGGGCAACGTGCCCTCGAAGGCGGCGACCTGGGCTGGCGCAAAGCCGGCCAGCTGCCGAGTCTCTTCGCCGATCAGGTGCTTGAGGCGGGGGTGGGCGAGATCATCGAGCCGATTCGTTCCGCCTCCGGTCTGCACATCGTCAAGCTCATGGACCGGCGCGGTGCAGGCAGCACGGTCATCCAGCAGACCCGCGTACGCCATATCCTCGTGCAGCCCAACGAGATTCGCTCTGAGGGGGAGTCCGAGGCGCTCATCAACGACATTCGCGCGCGGCTCGAGGCGGGCGCGTCTTTCGAAGACCTGGCCCGCGACTACTCGGACGACCCCGGATCGGCACTGTCCGGCGGCGATCTCGGCTGGACTCAGGCAGGGCAGATGGTCCCTGCATTCGAAGAGCGGATGATGATCACCGCGGTCGGTGAGACGTCCGATCCGTTCCGCAGCCGCTTCGGTTTT
Organism: Pseudomonadales bacterium; assembly: GCA_963691775.1. Lineage (GTDB taxonomy): Bacteria > Pseudomonadota > Gammaproteobacteria > Pseudomonadales > Azotimanducaceae > JAZBPO01. The sequence goes on along the minus strand of OY829369.1, from coordinate 1,917,562 downwards.
CACATTCTGGAAGTGCTTGAGCGCCGCGATCAGGACATGAGCGACGAGATGCGCGAGCGGCAGGCGCTGCGCATCCTGCGCGACCGCCGTTTCGACGAAGAACTCCAGGCCTGGCTGCGGGAGATCCGCGACGAGGCCTTCGTGGAAGTGAAGCTCTAACATCCGCCGCCGGGCGCTCCGGCGGCGCGAACAGACCGGCGCATGCGCCGGGAGCCCATGACAGCACGCATCGCCATCACGCCCGGAGAACCGGCCGGCATCGGGCCGGAGCTGGCGGCCGTGCTCGCGCAGCGCTCGCGCGATGTGCGGCTTGTCGCGGTCTGTGATCCCTCGCTCCTGGAAGCGCGCGCGGCCGCGCTCGATCTTCCGCTCAAGCTTCTGCCCGATGACGGCGACGTCACGCCTGATGCGCCAGGGACGCTGCGCGTGTGCGAGATCGATCTTGCTGCGCCTTCGGAGCCGGGGCGCCTGGATGTGCGCAATGTGCCCTACGTGCTCGCCACGCTCGATGCCGCCATCGACGGATGCGTGGATGGTCGCTACGACGCGATGGTCACGGGGCCCGTACACAAGGCCGTGATCGCCGAGTCTGGGGTCCCGTTCACGGGGCACACCGAGTATCTCGCGGCGCGCACGTCTGTGGATGAAGTGCTCATGGTGCTCGCAGCGGATGCCTTTCGCGTTGCACTCGTGACGACGCATCTGCCGCTCGCGGAAGTTGCCGCGGCGGTCACCCCTGAGCGGGTCACGCGCACCCTGGAGCTGCTCGTCGAGGGCTTGCGCGCACGCTACGGAATCTCCTCGCCGCGGGTGCTGGTCGCGGGGCTCAATCCGCATGCAGGGGAAGCGGGGTTGCTCGGGCGGGAAGAGATCGAGGCCATCGGGCCCGTGTGCGATGCGTTCCGCGCGCGAGGGCTGGATATCGTCGGGCCGCTCCCGGCGGACACGCTGTTCACGCCGGATCGCGTCGCCGGAGCGGATGCCGTGCTCGCGATGTTTCACGATCAGGGCCTGCCCGTGCTGAAGTACGCCGGCTTCGGTAGAGCCGTGAACGTGACCTTCGGTCTCCCGATCATCCGCACGTCCGTTGATCACGGTACAGCTCTCGATATCGCGGGGCGCGGCATAGCCGCGGTTGGCAGCCTGGAGGCAGCGGTGGCGGCGGCGCAACAGATGATCGGGTTCAACGGGGGCACGGCATGAGCTCCGATTCGCGCAGGCGATCTCCGCAGTTCGGCGGTGACGGGTTCACGGGTCACCGGGCCCGCAAGCGCTTTGGCCAGAATTTCCTCGTCGACGAGGGCGTCATCGGCCGCATCGTCGACGCGATCTCGCCGCAGCCGCTGGACGCCGTCGTCGAGATCGGTCCGGGGCGCGGCGCGATCACTCGACTCCTCGTGGATTCAGGCTGCGACCTGACCGTGATCGAGATCGACCGCGACCTCGCGCACGGTCTGCGCGTGCGCTATCCGGATCTGACGCTTGTGGAGGGCGATGCGCTGCGAATCGACTACGGCGCCCTTCTCGATCCGCCGCGCCCGTTTCGGATCGTTGGCAATCTGCCATACAACATTTCCACGCCACTGCTGTTTCGCCTCCTCGATCACGCGGGCTGGATTCGCGATGCGCATTTCATGCTGCAGGACGAGGTGGTGCAGCGCCTGGCGGCGGCTCCGGGCGAGAAGGCCTGGGGACGATTGGGCGTGATGATCCAGTATCGCTGTGAGGTCGAGCCCTTGTTCGGCGTTGCTCAGGACGCGTTCACGCCGCGCCCTCAGGTGCGCTCACGGATCGTGCGCTTGATTCCGCGTGCGGCGCCGCGCGTGCCGGCGTACGACGAGGCGCTCTTTGCGCACGTGGTTCGCGCTGCGTTCTCACAGCGCAGGAAGACCCTGCGCAACGGCCTGAAGAGCATCCCCGGCGTGGACGAGTCCGGCTTCGCGGCGCTCGAGCAGGCCGAGATCGATCTGCGCCGTCGGCCCGAGACGCTTGCGGTCGAGGACTTCGTTCGGATCGCAAACGTGCTTGCTGACGCCCTCGGCGGCGCGGAACTGCCCGCCTCGACCGCAGAAGACTGAACGCGCATGGCGACGTATGCAGTCGGCGACCTGCAAGGATGCCTCGATCCCCTTCGCGCGCTCCTTGACTCAGTGCAGTTCGATCCAGCCCAGGATCGCCTGTGGCTGGTGGGCGATCTCGTCAATCGCGGCCCCGCGTCGCTCGATACTCTGAGGTATCTGCGAGGTCTGGGTGACGCTGCAGTCACCGTGCTCGGTAACCACGATCTTCACCTGCTTGCGATTGTCCTCGGTGGGCACTCGCCGCGACGCAAGGACACGCTTGAAGAGGTCCTCCGCGCCCCTGATCTCGATGATCTTGTCGCCTGGCTGCGCACCCGGTCGCTGGTGCACTTCGATCCCGTGCTCGACGCGGTCCTGGTCCATGCGGGCGTGCCGCACCTGTTTGCCCTGGATACGGTCCTTGGGCTGGCGCAAGAGGTGGAGCACGCGATCGCAGGGCCTGATGCGCGGGCGTTCTTCGAGGTCATGTACGGTAACGAACCGGCGCGCTGGGATCCGGGGCTCACCGGCCATGATCGCCTGCGCGCTGCGGTGAACTATTTCACGCGCATGCGTTTCCTCTTTCCCGACGGGACGCTCGAACTCGAGACGAAGGAAAGCGCGGAGGCTGCCCCGGAAGGCTGCGTGCCCTGGTTCGAGCACGTGCACCCAGACCTCGCCGGGCGGCGGATCGTGTTCGGGCATTGGGCGGCCCTGGAGGGGCGCGGTGTCCCTGCCCATTGCCGTGCCCTCGACACGGGCTGCGTCTGGGGTGGCTGCCTGACGCTCCTGCGTCTCGAGGACGATGCGCGCTGGCAGATTCCCTGCGCGCGCGCCCAAGACGGTTAAGCGCGGGTGCGATCGGGTAGGCTTGCTGCCGACCCTGGAGCACGGACTGATCATGGAAACCTATCTTGTCGGCGGCGCGATTCGCGATCGACTCCTTGGTCTACCCGTGCGTGAGCGCGACTGGGTTGTGGTAGGCGCCTCGCCGAAGCGGATGCTCGACGCGGGCTTCACGCCCGTTGGCCGCGACTTCCCCGTCTTTCTGCATCCGGAGACGAAGGAGGAGTACGCCCTCGCCCGAACGGAGCGGAAGACCGCGCCCGGTCACGGAGGGTTTCAATTCCATGCGGCCGAGGATGTGACGCTCGAAGCAGACCTCGTACGTCGTGATCTGACGATCAACGCGCTCGCGGAGGATGGTGCCGGCGTGCTCATTGATCCCCATGGCGGGTGCGCCGATCTCGACGCGCGCATACTGCGGCACGTGTCGGACGCATTCGTCGAAGACCCTCTGCGCGTGCTCCGCGTTGCGCGCTTCGCCGCCCGGTTCGCGCCGCTCGGCTTCACGATCGCCGAGGAAACGCAGGCGCTCATGGGGCGAATCGCGATGAGCGGTGAGCTTGAGACGCTGTCGGCCGAGCGAATCTGGCAGGAGCTTGCCAGGAGCCTTGAGACCGAGCGGCCGAGCGTGTTCTTCCAGGTGCTCCATGAGTGTGGCGCGCTTGCCGTGCTCATGCCGCTGCTTGCAGATGCGGCCCCGGGGCGCGACCTCCTTGCAGAGCCGGCTTTTTCGAGCCTGGATCTTCCAGCGCGCGAGGCTCCGGTGCTGGAGCGCTATGCGGCTTTGCTCGCCCGAGCGGCCGCGGCGGCCGGGCCGCGGCGGCGTGGCGTGGCGCTTGATCATGAAGCCGGAGAGCGAGCGCGTGCCCTGTCCGAGCGACTGCGCGCGCCGGTGGAATGTCGCGATGCAGCGGTCGGCCTTGCCCGAGGCCGGCGTGCGCTGTTTCTGCTTGCAGGGACGACTGCCGGCAATCTGCTCGACGCAGCCATTGCGGTTGATGGGGCGCGCCGGCCAGAGCGCTTCGCCGTGATCTGTCACGCGGTCGAGCGACTGCAGCAGGCCGAGGGCGCGGATGGCGCCCATCGCGGGCGCACGCGCCGGGTACTGGCGGCGGTGCCGGATGCGCTTGCGGTAGATGCACGGGCCTGGGCCGCCGCGGGCGTGCCCGGTGCAGAGATCGGCGAGCGCGTCCGTGCGGCGCGCGTCGCGCGGCTCGGGCGATTACTGGCGGAGGCCTGAAGTTCAGGCGTCCCGGCGGATGCACAGACGTACGTCGGCGCAATCTGCCACGGCGCCGGGCTTGGCGATGACCAGCTCGATCCATGGCAGCCCGAACGTAACAAGCAGATCCCGCGCGAGCGTGTCGGCAAAGGTCTCTATGAGTTCGTGGCGGGCTGCGGCCGCGAAGGCGCGAACGTGCTTGGAAACAGCGTCGTAGTCGACGGTCTTCGCAAGGTCTTCGATTGCGACGGCGGCGTCCGTGGGCAGATCGAGATCTAGATAGAGCCGCTGACGGACGCCGCGTTCCCACTCGTAGACGCCGATTACCGTGTCGATCTGCAGGCGCCGAAGTTCGATGCGGTCGTTCAAGAGGCGATCTCCGGGAGCGTGTCCATGGGCCAGCGTGGCCGCGCCTGGACTGAAAGGGAGTCCTCGAGGCCGGCTGCGAGGCGAAGCGCGCCGGCGTACGCGATCATCGCGCCGTTGTCGGTGCAGAACTCCGGTCGGGCATAAAAGACGCGGGCGCCGCGTTCCGCGAGCGCGTGCTGCAGACGCTCACGCAGGCGCTTGTTTGCGGACACGCCACCGGCGATCACGAGGCGGTTGCGAGCGGCCGCTTCGAGCGCGCGCTGGCACTTGATGACGAGAGTGTCGACAACGGCCTCCTCGAAGGCGCGCGCAATATCGGCGCGCATGGCCTTGTCGATACCATCGCCGGCCTCCTGGCGCCGGACCTCGGTAAGCACGCGGGTCTTCAGGCCCGAGAAGCTGAAGTCGAGGCCGGGTCGATCGGTCATGGGCCTAGGGAAGCTGAAGCGGGTCGGGTCGCCGTCTTCGGCAATCCTGGCCAGGGCGGGGCCGCCCGGGTAGGGCAGGCCGAGCAGCTTTGCGGTCTTGTCGAAGGCTTCGCCGGCGGCGTCGTCGAGGGACGCGCCCATGAGCGTGTAGTCGCCCACGCCGGCAACGTCCACGAGCTGCGTGTGGCCACCGGAGACGAGCAGGGCGACGAAGGGGAAGTCCGGCGGCGCATCTTCCAGCATGGGGGCAAGAAGATGGCCTTCCATGTGATGCACCCCGATTGCCGGGATGTCGAGGGCAAAGGCAATGGTGCGGCCGAGCAGAGCGCCGACCATGAGCGCACCCATGAGTCCCGGGCCGGCCGTGAAGGCGACGCCGTCGAGGTCCGTCCGTGTGATGCCGGCATCCGCCAGGCATTCGTCGATCAGGGGCAGCAGGCGTCGGATGTGGTCACGGGAGGCAAGCTCCGGCACCACTCCGCCATAGGCCGCATGCAGATCGATCTGACTGTGCAGACGCTGGGCGAGCAGCCCCCGCTGGGTGTCGAAAAGGGCTACGCCTGTTTCGTCGCAGGAGGTTTCGATGCCGAGCACGCGCATGGCGTGTAGTCCGGGGCCGGAGGGGCCGCGGAGCATAGCACTGAGGGCTTTGCATTGCCGGGAGGGCCGGGCTAGACTTCGCGCCCCTCGAAACAGCAGGCACCCGAGTATTCATGCCGCAGGTCAAGGTCAAAGAGAACGAACCCTTCGACGTCGCACTGCGACGCTTCAAGCGCTCCTGTGAAAAAGCAGGCGTGCTCTCAGAGGTTCGTCGCCGCGAGTATTACGAGAAGCCGACCGCTGTGCGTAAGCGCAAGCAGGCGGCGGCAGTGAAGCGCCACCTCAAGAAGCTTCAGCGCGAAGCCAAGAAGCTCGAGCGCAACTACTGATCCGCCGGCCGGGCGAGCCCGCTACGGCGGGCTGCGTGGTCGGCCGTCATTTCCGTCTGACGTACCCTGCCGCTGCGGTGTCCCGCGGCGGCATGCTCTATTTCGTGCCCCGCATTCGGAGTTGCAGCTATGAGCGAACTCAAGACCACGATCGAGAGTGCCGTCAAAGACGCAATGCGGGCCCGTGACAAGGCACGCCTTGCGACCCTGCGACTGGTAACGGCGGAGTTCAAGCGCGTCGAGGTCGATGAGCGGATCGAGCTCGATGATGCGCGCGTGCTCGCCATCCTCGACAAGATGTTGAAGCAGCGCACCGATTCCGAAGCGCAGTACCGCGCCGCCGATCGTGCGGATCTCGCGGATCAGGAAGCGGCTGAGATGGTCGTGATTCGCGATTTCATGCCCGCAGCCCTGTCCGAGGCAGAGATCGATGCGGCCATCGATGCTGCAATCGCCGCCAGCGGTGCCGAGTCCATGCGGGACATGGGCAAGGTCATGAGCATGCTCAAGCCCGAGCTTCAGGGCCGCGCGGACATGGGCGCAGTCAGTGGCCGCGTGAAGGGGCGCCTCGGCGCCTGAGCCAGGCTTGTCCTGCGAGGCGATCGGTCTCGCTGAGCATCAGGCAGCCGGTGCTATGCTCGCCGACCCTCCCACGACGTCTTCCGGAGCGAGCCATGGGGCGCATCCCGGACAGTTTCATCGACGATCTGAACGACCGCGTGGATATAGCGGAGCTCATCGGCGCGCGTGTGGAATTGAAGAAAGCCGGCAGGGAATTCAAGGGCCTGTGCCCGTTTCATGGCGAGAAGACGCCATCGTTCCACGTCATTCCGGAGAAGGGCTTCTACCACTGCTTCGGGTGCGGGGCGAACGGTACCGCGCTGCGCTTCCTTATGGAGCACGACCGCATGGAATTCCGCGAGGCGGTCGAGACCCTCGCAGCGATGGTGGGCATGGAGATTCCCGAGGAGGCGAGCGCGAAGTCGCCGCGGGACGATCGGCGCTCGAAACTGCTCGACGTCGTTGACCGTGCGGACCGCTGGTATCGTCAGCAGCTCCGGCGCCACGCCGACTCGGATCGGGCCGTTGACTATCTGAAGCGTCGCGGCCTGGACGGTGAGACCGCGCGCACGTTCGGCATCGGCTATGCGCCGCCGGGCTACCAGAACCTCCACGAAGCGCTCGGCGGCGGGGAGTCACTGCAGAAGCTGCTGCTGGAGTCCGGTCTGCTCAAGGTCTCGGATAAAGGGCGAGCGCCCTATGACGGCTTCCGTGATCGGATCATCTTCCCGATCCGCGATCGTCGCGGGCGCACGATCGCCTTTGGCGGACGAGTGCTGGGCGACGAGAAACCGAAGTACCTGAACTCGCCGGAGACCCCGCTGTTCCACAAGGGGCGGGAGCTGTACGGGCTTTATGAGTGCCGCAAGGCGGTGCGCGACCCTGAGCGCGTGCTGCTTGTGGAGGGCTACATGGACGTCGTGGGTCTTGCGCAGGCCGGCATCCCGGAAGTGTGCGCGGCGCTCGGCACGGCCGCGACCGAGGATCATCTGAAGAAGCTCTTCGGCGTTGCGCCGGAGGTCGTGTTCTGCTTTGACGGCGACAAGGCAGGCCTGCGGGCGGCCTGGAAGGCCGTGAATACGGCGCTGTCCGTACTCGAGGACGGCGTGTCCATTCGGCTGCTGTTCCTGCCCGACGGTGAGGACCCGGACACCCTCGTGCGTAAGGAGGGGCCAGCTGCATTCCGAGCCCGTATCGCGCAGGCGCAGCCGCTTTCAGAGTATCTGTTCGAGGCGCTCGGCAAGGATCTCGACACGACGGTGCTGGACGGCCGCTCTCGGCTCGCGGATCGCGCTCTACCGCTCATCGACCGCATCCCTGGGCCCGTCATCCGCACCCTCATGCGCTCGCGCCTCGCGGAACTCACGCACATTCCTCCGAGTGAGCTCGACGGCATCCTGCGGGCCCGCGCCCCGAAGCGAAGTGATCCGCCGCCGGATGCGTTCGCAGGGCTTGAGCCTGCGGCGCCGCTTGCGGATTACGAGGACATGCCGCCGCCAGATCTCGTGCCCGACGAGCTGCTCGATCGCCCCCCGCTGCGGGCGAGCCGACCCTCCATGCGGAACGGCCCACGGGTACGACGGTCCAAGGAGGACACGGCTGCGATGCTGTTGCTGCGCTGGCCCACGCTGCTGGCAGCGCTGCCTGAGGGCCGCGTGCACCGCCTGCTGGCGACGGAAGATGAGGCCTGCGCCGTGCTTCGGGCATTGATCGGCCGTCTGATCGAAGCGCCGGAGCTGTCGACAGCGGCGCTTATTGCCGAGCACACGGGCGCCCCGCTGCACGGCGAGCTGCTGCGCCTGGCCGAGGCCGAAATCATGCTCGGCGAAGAGGCGATGCGAGGCGAGTTCGAAGAGGCGGTGGTGCGGATCGAGGCTGAAGCCGTTGCGAGCCGCCGCAAGGCTCTTATGGACCGCATCCGCGCAGGTCAGGCGACAGACGTAGAAATTGCGGAGCATCTGGCCCTCAAGAGAGCAGAAGCGGGGCTCGACCGCCCTGCAGGCGCGGGGCCTGATCCGACGACCGCGAGTTGAATGGGGTGGGAGGAATCCCCAGCTAGCGTTATACTGGGCGGCTGCCGTTCATCGAACGGACAGAACCCTTACCCGACACACAAGAGCCGGCCCGCCCCGCGCGGTGACTGGCGCGCCTCTACAGGGGGCCGATCGAGGAGCACCATGGCTGCAGAGACCGCACAACAACAGTCCCAGCTCAAGGAACTCATCGCCAAGGGCAAGGAGCAGGGGTACCTCACCTATGCCGAGGTGAACGACCATCTTCCGAGCGATATCTCGGATCCGGATCAGATCGAAGACATCATCCGGATGATCACCGAGATGGGCATCAACGTGTACGAGCAGGCGCCGGATGCCGACGAGCTGCTCAGCGCGAGTGACTCGTCCGCTGACGATCTCGCGGCCGAAGAGGCTGCTGCAGCGCTTGCCGCGGTTGAGACCGAAGCGGGCCGCACGACGGACCCGGTGCGCATGTACATGCGCGAAATGGGCACCGTGGAGCTGCTGACGCGCGAAGGCGAGATCGAAATCGCCAAGCGTATCGAGGAGGGGCTGCGTGACGTCATGGCCGCGCTGTCCCAGTTCCCGGGTACGGTGCAGTACATCGTCGATGCGTACGACGTCGCGATTGCCGACGACAAGCTCACTGACGTGCTCATCGGCTATCTTGACCCGACCGACGACGTGCCGCCTGCGACGCAGGTGCAGAAGGGCGCCGAGAAGGACAAGGACAAGGACGACGACGAGGATGAGACGCCCGTCGGGCCGGATCCCGTCGAAGCCGCCGAGCGTTTCGATGCGATTCGCAAGCAGCTGAAGAAGACCGAGCGCAACATCAAGCGCTATGGCCGCGACGGCAATGCGTCCCAGAAGGACCTGGCACAGCTTTCCGAGCTGTTCGCGCCGCTCAAGCTCACGCCGAAGCATTTCGACGCGATGGTTCAGAACGTCCGGGCCTTCCTTGATGAGGTGCGCTCCCAGGAAAAGGTTCTATCTTCGATCATGGTGCGCAAAGGCCGGATGCCGAAGAAGGTCTTCCTCAAGGAGTTTCCGGGGCGCGAGACCGACGAGCGCTGGCTCCAGCGTCAGATCAGCGGAAAGAAGGATTGGGCGCCGAAGCTCGCGCCCTTCGCGGATGAACTGCGTCGCGCTCAGCGCAAGCTGACCTACGTGACGGACGAGACCGGCCTCACGATTCTCCAGATCAAGGAAATCAACCGCGCCATGTCGATCGGTGAGGCCAAGGCCCGCCGCGCGAAGAAGGACATGGTGGAGGCAAACCTGCGTCTCGTGATTTCGATTGCGAAGAAGTACACGAACCGTGGTCTGCAGTTCCTCGACCTGATCCAGGAAGGAAACATCGGCCTCATGAAGGCCGTGGACAAGTTCGAATATCGCCGCGGATACAAGTTCTCGACCTATGCGACCTGGTGGATTCGTCAGGCCATTACGCGTTCGATCGCCGATCAGGCTCGGACCATCCGGATTCCGGTGCACATGATCGAGACGATCAACAAGCTCAACCGGATTTCCCGCCAGATGCTGCAGGAGATGGGCCGCGAGCCCACGCCGGAAGAGCTTGGTGAGCGCATGGAGATGCCTGAAGACAAGGTTCGCAAGGTGCTCAAGATCGCCAAGGAACCGATCTCCATGGAGACGCCCATCGGCGATGACGAAGATTCGCATCTCGGCGACTTCATCGAGGACGCGACGATCAGCTCGCCGATCGATACGGCGACCGACGAAGGCCTGCGCGAGGCGACCAAATCCGTCCTCTCCGGGCTCACCGCACGCGAGTCGAAGGTACTACGCATGCGCTTCGGCATCGACATGAACACGGATCACACGCTGGAAGAGGTCGGCAAGCAGTTCGATGTCACCCGCGAGCGAATCCGTCAGATCGAAGCGAAGGCGCTGCGCAAGCTCCGCCACCCGTCGCGCTCCGAGCACCTGCGCAGCTTCCTCGACGAGTAAGCCGCGCGCAGCACCCGCACGATCGAGAAGGGCGCCCTTCTCGTTCCCGATTCCCCGAACCTGAACAAAGGGGTCAGACCCCATATTCAGCTTCGAACCTGAACGAGGGGGTCTGACCCCTTTGTTCAGGTTGGGGGGGTGAGGCGTTGGCGGAGGGTGTGCTTGGCGGTGTCGTCGAGGCCTACGGTACGTTCGAGGTAGGCATCCATGCCGTCGAATTCTTCCTCCACGACTGCAAGGGCGGCATTCAGGTACTCCGGCCGAACGCCGGCGAGGGCCATGATCGTGTCGTGGTCCGGCAGCGGGCGATCGGGGCCGTACCACTTCTGCAGACGCGGGATGACGTGACCCTCGATGTCGACGTGGTTGTTGGTTGCCAGGTAGTCGTCGACGATCGTTCCCTTGTCGACGCCGAGGGCGTGCAGGATCAGCGCGCAACCGAAGCCCGTTCGGTCCTTGCCGGCGGCGCAGTGCACGAGGAAGCCGCGATCGGTCGACATCAGTGCCTCGAACATGCGCGCGTAGTCCTCGGCGTGATCGCGGGCGAGCTCCCGATTGATCTCGATCATGTAGCTGATGCGGTCCTCGATGCGCAGGTCGGCGTCGGCGAGGGCAGCGCGCATGGCGATCGCCGATCCCGGGTCGATCTCGATCTCCACCCGGCGTGCGTGTGCCATCGGGACCGGCGTGGGTTCCTGGGCGCGCTCTTCGGGTCGGCGCAGATCACAGATAGTCTCGATGTTCAGTCCGGCGAACTCGGCCAGGCCATGATCGTTCATGTCGGCCATATGCCCGGAGCGAAACAGGCGACCGCGCTGAACGCGGCGCCCCTCGTGCGTTGCGTAGCCGCCGAAGTCTCGAAGATTGATGGTGCCTGAGATCGGAAAGTAGCGATCGTGCATGGTTGGCGCCCTCCTGTCGGCGACAGTCTAGGGCATCGACAACAAAGCGCAGACGGTACCGGCATGTTTTCCCACCGCGGCCGTTATACTTGCGCAGCGGGCCTGTAGCTCAGTTGGTTAGAGCAGGGGACTCATAATCCTTAGGTCGCGGGTTCAAGTCCTGCCAGGCCCACCATATCGAGTGCCTCGGGCGATCTCGTCTGCACTGCTGAAGGCCGTTTCGGCGCTGGCGCGGATCGCTTGCCGACCACGCGGCAGAGGCCAATGCAGAATCTTGCGCTGAGGTTAGCGCGCGCTGGCGCCTCGACGGCGCCCCGCGCATGATCAGTGACCCCCCACGGGCATTATCTGGAGTGCTCCCATGCTCAGACGCACAGGCATGTTCGCGGCAGCGATGCTGCTGGCGAGCGCAGCCTTCGCAGCGCCGGAGGTCGGCGATCCCGCGCCGGACTTCACGTTGCCGGGCTCCGACGGCGCCGAACACACGCTGTCCGATTACCGCGGCCAGTACGTGGTGATCGCCTTCTTCCCCAAGGCCTTCACCGGAGGCTGAACCCTGGAGTGCAAGTCGCTGCGTGACAGTGACAAGCAGATCCGGAACTTCGACGTCGCCTACTTCATGGCGAGCACGGACTCGATCGAGGACAACACCGGCTTCGCTGAAAAGAACGGTGCGACCTTCCCGATCCTCGCAGACGAGGAGGGCGCCATGGCGGAGGCCTACGGCGTCGGCGAGCGGGGCGGCTTCGCTCGTCGCTGGACCTTCTACATTGACGAGGAAGGTGTCATCGAGCGCATCGACAAGAGCGTGAACGTGCGCTCCGCAGGTGAGCAGCTCGTCTCTAACCTCGAAGAGCTCGGCGCGCCCGCCGCGGGCGATTGAGCAGTGTCATGACCTCCGCGCGCGTGCGCGGAGGTCGTGGCTTCAGGGCAGGAGCACGGCCTCGAGCGCTGCGCCGCGCCCGGCCGGATTCCCGTCCGGCCGATTGCAGAACACCCAGTACGCCAGGTCCTCGTCCGGGAAGCGCTTGAAATAGGTCCGGAAGGCGACCCATCCGCCGCTGTGCGCGATGAAGGCGCGTCCGTTGGCGTCCGTACCGGATGCGAGGCCGAAGCCGTAGCCTTCGCCGTCTTCGTCGAGCACGTCGGACGCCGGCCGGTTCAGCATCGCGCGGAGCGCCGCAGGCTCCGCGCCGAGCGTCGGATTGCGGAACTGTTCGTTCCACTGCGCGAAGTCATTAACGGAGGTGTACACCCCGCCCTCGCCGACCCAGTCGAGGTTTGTCTCGTAGATCAGCCAGGGTTGATCTTCGCCGCGGCGGCCGTAGCCGCCCGCGCGTCGCGGCACGACGCGCCGGGTGTCGTCGTTGAACTGGCTCGAGGTCATGCCGGCGGGTCCGAAGATGCGGCGCGCTGCGAAGTCGCGCAGGCGCTCTCCGGTTGCCCGCTCGACAATCTGCCCCAGCCAGAAGTAGCCGATGTTGCTGTACTCGTAGACCGTACCCGGCACGTGCTTTTGTTTAACGGACTGCGTGACCTCGAAGAACTCCTCGGTGCTGAGATGGTCCTCCGCGCCGAAGTTGAATGGATTGCCCATGGCGTCCTTGAGCACGTCGTTGAGCTCCTGGCTTTCGTAGTCCGGCAGGCCGCCGACGTGGCCGATCACCTGGCGGACGGTCGCGCTCTGAACGCTCTCGTGCAGTTCCGGCAGATAGGTGCCGATGCCTGCGTCGAGATCGATCAATCCGTCCTCCGCCGCAAGGGCGACGGCGATCGCCGTGAACTGCTTGGACACGGACGCCATGCGGAACACGGAATCGGCGTCGAGGGGGATGTCGTACTCCAGGTCGGCATAGCCGTAGCCGGCCGCATGGATGAGATTCGCACCTTCCGCGACGCCGACCGCGCAGCCCGGTCCTTGCTGTCCGACGAGGTCAGCAAATACGCCGTTGATCGCTTCCGCAGGCGAGCGAGCGCCTTCGTCAGCAGTGGCGATCGGCGCCAGTGCCCACAGAGTCAGGAATGTGAGTGTCGAACGTTGGAACATGCGGATCTCCGCGTCAGAGTCGAGCTGCCTGCATCCTAGCCCGCGATGGGGCGCCTCGGGCACAGTGGCGCGAACGGATGGAGCATGCGCGTGAAGCTACCGACCCCCTGGATCGCATTTCTCGGTGACGTCACCGATCCGCTGGATGCGAAGACGGCTTTCGGCGTTCGCGACTGGGCCCCGGAGCGCCTGGTCGGTGAGTGGTCACTCGATGGCGAGGTCACGCTGGGCCTGCCCTCGATGTCTCCGGCGCAGGCTGTCGAGGCGGGCGCGCGCGGTCTGCTGATCGGCATTGCGCCCTTCGGCGGACAGATTCCGGCGCCCTGGGTACCGGCGCTCCTCGAAGCGCTCGATGCGGGTCTCGATCTCGTCAGCGGTCTGCATCAGCGCCTCGGTGACATCCCCGAGATCGCCGAGCGTGCGCGGGCGCGTGATCGGTCGCTCTTCGACGTCCGCCACGCACCCGTACCGCGCGTGGTCGGAACGGGCGCGCCGCGCAGCGGTCACCGCGTGCTCACCGTCGGGACGGACTGCGCCCTCGGCAAGAAATACACAGCGCTTGCGCTCACCCGGGCACTGCAGGCGCGGGGCGTGGCGGCAGACTTTCGCGCCACGGGGCAGACCGGGGTGCTGATCGCCGGCGAAGGGGTGCCTCTGGATGCGGTTGTCGCCGATTTCGTCGCCGGTGCAGCCGAGCAGCTCTCGCCCGCCGCTGCGGACGATCACTGGGACTTGGTCGAGGGGCAGGGTTCGCTCTTCCACCCGGCTTACGCCGGGGTGTCCATGGGCCTCCTGCACGGCAGCCAGCCAGACTGGTTCGTGCTCTGCCACGACCCGAGCCGCGCGCACGTGGACGGCTATCCCGATCAAGCCCTGCCGTCGCTGACGGACGCCATCGATCTGCACGAGCGCTGCGGACGCGTGACGAGTCCAGACATCCGCTGCGCCGGAATCAGCCTGAACACTGCGAAGCTCGATGACGCCGCCTTCGAGCAGGCAGTCGCCGACGCAGCGGAGGAGACCGGCCTGCCCGTGGTCGATCCGCTGCGCGGCGGCGTCGACGCTATCGTCGATCGACTGCTCGGAGCAGGCGGATGAGCACGGGGCTCGAACTCCGCTGCAGGGAGCTCGACTGGCAGCTCTCTGCGCCCTTCGTCATCGCCGGCTATCGCTACGAGACCATGCCGGCGCTGGTGCTTGAAGTGCGCGACAAAGAGGGCCGGGTCGGTCGCTCCGAGGCCATCGGTATCGACTATCTCGGCGAGACGGTCGCATCGATGCGCACGCAGATCGAAGCGCTCGATCCCGCGGCACTGACGCCCGTGGACCCGACGTTGCTTCAACATCTCCTGCCGGCCGGCGGCGCGCGCAATGCGCTCGACTGCGCGCTCTGGGATCTGCACGTGCAGCAGACGGGCACGCGCATCGATGCGCTGCTCGGCGTCGACGTGCCGGGTCCCTTTCCGCTGCTCGGCACGCTCAGCCTGGATTTCCCTGAGCGCATGGCGGCAGCGGCCGCATCGCACGGGAACTGGCGCGTGCTGAAGCTGAAGCTCGGCGGTGGCGACGGGCTCGACGGAGAGCGCGTGCAGGCGGTGCGTGCAGCGCGATCCGATGCTGAGATCGTCGTCGACGTGAACTGCGCCTGGGACCTCGCCGAACTGGAGCGCGTCATGCCCATGCTCGAAGCGGCCGAGGTCGGTCTCGTCGAGCAACCATTGCCACCGGAAGCTGACGAGGTGCTGGAGGGGCGGACCTATCCCGTGCCGCTCGGCGCAGACGAGTCGTTCCAGCACGCCGGCGATCTCGAGCGCTGCGCTGCGCGCTACGGGTTCGTCAACGTGAAGCTCGACAAGTGCGGCGGGCTCACGGAAGGACTGCGCATCGTTGCGCGGGCGCGCGAACTTGGTCTCGGATTGATGGTCGGCAACATGTGCGGCTCGTCGCTCGCCATGGCGCCGGCCATGTACGTGGCAGCGCACTGCGCCTTCGTGGATCTCGACGGGCCGCTCCTGCAGGACGAGGACGTCGACGCGCCGCTCGACTATCGGGGCGGCGCCGTCGCCTTCGCGGAGCGCTGGTGCTGGGGGGCGCCCCGCGCCTAGCGCGCCTCGGAGATCACGGAGGCGAACAGCGCCGGGTCCACGTTGCCACCGGACATGAGCGCCACGGTGACGCGATCGGCGGTGGGCACGCGCTGCGCCAGGACGGCCGCGAGGGCGACTGCGCCGCCCGGCTCTAGAACCACGCGCAGGTAGTCGAAGGCGAAGCGCATGGCGTCCCGCACCTCGTCGTCGCTGACGCTCAGGCCGCGCTTTACGCGCGGGTGCGTGATGGGGAAGGTGAGATCCCCTGGCGTGGGTGACAGCAGCGCATCGCAGATCGAACGCGCCGCAGGATCGTTGCCCTCGCGGGTACCGCTCGCGAAGGACCGTGCGTGGTCGTCGAAGTCCGCCGGCTCGACCGTGTGCAGATCGGTGGCGGTCGACTCGAAGGCATCCCGTGCGAGCGCGCAGCCGGCCGTGAGACCGCCACCACCGCAGCAGACGAGCAGGGCATCGGCGCGCAATCCGCGCGAGGACAGATCCTCGAAGATCTCCACCCCGGCGCTGCCCTGGCCCGCAATGACGTCGCCGTCGTCGTAGGACGGCACGAGCACGCGGCCTTCCTCGCGTGCGATCTCGCGCGCGATCTCCTCGCGCGTGCGCGGACCGGTCGGATCGTAGGTCGTCACCTGAGCGCCCCAGCCGCGCGTGCGTTCGAGTTTCACTGCGGGCGCGGTGTCCGGCATAACGATGCGCACGTTGATGCCGAGGCGCGCGCCGGCGGCCGCGACGGCCTGGCCGTGATTGCCCGAGGAGAAGGCCACCACGCCCGCTCTGCGTTCGGCTTCCGTAAGCCGCAGCAGGCGGTGCATGGCGCCGCGGAACTTGAAGGACCCCGTATGCTGCAGCGACTCCGCCTTCAGCAGGACACGGCCCCCGGCGCGCTCGTTCAGGACCCTGTGTTCGAGCAAAGGCGTACGAATGACGTGTGGCGCAAGGCGTTCGGTAGCGGTCAGGACGTCCTCGGACGTCGCGGCGAGTGCGGACATTGCGGGCTCCTCAGGCGGGGCGCGGAGTGTGCCACCGAGGCTGCCTTCGAGGCGATCGTTCCCTTGCCGTTGCGCCCGCATTTCAGTCACACAGGCGTATAGAGCCGCTCATGGTGCTCATGCGGACGTCGCGCTCGCCGTCCCCATGCCGAAACTTGACGCTCCGTCCGGGCGAGTAACGACGCCGCTCTGCCTCGGGGCCGAAGCAGTTGTCGAGGTCACCGGAAAAGGTGCTCAGCGCATAATCCCCGTCCTTGGCCCCGTTGAGGCCCAGATCGGCTTCTCCGCTCACGGTCTCGATCTCCACGCGCGCGTCAGGGGCGAGCGCGGCGCGTGCCGTGACGTCACCGCTCGTGGACTGCGCACGCAACCGCGTCACGGTCCCGAGATCGAGCTCGACCTCCCCGGAGACGCTTGTGGAGTGGATATCGCCGCCGAGATCACGCGCCACCACGTCGCCACTCACCGATGTCAGCGACGCCGTCGCTGTCTGCCCGGAGCCGTCGATGTTCACATCGCCGCTCATGGTCGTGAGATCGAGTCGCGTGGCGCCGGACTCGATCTCGATGTCGCCCGACACGCTCTCGACGTCAAGGCGACCGTCCACGCCGGAGACGGACACGTCGGAGCTCACGGCCTCCACGCGGACGTCGTTCGTGCGCGGAACGCGGACGTCGAGGCGGGCGCTGCCGTCATTGCCGCCGCCCCAGCCCCAGCCGCTGCTGTTGCGCACCTCGACGCGGATGACAATGACGTCGCCCTCACGTTCGAAGATCAGCTCCTCGACATCGTCACCGAGGTGGGCCGCCAGCTCGACCTCGTCGCCGTCGGTGCCGCGGACGCGGATGTCGCCTGCCACATTGGCAATTTCCACGACGCCGTCGGGCGATGCGGCCATCTTTTCCTCGAAGTCCTCGTCTGCGAAGGCGATGGGCGTGAACGCCGGCAGCGCGCTGAGGGTGCCGAGGCAGGCAAGTGCGATCAGCCTCTTCATAGTTCCATGCTCCCATCTTCCCGGGGGGTGGGCATCTGGCTCACCCGGCCCATGTAGTCGAGTTCCTGTCGGTAGGTGGACATCAGCAGCTCCTGCAGGACGGAGTTGTCGGGGCTGCTGGCCAGCGCGCTCTCAATACGGGTGAGGGCGCCGTGAATGACCTGCAGATTCGTCTCGACGACCTCGCGCGTCGCGGGATCCAGCTCGTCCAGACGGTCGGCGAAGTTCGTGGACACGTCTTCTCGCACCTGCAGGAAGCCGGCGCCGAGGGCTGCGCGGCCACCGAGTGCAGGCGGCAGCGACGCCGTTCGATAGCGATCGCGGGCGGCGAGCACGGCACCGTCCGAATCGGTGAGCGGTTTTGCGCGGGCTGCGGGATCGACTTCTACTGCCAATGGGTCTGCAGGCAGGTCTGGTTCTACGCCGCGAAATGCCAGCACGACGGCAAGGGCAGCGAGCGAGGCGGCCATCGCGAAGCCGATCCACGTGGGTGTGCGCGGGGGTGTATCGAGGCGTGCCTCGATCGCTTCGAACGCCTGCTTCGGTGGTTCGAAGGACGTCGCGAGACCGTCGAGGCGGGCGTCCAGACGGGCTGCGAGGTGCGGCGGCAAGCCGTCGTCGTGGAGGCGGGCGATCGTCTCGTCGCTCATGGTGTTTCCTCTTGCATCGGTGCCGGATCCGCGAGCCGCTCGGCTAGCAGCTTACGGGCCCGGTGCAATTGCGCCTTGCAGGTGCCGACGGCGATGCCGAGCATCTCGCCCGTTTCCTCGTGGCTGTAGCCGTGCAGGCCCGAGAGCACGAGTACGTTGCGAGCGCCGTCCGGCAGGCTCGCGATTGCCCTTTCGAGGGCGATGTCCTCGACGCGGCTGCCGACCTGGATCGGTGCCGCGAGTTCCATGTCGTCGACGTCGTCGGCATCGTGCCGCTGATCACGGCGCTGCTGATCGAGCACCTCGTTCACCGCGATGCGATGAAGCCAGGTGCCGAAGCGGCTTCGCGATTCGAAGCGGTCCAGTTTCGACCAGGCCTTCACAAACGCCTCCTGCAGACAGTCCTGCGCCGTTGCTTCGTTGCCGGTCATGCGTAGACAGAGCGCGAAGGTACGGCCCGCATGGCGGCGATAGAGTGCTTCGAACGCACGACGATCGCCCTGGCGAGCACGGTCGACCCAAGCCACCTCATCCACGTCGGGCGGGTGGGTGGCCGGGTCAGCTCGCCCCGCTGGGGAGCCGGCGCTGCGATTCACGCTGTTCACGCTTCCTAGGACGCGCCGTGCTCGCGCAAGGTTTGAATTCCGATCCGGGTCCGGGTCCGGGTCCGGGTTCCGGTCATGGTCCCGCCGTGGGCATTGACGCGGTCAGGCCTGAAACAGCATGTCGGCCACATAGGGATTCGACCGGCGCTCCTGCCCGAAGGTGGAGACCGGACCGTGGCCCGGAATGAAGGTGATGTCGTCGCCCATCGGGAACAGGCGTTCGCGGATGGAGCGGACGAGATCTTCGTGATTGCCGCGCGGCAAATCGCTGCGGCCTATGGAGCCCTGGAAGAGCACGTCGCCGACGGCTGCGATGCGTGCGGATTCATTGACGAACACGACGTGGCCCGGGGTGTGGCCTGGGCAGTGGCGTACGGCAAAGGTCAGCTTGCCGACGGTCACCGCGTCTCCCTCATCCAGCCAGCGGGACGGTTCGAAGGAACGTGCGCCCTTGAAGCCGTACTTGGCGCCCTGCTCGGTGAGCGATTCGATCAGGAACGCATCGTCGCGGTGCGGGCCCTCGATCGGTACGCCTTCGGCCTCGGCAAGCTCGGCGGTGGCGCCGGCGTGGTCGATGTGTGCGTGGGTGATGAGAATCTTCTCGAGCGTGATGCCTGCCTCCGCGATCGCCGCGCGGATGCGGTCGAGGTCGCCGCCTGGGTCGACCACGGCGCCGAGCTTCGTTTCCTCGCACCAGATCAGCGAACAGTTCTGTTGAAAGGGCGTGACCGGCAGGATGGCGGCTTTGAGCGACATGGTCGGCTTCCTCAGTGACGGGTCGGTGACGGCCCCGACTCGAGCGGTTCCTCGACATAGACGGTTCGGCCGACGCGGCGCCCGAAGAGCACGCAGCCTGCGGTGAACGCTTTCTGTGCCTCGTCGTTGCTCCAGCCCCAGTCCGATCCGCGGGCGTCTGTGGGCAGGCGCCAGTGCCCGGAAATATAGATTTCGCCGATGCGCACTTCCACGCACCAGTCGTGCCAGATGCCCTCGCTGCCGTCCTCCTCGTACTCCTGTTCCACCAGGCGGCAGTAATTCGGCGAATGCGCGTCGTGAGCGACAGACTCCGCCACCACGAGATTCGGATCGACACATGACTGCCAGGCCGTATGCACCTCGTCTGCGGACGAGAACAGCGCGCCCGCGACCCCCGCAGGCGTGATGTTCAGCGTAAGCGGACTGTCCCAGTCGGGATCGAGGGTGCGGCGACTCATGGTGGCTCCGGCAGCAGCGCGCCGGACGACGGCGCGGCGGGCAGCTATTGTGGCGACCGCTTTCGTGGCCGGCAAACGCTTGTTCTTGCAGGGGCTTGAACGCTTGTTAACATGTGCCGCCGTTCTTGTAGGGGGTCACCGAGGGAAACCCATGAAAGCTGTTCGTAAAGTGCTCGCCACCGCGGGCGTGGTGTGTGCCGCAATGGTCGCTGGCTGCCAACCACAGGGTGGCGCCGCGGGCGTTGCCATCATCGATCTGGACGCCATTGCGCGCGCCCTCGGCCGTGATGACGTCATTGCCCAGCAGATCAACGTAGCGAACCAGCAGCTCGCGGGTCAGGTGGGTCAGGTTGCGACGAATCTGCAGCAGCAGGTTCAGGCGCGCCGTGACGAATATGAGGTGATCGGCGATGAAGCGGAGCAGGAGCTCCAGGAATTGACGGCGGTCGCGAACCAGCGCCTTCAACAGACGCAGCAATTGGCGCAGCAGCGCTCTGCGCAGTTTCGTCAGGCTGTGATCAATTCGTTCCGTAACGAAGTCACCCCCTACGCGTCGGAGATCGCGTCCGCTCGGGGCGCTGTCGCGGTCGTGACCGTCGCGACGCCGATGCTGTGGTTCGACGCGAAAGCAGACATCACCGACGAGGTGATTGCGGCAATGCGCGAAGCGGGCGCGGGCCTCGAACGCGCAGCCCCGCCTGCCGCCGCTGTTGCGCCTGCCGCGACAGTCGCGCCGGCGCCGGCAGAGGGCTCGGCCGACGGCGATGGCTGACCCGAACTGGGCAGGCGCGCGCGAGCGCGCCTTCCCGGCCAGTCCCGTCGGGGCTCAGGCGCCTGCGAAGTAGTCTCGAACGAAATCCTCTATCCGGTCTGCGGCCACACGCTCTTGAGTCATGCTGTCGCGGTCCCGGACCGTCACTGAACCGTCGCCTTCGATGGTGTCGAAATCGACCGTGATGCAGATCGGCGTGCCCACCTCATCGTGGCGACGATAGGCCTTGCCGATGTTGCCCGTGTGCTCGTAGAGAATGCGGCCGAGGCCGAGCTTCTGCAGGCGCTGCTTCAAGCCGCGCGCTGTCTCGACGATCGCCTCGTGGTTCTTCTTCACGGGGATCACCGCTGCCTTGATCGGCGCCAGATGGCGCGGAAGCGCCAGCACCGTGCGCGAGTTGCCGCTCTCCAGTTCCTCGACGCGATAGGCCTCATTCAAAACGGCGAGGACGCCGCGATCGACACCGGCCGACGGCTCGATCACGTATGGCACCACCCACTTCTTTGATTCCGGGTTCTGCACCGCGAGGCGCGTGTTGGAGTCGCCGTTCGGCTCCACGCGCGCCTGGATGTCGAGGTCTCCCTGGCCCTTGCTGTGCGAGCCAAGGTCGAAATCAGTTCTATTGGCGATGCCCTCGAGCTCTTCGACCCCGTGCGGGAACCGATACATGATGTCGTAGGTGCGCTTGGAGTAGTGAGAGAGCTCTTCCGCGGGGACGTCGAGAATCTCGATGCTGTCCCGGGGGACGCCTTGCTCGGACCACCAGTCCAGGCGCGCCTCGAGCCAGGTCTCGTGCCACGCCTCATCGGTGCCGGGCTCGACGAAGAATTCGAGCTCCATCTGCTCGAACTCCCGCACGCGAAAAATGAAGTTCCGCGGCGTGATCTCGTTGCGGAACGCCTTGCCGATCTGCGCGATGCCGAAGGGAGGCCGGCGAGCAGTAGAGTCCGTCACGTGCTTGAAGTTCGTGAAGATCGCCTGCGCTGTTTCCGGGCGCAGGTAGGCGAAGTTCGAGCCATCGTCGACGGGCCCCACCGCCGTCTTGAACATAAGATTGAAGGGCCGCGGTTCGGTCAGATCGGTTGATCCGCAGGCTGGGCACTTGTCCTCGATATGGTCTGCGCGCCAGCGAGCCTTGCAGTTTCTGCAGTCGACGAGCGGGTCAGAGAAGGTCGCTTCGTGGCCCGAATGACGCAGCGTGAGGCGGTGCGTAAGAATTGACGCGTCCAGGCCCTCGACGTCGTCGCGCTCGTACACCATGGCGCGCCACCAGGCGTTCTTGAGATTGTTCTTCAGCTCGACGCCGAGCGGACCATAGTCATACAGGCCCTGAAGACCGCCGTAGATGTCTCCGGATTGGAAGATGAAGCCGCGGCGCTTGCACAGCGAGACGAGTTCTTCCATGGACTGAGCAGACACGACGATTCCTCGGCAAAAGAAAAGGGCGCGCAGCATAGCGGAAAGGGCGGCGACGCAGCAGGCGGGATTGTGAGATTGCCGCTGCGATGGAGCGCCGCGCCCGCGGGTTTGCAGGCCTTTGGCGGCGGGCGGCGACCAAGCTCGCGGAATGCGGGCGCACCCGCGGGCGGGGGCGAAACGAGGGAAGACGCACGCGGAGTCGCGGCGCGGATTGAACGCGTCAGGGGCGTTGGGTGCCGCCGGCAACCGGCGCCCAAGGCATCCACCTCGGGCCGGTGAATCAGCTGAGCGCAGGCACCTTCCGGGTAGCGCAACGGCGTGCGGTGCGCGGCCGTGTGGGTACGACCGTCTGCTCTTGTTCGGCCGCCGCACGCATCAGGCGCGGATTGTCCCAAGGGCTTCGATAACCGGTGTAGAGCACACGGGTGCCGCTTGTCAGCGTCCACAGGCGGCTAGAAGGGTCTCTCGCTATCTTCATGACGTCCTCCCTGGATCGTCTGTTGGGGGCTGCGCTGTTCTGAAGACCCCAGGAAGGCTTTATGGAGGAAAAATGAACTTCTGTGAAGCTGCCTTCCGATGGTCTACTGACGCGCGCTTGCCATTTCTTTCGAAAGTCGGAGACGTTTCGCAGGCTTACGGTCGAAACTCGATGGCGATCTGCGAACATGTATCCGACGAGCGGTAGAGGCCCTGGAGGCGCGGATGACAGTTTCGAACGACGCGGGGGCAGCGGGCCTGCCCGACTTCCTGTTCGAGCGTCAGGATGACAGCGACGATGCGCTGTTCTACGCCGAGCCGCGCCTGGTTGCGCACATCGATGCCGCCACCATTGACGCGCTTACCGCGTTCTACGCCGAACGATTGCCGGCGAACTGCCGTGTGCTGGATCTGATGAGCTCGTGGATCAGCCATCTGCCGGCGGATCGTTCCTTTGCCCACGTCGCGGGACACGGGATGAACGCGGCGGAGCTCGCCGCCAATGACCGCCTCGACGAGTTTCACGTCCAGAACCTGAACAGCAACGTGCGACTGCCGTGGGCAGACGCAGCCTTCGATGCGGTGTTGATCGCGGTGTCGGTGCAGTACCTCGTGAATCCGATTGCAGTGTTCGACGAGATCGGACGTCTGCTTGCCCCTGGTGGCGAGGTGATCATCGCTACGTCGCATCGCTGCTTCCCGACCAAGGCCGTGCGCGCTTTCCATGCGCTACCACCGGCGGATCGCCTGCGCATGTATGGGGAGTGTCTGCGCCGCACCGGACGCTTCGAGGCGCCGGAGGCGACCGATCGCTCGCCTGCCAATGCTGACCCGCTCTGGTTGCTGCACGCGCGCCGCAGCGGCCCTGGCGACTGACCTTCAACCGCCGGGACGGTTGGTGCGTCCCTCGAAGAGCGCGCTGGGGCGAATGCGTTCGTACTCGCGCAGCACGGGTTCGAACTCTTCGGGGGTGCTCGCGTGGATGACGAGGCCGTCCGCGCCCGCTTCGAACTGATCCACCCAGCGGCGCGCGCAGGTAGCGGCGTCGCCGACGGCAGCGGGTCGCCATGCTTCGGGGATCACCTTCTCAACCTCTGCTATCTGGGCCGTTGTCGCGACGCTGTCGATGAGTCCGCCGACGCGCTTCACTGCGTCCGATGAGCGAAAGCGCGCCAGTACCTCCGGATCCCATCCGTTGATCTCGACGAGCATGTCGCCATAGCCGGGAATCTGCAGATAGGTTGCAAGTCGGGCGACGATGTAGCGCAGATAGGTTTCTTCCGAAACGTCGCAGGCGGTGGCGAATACGCTCCAGAGTTTGCCGCGGCCGACCTCCCGTCCCGCCGCAGCCTCGCCTGCGCGGAACTGCGCGACGGCGTTCGACAGCGCCTCATCGGTCATGAAGGTGTGCAGGTGCGCACCGTCGTAGATCCGTCCCGCGTGCTCGAGGCTCTTCGGGCCGAAGCCCACATAGAGCAGCGGCACATCCTCGCTGACGTACGGGGCGAGGCTCATCGCGGGGATGTCGCCCAGCGCGCCGGCGTAGCCAGTGACCGCCTCACCGCTGAGCAGCCGTCTGAGCACGTCGACGAAATCGCGCTCTCGTTCGTAGGTCGGGATCGGCAGGTTCATGGCCTTCCAGCGGAGGTTCGGCCCCTTCGCAAGCCCGAGCGCGAAACGCCCGCCGGAGAGCGCGGACAGCGTCGAACACATGGACGCGGTGATCACGGGATGGCGGGTGTTGAGATTGGTCCCCGAGGTTCCGATGAAGATCGACTCGGTGACAGCCGCGCAGGCGCCGCAGATGGCTGCGATCTCTTTGTAGTCTGCACGCTCCGAGATCATCACGTTACCGATCCCCATCGCCTCCGCATCCTGCACCTGGCGCAGCACGTCGCGCGGCGTGCGCGTGTGCCCCGGCAGTCCATAGAAGCCGAGTTCCGGGAACTTCGATATCGGTGCGTCGCTCATCTGGGTCCTCCTCCCCTGTGCGGCCATGGTACGGCGGCGGCGCACGCCGTGCGGCTTGTCCGTTTCGTGCCGAACTCCTAGGCTCGTCGAAGTCTAATGCGCCGGAATTAACCCGCGCACCCAGTCACAGGAGCGCTGCAATGGCCACGGAACGCCCCGGCGTCCGGATCCGCCTCGATCCGGAAGACGAGTACACCCACCCCGTCGAAGCCGCCGAGAACTTCAACGAGTCGATGTATTTCAATCTCTTCGACCCGGCGCAGGGCATCGGCGGCTGGTTCCGCCTCGCCAATCGCCCGAACGAAGGGCGCGGAGAGATGTCCTGCTGCGTGTATCTGCCCGACGGCCGGATCGGCTTCATGTTCAAGCGGCCGGAGTGCACCACCAACGACGCATTCGACAATGGCGGCATGCGCTTCGAGGTCGTCGAGCCCTTTGCCCGCTTGAGGCTCATCTATGAGGGCTCGCTGTGCCTGCTCGCAACGCCGAAGGACATGATGAATCCTGGCCGCGCGTTCAAGGAGAACCCGATCGAGAAAGCCCGCATCGAGATCGACTTTGAAGGGGTCTCTCCCATGTTCGGCGGCGAACCGGTGAACGAGGACGGTTCGCCGATCGAGGAATCGGCAGAAAAGGCCTTTGCTCGCGGCCACTACGAGCAACACATGGCGGGGCAGGGCCATATCCGGATCGGCGAGGAAGCCTGGACGCTCGAGGGCTTCGGTCTGCGCGATCATTCCTGGGGCCCGCGCTATTGGCAGAACATTCACTGGTATCGCTGGCTGCCCATGAACTTCGGCCGTGACTTCGCGATGATGCTTTCTGTGGTGACCGGTGCAGACGGTGCGCAGCGCCAGGGCGGCATGGTGCTGGAGAACGGCGCCTACACCCTGCTCCGCGAGGTCTCCATCGAGGCGGAATACGACGCCGATGACTGCCAGACGCGCATGCGCTGCGTCGCTCGCACCGATGCGCGCACCTACGAGATCACCGGTGAGGTGATGTCGCTCATCCCGCTGCGCAATCGGCGCACGAATCCGGACGGGGAGGCGATGACGACCCGCATCGCCGAGGGCATGACCCGCTATGAGTGCGACGGTCAGGTCGGCTACGGGCTTTCGGAGTTCCTTGACCAGATCGTGGACGGCGTACCCGTAGGCAAGGCCGCCGGGGCTTGAGCTCGAAGCCCGGCGTCGACAAGCCGGGCTCAGGCGGTTACAAGCGAGCGCTCGGGTGAGCAGAGTCCCGGGACAGGGACGGGTCCCTCGGCGTGAGCGCTCAGAGGATGATGGGGGAGAGGGAGATGGTGGCGATCGAGGGCGGTTGGAACTACGGCGATGTACTGGACGCCGTTGCGGATGCAGTACCGGGCGACAAGCCGGCGCTCATCCATGGCGATCGCGTGGTGACCTGGTCCGCCTTCGCGGCCCGCACGAATCGCCTTGCGCGGGCCCTGTATGCGCACGGCGCCGAAGCGGGGGACAAGGTTGCGTTCTACCTTCGCAATCACCCCGCCTACTCCGAAACGCTGACGGCGGCATTCAAGGGCCGCCTCACGCACGTCAACGTCAACTACCGATACGTCGACGAAGAGCTCTACTACATCTTCGATAACTCTGACGCCAAGGTGGTGGTCTATGGCAGCGAGTTCGCCGACAACGTGGCCGCGCTGAAGGACCGGCTGCCCAAGGTCGAGATCTGGATCGAGGTCGGCGACGACGGCACTCCGAGCGTCGAGGGGGCCCTCGCCTACGAAACGCTGTGCACTGAGGGCGACGGAAGTCCGCTCGCCATCGAGCGCTCCGGTGATGACATGCTGTTCCTGTATACGGGCGGTACGACGGGCATGCCGAAGGGCGTCATGTGGCGCCTCGACGACCACTGGCACGCAGGCACGGCAGGTGCGACGCCCGCGACGAACCTCATTCCGCCGAATACGCTTGCCGAGCATGTCGAGAACGTCCGGGCGGCCGGGGGCGGCGGGCGCCTCATTCCCTGCTGTCCGCTCATGCACGGTACCGGTCTCTTCACGGCGATCGGCACGCTTGCTCAGGGCGGCACAATCCTGACGCTCACGGGGGCGAGCTTTGACGCGAAGGAGTGTCTCGAGGCGATCACGCGTTGGCAGGCGACCAATCTCGCCATCGTCGGCGACGCCTTCGCCAAACCGCTACTCGCAGAGCTCGACGCGAACGGCAATACCTACGACGTGAGTTCCCTGCTCGGGATGCTGTCCTCGGGCGTCATGTGGTCCATGGAGGTGAAGCAGGGTCTGCTGCGTCACAACGTGAACATGGTGCTCACCGACTCCTTTGGCGCATCCGAGGCAGTAGGCTTCGGCCGCAGCGACACGACGGCGGCGGGTACGGTGGAAACGGCGCGCTTCGTTCTCGGCGAACACTGCAAGGTCTTCACGGAGGACTTTCGCGAGGTCAAGGCGGGGGATCCGGAGCCTGGCTTCATCGCGCGCGGCGGTGCGATACCCCTTGGATACTTCAAGGACGAGGAGAAGACGAAGAAAACCTTCCCGATCATCGACGGAGCGCGCTACTCCATGCCGGGCGACTGGGTCCGCGTCGAGGCTGACGGGACTCTGGTTCTGCTCGGCCGGGGCAGCGTCTGTATCAATACGGCGGGTGAGAAGGTGTATCCGGAAGAGGTCGAGGAGACGCTGAAGGAGCACGCGGACGTTGAGGATGCACTTGTTGTCGGAGTGCCGGATGACAAGTGGGGGCAGATGGTGACTGCAGTCGTGGCGCTCCGAGAGGGTGCTGAGCTCGATGAGGCTGGCCTGCGCGCGCACGCGCGCGCGCACCTCGCCGGATACAAGACGCCGAAGCGCGTGCTTTCACGGGCGACGCTCGGCCGAGCCTCGAACGGGAAGGCCGATTACAAGATGATCACTGCCTACGCGAAGTCCCAATTGGGCATCGCTTGAATCGAATCGCCGGGGCCGAGGCCCCGGTCTATATCCGGCCGCACGGGCGGCCTACGCAGAGGGAGACTCCATGAGCGTCGCAGCAGGCAGCATGTTCGATATGAGCGGCAAGAACGCCGTTGTCACGGGTTCTTCGAAGGGCATTGGCCGCGCCATTGCGGTCGAGCTTGCGCGCCACGGTGCAAACGTCGTGATCAGCTCGAGAAAGGCGGACGGCTGCCAGCTCGTGGCCGACGAGATCAACGAGATGCTCGGCGCGGAGGCGCCGAACCGAGCGATCGTCATTCCCGCGCACATTGGCGACAAGGAAGCCTTGCAGGCCCTGGTCGACGAGACCCATGCTCAGCTGGGGCAGATAGACGTGCTGGTCTGCAACGCAGCCGTGAATCCTTTCTACGGTCCGTCCAAGGACATCCCGGACGGCGCCTTCGAGAAGATCATGCAGTGCAACGTGCTCTCCAATCACTGGCTCTGCCACATGGTGTTGCCGGAAATGGAAGCGCGCGGTGATGGCTCCATCATCATCGTCTCGTCGATCGGGGGCCTGCACGCGAGCACGGTCATCGGCACCTACAACATCTCGAAGGCCGCGGACTTCCAGATGGTCCGCAATCTCGCCGCCGAGTACGGGCCCAAGGGCATTCGCGTGAACGCCATCGCCCCGGGCCTCATTCGCACCGACTTTGCCCGTGCGCTGTGGGAAAACCCGACGACCCTTGAGCGCGTGACGTCGACGGTGCCGCTGCGCCGCATCGGCGAACCGGAAGAGCTGGCCGGCGTTGCCGTGTTCCTTGCCTCGAAGGCGGGGTCCTACTCGACGGGCCAGAACTGGGTCGTCGATGGCGGCTCGACGATCGTCTGATCGCGTCCAGAGGCGCCGATCGCGGCGCCTCGATCCTGCATGCTCAGCTATCAGCACGGCTATCACGCCGGCAATCACGCGGACGTGCTCAAGCACCTTGTGCTTGTGCACGTGCTCGATCACCTCAATCGCAAGCCGAAGCCCTGGCGTTACGTGGACACGCACGCCGGCGCGGGCCTCTATGCGCTCGGCGACGAGCGAGCGCTGAAGCGCCAGGAGTTCCGGTCGGGCATCGATCGACTGTGGGGACGTCCCGATCTCCCCGACTCGGTCGCACGCCTGTGCGCGCTCGTGGGTGAGTCAGGGGCGAATGGCGCGAGGGCGGAATCGCTCACGCACTATCCTGGTTCGCCGGTCTTCGCTCAGCGCATTGCTCGGGAGACAGATGAACTTCGGCTGTTCGAATTGCATCCAGGCGAGGGCGAGGCGCTGTCGGCATGCGTAGCCGGTGACCGCCGGGCCCGGGTGCTGCGAGAGGACGGATTCCGCGGCGCGCTCGGGCAATTGCCGCCGCCGTCCCGCCGCGGCCTTGTGCTTGTGGATCCGCCCTATGAGGTGAAGAGCGATTACGAGGCCGTTGTGCGTTTCCTCGCCGCTGCGCATCGTCGCTTCGCAACCGGGACGGTGGCCGTCTGGTATCCGGTCGTAGAGCGGGCACGCATTGATCAACTTCATGACGCACTGCGCACGAGCGGTATTCCTGATCTTGTGTACACGGAAGCTTCGGTGAAGCCGGATACCGAACGCCATGGCATGACCGGGAGTGGGCTCGTCGTGCTGCATCCGCCCTGGACGCTCGGTGACATGCTGGAAGAAACCCTGCCGTGGCTGTGTGGTGTCCTCGCGCAGGAGGAGGGCGCGCACTGGCGCTTCCAGCGCTTGAGCGCGGAGTCCTGAGGACGCGCATTCGGTAGGATTGGGGGCGTTCGGGCTTTGGCGGGCGAGGCCATGCAGCGCGACTGGTTCAATCCATGGACCCTGCTAGGGTTCTTCTTCGTGGTGCTCGGCGCCCTGGGTGCCGTGCTCCCCCTGTTGCCTACGACCCCCTTCATCCTCGTTGCGGCCTGGTGCTTCGCGCGTTCGTCTCCGCGCATGCATCGATGGCTGCTCGAGTCCGCGCTCTTCGGCCCGATCGTGCGCAATTGGGAGCAGAACCGCTGCGTGCCCTGGCGCGCCAAGATCACCGCCCTGGTGATGATGTTCGGCGTGGGCGGCAGCTCGATCCTGTTCGCGGTGCCGCCCGGTTGGCCGCGCTGGAGCGGGCTCGGCCTCATCGCGATTGGCTGTGCGGTTGTACTTTCCCTGCGCACCTGCCAGGGCTGCGAAGGCGAAGATGCCACTCGGCAGGCAGCGGCAGAGCGCGCGCCCTGAGTGCCCAACGGGGCTTCGCGAGCGATCCCGCGGGCAGCCGGGTGTTCGGGGGTGCGGGGGCTCCGTAGCTATGCTCGCGGGTCGCCTCGGTGCGCCGAGGTGCCTGGAAGAGCGTAGCGGCGTCGGAGGCTCCGTGTTCGGATTCGCCTGCGCCCTCGCGCCGGCACACGATGGCGTGCCCGTAGAAGGAGGAACCCTGAAGTGAGACGTGCCCTGCTGTTCGCGGTCAGCTTGCTGGCGCCGCTTGCATTCCCTGCGGACCATCGCGCGGATGTGGCGTCGATCGATGCGATCATCAACGCCTACTACGAGGTTGTCTCGGGGCCGGCGGGGGTTGTCCCGGACGTCGGGCGCGACCGTCATCTGCACCACCCTGAGCATTGGATTGCGATCGCTCGCCGCGTAGCAGACGGCACGCGCGTGCTCGACGTGCAGACCCTCGACGACTATCACGGTGAGAATCCGCAGCCCCGGGAACAGGCCTTCTACGAGTGGGAAACGGACCGCGTCGTGCAGCGCTTCGGTGACGTCGCCCACGTCTGGAGCAGCTATGTGAGCGCACGCTCACGCGGAGGCGAGCCATTCGATCACGGGGTGAACAGTATTTCGCTTTGGTTTGACGGCGATCGCTGGTGGATCATGAACTGGATGTTCGACGCGTCGGCCGAGCCTTGAAGCGCGTGCCCGACTGCACGCAGGTCGCATGATGCCCAAAGTCGAAAACACGCTGCTCGAAGCGCACTACCCACGCGGGGCGCCTTTGCGCTGTCCCGAGTGCAATGCGCCGATCGACCTGACGACAGCGCTGCTCGAGGACTGGGGCGATCCCGCACGGCGCCTCGGCTGCCCGCGTTGTGGTCTTTGGCTGGTTCGGAACGCGCGCACCCATATCAAATGGCGACCGCTGCTGTGTTCGGTCGTGGTGTGCCTGTTGCTGCTGCTCGGGGTCATCGTCTGGGCGCTCCCCGTCATGGATGACGTTTGGCCGCGATCGATGGCGCTGGTCCTCCTGATCGTCGCCGGTATCGCCGCTGGCCGCGCGATAGAGCATCGAACCTGCTTCTTCGTCGGCCCCCCTCTGCTACCGGCTGATGGCACGCGCGCGGACGTTGGCCGACGCGCCGGCCGGCGCGCCTAGGCCTGAGCGCTCCAGGCCTGCTGTCCTTCGAGCAATAGCTGTGCCTGTCGGCGTGCTTCGCTGAGCGATCGGGTGCGCTGGTCGACGAGGGCTTCGAGATAGCGCGTGTACTGCCGGTGCTCCAGATGGACGCGCACACGTGCCTGCAGCACGGCCGGGTGGATCGGTTTCGCGTAGTAGTCAACGGCGCCCACCGTGAGCCCGTGTTGTTCGTTGTGGGCGTCGTCCAGGCTCGTCACGAATATGACGGGTATGCCGGTTGTCGCGGGATCGGTTTTCAGCGCCTTGCAGACCTCGATGCCGCTCATGTCGACCATGATCACGTCGAGGAGGATCAGGTCCGGAGCGAGCTCGATGGCTTTCTCCAGACCCTCCCTGCCCGTCCTGGCGGTTTCGATCTCATAGCGGTCGCCGAGCATGTTGGAGAACAGCCGCAGGTTTGCGATCTCGTCGTCGACGATCAGGATCGTTTCGGTCACGGCCGGGCCTCCCGGGGCGGTCCGCGATGCGTGGTTGCCTGAATCTAGCATCGGCTCAGGGGCCTGCAATTGCTGGCATTCTGCCGGTACGGACAGCCTTATACGGAGCCCGACGAGCGTATGCTGGGAGCCGCGCGCCCAGGGAGAGAGTCCCATGAACGCACCCGTTTCGCCGTATACCGATCTGCGCTTGCCCGTAGATGTCGCATCTGCCCATTTTGCCGACAACCGCACGCGCTATTACCAATGGCTTCGTGATGAAGCGCCCGTTCATCGGGGACGGGTAAGTGTCATGCGCATGTGGTTCCTGTCGCGCTACGACGATTGCTGGGCGCTGCTGCGGGATCCGCGCTTTGTGCGCAATCGGGGGCGCGCGCGCGGCAAGGGCAACAGCGCGGCGCCCCTGCCCATGCCGCGTTCCGTTCGCCATCTCGCCGAGAGCATGATCCTCTCGGACGATCCTGCGCACGCGCGTTTGCGCGGCCTCGTGCAGAAAGCCTTCACCAGCAGCGCTATCGCGAACATGGAGGCGTCGCTCCGTGCTCACGCACATGTGCTGCTGGACGGCGCAGAGCGAACGGGACCTGTCGATCTGCAAATGGCCTATGCCTCGCCGATCCCGGTGCGGGCGATCTCGGAAATGATGGGGCTCGAAGCGGCGGATGCGCCGCGCTTTCATGACGGGCTGCGGGCCCTTTCGGATGGCCTCTCGGGTTGGGGGATGCTGCGTACGCTGTTATGGGACCTGCCCAGGCTTGACGGCTTCGTTCGCGAGCTCATCGAACGCAAGCGCCTCGCCCCGGGCGACGACATCCTCACCGCGCTGATCGCGGCCGAGGAGGGCGGTGATCGCCTGCAGGAAAACGAGCTTATCAGCATGGTCTTTCTGCTGATCATTGCGGGCTTCGAGACCACGGTTCACCTCATTTCCAATCTCGTGCTGACGCTGCTGGCGCATCCGGATCAGCTGGAGCGTTTGCGCGCGAACCCCTCGCTGATCGAAGGCGCGGTCGAGGAAGGCCTGCGGTTCTGTGGCCCGATCCATGGCACCAAGCCGTGCTATCCGCTCGAGGACGTAACGATCCACGGCGTCACGATTCCGCGCGGCGCAGCGGTCGTACCCGTGCTCGGCGCTGCAAACCTTGATCCGAGGGAGTTCGACGCCCCGCAATGCTTTGACATCGGACGCCCAATCCGCCGGCATCTTGGCCTTGGACGCGGGATTCACTTCTGCCTCGGCTCACAGCTTGCGCGCATGGAGACGCGCGTTGCCGTCGAAGTGCTGCTTGAGCGCTGCCCTAATCTTGCGCTTGCGGCAGACGCAGCCGAGCTTGTGCGTGAGCGCATGCCGCTCTGGAACCGGTATGCTGCGTTGCCCGTGAGGCTTGGCTGAGCGTCACGTTGGAACCATCGGAGAGCAGCGTTTGCCCACTGATCTAACCGCGCTGCCCATCCTCGGGCTCGGCGCCAGCCTGTCACTTGCCCAGCGGCCGGATCCAGCACGTCTGGTAGCGCTACCGGGCGGGCCGGCGTTCGTCGAATACGCGGGCCTTGCCGATGTGGAAGCGGTGGTGGAAGACATCGCGCGCATTCACGATGCCGGTGCGCCCGTACTCTTCCATCCGTCCTATATCAACTTCTGCGGCACTTTCGCGAACGATCCGGCCTGGCTCGCGGCCACCGCGCGCCATCTCTCCATCGTTGGGTCGCCGTGGTTCGCACAGGACTGCGCCTACTGCTTCTGGGAACACGGGGCCGGCTATTCAAGTCAGTTCGGCTGGTTCCTTCCGCCCATGCTCAATCGCGCCTCGCTAGACAGCGCGGTGGATCGGGTTCGCGAGGTGCAGGCAGCGGTACCCGTACCGGTGGCTGTGGAGCCGCCGCCGGTCTCTTTTGTGGCCGGGCGCATGGACGTGTTCGCGTTCTTTGGTGAGCTTGCCGAGCGAGCTGACTGTGCATTGCTTCTCGACATGGGCCACCTCGTTTCCTACGAAATGGCAACCGGTCGTGCGGTCACCGACGCACTCTCGGCGCTTCCCGTCGAGCGCGTGATCGAGGTGCACGTGGCGGGTGGGGATGTCGAGGAGGGCGTGGGCGGGCCAATCTACATCGATGCGCACGAGCGGCCCGTGCGCGAGGAAACCTGGGCGATGCTCGACCGCATGCTGCCGGAGCTGCCTAATCTGAAAGCGCTGTGCTTCGAGTGCGAAGGGGTCAGTGAGGCCGCGGTGCTCTCCACCCTTGCGCGGCTGCGCGGCATCATCACCGAGCGCAGTGCGAGTGCGTTGTTCCGAGCGAACGTGGCGGCGAGCGCGGCGGCGAGCGCGGCGGCGAGCGCGGCGGCCAGCGCGGCGGCCAGCGCGTGAGCCTTTCGGCTCAGGAATCCCTGCTCTTCGAGTTGCTCTTCGACGCGGACACGCGCGCGCGCTTCGCGAGAGGTGGCGTTGACGCGCTCGAACGGGATGAGCTCGGCCCCGAGGCGCGCGCGGACTTTGCCGCCATTCGCGTCGATGCGCTCGAACTCGACGCGCGCATGCGGCGCTCGATGGTGCTCTCACAGCTCTGCGTCCAGTACCCGCTGACGTTCAGCGTGCTCTCCTCGACGCCGGGAGGGTTTGATGTGCTGGATGCGCTCGTCGACGTGCGCACCATGCGTACTCCGCCCATAGAGCGGCCGGTCGTGTTCGGTAGGCGTTTGCGCGAGGAACTTGCGGAGGACGCGGTCGAGCTCGCGCAGCTTGGCTGTCAAGCGGTCCTCGAAGCTGAACTCGGCATGTGCTGGACTGCTGCATCGATACGCCGTGAGATGCTCGATCTGGGGCAGGCGCCCCGCCCTCCCGCAACGCTGGCGGAGGATTGGTTGCGGGCTCCGCTTCGTATTCCATCTTTCGTGAGTGCGGCGCTCCTGCCGGTTTCGCGCCAAGCGCTGCGCGAGGCGCTGTGCCCGGTCCCGGATCGGGCGCTCTATCGTCATCTGGCGCAGTCACCGACGTCAGCTGATGAGGTGAACGCACTCTTTGCCCGCGGCGAGCCAAGCCTCCTCGTGGCGCGCGCGGAGATCGATCGCCGTTCGCACTGCGAGCCAACCGCGTCTCACCGCGTGGTGGAAGTGAGCGAGGGGTTCGGTGAGTTGCTCGGCCACTTCAACGGTGAGCGGTCCATCGCGGACATGCTGGACGGGCTGAGGGCCGCGGGCGGTTCGGAGGCGATCCTCGTGGGCGTGCGCAGCGGCTTCGAGGCGCTCGTTGCCGCCGGCATGCTCGAGGCGGCGCGCTGACGGACGCCCCTTTCGGCGGTTAGGCTCGCGCCCGTCACCACAGCAACGGATGCCCATGAACGCTCGACCCGATGATGGCGTGGTTCTGCCGGATGGCTGCGCAGCCTCCGCGCTCCTTCTCGACTGTCTGACGAAGGCGTCGAACGCCTTCCCTGACACCTTCGCCGCGATTGCGATGCCGACGGCCGGCGCGGCGTTCCGCAAGGTCTATCCCGAGGTACTTCCGGCCTTCGAGGCTGCGCGCCTTGCATCGCCTGACCGAGCCGAGATCGCGCGCATGCTGGCCAAAGCGGTCGCAAGGCAGATTCGCTGGCGCGATGCGGACGGAGACTGCGCACTGGCCGAGTGGCTCGCTGGGCAGGCGGATGCCGCGCCGCTGTCGCTTGAGACGCATGCGTTTCGGGGCGCGAAGGGCTGGCAGGCGACACCTGTCTATCGCGGCGAGCGCTACGGGCCAGACTCGCTCGCTGAACTCGGATCCCTCATGGCGGAGCGGTCGGTGGTGACGCCGGAGGCCGGTGTTGCGCTCCGGCGCCTTGCGTCGGATGCGTTCTCGGCAGGGACGCTCGATCTCGCGGGTCGGCGCATCGCTGTCCTTGGTGCGGGGGCGGAAATGGCGCCGACGCGCCACTGGCTCGAAGCCGGCGCCGACGTGCTCTGGCTCGACGTGGCGCCGCCACCTGCAGACTGGTTCGAATCCGAGCGATTCTCAGGAACCCTGCACTGGTCTGCGGCACCGGCGGATCTGCTGCGCGCGCCCCAGCGCGTTCTCGCCACGCTCCGGACGTTCGCTGCGGCGGGCCCGATTGATCTCGGGCTGTATGCCTATGCGCCCGGCCAGGCGCGTGAGCTGCGCCTGACGGCTGTGATGAATGCGATTGTCGACGCTCTGGGTGCGGACGCGCTCGCCAGCGTAACCATGCTTGTGTCACCGACTACGCCAACGGCGCGTAGCGCCGAGGAGGACGCATGGGTCAGCCATCGTCTGGAGGCTCGCCCGTTCTGGGAAGCCGGGCTTTCCGGCATCGGACTCCTTGGTAGGGGCGAGGGCTGCGCTCGGGCAACGGAGCGATCCGGGCGGGGCGCCACGCGAACGGTCGTATCAATCCAGGGCGCGAGCTACCAGGCTGCGCAGTACCTGGGCAAGGTCCTCGTCGCGGAATCCTGGGCGAGCGCTGGCGTGCACGGCGCGGAGGCTCCGGTGCCGCTGCGCGTATCCGCGAACACGGCGGCAATCACGCGCACGCGTTCTCTCGATCACCCGGTGTTTGCAGCTGCTTTCGGCGGCGCTGGGGCGTTCGGCGTGGAAACGTTCACGCCGCGTCAGTCGCGCGCCATTAATGGGCTGTTAGCAGTCGCCGACTGGATGGCGCCGGAGCGGCCCGTTCCCGGAGGCATACGGGTTCATGGCGGCATCCACACGCTGCCCTTCCCGCTGGAGCCGGCGCTGCGCATGGCGGCGACGTTCGGCTTTGCGCGGGATCCTCGCCTGTTGAGGGGATTGCTGTCCGGCTGAGACGATCGGCGGCGCCCGGCAGTCCCCCTGTTCCCGATCGCCGTCCCTGCCAAGCGGGCTTTGCGCCGCACGGGTATGCATTGCAACGTGCGCACCGGAATTCGCGCCGCGGTCAGGCCCTGGTCTGGATCGGCGCTGCTCGGCGTGTCCATCCCTCGCGCAGGCCCCTGGCCATCGCAGCGCATCCCTTCGATGGCGTGGCAGCGCGTACGGGTTCACGAAACTGAAGCTTCGTAGCCGTCGCCCGTTGTTCCTAAAGCTCGCCTCGGGTTAGCGTGCTCGGGCACATCCGTCGGGGAGGACCGCGCTGTGCCGCGCGAAACGCCAGACACCGAGAGCGCCGATGAGCAGGCGGTCGCATCAGCGACGAATCTCGATCACATCTGTGCTCGGCCCATCGGGCCGGCGGCGCGGAGGCGTGCTTTGCGGGTGGAAACGATCAGCTGCATGCAGTTACGGCTACTGGAAGGCTGTACTGCGAAGCGCTCTACCCGCATCGGCAAGCGGTCGGAGCAGCACCCTGTTTACCCACGAATCCCGGCAGGATCGCTGGCGGTCGGGGCAAGGGCCTGCAAGCCGCTTACGGAACGCGTCCATGGGCTCGGAGGGAAGCGGCCGTGACTCACGTGGACAATCTCCGGATTCACTTCTACGGCGTACAGGGCAGCGGCTCCGTGTTCCCTTCACGAGCGGAACGCAAGGCGGCCCAGGAGGTCATGGACCTCGATCTGCTCGAGCGTGTGTTTCAGGACCTGAAGGGCCGGGCGGGCGACGATGGCCGCATCGATGCGTCTATCGAAGAAGTGCTCGGTGGGGCACTCGATCAGAAGACTTTGAAGGCCTATCGCGCACGGTTCGATGTGCCGGAGCCGCGCGTATACGGTGGTTGGACAACCTGCATTCGCGTCGAGACGGGCGGTGGTCACGACATCGTCTTCGACTGTGGTTCCGGCTTCCGAATTTGCGCCCAGGACGTAGTGAACAAGTGGGGGGCGCGGGAAGATGGCCGTCAGCTGCACATCTTCGGGAGCCATTCGCATTTCGATCACACGGAAGGATTCGACCAGGCTGCGATCTGCTTCGATCCGAGAAATCATGTCCACGTGTATTCGAACCGCCAGTATCTTGCCGCCCTCGACATGAATCTCGGAATCTTCTCGAAGCACGTTGACGTGAAAATGAAGGGCGTGCAGACACCGTTGAATTTCGAACTCATGCCCGCGAATTTCCACTCTTGCGAAATTCGCGATCTCCAGGCGCATCCGCCGACCGACGACGATGCGGCACTCGTGAACAGCTATCACGACATCCACGAGCCCATTCGTATCGGCGACACGACCGTGCGCACGATAGAGGTGTTCCATCCCTCGCCTTGCTACGCCTATCGGGTCGAGCGGGGCGGCAAGTCGTTCGTGTTCTGCACCGATCACGAATTGCGCCACGGTGAAGATCCTGACCATCCGCTGCAGAAGGCGTCTCTTGAGGCTGAAGCGCGATTACGCGAGTTCGCCATGAACGCGGACGTGCTTTACCGCGATGGGCAGTACCAGCGCGTCGAATACGACGGCCAGCAGGGCGTAGGCGGTCCGTTCGGGGTGCCGCGCATCGACTGGGGTCATAGCTGTATCGAGGACGTGCTGGAGATGGCGGAGGCGTGCTCGATCGGGCGGACCTACATCGGTCATCATGATCCGAACCGGGAGTGGTCCGAGCGCAACTCGATCGATGAGGTGTTGGCTCGCACGGGTAAGCAGACGGGGCTCTACTTCGAGCTGGCGCGCGCCGAGACGGTCATCGACCTCTGAACAAAGTCGGGCGCGAGTGCCGCGAACCTGTCGTCGACGTTCTCGGAGGGTACGGCGCTGCTTTCCAGGACGTTGCGGCTGGGCAGCATGCCCCCCAGGCGGCGAGGCTGAGTTCAAGATAAGGGGCGCGGGTGCCGTCCGTGAAGGGTCTGTCGCCGGCTGCGCGGTTCACGTAGCGCATCGGATCGACGAAGTGCGGCTTGGCGGTTGCGATTTCCGCAAGCAAGAACAGGTGTGACGGCTTGCCGCGTTCGCACGGTTTCCTGCCACCTTGACGCTAAGCGTGCCGTGATCTTCGTGTCTTGCGACGCCTCCACTTGCCGTCGCGGTGGCCCGCTTTGTGGGTATTGCGTATTCCTGACTTGCCCCGATTCGGCGCAATATGGCCCGCGGCGGCGCGCTTCAGGCATGACTTTACTGGGAGAGACACGCATCGCGACCTCCGAGTACAACGCAGAGTTCGAGCATTCGCGCCTGGTCGCGGTGTACGACGTGGAATGCCCCTGGTCGCGAGACGACGATTGGTTCGTCGCGCGCATCGAGGCGGTAGGCGCGCGCGACGTACTCGATTTCGGCTGCGGCAGCGGCCGCCTCGCGCTTGGACTCGCTGGGCGTGGCCTGCGCGTTGTAGGTATCGACCCGGCCGCAGCTTCGATTGCGCAGGCGCGGGCTAAGGATGTCGATGCGCGCGTCGACTTCCGTATCGGTACGGAGGGAGATCTTCCTGAAGACGCCTTCGACGCTGCGGTCATGACGAGTCATGTTGCTCAGTTCCTCGTCGACGACGATGAGTTCGCGCGTGTGCTCTCGGGCCTCTCGCGCAGCCTTCGCGCGGGCGGCATGCTGCTGTTCGATCATCGCGATCCGGCGGCCTGCATCTGGACGCGCTGGAATCCGGTCGATTCCCGACGCAGTCATCGCCTGCCCGACGGCGCTCGGGTGGACGTCTGGACCGAGGTGGTTGCCGTCGAGAACGAACGCGTGACCTTTGTTCATCACTACGATTTCGATGACGGCGTTCGTTTACGCAGCACCTCGACGCTGCGTTTTCGTACCGAGATCGCCGTGCGCCATGCGCTCGACGCGTCGGGCTTCGTAGTCGAGGCCATCGACGGTGGCTGGGCCGGCGAACCGATCGGCGCCGGCGACGGCGAGTTCCTCGTCAGTGCTCGGAAGGCGCTGTGTTGACGCCCTTCGGCGGCGCGGGCGATCGACAGACGCGCGCGCGGCGACTCCGGCCGCTCCTCGTCGCGCAGCTCGCATTTGCAGAGCGCCTGCGCACGCTCCGCAATGAGGATCGAGACCATGGCCTGTTGCACTACACGAATCTCCATCGTCGCTTCGGCTATGGCGTGCCCTCGGCCGAAGTCTCCCCCGCGGGTTGGCTGGCGTTCCTCGAGGCCGCGCGCAGAGCGCCGGATTCTGACGCCCTGGTCGACGTCGCGCAGCGCCACTTCGTCCTTGGCACCGATGAGCGTCCGCTTGGGGGGCATGCGGTGTTCGGGTGCTTCAGTTTCACGACGCCCGACGCCGACGGGCGGGTGCGGATTCACTTCATCGATCGCGAATCGAACCCGGACGCTGGCCCGCTCGCATTGGTGAATCTGTCACGGCGGCGCAACGAACTCGCTCGCCTCACGCGCGCCGTGATCACCCGGCACCCTGAGGCGACGCACATTCGCGGTCGCTCATGGCTCTATCACCGAGCGAGCTATCGGCGCCTGTTCCCGCCCGCGTACGTCGCGACGCGGACGACGGTAGATGAGGGACTGGGCTTCCAGGGAGGCAGTTGCTGGGGACAGTTCCAGACGCGCATCGGCGTCGATACGGACGCGTGCGCGCGCCTCGTCGAGCGTCTGCCGATGCTCGATGCGGAATATCCCTGGCGAATCTTTCCCTGCGTCCCGCAGGCGGTGGAAGCGCCGATCGAACGCTTCGCAGAGGAATACCTCTAGCGCTGAGGGCCGGCGTCAGTCGCCCTGTGGGCGCTTGAACGCGAGCTGGTACCAGCGATCGCGTTTTTTCACGCCTAGATCGCGGGTCTCGACGCGCTGCAGGCGTCCGGCGCCCTCGATGCGCTCGACGAGGGCGTCGACCGTGCGCCAGTGCGACGACTCGTATTCGCCCGGGAAGAAGCCTTCTTCGAAGCCCGGTACCACGTCCGTCAGGAAAACCCCCTCAGGTGACAGCACGCGATCGATCTCCGCAACCACGCGCTCAAGCTCGAAGACGTGGTCGAGGGTGTTCGTGTAGACGAGATCGACGCTCGCATCGGGGAAGACGAGCTTGTGGAAGTCGCCGACGCACACCCACTGGTTGTCGGGGCCCGGATTCAGGTCGATGCCGATCGCGAAGTACCCCATCTCGTGCAGCGCCTTCACCTCGGTGCCGAGGCGGGCGCCCAGGCACAGGGCGGTGCGCAGGCCCTTGATCTCGTCCGCCATGCCGAAGCGCCGGAGGAATTCGGCGTACTCGTCGTCTTCCTTGCCGCGGCGGCGGTCGAGGTACTTGTCGAGCTTTTCCGCCTGGTGCTTGAGGTACTCCTCGTAGTTTTCGTAGTTCCGAGCCGCGAGGTCTTCGCCTTGGGCCCAGCGCTGGGACTCAAATTTTTCCTTGCGCTGTTCCACCTTGCGCGCGTACTTGCCCGCCTTGCCGTCAGCGCCGTAACGCAGTCGGTAGTAGATCTCCTTGAGGGACTGGGATTCGCTCATGCGGATGCGCTCATGCCGTGTTCTTTTGGGCCGTCCCGGCGAAACCGGATGTAGGCTCGCGCGAGGCGCGGGATTCTACTCCGATGGCGCCGGAACTGCGCGGGAGGCTTCGCTTTGAAGGATGAAGAGGTGCCGGCGATCGATGTGGCTCTGGTACGCGCGTTGCTCGCGCAGGGGCCAGACGGTGCCGCGGGCGCGAGCATTCGGCCGGTCACCTCGGCCGGCACGGACAACGCGCTCTTTCGCGTAGGGGAGGGGCTCGTCGCGCGGCTCCCGCGCGTGCGCTGGGCGCGCGCGCAGCCGGCGCGCGAGCACCGCTGGCTCGGCCATCTGGCGCAGGGCTTGCCACTCGCCATTCCCGAGCCCGTGTTTCTCGGCCAGCCTGCGGCGGGCTATCCGTTCGAGTGGGCTTTGCACCGCTGGCGCGACGGAACAAATGCGCTTGGCGCGGATCTCTCGGAAGATATCCTCGCGGCAGAGCGCCTTGGGGAATTCGTCGCGTCGCTGCGGACCCTCGATGCCGCGGATGGGCCCGCGGCCGGACGTGCGAACAACGGCAGGGGCGCGCCCCTCGCGCTCCGCTCCGGGGCCGTGGCCGACGCCCTCGCGCAGCTGGACGATCTGATCGACGTTCCGGCGGCCCGCCGCTGCTGGGAGATCGACGTCGCGACCCCCGTCTGGGCCGGCGCCCCTCATTGGGTGCACGGCGATCTGCATGGCGGCAATCTCCTGCTCGTCGATGGGCGAATCGACGCCGTTATCGACTTCGGCA
Source organism: Pseudomonadales bacterium (assembly GCA_963691775.1). Taxonomy (GTDB): domain Bacteria; phylum Pseudomonadota; class Gammaproteobacteria; order Pseudomonadales; family Azotimanducaceae; genus JAZBPO01. The sequence goes on along the minus strand of OY829369.1, from coordinate 1,876,144 downwards.
CCCTCGGCGTAGGTGATCCCGCAGTAGATCTGCTGCCTGCCTGGACGCTCTTTTCGGGCGACGCGCGCGATCGGTTCCGTACCATCGCAGGCCTCGACGACGCGGCCTGGGCTCGTGGCCGCGCCTGGGCGCTCTCGATCGCGCTCATCGCGCTGCCGTACTACCGGTCCACGAACCCCGTGATCGTCGAGCAGTCTCGCTCGGTGATCGATGCGGTGCTGCACGACGTGGCGCACGACGTGGGGGGCTGACGACCGCGATCGCATCGGGCAGCGTAGGGCGCTCTACCCACTGCAGGACCGCTCCATGCGTCTCTTCGTTGTTCTGCTCATCACGTTTTTTGCGACCGGTAGCGTTGAGCGCGCGTACGGGAAAGCGGCCGTCGACGCCGCCGTTGCCGCCGCGCGCGCCCACGTCGCCGCGGAGGAACGGGCGATCGTCGACGACTTCCGGGCCCTGCTCGCGCTGCCGAACGTGTCCACGAATCTCGGCGACATGGCCCGGAACGCGGACTGGATCGAGGCGCGACTCGCGGCGCGCGATTTTTCCTACGAGCGCGTTTCTGCCGGCAACGCGCCCTACATTCTCGCGGAGCGCACCTTTCCGGGGGCGGAACGCACGCTGCTGATCTACGCCCACTTCGATGGCCAGCCCGTCGATCCTTCCGAATGGGCGACGCCGCCTTTCACGCCGACCCTGCGTGCGGGCTCTCTGGAAAACGATGCGGCGATCGTGCCCTGGGCAGATGCGCCGTCGCGGCTCGACCCCGAGTGGCGCATCTACGGGCGCTCCGCAGGCGACGACAAGGCGCCCGTGATCGCCGTGTTCGCCGCCCTGGACGCGCTCGCAGCAGCCGGCATCACACCGTCGGTGAACGTGAAACTGATTCTGGATGGGGAGGAGGAGTTCGGTTCGCCGACGCTTGCCGGGGTCCTTGCAGAGCACGCGGACAAGCTCGACGCAGACGTCCTGCTGTTCTGCGACGGCCCCATGCACCAGTCCCGCCGCCGTCAGCTCGTCTTTGGCGTGCGTGGGAGCACGACGGTCGAACTCACGACCTACGGGCCGAATCGGCCGCTCCACTCCGGGCACTACGGCGGCTGGGCGCCGAACCCGAACGAGGCGCTCGTGCGCCTCCTCGCCGGATTGCATGACGCGGAGGGCAATGTCCTGATCCCGGGCTTCGCCGATGCGGCGCGCCCTCCAACTACACAGGAGCGCGCGGCCATCGCGGCCATGCCGGAGATGGACGACGCGCTGCAGGCAGAGTTCGGGCTCGGCCGCCGCCTCGGTGGTGAGACGCGCCTGGAGGAGCGGATCCTGGGTCCGGCCATCATCGTGAAGGGCATCGACGGTGGCGGCGTGGGCGACGCGGCAGCGAACGTGATCCGCTCGCGCGCGCGGGCTTCGCTCAACGTACGCATTGTCCCCGAGCAGACGCCGGCGACCGTGCGCGAGAACTTCCTGGGCTGGCTGGAAGGGCGCGGCTTCCACGTGGTCCAGTGGCGCGAGCCTTCCGAGGCCGAACTGCGCGATCACCCGCAGGTCGTGCGCCTCGATGCCGGCCTTGGCTACCCCGGCTATCGCACGTCCCTGACGAGTCCGGAGGCCGGGCGCTTGCTCGAGGTCCTCGACGCGATCGGTGGAGAACCCACCCTTCTCACGCCCACCATGGGCGGGTCGCTGCCTGTCTACCGCTTCGACGCAGCTCTCGACATGCCGATCCTGTTCCTGCCTGTGGCCAATCACGACAACAATCAACACGGCCGCGATGAAAACCTGCGCGTCCGCAATCTGCTCGACGCCATCGACATGTTCGCGGCGCTCCTCGCGGCGTTCTGAGTCCGGGCGCACAACGCTTGAGCGCAGCAGGTGCTTGCGCTGGCGGGGGAGCTTCGGCGCTTTTCCGCGGCAGTCCCTAAGGCGTCCACGCTGTGCAACACTCAAGGCGGGGATTGACCGGAGAGGAGCGAACCGATGAGTACCGCAGAGAACCTTGCTACACCGTCCATGGACAAGATTCGGGCGAAGCGACTGCGCGACGTCGCCCTTGGCTATCGCCTGCTTGCGGCAAACCGCTGGGGTGACGCGGGTGATGGTCACATCAGCGCACGCGATCCGGAGCGCGAGGACTGCTTCTGGACGTCGCGCTACGGCGTTTCCTATCACCGCGTCACCGTAGAGGATCTGATCCTGGTCGGCCCGGACGGCTCGCTCGTGGAAGGCGAGGGTCCGCTCAACGAGGCCGCCTATCACATCCACTACCCGATCCTGCGCACGCGCGCGGACGCGGTCTCCGCCTGCCACGTGCACACGGGCTGGGGGACACCATTCTCGTCGGAATGCCGGCCCATCGAGCCGATTACTCAGGAAGCGTGCATGTTCTTCGAAGATCATGCGCTTTTCGATGACGAGGAAGTTCAGGTGCAGTCTGTAGAGGCCGGGCAGCGCATCGCTGATGCCCTTGGCGATAACCGAGCGGTCATCCTGCGGAGCCACGGGTTGCTTACCGTGGGGGCGGGCGTAGCGGAAGCTGTCGGTGGCTTCATTCAGCTCGAACGCGTGTGCGAGGCACACATGAAGGCGCGCGAGGCGAAGCCGCTGTCGGCCGAGGGCGCGCGCTTCGCCAAGCAGGACCTCGAGCGCCTGAGAGCCCATCGCGGTGCGTTCTTCTCCATGGTGGACCGACACGTGGGCGATCGGACGAAGGTGCTCTGACGGGACAGCTGCCTGGCCCGCCTTGCTCCGTATTCGGCCGGTTTGGGCGCCGTCGTGGCTGCACCGTCGCCACGATCTTTTCCATGACGGTCTCGCCCCCGGCACCGCACAGCACTGATTGAACTGCCGCAGGATGCGGCACGCCCAGGAGGGCGCGCGATGAGCACGATCACTCAGGAAGGGCTTGCCCCGACCTCCCGGAAACTCGGCCTCGGCACTCGACTCGCCTACGGCTTCGGCTCCATTGCCTACGGCGTGAAGAACAACGGTTTCGACTATTTCCTGCTGTTGTTCTATAGCCAGGTGGTGGGGCTCGATGCGCGCCTCGTCGGCATCGCGATCACGACGGCGCTCGTGTTCGATGCGATCTCCGACCCCGTTGTCGGCTACTGGTCCGATAATCTGCGTTCACGCTGGGGCCGCCGACACCCGTTCATGTATGCCTCGGCGATTCCGGTGGCGCTGTCCTACTTTCTGCTCTGGAATCCGCCCGAGGGGCTCGGCGAATCGGGGCTCTTCTGGTACCTGCTTGTCTTTGCGGTCTGCATCCGAACTTTCATCACGGCCTACGAGACGCCGAGCTCTGCGCTCGCCCCGGAGCTCACTGATGACTACGAGGAGCGGAGCGCGCTCTTCTCGTTCCGGTACTACTTCGGCTGGACGGGTGGCAATGCGATGTCGGTGGCCATGTTCGTGCTGATCTTCCCGGCCTTCGCAACCGATCTGATTGCAGACGGCCGCTTCAATCGAGACGCCTACGCGCTTTATGGCGTCATCAGCTCGGTGCTCATCTTCGTGTCCATCGCCGTGTCGGCAGTGGGCACGCACGGCCATATCCAGCATCTGAAAGCCCCCCCACCGCAGCGGCAGCTCACCCTCGGACGTATCTTTGCCGAGATCGTCGAGACGCTGTCCAACCGGTCTTTCATTGCGCTGTTCATCGCCGCGATCTTCGGTGCCGTCGCAGCGGGCCTGTCGTCGGCGCTGGCGTTCTATATCTGGACGTACTTCTGGGGGTTCTCCTCCGAGCAGACCGGCGTCATCACGCTCGGCGTGTTCATTTCCGCGGTGATCGGGACGGTGCTTGCGCCCGTTGTGACGCGGCGCTTCGGGAAGAAGACCGGCGCGATGATCTCTGGCCTCGCGGCCTTCATCGGTGTCCCCCTGCCCGTGGTGCTGCGCCTGCTCGGGGTGCTTCCTGAAGACGAGACGTTCGTGTTCTGGTTCGTTTTCGTGTCTACGGTGCTCGACGTCGGCCTGATCATCTGCTTCCAGATCCAGCTATCGTCGATGATGGCGGACCTCGTGGAGCAGAGTGAGCTGCAGACGGGGCGCCGCTCCGAGGGCATCTTCTATTCCGCGGTCACGTTTATCCGGAAGTCGGTGCAGGGCTTCGGCATCCTCGCCGCATCCTTCGTGCTCTATCTCGCCGGTCTCGAATCCGGGGCGGCCGCCGCCGACGTTAGCGACGAGACGGTCTGGCGTCTCGGTGCCTACTATGTGCCGTCCGTGCTCGGGCTCTATCTCACAATGATGGTGGTCATCTCCTTCTATCGTCTGGATCGTGGAGAGCACGAGGAGAACCTGCGCAAGCTGGCGGCCGCGCGGGCGGACACGAAGTGAGACGCGCGATCGGGCCCAGAACGGGCACGACTTCGAGAACACGAATCCATCGCGGCGGCGATTGATCGTCGCCAGCAGGTATCCTTCGCGCCCACGCCTGCGGGTGCAGAAACGGTGGCGCTCAGCGCCGGCCGGCGCCCATGCGTTTTCTCACCCAATCCACCGAGCAAGGATGGAAGTCGATGAAATCTGCTGTGTTCTGGATCTGCGTTCTCACTTCGCTCTCGGCCGGAGCGGACGCGGCGGTCGAGCAGACCAAGGGAACCTTCACCGACAAGTTCCGGCAGCTCGACGAGGCCCTGCCGACCGCGAACAGCTTTCGCACGGCCGGTGGTGAGCCGGGCCACGCCTACTGGCAGCAGCAGGTCGACTACGACATCGATGTAGAGCTGCTGGAGGCGGATCGGCGCATCGTCGCCACGGAGCGCGTGCGCTACACCAACAACAGCCCTGACACGCTGCGCTTCCTCTGGCTGCAGCTCGACCAGAATCGCTTCCGGGACGACTCGCTCGCCGAGCGGAGCAGCGCCTTCGCCGATCCGAGCCGCCGTGGACCGCGCGTGCGTGACGGCAGCGGCGACAAGCCACCGCAGTTGAGCCTCGAGGAACTCCGTCGCCATCAGTTCATGGCCGACAATGCGCTCGGCTATGAACTGCCGCGGATCGAGGATGCGTTCGGCCCGCTCGAGCACGTCGTGGTCGGCACCAATCTCCGGGTCGATCTGCGCAGTCCTCTACCCCCTGGCGAAACCACGACCTTCGAGATCGACTTCGCCTTCAACATCGTCGACGAAAATGCGATCTCTGCCCGCGGCGGCTACGAGCACTTCCCGGACGACGAGCGCCCGGGCGGCAATGACATCTTCCTGCTTGCGCAGTGGTTCCCGCGCCTGCACGCCTACACGGACTACGAAGGCTGGACGAACAAGGAATTTCTTGGGCGTGGCGAGTTCACGCTCGAGTTCGGTGACTACGTTGTCGACATCACCGTGCCCGACGATCACATCGTGTCGTCCACGGGCGAACTGGCGAATCCGCGCGACGTGCTCACCGCTACGCAGCGGGCCCGTCTGGAGACGGCGCGCACGGCCGACGCGCCGGTGTTCATCGTGACGCCGGAAGAGGCGCTCGAGAACGAGCGGGAGGGGACAACTGGCACGAAGACCTGGCGTTTCGAGGCTGACAATGTCCGCGACTTCGCCTGGGCTGCTTCGCGCAAGTTCATCTGGGATGCGCAGGGCTATCGGCAGGGCGGCGACGTGCAGGCCGAGGTGATGGCCATGTCCTTCTATCCCAAGGAGGGCGAGCCGCTCTGGTCGAAGTATTCGACGGCGGCCGTGATCCACACCATGAAGGTGTATTCGCGACTCTCCTTCGACTACCCCTATCCCGTCGCGCAGTCCGTGAACGGTCCCGTTGGGGGCATGGAATACCCGATGATTACCTTCAACGGGCCCCGCACGGACCTCCAGGACGACGGTACGCGCACCTACTCCCTTGCGGAGAAGCGCTACCTCGTCGGCGTGATCATCCACGAGGTCGGCCACACCTACTTCCCGATGATCGTGAACTCCGATGAGCGCCAGTGGACCTGGATGGACGAAGGCCTGAACAGCTTTCTCGACGCCGTCGCGGGCTGGGAGTGGGATCCGGAGATTCCCTGGAACAACGAGCCGCGGAATATCGTTGACTACATGCGGTCCCAGAATCAGGTGCCGGTCATGACGCAGTCGGATTCGGTGCTGCGCCTGGGCCCGAATGCCTATTCAAAGCCGGCGGCGGCGCTGATGATCCTGCGCGAGACGATTCTCGGCCGCGAGCTCTTCGACTTCGCCTTTCGGGAGTACTCGCGGCGATGGATGTTCAAGCGGCCCGCCCCGGCGGACTTCTTCAGAACCATGGAAGAGGCCTCCGGCGTTGATCTCGACTGGTTCTGGCGCGGCTGGTTCTACACCACGGATCACGTCGACATCAGCATCGATCGAGTATGGAAGCTCCGTCTTGATACGGAAGACCCGGACATCGACTATGCGCGTTTGCGTGAGGCGGAGGCCGACAAGCCGGCATCGGTGATCGTCACGCGCAATCGCGCCGAGGGCCCGACCTGGGTGGAAGCGCATCCCGGCATTCGAGACTTCTACGACGAGCATGATCCGTTCACCGTCACCAACGTCGAGCGCAACAAGTACCGGAAATTCCTCGACGGCCTCGACGACTGGGAGCGCCGCGTCCTTGATCGCGCGATCGAGGAAGACCGCAACTACTACGTGCTCGAGTTCAGCAATCTCGGCGGGCTCGTCATGCCGATCCTGCTCGAGCTTACCTATGCCGATGGAGAGACCGAGCGCCTGGACATTCCCGCCGAGATCTGGCGACGCCGCTCGGAGCACGTCAAGAAGCTCATCGTGACCGATCGCGAGCTCGTGCAGGTGGTTGTCGACCCGAACTGGGAGACCGCGGACGTGGAGGTCGACAACAACCATTTTCCGCGCCGCATCGTTCCCTCGCGCATCGAGGCCTTCAAGGCGCCGGACAGCGCCTCACGTATTGCCCGCGACCTCATCCAGGACAGCACAGTGGAGCTCGACGGTCACGATGAGGAAGCAGCTGACGACGCAGGCGAGGGATGAGCACGTCCTGGATTCGAAGCGTCTGCTGCGCCGGGCTTTTCGTGCTTGCCTCAGTGTCTCTGCCCGCCCTTGCGCATCAGCAGAAAGAGGCAATCACGCGGGTGCTGTTCAACGCGCGTACCGGGAACATCGAGGTGATGCATCGTGTGCTGCTGCACGATGCCGAGCACGCGATGCAGCGCCGCTTCGGGACCACCTTCGACCTGATCGGTCGAGCGGCTGATCGGGAGGCGTTCGAACGTTATGTACACGGGCGTTTCTCGCTTGCGGACCAGACCGGTAAGGCGCTGACGCTGGCGCCGGTCGGTAGCGAGCTCGACCACGATTACCTCTGGGTGTACGCGGAGACGGCCATTCCCGACGGGCTTTCTTCGTTGACCATCACCCATGACGTCTTGCGAGACGTCTGGGCGACACAGAGCAATCTCGTCAACGTCGAGCGTGATGGCAAGATTCGCAGCGCAGTCTTCAACGGCGGCCAACCCGAGATCACGATTGATCTCTGAGTGGCGGTTGCGGTGTGAGGTCAGCCGCGCACAAGCGTGGCGAGCGTTTCCACGTGGGGCGTCTGCGGGAACTGATCGAAGGCCCGGACGTTCGCGAGGCGCCACCGCTTCGCCGTGAGCACCCGCAGATCGCGGGCAAGTGTTGCGGGATCGCAGGAAAGGTAGAGGATCCGCTCGGCGTCCAGGCGCGAAACCTGCGTCGCGACGGCCTCGCCGAGGCCCGATCTCGGTGGGTCCATGCAGAGGACGTCCCAGTGCGCGTTCCTGATCGACGGCTTGGACAGGAAGACTTCTACGTCCTCGCATCGTGCATCGAGCCCTTCGAGGCCTTCAGACCTCGCGGCGGTTTGTAATCGATCGACGGCGCTATCAACGCTTTCCACGGCAACGAGCCGCGCGAAGCTGCGAGCCAGCGGCAGTGACAAAAAGCCCGCGCCCGCATAGAGCTCGAGCAGCGTGTCGCCCGTGCCGGCGGCCTCGGTAACTGCCTCGACCATGGCTTCGAAGAGCAGGGGGTTGGCCTGCGCGAAGCCGCCGGGCGCGAGGCGGATCGCATGCGTGCCGACAGCAAGGGTGAGGTCTTCGCCGGTGTCCTCGACGGCGGCGCCGAGCCGCGCCACGCGCACGCCGTCCGGGTGGCGGGCGTCGGGTGCGCCGAGGGCGAATTCCCAGAGCCCATCTTCATGGCGGGTGCTCGCGAAAGCGCGGAGGGCGGCGCGCAGTGGCCCTGCGAGAACCGAACAGTCTTCGATCGGCACGTGCTGGTGGCTGCGCGCGGCCCTGAAGCCCGGACGGCCCCTTTCCACGCGCACGCGCGCCCGCCCCCGATAACCGAAGGCTTCGGGTGAGGATTCGATCGGCACGTCGCCGATGTCGGTGAGTCCTCCGATGCGCTCGAGGGCATCCCGGACGATGTGCGCCTTGGCGCGAACCTGGGCCGGGTAGTCGAGATGCTGCCACTGACAGCCGCCGCACGTATCGGCGACGGGACAGGGCGGGTCGACGCGCTCGGCGCCGGCCTCCACCACGTCGATCAGCACCCCCCGCGCGAAGGTGCGGCGCACGTCGTCCAGGCGCACCCGCACCCGATCGCCCGGGGCCGTGCCGGGCACGAACAGCGTTCTGCCGTCAGGCGCCTGACCGATGCCCTCGCCACTGTTGGCAAGGCGGTCGATGTGCGTTTCGACGATCGGGGCGGGCGCCTTGCGTACTTCCGGGGCGGGGCGTCGTGGCGGTCTGCGCGGGCGTCGGTGCGATGCCATCGGTCAATCACCGCGCACGACGCGTGCGCCCAGCCAGCCCATGGACAGGAGCAGCACGACGTAGATACCCGCGGCGAAGGCGTAAGGCGCCGCTGGGCCGAACTGGTACAGGGCGCCGCCGATCATGGGCCCGATGGCGAACCCGAGCGGCGCGCAGGACCCAGCCACGCCCGCCACAGCGCCCTGTTCGTCCGCCGAAACCGCAAGGGATGCCCCGGCCATGAATGCGGGGCCGGCAAGGCCCATGCCGAGCCCCTGGATCATCATCGCAAGGGTCAGCGCCAGTCGTGTCTCGAACAGCGCCATCATCGAGAACGCGACGATGAGCAGGGGCAGGGCGCCGCGAAGTAGCGTGAACGGCGCGAGTTCGAGGCGCTGCACGATCACTGCCTGCGAGAATAGAGAACAGCCGGCAGACAGCATCATGGCAATGCCGAACTGCTGGGCCGTGTCCGCCGCGTTGAGCCCGAGGGCGTCCTGGAAGCGGAAACCCATGGTCTGCTGGACGAGCGCCATGCCGGTGTACATGGTCACGCCCACAATGACGAAGGGCAGGATTCGCGAGTCTGTGTAGCGCATGCGCGGAGGCCGTGCAGGCGCATTTGCACGCGGCGGCTCGGGCAGGAAGCGCCAGACGAAAAGGCCATTGAGGAAGGCCACTGCCGCCATGACCCAGAGCGGGGTGAGGAGTGAGATGAATGCGAGGGCCGCAACCGCGGGCCCGAGGATCGAACCGATATTGTTCGCTGCGCCCGCCTGACCCATGCCGCGCGCACGGTCTTTCGGTTCCGTGATGTCTGCCATATAGGCGTTCGCAGCCGGCATGGACGCCGACATGAGCGCTGCGTGCATGGTCCGCGCGATGACGAGGGCGACGAACAGCACGGTACCCGTGAGCCAGCCTTCTAGGCCCGCGTAGAGCACGGAGTTGAATAGCACCGTGCCGGCCGTGAAGCCGAACAGGCCGATGAGCAGGACGCGCCTGCGCCCCCAGGCGTCGGAAGTTCGGCCCCAGAGCGGGCTGCACAGGAAGACGACGATCGCCGATGCGCCGATGACAAAGGTGATCTGGAACTCGCTGAGTCCCATCTCGCGGCCGAGCGGTGCGAGTACGGGAAACAGCACCGTGAAGCCCATGCCCACGCTGACGAGGGAGATGAGCAGGGTGCGCCTGGCGTAGTTGGTGGAGAATTCCGTCACGGAGTTGGCGCGCCGTTCGGCAGGCGTGGCTTGCGGCTGCCGACCACCGCGTGGCTCAGCCCATGGGGTGCAGGGCGCAAAGCTTGTTGCCGGCGGGATCGCGCAGGTAAGCGAGATAGAGGCCGCTGCCCTCTCGCACGCCCGGTGGGTCTTCGCAGGTTGTGCCCCCGGCCGCAAGCCCGGCCGCGTGCCAGGCATCGGCCGCTTCAGGGCTCGCAGCCGCGAAGCCGATGGTCCCACCGTTGGCGCCGGTGGCGGCCTCGCCGTCGAGCGGGAGGGTGATGCCGAAGACGCCATCTTCGGTGCGATAGAAGATGCGCCCCTTGGGGTCGATGACGCCGGGCTCGACGCCGAGGGCGCCGAGGGTTGCATCGTAGAAGGCCTTTGCCTGATCGATATCATCGGCGCCAACGAATATATGACTGAACATGTCCAGCTCCTCACGTGCGGGGAGCGGCGAGCATAGCGCGCCGCAATCCGGCTCAGGCTTCTTCCGGCCGCCGTACCCGCGTGGAACGATCGATGCGCAATTGCGCCCCCATGCGTGCGAGCTCGCCGCGATTTCCATCATTGACCTCAAGGAAGCGAGGTCGCCAGTCGTCCGCCCCCCAGCGCTCTGGAGAGAGCACCGTTGTCCGCGGCGCCGCAGCCGAGGTCAGCACATCGAGACCATGCTCGACGATTCTGCGCTGCATGGCTCGGTCGCCCGGCTTGCCTGCCGGATTGCCGAGGGGAAAGTCGACAAAGAGGAAGCGCGGAACGCCGCAGTGCTCCACGATGTCGAGGGCCGAACCGATGATCACGGTCGGCATGCCGTTCGCTTCCAGGTGACGGGCGACCAGACTCACGGTCTGGTGACATACCGGTCAGAGCGGAAGCAGGACGGCAACGTCGACGCCGTCGGCCCGGAGGCGTTCGAGGATTTCCGGCGCGTCGGATTCGCGCGTGGTGCGTTGGCTGTACTCCGTCGGTGCGCAGTGGAAGCGCGGCGCAAGGGCGCCGATGCGGCCTTCATCTGCGAGACCATGAAGGCAGTCGACGGGGCAGAAGCTCTCTCTATCGTCGGTATGCGTCGCGTTCTTGTCCCAGGACAGATCGTCCGTGTAGAGCTTCTCGGGCGCCCCTCTTGTCGAGCCCGAGTCGACCGTTCGCGGGGCCAGAGGTGGCCGGTACACGAGGCTCGCCGTAGTCACCACCCCGACTGTGCATTCAGCGAGCGGTTTCGATAGCGGTGCGAACGGCACGTCGCCGTGATGGGCGTACTGATACTGGCGATCGAAGCCCTGAGCCTCGTAGTAGCTGTGCGTTCGATCGATGTAGCGCACGGCTTGGTCGCGCCATCCTGCTGCGTTGCTTTGCGTCATCGTCATGCTCCCCTCGTTGCGGGCCTGTCCGGTCCATCATTCGATGTGTGGGTCTTCGCTTCAAGGGCGACGTCGGGCTGACCCGCGGGCCCCCGTGAAGGGGCAGGGGTGCGCCGTATGCGGGGCGGCCCCAGCGCTGGAGGATTTGCACGGCCGCTGTGTGCCGGTACGCGGGCATCGTCATGCGGCCTCGCGGCTGACGCGCTTCCCACGCGTCGGGGCGCGTCGCGGAGGCATGGCTGGAGATCGACGCCGCCTGAGTCAATGCACGGTGTCGGCATCGATACGCTTGGTGCGTGACGCTCCGGACAGCCGCGCCTATCCATCGGCGCTTGTGGTACTGGCGCGGTCCCGGCAGGTACTGGACCGGCGCGCTGCGAGCGCCGATGATCCGCCCCTACCGGTTCGGAGGCTGAAGTCGTCATGAATGGAAACCTATCCCGTCTGGTCCGACGTGCGCTCGCGCTGTCGACCGTAGCCCTGTGGGTCGCTGGCTGCGCGAGTACGCCCAGCGTTGATGTTCAGCGCAATGAAGAAATCACCGCGGCCGCGTTTCGCACCTTTGCCTGGGTAGATCCTCTCGGTACCGATCGCGAAGGCTACGAGTCCTTCGTGACCGGCAGGCTGAAGCGGGACGTGCAGACAGCGCTCGAGGCCAGGGGCATGACCTACGACGAGGCGAATCCTGACGCGCGCATCAATTTCTACGCCAACGTGGAGTCACGACAGGAAGTGCGTCGCGTCCCCGTCGGGCCGCTGGATGCGCGCTATGTCCCCGGGGCGTACGGCTATTACGGTTTCCGGGCCGGCCTCTACGACCCGTTCCCGGTCTATGACACCGAAGTGCGGGAATACAACGAAGGCACGCTGACGATCGACGTTGTCGAGGCATCCACGAATCGCCTGGCCTGGAGCGGCACGCTCCACGGGCGCGTTACGCGGGAGGCGCTCGAGGATCCTGAGACCACGACGCGCACCGCGGTGGAGCGCGTGCTCTCCGAATTCCCCTGAGCAGCGTTCAGCCGTTGCGCACCGCGGGGGGATAGAGCTCGCTCAGAGGGGTTGAACGGCCACCCTGGGCCACGATCCTGCAGTGATCGCGGCCCAGATCCCGTGGCTCCGCAACGCCGCACGAGTGCGCGATCACCTCGAGCTCCTTCTGCATCTGCCGCGCATAGCGCGCTACGCGTTCCGTCTTGTCCGTGACGTCCAGACCGCGCTGGAGGTGCGCGTCGTGCGTCGTGATGCCGGTCGGACAGGTGTTCTTGTTGCACTGCAGGGCCTGAATGCAGCCAAGGGCGAGCATGAAGCCGCGTGCCGATACGACGAAATCGGCACCAGCGCACAGGGCCCATGCGACTTCGGCGGGGGTGATCAGCTTGCCGCTCGCGATGAGGCGAATGCGCGAAGACAGACCGCGCTCGGCGAGCATGTCCGCGACGCGCGGGAGCGACTCCTTTATCGGCAGACCGACATAGTCGATCAGGCTCATGGGCGCTGCACCGGTGCCGCCGTCGGCGCTGTCGATCGTGATGAAATCCGGCGCAGAGGCTGAACCTCGTTGGTCGATCTCATTGAACAGGCCGTCGAGCCATTCAAAGCTGCCAATCACGGCCTTGAAGCCGACCGGCTTGCCGGTAACCGTCCGGACGCGCTCGATCAGGTCGAGGAGCTCGCTCGCGTTGCTCACGTCGAGGTGCCGATTCGGGCTCAGCGAATCCTCCCCCACGTGAATGCCACGGATGGCGGCGATTTCTTCAGTGACCTTTGCCCCCGGCAGGATTCCGCCCTTGCCGGGCTTGGCGCCCTGCGAAAGCTTGATCTCGAACATGCGCACCTGGTCGTGGGCCGCGACGGCTGCAAGGCGCGCTTCGTCAAGGCCGCCGTCGGCGTCGCGAACGCCATACTTTGCCGTGCCCAGCTGGAACACGATGTTGGCGCCGCCTTCGAGGTGATAGGGCGACAGGCCGCCTTCGCCGGTGTTCATCCAGCAGCCGGCGCGGCGCGCGCCACCGGACAGCGCGAGTACGGCCGGGCGTGAGATCGCGCCGTAGCTCATGGCCGATATGTTGAAGATGGCGTTGGTTTCGAAGGGTGTTCGGCAGTTCGGACCGATGACGATCGATCGCCCGGGTCCATGGGGGCCTTCCAGCGGAGGAAAGGCGCTGTTGGAGAAGAGGATCGTGCCGGCCGGGCGCAGATCGCGCGTGGAACCGAAGGCAACGGTTGAATCGACACCCTTGGCGGCGCGATAGACCCAGGAGCGCTCTGCGCGATTGAAGGGCATCTCTTCGCGGTCCATGGCAAAGAAGTACTGACGGAAGAACTCGCCGAGATTCTCGAATACGTAGCGCAGGCGGCCGATGACGGGATAATTTCGACGCACTGCGTGATGGGTCTGCGTGCGGTCGACCACGTACAGAACGCCGATGGTGATCAGCAGGATGACGAGCAAGAGCGTCAGCCCGCTCGCGAGAACGTCGACGAAGAAGATCACCTCGGTCATGAGTGGGTTCGATCCAGCCGCTTCCGAAGGTGCCACCATACCCTTGACTGTTCGCGAACGTTTGCGGAGAGGTCCGTGACAAACACCCCTGCTGTAGGCCAAACCATCAGGTATCGTCGTTGACCAGCGCGCCCGGTCGCGCGCTATTGTGCCGTCGGAGCGTTGGCATGCGCGTAGCTCGGGGATCGATGGGGTGCTCGCGCTGGTCCGTGGGTGCATCTGCAGCGCGATACGCAAGCAGCCACGCACGGGCCATGGCGTCGGGGGATCATCTTTCCGCGGGCGCAGGGCAATGGCGCCCGCCCGCAGCATCGGGCGGCCGCGGCGAAAAGCGGAACACGGCAAGCGAATCAGCCGCTGGGGGCATCCGTATGGGCGCTTGGCGCGAGGAGGGTTCAACGCAGTGGCCCGCTGGCGAGCGCGGGGGGACCGCTGCGCCGCACGCGGGGGCCATGCTCCGACTGGCGCGGCGCGCGAGCGAAGCCTCCGTTGGTCGCGTGATGCTCATCGATGTGCAGATCGCTTCGGACGAGCGCTGGGCCCGCCCGGTGGATTCATGCGTGCGACGTACTGCGCTTCATCGAGGGCGCGGTGGGCGCGCTAGAAGTACCGGGCATCAGGTCCTGCTCAGAGTTGCTGTACGCGAAGCACTGCGCTGTGCCGACCAGGCGCCTGTCCGGCATTGCGGTGAGAGGCGATGAGCCGCAGTCGCCGCATTCGGGTGGTGCCGGCCGACCCGGCTTGGCCGTCGTGCTTCTCAGACGCGGCGGAGGCGCTCGCGATCGCCTTCGGGGCCGTCGTTGCGATCCACCATATCGGCTCCACGTCCGTACCCGGTCTCGCCGCGAAACCAATCATCGATCTTTGCGTGGAGGTCGATACGCTCGCGCGGGCCGATGCCCGCGAAGCCGACGTCGTTGCGCTTGGCTACTTGGCCCTCGGCGAACATGGTCTGCCACGTCGACGTTTCTATCGCCGGGACGAAAACGGCGAGCGGACGTATCATGTCCACCTTTGGGTAGCGGGCGATCCTGAGGTCGCACGGCATCTTGCCTTTCGAGATTTCCTGATCGCACATCCAGAGCGCGCCGCCCGCTACGGTGAGCTGAAGACGTCGCTCGCCGCGCAGTTCGAATGGGACGCCGAGAGCTACATCGCCGGTAAGGACGCATTCGTGAGGGACGTCGAAGTCCGCGCCCTGCGCTGGGCCGGGATCGAGGAGGAGAGTGCCCATGTGGGGTAGTGGACGTGACGAGATCGAGGCGTTGCAGGCGCGCGTCGATCGCCTCGAGGCGATGCTCACGGTCGTCGTGGAACACCTCGGCGTCGAGATCGACATGAGACAACTCGCGACGGCCGGGGTCCCCGACAAGGTGGTCGAACTCGCCCGCGCCGGACGGACGATCGAAGCCATCAAGGTGCTTCGAGCAGGGCGTGGAATCGGCCTGAAGGAAGCAAAGCGGATCGTCGACGGGATTGGCGCGTCCGCCTGAGCGCCTCTATTCAGCGCGGGTGCGTCCAGACCGAAGCGCTCGTTGCGCTCGGTCGCGATCGCGTGCCAGAGGATGAAGGCGCTCGGGCCGAGGATCCTGTGTCGTCAAAGCCCCGTGAAGCTGTCCGCGGTAACCGTGCTCTGGTCTACTGTCGATCCCGGCAAACAGCCGCCTGATTGCGTGCACAACGTGCCTGCTCGGCCGCTCGCGTACATGCATGACAAACGAGGAGGTGCCCCCTTGTCAGCCCGTTGCGTTCTGCTTGCGTTGCTCCTCGGATGCGCGGCGCCGACGCATGCGGATCTGGTGCGCGGCGCGTTGCTGGTGGACGGGACCGGCGCCCCGGGCCGCCTGATGGATCTGCGCTTCGAGCGCGGCGTTGTAACGGCGCTCGGCGATCTCGAAGCGCTGCCGGGCGAAGTCGTGATCGATGGCGCGGGGCGGGTGCTGGCGCCGGGCTTCGTGGATACGCACAGCCACCACGATCGCGACACCGATCCGACGGTGCCGGCTGCCGTCTCGCAGGGCATCACCACGATCGTCGCGGGGCAGGATGGTGGCTCGCAGTTTCCGCTTGCGGACTGGTACGCCGAATTGGAGCGCGCACCCCGGGCCGTGAACGTGGCCAGCTATGCGGGGCACGGCACATTGCGTCTGCAGGTGCTCGGCGACGACTACGAGCGCGTGTCCACTGCAGCTGAAGTCGAATTGATGACTGCGCTTCTGGAAGCGGATCTCCGCGCCGGCGCCCTCGGCCTAGCGACGGGACTCGAGTACGACCCCGGCATCTATGCCTCCACCGACGAGGTGATTGCCCTGACGGCTGCGACCGGCCGCTACGGCGGGCGCTACATCAGTCACGTGCGCAGCGAGGATCGCGATCTGGAGGCGGCCTACGACGAGCTTGTGACCATCGGCCGCGAAACGGGCGTGCCGGTTCAGATCAGCCACATGAAGCTGGCGCGTCGTGGCCTTTGGTACGAGGCCGCGCGGATACTCGCGAAGCTTGACGCAGCACGGGCCGAAGGGGTCGACGTGACCGGCGACGTGTACCCCTACGAGTACTGGAGCTCGACCATGACCGTGCTCTTCCCGGAGCGCGACTTCGAGGACCGTGCGGAGTTCGAGTACGTACTCACCGAGCTTGTCGCGCCGGAAGAATTCATCATCGGCCGCTTCGACCCGCAGCCGGAATATGCAGGCATGACCCTCGCGCAGGTCGCCACCGATCGTGAGGCCGATCCGGTCGACACCTACATGGCGCTGATCGCCGAGCTCGAGGCGGCCTATGCGGCCGATTCCTCGATCAGCGAAAACATCGTCGCCCGCTCAATGAATGGCGAGGACATCGCGGCCCTGCTCGCCTGGCCGCACAGCAACGTGTGCTCCGACGGCTCCGGCGGAGGCGCCCACCCGCGCGGACACGGGGCCTTCCCGCGCGTGCTTGCCCGCTTTGTCCGCGAGCAGGGTGTGCTGTCCCTTGAGCATGCGATTCACAAGATGACGCATCTGGCCGCCCAGCACGTGGGCCTTCACGATCGCGGCCTCATCGCGATCGGAGCGCCGGCGGACCTTGTGCTCTTCGATGCGGCAACGATTTCGGATCGAGCCACGTTCGATTCACCCAACCAGTACGCGGTCGGGATCGACGGCGTCTGGGTCAACGGCATCCGCGTCCTCGATGCGGATGGCACCACGGGCGCTCGACCGGGACGGGTCCTGCGCCGCTGAGCCCTCGGGAGACACGCTCATGCCCCTCGTTACGCCCCTGCCCTCCGATCACGATGCGGAGGTCGCAGAACTCGCACGCTTCTTCGAGGAAACGCTCGGCTTCTGTCCGAATTCCGTACTCACCATGCAGCGGCGTCCGGCGATCGCGCGCGCATTCATCGAGCTCAACAAGGCGGTCATGGAGAACCACGGCAGGGTCACGAGCGCGCTCAAGCGCCTGATCGGCTACGTCTCCAGCAACGCCACCGGTTGCCGCTACTGCCAGGCACACACGATCCGCGCAGCGGAGCGCTACGGAGCCGAGCGCGAACAGCTGGAGCACGTGTGGGAGTTCCGTACCCACCCAGCCTTCTCCGATGCGGAGCGGGCGGCGCTCGAGTTCTCTATCGCGGCCTCACAGGTGCCGAACGCGGTGGACGCCGAGACCGACGCAGCGCTGCACGCACACTGGGACGACGGCGAAATTGTCGAGATTCTCGGTGTCATCGCACTGTTTGGCTATCTGAATCGCTGGAACGACTCGATGGGCACGGTCATGGAGCCCGGTGCGGTCGAGTCTGGCGAAACGTGGCTCGCGGGTCCGACAGACTGGACCGTGGGCAAACACATGGCGGACTCAAACAGATGAACGGGGTGTCCTGGGCGGAGTTCGTCGCCTCGGACATGGCACTCGCGGAAGCGGGTGCGCGATTGCTCGTGGGCGTCGACGGAATCGCCCTCGCCTGGCTCGCGACGCAGGGGGAGCGCGGGCCCCATCTCAGGCCGTGCTGTCCCGTTTTCAGTCGCGGGCGGGTGTTCCTGATTGCATCGACCGGAACGCCGGAGCTCACGAATCTGCGAGCGGACGGCCGCTACGCGCTGCATGCCCAATTGGGCGAGGAACACGAGGCCTTCCGGTTTTCCGGAGCGGCCATCGAGATGGCCGAGGCTGAGGTGCGCGCGGCTGTTCACGCGGACGTGCCCGAGCCGGCCCGAGATGTGGCAGCCCCGATTTTCGAACTGCGCGTCGGGTGCGTGCTCCACGTTAGGTGGCGGGCGTTCGGCACGCCCGAGGCCGAACGCATCGCTCGGCGCTGGCCGCACGCATGAGCGCCGTACTGGTTCAGGCGCTGGGCGACGATGCGGGCACCTGGGAGGAAGCCGGGCGGCTCTGGTACGCGTCCGCGCGCGAGGCACACCCCTGGCTGCCGATGCTGCAGACGCTGTCCGAAGCAGATGCCGTGCAGATCTTCTCCGCCATGACCGAGGGTGCGACGCTCTACGGCGTCCGCGACGGGGGCGCGCTGGCGGGATTGCTCGCGCTCGAAGGCGAGTGGGTGGAGCGACTGTACGTCTCGACTGCATCTCAGGGCCGTGGCATCGGTGACGCGCTCCTCGCCCATGCCTGCGCGCTGCGCCCCGACGGCCTGCGCCTGTACACCCATCAGCTCAATGCGCGCGCGCGTGCGTTCTACGAGCGCCGCGGTTTTCGGCCCGTGCGCTTCGGCCTGAGCCCGCCGCCGGAGTCGATGCCTGATGTCGAGTATCACTGGCCCGGGACGGACTGCTGAGCCATGCCGAGCACGACCCGTATCTCCGGCCACGCAGTCCTGCTGCATCTTGGCGCCTGCTTCTACCTCATGGTGCTTGCAGACGATCTCGTCGGTCGCTGGGGAGCCTGGTTCGCGGGCTTCGCGTTCTTTGGCTACATGGGCATTGCCAATGGTTTCTATGCGCGGGACTTCTTTCGGGGTAGCGCGGCGGCACGACGTGGTCAGTTCGAGCGCGGCGCCGAGCTGTTGCAAGCGGCCGTGCATCGCTTCGAGCAAACGCCTCTGGTCGATCGGTTCCGCTTCGTGCTGCTCCTGTCGCCGGCGGCGACGCGCTTCCGCGAGGCCGCCATGCTGTCGCTCGCGCACTGCTACGCACTCGCCGGTCGACGCGATGCGCTCGACGCCTTCGCGCGCTGCGTAGAGGCTTACCCGAAGAGTTCGAGCGCGAACGCGTCCCTTGCGCTCCTGCGCGTCGGCGCGCGCCTCGGCGCCAGGGGCGAGCGCATCGACGTCCCCGCCGAGGGAAGCGCATGACCGGCTCCGGGCGCATGTCGCGCTTCGGCCTCCTCGTGGTCGTGGTGCTGTGTTGTGTGGTGTTCGCGGCCGTGGCGGTCTTGCTTCCGGAGCGGGCGGTGCGCGTCGCAACCGCTGTGCTGTTGCTCTATGTGCTGTTCACGCGTCTGATCTTCACCGGCGATCATCAGCTTGCGCTCTGGCACCTCGCCCATCACGAGTACGAGGAGGCGATCGAGCGACTGGAGGCAAGCCGCGACTATTTCGAACGCAGGCGCTGGCTCGACGTGGTGCGCTTCTTCCTGCTGCTGTCGCCCACCGCTTTTCGCTATCACGAGATGGCCTTGCTCGGGCTCGGGCACTGCCATGCGCAGCTCGGCCGCCTCGAAGCGCGGGATCACTATCTCGCGTGCCTGAAGCGCTATCCCCGCAACACCATGGCGCGGGCAGCCTTGGTGCTCATGCAGCGTGGCGCGGACCTGGCGCGGCCGGACCTTCCGGAGACGGTGTCCACATGATCCGGCGTCTGTTCGGACGCAAGCCGTCGCGTCGTTTGCCGGAAGGTCCCGAGGGCATCGAGCAGCTTGGCCATCGCCGCTACGTCGGTGGGCACTGGGACGAGATCGGTCGACTGCAGTTCGAATTCATGCGAACCCGAGGGCTCGAACCCCATCACCGCTTTCTCGACGTCGCCTGCGGGGCGCTGCGCGCCGGGGTGCATTTCATACCCTGGCTGGCGCCTGGCCGCTACTTTGGCATCGAGAAGGAAGCGGAGCTCGTGCGGCGCGGTCTTGAGACGGAGCTCGATCCCGAAGTCCGGGCTTCGCAGGCGCCGCAGATTCGCGTCGACGACGATTTTGGCGTCGGCGTCTTCGGCGTGCGCTTCGATCATGCGCTTGCGAACTCTCTCTTCACGCATCTCCCCCCCGCATCGATCGGCCGCTGTCTTGTGCGCCTGCGCCCGCACATGGTCGATGGTGGCACCCTCTACGCGAGCTTCTTCGAGGCCGAAAGCCCGGTCCGCAAGAATGCGATCGCGCACGATCACGGAACCTTTCGCTATACCCGCAGTGAGCTGGAGGAGCTCGGTCGGAGCGCGGGCTTCGAACCGGACTATCTCGGCGGCTGGGGGCATCCGCGAGGCCAGCACATGATGGCTTTTGCGGCGTGCGCCGAGCCGGCGCGGTAGACTCGCGCCGCCGCGAGAGAGACGGGCCTTCCTTCCTGAACGGAGCGCGCCGGCGGCACTACGGGAGAGCACTTCATGAACAACGTTTCGATCCGCCCCGGTCGGGCGGAGGACATCGAGGCGATGGTGGCAATGCTGCCTCGCCTCGCAGAATTCGAACTACCCAAGCACCGTCGCGCCGGTGATCTCTGGGAAGGTGACGCCAAGGCGCTGCGCACCTGGGCTGAACAAGGAGACGACAGCGCGATCGTCGTCGTCGCCGAGGACGCCGAGGCGGGGGTCGTGGGCGTCGCGTTCGTGCGCCTGCAGCCGGAGTTCATGAGCAAGGCGCCGAGCGGGCATCTTGAGGCCCTCGCCATCGCGCCGATCGCAGACGGCCACGGGATCGGTCGGCGCCTGCTGGGCGCTGCTGAAGACGCGGCGAAGGCGGCCGGCGCCCTAGCCATGACCCTGCACGTTTTCGCGAACAACGAACGGGCTCGGTCGGTCTACGATCGCCATGGTTACGAAGGCGAACTGCTGCGCTACGTGAAGCACCTGGACGCATCATCCTGAATCGAGCGCGCGTTGCTTGAACGGAACACGGGAGAGAGATCATGAGTCGGGCATTGGATTTTCAGGTTCGGAAAGACGCGCTCCGCGAGCATCGTTTTGTTGATCTGCCGAGCACGCAAGAGATCGCCCTCGGTGACGGAGAGGTCGTCGTCCACGTCGACGTATTCGCGTTCACGGCCAATAACGTGACCTATGCCGTATTCGGCGACGTCATGAAGTACTGGGACTTCTTCCCGGCGGAGGATGGCTACGGTCGTGTCCCGGTCTGGGGTTTTGGAGACGTGGTGCGGTCGAACGCTGACGGTGTCGAGGTGGGAGAGCGTCTGTACGGCTATTTCCCCATGTCGAGCTATCTCGTCATGAAGCCGGTAAACGTCTCGGCAGCCACCCTGTCCGATGGCAGCGACCATCGCGCGCACCTGCACCCGGTCTACAACAGCTATCAGCGCGTCGGCGCCGATCCTGCTTATCGCGTCGAGCATGAGCCGCATCAGATGGTGCTGCGCCCGCTGTTCACGACGTCCTGGCTCATCGATGACTTCCTCGCCGATGAAGACTTTTTCGGCGCCAAGCAGGTCATCGTCACGAGCGCCTCGAGCAAGACCTCGCTCGGACTTGCGCATGCGCTGCACGCGGCGCGCCAGGGTGAGGTCGAGGTCGTGGGTCTGACGTCGCCGGGTAACGTTGCCTTCTGCGAGGGCCTCGGCACCTATGACCGGGTCGTCACCTACGGTGCGATTGATATGTTCGATGCGTCGGTGCCGTCGGTTTCAGTGGACATGGCGGGCAACGGCAGCGTGCTTGCGGCCATCCACGGACACTTCGGGGATGCGCTCAAATACAGCTGTATGGTGGGCGGGACGCACTGGGAAGGTCGCGGCGGTGCCGGCGAGTTACCCGGCCCTGCACCGCAGATGTTCTTTGCGCCAGACCGGATTGCCCTTCGCGTGAAACAGTGGGGGGGCGCCGACTACAACGCGCGCCTCGGCGAGGCCTGGCTTGCCTTCGTGGAAGCCAGTGGCGCCTGGATGAGGGTCGAGAAGCAGCACGGCAAGGGTGCGGTCGAGCGCGTATACCGCGAAGTGCTCGAGGGCCGCGTGGACCCGTCCATGGGGCTCCTGCTGCAGCTCTGAGGCTGTTTCAGCGGACAACGGTTGTCGCCTTCACAATGGCCCAGAGCCGATCGCCTGGCCGCAGCGCGAGGCGGTCGGCGCTGCGCCGGGTGATGCGCGCGAGCAGGCACTGAGTGCCGCAGCGGACGCGGACGTCGGTGAATGCGGAGTCGATGGCGGTGCACGCCTCCACCGCGCCCTCGACCACGTTGTTTGCGCTCGTTTCTGCCGGTGGCTGCCTTGCAAGGGTGACGTCGGTCGCATGGACGCCCAGGCGCAGGCGCGCACCGGGCATCGCATCAATCATCGCTACTGAAAATTGTGCCTTGCCGCAGCGGACGTCGGTCAGGCCCCACTCCACGTCCTGGGCGACTACCTCCGCATCGAGCACCGAGAGCGGTGCCGCGCCAAGGGCGCTGCAGACTGCCGGGGCGATCAGGGTTTCGGCCAGGGGGCCTGCGTGGCGAACCTCACCGCCGTCCAGCATCACCGCGTGGTCGGCCAGGCGTACGATCTCTTCGCGTTGATGGCTCACGTAAAGCATGGGGATCCCCTGCTGAGTTCGTACGCGCTCGAGAAGTGCGAGCGTCGCGGCACGCCGTGCTCCGTCAAGGCCGGCAAGGGGCTCGTCGAGCATGAGCAGGCGGGGCGCCGCAAGGAGTGCGCGCCCGATGGCGACGCGCCGCGCCTCGCCTCCGGAGAGGCCCCGGGGCTTACGATCGAGCAGGGTAACGAGATCGAGCAGGTCGACGGTATCTTCGAAGCGCGGGCCGTCACGGCCTGTCTTTCGTCGCTCGCCGAAACGCAAGTTTGCCCGGACGTCGAGGTGCGGGAACAGCCGCGGATTCTGGAAGACGCAGCCGATTCGGCGCGCCTCGGCGGCCACGTCAACGCCCTTGGACGTGTCGAACAGCGTCTCCTCGTCCACGCGGATCCGGCCTTCGTCCGGACGTGAAAGACCGGCAATGATCGACAGCATCGTCGACTTGCCTGCGCCGGATGGGCCGAATAGTGCGGTCACGCCGTCTGCGGGCGCTTCGAAGGCCACATCGAGCGAGAAGCCTTTGCGCTTCAGTCGCGCTTTGACCTCAAGGCTCACGGAGCCGTCATCCGTCTAACGCGCTGGGCCGCGAGCTCCGACCCCCAGAGCCCGGCAAGGGCGAGGGTGATCGACCAGCCCGCAAGGCGCGCAGCCATGGCTTCGCCGCCTGGAGACTGCAGCGCGCTGTAGATCGCGAGCGGGAGGGTGCGCGTTTCGCCGGGCACGTTCGAAACGAACGTGATGATTGCGCCGAACTCGCCGAGGCTGGCCGCGAAGGCCGTGATCGCCCCGGCGAGTATGCCGGGCGCGGCAAGTGGCAGGGTGATCGTGAGGAATCGGTCGCGGCCGTTTGCCCCAAGGGTGCGCGCAACCTCATGCAGGCCCGGATCGATGGCTTCCATGGCGAGACGGATCGCGCGCACCTGGAACGGGAAGCTCACCACGGCGGCGGCGAGCGCGGCGCCGGACCAGTGGAAGACAAGGCGCCAGTCGAACCAGTCGGCGAGGAGCGCCCCCAGCGGGCCGCGCGCGCCGAAGGTGATCAGCAGGAGATATCCGATCACGACGGGCGGCAGGATCAGCGGGAGGTGTACGAGGCCGTCGAGGAACAGTTTGCCGGGAAATTCCCGGTGCGCGAGCACCCAGGCAAGGGCAACAGCGAGAGGCAGGGACAGGGCAACGGCAGCGCTTGCGATACGCAAGCTTAGCCACAGAGCTTCGAGTTCCGCGCCGCTCGGCATCAGGGTGCCTCGGGGGTTGAGAAACCGGACCGGCGCCAGATTGTGCGGGCCCTGTCTGACGACAAGAACGCAAGCAGTGCATCGGCCGCGACTGGATTTCGTGCGTCGCGCAGGCGCGCAGCCGGGTACTCCACCGGGCGATGCGACTCCGCAGGCAGGGTCGCGACGCGGCGTACTCGCGTGCTCAGCTCGACGTCGGTGGCGTAAACGATTCCAAGGGGCGCTTCTCCGCGATCAACGAGTGCCAGGGCAGCGCGGACGTCTGCCGCCAGCGCCGCGTGTGCGTGCAGCAGGTCGCAGCGCCCGAGCGCGTTCAGGGCTTCGGCGGCGTAGCGGCCGGCCGGTACGTGAGCGGGATCGCCGATCGCGATCCGCTCGCCGCCGGGCAGGGCAGCAAGCACAGCCGTTGCTGCGCCCGCCGGGATCGGCGCCGTCTCGGCCGCAATGATCACGAGGGCGTTGCCCGCGAGGACGCGGCCGGTGGCCGGTGCAAGCAGGCCTGCCGCATCGAGATGATCCATCCACAACCGATCGGCCGACAGGAACAGGTCCGCCGGCGCGCCCGCCTCGATCTGACGCGCCAGCGTCGACGATGACGCGGTGGCGATGCGCACCTGCGTGCCAGCGGACTCTGGCCAGGCATCAACGAGCGTTGTGAGCACGTCCGTCAGGCTCGCAGCGGCGAAAACGGTCAAGCCGCCTGCTGCTGCGCGGAGTGGAAGCAGGAGGGCAAGGAGACAGACAAGATGCATGTGAGACATGGGGCGGTGCGCGCGGCCAGGGGCGCCGGCCCAGGCCGGCGATCAGAAGATGATACGCGTCGCGAACCAGAAGTAGTCGACGGTGTCTCCGCGCGGTGCGCCCGGAGCATCGGTTGCGAAGTCCCCCCGGGCGAAATGCACCCAGCCGCCTTCCAGGCGAACCTGCTCCGGTAAGGCCCACCAGCGGACGCGCGTTTCGAACTGAGTGCCGACCTCGTCTCCGGCGTTGCCCGTCGGATCGCGGAGGCGCGCGCCGAACCAGGCGTCCGCCTCTGAAGGCAGCCGTATGTGCCGGACCAGCGCGTGGGCGTGCACGCCCGGTAGCGGTCGGCCGTCGATGCGCGCGGTGGCGGTGAACATGTTGTTCCGTGTCACTGCGGTCCAGATGCCGGACGGGCCGTAGTCGCCGACGATGACGCCAGCGAGCGAATCGAAGGTTCCATTGTCGTTATCTGCGGGATCGTCATCGCCGCTCGCCCAGGCCACTTCGACGCTGGTGCGGGGTCCGGTCGCGCTGGGGCGCCAGCCGATCTCGCCGTGCACGAGCGCTGCGCGGTGATCGAGATCCGAGATGTCCGTGGCCTCGGGGCTTGCACGAACCTTGCCGAACTGGAGTGCGACCTCCAGCTCCGCGTCGAGGCCACCTTCCGGGGCACTGCGTACCCATCTTGCGCCCGGGGTCGTAATGCGGCGATTCCGGCTCGGGGCGTCATCCGTGTCGTTCTCGTCGAGGTGATAGGCGTAGAGCTCCAGCTTGTCGCGGTCCGTGACCTGGCGCTGCGCGTAGAGGCCATAGAGCAACCGTTCGAGGCTGGCCTCGTCGTACTTGAAGTCGTCATCGTCGACCCGCTCGCGACGTGCGGGCAGGCGTCGGTCTGGGGAGTAGATGAACGCCTGCGCGCGCCAAGGACCGAGATCGCCGCGCCAATCGATGCCCGTGAAGGTGTTGGTCGTGTTGCGGTAGATGTTGCGCGCGATGAGTCGACGGCTGCCGAGGTCCTCGGTCAGGCGGCCGGCGCGGACCTCCCCGAACTCACCGCTCCAGGCCACCCAGGCATTCACGGGTTCGAGGGCATTTACCTCCCCCGTGTCCAGAGGCGTGTCGTCGTCGTGCAGGAACGCGCGTGCATCCCAGAGCTCGAACTGTGCCTTGAACGTGCCGCGGTCCGTTTGCCACGCGCGCCCCGCGCTCAGTTCGACACGATTGACCAGGATCTCGTCTTCGTCAGGCGCTCCGTTGCGGAAGCCGCCGTCAAGGTATTCGTATCGGGCCTCGAGGGCGACGCCGCTGGTGACAGCCAGCGACGATGCGTTGGCGGCGATTGCCTCGGGCGCCGTTGCAGCGAGGAAGAGGGCGGCCGCAGCCAGCCGCGCCGCTGGCGATGTTGTTTCCTTCATGCGTGCGTTTCAGCTCCCGACGCTTCCTGCGGCGTCGTCCAGTTCCGCATCGAGGCGCTGGGCCGCGTCAGCGCGCGGACTGGCCAGGCGTGCGATGCCAAGATACAGAAGCGGCGTCAGGAAGAGCGTGAATACCGCCGTGAGCCCGAGGCCACCGAAGACCACCCAGCCGATCGCATGCCGCGCCTCTGCGCCCGGGCCCGATGAGAGTATAAGCGGCAGTGCGCCCAGCACCGTCGACACAAGGGTCATGGCGATTGGGCGCAGGCGAACGTGTGCACTCTCTACGATGGCCGACCGTACCGACGCGCCGCCGTCACGCAACTGATCTGCGAACTCGACCACCAGAATGCCGTTCTTTGCGATCAGCCCGATCAGCAGGACCAGGCCGACCTGCGAATAGATGTTCAGCGAAGTGCCCGTCAGGTACAGGGAGGCGACCGCTGCGGCCATGCCGAAGGGTACGGTGATCATTACGACCAGGGCGCTCGTCAGACTCTCGAACTGAGCGACGAGCACGAGGAACACGACGAGCAGGGCAAAGGCGTAGGTCAGCGCCGTGCTCTGAGTCGTTTCTTCCAGCGTTGCCGCCGCGCCCTGGGTGACGATGCCGATCTCGGGCGGCAGCACTTCCCGCGAGAGCGCCATCACTTCGTCCAGAGCGGCCTGCAGTGGATAGCCAGGCGCGACCTCGAGCGAGATCTGGATCGCCCTTCGCTGGGCAACGCGATCGAGCTGGGCGGCGACGCCCTCCTCGACGAGGGAAACGATGCTCGACATCGGCACCAGGGTGCCGTCCGTGGATCGGACATACAGGTTCACGAGGTCGGCCGGATCGTCGATCGCGTTTGCGCCCCCCTCGAGGATGATTGGCACCGCCTGGTCCGCCACGTTGAGATCTGCCAGCTCCTGGCCATCGATCATGGCGCGCAGCGTACCGGCGAGATCATCGAGGGGGACGCCAAGATCCGCAGCGCGGCGTCGATCTACGCGAACGGCAAGCTGCGGTTGCGTGGGCTGGTAGTTCACGCGCGGTCGCGACACATTCTCCAGGCGGTCCTCTATCGCTGCCGCGAACGCGCGCGCTGCAGCAAAGATGTCGTCGTAGTTGCTGCCGATGAGGGCGAGCTGCAGGTCCCCGCCCCAGGATCCGCGCAGATTGAGGCTGTTCGAGCCCCAGCTTCCGGCGCGTGCGCCAGGTAGGTTGTTGAGCAGGCGCTGGATGTCGGCCTGGATCGCCTGCTGGCTGCGCTCGCGCACGCTCCAGTCTGCCAGCGGCGCGACGACGAAGGTGCGGTTCGGGTCCCAGCGGCCGATCACGGTGTAGAGCATTTCGATCTCGCCGCGCTCGACGAGTGGTTCGAGAACCGCTTCCAGGCGATCAGCCTGGCGCTCTGAGTAGTTCAGGCCAACGCCGTCCGGGCCGGAGGCATATACGTTGAGCGTCCCGCGGTCTTCGTTCGGCAGCAGCTCGCGGTCGAGCGCCGTGTACAGGCTGCCAATGCCGCCGGCGACGAGCAGCGCGACCATGAGCGAGGACCAGGGGTGATCGAGTACGGCGCCGAGGGCGCGGTCATAGGCGGCTATGCTCGCGCGGCCGAGCCGGGCCGTGGCGCGACCGAAGGCGCCCGGCTCGCCGCCGTCGAGGCCTGGCGTATGGGCCATGGCGGAAGGGATCAGCGATAGTGCGACGAAACTTGAAATGACCACCGCGCAAGCGAGGACAAACCCGAACTCGCGGAACAGTCCCCCTGCCGTGCCCGGGAGAAAGGCGATGGGAATGAATACCGAGATCAGCACGGCCGTGGTGGCGACCACGGCGAAGAACACCTGCCGCGTACCGAGCACTGCCGCCGCGAGCGCGCCGAGCCCCATGCCGCGGCGGCGCTGAACATTCTCGAGTACCACGATCGCGTCGTCGACGATCAGGCCGGTGGCGAGCACCAGCGCGAGCAGCGTGAGGATGTTCACGGAGAATCCGATGAGCCAGATGGCCGCGATCGTGCCGAGAAGCGCGACGGGCATGGTCACGGCCGGAATCAGCGTGAGGCGCAGGGATCCTGAGAACACGCGGATCGTGCCGATGACCACCAGCATCGAAAGAAAGAGGCTGATGAGCACTTCCTTTACGGCGCCTCGGATGAACTGGGCGTTGTCGGAAATGACGACGAAATCGAGTTCCTCGAAGCGAGCATCCAGGCGCGTGATGGCGCGGCGCACGCCGTCGGAAATCTCGATGGTGTTGGAGCCCGCCTGGCGCACGACACCGAGGCCGACGACGCGGCGGCCGTCGAGGCGCGTGAAGCTTGTGGCATCCGCCGGCGAGAAGACGACCGTCGCGACGTCGGCAACGCGGATGTCGCCGCGCACGATGATGGCGCTGATCTCGTCCTCCGTGACCACGGAGGCGTCAGCGCGGACGATCAGCTCCTGATCCAGGGACCTGAAGCTGCCGGCGGGTACGTCCAGGGATGCCTGGCGCAGGACCGCGCCCACATCGGTCACCGTGAGTCCAAAGCTGGTGAGGCGCAGCGGATCGATGATCACGCGCAGCACGCGCTGGCGCGTACCGAAGAGCGGCACGTCTGCGACGCCCTTCAGGGCGATGAGCTGCGGGACGATGTCTTGCTCGACGATGCGCGTGAGCTCGGCTTCCCCGTAGGCGTCGCTCATGATCGCGACCTGCACGATTTCTTCTGCGTCCTCGTCAGCCTTGAATACGGCGACCTGCTCGACTTCGTCGGGCAACTCCCGCCGCACCCGGCTGACGGCCTCGCGTACTTCTGATGCCGCGGCGTCGAGGTCTACGCCCGGTTGGAACTCCACGCGGATGCGTGAGGCGTTCTCTTCGCTGGAGGATCGAATGCTCTGGACGCCCGATACGCGCGCGACGGCGCCCTCGACGATCGAGGTTACTTCCGCGTCCATGGTCTCCGGCGATGCGCCCGGGAAGGTGGCGCGCACGCTCACGATCGGGCGATCAACGTCCGGCAGCTCACGCACCTCAACCGCCATGATCGCGGCCAGACCGGCGATGGCGATGAGCAGATTCATGACGGTCACCAGCCACGGGCGACGGACGCCCAGGGCCGGAAGATCGTCGCGCTGGGCGTCCTCTGGCGAGCTCATTCTCCGTTGGTCTCGCCGAAGCTCGGATCTGGTGGCGCCAGTGCACGGCGAGCGTCCTTGGCAAGCAGCTCGGCGTCGAGGCGGCGCACCGGGAGATTGGCGCGCATCCGCTGGACGCCTTCGGCGATCACGGCAGCGCCGGCGGGCAGGTCGCCATCGACGAGGACCTTGCCCTTCACGCGCTGGACCACGGCAACGTCGATGCGCTTCGCGCGACCATCCTCTATGACCCAGACGTACGCGCCGTCGGCGCCCCAGAGCAGTGAAACTTCCGGTACGACCGGCCAGCGATCTCCGATCAGGTCGATGCCGACGCGGAAGCTCATGCCTGGGCGCAGGCTGTCATCCGGATTGCGGACGCGCGCGCGCGCGTTGAAGGCACGCGAGGTCGGATCGATGCGGCTGTCGACGTCGACGATCGCGCCAGAGGCGCGGGCGCGCCCGACGGTCCAGGTTTCGATCTCGATCGGATCGCCCGGGGACAGGCGGCCGACAAAGGCTTCCGGCACGGGAAAGCGCACGAGCAGGGACGTGCGGTCATCCATGGTGGTGATCAGGGTTGTCGGATCGATACGGTCGCCGGGATCGACGTCCGTTAGGCCCACGACGCCTCCGAACGGGGCACGGACGGTGCGGTCGTCGAGGGCGACGCGGGCGCGATCACGCTCGATGCGGGTTGCCTCGACAGCGCTGCGGGCGGCGTCGACCACGGTCGCGGCAACGGTGGCTTCGCCGCGTCCCTCGGAGGCGATGTAGCGGTCGAACAGGCGTCGGGCTTCGGCCAGGCGTACCTCGGCGAGCTCAAGGGCAAGGCGTTCGTCGCGGGCGTCCAGCTCAAGGAGGACGTCGTTCTTGGCAACGCGCTGGCCAGGCGTGAAGTTGACGGCCACGACCTCGCCGGCGGCCTCCGCATAGAGCTCCACGGAGCGTTCCGCGCGGGACGTGCCCACCGCTTCCACGCGGATGCGCTGCGCTTCGAGCATGATCGGTGCGGCCAGAACCGGTACGGGGCCACGTGGCCCGCCGCGGCGGGCTTGGTTGCTATCCGGCTCGTCGCCATCACTGCATCCGCTGAGGACGCTGACAGCGCACAGGCCGAGAAAGAGGAGCGAAGGGGGTACACGCAAGCGTGTCATGGGGACTCCGGGGAATGGGTCGGGTATGCGGTTCCGCGTACGGGAGACCGCGGCGGCGCAGGCGGTGCTGAGCCGGGCTTGAACGGCGCGCATCATAGTCCTCGCTGAACGTCGTGTCCTGCTTTTGACCGGGGCGACCGGCGTATAATCACGGTTTGTCCACATTTGGTCCGGATGGCTCATGCCCAGCGTCGCGCCTGCTTCACCTGATCTCGACAACCTGCTCGTGGATCCCGTTACCTGGGGAGACGAGGCGCGCATCCATGGTCTGCTGACGTGGCTGCGCCGTCACGACCCGGTACGGCGCCTTGAGCCCGCAGGTTTCGAGCCGTTCTACGCCATCACCCGTCATGCCGACGTGATGGAGATCGAACGTGACAAGGCAGGCTTCATCAACGATCCGCGGCCGACGCTCGCGCCGACGATGGTCACTCAGGCCATCGAGGGCCTGACCGGCCGCAGGCACCTCGTACGCTCGCTCGTGCAGATGGATGATCCGGACCACATGAAGTACCGGATGCTGACGGCGGCGTTCTTCACGCGTCAGCGCCTCGCCGGCATGAAGGGTGCGGTTGAAGCGCTCGCGAGGCAGACCATTGACCGAATGGCGGAACTGGGCGGCGAGTGCGACTTCGTCAGGGACATTGCCGTCTGGTATCCACTGCGCGTCGTGATGCAGGTGCTCGGCGTGCCGCCCGAGGACGAACCGCTCATGCTCAAGCTGACCCAGGAGCTTTTCGGTTCCACGGATCCTGACGTCCAGCGCTCCTTCGATCTGCTCGCGATCGGCGACGTCGTGAAGGACTTCGAGGCCTACTTCACCGGCATCACCGAGGACCGCAAGGTCAATCGGCGCGACGATCTGGCCACGGTGATCGCCAATGCGGAGATCGACGGGGCGCCGATTCCCGAGCTCGAAGCGGCGGGCTACTACATCATCGTCGCCACGGCCGGTCACGACACCACGAGCTCGAGTACCTCCGGGGGCCCCCTCGCCCTGTTGGAGAACCCGGACGAATTCGCCAGATTGCGCGCCGACCCCGATCGCTACGTGGACGGCGCAGTCGAGGAGATGATCCGCTGGGCCTCGCCTGTTCGGCACTTCATGCGCACGGCAACGCGCGATCACGAAATCCGGGGCACGACGATCCGCGCTGGTGAGTCGGTCATCCTGTGGTATCCGAGTGCGAACCGCGACGAGGAGGTGTTCGAGGATCCCTTCTCGTTCCGGATCGATCGGCCGGCCGCGCGCAATCTTGCCTTCGGTTACGGCGCACATGTCTGCCTCGGCCAGCATCTTGCGCGGCTCGAGATCGCCGCGCTCTATCGCGAGTTCCTTTCGCGCGTGGATCATGTCGAGCTCGCCGGTGAGCCGAAGTATCAGCAGGCGGCCTTCGTGGGCGGCCTGAAGAGCCTGCCGATCCGCTACCGTATGAAATAGAACGGGTTGGGACTCGACCGAACGCAGCAGCCCGCGCCACGGCGCGCGCCGCGGACTCGGCACTGCTCCGGCGGTGCTCGGTCTACCGCGTCCTTTGGTATCCTCCGGCGCCGCCAACCTGCGCCTGGAGATGACTCATGCCGCATCCACGCACGCCCATCCTGATTGGCGTTGGCCAGCTTACCGAGCGCGAGACAGGGCTCGACGCGCTGTCCTCGCCCATGGACCTGATGGAAGGCGCCACCTGGGCCGCCTGCGCGGACGCAGGCATCGATCGCGAGCAGCTCGCCAGCGTGGACACGCTTGTCGTGGTGCGCAGCTTCCGTGAGCCGATGGCGAACTCTGCCGAGGTGCTCGCCCGGCGCGTTGGAGCGACTGCCGCCGAGCCCTGGATGATGCCGAACGGCGGTAATGGCCCGCAGTACCTCGTGAATCGGTATGCCGAGGCCATCGCTCGCGGTGAGGCGCGCTTCTGCCTGTTCTCCGGAGCAGAAGCGATGGACAACGGGCGGCGGCTGGTCAAGGCGGGGATCACCCCGGACTGGGACGAGCCGGCCGAGCGCGAGCGCCGCTACCTCGTGGCCGACAAGAAGATGTCCATGGACATCGAGGACGCGCACGGGCTCATGATCCCGTCGAACGCCTACCCGTGCTACGAGAACGCGCTCCGGGGGCACTACGGCGAGTCCATCGCCACCCATCAACAGGTCATGGGCGAGCTGTTCTCGAAGTTCACGCGAGTGGCGGCCGCGCATCCGCTGGCCTGGTACCCGATTGAGCGCAGCGCGGAAGAGATCGCCACCGCAACGCCGTCGAATCGCTTCGTGGGCTGGCCCTACACCAAGTTCATGAACGCCATGAATCAGATCAATCAGAGTGCAACGTTGCTTCTGACCTCGGTGGAGTACGCGCAAGAACTCGGCGTGCCCGAGGAAAAGTGGGTGTACCTGCATGGCTGCGCCGATGCGTCCGAGCTTTGGCACATGCTCGACCGTGAGAACTATCACTCCTCGGTCGCGATCCGGACCATGGGTCGCAAGGCCTTCGAGATGGCCGATCTGTCCATGGCCGAGATCGCGCACATCGACATCTACTCGTGTTTCCCGTCGGCCGTGCAGATCGCCCGCGATGAGCTCGGCATCGCAAAGGACGATTCGCGCCCGCTCACGATCACCGGCGGCCTGCCGTTCCACGGCGGCGCCGGCAACAACTACGTGATGAACTCGATCGCGAGCATGGTGGACGTGCTGCGCGCGAACGCCGGTGACTACGGCCTGGTGACGGCGAACGGCGGCTACCTCACCAAGCATTCGGCTGGTATCTATTCCACGCGGCCAACGGAGGTCTCCGGCGCCGTGCCCTTCCGGCGCGAAGACCCGGCAACCTATCAGGCCGAGATCGATGCGACGCCGCATCCCGAGATCGTCGAGCGCCCGGACGGTGAGGCGACGATCGAGACCTACACGGTGCTTTTCGGCCGGGAAGGCGCGCCGGAAGGCGCGATCGTCATCGGTCGCGACGGCAGGAATCGGCGTTTTGTGGCGCGCACCCCAGCGGACGAAGCTCTGCTGCAGGCTATGACGCGTGAAGACTTCCTTGGCTCTGCCGGTACGGTACACGTTGACGACGGGACCAATCTATTCGAGCCGGCCGTCTGAGCGGCGGTAGCTAGGGCAAAATAAGGAATGAACTTCATGTACCTCTTTTTCTTTTTCGTGCTGATCTACATCTGCGTTTTTGGCGCTCTTTGCGCATACATCGCAGGCGAAAAAGGTCGCAGTTCTGTCTCCTGGCTCCTGCTTGGAGCGTTGCTTGGCATCATTGCCATCATTGCGCTGGCGGCGTTGCCGCCGCTAGACGATGAGGCGGAAGCCCGTCGACGGGAAGAGCTGCGGTCTCAAGAGGGCACGGCATGGTGGGCACGGTTCACTCTGCTCGCGGGCGTAATCGCCGTCATGCTCATGGTAGTGGGTCCGCTCGGCTATCGGGCGGGCTTGCTGGACGTGCCCGGTGCGGTTCTGCTCGCGCCTGGCATGGCAGCCGCGCTCGCCGCGATCAGCTTTCTGTTCGCCCTAGTCGGTATCTTCCTAACCCTTCGCCATGGTCTTACGGCCGAGCGCATGCCGGTGCTCGTCGGCGGTGGCCTGTCCCTTGCCATCGTCATCAACATGGCCATGCAGTTCAGTGCGGCGAGCGCCGTACCGCCGATCCACGACATCACCACTGCGCCAGAAGATCCGCCGCTATTCGTCGCCGTGGTCGACCTTCGCGGCGCCGAGGACAATCCGCTCGAGTACGACGCGGAGAATCTCACCGACCCGACCCGCTCCGCCTATCCGTTCGTGCAGCCGATTGTCACCGAGCTTGCGCCGGCGGAGGCGTATGCGAAGGCGCTGGCGCTGGTGGAAGACTTTGGCTGGGACATCGCGGCGGCCTCCGAGGCTGATGGCCTCATCGAGGCAACGGACACCACGCTCATGTACGGATTCAAGGACGACGTAGCGGTGCGCGTGCGCGCCGAGGGCGCGGGATCGCGTATCGACCTGCGCTCCGTGTCTCGCGTCGGTCAGTCTGACCTTGGCGCCAATGCCACCCGCATCAAGGCCTTCATCGACCGCTTCTGATTCTGCCCGGGCGCGCCGTTCCGGCGCGCTGCCCTCCTGAGCCCACGGTGCCGTGGGCTGGGTTCGCACGCGCGCACGCGCGATTGCCTACAGCCAGTGATCGGTGCCCTGCGCATGCTGGCTTTGGGAGGCGTGAGCATGGCGTGTGGTGAGGCAAGGACTGATGAGCGCGGCCGATCCCGCCGCGGAGGTCCTTCGTGACGGGCGCGAGCGGACTCTTTCGCCCGGAAGCCCTCGAAGCCTCCCGCCGCCGATTGATGGGCGATCTCTTGCTCACGCAGCCCCCGGGCACCGGCGCCGCTTTGGCGCTGGTGCTCGGGCTTGTCTTTGCCGGCGGCGTGCTCCTTTACCTCGGCGAGTTCACGCGGACAGAGCGCGTCACGGGCTATCTCGTTCCAGAGGGTGGCGTCCTGGGCATCCGCACGCCCTTGCCGGGCATCATCGCCGAGGTCGGGGTGCGCGAGGGTGAGGCGGTGGTTGCCGGTCAGCCGCTTGTGCGAATTCGGGACCCGAGAGCGCTTGCGCACGGCTCCGACGCCGGTGCCGCCGCGCTCGCCGCGATCGACGTGCAGCTCGAGCGCCTGGTCTCACTCCGGGATATGGAGCGGCAGCGCCTGGGCCGCGAGCAGGCAGCGGACCGCGCCGCGCTGGATCTTGCGGAGCGACGCGCGGCCGCGCTCCGGGCCCAGAAGCGCGCATTGTCCGAGCAAGGCGCGCTGCTAGAGCGGTCCCAGGCGCGCCTGAACCAGCTCGCAGCGGCGGGTCATGTGCCACAACAGCAGATCGAGCGGGCTGAACGGGAACGGCTCACCCTCACCCGCGATCAGGCCGCGCTCGACGAAGCGCTGCTCAGGGTTGCCGGGGAGTCAGCTGCGATCGCCGTCCGCCTGGCGGACTGGGACGACCGACGGCGCCGGGTGCTTGCGGAGCTCGACGATCGCGCTGATGCACTGCGCCGCGATCGTATCGATACGGGCGGGCGCGTCGAGTTCTGGCTGCGGGCGCCGCGAGCTGGACGCGTCGCCTCGCTCAGCGTCGTTCCAGGTGAGCCGGCGCGCCCCGGGCGTGATCTCCTGACCCTGCTCGACGGGGATGCGCAGATGCACGCGGTGCTGCTCGTACCTTCGCGCGCGATCGGGTTCGTTGACCCCGGCTTGGATGTGCGCCTGCTCTACGACGCGTTTCCCTACACGCGCTTCGGCGCCCAGGCGGGTGAGGTCATTTCGGTGGGGCGCAGCATCCTCGCGCCGGACCAGGTCGATGCGCCAGGGCGCGCAATGGAGCCGGTATACAAGGTGCGCGTGCGCCCGGCCCGGGACCGGGTGACCGCCTACGGGCGTGACGTGCCGCTGCAGGCGGGTATGGCGCTGGAAGCTGATCTGCGCCTGGAGAAGAGAGCGCTCTGGCGCTGGATCTTCGAACCGATCCTCGCGGTCCGTGGTCGCCTGTGAGCGGACGGGCACTTCCCGACTTCCTGCAGGGCGCGCGTGCCTCCCGAGCGCCGCTCGTCATGCAGTCCGAGCAATCGGAGTGCGGTCTGGCATGCCTTGCGATGATCGCCGGCTATCACGGGCGACAGATCGATCTGCCGTCGCTTCGTCAGCGCTCCGGGGATGCGGGTCGCGGAATCGGTTTACGTGAGCTCATGCAGGTGGCCGGGGGCCTCGGGTTGCACGCGCGGCCGCTCCGGCTCGAGCCCGATGAACTCGGCGATCTGCGTTGCCCGGCGATCCTGCATTGGGATCTCGATCACTACGTGGTCCTCGTACGTGTTCACCGTCGCGGCATCACGATCCTGGACCCTGCCCGCGGCCGGTGCACCATCAGCTGGAGAGAAGTGGGTGCGCATGTCACGGGGATCGCGCTCGAGCTGATCCCGGGTCCTGAATTCGCCCGCGGCGGCGTCATTCCGCGCATGCGTATCTCGGACTTCTGGTCGCGATCGACCGGTGTGCTGCGCAATCTGCTGGGCGTGCTCGGGCTGTCTCTTGCTCTTCAGGTCTTTGCGCTCGCGTCACCTTTCTACGTCCAGCTCGTCGTAGACGAAGCGCTCGTCAAGCAGGACGACCTGCTGCTCCGGGTGCTTGTACTGTGTTTTGGCGCCCTGGCCCTGTTGTCCGTCGCGGTCTCCTGGGTGCGGGGTCGATTGGTGCTTCATGCGGGGGCGTCGATCGGATATCAGATCGCAGCGAACCTCCTTCACCACCTCCTGCGACTGCCGCTGCGCTGGTTCGAGCGTCGACACCTCGGCGACATCGTCTCGCGCTTCGGGTCGCTTGCGCCGGTGCAGGGATTGCTTACCCAGGGGTTTGCCGTCGCCCTTGTCGACGGCGTCATGGCCGTGACGACCCTCGCAATGATGATGGCGTACAGCGGCACGCTTACCGGGATCGTTTGCGCGGCGCTGTTCGTCTATGGGTGTTTGCGCCTCGCGACCCTCGCCGAGTACCGCCGACGCCAACAGGCGACCATCGCGGCCGCGGCGGAGGAGGAGACCGTCTTTCTCGAGACGCTCCGGTGCATCGAAACCCTCAAGGCGTTCGGACGCGAGGGGGACCGTCACGCGCACTGGCAGAATCGGCAGGCGCGGACCGTGAATGCGGAAGTTGCCCAGGGCCGCCTCGGCCTCGGCATCAGCGCGGCGAACGGCGTGCTCTTCGGCGTCGAGAATCTGGCAGTGGTCTACGTTGCCGCGCAGATGGTGCTCGAAGGCACCTTCACGGTCGGGATGCTCTACGCGTTCATGAGCTTCAAGGGACAGTTCACGGGACGCATGACCACGCTGCTCGACGGCATCGCGGGTCTTGCGGTGCTGCGCCTGCATCTCGAACGCCTTGCGGAGATCGGATACGAGGCGCCGGAGGTCGGGACGGAGGAGGTCGGCGTGCCGCTCGCGGTGGCGCGCGCCGGTGCTGCGAGGCTGGACGCGCACGATCTATCGTTCCGCTTCGGTGACGAGACGCCCTGGGTCTTCGATGGATTGGAGCTGACTCTGCCCGAAGGCGGATTGACGCTGGTTACCGGCCCTTCAGGTTGCGGGAAGACAACGCTGTTGAGAGTGCTCTGCGGCCTCGTACCGCCCGGCCGTGGAGCTGTGCGAGTCGACGGTCGCGACGTCGCGGGCGCGCTCTCCGCCTGGCGTAGTCGCTGTGCAGTCGTGCTGCAGGAAGACCGCCTGTTCACGGGTACGCTGGCGCAGAACCTGACCTTCTTCGATCCGGACCCGGACATGGCGCATCTGGAGGATTGCGCCGAGCGCGTGGGGCTCGCAACGATCGTCTCTGCGCTGCCGCTTGGGTGGCAGACGCAGATCGGGGAGGGCGGAACGGGCCTTTCCGGAGGTCAGCGGCAGCGTCTCCTCCTCGCCCGTGCACTTTACGTGCGTCCGGACGCCCTGTTCGTGGATGAGGGAACGGCCCATCTCGATCCGGCATCGGCTGGCGAGATCGCTCGGGTACTCGGCGAACTGACGATGACCCGCGTGCTTGTCACTCATGATGCGCGTGGGCTTCCCGTGCCGGACCTCCACCTCCACTTCGAGGCGCCCGGCCGACTGGTTGCCGTGCGCCATGAGGAAGCCGCCTGCGTGCTTTGAGGCTGCCACATCCTGACCACGCCCCCCTGCGCGGCCGCTGGGCGGCTAGACTGTCCCTCGCTTCGACCTGGATGGCTGCCGTCTGTGTTTCGCGCCCGCTCACGTTTGCGCATCAACCTCATCGGCTGGCGGCCGATGTCTGCGCTCGCCCTCTTTCTCGTCGCCTTCGGTGCCCTCCTGACTGGCGTGGACGTTTCCGAGCGCCCGGGGCTTCCTGACGAGAGCTGGCTGACCAAGGCCTACTACGCCCTCGCGCTTTTCGTGGTCGGCGGGATCGATCTGGGTACGCCGTCGGGCGGTCCGG
This sequence comes from Pseudomonadales bacterium, assembly GCA_963691775.1. Classification (GTDB taxonomy): domain Bacteria; phylum Pseudomonadota; class Gammaproteobacteria; order Pseudomonadales; family Azotimanducaceae; genus JAZBPO01. The sequence goes on along the minus strand of OY829369.1, from coordinate 1,838,040 downwards.
TGCTGGCCCGTGGGGCGCTCTGGTTCGTGTACTTCGCGGCGCCCCTGCTGTTCGCATCGGCCATCTTCGAGGCCGTGGTGCGCCTGCTTGCGCCGGAGCTCTGGCACCTCCAGCGCATGCGTGGCCATTTCGTCGTGGTGGGCGCCGGCGATCTGACCATGAGCTATCTGCGCGTGCTTCGGCGGACGCATCCGACGGTCCCCATCGTCGTTGTCGACGAGGCAATCGCGCCTATCCGGGAGCAAGATCTCGAGCAGTCCTTTGGCGTGTCTGTCGTACACGGTGACATCACGCACGACTTCCTGCTCCGGGCGCTCCGCCTCGATCGTGCGCGCCGCGTCGCGCTGCTTGGAGACGACAACTTTCGCGCCTTCGAAGCGGCGAGCCGTATCCTCGCCATGCATCCGAATCTCGGCGAGCGCATGGTCTTGCACTGCAATCGTATTCGTTTCCTGCGCGCCATGGCGGATACACAGGTCGCGCAACGCTGTGAGACCTTCAACAACTATTACCTGGCGGCCGCAGGCTTCGTGCGTGAGACCCTGCTCGCCCACTTCGAGGAGACGAGCGAGAAGGACGTCGTCGTGCTGGCGGGCTTCGGTCGCTTCGGCCAGTCGATTCTCGAGGAATTGCACGAGACAGCGCCGCACGAGATGGCGACGGTGGCGATCATCGACATCGATGCGGACAGACGCGTCCAGGTCGTTGACGAGCAGGCGCGCATTGGCGTTTACGCTCGCCGCGTGGTGCTCGACGGCGACGTTGCGCATCCGCGCGTATGGCGGTCTCTCCACGACGAGGTGAACCTCGACGAAGGGCGGCCGACGATCATCCTCGGTACGGGGCGGCCGGACGAGAATCTGCGCGTCGCGATCTGGCTCCGCGGCTTGCATCCGAACGCGCGCATTTTCGTGCGCACCAACGACATTTCTACCTTCGCACGCGAGCTCGGTTCCGAGCACGACATCGAGACCCTTTCCATCACGGAGCTCGTGGAACGTCACTTGCCGGAATCCTGGCTCGCCTGATGGCGTCGACGTGCTCCGCTGGCTGCGCGAGACTCAGGCCACAGCATCTGGAGGGAGCCTGACCATGATCGATCTGAGCCGCGAAGACGCCGTCTTCACCCTGACCATGAACGCCGGCGAGAACCGCTGGAACCTCGCGTTCGTGCGCGCCTTCTCGGCTGCGCTCGACGAAGTAGAGGCGCAGCTTGCTGAGCAGGAGGGGCCGGCTTCGCTTGTGACCCGTTCCACGGACGCGAAGTTCTTCTCGAACGGCCTCGACCTCGACTGGATCGGCGATCTCGCAGACTCCGATCCGGACGGTGAGCGCGCAGCCTTCGGCGAGGAGTTCATGGCGCTCATGGGGCGGATCATCACCTTTCCGATCCCGACGATCGCGGCGATCAGCGGTCACGCCTTTGGCGCAGGCATGATGTGCTCGATGTGCCATGACGTGCGCATCATGCGTGCCGATCGGGGTTTCTTGTGCGCGAACGAGATGCAGATCGGCTTCCGAATCCCGACCCCGGAGCTCGCGCTCTTCCGGCACAAGCTTTCGGGCGCTGCATTTTTTGAGACCGTTCAGCTCGCCAAGCGTTGGACGGGGGAGAGCGCGCTTGCGGCAGGAGTCGTGCAGCAGATCGCTTCCTTCGAGGATCTGCCGGCTATGGCCCGCGGCACTGCAGACCAGCTCGCTCCGCTCGGTGCGAATCGGGCGCTGTACGGTGAGCAGAAGGAGCGCCTGTTCGGTGAGCACGCAGTGCTTGACGGCCCGCACGGCGCGGCGCACATGCTCAAGCATTCTGCGGCGTATCACTGACGTGCCGTTGGCGGCCAGGCGGATGAAGCTTTAGGCTCTGCAGGTAACGGGGGCGCCGTCACATCGCCCCCGTTTCAGCTCTCTCACCCGCCGGAGTCATTGTGGACGCGCCCGTCGACGCGCAAGACACCTCTGCCAACGAGGCGCGCCCGCGCGCGGTGGTCCACCCGGTCGTGTTCGGTGTTTCGGCATCGCTCGTACTGCTGATCTCCGCATTCGGCGTGCTCCTGCCCGACGTAGCGGCATCGGTCTTCAACGCGGTTCAGGCGTGGATCATCGAGACGTTCGGGTGGTTCTACATGCTGAGCGTGGCGATCTTTCTTCTCTTCGCGCTCTATATCGCGCTGTCGCGCTTCGGTGAAATCCGACTCGGGCCGGACGACTGCGAACCCGATTACAGCCGCCTGTCCTGGTTTGCCATGCTTTTCAGCGCCGGCGTTGGCATCGGTCTCATGTTCTTCGGCGTGTCCGAACCGCTGCTGCACTATGCGCATCCGCCCGTGGACAGCATCGAGCCGGAGTCAGCGCTGGCCGCGCGCACGGCGATGAATGCCACCTTTCTGCACTGGGGCGTACACGCCTGGGCCATCTACATCGTGGTCGGACTTTCGCTGGCCTACTTTGCCTACCGCCACGATCTCCCGCTCACGCTACGCTCTTCCCTTTACCCGCTCATGGGCGAACGTATCCACGGCCCGGTCGGCAACGCCGTCGACATTGCGGCGGTCATCGGAACCGTGTTCGGCGTTGCAACTTCCCTCGGCTTCGGCGTTACGCAGATCAATGCGGGCCTCGGCTACCTGTTCGGCGTGCCCGAGTCGCCCATGGTTCAGGTGCTGCTGATCGGTGGCATCACGATGCTCGCGACGGCGTCGGTTGTCGCTGGCCTCGATTCCGGCATAAAGCGGCTGTCCGAGATGAACATGCTGCTCGCAGTAACGCTGCTGTTATTCATGTTCGTGGTTGGTCCGACGGCCTTTCTCATGGGCGCCTACCTACAGAACATCGGTGCCTATCTGGCCGATCTGGTCGACCTGACGTTCCGGCAGTTCGCCTATCAGCAGACGGACTGGCTGGGCGCCTGGACGCTCTTCTACTGGGCTTGGTGGATCGCCTGGGCACCCTTCGTGGGCATGTTCATCGCACGTATCTCGCGGGGTCGGACGATTCGCGAGTTCGTGTTCGGCGTGATGGCTGTGCCTACGCTGTTCATCTTCTTCTGGATGACGGTGTTCGGTGACACCGCGATCCATACGATCCAGGCCGGCGGCATGCAGGACGTGCTGCGCCTGGTGAGTGAGGACATGCCGCTTGCACTGTTCGTCATGCTCGAGAACTTCCCGATCTCTGCCGTCACCTCCTTTCTTTCGGTGATCCTGATCGTGACCTTCTTCGTGACGTCGTCCGATTCCGGCTCGCTTGTGGTCGACATGATCGCGTCCGGCGGCGCGGAAGATCCGCCGGTCTGGCAGCGTGTGTTCTGGGCCATCACCCAGGGGCTGATCGCAGCGGTGCTACTGCTCGCGGGCGGACTTGGAGCGCTGCAGACCGCTGCCTTGACGAGCGGCCTACCCCTTTCGATCGTGATGCTCGCCATGTGCGTGGGCCTGCACACGGCGCTCCAGCGTGAGGATCAGCAGCGGGCGCGCTATCAGGGTCGGCCGTCGCCGGTGGCCCGGGCATCCGTGGATTGGCGGACGCGCCTCGCTCAGCTTGTTGGGCACCACGATCGCCGCACCGTCGAGCGCTACTTCGCCGACGTTGCGGCGCCGGCATTCGCGAGCGTGGTTGAAGAGCTCTCCGGGCACGACCAGGTGGCGCACCTGCTCGAGGAAGAGGACGGGCTGCTTATCCAGGTGATGGAGCCGGCGGGCGAAGAGGTTGCCTTCGAGTTCGGCATTCGTCTTCGCAGCTATCGCACGCTTACCTTCGGGCTCGTTGAAACAGCGGCCGAGGAGCGGCGGCGCCGTCACTGGTACGCGGAGGCCTGGTGCACCACGACCGATGACCGTCTCGACGTGCTCGGTCTCGGGCGCGATGCGCTCATCGACGAGGTACTGGCAAGCTATTCGCGCTGGGTGAATGCCCGAACCGAGCCGCTGGAGGCGCCGATCGCGCCGGCAGCCTGAGCGACGCCGGGCGAGCTCAGAGTGGATATCGCTCCAGCACGGGTCCGAGCGCAGTCTTGAGTGGCGCTAGCCAGCGTTCGAAGCTGCGCCACTGTTCCACGGACTCGCGAAAGATCGGCCGTCGCACCTGCTCGGAGCTCGGCGTGCGTACGGCGCGCGCCGTTTCCCAGTAGCGCAGGCACGCATCCTCGAACGGAAGCCCGCAGTGATCGAGCAGGCGCCGCACCTGGGTTTCCAGGTCTTCGACAACGTCCTCGTGCATGACCCGCAGCACGCGCCCCGGCAGTACCGCATCCCAGTGATCCATGAGTGCGACGTAGTCGCGGTAATAGCGGCCGACGTCGCCGAGGTCGTAGCTGAACTCCTGGCCCTCCGCGAACAGCTGCTTGAAGGCCGAGAAGCAGCACGCCATGGGGTGGCGCCGCGCATCAATGATCTTTGCGTTGGGCAGGATCAGCTGAATCAGACCGATGTGGCGGAAGTTGTTCGGCATCTTGTCTATGAAGAGGGGGGCGCCGGCGCGATGGATGCGCGTGTCTTCGATGAAGGCCTGTCCGAACTCGACGCACTCCTCGAGCGTCAGTGACTCGAGCGCTCCCGGATAGCCGCTCGAACCCGTGCGCCGACGCAGGCGCTGCGAAAGCGAAAGGATATTCGGCAGTTCGAGGGTGCCGTCGATGGCGCTGTGCGACGACAGAATCTGTTCCAGAAGCGTCGAGCCTGCGCGGGGCAGGCCGAGGACGAAAATCGGGTCCGGGGCACCGTGGCCATATCCCCGCCGCGCCTCGAAAAATGCTGCGTCGCAGAGCGTGCGTGTCGCCGCAAGTTCCTCGTGCATGTGTTCTGCGTCATAGCGTGACTGCGCCTTCTTGAGGGCGTTGCCGCGTGCGTAAGCGGCGAAGGCGGTTTCGAAGTCTTCAAGGTCTTCGTACGCCTTGCCGAGGGCGAAGGCGAGATAGACCCGGTCCGTGAGATTCAGGTTCGGGTCTTGCTCCCGCTCGCGCATGCGCTGCAGCTCACGCGCATCGAAGCGATAGGTCTTCAGGTTTGCAAGGCTGTACCAGGCTTCTCCGTGCCGCGGCTGGGATACGAGGGCAGTGCGATAGGCGGTGATCGCCTCCTCAGCGCGGCCGCAGGTCTTCAACGCGTGGCCCTTGGAGGTCAGCGTCACTGGATCCTCTGGCACTTGCGCCAGCACGGCGTCGAAGTTCAACAGGGCTTCGTCGTAGTCACCTGTCTGCATGGCTTCGATCGCATACAGCGAGCGGAACTGAGGGTTCTGCGGGTCCCTGGCAAGGAGTGCGCGCGCTTCGTCCAGGGCGCGTTCGAATTTTTGACGCTTGCGCAGAACGCTGATCCAGTCGATGCGCGCCGGCACATTGTCCGGTGCGAATTCCACAGCGCTTTCGAGCAGGAACTCTGCGTCTTCGAGTACGCCCAGGCGCACGCCGATGTCGGCGAGCAGGCGCATGCCCTCGACGTTGCGCGGCTGCTTCTGCATGAATGCGCGGCAGAGTTCTTCGGCCTTCAGCAGGCGGCCCTGCGAGATGAGATCGGTGACCGCGACGAGTGGCTTGGGCAGGGCCAGGAGCGCATTGAGACGTTGACGCACCTGGGCAGCTGCCTGGGTTCGGCCCGAAGCATCGAGTATTTCGAGCTGGCCGCGCCAGGCCGCTTCCAGGGCGGGATTGAACTGAGCAGCTCGCGCATAGGCCGCGAGTGCGCCGGGAGCATCGTTCAACGCCTTCCGCAGGTGCCCCTCTTCCTGGTGTGCGCGGCCGTGTTCCGGGGCCAGCATTTTCAGGCGTTCGAGCAGGTCGAGAGCGGGTTGTGCCTGACCTGCGTATCGATGCACGACGGCGGCAAGGTAGAGCGTTTCGGGTTCTTCCGGATGCGCCGCGAGACGCGCCTGTACGGCGCTCAGGGCGCCGACCAGATCGCCGGCGCGCAGGCGCTCCTGGATCGCGTCCGGGGCTGGGACCTGTGTGCTCAGGGTGTTGATTCCCTCATTCATGAACTCCGCGGCCGAAAACAAGAGCGCCCCTGAAGAGGGGCGCTTGGTCCTGCCTGGGAGCCCGGCTTCCGGTTAGAAGCCGAAGGATACCCGGACTCCACCGGTGAGCGGGCGGGCATAGGTCGCGCGCTCCACGTCGTTGACGTAGTTGCGGGCGATCTCTGCCTGCTCATCGAACAGATTGTCGATGAACAGCTCGGCCGACCAGTTGTCCTTGCTCACGCCGGCAGTCACGCCGACGAGGACCCAGGCGTCCATCTTGTCGCGATTGATCGTGATGATGTCGCTGAATGCCTCGTCGGAGTACGCCACGTGGGGCATGACGTGCGCGATCATGCCGTCGCGCATGTTCCACTCGTAGCGTGCGCGTAGCGTCGCTTGGAATTCCGGCGCGAAGGCGAGCTCATCACCTTCGTTGACGTCGTTGGTCGGCGTCAGCACCTCGGTGATCTCGGTGTCGAGGATCGAGAAGCCGCCGGAGAGGGTCAGACCCTCGGCCGAAGCGGGCGTCCAGATGAAGTCACCCTCGATACCGCGAATCTCCGCATCTGCCGCATTGTCCGAGAAGAACAGGTTGGCGATGGACGGGTCGAAGATCGTTGTCTGCAGCTCGCTGATGTCGACGAAGAACGCGTTGCCGTTGAGCCGTAAGGTGCCGTCCAGCAGGTCCAGCTTCCAGCCGAGCTCGTAGTTCACGACCTCGTCCGTGTCGAGTTCGAAGGGTACGGTGAAGCCGTTCGGTCCCGGGGCGCCGCCAGGGCGGTTCAGGAGCCCCGGCCGGAAGCCCTGCGAGAAGGTGACGTACCAGAGCTGATCGTTGTTCGGCGCGTAGGACAAGCTGACCTTGCCGATGAAGCCGTTTGTCTCGGCGGTGTTGGGAGCGGTCAGCGCATTCACTACCTGAGCGGTCTGTGCGTCCGTCAGCGGCTGAGCGAGGCGCGGATCGTTCTGGATGTCGGCCGCGCTCGTGCCTGCAGTGAAGGTCACCGGCGTGGCACAAACGCTGCCCCCCTGTGAGCCGCGATAAGTGAACTGGCCGTCTGCGTTGTAGAGATCGCTGATGTCGGTTCCGAACTTCTGCGCGTCCGGGCCGAAAGAGTTGCAGAACGAGCCGTTCGCGCTGCCCTCGAAGTCCACCTCGATGTCGTAGTAGCGGCCACCGACCGTGAGTTCTACCTTTTCGGTGACGTCGAGGGAGACCTCGCCGAAGACGCCGAACTGCTCATCGGTCCGGCGGATGTCGTTGCGAAAGATGACCGGTTCCGGGAAGGGGCCGTCTTCAGAGCGATAGCCGGTCTGGTAGGGGAAGTTCTCGGCGAAGTTTCGCGTCGTGCCCGGGACCAGGCCGAAGGTGTCGGCGAACGGCGAGCCGAGGTAGGTGAAGTCGTTGCGCTCGGCAAGTTCGAGATCGCTCCAGAAGGCGCCGACCGTCGCACGCCAGCGGTTCTCCGCCGGTGTCGCGATGCGCAGTTCGTGGGTCTGGATTTCGGTGCGCGTGAAAGAGTCCACAAGCATGTCCGGCGCCTGACAGACGCCAGCTGGCGCAACGCCTGCGGCGGGATAGGTCACGCTGCTGTCGCAGATGTAGTAGGGCAGATACTGGCCAACGAAGAGATAGTCGGAGTAGTCGACCACCTGATCCGTTTCCCGATCCGTGTAGGCACCAGTGTAGACGATCTCAAGATCGCCCATGCGGCCATTCACGGTCCAGGCGGTGTTGACGTATTCGTCGTCGATCTCGTCGTTCTGGAAGCGGCTGACTTCGAAGTCGCCGAGGTTCGGGTCGGCGAAGAAGACCCCTTCCGAGTCCAGCGATTGCGCCATGGTGGAGACCTGTACGCTCCAGTCCTCATTCATGTCGAGGAGCGCGGACAGGCGGCCGCCCGTGTAGGTGGCTTCGTTGAAGTCACTTTCTACGCGCGCCGTATTGTCCGACTCAAGGAAGGTCACGCCCGAGAGATCGGCGCCCGCCTGGAAGCCGTTGCGGTTCGCGTTCACGGGAACGCCGTTCGAACGAACGGTGCCCGTCGGGCGGAAGCGCGCGCTTTGCGAGACGTCGCGCGTGCCTGCGACGTTGTCGATATAGCCGCCCTGCTGGTCGGCATACACCACGCCGCGCAGGGTCAGGCGGTCACTGACTGGCAGGTTGAGCATGGCCTCGACGTTATGGCTCGGATCGCCGTCCTTCGTGAAGGAAGTGCCGAGCTTCACGTTGCCGTAACGGGCGGTCGGGTCAGGTTTGTTCGTGATCAGGCGGACCGTGCCGGCCTGAGAGCTTGCGCCGAAGAGCGTACCTTGCGGGCCCGAAAGCACCTCGACGCGCGCCAGATCGGCCGCATAGACATCGAGATTCCGGCCGGGCTGCGCCACGGGCTGCTCATCCAGATAGAGCGCGACGTTGGGTGCAAGGCCTGCAACGCCGGCCGTCGTCAGGTTCGGCGTGGTCGAGGCAAGGCCGCGGATATAGATGGTGCTCTGGCCCGGGCCGCTGCCGCCGGCCGTTATGCCGGGGAGCTGGATCAGGTAATCGTCGAAGTTGGTGATGCCGAGATCGTCGAGCGTGTCTTCCCCGAGCGCCTGGACCGCGACCGCGATGTCCTGCGTGCTCGCGCTGCGTTTGGTCGCGGTTACGACGACCTCCTCGATGGCCCCCTGTGCCATCGGTGCACCCAGCGTGGATGCCGCGATGATCGCGGTGCTGAGTCGACTGCGTTGGAACATGAAACCCCCGGTTGTTTAGCGAACGAAAATTCACAGGCCGCGAAGTCTACACGAAGACCGCACCTGCTTCTGCCCGATTCAAGACCATAATTCGAATGCAATGAGTGAGTTGGGAGCATTACGCGCTCACTGTGGCGCCTTGCGCTCAAAGGTTTCTGCCGCTTCAGGCTTCGCTGTTTGGCTGGAAACCATTCGTGAACGTCAGGATTGCGTGCGTTGTGTTGCGCGCAGAAGTGAGAACCGCGTCACAAAATGCCGGTGCTTTAGGTGTCGACTCGGCACGGGGTGCCCCATGGAGGCTGGGCGTCGCGGCCCGCGCGCCCGGCGTCCTGCGGGCGCCGCCTGTGGGCGACAAGGAACGCCTGAGCTGTTGCTCGAGCGCGCGTGGCGCCTGCTCCATGGCCACGCGGCGCCCGCGGTGCGCAAACATCTTCCTCACGGGGTTGGGCCTGCAGCGACTGGCTCATGTATGCTCCGCGCCGCGTCTGGGCGTAGCTCAGCCTGGTAGAGCACGGGCTTTGGGTGCCCGGGGTCGCAGGTTCGAATCCTGCCGCCCAGACCAGTTCGCAACCGCCGCCGGTTCATGCCGGCGGCGGTCTGAAGGCCGCACGTCCTTCTCCGGTGGCGCAGCGAGCGCGCCTCCCGCCCTCCGCTGTTGGCGTCGGCGGTGTTTCCATCTGCCGTACGTGGCGCTTGTGCGCCCGCCCGCCATGTCCTGCAAGAGCTTGCCGAGGGCAAGGCCCGAGTGGGGATCGCAGCGCACATTCACCATGGCGCTCGGCTGCCCGCTCTTCGCCCGGTTGCACCGAAGCACGCTCATGGCCCAGCGTTGGGTGCTCGCCCGAGGGCTGCCGTTCCTCCTCGGCAATGGTGACTTTGAGCGCTGGCGGGCGTCGCTGCCCGGTCAAGCGATCACGTGCTCTTGCGCCCTTCGTTCAGAACCACAGCAGCTCGGGGTGCAGACGCTCCAGGTCGACGACGCCAACGACGTTGCGCCCGCTCATGTGCCCGGCGCATTCACCCGGGTTGAACAGCAGGCGTCGCGCTGAGCGCTCGATTACCTGCATGTGTGTGTGTCCGTGCAGCGCAAGTTGGTGATGGTCGGCGAGATTGCCTTGGAATTCTCTGGGATCGTGGACAACGATGATCGACCGGTCGTTCCAGTACAGCTGCAGAGGCGGATGGCTGAAGAAGAATCCGTGCGCCGCCGCGACGGGTTCAAGGCGGTGGAGTTCCTCAAGATCGTTGTTGCCCCAGACGCCGAACAGCGGCGCGTGCAGTCTCGCGAGCACGTCCAGCGTCTTCGGCTGAGTGATGTCACCGGTGTGAATGACGCGGGCTACGCCCGCCTCGTTGAATAATTCGACGATGCGGCGCGTATTGCGCAGATTGTTGTGGGTATCGGAGACGACGCCGATGCGCATGGCGGACCGAACGGCACCCCCGGGGACGCCGCGCGGAGCCTCAGGCGGCTTTCTCGAGAATGTGTATGCCGCAGGCGGATCCGAGGCCGATCACGTGCGTCATACCGAAGCGTGCCCCTTCGACTTGCCGTTTGCCCGCTTCTCCGCGCAGGTGAGTGGTGACCTCGTAGATGTTCGCGATGCCCGTCGCGCCAAGCGGATGACCCTTGGAAAGCAGGCCGCCCGAAACGTTCACGGGGATGCGGCCGCCGAGCGCCGTCGCGCCTTCGTCTATGAGACGCCCCGCCTCGCCGTCCGCGCACAGGCCGAGGTTCTCGTAGTGGAGGATCTCGGCGGTTGCGAAGCAGTCGTGGAGTTCGACGAGGTCGATGTCCTCGGGCCCGACGCCTGCATGCTCGTATGCCTCCTGCGCCGCAAGGCGCGTGCAGGAGTTCACGTCCGGCATGACTAGATCACGCTCCTGCCACGGATCAGACGACATCACTGAGGCGCGAATCTTGACCGCGCGCTTGCCCAGGCCGAGCGCCTTCACCCTTTCCTCGGACATGAGCACTGCAGCAGCAGAGCCGTCGACGTTCACCGAGCACATGAGTTTGGTGTTCGGGTAGCTGATCATCTCGGCGTTCATGACCGTCTCGAGGGGCGTCTCGATCTGATACATGGCCTTTGGATTCAGCGTCGAATGGTGGTGGTTCTTGACGGACACCTTTGCAAACTGCTCGAAGGTCGTGCCGTACCTGTGACTGTGCTCCATGCCTGCCTCGGCGAACACGGTCGGCATGGTGCCGCCGCCCAACAGGCCCTCCTTCGCTATGCCGCCGCCGGCGCCGCCGCCCCCGAGCAGCCCCTTGCCCATCTGCTCTACGCCAACGGCGAGGCAGGTGTCGTAGACCCCGGCCTTGATGGCGATCCACGCTTCCCTGAAGGCCGTGGCACCGGTCGCGCAGGCGTTCGCGACGTTGACCACGGGAATTCCGGTCTGACCAATTTGCTGAAGGATACGCTGGCCGACCATGCCAGAGGCCTGATAAAGATTGCCGCAGTACAGGGCCTGCATGTCCTTGATGGTCAGACCCGCGTCGTCCAGGGCCAGCAGAGCGGCTTCCGCGCCGATGTCTGGAACGCTGCGGTCCGGGAAACGGCCGAACTTGATCATGTCGACACCGACTACGTAGACGTCTTCGCTCATCTCACGTCCTCCGATGGGGCCAGCCGTCAGGCCGGTACGAAGAAGAAGGAAAGATAGGAATTGCCATCCCTGTCCTTGCGGCCCAGGGCGTCGCGGTACACCACCCTCACAGGCATGCCGAAGGGGATCGATTCGGGGTCAGGCTCCACATCGACCAGATTGCCTTTAAGCGTACCGCCGTCGTCGAGGTCCACCACGGCCGAGACAAATGGCACGTCGATGCCGGGAAAGGAGCGGTACACGATTGCGTAGCTGTAGAGCGTGCCGGTCTCGCCGAGGCGGATCGTCTCCATGGCGTCGCGCGCCGCGCACTTCGAGCAGACATGTCGAGTGCCGAGGAAAATGGCGCCGCAGCTCTGACACTTCGAGCCCTGCAGATAGGGTTCGCCTGAATCCGGAATCTTCAGGTAGTCGACCGCCGGCAGCGGCGCGCGCGCAGCTTCGCTCATCTCGCGTCCCTCGTCCGAGAAAACCGGCCTGCAAGCATAGCGAGGGCGAGAAGCGAGCGACAATGTGCTGCGCGCGGGTTGTCGGTCCCCCCGCGCGACGCGCGCATAGAATGCGATCAGGTGAGCACGCCCTTACTGCGCAGGAGCTCGATCACCAGATCGGCGCCGGCGTCGACCCCGGTCGCGGTCGTGTCGAGATGAAGATCCGGCGCGGTTGGCGGTTCGAAGGCCGACGATACGCCGGGGAAGTCAGCGATTTCCCCGCGATCTGCGGCGGCGTAGAGGCCCCGTGCATCACGCGCTCGGCATACATCCACGGGGGCATCGACGAACACTTCGAGGAATCGCTCGTCGCCGACGACCTCGCGCGCGCGCCGGCGCGGCAATTCGTGCGGCGCGACGAAGGCGCAGAGGGCGATGACGCCCGATTGATTCACAACCCGGGCCACCTCCACGCCCCTGCGAAGATTCTCTGACCGCTCGCTGGCCGAGAAGCCGAGATCGCGGGAGATGCCCACCCTGAGCTGCTGACCGTCCACCACGGTAGCCAGCTTGCCAGCGTCGAAGAGACGCCTTTCGACGGCCTTTGCGATGCTGGTCTTGCCTGACGCCGTGAGGCCGGTGAACAGCACCGTGATCGCGCGCTGACCGAGACGTGTTGCAAGCTCTTCTGAGGAGACTGCGCGCGTTTCGGCCGTGAGCGTGTCCGTAGGCTCCGCATCCCATGCGTCGGCCCGACCGGCCCCCGTGTCGCAGACCATGCCTGCGCCCACGGTGAGGTTGGTGATGCGGTCTACGACGATGAAGGCGCCAGTCTCGCGGTTGTGGTCGTAGCGGTCGATCGCGATCTGCTGGTTCAGGCGGATCTCGCAGCGCGCGATCTCATTGAGCGCAAGGCTGGGGGTGACCTGCTCCTCCAGCGTGTTGACGTCAACGCGATGACGGATGACCGAAACGCATCCTGTCACCTGCTTCGTCGTATGTTTGAAGATGTACTCGCGCTCCGGCACGAGTGCTTCGTCGGTCATCCACACGACGGTGGCGTCGAAGCGGTCGCGGAGCTCAGGCGGATGTTCGCGATGAACGAGCATGTCTCCCCGCGACACGTCGACCTCGTCCTCGAGCGTCAGCGTGACGGCAAGGGGCGCGTGACCGCGCTCGAGATCGCCGTCGTAGGTCACGATGCGCTCGACCCGTGAAGTTGCGCGCGACGGAAGTACCATGACGTCGTCGCCAGGTTGCACCACGCCCGAGGCGATCGTTCCGGAGAAGCCGCGGAAACTCGAATCCGGGCGGTTCACCCACTGCACGGGGAAGCGGAAGCCCGTCTGCGCGCGATCGCCGCCTACGTGCAGCGTCTCGAGCAGGTACATCAGCGTAGAGCCCCCGAACCACGGCATCTGCGTGGACGGTTCGACGACGTTGTCACCCTTCAGGGCGGAGATCGGGATGAAGCGCAGGTCTTCTATCGCAAGCTGATTCGCGAACTCGAGGTACTCCGCGCGGATTTCTTCAAAGCGAGCTTCGGACCAGTCGACGAGGTCCATCTTGTTGACGGCGACGATGAGGTGCCGAATGCCGAGAAGCGAGGCTATGAAGGTATGCCGCCGCGTCTGCGTGAGCACGCCCTGGCGCGCATCTATGAGGATGATCGCCGCATCACAGGTCGACGCACCGGTGACCATGTTGCGCGTGTACTGCTCGTGCCCCGGGCAGTCCGCGATGATGAACTTCCGCTTCGTCGTCGAGAAGTAACGGTAGGCAACATCGATGGTGATGCCCTGTTCCCGTTCAGCCTGAAGGCCGTCAACGAGCAGCGCGAGGTCGACGTCGTCGCCCTGGGTGCCCGATTTCGCGCTTTCCTGCTTGATCGCTGCGAGCTGGTCCTCGTAGATCATGCGCGAGTCGTGCAGGAGGCGACCGATGAGCGTGCTCTTGCCGTCATCCACGCTGCCGCAGGTCAGGAAGCGGAGAATCTCCTTGCGCTCGTGCTCGGCGAGGTAGGCGTCGATGTCCTCGGCGATCAGATCCGACTGATGCGACATCAGAAATACCCCTCGCGCTTCTTCTGTTCCATGGAGGCGGCCGAATCGTGGTCGATGAGGCGTCCCTGCCGCTCGGAATCCTTTGCGAGTAGCATTTCCTGAATGATCTTCGGCAGCGTGTCAGCGTCCGATTCGATCGCGCCGGAGAGCGGATAGCAGCCCAGCGTCCGGAAGCGGACGCTCTTCATCATCGGCACCTCACCCTCGTTCAGCGGCATGCGGTCATCGTCAACCATGATCAGGGTGCCATCGCGCTCCACGACGGGGCGTTCGGCGGCGAAGTACAGCGGCACGAGCGGGATGTCCTCGAGCAGGATGTACTGCCAGACGTCGAGCTCCGTCCAGTTGGACATGGGGAACACGCGGATGGACTCGCCCCGATTGATGTTGCCGTTGTAGAGCTGCCACAGCTCCGGGCGCTGGTTCTTGGGGTCCCAGCGGTGGTTCGCATCCCGGAAGGAGTAGACGCGCTCCTTGGCACGCGATTTCTCCTCGTCTCGCCGCGCGCCGCCGAAGGCCGCGTCGAACCTGTAGTGATTCAGAGCCTGCAGCAGACCCTGCGTCTTCATGATGTCGGTGTGTTTTTTCGATCCGTAGGTGAAGGGATTGACGCCAGCGGCGACGCCCTCTTCGTTCCGCCAGATGCGCAGGTCGACGCCGAGGCGATCCGGCAGGCTGTCCCGAAACCGATACATGTCCTGGAATTTCCAGGTCGTGTCGACGTGCAGGAGCGGGAAGGGGACACGTCCCGGATGGAAGGCCTTCAGGGTCAGGTGCAGCAAGACCGCGGAATCCTTCCCGATCGAGTACAGCATCACCGGGTTCTCGAACTCCGCGGCAACCTCGCGGATGATCCGGATGCTCTCTGCTTCCAATTGCTTGAGGTGGGTCAGGCGTGCGTCGCTCATCTACGGGTTCCGGATGGGCCGGTGGGCGGAGCGCCGCGGCAAGCACGGCAGCGGCGCGAAGTGTAGACCTCGGATCGATGCAGGGGAATGATCGCGCTTGGCCATGCACCCGGACCGGGGCGCCGACCGTCTGTGATTGCGGCGCGGCCGGCGTCGGTGTAACAACACAGGTTGAACGAGGGAGGGGTGCTATGAAGTCCGTCAAAGTCTCCGACTACATGACCAGAAAGCTGATCACCTTCAGGCCCTCGACACCGCTGTTCGAGGCCATGAACACCATGCTCGAGGAGCGCATCTCTGGCGCGCCAGTGGTTGATGAGGGTGGGCACCTGATCGGCGTGCTGTCCGAAATCGACTTCCTCGAGGAAGTCCTGAAGCGCTCCTATCACGGCAGCATCGAGGGGACCGTCTCCGAGGTCATGACAGAGGGCGCCCAGTCCGTATCGGCGGACACCGATATCTATTCTGTCTCGCAGATCTTCGTACATGATCGCCGGCGTCGCCTGCCGGTCGTGCACGAAGGCCGACTCGTCGGGCAGATCAGCCGCAGGGACGTGCTCAGGGCCGTGCAGGACCTCGCGCCGGGCAACGGCTGACTCACAGCGATCGGTCGATTGCCATCTCCACGAACGCCGCGGCCGCCCAGGTCAGCGGCGGCAGGATCACGTAGATCAGCACGCCTTGGATGCCGGCAACGTCCAGGGGCCAGGTGGACGCCCGCAGGATGCGCTCGCGCAGGGCAAGGAGCGACTCGAGAGCGGTCAATTGGTCAAGCCGCGTGGCAGGTCCGTAGTCGCGCAGCGCCGGGCGCAGTTCGCCGATGCGCGCGTCGACCTCCGCCAGCCGCGCCCGCTTGACCGCGCGCAGGCGCGTGCGGATTCCGGACAGCGGCAGGAAGAAGAGCCCGGACATGGTCACGAGTGACACCCCGCTCCCGATGAGCGTCGCCCAGGCGAGCGAGTTGCCGCCACCTACGAAGAGGATCGGATACGCACATTGCAGACCGACCACCATGAGCGTCGGACGCAGGGCGAGCGTGCCGAACGGCGCAGTCGCGCCGCGGTCGAAAAGATCCGGCTCTGCGTGACGGCCGAGTTGATCGAACAGGAGCGCGTTCATGAAGAGCGGCGTCATCGAAAGCATCATTGCAACCCAGAGGGCGAGCGTGCCGAGCGTTTGAGCAAGGGCCGGCCACCAGGGCAGGGCCAAATGGCCGAGAAGCCATGCGTGCAAAATGCCGGCTGCGATGCCGAGCGCAGTGAGCGCTGAGGTCGTGCCGGGTGTCAGGCGCGATAGAGCGCCGGCGGCGTGTGTGAGCGACTCGCCATCACCCGGATACAAAGGCGCGAGTTCTGCAAGGTCCGCGCGAGCCGCTTCGATCAGTCTTGGCATGATGCCGGCGATCATGCCGAGACTGACCCCGAAGAAGGCCCCGGACGCGAGGAACGACGCTGCGTCCGATGACTTTATGCCCGGATGCAGCGCGCCGCTTGCGACGATGGCCGTCGCGGCAAGCGCGACCAGCACGCCGAATGCGCTGGGCGGCAGGCCCGTGGTGCGGCGGATGCGCAGGAACCAAAGCTCGACCCCGTCCGCGCGGCGACGGACCTTTGCGCCGATGAGCGCTTCCGGGGTGGTCACGGCAGATCGCTCACGTGTCCGCCTTGAGTCGGTCTCGCAGCAGGCCGTTCACCTGTCCGGGATTCGCCCGTCCACCCGTGCGCTTCATGACCTGGCCGACGAAGAAGCCCATGAGTTTTTCCTTGCCGCTACGGAACTGCTCCACCTGGCCTGGATGCTCGGCGATCACGGCGTCGACAAGGGCTTCAAGCGCGCCGCTGTCGGACATCTGCTTGAGGCCGCGCGCTTCGATGATGTCGTCGGGTTCGCCGCCTTCGGCGAGCATCACCTCGAACACGGTCTTGGCGATCTTCGTGGAGATCGTTTCGTCGGCAATGCGCGTGATCAGTTGTCCAACCGACTCTGCCGCGATCGGCGCGGAATCGAAGCCGCGCTGGGCCTGATTGCAGGCCGCCGCGACCTCACCCATGACCCAGTTCGCTGCAAGCTTGGCGTCGCCGGCAGTTGCGAGGACGCGCTCGAAGTACTCGGCGACGTCACGGTCGGCGGTGAGGATTTCCGCGTCATAGGCGGACAGGCCGAGCGTCTGGGTGAATCGATCACGCTTTGCCTGCGGCAGCTCCGGAAGTTCCCGGCGCACGCGCTCGAGCACCTCGGCTTCAACGCGCACGGGGAGTAGATCCGGGCACGGAAAGTAGCGATAGTCCTCGGCCTCTTCCTTGCTGCGCATCGCTCGCGTCTCGCCGCGGTCAGGATCGAATAGCCGTGTTTCCTGGCGAATGCTGCCGCCGCTCTCGATCACCTCGATCTGGCGCTCTACCTCGAACTCGATGGCCCGCTCGAGGAAGCGGAAGGAGTTCAGGTTCTTGATCTCGGTGCGGGTACCGAGGCGCTCCGACCCCGCTGGCCGGACGGACACGTTTGCATCGGCGCGGAACGAACCCTCCTGCATGTTGCCGTCGCAGATGCCGATCCAGCGCACCAGCGAGTGAATGGTGCGCATGTAGGTCGCAGCTTCGCTGGCGCTGCGCATGTCCGGCTCGCTCACGATCTCCAGCAGGGGCGTGCCGGCGCGATTGAGATCGATGCCCGTGGCGCCCGGAAGCGCGTCATGCACAGATTTGCCGGCGTCTTCCTCCAAGTGGGCTCGAGTGATGTTCACCACCTTCTGCTGCTCGTTGCCGAGCGAGATCGTTACGGCGCCTCGGCCGACAATCGGGCGATCGAGTTGACTCGTTTGATAGCCCTTCGGCAGGTCCGGGTAGAAGTAGTTCTTGCGCGCGAACTCGGTTTCTTCCGCGATTTCCGCATCGATCGCCAGACCGAAGCGGATCGCCATGTTCAGGGCGTTGCCGTTGAAGACCGGGAGCGTACCCGGCAGGCCCAGGTCAAGCGCACAGGCCTGTACGTTTGGCGCAGCCCCGAAGGCCGTCGAGCTACCCGAAAAGATCTTCGAGGCGGTCGCGAGCTGCGCATGAATCTCCAGGCCGATCACCGTTTCCCAGACCATCAGTGCGCGCCTCCCGGTCGGGCTTCGTGGTGATCGGTTGCCTGCTGAAAGGCATGCGCGAGGGCGAACAGGACCGCTTCGCCGAAGTGCGGCGCAATCAACTGCGCGCCGACCGGCAAGCCGTTCACGAATCCGGCCGGCAGCGACAGCGCCGGGAGTCCCGCGAGGCTCGCAGGAATCGTGAATACGTCCTGCAGGTACATGGCGACTGGATCAGTCGTGTTCTCGCCGATCGCAAAGGCGGGGGAGGGCGTGACCGGCGCCAGGATGACGTCCACGGTATCGAAGGCTGAGAGGAACTCGTCGCGGATCAGGCGCCGGACGCGTTGTGCCGTTCGATAGTACGCATCGTAGTAGCCGACGGAGAGCGCGTAGGTGCCCGTCAGGATGCGTCGTTTTACCTCTTCGCCGAAACCCTCGGCGCGCGAGCGACAGTAGAGGTCCGTCAGATCCGCCGGGTCCTCGCAGCGATGGCCGAAACGAACGCCGTCGAAGCGAGAGAGATTCGTGGACGCCTCGGCGGAGGCAACGACGTAATAGGCGGAGACACCGCTCAGTGCGGCGTCCAGATCGATCTCGACGCAGCGAGCGCCGAGCGCCTCATACTCGCGCCGCACCTGATCGAGCGCCCCGGCCATCTCCGCGGGCAGATCGGCGAGCAATCTGGGCGCAATGCCGAGGGTCCGCCCGGCGATCGGAGCACGTAGCGCGGCGCTGTAATCCGGGACGGGTTCCTGTGCCGAGGTCGAGTCGCGCGCGTCGAAGCCGGCGATGGCCTGCAGGAGCAAGGCGGCATCTTCCGCCGTATGCGTAAAGGTGCCAGCCTGATCGAGCGACGATGCAAATGCGATCATCCCGAAACGCGAGACGCGGCCGTAGGTCGGCTTCAGGCCGGTGATGCCGCAGAACGCCGCCGGCTGGCGGATCGACCCCCCCGTATCGGTGCCGATGGCGCCCGGGACAAGGGATGCGGCCACGGCCGCAGCCGAACCGGACGATGACCCGCCCGGCACGCGCGTCGGGTTCCACGGATTCAGGGTCGCGCCAAAGGCGCTGTTCTCGCCGGAAGACCCCATGGCGAACTCATCCATGTTTGCCTTCCCGAGCAGCACCGCACCAGCGGCGCGAAGACGCTCGACGAGGTGTGCGTCATAGGGCGAGCGCCACTGCGCAAGCATCCGTGAGCCTGCCGTGGTGCGGTCGCCTTCGACGCAGAAGATGTCCTTCAGCGTGATGGGCACGCCGTCGAGGGGGCCGAGGCGGCCGGCGACGCCACGTGCATCGGCTGCATCGGCCATGGACCTCGCGGCGTCGGCGTCGACGCTGATGAAGGCATTGAGGTGCTCTGCGGCCTCGATGCGTGCAAGGGCGTCGTCAAGCAGGTCGCGACTGGAGCGCGCGCCGTGCGCGAGCGCAGCGGAGTGTGCAGTAAGGGTGTCGGCAGTACTCATTCGATCACCCGGGGCACAACGAAGTAGCCGTCCTCGATCATGGGCGCGCCTGCCTGCAAGGCGTCTCGGCGGTTGTCCTCCGTGACGGCGTCCGCGCGCAGGCGCTGAACCGCATCAAGGGGGTGAGAGAGGGGTTCGACGCCCTCGGTGGGCAGGGCGCGCATGCGGTCGACCATGGTCAGAATCGATTCGAGATCGGCGATGCGCCCCTCGGCCTCGCCTTCCGCGAGGGCGATTCGGGCGAGGAATGCGATCTGCCGAACACGG
The DNA here is from genome assembly GCA_963691775.1 of Pseudomonadales bacterium. Taxonomy (GTDB): domain Bacteria; phylum Pseudomonadota; class Gammaproteobacteria; order Pseudomonadales; family Azotimanducaceae; genus JAZBPO01. The sequence continues at coordinate 1,818,528 of OY829369.1, read as the reverse complement.
TCGGCATCGACGTGCGATGAATCCGCCATCGAACAACTCCGAATGCAAGAGCTTGGGAGACGCTCCGCGAGCGCTCTGCCTGAGGGCGGCGGGCGCGCGCAAGGTCGCGGAAATTAGCATGTTTTCGTATTGCCCCACAGGGGGCGCGTTGCTAAAGTTCTGCCCGCTCTCCGTCGCTTTCCACTCGGGACCTCGCGACCTACATGTTGAAGAAATTCAGGGGGTTGTTCTCCAGGGATCTGTCGATCGACCTGGGGACGGCGAACACCCTCATCTACGTCAAGGACGAAGGCATCGTCCTGAATGAACCTTCTGTCGTCGCCATTCGCCAGCACAACAACCTGAAGGCCGTTGCAGCCGTCGGTGTCGACGCCAAGCGCATGCTGGGTCGCACGCCCGGCAACATCACCGCGATCCGGCCGCTCAAGGACGGCGTGATTGCGGACTTCCAGGTGTGCGAGAAGATGCTCAAGCACTTCATCGACAAGGTCCATCAGGCCAACAAGCTCATGCGCCCCTCACCGCGCGTGCTCATTTGCGTGCCGGGCAAGGCGACTGCGGTAGAGCGTCGGGCGATTCGCGAGTCTGCCCTGTCTGCAGGTGCCAGCGAGGTGTTCCTGATCGAGGAACCCATGGCGGCCGCGGTTGGTGCGGGCCTCCCGGTGCATGAGGCCCGCGGCACCATGGTCGTCGACATCGGCGGCGGTACGACGGAAATCGCCGTCATTTCTCTCAATGGCATTGTCTATTCGGAATCCGTTCGGGTCGGAGGTGACCGCTTCGACGAGGCGATCGTTGCGTATGTGCGGCGCACGCAGGGCAGCCTCATTGGCGACGCGACGGCGGAACGGATCAAGCAGGAGATCGGCACGGCGTACCCGGGCAAAGAGGTGCGCGAGATCGACGTGCGTGGTCGCAATCTCGCCGAAGGCGTGCCGCGGAGCTTCACGTTGACCTCGAACGAGATTCTCGAGGCGCTGCAGGAGCCTCTCGCGATGATCGTGCAGGCCGTCAAGGGTGCGCTTGAGCAGACGCCGCCCGAGCTTGCCTCCGATATCGCCGAATCCGGCATCGTGCTCACGGGCGGCGGCGCTTTGCTGCGTGATCTTGACCTGCTGCTGGCCGAGGAGACGGGGTTGCCCGTGCTCGTTGCCGATGAGCCCCTTACCTGCGTTGCGCGGGGAGGCGGGAAAGCCATGGAACTGATGGACGAGCTCGGCACGCTCGACCTGATGTCACGCGAATGAGCCCACGGGCGGGCCTGCAACGGTCCCGCCCTGCTCATGCGGATGCTAGAGGGAGGCACTTGCCATCAAGCCGCTCTTCCTCGAACGCTCCTTTACCGGCTACATCGCGGTCGCCCTGGGCGTGCTCTCGCTCGGCCTCATGACCGTGGATGCTCGCAGCACGGCGCTTGCCCCCGTGCGCTCTGGCCTGTCACTGCTCACCACGCCTGTATTCATGATCGCCAACGTACCCCATGCGGGCTTCGAGATCGCATCGAACTGGCTGCTGCTGTATTCCGAGAATGCAAGGCTGCGCATGCAGGTGCTTGGCCTGGCTGCGGAGAACCAGCGCGTCGCAGCGCTCGAACATGAGATAGAGCGTCTGCGGGCGCTTCTCGACGGTACGCAGCGCGTCGAGGGCGCCGTGCGTTTCGCTGAGGTAATCGGTCTTTCCCCGGATCCGACGCGGCAGTTGATGGTGGTCGACAAAGGCGCTCAGGCTGGTGTCGGCCTGGGGGACGCCGTGCTTGATGCGGACGGACTCATGGGCCAGGTGATCGCCGTCGGGCCGTTGTCCTCACGCATACTCATGGTTACCGATCTTGCCCACGCGACCCCCGTACAGGTTGTGCGCAACGATCTGCGAGCGATTCTTCGAGGGACCGGAGAGGTCGATCTCTTGAGTCTCCAGCACGTTCCGAACACGGCAGACATACGCGTCGGTGACCTGCTGGTGTCGTCAGGCCTCGGTGGTCGCTTCCCGCCGGGCTATCCCGTCGCCGTCGTCGACGATGTGGTGGAAGACCCGTCCGCGCCCTTTGCCTCCGTTCGTGCGCGGCCGACCGCCCAGCTCGCGCGCAGCCGTCATCTCGTCCTGGTCGGCGCCCAGGAGGGCGGCTTCGTCGGCGATGAGGCGGTAGAGGATGCCGCGCGGGCCCTCGGGCGCTCAGGTTCTGGTGTGCCATGAGGCCTGCCACGCTTGCCGCGCTCGGAATGTGTCTGGTGCTTGCGCTGGTGCTCACGGCGCTCGAATTTCCAGCGAGCTTTCCCGCCTGGCTGGGCTGGTTGCGGCCGGACTGGGTGGCATTGGTGGTGCTCTACTGGGTCATCGCGGTACCGCAGCAGGTCGGCATGGGAACGGCCTGGGTGTCGGGCATATTTGTCGACAGCATGACCGGGAATCTGCTTGGTCAGCATGCGCTCGGTCTCGTGCTGATTGCCTGGGCGGGCCTCACGCTCTACGAGCGCCTGCGCATGTACGCAACCCTGCAGCAGGCGCTCATCGTTTTTGTCACGGTTTCTCTCGCTCAGAGCATCGACATGGCGATCGAGATCGTTGTGCGCGACGCGGTGTGGAGCTGGTGGGTGGTGGTGCCTGCCCTGACGAGTGCGATGCTTTGGCCTCTGGCTTTCAATCTGCAGCGCGCGCTGCGACGGCGCATGCGGGTGCGCTGAGGTGTCCTCACTGACGACGGACGTCGGCCCGCAGCTCGTGCTCGCCTCTGGGTCTCCGCGGCGTCGCGAATTGCTTCTAGGGCTCGGACTGAAGGTTCATGTGCGCGCGGCTGACGTCGACGAGACGCCTTACGCAGGCGAAGCGCCGAGCGATCTCGTCGAACGTCTGGCCCGCAGCAAGGCCGATGCCGTGCACGGGCAGCTCCGTGAAGAGGCCGCAGGCTTTCAGCTACCCGTGCTGGGAGCAGACACGATTGTGGTGCTGGGCGGCGAGGTGCTGGGCAAGCCGCGGGATCGTGCAGAGGCGCTTTGCATGCTCGACCGATTGTCGGGCAGTACGCACGAAGTGCTTACGGGCGTAGCCTTGGTACACGAAACCGTTCAGGTCGTGGTCAGTCGATCGCGGGTACGATTCCGGGCCATAGAAGCGCCGGAAGCCGAAGCCTACTGGGCCACCGGAGAACCCCGTGACAAAGCGGGCGCGTACGGTATCCAGGGTATCGGCGGTATATTCGTTGCGTCCCTCGAGGGCAGTTACTCCGGCGTAATGGGTTTGCCTGTCGCCGAGACCGAGGCGCTCCTTCGAGCGGCCGGCGTCGACGTCTGGCGCCATCGCGTTCCACACCGATGAAGAGGATCGCCGGAAGATGACGCAGGAAGTGCTCGTCAACGTCGAGACCTTCGAAACGCGCGTCGCCGTCCTCGAAGGCGGCCAGCTCCAGGAATTGCACCTCGCACGCGCCAACGCCGCTTCTGTCACTGGCAACATTTACAGCGGCCGCGTGGTTCGTGTCTTGCCCGGCATGCAAGCAGCGTTCGTGGATGTCGGCCTGGAGCGGCCCGGTTTTCTGCACGCCAAGGACATTCGCGGTAGCCATTGGCCGGCGGTGGAGGCCGCGCGCGTGGCAGGCGACGATGCACCCCTAATCGAACGCCTGCTCGGCGAAGGGGATCGCGTACTCGTGCAGGTCGCGAAGGACCCTATCTCTTCCAAGGGCGCTCGCCTGACGACCCATCTCGCGCTGCCGTCTCGCTACCTCGTGCTGATGCCGTTCTCGGCACACATCGGGGTGTCCCAGCGTATCGAAGACGAAACGGAGCGCGAGCGGCTGCGCGCCGAGGTGGAAGCCGCGCGGGCGAGCGCAGAGGTGCCCGAGGGCTTCGGTTTCATCGTACGCACGGTTGCCGATGGTGCGCAGGCAGCGGAGATCGCGGCGGACATGGCATTCCTGGTGCGCAGCTGGGAAAGGATCGATGGTTGCCGCCATGATCTTGTCGGCTCCAGTCTTGTGTACGAGGAGCTGCCCGTGCAGGTGCGCGTGCTGCGTGATCTCGTTGATAGGTCCGTTGACGCGATCCGTATCGACTGCCCTGACACGCACGCGGCCATGCGTCGCTATGCCGAGCGGTTCCTGCCGGAGCTCAACGCCCGTCTGCATCACCACCAGGCGCCGACGCCGCTGTTTGATGGGGCGGGCGTCGAGGCGGAAATTTCTCGTGCCCTATCCCGTCGCGTACCGCTGAAGTGCGGCGGACACCTGGTCATCGAACAGACCGAGGCGATGACCACCATCGACGTGAACACCGGTGGTTATGTAGGTGCTCGAAACCTTGAGGACACGGTGTTCAAGGCGAACCTGGAAGCTGCGGCCGCGATTCCGCGACAGCTTCGCCTGCGCAATCTCGGAGGCATCGTCGTGATCGACTTCATCGACATGGAGGATCCGGAACATCAGCGCAGCGTCGTCCGTGCGCTCGAGAAAGCCGCAGAAGGCGATCCCGCACGCATCCGGGTTTTCGGCATCTCCGAACTCGGCCTCGTGGAACTCTCGCGCAAGCGCACGCGCGAATCTCTGCGCCAGCAGCTCTGCGCGCCCTGCGAAACCTGCGACGGACGCGGTTACCTGCGCCGCGCCGAGAGCGTGTGCTTCGAGATCTTCCGAACGGTGCAGCGCGATGCGCGTCGGCGCGAAGACGTGAGCGGATCGGCCTATCTCGTGCGCGCAGGTCAGTCCGTCCTTGACCGCCTTCTCGACGAGGACGCGGATGCCCTCGCGGCCCTGGCCGAGCATGTCGGCCGCTCGATCCGTCTGCAGCTGGAGCCGTCCTATGGCGTCGAGGACTTCGATGTCGTCGGCCTGCAGGACCTGAGCTGAGCGCGCCGTGAGCCCCTATCGGGACAGCTTCGCGAGGCCCCAACCGTGAGCGGTGAGGACGCGCGCGACGCGTTCGGGCAGCGCGCCCCTGGCCCCGAACCTACCCGCGGGCCACTCGCCCAATTGTTCCGCGTCGTTGTGCCCTGGGCGCTCGCCTGGACCTTTGTCGGCCTCGCGCTTCTATCCGTTTCTGGGCGAATACTGAGCGCCCAGCTGGACGGCGCAGAAGATGCGGTCGCAGCCCGCATCAGCGATGCCACGGGCTTCGACGTGCATATCGCTCGCCTGAACGGGCGTTTTCTTGACTGGTTTCCGGTCCTGGAAATCGATGGCGTAGAGCTGTCGCGCGACGGGTGCGAGGTGCTGTCGGCGGAGCGCCTTGTACTGCGCATCGACGTCACCGAGGCGCTGCTGCGCCGCCGCGCCGTCGCTGCCGACCTGATCGTCGAAGGGCTGCGTGTCGCGCTCGAGCAGGATGAAAACGGCATCCGCCTGCGTAACGGAACAGGCAGTGCAGCACTCGATATCGAGCCGGTCGTATCCTTCTTCTACGACAGCGATCACGTGGAACTTCGCGGCGGTCGCGTTGAAGTCTTTGCCGCCGGCGCGGCCGCTGATGCGACGCCACTGGCGCGCCTGGATGGCCGCGTCGCCACGGTGGGCAATGCTTTCGAACATCGGGTGTCTCTGCAGGCCCGCGTGCAGATGGCTGGCGCTGCGGCTGGTGCCTTGCGCCTGGAAATGGATCTCGACGGTAACCCGCTCGATCCGTCTGCGCGGGCGGGCCGCGTCCTGCTTGAGGCAAGCGATGTTGACCTGGCGGCGTTGAAGGTACTTGGCGGCGCGAGCGCGGTCGGCATCGACGGCGTGCTCGAGCGCCTGCGTCTGCGCGCTGATGTGAATCCTGCTCGCGGCACGACCTTCGCCGTGCATGCAGACGCTGCGCGCATCGGCCTACGCCTGCCTGAAGAAAGCATAGAGGTCCGCAATTTCAGGACAGATCTGGAGGGGCATTTCCACGCCGGCGGCGTCGGTGATCTACGGGTGCGTTCGCTTCAGGCGCAGATAATCGATGAGCTGATCGATCTGAAGGGCATGCGCGTCGCGCTGCGATCAGCAGTGGAAGGACCGCATCGGGTGTTCGGTACGCTCGGACCCCTGGACGTCGAATCGCTTGCAAGGATCGCCGACGGCTCAGGGCTCCTCGAAGAGCGTGCGCAGCGCTGGCTGGACAATCTCAAGCCGAAGGCGCGCATTGCGCGCGCGGCGTTCGTATTGGATCCCGAGGCCCGGCAAGGGGCCGTGTCTGCGCAACTCATGGACGTCGCGCTGCGTGGATATCGTGGCGTCCCGACGGTCCGCGGTGTCGATACGACCGCGGTGGTTTACGACCGTGGCGCATGGCTGGACCTCGACAGTGATGGTTTCTACCTTCACTTCAACGACGTTTTCCCGGAAGGCTGGCGCTACGACAGGGCCATCGGTCGCGCCGACCTTCGATTTGATCCAGCCGGTCTGCAGCTCCGCAGCGAAGCCATCGATATCGTGGGGCCTCAGGGCCGCATTCGCGGCAGTTTCGCCATGCACCTGCCCCAGGACCCGCATGAGCGCCGAATCGCGCTGATGATGGGCGTTGAAGGGGCCGATGCGGCTTTCACGGAAGCCTTCCTGCCGACCAAGCTCGATTCGAAGCTTCGCGATTGGCTGAGTTCTGCAGTTCGTGCCGGCCGCCTCGATCGTGGTGGGATCGTTCTCAACGGTGCCGTCAGGCAGCGTATGGCCGTCGACCGGGCGACGGCGATCTGGGGGGATATGCGTGCCGGGCGGATTGCCTTCGATCCGGCGTGGCCAACGGCGACATCGGTCAACGGGCGCGTACTCGTAGCGAGTGATGGCGTTCGCGGCACGCTGAGCAGCGGACGGATCGCGGGTCTCGAGATCGAGCGCGTTGCGCTCTCCGTACCGCGTGATCCGCGGGCGCCGCGAGGGGCGACCGGTAACGAGGTTTTGATACGCGGCAAGGGTCGCGGAGACGGCAATGGAGTGCTCGACTTCCTTCGTGCTGCGCCGGTCGGCGATACGTTCGAGTTCCTCGAGGACGGCTGGTCGGCGCTTGGCTCGGTCGATTTCCTTTATGACATGCGTGTGCCGCTCGACGGCCGCTTGGTGGAACATCTCGACATCGATGCGGATCTGCTTCTGGAGCGCCTGCACGTCGGTCAGGCCGACGTTGATCTGCAGAACTTCGCGGGCCACCTGACCTATCGGCATCCGGGCCTCATCGCGGGCGAGGGCCTCGAGGCAGAGCTCTTTGGCGGGCCGGTTGCATTGACGGTCGAAGGCGATATGGATGCGGCGGACGTTGGTCTCGTGGTGCGCGCGAACGGTGAGGCGGACGGGCGTGCCATTTCAAGCTGGTTGGGTGTCGATGTGCTGGCGCGCCTTGCTGGGCGGGCACCTTACGCCGGAAACCTGCGAATCCTGCCGGACGGGACGTCGAAGCTTTCCGTCGCAAGCCCGACCTCGTCGGCGGGCGATCACGGCTTCATCACCAATCTGCCGCCGCCGCTCGCGGCCCCCGCGGCGCCGCTGCGGCTGGATCTGAGCGTTGCCCCGGATGCGGCGCTTGACCTGCGCACACGCTGGGGCGCGTTTGCTTCTCGCATGGTGTTCGTGAACGGCGACCTTGAGCGAGGCGTGCTCGCCCTCGATGCGCCCTTGCCGGAGCCTCCGTCTTCCGGCCTGGCCGCGGTGGGGCGGGCGGAACATCTCGAGGTCGGCGCCTGGCTTGATGCCGTCGAACGCTGGGAGCAGGACGCGATCGTTCTCAAGGGCGGGGATGCGCGGTCCTCTGTTGATGATCTGCTTCTGGATTTCCGGCTTGCGGTAGACGACACGCGCTGGGACACCCAGCGATTCGGGCCAGCGGAGATAACGCTTACTGGCTTCTTGTCGGAGATGAGGCTCGGCTTCGACGCGGAGCGGGTGCTTGGGCATCTCATCGTTCCCGAGGACGATCGCCCCTTGACGCTCGTGCTCGATCGCCTGGATCTGCCCCTTGATCCAGAGCGTCCGCTGGAGCCCGTCGCGGGCGTCGAGGGCGATGCCGACAGCGACGCCACGAGCGATGCGCTTGCTCTGCTGCTTGCGGATCTTGATCCTGCCACCGTGCCGGCCATGGACGTTTCGATAGCCGCGTTCTCCGACCACGGTGAGGCGCTCGGGACGGCACGCTTCGACGTGCGCCCGTACGCGGACGGTATTCGCCTTGCTGACATCGACGCCGCTGGACGGGGTCTCGTGTTCGGCCCGGACGCCGAGGGCCGCGCCGAGATCGAGATGACCCTGGTGCCCTGGCCGGCCACGCGGATCCGGGGAGAACTGCGCGGCGACGATGCGGAACGCACGCTCGAACGATTTGGTTTTGCGCCGACCGTGTCGGCCGACGCCTTTGCCTTCGGGCTCGACGTCGGATGGGAGGGTCCGCTGGACGCGCCAGAGCTCGAATCGCTGGATGGGACCCTGACCCTGGACGTCGCACGCGGTCGCTTCATGGAGATCGAGGCCGGTGGCGGGCCTCTGCGCATGGTCGGCCTTCTCAACGTGGATGCGATCGCACGTCGCATGCGCTTCGATTTCTCCGACATTTTCCAGCGTGGCGTGGCCTTCGAGGAGATCGATGGGGTGCTCAGCCTCGGTGAAGGGCGCCTCATGACGTCGGCGCCCGTGCGGATCGTCGGACCTCAGAGCAGCATCGTTGTCACGGGTGATCTGGAAATAGCGTCGCGGGCACTCGATGGTGAGCTTGTGGTCACGCTGCCCGTGAGCAAGAACCTGCCGTGGGCGGCTGCTTATGCGGCGCTCTTCGCGAATCCGCTTGCGGGCGCCGGCGTCATGGTTGCCGAAAGGATCTTTCGGGACCAGATCGACAAGTATTCGAGTGCCCGCTACCGCATCGGCGGCACGGTCGATGAACCGGAGGTCGTCTTTGATACGATCTTCAACAACGAGGTCGGAGTTTCAGAGCCGGCCGATCAGGGCGTCGAGGCTCCGGCTGAAGCCGGTACCGGTCCGGCGCCGAATGAGCCGCTCGCTGCAGTTGCCGAGCCGATCGATAGTTCATCCGAGGAACCCTGACTTGAGCGACACGCTCGCAATCGCCGAGCGCGAGCTTCTCGCGCCGGCTGAACTCGATGCATCCGCCCTCGAACGCGTCGTAGGTGACATGCTCTCGCCGCAGATCGACTACGCGGATATCTATCTTCAACACTCTCGCAGCGAGTCCTGGATGCTCGAAGATGGCATCGTCCGGGACGGCAGCTTCTCGATCGACAGAGGCGTGGGCCTGCGCGCCGTCGCCGGGGAGCGAACAGGCTTTGCCTGTTCAGATGATCTGTCCGCCAGGGCGCTCGTGCAGGCAGCTGGGGCAGCACGTCAGATCGCCCGCAGCGGCAGCGAAGGAACCGGGCGGTTCGCGCTGAAACGCGCTGATGCACCCGCGCTGTACACCGGATCCGATCCGCTCACGAGCATCAGCGATGGAGAAAAGACGGCCCTCCTCGAGCGGGTCGACCGCCTCGCGCGCAGTCTCGATCCTGCTATCACGCAGGTGAGCGCAAGTCTTGCGGCCGTGCACGACGTCGTGCTGGTGCTTGCGTCCGATGGCACGCTGGCGGCCGATGTTCGGCCCCTCGTGCGCTTCAACGTTTCCGTCATCGCGGAGCGGGATGGCCGCCGCGAGCGCGGCAGCGCCGGCGGGGGTGGTCGAATCACCTATGCGGAGCTGATCGACCCGGCGCGCGAGCCGGATATCGACTTCTGGGTACGCGAAGCGGTTCGCGGGGCGCTGCTCGCCCTAGATGCGGTCGACGCTCCGGCCGGTGCCATGCCGGTGGTGCTCGGTCCGGGCTGGCCGGGCGTCCTCCTGCACGAGGCTGTCGGCCACGGCCTGGAGGGCGATTTCAACCGCAAGGGCACCTCGACCTTCGCCGGCCGCATTGGTGAGCAGGTGGCTTCGCCGCTGTGCACGGTCATTGATCAGGGCGACATGCCCGGCCGAAGGGGTTCCCTCACCGTCGATGATGAAGGCACGCCGACTGGGCGCACGGTGCTTATCGAGAACGGGATTCTTCGCGCTTACATGCAGGATCGCCTCAACGCGCGCCTGTCCGGCGTGGCGCCGACGGGGAACGGGCGCCGCCAGTCCTACGCCCATTTGCCCATGCCGCGTATGACCAACACCTTCATGCTGGCGGGCGCATCAGACCCGGAAGAAATCCTCGCGTCGGTCGATCATGGTCTGTACGCGCCGAATTTCGGCGGCGGGCAGGTCGACATCACCTCGGGCAAGTTCGTGTTTTCTACAACGGAAGCCTGGCTCGTTGAGAAGGGCAAGCTCACCACGCCCGTTCGCGGCGCGACGCTCATCGGTAACGGCCCGGAGGTGATGCAGCGCATCAGCATGGTTGGCAACGACCTCGCTCTTGATACCGGCGTAGGCGTCTGTGGCAAGGAGGGGCAGTCCGTGCCGGTTGGAGTCGGGCAGCCCACGCTGCGTATTGATGCGGTGACGGTCGGCGGCACGGCGCGCTGAACGTGTGTGCTCGCCCGGTGCAGTCAATCGCCGGTGCGCGGGGGCGGCGCCAGCCCCGCGCCCTGGGCCGTTTCTTCGCGCAGCAACTGGAAAAGCTCGCGGAAGCGGCGTTTCTGGGGCGGGCCATCTGCATGCGTCTGGGCCTCACGGCGGGCGGCGCGCACAGCGTTGCGCAGGCGCGGGCGATCGATCCTGGGCCAGCGTTCGATGAGCGCCTCGAGGGGGGCGTCGGATTCGATGAGGGCGTCACGCCAGGCTTCCAGCGCATGTTGTGCACGAACGTTCGCGGCGCTCGAGGCGTCGAGGAGTTCCAGTTGCGCATGGATGGCGTCGAGGTCTTCCTCGCGCAGCACCTTGCCGATGAAGGAAAGATGGCGGCGGCGCGCTTCCCGGGCCCTGATGCGGTCGAACTCCTCGAGCGCAGCGGCCAGCCGTGCACTCTTGGGCAGGGCGTCGCGCTGTTTGCGCGGCAGCGTCGCGATGCGTTCACCAAGATCGCGGAGCGCATGCATTTCGCGCTTGATCTGAGTTTTCGAGGGCGCTTCGTCGAAGTCTGTGGGTTCGAATTCGTCGTTCAAGGAGTGCATCCGCAGGAGCTGACGACGGCAGTTTAACGTTCGGGAGGTGGTCTTGAGCAGCGGTGAGGGAAGAGAGCAGGGCGGAGAGGATCTGCGCGCAGAGCAGGGTGCCCTTTGCGACGAGGTTGCGCGCCTGCTGGAAGAGGCGCAGCGTCAGGGCGCGAGCGACGCCGAGGTTGCAGTCTCGCGTTCCGTGGGATTCTCCGTAACGGTTCGCCAGGGAGATCTCGAGACGGTCGAGTTCACGCGTGATGCGGGCTTTGGCGTCACGGTCTATGACGGTCAGCGTACGGGCTCTGCCTCCACTACGGTGGTTGACGCTCGGTCCGCGCGCGACGTGGTGGCCAAGGCTCTGCAGATCGCGCGGCACGCGGATGTGGATGAGTGTGCTGGAATCGGTGCCGCTGCGCTGATGGCCGGTGCGCTGCCGGATCTGGATCTGCACCACGATTGGAAGCTTGACGTTGGCGCTGCGGAAGCGATCGCGCGCACCTGCGAAGAAGCCGCGACCGGTGCCGATGCGCGTATTGCGAACTCCGAAGGCGCTTCCGTTTCGACCTTCCAGGCCGCCCGGGCCTACGGCAACACGGCCGGCTTTCTCGGCAGTGAATGTGGCACCCGCCACAGCATTGGCGTTTCCGTGATCGCGGGCGAAGGCTCGGAGATGCAGCGCGACTACTGGTATGGAAGCTCACGCCGCCCCCATGCGCTCGAGGCGCCCGAGGCGATTGGCCTGCGGGCCGCGCAGCGCGCTGTGGCGCGCCTCGACGCGCGGCCCGTGCCCACCGCTGAAGTCCCCGTGCTGTACGCGTCGGACGTCGCGGGGAGCCTCGTCGGGCACCTGCTCTCCGCGATCTCTGGCGGTGCCCTCTATCGTCGAGGTTCCTTTCTTTGTGACGCCCTTGGCGAACAGCTGTTCCCGGAGCGGATCACCCTCGATGAGCGTCCGCATCTTGCGGCGGGCATCGGCAGCAGCGCCTTCGATGGCGACGGTCTTCCGACTCGCGCGAAGGCAATCATCGAGAACGGGCGTCTCGCCTCTTATCTGCTCTCCGTTTACTCGGCGCGACGCCTCGGACTCGAAAGCACCGCCAACAGCGGCGGGGTGCACAATCTCTTCGTCAGTGACGACGGCCTTGATGGCGATGCGCTGCTTGCCGAGATGGGGCGTGGCCTGTTGGTGACGGAGCTCATGGGGCAGGGCGTGAATCAGGTTACGGGCGACTATTCTCGAGGCGCAGCGGGCTTCTGGGTAGAGGACGGGAGGATCGTCCATCCGGTTCAGGAGGTCACAGTTGCGGGTAATCTGCGTGAGATGTTCAAAGGGGTTCGAGCGGTGGGCGCTGACGTCGAGCGCGAGGCGAACGTCCGCTGCGGTTCCGTCCTGGTTGACGGCATGACTGTCGCCGGGGCCTGAACGAGGTCAGTCGTCCTCGCCGAAGCAATCGGCAATCAGCTCGGTGATTGCCTCAAGGGCTGCGTCCGCATCGGGGCCCTCCGTCTCCACGGTGATCTGCGCCCCCTTGGCAGCGGCAAGCATCATGACCGCCATGATGCTCTTGCCGTCTGCGCTCTGGCCATCCTTCTCGACGCTCACGCGCGCGCCATAGGCCCCGGCGACTTTGACAAACTGTGCGGCCGCGCGCGCATGCAGGCCGAGTCTGTTGACGATTTCCAGGGTGCGCCTTGGCATGCTCAGCCGCGCACCTGAGCGGGCCGCTGCAGCGTTTCGAGATCTCGATGCTGCGTGAGTACGTCACGTTCGAGTGCTTCCCGCTTCGCGCGCGTTGCGAAGTACTCGCCCAGGCGCTCGGCGAGGTAGACGCTGCGGTGATGTCCCCCCGTACAGCCGATGGCGATGGTGAAGTAGCTACGCGAGTTCGCTTCATAGGCCGGCAGCCAGCGTTCAACGTGACGGCGGATGTCCCCTTCCATTTCCCGAACGTCCTCGTGGGCGGCCAGCCACTCGCTGACGCGGGATGCCCGACCGTCGTGATCGCGCAGTTCCGGTAGCCAGTGCGGATTCGGCAGACAGCGGACGTCGAAGACCATGTCCGCATCGACGGGTATGCCACGCTTGAACCCGAAGCTCCGGAACAGCAGCGAGAGGCCCGTTCCGCGGCCGGCCACGCGCTCGCGCACCTGGTCACGCAGGCCGTGAACGGTCATGCGCGTCGTATCGAGCACGAGGTCTGCGTGGTCGCGGATGCTTGCCAGGAGGCGGTCTTCGGCGGCAAGCGCGTCCTGAAGGGAAACGTCGCCGCTCGTGAGCGGGTGGCGCCTGCGTGTCTCGCTGAAGCGGCGCACAAGCGTGCCTGGATCGGCATCGATGAATACGAGTTCGGTCTGCACGTCCGGGCGATCTGCCTTCAGCGCCGAGTAGATTTCGGGAAACCGCTTGAGGGCCGCCGGCAGATTGCGCGCATCGATGCTTACTGCGAAGGGCACTTCGACGTCTTCGTCCGCAGCGTTCTCCACCAGCCGTGGCAGGAGGCCGACGGGCAGGTTGTCCACGCAATGGAAGCCCTGATCCTCCAGCGCATGGAGCGCTGTGGATTTGCCGGATCCCGAACGTCCGCTGACGACGATCAGCTTCACGGGGCGGTTCCTCTGTTCGCAGTGGCGCGTTGGCTCGCGTTCAACCGGCGGCAGCGCCGCTCGCGTGATGATGGTGAACGGCTGAGCGAAACAGGTCGACATCGTCCCTGGCAGATCGGAGCGCTGCGCGATAGGCCCCGTCCGACAGGGCGCTGGCGGCGGCGGCCAGAAGCTCTATGTGCATGGAATGCGCTTGCTCGGGCACGACGAGAACGAAGAGGAGGTCGACCTCTCGTCCGTCCGGTGCGTCGAAGTCGACTGGGACGTCCAGGCGGGCAAGCGCGGCAACCGGCTCCGTGCAGTTGGCTAGGCGGCAATGCGGAATGGCCACGCCTTCGCCGACGGCAGTACTGCCGAGACGCTCGCGCGTCATCAGGGCATCGAAGACCGCGTCGGCGTCGAATTCCGCGTAGCGAGCTGCGAGGCGGTCAGCAAGGAGCTGCAGCGCGCGCTTCTTGCTCGCTGCAATGAGCCTGGTGACGGTGCATTCGGGGGCAAGGAGCCGATCGAAGTCCACGGGCGCATCATTTATGCGAGTCGATTGCCCTATGGTACTTCGGTGCAGGTGGCGTGGGCCAGCAAGAAGGGCCGGAACGGATTCCGAGCGTGCCCCCGGCGGCGTGGCCGCCGGGAGCGTCCGCCGGTGGCGTCCGCCGAGGGCGTCCGCCTATTGCCTGGCGACGGCGCGCTGAGCGCGGTCGATGTTCTTTTCCTTGTGCTTGAGAATCTGCCGGTCGAGCTTGTCGACGAGGGCGTCGATGGCGGCGTAGAGGTCATCGTGGGTGGCGTCGGCGAAGAGCTCACCACCCTTTATATGAACCGTGGCTTCTGCCTTCTGGGCCTTCTTCTCAAGTTCGAGGATTACGTGGATCTGGGTGATGTGTTCGAAGTGGCGTTCGATACGCTCGAACTTCTCGAGGGTGTAATTGCGGATCGAATCTGTGACGTCGAGGTGGTGACCGCTGACGTTAATCTGCATGCCTTGCTCTCCTCATGACCACTCTGTGGGTGGTTCTCCGCCGGTATCCGTCGATCACGATCGGGCCTGTGATCGCATTCAGACCAGGCGCTTTCTCTCGTTCGACGGAGGAATCGCCATCGATTCCCGATACTTCGCGATCGTCCGTCGAGCGACCTTTATTTCCTGCTCCGCGAGCAATTGAGCGATTCTGGAATCCGACAGTGGCTTGCGGGGGTTCTCCTCGTCCGTGAGCTTGCGTATGAGGGCCCGGATCGCCGTTGACGACACCTCGCCGCCGCTTGCCGTGCCCACGTGGGAGGAGAAGAAGTACTTGAGTTCGAAGATCCCGCGAGGCGTGTGCATGTACTTGCGCGTGGTCACGCGCGAGATCGTGGATTCGTGCATGCCGATGGCGTCGGCGATATCTGCAAGCACCAGCGGCTTCATGGCTTCGGGACCGTAGTCAAGGAAGCCGCGCTGGTGCTGGACGATGCATGTTGCGACCTTCAGGAGTGTTTCGTTCCGAGACTGAACGCTCTTCAGGAACCAGCGCGCCTCCTGCAGGTTGTTCTTCAGAAACTGATTATCGGCGGAAGAGTCCGCGCGCCGCACCAGTGCGGCGTAATCCGCGTTGATGCGCAGGCGCGGCGTCGACTCGCCATTCAACTCCACGAGCCAGCGGCGCTTGTCCTTGCGCACCACCACGTCGGGTACGACGTATTCGACCTCTTCGCTTGATACGGCGGATCCTGGCCGCGGATTCAGCGTCTGAATGAGGCGCATGACGTCGGAGAGTTCGTTTTCTTCCAGGCGAGTGCGACGTAGCAAGGTCGGATAGTCGCGCGCTGCAAGCAAATCCATGTGGTTGCTGAGGAGTGTGCGTGCCTCCTCGAGCCAGGGCGTGCCGTCCGGTACGTCGCGAAGCTGAAGCAGCAAGCACTCGCGCAGATCGCGCGCGCAGACGCCCGTCGGATCGAACTGCTGCAGCATGTGCAGCACCATCTCCACTTCTTCCACGCCGATTTCGCGCGCTGCATCGAAGTCAGCGGCGATTTCCTCGAGGGAGACGCGCAGCATGCCGTCGGCGTCAACCGAGTCGATCAGCGCGAGGGCGATTTCTCGATCTTCCGCGGAGGCGTTGGTCAGTCCTAGCTGCCAGATCAGGTGATCGGTGAGAGACGTCGCCGCGGCGGTGCGGCTGCCGTAGTCGAGCTCGTCCTCGGGCGGTGGGCCCGCGGCTGGTGCGGCCGCATAGACATCGTCCCAGCTCGAGTCAACTGGGAGGTCCTCGGGAATGTCGCTCTGTTGCCAGTCGCTGTCCGCGGCGGCGTCACCGTCAGCATCGGCGGCGTCGTCACCCCCGCCGGGTCCTCCGTCCCAGTCTTCGTTGCCGAGAGACTGACCGTCGAGGCCCGCATAATCTTCGCCCTCGGCGTTGCCTTCCGCACCGCTCGCGTCCTCGTTGGCGAAGTCTTCGGCGCCATCGGCGATCCTGTCGTCGCCAGTAGGTTCGTCGCTTGCTGCAGTTGCGCTCTCGGGCGTGTCCGTGACGTTGGGATCGGAGCCGTCCGGACGGTCGTCGTAGTCTTCTTCGGCAACCTCGAGCATGGGATTGCTCTCGAGGGCTTCCTGAATTTCCTGTTCCATTTCCAGAGCGGACAGCTGCAGCAGGCGGATCGCCTGCTGCAGCTGCGGAGTCATGGTGAGTGACTGCCCGATCTTGAGTTGGAGTGCCTGCTTCATGGCCTGATCATACTGGCCGACGAGCGTGAGTCACTATCGGCATGCCCCCTGCATGACGGATGGTCGTACAGTCTGGGGTGTCTTGCTTCAGAGACGGAAGTCGCTGCCGAGATAGACGCGGCGAACGTGCTCGTCGCCGAGAATGGCTGCCGGTTCGCCGTCGGCGATAATGCAGCCGTCGGAGACGATGTAGGCGCGATCGCAGATGTCGAGGGTCTCGCGCACGTTGTGGTCGGTGATCAGCACGCCGATGCCGCGGCTCGTGAGATGGCGGACCATGGTCTTGATCTCCGTGACCGAAATCGGATCCACACCCGCGAAGGGTTCGTCGAGCAGGATGAATGCGGGCTCCATGGCCAGTGCCCGAGCGATCTCGGTCCGCCGCCGCTCGCCACCGGACAGGGTCTCGCCAAGACGCGTGCGCACATCGGTCAAGGAGAACTCGCGAAGAAGCGCGTCGGCTCTGTCACGGGCACTGATGCGGTCGAGATCGCGGCGCGTCTCGAGTATGGCGAGGACGTTCTCCTCAACGGTCAGTTTGCGGAATACGCTCGCTTCCTGGGGCAGGTAACCGATGCCGAGCCGTGCGCGCTCGTGCATGGGTGCGTTTGACAGGTCGGCATCGCCTTCGCGTCCCTGCAGGCGGATGGAACCGGCATCGGCCCGGACAAGGCCGACGATCATGTAGAAGGTCGTTGTCTTGCCGGCGCCGTTCGGGCCCAGCAGGCCCACGACCTCTCCAGACGTAACGGTGAGTGAGACGTCTTGGACGACGGCGACGCCGCGATAGGCCTTGCGCAGGCGCGCCGCTGAAAGGCGTTGCACGTGCTGGCGCCCTAGTTACCTTCCTTTTGTCGCGCGCGCAGGCGACTCGGGTCGAGCGTGAAGGTCATGCGCTCGCCTTCGGCGCCAGCGCTCGCGTTCACGCGGCGCGCCTGCAGATCGTAGCTGATCTGGTTGCCCGTGAAGCGGTCCGACGCCTGGGTCAGCTCCGCATCGCCCTCGAACTCGATGCGCTCATCGGCGGTGAAGTAGATGATCTGCGCTGCGCGCCCCTGAACCTTCAGGTCGGGGTCATCGGGATTGCCGGGCTCGAGCTGCTGCACGAAGGTGGCCGGGTCAGCATCGCCGTCGGCCGTGATGCGCGTGACCGCATCCTCTGCGGTCTCGATCGTGAGCGTTTCGGCGGTGACGATAAGCGTCCCCTGCACCATCCGCACCTTGCCGGCGTAGACCGCTACGCCTCGAACTTCATCGAGTTCGGCGCTGTCCGATTCGATTTCGATTGGCTGCTCGACGTCCTCGGGCAGGGCGATGGCCGGAAGCGCGGGCGTGAAGATGAGCGCGAGTCCAAGGGCGAAGCACGAAGCGGTGCGCACAGGCATCAGAGTGTTCCTGGAAAGATGGTGGTCCGCACGCGTCGCGGAGGCGCGCCGAGCGCAATGGTGCCGGCGGCAAGGTTCGCGCGCAGCCCTTCGGCGGTTGTACGGCCGGACTGAGTGTCGATGATAACAGGGCGTTCCGTCTCGGCGTATTCACGCCCCGGGAACAGCGTCAGCGCTTCCGTGTGCAGTTCAATGAACCCCTCCCCTGGCCGCCTGCGCTGCACGACGACATCGTCTTGCAGTTCGACGGTCTCTTGTCCGGACTGCGCGGCTGCGGTGCCGGAAAGCAAGCCTGCATCGAGGAGGCCCGCGCCACCGATGATGCGCCCGGACAGGGCGCTGACTTCCCATGGCGCCTCTTCTTCCCGATACAGCGTGAGGCGGGGTGCGTCGAGCAGCGTATGGTCCGCTTCTGGATAGTGGATGATCGAGAAGGCGCGAATGCGATAGGCGAGTTCGCCGTCGTTTGCGAACTGGGAGATCTCTGCCGTTTCCATATAGAGGTCAGGCTCGCCGAGGTCGCGGGCGTCGGCGCGCGGAGCCTCCAGAATACGGCCCCCTGCCGGTTCCGTAGGCGT
The DNA here is from genome assembly GCA_963691775.1 of Pseudomonadales bacterium. GTDB lineage: Bacteria > Pseudomonadota > Gammaproteobacteria > Pseudomonadales > Azotimanducaceae > JAZBPO01. The sequence continues at coordinate 1,800,255 of OY829369.1, read as the reverse complement.
CTCGCCAAGGCTGGCGAAGACCACGATGGCGACGCCTATGACAAGGATCAGCAGGTGGCCCCGGGGCATCTCTGCCTCAGAGATAGGGCGTGAGCGCGTCGGCCCAGCGCCCCTGCGCGCAAAGTAGGAGATGACACACCTCGCGCACGGCGCCCTGCCCGCCTCGCATCTCCGTCAAGTGGTGAACGTATGGGTCCAGGGCCGGGTGTCTGTTCGCGGGCGCAACGGCAAAGCCGACGCGCCGGAAGAGAGGAAGATCGGGAATGTCGTCTCCCACATGGGCGATGGCATCGGCTGACAGACCCGTGCGTTCGAGCAGGTCTGCGAGGGCGGCGCGCTTGTCGTGGGCGCCCTGATAGACATGGTCGATGTCGAGCTCGCGGGCGCGACGCTCCAGGAGCTGTGATGTGCGGCCGGTGATGAGTGCGGTCGCGATCCCCGCGCCGGCAAGCATCTTCAGCGCCTGACCGTCCTGGGTGCAGAAGACCTTGGCCTCTACGCCGTCCTCCGTGTACTGGAGGCCACCGTCGGTGAGTACGCCGTCAACGTCCAGGCAAAGCAGGCGCACGCGTTCAGCGCGGTGGCGCGCGTCGGCAGTGATGCGGGATAGCGGATCGTCGCCGTTCAGGGTCTGCTCCTCGGGCTCAGGCCTGGCTGTAGAGAAGGATGTTGTACCCGACCCAGGATGCCAGAAGCACGAAGCCCTCGAAGCGCGTGATCACGGCGCGAGAGCCTACGCCGTAGGCAAAGAAAAGCAGCAGGAGCGTCATGGCCAGCATGATGCCGAAGTCTCGCCAGAGCACGGCGCCGCCGAAGTCGACCGGATGAATGAGCCCCGGAATCGACATGACGGCCAGGATATTGAGGATGTTCGAGCCGACGACGTTGCCGATGGCGATGTCGGTGTGGCCCTTGAGCGCCGATCCCACGGTCGCCGCAAGTTCCGGGAGGCTGGTGCCAATGGCGATGATGGTCAGACCGATGATGAGTTCGGATACGCCGAGCGCCTGGGCGATGGTGGTGGCCGCCCAGACGAGCACCTCCGCCGACAGCAGCAGGACGATCAGGCCCGAGACAAGCCAGAACAGAGCGCGCGATTTTGGCAGCTCCGGGATTTCCTCGAGTTCGTCGAGTTCCGGAAATTGATCCGGGTCCGAGCTGCGATTCTCGCGCCACAGCCGGTAGACGAGGGCCGCGAGCATGGCAAGGAGAAACAGGCCTTCTATCCACCCCAGATGGAGGTCGAAGAGGACCACGAAGGCTGCGAGGGTCGTGGCCATGAGCCAGGGAAGTTCGGCGCGAAGTACTGAACGAGCGAAGGGCAGGGGCACGAGCGCCGCCGTGAATCCGAGCACAAGGCCGATATTCGTGATGTTGGAACCGATGGCATTGCCGATCGCGAGCAGGGGTCTGCCGTTGCTCGCTGCGGACGCTGCAACCAGCATCTCAGGCGCGGAAGTGCCAAGCGAAACGATCGTGAGACCGATCAGCAGCTTCGACATACCGAGGTTGTTTGCGGTCGCGGCGGCCCCATTGAGGAAACGGTCTGCGCTCCAGACGAGCGTCACGAACCCGAAGATCAGGGAGACGACCGCAAGCCACATAGAAGAAGGTGCCGGGGAAGGGATCTGGAGGCCCGCGGAATCGCGACTTGGTACTCCCCGCGGGCTGCGAGGGCGCAATTGAATGAGATGCAGATGGGCATTGCAAGCGTGAACCCGGTCACGCCCAGCCCCCCCAAGGGCGGGGTCGTAAGCTTCAGTTCAGGGAACCGATGCTATGCTCGCTCCGTCAATGCAGCTGCGCAGTGCATCAACGCCATCCCCGATCATTCTCTCCGGGAGTCATTCGTGTCCGGTTCCCCCCGATTTCAGTTTCTTCGCCACCTGATCGTCATGTTGCTGTTCGCGGGCACGGCGCTTGCGCACGCAGTCGGCACTGATGACGCTGCGCCCGCGCCAGACGAAATTGTGCGCGTGGTCGCTGACGATATCCTCGAACTCATCCAGAGCTACCAGAACGAGGACGCGCGCGAGTCGGCGAGCTACTACGAGTCCGTTGACGCGACGATGTCCGAATTCATCGACTACCGCGCGATCGCGCGCGCTGTCATGGCGCGCCACTGGGCGGACGCGAGTAGCGAGCAGCGCGAGCGGTTCGTTCAGGTGTTCCGCGACGGTCTGGTTCGCACCTACGCGCGTGCGCTGCTCGAGTTCGAACAGGAGAAGGTCGCGGTGCTGCCGCTCCTGCCCGAGCATCGGCGTGGCAAGCGCGCGCTGGTGCGCATGGAAATCACGGGCGGCAACGGCCGCGTCTATCCGCTCCAGTATTCCATGGGGCAGGGTGATGATGGCGTCTGGCGCGTGCGCAACGTGATCGTCGATGGGGTCAATCTCGGGCTGACGTATCGGAATCAGTTCGCCAGTGCCATGCAGTCCGGGGATGCTCGCGGGGATATCGATGCGGTCATTGACGCATGGACCCTCGACAACCCTGGGGGCGATTGATCGAGGCCGGCGGTTCAAGGGCACCTCTCCCATATCCCTCAAGGCTTCCTGCCGCGAACGTTCAGCGGCGCTCGTGTAGACTGCCGCGCCCCGCACGAACCGGAATCCGCGCGCACTATGGATGCCAACCAGGTCAAGGGCCTCGTCGAGGCCGGACTCGACAACTGCCGCGTCGAGGTGGATGGCGGCGGCGGTCGCTATGAGGTCGTCGCCATCGGAGACGTCTTCGAGGGCCTCACTGCCGTCAAGCGGCAGCGACTCGTCTATGCCACGCTGACCGAGGTCATCGCGTCCGGCGTGGTCCACGCCGTCACGATCCGGACGTTCACGCCCGCTCAGTGGGACGCTCGGGCTGCGGACGCCTGACGTCGTGGATCGCCTGCTGATTGAAGGCGGCAGCCGCCTCCAGGGCGAGGTTCCGATTTCCGGGGCCAAGAACGCCGCGCTGCCGATCCTTGCTTCGACGCTGCTCGCTGACGGACCGGTCACCATCTCCAACGTTCCGCACCTGCACGATGTCACGACGATGATGGAACTGCTCGGATGTCTCGGCGTGGAGCTCGTGATTGATGAAAAGCTGAACGTCGAGGTCCATCCGGAAACGATCAACCAGCTCACGGCGCCCTATGATCTGGTGAAGACGATGCGAGCGTCTTTCCTCGTGCTTGGGCCGATGCTTGCGCGCCACGGTCGCGCCACCGTTTCTCTCCCTGGGGGCTGTGCGATCGGCTCGCGCCCCGTCGATCAGCACCTCAAGGGTCTCGAGGCGATGGGCGCGGACATCGAGGTCGAGGGCGGCTACGTGAAGGCGAGCGTGAACGGGCGCTTGAAAGGCGGCCAGGTGATCATGGACATGGTCACGGTCACCACGACCGAGCACCTGATGATGGCTGCCGCGCTCGCGGAGGGCACGACCGTACTCGAGAACTGCGCGCGTGAACCCGAGGTGGTCGATCTCGCGAACTGCCTCGCGGCAATGGGCGCGAGGATCAAGGGCGCCGGTAGTGACGTCATCACGATTGAAGGCGTGGAGTCCCTTTCTGGCTGCCGCTACAGCGTCATGCCCGATCGCGTGGAGACAGCGACCTACCTGATTGCCGGCGCGGCAACGCGCGGGCGCGTACGGACCTACGACACGAACCCTGCGCTCCTTGATTCCACGCTTGCGAAGCTCGCGGAGGCCGGCGCACACATCGAGCGCGGCCCGGACTGGATCGAGTTGGACATGCGTGGTCGGCGCCCGCGCGCGGTGGACATTCGCACGGCCCCCTATCCCGGCTTCCCGACGGATATGCAAGCCCAGTTCCTCGCTCTGAACGCGGTGGCGGAGGGCACAAGCCGCGTGACCGAGACGATCTTCGAGAACCGCTTCATGCACATACCGGAGATCAATCGCCTCGGCGCGCGCATCACGGTGGAGAGCAATCGCACCGCGATCGTCGAAGGCGTTGAATCCCTGCGCGCGGCGCCGGTCATGGCGACCGATCTGCGGGCGTCGTTTTCTCTTGTCATCGCCGGCCTGGTGGCCGAGGGTGAAACCGTGATCGATCGCATCTACCACATAGACCGCGGCTATGAGTGCATCGAGGAGAAGATGGCAGGCCTGGGTGCACGTGTGCACCGGCTGCCGGAGCGGGCCGATCCCGAGGCGATGCTGACGAATGCCGCGGCCGATGCCGCCGCTTACGGCGAAGCGCGGAGTCCGAGTGCATGATCACCCTCGCACTCAACAAAGGCCGGATCCTCGATGAAGTGCTGCCGCTTCTTGCGACGGCGGGCTTCGAATTGCTCGAAGACCCGCGCGCATCGCGCAGGCTTATCTTTCCGACCGTGCACCCGGAAGTTCGCGTCATCGTCGTGCGCAGCGCCGATGTGCCGACGTGTGTAGAGCACGGCGCGGCAGACGTCGGCGTGACGGGCAAGGATACGCTGTTGGAGGTCGGCGGCGATGGCTACTACGAGCCCCTGGATCTCGGGATCGCCCGATGTCGGCTCATGACGGCAGGGCCCGTGGGCGCGGCAGATTTGCGGCCCCTACGCGGCCGCCTCCGCGTGGCCACGAAGTTCATCAATCTGGCGCGCCGCTACTACGCATCGCGCGGTGCCCAGGTCGACCTCATCCACCTCGGTGGTGCGATGGAGCTTGCGCCCTTGATCGGTCTGTCAGATCACATTGTCGACATCGTGGATACAGGGCGCACGCTGGCGGCTAACGGCCTCGAGCCCTACGAGACGATCGCAGAGATTTCGTCTCGCGTTGTGGTCAACAAGGCTTCCATGAAACGCGAAGCAAGGGTCGTTTCCGCGCTGCTGGAGGGGTTGGCGAGCGCAGTCTCTGCGAGGGAAAGCGCGGCATGAGGACTTCGAGCGTTCGCCGCCTGGATGCGCGCGAGGACGGTTTCCGCTCGCAGCTTGACGCGCTGCTGGCCTGGGACACGTCCGAGGACGCGTCGCTGACGCGCACGGTGCGCGAACTCATCGAACGGGTGCGCGCCGAGGGTGATGCGGCCGTGCTGGAGTTGAGCCGTGGTTTTGATGGGGTCGCCGCCACCGCGCTACCGGAGCTCGAGGTTTCGCAGGCGGAACTCGCTGCGGCCTACGAGGCGATCGGAGACGCTGAGCGCGACGCGCTGACGCACGCGGCCGAGCGCATCCGCGCATACCACGCACGGCAGAAGGTGGGTGACTGGTCCTTCGACGATGAACACGGCAACCGGCTCGGTCAGCGGGTAACGCCCCTCGATCGAGTCGGCCTGTATGTGCCCGGCGGCAAGGCCAGCTATCCTTCAAGCGTGCTCATGACCGCGATTCCCGCGAGCGTCGCGGGCGTGCGCGAGATCGTCATGACGGCGCCGACGCCGGGCGATGAGGTCAATCCGCTCGTGCTCGCCGCCGCGCATCTAGCCGGCGTCCACCGCGTGTTCCGCATCGGCGGTGCGCAGGCGGTTGCTGCGCTCGCCTTCGGCACGGAGACTGTGCCGCGCGTCGACAAGATCGTAGGGCCGGGCGGGGCGTTCGTCGCGGAAGCGAAGCGGCAGGTCTTCGGCCCTGTCGGGATCGACATGATCGCCGGCCCGTCGGAGATTCTCGTGATCGCGGATGCGGGCGCAGACCCGGACTGGATCGCACTTGATCTGTTCTCCCAGGCGGAACATGACGAGGCCGCCCAGGCGCTGCTCGTGTCGGCGGACGGCGAACTGCTCGATGCCGTGGCCGCTGCGATCGAGCGGCTCCTCCCGCAGCAACCGCGAGAGGATGTTCTGCGCCGCTCCCTGGGTGAACGCGGTGCGCTTATTCGTGTTGCGGATCTTGCTCAGGCCGCGGAGCTCATCAATCGCATCGCCCCGGAGCACCTCGAACTCGCGATCACGGATCCCGAGGCGCTGCTGCCGTCGATCCGCCACGCCGGTGCGATCTTCCTCGGCTACCACACGCCGGAAGCGCTCGGTGACTACGTTGCCGGCCCGAGCCACGTGCTGCCGACCTTCGGTACCGCGCGCTTCTCCTCGCCGCTCGGGGTCTACGACTTCGAGAAGCGGAGCTCGATCATTGGCTGTTCGCCGGCGGGATCCGCCGTGCTCGGTCGGAGTGCCGCGATTCTCGCGGAGGGTGAAGGACTGGCCGCGCATGCCGCGTCAGCCGGTAAGCGCGTCCCTGGCTACGACGACAACGCGGCCTGAGTTTCAGGTCCGCGCCGGGGGCGGGCGTCGGCCGACGAGCGCTTCCAGCTCAAGGCGGATGCCGTCGCGCCGCACACCGAGAGTGACGCGTCGACCGGGTTCGAGCATCGCGATGCGCTGTGCCATCTCGCGTGCGGAACCGACGGGCATCTCGTCGAGCGCGACGATCACGTCATCAACAAGCAGCCCGGCTTGCGAGGCTGGTCCGCCGATCGTCACGCCCGTGACCGGGAGGCCTGTCGCCCCTGCGTCCACCGGACGAACCTCGACGCCGAGCCATCCACGGATGACCTCACCTTCCGCGATGATGTCGTCCAGCACCGACAGTGCGAGAGATGAGGGGATCGCGAAGCCGATGCCCTGAGAGCCGCCGGATCGGCTGAAGATCAGCGTATTGAGGCCTATAAGCTCTCCCGATTCGTCGACAAGCGCACCGCCGGAGTTGCCCGGATTGATTGCGGCATCCGTCTGAATGAAATCCTCATAGGGATTGGAAGAGAAGCCGTAGCGACCGAGGGCGCTGACGATGCCCTGGGAGACTGTCTGACCAATGCCGAAGGGATTGCCTATGGCGAGGACGACGTCGCCCACGCGCAGGGCGCTTTCGTCGGCGACCGCTACGACGTTCGGGGTCGCTACAGGCACGCGTAACACGGCAAGATCAGTGTCCGGGTCCGTGCCGATTACGATTGCCGGCGTCTCGCGGCCGTCTGCGAGCGCGACGAGGATCTCGTCGGCGTCGGCGATGACATGATTGTTGGTGAGCACGTAGCCGTCCTCACGGACCACTACGCCCGAGCCCAGGCTGCCTTGCATCCGGCGCTGTCGCTCCGGCAAGCCGCTGCAGAACTGGCGGAAGCGAGGCATGTCGCAGAGCGGATGCAGACGTTCGGTGACAACCTTTGAGGTGTAGATGTTCACCACGGCGGGCGCCGCCTGCGCCACGGCATCAGCAAAGCCCGCGCGTGGCGCGGGCGCGTCGTCGCGCGCAAGAACGAGCCCCAGCGTGAGGCCGAAGACAACGCCGGCTATGACGGGGAGCAGGCGATTGAGGGCAGCGTGCATGAGGTTCTCCGGCGCGTGGGCACCTGTGCTTGGCGGGCGGAAGTGTATAGATGAAGCAGATCACGTGAACCCAGGGTGAATTGCAGGGGCGCGGCCGCGTCTTTAGAGTGCCGCCGCGACCGAGCTATCCGCGAGGAGTGCAGTGACCGATGACGCCGCGCGAGCGCTATGCGCGCGACCTCGAGCGCCCCGAGTTTCGAGAGGATCCCGCGCAGGCTGAAGCCGTTGGGCGACTCGACGCTCTCTATGCGCGCCTCCTCGCCCCTGCCTCGGCTCCAGCCTTCGGCGACCGCGTGCGGGCAGTATTCGGTCGCCCGGCGCGTCGCGAGCCGGTGCGCGGTCTCTACATGTGGGGCGGCGTCGGGCGCGGCAAGACGTATCTGATGGATCTTTTTTTCGAATGCCTGCCCTTCGATGAGAAGGTGCGTATGCACTTCCATCGCTTCATGCGGCGTACCCACGATGAGCTGAAGCGGCTTGCGGGGACCGCGAATCCGCTCGAGGGCGTTGCGGACCGACTTGCCGAAGAAGCGCGCATCATCTGCTTTGATGAGTTCTTCGTCTCCGATATCACGGACGCGATGATTCTCGGTGAGCTCTTCGACGCACTTTTTGCCCGCGGTGTGTCCCTGGTGGCGACCTCGAACGTGGAGCCGAAGAACCTCTATCGTGACGGCCTCCAGCGGCGCCGGTTTCTGCCGGCGATCGAGCTGCTGGAGCGGCACTGCGAGATCCTGCACATGGACGGCGGGACGGACCATCGCCTGCGTGCCCTCGAGCAGGCGGAACTCTACTACACGCCCCTCGACGACGGTGCCGAGACGTCCCTTGCCGCCAGCTTCGATGCCCTTGCTTCGGACAATCGCAACGAGGACGTAGTGATCGAGATCGAAGGTCGCGAGATTCGCGCGCGCCGCGAGGCGGAGGACGTGGTCTGGTTCGATTTCCTCGCAGTCTGCGATGGGCCGCGCAGCCAGAATGACTATATCGAGCTGGCGCGCGAGTATCATGCTGTACTGATTTCCGGCGTCCCGGCGTTTACGTCGGCGAAGGAAGACCAGGCCCGACGCTTCATCTCCCTTGTCGACGAGTTCTACGACCGCGGGGTGAAACTGATCCTGTCGGCTGAGGCGCCCATCGCGGAGCTCTATGTCGGCCAGCGGTTGATATTCGAGTTCGAACGCACCGCGTCCAGGCTTCTTGAGATGCAGTCGCGGGACTACCTTGCCAGGGTGCATCAAGCCTGATGGAAAACGGCCGAGAGACGGTTGTCAGTGGCGAGGTCGGCCGCTAATATTCGCGTCCCGTTTTTCCCGGCCCCGTTCGGGCGCTCGCTTGTCGGCGCCTGCTGTACGCGGACGGGTTCCTGAGGATGAGTTCGATGACGACCCAGAGCACCCGCCCCGCCGACGTTCGGCGTGATTGGTACGTGGTGGACGCCGACGGCAAGACGCTCGGTCGCCTTGCCACGGAAATCGCCATGCGCCTGCGTGGCAAGCACAAGCCCGAGTTCACGCCCCACGTGGATACCGGCGATTACATCGTCGTTGTGAACGCGGAAAAGGTTGCGGTGACGGGCAACAAGCTCACGCAGAAGACCTACTGGCGCCACACGGGTTATCCGGGCGGCATCAAGGGTGTCGTCCTGCGCGACCAGCTTGAAAAGCACCCGGAGCGCGTCATCGAGACCGCGGTCCGCGGCATGCTGCCATCGAACCCTCTCGGCCGTGCGGTCTTCCGCAAGCTGAAGGTCTACGCCGGCCCCGAACATCCGCATGCGGCCCAGCAGCCGCAAGCGCTCGAGATCTGAGGACGACTGCGCCATGAGCACCGCCAACAACTACGGTACCGGACGCCGCAAGACTGCCGCTGCACGGGTCTACATCCGCCCCGGCCAGGGTCGCGTCCTGGTCAACAACAAGCCTCTGGATGAGTACTTCGGCCGCGAGACGTCGCGCATGGTTGTCATGCAGCCGCTCGAGCTCACGGAAATGGCCGCGTCGGTTGACGTCAAGGTCACCGTGCGCGGCGGCGGGCCTTCTGGCCAGGCCGGCGCCATTCGTCACGGCATCACCCGCGCGCTGATCGAATACGACGAGGGCCTGAAGCAGCCGCTGCGTCGCGCAGGTTTCGTCACGCGCGACGCGCGCGCCGTTGAGCGGAAGAAGGTTGGCTTGCGCAAGGCGCGTAAGCGGCCGCAGTTCTCCAAGCGTTGATTTGCGCTTGTCGGGGCCTTCCGGCCCCGAGGTTCGCCTTCGCTGTGCTACACTCCCGCGCCGTCCTGCGACGGCGTGTTGTATCGGACCAAGCGTGAAGGCCAACCGCCGCGGGCTTCGGTGACACGGGTTCTTCGAGTGGGGGTGCAAGCTCCTGCGCATCCGTAGTGATTGATCTCAGGGAGTGTGCTTCGTGAGCGAAGGCGCAATTAACGCAGGCATGTCGGGCGTGGGCGGCGAGGTAAACCTCGAGCGCCGTCGGTTCCTCATCGGCGCGACCGCCGTCGTCGGCGCTGTGGGCGTGGGCGGTGCAGCCGTTCCCTTCCTTGCGTCCTGGGCGCCGAGCGCCAAGGCGCGGGCCGCCGGCGCGCCCGTCAAGATAGATGTCAGCAAGCTCGGCCCCGGGGAAATCCTTGGTCCGCTCCCGGAGTGGCGTGGCAAGCCGATTTTCGTGGTCAAGCGGACCGCTGAGGCACTGACCGCTCTGGAGGCGCCGGACGTCCCGCTTGCAGATCCTGATTCCGAGCGCCTTGAACAGCAGCCCAGCTACGCGGCCAACGCGTGGCGCGCGCGCGAGGAAGCCAAGGATGTTTCCGTGCTCGTCGGTATCTGCACGCACCTCGGTTGTTCACCAAAGTTCTACGGTGAAGTAGGGCCTCAGCCCTTCGACGCTGAGTGGAAAGGAGGCTACTTCTGCCCCTGCCACGGTTCCAAATTCGACCTGGCCGGTCGGGTCTACGCGGGCGTCCCGGCGCCTTCCAATCTGGAAGTGCCGCCCTACATGTTCGAGTCCGACGGCCTGATTGTCGTCGGTGCGGATGAGGAGACTGCGTAATGAGCGAAGCCAACGCACCGCAACCGGGCAAAGGCGTCACTGGCGCCGTGATGGGTGTCATCGACTGGGTCGACGAGCGCATGCCGCTTGTTGAAACCTGGGAATACCATCTTTCGCAGTACTGGGCGCCGAAAAACTTCAATTTCTGGTATTTCTTCGGCGTTCTCTCGGTGGTCGTCCTGGTCAATCAGTTGCTCACGGGCATCTGGCTGACCATGAGCTATGTGCCGTCGGGCGATGGTGCTTTCGCGTCAGTCGAATACATCATGCGGGACGTGGAGTTTGGCTGGCTGCTGCGGTACCTCCACTCCACCGGGGCGTCCGCATTCTTCGTGGTCGTCTATCTGCACATGTTCCGCGGCATGATGTATGGCTCCTATCGCAAGCCGCGCGAGCTGATCTGGCTGTTCGGGATGGCGATATTCCTCGTGCTCATGGCCGAGGGTTTCATGGGCTACCTCCTGCCCTGGGGCAACATGTCCTACTGGGGTGCACAGGTCATTGTTTCCCTTGCCGGAGCAATTCCTTTCGTGGGTCCGGACCTCATGACCTGGGTGCGCGGTGATTTCCTCTTGAGCGAGATCACCCTCAACCGCTTCTTTGCGCTGCACGTCGTTGCGCTGCCGCTGATGCTCGTGATGCTAGTTTTTTTGCACATCGTTGCGCTGCATCACGTCGGTTCGAACAACCCCGACGGCATCGACGTGAAGAAGTACAAGGATGAAAACGGCAAGCCCCTGGACACCATCGCGTTTCACCCGTACTACACGATCGGCCATGACCTGCCGGCGATCGTGGTCTTCCTCGGCATATTCCTCGGCGTTGTGTTCTTCGCGCCGGAGATGGGGGGCTACTTCCTCGAGCCGCCGAATTTCACTGAAGCGGATCCGCTGAAGACGCCAGAGCACATAGCGCCCGTCTGGTACTACACCCCCTTCTACGCAATGTTGCGTGCAGCGACCTATCCGCTGTTCGGTATCGACGCCAAGTTCTGGGGCTTAGTCATCATGGTTGGCGCAATCCTCGTGCCGGCGGTCCTGCCCTGGCTCGACCGCAGCCCGGTCAAGTCGATTCGCTACAAGGGGACGCTGTCTAAGGTCATGCTCGGGACCTTTGTCGTGAGTTTCCTGCTGCTGGGCTGGCTCGGCACCGTCGCGGCAACGCCGGTCTACACCTTGCTCGCGCAAGTGGGCACGGCAATCTACTTTGCGTACTTCGTGCTCATGCCCTGGTACACGCGGGTCGAAACCTGCAAGGAAGTACCCGAGCGAGTGCCGAACCCGGACGGCTCGATCCCGCCGATCCCGGAGAACGTGGTCGTGAGCGGAGGTAAGTGATGCGCCGAATCCTCGTTCTGCTGGCGCTCATGATCGGTGCGCCCGGGGCCTTTGCGGCCTCGGCTGCGATCGACCTTGATCCGGTCGAGACCGATCACTCGAACCTGCCGTCCCTTCAGCGTGGCGCTGCGCTCTTCGCCAACTACTGCCTCGGCTGTCATGGCCTGCAGTATCAGCGGCATCAGCGCACCGCCAACGACCTGGGTGTGCCCGAAGGCCTCTATCTGGAGAACCTGGTGTTCGATCCGGACGCCGAGATCGGTGATCACATCACGTCAGCCATGCCTGCAGAAGGTTCGAAGGCATGGTTCGGTGCGCAACCGCCCGATCTCACCATGGTGACCCGCGTGCGCAGTCCCGAATGGGTATACACCTACCTTCGCAGGTTCTACGTCGACCCGAGCCGTCCGCTTGGCGTGAACAACGATGTGTTGGCGAACGCTGGGATGCCGCACGCGCTGATCGAGCTACAGGGGGTGCCGGTCAAGGTTTGCGACGACGCCTCCCATTGTCATATCGAGATCGAGGAAGGTACGGGGTCGATGTCGCCAGAGGAGTATGACGGAGCGGTCGCCGACATCGTCAACTACCTCGATTACACCGGCGAACCGTACAAGGCAGATCGTCAACGCATCGGCGTATACGTTCTGCTCTTCCTGGTCGTCCTGTTCGTGTTCACCTACCTCCTCGGGCGCGAGTTCGGGAAGGAAGTCCACTAAGAAGGCGGACGCGGGCATCCGAGTGGCGCACGGAACCGACCGTGCGCCCTTTCGTGGGCGAGTGCCGTTTAGCGCGCGCGCCCTGCCCGCAGGCGATCCGTCCCCTTACCGCACTACGCGAGGAACCCCATGAGTGTCGTAAGCAAGCGCACGTCGATGACGCTGTTCTCCGATCCCGCGGATCACTACAGCCATCGAGTTCGCATGGTGCTCGCCGAGAAGGGCGTGACCGTCGACGTCGTCGACGTGGATCCGGGTAACAAGCCCGCCGAGCTCGGCGAACTGAATCCCTACAACTCGCTCCCGACGCTGCTCGACCGGGACCTCGTGCTTTACGAGTCGGTCGTGATCATGGAATACCTCGACGAGCGCTTCCCGCATCCGCCACTCCTGCCGGTGTACCCCGTCGCGCGCGCCCTGTCCCGCCTGTGGATGCATCGCATCCAGCAGGACTGGTGCGCGCATATGGATCTTCTCGTTGCCGGCAAAGGCCGCGAGACAGCGCTTACCAAGGCGCGCAAGAGCCTGCGCGAGAGCCTGCTTGCGGTCGCACCGATCTTCGCCGAGAAGCCCTTCTTCATGAGCGATGAATTCACCCTCGTGGATTGCTGCGTTGCCCCCGTGCTCTGGCGCCTCGACATGATCGGCATCGATTTGCCCGACAAGCAGGCGCGCCCGCTGAAGAAGTACGCCGAGCGACTGTTTGAGCGCGACGGCTTCCAGGCGAGCCTGACGGAGCAGGAGCAGGAGATGCACGAGTGAGGGAGCGCCTGTCGCTGTGAGCGAGGGCGACGACGCTACGCCTATGCTCGATCAGCGCCCCTATCTCCTGCGGGCGCTGAATGACTGGATTGTGGATTCGGGCTTCACGCCGCATGTGCTCGTGGACGCCACAAGGGAGGGCGTATGTGTTCCTTCGTCCGCCATCTCCGACGGTCGGGTTGTCCTCAACATATCGCCAACGGCCGTGCGTTATCTGGATATCAGCGCTGACGGAATCGCGTTCGAGGCGCGCTTCGGCGGCGTTGCACAGGCTGTGCACGCGCCGCTAGACGCGATCCTTGCGATCTATGCGCGGGAAAATGGCGCGGGCATGGCCTTCGAAGAGGCGCCAGTGGAGGGTGCCGCGGACGCTGCGACGTCCGGTTCTGCAGCCGCGGAGGAGGCGGTCAGCGACGCGCCTGGGACGCTGCGCCAGGACGGTCCAGATGACGACGCGCCGCCGCCGCGCGGGCGCCCGGGATTGCGCGTGGTGAAGTAGGGCGCGCGCTTCAGTCGACGTACTCGAACATCCGTACGACTTTCACCACGCCGCCGGTGTTGCGAGCGATCTCTGCGGCGGCGTCCGCATCGTTGCGGCGGATCAGTCCCATCAGGTAAACGACCCCGTTTTCCGTGATCACCCGGATATCTCTGCCTGGCGCGGTCTCGCTGGCGATGAGGCGTGCCTTCACTTTGTTGTTGACCCACGCGTCGCCGGAGCGCGCGAGCAGAGAGGTCGGCCCTGCGACCTCCAGCTCGTTGTACACGCGGCGCACGTTGCGCAGCTGCATCGTCACCTCCTCGGCCTGGCGCTTCAGGGGCTGAGCCCGCACCTGTCCCGTGAGCAGCACGATGCCGTTGAAGCTTGTGACGCGGATGTGCGAGTCAGCGAGGCCTTCGGAGGCTTTACGAATATTCACCAGAGCGACGTTCTCGATGACCTCATCGTCGATCGCTCTGCCCATGGTGCGATCCGTCTCTGGCGTCTGATAGCCATCCTCGTCGCTCACGGCGCCGAGCATGGTGGCACAGCCCCCCAGCGCCACCACGGTGGTCAGGGCGATCGCCGCAGGTAGGCGGCGCGGGAGTAACTCATACACGTATCCAGGCTCCTTTCGTCACGACCCGGGCGCCTCGAAGGCATCCTGGATCCAGTCCTGTTCCGTCGTGCCGTCGCTCGCCGATTCGAGCGTCACAACGTCAAACCGGCAACGCGGCGCATGCCGCAGCGTGCTGAGGTAGCAGGCAGCACTGCGCAGCAGACGCCCCTGCTTACGGGGGCCGATCGATTCCGCGGCGCTGGCGAAGCGACTGCCGATCGGCCGATGCCGGCTGCGGACCTCGACGAACACGAGTTCGTCGCCGTCGCGCATGATCAGGTCGAGTTCGCCGTAGCGGCAATGCCAGTTGCGCTCGACGAGGGTCAATCCAGCAGCGCGTAGCGTATCGAGCGCCCTCGCTTCCGCATCAGCGCCGCGATCTCGCGCGCTGCGAATCAACGTGAGGTGACCACGCGCGGGAGCGGCGTAGCGCCCGACTCGGCCATGACCGCCCAGATCAGCGTGCGCTCGATCTGGCCACTGGCTGTGAGCTTCAAATCGCCGGTCACGCCTGCGAGCTGAGCGCCGTCCGCGTTCGCGCCTGCGCCGAGGCGCGCGTGCAGGCGCCAGGCATCGATACCGATGGCCTTGAAGACGTCCAGCGAAGCGGGTGCGTCCGGCCATGCCCGGACAACGCGGTCGCGCTCCGCAAGCGGCAGGATGCGCCAGGGCATGGCACAGAACCGTACGCCTTCGAGGGCCCCCGCATTGCTGCGGCCGTCTGCGTCGTAGATGTGCGAGGACGCATAGATCGGCAGATCGCCCGCAAAGTAATAGGCCAGCGCGGGTTTGAGCGTGCCGCCGTGGAGAGGATCGGCCAGCGCAACAATGGCATCGATATCCTGGCGCCGGCGCGGTTCGAATTCCGGTGCAAGCCCGAGGACGCGCTCGACTGCCGCGAGACGCTGCTCGCTCTCCGCGACCAGCAGACCATCGGCGACGGCCTCCCGAACGTCCGCTGTACCGGCGAAGCTCGCGGTTGCCGTGACGCGCCCGCCGAGGCTTTCGAAGCGGGTCGTGAAGGCCTGTTCGATACGCTCGGCCCAGTTTGTTGCCTGCTGCAGGAAAAGCACGCGCTCAGCGCCGTCCTCGATCAGGCGGTCAGCCAGCTGCACGCCCTCCGTCTCCGGAAGCAGGGCGAATTGGACGAGGCTCGACGCCGTGCGGCCGTCGGTTGTGCTGTTGAGTGCAAGGACGGGCACTTCGAGGAAGGGCAGTGCTGCGATCGCGTCCACGTTTGCCTTGGCGAGGGGGCCCACTATCAGGTCCGCGCCGGCGTCGATTGCCTGTCGATAGCCAGAAGCTGCGCCCACAGCTGCGCTGTCGACGAGCGTCAGGCGAGGCGCGTATGCGCCGTCCCGGAGCGCCTCGAAGCGCGCGGCGACGAACCCGTCCCGTACGGCCTTTCCAGCAATGGCGAGATCACCCGTCAGGGGAAGCAGGAGAGCGATGTGCCGAGGGCGGGAAGCGATCAGCTCCGGGAGGCGCGCGAGGCGATTCGGTATGGCGCGGGCGGCGGGATGGCGCTGCCATCGGCGCTGCCAGAGTTCGACCTCCCGCTGCTGTGCCTCGAGGGTTGGGAACATGCCGCGCGCTATTGCAGCGAGCTCGAGCCAGCCGCGCAGTTCAGCCTGTCCGCGCGCGTCGCGCAGGGCGGCTGCGATGTCGGTTGAGTCGAGTGTCGTGAGATTGCGCCAGATCGCTTCTCGATTGGCGCGACGCAGCGCCCCGTCCGTAAGCAGGCCATGCAGATATACGCGCTCTCGTGCCGCCGCCAGCGGGCGGTCTGCCGCCTCGTGAATCTCGGCTCGCAGGCGCGCCATGGAGACCAGCTCTTGTGGATCGAAAGCGGATGCGTAGCGCGCGTCGGGGACCTTGGCGAGTGCTTGATCCGCAGCAGCGAAGTCGCCGCGCGCGAGTGCCAGCCTTGCCGTGAGGACCTCGTAACGCCAGGCGTCAGCGCTCGACAGGGCGTTCACGTCCAGCGTCGCGAGGACATACTCGAGCCCCGCCATATCTTGTGCTTCGGCGTACGCGCGCGCTGCGCTGAGGCGCAGGCGCGCTGCGTCGCTGCGCGAGGCGCGTTCCGCGGAACGAAGCAGGGCCTCCGGTGACCTCGGGACGGGCTGCGCCGGCGGTGTGCCTCCGTCACCCGCGGAGGTGGAAGCTGTGGAGGGTTCGGGCGGCGCCGATCCACACGCGACGAGCAGCGAGGCGAAGATCATCGGTACAACGATGCGCGGCGTGAGCCGGAGCAGGCGCATTGGATACACTGATACGTCGCGCGACGGAAAAACGAGGAGGTTCATGAACAGCGGCACGCTCTTCGTAGTAGCGACCCCGATCGGGAATCTCGGAGACCTCGGCGAGCGGGCGCGGGAAGTTCTGAAGCGCGTTGATCTCATCGCCGCGGAGGATACCAGACGCACCGGTCAGCTGTTGGCAGTAATCGGCTCTTCCGTTCGTACGATTTCCCTACACGAGCACAACGAAACAGGCCGAATCCGAGAGATCCTGGATCTGCTCGCGGCTGGCCGAGACGTAGCGCTGGTCAGTGATGCCGGAACGCCGCTGCTCGCTGATCCTGGTTATCGCCTCGTGCGTGTGGCCGCCGAAGAGGCGTTCACCGTGCGGCCGATACCCGGTCCGAGCGCCGTCACGGCTGCGCTATCCGTTGCGGGCCTGGCGACGGACCGCTTTCTGTTCGCGGGTTTCCTGCCGGCGAAGACCGGGCCGCGGCGCGAGCGCATCGACGGCGTGTCCACGCTCGCGGCAACCCTGGTCTTCTACGAGGCGCCACACCGGATTTCTGCGACGCTCGCAGATCTCGCTGCGGTGCTTGGCGAGTCGCGTCTCGCATGGGTCGGTCGAGAACTTACGAAGCAGTTCGAGTCCCATCGCCGTGGTGCCCTCGGCGACCTAGCGGCACTGTTTGCGGCGGGCGACGAACCCGCCCGCGGTGAGTTCGTTGTCATTGTCGAGGGTGCGCGGGCAGCCGCAGGGCAGCGATCGCTGGACACCGATGCGCTGCTCTCTGCCTTGCTAGACGAACTGCCGGCCTCGAAGACGGCGCGCGTGGCT
Organism: Pseudomonadales bacterium; assembly: GCA_963691775.1. Classification (GTDB taxonomy): domain Bacteria; phylum Pseudomonadota; class Gammaproteobacteria; order Pseudomonadales; family Azotimanducaceae; genus JAZBPO01. Next base: position 1,782,953 of record OY829369.1, on the reverse strand, counting down.
GCGAAACTCACGGGCGAAAAGCGCAGCGCGCTCTATGATCGGGCGCTCGAATTGAGCGAACGAACCTGAAGCGGACACTTGTGGCAATCGTCTCGGGGCCGCACCATGACGACGTGTGACGGAGCTGGCCAGGCAGTCGCTCGAAGCGCCTTCGGGCGCGTCGGGAGGAAAGTCCGGGCTCCGCAGGACAGGGTGCCAGGTAACGCCTGGGGGGCGAAAGCCTACGGAAAGTGCCGCAGAGAGCAGACCGCCGATCGCTTCTATCGGGGCGAGGCAAGGGTGAAAGGGTGCGGTAAGAGCGCACCGCGCGCCTGGCAACAGGCGTGGCAGGGTAAACCCCACCCGGAGCAAGGCCGAATAGGGATCCAATGGTGTGGTCCGCACCGGATCCGGGTAGGCTGCTTCAGGTGCGCGGCGACGCGCATCGCAGATGAATGACTGCCCACGACAGAACCCGGCTTATCGGCCGGCTTCGTCACACACTCCCCCAATAAGGGCCTGTCCGGGACCCTTTATTCCTCTCTGTTCTCGAATCCTCCTCCATGAGATCGAATCTGTCTCATAGGTCGATTTGGCTTTAGCAAATCTACGCAACTGATTGGTTCTAGATAGAAAGTCATCGGAGCATCCAGGCGTGCTTATGAGCCTAGGGTCCGATCTGGCCTCGCCACCTCCTGATTCCTTCGTAACTCACTGAAATTGCGGGACTAGCTTGCTTGACAGTGGAAAATTGCGTTCTCATAGTGTCGAGAAATGGCAAGAAGTGGTGAAAAGTGTTTTTCAAAGGTCCTTCGCGCCGGCCGAGGAGCTGACGCGTGCATTTTCGCGGTGTCAGTGCCGTCAACCTCGATGCGAAGGGGCGCATGGCCTTGCCCGTGCGTTTCCGCGAGGCGCTGCACGACATTTGCGCGGGTCGGGTCGTCATTACCATCGACATGGACGAACGCTGCCTCCTTCTCTACCCCTTGCCCGCCTGGGAGCAGATCCAGGCGCAGGTAGATGCGCTGCCGAACGTCAATCGTGAAGCGCGACGCATTCAGCGACTGCTGATCGGTCATGCCACCGACGCTGAACTTGACGGTAGCGGGCGTGTTCTCGTGCCTTCCATGCTGCGCGAATTTGCAACGCTGTCAAAGAAGCTGGTCCTGATCGGTCAGGGCAGAAAGCTCGAGATCTGGGCTGAGGAGACCTGGCTGGAGCGGCGCGATACCTGGCTCGACGATGGCGCATCGGATGAGGGGTCCGCGGCGCTCGAATCCATATCTCTGTGAGGGGCAAAGTGGCCGACGCCGCGCACATCAGCGTCATGCTTGACGAAGCCGTCGAAGGACTCGCGGTGCGTCGGGACGCGCGCATTGTCGACGCCACCTTCGGACGCGGCGGTCATGCCCGTGCCGTGCTCGAACGATTGGGTCCGGGCGGCATGCTCATCGCCGTTGATCGTGACCCTGAGGCCATTGCAATGGCGCGCGCCCTCGCGGTCGAGGATGCACGCGTTTCGGTGCACCAACGTCCCTTTGATGCCCTCGCGGAGATCGTCCGCGAGCACGTTCCCGGCGGGCTCGTCGACGGCGTTCTGATGGATCTCGGAGTGTCTTCGCCTCAGCTCGACGACGCGGCGCGCGGATTCAGTTTTCTGCGCGATGGTCCGCTCGACATGCGCATGGGCGTCGGTGCGCCGGTGAGCGCAGCGGAGTGGATTGCCGCGACGTCAGTGGACGACATGGCGCAGGTCTTTCGCGAGCTGGGCGAGGAACGGCATGCACGCCGGATTGCGCGCGCCATTGCTGCGGCCCGGGACGAGGCGCCGATCGAGACGACCGGGCGCCTGGCGGAGGTCGTGGCGGCAGCGCATCCGTCCTGGGAGCGCGATAAGCACCCCGCAACACGCGTTTTTCTCGCCATTCGTCTCCACGTCAACGACGAACTTGGTCAGCTGGCCAGAGGGTTGGAAGCAGCGGTCGACGTGCTGGATACGGAGGGTCGCCTGGTTGTGATCGCCTTCCACTCCCTGGAAGACCGGATCGCGAAGCGATTCATCCGCGACGCGGAGCGGGGCGACCCCGTGCTCCGCGGTCTGCCTGTCCAGGGTCCGGATCCGAGCGTGCGTTTGCGCCGCATCGGCAAAGCCCGCAAACCGGGCGCGGTAGAGGTCGAGCGCAATCCGCGCGCGCGATCGGCGGTGCTCAGGGTCGCCGAGCGTCTGCGGCGTTCCGGAGGTGGGACGTGAGCCAGGCGCGGGGGTTGCTGTCCGCGCTCCATGGCTGGCTCGAGCGACCCGCTACGCGGGTCGCTGCGCTTCTGGGGGGCGCCGTGCTCCTGTCCGGGCTCTGGGTCGTGGAGACTTCGCATCGGGCGCGCGGTTTGTTCATGGAATCCGAGCGTCTGCGTCAGGAGCGCGATGCGCTGATTGCTCAGCGCGGGCGTCTGCTCCTCGAGCGCAGCACCTTTTCCGCCTACAACCGGGTGGAGACCCTTGCGGCGGAACGTCTTGCCATGCGCATGCCCGAACCCCGCGATACGCGCCTGATCAGTGCCGGGGAGCCGCCGCGATGAACGCTGCCGGGGGTTGGCGCATCGGCGTGGTGAGCGCTTTGCTCGTTGCGTTCTGCGCTGTGGTCTGCGTGCGCGTGGTCATGCTTCAGGGTGAATCGGCGCGCGACTTCCTGCAGCGCGAGGGCGATGCGCGGACCATCCGCACCCTGCGCGTTCCTGCGGTTCGAGGGGCCATTTACGATCGCCGTGGCGAGCCCCTCGCCGTATCGACGCCCGTGGCGTCGATCTGGGCAGATCCCGTAGCCGTGGATCTTGGACATCCTGCACTGCCGCAGCTCGCGTCGCTGCTTGAATTGGCCCCGGAGGCCCTCAGCGACCGGCTCGCTCGGGGCAGCGGCCGTCGCTTTCATTACCTTCGGCGCCAGGTCGATCCCGGCCTCGCCGATCGCATCGCGGCGCTGCGCATTCCGGGGATCGAGCAGCAGGATGAGTACAAGCGTTTCTATCCTGCAGGCGAAGTTGCGGCGCATCTCGTGGGCCTGACGGACATCGACGATGTCGGCCTCGAGGGCGTGGAACTCGCCTTCGAGGACTGGCTGTCCGGCGCCCCGGGCGCCAAGCGCGTCATCCGCGATCGTCGCGGCCGCATTGTTCGTGATCTCGAGCTGCTCGAGGCCGTAGAGCCTGGACGCGACCTGTTCCTGTCCATCGATCTGCGTCTGCAGTACCTGGCCTATCGCGAGCTGAAGGCGGCGATGACCCAGTACTCGGCGCAGTCGGCAACGGTGGTGGTGCTTGACGTCGCCACGGGCGAGATCCTCGCCATGGTCAATCAGCCCGGCTACAACCCCAATGCGCCGGTGGCCGGCGATCTCGCGCGCATGCGCAATCGCGCCGTGACAGATACCTACGAGCCGGGCTCGACGGTGAAGCCCCTCACCGTCGCGGCTGCTCTTGAAACCGGGCGCTTCGAGGCGGATTCGCGCGTCGACACCTCGCCCGGTCGAATTCGTGTGGGCGACAAGTTGATCACTGATCCGCTCAATCGCGGCGAACTCGATTTGGGCGAGATCATCGCCAAGTCGTCCCAGGTCGGGATTTCGAAGATTGCTCTTGAGCTCGAGGACGCGACCTTGCGTGAGCTCTTCTCTCGTTTCGGGCTGGGTCGCAGCACCGGCGTGGCGTTCCCTGGAGAGGAAGCAGGGCGCCTGCCGGGCGCGCACCGCTGGCGCGAGATCGAGCGCGTAACGCTCGCCTACGGATATGGCCTGTCGGTGACGCCGCTGCAGCTGGCGCAGGCCTACACGGTGTTCGCGAACGAGGGTCAGATGCGCGCGCCAACGCTTCTGCGCGCGGACAGCGAGCGCGCACCCCCGCCAGTGGAATCGGTGCTCTCGAGGCCGATTGCGGAGATGCTCGCAGGCATGCTCGAACAAGTGGTTCGCGATGATGGAACAGCTGCGCGGGCTGCGATTCCGGGCTACCGCATCGCCGGCAAGACCGGGACGGCGCGCAAGGTTGGCGCCGACGGTTACGACGACGAGCGACATCTGGCCTGGTTCGTGGGCTTCGCGCCGGCGACAGCGCCGCGCATTGCTGCAGTCGTGCTGGTCAACGAGCCCAAGGTCGAGCGGACCGGAGGTGGCGCTGTCGCGGCTCCGGTATTCGCCCGTGTCGTCGCCGGGGCCCTGCGCTTGCTCGCCGTGCCTCCGGACGGCGAAGCGATGGCGGTAGCAGAACATGAGGGGCCCGTGCGCCAGCCGCGAGGAGCCGAGGCGTGAACGCGCGCGCGCGCTCCGTTGCCGAAGTGTTTGCACATGCAGATCTCGCGGCCCTGGCGCCGACTGATCCGGGTCTGCTTGCCGCCCCGCTGTCGGGGCTTGCGCTGGATTCGCGCCGCGTGCGCGGCGGAGATCTGTTCCTGGCCGTGTCCGGCCGCGCCACGGATGGGCGCCGCTTCATCGGTGATGCCGTTGCGCGCGGCGCCAGCGCGATACTGATCGACGGCGAGGTCGACGACTCGGACCGCGCGCTCGCCGGCGAAGTGCCGATCGCCGGCGTCGATGAGCTCCAGCGTCATATCGGGCGCCTCGCGGCCGCCTGGTTCGATCATCCCTCCCGCGCGATGCGCGTGCTGGGCGTCACCGGAACCAACGGCAAGACCTCATGCACCCACCATCTTGCCGAGATGCTCACGGCGCTCGACCATCGCTCCGGCATCTGCGGCACCCTCGGTAACGGGTTTCCGGGAGCGCTCCGATACACCGGCCTGACGACGGCGGACACGGTGACGCTCGCTGCTTCGCTCGCCTGGATGCGCGACGCCGGGGCCCAATGGGTCGCCATGGAGGTCTCCTCGCACGCGCTCGATCAGGAGCGCACCGCAGGCATCTCCTTCGCCGGCGTGATGCTCACCAATCTCACGCGCGATCATCTCGACTATCACGGTTCCATGGCGGCATACGGCGAAGCAAAGCGTCAGCTGTTTCTGGCCCCGGGTGTAGAGGTGGGTGTGATCAATCGCGATGACCCCTTTGCGCGCGAGTTGCCCGGTCGCATCCCGAGCGCGGTCGAGGTTTTCGACTATTCGCTGACCGACCCTTCGGCGGCGCTGCACGTGCGGGCGCAGCGCCCCGTTGGCGGCCGTCTCGAGGTCGAGCTTGACTCCCTTTGGGGCCGCGGCACCGTTTCGACACCCCTGCTCGGTGATTTTCTGCTCTCCAATCTGCTCGGTTCGGTGACGCTGCTCGTGGGCCTGGGGCTGCCGTTCGATGCGGTGCTGGCGGCTGCGGGTCGCGCGCACCCGGTCGTCGGGCGCCTGCAGCCGATCGCACATCCGGCTGGATTTACTGCGGTGGTTGACTACGCCCATACGCCGGACGCGCTGGCGCAGGCGCTCAAGGTGCTGCGTGGCCACTTCTCTGGCCGCGTGCACTGCGTGTTCGGGTGCGGCGGCGAGCGTGATCCAGGTAAGCGGGCGCTCATGGGCGAGGCGGCTGCGTCGCTGGCGGACCGGATCATCGTTACCGATGACAATCCGCGCGGCGAAGACGGTGACTCGATCGTCTCCGGAATTCTTGAGGGCATCCCGGCGACGCTCGACGTCGTGGTGGAGCGCGATCGTCGGCGGGCCATCACCACGGCGTTTGCCGGTGCAGCCCCAGGCGACGTCGTGCTTGTCGCAGGAAAAGGGCATGAGGATTACCAGGAAGGTCCTCAAGGCCGGCTGCCCTATTCGGATGTCGCAGTCGTCGAGGCCCTGGTGGCCGATGCGATGGCGCCCCCGCAGGAGGAAAGCGCATGCTCCTGTGGCTGACGGAGTGGCTCGAGACCTTCGCCTCGGGCTTCGGGGTGTTCGGCTACATCACGCTGCGGACAATCCTCGCGGTGATGACGGCGCTCGCGACTTCGCTGCTCGTCGGACCTTCGATGATCCGGCGTCTCACCCATCATCAGATCGGCCAGGCGGTGCGCAGCGACGGGCCGCAGTCGCATCTTTCGAAGGCCGGTACGCCGACCATGGGCGGGGCGCTCATCATCGTCGCCATCGTCCTCTCGACCCTGCTCTGGAGTGATCTGAGCAATCGCTTCGTATGGCTTGCGGTCGGCGTGATCCTGGCGTTCGGCGCCGTCGGCTGGGTGGACGACTATCGCAAGGTCGTGCGTCGCGATCCGGCCGGCCTCGCTGCGCGCTGGAAGTACCTGTGGCAATCCGTCGCCGGCATGGGCGTGGCCGTCGTTCTCTACGAGACGGCGACGAGCCCGGTCGAAACGACGCTGATCGTTCCCTTCTTCAAGTCGGTCGCGATCGATCTCGGCATTTTCTATGTCGTGCTGACGTACTTCGTCATCGTCGGCAGTTCGAACGCGGTCAATCTCACCGACGGTCTGGACGGGCTCGCGATCATGCCGTCGGCCATGGTGGCGGGCGCGCTCGGGCTCATCGCCTACGTCACCGGCCACGTCGAGTTCTCCCAGTACCTGCAGATTCCCTACGTCGCGGGGTCCGGAGAGCTCGCGATCTTCTGCGGCGCCATGGTCGGCGCCGGGCTCGGCTTCCTCTGGTTCAACACCTATCCGGCCCAGGTCTTCATGGGCGATGTCGGTGCGCTCGCGCTTGGTGCGGCGCTCGGCTTCGTGGCCGTCGTGATCCGCCAGGAGATCGTTCTGTTCATCATGGGCGGCGTCTTCGTGCTGGAGACGGTGTCCGTGATCCTTCAGGTTGCATCTTTCAAGCTGACGGGGCGGCGCATCTTTCGCATGGCGCCGATCCATCATCACTTCGAGCTCAAGGGATGGCCTGAGCCGCGCGTGATCGTCCGCTTCTGGATCATCTCCCTCATGCTCGTGCTGATCGGGCTGTCGACGTTGAAGCTGCGATGAGCACGGCGGCCGACAGGTCCGGCGAGGCCGTGGTGCTGGGTATGGGGCCAAGCGGACTCTCCTGCGCCCGCCACCTCGCGGGATCGGGGTGGCGCGTGTGCGCGATGGACACGCGAGACGCGCCGCCCGACATCGCGACCTTCGAGCGCGAACTGCCGCAGGTCGATGTTCGCACCGGTGGCTTCGATGCGGCGCGCGCCGCCGCTGCTGCGCTGCTCGCAGTCAGCCCCGGAGTCGCGGCCGACGCGCCAGTGGTTGCGCGCGCGCGTGCCGCAGGCGTTGACGTTGCGGGCGACATCGAGCTCTTCGCGCGCGCGACCGATGCGCGCATTGCCGGCATCAGCGGGACGAACGGCAAGAGCACCGTCACGAGTCTGCTCGGCGAGATGCTGCGCGCAGAGGGCATGGAGATTGCCGTGGGCGGCAATCTCGGTGAGCCAGCGCTCGAACTGCTGGCCCGTGCGCCAGGTGACGGCTATGTGCTCGAACTGTCCAGCTTCCAGCTCGATCTCGTCACGCGTCTGCCGCTCGCCTGCGCGGCGCTGCTCAATCTGTCGGTCGATCACCTCGATCGCTACGGCTCCATGGAGGCCTATGCGGCGTCGAAGCGTCGCATCTATCGTCACGCGCGCGTCGCCGTATTCGATGCCGACGATCCGCGCATCCGTCCGGACGATGACTTCGGTGGACGCCGTGTGCATTTGCGCGCGCGCAGCGCGCCTCGCTCCGGTGAGTGGGGCCTGCGTGGCCGCGGCGATGCGCTCGAGCTCGTCGCAGGCAACGGCCGGCGCTTCCCGGCGCGGGATCTTCCGATTGCCGGCCGCCACAACGCCTTCAACGTGCTTGCTGCACTTGCCATGGCGGAGGTGATGGGCGCGGATCTGGACCGATCCTGGGGCGCAGCGCTGGCCTATGCGCCGCTGCCGCACCGGTGCGTGCCCGTCGCGGAGTTCGGGGGCGTGCGCTGGGTGAATGATTCGAAGGCGACCAACGTCGGCGCCTGCCGTGCGGCCCTTGAAGGTCTCGGCGACGGTGCGCGTCGCCTCGTGCTGCTGGCGGGCGGGCTCGGCAAGGGCGCCGATTTCCTTGAGCTGCGGGCCAGCGTTGCCGCATCGGTTCGTGCGCTCGTGCTTTTCGGAGAGGACGCACCGGCGATTGCGGAGGCGGTTGGTGATCTTTGCCCCCATGCGTTCGTCGACGATATGCCATCGGCAGTTCGAGCTGCGCGTGCGTTTGCATCCCTTGGCGATACGGTTTTGCTGGCGCCAGCGTGCGCAAGCTTCGATCAGTACGCCTCTTTCGGCGCGCGCGGAGATGCCTTCGTTGACGCGGTCCGCGCCCTTGAAAGGGAGTGCGCGCAATGACTGCGGCTCGAGCCAGTGCCTTGCCCGTACAGGCCGTACCCGGCGAGGGTATAGATGGCGTGCTGCTTGGGCTCTGGCTGGTTCTGCTCGGCTTCGGGATTCTGGCGGTAAGCAGCGCGTCCATGGAGCTTGCTGCAAGTCGCTTCGGTGATCCCTGGCATCATCTGCTGCGGCACGGAATCTACCTGCTTGTCGCGCTCTCCGGCTTCGCCGTTGTCCTCGCGATTCCAACGGCTTTCTGGCGCCGCATCGGCGCCGCGTCTTACTTCGTCACCATCGCACTGTTGCTCCTCGTGCTCATGCCGGGTCTTGGGCGTGAGGTGAATGGGGCCCTGCGCTGGGTGGCGCTCGGGCCGGTTTCCTTTCAGCCCTCGGAAGCGGCGAAGTTCTTGCTGGTCATCTATGTCGCGCACTATCTCGCGAGGCGTCAGGACGATGTGCGCACATCGTTCATGGGCATGGTTCGCCCGCTCGGGTGGATCCTGATACCCGCAACGCTGCTTCTGGCGGAGCCGGATCTTGGCGCCACGGTGGTGATCTTCGGTGCTTCGGCTGGAACGATCCTGCTCGCCGGCGCGCGTCTGCGTGACCTCGGCGTGCTCGCGCTCATCGGCGGGGCGGCCCTTGCCGTCGCAGTGTTTGCTTCGCCCTATCGCCTCGCGCGGCTGAACGCCTTTCTAGACCCCTGGGCCGTCCAGTATGGCGATGGCTATCAACTCACCCAGGCCCTCATCGCCTTTGGGCGCGGCGAGTGGTTTGGCGTCGGATTGGGCGAGGGTCTGCAGAAGCTCTTCTATCTGCCCGAAGCCCACACGGATTTCATCTTCGCCGTCATAGCTGAAGAGCTTGGTGCCGTGACCGCGATTGCGGTGTGTCTGCTGCTTGCGAGTCTCGTGCTGCGGGGGCTCTGGCACGGTCGTGCTGCAGAGCTGCGCGGGGATGTGTTCGCCGCCTACATCGCTTACGGGGCAGCTCTGATGCTCGGCGTGCAGGCTCTGGTCAGTCTCGGCGTGAACACTGGCCTCCTTCCGACGAAGGGGCTGACGCTTCCCTTTGTGTCCTACGGCGGGAACGCGCTCATTGCCTCCTGCGCGCTCCTTGCTCTGTGCCTGCGCGTCGACTTCGAGAATCGCCTTGCTGCAGCTGAAGCGCCGCGCGAGCGTCGACGGCGGGAGGCGCGCGCATGAGTTCGACCGTGATCGCTGACCGTGCGCTCTTCGACGTGCCCGAGATGCGCCGCATTCGCCGTATCCACTTCATCGGCATCGGTGGTTCGGGCATGTGCGGAATTGCTGAGGTACTGCTCAATCAGGGCTATCGCATCACGGGCTCCGATCTCGCGCACTCCGAGACCTGTATGCGCCTGGAAAGGCTCGGCGCAAAGGTGTTCATCGGTCAGCGCAGCGAGCAGATCGAGGGTGCCGATGTCATCGTCATCTCGAGCGCCATTGCGGAGAACAACCCGGAGCTCCTTGCCGCGCGTGAAGCCCGCATTCCGGTCGTGCGCCGTGCGGAAATGCTCGGTGAGCTCATGCGCTATCGCCACGGCATCGCCGTTGCTGGGACGCATGGCAAGACCACCACAACCTCGCTCGTCACCTCTGTGTTCGAGGCGGCGGGGCTCGACCCCACCTTCGTGATCGGAGGCCTGCTCAACAGCGCCGGCACGAATGCTCGTCTCGGCGCGAGTCGCCATCTCGTGGCCGAGGCCGATGAGTCGGATGCTTCCTTCCTATACCTCCAGCCGATGGTTGCCGTCGTCACCAATATCGACGCCGATCACATGGAAACCTACGGCGGCGACTTTGCGCGTTTGCGAGACACCTTCGTCGAGTTCCTGCAGCGTCTGCCGTTCTACGGGGTTGCAGTGCTCTGCGTTGACGATGCTGCGGTGCGCGAGATGCTGCCCCGCATAGGCCGGCCCGTGATCACCTACGGTCTTTCCGAGGACGCGGACGTTCGCGGCGAGGCGATCGAGACGCGCGAGCGGTCGAGCCGCTTCCGCGTCCTCCGCCGCGATCGTGCGCCGCTCGAGATCGAGATGCCGCTCCCGGGCGAGCACAACGTGCGCAATGCGCTTGCCGCCATCGCTGTCGCCAGCGACGAGGGCGTTGCCGATGCCGCGATCGTTGCGGGCCTTGCGCGCTTCGAGGGCGTCGGCCGCCGCTTTCAGGTGCAGGACCTGCGCATCGCGGGCGCGGACGTCACCCTCGTGGACGATTATGGCCACCATCCAACCGAGGTCGCAGCGGTTGTCCGGACCGTGCGCGAGTGCTGGCCCGGACGTCGAGTGGTGATGGTGTATCAGCCCCATCGATTCACTCGTACGCGCGATCTCTACGACGACTTCGTGCGCGTTCTTTCCGAGGTGGACCTGCTCCTGCTGCTCGAGGTCTACGCGGCTGGCGAAGCGCCGATCGCTGGCGCGGACGGTCGTGCGCTGGCGCGATCCGTTCGCCAGTGGCGAAGCGGAGCTGATCCACTCTTCGTTGCGACGCTCGGCGAGGTGCCAGCGCGACTTGCAGACGTCGTTAGAAACGGCGATGTGGTCATCACGCAGGGCGCCGGCGACGTCGGTCGCCTTGCGGCAGCTCTGAAGGGGGGAGGCGCATGACGCGCACGCGCGCCTCCGCCGATGCCTCTCCCATGCGGCGTGTTGCCGGCTATGCGTTCGTGGCCCTCTCATTCGGCGCCGCCGTAGCTCTGCTGTCTGTGCTGTGGGATCGCGTGGACGTGCCGATAGAGGTGGTCGAGGTGTCGGGTGAGCTGACGGGCGCAGAGCGCGCTCGGGCGGTGGAAGTTGTCGCCGCCTTCCTTCCGGCCGGGCTGGTCACCCTGGATGCGCGGGCGCTGCGTGCGCGCCTTGCGGCGGAATCCTGGATCGATGCGGCTGCGGTGCGTCGCCGCTGGCCCGACGGGCTCGAGATACGCATTGCGCCAGAGGTTCCAGTGGCGCGCTGGCAGGGCGATGCGCTGCTGTCGTCGCGCGGTGCGGTCATCGAGCCGCTCGAAATCATCGGCGCTGATGCGCTGCCGCAGCTGGCCGGACCGCCCGGCAGTGCGCCCGAGGTCATGCGCGTCTTCCAGCTTGTCTCTGACGTCTTTCGGCCCCTCGATCTTGAGATCGAAGCGCTTGAGCAGGACGACGTCGGCGACGTCCGGGTGCGCATGCGCGGCGGTACGCGCGTCTTGCTGGGCGCTGATCGGCACGTGGCACGCCTGCGCCGGCTCGTGACGGTGATCAACAGTGAACTGCGCAATCAGATGCAGGACGTAGTGAGCCTCGACGCGCGCTACGACAACGGAATCGCGGTCGCATGGCGCGACCTGCCGCTGGAGGAGGGGGACAGTACCCGCCTCGCCAGCGCTCAGCCCCTGGAGACGGAAGACCCATGGCGACTGCAGCCGGAGAGATGATCGTCGGCCTCGACATCGGCACGTCGAAGGTCGTGGCGATCGTCGGCGAGTTCGGTGACGACGGCACGATCGAGGTGATCGGTATCGGCTCTCATCCATCGCGGGGATTGAAGAAGGGTGTCGTGGTCGACATCGAGTCGACGGTGCAGTCCATCCAGCGCGCCGTGGAGGAAGCCGAGCTCATGGCCGGCTGCCAGATCGAAAGCGTCTATGCGGGCATTGCCGGCAATCACATCCGCTCTCTGAACTCGCACGGCATCGTCGCGATTCGGGACGGAGAGGTGATGAACACGGACGTTGACCGCGTCATCGACGCGGCGCAGGCCGTTGCCATACCGGCAGATCAGAAGATCCTGCACATCCTTCCGCAGGAGTTCCTGATCGACAGCCAGGAAGGCGTAAAGGAACCGCTGGGGATGTCTGGGGTTCGCCTGGAGGCGAAGGTTCACCTTGTCACCGGCGCCGTGAACGCGGCCCAGAACATCGAGAAATGCGTCCGCCGCTGTGGCCTTGAGGTCCGTGACCTCATTCTCGAACAGCTTGCCTCGGCCTACGCCGTACTTTCCGACGACGAGAAAGAGCTGGGCGTCTGCATGGTCGATATCGGCGGCGGAACCACGGATATCGCGATCTTCACGGAGGGCGCGATTCGTCACACCGCGAACATTCCGATCGCCGGTGATCAGGTCACCAACGATATTGCTATGGCGCTGCGAACGCCTACGCAACACGCCGAAGAGATCAAGATCAAATACGCCTGTGCGCTCACGCAGCTCGCGGGTGCCGAGGAGACGATCAAGGTGCCTGGCGTAGGCGACAAAGCGCCGCGATCGCTTTCCCGTCAGGCGCTCGCGGAAGTGGTCGAGCCGCGCTACGACGAGCTCTTTACGCTCGTACAGGCGGAACTGCGTCGCTCCGGATACGAGGACCTGATCGCCGCCGGAATCGTGCTGACCGGAGGGTCTTCGAAGATCGAAGGCGTCGTGGAGCTCGCAGAGGAAATCTTTCACAAACCCGTATCCATCGGCATGCCGCGAGACGTGAAGGGACTGTCGGACATCGTCCGCAATCCGATCTATGCCACGGGGGTGGGTCTGCTGCAGTACGGCAGGCGGCAGGAATCCGGACGCGACGCACGCGCGATCGCGCCGTCAAAGAACGAGGGCATCGTCGACCGGCTCATGGGCTGGTGGCGGAACAACTTCTGAGGCCGACGGGTCTCGGACAACAGCGACGTCTGTGGAGGGCGTACACATGTTCGAACTGGTAGACAGCGCACCGCAAAACGCGGTCATCAAGGTGGTTGGCGTAGGGGGTGGCGGCGGCAACGCCGTGCAGCACATGATCGAGCGCGGCGTCGAGGGCGTAGAGTTCGTCGCGGCCAACACCGATGCGCAGGCGCTCAAGGGCCTCGAGGCCCGGACGGTCCTGCAGCTCGGCGGCAACATCACCAAGGGTCTCGGTGCCGGGGCCAATCCCGAGATCGGGCGCCAGGCGGCGCTTGAGGATCGCGATCGCATTGCCGAAGTGCTCGACGGCGCCGACATGGTGTTCATCACCGCGGGCATGGGCGGCGGGACCGGTACGGGCGGCGCGCCGGTGGTCGCCGAAGTGGCGCGGGAGATGGAAATCCTCACCGTCGCGGTTGTCACCAAGCCGTTCCGATTCGAGAAGCGCATGCCGGCGGCCGAGAAGGGCATTCTCGAACTGCAGCAGAACGTTGATTCGCTGATCACCATCCCCAACGAGAAACTGCTCGCCGTGCTTGGACAGCAGACCTCGATGCTCGATGCGTTCGGCGCTGCCAACGATGTGCTCCTCGGGGCAGTTCAGGGCATCGCGGATCTCATTATCCGTCCCGGTATGATCAACGTGGACTTCGCCGATGTGCGCACGGTCATGTCAGAGATGGGCATGGCCATGATGGGCACTGGCAAGGCCGTCGGCGAAGTACGTGCCCGCGAGGCGGCTGAATCCGCGATCCGCAGCCCGCTTCTCGAGGACATCGACCTGCACGGGGCGCGGGGCATCCTCGTCAATGTGACCGCTGGTCCGAATCTCGGCATCGGTGAGTTCGCCGAGGTCGGCGAGACGATCGAGAGCTTCGCCTCTGACTCGGCCACAGTGGTCGTCGGAACGGTGATCGACCCGGATCTGACAGACGAGATGCGGGTGACGGTCGTCGCGACGGGCCTCGGCAATCCAGTCGCGCCCAAGGTGGTCGTGGACAATGCACCGCGCCAGGCTTCGCCTGAGGGTCCAGGGGTCGACTACGATCGTCCTACGGTCATGCGTCGCAAGGCTGCAGGTGGGGCCCCGGCAACCGCGACGGGCGCTGAACGGGCGTCGGAAGCGGGCGCGGAGCCGGACATGGACTATCTGGACATCCCCGCTTTCCTGCGTCGTCAGGCGGACTGACCGCGGATCGGGCAGGGATGATGCGGCGCGGTCGGAAGGCCGTGCATCCGTGCGATTGGTGAACGCATACGGTCTGCTACGATCCGGCGACCTGCGCGGTGAGTGACGACTCACCTCGGTCGCGACTGGACAAGAACGCCCGGCCAACGCAGTCGGGGCGCGGATGATTCGGGCGAGGGGCCAAGTGATCACATGATCAGACAGAAGACATTGAAGAACGTGATCCGGGCGACGGGCGTCGGGCTCCACACGGGGGAAAAGGTCTACCTCACCCTCCGCCCTGCACCGGTCGACACCGGCATCGTCTTTCTGCGATCGGATCTGCCGGATGCGCCCCCCATCGCTGCGAAGGCCAGGAACGTCGGCTCCACGACCCTCGCGACCACCCTCGTTGCTGGTGAAGCGCGAATCTCCACCGTTGAGCATCTGCTTGCGGCCTTTGCTGGCCTGTGCGTGGACAATGCTTACGTCGACGTGAGCGCTGCCGAAATTCCGATCATGGATGGCAGCGCAGCCCCCTTCGTCTTCCTCATCCAGTCAGCGGGTATCGAAGTGCAGGCGGCGCCACGCAGGTATCTGCGTGTGCTGCGCCCGGTGACGTGGACGGACGGTGACGCGCGGGTGTGCCTGTCGCCCTATGACGGGTTCTGTGTCGACTACCGGCTCGAATATGCGCATCCGGTCATGGCGCGGCATGCGCAGCGCGCCCGGGTCGAACTGTCCGACACAAGCTTCGTGCGCGAAGTCTCCCGGGCCCGCACCTTCGGTTTCCTGAAAGACTTTGAGCACCTGCGCTCGCTCGATCTCGCGCGGGGCTGCACCCTTGATAATGTGATTGCCGTTGGCGAGGAAGGCATCCTCAACGACGGTGGATTGCGCTACGCAGATGAGTTCGTGAAGCACAAGATTCTGGACGCCATGGGTGACCTGTATCTCCTGGGTGCCCCGATTCTCGGAGCCTTCGAGGGCTACAAATCCGGACATGCGGCGAATAACGCGCTGCTCTCGGTGCTGCTCGGTGAAACAGATGCCTGGGAAATGGTGACGCTCGAGGAACGCGTTTCGGCGTCGCCGGAGTCCGCGCCCTCCTCGTGACTGTGCATGTGTCTTCAATCGCGCGCGCGGCGCGCCAGACGCTCGAGGGCCGTGCGCAGTGCGGCGTCGGGTTCGTCTGCGGCGAGGCCGCGAAGGTCCTGAGCGGCATCCGCAGGCACGTTCGGAGCACGGTCGCCCGTTCCCGTCGTCGGTTCGAGGCGCGGTGGCCGCACGAGCACGCGGAGGCGGGCGGGGCGGTATTCCCCGGAGACCGCAGCGAGCAGCTCTGTTTCACGGAAGCGCAATTGCGCAGCGAAGGCCTGGTGTTCGACGAGCAGGCGCAGTTCATGTGGATCACAGGCGACGATGTGGCAAAGGCGCCCGAATTCTTCTCCGAGCACGCCCCGCAGGCGACGCTGCAATGCGACGAAGCGTTCAGCGCGCGCGAGCACTGCGCCCATACGTTGAGTACCATCGGCATCGCGGCGACGGTCGGCCGCCAGCAGTTGCTCCGACCCCAGGGCACCCTCAGGACAAGGTTTCAATGAAGTTCATTCCGTCTCGTAGCGATCTGGCCGCCTTCGGCGCGCGTCAGTACGAGTTCATCCTGCTCGATCCGCGCTCCGGACGCGATCACCGCATACGCGTCACTCAGCGCGCGGTCGCCGCAGTGCTGTTGAGTGTGGTGAGCAGTCTCATGCTTGCAGGCTGGACAATCCGCTACGTCAGCGATGATTACGTAGATGCGGAACTGGCTGCTGCCTGGCGCTCCGACCTCGACGCGCACGAGGCGCAGCTCTCCGAGATTCGCAGCGAATCGGAAACAACCCTCGGTGCCCTCACGCGGCGTTTTGGCGAACTGCAGGCTCGCCTCGTGCGCATGGAGTCCATGGGCGAGCGGATTGCCACCGCCGCCGGAATCGGTCAGGAGTTTGACCTTGACGCGCCTCCGGCACTTGGGGGGCCGGAGCCGGATTTGGAGGAGGAGATCGAGGTTCAGCCCCCCGCCTTCGTGTCGATGATCGACGATCTCTCCGAGCAGGTGCTCGAGCGGTCTCAGCAGCTCTCGGCGCTTGAACAACTCCTGAAGCTGCGACGGTACGAAGCGGATTCCTCCGTTGCGGGCAGACCGATCGCCCGCGGTTGGCTGTCGTCGCCCTTCGGACCTCGGGTCGACCCTATCCATGGCCGGATGGCCGTGCATATGGGCATCGATTTCGCGGGCCGCCAGGGGGATCCTGTACTTGCGGTGGCTGCCGGCGTGGTCACCTTCGCTGGGCAGCGCCGTGGCTTCGGCACGCTCGTCGAGGTGACGCACGGGAACGGCTACGTCACGCGCTATGCGCACTGCGAGCAGACGCTGGTCGCCGTTGGTGACGTCGTGCGCAAGGGTGACGAGGTTGGAACGATCGGCAGCTCCGGCCGCTCCACCGGTCCTCACGTACACTTCGAAGTTCTCAAGAATGGCCGCCAGATCGATCCCACGCGGTTTGTCACGCGCGTGGCTTCCTGAGCTGCACACCCTGCAACGGAGCGTGCGTTCCCGCTAACATTCGCAGCCTTGTCTATCGGCTGGCGACCGCTGGCCTCGACCCGGAGACCCAGGCGCCGCGCGACGTCGGTTACGCGCGCGGCCCGGCATCATGATTGGACGACTGCTGGGAGCGATCCTCCCGAACAAGAACACCCGAGACCTGCGGCGCATGGGCCGCATCGTGCGCAAGATCAACGAGCACGAAGCCGCCATGGAAGCGCGCTCCGACGCGGACCTCGCGGGCCTCACGGTTGAGTTTCGGGCGCGCCTGACGGAAGGCGAACGCCTCGATGCGATTCTGCCGGAGGCCTTTGCTGCGGTTCGCGAGGCTGCGCGGCGGACGCTCGGCATGCGTCACTTCGACGTCCAGATGCTCGGCGGCATCGCCCTCCACGAGGGCAACATCGCGGAGATGCGCACGGGTGAAGGCAAGACCCTTGTTGCGACCTTGCCGGTGTATCTCAATGCGCTCACGGGCGAGGGCGTCCACGTCGTCACCGTGAACGACTATCTCGCCAGTCGTGATGCCGCGTGGATGGCGCCGGTATACGGCGCGCTCGGCATGACCGTCGGGGTTGTGGTTTCGGGCCAGGACGGCCAGATGAAGCGCGACGCCTATGCAAGCGACATCGTCTATGGCACGAACAACGAGTTCGGTTTCGACTACCTGCGCGACAACATGGCCTTCACGGCCGAGGACAAGGTGCAGCGCTCGCGGCACTTCGCGATTGTCGACGAGGTCGACTCTATCCTGATCGATGAGGCCCGCACGCCGCTCATCATCTCAGGCCCGGCGGAAGACTCCTCGGAGGTCTATCGCCGTATCAACGAGCTCGTCCCGGTGCTGTCGCCCCGGGAAACACCGGCGGGGCAGGAGCCGGAGGGCGAGGACGACGGCGATTTCGCCATCGATGAGAAGCACAAGCAGGTTGAACTGCTCGAGGCGGGGCACGAGAAGATCGAGGAGGCGCTCATGGGCGCCGGGTTGCTGGAGGCCGGTGACAGCCTGTACGCGCCGGGCAATCTTTCGCTTCTGCATCACGTCCACGCAGCGCTGCGCGCGCATTTCGTCTATCGCCGCGACGTCGAGTACGTCGTCCAGGGCAATCAGGTGGTGATCGTCGACGAGCACACGGGGCGCACCATGCCCGGCCGGCGCTGGTCCGACGGCTTGCATCAGGCCATCGAAGCGAAGGAGAAGGTGAAGATTCAGCTGGAGTCGCAGACGCTCGCGTCAACGACGTTCCAGAACTTCTTCCGGCTTTACGACAAACTCGCCGGCATGACGGGTACGGCCGACACGGAAGCCTTCGAGTTCCGGCAGATCTACAGCCTCGATGTGATCGTCATCCCGACCAATCAGCCGATGGTTCGGGACGACCAGAATGACCTCGTATTCCTGTCGATCGACGAGAAGTACGAGGCCATCGCGGAAGATATCCAGACCTGTCGGGAGCGCGGCCAGCCCGTGCTCGTCGGCACGGCGTCGATCGAGTCTTCCGAGCGTCTGTCGAAGGAGCTCGATCGTCGCAAGATCGATCACAGCGTCCTGAACGCCAAGTTCCATGAGAAGGAAGCGCAGATCATCGCGCAGGCCGGCCGTCCTGGCGCCGTCACGGTTGCCACCAACATGGCCGGCCGCGGCACCGACATCGTGCTCGGCGGCAATTGGGAGGCGGAACTCGAGCATCCCGAGTCGCTCTCGGCGAGCGAGCGCGAGGCGCTGAAAGCGGAGTGGGAGACGCGCCACGGCGCGGTGCTCGATTCCGGTGGCCTGCGCGTCATCGGCACGGAGCGCCATGAATCCCGCCGTATCGACAATCAGCTCCGCGGCCGTTCCGGCCGCCAGGGTGATCCGGGCAGCACGCGCTTCTATCTGTCCATGGAAGACAACCTGATGCGGATCTTTGCCTCGGATCGCATCCGCTCGATCATGGGATCGCTCGGCATGGAGCGGGGTGAGGCGATCGAACACCGCATGGTGACGAACGCGATCGAGCGCGCGCAGCGCAAGGTCGAAGGCCACAACTTCGACATTCGCAAGAACCTCCTCGAGTACGACGATGTGTCCAACGACCAGCGCCAGGTCATCTACGCGCAGCGCGACGAGCTCATGGCCGCGGATGACATCTCGGACACCGTTGCCGGCATGCGCGCGGAAGTGGTCGATGACGTCGTCAGCGAATACATCCCGCCGGGATCCCTGGAGGAGCAGTGGGACGTTGACGGCCTCGAGCAGGCCCTTGTGGTCGAGTTCGACTCCCGCCAGGCCATTGCGAGGGCCCTCGAGCAGGATGAGAACCTCGACGAGGAAGGTCTGCGCGAGATGATCATTGAGCAGGTCGAGCGAGAATATGCGGCGAAGGAGGGCGAGGTCGGCGCCGAGCTCATGCGTCGCTTCGAGAAGCACATGATGCTGATGACGCTCGATCAGCTCTGGAAGGAACACCTCCAGGGCATGGACCAGTTGCGCCAGGGCATCCATCTTCGCGCCTATGCGCAGAAGCAGCCGAAGCAGGAATACAAACGCGAGTCCTTCGAATTGTTCCAGGGGCTTCTCTACAACATCCGGCGTGACGTCGTTCGTGTCGTTTCGCGGGCCCAGTTCCGTCCGGCCGACGAGGTCGAGGAGGCGGAGCGTCAGAAGCGCGAGGAAGCTGCGCGCCGGATGCAGTTGCAGCATCAGGAGAGTTCGGCTTTCGAGGGCGAAGAAGCCGATGCGCCGGCTCCTGGCGGGGGCGAAGGTGCACAGGCACGGCCGGAAACCTTTGTGCGTGACGGCCGCAAGGTAGGGCGCAACGAACCCTGCCCCTGCGGCAGCGGCAAGAAGTTCAAGCACTGTCACGGCAGGGCGGGCTGAGGCGCCATGGCCGTATCCATGCCGCCGCTGCCGGCCCTTGCGCCGGTTCCAGGCGTGCGCCTGGCCACCGTCCAGGCGGGGGTGCGCTATGCCGGCCGCGACGATCTGGTGCTTATCGAGATACCACCGGCGGCCGCCGTGTCGGCCGTCTTCACGCGCAATCGATTTCGCGCTGCGCCGGTTCAGCTCGCGCAGTCCCGCCTGCATGCGTGCGTGCAGGCAGGCACCGCACCGCGGTACCTGCTGATCAATACGGGCAATGCCAACGCGGGGACCGGCCCCGAGGGACGCCTGGCGGCGGAGCGGTGCTGCGCGGCCGTTGCGGAGGCGGGCGGCGTTGACGCGGAAAGCGTCCTGCCCTATTCGACGGGCGTGATTGGCGAGCCGCTTCCCGCCGAACGAATCGAGGCGGCCATACCGGCGCTCATCGAGGCGCTCGACGACGCAGGCTGGGCCCGGGCGGCCGGCGGGATTCTGACAACCGATACGGTGGCCAAGGGCATCACGGTGCCCCTGCTCGACGGTAGCGGGCACGTGACGGGGATTGCCAAGGGCGCCGGCATGATTCGACCGGACATGGCGACGATGCTCGCGTTCCTGGCGACCGACGTTCCGGTCGCGCCGGCGCTGCTCGAGCGTCTGTTGCGTGAGGCGGTGGAGGCGTCCTTCAATCGCATCACGGTAGACGGCGATACCTCGACGAATGATGCGGTGACCGTGGTTGCATGCGGCGCCGGTGCACGGCTCACGGCGGAGGACGCGCCACGAGCGCGTGCGCTCGGAGCGGCGCTCCGTGAAGCCTGCATGATCCTCGCGCAGTCGATCGTTCGCGATGGAGAGGGCGCCACTCGCTTCGTGACGGTCGAGGTCACGGGCGGGCGTAGCGCTGCGGAAGCGCTTGAGTGCGCCTTCACCATCGCGGAATCACCACTGGTAAAAACCGCACTTTTCGCGGGCGATCCGAACTGGGGGCGGATCCTTGCGGCAGTGGGACGCGCGGGTATAGAGGATCTTGACGTCGACGGGGTGTCGATCGATCTCGTCGACGATGAAGGTGGCGTGCGCGTCGCGGAGGCCGGTGGCCTCGCGGCGGCGTACCGAGAGGTCGACGGTGAACGCGTGGTGTCGAAGGAGGTCTTCACGATCCGCGTGGATCTGGGGCGCGGTGAAGCCCGCGAAGTGGTCTGGACGACGGATCTCTCGCACGAATATGTCCGGATCAACGCTGAATATCGGTCCTGATCAGCGCTCAGATCCTCAGTACGCGTCGTCGATACCGTCGTCGTGCGTGCCGTCACCGGGGATGTGGTGCCTGCCTTCGGCCCAGGCGCCAAGATCGATCAGGCGACAGCGCTCGGAGCAGAACGGCCGGAAGGCCTGGTCCTCGGTCCAGGGTACGGAGCGCTTGCAGGTCGGGCAGGCGACGATGTGCGTCGGCCGGGCGGACTGACCGCTGCTCATTGATCGTCGTCTCGTGCGACGGCGAGCGCCAGATAGCGGGCGTGGAGTTCCGCTACGGCCCTGTCCAGGGCGTCCAATCCCTGATCGTTCTGGATCACATCGTCGGCGCGCTTGAGCCGGTCTTCTCGTGGAGACTGTGCCGCGATAATCCGCCGCACCTGCGCTTCGTCGTTGTCGTCACGGGCCATGGTGCGTGCAACCTGCATCTCCACGGGGACGTCGACCACCAGAATGCGATGGGCGTAGGTTGCCTGACCCGCCTCTAGGAGCAGCGGCGAGACGAGCATCGTGTAGGGCGAGGTCGCGCCTTCGATGCCGCTGCGGATCTCGTCGGCGATGCGCGGGTGCAGTAGCTGCTCCAGCCAGCGGCGCGCGTCCGGATCGGAGAACACGCGTGTACGCAGTGCGGCGCGATCGAGTGCGCCGCTCGGGTCGATGACTTCGGCGCCGAAGTGCTCGGCGATTTCCGCAAGGGCGGGCCGCCCCGGTTCCACGACGATACGAGCGGCAACGTCGGCGTCGACGATCTCGATGCCGAGCGCTGCAAAGCGGTCAGAGACGGCGGTTTTACCGCTACCGATGCCTCCGGTGAGTCCGACGACGAACATGCTGAGCCCCCGCACGATGAGGCCCGCGATTCTACGATTGTGTCGCCGATCCGGCGAGCCTCAGGGCAGGCCGGGCACGGCAATGCCAAGGGCCGGAAGTATCAGGGCGAGGTAGCCTGCGAGGGCGATGGCAGGTCCGAAGGGCATGGGCGCGTCGCTCGCGAGCTGTCCGGTGACGCGAAGCGCCGCGAAGGCGATGAGCCCGGAGAGGGAAGACAGCAGGAGCAGGCCGGGCAGTGATGCCCACCCCAGCCAGGCACCCATTGCGGCCATGAGCTTGAAGTCGCCGTAGCCCATGCCTTCCTTGCCCGTTAGCAGGCGAAACGCCCAGTACAGGGACCAAAGAAAGCCATAGCCGATCGCCGCGCCGACCACCGCGTGCGAGAGCGGGACGAAGACCTCCGCCGTATTCGCGAGCAGGCCGAGCCAGAGCAGCGGGTAGACGATCGCGTCCGGTAGTTCCATGTGGTCGACGTCGATCATGGTGAGTGCGATCAGCGCCCAGGTGAAGAACGCAGCCAGGACGCCCGCCGGCGTGAACCCGTGCGCGGTGATCGCGATCACCGTAAGTACTGCCGTCAGCCCTTCGATGACGGGATAGCGCGCGGAAATCGGCGTCTTGCAGGCGCTGCAGCGGCCGCGTAGCGCAAGCCAGCTGACGATCGGGACGTTCTCGAGCGCCGCGATCTGGTGCCCGCACTGTGGGCAAGCTGAGCGCGGGACCATCAGATTGAAGGGCTCTGCATCCGGCGCCGCCGGCGCGGATCGATCCGGCGCCGTAGTGGAAGACAGGGCGCCCGGGTCGTGATCAGCAAGATAGCCCTGCGCCCAGGAAACCGCCGCTCGGCGTTCCATGATGGGCAGGCGGTGAATCACGACATTCAGGAAGCTGCCGACGCAGAGGCCGATGAACACGACCCAGGTCCAGAGCAGAAACGGCGCATCGAGCGGTCCTGGCGGCGGCACATGCTCCACCGATGAGAGCGCGGGTCCCGCCTGCGCGATCGCGATGGCCGGCAGCGCAAGCAGAGACGCGGCGGCGCATCGCGCCCTGTTCATGACTGAGGCGCCTGTGTGTCGGTCAGTGGCCGCCATCTCCGCCTACGACCGAACCGAGCTGGAAGATCGGCAGGTACATGGCGATGATCAGGCCGCCGACGAGCACCCCCAGAACCGACATGATGAGCGGTTCCATGAGGTCGGTGAGCGAATCCACGGCATTGTCGACCTGCTCTTCGAAGTAGCTCGCGGCCTTGTCGAGCATCTCGTCGAGGGCGCCCGACTCCTCGCCGATCGATGTCATCTGCAGCACCATGTTGGGCCATACCCCGGTCGCGCGCATCGCGAAGGTGAGCTGGGTCCCTGTCGAGACTTCATCGGCGATCGTGTCCACCGCCTGCTTGTAGACGACGTTGCCGGTCGCGCCAGAGACCGATTTCAGTGCGTCGACGAGCGGTACGCCGGCGGCGAAGGTCGTCGACAGCGTACGCGCGAACCGCGCGACGGCTGACTTGTTGATGATGTCCCCGACGATGGGCATCTTCAGAAGCATGCGGTCGAAGGCGTCCTGGGCGAGCTCTGACCGCTTCAGAATCTGGCCGATGGAGAAGATCAGCAGGCCCACCGCCGCGACGATCGCGAACCAGTAGGTTTGCGCGAACTCCGACAGACCGATGACCATCTGCGTAAAGGCCGGCAGTTCGGCGCCGAAGCCTGCAAAGATGTCCTCGAACTGCGGGACGACTTTGATGAGCAGGATGCCGGAGACGATGAAGGCAACGCAGATCACCGAGATCGGATAGGTCATCGCTTTCTTGATCTTCGCTTTCAGGGACTCGGTCTTTTCCTTGTAGGTGGCCACCCGGTCAAGCATGGTCTCGAGCGCACCGGACTGCTCACCGGAATCGACGAGGTTGCAGAACAGCTCGTCAAAGTGCTCCGGGTGCTTGCGGATGGCCGACGCGAAGCTGTTGCCTGCGGACACGTCTGTCCGCACGGCCTTCACCAGATCGCGTAGCTTGGGGTTGTCGAGGCCGTCCGCGACGATATCGAAGGACTGAACAAGCGGCACGCCCGCCTTCATCATGGTCGCCATCTGGCGCGTGAACAGGGTCACGTCTCCCGTCGTGACCTTGCCCCCTGCGGAACTGAGTTTCGCCAGGATACTTTCGGACTTGCGAGTGACCTTGCGGGCGTTGATGCCCTGCTTGCGCAATTCGACCTTGACCGCCTGCGGATTCACGCCGGTGATCGTGCCCTTGGTCTTCTTTCCGGAGCGATCGGTCCCCTCGTAGACGTATACGGCGCTCTCGGCCATGACGATCTATCTCCTGCAGCTGATCAGCGCTTCAGTGCCCAAGGGTGACGCGATTGACCTCGGCGAGGCTGGTGACGCCCTGGAGCGCTTTCAGCAGTCCGGAGCGCGGCAGCGAATTGAAGCCCTGTTCCTTCGCCACGTCGGCGATCTCTATCGAGTTGCCGTCTTCCATGACGATCCGGCGTAGCGGCTCCGTCATTTTCACCACCTCGTAGATCCCCACGCGGCCCTTGTAGCCGGCCGAGCACTTTTCGCACCCTTCAAGGTTCGGCTCGAATAATTGGTACTCGCTTGCGACGTCTTCTTCTGTGAAGCCCATCTCAAGCATTGCATCCGGGGGCACGTCCTGGGGCATTTTGCAGTTCGGGCACAGGCGCCGCGCAAGGCGCTGGGCGATGATCAGGTTCACTGACGTGGCGATGTTGAAAGAGGGCACGCCCATGTTGCGCAGGCGAGTGAGCGTCTCGGGCGCGGAGTTCGTGTGCAGGGTGGACAGCACCATGTGCCCCGTCTGCGCCGCCTTGATGGCGATCTCGGCGGTTTCCAGGTCCCGTATCTCGCCCACCATGATCACGTCCGGGTCCTGGCGCAGGAAAGAGCGCAGGGCCGATGAGAAATCGAGGCCGACCTTTGCGTTCACGTTGACCTGATTGATGCCTTCGAAGTTGAACTCCACCGGGTCTTCGGCGGTAGCGATGTTCCGACCCTCGACATTGAGGATATTCAGACCTGTGTAGAGGGATACGGTCTTGCCGGAGCCCGTCGGGCCGGTCACGAGGATCATGCCCTGAGGTGATTCCAGCGCCTCCAGGTAAAGGGCCTTCTGGTCATCCTCGTAGCCGAGCATGTCGATGCCCATTTTCGTGCTCGATGGATCGAGGATTCGCAGTACGACCTTTTCGCCGAACAGCGTCGGGCAGGTGTTCACCCGGAAGTCGATGGCCTTCGACTTCGAGATCTTCATCTTGATCCTGCCGTCCTGCGGAATCCGGCGCTCGGAAATGTCCATCTCCGACATGACCTTGAGCCGGGCCGAGAGACGTACACCGAGATTGGCCGGCGGCCGAGCGACCTCCTGCAGGATGCCGTCCCGCCGGAAGCGCACGCGATAGGATTTCTCGTAGGGTTCGAAGTGGATGTCCGACGCGTCGGTCTTGATGGCGTCGAGCAGCATCTTGTTCACGAAACGCACGATCGGCGTTTCGTCCGCACCGCCGGATTCGTCGTCGTCCGGCGCGGCGTTGGCGTCTACCGCTTCCGTTTCCAGGTTCTCGAGGTCCTCGTCTCCGCCGAGGTCGTCGAACGCGTTCGCTTCTTCACGACTCAGATGCTGCTCGATCATCTGCGCGAGCTTGTCTTCCTCGACCAGCACCGGCTCGGTGTTCACGCCAGTCTGGAACTTGATTTCATCCAAGCCCTGGAGGTTGGTCGGATCTGATACGGCCACGAACAAGCGCACGCCGCGGCGCACGAGCGGCAGGGCGTTGTGCGCGCGGATCAGTTTCTCGGAAACCAGCTCCTTGGGAATGGCCTCGAAGTCGAAGGCGCCAAGGTCGAAAAGGGGAACGCCGAACTCCTCGGACGCGGAGTTCGCGATTTCCTTCGGCGCGGCGAGCCCACCCTTGACCAGGTGGGTGACGAAAGGAATGCGTTCCTTGCGGGCATCGTCAGCTGCGGTCTGTGCCGCCTCAGCGGCGATGATGCCGTCCTGCACCAGGCGTCGGGCCAGGCCCGAGAGAGGAATCGCTTCGGTTGCCATCGCGTACCGTCCGCTTCATCGGGTCGCGAAGCGCCCCGAGATACAGTTGCAGGAGTGGACCGCAAGGTCGCCGCCCGGAAAGAGTTTATCGATGTGTAAACGACTGTGTCGACAGCAAGAATGCGCTGAACCGAGGCGATTGACCTGCTGCGTATGCAGCTGCGCGATCCGGCGTTGGCGGTCCGTTCCTGGGGAGCGTAGACCGAATGTGACGCTGCGCGTCACTTTTTGCCCTTTAAACGTGCGTCGCGGGCGAATCGCAAAGCGGCGTGACGCTCAGTGTCACCCCTTGGCGATCAAAGTGCGCACGAGCGCACAGATTTGAGGGCCTGAGGCAGTGGGTAGAGATTGGCACAGCATCTGCTAGAGTCTTTTGTTAAGACGGCTTACGTCGTCGTACCGGCGCATCGCCACGTTCATTTCGGGAAGGACTGGGAGAAATAAATGAAGACGCAGAAGGGTTTCACCCTTATCGAACTCATGATCGTGGTTGCGATCATCGGCATTCTCGCTGCAGTTGCACTGCCCGCGTACCAGGACTACATCAAGACCGCTAACATGTCGAAGGTACAGTCGCACTTCGAAGAAGGTGCGCGTTTCATTCAAAACGAGGTCCGCAGGGTGCGCACGAATCAGGCGATTGGCATCACGGGGGCCTTCCCGGACGGTCCGACCGTCATCGCGGCGCTTAACGGCCAGGGCGGCACGGCGCCAAACGGCAGCGCTGCATATGCTGGGGCGGCTGACGATGACGGCGGCATCGTCGGCGTCGCTCAAACAACGTCGGGCACCGGTATTTTTATCTACACCGTAACGCGTCCGAGCTACGAGGACTTCTCGGGCCAGGCAGAGCGCATTATCAACACCTCGAACATCTGATGCGGTGAGCTGAGCGCCCGTCATGTGCGGGCGCGGAGCGCGGAAACCGGACATCC
This sequence comes from Pseudomonadales bacterium, assembly GCA_963691775.1. Classification (GTDB taxonomy): domain Bacteria; phylum Pseudomonadota; class Gammaproteobacteria; order Pseudomonadales; family Azotimanducaceae; genus JAZBPO01. Next base: position 1,756,366 of record OY829369.1, on the reverse strand, counting down.
CGTCGGGATGTCCGGTTTTCTTGTATTTGGGCAAGCGTTTTCGCGTCACCTGACGGGCGCTATGATTGCGATCGATCGCCGCTAGGCGCGAGCGTCTGCGAGGAGGCAGTTCGAATGCACAGTACCCAGAAGGGGTTCACCCTCATCGAGCTCATGATCTCGGTGGCGATCATCGGCATCGTTGCAGCGATCGCGATTCCCGCCTACGTCGATTACATCGAGACCGCAGAGGAAGCGGTCATGGTGCAGAACATCGACACCATGCGCATGTTTCAGGAGGACTTCCGCCTGCGCAACGGGGCCTACGCAGCGGGCACTTGGGATCCGGCCGGTGCGCAGGATCTCGAGGCTGCGATCGACTGGGCGCCGACGGGAGACAATGGGACAACCGTCTACGTCGTGACCACCGACACGGGCACTTACACGGTGACTGCCACGGACACCTCCACCGGACGCGTCGTCGCGCGAACGTTTCCCTGAGCCCGAGCGTCGCGCCATGGGTGACCTGGCCTTGCGCGCTTTTCAGGGTGCGTATAGGCTGCGCGCCTTCCGCAATGGGGTCTCGTGCCAACTTAGCTCAGTCGGTAGAGCAACTGATTCGTAATCAGTAGGTCCGCGGTTCGATTCCGCGAGTTGGCACCATCTCCGTGCGCGCGCCCTGTCGGTGGCTCAGTATCCGAGCACGAGGATGTTCACAAGGGCCGCGATTCCCATGAGCACGAGCATCACGAGCCCGATCACGCTCAGCAGGCGCCAGAGGTGAAACGCCTTTTCTGGTGGCTCGATGCGTTCGGGATCGGGGTCACGGTCGGTCATGGCGGGGTGGGGACCTGAGGTTGGAGACGCACCCTAGCACAGTCGCCCCGGTCACCGATCTGCGTGACAAGGCCTTTGTCCTCCTCGTTGCCCTCGCATACGCGGCGGCCACCCTCTACAACGGCCCCGCACACGAAATCCCTGTGCTCTTCTGGTCTGCGCTCGCGCTTTGCTTCGCTCTGGGGATCGCCGCCCCAGACCGGTCGATCTCCCGCCTTGAGGTCGCCACCACGATGGCAATGCTCTGGCTGTTCATGAGCTGGCGGGCAAGCCTTTCGCCTTCCCTTTCGATCGCCCCAGCCTGGTCGCTGCTCTTGCTGCCCCTCGGCGTGCTGTTGGGTAGCCGCTGCAGACGGCCCGACGCTCTGACGTGGCGGCTGCTCGCGATCGCATCAATCGCGCTCGTTGCAGCGCTCTTCAATTTCGTGGTTCTGCCCGATTCGGCGCCGCTTACTCTGTCCGATCCGAACAATGTCGCGACCCTGGTGAACCTGACCTGGCCGCCCGCTCTGTTCACGGCGCTTGCGGCAGATCGTTCGCTCGGACCCGGCCCCCTCGTGGCGGTCGGGCTCGCCGCCGCGCTGGCGATGGTGCTTCTGATCGTCGTGGAATCGCGGGCCGGGATGCTCGTGGCGGCGGCCATGGCGCTTGCATCGCTTTCGTTCGCCTGGCGCCGCGGACGTCTTGCCGTGGGGGTTGCGGCAGGTGCTGGGGGCGGGCTTGCAGTCGCTTTGCTGCTCCTTTCCCCCGCCTTGGATGCGGGAAGCGCCGCCGGCAACGGTGCAGGTACGGGTATCGCGATTCGCCTTGAGCTCGCCCGCGCTGCGCTTGATCTGCTCGCGAGCCATCCGCTCACTGGAACGGGTCCACAGACCTTTCATCTTCTCTATCCATCGCTGCGTACCGCGGCAGAGCAAACGACCGCAGGCTACTTTGCCCACAATGACTGGCTCCAGATTGCGCACGAAACGGGTCTGCCGGGTGCGCTGTTGCTGCTCGCGTTCGTCGCCTGGTTGCTCCTGACGACGGGCCGGCGCGCGGTGCAGGCATGGTCTGGGGATGCGCATGCGCTGGTTGCCACGGGATTCGGCATGGCCGCGCTCGGCGCGCTGGCACACGGACTCGTCAACTTCACGCTCTACGTTGCGCCCCTTGCGCTGCTGATCGGCATCTGGGCCGGCGTGCTCGCGCGTCCGCTGCGTGTGATGGTGGATGAGCAGCTGCGCGCGGGCGTCCGCCTTGTTCAGGGCCTTGTGCTGGCGCTCATGCTTGCCGCGCTTGCGCTTGATGCGCTGTCGGCAACGGCGCTCATGGGGCACGTCGGCTGGCCCGGGCGGGACTGGCTGCGCAGCCCGCCGGTGCAGCAGCAGGTCGCGCGGGCACTGGTGACCATGAATCCTGATGACTCGGTTCCGGCAGCCTTTCTTGCCGAGGTTCGAGCGCGGGAGGCGGCTTCTGCGGCAGACGAGCAAAGCGCGCGCTATCTTCTCGCCAGTGCCATCAGCTATTACGAATTGGCCGTCGCCCGCGACCCCTATGATCGCGATTCGCACCTTGCCTACGGTGCCCTGATCGGGCGACTCGGCGGTTCGGTCTCCCTGCCGGGCGGCGCAGTGCGCAGTGACATCGAGCTGCTCGATCGAGCGCATCGTGCTGACCCATCGGACGTGCGCGCGGTGCAGGCGCTGGGCGCGCGTCTGTTTGGCGAGGCAAGACACGACGAGGAGCGCGCCGTGCTCGCGCGCTGGCTGCCGCAGTGCCGCGTGTCGTCGCGGCGTGACCCCGAGGCGGCGGGCCGCCTGCTGACGCGTGCCAACGCCCTTGCGCTCGACGCAGCGCTGCAAGCGCGGTGTGCACGAGCGGTTGCGCTGGAGACCGGAAATGAGCGTTGAGCGCTTTGCGCCCAAGGGCGCGGTGCCGCTGCTGGCGGCCCTGTGCGCTGCCTGCTTCTTTCTGACGCCCCTGCGCGGGCCGGATGTCGAGTTCGCGTTCGCGCTGTGGGCGTTCCTCGCGATGCTGCCAGCAGGGGTATTCGCTGGCTGGTGCCTGCTCGATGCCGGCAGCGAGCGCACGCGCGTTCAGGTGGCCTGGACTGCGATTGCTGCACTCTGGGTCGCAATCGCGAGCGGGGCGAGCGTGGTGCCGCATTTGAGTCTGGGTCAGGCCCTGCTGATCTGGACCGCGGGCGGGGTGTACCTTGTTGCCAACCTTCTGGCGCGCGTTGGCTACGGGAGTTGGGTCCTCGCCATCTGCGCAATCTCGCCCGTGATCTATGCGGTCCACGCGGGCATACAGATCGATATAGATGGGGCGCCGGCCTGGCGGTTTCGGGATCGCAACGCGCTGGCTGATGCTGTTTTGCTGGGCGTTTGCGCTGCGCTGGCGATCGTTGTGCATGCCCGGCGCAACGCCCTGCTGCAGGGTGCGATTGCCCTCGCGATCGCGGCGGGCGCCTGGGCGGTCCTGGAACTGCTCACTGCGCGTATCGGTCTTCTGCTTCTCGCGGCGGTCGTGCTCCTGGCGGCCGCAATCGCCAGCGCGCGCCGCGAGCATCGCCGTATGGCAGTCGTCTGGCTCGGCTCTGTCATGATGGGCAGTGTCGTTGCGGCTACCCTCGACGTCGGCGAGGCGCCTGCTGCGCTGCCGTCTGGCGAGCTGAGATCGCAGGAAAGCCTCAGCCGTGGCGTCGTTGCTGGCACGCTCGCGCTGCGCGGTGAACTGATCGCGGGCGCCGGCAGGCTCGTGCCCGCGCATCCGCTGTTCGGCAGCGGCCTGCAGAGCTTTCTGAGCCGCTACGAGGGCATGCAGTCGCCCGCCGTGTTCCACAGCGCAGCGATGGTGCACAACGACTACCTGCAGGTGGCGGTCGAACTTGGCCTGCCGGCAGCAATCGGTCTGCTGGCGCTGGTCTGCATCGTTTTCCTGCGTTGGTTCATTGCCGTTCGGCGGGCGCTCTGCGACACGTTCGATGCGCGCATGCTGGCTGGCGCAATCCTGCTTCTCGGCCCCCTCGCACTGTTTGCCCACGCATGGGTGAACTTCCCGCTTTATGACGGGCAGCTGCTGTTCACGGGTGCCGCAGTGCTTGCCGTGGGCTTGTGCTGGGCGGATTGGGAGGCGCCTGAGCGGAGCGCCGCGATCGCCCCTTTCGCCGGGGGGCTCGCGGCCGCCGCTCTGATGGCGGTGGTGCTGAACGTTCACGCGGCCAGTCTGCTCGCGCGCAGCTCGGTGGTTCTGGAGGGCGAGCCGCTCGCTCCGGGCGTCATGGGCGCGCGGCCGACCATGGAGGCAGCGTTCGACGTCGCGCAGGCGCTGCGTGAGCACGGAATGCCTGGCGGACGTGCGGCGTTCGAAGCAGGTCGAATCCTCATGCGCCGCTGGGAAGCCGATCCGACGGCTGCTGATGCGCTTGCCGTGGCCGGACTCGCGGCGCTGGGCGAGGCGGTTGAACGTGATCCCTATGAGCCGGAGTACGCCGTCCAGCTTGCGCGGGCGCTCTGGCTTACGGGCGCGCCCATCGCGAGCCGTCGAGGCGTTCTGGAGCGTGCCATCGCCCTGCGCCCGAAGGATGCGCGAACGTACCTGTCGCTTGCTGCCCACGAGATGCGTGCCGGCGAGCTGTCCGCGGCGCGGCGAGTCGCAGCTGAGCGTTGGCTGCCCTGGTGCCGGCACGGGGCGTTCCGGCGTCCCGAGACGTCTGATCTGCTTGCCCTGGCACGCGCGGATCAGGCGAATCCCGCGCTCTGGGATCGCTGCGCCGAGCTCCTCGCTCGTGACGGCATCTTCCCGAGCGATCCGGACGACGTTCGGGCGCGACTGGCGCCGGCTCAGTCGGGGTAGGACGCGAGGTCGAGGGCGCCGAGGAGCGCGCCGTCGGCGCGACGCACGCCGAGGAAAACCAGGCTGAAGCGGGAGGAATAGGGTACGAAATAGGCCGTCTCCCGGGTCAGACCTCGGGCAAACAGCCAGGCGTCGACTATCTCTACGTCCTCTTCGGCCTCTCGGGCCGCCAGCTCCGCGTAGGGCACGGCCGCGGCCGCGAGCAGATCCAGATGCTGCGCGAGCGGGCGCATCCAAGGCACATGGGTGTAGATGAACTGCTTGCGGCCGAGATAGTCCGTGCGGATGGGGCTCTGCACGTTCGGATCATCAGGCGGCAGCAGGACGGCGCGGTGGGGCGCGTGTTCCGTGAGGCCGCGCATGTCCGGTACCGGTTCGCCCACGCCTTCGTAGTCGCTGGCGGTGACGCTGAAGAGTCGGCCTTCGTGGAGCACCAGGGCCAGCGGGCGTTCGGCATACACGACCCATGCGCCGCCGAAGAGCGCTGCAAACTGCAGCAGTCCGATGCAGCCGAGATCGGTGATGAGCCCCTTCTTTCCGCGCTTGAACACAACGAAGGTGAGGAGTGGCCCCAGGACGAGATCGACGAGCACGACGATGCGCAGGCCCTGCCATCCGCCGTCCGTTTCGAACAGGAAATCGGGATACCAGACGAAGATCGCCAGATAGAGCAGAGCGCCGACTGCGGCGGCGCTCATCAGCAGGTGCGCGGACGTTGCGAGGAGCTTTTCCCGCAGCGGAAAGGGGGTGTCGGCCAACCTTGGCGTGTCGTTCAAGCGGACGGTTCTCCGACGATACGGAGCGATAGATCGAGGGCACGCAGGTGCTTCGTCAGCGCGCCGATGGAGACGTAGTCGACGCCGCTGGCGGCAAGCGCGCCCATGGCATCGAGTTCCACGCCGCCTGAGACTTCCAGGCGAGCTCGTCCGTCCGTGCGCTGTACGGCCTCACGGCGGAGCGCTTCATCGAACTCGTCGAGCATGATGATCTCGGCGCCGGCGGCGAGGGCCTGGTCGAGTTCGTCGAGGGTCTCGACCTCGATTTCGACCGGCGCATTCGGCGCGATCGCGCGCGCAGCCGCCACCGCTTCGCTGATCCCGCCAGCTGCGAGAATGTGATTCTCCTTCACGAGAAAGGCATCGAAGAGTCCCATGCGGTGATTCGCGGCGCCGCCGCACACTACTGCGTATTTTTGCGCACGGCGCAGTCCCGGGAGCGTTTTCCGGGTGTCGACGAGCGTGGGGGGCACGACGCCCTCGGGCGCGGCGGCGCGCATGGCATCGACGTAGCGCCGGGTAGTACTCGCCACGCCGGAAAGCAGTTGAACGAAGTTCAGCGCGGTCCGTTCCCCCGTGAGGATGGCGCGCGCCGGGCCCGAGAGCTCGAACAGCACCTGCTCCGGTGTGATGTGGTCACCGTCTTCCACGTGCCAGGTCACCTTCAGTCCGGCGTTCATCTGATCGAAGGTTGCGCTGACCCATGGGCGGCCGCAGAAGACGCCGGCCTCGCGGGTGATGACGCGTGCGTGCGCCGCGCGCTCACCGGGGACGAGGCGCGCCGTCAGGTCGCCCGCGCCGATGTCCTCCGCGAGGGCCCGGCGGACGTCATCCTGCACGTCGATGGGATTGAGTTCGTGTCGAAACACTGTCTTTGTCGTTCGCTGGCAAGGCTCAGCGCATCCTGCCTCTCCGCGCCCACGGAGTACACTGTCGCCGGTTGGAGCTAGGGACGGATCATGCGCATCCGCGAACATCGACTTGAGGGCGTGCGGCAGTGCGTCTCCCCGCATCAGGACGCCCGTGCCCAGTCGAGCACCGTCGAGCTCACGGTCATACACGGGATCAGCCTGCCTCCGGGTCGATTCGGTTCAGATCATGTCGAGGCCCTGTTCTGCAATCGCCTCGACCTCGCCAGCGCGCCCGAGTACGACTCTCTGCGCGGCGTACGCGTCTCCTCTCATGTGCTCATCCATCGTACAGGCGCGTGTGTCCAGTTCGTACCCTTCGACCGCCGAGCCTGGCATGCGGGTGCCTCCCGGTGGTCCGGCCGCGAGGGCTGTAATGACTTTTCCATAGGCATCGAACTCGAGGGGACAGATGAGGTGGCCTACACGGACGCGCAGTACGCAAGCCTCGTCCGGGTTCTTGGTGCGCTCATCGAGACCTACCCTGGGCTTGAGCGCGAAGCGATCGTGGGTCACTGCGACATCGCTCCTGGTCGCAAGACCGATCCGGGTCCGGCCTTTGACTGGCCCCGCCTGCGCGCCGCGCTCGCGTGAGGGCACGGATCCTAAATCGGATGCTCGCGACGGCCCTTTTATGGCTGGTCGGCACCGCGGCTGTTGCAGCCTCGCAGGCGATGGCGGCGCGGGTGGTTGCGCTCGCGCCGCACGCGGTGGAAATGCTCTTCTACCTCGGCGCGGGCGACCGCATCGTTGCCACCGTTGCCTACGCAGACTATCCCGAGGCCGCGCGCCGGATACCCCGTCTGGGTGACGCCTTCGGCGTGTCTCTCGAGGCATTGTTGGAGGCTTCGCCGGATCTTGTCGTTGTCTGGCCGCCAGCGCTCGACGAAGGGCGCATTGGAAGGCTCGAGGCGCTCGTGCCTGAGGTCTATCGTTCGGAGCCCGAGTCGCTCGCCGATGTGGCGGAGGAGCTTTCATACCTGGCCGCGCGGCTCGGAACGGGCGCCGAGCGTGCCGCAGCCTTCGCAGCCGCCGTAGACGCGCTGCCCCCGAGAGAAGCGCGGACGAGCGTCCTCGCGCTGGTTTCCGTCGATCCCCCACTGGCCTTTACGTCAGCTTCCTTCGTGGCCGATGTGCTCGCCCGGTGCGGTGCGCGCACGCCCTTCGATGCGGGGCCCGGCGCGGTGATCGAACTGTCGCGTGAGGTGCTGCTGAGTGCGCCCTTTGATCACCTGCTCGTGCTTGCGCCCCACAGCGACGCCGAGCTCGAACGCCTGTTCGATCGCGTGCCTTCGCGATTGCGTGTCGATGCCGATCTGCTCGCGCGTCCCGGCCCTCGATTGCTCGACGGCGCTGAGTCCCTGTGTGCGCAGCTGGAGGCGGCGCGTTGAGGCATGCGGGCATTGATCTTGGGGGCACAAAGACGGAAATCGTTGTGCTTGAAGGCGGCGTCGAACGGGCGCGCTTTCGCCGGCCGACCCCCCAGGGCGACTACGATGCGAGCCTCCGGACCATTGCGGCGCTGCTTACCGAGGCAGAGCGGCGCTGCGGGCCCGTCGCCACCGTCGGCATCGGCACACCAGGCTCTGTTGTTCCCGAGACGGGGTGCATGAAGAACTGCAATTCGACCTGGCTGAATGGACGCCCGCTGCTGGCGGACTTGACCAGGCGTCTCGAACGGCCGCTGGCGATGGCGAACGATGCGGACTGCTTTGCACTCTCCGAGGCGATGGACGGTGCCGGTTCCGGTGCAGACACCGTCTTCGGGGTCATCATGGGCACCGGTGTGGGAGGTGGCATCGTGCACCGCGGCCGCCTGCTGTCGGGGCCGAACGGCATCGCGGGTGAATGGGGACACAATCCTCTGCCGTCGCTTGCCCCGGCCGGGGGTGACGTTGCTGCGCGCCATCGTGCACTCGGTGGGCGCGCCTGCTGGTGCGGGCGCGAGGATTGCATCGAAGCCTGGCTTTCCGGGCCGGCCTTGCACCGTACATGGACTGAGCTCGGCGGGGACGCGCCGGGCGCGACCGGCATTGCGCGTGCAGCAGCGGCGGGAGATCGCGCCGCGCGCGAGGCGCTCGATCTCCACGGCTGGCAGACGGCCGCCGCGCTTGCGGGCGTCATCAATCTGCTGGATCCGGCGGCTATCGTGCTCGGCGGCGGACTTTCGAACCTGCCGACGCTTTATGATGTGGTACCGGAGCGATGGGGCGCGTTCGTGTTTGCCGACGCCGTCCGAACGCGCTTGCACCGGGCGCGGCACGGGGACTCCGGCGGCGTTCGAGGCGCAGCGTGGCACGGCCGGGATGCAGCTATCCCGGCCGCCGACAACCAGGACAGGAGCTAGGCATGGCGTTTCCGCGTGATCTGCAGGACAGCGATCCCGGCGAAACCAGGGAGTGGCTCGACGCGCTGGAGTCGGTGCTTGAGTTTCAGGGGACAGAGCGCGCGAACTATCTGCTCGAACGCCTATCGGCGCGCATGACCGAAACCGGCGTGCGCTTGCCATACACGATCACAACGCCCTATCGGAACACCATTCCGCACACGCGTGAGGCGCGCATGCCGGGCGATCTGTTCATGGAGCGGCGAATCCGTTCGCTGATCCGCTGGAACGCGCTCGCCATGGTCATGCGCGCGAATGCACAAGACCCCGGCATCGGCGGACACATTGCGAGCTTTGCCTCGTCCGCCACGCTCTACGACGTCGGCTTCAACTACTTCTGGCGCGGCCCGTCGGACGAGCATCTGGGTGATCTGATCTACATTCAGGGCCACTCGGCGCCAGGAATCTACGCGCGCTCCTACCTGGAGGGGCGCCTCACCGAAGGGCAGATGGACAATTTCCGCCAGGAAGTCGGCGGGCAGGGTCTGCCGTCCTATCCCCATCCCTGGCTCATGAAGGATTACTGGCAGTTCCCGACGGTTTCCATGGGCCTCGGACCCCTGCAGGCGATCTACCAGGCGCACGTGATGAAGTATCTCGACGCGCGCGGTATTTCTCCCATGGGCGATCGCAAGATCTGGGCATTCCTCGGTGACGGTGAGTGCGATGAGCCCGAGTCTCTCGGATCGATCGCCCTTGCGGGCCGTGAGCAGCTCGACAACCTCGTGTTCGTGATCAACTGCAATCTGCAGCGCCTCGACGGTCCCGTGCGCGGCAACGGCAAGATCATCCAGGAGCTTGAGGGCGTTTTCCGCGGCGCTGGCTGGAACGTCATCAAGGTGGTCTGGGGCCGGCACTGGGACCCGCTCTTCGACGCCGACGAGCACGACAAGCTTATTCAGCGCATGAACGCCGCCGTAGACGGCGAATACCAGAACTACAAGGCGCGGGGCGGTTCCTATACGCGGGAACACTTTTTCGGAGCCGATCCCGAGCTGCTGAAGATGGTCGAGCATCTTTCCGATGACGACATCATGCGCCTGAACCGCGGTGGCCATGATCCCTTCAAGCTCTATGCTGCCTACCATGCCGCGGTGCGCCACACCGGCCAGCCGACCGTGATCCTTGCGAAGACCGTGAAGGGCTATGGCATGGGCGAGTCCGGTGAATCGGAGAACACGGCGCACCAGACCAAGAAACTCGGCATCGAGGATCTGAAGATCTTCCGGGATCGCTTCGATATCCCGCTCACCGACGATCAGCTCGCGGACACGCCCTACTTCAGGCCGCCCGAGGATTCGCCGGAGATGCAGTACATGAAAGCTCGGCGTGCGGCCCTGGGGGGGCCCCTGCCGGCGCGACGGACGCGGAGTGCGTCGCTCCAGGTGCCGGAGCTTTCCGCCTTCGACAACGTGCTCAAGGGTTCCGGCGAACGCGAGATCTCCACCACCATGGCGTTCGTGCGCATCCTGTCCACGCTGCTGCGCGACAAGAAGATCGCCGAACGGATCGTGCCGATCGTGCCCGACGAGGCGCGGACCTTCGGCATGGAAGGGATGTTCCGTCAGCTCGGCATCTACTCGTCGGAGGGGCAGCTCTACGAGCCGGAGGACTCCGGTGAGATCGCGCCGTACAAGGAATCAAAGGATGGCCAGGTGCTCGAGGAAGGCATCAACGAGGCGGGCGCCATGAGCGCTTGGATCGCCGCGGCAACGTCCTATTCCAACCACGACGCGCCGGTGATCCCGTTCTACATCTACTACTCGATGTTCGGTTTCCAGCGCGTGGGCGATCTTGCCTGGCTTGCAGGCGACATCCAGGCCCGTGGCTTCCTGCTTGGAGGCACCGCTGGCCGTACGACTTTGAACGGCGAGGGCCTTCAGCACCAGGACGGTCACAGCCACCTGATCGCGGCGACCATTCCGAATTGTGTCACCTACGATCCGACCTACGCCTACGAGCTGGCCGTGATCATCCAGGACGGCATGCGGCGGATGTACGTGGAGCAGGAAGATGTCTTCTACTACGTCACCGTGATGAACGAGAACTATGCGCAGCCCGCGATGCCGGAGGGGGTCGAGGGCGGCATTCTGCGCGGCATGTACAGGCTTCAGGAAGGCGGTGAGGCCCGAGACGGGCGGCGCGTGCGGCTGCTTGGCTCCGGGACGATCCTGCGCGAAGTCGAAGCCGCGGCGAACCTGCTGCGCACCGAGTTTGGCGTCGAGGCCGAGGTGTTCAGCGTCACCAGCTTCAATGAACTGCGGCGCGATTGCCTCGCGGTTGACCGCTGGAACCTTCTTCATCCTGAGGAGGCGCCGCGCACCAGCTGGGTCGAGTCGCTGCTCGGCGACAGCGATGTGCCGGTCGTTGCCGCAACGGATCACATGAAGGCTTTTGCGGACCAGATCCGCCAGTGGGTTCCCGCACCCTATCGTGTGCTTGGTACGGACGGGTTTGGACGGTCCGACACGCGCGAGATGTTGCGCGGATTCTTCGAGGTTGACCGCCGCTTCGTCACGGTGGCGGCGCTCAAGGTGCTCGCAGATGCCCAGGTGCTGTCGGCAAAGGAAGTCGCCGACGCCATTGCCGCGCTCGGGATCGATCCCGAGAAGCCTGATCCCGTGACGGTCTGAGGAGCGCCAGCATGGCAGCGGAAGAAATCCGGATTCCTGACATCGGTGACGCAGGTGACGTCGAGGTGATCGAGCTCTGCGTTGCGCCGGGCGATGCGGTGTCGATTGACGATCCGCTTATCGTGATCGAGTCGGACAAGGCCTCCATGGAAGTACCGAGCACGGTGGCAGGCACGGTGGACCGCATCGCGGTTGCCGTCGGCGACACCTGTACGGAGGGAGACCTCATCGTGGTGGTCGAATCGGGTGCCGACGCGCCCGATGCACCAGCGCAAGCGATGCCCGAGCCCGAGGGCGTGCCCAAGGGCCAGCCCGAGGTCCAGCCCGAGGCCCCATCGCCGGTGGTTGATGCCTCGAGTCGGGCGCCGGGTATCGATGCGGTCATCGAAGTGCGCGTTCCCGATATAGGCGAAGCCAGCAGCGTCGAAGTCATCGAGATCATGGTTGCCGTGGGCGAAGAGGTTGCCGTTGATGATGGCCTCGTCGTGCTCGAATCGGACAAGGCGACGATGGAAGTGCCGTCGACGGCCGCGGGCGAGCTCCTGTCCGTGGACGTCAAGGAAGGTGACAGCGTCGATGAGGGGACGCTTGTTGCTCGGGTGCGCAGTCGAAGTGAGATCCCGGCGCCCGCGCAAGCCCCCGCAGCGGCGACTGCCTCGGCTGCTTCAGCGCGGTCTGACGCAGAACGCGTTCCGCCGGCATCCACCGCCGCTTCTGCGCCCGCACCGATGGCTGACGCCGCCGTGGTCGCCGGGGCCGGCGCGGAGGTCTATGCGGGCCCCGCCGTGCGCAAACTCGCGCGCGAGCTGGGCGTGGATCTCGCGCAGGTCACGGGCACCGGGGATCGGGGCAGGGTGCTGAAGGAAGACGTGCACGGCTTCGTGAAGCAGGCGCTGTCGAGGCCGGCCGCAGCGGCCCCGGGCGCTTCGGGCATCCCGCCGATTCCGGAAGTCGACTTCGCGCGCTTCGGCGAGATCGAAACGGTTCCGCTGTCGCGCGTCATGAGAACCGGCGCCGCGAATCTGCATCGATCCTGGCTGAACCTGCCCCATGTGACCCAGTTTGACGATGCGGACGTCACGGAACTCGAGCGATTCCGGAAGTCCGTGAAACCGGACGCCGAGCGCGCCGGGGTCAGGCTGACGCCGCTGCCCTTCCTGATGAAGGTCGCGGCCGCTGCGCTCGCCGCCTTTCCGCGCGTCGGCGGCGCCTTTTCCGCCGATGGAGCGCATTACGTCCTCAAGCACTACTGCCATATCGGTTTTGCCGTCGATACGCCCGACGGCCTGCTCGTGCCGGTTGTGCGGGACGTCGATAGGAAGGGCGTGCTCGAGCTCGCCGCCGAGATCGCGGATCTCTCGGAGCGCGCCCGGACGAAGAAACTGAAACCCGATGAGATGCGCGGAGGCTGCTTCAGCATCTCGAGCCTTGGCGGGATCGGAGGACGGGGCTTCACGCCAATCGTGAATGCTCCAGAGGTGGCAATCCTCGGCGTTTCACGCCTCTCGACGCAGCCCGTCTGGAATGGGGAGGCCTTCGTACCGCGCGAGATGTTGCCGCTGTCGCTGTCGTACGACCACAAGGCGATCAACGGCGCGGAAGCTGGCCGCTTCCTGACCTGGTACGTCCAGGCGCTTTCCGATGTGCGCCGCCTGATGCTCTGAGCGGCGGCTTCGCCCTAAGGGTCCGTGCGCTGGCTGCTTCCGGCCTGGCGAGGTTGCCAGGTGACCTCGCCGCCGTGACGGCGGGCAAGGACGCGGGCGAGTACGAAGAACAGATCAGACGCTCGATTCAGATACTGGCGCAGCGCTGCGTCCACGGCCTCCGGTTCGGCCTCGCCGAGGCGCGTGAGCGTGCGCTCGGCGCGCCGGCACACCGTGCGCACCACATGCGCCCGCGCCGTCGCTTCGTCTCCCGCTGGCAATACGAAGTTCGTGAGTGGAGGCAGGGTGGCGTTCCACTCAGCGAGCGCAGCGTCCAGCGCCTCCACGGCAGCGGTCTCGAAACCGAGCGTGCCCGGCAAGCTGAGCGCACCGCCGAGATCGAAGAGCCGGTGCTGGATGTCCGAAAGAAGCCCCTGCAGAGGGTCATCAGCCGCAAGGGCCGCGCGGAGCAGGCCGATGGCGGCGTTGGTTTCGTCGACGTCGCCCATGGCGTCGACGCGTGGGGCCGCTTTCGACAGGCGCGAACCGTCTGCGAGACCGGTTTCGCCGCCATCGCCGCTTCGTGTCGTGACGCGGTTGATCCTGGACTTCACGCGCTTCCCCACAGGCTGTCGAAGATCGGCGCGTCAGATGTGCGCAGGCGCGCGAGGATGAACTCTATGAGTTCGTCCGGTGTGGGAATGCCCCCCTCTCTGTGGGCAGCGCCAATACCGACGCGCGCCTTGACCGGGAAAATGCCACTCATGGTCTCCACCTTGATGGTCCCCAGTTCCTGGTAGAGCCGCCGGAAGCACTCTGCGCGGCAGTGTTCTGCGGACTCCTGATGCATGAGCACGGCCAGCACGTCCGGCCGCGGCCGCGTAACCACGTCCATCGGGCGCACGCTCTGTTCGAGGCGGGCGGCAGCAGCCTGGACAATCCGGTTTGCGTCTGCGGGCTCAAGGCGTTCGGACAGCGCCTCGAAGTCGGAGAGGTGAATCATGAGCAGGCACGCGGCTCCGCCGCGAGATGCGACCTGGCGGAGAATGTCCGACAGGGCCCGATCGGTGAATCGCTGATTTCCAAGGCCCGTCAGCGAGTCGATCATGTTGCGCCGTTCGAGCGAAGCGATCTGTTCGCGGAGCTCTCGGTTGTGCGCGAGCAGAGTGTTGTTGTACCCCGCTGTCCGGCACGCAGCCCAGACACGGGGCAGAAGGTGCGTGCGCAGGGCACCCTTGGAAACAAAGTCGTCCACGCCGTGCTCGAAGGCTCTGTTGACGATCGCGTTCTCCGACTCCCCCGACATGAGCATCACGTAAGTGAAGTGATCCATGATCTCGTCCATTTCCCGGAGCTTCCGGGTCAGTTCGAGACCGTCCATGCCCGGCATGATCCAGTCGGAGATGACGATGTCTGCGGGGCGCTCCTCGAGCTGAGACAGGGCCTCGGGCCCGGAGGCTGCGAAGCGTACGTCGCGAAAACCTGCTTCCTTGAGGCTTTTGGTGATGATGGCGCGGCTGAATCGAGCATCGTCGACGACCAGCAGCGGCAGAGCGGAATCCATGTGCAGCGCCCAGCAGTTCGTAAGCTCGGGTCTGTGTACGGAGCGCTGGTCTCCGGGTCAAGGACGTGCGTCACCAATCTGCCATTGCGGGACCGACCGTTTGCACGATCGGACGTTTTGAGCGCATGAACGGGCGTGGTTGCGCCCGGGGCGGCCCGTTGCCGACACTGCGCGCATGAGCTCTGAGAACGACGCAGCGCCCGACGCCCGCGCCTGGAAGGCGGCGATACTGAATCGCCGTATGTTGACGTGCGTCTTCACCGGCTTCGCCTCGGGCCTTCCGCTGTACGTGCTCATTCAGCTGGTCCCGTTCTGGCTCCGGGCGGAAGACGTTTCGCTGAAGGACATCGGCTTCTTTGCCCTGGTCACGCTGCCGTTCTCGTGGAAGTTTCTCTGGTCCCCGCTCCTCGACCGCTATCGCTTACCGCTTGGCCGCCGTCGCGG
Organism: Pseudomonadales bacterium; assembly: GCA_963691775.1. Lineage (GTDB taxonomy): Bacteria > Pseudomonadota > Gammaproteobacteria > Pseudomonadales > Azotimanducaceae > JAZBPO01. The sequence continues at coordinate 1,741,356 of OY829369.1, read as the reverse complement.
TTGGATGCTGGCGATGCAGCTAGCCCTCGTTGGGACAATTGCGGCCCTGGGCGCACTGCAGCCTGGCGAACGGCTGGATACGATCATGGTGCTCTGCTTTGCGGTGGGCCTGTTCAGCGCCACGCAGGACGTGGCCCTCGATGCGTTCCGGCGTGAGATTCTCCCCGATCGCGAGCTCGGCCTGGGCAACTCGATCCACGTGCAGGCCTATCGCATCGCGGGCCTCGTGCCCGGTTCCCTCTCGCTGATTCTCGCCGATGCCCTGCCCTGGCACTGGGTCTTTCCCATTACGGCAGCGTTCATGGTTCCAGGCGTGGTGATGACGCTGCTTGTGCGCGAGCCACCGAGCAAGCCGCCGCGATCGATGCGGGATGCGGTGGTCGAGCCGTTTACCGAGTTCCTCGGACGGAACGGGATCGCGCAGGCGCTTCTCGTGCTCTGTTTCATCTTTTTCTACAAGCTCGGCGACAACATGGCGACCGCGTTGTCCACGCCCTTCTATCAAGACCTCGGTTTCACAGGCCTCGAGATCGGCACGGTGGCGAAGTTCGCGGGCCTGTCTGCTGCGATCGTCGGTGCGATGTTCGGTGGGCTGCTCATGGTCAGGATCGGCATCAATCGCGCCCTGTGGCTGTTCGGCGCGGTGCAGATGGTCACGATCCTGGGTTTTGCGGCGCTCGCGGAGATGGGTGCGAATGTGGTGGCCCTCGGCACGGTGGTCGCGATGGAGTATCTCGGCGTCGGGCTTGGCACGGCGGCATTCGTTGCCTTCATCGCGCGGTCGGCGACGCCGACCCTTGCAGCCACGCAGATCGCGCTGCTCACCTCAGTGGCAGCACAGCCTCGCGCCCTGGCGAGCGCGCTTACGGGCTTCATGGTTGAGGGGGGAGACCCTGCGACGATGGAGCCATTCCCTGCCGCGATCATGGAAGCGCTCATGGCGCTGGGCGTGCCGGCAGACGGGCTCGGCTGGACTCGATTCTTTCTCGTTTGTACCGCCCTCGCGCTGCCGGGGATGCTGCTGCTGTTTCGCGTCGCGCCGTGGGGCGGGGACCGGAGCCCGGCTGGCTGAAGGGAAAGGAGCTGGGTGCATTCAGCGCGCACGCCAGCTTGAGGTGGCAAGATCCACGCACGCGGATTCCGTCTTTCCGCGCAGCCGGACGCCCTCTGCGCGCAGGCGCGCGATTTGCTCGTGCGCGCCCGATTCGGGTCCGAGGGCTGGCCGGATCGCGATGCGCCCGCCCGCCGCGACCACTCGATGCCAGGGAATGCCTGATCCATCGGGAAGTGTCTTGAGAACCCGGCCAACGAGGCGTGCGCAGCCGGGGAGCCCGGCCGCCTCCGCGACCTCGCCGTAGGTCGCGACGCGGCCTGGCGGGATCGATGCAACGGTCAGCAGGATCTGGTCGCGACGCTGAGCGCGCGCCTCCGCGGGCGACTGGTTGGCGTGCGCACACGCGCCGCGTCTCGGCGTCATCGTGCTGCTGTCCCTGAGCCATGCTCGGTCTCGAGTGGACAGAGGGCTGCGCCGAGTGCGCACTTCGAATGCCACAGATTCGAGGTGCACAGGGCATCCGCGCCGTGCCGGAGCCGGATCCCCCCGTAACTGGGCTGTCTCGGGGTTCGAGTAGGTCCTGGCTGCGTCGATTGGCATGCCGGAACGACACGCAGAAGGTGTTTTTCGCCGCTGTGCGCCTTGAACGATGCTTTCATCGTGCCTCCCCGAGTTCCTGATGCGAGTCCCTGCTCGGCATCCTCTGTTGCCGTCCTTGCTCGGGCAAGGCTGCACTTGAGACCTGGGTTCCGGGCCACCATGCTTCGAGAAGATGCAGCTCGCGCCGTCTTCGGAGGCCCCCGTGCCGATCTTCCTCCTGTTCTTTCTCACCATGCCCATCATAGAGATGTACCTGCTGATCCAGGTGGGTGGTTGGATCGGCGCTCTGCCGACGATCGGTCTCGTGGCCCTGACCGCGGTTGTGGGCATGACGCTGCTGCGTCAGCAGGGGTTCGCGACGCTGCTCCGTGGCCAGCAGCGCATGGCGGAGGGCCAGCTTCCGGCTCAGGAGCTCATGGAGGGCTTCGCGCTTGCGGTCGGCGGTGCGCTGCTGCTCACCCCGGGCTTCGTCACGGACGCCGTGGGCTTCGCGCTTCTGCTACCGCTGACGCGGCGCATGCTCGTGGGCGCACTTGTCCGTCGCGGCGTCTGGCAGATGCAGCAAGGGCCCGGCGGCTGGGAGATGCGCAACGAGGGCGGGCAGTGGCGGCGCGATGGCGCGAGCCGCGCGCAGTTCCGCTTCGAGGCGCACATGGGTGGCAAGGCGACGCCTAAGACCGACCCTCGCATCCGTCGGGGCTCCGACGGCGGCCACGTCATCGAAGGCGAATTCGAGCGCACGGACGATGATTCGCGCCGCTGATTCAGGAAATTTCTGCGCCGACCCTTGAAACATGCTGTACGAACCCCAGTTCTGGGAATGGTTAGCACTCTCGGGGTTGACTGCCAACGGGTCCGCCCTAGAATTGGCACTCCCTCGATACGAGTGCTAACCGAGTGCGGCCGCAGAGCCTGCCTCGCGCGGTCGTTCGAGTCAGCGAAGTCAATTCAAGGACCGGGAGACACAACGTAATGAACATCCGTCCGCTGCACGATCGGGTGGTCGTCCGCCGCCTCGAGGAAGAAGCCAAGTCTGCAGGTGGCATCGTTTTGCCCGATTCGGCGACCGAGAAGCCGAGCCAGGGCGAAGTGCTTGCCATCGGACCGGGCAAGGCGCTCGACAGCGGTGAAGTCCGCGCAGTCGGCGTCGCCGTGGGTGACAAGGTCGTGTTCGGCCAGTACGGCGGCAGCACCGTGAAGATCGACGGCGAAGAACTTCTCATCCTCTCCGAAACCGAGATCTTCGGCGTGCTCGAGGGCTGAAGCCCCCGACGCCCCCTATTTCCAGACATTACTGATTACCCGGAGCACAAACTCAGATGAGCGCAAAGGAAGTCAAATTCGGTGACAGCGCCCGCGCGGGCATGCTGGCAGGCGTCAACGTTCTCGCCGACGCGGTCAAGGTTACGCTTGGTCCCAAGGGCCGCAATGTCGTTCTCGACAAGTCCTTCGGTGCCCCCACGGTCACCAAGGACGGCGTTTCCGTCGCCAAGGAAATCGAGCTCAAGGACAAGTTCGAGAACATGGGCGCGCAGATGGTGAAGGAAGTCGCTTCCCACACGTCCGACGAAGCCGGTGACGGCACCACGACCGCCACCGTTCTTGCCCAGGCAATCGTCAACGAAGGCCTGAAGGCCGTCGCCGCTGGCATGAACCCGATGGATCTCAAGCGCGGTATCGACAAGGCCGTCGCCGGCGCAGTCGTCGAGGTCGAGCGCCTGGCGAAGCCCTGCGAGGACAGCAAGTCCATCGCGCAGGTCGGCACCATTTCCGCCAACTCCGACGTCTCCATCGGCAACCTGATTGCCGAAGCCATGGAAAAGGTCGGCAAGGAAGGTGTGATCACGGTCGAGGAAGGCACGTCTCTCGACAATGAGCTCGACGTGGTCGAGGGCATGCAGTTCGATCGCGGCTACCTTTCGCCGTACTTCATCAACAACCAGGACAGCATGTCGGCTGAGCTTGAAGAGCCGTACATCCTCCTCGTCGACAAGAAGATCTCGAACATCCGCGAGATGCTGCCGCTTCTCGAGAGCGTAGCGAAAGCGGGTCGTTCGCTGTTCGTGATCGCCGAGGACGTGGAAGGTGAAGCACTTGCGACCCTGGTCGTGAACAACATGCGCGGCATCGTGAAGGTCTCTGCTGCGAAGGCGCCGGGCTTCGGCGATCGCCGCAAGGCCATGCTCCAGGACATCGCGATCCTCACGGGCGGCACGGTGATCTCCGAGGAAGTCGGCCTCACCCTCGAAGGTGCAACCCTGGACGATCTCGGCACGGCCAAGAAGATCCAGTCTTCCAAGGAGAACACCACGATCGTTGACGGTGCCGGCGCAGCAGCCGACATCGAGGCGCGCGTGAAGCAGATTCGCGGCGAAATCGACGATACGTCCTCTGATTACGACCGTGAGAAGCTCCAGGAGCGTCTCGCCAAGCTTGCTGGCGGTGTGGCCGTCATCAAGGTCGGTGCGGCGACCGAAGTCGAGATGAAAGAGAAGAAGGCTCGCGTCGAGGATGCACTGCACTCCACGCGCGCTGCCGTGGAAGAAGGCATCGTCTCCGGCGGTGGCGTCACCCTGGTTCGCGCCCTCGGCGCCATCGAGGACCTTACGGGCGACAACGAAGACCAGAACGTCGGTATCGCGATCGCACGCCGTGCGATGGAAGCGCCGCTGCGTCAGATCTCCACGAACGCTGGCCACGAAGCATCGGTCATCGTCGACAAGGTCAAGCAGCTTTCCGGCAACGAAGGCTTCAACGCCGCCAACGGTGAGTACGGCGACATGATCGAGTTCGGCATCGTTGACCCGGCCAAGGTCACGCGTACCGCGCTCCAGTCTGCTGCTTCGGTGGCCGGCCTCATGATCACGACGGAAGCCATGATCAGCGAGATCCCGGAAGAGGGTGGCGCTGCCGGCGGTGGTATGCCGGACATGGGCGGCATGGGCGGCATGGGCGGCATGATGTAAGCCGCACCGCTGCTTTGCAGTACCGAAGAAGCCCCGCCTCGTGCGGGGCTTCTTCTTTGTGCCTCAGAGCCAGTCGTTGAGGGCGACGCCGATGCCTACTCGGGTATTGGAGTTCTCCATGTCGGCGAGGTTCTCACCGTGGCCTGTATAGAGCTGCAGGAAGCCGCGAAAGTTGTGAGTCAGGGGGAAGGTCCAGTTCAACTCCACGCCGCCGCGATGATCCTTGCGCAGATTTGTCTTCGCGCGCATCGAGAGTACGTGTGAGCCCAGCGCGTAGGCTGCGCCCAATTGCGCTCGCCCCATGAACTCCTGAATATCCGGATTGTCGTCATCCTCCCGGCTCGGGTCGTCGGCGCGCAGCCAGCCCTGCGCCGACAGCACTAGATGTCCGCGCTCCATGACGATGCCGCCAATGAGTCTGTTCCAGCTTCGCGACAGGGGTTCCGAGCGCCCGTTTGATTGATGATTGAAGCCCAGCCTCAGCTGCTTTGCTTCAAAACCGAAAAGCTTCCACGTCTGCGGGATGCTCCAGAAGATTTCCGGCTCGTAGTTCGTCTCCCTGAACGGTGACGACAGCTCGTCGTCGGCGTACAGCTGCCAGAAGGATTGCTGGGTGTAGCCTACCGAAACGCTCGAGTCTCGCCAGAGATTGTCCGCGACGATGCCCTTCAGCGATACCTGGAACTTGACCTCCGTATCGGCGAAGCCTTCGCCCACGCGCGCGCCGTAGAGATCGTAGTCGCTGGACGCGTTGTACGTGGCGGGCAGGATGTAGTTCGGTCGATGCGGCAGCAGTGCGAAGCGATTGCCGTCGAGCAATCGTTCGCTACGTTCCCGGCGCTCTACGGGCAGCTCTTCCTCAGCAGGTGCCCCCACTGCATCGAACAAGGCCGGATTCGGGGGGAACTGGGCGTCGTAGCAGGCGAGACGCGCAGCGTCGTCGGCGAGGGTCCGGCATTCGCTTGCGGGGCTTGCAGCGAGGCACGTCGCGGGGCCGAGCAGGAGCGCTGTGATCAGTGGAAATCGTCGCATCATCTTTCATCTCCCAAGGATGGCATCTCGTTGATCCCGCTACGCAAGCCTTACCTACACCGGCGGCGAGCGAGACGCTCGATCACGGTTCGATTCGCCGTCGACGCCGCGCGGGTGACTTCGCTGTCCTGATGCCTCTCAACCCAGGCGCTCGTGGCAGAGGCCGCACGGCGGTCGTCATCGCACCTGAAAGCACAGCCACCGCCATCGCGAAGGGCACCTCAGCGAGGTCCGCGCCTTGCGATTGTGTTCGTCTCTCAAGCGTCCACGGCGCAGACCTTTCGTGGGCGCACGCACACCGTCGCAGATGCCGGGATTTGCGTCCATGGGCGGCCGCGTCGGACACGTGCCGTGACCTTCTCTGGCACGGTCGCGAGCGCCTGTGTATAACCGGCGCGCAGCCCTAGCGTGGCCGCGTGCCCGCAGCATCGAACGGAAACCATGAGCCAGAAGAACTCGAATACCCAGGAACTGCCGACCATTGCGCCGACGCCGGATGACATCGCGTCCCGGCGCTCCTCGCGGCGCGATTCGGTATCCAGCCGCAGCCGCAGCTCCGCGGCTGGGGTGGTCACCAACCTCGTCATGGCGTTGCTCATCGCTGGACTGACCGCATGCGGATGGTTCATCGCGACGCAGAACGATGCGCTGATCCAGGCGCGCGCGGAGCGAGACAACGCAGGCCAACGACTTCAGCGTATCGAGAGTCGTCTCGCGCTCACCGATGAGGCGCTCGATCAGTCCGATGCGGAGACGCAGGACCAGCTGCAGTTCTGGGAGTCGGAAATACGCAAGCTCTGGGACATCTCCAACAAGCGCAACAAGGGCTGGATCGAGGACAATCAGGAAGCGCTTGCGCGCGTCCGGACGTCTCTTTCGCAGCAGGAGCGCAGCATCGATGAGGTGCGCGCGCAGGCGACGGATTTGCGCCGTGCCATCGGCACGCAGGAAGCGATCCTCGAACAGATCACGTTGCTAGATCGTCGCGCAGCTGACCTGCTCCGGCAGCAGCGCTCGCTCACGGACACCGTGACCTCCCTCGAGCAGTCGACTGCCGCGCTTGATCGGCGCATGGACGATGTTGATGAGGCGATCCGGGCGATCGACGCATTCCGGCGCGATACGGTAGCGCGCCTGACTCGGCTGCAGGACCGCGGCAATGCGAATCCGCCGAGCAGCGGCACGCTGACCCCTACGACGCCCTGAATCAGTAGTCCCAATCCTCCAGGACGCTCACCGAGAAGGTGTAGCCGGCATGTCGGAAGACCACGCCGGTCGGCGTGATCTCGCTGAGCAGCATGCCCTCTACGCGTTCACCTTCACCATAGCGCCTGCCGTTGATCGTCACCTCCCGAAAGCGCGAATCTGGAGCATAGAGGTGGGCCGCGAACTCGAGCGGCGGCACGCGGCGCTGTACGTTGTCGGGAAGATCCCGGATCGCGAGGAGCACCGGTTCGGGTATCGGTTCTGAGGCGGTTGCGACGGCGCTTTGGGGCGCGGACAGCGGTACGGGTTCCGGACCCGGACCCGGACCCGGACCCGGTCCCGAACCCGGTACCGGACCCGGTACCGGACCCGGTACCGGTTCCGATACGGGCTCCAGTTCTGTTTCCAGCTCTGGCGCCGGTGCTGTGGGACGCATCGCTGGCGCCGTCTGGTCCGGGCGCTCCGCAATCGGTCTCACCGCAGCGGCGGGCATTTCTGGTGATCGGGTGGGGGTCTGCCGCGCCACACGCGCCTCAGGCATTGCCGTGGTCACCGTTGCCGACACGTTCTGCTGCGTTCTTGCCTGCGCTGCCGTCCGCGCTGGGGTCGAGGCGAATCCCCCTCCGGCCGTGACGGCCGAGCCCGCTGGTGTGGTGCGCATCGGAGCCGAGCGCGCGGTCGTAACCGGTGGCGCCATCTGTTCGAGAGGAGCTGAATCCGGGGTGACGGGCGTTCCCTGAGCTGTCAGCGGCGGCACGGTAAGGCGTGCACGCGGCACGCTCGCGTCATCCTTCATGACCCACAGCACTAGGAGCACGGCATTCACGGCGAGGACCGTGCCGATGATCCAGTTCAGGATGCGCGCGCGCATGGGCGCCTTCACCGGGGTGGGGGGCGGCGCATGCCGCACGTTGACGTCTGGTGGTGCAGTCCGGGCGCGCTCCTCTTCGGAACGCTGTAGAGCCTCGAGAATATAGGACATCCCCGGCCTCCTCAGGATCCGACCAGAACCGGCGCGCCGATGTCGGTGCGATCGTTCAGACGCATCCATGTACGCGGACCGGCGATGCCGTCCGGGCGCAGGCCGGCTTCGATCTGGAAGGAGCGCAGGCGTTGCTCCAGACGCCCATCGAAGACGCCGTTGCCGTCGGCGCGTCCGCCGCCGAGCAAGGCGAGGCGCTCCGCAAGCCAGGCGCTGGTGGCGTCGTTATCGCCTCGCCGGGAGGGCCCCCGGTACTCAGGCGGCATCTGCCAGAGCACCGTGGCACGACCTCGCCACGCGCGCTTCAACTCGGACGTACTGACCACCGCCTGGCGCCCGTCCAGGGATACGGTGGCACGGTCGCCTGCAAGGGCCAGCAGGGAGACGTGGCGAGGCTCGTCCCTTTCGGCTACCCAGAGCTCGAGCACGGCCGGGCGGTCGAGTTCGAGCAGGGTGTTCCAGGGTCCTTGCGCTCGGTAGCACTGCAGTCCCGCTCGGCTCACCTGATCGCACATGGGCAGCTGAGAAGTGAGCGGAATCGGCGCGAACCAGGACTGGAGAAGGGCCGCGAAGGCGGCGCGCTCCGTTTCACCCTGGGCGCGTGTCCAGAGATCTGCGAACGCCGAGGGCGTCGGTGCAGCTTCCGCGCGAGGCTGATTCGGTGCCGGCGCCCGAGCGTCGTTCCCGGTGGCGGGCGCGGCTTCGAGGGGCGCTAGCGCCGGTGGCTGCGCGTTGAGCCCGGTACCGGTACCGGTACCGGGACCGGGACCAGGACCTGTACCTGGGCTTTGGTCTGGGCCTGGGCCGAGGCCGAGGCCGACGCCGGATTGCGCACCGTCGAAATCGAGGTCGGGCAAGGCCTGCTCAGCGGCCGTGCTCGACGCCGGCTGCGCTGGGCCGCCGAGGTTGAGCCAGGTGCCCAGGCCGAGTGCCGCGAGAAGCGCGATGAGCGCTGCACCCTGCAGGAGGGACCGGCGATCGATGCGGCGCGCGATGGGCTGTGCGCCAAGCACTTCTCTCGCTGCACGTGCAACGATAGGGGCGGTGACCTCCGTGGAATCCCCCGCATAGGCGCCCAGTAGTGCGCGGTCGGCGATCACGTTCGCGATTCGCGGAATGCCGCCGGCGCGTCTATGGAGTACCGCGAGCGCGTCGGCCGTGAACGGATTGCGGCGCGCGCCCGCGATGGCGAGGCGGTGGTGTACGAGCGCCGACAGCTCGTCCCGGGACAGGGGAAGCAGGTGGTAGCGCGCGGTCACGCGCTGTGCGAGCTGTCTGAGCTCCGGCGCCTCCAGCATCGTCAGCAGCTCCGGCTGACCAAGCAGGATCACCTGCAGCAGCTTGCGCTCGTTGGTCTCGAGATTGGTGAGAAGGCGGACCTGCTCAAGGACGTCGAATGAGAGGTTCTGCGCTTCATCGATGACCAGCACAACGCGCTTGTTGCGCGCGTGCGCGTCGATGAGATGGCGATTGATGCGATCGACGAGCTTCTTGACTGAATCCTGTTCTGCCTCGGGCGGTGGGTCTCCGAGCTCCTCGCAGATCGTCGTCAGCAGTTCAGCGACCGTTACGCGCGGATTGATGACAAAGGCGACGTCGGTGTCGTCGGGAATCCTTTCGAGCAGGCATCGGCAGAGCGTTGTCTTGCCCGTCCCGACTTCCCCCGTGAGCAGTACGAAGCCGCCCGCTCCGGACAGGCCCCACTCAAGATGCGCGAGCGCTTCGCGGTGCCGTTCGCTCATGTAGAGGAAATGAGGGTCCGGCGCGATCGAGAAGGGCGAACGCGTCAGATCGAAATGCTGGTGGTACATGATCACGACACCGGGTCCGCCGGCTGTGCGCGCAAATCGGTGATGCGCGCATCCTTCTCCTGCCAGCGCTCGGTGATCCAGCGCTGGACGCGTGCTCGGTAGTCGTCGTCGCGCTCGTAGTCGCCGTGCGCGATGTCCTGCGGCATGGGGCTGACCTGCACATCGACGACGACGCGATCTACGCGGCCGCAGAGAAAGGCCCAGAAACTGGGCGTGCCGCCGGGGTAGGCAAGGGTCACGTCCACAAGCTGGTCAATCTGGTCGCCCATGGCGGACAGGACGAAGCCGACGCCTCCGGCGCGCGGCTTGAGCAGATTCGCATGGGGGGATGACTGCGCGATGCGCTTCGCCTCCGTCTGGCGCGTGCCCTCTGGGAAGATGATGATCGACGTAGGCGTCGGCCGAAAGCGTTCGCACATGCGTCGCGTCGTCTCGAGGTCCTTGCCTCGCATATCGGGATGCTTCTCGAGGTAAGCGCGCGAGAAGCGCCGCATGAATGGGAAATCGAGTGCCCACATCGCCTGGCCGAGGAAGGGTAGCCAGATCAGCTCCATTTTGGTGAAGAATTTGAGCGGCGGGATTAGATCTCGAAACACCGTCTGCAGGACGACGATATCGGTCCAACTCTGATGGTTGCTCAGCAGCAGGTACCATCGCGAACGGGTCAGCTCGTCGAGGCCTCGCGTATCGAAGCGCACGGGGAGCAGGGCGCGGAACATTGCCCGATTGCACGACACCCAACCGTCGACAATGACGTTCATGCGCGCTGCCCAGCGAATGCGCCAGGCTTTTCGCGGGAGCAGGATCCGCACGACCGCCATGGCATAGCAGAGCAGCGCCCAGATGACCGTGTTGGTGGCCATGTACAGGATCGCGAAGATCCCTAGGAGCGGTTGCATGCATGGGTCCCGTGGCGCGCGTGGCGCCCTTGATATAGCAGGGGTATCCCGTCTGCAAGGCGGTGTTTTCGTGCGCGCGCTCCTGCGGCGCTTCGTCGGCCTCACGCTGATCGCGCTGGCGCTCTCCGCGCTGGCGGGCTGCGAGACCGTCGGCTACTACGGACAGGCGATCCGCGGGCAGGCGGAGCTGCTGCTGGCGCGGCAGCGCGTTGCGGATCTGATCGCCGATCCCGCGACGCCGCCGGCGCTGAGCACGGCCCTGCGGACCTCTGTCGACGTGCTTGCGTTTGCGGAATCCGAGCTCGGTATCGCGGCGGACGGGCGCTATCAGTCCTACGTCGACCTGGACCGTCGCGCCGTCGTCTACAACGTGTTCGCTTCCCCCCCGTACACGCTCGCGCCCGTCCAGTGGTGCTTCCCGATCGCCGGCTGCGTGTCCTATCGTGGCTACTTTGCAAGGGCCGACGCCCGCGCCAAGGCCGATGCGCTCGCGGCAGAGGGCTTCGATGTTCACGTTGGGGGCGTTGCAGCGTACTCGACCCTTGGCTGGTTCGATGACCCGCTGCTGTCCACCTTCATCGATCGCGGTGATGCGGCGCTCGCCGAACTGCTGTTCCACGAACTTGCGCACGGGGTCGTCTACGTGCCGGGTGACACGGCCTTCAATGAGAGCTTCGCGACCTTCGTAGGACGCAAAGCCGTGGCCCAATTCCTCGCCTCCCGGGGCGATGGGGAGATGCTGAATGCCTGGGTGGCGCGTAACGCGGCGCGAGAACGCTTCGTTGCGCTCACTCTCGCATTGCGGACGACGCTCGCCGAGGGTTATGCGGAGCTGCTCGCGGAGCACCAGGATGAGGCGGCGCGGCGTGCGGGCAAGGCGGCGCTGTGGGCGGCTCTGCGTACGGAGTGGCGGGCGCAGCGAGATGATGCACTCGTGCCCTACGACGGCTTCTTCGAGGGCGATGCGTCGAACGCGCGCCTGAACACGGTGGCTGACTACAACATCCACTTGCCAGCTTTCGCGGCGCTCCACGAAGCGCAGGGCGCGGACTGGGCGCGGTTCTTCGAGCGCGTCCGCATCCTCGCTGTAGACGATGCGGCTCGGGCACGATTCACGGGGCGCGCCGACTAGACGAGCAGCGTCACGACCGTCGTTACCACCGCCGTGCCGATCAGGTTCAGGATCACGCCCTCGCGGGCCATGTCTCGAGTGGAGAAGCGCCCGGTACCGAACATGATCGCGTTCGGCGCCGTTGCCACCGGAAGCATGAACGCACAGGACGCGCTCATGGCGGCCGGGATCATGAGCAGGGTCGGCTCTATACCGGCCCCGAGGGCTGCCGCTGCCAAGATCGGCATCATCAGGGTCGTAGTCGCCGTATTGGACGTCATTTCCGTGAGGAAGGTGATGGCCAGGCAGATGACCGCGACGAGGAGGATGAGCGGGAGGTTGGCGAGGCCGGAGAGGGCTTCGCCAAGGGCCACGCTGATGCCCGTGGCCTCGAAGGCGCGCGCGATCGTGATGCCGCCCGCGAACAGCAGCAGCATGCCCCAGGGAATGCGTTCGGCCCGTTCCCAGTCCAGCAGCCGCCCCCCTTTGCCGTCCGAGATCACGAACATTGCGACAACGGCCACGAAGGCGACCGCGGCGTCGTTTGCGCCAGGCACCCCGAGCAGGGTGCTCCACCCGCCGAAGGGTTCCTTGCGCGTCATCCACGCAAGGGCCGTCAGACCGAACACGATCATCACGCGCGCCTCGTCGGTACGCCATGGACCGACCTCCGGGACCGAGATGCGGCCCACGCCCTCGAGCCTTCGCGTCAGCCAGAGTCCCATCAGTGGAAGGAACAGCAGCACCACGGGAACGCCAAAGCTCATCCAGCGCAGGAAGCTGAACTCCGTGCCGGTCGTCTCCTGATAGACCTGCATGAAGACGAGGTTCGCGGGCGTTCCGATAGGGGTGCCGAGCCCGCCGAGAGAAGCCGAGAATGCGATGCCGAGGAGAAGCGGCATGGCCATGCGCCGTGCATCCGTGCGCTCCAGCACTGCGAGGGCGACGGGCAGCAGCATCAGCGTGGTTGCCGTGTTCGAGATCCACATCGACAGGATCGCGGACGCGGCCATGAAGCCGAAGACCAGCCGCCGGCCACTCGATCCGCCGAACAGATTGACCATGGTGAGCGCCACGCGGCGATGCGCGCCGGAGCGCTCCATGGCCGTCGACAGGATGAAGCCGCCGAGCAGCAAGAGGATGAGCGGTGAGCCGTAGGCGCCGGCTACGGCGCTCGCGGGCAGCACGCCGAAGATCGGCATGAGCGCGAGCGGCAGCAAAGAGGTCGCCGGGATGGGTACGGGTTCCGTGATCCACCAGACGACGACCCAGACGGTCACGCCGGCGGCATAGATCGCGTCATCTGCCCAGCCTGCCTGCTGCATGAGGGCGCCGGCAATGAGGCCCGCGATCGGGCCGGCAAGCAGCGTACGCCAGGGCATGGCTGAAGGCGTTGTAGGTCCCGAAACCGGGCCGGTGCCCGGCTCGCCCGACGCTGACTTTGATTCGCTCGAGTCCACGGCATTCTCCCAGCGCGACGGCGCAGCAGGTTGCCAATGCGGGGTAGGCGAATGCAAGGTGGCAGCGCTCAGGATGCGGGACCGCGCGGCGTGGCCGACAGCTTCTACTTCTATGATCTCGAGACGACGGGGCGCGATCCCCGCTGGCATCGCATCGTGCAGTTTGCGGGCATCCGCACCGATGGGAACTTCGAGCCCCTCGGTGCGCCGGACAGCTGGATTGCCCGCCCAGACGACGATGTCGTACCGGAGCCCGAAGCCCTGCGCGTCACCGGGCTCGCCCCTGCCGACTGGGCGCAGGGCATCGACGAGCGCGCCCTGTTCCGTCGCATCGACGCCACCTTCAGCAAGCCGGGCACCTGCGTCGCCGGGTACAACAGCCTGCGCTTCGACGACGAGTTCGTCCGCTACGGACTCTGGCGCACGCTGCGAGATCCATACGCCCGAGAGTGGAAGAGCGGTAACTCGCGCTGGGATCTCATCGATCTTGCGCGCATGGCTGCGGCGCTCAGACCGGACGGCATGGCCTGGCCCGAAATCGAGGATCGCCGCAGCTTTCGCCTCGAGGACCTGGCGCGCGCGAACGAGATCGAGCAGGTCCGTGCCCATGACGCCACTTCGGATGTGCTTGCCACCCTGGGCCTCGCGCGCGCGCTGAAGACAGCACAGCCGCGCCTGGTCGAGTTCTACCTCGGCATGCGTGACAAGCGGCGCGCGGCGGATCTCCTGCAGCCGCTCCTTGGCGAGCCCTGTATTCACGTGTCCGGTCGTTATCCGGGCACGCAGCACCACCTGGCGATTGTGGTCGCGGTGGCCGTCCACCCCGTGAACCGGAACGCGATCATCGTGGCCGATCTCTCGCAGGACCCGGGGGGCTGGAGCGAGGCGTCTGCGGATACGCTGCGCGAGGTGCTCTTCGCGCCTCGCGACGCGCTCGGGGATCGCGTCCGCCCCCCGCTGAAGGAGGTGCACGTCAACAAGGTGCCTGCGCTGGCACCTCTTTCGGTGCTGCGCCCTGAAGATGCGCTGCGCCTTGAACTCGATCTCGATCGCGTCCGAACGCACCTGGAGGCACTGCGTGCATGCTCGGACTTGCCCATTCGCATACAGGCAGTCTTCGACCGCCCCCCGCGAGCGCCGAGCGCGGACGTGGCCGGTGCGCTCTATGACGGCTTCCTCGCCGACGGCGATCGCCGCGCGCTCGGCGAGATTCGCGACGCTGACGTTGACGTGCTTGCCCATCCGCCGCCCCTCGATGATCCGCGCGCGCGTGAGCTTGCGTTCGAGCACTTCGCCCGCAGCCATCCCGAGGCGCTAGACGCCGGCGAGCGCGAGCGCTTTGCGCGCCGCGTACGCGATCGGCTCCAGAACGGGAGGCCGGGTATGGAGTCGCTGCCGAGTGTCCGTGCGCGTCTCACAGAGGCGTTGGATGGAGCGCTGACGGCGGACGATCGGCGCATCTTCGAAGGCCTGTGCGATCACCTCGACGTCGTTGCGGCGCGCTGGGAGGTGGCGCAGTCGTGACCGCTCCGGTGGTGCGTTTCGAGGGCGTCACGAAGTCCTTCGGCGACACCCTCGTGCTGGATGCCGTCGACCTCGACATCGCTGCTGGGCGCACGACGGCAATCATCGGTGAGAGTGGCAGCGGGAAGTCGACGCTGCTGCAGATGATCAATGGCCTGCTGCTGCCCGACCGCGGGCGCGTCACCGTGCTGGGCGAGGTACTTGGTGGCGGTGACCTTGAACCTCTGCGCCGTCGCATCGGCTATGCAGTGCAGGGTTCGGCGCTGTTTCCGCACCTGACGGTTGAGGAGAACGTGACGCTCCTCGCGCGTCTGGAAGGCTGGGAGGCGTCTCGGCGCCGGACGCGCCTGGGCGTGCTCTTCGATCTCATGGAGTTGCCCGGTGCGCTCGCGCAGCGCCACCCCCATGAACTCTCCGGTGGGCAGCAGCAGCGCGCCTCCCTGTGCCGCGCGATGATGCTCGAACCACCGTTGTTGCTCCTCGACGAGCCCTTCAGCGCCGTGGACCCTATTACGCGCGTCGGGATTCACGACCACTTCCGCCGGCTTGCTGCGAGCGCGCCCGTGAGCGTCATCCTCGTTACGCATGATGTTCGCGAGGCCGTGGAGCTCGCGCAGGATCTCGTCGTGCTCGGTGATCGGGGCATCGTCCGCGCTGGTGCCGTTGGCGACGTCCGTGCCGAGCCCGGTGCCCCCTGGGTCGAGCGCCTGTTCGAGGCGCACTTGCGATGATCCGATTCATCCTTCGCTTCGGCGCGGTTCTGGTGCTTGTGCTCGCCGTCCACGATGCGCGCGCCGAGGATCGGACCATCGCAATCGGTTCGAAGACCTTCGGGGAGTCCTATCTGCTCGGCGAGATCTTCGCGCAGGTCCTCGAGGCCGAGGGCTTCACCGTGGCGCGGCGCTTCGGGCTCGGCGGCACGCTGATCTGCACGGAGGCGCTGCGCGCGGGTGAGGTCGACGTGTATCCGGAATACACCGGTACGATCACGCAGGCGATCCTGCGGGCGGATGTACCCGCCACGCGCGCGGGGGTCGCGGGGCCGCTCGCGCGCCTCGACCTGCGCACCCTTCCCGCGCTCGGCTTCGACAACACCTACGCCATCGCCGTGCACGCCGATCGCGCCGAAGCCGAAGGCCTGCGCACGATCTCGCATCTGAGGGCGCGCCAGGATCTGGCGGTCGCGTTCAGTAATGAGTTTCTTGAGCGTGACGACGGCTGGCCTGGCCTGCGGGCGGCCTACGGCCTCGCGCTGCAGCCGACCGGCGTCGATCATGGTCTGGCCTACCAGGCCATCGCGAGCGGCCGCATCGACGTAACGGACGCCTATTCGACCGACGGCGACCTCGAGCGCTACCGGCTCGTCGTGCTGGAGGATGATCAGCGCTTCTTCCCGAACTACATCGCAGTGCCGCTCGCGCGCGCCGATCTGCCGCCGCGCGCGGTCGCGGCGCTCGGCCGTCTGGCGGGCCGCATCGACGAGAAGCGCATGCGGCAGCTCAACGCAGCCGTCTCCGTCGACGGGCTCGGGTTTAGCGAGGTCGCCGAGGCTTTCCTGGCTGATGAAGGGCTCGTGGTCGCGGAGGGGCGCAGGCGCGGGCGACACAGCGATTTCATGGCGAACACGCTGCGCCATCTGCAGCTGACTGGCATCGCCCTGCTCGGGGCGGTGCTGCTCGGGGTCCCGCTCGGCATATTCGTGCACGGCTCGCGACAGGCCTCACGCGTCGTGCTCTACATAGCCAGCCTGCTGCAGACGATTCCGTCGATCGCGCTCCTGGCCCTGCTCATTCCGCTTCTCGGTATCGGCGTCGCGCCGGCGATCGTGGCGCTCTTCCTGTACGCGCTCTTGCCTATCCTGCGCGCGACGGTCACGGCGCTGCTGACCGTCGATCCGCTGCTTGTCCGGGTCGCCGTCGGCATGGGCCTGAAGCGCGGGCAGCGCGTCCGCTATCTGCTGCTCCCCCTTGCCATGCCGCACGTGCTCGCGGGCGTGCGCACGGCAGCGGTCATCAGCATCGGCACGGCAACGCTCGCCGCCTTCATCGGTGCCGGCGGACTCGGTCAGCCGATTGTGACCGGACTCGCACTGAACGATCCGAACCTGATCCTGCAGGGTGCTGTGCCGGCGGCCCTGCTCGCACTCACCACTGAGTTCGCCTTCGAGCTGCTGGAGCGGCGCCTCGTACCCGCACATCTGAGGGCCGATCCGCTGGGCTGAGGGCATTGTGCGGAACAGAGCAGGGCAGAGCAGGGAAAGCTTAGAGACCCAAGGTTCATCGGCGGTGTCCTCGTCACTAGGACGGTGATGGTGTGGGCGATCCGCCACGACGCTCGCGGCCGGACGGCGCAGCGGCCCTGCGCGCTGAGTCCCCAGGCGGTCAGACTCCGCGAATACGATGCGACCCGAGTTCGGATGTGCGGCCTGAGCGCGGTCGGCCGAGACCCGCACGCAGGCACCGTTCGTGATCGAGCAACCGGTCGACGTCTACGCGGGGGGTGCCGCAGCGCCAAGCGGGTTCCCGGCATCGAATGTGGATGGATCGCGAGTGAGAGCGCTGCGGCACTTCGGTTCGCGGTGCGCGGTGCGCGGTGCGCGGTTCGCGGCCCCCGGCCCGCGGCATGCGACGAGCGCGACGTGGAGATCCTCTTTGCCGTCGGCTTGGTGAATGCGGCCCGCGACCTCACCACGAGCGGCCGGCCCCTGAAGGGCAACGTTCGACCCTGGTTCCGCACGACGCCGCGTTGGCCGCTCGGCCGAGCGCTTATGCACCGTCCTCTGCCACTGCCCGCTCGCCTGCGCTTTCGAGGCGACGGGCCCTGTCCGCGATGGCTTGAGAGGAGGTGCGGCTGCGGCAAGGAAAGCGATCAGGGCCCGGCGAGAGCGAGCCATCAGCGGTCACCACGAGGTGTGAGAACGAAAACGGGCGTCGCCAGACCGAGCCGATCTCATGGGTTTGCCGGGCGCATAGTGGCCCATTGCCACCATTGCGCGGGGGCAGGTGGGCGGGTAATTAACTGATTCGGTTGTCTTAGACAACCCCCCCTGTCGAATGTCTCAGACCTTTCGGAGAGTCGCCAACCCCAGACACTAAGGAGTCGCAGATGAGTTCCGCTCGCCTTCTGGCAACCCGCGCGAAAGGAATCGCGCCGGAACCGGCAATCCTCAAGAGAAAAGTGGATGCCTATTACACGGAGCGTGTGGAAGAAACTTGGGATGGGGGACACATCATGGTCGGACGTGAACCCGGTGCGGACGCGATCCGCCTCGTGAGTAACGATTATCTGTGCATGGCACGGCACCCGGAGATCATCGCAGCGCAAAGGGCTGCGCTCGATGTCGCCGAAGCCCCGGTCATGGCCGCCGTCTTCCTTCACGGCGAGAACCCTCAGGGCCGCTTCGAGGCGAGCATGGCGGACTGGATGCTGTCGGAGTCGGCGGTCCTCTCGCAGTCTGGCTGGACGGCGAATACGGGACTCATACAGGCGGTCGCCGACGTCGACACGCCCTGCTACATCGACATGTTTGCCCACGCCTCGCTCTGGGAGGGCATCCAGTCCGCCGGCGCCCGGCCGATCCCGTTCCGGCACAATAGCCCGGAGCACCTCGCCCGGCAGATCGAGCGTAACGGTCCGGGCATCGTGATCGTTGATTCGGTGTACTCGACCTCCGGGAATGTTGCGCCGCTGCGCGACATCGTTGAAATCGCTGAAGCAGCGGAGTGCGTCATCGTCGTTGACGAAGCGCACTCGCTCGGCACGCATGGTCCGGGTGGACGTGGTCTGGTGGTAGAGCTTGGCCTCGAGCACCGGGTGCACTTCCGAACCGCTTCGCTCGCCAAGGCCTTTGCCGGACGCGCTGGCCTGATTGCCTGCAGCATGCGGGTTGCTGAGTACTTCAAGTACACGGCGAATCCCGCGATCTTCTCGTCCGGGCTGCTACCCCATGAAATTGCAGGTCTGGAAGCGACGCGCGCCGCCATCGCGGTCGCGGACGACCGCCGTGAACGGCTGCACGCGAACGCCCGCTATCTGCGCGAAGGTCTGAGCGATCTGGGCTATAACCTCGGCGAATGTGCCGCTCAGATTATTGCGCTCGAAGCCGGGACGGAGCAGAGCACGATCGTGCTCCGGGACGCACTTGAAGCGCGCGGCCTGTTCGGTGCGGTGTTCTGCGCGCCGGCAACGCCGAAGAATCGTTCTCTTATCCGCTTCACGGTCAATTCGGGGCTCGAGCAGGACACGCTCGACCGGATCATCGAGGTCTGTGCGGACATCCGTGATGAGGTTGCCTTCCAGGACTGGCCGTCGACGCGTCGTCGCCGTGCTACGCCCGCCCTGCACCTCGTCGAGACCGCGACGGCCTGATTGGAGCCCTGAACATGACCCTGACGCTTGCTCAGACGCTTGACGTTGCCGTCATCGTCTTCGCGCTGTTTCTCGGCCACTTCCTCGTGATCGCGGCCGGTTCCTACTATGGCCTGTGGATCCTGGGCCGCGAGCGCCTGCGGGCGCACCGCATACAGCAACAGCCCCTGCGCGACGCGAAACCACGCCGCGAACTCGCCTTTTCGGTGCTCTCCATCTCGATCTTCACGATGCTGCTGACCGCCATGTGGGCGCTCGATCGCGTGGGCCTCACTGCGATCTACTGGGATGTGGACGTTTACGGATGGGGTTGGTTTGTCGCGTCTATCGCGGTCATGGCGCTGGTGCACGACAGCTACTACTACTGGGCGCACCGGCTGATGCATCACCCGAAGGTGTTTCGTCACGTCCACAAGCTCCACCACGGCTTTCATAACCCGACGCCCTTTGCGAGCTACGCATTTCATCCCTGGGAGGCGATCGTGGAGGTGGCGTGGGTTGCGCCCGTGGCATTGCTGCTGCCGATTCATCCGGGCGCGTTCGCGATCTACGTCGTGATCCTCACCCTGCTGAATGTGATCAGCCATCTCGGCTACGAGTTCTATCCGCCGTGGATTGCGCGCTGGTTCATCACGTCCACGCACCACAACATGCATCACACGAACGCGCGCGGGCACTTCATGCTGTATTTCAACATCTGGGACCGGCTCATGGGTACGAACGAAGCCGGCTACGCAGAAGAGATCGAGGCCATCAACGCTCGCGCGAAGGCGGCGCGCGAGCCGAGTCGCAGCGTCCGTGACGAGGGCCTGGCCCTGTCGGCCTGAGGATCAGGCCGCGTTCGAGTCGAGCCGGTCGAGGTATGCGTTGTAGTTCGCCGATTCGTCGTCGAAGTCGATGTCGACCGGTGGGGAGGCGATGAGCGCGTAGTACCAGACGGCGTCGGCCCCCTGCAGGCGCTCGGCGGGGACCAGGAACTCGTTCCACGGGTATTCGCCTGCGTCGTAGTACGCGTCGAGTGGTTCGTAGAAGTAGCCGAGGGCGCGGCGATCGCGCAGCCGCTTGACGATTTCCGTGTGTGCGCCTGCCCGTTCGGCCCACGCGGCCTGCTGTGCGAGTTCCGCTTCGGAAAGCACGACCAAGCGATAGAGATCGCCCTGGTCCGTTAGCGTCAGAAAGCCGCCCGGATTTGCCACCAGGTAGTACTCCACGAGCTTGCGCCGCTCGCGGAGATTTGCGAACAGGCGCTCGAAGGCCGGATCAGTCAGAAACGGAGGCGGGTTGAGCATGAGGGTCGCGCGCAGCGTTTCGGAAATGGCCTCGAAGTAGCGCTGCTGCAGCTCGAGGACGGCTTTGCGTACTGCAGATACGGCGTCTGGCTGACTCTTGATGATGAAGCGGTCGATGATGCCGGCATTGAATGCCTGCACGGCGATCTTCTCGTCGGCGACGCCCGTGAACAGGATCTTGCGGATACGCGGATTGGTGATGCGGCGGCAGAATTCGAGCCCGTCTATGGCGGGCATGTCGAAGTCGACGACGACCACGGAGACTTCCTGGAAGCGCTCCGTGTTGCTGATCTCGAGCTCGATCTGTGAAAGGTCGAGGTGGATCAGCTTTTCGGTCGTATCCGCGCCCGCGCCGGGCAAGCCGATCTGCGTGAAGCAGCGCTGATAGAGCGGTGGCGCGCTCGGTGTTCGATTGACGCGTTCGAGCGCGGTCTCGGCATTCGTGAATGTCTGAAACGCCAACTCCTCGGGCAGCTCGAGTGCCAACGAGCGCAGGAAGCTTGGATTATCGTCCACGAACACGACCGTGGTCGGAAAGTAGTAGGGGAAGAGGCGCGCGAGTTCACTCATGGTCCGAAACCCCAGGGAACGTCAGGATGAAGCGGGTGAATTCGCCGTAGACGGATTCGCAGGCGATGCGACCGCCCATGCCCTCCATGACCATGCGGCAAAAGGAGAGCCCGATTCCGGAACCACGTCCCGTTTCCATGGACGAGAAGAACCGGTCGAAGATCCGCGGCAGCAGCGCTGCGTGGATGCCCTGCCCGGTATCCATGAAATACAGTCGATTGCCGCCCGATGCGTTCGGCTCAAGCCAGATGAAGATCTCGCCCTTGCCCACGTGAGCGATGTAGTAGAGGGCGTTCTTCAACAGATTGAAGGCGACGTGCGTTAGAAGGATATCGGAGCCGTCGAACTCGAAGTCGGATCCTTCCGGCAGGTGAACGAGATTGCGCTCGGCCTCCGAGGTGAAGGGATAGCGATCAAGGGCGCGTTCGATGCAGTCGCGAGCCGAATGCCGTCTGAATTCGGAGGACACGATGCGCGTTCCGCCGGAGTTGATCAGCAGCATGTCGATGATCGTATTCGCGTAGTCGGTCTCGTTTTCTATGCGCTCCAGGGCGTCGCGGAGCGATGCGAGGTGGGTACCGCGGATCGGTTTTACGTCAAGGTTGGCCGCGCGCGCGATCTCATAGCCCTCGACGAGCTGCGGCAGATAGCGCGTCATGCCGCGAGCGTCGGATTTGATGCCGAGCAGGGGCGTGCGCAATTCATGGGCGATATTGCTGCCGACGGCCGATACGGCGCGCAGCATTTCCTGTTGCACCGTATCTCGGTGGTGGTTGTACACGCTGCCGCCAATCAGAATGAAGAGGTACACCGGCATGGGGGCAAGGTAGCCGGTCTGGATGGCGTCGTAGTGAATGACCTCGTTCGTCGCCAGGAACAGGATCCAGGCGAAACCGGTGCCCAGCACGAAGGTCAGTGCGATCAGGGCGCCATCGTTGATGAGCATCACCAGCAGCACCAGCGCGATGACGTTCGACATCTGCCACATCAGAGCCGGTTGATCGGTGCCGGCGGCCTGCTCGACGTTCTGCAGCAGCATGTACTGGAAAAAGAACGGCAGGCAGTAGGTCGCCGCGAGCCAGAAGTAGGTCGGCAGCCAACGCTCTAGGGAATGAGGCCACAGACGCACGAGCATCAGGGGTAAGCAGGCAACGGAGCCGATCACGCGCAGCGCAAGGCTTTCGTAGTCCTGCGGGAACATGTACCACCAGATCACGTAGTAGACCGGAAAGGTGACGCAGCCGACCGCGCCGATCGCAGCAAGATTCTTGCGCGAGTACCGCAGGGATTCGTCCGCGGACGTGGCCAGGCCGCTCGTCAATCGCCAGAAGAGCTGACTCACCTCGTTCGAGTAGACGCGCGAGCGGCTGTGCAGCATGGCGTCAGTCGAGGAGCGCGAGCAGTGCTCGGCGTCTTTCCGGGGACATGCGTCGATAGATGGCGATAAGCCGTAGTTCCTCATGGGAATCAGGCGCATCGCCTTCGTGCAGAGTAGCGCCGTCGGCGTTGCGGTCGCCGGTAATGGGCTCCGGATACTGCTCCGCGCCCGTGTCGAGCGAGTGCTCGAGCCGAGCGACGATCTCTGAATTCATGGAGCGGTGATAGGTGCGCGCCGCATCCGCGATGCGACGCCGCATGCCCTTGGGCAGGCGGACCACAAACTTCTCGGGACTGTTGGAACTCGGCGCGGAGTCTTCGGACGCCATCTATGCCTGCCTTCTTCCCCCTGGGCCCTGAATCCATCTGCGGCCTCGTGTGCGCGTCCCGTGCGCAGGTGATCGAATCACCTCACCGGAGCTTAGCCCAGTTCCCGAGGCGGTGCGCTACTGCTCTTTTGCCCATGATGGCAGCCTGCCAGCAGTGCCGAGGAAGTCGGCTGCGTGCTACATATCGACAGGGCAACGGACGCATCTGACGAAGATGCGATGGGGAGAGGGCTTGGGCATGACGCCCAACGACGGGGTTCGGCCGTTCGTGCTGCGTCGCAGTGGCGCGACCATCGCGCTTGCGCTCGCCTGCGTGCTGACGCTCGCCATAGGTGGCGCGGGCCTGTCCTTCGATCCTCGCTACTCGACCTTCTTCGCGGCGGATGATCCGCAACTGTTGGCCTTCGAGCAGCTGCGGGAGGTTTTCGGTCCGTCCGACGCCGTGAGCTTCGTTGTC
Organism: Pseudomonadales bacterium; assembly: GCA_963691775.1. Lineage (GTDB taxonomy): Bacteria > Pseudomonadota > Gammaproteobacteria > Pseudomonadales > Azotimanducaceae > JAZBPO01. The sequence continues at coordinate 1,718,321 of OY829369.1, read as the reverse complement.
GAGGCGCCGCAGGGGGACGTCTTCTCCGCGCCGTCTCTTCATCTACTCGAGGCGCTCACCACGCGCGCTTGGCAGCTGCCCTTTGCGCAGCGTGTCGAATCGGTCGCGAACTACGCCCACAGCTCGGCGGAGTGCGAGCGGGACGACCCTGACAGCTGTGATCTGGTCACGATCGCACCCTTGATCGAAGACGCAGCGGCGCTCGATGCGGTCCAGCGCAGCGCAGTGCGCGCGGTCGCGCTCGCCGCGCCGGAACTTGCGGGCCGACTGATCGATGCACGGGGCGAACGGACCGCGGTCGTGGTGACCGTGCGCCCGGACGGCGACCCCATGGCGACCAGTCAGGCGATCGTAGAGGCGGCTCGCGCGCTCGCTGCGGAGCTTGAGGACGCATACGAGGGGACGCGTATTCACGTAGGCGGAATCGTCGCCATGAACCATGCGTTCAGCGAGAGTTCGCTCACCGACAGCAAGCTGCTTCTGCCGCTCATGATCGGCCTCATGGCCGTCGGTCTCGGTTGGCTCCTCGGCGCGGCGCAGCGCGCCCTCGCGCTGTGTGCGGTCGTGCTCTGCGCGCTCATGGCGGCCCTGGGTGCGGCGGGCTGGTTGGGCATGGAACTCACCACGCCGGCGGCCATCGCGCCGATCGTCATCGCGACCATTGCGGTTGCCCAGGGTGTCCACGTCGTGTTCGGCGCCTACGGGGCCGGGGATGCCGTGGACCACGAGGGTCGACTGGCGCGCAGCCTCGAAGAGAACGGCGTGCCGGTCGTGCTCACGACGCTGACCACCGTCCTTGGGTTTCTGTCCCTGAACTTCAGCGCCGTCCCGCCGTTTCGGGATCTGGGCAATCTGGTTGCTCTCGGTGTGCTGGCGGCGGGCGCCCTGACCCTCACGTTGCTGCCCGCGCTGCTGCGGTGCCTGCCGGAGCGTGGTCGTCCGCCGCGCGTGCCGCGCGCAGCGCTCGCCTCCTTCGCTGACTTCGTTCTTGCCCATCGGCTGCGTTTGCGCGTCGGTGCCCTGATCGTACTGCTTCTGGCGCTGCCGGGCCTCGGCCGATTGCAGGTCAACGACGATTTCGTCGCCTACTTCGATGAGGCCCTGCCCTTCCGGGCAGCGGCCGAGCTCACCGATCGCCACCTCGGGGGGATGTACGAACTGGAGCAGCAGCTCATTGCCGTCGATGGCAGCATTCACGACCCGGCCTTCCTCGCCGCGCTTGATGCGTACACGGCGTGGCTGCGCGCGCAGCCGGAAACCGGCCACGTCCTCGCCTGGACCGATACGCTGCGCCGCATCGATGGCGCCGTGCAGGCGAAGGACGGTCTCGGCGATCTGCCGGCCTCGGCAGAGCTTGCCGCCCAGTACACCCTGCTCTTCGAGCTTTCGCTGCCGCTGGGCCTTGATCTCACCAACGTGCTCGCGCCCGACTACGGCTCGCTGCGTCAGGTCGTGATGCTGCGCGACATGGATTCGCGCGCCGTGCTCGACTTCGAGGCCCGAGCGATGGCCTGGCTCGAAGCGAACGCGCCGGAAATTGCCGAACGCCACGGCGGCATCAATCTGATGTTCGCGCACATCTCCGAGCGCAACGTGGAGGCGATGTTCGAGGGCAACCTGCTTGCGGTCCTGCTGATAGCGATGGTGCTCGCGATCGCGCTTCGGTCCATGCGGCTCGCCGGTGCAAGTCTGATCACCAACCTTGTGCCGGTTGCGGCCGCGTTCGCGCTCTGGGGATGGGTTGTGGGAGACCTGGGGCTCGCGCTGTCGACGACCTTCGGCATGACCCTTGGCATAGTCGTCGACGATACCGTGCATCTCCTCGCACGCTATCGGCGGCGGCGATCGGACGGCGCACGCGCAGAGCGCGCCATGCATGACGCGCTGACCGAGGTCGGTCCGGCACTCGTCGTGACGACGCTCGTGCTGTCCGCCGGTTTCGCGGTGCTCGCCACATCTACCTTTGCCATCAACGGTCTGCTTGCGCAGATGACTCTGCTCACGGTCGTGCTCGCGCTTGCCTTCGATCTCCTTGTCCTGCCGGCGCTGCTGGTCTGGCGGGGAAGCGCCCGCGCCATGCAGGAAGAGCCATCGAGCGCGCCGGATGACAGGGTCACGAACGCCGGTTAACGTTCATCGTCCTTTCGCAGGACGCGCGCTCATGTCACGCCACTTTCCCGATCAGACAAGTTTCGTGCCCGCCGCCGAAGCGGATGTCCGTCGCGCCGCGACCGTGATGCTGCTGCGTGACACGCCCGCCGGTCCTGAGGTCTTCATGATGAAGCGGACCTCCCGGATCGACTTCGGAGGCCTGCATGTCTTCCCTGGCGGCAAGGTGAATCCCGAGGATGCTCACGGCGAAATGGCCGCGCACTGCGCCGGCCTAAGTGATGAAGAGGCCAGTCGTAGACTCGGTGTCGAGCGCGGCGGACTGGCGTTCTGGGTGGCGGCCATTCGGGAGTGCTTCGAAGAGTCCGGCGTGCTCCTCGCCTATGGTCCGGACGGAGAGCTGATCCGCGCGGAAAGGCCGGCCTGGGCCGAGGGTCTGGCGCGGTTGCGCAATGCGCTGAACGCTGGCGATCAGACCTTCGGCGATGTGTGCGAGGCCACTGGCATGCAGCTCGCCGTCGATCGCGTTGCCTATTTCTCGCACTGGCTCACGCCTGAAGGTCCGCCGCGCCGCTATGACACGCGATTCTTCGTCGCCATGGCGCCGGCGCTTCAGGAGGGTGCGCACGATGCCTCCGAGCTTGTCGACAGCGGTTGGCTCCGCCCCACCGCGGCGCTCGAAGCACGGGATCGAGGCGAGATCGAGATGATTCATCCCACCTTCATCACCCTGCAGACGCTCGCGCGCTGGGACGACGTCGATACGCTCCTGGCGGATGTGGCGTCCCGCGCGCATCTCGACTGGGTCACGCCGAACGACGCGCTTGCGCGTGAGGGTATGCAGACCCCCGTGGAACGCCGAGCCGGGCCGGGCTGATGGCCCTCCTGAAGGTGAGCGGCCTGACCCGTCGCTTCGCGCAGGGGGACGGCGCCGTCGCCGTGTTCGAGGATCTCGACCTGATCCTGGAAAGCGGCCAGCGCCTCGTGCTGACGGGGCGCAGCGGCAGCGGCAAGTCCACGCTGCTCAACCTGCTCGCCGGGCTTGATCGGGCAGATGCCGGCACCGTGTGCTGGTCCATCAACGGCGAGTCTTGCGTACTCGGCGCGCTCAAGGAGCGTGATCGAACCGCGTTCCGGCGCCGCCATCTCGGCTTCGTGTTTCAGTTCTTCAACCTCGTTCCGACCCTCACTGCGCAGGAGAACGTTGCCCTGATGGCGGAGATGAACGCGCTCGACGCCCCCCTGGATCGCGCCCGCGATGGGCTGTTGGCGCTGGGCCTCGGCCACCGCCTTCATGCGCTTCCGGAGACGCTTTCGGGAGGCGAGCAGCAGCGCGTCGCGATCGCTCGAGCGCTCGTGCATACGCCGGCCGTCGTGCTTGCCGACGAGCCGACGGGAAATCTGGATCGCGCGACCGGTGATGCGGTCTTCGCCGCCATGACCGAGGCGATCGGCGCCTCCGGTGCGGCACTGATCCTGGTCACGCACGATCCCGAACTCACGCGTATTGCCGATGTGCACGTGGATCTCGGGCAAGGTAGCCCGTGACGCTGCTCGCCCGCGCCCATCTCCGCCAGCTCTGGCGGGAGCGCTGGCAGGCGCTGCTCGCGGTGCTCGGCGTTGCCGTTGGCGTGGCGGTCGTGGTGGCCGTAGACCTCGTCAACGCGTCGTCGCGAGAGGCGATGCGCATCGCTTCGGCACAGGTCTCGGGTACGGCGACCCATGTGCTCTTCGGACCTGGCGAACAGCTCGATGAAACCCGCTACGCGGAGATTCGACGGCGCTGGCGCGCGCGCGAGGGTGCCTTCGAGGGCGTTGTCGCCCTGGCGCCCGTTGTTACCGGACGTGCAGTGCTTCGCGACGCGCTCGGTGCTCCGCTACCCGTGCAGGTGCTCGGGATCGATCCCGTCAGCGACGCGGCGGTGCGCGATTTCGTCTCGGCGCCCGGAGAGGACGGCGGAGCGTTCGATGGCGCTCGCCTGCTCACGGAGCGGGGCACGGTGTTGCTCGATGCGCGTTCGGCGTACCGGGCCGGGCTCGCGGCGGAGGACCTGGCCACGATCGAGATCGCCGGGGTCATCCGGGAGATTCGTGTGCTTGCGGTCCTCGATCCCGTCGACGATGCCCTTGGCGATGGGCTGATGCTCGCCGACATCGCGACTGCGCAGGAGCTCCTTGGCCGGCAGGGTTGGCTCGATCGGGTCGACCTGGTGCGCGAAACCGCGGGACGCGATACCGCGGGGCGCGATACCGCGGGGCGCGATACCGCGGGGCGCAAGATCGCGAATCGCGCCTGGCCATCTATCGCCTGGCTTGAACGGGCATTTCCCGGCTTGCTTGTCCGCCGGCCGGAGCCCGTTACGGAGCGCCTGCCCGGTGGCCTGCGCATCGAGGCGATCGCAGAGCGCAGCGAGGATACGCGCGCGCTTGCGAGTTCGTTTCAGCTCAATCTTGCGGCGCTGGGACTGCTCGCCATCGTCGTTGGGCTGTTCCTGATCCACGGCACCATGCGCTTCTCCGTGCTCCGGCGGCAGCGGCAGTTCGGAGCGCTGCGAGCACTGGGCGTCATGCCGGTGGAGCTCGGCCGGACGGTCATGCTCGAAGCGCTTGTGCTCGCGTTGATCGGTACGGCGCTTGGCCTGCTCCTCGGGCGCGTGCTCGCCGGCGGTTTGCTCGGACTGGTGTCTGCAACCCTGCAGGGGCTCTACGACCAGGTCGCGATCGGGGCCCTTGCCAGCGATCCTGCGCCCTGGCTCAAGGGCGTGCTCGTCGGCGTGGGCGGCACGCTCGCAGTTGCCGCACCGTCGGCAGCGCAGGCGGCGGCTGCGGCGCCGCGCGATCTGCAGCTGCGTGCGCTGACGGCTGCGCGCGGGCGCGTGCCCTGGCGTGCTGCAGCCCTTTTCGCAGGGTTAGGCGGGCTTGCGATCGTGCCGGGCTCTGGATATCTCGGCGGGCTCCTCGCAATTGCCGGGGTGCTACTCGCTGCCGCCGCGCTTACGCCGGCGTGTCTGCGCATGCTGATCGGCCTGCTCGCGCGCGTGGCCAGCCGCGCGCCCTTGCGCTTTCGGCTCCATCTGCTCGAGTCCGCGCGTGGACTTGCACGCTCCGGTGTCGCTTCGGCCGCGCTCCTTGTCGCGATCGCGACCTCTGTGGGCATGAGCGTGATGGTCGAAAGCTTTCGTGACGGCGTGGAGCGCTGGCTCGGAGCGCGCCTGGCCGCGCCGGTTTATGCGCGTTTGCCGCCTGGGGTACCGGCGGCAGCCGACGCGCGCGCACTCATCAATGCGCACGCCGGCGCCTGGCTCGAGCGCGAGAGCTTTCGCGATCGGATCGCCGACGTTCCAGTGAACCTAACGCGCGTCACCGTACATGGACGCTGGCCCGGCGCCCTCGATGAAGTGCTCCTCGCGGGGCGTTGGGACGGCGAGGGTGCACTCGTCTCCGAGCCGCTCGCACGCACGCTCGGTTTGCCCCTCGACAGTGCCGGCCTAGGCGACGCAGGCATCGTGTTCGATTCGGGCCAGGGTCCGATTGAAGTTCCCGTCGCCGGCGTCTACCGCGAGTACGGAGGCGGACGTGGTTCGGTCAACCTGCCCGCGGCACGATGGCCGGCAGCGGCCGCGGGCGCGATCTCCTTCGAGATCTTCGAAGTGGACGACGTTGATGCGCTGGTTGCCGACCTTACGGCCGCGCTGCCCCCCGGCGCGGAGGTGCGGCGCAATCGCGAGATCCTCGAGTTCTCTCTGGCGATCTTCGATCGCACCTTCCGAGTCACCGCGGTGTTGCAGACCCTTGCGGGCGTCGTCGCTGCGCTGGGCCTTTTTGGCGCCCTGTCTGCGCTGGCAATCGAACGGCGAGCGCAGTTCGGCGTCATGCGGACGCTGGGCCTGGATCGCCTGACGCCTGCGGTGGCCAGCGTTGGCGAATCCGTTCTGCTTGCCGGTCTCGCTGCGCTCCTGGCGCTGCCCGTCGGCGTGCTGGTCGCGTACATCCTGCTGGACGTTGTGAATGTACGTGCGTTCGGCTGGTCCCTCGACCTCGCGCTCACGCCCTGGTTGCTCCTCGAAGCCTTCGGCGTTGCATTGCTTGCCGGCGTGGCTGCGGCCCTCGCGCCGGCCTGGCGCCTCCACGGCGCCCCGCCTGCGCAACTGCTGGCGCACGCCCGTGTGGTCTGAGTGGGGCCGCCGTATCTGCAGGGCGCCGGGTGTGCGCCCTGGCGTCCTGTGGTGCGTGCTGAGCGCGTATTCGATGTTTGCCATGGCTGAGCAGAGTGCTGGCCGGCCGGGCATGGACGTCGGCTCCGTTCTGGGCGGGCAGGCGGTCGAGGGCTTCGAGATCGCCGACCGCGTGCGACCGTTCGTGTTCCCCTTAGATCATGCGCCCCATCCTGCATTTCGAAGCGAGTGGTGGTACCTGACGGCCCACCTCGAGGATGACGCAGGCAGGCCGATCGGCATCCAGTTCACGCTCTTCCGGCAGGCGCTCGCGCCACCGCAGGCCATTCCCGAGGACGATGACAGCGCCTGGCGCACGGAGCAGGTGTGGATGGCGCATTTCGCAATCGGGGCCGAGGGTACCGGGCATCTCGCGTCTGAGCGCTTCGCGCGCGGCGCGCTCGGGCTCGCGGGCGCCCAGGGCGCGCCCTTTGCTGCCTGGCTCGATGATTGGCGTCTGGAGAGCGTCGGCCCGGGCTTCTTTCCCCTGCGCCTGCGCGCATCTCTGGCGCGCGGAGAGGGTGGGCGCGACGCGCCGGCTGTGGCGCTCGACCTTGAATTCGGATCCGAGCGCGCACCTGTGCCCCAGGGCGAAAACGGCTTGTCGCGGAAGTCGGATCGCGCAGGCAACGCGTCGTACTACTACTCATTCACCCGACTCGACGGCCAAGGCACCGTCACGGTCGATGGACAGGCGCAAGCCGTTGCCGGCCTTGGCTGGCTCGATCGGGAGTGGAGCACCAGCGCCCTCGATCCGGGGCAGACCGGCTGGGACTGGTTTGCACTTCATCTCGATGATGGGCGCGATCTGATGATGTACCGGATTCGGCGCGAGGACGGCAGCGTCGATGCCGCGAGCGCGGGGGTGATTGCGGACGGCGATGGCGGCCGACGCGTGCTTGCGCGCGATGACTGGGAACTGGCGCCGCTTGAGTACTGGCAGGACGAGCAAGGTGCACGGTGGCCCGTCGCCTGGCGCCTGGCGATTCCGGAAGAGGAAATCGCCGGGGTCGTACGCGCCGTTGTCCCGGATGCGCTCAATCGCCTCGCGGTGCGCTATTGGGAGGGGATGGTGTGTCTGGATGCAGCTTCGAGCAATGCCGTGGGCGGCTGCGGATACCTGGAGCTGACGGGCTATGGCGCCGATTAACATTTGAGTGGAATTTGTGAAGTTTCATGCAAACGCTTTTAACACAAAGAAATTTGGGATAGTTTTCGTTGCCATGACCCCGTCTGGACGGAACGGGGACGCGAAGTGGCGCGCCGTGGAGGTCGGCGCCCGGCGGACCAGGCTCACACCATGGATCTGACCCCCAGCGGGTCTGGAGGTGCCGGGTCCCGCACCAGGGGAAGTTGGTCATGGCAGCCGATCTGGATGCGGGCTTCGAGCGCCTCGCCGAAGGATTGCAGGCGCTCGGACGCCTGCCTGCAGTAGAACCACCGTCCATCACGTCGATTCTCGTGGTCGATGATCGAGCGATCTACCGGGACTCGCTTGTTCGCCTGCTTGAACTGAGCGGCGATTTCGTGGTCCGCGCTGCCGATGGTGGTGCTGGAGCGCTCGCGGAAATCGAGCGGGCCTGTCCGGACATCGTCCTTCTCGACCTCATCATGCCGGACATGACCGGTCACGAAGTGATCGAGCGCATCACCGCGCGCGGCTATGATGCGCGCGTGATCGTGGTCTCCGGCGAGCCCTCCTTCGAACACGTCCAGCGAGCGCTCACGCGCGGCGCCCTCGATTTCATTCGCAAGCCCTACGAGCCGGATGAGCTCCTCTCCACGATAGCCCGCGTGCGCGATCGCATCCGGCTCGAGCGCCGCAATCGAACCATGGAAACGCATCTGGCGCACTCGGAGCAGCTGCATCGATTCGTCGTCGACGCATCGCCCGATCTGATCTACATGCTCGACGCCCAGGGCCGCTTCGCGTTCGTGAACCAGCGTGTCGAAACGCTGCTCGGCTTTCCGCGAGGCGAACTGATCGGCTTGCCGTACACGGCGCTCATTCCGCCGGACCAGCTCGACCTGGCCCGCTACGCCTTTACCGAGCGGCGGACGGGAGATCGGGCCACGCGTGATGTCGAGATCGACCTTGTCAGCCGGGTTCTCGGCGGTGCGGCGGGCGATTCCGGGCGCTCGCCGGTGGAGATCTCCGCCATGGGCATCTACACGGGCGAAGGCGAGGCGCGGCGCAGGGTCGGCACCTGGGGGATTGCCCGCGATATCGCCGAGCGCAAGCGCGCGCAGGAGACGATCGACTTCCAGGCCTGGCACGACGCCCTCACCCATTTGCCCAACCGCGCTCTGTTCAGTGATCGGCTTGAGCTCGCCATTGCGCAGGCGCAGCGAGCCGAGCGCCAGCTCGCGGTCATGTCCCTCGACCTCGATCGCTTCAAGGTCGTCAACGACACGCTCGGACATACGGTGGGCGATCGTCTTCTGCGCGCCGTCTCGGCGCGATTGAAGGGCTGTATCCGGCGCGGTGACACGCTCGCCCGATTCAGTGGCGATGAGTTCTGTCTGCTGCTCCCCGACGTTCGCTCGAGCACCGACGTCGAAGGCATAGCGCAGAAGATTCTCGATCGGCTCCAGACGCCCTTTGTGGTCGACGAGCACGAGCTGTTCGTGAGCGCGAGCATCGGCATTGCGATGTACCCGGACACAGGCGATTCGGCGGAGGCCATGGTGCGCGCTGCGGACATTGCCGTGCACCACATCAAAGCGCGCGGCAAGAATGCTTACCAGTTCTTCGATGCACGCATGGGCGAAGTCGTGTCCTCGCAGTTGTCGATTGAGCGTGAGCTGCGCAACGCCCTGCTCGCGGATGAGCTCGAACCACACTATCAGCCTCAGGTGAACGTGGAGACTGGCGAGGTCGTCGGTGTCGAGGCCCTGGCGCGCTGGAACCACCCGGAACGCGGCGAGGTGAGCCCGGCCGAATTCATTCCCCTTGCTGAGGAAACCGGCCTCATCGTGCCGGTCGATCAGCGCGTGCAGCGCAGCGCATGCCTGGACGTCGCCCGCTGGCGCCGTGAAGGCCATCCGGGTCTGGGTTTGTCCATGAACATCTCGGCCGCCCAGCTGGAGTCCGAGGACTTCGTCGATTGGATGCTGGCCATGCTTGAGGAGACAGGCGTCGGCACCGAGGGCGTGAAGCTCGAGATCACGGAGTCGATGATCATGCGCGAGATGGACAGGATCGTGCCGAAACTGCGCAAGCTTTCCGCGCGCGGAATCACGATCGGTATCGACGATTTCGGCACCGGATACTCGTCACTGTCCTATCTCCAGCATTTCCCCGTCGACACGCTGAAAATCGATCGAGCCTTCGTCTCGGACATTCGCGGGGAGGAGGCCGAGTCAAGCATCGTCAACGCCATCATTCACATGGCAAAGGGACTCGGTCTCGACATCATCGCCGAGGGCGTGGAGAACGAGACCCAGCTTCGCTACCTGCATACGCAGGGCTGTCGTCAGGTGCAGGGGTTCATTTTTTCCAGGCCTCTGTCCAAGGACGACCTCGGCGCCTATCTGGACGGCGCGGGCAGCGGCATTGCCGCCGGGGGTGTTCACGGCGCCGCGGTCGTCGCCGCGGGCTGACGTTTCGTGCGGCGGGCCCGGCCGTGCGCAGACGGGCCTGCTAGAGTTATGCGCTTCCCAAAGAGACCGCGACAGTCCGCGGCGGCGCATCCCGGCGAAAGGCGACAATGAGCAAGACCCCGAGCGGGTTCACCACCCGCATCCTCCATGGCGATCGGCGCTTCGGCGTCGAGCACGGTTCCCTGCACAAGCCCGTTCACACCTCTGTCGCCTATGGCTATGAGGACGCGCGCGAGCTCGCGGAAGTCTTCCAGGGCCGCCGCTCCGGTTACTCCTATGGTCGCCAGTCCAATCCGACCATCGAGGCGCTGCAGGACAAGATCACCGCCATGGAGGATGGAGTTGGGACCGTCGCCTTCGCGACGGGCATGGGCGCTATAGGTTCGATGCTTGTCTCCCTCCTGCGGGAAGGTGATCACATCGTCAGCTCATCCTTTCTGTTCGGTAACACGAACTCGCTCTTCGGTACGTTTGGAGGGCTGGGCCTGGAAGTGGACTTTGTCGATGCCACCGATGCGGCCGCTGTAGAGGCAGTGCTCCGGCCGGATACGCGACTCGTGTTTGTCGAGACGATCGCGAATCCACGCACGCAGATAGCTGATCTCGAAGGCATCGGCGCACTTTGCCGGCAGCGCGGCGTGCTTTTCGTCGTCGACAACACGATGACTTCGCCCTGGCTGTTCCAGCCCAAGGCTGTGGGCGCGGGGCTCGTGATCAACGCCCTTACGAAATACGTCGCGGGTCATGGCGCCGCCCTCGGAGGTTCGGTCACGGATACGGGGGTGTATGACTGGGCGGCGTTCCCGAACATCTTCGATGCGTACAAATCGCAGCCGGAAGCAAAGTGGGGTCTGCAGCAGATCCGGAAGAAAGGCCTGCGCGATCTGGGGGCGACGCTCGGCCCGGAGGCCGCGCACCATATCGCGCTGGGCGCCGAAACGCTGGCGCTCCGCGTTGATCGGCAGTCCGCCAACGCGCGGGCCATCGCGGCCCGCCTGGACGCCCATCCGCGCATCGAACGCGTCTATCACCCTTCGCTTGCAGCGCATCCGGAGCATGACCGGGCTGCGCGCCTGTTTCGCGATTTCGGCGCGTTGCTCAGCTTTGAACTTGATCCCGCCATCGATATCTTCGAGTTCATGAACGCGCTCGATGTGGTCGTCTCGTCTTCCAATCTCGGCGACAACCGTACGCTGGCGATTCCCGTCGCCCATACGATCTACTTCGAGATGGGCGCGCAGCGACGCGCGTCCATGGGAATTGCCGAATCGCTGATCCGGGTCAGCGTGGGCATCGAGGACGAAGCCGATCTGATCGGCGACTTCGAAGCGGCACTCGCACGCTTCAAGTGAACGAAGGGAGAGGGCGGCGATGGGTCGACTGACTGACAAGGTAGCGGTGATCACGGGTGGGGCAGGCGAGGTTGCGGTTGCGACCGCCCGTAAGTTCGTTGACGAGGGGGCGCGCGTCTGCCTCGCTGATCTTGACGGAGAGGCGCTCGCCCGCGCCGCAGCGCCATTCGGGGAGGCTGCCATGACCTGCGTCGCCGATGTCACGCAGCCCGAAGACAACGACCGCCTGGTCGCCGAGGTGGAGGCGCACTTCGGAGGGTTCGATTGCTTCGTCGCCAACGCGGGCGTCGAAGGCAAGGTTGCCCCCATTACCGAGCAGCGGGTCGAGGATTTCGATGCAGTCATGGCCGTCAACGTTCGTGGCGTCTGGCTCGGCATCAAGTCCGCCATGCCGGCACTGGAACGCCGTGGCGGCGGCACGATTCTCATCCTTTCGAGCATTGCCGGCGTGACCGGTGCGGCTGGCATCACGCCCTACAACACCAGCAAGCACGCAGTGATCGGACTCATGCGTTCAGCTGCCATGGAGGGCGCGCCTCAGCGCGTCCGGGTAAACACCGTGAACCCCGCGCCGCTGGAAACGCGCATGATGCGCTCGCTTGAGGACGGCATGGTGCCGGGCGACGGCCAGGCCGCGCACGACCTCATCGCGAGCCGGATTCCGCTGCAGCGCTACGGCGTGCCGAGCGATGTCGCCAGCCTGCTCTGCTTCCTCGCCTCCGATGAGGCCTCCTTTCTGACCGGCTCCGTGTACATGGTGGACGGCGGCCAGAACGCGAATTGATACGGGACCGATGAGCTTGCCCCTGCCCGACACAGCCCTGCTCGAGACGCACCTCGCATTCCCGAATCGGCGCCAGGGCAAGGTCCGCGATCTCTACGACATCATCCTGGCCGATGGGCGACCGGCAGTGCTGATCGTCGCGACCGATCGGCTGTCCGCTTTCGACGTCGTCCTTGGCGGAGGGGTGCCGGGCAAGGGCATTGTCCTCACGCAGATGGCGCGTTTCTGGTTCGAGCACTTCGGCGATCGGATCGAGCATCACCTCCTCAGCTGCGAGGTAGAGGACGTTCCGGGCCTTTCGGAGACCGAACGTGCAGAGCTGCGCGGGCGCATCATGATCGCAGAGCGTCTCGAGATCGTGCCGGTGGAATGCGTCGCGCGCGGATATCTGGCGGGGTCGGGTTTCAAGGACTACCGGGCCTCTGGCGCCGTGTGTGGCAATGTGCTCCCCCAGGGGCTCGAAGATGGCGACCGCCTGGACGACCCGATCTTCACGCCTGCGACGAAGGCCGCCGCAGGCCACGATGAGAACGTGAGCTTCGAAGTCGCGGCACAGGCAGTGGGCACGGCGCTCATGGAGCGTCTGCGCACGGAAACGCTCGCGCTCTATGGCGAGGCGCGCAGCTGGGCCGCCGCGCGTGGCATCCTCCTTGCCGACACGAAGTTCGAGTTCGGCCTGCGTCCCGGCACGAACGAGCTGGTACTCGCGGACGAGATCCTGACGCCGGATTCGTCGCGCTTCTGGCCGGCCGATGCCTGGTCCCCTGGCCGTGAGCAGGCGAGCTTCGACAAGCAGTACGTGCGCGACTGGCTGCAGGGGCTGGTCGATGCGGGACAGTGGAACAAGCAACCGCCCGGCCCGGATCTGCCGGACGCGGTCGTCGCGAATACGCTTGCGCGTTATTTGGAGGCCTTCGAAAGACTCACGGGCCGGCCACTGATCAATTAAGGCGCGTGTCGCCTTGGCGATGGAGGACAGCATGCAGTCTCCCGTGACCGGCGCATCACCCGAAGCGCCTGCGGCCGCAGCGGCCGATGCCGCTCTGACCGAGCGCGAGGTCGAGTTGGCAACGCGCCTCGAGGAGCTTCGCGAAGACCCGTTCGCCGCGGTCCAGGAGGAAGTTGCCTGGTTCACGGAAGCCTGGGATCAGATCCTCGACTTCGTGATCGCCTATTCGTTCCAGCTCATCGGGGCGGCGATTATCATGCTGCTCGGCGTGATGCTCGCCAATCGTCTTCACGGCCTGGTGCTGTCGCTCCAGGAACGCCGCAACATAGACATCACGCTCCGGCAGTTCATTGCTTCGGTCGTTCGCATCGGGGTGATCGCCGCATTCGTCGTCATTGCGGTCGAGAACATCGGCATTTCCGTAGCGCCCTTCATCGCAGCGATCGGTGGCCTCGCGCTCGGTGCCAGCTTCGCGCTCCAGCTTCCGGTGTCGAACTACGGCGCGGGCCTCGTGATCATTCTGACGCGGCCCTTCCGCGTCGGTGACACGCTGCGCGTCGTCGAGCAGTACGGCGTGGTGGAGGAGATCAATCTCGCGATGACCCATCTCACCAACGAGGACGGTGAGCAGATCATCATTCCCAATAAGCATCTCATTGGCGAAGTGCTCGTGAATTCGCGCGAGAATCGCGTTGTGGAAGGCACGGTCGAGGTGTCCTACGGCGACGATCCGGTGCGCGGTATCGAAGTGGTCACGGCGGCGCTCACGGCCGAGCCGGGCGTAGTTGCCGATCCCGCCGTGCAGGTGGGCATTCAGTCCTTCGGCGAGTCCGGCATCGAGCTCTCCTATCGCTATTGGGTGCCCACGACTGCGTTCTTCGAGGTCCAGTACCGCGTCAATCTCGCGGTTTGGACCGGGCTTCGCGATGCCGGGCTCACCATTCCCGTACCGCAGCGCGACGTGCACATTCGCGACGCGTGAGCCCTAGCGCCCGGCTGTCAGGTGCCGGTCCAGGAACGCGCCGATTTCGGTCAGGAACTCGATGCGATCGGCGGCACGCGACAGGTGATGGTCTCCGAAGGGCTGCTCGACGTAGCGAACGTCGGACTCCGCGCGTTTCAGCGCCTCCGCGAGGCGCCGCGAGTGCTCGACGGTAACGACCCGGTCTTCGGCGCCGTGCATCACCAGCACCGGAACGGAGACGGCATCAGCGTTTTCGATCGGCGACAGGGCTGTGCGCGCGGCGGGCGGGGGGAGGCGGGCGAGGCTGGAGGCGGTGCCGATGAAACTTCGCCAGTAGCGGTCAAGCGCTTCAAGATCGCTGACCCCCGCATAGGACGCGGCGCAGCGGATGCGTTCGGCGTCGCGAAACGCGGCAAGCAGCGCTGCATAGCCACCGTAACTTGCGCCGAGTACGCATACGCGCTCCGGATCTGCGATGCCGGCTTCGACGAGGGCGTCGAGGCCGTCGAAGAGATCATCCTGCATCGACGTCCCCCAGCCGTGCTCGCCGGCAGCTTCTAGCGTTCGGCCTTCGCCCGTGGATCCGCGGTAGTTGGGCTGTAGAACCACATAGCCGCGTGCCGCGAGGAACTTGGCCAGATAATCGAAGCGCCCCGTATCGTGGGCCCAGGGGCCGCCGTGAGGCAGCAGGATGGTCGGCCCTGGCCCTGAGCTGTCCGGGCGCGTGAGCCAGCCGGGGATACGGAGTCCGTCGCGCGCCCTGTAGGACCAGGGCGTCGTCGGCGAGACGGCCTCGAGTTCGGGGTAGTGCGGGGCGATGCGTGCGAGCCGTTCCGCGCTGCGGTCGTAGAACCAGAGTTCCGGCGCACGGCCCTGCGCATCCACCCGCAGCAGATGTCGCTGCCGATGCGCGTCTCGATCCACGAGCGTGATGCTTCGATCGGGCAGGGCCTTCGCCAGGGCGTCGAGGGTCTCGGCGAGTTCGTCCTCGAGTGCCATGGTACGGGGCTTCGGATCGGCGATCGTGATCGCGATCGGCGCGCCGCTACGCCTGTCCACGCGCACGCTCAACACTTCTTCATTCTCAACGCGCACGGGTGTGCCGATGCGCTGCGCGGACTCCAGATCGAACGCCATGAGTCCGCCGTGCTCGGCGTCGCCGCGGGCGATGACCCATGCCGGCCCGCCCGCTTCCAGTGCGATGGCGCTGGGTATGCCGCCGAGTCCAGCGCTGCGCAGATCGATTTCTTCAAGCGAACGGCCGTTCACGCGCGCTGCGAATGGCTCACCGTTGCGCACCCCGAAGCCGAGGCGGACCTCTCCATTCGGGGTAGCACGCCATGCGCTGACGTCGGCGCGGAAGCCGAGCACGCGCTCGAGCCGGTTACGTCTGATGTCCAGGCGGTACACCGATGGCCAGAGCCGGTCCTCGCGTGCGATCTGGATGAGAACGTGATCCGGCTCGCTGGGTAGCCAGGCGATGATGTTGTCCTGATCGACGGCATTCCAGACGACGTCACCGCCCGTTCGAGTGCGGGCTCTTGGCACAAGCTGAAGGACGTTCTCGCCGTCTATGTCCACGGCGATGAGGTGTTCGCGGATGGTGCGTCGCTCGCGGTAGCCGAGATAGGGGCTCCCGCTGCCCGCAACCAGCTCGTCGGCCTTGCGCAGGCTGCAGACGACGCGCGTCGCGCTCGCGAACTCGCACCACTGATAGCGGAATTCGACGCCATTGGTGGAGAGGAGAATCTTCGAGGCGCCGGTGACGAGGTCACGAATGCCGACCTGATAGGCGCCTTCGAAGGCGATGAGGGTGAGGAGCTGCGTACCGTCCGGCGAGAGGCGAGCGTCGCCTATGGTCGGTAGGCGTCCGAAGCGCTGTGCGTCCTGTTCGAGGATATCGGCATGGCCTGCGGTCGCTATGAGAGCCAGCAGTAGCCAGCCATGCCTGATTCTCCGGCCGAGCATCCTTCCTGCCATGTCCCGCGTCCCTGCGTTGCGCCCCACCCGTATGAAACGCCGCCCGCAGGGCCGCCGCAACCGGATACGGCGATGGCGCACAGGTCAGCTGGGGTCGAAGGCAATCTCGAGCCGCTCGACGCCGCGCAGCAGGATCGAAGGGACGTACCGGAAGCGTTCGGGCGGGTCCAGGAGGCGCATATTGGGCAGGCGCTCGAGGATGATCGGGAAGGCCTGCTGCATCTCTTTGCGCGCGAGCAATTGGCCGAGGCATAGATGCACCCCGGCGCCGAAGGCGATCTGCTCCTGTGCGTTCTCGCGTTCGATGTCGAAGCGGTCGCCGTCGGGAAACTTTGCTTCGTCACGATTCGCAGAGCCGAATCGGAGCAGCAGCAGATCGCCCTTTGCAATGGGCACGCCGCCGAGCTCGGTCGTCTCGGTTGCCACGCGCCACATGTTGTTTGTTGGCGTGAGCATGCGCAGGCATTCCTCGACGAAATTTCCCACGAGCGCGGGTCGACTGCGCAGGCGTTCCAGAGCCTCTGGATTCGTGAGCAGGTAGTAGATACCCGTAGTCAACGTGTGTGCTGTGGTTTCGTTGCCGGCGACGAGGATCTGCTGGATCACCGAGATGAGCTCCTCGGGCGACAGCGGCCGTTCGTTGCCTGCCTCGTCCTCGAGACGGGCCGTGACCAGGTCGCTGCAGACATCGTCCTGCGGTGCGCGCCTGCGCTGGTCGCAGACCTCAACGAAATAGTGCTGCGCCTCGACGATCTGTTCTGCGCACCAGATGCGCTGATCGGGGGTTGCCATGCCCGAAAGCTGCAGCGTGAATGCGTCCGACCAGGCGCGGAAGTGGTCGCGGTGGGCGCGATCGAATCCGAGCGCATCACAGATCACGTACATGGGCAGCAGATTCGCGAACTGGGACTTGAACTCGCAGCGGCCGTCGCCAGCGAAACCGTCCAGGAGTTCGTGGATCACGGTCTCGACGTAGGCGTTCATGGTCGCCACGCGTCTTTGGGTGAATGCGCGGCCGGCGAGCTTCTTGTAGCGCGTGTGGATCGGTGGGTCGGCAGTGAGTAGCGTGTCGGCGGGCTGCCAGCCGCGGGCGCTGATCGCCCGCTCTCGCGCCGAAGCGCCGCCATCTGATGCGCCAGCGCGGAGCTGGCGAGCGAATCTGTTCGAGAAGATGCGCGGCTTGGCGAGCGCTTCCATGACTTGCGCGTACGTCGATACGTAAACGATGCCGTTCTTCGGGTCGCGATAGACGGGCGCTTCTTCGCGCAGGCGCCGGTAGAAGGGATGCGGGTCCTGTAGAAACTCTGGATCGAAGGTGTCGACCTCGTGCAGTGGGCACTTGGTCATGTCGACGGGCGTGGGCATCGATTTCTGTCCTCGCGCTTGCGTGCGAGCCGCTGACGGTACGCGGCCGCGGTCGTCACTGCCATCCGCGCTGGAGAGGCCGCCATTGGCCGTCCGCGACCGTTCGTCCCGTGCGCGTCGCCGTCCGCGCAGGCGAAAGGAGGCAGCGGCTGCAGGGGCGGTGTACGGTGGTCGCCCAAGCACCGCGGAGGATTCATGTCCGCGAACGTCTATGTTCTGGTGGCGCTGGGCCTGATCAGCGTGCTCTTCGCCATCGTCATGCTCATGGTCTGGCGCTGGATTGACGCCAAGGCCCACCTGCTCGCCTGGGCGGCAGCCTTTGTCGCCGCGAGCTGCCATTGGGGGTGTCTGCTGCGTGGCGAGCTGCTGCGCGGCGGGCTTGCCGAGGACTGGGTGCTCGGCAACGCTTTTGCCGTTGCAACTGTCTCGCTCGTGCTCGCCGGCTTTCGAATGCGCGCCGGTCTGCCCGCGCGGGGCCGACTGATGCTCGGCGGGGGCTGTGTCATTCTGGCAGCGGTCATCTGGTTCGCTGCGATCGACCTCCATCGGGGGCTCGCCGCAGGACTGGTGCCGGTCTATTCCAGCGCAGTTCTGTTGGCCGCTATCTCGGTCTTGCTGCGTGGCCCGGCGGTGCTCGCGGCCGAATGGGCGTCGGTCTCCCTGCTCGGTCTGCTCGCTTGCGTGCTGCTTGCCAGCGGTGGCTTCGCGATCATCAGCGGCGCGGGCGGGGCCCCGGACTGGATGCAACTCTTCGCGGCCATGCACTTCCTCACGCTTCCGGCTGCCTATGCGGGCATCGGCACGTGCATGGTGTTCCTCGTCGCGACGGATCTTTCTGAGCAGATGAAGCAGTTGGCGATCACCGATCAGCTCACGGGCGTGCTCAATCGTCGCGGTTTCCAGGACGGCGCACTGCGCAGCATCAGTCAGGCGCGGCGCACGGGAGCGGCGCTCACGGCGGTGATGGCGGATCTTGACCACTTCAAGCGCATCAACGATACCTACGGCCACGGCGTGGGTGACCTCGCACTGCGTCGCTTCGCGGCCCACCTCTCCTCGGAACTGCGGCAGGGCGATCTGGTCGGACGAGTCGGAGGGGAGGAATTCGCGCTCCTGCTGGTGGATACGGATATCGACGGAGGCAGGCAGGTCGCCCACCGTCTCTGTCACAGCTTCGCGCTTGCGGGCCTGGAAACTCAGGGCGCGCGCGTGCAGCTAACGGCGAGCTTCGGCGTCGCGGCGCTCGACGAAGCCGACGGTGACGTTCAGGACCTGCTCGACCGGGCGGATCGCGGCCTCTACATGGCCAAGGAGATGGGGCGCAATCGTGTCTGCGTCTCGCCCAGTGATCCGCGCCCCTCGGGCTATGCGGTCGCCTAGGCGCGCGTGAACAGGGCCGGAATCGCGTGCAGTGGCTCCATGACTTCTGGCGCACGTTCATTCGGCGTTCGGCCGAAGCGCATGGCGATCAGGTCGCGGGCCGGATCGATCAGAATACGCTGGCCCTCGTAGCCCGAGGCAAAGAACCGGGTCGGATCGCGATGATCGACCCACCAGTGGCTGCCGTACGCCGCGTCCGGCTCCAGGTGCGTTGGCGTTCGCGCATCGTCCGCCCAGCCCGGGGGCAGCAGACGCTCACCGTCCCAGAGTCCGTCACGCAGGTAGAGCAGTGCGAAGCGGGCGAAATCCTGCGCGGTGCAGAAGCAGAAGCTCGAACCCTTCCAGGTGCCCCGCGAATCGAATTTCGGCAGGGGCGATAGCATGCCGAGCGGCGCGAACAGGCGTTCGGTCATGAAGGCACGCATGCCTGCTTCGCCGCCGCCGATGAGTTCGCCAATGGCGCGCGAAAGGATGTTGGTGGTGCCGCTCGAGTAGTTGAAAACGCTGCCAATCGCGTGCTCAAGCGGCTTGTCGGCTGCGTAACGGGCGACATCGTCTTTGCCGGCGCCCCAGAGCATCTCGATCACGTCGGATGCACCCGCGTTTGCGTAGTCCTCCGCGAAGGCAAGACCGGAGCGCATGCGCAGTGCATCGCGCCAGCTGATCTGGGCGCGCGGATCGCCGTCTGCCTGCCATTCGGGTGCGGGCAGGCGCGCCTCGGGATCGATGCGCCCGTCAAGCACGAGTACGCCGACGAGGGCATGCAGCATGCTCTTTGCCATCGACCATGACTGCAGCGTGCGCTGTGCGTTCGCCTCCGGTCCGTAGGCCTCCAGCACCAGCGCACCTCGATGGACCACGAGGACGGCATCGGTGACACCGTGCTCGGGGGGGAGATCGATGAGGGTGCGCACGAGGCCGTGGAGAGCCGCAGCATCGACCGCGGCGGGCAGATCGGCGCTTGGCCAGGACCTGGTCGGCCACGGCGTCGTGGCGGGCTGCGCCGGAAGGGGCGGGAGTTCGATCATGACGCGCGGTCCATGTGCTCGGAAACGCGCAGTCTACGCTCAAGCGATCGCGTATCGGGCGTGCAGCGCGGTCATGCAGCGTGAATCAGCGGAGCGGCGAACCGGATGCGCAGCTGTTCAGCAATGTGATCGCCCACTTCGGCTAGGAGCCTTTGCTGGCGAGCGCCAGGGCGGGAAACCAGCCACACTTCGACGGCGACGTCGCTCGCACTGTCCGGATCCTCTGAAGGCGCCGTGAGCACCTGCACGAGTTCGGGGTCGGCGTCGCCGATGTACGCCGGCAGTGCGACGATGCCAAGTCCGGAGGCAGCCGCTCGACGCTGGGCGTACTGGTAGTCGGTTCGGAACGCCACGCGCTCCTGGGGGATGTGGAAGCCGAGGCGTTCCACCGCCATGGTGAAGGGCTGCTCGGAGGCGCCGTCGATGAACCAGTGGTCCTGGAGTGAGTCGGCGGTCGGCATGCCGAACCGCTCCGTGTAGGAGCGGCTGGCGTAGGCCCGCATGGGCATCGCGCCGACGTGACGACAGATGAGCTCTGACTGCTCTGGCCGAACGTGGCGAATCGCGATATCGGCTTCCCGCTCGAGCAGATTGAGCTGGTCCGCAGAGACGATGATCTCGAACTGGCGCCGGGCGTCCGGGTCGCTGTGCAACATGGGCGCCAGCAACTCCGGCACCAGATCACTCATGAGTTCGGAATGGGTGATGCGCACAACGCCTGAACGCGTGGTGCGCATGGATTCGGCAACGGCTTCGAAGGCGCTGGCGTCTGTCTGCATGCGCCGCCCGATTTCTGCGAGGCGCGCGCCTGCTTCGTTGATGGCAAGTCCTGAGCCGGTGCGTTCGAACAGGCGAATGCCCAGTGCTTCTTCAAGCTGCTGGATGTGACGCGCGATCGTTGGATGCGCGAGCCCGAGCTGACGCGCCCCCTTTGACAGGGCGCCTGCGTCGGCGACGGCAACGAACGATCGAACGAGATTCCAGTCCAGAGCGGGCGTAGACGGCATCGCGGGACCCTTTCGTGGGCTTTTTGTGCAGGTGCACAAATCCGAGAACCCGTTTCTACGTTACGTGTATTCACACGTCAAGGCCGTAACGTTACCTTGCGTAACACCTGCTCCCCTCCCCCTCGACAGCAGGCCGCCCCTCGTGACTAGGAGTATAGACATGAAAGCTGCAGCCCTCCTCGCTTCCGCTGTTCTGTTGACCGCAGCTGCGGTCGAAGTTGACGCCAAGAGCTCGACCAACACCGAATTCCGTGGCTACGAAAACTGCGTGAGCGCCGCTGAAGGCGAAACCCGCGGTCTCGTGACCTCGCGTGAGTACTTCATTCACCGCACGCCGGACATGAACCAGTACTTCATCAATGCGAGCGCCTGGAACGACGGCGAGCGCGTCAAGGTTCGCGTCGCCTGCGACACGTCCCGCAACGGCCGTAAGCTGATCGACTTTTCGGTCGCTGATGGCAGCTACGTGCTCGACCAGGGCCAGGTCAACGTGCGCGTCGCCCAGAACTGATCGACAGCACGAACCGCACTGCACGTTGAAGAAGGCCGGCGCCCGCGAGGGGGCCGGCCTTCTTCGTTATGATCCGGAGCCTCGACCGCAGGCGGCCTTCGGATGATCGGAAACTCGCGCAGCATCGTCGATGCCCAGCCGACCCCGCACGCGGATCTCGCCGATCGTGTTGCGCGCCACCGCGCCGCCCCGTGGCAGCGGCCCGTCGCCCGTCATTCCCGGTCCGCCTTCAGGGCGATTGAACCGGTTGTGGCGGCCGCGGGTGCTGAGGGCAGGCCGCTCGTGCTCGATTCGGGGTGCGGTACGGGTGAGAGCACGCGCATTCTTGCCGAGCGCCACCCGCATGCGCTCGTGCTCGGAATCGACAAATCTGCCCATCGCCTTGATCGAGCTCCGCCGCTGCCTGCGCACGCGCAGCTCGTACGCGCGGATCTTCAGGACTTCTGGCGCCTGGCGGTCGCGGCCGAATGGCGGCCGCAGACGCATTATCTGCTCTACCCCAATCCGTGGCCCAAGTCGGGCCATCTCCAGCGCCGGTGGCATGGCCACCCGGTGTTTCCGAGTCTCCTTGCTCTTGCCGGCGACCTTGAGCTGCGCACGAACTGGGCCGTATACGCCGACGAATTCTCGGCGGCGCTGTCGCTCTTCGGCATTCGTTCAGATCGCGATGAGATCCGTGCGGGCGACGCAGCCGCAGGGATCTCACCTTTTGAACGGAAATACCTCGCAAGTGGACAACGGTGCCTGCGCGTACGTGCTCGGCTTGATGCGAACGGTTCGTGATCCTGGCGCTCGCCACTATCGTAGCTGGGGGTGTTCTGCTCTATGGCGGCGGCGAAGCAGTGGTCCGCGGCGGATCGGCCATCGGCTTGCAGCTGGGTCTGCGCCCCGTCGTTGTCGGGCTCACGATCGTCGCGTTCGGCACGAGTGCGCCGGAGCTCGCAGTCAGCATCGGCGCTGCGCTCAGCGGCCACGGCGATCTGGCCATCGCCAACGTGGTCGGGTCGAACCTCGCGAACATTGCCCTTGTCCTGGGCGTCTCCGCGCTCATGGTCCCGCTCGGCGTCGAATCTCGTCTTGTCGCCGTGGACATCCCCCTCGCCTTCTTTGCGGTGGTGGCGCTTGGGCTTCTGCTTCTTGATGGCGTGCTCGACCGCTTTGACGGTGCCGTGTTCGTGCTTGCCCTCGGCTGCTGGCTCGCTGCATCGATCGTGGCGCTGCGTCGCGAGCCGGATCTGGTAAGCGAGGGCCTTGATGAAGCGCTTGCGGAAACGGCCGCCGATCGCCGCGCTGCGTCGAGGGCCTGGGCGCTGCTGGCCGCCGGCCTCGCGCTCCTCGGCTTCGGTGGCGATGTGTTCGTGGATGGCGCGGTTGATCTCGCAGGCCTCCTCGGGGTGCCCGAGGCGATCATCGGACTCACGATCGTTGCGTTCGGGACGTCGCTGCCGGAACTCGTGACTTCCGGTATTGCCGCCTGGCGCGGCCGGGCGGACATGGCCGTGGGCGGCATCGTGGGGTCGAACGTGTTCAACGTGCTCGGCGTGCTCGGCGTCAGCGCTTTGATCGTCCCGCTGGATTCGGGGGCACTGGTGCCGGCAGACCTGCTGGCCGCCGCCGTCGCCGGCGCACTGCTGTGGCCGCTTGCGCGCTCCGGATTCGTCATCGCGCGCGTTGAGGGCGCGTTGCTGCTTGCGCTCTACCTCGGCTATATGGGCTGGCGACTTGTCGCCCTCTGAGCTGCCGGGCTGGTCGACCTATCGAGCGCGCTGCGACGCGGGTGACGTGCTGTCGCGCTGGCTCGTGGAGCGTACGGTGGAACTGCTCGAGGATGTCGGTGATGGTGTACTCGCGGCGCGCGTCAGCGTCGTGCTCGAAGAGGCGGTGCTGACGCGACCCGTTGATCATCGTGGGGGCGCGGAGGCGGACTTTTTCCAGGCCCGGCTCGCGTACGCCGACGTGTGCGCGGTCGCGACGCGCCTTGCGGCCCTCGCGACCGATCCTTCGGTTCGTCTACGTACGGGCCGTGGCCTTGGCGGTCTGCCCGAGGCGTGGGCGGAGTATCGTGACTGGATCGACGGCACGCACCCGCGGTCGCCGAGCAAGAATGCTGAAGGGGGGCAGTAGATGGACGCGATGCTTGAAGGAATACGAATCCTGGATCTTTCAGCGGTCATCTCCGGGCCGATGGCGACCGGCATGCTGGCCGATCAGGGCGCAGAGGTGATCAAGGTCGAGCCGCCTGAGATTGGCGACATGACGCGCCATCTGGGCGCGCAGCACGGGGGCGTTTCCGCCATGTTCGCGACCGTGAATCGAAACAAGCGCAGCATCGTCCTCGATCTGAAGCAGCCCGATGGCGTGGCGGTCCTGCGTCGTCTCGCTGCGAGCTGCGATGCGGTCGTGCAGAACTTTCGCCCTGGGGCGGCGGAGCGCATGGGGATCGGCTACGACGATATCCGGAGCGAACGCGAGGACATTGTCTATCTCTCGATCTCCGGATTCGGCCGCACGGGGCCCTACGCCCACCGCAAGGTCTACGACCCGGTGATGCAGACGGTGACCGGTATCGCCGCCGCGCAGGGGGCGCCGGATGGCGAGCCGCGCATGGTGCGCACGCTCGTTTGCGACAAGGCGACCGCGTTTTGCGCCGCCCAGGCGCTGACCGCCGCGCTCTTTGCGCGTGCGCGCACCGGGCGCGGCCGGCACGTCGAACTCTCCATGCTCGATGCGAGCCTCTATTTCCACTGGCCGGATCTGTACTGGAACCACACCTTTGTCGACTCGGACGAGCCGCCGAGCCCGGATCTCGCCGACCTCTTCGCGGTTTCGAAGACGTCCGACGGCTGGGTTGCCGCCGTTACGGACGGCTCCCTGGATTTCTCAGCCATGACCACCGATGAGGCGTTGGCGATGCTGGATGCCGCCGATGCGCCCTGTGCGCCCGTCAACGGACTTGCCGAGGTCCTCGACGATCCGCAGGTCTCGGCCGCGGGTTCGCTGTTCACGGTGGAGCATCCCGATGCGGGGCGTCTGCGGCAGCCGCGCCCGCCCGTGCGTCAGACCGAGGAGGACGCGCGGAGCTTCGTACGGCGCCCGGCGCCGGCGCTGGGCGCGGACGGCGATGGCGTCTTGCAGGAGATCGGCTTCAGCGGCGACGAGATCGCCGGGCTTCGGCAGCAGGGCGTGCTCGGTTGAGCAGTCCCGTGGGCGCCGTTGCCGTTTATTGCGGCTACCGCATGGGTACGCACCCGGCGTACGTAGCCGCCGCCATCGATCTCGGGCGCGCGCTTGCGGCGCGCGACTGCGCCCTCGTCTACGGCGGTGGCGGCGGCGGCATGATGCGGACCGTCGCGGATGCGACGCTTGACGCCGGGGGACGGGTGATCGGCGTCATTCCGGTCAGCCTGATCGAGCGTGAGGCCGGTCACGAGCGTCTGTCCGTCACGCCCGATGCGAGCGGCAGTCGCCTGGAGGTCGTACCCGACATGCACACCCGGAAGGCGCGCATGCTCGAGCTGTCGGATGCCTGCGCGGTGCTGCCCGGAGGCATTGGCACCATGGACGAATTGTTCGAGGCGTTCACCTGGGCGCAGCTCGGCCTCCACTCTAAGCCCTGTGGCATCATCAACGTGGAGGGGTATTACGATGCGCTGCTGCAGTGGCTTGAGGACGCGGTCAGCGGCGGCTTTCTCGGGGCGACCGAGCGCGAGCTGCTGTGCGTCGAGACGACGCCTGCAGCTATGCTGGACCTGTTCGAGGCGCGTGCCGGCCACTGAGCGCGCGGTCTGGGCTGGGGGCACGACGAGCGCGTTGCCGGGGTGCAAGGGAGGATGCGCTGTATGAACATTGGCACACTGAGTGCGGCCGGGCTGCTGCTCGTGGGGGCGGCGGCCCACGCGGCGAGCGGAGGCGGGCATGACGATCACGGCGAGCACGCGCAGCCCGTTCCCACAGGTGCCGAACTGGTCGAGCGCTGTGAGGCGTACCGCGAGTCGCTCGCCTTCTCGCGCAAGCAGATGCGTGAGCGGAACATCCTTGGCCGCTGGGATTTCTTCCGCGCGCGCCATCGCGAGCGCGAGCGGTTCTACGCAGACCATTGCGTCGGTGAGGCGACTCACGCTGCCAACGCACACGGCGATGATCATCATGCTGATACAGGAGCGCACCATTGAGCGGATCGGTAGAGGTTGCGTCCGAAGTCGCTGGCAGCGTCTGGAAGCGCGTTGCGGGCGTGGGTGACGCCGTCGCGGAAGGCGACATCATCTTCATTCTCGAATCGATGAAGATGGAGATTCCGGTAGAGGCGCCCTGTGCCGGGCGGATCACCGAGCTTCTGGTCGACGAAGGAGACGCCGTCGCCGAGGATCAGGTCGTCGCGCGTCTGGACGCGGACTGAACGCAGGCCGCTGCAGGCGGCAAGGGAGAGAGCCATGAGTGAACTGGTCACGATCGACATCCACGAGGGCGTCGCCGACGTCCGCCTGAACCGCCCGGACAAGTACAACGCCCTGTCGCCTGAGATGTTCTCGGCCATCATCGAGGCGGGCGAGTCGCTCGCGGCAAATCGCTCGGTGCGCGCGGCGGTCCTGTCGGGCAACGGACGCGGTTTCTGCGCAGGCCTCGACTTTGGCTCCTTCCAGGGCATGGGAGAGCGCGCGACCCCGACCGACGCCATTGGTGGCGGGACCAATCCGCTGGCGGCGGGCAACGAGTTCCCGGAGAACCATGCGCAGCGTCCGGCGATGGTCTGGAAGCGTCTGCCGGTGCCGGTGATCGCGGCGCTGCACGGCGTGGCCTACGGCGGTGGCCTGCAGGTCGCCCTCGGCGCCGACATGCGCTACGCCGCGGCTGACGCGAAGCTCTCGGTGATGGAGATCAAGTGGGGCCTGATTCCGGACATGGGCTTGACGCAGACCGTTCGCGACATGATCCGCCTCGACGTGCTCAAGGAGCTCACGTTCACGGGCCGGGTGGTCAGCGGAGAAGAAGCGCAGGCCCTTGGCCTCGTCACCCGTGTCTGCGAGGACCCGCTCGCAGCGGCACTCGAAAGCGCTGCGGCGATCGCTTCCAAGTCGCCCGATGCCATTCGAGACGGCAAGAAACTCTTCGAGGAGAGCTGGCACGCCGACCCGGCGACCGGGCTGGGTCTGGAGGCGAGCCTGCAGGGCGCGCTCATCGGAACGCCGAATCAACTCGAAGCGATCAAGGCGAACTTCGAGAATCGAGCGCCGCAGTTCGCCGATCCCGCCGCCTGAGGCAGAGGGTTCCGCGGGCCGCCCATGCGGCCCGCGCTCGCGAACGGACGCACGCGGAGCGCTGGCTCGAGGGGGCAGCATGAGCGAAGGCGACAGCGGCATGACGCGCGCCAGCGTCGTTATCCTCACATCGGAGTATCGCATTCGCGGCGAGCTGTCCCTTGCGCCGGACGAGCGCATCACCGACTACGTGACCAGCGCCCGAAACTTCATCGCCGTTACCAATGCCGAGGTGCGGGCCAACGACGGACGCATTGTCTTCAATGCCGATTTCCTGAATGTCCACAGAGATCACATTCAGGTCATCGCCCCCTTTGAACTCACGCACAAGAACTGATTTCGGCGCGCTACGCCGAGCATGTGGGAGGAAGCTGTGTCCTGGCAGGAAGAAGTCGACGAGATCGCGCGTCGGCGCGAGCATGCCCGTGCCATGGGCGGCGAAGCCGGCATCGAGAAGCACCATGCGCGCGGCAAGCTCACGATCAGAGAGCGCATCGACGCGGTGCTCGACGCAGGCAGTTTCCGCGAGTTCGGGCGCGCCACGGCGAGCCCGGAATATGCGCCGGATGATTCGATCGAGGATTGGACCCCGGCGAACTACGTGGTCGGCTTCGGTCGCGTCGAGGGACGCCGCGTTGTCGTCGGCGGGGAGGACTTCACGCTCAAGGGCGGCTCGCCGAACGCGGCGGGCCTGCGCAAGAGCGTGTACGCAGAACATCTGGCGGTGACGCACCGGGTACCCCTGGTGCGCATGCTCGAGGGCGGCGGCGGCAGCGTGCGCGGGTCCGGGCAACGCGGCGGCACCGTCGGCGAGCCGGTCCACGTCGAGCCACGTTTTCGCATCATTGCCGATGCGCTCGGTGAGGTGCCGGTTGCCTCCGCGGCGCTCGGCGCCGTGGCCGGTTTTCCTGCGGGCCGCCTCGTCGCGTCCCACTTCAGCGTCATGGCCAAGGACACCGCGCAGGTCATGGTTGGCGGACCGGCGCTTGTTGAGCGAGCGCTGGGCCGGCCGATCACCAAGGACGAGCTGGGTGGCGCGGATGTGCACGCGAAGAGCGGCGTGGTCGACAACGTCGCGCGCGACGAGCGTGACGCGCTCGAGCAGATTCGCACCTTCCTGTCGTTCCTGCCGTCCTCCGTGCACGATCTGCCGCCGCGCGCGCCGTGCAGCGATCCGGTCGATCGCTGCGAGGACTGGCTCCTCGAGGCCGTCCCCCGCAATCGGCGCCAGGCCTTCGACATGCGCCGGATCATCCGCGCGGTGGTCGACGACGGACACTTCTTCGAGATGGGCCGGCTGTTCGGGCGTGGACAGATTTCCGGGCTTGCGCGCATCGACGGTCAGCCGGTGATGATTCTCGGGAATGACTGCCGCTTCTACGCCGGTGCCATGAGCGCCGACGGCGCGCAAAAGACGCGCCGCGCCATCGAGCTGGCGGATACCTTCCACCTGCCGGTGGTGAACTTCGTCGACGAGCCGGGGTTCATGATCGGGCCGGATGCCGAGCGCGCAGCGACCATTCGCTACGGGATGGCGGCCGTTGCAGCCGCGGCGCAGGCAACCGTGCCCTGGGCGGCCGTGCAGGTGCACAAGACTTTCGGCGTGGCGGGCGCCGCGCACTATGGTCCGGACAGCTACACGCTGCTCTGGCCATCGGCAGAGGCCGGCGCACTCCCGATTGAGGGTGGCGTCGCCGTGGCCTTCCGCCGCGAGATCGAAGCCGCGGAGGATCCGGCGGCCAAGCGCGCCGAGCTCGAGGAGGCCCTGCGCGCCGGGCGGAGCCCCTTCCCGCGTGCCGAATCGTTCTCCGTTCACGACATCATCGATCCCCGCGAAACGCGCCCCCTCCTCGCAGAGTGGGTCGACACCATCCAGCCCCGCCTGGAACCCCTGCGCGGTCCAGCCCGCTTTGCCTACCGCCCCTGATCCCCCGCCAACCTGAACAAGGGGTCAGACCCCATATTCAGGTTCACTTCTCGCGAGGGCGGTTTCGTGGGCCGAACCTGAACAAGGGGTCAGACCCCATATTCAGGTTCGGGGGTCGTGTACAATCCGCGACCCGGCGGCAGGCGCGATCCTGCGGCCCGTCCAGATAACGTCAGATGTGCCGGCCCGGAGCAGGTGCCGAAGGGTTTGCGCGTCCGGAATGCAGGAGGTTTTCATGTCGCTCAGCTTCGAAGGCAAGGTCGCCATCGTCACCGGTGCAGGCGGCGGTCTCGGTCGCTGTCACGCGATCGAACTCGCCAAGCGTGGTGCCAAGGTCGTGGTCAACGATCTCGGTGGCGCCATGGACGGCACGGGTGGTTCTTCGGAGGCCGCCGACGCTGTGGTTGCCGAGATCAAGGCCGCGGGCGGCGAAGCGCTCTCCAACGGTGGCAGCGTTTCCGACGAGCAGGGCGCGAAGTCGATGGTCGAGGACGCGATGAACGCCTGGGGCCGCGTCGACATTCTCATCAACAACGCCGGCATCCTGCGCGACAAATCCTTTGCGAAGGTCACCACTGACGACTTCCGCACGGTTGTCGACGTGCACCTGATGGGTTCGGTCATGGTGACCAAGGAAGTCTGGCCGATCATGCGCGAGCAGAACTACGGCCGTATCGTCATGACGACCTCGCCCTCGGGCCTGTACGGCAACTTCGGCCAGACCAATTACGGCGCCGCCAAGCTCGGTATCGTGGGCTTCATGAACACCCTGAAGATCGAGGGTGCGAAGAACAATATCCATACGAACGCCATCGCGCCGGTCGCCTTCACGCGCATGACCGAAGGTCTCATTCCGGACGAGGCGGCGAAGAATCTCGGCCCCGAATTGATCACGCCAGGCGTTGTCTATCTCTGTGACGAAAGCGCGCCGAACGGCGTCGTACTGCAGGCAGCGGGGGGCAACTTCTCCATCGCCGCCATCGTCGAAAACCAGGGCGTGAACCTGGGCGTCGACGCCACTGCTGACGATGTTGCCGAGGCGTGGGAGAAGATCGCGGATCTCGAGGGCGCGAAGCCTCGCAACATGCTTCAGCTCGGCGGCTGAGGTCTCGTTGTCGCAACGTGCGCCTCAGAGCGCACGTTGCGGCGCGCCATGGATCGTTACGGGCTCAGGAATGCACGCGCATGGCTGCGATCGTCGCCTCTCTCATCGTTTCGCTCTTTCTGAGCGGGTTCACGTGGCTGGCGGTCGGTAATCGCTTTGCCTTCGATGAAGACGCGCGCCAGAACGATATCCTGAACCTTGGCGCCTACGTTGGCTTGTTCTTCCTGGCGGGACTCGCCGTCAGCTTTGCCATTGCGCGCCTGTAGAGCGCAGGAGTTCCCATGCAACCCGCGCTGCCCATCGACCCGGAATCCGTGAAGGGCTTCCTCGACCCCGACGAAGGTCGAGCCCTGTACGCGGCGGCGGCCGCAGCGCCCGGCCGTTCGCCGTGTCTGGAGGTGGGCAGCTACTGCGGCAAGTCGACGGTCTGGCTCGGTGCTGCCTGCGCTGCACGCGGGGCGGTTCTGTTCGCCGTCGACCACCATCGCGGCTCCGAGGAGCACCAGCCCGGCGAGGAGTACCACGACCCTGCGCTGGCCACGGCGGACGGCAGCGCGCTGGACACCTTCCCGGAGTTCCGCGCCAACATGGATCGCGCGGGGCTGGCCGATACGGTGGTGCCCGTTGTTGCGCCCTCTGCCGTAGCGGCGCGGGGCTGGGCCACGCCGCTCTCCTTCGTGTTCATTGACGGCGGCCACAGCATGGAAGCGGCGCTTGCGGACTATCGCGCCTGGGCGCCGCATCTGATGATTGGTGGCGTGCTCGCCATTCACGACATCTTCCCGGACCCCGCCGACGGCGGTCGGCCGCCCTACGAGATCTGGCGCCTGGCGCTCGGTTCCGGATTGTTCGAGGAGATCGAGATGGTGAAGACGCTTGGATTCGCGCGCCGGGTGGGCTGAATGTCGTGGCCGACGCTCGGCGGCAAGTGGCCTCAGCCCTGGCGGAGCAGGCGCTCGCCGTGGCGGCGTTCTGCCTCGCTCGACCCTTCCGGCATCTCCACGTGCGTGAACAGGCGGTGCGCAGGCGTCGCCTCCGCCAGCGCGTCTGCGGCGAGCAGGATGGCTGCTGATGTCCAGGTGGGGCGCTCGTCCGGCCACAGCACTCGCTCGGAGAATTGATAGCCGGTCCAGTAGCTGCCGTCTTCGGCCCGGTGCTGATGTAGCCAGCTGAAGAGTTCGCTCGCCTGACGCCTGCGCCCGGCGGCGAGAAGGGCGAGTACGAGCTCGCAGGATTCGGCAACGGTCGCCCAGGGCTGATCGGCCACGCAGCGGCAGCCGATGCCGGGTTCCACGAATTCGTCCCAGCGTGCATCGATGCGGCGCTCGGCGTCAGTGCCACGAAACACCCCGGTGAGTACGGGGTAGAACCAGTCCATGGAAAAGCGCGCCTTGCTCTCCCAGGTGCGGTCGAAGCGTTCTGGGCGATGGCGCAGGGCATGGCCCAGGCGTGCCCGGGCCGCTGTCCAGGGCGAAGAATCCTCACCGAGCGCGTGCGCCGCATTGATCGCGCACTCCAGAGACTTGTAGATCGACGCACATCCCGTGACGAGCGCGTCCTTGTCGATGCCCAGACGCGTATCCAGCGCCCAGAAGATCTCGCCCGTCGGTGCCTGCAGGTCGAGGACGAAATCGATGGCCCGGCGCACCATCTCGAAGTGCCCTTCGAGAAACGCTCGGTCGCCCGTGATCAGGTAGTGATGCCAGACGCCGGTGGCAACGTAGGCGACGAAGTTGGTCTCTGCGCGCGTGCCGTCGTCGACTTCCCCGTCGCGGTAGGCTGCGAACCAGCTGCCGTCTTCGCGCTGTTCATTGCGCAGCCAACCATAGGCACCTTCGGCCTCCTCAAGGGCGCCGCCGATCGACAGGCCCATGGCGGCCTCAACGTGATCCCAGGGATCAACGTGCCCCCCGTCGAACCACGCCACTGCACCACAGCTGTGCTGATGCGCGCGAATGTAGTCCACCGTGGGGCGCAGGAACGCCTGGGGGTAGAAACCGCGACTGACGACGAGCGGCGTCATGCGGAAGCCTTCACGAAGTACATGACCACGGACTTGCCCATTAGCGGATTGAGCCAGCGCTCCAGTGCGCGCGTCAGGCGCGGCGCGGACATGAGATCCCAGACCAGCAGCCGATGCCACTGGCGCTGGAGCCAGGAGCCATCGGGATCATCCGGGTCATGCGCGCAGCGCAGCCACCAGTAGGGGACATGCAATGCGTGGGCCCAGTGGCGCGTGGTGAAGTAGAAGCCGTGGTGCTCGATGGCCCGCCGGAGCCTGGAGGCGTCGAAGATCCGGATGTGGCCGCCTGGCGCCTCATGGTAGGCGTCCGAGAGCCACCAGCAGATGCGTTCTGGCCAGGCGCGTGGGACGCTCGCGACGAAGCGTCCGCCGGGTTTGAGCACGCGTTCGATCTCGCGAAGCACCCCGCGGTAGTCGTGGATGTGTTCGAGCACTTCCGAGCACACAACCACGTCGAAGCTTGCGTCCGGGAACGGCAGGTCGAGCGCGCTGCCGCGAACGAAGGTCAGGCGCGCGTCCGCGGGGGCTGAGGCTTCGAACTCGTTGCCGCGTCCCGCTGCGGTGCCGAGGTCTCGCTCGGACAGATCGAGGCCGACGGCGTGTACGGGATGTTCGAGCCATGCCGACAGCGTGTGGCGACCTTCGCCACAGCCGACGTCGAGAATGCGCTCGCCGGACTGCAGGCGCAGGCGTGCGAAGTCGATGGTCGTAAGGCTCATGCCTGCGGTGCCTCGCGGTCGAGCATGTCTTCGTAGTACGCGCTCATGCGCAGCGCCGCGACCTGCCAGCTGAAGTGTTCCAGGACGCGGGCGCGGCCGCGGGCGGCGAGGCCCGCGCGCCGCGCAGGATCTTCAAGGAGCACATCGATGGCCCGTGCGAGGGCCTTTGCATCGCCCGGCGGCACCAGCGACCCCGCATCGCCAACGACCTCGGCGAGGGCGCCGCCGCGCGTCGACACCACGGGCACCCCACACGACATGGCCTCGCCGGCCGGTAGGCCGAAGCCTTCATAGAGCGATGGCACGACGGCGAGCGTGGCCCGCGCATAGCACTCGACGAGCGCGTCCCGTGACAGTCCGGACCGGAACCTCACCGCGTCAGCGAGGCCCAGCGCCTCGATGCGATTGTGGGTATCGCTCTCCTCGCGCAGCTTGCCGATCACCAGCAGCTTCAGGGCCGGCCGCGTGCGCCGAAGGCGAGCGAGGGCGTCCAGCAGATAGCTGAGGCCCTTCAGCGGCTGATCTGCGCTTGCGACGGTCATCAGCAGATCGTCGGCGCGCTCGATCTCGGGCATCGGGCAGAAGCTGTCGGTGTCGATGCCGTTGTGAATGACGTCGATGGAAGCGGGTGCAATATCGAAAGCCGACGCAATGTCGTCCCGCGAGGCCGTCGACACGGTCACCACGTGGCGGAGTTTGCGGACGACGCGCTCCTGCATGGCAATGAAGCTGTGCCAGCGCCGAATCAGTAGACGCTGTCGCCACCCGTCGGCGTGAGATAGCGCGATCTCGCGATCGCGCTGGATCGGGTGGTGAATGGTTGCGACCACCGGCAGCCCTCGACCCTGAAGGGTCAGCAGCCCGCTACACAGCGACTGGTTGTCGTGAATGACGTCGTAGTCGGCGCCGTGCGCGGCCATCCACTTCACGAGTCGGCGACCGAAGGTGTAGGGCTCCGGAAAGCCGCCGCTCAGCATCGAGAAGTATTCGATCAGATCCGTGAGCGAGCGGAAGTGGCGCGGCCGCAGCGCAGTGACGTGATTGTCGGCGGCGTAGAGATCGAGGCTCGGTATTCGGACCAGGCGAACGCGCGCGTCCACATCCGGGTAGGGCGGGCCTGAGACGACATCGACGCGGTGGCCAAGGTCGGCGAGGGCGTGGGCAAGCGCTGCGATGTAGACGCCCTGGCCGCCGCTGTAGGGATTGCTGCGGTAGCCGAGCAGGGCAATGCGTAGGGGGCGCGGGCTCGAGGCCGGCCGGGCGGGCGGCTGAATGAACTCGGCCTGGATCGCTCCGGACGCACGCGCAGCATCGCGGTCGATGCCCGCCCCGTGGTCGGGATCGCCTTGGTCCACTTCGAGAGGCCCTCGTACTGATGGGGAAAGCCAGCACCGCCCGTGGGGAAGGGTCGAGCGTATGCGGCGAACAGCGCAGAGTGTAGTGACCGCTCGCCCCGAACGCCAACGGTGGTCCCGGCACGTGCCTGTTGGGTGGCGCTTTCCCCGTGGCTGTCCGCGATGCGGTTCCGCGATGCGGTTCCGCGAGGCGGTGCGCGATGCGGTGCGCGATGCGGTTCTTGATGCGTTGAGCGATGCGGTTCGCAATGCGCCGCACCCCTCGACTGGCCAGCAAGTTCGAAGCGGCGCATGATCAAGGCGCTGAACATGAGTGAGATTGATCATGGCGCTCATCGAACTCCGCCATCTTCGGACCCTTGCCGCGCTTCGCGACACCGGTAGCCTCGTTGAAGCGGCCGAGCGCGTTTACCTGACGCAGTCCGCCCTCTCGCATCAGATCAAGGATCTGGAGGATCGTATCGGCGCGTCCCTGTTCGTGCGCAAGACGCGTCCCGTGCGCTTCACGAATGCGGGTCGCCGCCTGCTCACGCTGGCCGACCGCGTTCTGCCCGAAGTGCACAGCGCGGAGGTAGACCTCGCCCGCCTCGCCGGCGGCGAGGTGGGCCGTCTGTTCATGGCCATCGAGTGCCATAGCTGTTTCGACTGGCTGCTGCCTGCGATTGAGGCCTTCCGGGAGGACTGGCCCGATGTAGACCTCGACCTCTCCAGTGCCTTCGGCTTCCAGCCCCTGCCTGCGCTGGCGCGGGGAGATCTCGATCTCGTCATAACTTCCGATCCGGTCGATCTGCCAGGGGTGTCCTATCTACCGCTGTTTCGCTACGAGGCCGTACTCGCGGTCGCGAACAATCATCGTCTGGCAGACCGACGCTACGTGGCGCCCGAAGATCTGGCGGGCGAGGTGCTCATCACCTATCCGGTGGATCGGGATCGTCTCGACGTCCTTAC
The DNA here is from genome assembly GCA_963691775.1 of Pseudomonadales bacterium. Classification (GTDB taxonomy): domain Bacteria; phylum Pseudomonadota; class Gammaproteobacteria; order Pseudomonadales; family Azotimanducaceae; genus JAZBPO01. The sequence goes on along the minus strand of OY829369.1, from coordinate 1,683,743 downwards.
GCGCTTCCTCGACCCCGCCGGCGTGGCCCCGGAGCGCATCCGCCATGCGGAGCTTACGCCGATGATGGTTCAGCTCGTCTCAAGCAATCGGGGGGTGGCGTGCCTGCCCAATTGGGCGCTTGCGGAGTACACGGAACGGGGGTTCGTCACTACGGCTTGTCTCGGGGAGGACGGCCTCTGGCCCGTGCTCCACGCAGCAGTGCGGGAAGATGAAAAGGAGGCGGCCTACCTGCAGGCCTTCACGGAGGTAGCGGTGACAACCTGCTTCGAGCGTCTGAAGGGCATTCGGCCCGCGCCGCGGGGCGTCGCCTTACAGGCGTAAAAAAGGCCCCGCTCCTGCCGGAGTGGGGCCTTCAAGGCGTATGGAGTGTATTCCAGTGCGCCCGATCCGCAGACCGGCCGGGCGAAGTCCCGGGCGTCCCGAGGCTTCAACCAACGTGCCTGCAGCGTGGGGGCTGTGAACGGGGTCAGCGACCGCGAACCAGACCCGGGTGCTGTCAGGCCGCCCTGGAGGCTCCTCTCAAAAGTGTCGTAATGATGGGATCACCTCCTCAGCTGGTCAGGGTAGGAGTCGGTGTGTCAGCGCAACCCCCTGGTAGCCCGCCGACACAACATCTGCCTCAAGGTTCTACGCGGGCCCCCAGATGTTGTCAAGAAAGCGCTGCCAAGGTTCCCCATGAAATGAGTGTCAGCACCGCGAGCCCGACGCTGGAAAGAGCGAGGGGCTCCGCCCGGCGCACACGCCATAGCAGGCATCCGCCGCCGATGAGCAATCCCGCTACTGCCAGCGTCGTGGCCGGTTTTGGGGAAGAGAACCAGTCGACCGTGTGGGCGAGGCTGCGCGGCGGGGCGCGCAGGAAGCACACCCAGATCAATGCGGCGAACAGGAGCCACCAGGCGAGCGCCAGCAGCGCCTGCGCGCCGCGCGGGTGCGCAGGCCTCAGGGCGTGATGCGCGTCTTCGACCATGGACCCTCAGAGCGATCGCGCGACCAGCGTTGTCGCTGGTGCAGGCGCGGCGCGGGATGAAGCTGCGAGCAGTCGATCGCGATCACGTCGAGCGCGATCGCGAGGCTTTGCGTCGGAACGTCGGGCTGCTCTGGGAGCGTGGCGTCGAGCGCGTTCATGTCCGCCTGGAAACGGGCATCTACGTCATCACTGCCGAGCGGCGCGCTCTGCGCGCGATGGGTGCTGTAGTAGTGGTCGAGCACCTGCGAGACGCGCGGCCGCCGATGCCAGTGCCGCGCGACGACTTCGTGGGGCAGTACGCGTGTTTCCGCGTCGATGCGCCACTGGCGCTGCAGCGAGGGCAGCCAGCACACGGCCTGCACGCGCGCGCGGTGCCGCATCTCTCGCCACTTTGGCGAGGTTGCGTTGACGAAGAGCGCGAGTGCGCCATCAACCTCACGGAGGACCAGGGTGCGTACGGCCGGCGAGCCGTCGACGCCGACGGTCGCAAGCCAGCAGAGCAGCGCGTTTGCGTCGCCGGCCTGATGGGCAGCCTCACGGTCCGAGCGTAGGGCCACGATCGGATCCGGGGCGCTGAACACCTCCGGCGCGTCGCCGTCCTCGATCATCCTGCACGTGCTCCGCGCGCAATCGTGGACGGCTCCGCACCCGCCGATGCGCGTGGCCCTGCCAGTGCGCCGGATCGTCTGCGCGCCTGTTCCACGCGCGACATCAGGAATCGACGCTCGCCGCCGGACGAGGATTGGGAAGCGTTGGGTTCTCTTTGTCGAGGAAGCCCCCCAGGCGGATCTCGCGGCCCGTCTTCTGGACATCTGCGAGTTCCGCAGACGCGTGCCGCCGGTATTGGACGGCGAGCTGATAGACGAAGCCGAATGCGGACCCGTTGATCGCGTCCACGAGCGTTCCGTCCGAGTCCGCCGCCTCCGCCCGGACCATCAAACGCTCGAGCGTGAAGATCATGTTGTTCGTATGCCGCGCCCGTATTTCCGTGCCATAGAAAAAGGCGAGGCGGTCTTCGAAGCGGTCGGTGACGAAGTGCAGATTGAGGATGCGTCGGCAGAAAACGTCCGGGTCGCCCTGGTTCAACTGCGTCCAGAGTTCAGCCTGCTCCTCGTCGCTCACGGTGGAGCCGTCCTCCCCCGCGCCTTGGGAGCTGATCCAGAGCATGCCCGCGATCGCGCCGAGCTGGCGCCGCACCAGTTCGTGCACCTGAAGAAAGATCTGCTGCCGAGCATGGCGCTCCTGCGCAGAGATCGTTTCTGTCTGTTTGACCGCCTGCTCGGCGGTGCGTTCGATCTCGCGGAACTGCTGGCGCAGGGCTTCGGTGTTCTGCGACAGCTCCTTCTGCTGCAGGAAGTAGCCGATGACGAGCCAGAGGAAGGCAAGCGGAGCGAAGGCGCCCTCGAGGAAGTTTCCGATCACCTCCGCTGGCTGATCTCTGATCGCAGACCAGCCGATGCTCGAGCCGATGTAGCTGGAGCCGAGCAGCAGCCAGCCGATGGTTATGCCGAGCCCGAGCCAGATGCGCCAGTCAGGGGCGCCGTCTCCCGCCGCGCTGTGGGGCGTGGCGGCTGGAGCCGATGGCGTCGCGTCGCGCCATGGATCGGAGTGATCCGGACCCTGAAGCTGCTCGGCGGGGGCGCTTTCGGTCAGCGGCGGGACCGGTTCAGTACTGGCTTTCACCGTCTTCCTGGGCGTCTGCGGCCGGGGCATCAGGCGCAGTCATGTTGCGGCGAATCTCGGCCATGTCGCGCTGGATTTCGCTGAGCCGAAACACCACGTCGGGCAGCTGGTCCATGATGCGCCAGAGCATGTAGGCGATGCTGACCAGGAGCAGGAAAGAGATGAACCCGAACATCGGACGACTCCAAAACAGATGTGCGTGGGGAAAGGTGCATGCGTTATCCGCCGCGTCTGGTACGGGCGGTCATCGAAGGCCGCTCTTTGTACCCTGTTCGCTGTTCGGCGGGCAAATCGTCACAGCCCATTCGCCGCTCTGTCCGGCGCGTTCGATGGGCCGCCGCGGACGCCAGCGCGATAGCTGCAGCGCTCGGTAACGTCGAGGTCGATGCACCAGCCTTCTCCTTCAGGCAGGCCTGCCTGCACGGGGCCTATGAAGCGGCGGCCGTCGGGCCAGCTGAAGCTTCCTGCAGCATCGTTCGGGGCATCGGACGCCCACAGGCCGTTGTAGCGCCGACCGCTCGGCCAGCGCATGGTGCCGCGGCCGACCCGGGCGCCGCGCCAGGGTCCTGTGTAGCGCCCGCCATCGGGGTACAGGACCTCCATGTTGCCGAGGGGGCGGCCGACGCTGAAGCGGCCGCGCAGGGTCATGCCCTGCGCAAGATCGAGGCGCCCTTCACCGTGCGGTACGCCGGCTTCGAACTGGCCGCTGAAGCGATCCCCCGCGGCCGTCTCGAGGGCACCCCGACCGCTGGGGATGCCGGCTTCCACGGCGCCTCGGTAGACGCCGAAGGGGCCCTGCAGTTCGCCGTTGCCCTGGACCGCGCCCGCGACGAAGCGGCCGCGATAGCGCAGGCCCGATGCGGTTGTCAGCGTACCCTGGCCGTGCGGGTAGCCGGCCTCGAAGGCGCCGACGTAAACGCTGCCGTCAGGCCATTCCATTTGCCCGCGTCCTGAGGGTATGCCGTTTGCGAATGCGCCGGTGTAGCGGCGCCCATCGGTCCATTCAAGTACGCCGTTGCTGCTCAGGGTCCGCTGGGCGCGATCGCCGGACGGCCAGATCCAGTCCTCGTCTCCGGAGGGTCGCAGCAGCAGGGCCGTGACGATCAGGAGTACCCCAAGGCCGCCAACAAGTAGGTCGGCGCCATAGCGCGCCCCGTCAGAAGTCGTAGCCAAGGGCGACACGCGTCACGACAGGTCCGAACACGGCCCAGCCCTGTGCCCACTCCGACGCGGGCGCTTCGGCGCGCAGGACGAGGGTCGAGCCGGTTGTCGGATTGAGGTAGGTCCCAAGCCAGACTTTCGTCGGGTCCGCTTGGAAATAGACGCCGGGGGGCGGCCGGAGATCGCCGCTCAGCCCGCGTACCACGAAGCCCGGCGCTGCCTGAGGCGCCTGGTTCCAGGCAACGACCGGCGCCAGGCGCGGTCGCCACTCGGCGAGCACCGCGTCCACGTTGGCCGTACCGGTAGCCGGGGTGCCCGGAAAGGCTGCGACGGCAACGCGCATCGCGCTGCCATCGTGAACAAGGAAGCGCTCGCCACCTTCGGTGACGACGCGAACGCCCTCTGCGCGCGTCAGCGAGCAATGGGGCAGGCCGCAGGCGACCGGATCGTCCGGCGTCTGCGTCAGGCCCGCGCAGCCGGTCAGCAGGAGCACGAGCAGAAGCGGGAATGGCAGGGTGCGAGGGATCATGTGTCCAGGCGCCCGACAAGGGAGGCACGCTGGCTGAGTTCGATCCAGTTGCCGCCCGGTTCCACGATGAACGAGATGCGCGCGACGGTGCCGAGCGTGCGCGGCGCCATGCCTTCCGTGGCGCCTGCTTCGAGCGCGCGGGCATGCGCCCTGTCGGCCTGGTCGATCTGCAGCGTGATATAGCGCAGGCCCGGCCCCTCGAGCCCGGCGTGGCTCGCCGCGGGCGTTTCCTGCACGCGAATGGCCGATGCCCCGACGCCGATCCGGTCGCCGTCCACGGGGAGGTCGAGGGCCGCAAAGAACGTGAGACTCGCCTGCGCGTCGCGCACGGCGAGCGCGACCTCGACCGTCTCCGAATGCGCCGGCGCGCGCGTCACGACGTTGCCTTCCGGATCCGTGCCTGCGCCGGGTCCGGTCACGTGCGGGCCGAAAAGCGTCAGCCCGGCCCAGCCCGTCGCGGGCGCCTGCGGTACCGCATCGCGTCGGTGGTTCAGCTTGATCACGGAACCGCCCCAGGTGTGGCGCGACTGCATGCGCCCGCCCCCCAGTGGCAGGTCGTGATCGAAGTGCAGGCCGAGCACGTCGCGGTAGTGTGCGAGCATGACCGAGGGGTCCGTGGCCGCGATCTGGAAGCCCACGTCGAGGGCGGGTTTCACGAGTTTCATCTGCGTGCGTCCTCTTTGCCGCGGCGCTCCGATTCTGCTTCCTTCAGCGCGCGCTCTACGTCCTCGAGGCCGCGCGCAATGGCCTCGCCGGCCTCTTCCAGGCGGCGTCCGAGCTCAGCCTCCAGCTCTGTCGCGCTGCGCTCGCCTTCTTCGCTGATCAGGTCGCCGAGCGTCTCGCCGAAAGCGCTGAGCGCGTCGCCGAGATCGCCGGCGGTCCGTCCGAAGGCGTCGCCGAGACGACCCGCTGCGTCTGCAAGGCGTTCGCCTACGGCGTCCACGGAAGCGGTTCGATAGGCGCTCAGCGTCAGGTCTGCATCCACGCGCCAACCGGCCTCCGTGCGCACGAGCACGGTTGTCGTGGCCACGGCCCGCGTGCCGGTGCGCGAGACGCGGGTCGGCAAGTGCGCAGCGCCAGCAGCCTCGGGCACCTGCAGTGGCTCTACCGTTGCGCGCGCGATTTCGAGACGCGCAAGACGGCCGCGCGCGGCTGCACCCAGAGTCGTGAGCTCAGCCGCGTCGTCGGTTCGGCCTTCAGCGACGGCGTCCCAGAACGCCTGGGCCTGAGCCGCCGCGCTCGGCGCCGCGTCACAGCCGAGCAGGCCCAGGGTCAGGAGCAACAGGGTCAGGGTGCGTCGCACGCCTCGTTCATCCTTTCGTGACATGCGGTCAGGGATCGCCCTGCGGCTCGTCGCGCGGCCGCAGCAACTCCGTGAGGCGCGCGTTGCCGACCTCGAGTTCCGACAGCGCGCCGTTGAGGGTGAAGTGCGCGCAGCCGAAGGTGGGGAGGTGCTCGATTGCATTGCGATGGCCCCCCAGCAGCTGGTTCATCAGATCCGTGAGACCGGGATTGTGCGCGATCACGAGCAGGGTGGAGATCTCCGCCGGCACGTCCTGGATGCGGTGCAGGAGCGTCGTCGCGCTCGCGTGATAGAGGGCCTCCTCGAAGCAGACCTGGCGCGGGTCGACGAGTTCCGGTACGAGAAAGGCCAACGTGTCGCGCGTTCGCCGAGCCGCGGAGCAGAGCACCAGGTCCGGCTTCGGCAACTGCTCCGCCAGGCGCTTGCCGAAGTCGGAGCCGTCGCGGACGCCGCGTCCCGACAGGCGCCGTTCGAAGTCGCTGACGACGGGCTCGCGCCAGGAAGACTTCGCATGCCGAAGGAGCAGAAGCGTACTGCTCATTTGGCCTCCGAGTCGCTGTCTTCGTCGGCGCCGCCGTACGCGTCGAACCATGCGAGCACATGCGCCACTTTGCGCATCAGATTGGTCGGGCGCGCCGTGATCCCGTGGCTGGCGTCCTGAATGCGAACAAGGCGGGTGTCGACGCCCCGCAGGCGCAGTGCCTGGTAGTACTGCTCCGATTCGGCCATGGGCGTGCGCAAATCGTTCTCGCCGGTGAGCAGCATGGTCGGCGTCGTGACGTTACCTACGCGCGAGAGGGGCGAGCGCGCCCAGTAGTGCTCCGGATCCTCCCAGGGCATGGCGGGGAAGCTGTGGCGCGTCCAGAACACGGCGCCATCGGTGGTCAGCGCGAAGCTCTGCCAGTTGATCACGGGCTTGGCGACCACGGCGGCCTGGAAGCGGTCCGTCGTACCCACGATCCACGACGACAGCACGCCGCCGCCGGAACCACCGGTGACGTACAGGCGCTCCGGATCCGCGAGGCCGAGGCCGATGACGTGATCGACGCCCGCCATGAGGTCGTCATAGTCGTAGCCCGGATAGGCGTGATGGATGCTGTTGGCGAACGCTTCGCCGTAGCTCGTGCTGCCGCGCGGGTTCGCGTACAGCACCGAGTAGCCGGCCGCCGCGTAGAGCTGTATCTCGGCCGAGAAACCCGGTCCGTAGGCCGTATGCGGGCCGCCGTGAATTTCCAGGATCAGCGGCGCCGGTCCCTCGCCGGACCAGGTCCCCGGCGCTGCCGGGACGAACCATCCCTGAATCTCCAGGCCGTCGTGGCTGCTCGCCCAGCGCAGGGCCTGAACGTCCGGGAGCGCCCGCAGCGGCAGCAGGTCTGCATTGAGATCGGTGATGCGTTCGGCGTCGCCACCCTTCACCACGGCGACATCCGCGGGTCGGTGGCCGTCGCCCTGGGTGTAGGCGATTTCGCCCCGCGCGTTGATCGAGAACTGACCGCCGGCATAGGGCCTGCCGAGGCTTGTGCCCCCGAGTCCTTCCGCAAGTCGCGTAAGGCGACCATTGCGATCCACGCGCGCAACTACGCCTTTGCCCTCATCAAGGAAGCTCAGATAGAGGGCGCCGCGCGGGCCGTAGCGGAGCCCTGATACGGCGCGATCAAGGTCGCCGGTGAGCACGGTCATCTCGCCCGTTTGCAGATCCAGGCGCCAGGCCTTGCTCTGCTGATAGCTCTGCTGGCGATCCTCGAACCCGGTGAAGGCGACGAAGCGACCGTCAGATGACACTGTGGGGCGTGCTTCCGGGCCACTGCGCTCCGTGAGCTGCTCGAGATCGCCGGACGCGACGTCGATCCGCCAGAGATCGGATTCTCGCGGCAGGCGATCACCGTCCTCACGCCGATTGGCGGACACGATGAGCGCGTCGCCGTCCGGCATCCACGCAAGGCCGGAGTCGTGGTGATGGTCGCCGGCCGTCAACTGGCGCGGCGTACCGCCGTCAGCAGGCAGCACGAACACGTGCGTGAAGCCCGGCTTCAGGAACCCGCGGCCGTCGGCGCGCCAGGTGAGATCCGTGACGATCTTCGCCTTCGGTGCCCAGTCCGCGCCCTCCGGGGCCTTCGGCAGCGTGACCGGCGGCGTGCCGTCGCCGTCTACGTGCATGGTGAACGCCAAGCGGGTGCCGTCTGGCGACCAGGTCAGGTTGCGCGGCGACGCTGGCAGCTGTGTGAGCCGTGCGACGTCGCCCGTAGCAAGCCAGCGCACGAAGATCTCGGCGCCATCCGGCGTGCCTGCGATCCACGCGAGGCGATCGCCGCTGGGGGAAAAGCGCGGCGAACCGTTGCTCCCGAGCCCTGTGGTGAGTGCCCGCTGCGCGCCACTGTCGAGGTCAATCCACCACAGGTTCGAGCGCTGGCGATCCGCGGCGCGGTCGTAGAAATTGCGCACGTAGACCACCGCCTCGCCGTCCGGTGCCGGCCGGGGGTCGGTCGCCCACTCCAGCTCGAACACGTCTTCGAGCGAGAACAGCTCTTCCGACGTGGCCGCAGCTGCGAGGCAGATGAGCAGGGTGGCAAGGGCGCCCTTCAGCGCGCGGCGGGGCAGTTCGATCCTCATGATCTCTCCGATTCAGTGCGAGTGCTCCGCGCAGGGCGCGGCAGTGCTAACGTCGGAATGATCGCACAGTGACGGGGAGTGGAAATCGTCGTGTCGAACAGGGGTCTGAGGGGAGAGGCCGCCGTTGTCGGCTTCGCGGAATGGCCAGCGGAACGGCGCTACGACGGCCCGCGGGAATTCTCGGTGGCGCAGTGGACGGCGCTTGCGGCGGATGCGCTCGCGGACGCGGGTCTGAGCCCTGACGATCTCGACGGCATCGTCTGTTCGGATATCCGCGAGGCGTCCATGTTCGTGCCTGCGACCGTGGTCGAATACCTCGGCCGGCCGGTCAATTTCGCTGAGCGGATCGATCTTGGCGGGGCGACGGCGGTCGGCATGGTGTGGCGGGCCGCGGCGGCGATCGAGCTCGGGCTCTGTGACGTTGTGGTGTGCGCACTGCCGTCGCGGCCGATTCCGAGCAATCCGCACAAGGGCGCTCCGGATCCGCGGCGCTGGCTCGGAAGCTCGTCCGGCGACTGGGGGTCGCCGCAGGCCGAGTTCGAGATTCCGTTCGGCAACGTTGCCCAGAATGCGGGCTACGCGATGATCGCGCGGCGCTACGCCGAGACCTACGGCTACGATGCCCGCGCGCTCGCGAAGATCTCGGCCGATCAGCGCGGCAATGCGAACGTCAATCCGCTTGCGGCCTTCCACGGCGATGCGATCTCGATCGACGACGTGCTCGCGTCGCCGATGATCGCCGACCCGCTCCATCGCCTCGAGATCGTCATGCCCTGCGCGGGCGGCGGTGCAGTGGTGCTCGCTTCAAAGGAGGTCGCGGCCCGGTGCCGGAATCGGCCGGCCTACGTCACGGGCTTCGGCGAGCGCCTGACGATCAAGACGCCGACCTTCGCCGAGGACATGACGGTCACGCCAGTGGCCGCCGCCGCAGCCCGGGCCTTCGAGATGGCCGGTCGCACGCCGGCCGACATGGACGCCGCGCAAATCTACGACTGCTACACGATCACGGCGCTGCTCACGCTCGAGGACGCAGGCTTCTGTGCCAAGGGAGAGGGCTGCCGCTTCGTGAACGAGCACGATCTCGGCTACGCCGGGAATTTCCCAATGAACACCGGCGGTGGCCAGCTCGGCTTCGGTCAGCCCGGTCTTGCCGGCGGCATGGTGCAGGTGGTGGAAGGTGTGCGGCAGGTCATGGGGCGCGGCGACGCGCGCCAGGTCGCGAACTGCGATCGCGTGTTCGTCACCGGAACCGGTGGCGTGATGAGCGAACAATCGGCGCTGGTGCTGGAGGGCGGCTGAAAGATGAACGACTTCGAACTCACACCGCCCTTGCCCGTGCCGACGCCGACCTCGCAGCCGTTCTGGGACGGCCTCGCCGAGGGGCGGGTGATGCTCCAGCGCTGCGGTGCCTGCGGCAGCTGGGTGTTCTATCCGCGCGAGCGCTGCTCGCACTGCCTTGCCGACGCACTTGCCTGGCACGAGGTGAGCGGCGCGGCGCGGCTGTATACCTGGACGCTCTGCGAGCGGCCTCCGTCGCCGCACTTCAACGCCTGGGGACCTTTTCTCCTCGCGGTGGTGGAACTCGAAGAGGGCGTCCGCATGACGAGTAATCTCGTCGACGCGGACGCGGCGACGCTGAAGGCAGGCATGGCCCTCGCGCCCGTATTCGTGCGCGAGGACGGTGCGACGCTGCTGCGCTACCGGCCGGCCTGAGGCTAGGCGTAGGCCTCGAAGAGTTCCTCGAACGCCTTGAGCTGGTTGCCGGCGGCGGAGGAGGGGACGAGGATCGGCGTGCGCACGCCGGCATCGAACCAGGCTTCTACGCCTTCTCGCACCTGGGCGACCGTGCCGAACAGCGTGGTGTCCGCGAGCCAGCGATCGGACAGGCAGGCGGGCACCTTTTCCGGGGCCTTCTCGGCAAGGGCCGCTTCGACCGCGTTCATTTCTTCCTCGTAGCCCGCCTCTTTCCAGTAGTTGCGGTAGTTCGGCAGGAAGGCGTAACCCGTAAGCGTGCGCCGGTTGACGGCCTTGGCGGCCTCTATGTCGTCACTTATGCACGTCGGGATCATGTTGCCGACGAAGAAGTCCGCGTCGCCCCGCCGTGCGTCGGAAAGGACGGCGAGCGACGTCGCCATGTGCGAGCGTGCACCGTTTGCGAACACCATGCCGTCGCCGAGCTCGTCGGCCAGCGCGATCATCTTCTGGCGCAGCGTGGCGAGCACGAGTGGCGGGAGATCGCCGACGCGCTCCGTGGCCTTGAAGGCTTCCACGAAGGCGCGCATGTCGCCGAGGGGCTTGCCGGGTTCGATCCCCATGCGGGAGAGCGCAGGGACGTGCGAGACGCCGATGCCGAAATGGAAGCGGCCGCCGGAGAGTTCGTGAATGAAGGCTGCGGTGCCGGCGAAGTCTGCTGGCCGGCGCGTGTAGATCGGCTGGATGCTCGTGCCAAAGGCGATCTCGCGGGTGACCGAGGCGATGCCCTGGCAGAGGGCGAGCCCGTCTCCGAAGCTCGGGCACCAGATGCCGGTGAATCCGGCGGCCTCGAGGCGCGTGGCCAGTTCGAGCGTGCTGCGCCGGCGGCCGGGCACGGCAGCGAGGCTGACGGCAGGCATGGGTCCGGTCATGGTTGTTCTCCTCCCCTGGAAAGCCATGAAGTCTAGCGGAGGGCGTCGCCCGCGGGCGCCTCGTGACCCCGTTCACGGCCCCGCGCGCCCGGCCCCGTAGCTGGTTGACTCCACCCCACCTCGCCTGCATGTTGCTGAGGGACGATGGGCATGGGCATGGGCAGGGAAGCGCCAGAGCGTGAGGGAGTTCCAGCTATCCAAGCGCAGTGCAGGGATGGAGCTCCTCTTCGAGGTGGGCCTGTCTCTGTCTTCAGAGCGCGATCACGATCGCCTGATCGAGAAGATTCTCATCGAGGCCAAGCGTTTCTGTCGTGCGGACGGCGGCACGATCTACATGGTCACGGAGGACGATCATCTCGAGTTCGCGATCATGCGCAACGACACCATGGGCACGGCCCTTGGGGGCACCACCGGCATGCCCCTCGATGGCATGCCGCGCATTCCGCTTCAGGACGCCGACTCCGGCGAGCCGAACGCTCGCAACATAGCGGCCTACGCCGCGAACGCGTGCCAGTCGGTGAACGTCGAGGACGCCTATGAGGTCGACCGCTTCGACTTCTCCGGCACCAAGGAGTTCGACCGTCGCAACGGCTATCGTTCTCGTTCCTTCCTGACCATTCCGATGCGCAACAACGCCGGACGCGTCATCGGCGTGCTTCAGCTCATCAATGCTCAGGACGAGCACGGCGAAGAGATCATTCCCTTCGATCCGGTTGTCCAGGAGATCGTTGAGGCACTTGCCTCGCAGGCGGCCGTCGCGCTCGACAACCAGCAGCTTATCGCGGCTCAGCGGCGGCTGCTGGAAAGCTTCATCCAGATGATTGCGTCGGCCATTGACGCCAAGTCGCCCTACACCGGTGGCCACTGCGAGCGCGTGCCGATCCTCACGGAAATGCTTGCGGGTGCGGTGTGCAACGCCAAGACCGGTCCCTTTGCGGAATTCGATCTCGATCGCGAGGAGTGGTACGAGCTGCACATCGCGGCGTGGCTCCACGACTGCGGCAAGGTCACGACGCCCGTGCACGTCATGGACAAGGCGACGAAACTGGAATCGATCCGCGATGGCATCGAGACCGTGCGCGCCCGCTTCGAGGCGAAGAAGCGCGAGATTCAGCTCGATCATGTGCTGGCGGGCGGAGCCATCGATGATGAAGCGCTCACCGCCCGGATCGAGGCGCTCGACGATGATCTCGCGTTTCTCGAAACCAGCAACATCGGGGGCGAGTTCCTCGACGAGGCGGCCAAGGATCGCATCCGGCGCATCGGCGCCATCGGCTGGCGCTGTGGCAACGGCGTCCGCGCCATGCTCACCGATGAGGAAATCGCCAATCTCTGCATCGAGCGCGGCACCCTGACGCAGGAAGAGCGCCTGGTCATCAACGGCCACATGGTGCAGACCGTGAAGATGCTCGAGAGCCTGCCTTTCCCCAGAGATCTGAAGCGTGTTCCGGAGTATGCCGGCGGGCACCACGAAACCATGGACGGGCGCGGCTATCCGAAGGGCATCTTTGCCGGCGACATGTCCGTGCCGGCGCGCTGCATGGCCATCGCGGACGTCTTCGAGGCGCTCACGGCGACCGATCGCCCCTACAAGCCCGGCAAGACCTTATCCGAATCCATGACGATCATGGGTCACATGAAGCGCGGCAATCACCTCGACCCGGACCTCTTCGATCTGTTCGTGCGTTCGGGCGTGTACCGCGACTACGCGAAGCGCTTCATGAAGGCGGATCTCGTTGATGACGTCGACGAAGAAGCGCTCCTCGCCATCGAGCCGGTCCCCTTCGAACTGCCGTCTGAGGAGGTTCGGCAGGCGCGCTGGCGCGACTTCAAGGAAGAGTACAAACCGCTCGAACGATCCGCCCTCGGCAACTTCGGCCCCAGCTGACGTGCCCGCCTGGCGCTGCCCGCACTGCGGGGAAGCGCTCGCGCCCGACGCGAGCGGTTACGCCTGTCTGAACGGGCATCGCTTCGATCGCGCTCGCGAAGGCTACGTGAATCTCCTGCCCAGCCATCACCGCCGCAGCGCGCGGGCAGGCGATGACGGCGCCATGGTCGCCGCTCGGCGAAGGTTCCTCGATGCGGGTCACTACGGCCCGTTGCTGTCCGAGGCGGCGGACCTGCTCGGCGCGCCCGCGACCCTGCTCGACGTGGGCTGCGGCGAGGGCAGCTTCACGGCGGCGCTGCCGGGCCGCGAGCGCCACGGCGTCGACATCTCCAAGCCCGCCGTACGCGCGGCGGCGAAGCGCCACCGTGAGCTTCGCTTCGCGGTTGCCAATACGACGCGCCTGCCCTACGCGAACCGCGCCTTCGAGGCCGTCACGGTCTTCTTCGCCCCGTTCTTCCCCGAGTGCGTCCGGGTACTGGCGCCGGAAGGACGCTTGCTGCGCGTGGCGCCGGCGGCGGAGCACCTGCGCGAGTTGCGCGCCAGATTGTTTGCCGAGGCGCGGCCGCATCGGCGCGCGACCCTGGCGCTGGACGGCCTGCGCGTGATCGGCGAGCACCGCGTGACGTTCGACATGGTGCTGGACGCCGAGGCCCGCGATGCGCTCGTGGCGATGACGCCGATGGAGCATCGCAGCACCCCTGCCGCGCGCGCGTCCCTCGTCGCTGATCGCGCGCCCATGACCGTGCGTGCGGCGTTCGACCTCGATCTCTTCGAGGCCGCCTAGGACCCTTCAGGCGAGGGCCCGGGCCACCGCTTCCTGCGCATGAATCCGCGTCGTGTCGAAGAGCGGCACGTCGGTGTGCGTCTGCTCGATCAGCATCCCGATCTCCGTGCAGCCTTCGATCACGCCCTCGGCGCCCTGTTCCGCGAGATCGTCGATGATGTGCAGATACTGCGCCCGAGAACCCTCGCGCACCTCGCCGAGGCAGAGTTCGTCGTAGATCACCCGGTGCACGATTTCACGGGCTGCGGCGTCCGGCGTCAGCACCTCGATGCCCTGCGCTTGCAGGCGGCCACGGTAGAAATCCTGCTCCATGGTGAAACGGGTGCCGAGGAGGCCGATGCGCTTCAGGCCCGCTGCGCGGATACGCGTTGCAGTTGCGTCGGCCAGATGCAGAAGAGGGATATCGATGGCAGCTTCGATCTGCGCCGCGACCCGATGCATGGTGTTCGTGCAGATGAGGAGGAAGTCGGCGCCCGCGGCTTCGACCTCCCGCGCCCGTGCAGCGAGCAGATCGCCAGCTTTCGCCCAGGCGTCCGCGCTCTGCAGCTGCTCGACGGCCTGAAAGTCAACGCTCACGAGGGCGATGGGTGCGCTGTGCAGGCCCCCGCGCAGGCGCCGCGTCTCCTCATTGATCAGGCGATAGTAGAGCGCCGTGCTTTCCCAGCTCATGCCGCCGAGCATGCCGATCGTCTTCATGGTGTGGCGCTGTCCCTGATCGCCATGAGCGGGATGCGATCTCCGGAGAGCGTCAGCTGGCCGGTCATCTCCGCATCCCCTATGCGCCCGTGCAGCGCGAGTGTGCCGCCCGCGGCGACGCATTGAAGCACGTCGCCGCGCAGCACGGCGCTTTCCAGGGGCACGTGCGCGCCGTCGATTTCCATGCGCGCATCGATGCGCTGGTAGCGCTGTTCGATCGTGAGTCGAGCGGGGCCTTGTGGCGTTGTGAAGCGCCAGGTGCCGGACGCATCTGCGGGGATGATCCACAGCAATGCGCCGCCGGAGGTTCGCCCCTGGGCGCGTGCATCAGGCGCCCAGTCACCCATGTGAAAGCTGTTCGAGACGAGCCGCGTGCCGGGGGCGAGCTCTGCGAGCAGCTTCGGCCGCAGGGCGATGTTCGCCTCGGGAAAGAGATAGATGGTGACTACGGTCGCCATGGAAATATCGGCCTTGAAGAGGTCGCCGATCTCGAATCGGGTGCGATCAGAGACGCCGGCGCGCTCGGCGTTCGCGCGTGCGCGTTCGACCAGGGTCGGCTCCAGTTCCACGCCATGGGCGAGGGCACCGCGCTGGGCTGCGCCGATCACGAAGCGGCCATCGCCGGCGCCCAGATCGATCAGGTAGTCGCCGGGGCCGACGCCGGCGAGTTCGAGGATCATCTCGACGTCTTCTTCTACGGTGTCGACGTAGGGCGCAACGAACTCGGCGCCGTGCGCAGCCGCGGCGAGCCACAGCGCAGCGCAGAGGGTGAGCGCACGCATGGCGTCGAACACGCCGGTGCGCGCGGGGAGGAACGCGATCATCCGCGGTCCTCAGAAGAGCGCGATGCGCGAGCCCCGAGGTTCGGGCGTGCGGTGCGCTTCCGGCAACGTACACAATCGATCCATGTGGGTCGTGCTGCCGTCGGCGTACTCCCATACGAGCTGCTCGCCGTCGAGGTAGCGGCGCACCACCACCGGACCCCAGCCGAATGCATGGAAGTCCAGCACCCCTTCGTTCCAGATCATGCTCGCTGATGTACGGGGGCAGAACTCACGGTCCCCCACGGTGAACAGCACGGCGCCCTCCGTGTCGTCGGTATTCAGGCCCGCGGTGCTGTTCGGTCCGTAGTCGTGGATGATCCCGGCCGCCGTGACCACGGTGCGCGCGCCGCACTGCTCGATGCGTTCTACGTGGCCCACGTGGCCGCCCTGCACGCCGATCCACAGGCCGCGCAGATCGGCTGCATTGGCAGGCAGCGGTTCGGTGCATGCACGCAGGATCGGCAGCGGAAAGTGCGCGTAGCTGCAGCCCGGGGTGTTGCCCTTGGGGATGTCAGCGGCGCGCAGGCCGCTGTCGTCCAGGGTCGGCAGTTCGCAGTAGTTCAGGGTGCTGCCGTCGCCTGCAAGGGTGGCTGCATCGAGGGTGAGCGGCGGGCGCGGCGACAGGAACGCAAAGCAGAAAAGCCCAACTACCAGGGCGATGAGAGTCGCCATGAATCGTCCTAGCCACTTGAGCATACGTGCGTCCTCGAATCAGTGTGCGCCACGCGATCATGCCTGCTCGACCCTTGCGGAGGCCAAGGTCTTGCCCGCACCCTCGCACGCTCAAGAGTGCAAGGAGGGTGGGTGATGAATCGGTTTCTGGTGGGTGCTACCTGTCTGCTCGCGGCGATGCTGCTGATGCTCGGCGTGCGCTGGGTGGTCGATCCCGCGGGCGCCTCCGAGGCGCTCGGCATGGTGTTGCTGGACGGAGCGGGGCGCGCAACGCAGATTGGCGACCTCGCCAGCTTCTTTCTGGGTACGGGCGTGATGCTCGTCTACGGCGCCCTGCGCCGCGTGCCCAGCCTGCTCGTGGCCGGCGCGCTCATGATCGGTGTCGTGGCGGTGTTTCGCGTCCTCGCCTGGGCCGTTCACGGCGCAGCATTCACCCTCGAGCCGATCATCATCGAGGTGCTGATCCTTGCGGCCGGCCTTGCGCTGGCGAAGTCCTACGCCAGTTCCGCGGCGGCTGACTGAGCAGGCAAGGGCTAGCGCGCCGGCGATCAACGCACGCCGCAGCGCGCGTAGCCCTGAAGCTGTGCTTGCAGCGAGCGCCAGTACATGGCAGCTATGCCGCCGCCGTAGAACAGGGTGAAGCCGAGGAACCTCGGGAGCAGCCAGGCACCGTCTTCAGGCGGTGCCAAAAAGGACATGATTACGCCGAAGGGCAGGCCGTAGGCGAGCATTCGGCCCGTGAACCCGGTGGCGCCGAGGCGGTGTTCCTTGGCGGCCTCCTCGGCGTCGGGCGCCGCGATCGCCGAATCCACATCGCCCCCCACTCGCTCGCCGTCCACGAGGATGTGGCAGCCCACGAAGGGCATCGGCACCTTTGCCCCCAGGCGCGCTTCGATGTGGCGCGATCGGCCGCCGAGATCGGCGCGCGCATTCAGGGAGGCGTGCGTCGCGAACCAGCCCAGGCGTCCTTCTGCTACCTGGGCGCCGTCGATTTCCAGCGTTTCGCGCGTACGTGGCGGCAGGAGGGAGTAGTGGTTGATGGCGCGAATCTCGTGGCCGTCGACCGTCGCCGTCCACGTTGTCGCCTTCACGCGGCATTCCCCTGCCCGGGCAGGGGTTCGGCCAGATCAACGATCGGCAGGTACAGGGCGGCAAGGGTGAGCGCGCCGACGATGATCAGCAGCGCCCCCGTGCATGCCACGCCCTGCAAGCCGTTCCGTGCGCCAGCGAGAACCCGCACATAGGCAAGCGCGGTCAGTACGGGTACGGCCAGGTGAAACGGCCAGCTCATGCACAGGCGCGTGAGCAGCGGCAAGGGGGCGAGAGAGGCGAGCACTGCGTCGAACTGCTGGGTGAGCTGAAAGATGCCCGTGGCGCCGAGGGATACGGTCAAGACGAGGCCGGCACCGATGAGCCTGTCCTGCGCGGGCGTGTGTGCGTCCATTCGCAGCCCTCCGTGTCTGCGCAGGCAGTGTCTCGAATCAAGGGGTCGCGTGGGCGGCCGTGAGAAATCGCTTACGCGTCGGTCAACGCCCGGTCCACACGCGGGTCTTGTTCTTCTCTTCCTTCGCACGGATCTCGGCCTCGAGGTCGAGCCCGTAGCGATTGGCGATCGAGCACAGGAAAATGAATACGTCGGCGAGCTCCTGGCCGACCTCGCCGCCGGGGATGTCGATCTTCAATCCTTCGCGCGTGCGCACCGCCTTGAACAGCTCGCCCACCTCCTCGCCCATGAGCAGGCACTTGTCGATCACGGACTGATCGGAAAAGCCGCGCACGTCCTCGAGTTCCACCACGAAGCGCTGGAAGTCGGCGAGGGTCGGCCGGGAGGGGAGCTGCAGGTCATCGGCCATGGGTCAGGCCCCCGAACCGAGGTGACGGTCCAGGGCGTCGACCAGGCGTGTGACCTCCGCCTCCGTGTTGTAGTGGGCCATGGACACGCGCACCACGCCGCCCCGATCGTCGAGGCCCAGATGCTCGATGAGCCGTCGGGCGTGGAAGTCCCCGAAGCGCACGGCGAGATGGTCTGCCTCCATCGCGCGGGCGATGTCGCCAGCGTCGTGCCCGTCCACGCGGAAGGCGATGGTGGCGACGCGCGCCGGATCGTCGCCGCGCGCTCGACCGACGATCTGCGTGTCCGGTCGGGCGCGCAGATAGCTGAGCAATTGCTCGGCCAGACGCCCTTCATGGCGCGTGATCGCGGCGAACGCGGTCTCGATGCGCGCGCGCGCCGGGCCGCCGTCGCCGAGTTCGGCGCCGAGGGTGGCGAGGTAGTCGGGAATCGCCGTCGATGCGAGCGCGAGTTCGTAGCTGGCGTTGCCGGGCTCCAGCTTCATCGGTACCCGGTCCTTGCCGTAGAACCAGTGGTACAGGCCGTCCAGCTCCAGCAGGGCCTCATGGCGCCCGTACAGCGCCGCAAAATGGGGGCCGAACACCTTGTAGATCGAGAAGAACAGGTAGTCGACGTTCCAGGCCTGCACGTCGATCGCGCGGTGTGGCGCATAGGCAACGGCGTCGACGCATATGCGTGCGCCCCCCGCATGCACGCGGGCCGCGATCTCGGCGATCGGGTTCACCGTGCCGAGGATGTTCGAGGTTGCGGTGACGGCCACCAGGCGCGTGCGCGGGCCCATCAGCGCATCCAGATCGGCAAGGTCGAGGGCCAGGGTGTCCGGATTCGGCGCCCAGGTGCGAAAACGCACGCCGCGTTCGGCGAGCAGCATCCACGGGCCGATGTTCGATTCGTGATCGGTCACCGTGACGATGACCTCGTCCCCCTCGGAGAACTGGCTTGCCATGGCCCGCACGAGGTTCTGGCAGGCGACGGTCGCGGCCGGCGCGAACACGATTTCTTCGGGGCGCGCCGCGTTCAGAAGCTGCGCGACCGCTTCCCGCCCAGCCTGAAGGGATGCAGCGGCCTGCTGCGAGACGGCATAGGTGCCGCCTGTCTGCACCATGCGATGAACAAGGTGCTCGTTGAGGCGCTCGACCGCGGTGCCGAGAATCTGCGTGCCGCCGGCGTTGTCGAAGAACGCCCAGGGCGTCGCGAGGCCGGGGAAGGCACTGCGCACGCGCTCGACGTCCAGTTCCTGCGGGGCGGTGGGGTGTGGCTCGCTCACGTTGCTCTCCGATCGGCGGGAGCGGGATCGTGGCATGGCGGGCCGGCGCGTTGAAGGCGCAACGCGTACTTCCTATGCTGCCGACTGCCTGCCTTCGGGAGTTCCGGTCGTGACGCGACTTCGCAGCGCGCTCTGTGCGCTGGTGTTCTGCTGTATGTGCCCCGCTGTCTGTGCGGTCGAGCCGATCGTAGTCGGCGCCAACATCGGCAACGTGCCCTGGGAATTCGCCGAGCGGGGCGGTGCCTACGTCGGCTTTGAGATCGATCTCGCGCAGGCCGTCGGTGCGCGGCTCGAGCGCCCGGTGGAGATCGTGAACATCCCCTTCAACGGCCTTTTCGCCGCCGTGCAGTCGGGCCGCATCGACGTTGCGATTTCGTCCATCACCATCACCGAGGCGCGCCTGCGTTCCGTCGCCTTCGCGCAACCGTATTACGAGAGCGCTCAGTCGTTGACCGTGCCGGCCCGTAGTGCAGTGCGCTCGCTCGGTGATCTGGACGGTCGCGTGGTGGGGGTAGACACGGGGTCCACGGGCGACATGTGGGCCACGCGCCACGCCGATGCGCTCGGCATCGCCGAGATCCGTCGCTACGAGGGCCTCGCGCCGGCCATGCTCGATCTGCAGGCCATGCGCATCGACGGCTATCTCTCGGACATT
This sequence comes from Pseudomonadales bacterium, assembly GCA_963691775.1. GTDB lineage: Bacteria > Pseudomonadota > Gammaproteobacteria > Pseudomonadales > Azotimanducaceae > JAZBPO01. The sequence continues at coordinate 1,664,227 of OY829369.1, read as the reverse complement.
CCCGCCATGCAGTACTACGTGCGCGACAAGCCCTTCCTGCGCGTAACGGAGCGCATCGAGACCGGCGAGCGCTACTCCATGATGTTCGCGCCGGCGGATCCGCTTGCAGACGAGGTGAACGCTGCCATTTCCGCGCTCAAGCGCGAGGGTGTGCTCGCGGCCCTGCACGAGCAGTGGTTCGGCGCCGCACCGGCGCCGGACAGTGCCACCGTCATGGTGATGGAGCGGCCGCGCTGAGCGGGACTGAACCCTTCGCGCGATCGAGCGCACCGTGAACTTCGTCGACACCTTCTTCAACGGGCAGGTGCTCGCCGACGCCTGGCCCCTGCTTCGCGAGGGCCTGTGGATCACGCTGCAGCTCGGCGCGGTGGCCATCGGCGTAGGCCTCACGCTCGGTCTCCTCGTCGCGGTGCTCCGCCTGTACGGCATGACCCCGGTCCGGGCGCTGGCGGCGGTTTACGTTGATCTGTTCCGCTCCCTGCCCCTGCTCGTGCTGCTGATCGTCGTGTACTACGCGCTGCCCTTCGTCGGCGTGCGCCTGTCGTCCTTCGCCTCCGCGGTATGCGCCCTCGGGCTGGTTTCGGCCGCCTATTTCGCCGAGATCTTCCGGGCAGGCATCCAGGCGATTCCGAAGGGACAGGTGGAGGCCGCGCAGGCGCTCGGCCTCGGTTTCCCGCGCACCTTGATCGACGTAGTGCTGCCGCAGGCGGTGCGCATCGTCATCCCGCCGCTCACGGGCAACTGCATCAACGTCGTCAAGGACACGGCGCTGGCTTCGGTGGTGGCCATGCCCGATCTGTTGAAGCAGGCGACCCAGGCGCAGGCGCTGGCGGCGAATCCGTCGCCGTTGATCGCGGCCGCGCTGATCTACCTCGCCTTCCTGTGGCCCCTCGTGTTGCTGGTGGGACATCTCGAACGGCGGCTCGGTGCGCGCGCGGGAGCGGGCCGATGAAGGGTTCACCCATCGTGTCCGTGGCGGCCCTGCATAAGGCATACGGTGCGCATACCGTCCTCGACGATGTGTCCCTCGATGTCGCGGAAGGGGAGGTCGTGTGCGTGATCGGTCCCTCGGGTGCGGGCAAGTCGACGCTCATTCGCTGCGTGAATGGCCTCGAGCGCCACGACCGCGGACGCATTGTGGTGGACGGCACGACGGTCGCACCGGGGCCGGCTCTTGCTGCCGTGCGCGCGGACGCCGGCATGGTGTTTCAGCAGTTCAATCTCTTTCCCCACCTCACCGTGCTGCGCAACGTCACGCTTGCGCCGCAGCGGGTGCGCAGGCTCGACGAGGCGTCGGCGCGCGCGCGTGCGGAGCGTCTTCTGGAACGGGTGGGGGTGCTCGATCAGGCCGACAAGTACCCGGAGCAATTGTCCGGCGGCCAGCAGCAGCGCGTGGCCATTGCCCGCGCGCTGGCGATGGAGCCGAAGATCCTCCTTTTTGACGAACCCACTTCGGCCCTCGACCCGGAAATGGTGGGCGAGGTGCTGGCGGTGATGCGCGATCTTGCCGGCAGCGGCGCGACCATGATCGTGGTCACCCACGAGATGGCATTTGCCCGTCAGATCGCCGATCGCGTGGTGTTCATGGCCGATGGGCGTATCGTCGAGGTGGGCGCGCCGGCCGCGCTCTTCGATGCGCCGACCGAGGCGCGCACGCGGGCATTCCTGAAAGCCGTGCTCGACCGCTGAGACGGGCACACGAAAACGTTTGGAGAAGAGTACGGATGGGCAAGGGTTATCAGGCGGAGGGCACGCTGCGCGCGATCCTCGACACGGATCAGGTGAGCGATTCCTTCCGCAAGCGTGAGTTCGCGCTGGAGATCGAGGACGGCAAGTTCCCGCAGACGGTCAAGTTCCAGGCCGTACAGGACCGCACGGAGATGCTCGACGCCTTCTCCGTGGGCCAGCAGGTGCGCGTGCACTTCGATCTGCGCGGCCGCGAGTACACGCGCAAGCGTGACGGCGTCACCGATTGGTGGGTGAACCTCGACTGCTGGCGCATGGAGCCGCTGGAGGAGGGCGCTGCTCCGAGCGCGCCCGAGGTGAGCCACAGCGATACGGTGAGCGGCGGCGAGTTCGACGACGAGATCCCGTTCTGAGGCGAGCCCTTCGAAGCGGCGACGAACAGAACGCCGCGCGGGCCATCGGCGCGCACGGCCGGTTCAGCCTGCGCGATCGCCGGAAGCGCGAACCGCCCCGTGCATCTGCAGGCAAATCAGCGCCAGTGCCAGCGTCGGGAGATTGCTCGCCACCGGACTGAACGCGCCCAGCAGAAAGTGGGGCGCGGCGATCGCGACGATGACGAGCAGCCCGATCATGGCGACCGCGGTGAGCACAAGCGGCCAGCGATGCCGCCAGAAGGCGAGCACGGCGAGCCCCATGAGCACCTCCCCGAGGCCCGCCGCGCGCGAGAACTGATCAGCCGCGTCGGCGCTCAGACCCATCGCCATGTTGAGCACACGCTCGTCCGGATGCGGGCCGAGGAGCTTCGGCACGAGGCCCTGATAGATCCACAGCAGAGCGATCGTGAGGCGGCCGAGGAGATAGGCAGGCATCGATCAGTGGCCGAAGACCCGCACGGCAGCGTGCGTATCGAGTGCACCGGTAAGCGGCGTGAGCGACGCAAGGATGTCGGCCGGATTCGATTTCGGTGCATTGGGCTGCATGAGGGCAGTCTACGGGGTCGGCGCGAGGACGGCGCGTCCTGTGCGGATCGCGCCAGCCTGAGGGAGGCAGGCGTTCGCCCCGGTCCTTCGCTAACTTCCTGCGAGGGGCCCGCCGAACTAGGCGACCTCGAAGCTCAGCGCCCCGAAAGCCCCGAAGTTCGCGCGGTAGTGCCCGCGTTCCGCCGCGATCACCTGCCCGCACGCCCCGGTGATCACTATCGTGTCGCTCGACCATTCGAAGCCGTTCTCGCGGGCCTCTGCCACGATCCAGGCGACGGCCTCGGCGGGACCGTTCAGCGACTCGCGGCTGTGCGTTTCCACCACTGCGGTGCCGTCCCGTTCAAGGCGCATTGGCGCGTCGAGCGGTGCGCCGTCCCAGTCTGCCCAGGCGCCGACGATGCAAGCGTCGGCTGCGAGATTGGTGGCCAGCATGTTCGCTGCGCGTCTGGCCGGTTCGCCGCGCAATTGCGGGCGAACGATCTCGATCGCCGGCGCGATCGCGCAGGGCGTGCCGGCCTCGTCGATTCGGATGGCGACCTCGCACTCCAGCATACGGTCTGCGAGATACGGCACGGTGCATCCCGCTTCCCAAATCCGGTCTGCATAAAGGCGACCGAGGAGGGCGTGGTCGAGCCCGAAGAAGGCCTGCGCTGCCGGGTTCGTCACGCCCCCCTTGATGCCGCCGAAGCGGCCGCCGTTCACTTCCGCAGCGAGCGCCCGCTGCACGGCGTAGCCGTCTTCGAGCGAGAGTTCGATTTCGATCGCGGGTAGGGGCGCGTAGGCGGCAATGGCATCGGCGAGTTCGCGGGCGAGGGCGGCCTGAGCAGGTAGCATCGCAGTCTCCGGAGCATCGATCCGGGTTCAGTGTACGCGCTGCTGCGCCGCTTCAGTGCACGTGTGCGGTGCACGGGGTCATCCCCGGCATGAGCCCGCGCGGCAGATCAGGCGGCTTTGAAGTAGACAATCGCCACAAGAAGCACCGAAATCACATGGGCGATGAAGAGTGTGCCGGCCAGCTGGTGCTTTCTTGCAAGCACCCGCACCTATGGGTCCGTGGCCTGCTTCAACAGCGTCGCCCCTCGGGGAGAGACAAACAGAAGCGGCACTTTCAAAAACACCGGCGAGCCCAATTTGCGCCAGATTCCCGGCTCGTGGGTTCGAACCGCCTGGTAGTACCTGTACTCGCACGCGCCGGAGTGCAGCATGAGCACGAATCAGAGGGCGCTCAGAAAGATCGCGGTGGCCATAGCGTGTCCTGATTCTTGTTCAAAGCGTAGTGTGCATTGCGGATGGATTCGGACGCTTCACTTTGCAGGCCGGGTGGGTGTCCGCAGCCCTCTACCTGTCGCGCGGGCTCACAGCGTATGCAGTGTATGGTGCCGCTGAGTACGCAAGTACGGATTATGGAAGCGGAAGGGCAGGGTCCAGGCAATAGCGTCATCGGATCATATTAGAAGCTGTCCAGTTTGTGAGATTGGCCAGATTCCATCCGGCGCCCTTCATAAGGGCGTCAGATGTTCACGCTGCAATAGTTTTATCGAAATCGATCACCGTTTCTCTTGGGGAATCCCGATATTTCTCGCAATTTTATCGGGCGTTGGTTTTGAGCTCGGCTTTGGTGTTCTCGGTATGGTAGGCGCTGCCGCTCTTATAGTTTTCACTTCCGGGTATGCGTCAGTGCATGCACGTTGGTTGCCGATACGCCGCTACAGTGAGAGTGACTGATCTCCGCCAGCTTTCGCCCACCTAAGTCCTGGCTGGGTGGGTGGGTGATGGGATGGACGCCCCCTCCCTACGGCGTTCAGCGGGCTCGAAAGTCGGGTTCTCCCCCGATTCCGCGGATACCTTGATCTAGGTCGACAGTCCGGCTGATTGCTCCAGCCGCTTCCGCCGATCCGGATTGTGGATGCGCTCGATATAGTCGAACACATCTGTTCTCGCTTCTGCTCGCGTTCGATAGTGCCGCCGGTTGATTCGCTCGCGCTTCAGGCGTCCGAAGAAGCCCTCTGCCGCAGCGTTGTCGGCACAGCTGCCCACGGCGCTCATCGATGAGATCAGACCGTTGTCGCTCAAGAAATCCTGATAGTCGCCGCTCGTGAACTGACTGCCGCGATCCGAATGCAGCACCGTCGGTCCATCGCCTGTTCTCTGCCCCAAGGCCATCAGCACCGAACGCATCACCAGCTCCGTGTCCTGACGAGTGCCCATGGACCAGCCAACGATCTCGTCGCTGAACAGATCGAGCACGATGCTCAGGTACAGCCAGTGCTCATCGGTCCGGATGTACGTGATGTCAGTGACCCACCGCCTGTTGGGCGCCGTGGCCGAGAAGTCGCGCTCCAGCAGGTTCTGCACCCCGGCAGAGCGGACTGCACTTGGCTTCTTGCGCCACTTCTTGAGCTGCGGAATGCCTCGCAGGCCATTGGCTCGCATCAGCCGTGCAACGCGGTTCACGCTGCACGCATGACCTTCTGAACGCAGCTCTCTGCAGATTCGCGGGCTGCCTTTTACCTGGTCACTCGCTTCGTGGATCGCTTCGATCCGCTCGAGCAGCGCCGCGTTGGATAGGGTCCGCGGACCTGGCCGGCGGTTTCGCCAAGCGTAGTACCCGCTGGCCGAAACCTTCAGGCAGCGACACATCATCTGCACGGGGTACGTCTCGCGGCAGTCGTCGATCGCGGCGAATCTCACTTCGACTCTTTCGCGAAGAACGCCGCCGCGTCTTTTAGAAAATCTCGTTCCCGCTTCACCTGCGCGAGCTCGCGCTTCAGACGGGCCACTTCCTCATCACGCGCATTGCCGACGCCGGGAAAAGCGCGACCGCCTTCCTGCTCGATCTGACGGCGCCACTTCTGCAGCAGGGTCTCGTGGATGCCCAAATCCGACGCCACCTGTCGCAGCGTCTGTCCCGACGACTGCACCAGCGCTACGGCCTCGCGCTTGAACTCCGCCGTGTATGTCCTTCTTCTCGCCATGCTTCACCTCCTCGGCCAGTATCAGCCTTGATGGAGGTATCCGCGATTCCGGGGGAGAACCCGGCGTCCATGTATGTCCACGATCGCTCGGTTACAAGTTCGCGCTTGGTTGAAGCGGGTGGCTGTCCGAAATGATGCGCTGAGACACGGCAGAAAGCTCAGGCGTCGGCTACCTAGGTGGGTGTCCGCGGTCGTCTGTGGTTCTACCGAGCAAGCGTTCGATACTTGCGAGCAGAGCTTCCCTAGTCCGCACATCTACGTACGTGAAGAAATAGAGCACCGCCACCATCGGCGCTAGAACGCTTAGTCCGACAACCCAAACCATTCGTCGATGACGAACAGCGTGCCACAGGATGTAGAGGCAAAAAAAAGTGGATCCCAAGAACGACAGTGCGCCAATGGTCGTGAAATCTGCAGATCCGTCAACCAGCGGTTCGAAGGCGTACCCCAGAATAGCGAGCGCAACGAAACCGAAGGTGCTCACAAATCCTAGGCGAGCGATGATGAGGCGATTTTCCTGGCTCAATCGAACACCCTCTGTCTCTTCCGCGCTACCAACATCATGCGCCCTATTTAGATTCCAATCGCATTCAGAGATCGAATGGTCGCCTCTGTTAACTCAGGCTGCCCTTCCAATGTCGCGCCCACACGCCTCTGCAACTCAGAACCTAGTTTCCGCGGACACCCAACCCCGCAGTTTCCACGCCCGCAGTTTCCACGGACACCCAACCCAAGGGCAATCACCTACCCATCGGCCAGAAGCTGACTGCGGCATCGAGTCGCCGCCGCCGTGCAGCATTTGCGCATGGGCTATCCACGCGCGTTCACGAGACGCGCTCCGTAGACAGCCATCCGTGCCAGAAACGCGATGCGGTGGTTTGAAGGAGATCGAGGTGGGTGTACAGCGGTTGCCGTCCTAGCTTGCCGCTGGGGCCGCCTCGGCGCATGTCGGCTCACTGTTGACGAATAGGTCTGAGCGGTTGCTCTACCCGGCGAAGTACATTTCCCGATCATCACCCTTTAACTGAACCCGAAGCCATTTGTCGCGCCGGAACCTTACGGTCGTCTCGTTGACGACAAAGGGCTGCTCTATCCGCCGCTGTCTGGGGGGCATGCTAGAGCGGGTGTTGGGACCCGGACGATAGAGGGGGGTAGGACACCGGGTTTGGACACCCAAATAAGCATGCTGGATGGGTCGCCCAGGTGTCGCCCCACTATTTGTGGTATCTACGGTATGCCGCGAAGCGTATGCTGATAACCAGTTTGAGCTTGGAAAGGCGGGGTCTAGCCAATAGGTTCATCGGACCATACAAGGAACTGCCCAGCGTGTAGCTCCGGACAGATCCCATCCGGCGCCCTGCACAGGGGGGTCAGGTGCTCCGACTGCAGTAGCGTAATCGAGATTGATCACCGATTTTCGTGGGGAATTCCCGTAGTACTCGCGATCGTGTCCGTGATCAGCTTTGAGCTTGGGTTTGGTGCTCTAGGTGTGTTGTGCGCGGCCGCCCTTGTCGTTTTTGTTTCGGGCTACGCATCAGTGTTCTCACGTTGGCTACCGATACGCCACTACTGTGACAGCGACTGATCTCCGCGAACTTTCGCCCACCTCTCTTCGTCCTTCCGGCCACCTTCTTCCAGCTTCCTCTTTTACGGCCACCCAGCCCAAGAGCAATTCCTTGCTCATCGATCAGAAGCTGACGGCAACCGAACTTCGTGGAGAACTTCGTGGACCGCCGACTAGTCGATTAGGAGATCTCTTGCCAAGCTGTTGAATAAGCTAACGAATTGTGGTCGATATCCAGCAGGGGTGCTCAAAGAAATTTCGGACGTACAGGCGCAATAGCAAGTAGTCTGAGTCTCTGAGCGTTAGACAGGCTTATGGTCAAATTCGCCGTGAGCCAGAAAGTACCGGATCTGGTGGATCACACTATCCGCACGCATGATAAACGTATGAGTCTGGGGCATAAGGATGAAGTCGATCATACCCTCAACTTTCGTTCCCTCAACGCTCACTTTGCCGTCATCAGGATTTGGCAGACTCAACGAGAGAATGGGGTTAAGTGTCCTTGTGCCTGCAATCACACCTAACTCAAAGCTAACGGGTCCAAGTTTTATGGGAAGGCTTTCTGGACCTGTGCCCAACTGCATACCGGCGGGGCCATTAAGAAGTTCATATCCCGGGAAGTCCTTCCAGTTGTCGACAACTTCGCTGCCCTGGTTAGGTGGCGCCAGCATAACTACACGACCAAGATCCTCTATCCGGTTAACGCTTTCATAGTATCTCACCAGGATTCCGCCAAGAGAGTGCGTCACGAAGTGGATCTGTTGAATATCATTGCCGCATGCCTCAATGCTCGATTCGACTGCGTCAATCGCCAGCCATTCTATTTTTTTCGTGCGAGAGTGGTATCCGATATTGACGACGCGGTAACCATCATCTTGCAAAGACGACTCAATGGCAGACATCGAATCCGAGGTTCGCGCAAGACCATGAAGCAAGATCACACAATCATCAGCCGCGCGAACCGAACCGGAGAACAACGCAAAAATCGTGAATAGAAAGAGAGATCTAATCATCATTGGTTTCTGTTTCTGAGTCGTAGTGAGAGCAAAGCACAAAGTCATCTGGTAATTCCATACCATGCCCTTCGCGGTGAAGTTGCCAATATTCTTCTGAGGCAGCGCATCGGTCAGTTTCTCCCAGCTTGGTAGATCCTCAATAAAGTTTCCACGGAAAAGTTTCCACGGACACCCAACCCAAGGGCAATCACTTACTCATCGGCCAGAAGCTGACTGCGGCATCGAGGCGCAGCCGCCGTGCAGCATCTGCGCATGGGCTATCCACGCGCGTGCACGGTCGATCCCGACCAGCCAGGCTTCTACCACTGCATCAGCCGCTGCGTGCGTCGTGCTTGGCTGTGCGGGGAAGATCCGCTCTCGGGCCGCTGCTTCGATCATCGGCGCGACTGGATCGAGCAGCGTCTGATCTCGCTGGCCGACAGTTTCGCGGTCGGGCTCTTCGCCTGGGCGGTCATGAGCAATCACACCCATGTCGTACTGCGGATTGATCCGCGGCTACCTGAGTGCTGGTCGGATGAAGAAGTTGCGCGCAGATGGGCCAGGCTCGACCGGCGCCTCGAAGCCGTTGAAGCGGCGCATGTCGAAACACGCGCGAATCAGTTGCTTTCGCAACCGAAGCGCATCTCAGAGATCCGTGCACGGCTGGGCAGCCTCAGCTGGTTCATGCGCTTCCTGAACGAGTGCATTGCGCGGGAAGCGAACGCCGAGGACCGCTGTACGGGACGTTTCTGGGAAGGCCGCTTCAAGTGCCAGGCACTACTTGATGATGCGGCCGTCGTTGCGTGTGACCTGCCTGATTTCTTCGGACCACCGATCAGTTGAGGATGGCGCCCTCTGATGCTGCCTTCGGCAGCTGTTCGATGTACTCCCACGGCGTCAGGTAGCCGAGGCTCGAATGCGGTCGCTCTCGATTGTAGTCCTGACGCCACGTCTCGATGATGACCTTGGCTTCCGCACGAGATCTGAACCACTCCAGATTCAGGCACTCGTCCCGAAGTTTGCCGTTGAAGCTCTCGTCCGCACCGTTCTGCCACGGCTTGCCCGGCTCGATGAACGCCGTGTCGATCTCGTTCTTCGCCAGCCATTTCCCCACGGCCCTCGAGACGAACTCCGGACCGTTGTCTGAACGAATGTACTTCGGTGCACCATGCAGACTCACCAACCGACTGAGCTCCGTCACGATCTTCCCCGACCGTATCCGGCCGTCGACGAGAATCGACAGGCACTCTCGCGTGTACTCGTCGATCACCGTCATGCACTTCAGCTGCTGACCGTTCGCTGCACGATCGAATACGAAGTCGTACGCCCAGACCTGGTTCCGACTCGTCGTCGGCAACGGACGCGGCCTGCGCGTAGCAACGCGCCTGCGCTTCCGTTTCTTCGGCACCTGCAGCGCCGCCTTGTTCCAGAGCCTCCAGGCGCGATCTGGACTCATGAAGATCCCCTGACGCTGCAGCAGGATCCGAATGCGCCGATAGCCGAACCTCGGATGCTTCTGAGCCAAGTCCTTCATGGCGGCCAGCGGCTCCCGATCCTTGGCGTCGAGCACAGACTCGTAGCTGAGCGTCGAGCGCGCGACCCGTGCCAGAGAGCAGGCGCGTCGAAGCGAAGTCCCGCGGCCCGCGATGTAGCGCGCCACGTCTCGTCGCGCGGACGCGCTCACCACTTTTTTGCGTTCACCTCCTTCATGATCTCGATTTCGAGATCTCGCTCGGCCAGCAGCTTCTTCAGCCGGGTGTTCTCCTTCTCGATCGCGCGGAGGTGACGAACGTCGTTCACCTCAAGTTCGCCGTAGCGCTTTCGCCACGTATAGATGGTCTGCTCGCTAACAGCGTGTGCCTTGGCTGCAGCGGCAACAGACGTCTGATCGGCTTCGCGCAGGATGCGCACCATCTGGTCTTCGGTGAATCGGCTCTTTAGAGGGAAGCTTCATGGCTCCTCCTTACGGGAGCCATCCTCTCAGGCTTCAGCTGGTCCGAGAAACGACAGGCAGGTCACGTGCATGGCGTACGTCGACCTGAACCCCATCAGGGCGGGCATTGCTGATGACCTTGCGAGCTCGGACTTCACCACCATTCAGCGCCGGCTACGGGCGCTGCACGATGCGCCTGACCTTGCAGATACTCCGGTCGATGCGCTCGCCGGCGTGGGCGGTGGCGTAGCACCCGCACTGACGCAGCGCGCCTACATCAATCTCGTGGATTGCACAGGGCGCAGTCTGCGCTCGGACAAACGCCGAGTGATCTCCAGCGACGCAGGGGACGCACTTGCGGCCATCCGGGGATCACCGAGTTGGTGGGCGGCCGCTGCGCCATGCATCGAGCAGGCATTCAGCACGGCGGTGGGGACGCCCGCGACGCTCAAACGGCACGCTCACGCGACAGGGCGCAGGTTCCTGCGCGGAGGCTGCGTCGGGTAGCGGCGAAGCCGCTCCTCGAAGGCGAAGTCCGGCGAATTCTGCTTATAGAAGATGCCCGGAGCGTCCCGGCGGGCTGTTCTGTGGACCTCATGGCACCTCGGAATCCGACGCTTCTGGATCATGGTGCGGCCGCTGCTGGTTTTACCTAGGGGGGTGGGTGTCCAGGTTGGTCGCTGGTTTTACCTAGGGGGGTGGGTGTCCAGGTTGGTCGTCTGGTCGTCTGGTCGTCCCTGGTCGTCCGGTGGCTGCTGTGTCAGGAGCGACGGGTGGTCAACCAACCCTGTTGAGTGCGGAGTATGGGGGGGCGAGCGTACGAAACCTCATCCGGTTCAGGTCGTAGATAACCTCGGCGTCGCCTCGAGAATGCTGGTGGATTTTCTGTGCCCAGAGCTTGCCATGCTTCGCGTATAGGAGACGGCCCCTGTACACGTCAACCCACTCCCAATCGGGATGCTCCTCAAGGACGGTCCCGTCAGTTGAGACTACGGTGTGACTCTCTATTTCAGCTTCACTGTACTCTTTCACCACTTTCACGAGGTGAACCCCGGCTTCGAGGTCTCGGACGAAGACCCCGTGGCCAACGTGCATACCGCGGTAACGTGAGAGCTCGGTCATTCTCCACCCATCTCGAAGGAGGCGTGGGAAGTACACAGAGCGGTCCGCAAAACCAAAGCCTTGTTTTGCTTCCATCGGCAGCGGGATTGCGGCTCGGCTCTCGCCAACGGCGTCGTAGTGCGCTGATGACCAAACACCCCCGCCTCCCCGCGCATTACCTACGGGTGTGAGCTTCAGCGCTGAGAAGTAGGGCACTTTCGAGATGGCGGTGTACGCCCCTTTTGCCCGGCTTGACCAACGCCCATCGAGGGCAAAATAGATGAGGTACTTGCCGCAGGGCGAAACGTCGCAGCGGCGAGCAAAGACCCTCGCCTTCAACCACTGACCTTCCTCGACTTGGTCTGTGCTTAGGTCCCAGCGCAAGCAGGCCACCTGCTTCGACGGGCCGCGACGTAAGACTGCGGCGATGCCGGACTCTTGAGCGATCAGCGCGAACAGCCTTGGCGGTGGGGTTGGAGTGTTCATGATTCTTGTCGAGCTAACGCCTGTGTCAGCGGCGCTGCGCAGCAGCGTCTGACTGAATGCTCTTATTATATTTGTTCTCGATAGGCCAAGGATACGAGAACGTTGCCGCCATCTCGTCAATAAACTCTACGGCATTTGCCGTGCCATCTTCCAATTTAACCTCCTCACTCATAGCTTTTGCCGCAGCCAAGATTGATTGATCTGTCGTTACCTCCTCGATACCAGCCGCTACATTCTCTGCTGTCAGTTTTTTGGACCCCACCATTCCAAGGTATTTGCCAATACCTCGGCTTGCTACAAGCGAGCCATGAAACGGTTGGTCACCTTGTGCAGCGCAAACAATAGTCGGGCAGCCGGAACGAATTCCCGCAGCCAGAGTTCCTGCCCCGCCATGGTGCACAACGGCTGAGCACTGCGGGAACAACCATCCATGTGGACAGGACTCTATTTCAAAAACATTCTCCCGCGCCCAATCATAAAGGCGCTTACCCTCGGCGGTAGATCTATCGAGAGACTCACGAGTCAAACCAGCCCAACCACCTAACAGCACACCTCTGCTGCCGGCAAGTTGTAGGCTATTGATAGCTAGGGTTGATAGCATTGTGCAAAACTCGGAGTTGCCTTTCATGCTGCCGAAACCGATATAGACGGGCTTATGCTTGAGGAACTCGACGAGTTCTGGTGGAGCTGTATAACTGCCGGTATCGGGGAGAAGCCACCAGCCACCCATAAACTTCTGGCTGGGCCAGTCCGCAGGCTGCGGACACAAGGTCGGAGAGACAGCACAAATTTGTGGCAGATCGTGCGGCCACACTTTGAAGTTCGACCCATCTGTATAGGTGTCAACTGGAAGTCCGCAAATCTCGCGCATCAAGTCGAACTTGGGCCTGATTGTCTTCGGATAAAGCATCCCTTTTATTCTGTATAGGCTGCGGTTCAGAAAATCGGGAACCTTACCCACCTCCATTGTGAAAAGTGGAAGCTCAGAAGTTGGGTGATTGACCTGCAAATCATAGGTAACAACAGGAATCTTAAGAGCCTCGGCGATACACATGTAGGGGCCGTACAGGAGGTTGGGCGCAATCAGGATATCGGGTTTGAATTTCTTCGCTGCCGCAAAGGCACTCCGCATATCAGCGTTTTGTGTTGCTAAGTAGTCTGGACTATTCAAATATTCTTTCGCAAACTTGGCCAGCTTGATAAAACCACCTATAGATCGATCTGAAAGGTCGGCGCCAGCAAACATGCTTTCAACAAATTGAGCCACGTTCTCTTCGGCAACCACGCAATCAATATCGTTTTCCTGCAGTAAGTCAGTAGCTGGAGGTGTCGCAAAAACGAGTACATCCCGGCCAGTGCTTTTTAGCTTAAGAGCCAGCGCTGTTACAGGCTGTAGATCACCTCGGCTTCCCCAGGCAGCGATCATTATTCGATTCGGTGATTTCATGCTTGCCTAATAGTTATGGTCGTGCGCAAAAAAATATAACGCCTAGCCTGAGTGGCGACTGCAGCGCGTAGCGCTGCGGCCGTCCGGCGCCCGCAGGGCGCGCACTCCAGGCGCTTGTTAGGCATCGCCTGATCTCCGGAACTCACAACCAACGTCAAAGTGCAGTACAGCCGTAGCTGCTTCGGATTCGCTCGTTCCGAAAGTAGCCTCTTTCAGCGCACTAAGGGCGCTCCTCTCGAACATGCCTTCAGGCCAGCTCTCGATGACCGACGCATCGTAGGGCAGACCACGCTCATCGATTGCGAAGCGAAGGAATACGACTCCTCCAATCATCTTTGTGAGCGCTCGACGCGGGTACAACGGCGTAAGTGGTTCACGAGGTTGATGCGGGAAGAACGCCGCCGAGATCTCTGCCCCGGTTGGATGGCACTGCCAGTAATCAGGCGCGACAACTTCGTCATCGACTGCTGCAGTTACGGAACCGCAGAAACAGAAAATGAAAACCAGACTCCAAGCGTGGCGCTTCACAGGATGCCTTACGCATAGCGTGTTAGTCCGCGCTGGTTTCGGCCTGCTGCTTACGGGTTTGGAGAAGCTCGCGAAGCGCTTCGTTGACGGCTGCTTCGAAGGGAAAATTCTCTGAAAGGTCAGGGGGAATAAGCACCACATTGCTGCCTTCCTTGAGCCGCTCGACGTACTTGCCGCGGACTCCGCCGCTGAAGTCGTACGCTTCGCGCATGGTGTCTTCGTCAGATTTCACAGGCTTTGACCTCCGCGCTGGAGGCCTGACGAGCTGAGATGAGTCGCAGCCTAGCACCGCGATTCGTGTGACACACAACGAGCAACCTGCCCTGGTTCGACATACTGAGTAGGACGTACCGCTCCTCGCCGACGGAGTGTTCCGGGTCCGGGACAATGGTCGAAAGCGTGTCGTAGAAAGCGGAGGCGGCCTCGCGGAAGGAGACGCCGTGCCTTAGCACGTTCTCCGCCTCCTTCCTCGGATTCCACTCGAAGTCCGTCATGAGCCTGCGCGCGGGCTAACGCATAGCCTAGCGGCGGTTGCGACGCGAAGCGTTGCGACCGTCGGGCGCCCGTTGGGCGCGCACTCCAGGCGCTTGTTGTGCGGCGATCTATTCACCTGAGATGACCTCGCCCTTCTGCCAGAACGCGTCGACCTTGACCCACCACTGCTTAGCCTCAGGCCCTAGATGGTCGATGATGACGGCAGGCGTCGCTTCGCCCACCAATCCTGTGTTCTGAAGATCCTCCAGCAATCCCACGACCGCCGCATTTACGACGTAGGGGTCACCCTCAAGAATCCAGCGTTCGACGACGCGAAGGATCTGGGCCAATTGATCTCGATCCTGTTCTCGAACCAAGCCCGCGACGTAGACGGCGAGATCACCCAGCAGAAGGTAAAGAGGAAGCTCGACGCCTTCATCTCGCCATTCGTCGAGGAACTCTTCCCAAACCGGACGAAAGTCCGGGGCGACGGCTAGGACCGGCTCGATCATGAGCTCCCGGGTGATCACCAGGGTGGTGCCGCATGCAAAGGCTGTGCGGGCGTGTCGGCCGCAGGCCGCCGCGTCCGAGTGAGCGCAGCGAACGCCACCAGCCGCTTGTTAGGCGACGCTCTCGATGGTGTTGGCAAGGTCTCTGTCCGAAGTGGCAGGAGGGAGTTCCCGTCCCTCTGCGTGATAGAGGCTGATCGTCTCTTCGACGATCTGAACCAGTTCGTGGAAGACCTGTACCTCGTCATCTCCGTGGCAGCCTCCGTAGAAGAGACCCGGAGAGCTACCCACGTAGCAACCGTCCTCCGAGGACCACTCAACGAGCTTCACGTATCTAGCGCTTTCCTTCATGGCTCGATCTCCCGGAGGGCCTTCGCAACGGCCTTCTCCTGGTACCGCTTTGCGTCATCGCCGAGCTTACCCGAGATGGTCACGGGCCGGCTGCTCTGCGGATGGACGTAGTTCCTGTGACTCCCCTTGCCGCCGCGGTTCTGGAACCCGGCCCTTTCCAGCTTCTCGATGAGTTCACGTACCTTCGGAGGCATGACGACGAGTCTTGGAAAAGTGTCGCCTAACGCATAGCTTGTTCGGCGGCGGGGAGCGCCGTCCGAACGAAGCGATTGTTAAGCGGCGGATTCATGCTCGACATCCCAGCCAGGAAAGACGAGCACAGACGGGTGGCACTTCAACGCTCGCGCGAGCTGCTTTGCTCGCTCTACGCCGAGATTGATGCGATCCCGCTCGATAGCGGAAATCGTCGACTGCGGAATTCCCGAAAGCGCAGCAAGTTCATTCTGGGAAAGCTCCTGAAGCTCTCGGATGATGCGCACCGATTCGCCGGCGGAGACTTCGATGGTTCGCTTGGCTTTGCGGTACTCAGTCACTTCACTTCCTCCGGTAGTCGTGCGAAGCGCTCGCGGCCTCGACAACAACCTCCTCTCGCTCAATCCGATAGATCACGCGGTACTGCTCATTGAGCCGAGATGAGCGGTGGTCCTGCCATTCCCCTGAGAGGGGCTCGTCCCGGAAACCTCGGATGAGTCTAAGGCCGGCAGGTCCTGAAACCTCGACGATATCCTTCCACTTCTGATACCGCTTCAGGATCTCTTCCGGAAGTCGCTTCAGCTGGCGTGCGGTTCTCCGATGCTCGAGGATCGTCCACATGCCGAAATCCTACATACCAAAAATGGTATGTCAAACCGCGTCGGCGTCGCTGTGCGGATAGCTGCTTAACGCCAAGGCTGTGCGGGCGCGCCGGCCGCAGGCCAGTGCGTCCGAGGGAGCGAAGCGACCGCCACAAGCCACTTGTTGCACGGATCAGGCATCACACTCTCCTTCACGCGCATACGTGGCTCCGAATGCGGAGATCACATTGCCTCCCTTCTGGTGAAAGCGTGCCCCGAAGAGGAAGGACCTGCCTGCTCGGCACGAACCCGCAAGGACGAAGCGCACATTGTCTACATCCGCGTCCGAGCCCTCGAAAACGAAGAAGTCGTCAATTCTGTAGATTCGCTGGCCGCTGTAGCTCGTGGGGCAGTCTTTGTCAGGGCAGAAACGAAAGCCGTCCTCTGTGATCACGAGAAAGCGCGCCCATTCATGAAGCTCGGAAACGTACTCCAACTCCCACACGCCAATCAGCGCCTCACGTGTGGAGAGTCCGACCAGAGACTCCGACTCTTCCTGCACCGGGCCGCGGCCCTCGGCGAGAAAGGGTAGTGCAACGAGACACCAACTAAGTGCTGCTGCGCGAATGGTCACGGGAGGCGGTCGAGAGCCGTGCAACGCCAAGGCTGAGCGGCGATGGCAGCGCGTAGCGGTGCCAGCGTCCGGCTCCCGTCGGGCGCGCACTTTAGGCGCTTGTTGTGCTGAGCTGAAGCCACACCTGCCTCCTTAACTCGAACTCAAGATCAAGTCCAAGAAAGGCCTCTGTCCCATCGAAATTCGCGGTCTGCTGCGAGTCCAGGTCCTCTCGATACTCGCGGATCAGGCGAAACCCAAGCTTCTCAAGCACGCGACGGTAACGAGTGTTCTCCTCGTACGTTGTCGCCGTCGCTCGGGCCAGCTCTAGACTATCGAACCCATACTGCAATAACGCGCGCGAAGCCTCTGAGGCAAAACCGTTTCCCCAGGCATTCCGTAGAAGCCTGTACCCCAAGCTGCCGGTATCCAGTGCATCGTCAGCTACTCGCAAACAGCACCACCCCAATGGTTCTAACGTGGATTGCGAGAGGAGCTTCCAAAAGCCTGTCCCCGGCACCGGCCAGTCCTCGCGGCAGAAAAACGGAAGCGAAGAGCGCTCGATGAACTCCAAAGGAGCGGGCGTCCCTCCATTGATGTGACGCATCACCTCCTGGTCGTTGTCGAGTTCAAAGAGCCACTGAGCTTCTGATCCGTCAAAGCCGCGGAGCAGTAGTCGATCCGTTCTAATGTCGGGGACGCGTGACACGCTACCGCGCAGCACAACGCTTCAAGCAGGGGCACGCGTCAGCGTGTCCCGGCGCGAAGCGCCCTTGCTGCCTTGACTTGTTATAGCGCATGTACAACAGACCTCAGTTGCTCGTCTGAAAGCGGCCCATAATCGCCTGCAAGTAGATATGTCTGCGCTGAACCAGCCTCAGCGGCAGCTTCCCGAAAAAAGCGTAGTTCAACGTCCGTGTAGCCGCCTTCCATTTTTGGTAGCAGATGGATCAGGACATTTGGCTTGAGTAGGCCCCAGTATTTTTTGGGCTGAGATTCCAGAGCTTTCTTGAAGCAGTTTGCAATGGCAGAGAAATCGTAAGCCATGGTCTTGGGATGCCCAAGAGCATCGCACACAAGCTCAGTTTCTCTAAGAGCGCCGAAAGATCTTGCCTGAACCAAGCCTTTCGATACTTTTAGGTAGACTAGATTTCTCATGAGGCTCTAGGCGCTATAACGCCGCGATAAGCGGCCGACCGTGGCTGGCGGCTTTTCTGCGCAAGCAGAAAAGATGGCAGGTAGGGAGGTCCGCTTCATCGCCTTGTTAGGCGTCACCAGAACCTCCACCATGGTTTCTCAGGGAGGGTCCTGTCGCCAGGGTTCATATCGGTGTTCCCCCATTCCTGGCACTGCCGGATCCAATCATCAAATGGCATCCCCACCAATGCATCGAGCATCTCTTCCCGGTCCATTGTAGAATCCCCCAACGAGTAACGAATCTCTTCTGAATGCAGATCCACGAATGCCAAGTAGTTTTCCGGTGCCCATACGTAGTCTGAGTACACTTCGAAGCCATCAGGCACGGGCTCTCCCAGGGAATATCGAATACTTACTCCCATGAAATTCCCTGGCGCACTTCGTTTGTCGAAAATGAAAGGCCTGACAACGACGAGCATCAGGCTTCCAAAAACGTTTCCGAGACCCGTTACCTCGTAATCCGGATACTCTCTTCGGAAGGCGCCGACTATCTCGTCTAAGAGCGGTCGTACATTTCCTGTGTTGTAAGGATTCCAGTCGCTGGCTATCTCCCCTTGCTCTTGGTTAGACAAGCTCTGCCATTTTTGGAAATCCATCGAAACTTCCTGTGTGAAGCCAGCGCAGCTGATCACGAACCCGAGAACGAGGACTCCGTGGACACCCAAGCGAAATCTCTCGATAAACCGTTTTTGATTTTCAAAGGAGCCCTCTTCCTCAAAGATACTCAGGCCTTTCGAGTCTCGGAATTTGTGATAGGCCGAACTATTTTTTGAGAAGCATGCATAATGGGAAGTTTGAACCTGATGGCAACAAGAGCGGTTGTCATGCCGACAGCTTGGGGCCCTTGCAGTGATATTGCGTGCATGATGCGACTAATGCCTAACGCCGCCGGCACAGGCTGGAAAACCGAGCACCGGCTTGAAGGTCCAGCCCACGAAGTGCGCGATTGTGCCCGGCTTTGTTAAGGGTCAACTTGCATGACCTCGGCAATCCCGACTGGTGCAACACCAACCCTTCCTCGCTGAACCTGAGAGTTGAGCAACACCCCATTAAAAATCCCCCCAATAGCTCCGCCCAGACTTGCGAGTCCAGCAGAAACAGAGGCAGTTTCGAGGCTGTCGCCAGTTTCCATATCTAAAGTGACCAGGCGAGGATCGGCGTGAATCAGAAGGTACCTTGTGCCGTCTGGCACAGAGAAGGTGTTCTCAATAGTATTGCCACGAATATCAGATTCAGAATTCGGCAGCAGAGTCGCCAGCAGTTTCTTTTCGTCGTCGAAGGCTGTGATGATGGGATAGAGGATGTATTTTTTCCCTCTTTTAGGTTTGATCATATATCCATTAACTTGAAGATCCGTAGCCGGCAGCGCTTCTTTGAATTTGACAGGATAGGCGTAAGCAAAGTGCCCCCCTCCAAAATCGGTGAAGGAACTGGTTGATTGCGCAATCAATACTGCGCGTTCCATCTCGGATTTTGCGCCCATACCGATAGGAAAGGGCTCTATTGCATCCAGAGACTCTTCAGGGTCTAGCGCCGATTCAGCATCCGGACTTCCGTATAAATTCTGCGCCGAGTCTAGTAATAAAACCGTACTTACTTTGGCAAGCGATAGTGGGGTGATGAGGAATAAGGTAGCCAGAATTGCGGTGCGCATTATTTCTCCTTAACGCCAAGGCTGTGCTGGCGCGGCGGCCGCTGGCCGGCGCGTCCGAGTGAGCGCAGCGACCGGCACGAGGCGCGTGTTGTGCGTAGGCCTGGGCACCGAGGCGACTCGCACGCCTGCGATGAGCGGGAGGACGGCATGCGTCCAGAGACGACGGTAAACAGCCCGAGCACGTAGAGGACGGCGATTCCGATACTTCCAAAGGCGAGCTTAAGGTCTCCGATCATTGCTACCAGCGAGTCACTCTGAAGCGCGCCCCATACAATGAGCGCGAGCACTGCGGTAGGCGGGAGAAGTGCGACTGCGGTGATGTCTCCGCCTGGGCCTCGAACCGTGCCTTCTTGGTTCATGGGATTCCTCCTGAACCCGTTGAGCCGAGGCTCTCCGTTAGATGCTGTCGTGGCAAGCTGACGTACAACGGATCCGCATTCAGCGGCGCGCGGCGTTGTGCTGCAGCGGCTGACCGCGCTTGATTGGTGCAATTCTACCACGGGCCGGTCAAGCTCGGCGTCAGCACGTCCGCTGCAACGGCCTGTTAGGCCGCATGCTGACCGGGCACGGCGTTCATTCGGCACCACGGGATACCAGTAGCTCTCTGATCGCGGCGTAATGCTCGCTGCCGAATTTTGGCACTGCTGGCAACGTCAGAACGTCCAACGGTGAAGGTCCGTTACTGTCCATGGCGTTCGGGTCAGCACCACCCTCGAGAAGGGGCCCAACGATCGTGAGCTCGCGATGTGCGACGGTGTGATTCAGGGGAGTTACAAGGTCAGTACCGCGAGCAGACTCACGATAAGGCAAGTTTGGGTCGGCACCATATGAGAGCATGGCTTTGCCGCACCTTGGATGACGGGCCTGGATGGCCATGATCAGCGGGTAGCCGTTCGGGTTAGCACCGGCCCGCAACAACTCAATGGCTTCGCCAACCTCGCCGAAGTCGGCCGTATGGATCAAGGCACCGTCGAGACGGTCCTGGCTCCAGCTCGATGCGTCCGGATGCTTCGCCATGCGGCCTAACGCCAATGCTGACCGGCGCCGCGGCCCGACGGGCCGGGGGGCAGGCCGAGCCGCTTGCTGAGCGGGGCTGCGTAGGATTGAATGCTCACTCGCGTCCGAACGCCAGCGCTAGCCCGACTTCGACAAGGAACACGACGAGCAGGACCACTCCCGCATGCTTGGCAGCCGAAACCGCCGGGAAGTCCAACCCGAGCTTCAAGAGCAGGAACGGGAAGAGAAAATAGAGCGGATAGCCCAAAAGGACGTAGCCCGGATCTAAGCCGGCTGCCTGAAGCCCGAGGCTGCCCCAAGAGAGCAGGATGGCTGGCACGAGCACAGCTACGAATGCCAGCCACCAGCTGATTTCGTAATCCGTTTCGTTCTTCAGAAAGCGAAACGCTCCGAGTAGTACGAGTGCAGAGAGTGCTGCTTGGATCATGTGAGGTCCTCTAGCGCCGCCCAACACCTTGTGAAGCGGCAAAGACGCCGAGAACTCAAGTGTGATTCACATTTGAGCCGCAGGTGCTTGGTCCGAGCGAATGGAATGAGCGACTTCGACAGCATGTTATGTGGGCGAAGCCTCTTTCCTAGAATCTGGGTAAATACTTACACGAATTGTATGCGCTGCCAACGCACACAATTCTTGTACAGCGGGCGCTTGGCAAAGCAAGACACCAGCGAAGTAAACTCTTAATCAGAATTGGTATATTAAGCTTAATCGCACAAGGCGCTAAAAGAGACGCGAGCCAGGCTGTTGGCGCAATAAAGCTGACTGAATCCAGCAGCAAAAATAGTGCGAGTAAGGGGGCAATCATTAATAAAAAGACACAAATTTCGATAGAGTACTTTGAATCAGAACTGCTTGGCAGGTTGAGCACACATGACCACTGGTCGTGTTCATAAACAGACTCTGGAACATGCTGAATTGGTATCCGCAGTTCGGACAGGCTGGCGTATTACGTAGTTCCATCAAATTGGTATGGGTTAGCCCCCGATCCCGTGGACACCTTGGTTTAGGCCGACGGCGCAGCTGCTAGCGCCAGCCGCTTCCGTCGATCCGCATTGTGGACACGGTCGATGTAGTCGAACACGTCTGTCCTTGCTTCGCGCCTGGTTCGGTAGTTTCGTCGGTTCACCCGCTCGCGCTTCAATCGGCCGAAGAACCCTTGGGCTGCGGCGTTGTCCGCGCAGCTTCCGACGGCACTCATCGAACCCACCAGTCTGTGATCTCGCAGGAACCTCAGGTACTCGTCGCTCGTGAACTGGGCGCCGCGATCCGAGTGAAGAATCGTCGGCCCATTGCCGTCTCGCTGTCCTAGTGCCATCAGCACCGCACGCAGCAGCAATTCTCGATCTTGGCGCGCACTCATGGACCAGCCGACGACGACGTCCGTCGCCGGGTCGAGCACGATGCGCAGGTACAGCCAGTGCTCATCGGTTCGGATGTATGTGATGTCGGTGACCCAGCGGGCGTTGGGTTCATCCGCCGAGAAGTCGCGCTCGAGCAGGTTGCGGACGCCATCAGGGCGCTGGGAGGACACTTTCCGGCGCCACTTCCTGCGTTGCGGGATGCCTTGCAGGCCGTGAACGCGCATCAGTCGCTCCATGCGGTTCAGCCCGCATGTTGCACCTGCTTCGCGCAGGTCTCGCCAGATGCGACGACTGCCCTTCACGCCGTCGCTTTTAGCGTGGAGCGCTTCAATGCGTTCGCTGAGCGCAGCGTTCTCTTGAGCTCTGGGGCTCGGTCTCCTGGAACGCGAAGCGTAGTAGCCGCTCGGCGAGAGTTTCAGACAACGACACATCAGACGAATCGGGTACTGATCGCGGCAGCCGTCGATCACTCGGAATCTCACGTCGATTCCTTCGCGAAGAACGCCGCCGCGTCGCGCAAAAAATCCCGTTCTCGCTTCACCTGGGCTAGCTCGTGCTTCAGGCGGGCGACTTCCTCGTCGCGAGCGTTGCCTACACCAGGAAACGCCGCGGCGCCCTCGCTGCGGATCTGGCGCTGCCACCGCTGAAGAAGGCTCTCACCTATCCCGAGATCCTTGGCGACTTGCCTTACCGTCTGGCCAGGCGATTCCGTCAGAGCGACAGCCTCGCATTTGAATTCCTTCGTAAAGGTCCTTCGTCTCGCCATGTTGCACCTCCTCGGCCAGTATCGGCCTTGATGGAGGTGTCCGCGAGATCAGGGGCTAACCCATGGTCGAGCTGCAGGGCGACGCTTGCAAACACTTAACGCCCTTCATGCGCACACAGATCGTCGAGATCGATGCGGAGTTCCGGACGCGCTCCGATCGGCTCGGCCAGCTCGAGAAGCAGATGCATGTGCTCGCCACCTCGCATCCGTTTTGCAAGCTGCTCCTTACGATGCCAGGCATCGGGCCCGTGAACGCCACGGCCATCGTCTCCGCCATCGGCACGGGCGATCAGTTCGAGCATCCGCGTGACTTCGCCGTATGGCTGGGCCTGACGCCGAGCCAGTACGCGTCGGGCAAAAAAATCGTTCCAGGGCAAGATCACCAAGCGTGGCGATCGCTACCTTCGCAGCCAGCTCGTGCATGGCGCCCGTGCGGTCATCTACAACGCGCATCGCCATCACGACCCGCTTCGACGTTGGGCGCAGCAGCTCGTGGAGCGTGTTGGGGTGAACAAGGCGGCTGTTGCTGTGGCGGCGCGGCTCGCGCGGACCGCCTGGATCATGCTTCAGCGGGGCGAGCCCTACCGGGCAAGCGCCTCGTAACCACTTCACTTTCCGTCCTGTCGATGCGAATTGCTGCGGTTACCCGCGCCTGACGAAGTCTTGCCGTGGACATGGCCGGAAGCGGGCCGAGTGGGTGTTTCAGACAGTCAGGTGCGGCTCCCATATGGGCTCGAAGGACCGAGACAGGCGCCTTCATCAGAAAGCCGGATGTATGTCAGCACGACCGTCCCTCCACTCGATCAGGACAAGGAGTAGTGACGCATGGGCACTTCCGGCTGTCAGCAGCTGGGCGGATTCGTTCGGCTTGTCGCAGCGGGGGCGTCCATGTATGGCCACGCGTCGTGCGCCTTATCCATTCACGCCCCATCCACTTCGGAGGAAAAGCGCAAACGGGTCAACCGCAGTAGCACGCTTATTCGCGTGTGCGAGATATCTCACAAGCGCGAGTCTCATCGTGCGGCGTTCGATTATTGCGGCTCGTCCTAGACACTAGAGAACGACGTTGAGCGATCCGCTAGTCGTCCACCTTGAGGACGCCCGCAAAACGGCCAGGACGCAGGCGCGTTGGATCTATGGCGCGCTGTTTGCCGCGTTCGCGTTGAGTGTCACCGTGAACGAATCGCAGGCGACATCCACCCAGCAACTGAGTCGCCTGGACGCCCTAGTCACCACGCTCGAATCAATCCCAGAAGATCTGCCGCTTGACGGCGTGCTCGCCGCTGCGGGCCAACGCGAACTCTGGGATCGGCTCAAGGCTTTCGTTCGATCTTGTGAGCAGTTGGGCGAACAGGTCGACCCGGACAAGCTCTCGGTTTGCAATGCCTACTCAGGCGGCGAGTTTCTAGATCTCGCGCAACTGATCGCGCGCGACGACCTGCCGCTAGGGGGGCTCTCGGTTGCCCAAGCGAAGGAAGTTGCGAGGTTGCTCGATGCACAGGAGGGGGAGTTGGACATCGCGGGTCTGCGAGAAGCGCTAGCGAGTTCACCTTGCGCGTTCCCTGAAATCCTCGCAGAGGACACGCTTGCCACCACGATCACATGCCTGCGCCAGCAGGATTCCGTCACGGAATTCGAAGTTCCCACCACCGTGCCGGGAGCGGCAGCGCTGAAGCTTACAGGTGCGGCGGTGAGCGCGTTGGCGCCAGTGTTCTTCCTGCTCGTCGCAGCGCAGGCTACTGCGGCGCATGTATCACTGGCACGACAATGGTCATTAATAAGCGCAGGAGAGACAGCGCCGGAACCGCTGAAACAGCTTCTCGCACTGGACTCCAACACTGCGCATGCGGGCGTGAGCTGGTGTGCGCTGATCGTTCCGATCGCCACAGCTCTATCGTACGCTTGCGAGGATCACTGGACTATCGCGGGTTGTGCTCTAGCAAGCCTCATAGCGGGAGCCGGCGTCTTGGCTGGCTTCCAGACTCAGACCTCGATCCTCCTGGCGGGCACGGAATGATTCGACTGATCTCCGCTGCGATCGTTCTCTTCTTCGCCGCACTGCCGCAATGGGCGCTCGCCATAGAACGCGCAATCCTGGTCGCGCCAATACTTGAGAATCGCGTCGAAGACGCCTGCGACAACTGCGCTGTTCAACGACTGGTCAACGACCAGATCGGAGCAACGGAAGAACTCGTAAGAGCACTCCAGCGGATCATGCCCACGACCGAGGTTTCGCCGCTGGATCACTCCAGCTCAGAAGTGTTCCCGCAGGATCGTGACCTCCATTTCGCGCTCGCTCGCACCATCAAATCGGAATCCGAAGCCTGCGGACGAGAATTCGTGCAACTTCGGCGCCTCGATCATGCGCTGACGAACGAGGACAAGCAGACAAAAGAAGAAGCAATCAAAAGACTGCGTGCCTGCACGGTCTCCATCTCCCGCGCCCTCGAGTTCGGGTCGGACGACCCGATCCCCAGCAAACCGGGGGAGAGAAGCGTAGCGCTTAAGAGTCTGCAGGTCATTCTGCTCTCAGTGGTGTTTGGCCACGAGGTCGCGAACGTGACACGCACACAGCGCTCAACATTGAGCGTGACCGTTCTTGCGGCTGACATAGGACAGAGGAGCGGAATCTGTGGTGAAGAGACTACCTGTGAGCTCACATCGATTCGCGTTCGAACGATCCGTGAGTACGAACAGCTGATCTCCGAAGTTGGAGAGGCACTGAAGGACGTCTTCGCTGCGGAGTTGTTTCGCCCCATCGGACAGCTAGAGTTGGCTTCGGGGAGCCAGTGCGCAAATCACCGCGCTACACACCTACTGCGTCGATCCCAGCGGGACGCCGGCTTCGACATCGTGTCGGAGCCAGACATCCTGGTGCTGACAGATGGGCACGAGAACGAGCCAGATAGACGCCGCTTCCTGATCGTCACCTATCCAGAGGACCACGTTCCGCTGGACCAGCGTTCGCAAATCTGCGGCGTATGCATCGACCTGGGCGAGCCGGACTTTGGCTGTGGCGAGCAAGACTCAACGAATTCGCTCGTCCGATTCCGACGCGATGCACTCTGGCGCAGGCTAGGCGCGCTTACGCCGAGAGGCCGCTCCTTCGACCACTCGATTGTTCGACTCGACGTCGATCAAGCGGTCGTGCGCGACCAGCGCTTGCAGACTGCCGAGGTACTTAACCACCTGGATATGCTGCCGCTCACACTGGTCGCACGCTCTCCGCAGCCACTAACCGCGTCGGGTTCGACTCGCCCAAGCCTCGTGCTAACGATGCGTTCAGACTTTCAACAGGATTTCGAGCTTCGTTACGGATGGTCGAAGTTCGATCTATTAGTAGAGCGGATGATCAGCGTTCGACTCGATGGTGATACGCCAGCACTCGAACTCGTACGTTCCTATCTGAAAACGATCAGCCGCCCACGCAAGGATGCCTACTATGAGGCTTATTAGAAGCTGCGCCGCGCTATTCCTAGCCTTGCCGCCCTTCGCGTGGGCCGGGGAAGCGACGAGCACTCTCTGCCTGTCCGTCGAAACGCGGGCCGCCCTCGTACTTCCCGCCGAGACAGTGGAGTTCCTTCCAGACTTCAAGATCAGGCTCCGCGGAATTCCATCGATCTCGCTGCTGGAACTCCCTCTTGACGAGGTCCGCCATATCGAGAACAAGTGCCCGCGGCTTGATGGGCACATGTGGTTTCAGTCCGATGAGATCAGCATCCCACTCGTAGTCGAATCGATCGATTCGGCAGCGGCGATTGCGACTACAGCCATTGGTGACGTCCTGCACGAATTCTCTCTCGAAGATGTCTCACGCATCCACGGCAGCGTGACATTCGAGATTCCGCCGGGAGAGGCGCGACCGCTCACGATTTTCGACAACGGTGAACGCATCGCCGGTGAAATTGCTGGGTCTCCGGGGTCGTTCAGGATCAGTCGATCAGAGTCGAACGTGATCGATTCGAGCGACTCTGCGGTGCACCAGATTGAGTTCCGCGCAATGGCTCCGCGGACAGGGGCCGACCGTGTAGCTGAGGCATCGCGATGGTTCTCGTTTACGTTTACCGATGGATCTCGGACCAGAGCGCGCATCAGCTCAGTGCAACAAGGCGTTCCCTATCTTGAGACTCAGGGTGGCCGCGTATCTCCGCTCGACATAGCCACGCTTCAACGCCTGGAGACTGCGGACGCGCCGACGACGCGAAGCGATGTCGCTCTCGTCCTCGCGTACGCAGACCGGGAGGAAGAGGGCCCCAATACTCGTCTTCTGGTGGAAGCGGCGAGCGATCGGCGGGGCTTTTCGATTGTCGAAGACCTTTCGGCGCGTTCGGTGTCACAGCTCGAGTCAGCCTCCGTCGTCGTCCTTGCCGAAATGGAGGAGTTGGTCAGAGCCCCTCCTCGCGAGGACTCGACGCGACTGGGGCAGTCGCTTCGATCGGTGCTGGCTGACGGTGGCCGCGTCATACTCTTGGCGCCCAATGACTATTCAAAGCAGTTGTTTTCGGAGGTCAGCTTGGCCGAACTCGGCGAATCAGAACGAATGTTCTGGGAGTCCGAAGAACTCTTCGCCCCATTCGATGCTCCGGATCCAGAGTTCGAGTACGTTCTCGCAGGTGTACCTGACGAGTTCGTTTCGACGAACGCTACGTATTCCTACGAGACACTGCCCCTCGAGTTCGGCGGATTCGTCGGACTCGGGCGAACCACCGTCAGTGCCGTTCCGCTCATCAAATCAGTGGTGGGAAATGCCTTTCTCTCGGCCTGGCCGATCGAGAACGGGTACGTCTTCGTCCTTGGCGCTGACTACTACGAGAGCAACGAAGCTTTGGACCGCATTCTGCAGAACCTAGTCCGGGGGCAGTAGCTTCGACGACATAGCGAACACAGTGTGGCTCACAATGAACTCCTCTAGGAGCTCTGGTCTTGGTTGCTGTTGAAATGGGCAAACTCGCTCCGTATGGACGAAGCCATCGTGAAATCCGTGCGCGCTGACTCCAACACCTGCGTGGATCTCGCGCGTTGCCTTGATTTGCCGCTTCGACCCTTTGGAGATGCGTCTTTGATGACGAGCGAGTTGCCAAAACTACTGATTGGTCTCTTTGTCCTGGCCGTGGCGGGCTGTGCGTCGGTGCCGGAGGAGTCCGTGGAGCTCTCACGGCTCATCGGCTCTGATCTAGTGGCCCTCAAATCCTCTCATCAGGCGCTTGTCAGCGCCTACCATGACGGTTTACGCGCTCAAGCGAACGCATTCATTGACTCCGAGTGGAAGCCAAAGTATCTGCGCAAGTTCATTAGACAGGGAAAGCTGGTCGAGGCGGCACAGGAGGGTGACCCGAACGTCGTACTAGAGCGCGTGGGGTACTGGGCGGAACTGGCTGTGCGTCGGATCGAGTCAAGGCGACGCGAGCTACTCGACCCGATCGATGATTCCGAGGCGAAACTCCTACAAGCTGTTGATCAAGCATTCAGTCGCATGATCGCGGCGAATGCGGTCGTTACTGCGCACCTGGAGAGCGTTCGCGATGTCGCGACGATGCAAGACAGGCTGCTCGAGGCATTCGGGGTAGCTGACACGCGCGACGAGATAAACAACGCGCTGATAGAGATTTCGGACAAGGCCGCGGCCGGCATCGCGCAGCTACGAGAGGTACAAGCGGCCGTACCCACCAGCGAAAGTACCCCCTGATCCATCGATCGTCTTCCGATTCAGGAGGTCTGATGAGGCAGCAAGGAGCACCGAATGAGTGATGATTGGCGAGCAGAGATGGAAGCGGCTGATCGCGAATCCGCAGCCGCGGCCGACGAGGAACTCAAGTCGTCGATCGAGCGAATCAAGGCACTGACGAGCGTTGATCACGACGCGCTGCGGCCGCAGGTGTCGGATTCGGCAACCTATGACGCCCTGATCAAAGAGGTCGCCGAAGCGACCCGCAGGAATGAAAGCCTCGCTCAGATAGCCGAGCGGATCGGAAGGCTGTCGAACGCTGCGGTGGATCTCGCCAAGCAGGTATCCGCCCTCATTCCCTAGCGCCCGGCGATCGTCGCGCGAAGAGTCCAGCGCTTCGTAGTTGTTGGCGATCGAACGCCGATACGAGTCGCTAGCCGCCTTGCGCACTATCCTCAGATGCGCTCCACTTAGACAGTGTCATCATCATCATCCATGGACAGACACACCGGCAGAACGATGCATGTCCCTGCAGGCCGTGATCAGCTCAGCGCAGGAATAAAGCTTGGAAGAACACCGGTTCGCGCCTCGAGATGGTGTTGAAGCCCTCGGCGAGTCTGCAGAAAGCCCTAGCAGACGACGCCGCTTCTACGAAGGCAGCGCAGCCGCGTCTCCAGGGCACGGCGCTTCAGCGTGCGGGTTATTCCCACTGTGCTGCCGAAAACCTCCTCGATCATTCAGGAACCGCATGAACCAGCTGAGACTGCCGAGGCGCCTTCGCAGCTCTGCGAGTCGTTCCGGTTGATCGATGACCCTGCGGACGCGCTGCTCGACGTGACTCTCCGTGACCACGGCCAACGTGCGATCGAGACGCGCCCAGCGCCGTGCAACCTCCTCGTCCGACCATTGCTCGGGCAGTCCGGAATCGATACGCAGGACGACGTGCGTGTGATTGCTCATGACCGCCCATGCGTAGAGCCCGACGGCGAAGCTGTCGGCCAGCATGAAAAGGCGTTGCTAGATCCAGACGCGGCGATGGCCGAAGCAGCGCCCGGAGATCGGGTCCTGCCCACACAGCGAGGCACGAAGGACACACCAGCTCATGCGGTGGTAGAAGCCGGGTTGATCGAGATCGACAGTGAAGGCGCGCGGGTACCCCATGCCCTGAGGCTGCACCCGTCAGGAGTAGACGCGCAATAGCCAGGTGCTGAAGGCGCTGTAAGCTAATTTGGGCGCGGTGGGTGTCCACTCCGTTCCTTCCGTTCCATCATTCCTTTCCATCTTCTCAACCGATCGGTGAGCCAAAGAGATCAGGCCGGTCTCGTGCGCGAATCTCCCCGATGCGCTTCGGCTCTACAATCAACTCGCGACCAATACGTCTACAAGCGCTGGCTGGAGCCGCTGGTCGCGACTGCGCCGTCTACGCGCGACATCCTCGCTCGTCCAGCGCTTCCGTGGCCACGGCTCACTCCCCGGCCCGACACGGTCGTGATTGCTCATTACCGCCCTTACGAACCGTCCGACCGAGAAGCTGCAAGCCAGGGAGACTGCGCGCTAATCGACCGGTCACACCCTCATTCTCTAGGGAGCTGCCGAAGTAGAATCCAGGCGACGACGGCCAGCCTCTGAACTGAGATATTGCAGCTAGAGACCATGTTCGGGCGCTCGTTGTTATGGGTCCAAAGATTCGTGAAGTAGGACCGTTCACTTAGGAGCGCTCTGCTTCCCCGCTATGGACGGGGCGACTGCGGAAACAGGCCTCCTCGACTTGGAGCGGCCGATAAAGCTCGCGGGCGCACAGGTGTAGCGATCACCGCCAGCCGATCCGAGAGGATGACTTCGAATACTCAGGCGTCGACCCAGTTTCGCGCGGCGAAAGTCGGGCCAACCGACTATTGGCACTTACATCTTGCGTCGCTATCTTGATCACTGGCGCGACGCGGGGCCCCCGTCGCGTCATATACGTCGTCTGTATTCACCGAAGAGCTCAGAAACCATGTCTTATGCACGGGCAATCAAACGCCGAACCCGAGAAGCAGCCCTCAGACTCACGGGCTCGCTCGGCCACGGATCCCATCCGCTCGTGAATGCAATTCGTGGTCGCAGGGCTGCCTACCGAACGGACCTCGCCGAGCGAATGCGTTTGGTCGTCTCGAGGATTTACGAGGCTGGATGCTCCCCTGTGCTGGACGGGCAGATTTGCGTGGACTTCGGTTGCGGATTCCTGATGTCAGATGCAGTCGTAATGCGGCTGCTCGGCGCCGAACGCAGCTACGCTGTAGATTTCAATCCTATCGTCGGGTGGGCCGGACTGCGTCGACTGCTCTCCGGGATAGACATCGAAGCACTGGCCGCTGCAGCGCCCGCGTCTGTCGATGTACAGGGTGTACGCTCACGAGCGTCCGAACTTGGGAGTGCTGCGCGGGCTGCCGACCTAGGCTCAGCATTAAAGGAAAGAGGTATCGAATACCTTGCGCCATTCGACGCTACAGCGGAGCCATTTCCAGAGCCTGTGCATCTAATTTACTCCGCTAGCACCTTGGAGCACGTTCCCATCGAAGCAGCCAGTTCTGTTCTCGCTGCACTTTCGGAAGCGCTGACAGATGGTGGCGCGATGATTCACGCCATAAACCTCCAGGACCATAGGGATATGCGAATGGACCCTTTCGGTTTCCTTCGGGACGGGGACGGGTACGATTCAAGCAAAGACTTCGATGCACGAGGTAATCGGCTGAGGCCGTCGGATTGGCGGACGCTTTTCGAGGCGCAGCCTGATCTCCGTTACAATGAGGTCAGGGTAGATAGACCCTCTGAGCTGCCTGACTTTCCAGTGGTACCTGAATTAGCGCAGCGTTCGCCCGATGACGTTTTTGCTACCGTTCTGACAGTTCTGGCCACGCGCCCTGGAGGTAGAGCCGGGGAGAGTCGTTAATGATCGTCGCTTCCTAGCTGAAGCGCTTCCGCTAGCACTGCCCCGAGGTCGCGCGATCCTCCTACGGTCAAATGACCACTGTCCCATTGCCTAATCTCGCCGTTGCTCGAATAGGTCGCACAGCGATCCTCCGGGCAGAAGAGGTTTCTGAGAGGAATGTAGCGCGCTCCGTGCATATCCGTTACGCGCTTCAGCCTCTCTTCGAGTCGTGGATCGAATTGGGATTGTTCGAGAGGAATGCTATCTCCGGGGCGAGATTCTATCGAGGATGCGATAACCAATCTTGGGAAACTCCGTTCCCAAGTCGGGAGGAGGCCGATCACGTCGACGGAGCGCACGCCCGCGGATCGTAACCACTGTATGCTCGCGCCGAGTTCTGCTTCCAAATCAATTCCCCATCGATCTCTGTCATAAAGATTCCATCGAGCCACAAGTACCACTCTGTGAGGTGCAAGCCCTTCGATTGCCCGGGTTGCACGTGCCGAGAAGTGCCGACAGTTGGGGCGCCCTCCACCGAAGCTGTATAGGAATGGCGGGCACCCCCCGTAAGCTATCTCGCCGAAGTCTAGCGCCGCTGAAGCAGAAAGACCTGAAACCAAGTGCTCCGCATATGAGTCGCCCCACAACATGAATCCGCCTGAATCCAGAACCGCCAAGCAGGGTTCAAGTTGTGCCCTATTTCTTCCCAAAAAGCACTCCGGCTCTTCGAAGGGCACGCTTTTAATGTAAGACTCTGAGCTGAGTATTGAGGCTTGTTCCGCACTTAGCGTGTTTCGTGCAGCAGACTCTGGTGTAAGTGAGAGCCATATGCTCGCGAGAACCATAAGGAGACCGATGACTCCTGAGCTCATGAAGATCTGATGCCTGTTGAATCGTTTGCGGTCTCTAAATGGCAATTCGACGAATCGCCAACTAGCCCAAGCGGCTGAAAGCGAGCAGGCTACGAGGAAGAGGCGGACAGAAAAGTTATCACGACCACCAGGAAAGACTTCTCCGAAGAATACCCAGATCGGCCAATGCACCAGATACAAAGAGTAGGAAATGAGCCCAAGGCCGACAGCTAATCGGTTGCTCATCAGCTTGATAAGGAAGCCGCCTCCGTGCCCTCCGCTCCAGATAAGCATCGCAGTACCTAACACGGGCGCGATCGCATTGTGCCCAGGAAATACAGAGTCGCCATCCAGCATCGCCAGTGGTACAAGAACCAAACAAGCGCCTACGGCTGAAGCCAGCTCTGGTACCCACGCCTTGCGCGGGCCTTCCAGGGCGGGAAGGAGTTCTCTTGGGCGCGCAACCACTGCACCCAGCATCAATTCCCAAGCGCGAGTAATCGGAAAGTAGAACGCTGCATTAGGATATTTCCAAGCTGCGTAGACGGACAGCGTGAAACTGAATAGCAGGGTCATCAAGAAGCAAAGTCTGAGGGCGATGCCACTTCCCAGCCTAAATAGCAGAAGAACAAATAAAGGGTAAACGATATAGAACTGTTCTTCTACCGCGAGAGACCACATATGAAGTAATGGCTCATATTCAGCCGCGCCGCCGAAATAACCGGAGCCGCTCCAGAAGTACAGGTTCGCCACGAACGATATCGTTGCAGCGGCGGAGTGCGCCAATGCACCGAGATCTGACGGAAACAGGACCAGCGCGCCGGCGATCAACGTCCCCGTCAGCGTCGCGAACAGCGCAGGCAGCAGGCGGCGGGCGCGCCGTTCATAGAACGCCACGAGAGAAAACCGCTCTTCCTTGCATTCGTGAAAGATGATCTGGCTGATGAGAAAGCCCGAGATCACGAAGAATATGTCGACCCCAACAAAGCCCCCATCGAAGCCAGGAAGCTCGTAGTGAAACAAAACGACTGAGACGACAGCCAGCGATCGTAAGCCGTCGATGTCGGGGCGATAGGTCAAAACCGGCTCTTGTATAGGGACGCTGGAGGGCTCGCTCTAGTCCAACGCTGATTCCGAAAAGCTCTGGAAATGGGGCGAAGTTGTTGAGACGTCATACGGCGCTTTTAGTCAAATTGCCCCTTTCCTGCGTAGGTCTCAGCGGAGCCGTGTTGCTCTCGCAAGAGTGCCGCGCAATGCGATGCCGGCCGTTTCGCTCTGATCTCAACCTATCGCGCTATCCACAGCAGACAGAATCCTTCAGATTACCAGTCCGTTGGGGATGACCATCTTCTATACTAAATTGGGCGGCTTCTCGCTGCCATCTCCAAGCCCTCAGATCACTTTACGGCGGAGTCTCGCTGAAGCCGCGATTCAGCGCGTCGATACGCACCTTCGTCAAGCGGAGGCAGCTACCGCCGGACGATATGCCGCAGTTCAGGGCGGGCCATGATGCCCATGCGGCACCACCCAAAGAGCGACTGAATCGTTCGAAGCCGCTGTCTGCTAGCCGGTCCGGCTGTCCAACGGACGATCAGGGCGTGTGCCGAAGAGATACTTCCGTCGTGGCGGCTATTGAGCGTCACTAAGACTAGCTTAAGCATTAGTTCGCAATGTGATAAGAAACTCGCACGATGAAGTGAACCGCCCTGAGAATTCCGGAGGCTCTTTCCTGTGAGAGGATCGAGCCATGAAATCCCAACCGAGCTATTCCCCCGAACTGCGTGAGCGCGCCGTAGGCATGGTCCTGGACCTGCAGGCGCAGCACGAATCCCAGTGGTCCGCGATCTCGTCGATTGCCGAGAGGATAGGCTGCACCAAGGAGACGCTCCGTCGCTGGGTGCGGCAAGCCGAACGCGACTCCGGCGTGCGTGAGGGCCTGACCACAGACGAGCGCGATCGCATCAAGGCGCTCGAGCGCGAGAATCGAGAGCTTCGCCAGGCGATCGAGATCCTGCGAAAGGCATCGGCGTTTTTCGCACAGGCGGAGCTCGACGGGCAGGCCTCCCTGCGCCCACCGAGGAAATGATCGCGTTCATCGACGCATACCGCGTCGACTACGGGGTCGAGCCGATCTGCAGAGTCCTGCCGATCGCCCCGTCGACGTACTTCGAGGCCGAGCGACAAGCACGCGAGCCGGCGAGGCTGCCGGTCCGTGCGCAGCGCAACCGGATCCTGTCCGTCGAGATCCAGCGCGTGCACGTGGAGAACTTCAGCGTGTACGGCGCGCGGAAGGTCTGGAAGCAGCTCGGGCGCGAAGGTATCGATGCGGCGCGCTGCGCGGTCGAGCGCCTGATGGCACAGCTGGGCTTGTCGGGCGTCGTTCGGGGTAAGGGCGTGGTGACGACGATCCCGTCGAAGGACGGAGTCTGCCCTCTGGACAAGGTTCAGCGCGCATTCGTGGCCGAGCGTCCGGACCAGCTTTGGGTCGCGGACTTCACGTATGTCCGGGTCCGCAGCGGCTTCGTTTTCGTGGCCTTCGTCATCGACGTGTTCTCGAGACGCATCGTCGGTTGGCGTGCGAGCGCGACGGCGCGTACCGATCTGCCGCTCGACGCCCTGGAACAGGCGCTTCACGAGCGGTCGCGGCAAGGCTTCGACGGCCTGATTCACCACAGCGACCGCGGCAGCCAGTACTTGTCGATTCGATACACCGATCGACTGCTGGAAGCAGGCATCGAGCCTTCGGTGGGCAGCGTAGGCGATTCCTACGACAACGCGATGGCCGAGTCGATGATCGGGCTGTTCAAGACCGAGGTCATCCGTCGTCGGCGTTCCTGGCAGCGTCTTGAGGATGTCGAACTGGCGACGCTGACGTGGGTCGACTGGTTCAACAACCGTCGACTCCTCGAACCGATAGGGGACATCCCGCCGGCCGAGCTTGAAGCCGAGTACTATCGACGAAGCAAGGGTCAGGCCTTGGCGGCCTGATTCACACAAAACGGCCTCCGGGAAACCCGGGGCGGTTCAAAGGGCGCGGATCGGATGAGCGCGCGCCATAACGTTGGCATTCTCGACACCGTCTCCCGTTTCACATCGGCTTAAGTCTGCGCGAAGAGCAGTTCGGTGCCTTCACGCGACCTCTCCATCGACTTTGGATCATTGCGCGCCCAGCTGAACCAGTTGCTGATGCCAAGGCACTCCATCTCACTTCTTATCTCGGAAGTGGCGAGTTTGGCGTTGCAGATGTCGCTGGCAATCCAGGCTGCCGGGAACGCATGGGCAATCTTCTCGATCACCCGCCCTAACTGTGAGGCTCTCCCTGACAATTGGTCCGGAAGAGAACGTCAAATCTGACAGACTTGGACCGGAAGGGAGCTCTGCAGATGAAGGGCAAACGGTATTCGGCCCAGCAGATCGTTGCTGCGATGAAGCAGCACGATGCGGGCATGTCGGTCGGCGAGACCTGCCGGAAGCTGAGCATCGCGGAAGCTACCTCCTACCGCTGGAAGAAGCAGTATGGCGAACTTGAGCCCGACGAGATCCGAGAGTTGAAGCAGCTCCGAGAGGAGAACGCAAAGCTCAAGCGCCTGGTTGCGGAACTGCGCCTTGACAAGGCGATGCTTCAGGACCTGACGGCCCTACAGTGGTAGGCGTGTCGCAGCGCCGAGCTGCGGCACGCCGTTACCGGGCGCGGGAACGCAGGGTTCGTCGAGCAGAAAACGGTCGCCCCACGTCCGGGGGCGCCTCGACCCGTAGCGATCGCGCGGCTGCCCGCACGAGTGCCTTTCGCGGGTCCCCATGGGGCACGGACTCGATGCAGACGACCACCTGCGTCCCTGCTTCGCGCCCCGTTCGGTCGCTGCGCCAGGTCGCGCGCTGACGCTGAGCCACGAGTCGGTGATCGAGGCCAGTGGCCGGAAGGTGCTGAGCGCGATGCCGGACCTCGGGCTAGCGTATCCGGGACTCGGCTACCCGCATATCCCGACCCGGGCAGCGCCAGAGCGCCTTCCTGAGCTCGAGTCGAGCCTCGCGACCTTGCACAAGGGGGGGGCTTGCGGCACCGAGGCAACGAAAGCGTTGCAGAAGCGGGGGGTGCGCAGCCGCGCGAAGCCGCTTCGAGCGACGGGCCCGATGGAGGCCCGGGCCCCAGCTTCGTGCTCGGCAACACTGCGAACGGCCCGCAATTGAAGTGCATGACCTTGATCGACCAGCACACGTGCGAGTGGCGCTCGGTCCCCCTGATCGCTGAATCTGCTTCAGGAGGATCGCCGCGAAGCTCAGTCGGCTGGTCAGCCTTCGAAACGCCCCGCGGCACATCCGATCGAACGACGGGTAGATGGTCGATTCCACCTCAGCCGCAAAGTGGTTGAGGGAGTAGGCGATCGACACAACGCTGATCGTTCGAGTAGGAATCCTGGCCGAACGGCGCCCACGCACGCCTCGACGGAAAGCGCCGAGACGACTGAGACATTTTTCCAGGTTTCGGGGCTCGCGCCACGGCCTCGGTCACCAACGAAATGAGGCGCCAAAGCTTCGATCGACCGCGCCTGCACGTCCAGCCTCGGCTAGCTGACGCCGAGCAAGCGCATCGAACCGCTGCATGAGGCGGCATCGGAAGGGGCCAACCTCTCCTTCTTGGTGATCACACGACCTCAGGCGGGTCACGAGCGCTCGGACCCCATTGGCTCTGATGAGGGCCAGCAGGGCGCTGTCTTCGGGCGCGTCGCGAAAGCACGCGGGACCCCGCTTCACGATCACGAATCACGGGTCAATCATCATCGCCAGGCAAGCGAGAGAATGTGCACAGGGATTCGCGATACGCCCGCTCGCGTCAGTGGCGACACTGCATCGTTATGTGCGCGCTTCATTGGCTGGCCCGAAACCCGATGCGTGCGGTGCGATAGGGGTGGCGACAGGAAACCCGCGCACGAACATCGCCGACGACATCGACCCTGTTCGCGAACCCCCTCACGGCGACGACCGCAGTCGGGACCCGACCCACGTGGGGGTGGCCGCTGGTACAGGTTTACCGAGGGTGTCGAAGCGGGAAACGAAGCAGTCAATCAAAAGTCGGATATCTTTGACCGATGTCGCAAGCTTCAGGTGACAGGATCGTCTCATGATGAATGGCAAACGCTTTCCCCTGCTCGCAGCTGTCGCACTCTTCGCTGCTTCATCAGTATGGGCATCGCCCGTGCATGCATCGGAACCGAGAATGGTCGAGGTGGATCAGGACGCCGATCGGTTCCCGATCGCTCACCTCAGTGCATTGCCGATGAAGCGTTTTTTTATCTCGGTCCCCGAATTGCGCTCCGATCGGGACGGTAGGCGGATCGAGCTTCCGATCATCACGTTCAATGCTCCTTCCGCAACGGACAAGGCCCCCCTTGTGATGTTGTCAGGTGGCCCCGGGACAGAAGGTTTGTCGGCGGCTCGCTACCCGGGTGCTTATCCGTGGGTAGGGGCACGCGACTTCGTCGTGTTCGGCCAAAGAGGCACGCACCACGCCAGGCCCGCGCTGATGTGTCCGCAGTATCCGGAAGTGCTACGGCAAGCTGGCCCGCTTGCCGCACAGGTCGAGGCCGTGCTTGCCTGCCGAGAAGCTCTCGAGGCAGACGGTATAAACCTCGCCGCCTACAACACTGCCGAGAGCGCGCGGGACATCGAGGATATTCGGCGTGCACTGGGCGCTGACAGGCTGATCCTTTACGGCCTGTCCTATGGGACACGACTTGCGTTGGCCTATGCGCGGCAATTTCCCGAGAACGTGGAAGCCCTGATTCTGGATTCAGCGCTCCCATTCAGTGCGGACTTCGACAACGAGCTGGCAGACAATGTCGAAAATGCCCTGCGCGCCATCGCAGACAGGTGCGCCGCGCAAAGCCCATGCGCCTCGGCGTTTCCTGACTTGTGGGCTGGTTTTGCAGGGGCAATAGAGCGACTCGTGCACACCAATGAGCAGGGCTCTGCGGCAATTGCCGCTCGAGTGGCGCTCGGTATCGCTCCGGAATCCACCGCCGACATCGCCAAAGTGCCCGCACTGATGGCCGCTGCAGCAGCGGGCGACTCCACACTATTCGCTGCTGACCCAGCTCCGAACGAGCCCAGCGATTTCGCCTGGGGAATGCGGCTCTCCGTTTGGTGCAGCGAAACCGGGAGAAGGGCCTCAACGCCGACCGACGAACCCTTTGCTGGCATTCGGGCGCCGACATTCGACCGGCAACTTTGCGAAGCCTGGGGTGTTCCCGAAAGACCTCAGGAGGAATTGCAGGACCCCTCGGGTGATTATCCTTTGCTTGTCCTGGCTGGCGAATATGATGTCCTTACCCCTCCCGAGTGGGGTACTAGACTGCTGCTTGGGCACGCAAACGCTCGAGCCATAACGATTCCATCGGGGCTTCACGGGGTGACGACCCACTGGGACGGCACCGGGTGCGCCATGTCAGTCGCAAACGCGTTTATCGCAGCGCCCGAAGCGTTCCTCGAGAGGGACGATGTGTCCGGGTGCGTAGGCGTAGAACCGTATCCAGATTTCACGCCGATTCACTGAAGAAAGGGTGATGCCGGCGTCGAAGCCCCGGTTTTGCGCGAATCCAGGGAATGGCTGCAACCACGCACCTGGTTCTCGGAGTTCAGCACTGCAGGTTCGGCATCGCCCTTGGCTTCGGGGCGCGGTCCCCGGATCCGCCTCGATGCCGATTCACTTCGCCGCCGTGTGCCTCGGCGGCCCCAGCTCGCGCTTGCGTTCGAGGAACCTCGACGCAACCTCCACCGAGAACTCGCCAAAGTCCCAGAATACGTTCATGCGCCCATTGATGTTGAGCGCCACAGCCATCTCCTCCTCCGGAAACAGCATGAGCCAGTTCTGGCCGCCGCGGGCGACGCCGCCGTGGTTCGCATGCATCAGCTCACGGCCGTCTTCGAACGCGTGCGTCCGCACGCGCCAGCCGATCGCAGGCCTTCTCGTTGATCTCACCGGAGTCGAGGCGCTACGCCCTCCACATCTCCTCGCTGATTCGTGGGTCGATCGCGTGCGGATTCGAGGCTGTGAAGTAGCTTCGGCCGAGCTTTTCGAGATCAGTAGATGTCGCAGCGAAGCCGCCGCTGTATTAACCCAACGGTTTCTGCGCAGGTTGGGCTGCTAACGCGTATGCCTCAGCGGGTGTCCTCATTCCCAGCGCCTGATGCGGGCGCCTCGTGTTGTAGAACTGAATCCAGTCCGCGATCACGCGCATCGCGTGCTGTTGAGTCTCGAGGCGATGCCGGTGAATGCACTGCTCCTTCAGGCTCCGGATCACGCGCTCGACCATGCCGTTCTGCTGCGGGCAGTGCGGCGTGATGAACTCCTGCTTCAGGCCGTAGCTCCGAACCAAGCGCCTGTAGTGCTTGCTTGTAAATACGAGGCCGTTGTCCGACCTCAGCTGCATTGGGCTCTGAACGCGCCCAAGCGTCCCAAAGCGCGCGATCAACGCCTGCTCCAACGCCGAAGCCGCAGTCGTTGCTTTGCCGCTGCGTGAAAGCTGCCATCCGAGCAGCTCCCGCGTGCAGCAGTCCATGACCAAGGCGAGGGTCAGCCAGCCGTCTCGGCCGCCCCACACCCGGCACAAGTCTGTGGACCAGCGCTCATCCGGTGCCTGCGCCACAGAGGGCAGTGCTTCGATTCTCGGCCCGTGGCCGATCGCACGCTTTCGTACCTGCCAGCCCCGGATCTGGAAGATCCGCTGCACCGTGTTCTTGTTCATGCCCAGCAGCCAGGCAACGGTGCGATAGCCGAAGGACGGCTCTTCCTCGATCAGCGCCTTGATGGGCGCCTCGAGCTCGGGCTTCACCTTCGGTGCAGCCTTCGTCGGTCGGTAGTAGTACGTCCGCCGAGGGAAGCCGAGCCAGCGGCACAGCTGGCTGATCGAAACCTCGTAGCCGTCGTCCTGCAGGCCCTGCCGGACCGAGTCAATCATGACTCGTCCTTGCCCAGCAGGGGCTCCAGCTTTTTTCTGGCACGGAGCTCCAGCATCGCCTCGCCGTACGCTTCCTGGAGATCCTTCAGCTGCTGCTCGTACTGCTCGCGCACGTCCTCCGGCTTCGCTTTCAGGGCGTTTTCCATGCCGGCCCTGGCATGTTTGGCCCATTCCTCGATCTCAGACGGCTGCAGATCGAACTGGCGGCTCGCTTCGGCCACCGTCGTCTTCCCCTGCAGGATCTCTAGGATCAGCGCGGACTTCCGCCGCGCCGTCCAGCGCTTGATCTCTTCTTCCATCTCTACGCTCATCGGTGTCTCCTCGTGTGAGTATCACCTGAGCAGGAATTCACTGGGTCAATACCGCTTTGCGTCATCGCCGAGCTTACCCGAGTTGGTCACGGGCCGGCTGCTCTGCGGATGGACGTAGCCCTGTGGCTCCCCTTGCCGCCGCGGTTCTGGAACCCGGCCCTTTCCAGCTTCTCGATGAGTTCACGTACCTTCGGAGGCATGACGAGGAGTCTCGGAAAAGTGTCGCCTAACGCAAAGGCTGACCGGAGCAACGGCTCGAAGGGCCGTGCGTCCGGTCGAATCGCTTGTTCGATGGCGATTCGCTCACGGGGGCACCTTCCGCTCAAGTCGCAGCAAGATCTGTCGAGATGGTGGCTGACCAAGCAATTCGTCCACGAGCCGACTGCGCTTCGTTACTGCGGTAACCGTTGCCTCGACGTTCGGACTTCCTAGACCGCGCGAATCGCAGTTGTCGGCCAGCGGCTGATGCACCCCAACTGCCAGCTGCCCACGACTGGCTTCGGAGCTCCTCCGTTCAGCAGCTTGCTGCTCCCGCAGCCACAGGACGAACTCTCGGTCCTCCAGGCTCCACTGGAAGGCGCCGGGGACTGAGGGCTCAAAGTTCGTCCCTTGCAGAAGTAGCAGCCGCGGCGAAGACCGCTCGCGGTGAACAAGCAATACCTGCCCCAGGGAGTAGTGCATCCATCGGTCCAGCGGGATGTTCAGCGTGCGCGGTACCTGAGGCGCGTTAGTGACGAGCGTCTCACTTACCTCTACCTCCAGATAAATCGTGTTTGTGAGACATGGGCCCGTTCTTGCGGCCGGGCCCCAGAGCAGAGCACCCGACTCGTCCGTAGCAAACGCACCCGTGATACTGCCCACGAGGATGTGGTCCGCCTCCGCGACTAATCGTTCCAGCGTGACCGAGATTGGCAAAGTAGCGTGCGTGTGCGCACAACCTAGCAATAGGGCGAGAGTGGCTAGGCCGCGGGACATGGTTCGCTAGCCGTCGAACGCATAGCTTGTTCGGCGGCGGGGAGCGCCGTCCGAACGAAGCGATTGTTAAGCGGCGGATTCATGCTCGACATCCCAGCCAGGAAAGACGAGCACAGACGGGTGGCACTTCAACGCTCGCGCGAGCTGCTTTGCTCGCTCTACGCCGAGATTGATGCGATCCCGCTCGATAGCGGAAATCGTCGACTGCGGAATTCCCGAAAGCGCAGCTAGTTCATTCTGGGAAAGCTCCTGAAGCTCTCGGATGATGCGCACCGATTCGCCGGCGGAGACTTCGATGGTTCGCTTGGCTTTGCGGTACTCAGTCACTTCACTTCCTCCGGTAGTCGTGCGAAGCGCTCACGGCCTCGACAACAACCTCCTCTCGCTCAATCCGATAGATCACGCGGTACTGCTCATTGAGCCGAGATGAGCGGTGGTCCTGCCATTCCCCTGAGAGGGGCTCGTCCCGGAAACCTCGGATGAGTCTAAGGCCGGCAGGACCTGAAACCTCGACGATATCTTTCCACTTCTGATACCGCTTCAGGATCTCGTCCGGAAGTCGCTTCAGCTGGCGTGCGGTTCTCCGATGCTCGAGGATCGTCCACATGCCGAAATCCTACATACCAAAAATGGTATGTCAAACCGCGTCGGCGTCGCTGTGCGGATAGCCGCTTAACGCCCAAAGCAGCGGTTTATCTGCTGCCTTTGCTTGTTAACGAGTTTAGCTCCTCTATTGTGAGGCGCGTTAGCTGGCCTTCAATTCGGTAGTGCTTTTCTTCAACTACTATTTCAAAATAGTAGCTAGCCCGGTTTGGGCCAAATATTGAGCTGACAGATACCTGAGCCGTAGTTTTAGCCCACTGACCTGGAGCGATTGTAAACTTTTCGTTGAGGTCGCCGTTGCTCCCCCTAGAGCCATATTTTCCTGCCGAGAGAGTAATTGGAGTGTTCGATTCGTTCGTAAAGTAGATTTCAAATACAGAGTAAGCAGTATCCGGGCTGTTCAGATAACTTTTTTCAAAATCTGTGAGTTGGTACGATTTAGGAAGTCGTTCTCGACCAAGGGTTTCAATTGAGTGAATCTTTAGTTGATGGTCTTCTAAGTAGTGAATATCCTCGAAATATTCACTATATACAACGCCATTTCCATCAACAACCCGTGCCGAACCGCCGCAACTTGCGAGCAGGAAAATTGCATTTATTACAATAAGAAACCTGAACCGGTTCATATCCCTATCTCGTTAACGCAAAGCCTGAGCGGCGGGCGCGGCGCAGAGCGCTGCGGCCGTCCGGCGCCCGAAGGGCGCGCACTCAAGGCGCTTGTTAGGCGTCATCGCCAGT
Source organism: Pseudomonadales bacterium (assembly GCA_963691775.1). Taxonomy (GTDB): domain Bacteria; phylum Pseudomonadota; class Gammaproteobacteria; order Pseudomonadales; family Azotimanducaceae; genus JAZBPO01. Next base: position 1,621,810 of record OY829369.1, on the reverse strand, counting down.
GGTCCGGCCATAGAGACCTGCGGAAGTCTCTGAGATATCGCTCGAATTCTGGATTCCGTTCGTCGTCCTCGGAAAGAAAGTCGCGCCTTCTCTCCTGGAGGAGCTCCCACACATCGTCCGGAACGTGATACGGAAGGTCGAGCATGTTCCCGGACCCCTCCGAGACCAGCCGCTTGTTCAACAGCGACTGCGCGGTGGTGTTGATCCGCTCGGCAGATAGGGTCTGGACATTGTGATACAGGCAATACTGGACCCAAGCGCATTCGCCCTCGTTCAACGTGTCCAACCGTTTCGCCAGCATGGACATCCGATGAATCCGATCTGCGGCCTGCTTCTTTCGACTGCGGCGCTCTGCGAGCCAGTTGCCGAGTATGCGATCGTCAATGTACCGGAGTACTGCTGCGAAGCTGAGGGCGCCGGTGAATGCTGCTAGCAGCCACAACGGACCTTTGTACTCCTCGCGTAGATTTAGCAGTCCCAACTGGTCAGCGGCGTCGCTAGGGAGGACCAGCGCAAACACGCAGACGGCAAGGACCGCCCATGCGTAGTTCGCGACGAACTCCAAGACTTTCGCGACATGCTCCACAGTGACGCCTAACGCCAAGCCTGAGCGGCGGGTGCAGCGCGCAGCGCTGCGACCGTCCGGCGCCCGGAGGGCGCAAACTCCAGGCGCTTGTTAGGCGGCGAGGTTGTGCAGTCGCTTGAGAACATCTTTGTACTCCTCGCCAACAAGCCCGAGATCCTGATGGTAGCGAAACCCAGACCGACGAATGCCCGCCGCCTTCACCGCCATTCGTGCATCGATGGCGGCTTCTTCTGACGCCCCAAGGTCATCGAAGATTAGGGCTCGCGCTGCTGCCCTTCTGAACACGTCGACCTTGAAGGCGAAGGACGGAAGCTCGCGTCCCGCGAGTTCCACAGCGAACTCGTAGTGCTTAGTGAGGCGATTCCGAGCGATCAAGAGGGGCAGGCGCGTAGCCACGTCCGTGAGATGGGAGGGACATCGCTGCTCTTGGGCAAGGACATCCTTGTACGCAGCTAGGGCACCTTCAGCGCGGCCAAGCGCCCAAAGGGCATCCGCGCGCGCGAGAAGGGCGCGCACATCCTCGAATTCGTTTGTGCGCGTTTCAAAGTAGAAGTCGACAAGCTTCAACGCGTCAGCCGGAGACGCCGTTGAGAGGTGGCCACACTGGATGACGAGGTACTGGTCTCGCTGAGACCGCGCACGAGACAGCTTTGCAAGGAACGCTCGTTCCGTCGCTGGACCCCAAGAACTGTTTCTATTCCAGTGTTCCTGCGACATCGCTGGCCGCCGCCTAACGCCTAGCTTGTTCGGTGCCGCGCAGCGGCGTCCGAACGAAGCGCTTGTTGTACGTCGAGGTGGCTGCACGCACGACCGAGTCCGTCGTGCGGTTCCGGCCTTGGAAAACCTTCTGAGGAGGCGCGTTGCGGACTGTTGCCAGAAATTCGCGCTCAGCACGGCAGCGAGAAAACGGAGCACGGCTGAGCGAAGGATTGCCCGCGTCGTGCGCGTCGAAGAAATCTTGGATCGATCTGGTGGCCATGCCCTGCATCCGTGAGAGCGCCTTCTCGGTTGAGATTACACCTGGATCAGTCGTCTTTCCGACGTACAACGCTTAGCTTGTTCGGTGCCGCGAAGCGGCGTCCGAACGAAGCGCTTGTTGTACGTCGAGGTGGCTGCACGCACGACCGAGTCCGTCGTGCGGTTCCAGCCATGGAAGACGTTCTGAGATGGCGCGTTGCGGACTGCGGCTGAAGATGCGCGATCAGCACGGCGGCGAGAAAACGGAGCACGGCGGAGCGAAGGATTGCCCGCGTCGTGCGCGTCGAAGAAATCTTGGATCGATCTGGTGGCCATGCCCTGCATCCGTGAGAGCGCCTTGGTGGTTGAGATTACACCTGGGGCAGTCGTCTTTCCGACGTACAACGCCAAGCCTGTGCGGGCGCGGCGGCCGAAGGCCGCCGTGTCCGAGCGCGCGCAGCGCGCGGCACGAGGCGCTTGTTAGAGAGCGCCACGCACAAATTCCATGAGGCAGAACACCGGGATTCCAGCATCGAGTTCCGGTTCTCGTAGGTGCTTCAACAGGAAGCCGTTCTCGGCAAAGGTGTTCACATAGAACGATAGCGGACGGTGGTAGTGAGCGTGCCCGCCAAAGGTCTCGATGCTCCACTCCTCTGGCTGCAGATACCTGCGAACCTTGCGATAAAGGCCAGCTTCGTCTGACCCCGGCTCGTAGTTGAAGAAAGCCGGGTGAGGAAGCGTCACGACGACGCGTGCACCAGGTGTAACGGTGAGTGATAACTCGGATACGAGCGGCTCGATTGGGTCGAAGTCCATCAGGACCATATTCGAGACCACCGTCTCAGCAGGCTCGATCGATGGAAGCCCAGTAGATAGATCATGCTGCACCCATTCGCCATCTGGGTAGCGTGCCTTCGCCATCGAGAGAAGCTGCGTGGAGCCGTCGATGCCCGTCACCACGGCTCCACGCTCGGCCATCAATGCTGAGAGCCAACCGGACCCGCAGCCGAGATCCAGCACCTTCCGTCCCTGCAGATCGCCCAACGCGTTCCAGAGGTCGGCCTTTAGGAGCGAGTACGCAACATCGCGCTCTGTACCGGCCACTGAATCGTAGGACTCAGCTACCGAATCCCAGGAGTCTCGCGATTGCATCGCCAGCGCTCTCTAACGCTTAGCTTGTTCGGCGCCGCGCAGCGGCGTCCGAACGAAGCGCTTGTTGTACGTCGAGGTGGCTGCCCCCACGACCGAGTCCGTCGTGCGGTTCCGGCTGTGGAAAACCTTCTGAGGAGGCGCGTTGCGGACTGCCGCCAGAGATGCGCTCTCAGCACGGCGGCGAGAAAACGGAGCACGGCTGAGCGAAGGATTGCCCACGTCGTGCGCGTCGAAGAAATCTTGGATCGATCTGGTGGCCATGCCCTGCATCCGTGAGAGCGCCTTCTTGGTTGAGATTACACCTGGATCAGTCGTCTTTCCGACGTACAACGCTTAGCTTGTTCGGCGCCGCGCAGCGGCGTCCGAACGAAGCGCTTGTTGTACGTCGAGGTGGCTGCCCCCACGACCGAGTCCGTCGTGCGGTTCCGGCTGTGGAAAACCTTCTGAGGGGGCGCGTTGCGGACTGCCGCCAGAGATGCGCTCTCAGCACGGCGGCGAGAAAACGGAGCACGGCTGAGCGAAGGATTGCCCGCGTCGTGCGCGTCGAAGAAATCTTGGATCGATCTGGTGGCCATGCCCTGCATCCGTGAGAGCGCCTTCTTGGTTGAGATTACACCTGGATCAGTCGTCTTTCCGACGTACAACGCCAGCCGCAACGGCGTCGTACCTGACGCGAAGCGGCAGGTACGACGTCCGAGCGCAGCGATTGGCGGCCCTTGTTATGCGGAAACTTACTGCAACTTGTAGCTTTTGATCTGAACATAGTGGATCGGCTTTGCTTCGTATGGCACTGATGTTTTTTCCCCCGTTAGAGCAACGCAAAACTCTCCAGTTACCCGATTCTCCCTGTGAATAGAGTCAATCCACTCCGGCCCCGGTGGATCTTCATCGTCGTTCAGCGCGTAGATCTTCTGGCTTACTGCGTCGTGGAAACGTAAAGCTGGTGGCCAGCCGTTGTAGATTAAAAAGCTACCCCGCAGCTTCAAGCAATTGGACTCCTCTCCGATTGCAAGCAATGGCAGTAAGCACAGGAGCCCGGCAGGAAACTTCATGTCTCAGCAGTTGCCGCATAACGCATAGCTTGTTCGGACGCGCGTCGCGCGGTCCGAACGAAGCGCTTGTTGTGTGCTATCGCCAAAACTGCCACCAGCGCTTCTCTCTGCGCCCCTGCCAACCGCCATCCTCTGTTCTTACGAAGGACTTATCTCCGACTGTGATCTCGGTCCCTGGCGCGTAGTCTAGAAACTCGATGAGATGCGGCGCTAGCCAGTGATCCTGCCCAAGATCTTCGAAGTAGACGTTGACGGCGGAGTCCTCGATTGGCGTACCGACCACATGTACGTCGATCAGCGATGGTGTCGTAACCCCGTACACGGAGCCCTCCCTGCCGGCGAGCCCTGCCTCCTCGGTCTCCGGTGCGGAGCGCACGCGTACGTGATCGCCGAAGTCCACTGACATCGCAAGCTAGCTCACGAACTTCGCGAGCGGCGCTGCAGCCGCACACAACGCATCAAGCAGGGGCAACCACGGATTGGGAGTCCCGCCGCGCAGCGCCCTCGCTGCCTTGACTTGTTATGTTTCGACTAGAAGTTTCTATCATAAGTACAAGTTAAACCCCATTCTTCTATTTCAGCGCTTGAGTACACCGTGGGCACAGGACTACCAAACGGGCATATATCAACTGTTTCATGTACGGGGGAGCCTCTCTTAGCTGCGTCGTAACTATTCTGAAAACTCAATTGCATGGACCCTAACTTAGCCTGCCCTTTCGCGTCGCCTCTAAATTCTAGGCTCTGAGTCTTCTTGGAGGATTGAAGCTCAATGTAGTAGCGACTTCCCGCTACTGCTTCAAAGGAACCCCAACTATTGAGGTAGCTCGAGGGATGCGAATAGGTAAGTCCGCTTCTCCGAAGCTGGAGAGTAGATTTCACTGTTACCTGGCCTGGATCCAATATCGTGAATAGGTACTTGCCTGCCCATATGCCTCCCATCTCTTCATCATTTACATAGACGACTGAGGATTCGCTGCCTCCTGATTGGTACACGAAGACTACAGCTTTACCGGGAGGTGGCTGCGAAGATTTAACTGTCTCGTCGTATTCGGGGTCTACTTCATGCGCAGTCGAGGTGTGCATTGGCACAATGGAAAGCGCAATGTCTGCCATGGTGGAACACCCACCAAGAAAAAAGATAGATAGCAGAAGTACTCGCACTCTAGGAAACATAACGCCAAGGCTGTGCGGGCGCGGTGGCCGCAGGCCGGCGTGTCCGAGTGAGCGCAGCGAGCGCCACGAGCCGCTTGTTAAGTGCCACGTTGCGTTTCCTCTCTCCCGCGAACCTGAGCGCGGAGTCTCCTCATGAGCCCGGAAACGGCAAACGCTTCGTTCAGGTCGGTCGTGTCATCCGCGCTCCACGAGTCCATCGTATAGCCATGCAGAACCGGGTCCGAGGCAAGCAACTTCAAGACCCTGGATTCTAGGCTTGGGCTGACGCTTGCGAGTTCGTCGAGCGAGGCGACTACGAGTTCTCCAAGGGAGAAGCGCTGCCGCCGAGAGAGCTTCAGCTGTCCATACGCTTCGAGGAACTCTTCTATCCGCTCTGAATCTGCAGCTTCTAGCTCCCAGTCCTGTGTCCCAGCCGACCAGGGGAGTGCTAGGGAGCACGCGAGCTCCCGCTGTTCGTCTGCGCTAGGCCAGAACCCGAACTCCCCACCTCGATCTCGCGACGCGGTGACCATGGCACTTAACGCTTAGCTTGTTCGGTTGCGCGCAGCGCAGTCCGAACGAAGCGCTTGTTGTACGTCGAGATGGCTGCACGCATGACCGAGTCCGTCGTGCGGTTCCGGCCGTGGAAAACCTTCTGAGGAGGCTCGTTGCGGACTGTTGCCACAAATTCGCGCTCAGCACGGCGGCGAGAAAACGGAGCACGGCTGAGCGAAGGATTGCCCGCGTCGTGCGCGTCGAAGAAATCTTGGATCGATCTGGTGGCCATGCCCTGCATCCGTGAGAGCGCCTTCGTGGTTGAGATTACACCTGGACCAGTCGTCTTTCCGACGTACAACGCCAAGGCTGTGCGGGCGCGGCGGCCGCAGGCCGGCGCGTCCGAGTGAGCATAGCGAACGCCACGAGCCGCTTGTTAGCTAGCACCACTGGGTGCGACGCATCGTGAAAATTCGAGGGTGGCACGCCATGCATCCTCCTCATCGAACTCTTCAACCAAGGGCGGCAAGTCAGAACTCATGATCGCGTCCATCCCATGCGCAATCATGTACTGAGGGAAATAGTCTGGCTTTCCGATTCGTTGCAACTCACTGCACAGACTTGCCTGCGATCCTGGCCTGGTTGCAGTTTCGATCGCGGCCATGAGGCTTTCGCGAGAGGCCTCATCGGCTCCTTCCAGATAGGCCGGGACAAGCAAACGCAAGGCTTGATGCGCAGACGGGTCTCGTACGCGCTGGGTGTCGTAAAACGCCATAGCAGACGACACGAAGACTAGCGCCGCTGCGCTCTCGTACTTCCCTTCGTCTACGCAGGACCTCGCCCCTGCCGCAACGTCCGCAGCCGTGTAGGTAGAAACGACCGCTCCGAGTCCAACGCATTGCAGGGGCTGCTCTGCGCGCAGTGAATCCGGATCTCCGATGTTCGTAATCGGCGCCGGCGCGCATGCGACCAGGAGAAGGAGCAAGGGAATGGAAGTTGCTGACCTGACCGAAATCATGTGTGGCGGCTCCGTGCTAGCTAACGCTTAGCTTGTTCGGTGCCGCGAAGCGGCGTCCGAACGAAGCGCTTGTTGTGTGCCCTCACGGATGACCAACCTCATTCATGAGCCACTCCGCATCAACAGGTACTCGTTCTCCGGAAGGAGAGCACTTCAGGCCGATCGATTCTGTTGTACCGAAACCGAGGAAAGACCGGCTGAGCTGAACGACCAGGAGGACGTGACCATCATGGAGCAGTTCCGCCCAGACTGCTGGGCGATACGTCCTCGATCCGAGCTGAATAGGTTCTTCTTCGATCCAAGAAACGGCGCATAGCTCCTCGAAGCTTTTCGCCTCGTAGGTGGATCTCATCGTTTCAAGCACGGACTTTATCTGCGCGTTCATTGAGGCACACAACGCTTAGCTTGTTCGGCTGCGCGCAGCGCAGTCCGAACGAAGCGCTTGTTGTACGGCGAGGTGGCTGGACGCACGACCGAGTCCGTCGTGCGGTTCCAGCCATGGAAGACGTTCTGAGATGGCGCGTTGCGGACTGCCGCCAGAGATGCGCTCTCAGCACGGCGGCGAGAAAACGGAGCACGGCTGAGCGAAGGATTGCCCGCGTCGTGCGCGTCGAAGAAATCTTGGATCCGTCTGGTGGCCATGCCCTGCATCCGTGAGAGCGCCTTCGTGGTTGAGATTACACCTGGATCAGTCGTCTTTCCGACGTACAACGCAAAGCTTGTTCGGTGCCGCGAAGCGGCGTCCGAACGAAGCGCTTGTTGTACGTCGAGATGGCTGCGCGCACGACCGAGTCCGTCGTGCGGTTCCGGCCTTGGAAAACCTTCTGAGGAGGCGCGTTGCGGACTGCGGCTGAAGATGCGCGATCAGCACGGCGGCGAGAAAACAGAATGCGGCTGAGCGAAGGATTGCCCGCGTCGTGCGCGTCGAAGAAATCTTGGATCGATCTGGTGGCCATGCCCTGCATCCGTGAGAGCGCCTTCGTGTCTGAGATTACACCTGGATCACTCGTCTTTCCGACGTACAACGCTTAGCTTGTTCGGTGCCGCGCAGCGGCGTCCGAACGAAGCGCTTGTTGTACGTCGTAATGGCTGCACGCACGACCGAGTCCGTCGTGCGGTTCCGGCCTTGGAAAACCTTTTCAGGAGGCGCGTTGCGGACTGCCGCCAGAGATGCGCTCTCAGCACGGCGGCGAGAAAACAGAATGCGGCTGAGCGAAGGATTGCCCGCGTCGTGCGCGTCGAAGAAATCTTGGATCGGTCTGGTGGCCATGCCCTGCATCCGTGAGAGCGCCTTTGGGGTTGAGACTACACCTGGATCAGTCGTCTTTCCGACGTACAACGCATAGCCTGAGCGGCGGTTGCGGCGCGAAGCGCTGCGACCGTCCGGCGCCCGCTGGGCGCGCACTCTAGGCGCTTGTTAGGCGAATTGCTGGCTAACCGTGAGACGCTACTTCTCATGGGCGGCGCCTGCTTCGATCGTGGGTTCGACGACGAATCGAAGGGCGTGACGCTTGACATCGATTTCCACGTCGCTGAGCGCGACATGGCTGCGCCGTCGCCCGAGCATGCGCTGTGGAATCGAAACCTCGAAAGCGTACTTGCGCATCGACCGATCACCTTCAGCAATCCAAGCATCTCCGCAGACATCAATGCCGAGTCTCGTGTTCGTAGCTGTGTGTGGAAGGAAACCGTCGCACCAGAAGCCGCCGAACGAGGGGGCCGCATGCGTTCGGAACCAGCCTGACAGGACGAACTCAAGCATCAGCCAAAAGTCCCTATCTTCGAGGATCTGGTGGCGAGCGCTCACAAGTCGCCTAACGCCAAGGCTGTGCGGGCGTGCCGGCCATCGGCGGGTGCGTCCGAGTGAGCGCAGCGAACGCCACGAGCCGCTTGTTAGGCATCTTCTGCGATCTCCACTGAATACGCGCCCGAATCGCAATCCAGGGTGATTCTCGCGATGACACCTTCCGCATCAACAGGAGCACAATCTTGGGCTCGGGGCCTGAACTTCCACGACGGAACAAGCCTCAACGCTTCCTGCTCAAGCCACTGCCCCGTGGGTTGCACCAGCTGCACATCCTTTGGCATGCCAGAAGCCGAGACTGTAAACGTGACATCGACCGCTCCGCAGGTGGCTTCCGGGGCCAGGCCGTCGTAGGGATCAGGCGTGACGGCAACGATCACCTGATAAGGCCGCAACCCCGAACAGGCAGAGCGGTTAGCTGCTGCGGCAATCGGGGCCAGAAGCAAGAGTCCAAGCAGGAGGAGAGTTGCTTGCGACATCGCCTCGGGCTGCCTAACGCCAAGCCTGAGCGGCGGTGGCAGCGCACAGCGCTGCTACCGTCCGGCGCCCGCAGGGCGCGCACTCTAGGCGCTTGTTATGTGTGCGTGATGTCCTCAACACGTATCCCCTTGGCATCGATTCGGCAGCACCACCGCGCTGCTGTGGTCCAGCGTCCGGTTCTAGCCGGGTCATTCAGTTCCGCGATGCCGGTCGCGTAGATCAACTCCGCCTGACCATCCGCATACACATTCCGCTCACACACGACGACTTCCATTCCGGGGGTCAGGGTGACCGTGTTCCCGTCTTCGCATACGACCTCATCAAGCTTAGACAAGAGCACGAGGTCTTCATCGCAAAGCTCGTTGAAGTCGACACGAATACGTGGCCGCGCGATGCGAGAGCTACACATAACGCTTAGCTTGTTCGGTGCCGCGAAGCGGCGTCCGAACGAAGCGCTTGTTGTACGTCGAGGTGGCTGCACGCACGACCGAGTCCGTCGTGCGGTTCCAGCCATGGAAGACGTTCTGAGATGGCGCGTTGCGGACTGCGGCTGAAGATGCGCGATCAGCACGGCGGCGAGAAAACGGAGCACGGCGGAGCGAAGGATTGCCCGCGTCGTGCGCGTCGAAGAAATCTTGGATCGATCTGGTGGCCATGCCCCGCATCCGTGAGAGCGCCTTGGTGGTTGAGATTACACCTGGGGCAGTCGTCTTTCCGACGTACAACGCTTAGCTTGTTCGGCTGCGCGCAGCGGCGTCCGAACGAAGCGCTTGTTGTACGTCGAGGTGGCTGCCCCCACGACCGAGTCCGTCGTGCGGTTCCGGCTGTGGAAAACCTTCTGAGGAGGCGCGTTGCGGACTGCCGCCAGAGATGCGCTCTCAGCACGGCGGCGAGAAAACGGAGCACGGCTGAGCGAAGGATTGCCCACGTCGTGCGCGTCGAAGAAATCTTGGATCGATCTGGTGGCCATGCCCTGCATCCGTGAGAGCGCCTTCTTGGTTGAGATTACACCTGGATCAGTCGTCTTTCCGACGTACAACGCTTAGCTTGTTCGGCGCCGCGCAGCGGCGTCCGAACGAAGCGCTTGTTGTACGTCGAGGTGGCTGCTCCCACGACCGAGTCCGTCGTGCGGTTCCGGCCTTGGAAAACCTTCTGAGGAGGCGCGTTGCGGACTGCCGCCAGAGATGCGCTCTCAGCACGGCGGCGAGAAAACGGAGCACGGCTGAGCGAAGGATTGCCCGCGTCGTGCGCGTCGAAGAAATCTTGGATCGGTCTGGTGGCCATGCCCTGCATCCGTGAGAGCGCCTTCATGGTTGAGCCTACACCTGGATCAGTCGTCTTTCCGACGTACAACGCCAAGCCTGAGCGGTGGTTGCACCGCGCAGCGATGCGACCGTCCGGCGCCCGAAGGGTGCGAACTCGAGGCGCTTGTTAAGCGGCACCAAGAATCTCCGACATGCTGAACAATGATCGGAGCTCTACGCCCGCAGCCTTTAGCGCCTCTGGACCACCGGACTCGCGATCGATAACGCAGACTGCGGTGGTCGGTCGCACTTCTTCTTCTCGAAGCATCCGTAGCGAGTCGAGAATTGCGCCACCGCTCGAAACGACATCTTCGACGATGACACAGCGAAGACCTTGAAGGGCCGCCCCTTCTGCAAACTTGCGCGTCCCGTGTTCCTTACGCTCCTTTCGAATGAACGCAACAGGGATACCCGTGACCTGGCTCAGAACGGTGGCGACTGGTATGCCGCCCAAGTCCATCCCTAGGAGCACTTCGGTGTCGGGCGGAAGGAGTCCTGCCAGTTCCTCGCAGATGGCGCGAAGCAGTTCCGGATCTGACTCGAACTGATACTTGTCGAAGTACGTGTCTGAGCGCTTTCCGGATCGCAGCACGAAGCTGCCCGTGAGGAGGGAACTATCTCGTACGAGTTTGGCGATCTCTGTTTGGTTCATACGAAGGAGGGTCGTTTAACGCTTAGCTTGTTCGGTGCCGCGAAGCGGCGTCCGAACGAAGCGCTTGTTGTACGTCGAGATGGCTGCTCCCACGACCGAGTCCGTCGTGCGGTTCCGGCCTTGGAAAACCCTCTGAGGAGGCGCGTTGCGGACTGCCGCCAGAGATGCGCTCTCAGCACGGCGGCGAGAAAACGGAGCACGGCTGAGCGAAGGATTGCCCACGTCGTGCGCGTCGCTGAAATCCTGGATCTGTCTGGTGGCCATGCCCTGCATCCGTGAGAGCGCCTTGGTAGCTGAGATTACACCTGGATCAGTCGTCTTTCCGACGTACAACGCCAAGGCTGACCGGAGCCACGGCCCGCAGGGCCGAGGTTCCGGTCGAGCCGCTTGTTGGACATCACCTTTCGACCTCCGAGCGAACGACTGTCGGTTCGTGCAGGTGGAGGATGAACTGACGGTATTCAATGCCAAGAGCTGCCTCGACGAGACTCCCTGAAGTCAGCACAGCACCGAGCGACGATTGGACCGTTGGCGCCACGCGACCGAGGCCGAATCCACATTCCCACCGGAGGGCCTCTGGCGGATCCTCGGGATGATCGAACTCGAATTCGGATTCGTCGAAGGCCGGCGTGGAAAGAGCCCTGCCCATCGGCTGGGCACCATCGAGGTTAACGGTCAGTTGTTCAGGCGCACCTAAGTCGTACGAGACCGGAGCCGTGGTGTCAGTGCGCTGCTCAGTCATGGTCGCGCAACCAGCTAGCGACAATGCGAGCAGGCCGGCAAGGACGCTTTCCACGCGATGTGTCATCGTGATGTCCAACGCTTAGCTTGTTCGGCTGCGCGTAGCGCAGTCCGAACGAAGCGCTTGTTGTACGTCGTAGTGGCTGCACGCACGACCGAGTCCGTCGTGCGGTTCCGGCCTTGGAAAACCTTCTGAGGAGGCGCGTTGCGGACCGCGGCTGAAGATGCGCGATCAGCACGGCGGCGAAAAAACGGAGCACGGCTGAGCGAAGGATTGCCCGCGTCGTGCGCGTCGAAGAAATCTTGGATCGATCTGGTGGCCATGCCCTGCATCCGTGAGAGCGCCTTCATGGTTGAGATTACACCTGGATCAGTCGTCTTTCCGACGTACAACGCCTAGCTTGTTCGGTGCCGCGCAGCGGCGTCCGAACGAAGCGCTTGTTGTACGTCGAGGTGGCTGCACGCACGACCGAGTCCGTCGTGCGGTTCCGGCCTTGGAAAACCTTCTGAGGAGGCGCGTTGCGGACTGTTGCCAGAAATTCGCGCTCAGCACGGCAGCGAGAAAACGGAGCACGGCTGAGCGAAGGATTGCCCGCGTCGTGCGCGTCGAAGAAATCTTGGATCGATCTGGTGGCCATGCCCTGCATCCGTGAGAGCGCCTTCTCGGTTGAGATTACACCTGGATCAGTCGTCTTTCCGACGTACAACGCCAAGGCTGTGCGGGCGCGCCGCCCGCAGGGCGGCGTGTCCGAATGAGCGCAGCGAATGCCACGAGCCGCTTGTTAGGCATCTTGCGCTTCACTACTTGAGGGCACTAAGCGCAACCCTTGCGGCCCTTGGACCACCGCACGTCCACAAGAAGAAGCGATCACGTCAGCTACTCGGTAGAGGAACTCGTACGCAGTCTCGTCTGCTCCTATCGGCTCGAGTCCGAGGGAGACCGCAACCGTCGCCTCCGGGAGCAGCTCAAGAGCCTCGTCCGGGATTCCCGCTTCGGATTCGTCGTCGACGACAACCTGCCAAGTCGGCTGCTCATACGCCCAGTCGGAACCCCCGTAGTTGGTCCAGATCTCCGGCTCCGGGAGTTGGTCAGGGAAGCTGATCGCGCAGGCCGCGTACACCCACAGGTCCATACTCATTGCTCTGAGCTCTCCGAGATGCCTAACGCAAAGGCTGTTCGGTGGGGCGAAGCGCCATCCGAACAAGCCGCTTGTTGTGCGCCGTTCGTGCCATGCCGTAGCCCCTAGACTCTACCCAGCTCGCGCCGAAGTCTTCTGAGTAGCGACGCTCGGCCGGCATTCGAATCTCGCCGTTCGATCCTCTCGATCTCACGCTCAAGCGCGTGTCGGCGATGGACGCGAGCAATCTGTCGGGAGTCTCTAGCGGCACGCCGCTCGGCTTGTAGCTGCTGGCGAAGAGCATCCCAGGCCTTGCCGTCCCGACGCGGAGGGATAGGAATCTTATGGCCGAGATAGGCGCAGTCTTTCCCACACGTGCCACAACGAACGGGGCCTTCGGCAAAGGGGTTGCGCTTCGTCGCGTACCTGCAGTCGAAGCACACGAATTTGTGGCTACTCATGGCGCACAACGCTTAGCTTGTTCGGCGCCGCGCAGCGGCGTCCGAACGAAGCGCTTGTTGTACGTCGAGGTGGCTGCGCGCACGAACGAGTCTGTCGTGCGGTTCCGGCCGTGGAAGACGTTCAGAGATGGCGCGTTGCGGACTGCCGCCAGAGATGCGCTCTCAGCACGGCGGCGAGAAAATGGAGCACGGCTGAGCGAAGGATTGCCCGCATCGTGCGTGTCGAAGAAATCTTGGATCGATCTGGTGGCCATGCCCTGCATCCGTGAGAGCGCCCTCGTATCTGAGATTACACCTGGATCAGTCGTCTTTCCGACGTACAACGCAAAGGCTGACCGGAACCGCGGCCCGCAGGGCCGTGAGTCCGGTCGAGCCGCTTGTTAGCCGGGCCGCGCGACGTAGCCGGTCTTGTCGTCACCGTCGAATCCTGCCCTCTGGTAGAAGCGATGGGTTTCAGGCCTCTTCGAACCCGTCATCAGCATCGCTTTGTAGCAACCGGCGCGCCATGCCTCCTTGAGCGCGTGACCAAGCAGCGCGCTGCCATAGCCCTGTCCCCGAAGAGCCTGATCAGTGACCACGTTCTCGATCACTGCGTAGGGCCTTCCAGATCTCGTGAGATTCGGGACGAGGTTCAGGTAGCAAGTCGAGACGACGCGCTTTCCGGCCTCCAGCACCAGTAGCACGAAGTGTTCAGAGTCGAGGATTCGATCGAAGTTCGTCGCTTCGACCGGCGGGTCCTCTGGGTGCAGCTGCTGGTAGAGAGCCCTGATCGCAGACAGGTCTTCTTCCCTTGCCCTCCGGACCTGCATAGCGGGTTCTCCGGCCGGCTAACGCTTAGCTTGTTCGGTGCCGCGAAGCGGCGTCCGAACGAAGCGCTTGTTGTACGTCGTAATGGCTGCACGCACGACCGATTCCGTCGTGCGGTTCCGGCCTTGGAAAACCTTCTGAGGAGGCGCGTTGCGGACTGTTGCCAGAAATTCGCGCTCAGCACGGCGGCGAGAAAACGGAGCACGGCTGAGCGAAGGATTGCCCGCGTCGTGCGCGTCGCAGAAATCTTGGATCGATCTGGTGGCCATGCCCTGCATCCGTGAGAGCGCCTTCATGGTTGAGCCTACACCTGGAGCAGTCGTCTTTCCGACGTACAACGCCAAGGCTGTGCGGGTGCGGCGGCCGCAGGCCGGCGCGTCCGAGTGAGCGCAGCGAACGCCACGAGCCGCTTGTTGGGCAGCACTAAGGCACCCCCTGAATCGACGAGCTTGGAGCAACCTCGATCGAGCGCCTCGGATGCGCGAGGTTCCCGAGTATCGCATTGTGGTGTTTGACCACCTCAGTGGCAGGCAGGTGCGAGTCGCCGGTCGTGTGCGCATCGCTCACGAGCGTGACCGAGTATCCCTTGCTCAGTGCTGAGCGGCAGGTGGCATCTACGCAGTACTCAGTTTGGAGCCCAGTTACATAGACGTGGGTGACGCCCGCGTCCTTCAACAGCTCATCCAATGGCGTTTCGTAGAACGAGTCAGATGCCTGCTTCTCGACGAAGATGTCACTCGCGCAGGGCACCACTGCCTCGTGGATCTCCCAGCCAGGGTCGCCCTTCATGAGCGGTCGATACGTGGAGTGGCAGTGCTGAACGAAGACTACGACCCCACCACTTCTACGAACGTGTTCGACCGTTGTGTTAATCGCTTCGAGAACCTCGGATTCGCGGTAGGCGCCCGGGACGAGCCCGGCCTGCACGTCGATCACCAGCACGGCCGCTCTAGCCATCTCGCCGTGCTGCCCAACGCTTAGCTTGTTCGGCTGCGCGTAGCGCAGTCCGAACGAAGCGCTTGTTGTACGTCGAGATGGCTGCGCGCACGACCGAGTCCGTCGTGCGGTTCCGGCCTTGGAAAACCTTCTGAGGAGGCGCGTTGCGGACTGCCGCCAGAGATGCGCTCTCAGCACGGCGGCGAGAAAACGGAGCACGGCTGAGCGAAGGATTGCCCGCGTCGTGCGCGTCGAAGATTTCTTGGATCGGTCTGGTGGCCATGCCCTGCATCCGTGAGAGCGCCTTCATGGTTGAGCCTACACCTGGATCAGTCGTCTTTCCGACGTACAACGCCAAGGCTGACCGGAGCCGCGGCCTGCAGGGCCGGGGGGCCGGTCGAGCCGCTTGTTGGACGGAAGTCGGTTGCTCGGAGCTCTACGGCGCGACACTGACGTAGCCCTCTTCGGCCTCGGACAAGTACTGGATAACTGACTTCCCCTTGCCCCTTAGGTACCGGACGGCTTCCACGAACAGGTCGCTTCGAGTGTCCGACTCATCAATAAGCAGAGCTTCGCCGCTCAGCTCCTTGCGGAGGAAGTGAGCCTCGTGCGGCTCCTCGACGTAGCTCCGAGCGACGTAACGCACGTCGCCTGCATCGAACTCGAAGAGATCGTAGACGTAGGCAAAGCCCGGCCCAGCATCTTCAGTTCTTCGTTCGGCAACCTTCATCGGGGTTCTGCCGTTCAACGCCTAGCTTGTTCGGCTGCGCGTAGCGCAGTCCGAACGAAGCGCTTGTTGTACGTCGTAATGGCTGCACGCATGACCGAGTCCGTCGTGCGGTTCCGGCCTTGGAAGACGTTCTGAGATGGCGCGTTGCGGACTGCCGCCAGAGATGCGCGATCAGCACGGCGGCGAGAAAACGGAGCACGGCTGAGCGAAGGATTGCCCACGTCGTGCGCGTCGAAGAAATCTTGGATTGATCTGGTGGCCATGCCCTGCATCCGTGAGAGCGCCTTCTCGGTTGAGATTACACCTGGATCAGTCGTCTTTCCGACGTACAACGCCAAGGCTGACCGGAGCCGCGGCCCGCAGGGCCGGGGGTCCGGTCGAGCCGCTTGTTGGACGGAAGTCGGTTGCTCGGAGCTCTACGGCGCGACACTGACGTACCCTTCTTCGGCCTCGGACAAGTACTGGATAACTGACTTCCCCTTGCCCCTTAGGTACCGGACGGCTTCCACGAACAGGTCGCTTCGAGTGTCCGACTCATCAATAAGCAGAGCTTCGCCGCTCACCTCCTTGCGGAGGAAGTGAGCCTCATTCGGCTCCTCGACGTAGCTCCGAGCGACGTAACGCACGTCGCCTGCATCGAACTCGAAGAGATCGTAGACGTAGGCAAAGCCCGGCCCAGCATCCTCAGTTCTTCGTTCGGCAACCTTCATCGGGGTTCTGCCGTTCAACAGTTTATTGAACGAACGTCGGTTAAGCCTGCGGGCTTAACAGCGTCTGTATATCTCGTATCCATGCCTGCGACTCTCGCGGCTCTGATTGAGCCGGTCAATGGACAATGTCTCACACGGGGCCGAGCGCTCTTCGCAACACCGCGGCGCGCCAGCCACCGCGCACTCGGCAGCCGCGATGCAGCGGTCGCCTAGTCCGCAGCCGCTGCCTTCGTCGCCTGCCAGTTCACGGCCTGCCAACGGCCATTGCGCCACACGAAGGTGCCGCTGTTCAGGTACAGCTGCTCTGCGCCGCCGGCTTCGAATGCAACGAGCGTGAAGTCGAGCAGGCCGAGTTCGCCCACGAGGCGCACGTTCACGTCTCGCGCGCCGTAGGTCGCTTCGAGGTCTGCGGGGTTGATCGGCCCGCTTGCGTGTACGCCCGCCATGAGCTCGGCCTTGCCGAAGCGCGTGCCGCTGGAGCTCGTGTACACGAGTTCCTCGGCCCAGAAGGCGTCGTGTACGGCGGCGTCGTTCGCGGCGGCGCCCTCGAGAAACGCTGCGAGCTGCGCGCGCAATTGTGCTTCGGCGCTCGCAGTCGCGTCCGCAGTCGCGTGGGTGGATGCGGCCATGGCGAAGGCCAGGAGGGTTGCGATCACGCGCTTCATGCGTCGTCCCTTACTCGTGGATGGGGGCTGCCGGCTCGGCGGCGAGCCGTTCGAGCAGGGCGCGATACTTCTCGACGTTTGCGGCCGCGCCCGTGATGCCGGTGTGCTGAAGGGGGTCCCGCGTTTCGGCGGCAATGCCGAGCGTGTCGGCAAGGCTGCCGCCGAAGAGGTCCCGGTAGCCGAGCCCCCAGGCCATGGAGGGGACGTCGAGCACGTGGTAGTGCCAGAGCTCACGCCAGGTGGCGTCCTGTGCGCGAAAGAGGTGGTCCACGAAGGCAATGTCGAACCAGCTGTTGTAGGCGGTGAACAGCACTGCGCGGTCGCCGGCCACGCGCGCGTGGAAGGCGCGCAGCGCGGTCACGGCTTCGGCCTCCGAGATCGAGCCGAGCGCCTGCCAGCGCGCCACGGAAAATCCGTTAACGGCGGCAGCACCGGGATCGAGCTGCTCCGGGTGCGCAGGCATGATGCGCAGGAACAGCCGGTCCAGTTCGGTGCCGTCCAGTTCCGTGATGACGACCCCAACATCGATCATTTCGTGCCACCCCGGCGCAAGGCCGGTGGTCTCGACATCCACGTGGGCGAGCAGCCAGCGCTCGGGCGCCGCGGCGGGCGGGGGCAGCGTACGGAAGTGATCGCCGATCGCCTCGGCCCAGCGGGGTTCCGAGGCGGTGGCGGGCTGCGCGATCGCGAGTGCGGCCGCAATTGCGACCGCAAGTGCGACCGCAAGTGCGAGCGCGACCAGGATCGGCAGGGTGCCCGCGCGCGCGTGCGCCATCAGGCGGTGACGGCGGCCTTGCGGCGGATCTTCTCCACCGACGCATCGCGCCCCACGAACCACAGCACGAGTTTGTTGAAGATGCTCGCGTAGAAGGGCATGGGCCTGCGCATGTCGAGCCACAGCACCACGCGCACCTCGTCCGACTCGTTCGCCGCGTCGTGCAGGTAGTTGTCGTCGAAGATGATCCCTTCGCCTTCGTGCCAGTGGTACTTCTCGCCGCGCTCGATCAGGTCCTTGTCCTGCTTGGCGTTGTCGGCGAGATCGTCATGCACGCGCAGCCAGCACTCGCCGTGCGCGTTGTCGTGGGGAATCACCACGCCGAGGTGATAGCGCAGATAGCCCTTGTAGTAGCCCCAGTGCGGAGTGATGTACTGCTTGGGGTCGAGCACGGAGAAGAAGGCCGTATCCATGTTCGGGATCGCCTTCAGGATTGCGGTGGTCTTCGGGGCGCGCTCGCAGTTCTCTTCCACGAACTGGCCGCCCGACGCGAACATGAACACCTTCCACTGCGCCTTGTGGATGCCGCCCGCGGTATAGCCGGCGCCGAGCTCGCGCATGTCGGTGAGCTGTTCCTTGATGCCGAGCATCTCGAGGCACTCGGCCTTCACGTCGCTGTGGCCTGCCTCCAGCTCCGCCAGGCCCGGGAAGGTGTCGTGGTAGTCGCGCTCGTAGGCGGGCGTGCGCGCCATCAGGCCCACGTTCTCGAACCACACGAACACCTTGTTCACGGTCTTGGTGAAGAACTTCTTCTTCTTTTTCTTCGGCAGATTGTCGAAGTGGCGGAACGCCACGAAGACGCCGCCCGCCATGGCAAGCACGACAATCAGGAGCAGGAGTGCGAACACTGCGAACCTCTGGGGATGGGGTGATGCGATCTGGGGGGATTCTAGCGCACCCGCGCGGGCTGGCGCTGACGCGGATCAGGAACCGACGAGAGCGGCCCGGCGCGCCTCCCAGGTGGGGTCGAGAATGCGCTTTTCCCAGCGTCGATTGGCGAGCAACCAGAGCGCGGGGTCTGCGCGTATCCAGTCTTCCATCATCGCGATCATGGTCCGGGTGGTGGCCTCTACCGCGGCGTTGGTGTCTTCGAGCGTGCTCACCTCGATCGGCGTGCAGGCACGCACGCGATAGCGCGCGGTGCCGACGCGCTCGGCCTGCAGGGGCACGAGGTCTGCGCCGGTTCTGAGCGCGAGGCGCGCCGCCGTGGTGGGCAGGCGGGTCTCGTGGCCGAAGAAGGGCAGGTCGGCGCCGTCTTCCACGCGCAGGTCGATGAGCGTGCCGATGGCGCCGCCGCTGCGCAGGTGCTTCACCAATGGGCGCACGGAATCGCCGCGCGCGTGAGTGCCGCAGCCGAGCTGGGTACGGGCGCGCGCCATGAGTGCGTCAAGGCCCGGATTCGCGATCGGGGCATACAGCGCGAGCATGGGAACGCCGGCGCGCGCGATGGCGATCGGGAGCAGTTCCCAGTTGGCGTAGTGGGCGCCGAAGAAGATCGCGCCCCGGCCGCCATTGCGATAGCGCGCGAGGTCCGCTTCGTCCACGAGCTCCAGGCGCCCGTCCTCGGCGATGGCGGTGAGGTTTGCGTACTCGCCCATGACCATGCCGAGGCTCGTCCAGGCGCGGCCGGCGAGTTCGTCGAGGCGCTCGGCGCTCGCCTCGGGCTCCACCACGCGAAGTTGCTGCCTGACGAGGGCGTCCTTGCTCTTCGAACGGGGGCCGAGGGTGCCGAGAAGGCGCGCGCCAAGGCGAGAGGCGCGTTCCGGTCCCAGCGCCTGCAGCAGCCACCACAGCGTGTACATGACGCCGGCTTCCACGCGGAACACGAGGCGTGTGAGCCAGGGGCGCTGCTCGATGGCGGGCGCGAAGCGTTCGGTGAACAGGAATTTCACGCGGCGCGGTCTCGCTCCAGGGCCTCGGCGCGCGCCACGGCGTCCAGCTCCAGGTGCTTGGGCCAGCGTCGTGCCATGCACATCCATTCCTGTGGCGCCTCGCGAATCCAGCGCTCGTAGGTGCCCGACAGGCGCCGCGCCATGGAGGCGATTTTCGCCTCCGTGTCGGCGCTCGGGTCTTCCGGTTCGATGGCAGCCTCGGCGGTGATGCGGAAGCGGCCCCCGGGCAGGCGCTCGGAGCGAATGGGGATGAGCGGGCACTTCTGCCGCAGAGCGAGGCGCGCGGGTACGGTGTTGGTTTCCATATCGTGCCCGAGGAGTGGCACCCAGTCCCCGCCGTCCAGGCGCACGTCGGAGGCGAGGCCGATCTTGTGGCCGGCCGACAGTTCCCGGAGCAGGGCGCGCATGCTGTTGTCGCGCTCGATGAGCTTCACGGGCAGGGCGCTGCGCAGCGCGAGGATGCGGTCGCGCACGAAGGGATTCGATTCCGGGGCGTACACGATGGTGAGCGGGAAATCGCCGTAGGCCGCGATGAAGTTGGTGAGCGTCCAGGGCCCAACGTGCCCGGTGATGAGCACGGCGGCGGCTTCCGGATCGCGCAGCACGGCCGCCACGGAGGGGTGCACGTCGAACTCCACGCGGCGTTCGAGATCGGCGCCGATGCGGTCGATGTTCGCGATCTCGGCGAGCGCGGCGCCGAGATTGCCCATGCTGTCGGCGGCGCGGCTGCGCAGGGCACTCATGGGTTCGTCCGGGTGCATGATCGCGAGATTGCGCAGCAGCTTGGTGGCCACGCCCGTGCGCGGGCCGACCGCGCGGAACAGGCGGCGCGCGCAGGCGACGGCACGCTCGAAGGGCAGCATGCGGAGCAGGCCGATGACGGCGCCCACGGCCCAGCCTTCGATGCGCCAGCCCAGGCGCAGGAGCGAGGCGTTGTCCTTCAGCGCCGTGCGCGGCAGGAAATAGAGTTTGGCCATCGGGTGCGGGGTCGAGACGGAACGGGCGCAGTATACCGGGCTCGCCGCCTTCGCCCGAGTGCCCTTGTCCGCTCCCCGGGCGGATGCTCTGATGTCGGCCCGTCTCGGAGGCCGCCCATGACCGTGAATGCCGATCTCGTCGCCAGCGCCGCGGAGCGCATCCGTGGCCACGTTCGACGCACGCCGCTGCTGCTCAGCGAGGCCTTCGGGCGCCCGCTCGCGATCAAGTCCGAGCATCTGCAGCGCTCCTCCTCGTTCAAGATCCGCGGTGCCTTCTCGCGTCTGCTCACCCTTGGTTCGCCGGACGCGGGCGTGATCACCGCCTCCACCGGCAATCACGGCATCGGGGTATCCACGGCGGGCCGCGAGCTCGGCGTGCCCGTTGCCGTGTGCGTTGCGCAGAACACCGACGCGGCGATCATCGAGCGCCTGAAGGGGCTCGGTGCCGAGGTGCGCATCGTCGCCAGCGACAACTGCGCCGACGCCGAACGGGCCGCGCGGCGCATGGCAGAGGAGGAGGGGCGGTCCTTCGTATCGCCCTACAACGATCCGGTGGTTGCGGCGGGTCAGGGCTCCATCGCGGTGGAACTCCTGGAACAGTTGCCGGAGGTCGGCTGGGACGGCGTGGACGCCGTGGTGGTCGCCATCGGCGGTGGCGGGCTCATTTCCGGCATTGCCACCTGGCTTGCGCACGCCGCGCCGAACACGCGCGTGGTCGGCGCTCAGCCTGCGGTCGACGCCGCCATGCATGCATCGGTGCTGGCGGGCGAAATCATCGACATCGACGCCTCCGACACGCTCTCGCACAGCACGGCGGGGGGCATCGAGGACAACGCGATCACCTTCCCGATCTGCCGCGATCTCGTGACCGACTGGATCGACGTCGAGGAAGACGCGATTGCGGACGCGGTGCGCCGCATGCTGTTCACCGAACACCAGCTCGTGGAAGGGGCGGCGGGCGTCGCCCTCGCTGCGGGCGAGCGGTTCCTTGCTGCAGAGCCCGATGCGCGCGTGGTGGTCATCTCCTGCGGTGCACGCCTCACCCCTGACGAACTGGCGCACGTCCTCGCGCACTGACCGTGCTCGCTGACGCAGACGTAGAGGGGCGCGCCGCGCGCCTGCGCGAAGCGCTGGCCGCGCGCACCGGTGCGCCGGCGAGCGAGGTGCGCGTGGTGCGTGCGCCCTATCGCATCTGCCCGCTCGGCGCGCACGTAGACCATCAGTACGGTGCAGTGTGCGCGCTCGCGGCAGAGCACGCGTTGCTGCTGGCATGGCTCCCGGTCGCTGAAGACACGGTGACGCTTGCTTCCCGTGACTTCGAGGGCACGGTCCGCTTTGCCTTGAATGCTGTGATTGCGCCGGCCGGCGACTGGGGGGACTACGCCCGCGGCGCCGTGCGCGCGCTCGAGCACGGTTCCGGCGGGTTCGTCGGACTGGTCGACGGCGCCTGGGCCGAAGCGGGGTTGTCCTCTTCTGCGGCCGTCGGGATTGCCTATCTGCTCGTGCTCGCTGCGCGCAGCGGCACGCGGCTGGACGGAGAGGGGCTCGTGCGTGCCCAGGGGCGGATCGAGCAGGCGTTCCTCGGCCTCGCGAACGGCCTGCTGGACCCGGCTGCGGTGGTGTTCGGCGCAAGAGACTCACTGGTGCGCATCGACACGCGCACGCTGCGCCACGAGCGCGCGCGGGCGCCAGACGCCTCGGCCGTGCGCTTCCTCGCGATCTCCTCCGGTGAGCGGGCACCTCTTGTCGCGGGCAGCGCCTTCAATGATCGCGTTGCCGAATGCCGCGCCGCAGCCCGCGAACTGGCCGTTCGCGTTGCGCACCCCGATCCGGCGCCGCGCCTCGGCGACTTGCCGCGCGGCGCGCTCGCGACGCACGGGCCGGAACTGCCGGAGCCGCTCGCGCGCCGGACGCGCCATTTCCTCACGGAAACGGCACGGGTCGATGCGGGCTTTGCGGCCTGGCAGGCGGGTGACTTCGCAGCCTTCGGGGCCGCCATGCGCGCTTCCGCGGACAGTTCGATCCACGCCTATGAGACGGGCAGCCCGCGCATGATCGATCTGCTCCGGGCGCTGGACGCACAACCCGGCGTGTACGGCGCGCGCTTCTCCGGAGCTGGTTTTCGCGGCTGCTGCGTGGCCCTCGTGGATGCCGATGCGGCCGAAGACATCGCGATCGAGACACACGCGCGCTACGCCAAAGTGCACCCGGAGTTCGCTGCCCAGAGCTTTTCATTCGCGACCCGGCCGGCAGCCGGGGCGGGGCCCCTGTGAACGTCGTGCTCCTTGCGGCCGGGTTCGGAACCCGCCTCGCCGCGCTCATCGGCGACCGGCCGAAGGCGTTGATCGAGCTTGGCGGCGCGACCCTGCTCGATCACATCCTTGCCCGCGTGCGCGCGCTCGATGGCGTTGCGCGCGTGGTGCTCGTGAGCAATGCCCGCTTCGCCGGGCACTTCGACGCATGGCGGCAGGAGAGTGAAGCGCGCGATGTCGAGGCGCTGAACGATGGTGCCCTGGACGCGGATTCCAGACTCGGGGCCATCGGCGATCTTCGCTTCGTGCTCGAGCACATCGGCGATGCGGCGCCATTGCTCGTGCTCGGCACGGACACGCTGCTCGGTTTCCCCCTTGCGCCCATGGTTGCGCGCGCTGGGTCGACGGATGGCAGTGTGGTCGCAGTGCGGGAGAATCCGGACGTCGCCGACCGGAGCCGGCGCGGCAATGCGCGTCTCGGGGCAGACGGCCGCGTGCTCGAGTTCGTGGAAAAGCCGGCCGTGCCCGTCAGCCCGTACAGCGCCGCGCCGCTCTACCTTTTCCAGCGCGGCGTCGGCGCGCGCATCGAGGCCTATCTCGCCGCCGGCGGTGATCCGGACGCGCCCGGGCACTTCCTTGCCTGGCTCCATGCGCGCACTCCGGTGTACGGCTGGGCGCACGAGGGTCCGCTTCTCGACGTGGGCAATCCCGAGTCCTACGCCGATGCGCAGCGGCGCATCGGCGAGGACCCGGAGCGCTACGGGGTCTTGCGCCCCTGAAGCGTTGCGTAGTGGTCGTGGACCACCTGCAAGCCAGTTTCCGCTCGCCGCGCTCGTCCACGAGCCCCCTGCGATTGAAGTAGTCCTGGATGCCCGGGAGCGGGCGCTTCGGCGTGCGGAAATCCTTCAGGATCCACGGTGAGGTGCCGCGCAGGAACGGGATGTGCGCCTGCATGGCGAACTGCGCGCGGTACACCGCAGCCTGATAGTCCTCGGTCCAGCGCTCGTCGTCGCCGCCGCGCCGCATGCGCCGGCGCCGGCGCCGAATTCGCTCATGACGAGTGGCCGCGTTGCATCCGAGTGCAAGGTGTTCGCGACCATGTCGTCGACCTTCGTGTGGTACCAGCCGAGGTACTGATTGCAGCCGATCATGTCGAGGTCTTCGGCGAGGGGGTCGTCGAGGGTGTAGCTGCGATGCACGCCGTCGGCCGCATCCGCCTTGAAGTCGTACTCGGCCGACCACCGCGTGGCGGGCGATTCGCCGAGATGGAAGCCGCGCGCGTTCGGATTACCGAAGATGTCTCGGGAGCCGGTTTCGTACGGGTCTACGACGACGTGCCAGGGCCCCGCGAGCGAAACGTGCGCACGGTCCTGCGGTGACTGCATATGGAACGTGCGGCTCTCCTTCCCCCGTGGCGAGCATAGCAACGGATTTCGCGCGCTGATCTGCGCATGGCCATCGGTGCCGGTCACCACTAGAATCCGCGGTCGTTCTGTTCATCTGCGGAGAGAAGTCAGCACATGGCGACCATCACTTTCATCGAGCACGACGGCACCCAGCATGAGGTCGTTGCGACTGAGGGCATCTCGGTCATGGAAAATGCGATTCAGAATGGCGTGCCCGGGATCGATGCCGATTGCGGTGGTCAGTGCTCCTGCGCGACCTGCCATGTGTACGTGAAGGCGGACTGGCTGGACAAAACGGGCAGCATCGGCGACATGGAAGAGTCCATGCTCGACCTGAACCCGGAGCGCCAGGGCAATTCGCGCCTGTCCTGCCAGATCGCGTTCACCGGTGATCTCGACGGCTTGACTGTCGATCTGCCCGAGTTCCAGGGCTGATACGCCCCGTGCCCGCTCCGGCGCGCGCCGCCGGGGCAGGACACCCTTCATGACCTCATCGGCTTCAGGCGGTCCGCTCACAGGCGTGCGCGTCATCGACGCGTCGTCGATCGTGTTCGGCCCCTTCGCCTCGCAGATGCTCGCGGACCTCGGCGCCGAGGTCATCAAGATCGAGAATCCGCATCGCGGCGGCGAGGTGATGCGCCACGCCGGCGAGTCGCCGGCACCGGGCTTCGGGCCGATCTTCATGGCGCTGAATCGCAACAAGCGCTCGGTGGCCCTGGATCTAGCAGCCCCTGCAGGCACGCGCGCGTTCTCCGCGCTGCTCGAGTCTGCCGATGTTTTCTTCCACAACGTGCGCCTTGCGGGCATGGAGCGCCTCGGCTTCGGCTACGAGGCCGTCCGTGCGCTGCGCGA
The DNA here is from genome assembly GCA_963691775.1 of Pseudomonadales bacterium. Classification (GTDB taxonomy): domain Bacteria; phylum Pseudomonadota; class Gammaproteobacteria; order Pseudomonadales; family Azotimanducaceae; genus JAZBPO01. The sequence continues at coordinate 1,596,836 of OY829369.1, read as the reverse complement.
GGACATCATTTACGTGCACTGTGCCGGCTACGGCGCCGACGGCCCCTACGCCCCCAGGCAGGCGCTCGACGATCTCGTGCAGGGCGCGGTCGGTTTCGCCGACCTGGCCACGATTCGAGATGGTGGCCCGCCGCAGTACGCGCCCTCGATCGTCGCCGACAAGTCCGCAGGTCTGTACGCCTTCGGGGCAACGCTCGCAGCGCTCTATCACCGCGAACGAACGGGCGAGGGGCAGTTCGTGTCCGTGCCCATGTTCGAGGCCTTCACCCACTTCCACATGGTGGAGAACCTCTACGGTCAGACCTATCCCGCCATCGACGGACCCATGGGCTATGCGCGTACGGTGAGTCCGTTCCGCAAGCCCTACGCCACCGCGGACGGCTTCATCTGCATCGTTCCCTATCTCGACGAGCAGTGGCTGCGGTTCTTCGAACTCGGCGGCCGGCCCGAACTCGCCACCGATCCGCGCTTCGCGGAACACGGTGCGCGGACCGTGAATACCGATGCGCTGTACGCGATCGTCGAGGAGATCGCGGCGACGCGAACGACCGAGGAATGGGTGCAGATTCTGGGCGAAGCGCAGATTCCGGCCATGCGCGCGAACAGCAATGCGGCCGTGCTCAAGGATCCGCATCTGCAGGCGGTGGGGATGTTCGCCGAGCGTGAGCATCCGCAGGCGGGGACCTATCGCAGCGTCCGGTCGCCCTATGCCTTCTCGGCCACGCCGACGACGCTCGGCGGCCACCCCCAGGCCCTCGGCGCGGACACGCGCGCGGTACTCGAGGACCTTGGCCTCGCGGCGGCCGACGTCGACGCGCTGTGCGCGGCCCTGCCCTCAGAAGGCGGCGGCGATGCCGATGGCGATGCCGATGCCGATGGCGATGCCAATGGCGATGCCGATACCGACGGAGCGCAGTAGGCCGCCGGGCGCTGCAGGGGCAGGCAGTAGGCAGTGCCGTCGGAAGGGGCTGCAAATGGATGCCCGTTCCTTGTGCCCGCACGCGAACGGCAGGCGGCTGCGCTTCTTCGAGCGCGGTCCAAAGACGCGCGGCGAAGATCGCGGTCAATGGCCGATCCTGGGCGTGAAGCCGTGCCTGCGGTTGATTCAGCGGCGCCTCAGTCGAGCAGCGCCCTTGCTGCCGACAGCACGAGCGCTTCCGTCTGCGTGACGATGCCCTCGACGGTCTCCCGATCGTAGCCGGGCATGCGCGGGGTGTGGATGTGGCCGGAGCGGATGCTCGATCCCGATCGGGCGAGGGCGTTCACGACCCGGTAGCTGATTTCATTCGAGAGATAGCCGCCGCCGCCGCCGCGTACGGCGGTCTGGTCTGCCAGGGCCTCCAGATTCGGCGCATCGAGCGTGCCTGCCTCAAGCGTCGTCACGGTGCGGTTGTCGTGGACCGCGTAGTCGCCGCCGACCTCGAGCATCGCTTCGATGGGAAGCGTGAACTCGACGAACTCCGGTCCCGCCAGGGGGCCGTCGCCGAGGGCGGGCACGAGAGGGGCTTCGGCGTTTGCGCCGGTGAGGACGTTGCGATTGTCCGGGGCCGTCGCCGAGCGGCGGCGCCCCGGGAAGCGCTCCAGGTCGAAGTCCGAGCGGCCCATGCTCACGGTGATGAGCAGATCCACGCCTAGGCGCTCGGCAAGGGGCACGAGCGTCGTCTCCACGAGACCGTCGTCAAAGTCCTGATAGCGGACCGGAACGATTACTGTCTCGATCTGCACCTGCTTGCCTGCGAAAGCGTGGCGATCACCGTCCAGCGCCAGCGCCGTGACGCCAGAGGGATTGCTCTGAGTGATCTCGCGGTCGAGGAGGAAGGGGTCGAAGCCGGTGACGAGCACGCGGAGATCGGCTGCGTCATCGAACTGCACGTCTGCGAAGCCCCGCGATGTCGACTCGAAGATCGCCGCGCCGGCGCAGGTCGGCAGGACGCCTGCAGAGAGCGTCCCCGCGGTGCGCAAGCGCGCCCAGTACAGGGGGCGATCGTCGAGGGCAGCAGCACCTGCGGCGACCCCGCGCGCCCAGAGTGCCGCGCCTGCGGCCTCGGCGGCTGCGATGTCCGCGCAGTCGAAGGTGGTGCTGGCCACGGCGTCGAGCGCGCTGCCGATTGCTGTGCGCGCGGGCTCAGCGCGGGCGATCTCCACGTCGGGCGTGGCCGCGATCGCGGCAAGCAGCGGTGCGCCTGCGAGCAGTGCGCTGAAGGCGAGGCGTGCGCGCTTCGTCACGACCGATCACCGAAGAGCTGGTGGCTGCGCGCGTGATGGAAGGTGAGGAAGGCCAGAGCGAGGAAGAGGCCGATCCACACCGGCAGGAAGGCGCCGCCAAGGAGTGCCTTCGGGGTCTTGGCGAAGAAGATGCCCATGAACAGCGTGCAGCTCGCGAGTGCGCCACACCAGAACACGATCTCCTGGGCCCAGCGTGCGCCGGCCAGGGCATAGCGTGCAAAGTTGCCGGAGAGCATCGCGAAGGCGAGCCAGAAGGTGGGGATCAGGTAGTGCTGGCCGATCACGAACTGGAACAGGGCGTTGCCGACGCAGCCAGCGCAGATGAGGGCGAACAGCAGCGCAAGGCCGTTGGCGAGGCTGAAGGTGGGCTGCATCGGGCGACTCCGCGAGACGTGGGCGAGGGCGCATTCTGCCGCGCGCAGCGGCGTTCGTCGTCAGGCGCGGGGGCGAACGTAGGTGCCCTGGGCCACGGCGACGATGCGCTCCGGCGCATCGGCCATCCAGCAGCGGACCGTGCCGATCACTGAGCGCCTGCCCACGTGGTCGAGATCGGCGCGCGCGATGACGCACGCGCCCTGCGCTGGCTTCAGGAAGCGTATGGAGAGTTCGCTCGTGAGCGCCATGGGCTCGATGCCGACGGCGCCGAAGAGGGCGTACCAGAGCACCGCGTCGCAGAGCCCGAACAGGGTCGGGCCGCTGATGATCTCGCCCGGACGCAGTTGCTGGGGCGTGGCGTTCAGCTCGGCCACGGCCCAGCTCGGGCCGACTTCCGTGCAGCGGGCGCCGCCGGGGAAGCTGGATCCGACGAGTTCCGCGATCGCCGCAACGGTGGTCGCGGCGCCTGCCGTTTCCTCGCCCATCCCGTCAGCCTGCCTGACGCGCCTTGAATTCCTTGCGGCGCCGGATGAGTGTGGCCTCCGTGTAGCCGTTCGGTTCCTCGACCCCGTTCATGACGAGATCCATCGCTGCCTGGAAGGCGATTGACGATTCGAAGTTCGGCGCCATGGGGCTGTAGGCCGCGTCGCCTTCGTTCTGGCGGTCTACGACCGCGGCCATGCGCTGCATGGTCTCCACGACCTGCTGCTTGTCGACCACGCCGTGCAGCATCCAGTTGGCGATGTGCTGGCTGGAGATGCGCAGGGTCGCCCGGTCTTCCATGAGCCCGGTGTCGTTGATGTCCGGAACCTTCGAGCAGCCGACGCCCTGCTCCACCCAGCGCACCACGTAGCCGAGGATGCCCTGGGCGTTGTTGTCGAGTTCGGCCTGGACGTCGCCGATCGCCATGGTGCGGTCGTCCAGCAGGGGCGGCGAGAGGATGGCGTCGAGGCTGGCGCGGGCGCGCTCGGCGAGCTCGCGCTGGCGCTCGCGCACGTCCACCGCGTGATAGTGCATGGCGTGCAGCGAGGCGGCGGTGGGTGAGGGCACCCAGGCGCAGCTCGCGCCGGCGCGGGGATGGCCGATCTTCGCCTCGATCATGTTGGCCATCTCGTCGGGCATGGCCCACATGCCCTTGCCGATCTGGGCGTGGCCCGCGAGGCCGCATGCGAGACCGATGTCCACGTTCCAGTCTTCGTAGGCGAGCATCCAGGCTGCGCCCTTGATCTCGGGCTTGGGGATCATGGCGCCGGCGTGCATGTGCGTATGAATCTCGTCGCCGGTGCGGTCGAGGAAGCCGGTGTTGATGAAGATCACGCGCTCGGAGGCGGCGCGGATGCACTCCTTGAGGTTCACCGTGGTGCGGCGCTCCTCGTCCATGATCCCGATCTTCAGGGTGTTCCGCTCAAGGCCGAGCACGTCCTCGATACGCGAGAAGAGCTCGACCGACAGCGCGACTTCCTCGGGACCGTGCTGCTTCGGCTTCACGATGTAGACGCTGCCGCTCCGGCTGTTGCGGTAGTCGCCGTTGCCCTTCAGGTCGTGGATGGCCGCGAGCGAAGTGACCATGCCGTCGATGAAGGTCTCTGGAATCTCCTCGCCGTCGGCCGTGGTCACGGCGTCGGTGTAGACGTGGGCGCCGACGTTGCGCACGAGCAGCAGCGAGCGGCCATGGAGCGTCTTCTCGGCGCCGTCCGGTGCGGTGTAGGTGCGATCCGGGTTCATGCGGCGCTCGAGGGTCTCGCCGCCCTTGTTGAAGGCGATGGAGAGCGTGCCCTTCATGATCCCGGCCCAGTTGCCGTAGACCTGTGCCTTGTCGTCGGCGTCGACGGCTGCAACGGAGTCCTCGCAGTCCATGATGGTGCTCACCGCAGATTCGAGCATGACGTCCTTCACGCCGGCCTTGTGCTGCTGGCCGATGGGATGGCTCGGATCGATGAGCACATCGGCGTGCAGGCCGTTGTGCGCAAGCAGAACATTCGAGAGGACATTGTCGGTTTCGGCGTGGCCGGCAAAGGCGCCGGGGTCGGCCAGTGTCGTCGCCGCATCGCCCTGCTCGAGGACGAGCGCCCCGCCGTCGATGGCGAGGCGAGTGACGTCGGACCAGCTGCCGGTCGCGAGCGGGAAGGTTTCGTCCAGGAAGGCGTCCGCGCGCGCAATGACCTGCTCGCCGCGGGCCGGGTTGTAGCCGCCGGCCTTCTCGGCGCCTTCCGTTTCGGGCAGTACGTCGGTGCCATAGAGGGCGTCGTAGAGGCTGCCCCAGCGCGCGTTCGCTGCGTTCAGGGCGTAGCGGGCGTTGTCGACCGGCACCACGAGCTGCGGGCCCGCGAGCTCCGCGATCTCTACGTCGACGTTCGCGGTGGTCACCTCGAAGGCCGGACCTTCGGGCACCAGATAGCCGATTTCAGTGAGGAAGGCGCGCTGCGCGGCAGGATCGCCGGCGGCGTTGCGGTCATCGCGCAGCCAGGCGTCGATCTTCGCCTGGATCGCGTCGCGCGCATCGAGCAGGGCCCGATTGCGGGGCGCGAGATCACGCACGATCGCGCCGAGGCCTTCCCAGACCTGCTGCGGCTCGACACCCGTGCCGGGCGCAATCTCGTTGGCCACGAGGTCATGCAGCTGGCGGGCGACCTTGAGGCCCCCGATCTCGACGTACTCGGTCATCTTGCTGTGCTCCGGAATCTCATCGTGCGGCGGGCCGCGTATGGTGGCGATGGCGGGGTGCGGCCGCAAGTCGAAGCCTTGGCGCCTTCGCGGCCACCCGCGTAAGGTCGGGGGTCCGGTGGGGACGCCCGGGGGGAGAGCACGGATGAAGCTGGAGACGTTGGTCTACGTCAGCGAGGCCGCGCCTGGCCTTGGCCTGCGCGACCTCAAGCACATCCTGCGCAGGGCGCGGGAGTACAACTTCCGCGCCGGCATCACCGGCTATCTCGTTTACGACGGGGTCTGGTTCGCGCAATTGCTCGAGGGGCCCCCGGAAGCGATCGATGTTGCCCTTGCGTACATCGAGGCGGATACGCGCCACGTTGGCTGTGGCGTGTTGCTGCGCGAGGAGATCAAGCAGCGATGTTTCGAGGGCTGGTGCATGGGCTGCGCCAATCTCGCGGCGCCGGTACACGTCGACACGAGCGAGCTCCGCGGTCTCATTCAGGACTTCGTCGGCAGCCGGCAACTGCCGCTCACCGAGGTACAGGCATTCTTCCGCACCTTCACCGAATTCCGGACGCCGGAACAGGCGAGCTTGCTGACGCTGTGACCGCCCCATGAACGACGAACATTCCCGGGGCTACTACGGCTGGTTCGTCGTCGGCGGGCTGTTCGTGATCCTCACGATCACCTCGGGTCTCGCCTTCTACAACATGTCTGTCTACATGAGCGCGCTCGTGGAGGCCCAGGGCTTTCCGGTGTCACGCGTGTCGGCTGCGATCGCGGCGTTCTTCGTTGCCAGCGGCCTGGGTGGCGTGGTGGCCGGACGTCTGCTCACGGCCTTCGATCCGCGCCTCACCCTCGTGCTGGGTGGGGTGCTCGGCGCCGGATCTCTCTATCTGGTGGGCCGCGTCGACGCGCTCTGGCAGCTGTTCGTCGTTTATCTCTTCTTCGGCGTCGGCCATGCGTGCTGCGCGCTCGTGCCGTCGACCACCCTCGTCACGCGCTGGTTCCAGGCGCGGCGCTCGGTGGCGCTTTCCATCGCGAGTACGGGGCTTTCGCTGGGCGGCATCCTCATCACGCCAGCGTCGGCGACCTACATCGAGCGCGTCGGTCTCGCGGCCGCGTCAGAGCTTTTCGCGCTGATCTGGCTCATCGGGGTGGTTCCCGTGGCCCTGCTGGTCGTTCGCCAGCCGCCGGCGGCGCCGGCGGCCGAGGGGGAGGCTGCCGCCGCGGTCGACGGCTGGCGCTACGACCATGCCGTTCGCTCGCGCTGGTTCCTTGCCATCACCGGTGGCTGGGTGCTCGTCATGCTTGCGCAGGTCGGCGCCATCTCCCATCTGTTCAATCTGGCGTCGGTGCGGGCCAGCCCCGCAACAGGCGCCACGGTCGTGTCGCTCATGGCTTCGGCGAGTATCCTCGGCCGCTTCGCCGGTGGATGGTTGATCACCCGCATCGACGCCCGCAGATTCGCGCTTGCGTGCATGGTCGGCCAGTGCATTTCCCTGTCGACATTGGCAGGGGTGCAGGGAGATGTCGGCCTCTGGCTGGCAGCGCTGGCGTTTGGTGCGACGGTGGGCAATCTGCTCATGCTGCAGCCGCTGCTCCTTGCAGAGCTTTTCGGGGGGCGCGACTACAGTCGCATCTACGGGCTGAGCCAGTTGCTCAGCACGCTCGGCGTCGCTGCGGGGCCGGCATTGCTCGGCCTGCTGTTCGACGTGAACGGGCGCTATCTGGAAGCGTTCGGCCTTGCGGCCGGCGCTTCGGCCATTGCGCTGGTGGCGATGCTCATTGCGGGGCCGTTTCCGACGGCTGCGCCGGACGAAAGTTAAGGAGAACACTTCATGCGGGCACGCCTTCTCGCCTGCACGCTGGCCACCCTGACGCTGGCCGCCTCGACGCTGCTCGCGCCCGCTGCGCGCGGCGCCCTGCCTGCGCAGATGCCCGACGGTACGGTGCCGACCCTCGCGCCGGTGATGGAGCGCGTGACGCCAGCGGTGGTGAACATCGCGACGGCAACAACCGTCGCCGTACGCAATCCGCTCTTCGATGACCCCTTCTTTCGCCGCTTCTTCGATACGCCGTTGAATCAGCGTCGCTATCGGCGAACGCGGAGCGCCGGCTCCGGCGTGATCGTCGACGCACAGGCGGGCTATATCGTCACCAACGATCATGTGATCGGGAACGCGGATGAGATTGCGGTGACGCTTGCCGACGGCCGCACAGTCGCGGCTGAGCGCATCGGCGCCGATGCGCAGGTCGACCTTGCTCTGCTGCGCATTGTCGATGGCGCGCTCGAGCTGGACGACGAGACCTTGCCCGATGCGCCGCTCGCGGAGGTCGAGTTCGCTGACTCGTCTGCGCTCCGGGTGGGGGACTTCGTGGTCGCGATCGGCAATCCCTTCGGCCTCGGCCAGACGGTGACCTCTGGCATCGTTTCCGCCGTTGGCCGCATGGGGCTGGGCGTGGAGGGCTACGAGGATTTCATTCAGACCGATGCATCGATCAATCCCGGCAATTCGGGCGGTGCGCTTGTGGACCTGCACGGCCGCCTCGTCGGGATCAACACGGCCATCATCGCGCCCTCCGGGGGCAACGTGGGCATCGGCTTCGCCATTCCCTCCACCATGGTCCGCGCCATCGTCGACGAGCTCGTGGATCACGGTGAGGTGCGCCGCGGCAATCTCGGCCTGACGGTGCAGGAAATGAACATCGAGCTTGCGCGGGCCTTCGGGACGCGTGAGCGCAGTGGTGTCGTCGTCACCGCCGTGGAAGAGGATTCACCGGGCGATGCAGCAGGCCTGCAGGTGGGTGACGTGATCGTGCACATGGGCGGGCGCGAGATCGACAGCATGGTCGACTATCGCGCGCGGGCCTCCATCGTGATGGTGGGCGATGACGCCGAACTCATCTACGTGCGTGACGGGCGGCGGCGCGAAACGACGCTCGAAGTACCGGGTGATCAGTTCGAGAAGGTGGAAGGGCGGCGTTTGCATCCGGGCCTGTCGGGGACGCGCCTGCAGAATCATCGCGACGACGACGACCCCGACGTCGCTGCCGGCGTGGTGGTTCTCGACGTCATCGGGCGCAGCGCCGCCGCGCGCGTCGGCCTGCGGCCGGGCGACATCATCGTGGCGGCCAACGGCCGTCCGGCGCGCAATCTTTCCGAACTCACGGCGGGCATCAAGGCGAATCCCCGACGCACCGTGCTGCGCTTCTGGCGCGCGGGCGTGTTCTATGACGTGCGATTGCTGCGGTGATCGACGCAGACGCCGGCGTCGAGCTCGAATGGGGCCTGCAGGGCGTCGAGATGCTCGCTGCGCGCTGCGATCATCTGGTGCTCGTCGACGTGCTGTCCTTTACGACCTGTGTCGAGCGGGCGCTGTCGCGTGGCGCCGAGGTGCTGCCCTGGCGCTGGCACAACAACACGGCTGTGTCCTTCGCTCGTGATCGCGGTGCGCGGCTGGCGGTGCGGCGGGAAGATGCCGGGCCCGCAGATCTGTCCCTGTCGCCTGCATCCATGGATGCGCTGCAGGCCGGGGAGGCCGTGGTGCTGCCGTCGCCCAATGGGGCGAGCCTGTCGGTGGCGGCCCGGAGCCACGGCAGCGTCTGGGCGGCCTGTTTCCGGAATGCATCGGCGACCGCTCGCCATCTGTCGCGTCTGGGCGGCCGCGTCGGCGTCGTGCCTGCGGGGGAACGGTGGGCGGACGGATCGCTTCGGCCAGCGTTCGAGGATCTGCTCGGCGCGGGCGCGGTGGCCCTGCGACTGCGCGGTGAACTTTCGCCCGAGGCGGCCATGGCCAAGGCCGCATTCCTGTCGCTGCGCGGGGCCCTGCCGCGGCAATTGCCGGCCTGCACCTCGGGCCTGGAACTGTGCGGCCGCGGGTTCGCTGCAGATGTCGAACTAGCCGCCGAACTCGACGTCAGCGAAACGCTCTGCGAACTCGTGGGCGATGGCTACGTTGCCCGATCCGGGCGCCCCTAGGCGCGGATCTGCACGAGCGCTTCGCCGGGCGTGACGCGATCGCCCTTGTCAGCATTCACCGCGACCACGTGGCCAGCGACCGGCGCCTGCAATTCCGTTTCCATCTTCATGGCTTCGATGATCAGCACCGGCTGACCGGCGGCGACGCTGTCGCCCTCGGCCACGAGCACATCGACGATGTTGCCCGGCATGGTGGGGGTGACGTCGCCTTCTTCCTTCGCGCTCGGGCGCCCGCTCGCCGAGCCGTCCGGGGCGTACTCACCGAGGGCCTCGAACACGACTTCTTCGGGAACGCCGTCGAGCGTGAGATAGAAGTGCCGCTTGCGCTCGCCCTTCAGGCCGACCCCGGTCACGGACACGTTGAACTGCTCGCCGTGGACGTCGATGAGGAAGTCCGTCGGCACGGCGGACGGTGCGGCCGCGTCACCGCTGCCGGGCAGCGGCAACAGCGCCTCCGGTTCGAGCGTGCCCGCTGCCCGCGCCTCGAGGAAGCGGCGGCCGACGTCGGGGAACATGGCGTAGGTGAGTACGTCCTCCTCGCTCTCGGCGAGGTCGCCGATCTCTTCGCGCAGCACATCGAGCTCCGGCGCGATGAGATCGGCAGGGCGCACGTCGATGGGCGCCTCGGCGCCGATCGCACGCTGGCGCAATTCTGCGTTCACGGGGGCCGGTGCGGCGCCGTAATGGCCCTGCAGGTAGCGCTTCACCTCGTTGGTGATGGTGGCGTAGCGATCGCCGCCGATGACGTTGAGAACGGCCTGGGTGCCCACGATCTGCGACGTGGGCGTGACCAGGGGTGGGAAACCGAGGTCTTCGCGTACGCGCGGAATCTCCTCGAACACGGCCTGGATACGGTCGATGGCGCCCTGCTCGCGCAATTGATTGGCGAGGTTCGACATCATGCCGCCCGGGACCTGATTGATCTGCACGGCGATGTCCTCGCGCGTGTAGTCGCTCTCGAACTGGTGGTACTTCTGCCGCACGCCGAGGAAGTAGAGGCCGATGCGGCGCAGCTGCTCGAGGTCGAGCCCCGTATCGCGTGCCGTGCCGCGGAAGGCTGCGACCATGGCTTCCGTTGCGGGGTGGCTGGTGCCGTTCGCGAGCGCAGAGCTTGCGGTATCGATGACGTCGACGCCGGCATCAACGGCGCGCTGCTGGCACAGTGGCGCAAGCCCGGAGGTTGCGTGGCTGTGGAGATGGATCGGGACGTTCACGGCGGCCTTTAGATTGCGCACGAGCTCGCCGGTGGCGTCGGGCGTGAGCAATCCCGCCATGTCCTTGATGGCGATCGAGTCGCAGTCCATGGCTGCAAGGGTCTTCGCCATCTCGACGAAGGTCTCGGCCGAGTGCACGGGGCTGGTGGTGTAGCAGAGCGTGCCCTGGGCATGGGCGCCGGCTGCCTTGGTTGCGGCGATTGCCGTTTCGAGATTCCGGATGTCGTTGAGCGCGTCGAAGATGCGGAACACGTCCATGCCGTTGGCCACTGACCGTTCGACGAAGGCGCGAACGACGTCGTCGCCGTAGTGCCGGTAGCCGAGGAGGTTCTGCCCGCGCAGAAGCATCTGCGTGCGTGAGTGCGGGAGCGCCGCGCGGAGCTGTCGCAGGCGCGCCCACGGGTCCTCGGCGAGGAAGCGCACGCAGGCGTCGAAGGTGGCGCCGCCCCAGCATTCGAGGGAATGGAAGCCCACGGCGTCCAGCTCGCTGCAGATGGGGAGCATGTCTTCGGTGCGCATGCGCGTGGCGAGCAGCGACTGGTGGGCGTCCCGCAGGGTGACGTCGGTGATGCCGAGCGGTCGGGTGGTTTCGCTCATGGTGCTTCTCTCCTCAGGCCGCGTGGGTCAGAGACCGGCGCTGGCGGCGATTGCAGCGGCGACGGCGAGTGCCACCTCCTGCGGTCGCGTCTTTTCCGAGTAACGGGTGAGTTCTGGGTGGCGCGGCAGATAGCCGGTGTCGAAGCGGCCGGAGCGGAACTCCGCCTCGTCGAGAATCTGCGCGTAGAACGGCGCGGTGGTCTTGATGCCCATGAGGCGCATGTCGGCGAGGGCGCGCTTGCCCCGGTCGAGCGCCTCATCCCAGGTGAGCGCCCAGACGATGAGCTTCAGGCACATGGAGTCGAAGTGGGGCGGGATCGTGTAGCCGGTGTAGATCGCGGTGTCGGTGCGCACGCCGGGCCCGCCGGGTGCGTAGTAGCGCGTGACGCGGCCGAAGCTCGGCAGGAAGTCCTGCTTCGGGTCCTCGGCGTTGATGCGGAACTGGATGGCGAAGCCGCGCATGGCGACCTCCTCCTGCCGCACCGACAGGGGCAGGCCGGCGGCGATACGGATCTGTTCGCGGACGATATCGAGACCGGTGATCTGTTCGGTGATCGTGTGCTCGACCTGGACGCGCGTATTCATCTCCATGAAGTACACGGCCTGATCGGCGACGAGGAACTCGACCGTGCCGGCGTTCTCGTAGCCGACGGCCTGGGCCGCCTGCACGGCGAGGTCGCAGATGTAGCGGCGCTGCTCCGGCGTGAGCTGCGGTGAGGGCGCGATCTCTATGAGCTTCTGATTGCGGCGCTGGATCGAGCAGTCGCGTTCGAACAGGTGAATGGTGTTGCCGGCGGAATCGGCGAGCACCTGCACTTCTATGTGGCGCGGATCGACGATGCACTTCTCGAGGAAAACCTCGGCGCTGCCGAAGGCCTTGGTCGCTTCCGAGACGACCCGGTCCCAGGCGTAGCGCAGGCTCGCCTCGTCGTCGCAGCGACGGATGCCGCGACCGCCGCCGCCCGAAGTGGCCTTCAGCATCACCGGATAGCCGATGCGCTCGGCCTCGGTCACCGCCTCTTCGAGGCCAGAAAGGTTGCCCTCGCTCCCTGGCGTCACCGGGACGCCGGCCTCGATCATGGCGCTGCGCGCCTGCGTCTTGTCGCCCATGCGGCGGATGACGTGGGCCGACGGGCCGATGAAGCGGATGCCGCGACGTTGGCAGATGGCCGCGAGCTCCGGGTTTTCGGAGAGGAAGCCGTACCCCGGATGGATGGCGTCGCAGCCGGTTTCGACCGCGAGATTCACGATGCGAACGGGATTGAGATATCCGGAGAGGGGGTCCTCGCCGAGGGAGTGGGCCTCGTCGGCTCGCTTCACATGAAGGGCGTAGCGATCCGGCTCCGTGAAGATGGCAACGGAGCGGATGCCCATCTCGGCGCATGCGCGTATGACCCGCACGGCGATCTCGCCGCGATTGGCGATGAGGATTTTCTTGAACATCGCTGACGGCCCGCTGACTGATTTCTGTACAGCATGCGGAGCGCAATCTTGCGGGTAAAATCGATTATTCTGCGTTCTGACATAAGTAAAAGGTTATGTAAGAGGCCGGCTAGCAGCATGGATGCCCTCGACGAGATCGGATTGCGCGGTCTGCCCGTCACCCTTCGCCAGCTTCAGGTGTTTCTCGCCGTCTGCGCCGAGAACGGCTTCAGTCGCGCGGGCGAGCGCCTTGGACTTTCGCAGCCCGCGGTGAGCGCGCAGATTCGCCAGCTCGAGAAGGTGCTCGGCCATCGGCTGGTCGAGTTCGTGGGCCGCACGCTCTATCTGACTGCGGAAGGCGAGGCCATGCGAGTTGCCGCCCGAGACGTGCTCGGGCGCCTCGACGCAGCGCGCCAGGCGCTCGCCGCGCTCGACGGCAGCGTGAGCGGTACGCTGCGGATCGTCGCCGTTTCCTCGGCGCAGTACTTCGCCCCGCATCTGCTTGCCGAGTTCATGGCGGCCTATCCGGCAGTCGATGTCCGCATGCGCGTTGCCAATCGCTACACGGCGCTCGATCGCCTGGAGCGTAACGAGGACGATCTCGCGATCATGGCGCTGGTCCCTGAAGAGCGTGCGCTCGAGCTGTTGCCGTTCCTCGACAACGAACTGCATCTCGTGGCGCGTGCCGATCATCCGCTCGCGTCCGGGCGCGTGACGCTCGACGCGCTCGCCGGCGGGACCGTGCTCATGCGAGAGCCCGGCTCCGGCATCCGCCGCGCATTCGAGCGCGAACTGGAGCGGCGGGGCGTTCGCCTCGCCCGCGTGCTGGAGCTCGGATCGTCCGAGGCACTTCGTGAAGGCGTGCGTGCCGGGCTCGGCGCAGCGCTTCTGCCGCGCCATGCCGTTTATCGTGAGCTCGCGTCGGGCGAGCTGGCGAGCCTCGACGTTGCCGGGTTCCCCCTGCGGCGCAGCTGGTGCCTGGTGCACGCGCGTGGCAAGGCGCTCAATCCGGCGGCGGAGCGCATGAAAGGGTTCATCGGCGAGCGCATTCGCGAGATCGGTACGCGCTTCGATCGCACGCCCTTTCCGAAGGCTTGAGCCTGCCTGCACTTACTTACCGACGCGGGCGCCGCGCACAGCAGGGCGAACCTCCAGAGGCGATGGATGGTGCGGCGGGCGTCGAATCCACAGCGGGCGGCGCCGCTGCGCGCCCGTTCACGCCACGGGACGGACCCTGCGCACGTAGCCGTTCACGGCGTCGCGCAAGCGCTGAATCTTGTAGGAGAGGTGGATCGTTTCCGGCATGAGCTGGCGTGGATCGCCCGTGAGATTGCGCAGACGCAGGCTGCAGTCCAGGTGCTTGCAGAGATTGAGGCCGATCGAGCGGCGACCGTCGCTGCCGTCCACCCAGCGGCTGAACATGGCGAGCTCGGTGCTGCGGTTGAGCGTGTGGCACCAGGCGCACATCTGCATGCGGCGGGAACGTCCCGAGAACAGCGTGCGGCGCAGGACCAGGCCGACGGCCTCGTCGCCGATGCGCGTCGCGACGTAGCCGAGGTGTCCGGAGGGGTGCGTCCAGCCGAGGAAGTCGAGCACGCCCCAATCGACGTACTCCACGTCGATGAGATGCCGCTCCCGCGCCGGGACGTCGGCGAACAGTTCAGCGAGTTCGTGCTTGTCGAAAGGCTGCATGCGCTCGAATTCGGACGGAAAGGAGCCCGGAGGGAAAGATACCTCAGCCCTGCCCTGGCTTGCGCATTCGCGTCCGCTGCCGCCCGGCTTGGCGCAGGCGCAGATCGCGGCGCGCAAAATGACGGAGGCCGGACCCCTTGCGGGTGTCCGGCCTCCGGAAGAGTAGCGCCTCCGGAATAGGCGCGCGTCAGATCAACGCAGGAACTGGCCGTCGCAGGTGCCGGCGTTGTTCGGATTGGTATCGGCCGGCTGACCGCTCGGGCAGATCACGCCAGAGAGCGACGAAGCGTTGTTGAGATCGATGTGCTCGATGCTCGCGCCCTGGAAGTTCACGTCCGTGAGATCCGTGCCGTTCATCGTTCCGTAGGTCAGCTTTGCGTTCGAGAAATCGGAACCTGAAAGGTCCGCGCCGTCGAAGGTCACCGAACCAAGGTTAACGCCGCTGAAGCTGCAGTTCTTACAGGTGGTCTCGACGAAGCTCGGCCCGTGACCGGTGGCTTGTGACAGGTTCGAGTTGCTGAGCAATGCGCCGTCGAAGCTCGTGTTGTTGATGACAACGCCATCCATGAATGCGGTGACGGGAGCGCTGTCATCGCCGAACGCGACGTTCGAGAAGTCCGCCCGGGTCAGATTCGCGCCTTGCATGTTCACGCCAAGTGGGTTCCCCGAGTCGTCGGTGAATCCCGAGTCCACGAACGTCGCGCCGTTCAGGCTCGCGTTCACGAAGTCGGCGCCCGAGAAGTCCGTTGTCGACACTATGTTCGAACCGGAAAGATTCACGTTTGCGAGGTTTGCGCTCTGGAAGATGTTGTAGAACGGTCCGTCCGCATCGGAGCCGCTTCTGAATGTAGCGTTGCTCAGGTCGGCGCCGCCGAAGTCTGAGTTCTCGAAGAACACGCCGTCGAAGATGGCGCCGGGGGCGAATATCCCGATTGCGCGCAGGCCGCGGCCCGATGCATTCAGGAAGCTGATCGAGGCCGTTGTGCTGTTGAACGGCATGAAATTCTCGTCGATGTAAGCGTCTGTCAGTTCCGCGCCGTTGAGGATGGACCGATCGAAGCTGGCCGCCGTGAGGTCGGCCTGGACGAAGCGGGCGCCGGCAAGGTTCGCCGTGAACGTCCGCATCTGGTCCGGATCGAAGCTGACCCCGATGATGGCGTCTCGCAGGTTGGCGCCCGAGAAGTTCGCGGCTTGGCCATCGAAGCCATCGAGCGTGGCGCCTGCGAGGCTCGCTCCGGAGAAGTTCGTGCTCCCTGCACCGGTACGCGTCAGGTTCGAATCGTCCAACTGCGCCTGCGTGAAGTTCCCGCCTGCGATGGTCGCGAACGACAGATCAGCCGACTGCAATTCCGCTGCCGCGTACGGGCAACCCGGCTGGTAGTCGCCGGGATCGAGCATCGTGCAGTTGTCGAACGAAGGAATGAACTGACCGCCGCTGGCATCCGTTGCCGGGAAGCAGGTTCCACCGTTCTGCGCGTCGTCGGAATTCGAGAAGTCCGGGCAGGTCGTGTTGCTGAACGTCGCCGTCGAGAGGTCCACGAAGCGCAGATCGGCGTTGCCGAGATCGGCATTCGTGAAGTTCGCATTGTCGAGGTTCGAGAAGCGGAAGTCGGACCCGCCGAGATGCGCATTGGTGAAGTCAGCGAAGCGCAGGTCGGCGTTGCGGAAGTCCGCGGTTCCGAGGTCCACGTTCGTCAGCAGTGCCGGCGTGCCGGTTGCGTCGTCGTAGAAGCCGGCGTTGCGGAAGTTCGTGCCTCCACCGAATGCGCCATCCAACGAAGCGCCCTCGAGACGCGTCTGCGTGAACGTGGCGTAGGCGAGATCGGTGTTGCGCAGGTCTGCTCCGGTCAGCGTAGAGCGATTGAACACTGCGCCCGACAGGTTGGAACCGTTGAAGCTGGTGGCGCCGCCACTCTCGCGAGGTGCCATGTCGGCTTCCGAGAACTCGACGCTGGCCAGGGAGCTGTTCTGGAACGTTGCCCCCCGCAGAGCGACCTGCGTGAAGCTGGCGCCATTGAGGTTCACGTTCACGAAGGAAGGCGGAGCGACGTCGAGCACGCCGTTCTCGTCGAAGCCGACGTTCGCTTGCGTGAAGTCGGCCCCTTCCATACCCATGTCGCTGAAGCTCGTGTTCACGAGGCTCGCGCTACCGAAGTTCATGTCGGTGGCGTAGCTGCGCGCGAACGTGACGTCCTCGAACAGGACGTTCGAGAAGTCGACGTTCTGGATGTTCGCTTCGCTGAAGTCGACACGGGTGATGACGGCGTCGGAGAAATCTGCGCTCGACATGACCGCCTGGAAGAAGTTCGCATCCTCGATGTCGGCGCTCATGAAGCGTGCGCCGTTCAGGGAGGCGTTCTGGAACGCCGCGGCGGTGCCGTTCTCGTCAAGGCGGATGAAGGTGGCGGAGAAGTCTGCGCCGAGGGCGAAGACTTCGGTGAAGTCCGCACCACTCAAGGTGGCGCCCGCGAGATTCGCGGTGAGCATGCCGGCCTGGAAGAAGCTCGGTCCCGGTGCATTCAGCGGGCCGAACTCGTTGAAGCCGAAGTTCACGTTCGTGAGATCGGCGCCGTTGAGGCTCGCGTTGGCGAAGTGGCTCGCCGAAGAAGGCGCCCGATCGTGCCGCCGATGTTGGAACCGCCGAGCACCGCGCCGTTGAGCGAGGCGTTCTGGAAGTTCGTGCCGGACAGTTCGCTGTCCACGAGCACCGCGCCGCTCAGGCTCGAGTTCGTCAGGTCCTCACCCGGGATGAACGAGTTGCCGAGGGGGCAGCCCTTCAGATTCGAGTCCGGGCCAATGAAGCCGCAGTCGATGCCCGAATCCGGGCCGAGCGTGCCGATCTGGATGGGCTGGGTGTCCTCGAGCGGAAAGCAGGTGCCACCGTTGTCGTCGGAGTTCGAGAAATCCGGGCAGGTGGTGTTGCCGAACGTCGCGGTGGAGAGATCGGTCTGGCTGATATCTGCATTGCCGAGGTTGGCATTCGTGAAGTCTGTGCCATTGAGGTTTGCGAGGCGGAAGTCCGCCTGGCTCAGGTCGGCCCCAATGAACTGCGCGCCATCTAGGTCGGCATTCCGAAAGTTGGCGTTCACGAAGCTGGAGAAGCGGCCTTCCGGGTCCGTCGGGTCCTGGCTGAAGACAGCATTGCGAAGATTCGCGCCGGCGAACCGTGCTTCGAAACCGTCGGCGTCGGCGAAGTTTCCGCCTTCAACCTGCGCCTGCAGAAAGCTCGCACCGCCAAGGTCGGCACCGTTGAAGTTTGCGCCGTTGATGTTCGCGCGGGTGAAGTCTGCACCCGCGAGCCCCGTACGGGCGAAGCTGGCTGCGCTGCCGTTTTCGTCGAGGCGGAAGTCGGCGTGGTTAAAGTTGGCGCCGGGCGCGAATGCGTCGTCGAAGTTGGCACCGAAGAGCCAGCTCTGGGAGAACTCGGCGCGTGTCAATTGCGCTCCTGAGAAGTTCGCGCCCGGGCCGTTGTTGAAGTCACCGATCTCGTTATTGAAGCCGTAGCTCGCGCCGCCGAAGTTTGCGTGGTTCAGCGTGGCGCCCCCAAAGTCGACGCCCGCCATGCTGGCAATGATGAAGCGTGAGCCAGGGCCGAAGGAGCCGCTGAAAGACGCGTTGGTCAGCGTGCTGCTCGAGAGGTTTGCGTCAATGAGGCCTGCGCCTGCCATCTGCGCGTCAATCCACCGGGAGAAGGGTGCGTCGATACCGTTGAAAGACGTGCTGAAGCCCGATTCGTCGTCGACTCCGCCAACGGCGCGATCGAAGAAAGCGCCGGTAAGGTTTGTATTGAAGAAATTCGCGCCGCGGAGATTTGCGTCAAAGAACTGGGCGCCCTGCATGGATGCATAGAAGAAGCGCGAACTCTTCGCTGATGCGTTCGCGAAGCTCAGCCCCAGGGTGCGCGCGCCGCCGAAGCTGACGCCGTCCACGATCGTGCCGGAAAAGTCGATCGAATCCATCCACGATTCAAAGAAGACCGAACCGCGTAGATCGGTGTTTGCGAAGGTGGCGTTCGTCATTTTGACGTACTGAAAGTCTGCCGCGATGGCTGCGTTCGAGAAGTCCGTTTCGATCAGGTTTGCGCCGGTGAACACCGAGTCGATGCGCTCGACGCCGAGGTCCTGATTGGACGACGTGATGTTCGCGCCAGCGAAGGTCGCGCCGCGCAGGTTGGCGCCGGAGAAGTCGATGTCGAGCAGGCTCGAGTTGGAGAAGTCCGTTTCGCTGAGGTCCCCGGTAAGCTTCTGGACGCGAATGTCCCGATAGGTCGCGGTTGCCGGGTCGGCTCCATCTTCCAATACGCCAGCGTTCTGCATGATCACGCCCGAGAAATTCGCGCGGTGGGCGGAAAGGCCGCTCGCGACCACGAAACGATCGGAGAGGTCCCGGCCCGAAAGATCGCACTTCACGAGATCGCCGTCGTTGGCGAGGTTCTGCTCGCACTTGAGCGCGGTCGTCGAGGTGCTGCAGATCGGGTTCGCGTCGCTGTCGAAGCCTTCGATCTGGCCGCCATCGGGGCACAGGAAGTCAGAGAAGTTGGAGCCGGGGAGGACGCCGTCGGCGACGATGGTCGTCGCGTCCGAAAGCGTGAGCGTCAGCTGACCGGCAACGAGGCTTGCGCTGGTAACCCCGGCGCCCGCTGCGCCCTGCGGCCCTTCCGGGCCGGCGGGCCCCTGTTCTCCGGCGTCGCCCTGCGGACCGGCTTCCCCTTGCTCACCCTGCGGGGGGATCGTGCCGCTCGCCGTGATCGTGCTGGCGTCCGAGAGCGTGAGCGTCAGTTCGCCGTTCACAATGCTCGCGCCCGTGATACCAGCACCTGGTGCGCCGGCTTCACCAGCAAGGCCCGCGTCGCCCTTTTGGCCCTGCTCGCCCTGGGGTCCCGGCGGGCCGATCTCACCAGCGACGCCCTGGATGCCCTGAGGCCCCTGCTCGCCCTGAAGGCCTTGTTCGCCCTGGGGTCCCTGCGGGCCGATCTCACCAGCGATGCCCTGGATGCCCTGAGGCCCCTGCTCGCCCTGAAGGCCTTGTTCGCCCTGGGGTCCTTGCGGGCCGATCTCGCCGGCGATGCCCTGGATGCCCTGAGGTCCCTGCTCGCCCTGAAGGCCTTGTTCGCCCTGGGGCCCCTGCGGGCCTGCTTCGCCTGGCAGGCCCTGCAGCCCGGCTGCGCCCTGAGGCCCTGGGGTAAGCTCGATCTCCTCGAGCGCTTCCGCGATGGCCTGAATCTCGTTATTGATGCCTTCGAAGTTGTTGTTCACGTCCTCCGCGCGCGCAGGCGTGTTGGGCTCGAAGGGCGTCGGGACAAACAGGTCCTCAGCCGCCTTCGCGCCCATTGCTGCGCTCGCAATGGCCATGACGGCGATGCGCTTGAAATGGTGATTCAATTTCATCTCTTTAATCCTCGATCCGTTCATGACCAGTTGAATTCGTTCCAGTTATCGACGTTCCAGGCGGGCGGGGGCGCTTCGATCAGCGCGTCCGCATCGCCGCCCGAGATCAGCGTCGAGTCTTCTTCCAGCAGGGTCTGCAGCGCGGCGCCGGTGTCCGTGACGTCGTCCGGCGTCTGTACGAGGTCTTCCGCGCTGATGGTCCCGGCGTTGATGGCGTCAAGCTGATCGGCCGTGTCCTGCGCGATCACGTTCTGTTGCAGGTGCGCGGTCGCCAGGTCGGTGACGTCCGTCGTCTCGAGCTGGTCGGGTGAAAAGGCGGAGAGCGTCTGACCCGCGGCTTCGGAGGTCTCCTCGAGCACCTCATCGAGCGCGGCTTCGACGTCTTCGAGGTCGTCCCGCTCAGCAACTGCCTCGAGCACAGGGGTCACGACCTCGGCGACGACCTCCGTCACCGTATTGATCACCTCTGCCGACGCGAGCGCCTCCTCGAGGTCGTCCTCGGTGTCACCAAAGCGTTCGGCGCGCTCTTCCACGAGGCTTGCGAGCGCTTCCACAGCGGCTTCGGCGGCTTTCGCTTTCAGCTCCGGTGCGTCGTCCAGGCTCGTCGTCGATTCATTGGTCTGCTCGATGAGCGCGGGAACGGCGACGATGGCTTGCCGAAACACGTCGGTTGTCTCGCCTTCCTCCAGCGTCGTGATGGCGCCGGTGTCTTCGAGCTTCTCTTCTATCTCCTCTGGGTCGTTGCCCTGCTCGATGAGCTCACCGACGTAGCGCACCTGGAAGGCAGGCGCCTCGATCAGCTTTGCAGGCTCCGGGGCGGCGAGCTGGCTTTCGAGGAATTCGGCAAGCGGCTGATCGGCCTTGTCCGCGGTCGCTTCCAGCGTGTCGAGGAGCGTGTCAGTCACCGACGGGGTTTCATCGCCGCCGGCATCGGCGACGAAGTCCGGATCGCTGGCGAAGGTTTCGTAGTCGAGATCGCCGCCCAGCAGGGCGCCGACGACGGCGTCGCCCGTGGCATCTACCGATGCAGGATCGGCTGCAACCGGTGCGAGGGCGCTGCCGATTGCTGCGGGGTCTTCCGTGGGCTCGCCCACGAGTTCGTTGGTTACGAGCTCAGTCAGCGGATTCACGTTCGCCGTGATCGGCTCGCCGGGCGCGCTTTCCGGAACCACCGTACGCAGCGGCTCGCCGTCCGGGGGCGTGACCTCGATGAGCAGCGGCAGTGGGGTGTCGGCGGGAACGGCAACCTGATAGCTGCCGTCGGCTCCAGTCAGGATGTCGCCGAGTTCAAGCAGTGTTCCGGTCGCGTCGCGGACCGAAACGGCAGCGCCGTCGAGTGCGGCGCCCACTGCGGCGATGCCGGAGATCGTCGTTGTGTCGGCGGGCGGGTCTGCTGGATCCGGGTCGTCTGGTGGGGGTTGATCGTCTCCACCGGCGGGGGGCGGCGAGTCGTCGCCTCCGGAGGGCGGCGGATCGCCGTCGCCAACGGGCGGTGGCAGCGTGGGCTCGACGACGTCGTTGGCGCCGTCCCCACCGCATGCGACGAGCAGCAGCGCCATGCAAAGCAGCAGCGCGCCACGGATAGTGTGAAGCATGGATTGACTCCGCTGGCAGAGTGAGCGAGCGGATGGTCAGGTGATCACGGTCTGCAGTGCGCCGCCCATGTGGGAGGATGCGGGGTGAAAATGTCGTCAGGCGCGCGGGATGGCCTCACGTTTGGAGGGGGCGCATGGATACTTTCTGGAGATATCCCCTCATTATAGGTTGGTACGGCATGAAAGAGTCGTTAGAAGGGGTGCCCTTCCAGATGGGGGGCGCCGGCCGTCCGGCCGGCGCGCGACTGGGTTTAGCCGTTGGGAATCATGTCCTCCACGGCCTGCTGAGCAGCGTCGATCTGAGCGTCTGCGCCTTCGGTGAGCGCCTTCGCCTTTTCCTCTGCTTCGTCGATCATCTCGGCGGCGGCCTCCTGCATGTCCTCGCCGTCCATCGATACGCCTTCCATGCCGGCAGCCGCCAGCTCCGTTGCTTCGTCTGCGACGTTCTGCAGGGTCTCGCCGATGGCGCTTGCCGCCACGTCTGCGGCGCCGCTTGCATCGTCAGTGGCGGTTGATGTTTCGGGTGCGGCGGCAGGGGCGCTGGCGGATTCGGTTCCGGTTTCGGTTCCGGTGCCAGAATCGGAGCAGGCGGCGAAGACGGTCAGGGTGCTCGCGAGCAGGGCGTGTCGTGCCAGTTCGATGGTTCGCATGATCGAATACTCCAGGTTAAGCGAATTAACATCGTCCTGGAGCCTCGGCGTGGGGGCAAGGGATACTTCGGCACCGCGCGCAGCTAACCAGCACCGTGCTGCCTGGCCCCTTTGCGCAGACGGCATCTGGTGCCGACGTCGTCGCTCGGTGAACCCGGGCGGCAGATGCAGGTGCGCTTCGGCCAGCCGGGCGTGCTCGAACTCGAATGATGAGGCGGCTGCAGGGTCGTCTGCTTCGGCACTGATGCGTTCGAGACCTGAGGTGGCTTCGAACGCACTCGTGGATGCCAGGACTTACAGATCGATGCCGAACCATTCCTTGTAGCGGCCGTTGTATTCCTCGTCCGTGAGTTCGGCGCCCATGGCCACCCAGTCCTCATCGCTGATGCGTGCACGGCCCTCGATCATGCCGTGCGCGTCAGGGCCCACCGGCCAGCGCAGGCGGTAGTCGTCCGTGGTGACCGATTCGAGGATGGTGGCAGCCACGGCCTCGGGCTGGGTTGCAATACGGAAGCCTGCCGAGAACATCTTCCCGTTGCGACGCATGATCTGCTTGTAGGGCGAGGTCTTGTCGAAGCGGGTCGTTGCTGCGGAATTCTCGAAGATGTTGGTCATGATCACGCCTGGCTCGACGTTCGTGACGCGCACACCGAACTGGCAGAGTTCGTGGGCGAGTGATTCGCCGATACATTCGAGCGCCCATTTGGAGGCCGAATAGGGCCCCTGGTTGGGCACGGCGAGCCGGCCTTCCACGGAGGTGATGTTCACGATGGCGCCGCTGCGGCGCTCACGCATCGGCCCCACCACTTGCTGGATGCAGCGGATGGCGCCGAAGTAATTGGTTTCGAACATCTGCCGGTGCTCGTCCATCGGGACCAGTTCGAGGGGCGTGGCGCCGCCGATGCCGGCGTTATTTACGAGCACCTCGACCGGGCCGTCCGCGCTCGCGATTGCAAAGGCGGCTTTCACGCTCGCATCGTCAGTCACGTCGAGCTGCAATACCTCGAGGGGCAGCGACTCTTCGGCTGCGACTTTCTCGATGGGCCCGGCCTTCGCAAGATTGCGCAATCCGGCGTAGGTCCGGTATCCGTTGCGCGCAAAATGCACGGCAGTTGCGAAGCCGATGCCGGTGCTCGCACCGGTAATGACGGCGATGTCCATGTAACGCTCTCCCTGGTGGCGTCGTAGCATTCTGGCACGGCTGCCCGTACGCGAGCAGCGCCTCGCTGACTGTGGAACCCGGTTACGTGAACACTTCCCTGGCCCTTATTGCGATTGGCGCAAATCTCGGCGATCCCGCTGCTCAGGTCCGAGCAGCGTTTGCCGGCGTGCGTGATGCCTTCGGTGCTCCCGATACGTTCCGCGCCTCTTCGCTTTGGGGCAGCCGGCCGGTGGGCTGTCCGCCGGGGGCCCCTGACTTCGTGAATGCCGCCTGCGCGTTCGAGTTGCCCGCGCACACGCCGCCTCTCGAGATTCTTGATTTGCTGCAGGGGCTCGAGGCGGCGGCCGGCCGGGTGCGAACGGTGCGTAACGCGCCGCGCCTGCTTGATCTCGACCTCATTGCCTTCGGCGCGCTCGAGGTTGGTCTGCCGCGCCTGAGCCTGCCGCATCCGCGGGCCCATGAGCGCGCCTTCGTGATCTTGCCGGCGGCAGAGGTGGCCAGCGAATTCGCTTTGCCCGGCACGGACCTGCAGCTGGCTGAGCTCGCGCGGCGTGTGCCGGGGCGTGACGGGCTCTGGCGATTGACCTGAAACGGCGCGCGGTTCACGCGCAGCGCGGCCAAGGCCCTTGCATCGTGCTCACATACGAGGCGCCGAGGTATCGCCCCTGCTCCTCATCGCTGCGGGCCGCGTAGGGGCGCGCGGCGTTCGAGAAAGCGGGCCAGTCCGTTGCCTGGCCACGCCTCGCCTGGTCGGCCACGCCTCGCCTAGTCGGCCACGCCGGCCGCGCCTCGCCTGGTCGGCCACGCCGGCCACGCCTCGTCGGCCGCGCCTCGCCGGCCGCGCCAGGCGACCCGGCCGTTTGCTTGCGCAGGAAGCTGCTCTAGAAGGGGGGCGATCGCTCGGGAACCGAAGGACGCACAGTGCGCTTGCCTGTCACCGCCCGGGGCAATGAGCGCGTCGAGGCCGAACGCCGATGTGCGCGCGGGAGGCTTTCACCGGGCGTCAGTGGCCGCGCGCTGCGCGCGCTTCAGCGATGTTGCCGCCGCGGAAACCGAGATTGATAGCGAGAGCGCAAGGCCGCAGACGCCGACGCATGCATTGGGCGCCGCGGCGCAGCGCCGGACGGAATCTGTTGAGGTCGAGCGGCTCGCGGCCATGCGGGAGACGGAAATTCGATTCGCCTCAGCCGTAGCTCAGGCGGAATGCCTTGCCACGGAAGATCGTGAAGGCGAGCGCCGTGTAGCCCGCGATCATGGGTAGGACGAACGTCATGCCGATGAGGATGATGAAGAGACTTTCGGGGGCCGCGGCGGCCTCGAAGATCGTCATCTGGTCTGGTACCACATAGGGATAGAACGAGTACGCAAGGCCGGCGAATGCGAGCGAGAAGAGGGTCATTGCGCAGGCGAAGGGCGTCCAGCTCCAGCGGTCCCGGCGGTCTGGAAGATGCTTCAGCGCGATCCACACGGCGGCGATGAGTACGCCGGAGGTGAGGGGAAGCGGCGCAAGGAGAAAGATCTCGGGAAAGGAGAACCATTTGTCGAAGATGCGTTCCGACACCAGCGGGCTGCCGAGGGACACCAGGACCAGGCCCGCCACGAACCCAGACAGTCCCTGCCGTGCCCAGCGTGCGGCGCGTTGCTGCAGATCGCCACAGGTCTTGATCAGCAGCCAGGCGGCTCCGATAAAGGCATATGCGGCCGCAAGGCACAGTGCGGTCACGACCGAGAACGCGACCGTTGCAAGGGTGTACTCCAGCCCCATGACATACAGGCCGAGCATGAATCCCTGCGACAGGCTGGACATGAGCGAGCCGGTGAAGAACGCCGCATCCCATAGGGGGCGGTGTGTGCGCGGGGCCTTGGCGCGGAATTCGAACGCTACGCCGCGCAGGATCAAGCCGATCATGAGGACGAACACGGGTATATAGAGCGCGGTGAGGATTGCCCCGTGGGCAGCCGGGAAGGCGACGAGCAGCAGGCCTACGGCGAGCACTAGCCAGGTTTCGTTTGCGTCCCAGAAGGGACCGATGGCAGCCATCATGCGATCGCGGTCATCGTCGTTGCCGAGCAGAAAGAGCGTGCCGATACCGAGATCGAAGCCGTCCAGGGTCACGTAGACGAGGACCGCGAGCCCCATGAGCGAAGCGAAGGCAAGGGGCAGCCACACGCTCGGGTCGCCGAAGAGATTCATGCGTAAGCTTCCGGCCCGTCCATGCCGCCGAGGGGGCGTGGGTCAGATGCTTCCGGGCGCGGATCGCCGAGCGATGCGCGTCGGGCCAGGTAGAACAGCACGCCCACGTAGGACAGCGTGAGTACGATGTAGGTTGCGATGTAGAGCGCCAGCGTCGCCGCGACCATGGGTGCTGGATGCGCCGCGGCCGCCTCGGCCGTGGACAGCACGCCGGTGACGAGCCAGGGCTGCCGCCCGATCTCGGTTGTGTACCAGCCTGCGAGCGTGGCCAGCCAGCCAGAGAAGGTCATGGCCACAAACGCGCGCGCAGTCCACATCCCGATGCCGCTGAAGCCCTGGCGCAGGTAGCGGAGGCCGCCTATGAAGGCGAGCGCAAGCATCGCCAGACCGGTGCCCACCATGATGCGAAAGGCCCAGAAAACAGGCTTTACGGGCGGGTGCAGCGGCGTACCGTCGGCGGCGATGAAATCGTTGAGACCGGGCACGACCCCTTCAGCTTCATGGTGAAGGATGAGCGATGCGCCGTTCGGGACGGCGAGCTCGAAGCGGTTTTCGCGCGCGTCTTCGTCTGGCAGCGCGAACAGGAGCAGGGGCACGTTGCTTTGCGTGTCCCAATTGCCTTCCATCGCGGCCACCTTTGCAGGCTGGTGCTCCAGCGTGTTCAACCCGTGGAGATCACCCGTAAGAATCTGCGCGGGCACGAAGACGGCGGCGAGCAGAACGGCCGTGCGAAAGGCAACCTCCACGCCCTGCGAGCGATCGCCGAGCAGCCACCGGAAGGCGGAAATCCCCGCAATGAGAAATGCGACCGTCAGCCCCGATGCGAGCAGCATGTGCGCCAGGCGGTAGGGCATCGACGGATTGAAGATGATCGCGAGCCAGTCGGTTGCGTGCACGACGCCATCGCGTATTTCGTATCCAGCGGGCGTGTGCATCCAGGAGTTGAGGACGAGGATCCAGAAGGCGCTGAGGGTTGTGCCGATGGCGACCAGCAGGGTTGCAAGGGTGTGCAACCACGGGGGGACGCGACCTGCCCCGAACAGCGCAATGCCAAGGAACACGGCTTCAAGGAAGAAGGCCGTCAGTACTTCATAGGCGAGGAGCGGGCCGGCGATGTTGCCTACGGCTTCCATGAAGCCTGGCCAGTTCGTGCCGAACTGAAAGCTCATCGTGATGCCCGATACGACGCCCATGGCGAACGAAAGCGCAAAAACCTTCACCCAGAAGCCGTAGGCCTCCATCCATGCCTGCTCACCTGTGCGGATGTGTCGAAACTTGAACCAGAGCAGCATCCAGCCAAGCGCGATGGTGATGGTGGGAAAGAGAATGTGGAAAGAGATGTTGGCCCCGAACTGTGCGCGGGAGAGTGCAAGTGAAGCTGCGCTGACGACGTCCATTTGGGCCTCGGTGCCGATTGTTGGGAGCACCACGCCCCCGAGGAGGAGGGTTCGGGGGCGTGGCGGGTGCTCGATTTGCTGACGACCAGGAGGAGGGGGACAGCGCTTCGAACACGCGCCAAGTATAGATCGCATTTTGTGTAATTTCAGTAATTTCTGAAATTACAGCCAAGCTGGAAAATTCGGCCTTGCGTGGCGTTGGCCGCACGCGCCGCGGCGTGCAGAGCTTGGCGTCTAGCGATCTGCCGTTCTGCGCGACTCGGTTAACGAATCAGTCGCCGTCGATGGCTGTCGCGTCTGCTGCGCCTTTGCTGGATGCGTCGGAACGGCCGCGCAGGCTTCCCGTCACGCGCTCTGGCAGCATCAGCACACGCTGCACCGCCGCGCCGAGGCGCAGGAGCGGTACGAGTCGGTCGGTGGGAATCTGATTGATTTCCTCGTACCAGCCGGTGAGCAACTCGAAAAGATCTTTCAGCTCCCGTACGCGCTGCAGGGTCGGGTCGTTTTCCACGCTGCTGTCTTCCGCCGCGAGGAGCAGCGTGCGCAGCTTCGACAGCGTCGGATCTATCTCGCGTTTCTTTCGCTCGTCGATGAGCGTGCGCACGATCTCCCAGAGGTCCTCGGGCGTCGTGAAGTAGTCGCGGCGGTCGCCGACCTGATGCTGAAGGCGCACGAGGTTCCACGCCTGCAGTTCCTTCAGGCCCATGGATACGTTCGAACGCGAGAACCCGAGTTCATCGCAGATCTGGTCGGCATTAAGCGGGGCTTCGGACAGAAACAGCAGCGCATAGATCTGTCCGACGGTGCGATTGATGCCCCAGCGAGATCCCATCTCGCCGAAGTGGAGTACGACTTCCTGTTTGACCGGGTCGAGTTTCATTGCGCTGGGGCGTGTCCTGAGATCGCAGGCCGAATGCGTCCGTTGAGCCGACCGACTGAGCATGCGGCGCACTGCCCGTCGGCGCCAGCCCCGTATGCGCGGCCACCGGCAAGGTGGCCGCGAAGCCCGAGGTCACTCCGGATCTGCAACCCGGATCATCAGCTTGCCGAAGTTCTCGCCGGTAAAAAGCATCCGAAACGCGGAAGGGGCGTTTTCGATGCCGTCAACGATCGACTCGCGATACTTCAGCTTGCCGTCGCGAATCCAGGCGCCAAGTTGCCGTGATGCTTCCTCGAACTCCTTGATCCATTCCGTGACGACGAAGAAGCGCGTCTCCGGTGGGTGCGCCAGGGTGCGCTTGAGCCATGCGTCCGGCGGTTCTATCGCTTCGTCGCTGGGCGCGTTGTAGGCGGAAATGTAGCCGCACACCGGTACGCGCGAGCCCGGGTTCAAGAGCGGCGCGACCGCTTCGAGGACTGCGCCGCCGACGTTCTCGAAGTAGATATCGACACCGTCCGGACACGCCGTGGCGAGATCGGCCGCGAAGGTATCGGACTTGTAATCCACGCACGCATCGAAGCCGAGTTCATCAGTGCAGAACGCGCACTTCTCCGCGCCGCCTGCAACGCCGACCACGCGGCATCCGTGAATCTTCGCGATCTGACCGACCGTGGCGCCGACCGCGCCGGACGCAGCAGACACCACGACCGTCTCCCCTGCCTGGGGCTTGCCGAGGCGGAGCAGGCCGAAGTACGCGGTCTGTCCGGGCATGCCGGTGACGCCGACCGCGGTGGAAATGGGTGCGTTGTTCTCATCGACGCGAAAGAGCCGGTAGGCGCCGGGCTCGGCGACCGCGTATTGCTGCCAGCCCGACATGTTCGTGGCGAGGTCGCCTACTGACCATTCAGGGTGCTTCGACTCAACGATCTGCGCGACCACGCCACCGGTGATCACCTCGCCGATCCCGAGCGGCGCGGCGTAGGACTTCCGGTCGCTCATGCGGCCGCGCATGTACGGGTCGAGGGACAGCCAGAGGGTCTTGAGCAAGACCTGACCGTCGCCGATTTCGGGTGCCGGGACGCTTTCAACGGTGAAGTTCTCATCCTTGGGCATGCCGTCCGGGCGCGAGGCCAAGGTGACGCGGGTGTTCGTGCGAGTGGTCATGGTGGACTCCTTCAGTCGAGTTCCGAGAGGACGGTGGCGAGGTCGCCGCGGCCATCCTCGGCGATCCAGGCGTCGATGAGTCCCTCGAACGCCATGGTCAGCGCAAGGGGTTCTTCGAACATCATGTGATGGTGTGTATGCGGGATGGTGAGGATCGGCAGCAGGCCGCGCGTGATCTCGCGCATGTAGGGCCCGGATCGCGCGCCGTCGTCGGCGCTGTGCTCGCCGAGCACGACGGCCGAACGGCATGCGAGCCGTGCGAACTTGTCGCGCTGGGCAACCCCCATCTCGAGGTGATCGAAGAGGCCGGGATCGAAGCGCCAGGTCCAGCCGCCTTCCACCTGCTTGAGCGACTGTTCCGCGAGCCAGCGGTGCACCGCTGGGTGCAGGGGCGGCTGGTCCGGCACGAGACGAAAGCGGCCAGCGGCCTCGTCGAGCGTCTCGTAGGTGCGCAGGCGGCGCGGCTCGGTACGGCCCTCGCGCTGCGCGCGCAGGCCCCATTCCACGTAGTCCTCGGGCGGGCGAACCGTGAAGTCGTTGAAAATCACGCCGGCAAGCCGGTCGCCGTAATGGTGTGCCGTCTCTAACGCCACGAAGCCGCCAAAGCTGTGGCCGATCACGAACGGTCGCGGACCGAGCTCCGCGCCTTCGCAGACGCCGAACACCTCGGCGGCCAGCTGCGCGCCGGAATAGGCAGCGCGGTGATCCGATGCGCCATTGCCCGACAGATCGAGCGCTGCCACGCGGTACTTGCGGGCAAGATAGGGGGCCACGAAACGCCACCAGGACAAGTGCGCGTTCGAGCCGTGTATCAGGACAACGCCCGGCGCGGTGCCGGGTGCTGCGCCCCAGGTCTCGAAGTGGATTCGAGCGCCTTCAACCTCCACGTCGCCGGGCGTACCCGGATGCGCGAGGCCATGCTCGAACCAGTGCGGTGCTGCAGTCATGCGTGTCTTCTCCATCACGTCCCAAACCCCCGCTCAGGACAAAGTCCCCCGAACCTGAATATGGGGTCAGACCCCTTGAATATGGGGTCAGACCCCTTGTTCAGGTTGAGCCGAGTTTCGGGGCGCACCGACCCGAACCTGAATATGGGGTCAGACCCCTTGTTCAGGTTCAGAAGGTGTCGACCTGGGGGCGTTTGGGTTCTACGTCGCGCCAGTGCGGCAGGGGCGAGCTGGCGAGGCCGCGCACGATCCAGCGCCGGGTCTCGGCCGGGTCGATCACGTCGTCGATCTCGAAGTGGCTTGCCATGTTCGTGCCCTTTCCGCGCTCGTACATGCGGTCGACCATCCCCTGATAGGTCTGCCGACGCTCTTCCGGGTCTTCGATGGCCTCGAGTTCCTTGCGATAGCCAAGCTTCACCGCGCCTTCGAGGCCCATGCCTCCAAATTCGCTCGTGGGCCAGGCGATGGTGAACAGCGGTGCGCGGAAGCTGCCGCCGGCCATGGCCTGGGCGCCGAGGCCGTAGCCCTTGCGCAGTACGATGGTCATGAGCGGTACGGTGAGGCCTCCGGCGGCGACGAACATGCGCCCTGCGTGGCGGACCATGCCGGCTTCCTCGATGGCCGGGCCGACCATGAAGCCGGGCGTGTCGCACAGGCTCACGATAGGCAGATTGAAGGCGTCGCAGAGCTGCATGAAGCGCGCGCCCTTGTCGCAGGCCTCGACGTCGAGGGCGCCGCCGAGATGGGCTGGGTTGTTCGCGATGAGACCTACCGGCCGGCCTTCGATGCGCACGAGCGCGGTGATCATGCCGTGGCCCCAGTCGCGCCGAAGCTCGAGCACGGAGTCGTTGTCCGCGAGCGCTTCGATCACGCTGCGTATGTCGTACACGCGCAGGCGATTCTCGGGAATGAGATGGCGCAGGCGGCGCTGGTCCGTGCAGGTCCAGTCCGCGGTCGGGCCCTGGAAGTAGGAAAGGTATTTCTTTGCCGCGGCGACCGCTTCTGCTTCGTCCTTCACCGCGATGTCGACGACGCCGTTCGCGCGCTGCGCCGCCACGGGCCCGACCTCCTCCGGGCGGAACACGCCCAGGCCGCCGCCCTCGATCATCGCCGGACCGCCCATGCCGATGTTCGAGTGCTCGGTGGCGATGATGACGTCGCAGGTGCCGAGCAGCGCCGCGTTACCGGCGAAGCAGCGCCCGGAGACGATGCCGACCATGGGCACCCGGCCGGAGAGCTTGCCGAAGTACCAGAACGCGAGGCAGTCGAGGCCGGCGACACCAGTGCCGTCCGTGTCGCCGGGACGGCCGCCGCCCCCTTCCGTGAAGAACACCAGCGGCAGGCGCGAGCGCTCGGCGATCTCGATCAGCCGATCCTTCTTGATGTGGTTCATCGTGCCCTGGGTGCCGGCGAGCACGGTGTAGTCGTAGCTCATGATCGCGCACTGGGCGCGGCCTTCGACGAATTGCGCGCCGTTCACGGAGCCGATGCCTGCGATCATGCCGTCGGCCGGCGTGCGGCGAATGAGTTCGTCGACGGGCCGGCGGCGCCGCTGGGCCGCGATCACGAGGGGCCCGTACTCGATGAAGCTGTCCGGGTCGATGAGATCATCGAGATTCTCACGCGCGGTGCGCTGGCCCGTTTTCCGGCGGCGCTCCACGGCCTCGGGCCGCGCCGGGTCCAGGCCGAACGCGTGCCGCTCGAGCACTTCATCGAGATCCGGTCGGCGCGCGTCGAGATCCACCTCAGCAGCGGTTTCTTCGCCGGTATCCTCGCCTTCGCCCGGTTCGATCCAGAGCAGGGTCGTGCCTTCCGGCACGGCCGCCCCCGGGGCTGCAACCAGGTTCTGCACCCGTCCGCCGCAGGGCGCAGCGATAACGTGCTCCATTTTCATGGCTTCCATGACGAGGAGCTGTTGGCCCGGGCGGACGGTCTCGCCAACGGACACATCGTAGGCGAGCACCGTGCCCTGCATGGGAGCGGGCAGGGCGACGACGCCGTCCGGTGCAGCGGCTTCAACCTGTTCGTCTGCTGCCGTCTCCTCCTTGCCGAGGGCGAGCACGGCAAGCGGATCGCCGTTGTCGATGCGCGCGCCTGCGGTCGGATTCGGGGGCGCCGGGGCTGCCGGCGTGGCCTCTGCGGCCGTGATCGCCCTTGCGCGCGCCACGAGCGAGGCCGCGTTCGTCTCGACGAAGCGGGTGTACACCCGGTCGGCGATGACGTCGGCATCGCCAAGCATGGCGCGCAGGAAGTCGCGGTTGGTGGGGATGCCGACGAGTTCGAATTCCTCGAGGGCGCGCGCGGTCTTGCGCAGGGCGCGTTCGAAGTCCCCGCTCGGTTCGTGCGCAATGACCTTGGCGAGCAGCGAATCGAACGCGGGCGACGGGGTGTAACCCGTGAAGCCGTGCGTGTCCGTCCGCACGCCCGGCCCGGAAGGCGGCGCAAAGTGCGTCAGCGTGCCGCCCTTCGGCAAGGCCATGCCGTCTGGCCGCATCTGCTCGGTGTTCACGCGCACCTGGATGGCGAGGCCGCGCGGGATCGGTGGCGCTGCGTCGAGTCCCAGGTCGGACAGACTGGCACCGGAAGTGATCGCGAACTGGGTCTGTACGAGGTCCACACCCGTGACCATTTCGGTGACGGTGTGCTCCACCTGCAGGCGTGGATTGGCCTCCATGAAGGCAAAGGTCGCGTCGGCGCCGGCTCCGTCCGCGTCAACGAGGAATTCGAAGGTGCCGAGGCTCCGGTACTGCGCACTGGCCGCGAGGGTGACGGCTGCGTCGAGGATCTGCTGGCGCAGGCCCGGATCGAGATTCGGGCTCGGGGCGATCTCCACGAGCTTCTGCTGCCGCCGCTGCAGCGTGCATTCGCGTTCGTAGAGGTGCGTGATGCCGCCGCGTCCGTCCCCGACGATCTGGACTTCGACGTGCCGCGCGCGCGGCAGATAGCGCTCCACATAGAGTGCGCCGTTGCCGAAGGACGCCTCTGCCTCCGAAGCGCAGCGTTCGAAGGCGGCTTCGAGGTCGGCGGGATCCTCCACCGGACGCATGCCGCGGCCGCCGCCGCCGGCGACAGCCTTGAGCATCACTGGCGCATCATCGTGGGCAGCCATGAATGCGCGCGCAGCCTCGAGATCGGTCGGCCCGTCGGTGCCTGGCAGCAGCGGTACGCCGCAGTCCTTCGCCGCCGCCCGCGCGCGAATCTTGTCGCCGAAGAGCGCAAGGGAAGCGGGCGTCGGGCCGATGAACACGATGCCGGCAGCCTCACACGCTTCGGCGAAGGCCGCGTTCTCCGACAGAAAGCCGTAGCCGGGATGCACCGCATCCGCGCCTGCTTCGCGCGCGGCGGCAACAACTGCCTCGATGTCGAGATAGGCGCGCGCGCCCGTGCCCGGGAGAGCCTGGGCGGTGTCGGCAAGGCGAACGTGGAGCGCGTCTGCATCGTCCGGGGAAAACAGTGCAATCGACGTCAGCCCCGCGTCAGCGCACGCGCGTACGATCCGCACGGCGATCTCGCCTCGATTGGCGACGACGATTCGCTCGATGGCCATCAGTGCGCTCCCTCCCCAAGGACACGGCCGCGCAGATTAACAGAGCGCGGATTGCTGCTAATGTTGCCAAACAATCAGTTGCGTCATGAAATCTATCTGGGGAGGGAGCCCATGCTCGAGACGCTCGAGACCGGAACGAGCGAACTGCTCGGAACGCTGACAGAGGATGGCGTCGCGACGCTCACGCTCAATCGCCCCGAGCGGCGCAACGCGCTTTCGGACACGCTGACGCCGGCCCTGCGGCAGACGCTCGACGTGCTGGCGCGCGATGCGCGCGTGCGCGTGCTCGTCATCACCGGCGCGGGCACGGCATTCTGCGCCGGCGGCGATATTGGCGGCATGGGGGATGCGCGCGGTGACCGGCCGCCCGTGAGTCGAGACGAGGCCGTGCGCGAGCTTGTACGTCGCCAGGAGACGCTCACGCTCCGCCTTGCGCACTTCCCGCGACCGACGATCGCGGCCCTGCCGGGGCCGGCTGCGGGCGCGGGCATGTCCATCGCCCTGTCCTGTGACGTGCGGCTGATGGCCGAGCGGGCTTTCGTGACCACCGGCTTTCGCAATGTCGGCCTGGCAGGCGACTACGGCGGTACCTGGTTGCTGCAGCGCCTCGTCGGTCCGGCCCAGGCGAAGCTCCTGTACTTCACGGGTGAGCGCGTGTCGGCCGAGCGCTGCCTCGCGCTGGGCATCGCGCAGCGGGTGGTGGTGGGCGACGCGCTTGACGATGAAACGGCGGCGCTCGCGAGGGACATTGCCGGCGCTCCCCCGGTGGCGCTCGCGTGGATGAAGCGCAACATCGACCGCGCAAGCGTGGGGCGGCTCGACGATGCGCTCCGCGACGAGGCGCAGGGCACGGTGGAATGCGCCGCCACGGAAGACCACAAGGAGGCCGTGCGCGCCTTCATGGAGAAGCGCCCGGGCGTGTTTATCGGTCGCTGAGGCGCCTGGCCGTCGACGGCGCCCTCCATTCAGCGTACAAGTCCGCGCGTCCAGAACTCGCGCGGAGCGCGCCATGACCACTGCGGATGCCGCCGCGCATCGTTCCTCCCAGGATGTCTGGGTCTCGGATGCGATCCATCGCATCGAGGCAGACTTCACCCGGTCTGCCGACACCCATCTCATGCGCCTGGACCTGCCGGGCGTGCCGGGCGTGCCCCTGTACTTCAAGGATGAGTCGACGCATCCCTCAGGCTCCCTGAAACATCGCCTCGCGCGATCGCTGTTTCTCTACGGGCTCTGCAATGGCCGGATTCGCGCCGGCATGACGATCGTCGAAGCGTCGTCGGGCTCGACCGCGGTTTCGGAGGCCTATTTTGCGCGCCTGCTCGAACTGCCCTTCGTCGCGGTCATCCCCGAAGGCACTTCTCGGCAGAAGGTCGAACAGATCGAGTTCTACGGTGGCCGCTGCCATCCGGTGCCGCCCGCGGAGCTCTACGACGCCGCGGAAGCGCTCGCGGCCTCGCTCGACGGCCATTATATGGATCAGTTCACCTTCGCCGAGCGCGCCACGGACTGGCGCGGCAACAACAACATCGCTGAATCGATCTTCGCGCAGCTCGCCCGTGAGCCCGTCGCCGTGCCGGACTGGATCGTTGTCGGCGCGGGGACGGGTGGCACGTCGGCCACGATCGGCCGCTTCATCCGCTATCGCTGTCATCCGACCCGACTCGCGGTGGCAGACCCGGAGCATTCGGTGTTCACCGAGTACTGGCACAAGCGCGACGCCAGCCTGCGCGGTGCGCGGTCATCGCGTATCGAGGGCATCGGCCGGCCGCGGGTCGAGCCGAGCTTCGTGGCGGACGTGATTGACCGCATGGAGGCGGTGCCGGACGCGGCGTCCTTCGCCGCGATACGGGTGCTTGAGCGCCTGCTGGGTCGTCGCGTCGGACCGTCCACGGGCACGAATTTCGTCGTCTGCGCACGCCTGCTCGCAGGCCTGAAGCAGCGCGGGCGGCCCGGCGCGGTGGTCACGCTCATCTGCGACGGCGGCGAGCGCTATCGCGATACGGCCTACGACGACGCCTGGCTTGCTGTCGAAGGGCTCGACATCGCGCCGCACGTCGAAGCGCTCGAGCAGTTCGTGGCGACCGGAGTGCTGTCCCCGCCGCATTGATAGCTCAGCGTGGTGGGGCTTCCTCGTCGGGCACGAATTCGAGCAGATCGCCCGGCTGACAAGCGAGGGCCTCGCAAATCGCTGAGAGCGTGCCGAAGCGCACGCCGCGAACCTTCCCGGATTTGAGCAGCGAGAGGTTCGTCTCCGAGATGCCGATGGCCGCGGCGAGGTCCTTCGAACGCATCTTCCGTTGCGCCAGCATCACGTCGAGACGGACGACGATCGGCATCAGACGATTTCCTGATGGTCCTGCCAGAGCTCGGCGGCGAGGCTAAACGCGCGACTCATCATCGCCGTTAGCGTCAGCGCTATGAGGGTGAGCGCATGGCTGGATCCGAAGTGGATGCTGAGTTCCCGCCGGCCGGGCGGCATGTGCCAGGTGCTGACCACGGAGGCGATCGGTGGCCCGAGCAGGGACAGGCCGAAGCCCGCGAGGATCCATCGGAACGCGCGCTGCGCCCCCCGCACTGCA
Organism: Pseudomonadales bacterium; assembly: GCA_963691775.1. Classification (GTDB taxonomy): domain Bacteria; phylum Pseudomonadota; class Gammaproteobacteria; order Pseudomonadales; family Azotimanducaceae; genus JAZBPO01. The sequence continues at coordinate 1,561,174 of OY829369.1, read as the reverse complement.
ACGGGCGGGAAGGGCGGCTCCCTGTGCATGCCGGCGAATACGCTGCGCAGCGCGATCAGTGCGCCGGTCCAGACGCCAATCTGCACGATCAGTAGTCCGTCGAGTGCTCGCGTCTGCCAGGCGGCGATGTCCTTCGGTGCGCGTGCCCCCACTGCACGGAGCATCTCGCCGACGGTCGCGGGATCGAAGATCCCCCAGATCGCGCAGCTCGCCATGAGTAGCAGGGCGAGCACGATGAGGACTTCCAGCAAGCGACGAGAGCGGCCTGCGGCGCGGCAAAGATCTGATGTGAGATCCATGTGGAACGGCCATGAATTTATGTTTTACGATAATTGAACTCTAGCGATCTATCTCGGAGTTGTCACTCGTGCGCATGCCCCTTCCCCCTCCCCCTCTTCATACCTCACGCCTACTGCTCTTCCTGTTCGCCCTGCTGCTGTCCGGATGCACCACGCTGACCGTGCCGGGGCTCTTCGCCGCGGCGAGCCTGTCTCCGCTCACTTCCGATCCTGCCGAGATCGGTGCGGCCGTCTCTGTGCCTGCCGGCGTTGGTCTGCGGCTCGGAGATGCGCGCCTCTTCCTGGGCTTCGAGCCGACGACCGCCGGCACGGAGGCGCTCGCCGAGTACTTCGATCTCGCCGTGATGCCGCTCCGCCAAATCGACGGTGCAGACCCGATGGACGCGGTGTTCACCGCAGAGATCGCGCCCGCGGATCACGAGCGGTTTCGTGCGTCGCAAGCGAGCATCCGCCGATTGCGCGCGAACGGTGACGACGGGGTCGGGACCCTGTCGATCTCGATTATCGCGGGGTGCTTCATCGGTGAGGCGCCGGCTGAACTGCCAGTGGCGACCTGGCTACGGACGGCTCGCGACGGTGACTACGTGCGCCTGACCCGACGGCGCGACTTGCTGGCACTCCCGGGCGAGCCCGCGGAGGCCTTGCGCGATGCGCTCGTCCCCTGTGAGCCGTCTCAGTGACGGCTCAGTCGGTGAGCAGATAGATCCCGAGCTGGAAGCAGACGAGCAGCGTCGCCCAGATCCGGAGATCGCGCCAGCCGGCGCCGTCGGGCGCATCCTTCAGAATGGACGCGCGCGGCAGTGCCCAGACGAGGGCAATGAGCACCGCGAACGCCACGAAGGTGAGCGGCAGCGCCCAGGCGACGGGCAGAGCCTGAAAACGTTCAAGCATGCTGCGCCTCCGGTCGGCCGCCGAAGGTGAGCCGATCGAGGAGCGTGTCTTCGAGGCCCTGAGTGCGGGCACTCACCAGCGCCAGGGTCCCGAGGGAGAAGATGAACGTCGAGAACGCGACGTAGAGCATGTTGAAGCCGAGATAGATCAGCAGGCCGGCGAGGGGCACGCCGAGCGAAAGCGTCACCAGCCCCGCTGCCGGCGTTGCCCAGCGCGTCGCGACACCCGCGAGCAGGAGCGCGAGCGTTGGCCCCTGGAACAGCGACAGCAGCAATTGCACGGCGAGGAAGATCCCGCCGAGAGCCGAGATCCAGGGCGCGGCGATCATGCCGAGGATGAGAATGACGAAGGTCGCGATACGGCCTACGAGCAGGTCCTTGCGCTCGTCACGGTGCGGAAAGAGCACGCCGCGGATGTCGCGCGTGATCATGAGCGCGGTGCTGTTCAGGCCCGAGTCGAGGGAAGACTGCAGCGCCGCGATGATCGCGATGAACATGAGCCCCGACAGGCCTGGCGGCAGCATCTCCTTCACGACCCAGGGCAGGGCCATGTCTGCTTCCTCGATGGGCGCCATCATCACGAGCGCGAGCAGGCCCGGAAACACGATGAGCAGTGGCACGAGCGTCTTGCCGAAGGCCGCGAACATCATCGACGCCTTCGCATCCCACTCGCTGCGTGCCCCGAGAGTGCGCTGCAGGATCGCCTGGCCGCCGCACCAGTAGGCGGGCGACAGAACGAAGCCGAGGCCGAGGAGCACGCCGACCCAGGGGAAGTCCGGATGATCGTTCGGCAGATAGGCCGAGAGGTGATCCGGGTGATCGGCAACGAGGCGCTCCGTGAAGGCGTCGAAGCCACCGGTTTCCTGCATGCCGAGCCAGAAGATGACGACGCCGCCGATGAACATGATCAGCACCTGGAGTGCGTCGGTAAATGCGACGGCTGCGAGTCCGCCTGAAATTGAATAGGTGCCGACCACGCCGCCGGTCACCAGGATGCCGACCCACATGGGCCAGCCGAGATAGGTCTCGAGCGTGATCGAGATCGCGTACATGGACACCGCAATCCCGAAGATCGAGAACAGGCTCGCGATGCCTGCTGTCAGCACGCGGACCGGCTCGCCGTAGCGCAGGCCCATGTACTCGGGAATGGAGTACACGCCTGCGCGCCAGTACACGGGGATGAACACGAGGGAGGCGAGGATCATCGCGGGAATCGCGCCGATCCATTCGAAGTTCGCCTGCGCGATGCCCACGTTCCAGGCGCCGCCCGCCGCGCCGACGTAGCTCTGGGCGGACACGTTCGTGCCGATGATCGACAGACCGATGATCCCCCAGCCAAGGGAGCGCCCAGCGAGGAAGTAGTCTCGCGCATCGCCGATGCGGCGGGCGAGTGATACGCCGACACCCGTTATCAGCACGAGGTAGGCGAGCATGATCGTCAGATCGATCGGATGAACGTCGTTCATGAAGCGGGCAGCGGGCTCTTGGGTGTGTATGGACGTACCTGCGCGCGGCGCGCGCCGCAGCGGATCTGTCCTGAGGCGACGCTAGGGTCGAAGCGCCTTGAAGGAGAACACGGTGGGATCGGCGGGGTCGACGCTGACCTCCACGGCTCCGATCTCCGGAGCGCCGAATACTTCCAGGCGCCAAAGGTTCGCATTCGCCGGCGTGCCGCTTTCGCCGCGCGCTTCGTAGAGAGGGCGGTCGAGTACGAAGCCGTGAGAATCGCCATTGATCAGGAGAACGGGTTTTCCGAAGCGAGCGGCGCCCAGGCGCAGCTGCCGGATGGTCTCCGCGAAGGGGGAGAACATGTTGCCTTCCCACTCGAACATCTCGGCATGGAGTGCAACGACGACCGCGGCATAGTCGCCGTCGATCGCGCGCCGGAAGGAATCGGCGAGCCATGCGCTGTTGGCGGCGTCGCGCTCGAAGAATTCGTCGATGCGGCCACGGTCCGCGGCGCTCGCATTGTTGTTCGATCCTGGCACGTGGGCGGTGACGACGAGGACACCGTCGCGCTCGAAGCGCAGGTTCTCGACGAAACGTGCATGCGCCGCGGAGACGTCGGCCTGACGCACCACGTCCATGGCCGGCGCGCCAAGGCTCTTCGCCTCCGAGAACCAGAGGCGGCGGATGTGGTCGAGGCGCTCGTTCGGGTCGAAGCCGCCCATGGCGGCGATGTCACAGTCCGTCCACTCGTTGTCGCCGGGGGTATAGACAAGCGGATGCGTATAACGAGCAAAGAAGCCATCGATGCGCTCGAAGTGCGCATCGCTGCAGTTGCCGGCGCCCCAGATGTCGCCCACGTGGATCGAGAATGCAGGCTCGCGGGCGTTGATCTGATCGATCAGCGCCTCGTATGCCGGATAGTCGCGCTCGCCGTTGTAGGCCGTGTCGCCCAGAGCGACAAAGTTGAAGGCTGCTGCGGCCGAGCCGAGCGGGGCCGTGCCCAGAGCCATTGTGAGCAGGCTGGCGCGTAGGATCGCGCCCACCCCTTGCGTGTGAATCGGCACCTGCTTTCCCCCGGTCGATACCCCTTTACAGATACGGCGAGCCTAGCATCGTGGCCCGGTGAAGGTTGGCCGTCGCTGAAGTGCTACCTACACTAGGGCGCGTGCGGGTCGTGCAGCGGCGCTTCGGGATCCGCCGCGTCTTCGAAGGGGCAAGCGATGAGCGAAAGAAACGGGGGCGGTTGTTCTGGCGCGCAACGTGCCGGAGGCGTTAGCCGAGTGGGGCGAGCGCTCGGCGCCGCACTAATGCTGGCGCTGGTGTCGTTCGCGCCGAAGGCTGCGGCCGAGCCTTCGCAGCTGATGCGTTTCGAGGCACAGGGCGTGCACCGTTTTCATGGCGATGACCCGCGTTTCACCATCGATTACCCCTGGTCTTGGAACGACGACGAGGTGTCTGCCCCTCTTGTGCTGCAGGCAACGGCGCCGACGGAATTGCCCGTATTGCGTGTTGCGGTGCTCGACGAGCCATTTTGGCTGCCGCTCGCTTTTGCGACGCAGGCCGCGTCCACGCAGCTGTCGGACCTGGGAGGCAAAATCGAAGTACTGTCCGAGGCGGTGACGGAAACGGCAGACGGGGGGCGGGTCAACGTCGGCGAGGTGAGCTGGATTGCGGCGGTCGGCGCCGGCGTGGCGGTGCGCTCCCTGTTCGTGCACCGCTTCCACGAAGGCCGCTGGGTGGTGGTGAACCTGACGACGGCCGACGCCGGTCAGCCGATCTCCGAGGCGCTGCGGGCGATCGCGCTGTCCCTGAGCTTTCCGGACCCGGACCCGGACCCGGGCCCGGACCCGGACCCGGAACCAGAAGCGGTACCGGAACTGGAACCCGAGGACGCAGCTGGGGCTTGAGCGTGCCGAAGTGCGCCCGCTGGTTCCGAGGCGACGGCCCGGCCTAGACTCGTCGCCGCTGGGCGGACCGCATTGGCCGCCTCCCGCGAACGGAGCATTGCGTGATCGAGCCCCTCGTTCAGTACTACCCCGGTACGGTGGTCGCCTGGACCTTCACCGCCCTGCTGTTGCTCGTGCAGGTGCTGGTGGCCGACGTGACCGGCCTGCGCCGAAAGCGATCGCCCGGGGCCGGGGTCGAAGGGGGGCATGACGATTTCCTGTGGCGCGCCGAGCGCGCATTCATGAACAACAATGAAACGCTGGGCGCCTTCGTCCTGCTGACCCTCGCTGCGGTAGGGGTCGCCGCCGAGCCGCTGCCCGTGAACGGCTGCGCGCTGCTTTTCGTTACGGCGCGCGCCGGGCACATGGTCTGCTACTGGGCGGATCTGCGGCGCCTGCGCAGCGTCTGCTGGATTGCCGGCACGCTGGCCCTCTTCGGGCTCGCACTGATCGCCTTCATCGGAATCTGAGGCCCCCGGGTGGGTTGATCGGACGGGCTTGGGCTTACCCGTGCTCCTGAGTACCATCGGGGGTCCCCGGAGGCGCTGATCGCATCCGACCCGGCGTGCGCCGCAGAAGCGCGTCCGGTTCGCAGCGTGCGCGGCACCACCCGAACAGGCATACCCCGGTTCGAGTCACCGGACATCGCGACCCTAGAGGGAGAGCACAGCAGCATGGACAACGCACTGAAGTTCTACATCGACGGCCAATGGGTCGACCCGATCGGCCAGGAAACGCTGGACGTCATTAATCCTGCAACGGAAGAGTCCATCGGCAAGATCGCCATGGGCACGTCCGAAGACATCGATCGCGCCGTGGCGGCGGCCAAGAAGGCCTTCGAGACCTTCTCGCAGACAACGCGCGAGGAGCGCATCGAGATGCTCGAGAAGCTGCTCGCCGCGTATCAGGCGCGCATGGGCGACATCGCGTCGGCCGTGTCCCAGGAGATGGGCGCGCCTATCGGCCTCGCCAATGCCGCACAGGCGCCGGCCGGCATGGGCCACATCATGTATACGCTGAACGCCCTGAAGGAGTTCGCCTTCGAGGAGACCTCCGGCAAGAATCTCATCGTCCGTGAGCCGATCGGCGTCTGCGGCCTCATCACGCCGTGGAACTGGCCGCTGAACCAGATCGCCGCCAAGGTCGCTCCGGCGATCGCCGCGGGCTGCACGATGGTGCTCAAGCCGTCGGAGATCGCGCCGATGAACGCCGTCATCTTCGCCGAGTGCGTCGACGCGGCCGGCATCCCCGCAGGCGTCTTCAATCTCGTTCACGGTGACGGCCCGAACGTCGGCGTCGCCATGAGCTCGCACCCGGACATCGACATGATGTCCTTCACCGGTTCCACCCGCGCCGGCATCTCCGTCGCCGAGGAGTCTGCGAAGACGGTCAAGCGCGTCACCCAGGAACTGGGCGGCAAGTCGGCGAACATCATTCTCGACGACGCCGAGTTCGAGAAGGTCATCGCGCGCGACATGGTGGGAATGTGCGTGAACACCGGTCAGTCCTGTAACGCGCCGACGCGCATGCTGGTTCCGGAAGCGCGCATGGACGAAGCCGCGGCGATTGCCAAGGCGGCGGCCGAGTCGATCAATGTCGGCGACCCGACGAGCACCGACACGAACGTCGGTCCGCTGGTCTCGCAGATGCAGTTCGACAAGGTGCAGGCGCTGATCCAGAAGGGCATCGACGAGGGTGCGAAGCTCGAGACGGGAGGCGTGGGTCGGCCGGACGGCATGAACCGTGGCTACTTCGTGAAGCCGACCGTGTTCAGCCACGTGAACAACGAGATGACCATCGCCCGTGAGGAAATCTTCGGCCCGGTGCTCTCGTTGATCGGCTACAAGGACGACGCGGACGCGGTCCGGATTGCCAACGACACGCTCTACGGCCTGTCCGGCTACGTGTCCTCGACGGATCCGGAGCGCGCGGCGAGCGTTGCGCGTCAGATCCGTGCCGGCAACATTCACGTCAACGGTGCAGGCGTTGATCCGGGCGCACCCTTCGGCGGCTATAAGCAGTCGGGCAACGGTCGTGAGTTCAGCACCTGGGGCCTCGACGAGTTCCTCGAAACGAAGGCGATCATCGGCTACAACGCAGCCTGAGCGCGCCTCGCCCGCATCGCACGCGCGATGTGGGCGTGAAGCAGCAGTCCGGAGAGGGCGGCCCCCGTGGTCGCCCTCTTCGTGTCCGGCCTTTGACACGCGGTGGTGATGAGCAATTCAGCTACGAGACGGTCCAGAGCGTCCTGGGTGCTTCCGCTGACGATTGCTGCGCTTCTCGCGGCTGTCTGGGGCGGATGGGAATACACGCGGATCGAACTCTCGATCGCGTCGACGCCGTCCGGCGCGATCGTGCGCCTGGATGGAGAGCGCCTGGGCCTGACGCCGCTGACCACATCGGCGCCCGCGGGGCGTCATCGCATCACCCTCGACTCCGAGGGCTATCGGCGCGCCGAGCAGATGATCGAATTTGCGGCCGGCGATCGCGTGGTCCGTGAGATCACGCTCGAGCGGGGCAAGGGCACGCTCGCCGTCTTCTCGAATCCGCGTGGTGCGTGGGTCGAACTCGATGGCGTGCGCGTCGAGGGCGCAACGCCACTGGAGATAGAACAGGTTTCCGGCCCGGTGCGCGTGCGCATCGGTTTGCCGGAGCGGCACACCGACGAGCGCGCCGTAGTCGTCCTCGACGGTGCGCGCACAGAGGTGCGCGTCGAACTCGAGCAGGATCGGCATGCACCCATCGTCATGCGTGTGCGGCCCCGGGATGCGGTCGTCGAGCTGCCCGATCTCGGTCTGACCTACGCAGCTGGGCTGCGCGTTCCCCTTGGTGAACACCTCGTTGAAGCGCGCCGCGCCGGCTACAAGACGCGGCGCATCCGCGTCCGCGTGGGTGGCCGCGGTGGGCGCGGCGAGATCGTGCTGGAGCCCATCGTCGCGCCGCTTGAGCTGCGTGCGGAGCCTGCCGGCGCTGAATTGCTGGTGAGCGGGCGTGATCCGGATGGCGGAGTCTGGCGGGAGCGCTGGCGACCGGGGCTTAAGGTTCCCGTCGGCGCCGTCGAAGTGCAGGCGCGCGCGCTCGGGTATCGCACGGCCTACCGTCGGATCGAGCATCGCACCGACGGATCGGCCACAACGCTCCGCCTTGAGCGGATCGACGTGACGGTAGGCGAGCGCTTCCGCGATGTGCTTGCGAACGGGGACGAGGGGCCCGTCATGGTTGTCCTGCCCGCCGGCCGTTTCTTCATGGGCGCGGCGGACGGGCCGCCAAGCCAGCGGCCCCGGGCGCAGCGAACGCTCAGCCAGCCCTTCGCGCTGTCCGCCTACGAGGTGTCGGTTGCCGAGTATCGGCGCTTCGCGGATGCGACGGGCGCGCGCATGGACGAGCGCCTGGGCGCTGCGGATGAGCCGGTGCGCTACGTTTCTCACGCGGAGGCCGAGGCGTACGCGACCTGGCTGTCCGAGCAGACCGGCAGCCGGTATCGATTGCCTACTGAAGCCGAGTGGGAGTACGCCGCACGCGCCGGCAGTGAGCGCGTCTATGGCTTTGCCGACGACGCGACGGACATCTGCGTACATGCGAACCTCGCCGATGTGTCCACGCGCACCCGCTATGATCTGCTCGAGGCGGTGGCCTGTGATGACGGCGCAGTGACGCTCGCGCCCGTGGGTCGCTACGAGGCCAATGCCTTCCGGCTCCACGACATGCTCGGCAACGTTTCTGAATGGGTGCGTGAATGCGGCATGCCCGATTACCAGGGCGCGCCGACGGACGGCGCTCGCGTGAATCAGGGCGCCGCGTGCTCGACCCACGGCCACAGGGGCGGATCCTGGGATGGGGGGGCGCGTACGCTGCAAATTGCGCGCAGGGCAACGGCCTCGGGCCGCAAGGACGATGTTGGCATCCGGCTGCTCAAGGAGCTCTGAGGTTCGGCGCGTACGCCTCGCGCCGCTCATCCGGCGAGCCCGTGGACGCTGAGGTTCACGGCGGCATGTGCCCGGCGCTGCGCAGTGCTGGCGGCCTTCGGCGACGTCGTCGATGATCCGGCCGACGCCGTCCGAATTGGCGCATGCTGATCCTGATTCGCGTGGAGGCCGGCGCGCGGTCGGTGTGACTTCTGGAGTGTGCGTTGCCCCCGATCCATTGCTCAGCGGCGTCGTATCCCCGTGCGGAGGTGGCGGTGAAATTCGCCCATGACGCGGGTCGCGGCACGGACCCGCGCCTCGCCGCGGCAGAGGCCCGAGCGCGCCCCGGCGAGCCGCGACTGGAGTGGGCGTCGGCGGGTGCAGGGACCTGCAATCCGGGGGATGCGTCGTGATTGATGCGCGCTTCCTCGGCAGGCTCGCGTCCTGCCTGCTCCTCGGCACCCTGGCCGCAGCGGCACTCGGACTGTTGAACGCGATCGCCTTCCAGCCGGCCTACGCCGCGGCCGGGCTTGGGCTCGCTGGCGTGCTGTTTACCGCGCCACAGTGGATCTATCGACAGTTGAAGCGGTCGCCGGAGCCCGAGGAGCCGAGGGACAGTCTGGGCGCCCTCGGCGCCGCCGCGGCCCTCGTCTTCGCTGCGCTGGGCGCGTTCGTGCTGGTCGCGAGCGCGGTCAACGACACGTACACCTATGCCGTGCTGCCGCTGTTCTATCCGCTCCTGCCCGTGCTCGCGGCGCTCGCGGGGCTTGGCCGCGAGGGCTGGCGTGCGACCCTGCGCTGGCTCGATGGGCAGGGACCTGATCATGACTGAGCGGGCGCGGCGCAGTTTTGGTCCCGGAATGCTCGTCACGGCAGCATTCATCGGGCCAGGCACGATCACGACAGCGAGCGTCGCCGGGGCCGGCGCGGGCTACGTTCTGGTGTGGGCGCTTGCGTTCTCGATCGTGGCGACGCTCGTGCTGCAGGAAATGGCGGCGCGAATCGGCCTGGTCGGGGATGGCGGACTCGCCGAGCAATTGCGGGCCGCGCTCACCCAGCCCGTGGCCCGCGCAGTGGTGCTCGGTCTCGTGGTGGTCGCGATCGGCGTTGGCAATGCGGCCTATGAGGCGGGGAACATCACCGGAGCGGTGCTCGGCGGCTCCGCGCTGCTCGACGTGCCTCGCGGCGCGCTTGTGCTTGGCATTACTGTCCTGGCCGCGCTTCTGCTTTTCAGCGGCCGCTATCGCCTTCTCGAGACGACGCTTGCGGCGCTCGTTGCCTTCATGGGCGTCGTGTTCCTGGCCGCTGCGCTGAGCACGCCGCCGGATGCGGCGCTGGTGTTTTCCGTGCCCGCGGGCGCCGATGCCTTCGGCCTCACCGCCCTCGCCCTGATCGGTACGACGGTGGTGCCCTATAACCTCTTTCTCCACGCCTCGGCGGTGCGTGCGCACTGGGGGACGGATGCGGATGCGCTGCCCGCGGTTCGTCGCGACGCCTGCCTGAGCATCGGGTTCGGTGGTCTGGTCACCCTCGCCGTCCTCAGCACCGCGGCGGTGGCCTTTGCCGGCACGGGCACAGAGGTCAGCGCTGCGAGCATGGCTGCGCAGCTCGAGCCTGTGCTCGGGGGCTGGGCGGCCACGTGCTTTGCGCTGGGCCTGCTCGCAGCGGGGCTGACGAGTGCCATCACGGCGCCGCTTGCCGCCGCATGGGCCGTTTGCGGCGCGCTCGGATGGTCCACCGAGCTCCGCTCGCGATCGTTCCGGATGGTATGGGCGGTCGTGCTTGCGTCCGGGGCCGTGACGACGCTCGCGGGCTTCCGGCCGATCGCGGTGATCCTGATCGCGCAGGTCACGAACGCGCTGCTGCTCCCGATCATTGCCGGCCTCCTGCTCTGGCTCGTGAACCGTTCGGCGCTGGGATCAGCGCGCAATGGCGCGCTGAGCAACGTCCTCGCGGCGTCTGTGCTCCTCGTCGTCCTGGCGCTGTCGTTCAACCGTTTCGTGCAGATGCTGGGCTGAGCCGAGACGTTGCGTTCGCTCCGATCGGGGCGCACATTCCATGTCCCCCCCGCGCGCGGGGAGCCGGGGGGCAGGGGAGAACGGACAGGGGAGAGCATCATGAAGACCGTTCAGGACGCGCTCGACGCGAAGGGGAGCGAGGTCCACTGGATCGATCCGCTCGCATCGGTATTCGACGCCGCGAAGATGATGAACGCGCACCGCGTCGGCGCCTTGCTTGTACAGATCGATGGCTTCCTTGTCGGCATCGTGTCCGAGCGTGACTACGTCACCAAGGTCATCCTGGACCGCGCTGCGTCTCAGCGTACGAAGGTATCGGAGATCATGACCCGGGACGTGATCACCGTCGGCCGCGACGAATCGCTCGATCGCTGTATCGAGCTCATGCGGTCCGGCCACTTCCGCCATCTGCCCGTGGTGCAGGACGGCCGGCCGGTCGGCATTATTTCCCTGCGCGATCTCTTTCTAGCCGCCGTTGAAACCGCCTGAGGAGCAGGCTCAGGCGGGAATGCGCGGCTTCAGCAGGACCAGCAGCGCGGGCAGCAGGGTGAGGTTCGCGAGCAGCGCGACCGCCATGGACAGGGCCGTGAGCGTTCCGAAGTAGATTGTCGGGTTGAAGTTGGACAGCGCAAGCACCGAGAAGCCGGCAATGACCGTCAGCGACGTGTAGTAGAGCGCGTGGCCAATGGATCCGTGGCTCCCGTGCAGGGCAGCCATCGGATCGCCGCGCAGTGCCAGTTCCTGGCCGTAGCGATGCACGTAGTGAATGGTGTCGTCGACGCCGATGCCGATGACGATTGCCGCGATCGTGATCGTCATGAGATCGAGTGGCAGGCCGGCCCAGCCCATGGCGCCCAGGATGATGGCGGCAGCAAGGGCGTTCGGCACGAGCGCGATGGCGCCGAGCGTGATCGATCGGAACAGCACGACGAAGGTCGCGAGGATGCCCGCTCCGACCCAGAGCACGGTCGTTGCCTGCGAGGTGTAGAGCGACTGCAGCATGTTGTTGAAGAGCACGAGGAAGCTCGTGAGGTGCACGCGCCCTTCGCCGACGCCGAGCTCATCGGCGATGTGGGTTCGCACGCGCGCAAGGAAGTCGGCGCGGTCGAGCGCCGGATTCGATTCGTACATGCGCACAGACAGCCGCGCCTGATTCGCCTCCGGTGACGCATAGGGGCGCAGCAGCGTTGACTGGAAGGGCTCTGGGATGGCGCCGATCACGATCACCAGCTCCGGGCCCGACAGGGCGCGGTCGTCGTTGAAGCTCTTCGCAATGGCGTGGAGCGTTGCAAGGGAGACGACCTTGCCGGTTTCGGGCTGGGCTTCAAGGTAGGCCTGGATGTCCTCTACCAGGGCGATCTTGTCCGGCGTGAACCAGTAGCGATCGATGTCGGTGGCGCCGCCTGCATTGTTGCCATCTCCGTCGGGGTCCCCGATTGGGTCCCCGATTGGGTCCCCGAATGGGTCCCCGAATGGATCCCCGAACGGGTCCCCGAACGGGTCCTCCTCGGCCTGTTGCTGTGTCGACGCATCGGCAGACGGATCGCCGAACGGATCGTCCGCAAACGGATCTTCCGCAAGCGGATCACCGTCGGCGTTCGCATCTCCGCCGAAGCTCGTATCGATCTCGGGAAAATCGATCAGTACGTCCAGGGGCGTGGTGCCGCCGAGATGGGCGTCGAGATAGCGCATCCCCTGGTAGATCTCGGTGTTCTCGTTGAAGTAGTCGATGAAGCTCGACTCGACCGAAAGGCGCGTGATGCCCGCGACCGAGATGGCGGTCAGGACGAGGGCGATGGCGACCGTTCGCAGCGGGCCGTTGGCCGTGAAGCGGCCCAGCGCCTCCGTGGCATCAATGCGCTGGCCATGGGTGCCGCGCGGGGGGCGCTCCGGGAGCAGTACGACCACTGCGGGAAAGAGCATGAACGCAACGGCGAGGGCGACTGCGACGCCGATGGTCATCATCCAGCCGAAATCGATCACCGGGACAATGCCGGAACTCACGAGTGAGCCGAAGGCGACCATGGTCGTCAGGGCGGTGTAGAAACAGGGCAGGAACTTGTCGCGCAGCGTCGCCTCGACGCGTTCGCGGACGGCCGCATCCGGCGCCTGCAGGTGCAGTTCGCGATAGCGAACGATCAGGTGAATGTTCAGGGAGATGCTGATGATCATCAGCAGCGAGACGAAGTTCGAGGAAATCACCGTAACCGGCCAGCCGAGCGCGCCGAGGAGCCCGAGCATGTAGAGGGTCACGAGGGCGCTGGTGGCGATCGGCAACAGGACCCAGCGAGGGCGGCGGAAGAAAAAGGTGAGCGTCGCGACGATGAGCAGCAGGACAGCGACGCCGAAGGTTTCGAGGTCACTCTGCACGAAGCGCAGCATGTCGTCGGCGATCATGGGGACGCCGCCGAGATGTACCGTTGCCTGCGCGCGGTAGGGCTCGATCGTGGCGCGCACGGTCTCGATCAGCGTGCGCTGGCGCGCGGCCGCGATGCGTTTGTAGGCATCGAATTCGGCGCCGACGCGTGCAAGCTCGGCCGCTTCCTCTGCGCTGGCCTCGCCGGCCCGAACGCGAGAGAGCAGCGTGTTCCGCAGCTCCAGGAGCTCGGAGTAGCGCTGATCGCGTGGCAGGTTCACCTGCAGCGCCGTCACGTCACCCGTGCGGCTGACAAGGAGGTCGGCATAGAGCGGGCTGGTGGTGAACTCGACGCGAGCGAGTTCGCGGTCCGTACCGGGTGAAGTCAGCGTGCGGATGTTGCTGGCCAGCTCCGAAAGCGGCACGGGCGGACTGCGCAGGAGCGGCACGTCGAGCAGGCTCAGAACCGACTCGACCCCCGGGACGGCCTCCAGAGCGCCTTTCAGGTCGGCCAGCGTTTCGATCGATGCATCGGCAAACAGATCGCCCTCGGGCTCGAAGGTGACGATCAGGAACTCGGCGCCGCCATAGCGAGCGCTGGCGCGGCGAAAGGCCGCGAGATCCGGGTCCGTTTCGACGACGAGCGAGTCGGACGACGCGTCGAGGCGGAAGTCCTCGAGGTGCGCTGCCGCGAGCACCGCCACCACAGCGAGGAGGAGCAGCGTCACCACCGGGCGACCGATCACGAGGGCAAGGTAGGCGCGGGTGAAGGTGTTCAGCAAAACTCCGTTCCGTTGGCTGGGGAGGGCGCGCGTGGATTGTACGCGCACTTTCACTTTCGCCCCGCTGCCGTGACCCCTGCGTGAACGCGCACGGGCGTAGAATCGAGCACTCGCGACCACCGGCACGGAATCGGCAGGACATGAGGGACCTACACGTCGTCACCACGGGCGGGACGATCGACAAGATCTACTTCGATCGGCTGTCTGAGTTCGAGGTAGGCGAACCGCAGGTCGGAGCGCTGCTCGCCCAGGCGAACGTGACGTTCAGCTGGACCATCGACGCGCTCCTACGCAAGGACAGCCTCGAACTGACTGAGCCGGACCGAGACGCGATCGTCGACGCGGTGCGCCGAGCCGACGCGGATCGAGTACTGGTGACTCATGGCACGGACACGATGCTCGAAACGGCTGAACGGCTCCGCGCGGTGTCAGACAAGACCATCGTCCTCACGGGGTCCATGCAGCCCGCGACCCTTCGCGATTCCGATGCGGTGTTCAACATCGGCTTCGCGCTCGGCGTGCTGCGCACGGCGGCGCCGGGCGTTTACGTCGCCATGAACGGTCAGCTCTTCGAGCCCGGCCATGCGCGCAAGAATCGATCGGCCAATCGTTTCGAGGTGACCGACGCATGAGGCCGCCGCGCGTGCGCGGCCCATGGGACGCCGCTGCGGTGGCAAGATTCCTCGACGAGGAACGCTCGCCGCTTCGCCTCGCAGTGACCTGGTCCGGGGGCGCGCCGCTCGTGGTGTCGCTCTGGTTTGCTCACGAGGCCGGCGCGCTCTGGTGCGCGAGCCATCGCAATGCGCGCCTCACGGAAGCACTGGCACGTGCGCCGGAGGTGGGTTTCGAGGTGTCCGTGAACGAACCGCCCTATCGTGGCGTGCGCGGGCAGGGCCGCGCGCATCTGCTGCCGGAAGCGGGCGCGGCGCGCCTGGAAGTGCTCCTTGATCGTTACCTCGGCGACCGCGAGTCGAATCTTGCGCGCTGGCTGTTGTCCCGCGCGGAGGATGAGGTTGCGATCCGCATCGAGCCGAGCTGGCTGACCGCCTGGGACTTCAGTGCGCGTATGGGGGGCGGCCCGGGCCGGTGAGGCGGCCATCCGATCGATCCGACGGCGCTGCCGCTCAGGCGATGAGCAGCCAGATCCCGGCAACGATCAGCAGCGCGCCCGCCAGTTCGCGGCCGCGGATGCGTTCGCGGAAGATCAGCGCGGACGCCGCGAAGGTGAACACCAGCTCGATCTGGCCGAGCGCACGCACCAGGGCGGCGTTCGTCAGCGTCATGGCCGCGAACCAGGCGGCAGACGCGCTCGCGCCGGCTACACCGACGAGCACTGAGGTGCGCCAGCTTGCGAGCACGCGCCTGACTTCCCCCGGCTCGCGCAGAGCGAGCCAGCTTCCGAGCATGAGCGTCTGCAGCGACACGGCGAGCCCCAGGGTCACGCCTGAGCGCGCGAGGAAGTCGCCTTCCGGGAGCGCGAGGGCCGCTGCCCGGTAGCAGACGGCGGAAACGGCGAAACCGGCCCCGCTGAGGACGCCGAACGCGACGGTGCGAAGCGGCGTGGACCGCGCGGCGCTGCGATCGACACCGGACAGGATGAGCACCCCGATGAAGCTTACCGACAGCCCCGCCAGCGCAAGCGCCGACAGGCGCTCTCCCAGAAGCGCGAGCCCGAAGACTGCGGTCTGGGCTGCCTCGGTCTTGGAAAACGCAGTGCCGATCGCGAAGCGGCCGCCGGCGAAGGACGCGATGAGGCATGAGGTACCGAGAATCTGCGCGGCGCCGCCCAGGGCGGCGTACACAATCGTCTCGAGCGCCGGCACCGGCAGCGCGCCGCGGATGCCGAGAGCCGTCACATAGACGAGTACGAAGGGCAGCGCGAAGAGAAAGCGCGTGTAGCTCGCGCCGTTGACGCTGAGCGAGTCGGCCGCGCGCTTCTGCAGCATGGAGCGCAGATTCTGCAGGAAGGCCGCGAGAACGGTGATGAGGATCCAGAGTTCCAAGGTCCGCCGATGTCCCGGTGCCGGTAAGCGCTCTGGGCGCCGACGCATGCTACGCGCCCAGTGGTCCGCCGTCGTCGATGTGGCGTCATGCGGCTGCGGCCTCGGGTGGTAGCGCGCGTCTGTGCCGTTCCGGTGGCCCTGTTCGAAGGCGCGGGGCAGCTTGTGGTCACGCGGCTGTCAGAGGTGGCCGGCAATGCCCTGTCGATACCCTGGCCCCTGACTGCGGCATCGGCTGTGGGCGTGGTCGCCATGGCGCAGTAGATGGAAAGTGCGCCTGCCGTGACCGCGCCTCGCCCCAGCGCCCGAAGCGGCTCAGCTGCGCGCCGCGAGCACACAGCGCTCGAGCTCATCGCGCAGCGTGGCTTCGCTCAGGGGCTTGGAAACGAACCCGTCCATGCCGGCTTCAAGGCAGCGTTCGCGATCGTCGTCGAAGGCGTTTGCGGTCAGCGCGATGATCGGAAGCTTCACGGCACTGGAGCGGAGTATGCGGGTTGCCTCTATGCCGTCCATGACCGGCATCTGGCAGTCCATGAGGATGACGTCGAAGGACGCCGCGCCGCTGCGCTCGATGATGTCGATCGCTTCCCGGCCATTGCACGCCAGCGCACTCGAGCAGCCGAGCCGCTCCAGCATCTTTGCAGCGAGGAATTGATTCGTGGGGAGGTCTTCGACGATGAGCACCGAGAGATCCAAGGGATTGCGATCCTCCTCGGCGATGGATGCAGCGCCCGTCGCCCTGAATGCAGCCACGCGGATCGGAATCTCGAACCAGAACGTGGAACCGGCGCCGCGAACGCTCCTGACGCCGATCTCGCCGCCCATGAGTTCCACGAGCTGTTTGGAAATCGGCAGGCCGAGACCCGTGCCGGCAGCGTGGACGCCGCTGCCCCCTTCGCCTGCGCTGCTTTGTTCGAAGGCGTTGAAGACTAGCGCGATTTCGTCCTCGGCGATGCCGACGCCGGTGTCGCTGACCGCGCAGCGAAGGTGCTGGTTCTCCTTCACGTAGCCGAGGGTCATGCTCACCGACCCCGCATTGGTGAACTTGATGGCGTTGCCGAGCAGGTTGCTGATCACCTGTTTCAGGCGAGTCTCGTCGGCGCGTACGGCGGTCGGCAGTTCCGGATCGATGTCGATCCGGTAGTCGATGCCTTTGTCGCGGGCGAGGGGCTCGTAGAGCGCTGCCACTTCGGCCGCCGCTTCGCGCACGCGCACATCGCCCTCGTGAAGGTCGAACTTGCGCGCCTCGATTTTCGCGTAGTCGAGAATGTCGTTGACGATGCCGAGGAGTGTTCGGCCCGAGGTGGCGATGATGTCCGCATACTTGCGCGGTATCTCTGCGAGCTCCGTGTCGAGGAGCAGCTGCGCCGTACCGATGATCCCGTTCAGGGGCGTCCGGATCTCATGGCTCATGTGGGCGAGGAAATCCGACTTGTTGCGGTTCGCCTCGTCGGCGAGTTCGCGCGCTCGGATAAGCTCGGACCTGAATGTGCGCTCGCGCGTGTTGTCGCGCGCAATGCCGAGGACGAACGGCTCTCCGGAGGAGTCTTCGAAGCGCACGCGCGTCGTCTCGAAGCTGTGTGGCTCGCCGTTCGCGTCCGGCGCCATTTCTTCTCGTTCAGAGACGCCCTTCTCGAGTGCTTCCCGATCTGCGTCGAGCAGTCGCCGTTGCTGTTCTGCATCGAAGCGCCCGAGGGCCTGCGTCCCGATCACGGTTCCCTGCAGGTCGTCCGGCCACTGCGACAGGAAGGATGCGTTGGCGTTGATGATTCGCGAGTGTTGATCCTTGACGAATATGCTGACGGGCAGCGAGTCGAGGAGCAGCTTCTGGAAGGTGAGCGCACTTCGTAGGCGGCGCGCGGTCTTGCGCGTCTGCAGGAGCGTGACGACGCTTTGCGCAAGCACCTTGAGCGCTTCTTGCTGGCGCGCATCGAGCATGCGCGGTTCCCGATCGAGCACGCACAGGGTGCCGAGCGCCTCTCCCTCTTCCGGCACGAGCGGGTAGCCTGCGTAAAATCGGATGTGCGGAGCGCCCGTAACGAGCGGGTTGTCCTTGAAGCGCGCGTCCGCACGCGCATCCGGGACGCTGAAAATCGCATCATGCTCCAGGATCGCATGGGCGCAGAACGCCTGCTCGCGGGGTGTCTCGGGCGTATCGAGGCCGTGCGCGGACTTGAACCACTGCCGGTCCTCGTCGACGAAGCTGATGAGCGCAATGGACGTCCCGCAGATCTGTGCCGCGAGGCGCGTCAACTTGTCGAAGTCGACCTCCGCGTCGGTGTCGAGGATGTCGTAGGCGCGTAGAGCTTTCAGTCGCAACTGCTCGGTGAGCGGTATTTCCGCCGACTGCACATCGTTCTCCCGGGCCAGTGTTTCAGAGTGCTACCGGTCGGTCCTGTCCATGACCTGCCCGCGGCGGACCTCGCCAGGCAGACTATCGGCACCGAGGGTACGATTCTTGAGGGCTTTGTGCGGCGCCGCGACGGGCGGCTGCCTTTGACCTGCCTGCTGGTCGCTGCCGCCCCGGGCAGGGCGCACGGATCGTGACCGAGTGGCGGTTGGGCCGGCGATGATCTCTCAGGCACTGACGCTCGATTGCCGCGCGTCGATGCGGACGATCCGGTCGTCGACGATGGCGTGGAACTGAGCGCGCCCCTCCAGGCGAACGGCGTGCCCGCCAGTGAAACTGCCGAACGCCGGCAGGACGAGGCTCCGGGGCCGCTGCCAGAAGCCGACGAGGCGAGCGGCGTCGCGATGGCGATCGCGCAGGCGCAGGGCCGGATGCAGGTGGCCGGCGATTTCGAAGCCATCGCGGCGCACCGCGCTTGGTTCGTGGCGCAGCTCGATGTCGCCGAGGCTCAGGCCGTCGGCGATCCAGCGCACCGGCCAGTGTGCGAAACGTTCTGCCGCATCTCGATCGTGATTGCCGACGATCACCCTCAGCTCAAGGTCGGGATGAGCGTCCAGCCAGCGCAGCAGCACAGCTTCCGTTCGGCTGCCGCGCCGGGGCGGCGCGTGTACGAGGTCCCCTAGCACGACCACGTCACGCACGCCGTGGCGCTCGGCAAGGTGGGCGATGCGGTCCAGGTCGCTTCCTTCGTCGCCGAGCGGCACTGCCAGGCCCGCGCGCTGAAAGGTCGCAGCCTTGTCGAGATGCACGTCGGCGATGAGCAGATGCTCGCGGCAGAGGGCAGCGCGATCAGCGTCCAGCAGCACCCGTTCCCCGCCGAAGACGATCTCGTAGGGCGTCATCCCGCTGCGGCCTCGAGGTCGCCGAGCATGCGCGCGACCCGGTCCTGCCAGGACTCGGTCGACAGGCGGGTCTGGATGCGATCCACCCACAGTGGGAACGCGAACGGCGTGAGGCGCCGCGGGGTGGTGAGGCGGATGGTCTGCCCCTGGCTTCGCTCGAGGACAGCGGACAGGCGTAATGCCTCCAGTTCCTCCTCAAGGACTTCGCGCTGTGCCTGGGCGAGGAAGGCGTTTTCCGGATCGTGGCGTTCGAGCACGTCGTGAATGAGCCCCGACGAGGCCTGCAGCTGCTTCGTGGACTTGCCAGCGCCGGGATAGCCCTGGAAGACGAGGCCCGCGATGCGCGCGATCTCGCGGAAACGGCGCCGCGCCAGTTCGCCGGCGTTGATACAGGCGAGCACGTCCTCGGCAAGGCGCTCAGGCAAAAGCGCCCGGCGCACCATGTGCTCGTTCACTTCGAGTGGGTCTGCCGTGAGCAGCTCGAAGCCGTAGTCGTTCACGGCCGTCGTGAACGTCGCAGGCATCACCTGCCCGAGGCGCCAGGCGACGAGCGCGGACAGGCCCTCGTGCACGAGGCGACCGGCGAAGGGGTAGATGAACAGATGGTGTCCTTCGCGGGTGCGGATGCGTTCGACAACGAGCACCTCGCGCGCGGGCAGCGCCGACCAGTCACGCTGCACGGACAGCAGCGGCGTCAGGGCCTCGACCTCCGGGTCTTCGATGTGCCCCGCGTCGAAGGCCTCGCAGAGCTCGAGCACGCCGTCCGCGAGTTCGCTCGACAGGGGGAGACGGCCGCCGGCCCAGCGCGGGATGGCGCGGCGCACGCTCCTCGCCTTGCGGACGTAGGCGGTCATGTCCTTGACCCGCACGAGTTCGAGCACGCGCCCGGCAAACATGAACCGGTCCCCTGGTGAGAGGCGCGAGATGAAAGACTCCTCGACGTGGCCGATGCGCCCTCCGCCGAGCCACTGGACGTTGATCGCCGCGTCCGAGGTGATCGTGCCCACGGCCATGCGATGGCGCCGGCCGAGGGCGGGCGTGGCGATGCGCAATTCGCCGTCGATGCATTCGAGCCTGCGGTACTCCGGATAGGCCTTGAGCGCGGGCCCGCCGCGCTGCAGGAAGTCGAGCACCCAGCGCCAGGCGTCATCCCCGAGTTCGGCGAAGGCGTACGTGTCGCGGACTTCCGTGCGGATCGTCTCGGGCGTGGCCGGTTCGCCGAGCACGCGCGTGACCACGTGCTGGGCAAGCACGTCGAGGCAGTTGCGCCGCGGCGTGCGCGGTTCTATCCGGCCGGTCGCAACGGCGCGGCGCGCAGCTGCGTACTCGAGCATCTCCAGAGCATGGCTCGGTGCGCAGCGCACGCGCGAGACGCGGCCCGGGGCGTGGCCGGAGCGTCCGGCGCGCTGCAGGAGGCGCGCGACACCCTTCGGGCCGCCCACCTGGATGACCTGATCGACCGGTGAGAAATCGACGCCGAGATCGAGGCTCGATGTTGCAACCACGCACTTTAGGGCGCCGCCGCGAAGCATGGCTTCTACGCGATCGCGAAGTGCTCGATCGAGGGAGCCATGGTGCAGGGCGATGCGATCGATCCATTCCATGCGATGGCGTAGAAGCGCGTCGTACCAGGCCTCGGCCTGGAAACGGGTGTTGCAGAAGACCAGCGTCGACTCTGCTTCGGCGATGGCGTCGGCAACGGCGTCGAGCTGCTTCAGACCGATGTGTCCGCCCCAGGGAAAGCGCTCGAGCGCTTCTGGAATGAGCGTGTCGATCTGCACGGGCCGATCGGCATCGCTTGCGATGAGGCGGCCGGGGCGATCGGGCCCAAGGAGCACGGCCATGGCCTCGTCCGTGTTTCCGAGCGTTGCCGACAGCCCCCAGCAGCGGAGTTCGGGCGAGAGTGCACGCAGGCGCGCGAGCCCGAGTTCGAGCAGGACGCCGCGCTTGTTGCCGAGCAGTTCATGCCATTCGTCTACGACGACCGCCCGCAGGCCGGCGAGCTGCCGCACCGTGTCGGGATAGCTGAGCAGTAGCGAAAGGCTCTCCGGGGTCGTGACCAGTGCTTCCGGCAGCTTCCTGCGCTGCCGGGCGCGGGCGCTGGAACTCGTGTCGCCGGTGCGCAGCGCGACCTCCCAGGGCACGCCGGCGCCCTCCGCCGCGGCGCGCAGGTTCTGCGCGATGTCATTCGCGAGCGCGCGCAGGGGCGTGATCCAGAGCACCTTCGGGCCGCGATCGGGGGTTGCCTGTCCGAGGGCTTCGGTGAGCGGTCCGAGCCAGGCGGCGAGGGTCTTTCCGGAACCCGTTGCGCTGTGCACAAGGCCTGATTCGCCAGCGAGATAGGCGGAGATCGTCTCGCGCTGGAACGGGAACAGATCGAGCTCGCGCCCGGCGAGCCAGGCCTCGACCCCGTTCACGGTGCCGGCTTCAGCCACGGGCGAGCCGCTCCAGATCCTCGAGGTGGTCCGCGTCCCGGATGCCAAGGTCCTGGCGCCAGCGGACAATGCGAGGGAAGCGCACCGCAACGCCTGACTTGTGGCGCGTGCTCACGTGAATGCCTTCAAACGCCAGTTCGAACACGTGCTCGGCTGCCACGGCGCGCACTGGCCCGAAGCGCTCGGTCGTGTGCTTGCGAATCCAGCGGTCCAGCGTTTCGATTTCGGTCTGGTCGAGGCCCGAGTAGGCCTTGGCGACGGGGACGAGATTGGTGCCCTGCCAGAGCGCGAAGGTGTAGTCGGTGAACAGGTTCGATCGGCGTCCGTGGCCGGCCTGGGCATAGATCAGCACCGCGTCGATCGTGTACGGGTCGACCTTCCACTTCCACCAGTCTCCACGGCGGCGGCCCACGCCGTAGCTTGAACTTCGGCGCTTGAGCATCAGGCCTTCGGTGTTGCGCGCGCGTGATTCGGTCCGTGCGCTGACGAGATCGGGCCAGTCGGCCGCCGGGATCTCCGGTGACAGGAGCAGGCGAGGACGTTCGTCGACAAGTTTCTCGAGCTGCGTTCGGCGCGCGTCGAAGGCGTGCTCGCGGAGGTCCTCACCGCCCAGCTCCAGCAGGTCATAGGCCATGAGCCAGACCGGCGCGGTCTTGAGGATGCCGGCTCCGGGTTTCTTCCGGCCGATGCGCTTCTGCATGACGGAGAAATCCAGAGGCGCATCGTCCGCCCAGGCGAGGAGTTCGCCGTCGATCACGGTGCCGTCCGGAAGGTTCGCGACGGCGGCCTCGATCTCCGGGAAACGGCCCTCCATGAGCTCCTCCCCGCGCGACCAGATGAAGCAGCGGCCACCGCGGCGGACGACCTGGGCGCGTATGCCGTCCCACTTCCACTCCGCGTGCCAGTCGCGGACCGGTCCGAGGTCCTCAGGCTCGATTTCCAGCGGCGATGCGAGGCAGAACGGATAGGGCCTCGAGATATCCGCTTCGCCGTCGTCTTCGGCGACGAGGCGGCGGTAGAAGTCTTCGCCCGGCTCCCATTGGCCCATGAGGCGGTGCGCGAGCACCTTGTCCTCGATCCCCGTCGCCCGTTCGAGGGCTCGGACGAGCAGGCGTTGCGAGACGCCGACGCGCAGGGCGCCGGTGATGATCTTGTTGAGCAGGAACAGCTGGCCTGGGGGGACGCGGGCCCAGAGCTCGCTGAGGGCGGCACGGCGCACTGCGTCGTCACAGCCTCGGAGCGGCAGCAGGCGCCCCTCGACGAGTTCGGCGACGCCGATATCGAGATCACGCGCTCCCGAGGCGTCGGCGCGCAGGAGCAGGGCTGCGGTTTCGGCGAGATCGCCGACGTGCGCGTAGCTTTCCTCGAAGAGCCATTCGGCGAGGCCGACCTGCTCGCGAATCCAGGTGCGAAGCTCGGCGGCGCCGATCAGTCGCTTCAGGCGCCGGCCAGAGAGAAAGAACACCGCCCAGCCTGCGTCCGCCGGGGCCGCAGCGTGAAAGTACGCTGCCATCTCGGCGATCTTGGCGTTGGTCGACGTAGTGGAGTCAAGGCGCTCGTAAAGCGCTGCGAAGGCGCGCATCAGGCCGTAGCCTCGGCGCTGTCCTCCTCTGCGCCCTCGTCGCCGTAGGGCGTTGCCAGGTTTTCTGCAGTCACGCCGGACTGCTTCAGATGCTCGACGAGCACCTCCGTACTGCCGTGGGTCGCGAGCACGCGCTTCGCGCCGCAGTCCTCGATGGTCTGGACGAGGGACGGCCAGTCGGCGTGATCGGACAGCACGAAGCCACGGTCGTAGCCGCGGCGCCGACGATTGCCGCGGATCTGCATCCAGCCCGAGGCGAATCCCGTGGAGGCGTGCTTGAAGCGTCTCATCCACTTGCTGCCGGCGGCGGAAGGCGGCGCCAGCACGAGCTCCCCCGCGAACTCCCGCTTGCGTGAAAAATCCGATACGGGCGCGGTGGGCAGCATCTCGACCCCGGCGTCGCGATAGATCTGCACGAGGGGCGTCATCGCGCCGTGCAGGAGCACGGTGCGGTCCGTGTAGTGCATGAGCTCGGCGAGAATGCGCTGGGCCTTGCCGAGGGCGTAGCTGAAGAGCACGGCGGGCCGGCCTTCGGCGATGCACTCCGCCCACCACTCGAAGATCTCCCCGGCGATCTCTCGCGCCGGGGGCCAGCGGTAGACCGGATAGGCAAAGGTCGCTTCGGTGACAAAGACATCGCAGGGCACGACTTCGAAGGGGGCGCAGGTCGGATCGTCGTCGCGTTTGAAGTCGCCTGATACGACCCACACCTCTCCCGCGTGCTCGATGCGAACCTGGGCAGATCCGAGAATGTGCCCGGCGCTGTGCAGGCTTACCTGCACGGGCCCGAACTCGAGGACCTCGCCGTAGTCGATCCCGTCTGCCGGCACGTACATGCCGAGGCGCTTGCGCAGGATTGGCAGGCCGTCGCGCTGGGTCCAGTAGTGGCCCATGCCGGGGCGGGCGTGGTCGCCGTGGCCGTGCGTGATAACGGCGCGCCGCACCTTCCGCCAGGGGTCGACGTAGAAATCGCCGGCAGGGCAATAGAGGCCGTTGTCGTCGAGGCGGAGGAGATCGTCTTGCGAGGTCATGCGCGCACCCGAGCGGGGTGAAGCCCGTGTCCAGCCCGGATGTCGGGCAAGGTCCCGGAGGGTACCGGAGGGCCCCGGGCACGGCTATGGTGCGCTCCCGGCGGACGGCGTGGGCTCGAGCGCCTGCGCGGAGCGGCCGACGGGTGTGGCGGGTGGCACCTAGGGGGGGGCGCATATGCAAGGTTGGTTGGTACTCATGGTCGCGATCGTGTTCGAGATTGTCGGCACCACGTGCATGAAGCTCTCAGACGGCTTCGAGCGTGTCGGCCCCACCATCGGGCTCATCGTGGCGTACGGGATTTCCTTCGGCGCGCTCACGCTCGCCATCAAGACCGTCGACGTTGGCGTCGCCTATGCCGTCTGGTCCGGGCTTGGAACGGCGGCGATCGCGGCCATTGGCATGGTGATGTTCGGCGAGCCGTTCTCCTACCTGCGCGTGTTCTGGATCGGCGTCATCGTTGCGGGCGTCGTGGGCCTGCAATTGTCATCGGTTCGCTGAATCTGACGGGACCGGTGCCCCGGGCGAGGCTTTGCAAGCCGATGAGGCATGCGCTGCTCGCTCGAGCGGAGCGGTCTGCGCGCGGCCACAAGCAGGGCTGCCCCGCAGCGCCGGTTCGCGCAGCCCAGCCGGCGGGCGCCTGCGCTATGCTGGTAACTCGATGGGTTCGCGGGGGAGGCCGAGGAACGCAGTGGGATGATTCACGAACGGGTGCGTCGCGCCCGTCGACGCCGCTGCAATGATTCGCGCACGACCTTGATCAGCTCCCTTCGCATCTTGCCCGCCATGGTTGTCTTCGCGCTTCTCCTCGGGTTGGCCGCGGACGCCGCGGCCTATCGCAGCGACACGCGCCAGGCGCTGACCTTTCTGGCGGCGAAGCGCTTCAATCGGTGCGTGGAAGGCACGGACGTCCCGCGTCTGACCGCGTTGCAGGTGCGCAACCTCGTGCGCGGCAACCTGCGCGAGGCCGAGCGCAACGTCCTCAATCGAACCATGCGCTGGAACTACTACGATCGCTCCGGAGACGGTAGTCAGCGCCTGCTCTGGGCCGTCGAGACACGCATGCACGGCCGCTTCGATTCGACCATCGACTATGTGCTGGCAGAGGAGGGCGTGACGGCGAACGATCGCTTCGTCTTCCTCGGCATTCTCGCGCACTATCTCCAGTCCGTGACGATTCCCGCAGACGTCGTTCCCATCTTCCATCCCAGGCCCTGGCGCTGGCCTGCGGGGGATCGCTATTCCGACTATGACGTTCCGGAGGAGGTGCTCGAGCCTTATCTTGGCGATCTCTGCACGGACATGTTCGAGGCCGGGGGCGATGCGTTCAACGAGCTCCTGAGCTCCACGGCGGACGCCACTATGGCGGCCATCCGCGCTCCGATTGCAGACATGGACACGACCTGGAATGCGTTCTGGGAAGAGGATGATGCCGGCCGTTTCGGTAGCTACGGCCGCGCGGGCAACAGCTTTGGCAAGCAAACGCGCTTTCGCTGCGGCGAGGACCGCTGTCTGCTCCTCGACGACGACCCGATCTACGAAGAGTTCGCCGCGCGCCAGCATCGCCTCGCGGTGCTCGCGACCATGCGCGCAGTGCTCCTGCTCCAGCGCTTTCGCCTCGCGCGCGACGCGAGTCTGAGCGACATCGCAGCGCCCTACCGGAAAGCGGAAGCACAGGGCGCGGGCGGTTGAAAGCGCGCTCGGTGCTCGCGCTGTGCGCGTCACTTCTTGGCGCGGACAGTGCGCACGGGTCGCTCCAACTGCTCCAGGTCATGCCCGAGGTCGTGCATGCAGAGCCCGATCCGCGCGGATGGCGGCTGAACTTCGACGTTCTCCTCGAGAACACCGGCCGCACCCCGGTCGTCATCAACTATCTCGAACTCGAGGCCTTCGATTCCGAGGGCCGCCTGATCACGCGCGTGCATCTCGGGGGCGGCGGCCTGCCACCCGCCATCGATTCGCTGCCGCAGCGGGTGGTGCCCGCCGAGGGGCGCCTGCACCTGTTCAATCCCTTCGAAACGCTGCCGGCGGATCTCGTCTTCGAGACGTTGCGGTTCGGCATTCATCACAGCGCTGGGCGCCTGTCGGTGCCGATTCGACCGAGCATGGACGTGCCCTACGTGCTTCCGGTGCTGCCGCTCGGCGGGGCGTCGTTCGTCGAGTCGGGTGCGGACCTGCGCTCGCCGCATCGACGCGCTTCGGTCACCGACCCGCGACGGCGCGTGTTCGGTCGGCGCCGCGTCAGCGAGCGCTACGCCGTGGACCTCACGCGCATCGATGAGCAGGGCGCCTATCGCGACGGCCCGCGGGAAACGCCCGCAAGCTGGTTCGCCTGGGATGAGCCGGTGCGCAGTCCCGCCCGCGGCACTGTGATCTCGGCGCGCAGTGACATCCCCGACAATGCGCTGCTGGCTGGGGGCGGCATGACGCCGCCGGATCCGGCGCTTGACGATGCGGGCTACCTGCTCGGCAATCACGTTGTCGTCGAACTGCCGGGGGGCGTGCATCTCGTGGTCGCGCATCTGCGCGAGGGGTCGATCGATGTCGAGGTCGGGGACGCAGTCTGGGAGGGTGCGCTGCTGGGCCGCATCGGTCTCTCCGGCCGCACCACCTACCCCCATCTGCGTATGCAGTTGCAGCGCGGCCAGAACGTGCTCGACGCCGATCCGCTGCCGCTCGTGTTCGCGTGCGTACGCGATGCCGGCGGTGACGTGCGCCGGCCGGGCTGGCTCGCCACGGGCGATCGCGTCCAGGCCTGTGGCATCGGACAGGAAGGACGCAGGCTCAGGGAGCGACGATGATGAAGACGATACGGATCGAATACTGCGGCGTGTGAAATTACAGGTGTCTTCCGTACGGCCCGAATGCGTCTTCAGAGCCTGCGTGGGCTGGACTGCCAAGGCGCGGAGCGCAGGGAGTAGGCGCCCACTGCCAAGGTTCGCAACGCGGGCAGTCCAGCCCACGAAGGCTCCCTTCGGGCGTCCGCAGCCGGCCGCTTCGCATCGTTGGCACGGCTCGAAAGGGCCCACCCTTCCATCGCCCTGCCGCCTTGCGCAGCGACCGGCTGCGGACGCTGAAGTCGCATTCGGGCCGTACGAAGGACACGCACGGCGGCCAGTCTGGCGGCCCGGTTCAAGGAAGCATTCGGCGTTGACGCGGAACTGGTGCGCGGGGGTGGAGGCATCTTCGACGTCGACGTGGACGGCGAACGGGTGTGGAGCAAGCACGTGGAAGGGGACTTTCCCGACGAGGCTGCGCTGATCGATCGGCTGCGCGACTGAGCTCGCGGGGCTTCAGGGCCACCAGGACCCGAGCCGGTCGCCTGTCTCGGCAGTAAACCGATGGCGGGCCTCGCCCGTTGTAGTACTCCAAGACCGCGCGATCGGCGCGCGCTCCAGGAGACGGCTACAGCGTGAACAATCTCGAAACCTTCCATGCCCTGCACCGGTTCGGCCTCGGGCCGGCGCCGGGTGAAGCGGCTGCGGTAGGCGATGATCCGCGCGCCTGGCTGACGGCGCAGATCGGCGAGCGTCCCCTGCCCGCAGCGCTCACGGCCTTCCCGTCGTCGACGGACACGATGGCGCGCATTCAGCGTGCGCGAACGGAGGACCCCGAAACCCGGCGCGCGATCACCCGCTCCGCCTACCGCGAGATTTTCGCTGCGGAAGTCGTGGCGCGCACGAGAGTCATGGTGGAGACGGACACGCCGTTCGCCGAGCGCATGGTGATGTTCTGGTCGAACCACTTCACGGTATCCAGTACGAAACGGACCACCGGACCGATCATTCCCGCCTACGAGCGAGAGGTGATCCGGCCGCACCTCTTCGGTCGCTTCGAAGACATGCTCCTCGCCGCGGTGCGCCATCCGGCGATGACCAGCTACCTCGACAATTTCGCGTCAATGGGAGAGGCGTCCCAGGCCGGCCGCATGCGGCGCGCACGGCGCGGTGCGACAGGCACGCTCAACGAGAATCTCGCGCGCGAGGTGCTCGAACTGCACACCGTCGGCGTCAACGGCGGCTACGATCAGGAAGACGTCGTCGAACTCGCCCGGATCCTCACTGGCTGGAGTCATGGCGGCCTGCGCCGGCGCCGCGAGCGCGGGACGCTCCATGGTGGCTTCGAATTCAGAGCAGGCTTCCATGAACCGGGTGCGAAGACCGTCCTTGGCACCCGCTATCGCGAAGACGGCGTGGCCGAGGGCGAACGCGCGCTTGTCGATCTCGCACGCCATCCGGCGACCGCACGCCATATCGCCACGAAGCTCGTTCGCCACTTCGTTGCTGACGAGCCGCCTGATGCCGCCATCACCCGGATCGCGCGCGTTTTCCAGGCTACGGAGGGCGATCTGGCTGCAGTCGCCCGCGCCCTTGTGCAGCTCGAAGCAGCGTGGGCGCAGCCGCTCGCAAAGGTGAAGTCGCACTACGAATTCGTGATCGCGGCCCAGCGCGCCACGGGTCGGGGTCCTGTTCCGCCGAGCGAGATTCTCGAGCCGCTGCGGGCGATGGGTCAGGTGCCGTTCACGGCGCCGTCGCCGCAGGGCTGGGGCGATCGGGCCCGCGACTGGATCGCCCCGGAAGCGCTCATGCGGCGCATCGAATGGGCGCGCCGCTACGCAGCGACGCAGACCGTCGCCGGGGATCCGGTGGCCCTGCTCGACGACCTCGTTGGCCCCGTGGCGGGGGACGTGCAGCGCACCGAGGTGCGCAGGGCGCCGTCTGCGGACGCGGCCCTTGCGCTTGTGCTCGCCAGCGCGAGCTTTCAGAGGAGATGACGATGCTCGATCGCAGAGCCTTCCTTCGCCACGCGTCCCTGACGGCGCTCGGCGTGCTTGCTGCGCCCTTCGCCGCGCCGCGCGTCAGCCTGGCGGCCGGGGCGACGGATGCGCGACTCGTATTCGTGCTCCTCCGCGGTGGGCTCGACGGGCTTCATGCGCTGCCGCCGCACGGAGATGTCCACTTCCGGCGCCTGCGGCCGACGCTCGGGCGCATTGCCGACGAGGTGATCGATCTGGATGGCTATTTCGGCCTTCATCCGGCGCTGCGTGAACTCGAGCCGATCTATCGCCAGGGCGAACTCTTGCTGCTGCCGGCGTCGAGCACGCGCTATCGAAGGCGGTCGCACTTCGACGGCCAGAACGTGCTCGAGAATGGCAGCGGACGGCCGTTCGGCGCGCCGGACGGTTGGCTGAATCGGGCCCTCGGCGGTCTCCGTGCGGAGGATCGCCGCCTCGGACTTGCCATCGGTCCTGCCGTACCCCTGATCCTTCAGGGCACCGCCGGGGTGCAGGCCTGGGATGAATCGGGCATGCCCGAGGTGGAAGAGGCGTTCCTGCGCCGGCTTGCCCGGGCCTATGCGGATGATCCGCTGTTCAATGAAGCGCTCATGGCAGCCCGGGACGCGCCGGACGTGACCCTGTCCATGGCGCAAGCATCGGGCGGGCGGCTTCGCGGCGAAGTGTTCGAGCGTTCGGCGCAGGCGGCGGCGGAGCTGCTGTCGCTGGCGCACGGGCCCCGCGTTGCCGTGATCGATCTGGACGGCTGGGACACGCACTTCGATCAGGCTCGGCGTCTTGACCGCCTGCTCGGCGAGCTCGGCAGCGGTCTGCGCGCGCTTCATGCAGGGCTCGGCGCGCACTGGGCGCAGACCACCGTGGTGGTGGTCTCCGAGTTCGGTCGCACGGCGGGCGAGAACGGCAATCGCGGCACCGACCATGGCACCGGTGGACTCACCATGCTGCTGGGCGGCCGCGTGCGCGGCGGCCGCATTGCCGGGGCCTGGCCGGGATTGAGGTCTTCGGCGCTTCATGAGGGCCGCGATCTGGCGGCTCCGAACAGTCAGGAGGCGCTGTTCAAGGCGGCCCTCATCGAGGGGGTGGGGCTTTCCCCCGGCTATGTCGAAGACTTCGTGTTCCCGGACAGCCGGTCGCAGGCGCCCATGGTCGATCTGTTCCGGTCGCGGGCCTGAGGCCTCAGGCGGCGCGCTGGCGGGGTTCTGATCCGGCCCAGCGTGCTGCGGGTCGAATGAGGGTTCCCGCGCGCCGTGCCTCGGCGATGTGCGCGACCCAGCCGAAGATTCGGGCGCCCGCGAAGGTCGCCGTAAAGCAGTCCTCCGGGACGCCGCAGGCGAGATACACGATCGACTTGTAGAACTCGAGATTGGCGTGGAGGGCCTTGCCGCGTGCAGCCATCACGGCCTCGAAACGCCGCTCCATGGCTTCCAGGGTGCCGAGTGGCTGCTCGAGCTCGGTGCCGGCTGCGATTTCGCGGGCCAGGGCGTGGACGATCCGGGCGCGCGGGTCGCGCACGCGATATTCACGATGGCCCATCCCCATGACGCGGCGGCCGCCTGCAAGACACGCATCGACGAAGGCTGCGGCGCGTTCGGGACTGCCCGCTTCCCTTGCGTCGGCAAGGGCGGCCTGATCGGCGCCGCCGTGGAGCACGCCCGACAGCGCGCCGGCAGCGGCCGACAGCGCCGCAGGTGCGCCGGCGCGCGTTGACGCGACCACACGCGCTGCGAAGGTGCCGGCGTTGAATCCGTGATCGAGCTGGAGGATCTGCGTTGTCGCGAAGGCGCGTGCCTCGAGCTCGGTCGGGGGGCGCCGACCGAGCTCGCCGAGAAAGCGCTGCCAGTGCAACGGTGCGCTCGATGCGACGGGCGCGGCTTCGGCGCGTGCGAGCTGTGCGACGACGCAGCGCGTCCGGACTGCGAGACGCAGGGCGACGTGCTCGCCGAAGTCGGGCAGTGGTGCATCGGCGCCGCTTCGATCGAGCACTGGCAAGGCCGCCTGCAGCGCGTCCATGGGGTGATGAGCGGCTCGCCTGAGGGTGTCCACGCGTGCGGCATCGGCGCTGCTGAGGCAGCCGATCTCGGCGAACCAGTCGATGAAGGCGCGCGCCTCCACGTCACTCGGGAGTTCGCCGACCAGCAACAGCCAGACGACTGATTCGAAGGGTAGATCTAGCAGGTCCTCTACAGCATAACCGCGATAGCGCAGCACTCCTGCCGTGCCGTCGACGAGGGAAAGGCAGGTGTCGTCCGCCTCGATGCCGGCAAGGCCCCGATGGGGGCCCTTGTGGGTCAGTCGCGTCATGGTCTCTCTCCTCCGGTGGTGTGCGCACAGTCTCCGGGGGCTCGAATCACCGCGGCCAACGCATCCGCCCGATCGTCCGATCGAAGCAACTGAATCGATCGTCTGGGGCGATCGGCGGATCGCGGTTCCTGATCCGCAGGCGCAGGACGATGCGGCATGATGGGCCCATGCAGATCGAACGCAGCGAACTCCGGGCCTTCCACGCCGTCATCGACGCCGGCGGCTTCCGCCGCGCAGCAGAAATGCTTTCGCTCACGCAGTCGGCTGTGAGCCAGGCCGTGGCGAATCTCGAGCACAAGCTCGGCACGCCCCTGATCAAGCGCGGGACCCCGCCGCAACTGACCGAGTCCGGCCTGCGTCTGCACCGCTACGCCGAGACCGTTCTTCATGAGGAAGCGGCCGTGCTCCGGGATCTGGAGGAGATCCGCTCCGGAGCGCTGTCCATGCTGTCACTCGCGATGGCGAGCGCGGTGAACCACGCGTACGGCCGCGACCTCATGCTCGAGTTCTGTCATCGCAATCCGTTCACGCGCCTCAAGCTCTCCGTCGCACCGAGCCGGGAAATCGTGCACGGCGTCGGCGAGGATCGCTGGGAACTCGGCTTCGGACCGTTCCGGCACGCCATGCCGGGCCATTTCACCCTGCAGCCCTGCTTCGGCGAGGCGCGCCGATTGGTGATCGGTCGTGCCCATCCCGACTTCGATGCCATCCACGCGGATCCGCAGGCGCATCTAGGCCGTTTGCCGCTGCTCACCTCCTGGCTTGAAGACCCGGGCCCGCGCAACGACGGGGATCGTTTGCGGGACGCTTTCGCGAGCGTCTGGGAAGTCGGACACACGGAGCTTCGTCTTGCGCTGGTCGCCGAGGGTCGCGGCGTCAGCTACGTCTCTGATCTGCTGCTTGCCGATCATCCTGCAGCGGCCGAGCTGGTGCCCATCCCGGGGCTGTCGTTCGGCACCGTGGAGCGTCGCGTCGGGCTGTACTGGAAGACGCAGCGGCCGCTGTCCGAGGGGGCGCGGCGCTTCGTGCAGCTCTGCCGCGAACGTTGGCCGGAGGCCGGGCGCTCGGATGCGGGCGTGGATGGACCCGGCGTCGTCCTGGAGCTCCCTGGGCACGGCTGATCCGGGCGGCGCACCGGTCGGCCTCCGGTCCATGCGCAGGCGCCGGCAAGGCGCAGACGCTCACGCATGGCCTGCCGGGCGGCAGTTGCCGGTCGGCGGGCACGGTCCTACCCTCGGGGTCGTAATGCATGTGCATCACCGGAGGGAGAAATGGCCGAGGCGCATGATCTGGTCATTCGCGGCGGGACGGTCGCTGACGGCACCGGGAGCGCGCTGCGCGAAGCAGACGTGGCGATCAAGGATGGCGTTGTCGTGGCGGTTGGTGAGGTCGCCGGCGCCGGGCGGGAGGAATATGACGCGCGGGGCCTGCTCGTCACGCCCGGCTTCGTCGACATTCATACCCACTACGACGGTCAGGCCACCTGGGATGCGCGCCTCGCGCCGAGTTCCTGGCACGGTGTGACGACTGCGGTCATGGGGAATTGCGGGGTCGGATTCGCGCCCTGCCGTCCGGACGACCACGGCGTGCTCGTCAAGCTCATGGAAGGCGTCGAGGACATTCCGGGCGTCGTCCTTACCGAGGGTCTGCGCTGGAACTGGGAGAGCTTTCCGGAGTTTCTCGACGCGCTCGATGGTCGGCCGCACGACATCGATTTCGCTGCGCAGTTGCCGCACGGAGCGCTCCGCGTCTACGTCATGGGGCAGCGGGGCGCCGACCTGGAAGAAGCAACGCCGGACGACATCAACGCCATGGCGAAGCTCGCGCGCGAAGCCGTGGAGGCGGGGGCGCTCGGATTCACTACGTCCCGCACGCTCAATCACCGAACTTCAGAGGGCAAGCCGACGCCGACCCTGACCGCCGGTGAGGATGAGCTCATGGGCATCGCCCTTGCGCTCGGTGAGGCGGGGAAGGGCGTCCTCCAGTTTGTGTCCGACTTCAAGGGCGCCGAGGAAGAGATGGCCATGCTGCGCCGCCTCTGCGAACGCTCGGGCCGGCCGCTCTCCGTGTCCATGGCACAGGCCGAACGCGCGCCGGATGCATGGAAGGATCTCCTCGCCATGATCGACGACGCGGCCGAGGCGGGCCTGCCGATGCGCGCTCAGGTCGCGGGACGGCCAGTCGGGCTCATGCTCGGCCTGGACGCGACCCTGAATCCGTTCGTCGGGCATCCCGCCTGGCGCGAGATCGTCGAACTGCCGCTTGCGGGCAAGGTCGAGCGCATGCGCGATCCGGCGTTCCGCGAGCGCATGCTTGCGCAGCGGCCGGCGACGGACAATCCGTTCATGATTGCGGTGCTGCAGAACTTCGAGAAGATGTTCGTGCTCGGTGATCCGCCCGATTACGAGCAAGCGCCGGAGCGCGCCCTCGGTGCGCAGGCCCGGGCACGCGGTATCGAAGCGGCAGCGCTCGCTTACGACCTGATGCTCGAGGACGAAGGCCGGGCGATGCTCTACTTCCCGTTCCTGAACTACGCCGACAACTCGCTCGAGCCCTCCCTCGCGATGATGAAGAACGCGAACACGGTGCTCGGCCTCGGCGACGGCGGCGCGCACCTGGGCACGATCTGCGATGCGAGCTTTTCCACGCACATGCTCACGCACTGGACCCGCGATCGAACCCGGGGCGAGAAGCTGCCGATCGAGACGGTGGTGAAGTGGCATACGCAGGACACGGCTGCGGCGGTGGGTCTGCGGGATCGGGGCCTGCTCGTGCCGGGCTACAAGGCGGATCTGAACGTGATCGACCACGCGGGGCTGCGCCTGCGCGCGCCGCGCATGGTCCACGACCTGCCCGCTGGCGGACGGCGCCTCATGCAGGATGCCGAGGGCTATCGTCTTGCCGTGGTCTCCGGCGCGATCACCTATCGCGACGGTGAGGCGACCGAGGCCTTGCCGGGTCGACTGATCCGTGGGGCGCGCACGGCGCCGAACTGAAGCCGCTACGCGAGCCGGGGAGGGCGAGCGCATGCACACACCGAAGATTCTCGAGCCCCAGTGCGAATGGCGCGCGGATGCGATGATCGACGAGTCGGTCTGGACCGAGCACTTCACGGCGGCGGAACTGGACGAACTCGACGCGGCACTGCGCGTTGCGCTCGCGAAGTCCGACGACGTGCTTGCGATCGGGCGCGAGGACTTTCCGCTGCCCGGACTGCACGGGCGCCTGCAGGAGATCGAGCGCACGCTGATGGACGGGCGCGGTTTCGTGCGCCTGCGCGGTATCGAGCGCGAACGCTACTCGCAGGCCGAGATGGAAATGCTCTACTGGGGCATCGGCATGCATCTCGGTGCGCCCTGGGCGCAGAACAAGCACGGGCACTTCCTGGGTGACGTGACGGATCACGGTCGCGCGCCGGACGATCCCGAGTCCCGCGGCAACGAACTCGGCGGCGTGCCGCTGCCGTTTCACTGCGACGGCTCGGATCTGGTCGGCCTCATGTGCCTGCAGAACGGCAGGGTCGGTGGCCTCTCGGCGGTCGCGAATTCGGTGGCGATCCACAACACGCTGGTGCGCGAGGCGCCGGAACTCGCCGCGGCGCTCTACGCGCCGCAGCCGAACGACTTCCGTGGCGAGCAGGGGCCGGGTGGCAAGCCGTACTACATGGTGCCGGTGTTCACGGAATGGGACGGACGCCTGTTCGTGCGCTGCATTCCGCCCTACATCCGCGCCTCCCAGCGCCATCCCGAGGCGCCGCGCCTCAGCGAAGCGGCGAGCGCCGCCCTCGATCGGGTCGTGGAGCTGGCGAACGATGCGGCCTACCACGTGCACATGGAACTGCGGCCGGGCGACATCCAGTTCATCAACAACTATCACGTCATGCACGGCCGGACGGCCTACGAGGACGACCGCTCCGCCGGACGTATCCGGCATCTGAAGCGGCTCTGGCTCGAGACCGACATGCTCTCCGACCGGCCGCCGTACTTCGCCAACAACATCGATTCGCACTGGAACACCCGCCGCAGCGCGAGCCGGATGCAGGTCAACTGACAACGAGGACGCAGGGGTCATGAGCGAGTTCGACATGCCGGAGTTCCAGCGCGAGGACGCATCGATATTGCCAAGCGGGGACTTCCCCGATCCCTGGACAACGCCCATCGAGCGCGTGGACGTTTCCGACTCCAGGCTCTTCCAGCAGGACGCATGGCGGCCGTACTTCGAGCGCCTGCGCCGGGACGATCCTGTGCATTTCACCGCAGAGAGCCCCTTCGGCCCCTACTGGTCGGTCACGAAGTTCGACGACATCGCCTACGTGGAGCGCAATCACGAGATCTTCTCCTCGTTCCCCACGATCGCCATCGGTGACTCGCCCACGGGCGAGTACATCGAGAACTTCATCGCCATGGACCCGCCGAAGCACGAGCAGCAGCGCAAGACCGTGCAGGGTGTGGTCGCGCCGCGAAATCTCTCCCGGCTCGAACCGGTGATCCGGGGGCACGCCGCCGAGATTCTCGACGCCCTGCCCGCTGACGGGGTCGAGTTCGACTGGGTCGACGCGGTGTCCATAGAGCTCACCACGCGCATGCTCGCGACCCTGTTCGATTTTCCCTTCGAGGATCGGCGCAAGCTGACCTACTGGTCGGATCTGTCCATCGGTTCGCCGGAGTCGACGGGCATGGACGAGGGTGCGCCGCCGGAAGAGGTGATGGCGGGCCTGCAGGACATGGCGCAGACCTTCATGGGGCTCTGGGCCGAACGCGCCGCGGCTGATCCGTCTGAGCGCAGCGATCTCATCACCATGCTCGCGCACAGCGAGGACACGAAGGACATGGTGACCCGCCCGCTCGAGTTCCTCGGCAACATCATGCTGCTCATCGTCGGCGGCAACGACACGACGCGGAATTCGATCTCCGGTGGGGTGCTCGCCCTCAACCAGTTCCCGTCCGAGTACGCGAAATTGCGCAACGATCCGAGCGTCATTCCCAACATGGTGTCCGAGATCATCCGCTGGCAGACGCCGGTACTGCACATGCGCCGAACGCTGACGGTCGATCACGAATACAAGGGCAAGCAGATGAAGGCCGGTGAGAAGGTCGTCATGTGGTACATCTCGGGCAATCGCGACGAGGACGCCCACAACGACGCGGATCGCCTCATCATCGATCGGCCGAATGCGCGCCAGCATGTCTCATTCGGCTTCGGCGTCCACCGCTGCATGGGCAATCGCCTCGCCGAGATGCAGCTCAAGGTGGTCTGGGAAGAGATCCAGCGCCGCTTTCACATGGTCGAGTGCGTGGCGCCTGAAACACGATTGAAGTCGAACTTCATTCGCGGTATCCGGACGCTCCCGGTTCGCCTGCACAGGCACTGAGCGACCCCTTGACCGAGATACTCCGCGGCGACGCGCCCACCGATCTTGCGCGCGCGGCGTTGCTTCTGCGCGCGGGCGAGCACGTCGCTTTTCCGACAGAAACGGTCTACGGCCTCGGCGCCGATGGCCTCGACGAGCGCGCCGTGCAGGGCATCTTCACCGCCAAGGGGCGCCCGGCGGACAATCCGCTGATCCTTCATGTCGCGTCCGTTGCCGCTGCGCTTGCGCTCTGGGACACCGACGCGGCGGCCCGAGCGCGCGTCGAGACGCTTGCCGAGGCGTTCTGGCCCGGGCCGCTGACGCTCGTACTCGAAGCTTCGGCTCGCGTGCCCGCCGCGGTGCGTGCCGGCTTGTCCTCGGTTGCCGTGCGCATGCCCGGTCATCCGATTGCGCAGGCGCTTATCAGGGCAGTTGATCGGCCGCTTGCCGCGCCCTCGGCGAACCGCTCGGGGCGCCCGAGCCCCACGACGGCAGAGCACGTGCTGCGCACCCTCGACGGGCGCATCGCTGCGGTGCTCGACGGCGGACCGACGGCGGTCGGAGTTGAATCCACCGTCCTCGATCTGCGTTCGGAGCAGCTGCGCATCCTGCGGGAGGGGGGCGTGTCGCGAGCGCGCCTGGAGGCAGCGGTCGGCTCCATGAAGATCGCAGATCCGAGCGCTTCTCCCGTGCAGGTTGCCCGGTCGCCAGGAATGCGTCATCGCCACTACGCGCCCGAGGGATTGTCTTCCGCGCTCGTATCGGCGGATGCCCTTCCCGGCCTTTGGCCCGAGTCGACGGCGCTGCTGTGTCGGGCCTGCGAAGCCCTTGGGGCGCGCGCGGCCCCCGTGGAGATTCTGCCGGATGATCCGGACGGCTACGCGGCTGAACTCTACGCGGCGCTCTATCGCCTGGAGGCGTCGGGTGCTCGGGAATTGCGCATCGCAGACGTCCCGGAAGGCAGCGCCTGGGCGGCGGTGCGCGATCGGATCGTTCGGGCGGCCGCTGGCTGAACGGCGGGCGCTATCGTCCTGCGCGCAGTGTGGTGCGTGCGGTCGACGGATGGGGGAGATGCCGACGCTGTGCTGTGCGCGACAGCTTTTCTGACCTCGCGCCGCTGCGTGGCGACCCTCTACATTGAGGCCTTCGGCACAAAGCCGACGACAATGTCGGCGTAGCGGCCGGTAGCGGCGAGGTCACGGAGCTTTCCCATCGTCTTCAGCGGCGCATCCACGAGCAGCCTGTTCGTGATCCATGCGGGGATCGGGCCGGCGGGGTCGACGTGGGCCTCACTCTCGACCAGGACGCCGGCTTCGGTCGGGGTGAAGGACCAGCTCGTGACCGCTTCGGTAAGACGCACGGCGCCGGGCTGCGGCTCCAACCGCCCCGTGGTGGCTACGGCATCCATGCGGACCGCGCCGCTTGATGCGTCTGCCGTCCACCGCACGTGGGACAGTGCGTCGCGGTCGGCGACCGGCCAGGGCAGATCGTTGCGCGTGTAGATGTAGGCCTCTGCTTCGCTCATCGACTCGTGGACGTGAGATGCAGCGCAGAACTCGGCCCACTCCGAACACGCCCGCGTATCGCGGATCAGCGCCACGAGCTCCATGATGGAGGTGTCCACGACCATGCGGGCACGCATGGCGCGGTGCTTCGAGCCCTCAACTGAGCGGGTCCACACGGAAATGCCGTCGCTTTCTCTTTCCAGGCGCCAGTCCGCTTCGGCGCGGGCTGGCGCGGCTGCGATCACCAGCAGGAGCGCCATTACCAGGCCCATGAGCGACTTCCCCCGAATTCTCCTGCGCACTGTTCTTCCAGTGTCTTCGCGGCAGCGCCCAGCTTCACACAAGTCTTCGGCGCATACGCAGCGCCATCGCCCTCATGCGTGCGGACAGGTTCAGCGCGGGACCACACCCTGCGATCCCGGAGTGTGCACTGTGCATCGGCCGGCGAGCGCGAGCGCGGGTCAGCCGAACGGCGCGACGCCGATCAGAGCCTTATGCGCCCAGACGACGAACAGCACGTAGACCGCAAGCCCGGCACCAATGGCGATCGCATCGTTTGCCTTCGAGGCTGGTGCGGCGGGCACCGTGCGCGGCGTCCGGCGCTTCAGGGAGATCCGGTCGGCGACGGCCCAGGCGAGGAAGCCACCGAACAGCAGGATGTCAGCGAGCGTTCCGTTCACGAGCAGGTGGGCAAGCGCCCAGAGCTTTACGGCCACGAGCTGGGGATGCTTTGCCGCGGCGCTGATCCGGCCGGGCAGATAAGAAGCTGCGAACAGCACGAAAACCGGCAGCATGAGCAGCGCCATGAGATGGCTCATGAAGGCGGGCGGCACCCAGAGCCAGACCGGATCGAGGCGTGCCTGTCCGTAGCCGAAGCAGATCAGCGCGAAACCGGCGATGGATGCCAGGGTGTAGCCGCTTTTCCAAAGCCCTTCGCTCCGGGCCGCGAGTTCGTTCCGCCAGTCGTTCGCGAAAATCGACGCCGAATGCACGCCGAGAAACAGCACAAGGCCGGCTACGAGCAGCAGCATCGTGGATATCCTTCTGTGTGAACTGGCGAGAGTCTAGCGCGTCGATCGCGGTGGCTGCCCGCGCTTTGGCGAGCCGCGTCTTGCTGTGCTATCACCGGTCGTCGGCAAGAGGAGTCCAGGCAATGTTCGACACGCTTATAAGGAATGGCCTGCTCGTGGATGGTTCGGGCGCGGACGCCGTGCCCGGCGACATTGCCCTGAAGGATGGGGTCATCGTCGCGATCGGCGAGACGCTCTCGGGCGATGCGCGAGAGGTCGTGGATGCAAAGGGCTGCATCGTTACGCCCGGCTGGGTCGACGTGCACACGCACTATGACGGCCAGGTGACCTGGGATTCGGACATGGACCCCTCGGCGAGCCATGGCGTCACCACGATCGTCATGGGCAACTGCGGCGTCGGCTTTGCACCCGTTGCGCCCGGGGGTGAGCAGGATCTGATCGAACTCATGGAGGGCGTCGAGGACATCCCCGGCGCGGCGCTTCACGAAGGCATGCCCTGGGGCGCGTGGCAGAGCTATCCCGAGTATCTCGATTTCCTGGCGAGCCGGGCATACGCGCTCGACGTCAGCTCGCTCATCGCGCACGGCGCCGTGCGCAACTACGTCATGGGCGACCGCGGCCGCTCCAACGAGCCTGCAACCGAAGCGGATCTGCAGGAGATGGCGCGCATCGTCACCGAGGCCCTCGATGCCGGCGCGGTCGGCTTCTCGACGTCGCGCATTCTGGGGCACGTGTCTGTGCGCGGTGAGCCGGTGCCGGGCACCTTTGCCCAGGACGATGAAGTGCTCGCGATTGCGTCGGCCATGCGGACCTCCGAGCGTGGCGTGTTCCAGATGATTCCGGCGAGCACGCTGGGCAGCGGTGAGGCGCGAGGCATGCCGGAGCCGCACGATCTGATGTCCGAGGTCGATCTCATGGCGAAGATCTCGAAGGTGAGCGGGCGGCCGCTCACCTTCACGCTGTTCCAGGTCGCGGAGTGGGCCGAACGTTGGCGCGAGGTCATCGACCGCGTGCGCGCGCACAACGCCGAGGGCGCAGCGCTGTATCCGCAGGTCGGGGCGCGGCCTACGGGCATCGTGATCAGCCTGTCCACCTATCACTCCTTCATGCGCCGTCCGACCTACCTCAGAATTCGCGAGCTGCCGCTCGCCGAGCGCCTGGTCGAGCTGCGCAAGCCTGAAGTGAAGGCCGCGATTCTGGCTGAGGAGAGCGTGCCGCATGATCTGCCCGGCACGATGGAGAACGGCGTCTCCATGATCGATCTGAATTTCGCGCAGACCTTTGCCCTCGCCGATTCGCTTGATTACGAACCCACTGCCGAGCAGTCCTTCGCGGCCCGCGCCGCGGCGGCGGGCGTCGATCCCTGGTCCTATCTCTACGATTTCCTCACGGCCGGCGACGGCACCGAGTTCGTGGTGATGTACTTCACGAATTATGCAGATACGGATCTCGAAGCGGTCTACGAGATGCACATGGACGACGCGACCATCTCCGGCCTGTCGGACGCGGGTGCGCATGTCTCTGTCATCTTCGACGCGGTCGCGCCGACCTACAATCTGACGCACTGGGTGAAGGGCCGCAGGCGCGGTCCGCGTCTGCCGCTGGAGCGCGTCGTTGCGCGCCAGACGAAGCGCAACGCCGACCTCTTCGGCTTCTCGGATCGCGGCGCGCTCGAAGTCGGTCTGCGAGCAGACGTGAACGTCATTGATCTGGACGGTCTGGCGTTGGGCGAACTCGAGCTGCGCGACGATCTGCCTGCGGGGGGTGCGCGCCTGCTGCAGCCTGCGTCCGGCTACGTTGGCACCTGGGTAAGAGGCGTGCGCACCCGTGATCGCGACCAGGACACGGGCGCTCGCCCCGGGCGTTTGCTGCGGTCCAGTTGAACAGGTCAGCGCGGGGCGGCGTATGCTTGGCCCGTCACCGGGGCCGCGGGGGCGGCCTTAACTTGTTGGAGGGAACATGACATGAGCGCAAGCGCCGCACTTCCGGAGATTCCGTCGGTCCGCGACCAGGTCAGTGAGGAGGAATGGCAGCAGCGGGTTGATCTGGCCGCTCTCTACCGCCTCGTGGCCATGCACGGCTGGGACGACTTCCTGTTCACGCATCTGTCTGCGCGCGTACCCGGGCCGGAGCACCACTTCCTGATCAATCCGTTCGGCATGCTCTTCGAGGAAGTGACCGCCTCGTCGCTCGTCAAGGTCGACGTCGATGGCAACAAGGTCATGGAGAGCCTCTATGACGTCAATCCCGCCGGCTTCACGATCCACTCTGCCGTACACATGGCTCGGGAGGACGCCATGTGCGTGATGCATCTGCACACCGATGACGGCGTTGCGGTTTCGGCGATGGAAGAGGGCCTCATGCCGATCAGCCAGCACGCGATGCAGTGCGGGGTGATCGCGTATCACGACTACGAAGGGGTGGCGCTGGATCTCGATGAGCGCGAGCGCATCGTGGCCGATCTCGGCGCCCAGCAGTTCATGCTCCTGCGCAACCACGGCACGCTGACCGTCGGCCCGAGCTGCGCTTCGGCATTTATGGCGATGTACTACCTCGAGCGCGCCTGCACCATGCAGGTTCGCGCTCTCGGCGGCGGGGGCACCGTGAACATGCCGCCGCAGGGTTCCGCCGAAAAGGCTGCCGAGCAGTCGCAGGCACTCTTCAACGGCATGGCAGACGGCCTCACCTGGCCGGCCTGGCAGCGCAAGCTCGACGCGATCGATCCAAGCTACGCCCACTGACTGTTCGTGCGCGCGGCGTCGGCAGACTCGCGCGCCGCGGCTGGCGGGTTCCCGGGGCCACGGCTGTCGCCGGGCCAGGCGATTGCTGCGCCCCCCCGGGGCGCCGCCCGGGCATGCAGTGGCGTCGGCCTAGGTGCTCTTGCGCCCTGCGGGTACGGCAACTGCAGCGACGAAATCGGGCAGCGACAGCTGGCCGAAGGTCTGGATGAAGTCCCGTATACGCCCGATCGTGACGCCTGCGGCCAGGTCCAGCTCCGCTTCCACCACCGGATCCATTTCGCTGTCGAGATACGCTCGCGAGAAGCGCTTGTCTCGGTTCCAGGCGTTCACCGTCGCCAGCGTTGCCGTGGTTTCGGCAAAGGCGGTGGTGAGCGAGATGTAGGCGCCGTCATAGCTTCCGACGAGCACCAGCACCGGGTATCCCTGCATACGGACGATGAGGTCGCCGTCGTCGTCGATTTCGGACCCCGTGTAGCCCAGATTGCCGAAGATACGCTGCAGTTCAGCCGCGGAAACGCGCTCGACGACGGTTCCTTCATCAGCTGCGTTGGCCGGCGACCCGGCAAGCGCAAGCGCGAACGCAAACGCAACTGCGAACGCCAGGGCGCCGCGGAGCAACAACAATCGCATCATGGTTGGTGTCCTCTGCTTGTCTGAAGGCTCGTCGGCACGGTCGGCTCCTTGCGGTCCTCGGCTGGATATCGCCGGTCGCGATGACGGTTCAGGCGCTGCGGCGGAAGTCCGGCGCCCGCTTTTCCTGGAAGGCCGCAATGGCTTCCTTGTTCTCGGCGCTGCCGATCGTGCGCGTCAGCGCTTCGTTCTCGGCAG
The DNA here is from genome assembly GCA_963691775.1 of Pseudomonadales bacterium. GTDB lineage: Bacteria > Pseudomonadota > Gammaproteobacteria > Pseudomonadales > Azotimanducaceae > JAZBPO01. The sequence goes on along the minus strand of OY829369.1, from coordinate 1,518,680 downwards.
CCATGGCGGCACGCAGCGCATCGCGGCGCGGCGCCCAGAGCAGCTCCTTCGTCTCGCGGAGCGAGTTCGGGGCCTTGCTTGCAAGCGTCCGCGCGCGTGCGAGGACGTGGTCCAAAAAGCCCTCGTCTGGCAATTGCTCGAGTGCGAGGCCGGCCTCGACACAGGCGCCGGCGTCCAGAACCTCGGCGCTGTACAGGAACCAGGCAGCCTTCTGGGCGCCCATCAGCGCTGGAAAGGTCAGGGAGCTGCCTGCTTCAGGGTTGATGCCTAGGGCCGCGAAGGGGCAGCGCACTTTCGCGCTGTCGGCGACATACACGACGTCCACGAGTCCCATGATCGTGCCGCCGACGCCGACGGAGGCGCCGTTCGCCGCTACGATGACGGGCTTGCCATAGGCGATCAGCGTCTCGCACAGGCCTGCGAAGCCATGCTTCGGCGGCGCGCCGCGCTGACCCATTTCCGAAAGATCCGCACCGGCCGTGAAGGCCCGCCCGGTGCCCGTGATCACAACGACCGCCACGCTCGCATCGGCGTCAGCCTCGAGCAGGCTTTCGACGAGGGTGTCGAAGAGGTCACCGTTGAATGCGTTCAGGACTTCGGGACGGTTCAGCGCAAGTACGCGCACGGCCCCGTCGTTCGTGATCTCGATCATCTTGGTCTCCCCCATGCGGCCCGTATCCGGATAGTGGCCTGCCCCGGCGCAGAGGCCAAGCGTCGCCGACGCCGAAGCCATTACACTGCGTAGCGGCAAGTGCCGGGCGTGGCGAGGAGAGCAGGCGTGAAGGCGACGGCAGAAGGCGTCAGGCTGCGGCCGGCGCAGGTCGAGGATTTTGGCCCAGCGCTGGCGGGCGAGCTGCTCTATGCGACCGACCCCCATATTTTTGGCTACATGCATGCCCATGACGAGGCTCGCGCGGTGCGCCATCTCGGTCACCATTGGGCGCAGGGCGAGAGCCTGTTTTCGCATGTGCACGCGGTGGTTGCCGATTTCGAAGGTGAGGCCGTTGCGCTCGAACTCGGTTTTGATCGCGCGACCCAGGACGCACACACCCTGCCTTTCGTGCGCGTCGCGCAAGCGTTTCTGCCCGAAGCTGAGTTCGGCGAACTGGTGCGCTGGTTCGAATATGGCGGTTTCGTCATTCCGCCGGTGCCAGCCGACGCCTATTACCTGCAGAACCTGGCGGCGACGCCTGAGGCCCGGGGCCGAGGGATCGGTGAACGCCTGCTCGAGGACTGTTTCGAGCGGGCGCGCGCTGCGGGACGCGGCCGGGTTCAGCTCGATCTCTATGACGGCAATCCGGCACAGCGGCTCTACGAGCGTGTCGGCATGCGAACGATCGTGGAAACGCGGGTGAATGCGCTCGAGGCAGACGGTATCGGCGTGCATCTGCGCATGGAAATCAAGCTCTGAGGCCTGCGGTCTCGCCTCCGTCGGCGTCGGCGTCGGCGTCGGCCTAGGCCTGGGCCCCGTGAAAAGTGCCGTGAAAGGCGCGGGGCGCATCAAGCGCTCCGTCTCTCCTGCGTCGGTGACCGGCAGGCCCGACATCCCACGGGCGCTCGCGCGGCGCGGGGGAGGGGGCATCAACGTGTCCGTATGGTGCGTGAAGCCCCTTCAAGCACTCGATCGGTCAGGTGATGCGGGGGCGTTTCGCCGTCCTCTTCACGGGGCGCCATCGGATCTGCACGAAGGCCCTCGATGCGGCACCGGCGCAGCACTAGAATGCCGGGCAGATTCCCCAGGACGGACGCAATCGTGAGCAACTCCCTGCGCGACCAGCTATTGAAGGTCGGCCTCGTCGACGAGGAAAAGGTGAAGGCCGTCGAACGAGGCGAGAAGCAGCAGAAGCGCGCGAAATCGAAGAAGGCGAAGCGCAAGCCCAAAGCGGAGCGCCGCGCGCAGGCCGCGGCCCCGACCGAGTCGCGGCAGGCGGCGGAGCGCACGCTACGCGATCGTGCCGATCGCGACCGGGACGCAGCTCGGGCGCAGCGCCTGCGCGAGGAGAAGCGCGCTCGCAAGCTGCAGATCGCCGAGATCATCGATCGCAGGCGCCATCTTCGGAAGGACGGTGAGATCGCCTACAACTTTGTCGACGGCAAGAAAGTGAAGCACATCTACGTCACGGAGAAGCTTCGTGACGGTCTATCCGCCGGGCGCATGGACATCATTCGCTCCGGCAACTCCTTCGAAGTGGTGGACGCCGAAATCGCCGAAAAGCTGCGCCTGCTCGATGCGAAGATCGTCTTGCCGCGCCGGGACCGCAGCGTCGAGGAAGAGGAGGCGGCCTACGCCGACCACCCTATTCCCGACGATCTGGATTGGTGATCACTCCAGCGGCAGTCGGGTAATCGACTCGGCCGCCGCGCGCACCGCGTTGCGATCCCACTCGATTGTCCGCAGTTCGTGGTTCGCGAACATCTGCGTCTGGTCCGCGTAATGCCGTGACGTGGGCCGGGTGCTGGCGCTGCCGTACTGATGGATGGTGCGCAGCAACTGCCGGCCTTGCGCGTCCCACTCGGCGAACACCACGAGGCCGTCGCCGCCTACGGCGGTGAGCGTGCCGTCCTCATCCGGGTCGATACCGTAGATCGCGCGCAGCGTATCCGGGCCACCTGCGAGCGGTAGATTCACTTCGCCGCGGCGCAGGCGGTTGACCTCGCTCCAGGGGACTTCCACGTCTCCGTGTGCCGCGATGAGGTCGTCAACGCAGGTCGTGAACACGCCTCGCACTTCTGGCGCCGGCCGCCGCCCCTGCTCGGCCTTCCATTCTTCCGACAGGACGCAGACCGCGAGGGCAGCCTGTCGATTGTCCAGCGTTGTCGACCGATCCCAGGTCTCGAGTACGGCCTGCGCGTCGGCGTAGCGCGGCGCTTCGAAGGTTTCTTCCTGCACAGCGTCCACGTACGCAACGGCGCGCGACCCCTCCGCGTAGGACACGTCGAACTTGATCGCTTCGAATTCCTCGCGGGTGATTTCTTCATCCGCGGCGAGGAGTTCAAGGCCGCGAACTGCGCGATTGGTCATGCGCGTCGGGAAACCGTACTCCGGCGCGAACGCGTTGCGATCGGGATCTTCGGCCGGATCGGTTACGCGGAACGGGGTCTGATTTGCGCTGTGCACGTAACCGGCTTCTGGATCGATGACTTGTGGGTTGTCCTCGAAGGCCTGCACTTCGTCCCAGATCAGGTCCGAGCGATCCCCGGGCAGGCGTTTCTTCCAGTCCCAGCCGGGCGCGCGCACGGGCGAACGAGAGTTGTGGAACAGGCCGATGTGGCCGTCTGCGTCGCCGTAGACGAAGTTGAAGCTGGCGATGGCGCCGAGGCCCATGGCCGAACGCCATTCCTCGAAGTTCGTTGCCCGATTCATGCGATACCACTGCTCAGGCTGGCGAATCTCGCGATGGCCCGGGAAGCGGAAAGCGTAGAGACCGTGGTCAGTCTCGAGAACAGGGCCATGGCGGGTCTCAAGAATCTCCTGATTCACGGTCCAGTAGAGATTGCCGAGCAGGCGAACGCGCAGCTTCGCCATGCGCGCCTCGAAGGGAACGACTTCTCCATCGAGGCGATAGCCGTCGTCGCCGGCGCGCTCGATCGCGTAGACATCGACGAGATCCGGCTGGTTCACCGTCACGCCCCAGGCGAGTTCCGGCCGTGCGCCGATCGTAAGTATCGGTGAGCCCGGAAACAGGCCGCCGTGCATGCGCCAGCCCTCGTTGCTCTGTACCTGAACCTCGTACCAGGCGAGGGGTCCGGTGAGGGGCTGGTGGGAGTTTCCGAGCAGGTGCGTGGCGCCGTCGGCGCTGCGGCTCGGGCCGACGGCGATGGCGTTCGAACCGATCGGGACATCGCCGCCCAGGAGCGCGAGCGCCGCCTGCTGAGGCGCTTCGGAAATCGGGCCGGCGCCTTCGAAGACCTTCTGGACGTCGCGCTGGAAGCCGTGGAAGAAGACGTGCTGGACGGAAAAAGCCGTCACAAGGTCGATTGCCGTGATCGGGTAGAGCCGTTGATCGACCTGCTCCGGATGGGTGCCTGCGTAGTAATTGAGCCCGGCTGCGTAGGCCTCGATGACGGCGCGAACGTCGGCGGAAAGCGCCGCCTCGTAGCTGGCCTCGACCGCCTCGCGTGCGCCCAGCCACTGGATCAGATAGTCCACCGGAGCGGCCTCGAAGCCTTTGAAGCGGGCTGACTCTCCCCGATAGAGAGGGATGATCTCCTCGATGGTCGCGATGTCGTCCTCCGCCTGGGCCCAGGCGAGGCCGAAGGCGACGTCGGCATCGCGTTCTCCATAGATATGGGGAACGCCGAAGCCATCACGGACGATCTCGACGTCGTAGGCAGCGCCGCCGGCGACAAAAGCGTCGGCGTTGAACGCGCTGCGCTGCTGTGCGCCGGCGATGACGTCGACAAGCACAAGGAGGAGAGCGAGGCCCGCGACGAGCGGGGCAATGTAGGAACGCATGGGAGACTCCGTTCAGGCGCAGCGGCGGACTCTACCTCAGCCGGGGGCCAGAGACGGTGCAAGCGTCGGCGTATCGATCGACGAGGATGCTGCGTGCGACGAAGGCGTCGTCAGGGGCAGGGCAATGTGGACCTGCCAGAAGTCTCCGTTGCGCGACCAGCTGACGCTACCGCCGAGGCTCTCTGCGCGCTGGCGCATGATCGAGGTGCCGCGGCCGCGAATTTCGCTGTCGGCGTCCGGCACGTGACCGTCGTTCTCGACGAGAATCTCGAGGGCATGCGCGCCAGGCGAAGCGAGCACGCCGACCTGAATCGGCTGCGCATGGCGCAGCGCGTTCGAGAGCGCTTCGCGCAGGATGCGCGTCACGTGGTGATAGGCGCGCGCCGAGAGCTCGACGTCGCCAGCGTGGCCATGCTCACGCCACAGCAAGCGTACGTGCGCATCGCGACAGCGATCCTCGTACTCCTTTCGCCACTGGTCGAGGGCTGCTGCGAGGGGAACGGGGGAAGTCTCGAGTGCGCCGAGCAGTTCGCGCAGATCCCTGATGGCTTCGCGTACCAACGCACGCTCGTTGTCGTCGGCCCGGTGCAGCAGCGTCAGCAACTTGGCGCCGAGGTCGTCGTGGATGTCCTTGCGGATGCGCTCGCGCTCGGTGTGCGCGCCTTCCTCCTGAGCCCGCAGGGCGCGGACGACGACGGCGTAGAGCGCGAGGACGCGCTGCGCTGTCGCCACGTCGATGCGCGTGAACAGGCGGGCACCGCCATAGGCATGAGTGAGGCGAACGCCCCGGCGCGTGCCCAGGAGCGGCACCACGAGGGCCTGGCCGTTGTCGCGGATCTCGACGAGATCGCCGGTCGTCGTCTCGACGCTGCTCGAGAGTGGCTCGAACACCGATGTCAGCGTGCGGCGCAGGGCGGGGACCAATTCTGCTTCCTGGCGCACGGACAGCATCGGCGGCAGCGCCGCGTCCAGCCAGGCTTCGAGTTCGCCGCGATCCCGCACAACGTAGCGACGCCAGAACCACTGCCTCACGGGGAAGTAGATCCAGCCGACGACTGCGACCGAGATGGCGAGCGATGTGGTCTGCGCGGTCGTCAGCAGCATGAGCAGGAACAGGTCGACCAGGACTACGGCAATACCGCCGAGGGCCCAGGCCCAGATGTAGAACCACCAGCGTTCAAGGTCGAAGAGGCGATAGCGAAGTACGCCGAGCGCCATCCCCAGGTACATCGGCAGGAAGGTCGCGAGGAGGTAGGCCTGGGGCAGCAGAATCTTGGCGCCGATCACTGACGGCAGCAGGAACAGGACCGTGAACACGCCGGTGCCGGCGTAGATGGAAAGAAGGAACCAGCGCAGGATCGCCCGTGCCTGCGCGAGCTGGCGCGTGCGCGACCACTGCAGCACGGAGCCTGCGATGCCGACGGCGAAGATCAGCACGATCCACAGATGGTGATTGAGCGGTGGGGTTTCAAAGGGTCGGAACACGGTCAGCGCCATGGCGATTGCGCCAGCGATCCATGTGCCCGGAAGGAGCCCGCGGGGCGCAAGGCGAAGCGGGTAGCACCAGAGCAGGTTGGTGAGCGCGCTTGCGAAGAGGATTGCCCCCCACTCGTTGACGACGTCCAACGCGCGGAACAGCGCGCCGTCGATCATCAGCTCCCGGGAGCTGTACACCGATGCTGCGAGCGCAGAGATCATGTAGCCGGTGCCGGTCAGTGCGAAGAGTGCGGCTGGCAGTTCCTTCGGCCGAGGGCTCCAGACGAGCACGCTGAGCACCATGGCGACAAGGGCACAGGCCCACTGCAGCCAGAAGGTTCCCGGCAGCTCGGAAAATCCTCGATCGTGCATGGTCAGCGTCTGCGCGGTCCCGTCTGCGAACTGCACTCGAACCGTGCTTGCTTCGCTCGCTCGAGCGAGATCGCCGAGATCGGCCATGAGGGCGTCATAGGTGGCCCAGTTGGGGATCACGTCCGGTTCCTCGATGGCGAACTCGGGACGCGCTGGCAGCGTTGTTTCGTCCCACTCGAACGCTGCCACGACGCGGCTGGCATCATCGACGGTAGCGATGAGCGCATCTTCGGTCGCAGCGAAGCGAAGGCCGGTGGCCGGGAGCGAAAGGGCGGTCAGAAGGGCCGCGATGCCGATCGCGAGGCCCAAGAGGATGCCGGTAGTAACACGCAGGCGGAGATGGAACATGGCGGTCTGCAAGATGAATGCCCGGGAGCTTCGAGTCTAAAGCAGGGTCGGCCGGGCGCGGTGTGCGCTGCCCCCCCTGATCGGGGGGGGTACTCGGCGCTGGGGACGCGGCGCTCAGGGCGCGGCGTAGACGCGCTCGCCGTTCACCCAGGTTTCAGCTACTTCCATCTGCCAGAGCGTGCGCGGTGGAATCGTGAAGGGGTCCTGTTCGAAGAGCACGAAGTCGGCCCACTTTCCCGGTTCCAGGCTGCCGAGCATGTCCTCCTGATGCGCGGCCCAGGCGGCGTCGAGGGTGAAGCCCCGAAGCGCCTGCTCGAGCGTGAGCGCATCGTCCATCTTCCAGCCGCCGGCGGGTTCGTCGTCGCGGTTCTGACGCGTCACGGCCGCGTGAAAGCCGTAGGCGGGGTCCGGCGGCTCGACCGGAAAATCCGAACCTAGGGCGAGGACGGCACCGGATGCGAGGAGGGTCTGCCAGGCGTAGCCGCCCGCGAGGCGGCGCGGGTCAAGGCGCTTCTCCGCCATGAACATGTCCGAGGTCTGGTGCGTCGGCTGCATGCTCGCGACCACGCCGAGCTCCGCGTAGCGCGGGATGTCGGTGGGTAAGAGTATCTGCGAATGCTCTACGCGATTGCGCAGATCGCGTGCGCCCGGGCGCGCTAGCGCGCGCTCGTAGGCGTCGAGGACGATCTGGTTCGCGCGCGTGCCGATGGCATGGACGCCTACCTGGAAGCCCTTGTTCACGGCGGCGTCGACGACGCCGGAAAGTTCAGCGGCCTCGATGAACAGCAGCCCGCGATTGCCTTCGTCGTCAGCGTAGTCCTCGAACAAGGCGGCGCCTCGGCTGCCAAGCGCCCCATCGCTGTAGAGCTTTACGGCGCGTACGTCGACGAAGTCCGTGGGATCGTCGATCGGGGCGTCGAACTGGGCCAGCGTCGATGCCCCAGCCAGCATCACGTAGAGGCGGACGTCGAGTTCGCCGGCTCGGGCCATCTCCTGGAACAGACGGATCTCTCGGGCGTCCGCGCCGGCGTCATGCACCTGCGTAAGGCCCTTTGACGCCATGATCCGCTGCGCTTCAACGATGGCGCGTCGAACGTCGTCGTCACTCGGCTCCGGGATCATGCGGCTGACCAGGCCCATGGCCGCATCCACGAAAACGCCGGTCGGATTGCCGTCATCGTCGCGGATGATCTGACCGCCGTGCGGATCCGGGGTGTCGGCGGTGATCCCGGCAGCCTCCATTGCCGCCCGATTGGCCCAGGCGGCATGGCCGTCCACTCGCGCCAACCAGATCGGGCGATCGGTCACGCCTTCGAGGTCTGCTGCGGTGGGGAAGCGCCGCTCGAGCCAGAATTCCTGATTCCAGCGCCCGCCGGTGATCCAGCCCGTCCCGGAATCGCGCGCCACGAACGCGCGAATGGCGGCCACCGTTTCTCCGAGTGACCGGATACCGGTCACGTTCAGGCGCAGGGCGCCGAAGCCGAGATTGGTGAAGTGTCCGTGCGCGTCGATGACGCCCGGCATAAGGAAGCGGCCGCGGCCGTCGATAGCCTCGACAGGTTCATCGAGCGTGCGGGCATGTTCTGCGAGCGTGGGCGCGTCACCGGTTGCGACCACCCGCCCGGAGGCGTCGATGAGGAGCGCGCTGAAGCGTTCCGAGCGCACGGCCTGGTGGGTTTCGGCGGCGGTCGCCGTGGCCGTCCAGCCGGTGACGTTGGTGATCAAGGTGGCGGCATCTGCAGGCGGTGTGAGCGCTGCCAGTGCGCCAGCGGCAAGCATGGCGCGGGTAAAGCGGACGCCATCGGTCATGGTGGATCTCCCGAACCTCTGAGGCGCGCGCATCCTAGCAGGGCGGCGGGGCGCCATAGGCTCATGGCCCTTGCGCAGTTCCCCCGCATGACGCAGCGCCCTCGCCTCGACCCTTGGCGCAAGCAAGCTGCCCGCTGCCCGAAGGCAGCGGCTAGGCGGCGTTTCGCGCTGCAAAGGCGGCCCGAGCGCCTACGGCACTCAAACCAGAGACTTGATATCGACTGCCTCATCCGCGAGCTGCCCGGCGTCGACGGCCTTCTTCGCTGCGACGAGCAGCTTGCTGGCCATGAATTCCTTGGGGCGGTTCACGGCGTCGACGGCGGTCAGTACGCCTTCGGTCAGATAGAAGCGCGCGAAGCTTCCCGTATCGGGGTCGCCGCGCACGACTTCTTGGTCTGCGCCGGCTGAGAACCCGACCATCTGCAGCTTGAGGTCGTACTGGTCGCTCCAGAACCAGGGCACGGCGTCGTACTCGGCGTCGCCTCCCATGATGTTCTTGGCCGCGGTCCGCGCCTGGTCCATCGCGTTGGGAACGGATTCAAGGCGCAGGCGTCGGCCGAGAAGTTTGCTCGGATGATTGGTGCAGTCGCCAATGGCGAAGATCGCTGGATCGGAGGTGCGGCAGCGCGCGTCGACGACGATGCCGTTCTCGCATGCGAGGCCTGCCGCCTCCGCAAGCGCGGTCGTCGGGATGATGCCGACGCCCACGATCACCATGTCCGCCTCAAGCACCGTGCCGTCCATACAGCGCACGCCGGCGACCGCGCCCTCACCGAGGATCTCCGCGGCCGCGGCGCCGGTGCGAATGTCGACGCCGTGCGCGCTGTGTACGCGCGTGTAGAACGCGCTCATCGACGGGGTCGTCACGCGCGCGAGGATGCGGTCTTCCATCTCGAGCACCGTAACAGCCATGCCGAGCTTGCGCGCGACAGCGGCAACCTCGAGGCCGATATAACCGCCGCCGATGATGACCAGGCGCTTGCCCTCGCCGATGCCGGAGCGGATGCCGTCGACGTCGCCCATGGTGCGCAGGTAGTGCACGCCGTCGAGCTCGATGCCGGGGATGGGCAGGCGGCGGACATGCGAGCCCGTTGCGATCACCAGATTGTCCCAGGACATCGTTTCGCCACCCGCTAGGCTGACCGTGCGACGGTCGCGGTCGATCGCATCCACGCGCGTATCCGTGCGGGTCTCGATTGCTTTGTCCTGGTAGAACTTCTCCGGGCGGACGAGCACCCGCTCCGACGGCAACTCGCCAGCGAGGTAGGCTTTCGAGAGCGGAGGACGCTGATAGGGAAGGAACGGCTCCTCGCCGATCATCACGATCTCGCCTTCATATTTCTCCTGACGGAGGCTCGCGACGAGCTGTCCGGCGCCCTGGCCGGCTCCTACGACGATGGTGCGGGACATGGGGTCTCCTCGCTAGAACGTGATGTCGTGCTCACATCTTAAGCACGGGCGGCGTCGGCGCGAATCGCGCCGACGGCATGCGGTCGCCACGCAGCGGGTGTATCAGGAGTCGGTACGGCGCGGCGGGGCCATGGTCGGAAAGGGCATGATCTTGTCGCCCTTCACTTCCTTGACGCGCGCCTGCCCCTCCTTTTCCACCTCGTCGATACGGACGACGCAGTGCATGGGCACGTAGCTCCGTTCGACGCCTTCGAACTCGCTTTTCAGCTTTTCTTCCGCCGGATCGACAACAACCTGGGCGCGATTGCCGAAGACGTAGCCTTCGATCTCGATGAAGCCGTGCAGATCGCTCTGGTAGATCTCACGGGCGTAGACCTCGTAGATCTCGCCCTGGCTGTGGAAGATCACGCGATAGATGTTGGAGTCGTCGGCCAAGGCTCGGGTCCTCGGTGGGGGGCTGTGCAGTGGAAGGGGCGCATATTGGCGTGCCCGGCACGGTTTGCAAGCGCATCTTTGCCGGGCCCCAGCGCTCGGGCCAGCGCTTTGGCCCCCGGAGAGCCCCGACAAAGGGGCAGCGAGCGTGCTTGGTGATCTTGTAATATTGCTGCCCTGTTCCTCTTTACGTTCGATGTCCCCATGTCCGGCAAGGTCCACATCCGCACGCACGGGTGTCAGATGAATGAATACGACTCGGCGCGCATGCTCGATCTGCTGCGTGAAAGTCATGGCCTCGTCCCCACGGACGACGAGGCGGACGCCGACGTCATCCTCCTCAACACCTGCTCCATCCGTGAGAAAGCGCAGGAGAAGGTGTTCAGCGAGCTCGGCCGCTTCAAGCCACTGAAGCAGGCTCGGCCGGACTTGATCATCGGCGTTGGCGGCTGCGTTGCGAGCCAGGAGGGGGACGCGATTGCGGAGCGCGCGCCGCACGTGGACCTCGTGTTCGGCCCGCAGACACTCCATCGTCTGCCGGAGATGATCGAGGCCAAGCGCGCGGGGGGTGATCGGGTGCCGGCGGTCGTGGACGTGAGCTTTCCCGAGATCGAGAAGTTCGATCGCCTACCCGAGCCGAGCGTGGATGGGCCTGCTGCCTTCGTCTCCGTGATGGAAGGGTGCTCGAAGTACTGCACCTTCTGCGTAGTGCCCTATACGCGCGGCGAGGAGATCAGCCGCCCACTTGACGACGTGCTCATCGAGTGCGCGCGGCTCGCGGGGCAGGGCGTGCGCGAGATCAATCTGCTGGGCCAGAACGTGAACGCCTATCGGGGCGAAGCGCATGACGGGGCCGTTGTCGATTTTGCAGAGCTTCTCGGTTACGTCGCTGCCATCGAGGGCATCGAGCGCCTGCGCTACACGACCTCGCACCCGGTCGAGTTCACGGCAGCGCTCATTCAGGCCTATGCCGAGATTCCCGAGCTGGTCGATCACCTTCATCTGCCGGTGCAGTCGGGTTCCGACAGGATTCTTGCGCTCATGAAGCGCGGCCATACGGCACTGGAGTACAAGGCCAAGATCCGAGCACTGCGCCGCATCCGGCCGAACATTTCCCTCTCCAGCGACTTCATCATCGGCTTTCCGGGCGAAAGCGATCGCGACTTCGAGGCGACGATGAAGCTGATCGAAGAGATCGGCTTCGACACTTCTTTTTCCTTCATCTACAGCTGTCGCCCCGGCACGCCGGCGTCCGACCTGCCCGACGATGTGCCCATGGAAACCAAGAAACAGCGCCTGCAGATTCTGCAGACGCGGATTCGCCAGCACGCCATGGAGATCAGTCGGCGCATGGTGGGCGGCACGGAGCGCATTCTCGTCACCGGCACCTCCCGCAAGGATCCGGGCGAACTTGCAGGGCGCACCGAGAACAATCGCGTCGTGAACTTCCGTCCCCTCGGCGTCGTGCGCCCCGGCGATTTCGTCGACGTGGTCATTCGCGACGCGCTGCCGAACTCGCTTCGTGGCGAGATGGCCCTCGCCGCGACCGGGTGATGCCCCGGACGCGATCGCGCTCTTCGCGACCCTTCACGGCCGCGGCGGTGGGGCGGCCTCGGGTTCAGGTGCACCGCGCGCATCGGTCGGTGCGCTCGTGGCTCGGCGTCGTGCCTGACCTCCGTTGCACCTGAAGGCGCCCGTGCCCGATGAGACCACGCCCGAACCCTGGGTGGTCACGCGCGCGTCATCCCCGATTGCTTTAGTGAATGCCCGTCGAAGGCACACCGATGGGGCGGCATTTGACTTGGCCCGAGCGCGAGGGGTATCAAACGCACAGGACCACACAGAAAGGCGCCATATGGCCTATCGCCGGAGCAGAAAGCAGGAAGCACCGGACACCGATCTTCAGGCGGTCGCCAGTCGACGACGGCGATCGAATCGGCCCATAAACGAGGAGTTCCCTTCCGGCTTGGATACCGCGACCCACTCCGAAACCCTCACGCTCGAGCCCAACGACACGCATCGCCTGGCCAATCTCTGTGGCCCCTTTGACCAGAACCTCCGCCAGATCGAGAAACGGCTGGGCATCGAAATCCGCAATCGCGGCAATGCCTTTCAGCTCCTCGGTCCGGAAACGACCGTGGTTCAGGCGGGCCGCTTGCTGCACAGGCTCTACCGCGAGACGCGCAGCACTACGGGACTCACGCCCGAGACGATCCATCTCCACCTCCAGGAGTCCGGCGTGGAAGAACTGACCGACCCCGTTCCCGAGCGCGAGGACGATGCGCTGCCGCAGCTGAGCGCGTCCGGAGGCGTGATCCCCATGGACCGGGAGGCCCGGGAGGAAGACGACGTTTCGCTTATTCGCTCACGCCGCAAGACGGTGAAGGCCCGGGGGGCCAACCAGCGCGTGTACGTGGATGCGGTTCGCGCACACGACATCAACTTCGGCATCGGACCCGCTGGTACCGGCAAGACCTACCTCGCGGTTGCCTGCGCCGTAGAAGCGCTGGAAGCGGAAAAGGTCGCCCGTATTCTGCTCGTGCGTCCGGCAGTGGAGGCGGGGGAAAAGCTCGGTTTCCTGCCCGGTGATCTGTCGCAGAAGATTGACCCCTACCTGCGTCCGCTCTACGACGCGCTCTACGAGATGCTCGGCTTCGAGCGCGTGCACAAGCTCATCGAACGCAACGTGATCGAGGTCGCGCCGCTCGCCTACATGCGTGGCCGGACCCTCAACAACGCCTTCATCATTCTCGATGAGTCGCAGAACACGACCGTTGAGCAGATGAAGATGTTCCTGACCCGGATCGGGTTCGGGTCGACGGCCGTGATTACTGGCGACGTCACGCAGGTCGATCTGCCGCGCGGGGCGAAGTCCGGCCTTGCCCACGTCATGGAGGTGCTCGCCGGCGTACCTGGTATTGCGTTCACGCACTTCGGATCGAAGGACGTGGTGCGCCATCCGATGGTGCAGCGCATCGTCGAGGCCTACGACCGACACGAGCGCAGCCTGCCGCTGCCGCTCGAGGGCGGCGGCGCCGAGATCAAGGCCGGCCCCGGCGCCATCGTGAGCGTCGACGCGGGAGATCCCTCGCCCTGAGCGTGGTCGACATCGAGGTCCAGCGCGAAAGCGTGGCGGACGTCCCGGACGATGCTGCCTTCAGGGCCTGGGTGGAGGCGGCACTGGCAGATCGAGGCAAACCGGCGGCGCTGTCGGTGCGTATCGTCGATGCAGAGGAGGGCCGCGCCCTCAACGCGCGCTGGCGCGAACGCGATCGACCGACGAACGTGCTGTCGTTCCCCGCCGATCTCCCCCCCGAGCTCGAGCTGCCGCTCCTTGGCGATCTCGTGCTGTGCGCGCCGGTGGTGCTGCGCGAGGCCGCAGAGCAAGGTAAGCGCCCCCTGGATCATTGGGCGCATCTCGTGATCCATGGCGTTCTTCACCTGCTCGGCATGGATCATCAGGACGATTCGGAGGCCGAGGAAATGGAGCAGCGCGAGCGCGAAATCCTCGCCGTGCTCGGCATCGGCGACCCCTATGAGGTCTGCGGGGAAACGTCTGGGCCGTAGGCAGCTGCCGAGCGGTCTGGACGGCCGTGGCGGGTTTCTGGCAAAAGATCAATCCGGGCCCTCTCCGCGCTTGCGCACATGGGCCGCATGCAGGAGTCGTAACCGCCTCATGGGCGAATCTGAAGTCGGCGAGAGTCCGAACTCGCGGAGCTGGCTTGAGCGCGTCGCTCAGGTCTTTTCCGGCGAGCCCACCAGCCGCAATGAACTCAGGGCAATCATCCAGGACGCAGCCGATCGTGCACTCCTGGACGCTGAAGCGCTCGGCATCATCGACGGTGCCATGGCCGTCTCGGAGATGCAGGCGCGCGACATCATGGTGCCGCGCGCATCGGTCGTGTTCGTGCGCGCGGAAGAGTCGCCGGAGGAATTCTTGCCGACGGTCATCGAGTCCCAGCATTCCCGCTTTCCCGTCATCGGTGAGGACTTCGACGATGTGCGCGGCGTTCTCCACGCCAAGGACCTGCTGCCGCTCGCGCTGACGCGCAATCTCGAGCAGTTTCGGCTGAAGGACCTGATCCGCCAGGCACCGATCATTCCCGAGGCGAAGCGCCTGAACGTGCTGCTCACGGAGTTTCGGGAGAACCGGAACCACATGGCGATCGTTGTCGATGAATACGGCTCGGTTGCTGGCGTGGTGACGATCGAGGACGTGCTTGAACAGATCGTCGGCGAGATCGAGGACGAGCACGATGTCAACGACGAGAGCTTCATCAAGCAGCTCGACGCCGAGTCGTGGACGGTCAAGGCGGTCACGCCGATCGAGGACTTCAACGAGGTCTTCGCAACGGCGTTCTCCGATGATGACTTCGACACGATCGGCGGCATCGTCACGCAACACTTCGGCCATCTGCCCAAGCGCGAGGAGACCGTCGACGTCGACGGCTTCGTGTTCCGCGTGCTCAACGCTGACTCGCGCCGGATTCGTCTGCTGCACATGACGCGCGCTGCCGAAGCCGGCGCCACCGCAGAAGACTGACCGGTGCCCGCCGCGCGCGCGGATGCGCTTGATGTGCGCATCCCGATGCGCAACGCCATGGCGCTCGCGCTTGTTTCGGGCGCCCTGCTGCCGCTTGGTCTCGCGCCGTTCGATTGGGCGCCGCTTGGCGTGCTTGCCTTCACGGGGATGCTCGCGGCGCTCTGGGGCAGGTCGCCGCGCGCCGCGCTGCTCATCGGCTGGTGTGTGGGCCTCGGCCGCTACGGCGTCGGCGCCTCCTGGGTCTACGTCTCGATTCATGAGCACGGGGGCGCCTCGGTGCTGCTCGCGGGCCTCATGGTCGCCCTCTTTGTCGCTTTCCTTGCGCTGCTGCCCGCGCTCGCAGCATGCGCCTGGAGCGCGCTCCGGCCGGATACGCCGGGGCGAGCCGTCGCCGCGCTCGTGGCGACGCACGTCTTGCTGGAATGGTCTCTGACCTGGTTTCTCACGGGTTTTCCCTGGCTCTTCGCCGGCTATTCGCAGCTGGGGACGCCGCTTGCGGGCTGGGCGCCGATCGTCGGCCTGCCCGGCCTGTCCGCGTTCACCGTCGCAACAGGAGCCTGGTTCTGGTGGCTGCTTCGGGTGCGCGGGGCGGGCACTGCGGTGCGGATGACCGGGATGGTGATCGGGCTGCTCTGGCTCATCGGCGCGGCCCTCGAACCCGTCGCCTGGACTCGGGCGCAGGGTCGCCCGCTGGAGGTCGCGCTCGTGCAGGGCGCGGTGCCCCAGGAATTGAAGTGGCGCAAGGAGACTGAGGATTTCATCGTCGCGCGCTACGTCGATCTGTCCGCGCCGCACTGGGCAGAGGCGGACCTCGTGCTCTGGCCGGAGGCAGCGCTCACGGTCTATGCCCGCCGCAGCGGTGCGCTTCTGGATGCGCTCGGCGCGCGGGCGCAGGCCACTGACACGGCGCTTGTGCTGGGCCTGCCCGACTACGATTTCGCTCCCGAGGCACCGCGCGAGCCGATCCTGCGCAACACGGCCGTTGCCCTGGGGGTCGGCGAGGGGCGCTACGTGAAGCAGCGCCTTGTCCCCTTCGGCGAGTACGTACCGCTCGAATCGGTGCTTCGCGGGCTGATCGAATTCTTCAACCTGCCCATGTCGCGCGCGCGGCCCGGACCTGCGGATCAGGCGCTGCTGCGCATCGGCGACGGCATCGGATTGTCCATGGCGATCTGCTACGAGATCGCCTATGGAAATCTGGTCCGGACGCTGTCTGCCGATGCGAGCGTGATCGCGACGATCTCCAATGACACCTGGTTCGGCGATTCGATCGGTCCCAGTCAGCACCTCCAGATGGCGCAGATGCGCGCGCTCGAACTCGGCAAGCCGCTGGTGCGCGCGACCAACGATGGCATCACGGCGCTGGTGGACCACCGCGGTCGGATCGTCGATCGGCTGCCACGCTTCGAAGGGGGGGTGCTGCGCGGGACAACGCAGCCGCGATCGGGCCGCACGCCCTATGCACAGGTCGGGGACCTGCCGACGCTGTGCCTTGCCTGGGCGCTGCTTTTTCTCCTGCTCCTGCGCGGGGCGCGCGCAGACGCCGCCTGATGCGATACTCATCCAGTGCCGCAAGCGCGCAGCGAAGACGCGCCGGCCCAAGGGGGAGTCATGGTCTCGCTCGACATTCGTCCACTCCATGCAAGCTTTGGTGCGACCGTACGGGGCGTCGCCCTCGATGCGCTCGACGAAGCGACCTTCTCCGCGATCCACGCAGCCTGGCTGGAATACGCGCTGCTCGTCTTTCCGCTCCAGCACCTGGAGCTTGAGGCGCAGAACGCCTTCGCCCGCCGGTTCGGAGCGCTCGAGTTCGAAGCGGCGCCGCTGTCGAACGTGCGCAAGGATGGTTCCCTGCGCGCCGATGACGGCAGCGACGACGTGGTCGCGATTCTCCGCGGCAACATGGACTGGCATGCGGACAGCACCTACATGCCCGTGCAGGCAAAGGGCGCAGTGTTCTCGGCGCACGTGGTTCCGGAAGCGGGGGGCGCGACGGAGTGGGCCGACATGCGCGCGGCGTACGACGCGCTCGATGCCGAGACGCGAGCGCGCATCGAAGGCCTCTGTGCACACCATTCTCTTCAGTACAGCCAGGGCCGGCTCGGTCACGCGCACGGGCAAGACAGCGAGTACAGCGGCTACGGCATGACCGAGACCGACGCGCCGCTCCGGCCTCTCGTGAAGATTCATCCCGAGACCGGTCGGCGAACGCTCGCTATCGGCCGGCATGCGTTCGGCATTCCCGGCCTCGCCGCAGACGCTTCGGAGGCGTTGCTCTCCGAACTCGTGGACTTCGCCTGCCGGGCGCCGCGCGTGGTCACCCATCAGTGGCGGGCGGGGGATCTCGTACTCTGGGACAACCGCTGCCTGCTGCACCGGGCGCGGCCCTGGGACATGACGCAGTCGCGGGTGATGTACCACACGCGCATCGCCGGTGATCCTGCCACCGAGTCGGGTCGCACCGCTTGACGCGCAATGCCTTCGATCCGGTCGTGAACTGGAGCGTTCGCCTTGTCGAGCGCTGGTATCCCGACCCCTACGTGTTCGCGCTGCTGCTCACGGCGGTAGCCTTCGCCCTCGCGCTCGGCCTCACCGATGCGGGCCCGGTCGCCACCCTCGACGCTTGGGGCGACGGCCTCACGGGCCTGCTCGGCTTCACGACGCAGATCGCCCTCACGCTTGTCCTTGCGCACGCGTTCGCGCATACGGACGCGGTCCAGCGCCTGCTGCTCGCGATCGCTGCGATCCCACGCTCGGAAGCCGCGGCCTACTTCACGGTGGTCGTCGCGACCGGCCTGGCGAGTCTTGTCGCCTGGTCCCTGGGCCTTGCGGCGGGCGCGCTGCTTGCTGCGGCCGTGGCGCGGGCGGGCGCCGAACGCGGCCTCGCCCTCGACTATCCGCTCCTGGTCGCGTCCGCCTACTCGGGATTCGTCGTCTGGCACATGGGCTATTCGGGCTCGGCGCCCCTGTTCGTCGCGACGCCAGGCCACACGCTTGAAGCGGTCATGGGCATCGTGCCGGTCTCGGAGACCATCCTCGCGCCCTGGAACCTGGGTCTCGCGGCGATCGTTCTCGGCGTCCTTGGCATCATCTGCACGCGCATGGCGCCTGCGGCGCCGTCTGCCCTTGCCGTGCCGGAACACCGCGCAGATGACGATGCGCAGGCGGCGCCGGCAACGCCCGGTGCGCGCCTGGAGCATTCACGCTGGCTCGTCCTCCTTGCGGGCGCGCTGGTTGCTCTGTGGCTCGCACGCTGGTTCCAGCGCGGCGGATCGCTGACCCTCGACATGGTGAACTGGAGCTTCCTTGCGGCGGGCCTGCTGCTTTCCCGCTCCCCCCTGCACTATGTCCGGCTCGTCACCCGTGCGGGCGGTACGCTCGGGCCGATCCTGCTTCAGTATCCGTTCTACGCCGGCATCATGGGACTCATGACGGGTACGGGGCTGGTCACCGTGTGCTCGGACTTCTTCGTCACCCTCGCCAGCGCCGAGACGCTCCCTTTCTGGGCGTTCCTCGCCGGCGGTATCGTCAATTTCTTCGTGCCCTCCGGCGGCGGGCAATGGGTCGTGCAGGGGCCGGTGTTCGTCGAAGCCGGTCAGGCCCTTGGAACGCCGCCCGCGCTCGTTGTCATGGGGGTCGCCTATGGCGATCAGTGGTCGAACCTCGTGCAGCCGTTCTGGACCATCCCACTGCTCGCGATCGCGGGTCTGCCGCTGCGCAGCGTGCTCGGCTATTGCCTGCTCACCTTCGTCGTCGCCGGCGTGCTCTTCGCGGGTGCGCTTCTGATGCTCGGTTTCGCCTTCGTCTGAGCTCGCGCGCGTCTCCTCAGCGCCGCCCTGCTGGGAGGCGCCGTGCTATCCTCCCGCGCCTTTCAAGCGACCCCTTCCCACGGACCGAATACCCCATGGAACTGCAGGACCCCGCGGCCGGCGACGCGCCGTCGAACGAGTACGATGCCCGCACGATCGAGGCCCAGGCGCAGGCGTATTGGAACGAGACCCGCTGCTTCGAAGCCGACGACGCGGCGGCCGCCGCAAACGGCGACGGCAAGTTCTACTGCCTGTCCATGTTCATGTACCCGTCCGGGCAGATGCACATGGGGCACGTGCGCTGCTACACGCTCGGCGATGTCATTGCGCGCTACAACCGTCTGAAGGGGAAGAACGTGCTGCAGCCCGTGGGCTGGGACGCGTTCGGATTGCCGGCGGAGAACGCGGCGATCCAGCGCAATGTTCCGCCGGCGAAGTGGACCTACGAGAACATCGACACGATGCGCGCGCAGTTCAAGCGCCTCGGTTTCGCGATCGACTGGTCGCGCGAATTCGCGACCTGCGACCCCGGCTATTACCGCTGGGAGCAATGGATGTTCAATCGCCTGTTCCGCAAGGGATTGGTGGAGCGCAAGACCACGGTCGTGAACTGGGATCCGGTCGACCAGACCGTGCTTGCCAACGAGCAGGTGGAGAACGGTCGTGGCTGGCGTTCCGGTGCGCTCATCGAGCGCCGGGAAATGCCGCAGTGGACCCTGAAGATCACCGCTTATGCCGATGAGCTGCTCGATGAACTCGATCGCATGGACGGCTGGCCGGAGAACGTCCGCGCCATGCAGCGCAACTGGATCGGCCGCTCGCACGGCGTCGAGATCCGCTTCGACGTGCGCGGCGAGGGCGTGGCCGAAGGCGAGCAGCTCGCCGTGTACACGACGCGCCCGGACACCTTCATGGGCTGCACCTACGTCGCCGTAGCGGCCGAACACCCGCTTGCGCAGCTTGCGTCCGAGCGTGATCCCGAGCTCGCCGCCTTCCGTGAAGCGTGCCGGCAGGTCAAGGCCGCCGAGGAAGAGCTCGCCACGATGGAGAAGCTCGGCCGGGCCACGGACCTCGTCGCGATTCACCCGCTCACGGGTGCCGAATTGCCGGTGTACGTCGCCAACTTCGTACTCATGGAATACGGCTCCGGTGCCGTCATGGCGGTACCGGGCCACGATCAGCGCGACTGGGAGTTCGCACGCAAGTACGACTTGCCGATCGTGCAGGTCGTCGCGCCGAAAGATGAATCCGACGAAGCCTGCGACATCGACGCGGCGGCCTACGTATCCAAGGATGGCGTGCTCGTGAACTCCGGGCCGTTCGACGGCCTGGCTTTCGAGGCCGGCTTCGACGCGATCGCCGAGGCCCTCGTGGCCAAGGGCGCCGGTGAGCGGCAGACGAACTATCGGCTGCGCGACTGGGGCGTTTCCCGTCAGCGCTACTGGGGCTGCCCCATTCCGATGATCCTCTGCCCGACCTGCGGGCCGGTGCCCGTTCCGGACGATCAATTGCCGGTCGAGCTGCCCACGGATGTCACCTTCAAGGGGGTGTCCTCACCGCTCAAGGGACCGGACTTCGCCGAATGGCGCAAGGTCTGCTGTCCGGAGTGCGGGGGCGAGGCAGAGCGTGAGACGGACACCTTCGACACCTTCATGGAGTCGAGCTGGTACTACGCGCGCTATGCCTGCGCAGACAACGATGAAGTCATGCTCGATGCGCGCGCCAGGCACTGGTGCCCGGTCGACCAGTATGTTGGCGGTATCGAGCACGCCGTGCTCCACCTGCTGTATTCGCGCTTCTATCACAAGCTTCTGCGCGATGAGGGCCTCGTGGTCGGCGACGAGCCGTTCAAGCGCCTGCTGCTTCTCGGCATGGTGAACAAGGACGGCAAGAAGATGTCGAAGTCGGCGGGCAACGTCGTCACGCCCGACGAGCTCGTGGACCAGTTCGGCGCCGATGCGACGAGAACCTTCATGATGTTCGGAGCTCCGCCGGATCAGACCGTCGAATGGTCGAGCTCGGGGGTGGAGGGTTCCGTCCGTTTCCTCAAGCGCCTGCACGGCCAGGCAACGGAATTGATGGCTGGCGGCGCGGTGCCTGCGCTCGAGGCGGGCACCCTCGACGAAGGACTCAAGACCCTGCGCCGAAAGGCCCATGCGACGGTAGCCAAGGCTGACGACGATTTCGGCCGCCGCCAGGCGTTCAATACGGTCGTCTCGGCCGTCATGGAACTCTCCAACGAGATCGGCCGCTGCGCGGACGACTCCCCCGCGGGCCGTGCGGTGCGCCACGAGGCGCTGACGCTGGCGACGCTCGTGCTGTCTCCTATCGCCCCCCATCTTTGCCATGCGCTCTGGAACCTGCTCGGCCACGCAGGCGCCCTCGTGGACGCTCGTTGGCCCGAGGTGGACGACTCGGCGCTCGCACGCGAGAGTGTCCAGCTGGTGGTGCAGGTGAACGGCAAGGTGCGCAGTCGCGTCGAGGCGCCGGCCGGCGCCGACGAGGACACGGTAAAGGCGATCGCGCTCGCGGAAGCGAACGTGCAGCGTTTCATGGAAGGCAAGACGGTTCGCAAGGTGATCCACGTGCCCGACAGACTGCTCAACATCGTGGTGGGAGGCTGAGATGCGCGCATCGGTGCAACGACGGATGGCGATTGCGGTCGCGGTCGCGCTCTCGATCTTTCTGGCGGGCTGTGGCTTTCGTCCGGCCGGTACGCTGCAGGCGGTGAACCTCGCCGGCACGCGCATCGTCGACGTGGCCGGCGAGACCGATGTCGGCTACGCCCTGTCGCGGCGCCTCGACCTGTACGGCGTGCCCGAGCCCGCTGCCGACATGGGCGCTGCGCGGGTCCTTCGCGTGCTCGATGAACAGGTGCAGAAACGCCAGCTCACCGTCGCCGCTGACGCGCGCACCGCGGAGTTCGAACTCACCGTCAGCGCGACCATCGAACTGCTCGCAGCTGATGGCTCGGTGCTCATCGAGCCGCGTACGCTGCGGGCCGAGAGCCAGTACCTCAGGGACGTAGGCAACCTCCTGGGTACGAGCGGCGAGGAACGCAGGCTCACGCGTGAACTCCAGGACCAGCTTGTCGAGCGCATCCTCGTGGCCGTTTCGGTCGTGGCCGGGGCTGACGCTGCGCATACGCCCTGACGGGCGGCGCCCGTGCGCCTGCGGCGACCAGAGGACCTCCCGGCTCAGCTTGCCGGCGGCCTTGCGCCCGTTTATCTGATATCCGGAGACGAACCCCTGCTCGTGCAGGAAGCGGCAGATGCCGTGCGCACAGCTGCGCGTTCGCAGAGCGTGGATGAGCGGGAGCTGTTTCATGTCGATCCCGGCTTCGACTGGCAGGCGCTGCTGCAGTCGGCGGGTTCCATGTCCCTGTTTGCGTCCCGTCGCCTCCTAGAATTGCGCATGCGGTCTGCCGCGCCGGGCAAGGAGGGCGGCGCGGCGTTGACCGCCTGGGTTGAAGCTTCAACGGGTGACGATGTCCTGCTTGTGCTCATGCCACGCCTCGATGCGCGCTCGCAGAAGGCCAAGTGGTACACGACGCTGGAGCGCGCAGGTGTGCATCTGCCCGTGTGGCCGGTGGAACTCGGTGAGATGCCGCGCTGGCTGTCAGCGCGCTGCCGGAGCGCAGGGGTGCGGCTCGACGATGACGCGCTTGCGCTGCTGACCTCACGTCTCGAGGGCAATCTGCTCGCCGCTGCGCAGACCGTGACGCGTCTCGGGCTCGCGGGGCGCGAACAGGTCTGGACCGTCGATGCGCTCCTCGATGAACTTGACGACGACTCGCGCTACACGCCCTTCGAACTGGCGGATCGCATGCTCGCCGCCGATGCCGAACACGCGCACCGCATCCTTGCGACGCTGCGCGCCGAAGGCGCCGAGCCGTTGGCGCTGGTAGCCGTGCTCGCCCGCGAGCTGCGGCAAGTGCGCGCGCTGCGTGCCGCGCACGAGCGCAATCGCCTGGAACTGGCGATGAAGGAAGCACGCGTCTTTCCGCGTCGGCAGAACCTCGTGAAGGCGGCGACGAGGCGCCTGCCGCTCGCGCTGGTCGAGGGCGCCCTGCGCGATCTCGCCGTCGTCGATCAGGCGGTGAAGGGCATGTCGCCGATCGATCCCTGGGACGAGCTCGATCGGCTCGTGCTCCGCGTTGCCGGGGTGAAGACCACGCCGCTCGGTGTGCGCGCACGAAGTTGGCTAGGCTGACGCATCATCTGCACGGGCTCATGTGAAGGAGTGCACCTCATGGCGCGCCACATGCCGTATCGGGCGACCACGTCGAGCGGCAATCAGTTCGAGTTCGACTTCGAGCTGCATCCCGAAACGGTGCAGCCCGTCCACGTTTCCAATCTGCTCACCGCGGTCCTCGAAGCGCTGGATCGGGAGATATCCATCCTCGGCCGCGTCGGCAACGGCGATGTGCTGCAGGCGCTGGCCATGGCCCTCGCCGTACGCACGCGCATGCTTGCGGGCGGTAACGAGGATGTGGATGCGATGGTCCGCGAGCTGCTCGCCACGGCGCTTCGATCGTCGACCGTCGCCGATGGGTCCAACGTCGATCCGGGGTCGCCCCGCGACGTGCACTGAAGGGCGCGGGTCGAGCACTTCCCTGACGCGGCCAGGGGGCCGTTCGCACGCGCCTCTATCCAACCGTACGACGGGCGTACCCGCGCGGAGGTGCGCAGGCGTCTGCCTCAGGCGAGGTTCGGGCTCTGCCCGGGCGCGCCGAGCTTCAGGCGCGCAGGGCCGCGGCGGGAAGCAGGGGCGCGAGGGTTGCGTCGATCGGGGCCTTGATCGGCATCACGTACAGATTGCCTTCGGCGCCGCGCGCCGCACGGTGAAGTAGGGGGAGGCGGCGGTTCCAATCGTCGAACGTCGGCGTGAAGTCATCGGGAAAGACCACCCGGTTCACGCGTTGCCACCAGCTGAGGCTGCGCGCGCCCAGCACCGGGCTTGCGCCCCACCAGATTTGCCGGGCGGACAGGCGCGGAGCAAGCGCGCCCTGCCAGTGTTCGATCGAGGCGGCGGTGAAACTCGGCTGCGCGAACAAACCGCTCGCACCAGCTGCGAGCTTTTCTTCGATGCGTGTGAGGGCGCACGCGTCCGGAGCGTGATTCGGATCGAAGCACGCATAGCGCGTGATTTCCGGGGCGCCCCCTGCGAGCGCTGCGAGGAGGCGATCGGGAGACATGTCCGGTGCCCTGGGGGCGCCCCGCGCGGGAGGATCACCTGCAACGATGAGCACCTCGCGCACGCGCGCTTCGCGAAGATGCTCTATGAGCAGGTCCACCTCGTCTGCGCGAATGTCCATGGAGCGCAGGTGCGGAATGCCGTACCAGCCGCGCGCGTGCGCCGCGGAGCAGGCCGACACGGCATCGAGGCCGTAGCGCGGTGCGCTCGGCACGTTGATGGTGTCGAAACCATGCATCACGAGGTCTGCTGCGTGTGTTGCGACTGCCGCGAGCTGGTGTGCGAAATCGGCGCGGGTCCGGGGGACGAGTTCGATGGATAGGCGCATGGGGGGCTCCTGTGAACACCTGGAGTGTCTGATCCGCGCCCGCCAGACGACAGCGGATTCGCCTCATGACGCGGATGAGTGTGCTTCAGGATTGGCCGAGTGAGGGCGGCGGCTCGTCGTGGGGGCGGGGATTCACTCGCCAGACGAACACGAGCAGCGGCACGTACAGCAGCAGCGTGATGAGATAGGGCAGGCGCGGTTCGTACTGATACAGGAGCGTTCCGATAAGCGGGCCGACCGTGAAGCCGAGGGGTCCGCAGGAACCCGCAAGCCCCGCAACCGCACCCTGTTCCTGCTGGCTGACGGCGAGCGAAGCGCCAGCCATGAACCCCGGGCCTGCGAGGCCCATGGCGAGTCCGAGCACGCCCATGGCGAGGAACAGGGCGGTGCCGTTGTTGGTCGCGCTCATCACCGCGAAGGCGGCCATGAGCAGCGGCATCGCGATGCGCAGGAGCGTCATGGCTGCGAGATTCATGCGCTGGACGATCACGCCCTGGGCGATGAGCGAGGCGAGGGCTGAGAACATCATGGCGAAGCCGAAGGTCCGGGCGGTTTCCTGACCGCTGAGGCCGAGCACGTCCTGGAAGCGGAACGCGAGGGTTTGCTGGACGACCGCAAAGCCGCTGAACATGAGCACGCCCACGACGATGAACGGCAGGATGCGCGGGTCGCGATAGCGTAGGCGCGCCATCTGCTTCGGCGCCACCTGGCGGACCGGTTCCGGCAGGAAGGCGAGTACCAACACGGCCGCGACGACGGTGAGGCCCGCTGCGAAATAGAGCGGCAGGATCAGCGAGATGCTCGCCAGCAGTCCGCCCGCTGCCGGCCCCAGGATGGAGCCCACGTTCTGGGCCGCGCCGATGCCGCCCATGCCCTTGGTGCGCGAACGGACGTCGGTGACGTCGGCGACGTAGGCGCTCGCCGCAGGGGGCGTCGCGGACATGATCGTGGACTGCAGCATGCGCGAGAGCGTGAGGTAGGCGAAAGCTGCAATCGGCGTGATCAGGCCGGCCAGGGCGAGCCAGAAGCCTGTTGCAAAGATCAGCGTTCCGAACGTGTAGCCCACGAGACCGATCAGGAGCACGCGTTTGCGCCCCCAGCGATCGGACGTGCGGCCCCAGATCGGTGAGGCCAGGAAGAAGGTGATGGAGGAGGCCGAGATGATGGCGCCCACCTGC
Source organism: Pseudomonadales bacterium (assembly GCA_963691775.1). GTDB lineage: Bacteria > Pseudomonadota > Gammaproteobacteria > Pseudomonadales > Azotimanducaceae > JAZBPO01. The sequence goes on along the minus strand of OY829369.1, from coordinate 1,493,323 downwards.
ACCTCGGCAAGGCCGATCTCGCGTCCGAGGGGGGGCAGGATGGCGAACACGATCGTCTGCCCCATGCCGACGGCGACGAGGCAGGTGAACAGGATCGTGTAGGCGCGGCGCAGATTGATCTGCGCGCTGGGTGTGGGGGTGGGTTCGGTCACGGCTGGCGTGCTCAGCGCACCTCGGTGTCGGCTTCACTGCCGAGGTCGACCAGGCGCACCTCACCGTTGCCGACTTCGAAGGTGGTCACTGAGCAGTAGCCCGGGCGGAACACCATGAGTGCATCCTCACCCCGGCAGGCGCCCACGGCTGCGTTGATTGCCACGAAATGGCTGAACATGAGCGCGTCTTCCTGCAGCTCGGCAAGTGCGCCCAGCACATCGTCTCGCCAGGCGCGGTAGGTATCGTCCAGATCGTCCCAGGTGCCCGCCATGGCCGCGCGCAGCCAGGCTGCGCGCGCTTCCAGATCCTGGGTGGGCGAAGGAATTTCCGCGATGCGCGGTTCGACGAGCGGATCTAGGTCCCAGTGATCGGCGATCGGGGCTGCAGTTTCGCGGGCGCGCGCGAGCGGCGAAGTAAGGATCGCGCACCGTTCCAGTCCGGCGAGCGCATCGGCGACCGTCTGCGCCTGCCGCGCGCCGAGTGCGTCGAGCCCGGGGTCCGGATGGCCGTCCCAGCCGGCCGCGGCCTTGCCGTGGCGGATCATTCTGACGAGGGCCATGGGGTCTCCTGGGGGCGCGCGCGGGGCGGCGAGCATAGCAGGCTGCCGCCTGCGATCAGCGGCCGGACCCTGCCTTGTGTTTCAGGGTTCAGTTCGGCTCAATACGGCGGCGCTGTTCGTGGCCGCCCCGGCCGGTCGGTCATGGTGCCCCTCGGGCTCGGATCGAACGCCTTGCGGCCCGAGCGATTTCCGCCCGCATCCCTGGAATTCCTATGAGCATCCACGAGTCCACCCTGTCCGCGGATTCCTCGCCCGACACCACGGTGTCCGTACGCGAGACCTTCGGCCTCGACATCGACATGCAGGTTCCGGCGTTCAGCCATCGCAGCGAGTACGTCCCGGACCTTGATCCGAGCTATCAGTTCGACACGGAAACGACGCTCGCGATCCTCGCCGGCTTCGCGCACAACCGCCGCGTCATGGTTCAGGGCTACCACGGCACAGGTAAATCGACCCACATCGAGCAGGTGGCAGCGCGTCTGCACTGGCCGTGCATTCGCATCAACCTGGATTCGCACATCAGCCGCATCGACCTGATCGGCAAGGACGCGATCGTGCTCCAGGACGGCAAGCAGATCACCGAATTCCGCGAAGGCATGCTGCCCTGGGCGCTGCAGCATCCCGTGGCCCTGGTGTTCGATGAGTACGACGCCGGCCGCCCGGACGTCATGTTCGTCATCCAGCGCGTGCTCGAGGTCGAGGGCAAGCTCACGCTCCTGGATCAGAACCGCGTCATCGCACCGCACCCCTCGTTCCGACTCTTTGCAACCACGAACACGATCGGCCTCGGCGACACCACGGGCCTGTATCACGGCACCCAGCAGCTCAATCAGGGCCAGATGGACCGCTGGAACGTCGTCACCACGCTCAACTACCTCGCCCACGAGGTGGAGGAAGAGATCGTGCTGGCGAAGTTGCCCGAGTATCAGGACGACGAGGGGCGTCGGAAGATTGCCAACATGGTGGCCGTCGCGGACCTGACGCGGCGCGGCTTCATTTCTGGCGAGCTGTCCATCGTAATGTCGCCGCGGACCGTCATTTCCTGGGCGCAGAACGCGACGATCTTCCAGGACCTGGCCTACGCCTTCCGCGTGTCGTTCCTGAACAAATGCGACGAGATGGAGCGACCGATCGTGGCCGAGTACTACCAGCGCTGCATGGGCGCGGATCTCGGTGATGCGACGGGCGCGATCGCGAAACGGGCCTGACGGAATCCGGTCGTGAGTGCCGACGCCGACGAACCGTTCGAGCCCTTCAAGCGCGCGACCATCGCCACGATGCGTGCACTTGCGGGGGACGACGAACTCGAGGTCGCCTTTGGTCAGGGCACGCCGACCCTGCGCGGCAATCGTGCGCGCGTGCCCTTGCCGCAGCTTGGGTCCGACGCGACTGAGATCAGCGCTGTGCGCGGCATCGCTGACGCCTTTGCCCTGCGCATTGCGCATCACGACCCCGATCTGCATGCCGTGAATCGACCGCCCGCAGGCCCGGGCTTGGACCTGTACGAGTCCGTCGAGGAAGCGCGCTGCAACGCGATGGGTGCCCGGCGCATGGAGGGCGTGGCCGACAATCTCGATGCGTCCCTCGAGCAGGATTGCCGACGCGCCGCCTTCGATCGCATCCAGACGCGCAACGAAGCGCCCCTTGGCATGGCCGTTGGGCTCATGCTCCGCGAGCGCCTCACCGGCCGCGAACTGCCCGCCGCCGCCCGCCCCATCGTTGAGCAGTGGCGCGAGTTCGTGGAGGAGCGCGCCGGGGGCGATCTCGACGCGCTCGTCGAGGCCATTGACGACCAGCAAGCCTTTTCGCGCCTCTCGCGCACGCTCATCTCCGATCTCGGCCTCGGCTCCGATCTTGACGAGCAGTCCGAGGGGCAGGATGAGCAGGACGACATGGAGAGCCTGTCGGATCAGAGCGAGAGCTCCGGAGAGCTCCAGCCCCAGGACGTCGCGCTCGACGACGAAATGAGCATGGACGAGAGCTCCGACGGCGAAGCCGCGCTGATGGAACTCGACGCCCAGCAGGACGACAGCGATGCCGAAGGGCAGGAAGACGGCGAGGATCCGCCGCCTCCGCCCCAGGATGAGGCCGGCCGCATCCGCGTCGACTTCGACTACACGCCCTACACGGAGCGCTATGACGAAGTGATCACGGCGGGCGAGCTGTGTGATCCCGCAGAGCTCGAGCGCCTGCGCGGCATGCTCGATGCGCAATTGCAGGCCGTGCAGATGGCCACGTCGCGCCTTGCCAACCGCCTCCAGCGCCGGCTCATGGCGCAGCAGAATCGCAGCTGGGACTTCGATCTGGAGGAAGGGATTCTCGATACGGCGCGGCTGTCGTCGATCATCATCGACCCGTCGCATCCGCTTGCCTTCAAGCAGGAGCGCGAGATCGAGTTTCGCGACACGGTCGTTACGCTGCTCATCGACAGCTCCGGTTCGATGCGCGGACGCTCCATTGCCATCGCGGCCATGTGCGCGGACATCCTCGGTCAGACGCTCGAGCGCTGCGCGGTCAAGGTGGAGATTCTCGGCTTCACGACGCGCGCCTGGCGCGGCGGCCAGTCTCGCGAAGACTGGATCACCAACGGCAAGCCGTCACAGCCCGGGCGCCTGAATGACCTGCGCCACATCGTCTACAAGAGCGCGGACGATCCCTGGCGGCGGGCGAAGCGCAATCTCGGCCTGATGATGCGAGAGGACCTGCTGAAGGAGAACATCGACGGCGAGGCGCTCATCTGGGCGCACAACCGCATCGTCACCCGCTCCGAGCAGCGCAAGCTGCTCATGGTCATCTCGGACGGGCTGCCCGTCGATAACTCGACGCTGCTCGTGAATCCGTCGAACTACCTCGAGCAGCATCTGAAGTACGCGATCGACCAGATCGAGAACCACTCCCAGGTTCAGCTTGTCGCCATCGGCATTGGCCACGACGTCACCCACCACTATCGCCGGGCCGTCACCATCACCGACGCAGAGCAGCTGGGCGACGCCATGACAGAGCAGCTCGCAGCCCTGTTCGACATAGACGCACCGCGAACACGCACCGCCGCGCGCTGACCCCACCAACCTGAACAAGGGGTCAGACCCCATATTCAGGTTCGACCGCCCCACCCTCTGAACCTGAACAGGGGGTCAGACCCCATATTCAGGTTCGCGCGATCGAGGCAGGCGCACGAGGATCTCGCCCTGTGCGTCGAGCCGCATGTCGCGTCCCTTCCGCTAGCGGCGGCGAAAACGAGCCGCTTCTTCCGTCACTTTGCTGCTCGCGAGCGTTTCCGGCTCGAACAGCCTTGCATAGGCGCGGAGACGTCCTTCGCGGGTGCTGCTCAGCGTCAGATATTCCTCGTGCGGGGTGATCAGGGCGTTCGGCGCACCCAGGGCATTGCCGCGATGGCTTGACCAAGGGTACCCGCCCGGATGGCGGCTGAGGCCTGCGCGAACCGGATTCAGCTCAATGTAGCGATAGCAGGCGAGCAGGTAGTGTGGATCGGTGATGAGGCTCGAGTGGTGTCGACCGCCCCACAGATGCCCTGATCGCTCGAGGCGCTTGTTTAGCTCGGGCACGTACGCGCCGCCGAGGAAGCGCATGAGGTTCGAGATTGAATCCTGTGACTCCGGCGTCATCAGTATGTGAACGTGGTTTGTCATCAGCACGTACGCGTGGATCGCGACGCCGTACCGGCCCGAACCTTCGCAAAGGAGATCGAGGAAACGCGCGTGATCGGAATCCGAGAAGAAGACCGGCCGACGCTCGACCCCCCTATGAACCACGTGCGCTGGAATATCCGGGACGTAGAGACGGCGTGGCCTAGCCATTGCGGCTTCTCAGCGAGCGAAGGGTGCTCTAAGCGTGAACGCCGGTCAGGGTTTTCGGTGAGCGGCAAGAGCGCATAGGAACGTGGGCGAAAGCCCGTCGCGTCGACGGATAAGCTCGCCTCGCCTGTGCGCGCGAAGGCCTGAACGCGCCGAACCTGAATATGGGGTCAGACCCCATATTCAGGTTCGGCGAGATGGGTGTATTGGGGGGTGCCGCGCCAGCGGAGCGCGGAACGCGTCAGCGGCGATCGGCTCAGCCGATCACTTCCATGATGCTGATCTCAGGTGCGCCGCCAATGAACGGGCCGAGGCTCGCGCCGCCCGCCTTGTAGTGATCTGAATTGCGGTGGGCATCCACGGCGGCCATGTCGTCGTAGAGCTCCATCATGACGTACGCGCCGTCGTCACCTTTGCACAGCGTGTACATCTTGTTGCCCGGCTCGTTGGCGCGAACTTGCTCTGCCATGGCCAGCATCGCCTGCTCGAAGTCGGCTTCGCTGCCGGCCTTCACTGGAATCTTTGCGGTGATTGCGATCATGCGTGTCCCTCTCCGTCGTGTGTTGGATGGCCGAGTGTACCCGAGGGTGCGTCGTTGCCGCGGCTGGACGTGTCGGCGGCATCCCCCCAGACTCTCGTCGCCGATGGGAGGCCTCATGCACCGACAACCCCTGCTTACCGCGCTCGCCGCCTACGGCCTGCGCCATCCGGAAGAAGCGGCTACCGCCGAGCGTTTCATCGAATTCGTCAAGGGTCATGCGAGCTGCTTCCAGCGCTCCCTCGAATGGCCAGGTCACGTGACGGGGTCGGCGTGGATCGTGGCGCCGGAAGGAGATGCGGTCCTGCTGACGCACCATCGCAAGCTCGATCTGTGGATTCAGCTCGGAGGCCATGCCGACGGCAATCCGGACGCGCTTGACGTAGCGCTGCGCGAGGGTCTGGAGGAGTCGGGTCTACCGAGCCTGGAGCCCCTTGAAGCGGAGCTCCCCTTCGACATCGACATCCACACCATTCCGGCCCGCAAGACCGAGCCGGCGCACGAGCACTTCGATGTACGCTATGCCTTTCAGGCGCCGCACCGCGACTTCGTGGTGAGCCCGGAATCGCACGATCTCGCCTGGGTCCCCATCGCCGAGCTGAGAACGTATACGCAGGACGCCAGCGTGCTGCGCATGGCGCATAAGTGGCTGACGCGGCGCTGATCTCGCATTGCACGCGCACCGCCCGAGCGGGAATGCGTCACAAGACTGCCCTGTAAAGCTCCGATCAAGTTGACCGACCTCTTGAGCGGCCAATATTCTGTTGGTCGGTGCGCGGAGACCCTCCGCCAGGCACAGGCGCGGCCGTCATGGTCTTCAATCCGATCGAGTCACTGAGCTCGGCATTCGTTGACAGGATTTCCGAAGCCTATCGATCGGCCTACGGAAACTTGGGCGGCCGTGAGCACGAATACGGCAACATCATCCGTGCCGCTGCGAATCTTGCCATTGAGACCATTCATCGCTCAGACGCGTTCTATCACGACGCAGAGCACACCATGATGGTGACGCTCGTCGGGCAGGAGATCTTCCGCGGCAAACTGCTGTCAGAGGGCACGGTTTCACCGCGAGATTGGGCCCACTTCACGATTGCGCTGCTCTGTCATGACATTGGCTACGTGCGCGGTATCTGCAGCGCCGACACCGCAACGCATGCGCAGACGGACGTGGAAGGAAACGTCGTCGAGATCCCGCGCGGCGCCACCGACGCCTTTTTGACGCCCTATCACGTCGAGCGCGGCAAGTTCTTCGTGCGCTCCCGGTTCGGCGACCATCCGCAACTCGACGCCGAACTCATCGCGCACACCATCGAAAATACGCGCTTCCCGGTGCCTGAAGACGTCGATGCGAGTGACGTCGTCGACTGGGCACAGCTCGTTCAAGCGGCGGACCTGATCGGGCAGATGGCCGACCCGGACTATCCCAAGAAGCTCCCGATGCTGTTTTATGAGTTCGAGGAGACGGGCGCGAACGTCTCCATGGGCAATGATTCACCGGAATCTCTACGCCAGACCTACCCGAACTTTTTCTGGAACATGGTCCGCGAACACATCGAGCCGGGGATCGCTTACCTCAAGCTGACGCACGAGGGGCGCGACTGGCTTGCGGGACTGTATTCGCACGTGTTCTATGAGGAGCATCGAGCGGATCTGGCGAGCTAATAGCTCTGCGGCCTAGAAGCCGCCATGAGCGCCGGGGGGAGAGGGGCCGGCGAAACATGTTCAAGCCGTCCGAAATCATCATCAAACAGTATCTCGCGCACACGCGAGACGCGTTCCAGCGTGCGCATCCAGGCGTCGGTCGCGACTACGTCGACGTGCTCGAGCGCGCGGGGCGAATGTCGCTGCACCACGTCGCTCGTTCGAATGCTGTCTACACCAACCTTGAGAGCACGCTTCTTGTCGCCGAGGTCGCCCTGCGGATCCTCGAGGGGCGTCAGATCGAGCGATTTGACGTTTCGCCGGACGACTGGCTGCACTTCATGCTGGGTGCGTTCTCGTGCTTCACGGGATTTGCGCGGGGCGTTGTGCCCGGCGACACCGGCCGCAAGCTCATCATTTCACCCGAGGGTGAGACGCTGGAGCTTGAGCGCGGCCAGACGGATGGCGTGTTGCTGCGAGATTACATAGAGCGCAGCCAGATGTTCATCCGCGAGCGCCTCGGCGCGACGGAGCTCATAGACGCGGAACGGCTCGCGGAGGTGATCGAACTGACCCGCATGCCTACGCCGCGAACGGCGCCGGAGGACCAGGAAAGCTGGCCCGCACTCCTGCGGGCCGCGCAGACCATTGCGCTGGGTGCGGATCCACGCTTTGTGCAGCGCTCGAAAAAGCTTTACCGGCAACTCGAGGAAGCCGGTTTTGCCTCGAAGATGGGCTACAAAAACCCGGCCGACGTCATCGACACCTATCCGCAGCGTTTCTGGAAGCATCTGCTGCCACAGATCACCGTGGCGCTGTCCTACCTGAAGTACACAGGCGGCGGTCAAATCTGGCTCGCGCGTCTGAACTCCCGAATGCTCGAGGAAGAGCACAAGAAAGAGGCCTGATCCAGGCTCCCCCCCCCTACCGGACTTCCCGAACCTGAATATGGGGTCAGACCCCTTGTTCAGGTTTGCGCTCTGTTCTTCCGCTGAGCCCGTTCGCGGTGTGTGCTGCCTCGGCTGAACCTGAATATGGGGTCAGACCCCTTGTTCAGGTTTGCGCTCTGTTCCTCCGCTGAGCCCGTTCGCGGTGTGCGCTGCCTCGGCTGAACCTGAATATGGGGTCTGACCCCATATTCAGGTTCGGGGTGGTGGGCGGGGCGATGGTGGTCGAGGCGTGTTGATGAAGGTTGCGACCCAGTGGGTGAGCGCGACGATGGTGAAGTCGCCCTGACGCAATTGCCAGCTCAGGCCGACGCCGCCCAGAAAAGCGAACACGCACCAGCGCAGGCGCCAGCGCAGGGTGAAGTAATGGAGCGCGCCGAACAGGGCGTTTGCGAGCAGTACGGCCTGCCAGCGCGCGTCGAAGAAGCCCGTGAGCGCGAAGGGCAGGACCAAGCGGAACACCCATTCTTCCCAGATCGACAGCGCTCCGAGGTAGAGAGCCCATGCGAGCTGCATGCGGTCTAGGCCCACCCGCACCGACAGGCTAAGGATCAGCGCAAAGGCGCCGAAGCCGAGGAGGGCATGCCGGATGGGGGCGCGCAGGGTCGGTTCTAGGTAGGTGCCGAGCAGGGCGCGCAGCTCCGGCAGGGCGAGGACGATCAGTGCGACGAGGAGAACCGGCAGGCCATGGCGGAGAAACACCTCGCGAAAGCGCGACAGGCGCGGGCCGGTGAAGTCCGGCGCGCGCTGCAGCCTGCGTTGGGTGCGAAGCCCCGCTGTCGGGTCGGTGGCATCCACGGGTCAGGCGCGCGCAGGCGCCAAACGCCAGGCCCGGGCGATTGCGCGGTGCACGTCGCGCGGCAGCCTATTTCTTCGGACGCGGGCGCGGTGGATCAGTTGGCGTGGGTTTTTAAGGCGGAGCCGGGTTGCATCCACTACGTTGGCCATACGCTGCACGGCCGCCCACAGACCATACGACAGCAGATGCGTCGCGCGCTGGGTCGCGACGGGGGCGTGCATGAGACGGATCCCGAAGATCTGCCGCGAGAGGTAGAACACAGGGGCGCGCGAACCCGTGCCGAGCACCAACGCGGCCGAGCCCGGGGCATCGAGCGCGTCGTGGCGCCGGCCCTTTTTCAGGGCGCTGTTGCCCGCGGACGCGGCTTCAGCGCCGATCGATAACGACATCACCGCCTTTCACGACAACGCTCGTGCGCTCAAGCAGCCGAATGTCTTCCAGCGGGTCGCCGGCCACCGCCACGAGATCGGCGTAGCGGCCTACCTCCAGCGCGCCCACGTCCGCCGTCCGATCAAGGAGATCGGCTGCGCGCACCGTGGCCGCCTGGATCGCCTGCATGGGCGTCATGCCATGCTCGACCATGAACGCGAACTGGCGTCCATTGATGCCATGCGGGTACACGCCGGCATCCGATCCGAAGACGACGTCGACGCCAGCCTCGACCGCGCGACGAAAGCTCGCGCGCTGCTTCGCGCCCACCTCGCGCTCCTTGGCGAGCGACTCCTCGAGCATGCCGGCGGCCTCGCCCTCGGAAAGGATGAAGTCCGATACGTACACGTCCATCACCAGGCGCGTGCCGGCCGCCTTCGCCATGGCGATGGTTTCGTCATCCAGAAGCGATGCATGTTCGACCGAATCCACGCCGGCGCGGATCGCTGCGCGGATGCCGCCCGTGCCGTGTGCGTGCGCGGCCACGCGCAGGCCGAGTGTGTGCGCTTCGTCAACGAGTGCGGCCATTTCCTCGTCGCTGAACTGCTGCGCATCGAGGGCGGTGTTGCGCGACAGCACGCCGCCGGTGGCGCAGTACTTGATCACGTCCACGCGATACTTGTTGTTCTCGCGCACCTTTCGCCGCACGGCCCAGGGCCCGTCCGCAACGCCGTCGGCGCGTACCGCGTACTCCGGCGGCAGCAGGTTGTTATCGCAGTGGCCGCCCGTGATGCCGAGCGATGGGCCGGAAACGACCATGCGCGGCCCGACGAACTCGCCAGCGTCGATCGCGTCGCGCAGGTCCACGTCGCCGTATCCGGCCGCGCCCAGATTACGCACCGTGGTGAAACCCGCCTCGATCGTGTCGCGCGCTGCGCGGACCCCATAGAGCGTGTCGCGAATCGTGGACCGCGCCACAGCGCGGTAGCCGTGCATGTGCGCATCGGCGGTGAGGTGAACGTGCGCGTCGATGAGGCCAGGGAGGACCGTCTGATCGGAAAGGTCGATACGGCGCGCGTCGGGCGGCGCCGGCAAGTCCGCAGCGTCGCCCATCGCGGAGATGCGCCCATCTTCGACAATCAGTGCCTGATCGGTGCGCACCCGCGCTTCGATCACGTCAACGACGGCCCCTGCATGGATGTATGTGATTTCGGCTCGAAGGACGCCGGCCGCGGTCAGCAGAACCAGTGCGAGGAGCGCCCGGCGGTCCGCTGCGTGGAGGATTCGATTCATTTCCGACTCCCGGAAGCATCATTGGATGCGGCGCGCCTGGGCTGGCGCAGTGGCGGTGCAGCCGCGCACTATAGCGTGCCCGCAACCAAGCTTTGCGACGCGATGCGCCATCTCAACTATCAGCACCTGTTGTACTTCTGGACCGTCGCGCGCGAGGGCAGCATCGCGCGCGCATCGCGAACCCTGCACCTCACGCCGCAAACCATCAGCGGCCAATTGAAGCTGCTGGAGGCCGCCGTGGGCGCGCCGCTGTTCCACCGCGTTGGCCGCGGCCTTGTGCTGTCAGACTCCGGGCGGCTGGTGAAGCAGTACGCCGATGAGATCTTCTCTCTCGGCGCGGAGCTGACGCAGCGCGTACGTGATCGAGAGCTCGGCGCGCCCCTGGTCTTCAACGTCGGCATCGTCAACTCGATCCCGAAGCTGATCGCCTCACGCATCCTGCAGCCCGCCCTCGACCTGGCCGAAGACATCCGCCTCGTGTGCTGGGAGAACGATCTCGATCACCTCCTGGGCGAACTGGCGGTGCACCGCCTCGACCTCGTCGTCTCCGACCGTCAATTGCCCACCGGCTCGAGCGTGAAGGCCTTCAACCATCTGCTCGGCGAGTCGGGCGTGTCTCTGTTTGCACATCGATCGATCGCGAAGAAGTACGCGCGGGCCTATCCGGCGTCGCTCGACGGTGCGCCGATGCTCATGCCGGTGAACACGAGCGCGCTGCGCCGGCGCCTCGACGACTGGTTCGACGATCAGGGGCTGTCGCCGCGCATCATCGCCGAGTGCGAAGACAGCGCGCTCCTGATGGCGTTCGGCAGCGAAGCCATCGGGGTGTTCCCTGCGCCGAGCGCGATCGCGGATACGGTGGAGCGCAGCTTTCAGGCGAAGCGGATCGGGGATGTTGGCGACGTGTTCGAACGGTTCTACGTGATCTCACCGGAGCGCAAGCTGAAGCACCCGGCCGTGGTGCAGATCACCGAATCCGCGCGCGAGCGTCTGCTCGGCTGAGCGGGGAAGGCGCCGTGCTGCGACGGCGGTCGCTCGGCGCTGGAGCGGGTCAGGCGGCTTGCTCAGGGCACGCGCACGGTTTGCTTTGCGGCCCAGGTGCTGTGGCGGAGGAGGGCCGGATCGGCGCGCAGGGCCTCCAGCGTGTTGAGTGTGGTTGCTAGGGTCATTTCGTCATAAAAGCGGTGGATTGCCTTGTGGCACAGGTGGCACACGTCGATGCCTCCGGCGAGGGCGACGCGCGCATAGCGCTTGGCAAAGCGCGGGCGGCGATGAACCTTGCGCGGAATCAGGTGGTGGAAGGTGAGCGGTGCTTCGCGGGCGCAGAGCGCGCAGGGTCCTGACTTCATGTGGCCCTCCAGTTGCGGGCGCCCGAGCGCGGAGCATAGCGCCCGCGCTGCACGCCGTGTAGAAACGTCGTGCGGTCGCCGAGCCGCGCCGAACCGGGAGCGGGGCATGAGCGCAGGATCACCAGAGAGCAGTCGCCGTGGGCCGAACCGGCGCGGGGTGGTTCAGGGGCTCGCCGGCGCTTCGTTGCTCGGTGCCGCCGCAGGGGCCGCGGCGTCCCTCGACTTGCTCGCAGCGGACATGCCCGCACCGATCGAGATCGAGCCGGGCACCCTCGCAGCGGACGAAGCGCACTGGGCCCGTATCGGCCGCTATTTTGCGCGCACGGAAGGCATCGTGAACCTCGAGCACGGCTACTGGGGGCGCATGGCGAACCCGGTGCTGCAGCGGTACCAGGCGGCGCTTGCGCGCGTGAATCAGGACAACTCCTTCTACGCGCGTCGCCTTTATGGCCCCGACTATCAGTACGCCCGCGAGCGGGTCGCGCGCCTGCTCGGTGCCGATGTCGAGGAAGTCGCGCTGACGCGGAATGCCACGGAAGCGGTCCACAACCTCATTCGCCAGTATCGCGGGCTCGGCCCCGGGGATGCCGTGCTCCTTGCGGACGTCGACTACCCCGCCTTCAAGCGCACCATGTCCTGGCTCGAGCAGGGCCGAGGCGTACGCGTTATCACGCTGGAATTGCCGCCGCGCACGGACGCCGCCACGATCGAGGGTCTGTACGCAGACGCCTTCGAGCAGAACCCTGAGCTGAAGCTCGCCCTGGTCACGCATGCGAGCAATCAACATGGCCTGGTGCTGCCCATCGCGGCGATCGCAGCGCACGCTGAACGCCGGGGGGTTCACCTCATCTGCGATGCGGCCCAGTCGCTCGGGCTGCTGGACTTCCGCATCGATGATCTGGGCGTCGACTGGGCCGCGTTCAATCTGCACAAGTGGATTGGCGCCCCGCTCGGGCTTGGCGCCCTGTACATGCGCAAGGGCTCCCTTGCGCCGATCGCGCCCTATCCCGGTGAGCGCGATCCGGTCGCTCCGGACGCGATCACCTCCGACGCGGTCACGCCGGATGTACAGAAGCGGGTTCACACAGGCACCTGGGACTTTGCAGCGGCAATCACCATTCCCGCTGCGCTCGACTTTCATGAAGCCGTTGGCGGCGCCGCCAAGGAAGCCCGCCTGCGGCATCTTCGCGCGCGCTGGACCAGTGCCCTTGACGGCCTCGACGGCCTCGAAATCCTCGGGGCGCGCGAGGAAGCCGACTGGAGCGGCATGGGCGCGTTTCGCCTTGCGGGTCGCGCGACGCCGGAAGACTCGCAGGCGCTCCAGCGGCGTCTGCAGAACGAGTTCGGCATCTTCACGGTTTCGCGCTACGGGCTCGCCTCCGGCGCCTGCGTGCGCGTGACGCCGCAGGTCTACACCTCGGTAGATGAGGTCGACGCGCTCGTTGCGGCGCTGCGCACCATCGTTGCCTCACCTTCATGATCGGAATCGCCCCATGGCACGCCTGCTCGCGAGTTTCCTTCTGCTGATGGCCGGCGCACACGCAGCCGAAGACCAGCGTCCCGAAGGTCTGAACGGCGCCACCTGGCAGTTCGGTCCCCTCAATCGCTGGGCCTACACGCACATGAGCGAGGTGCTGCCGAGCAAACCGATCCGCAGCGATCCCCTCGCCATCCGCGCCCTGGAGGGCGAGGGCAGCGCGCCCTTCGAGATCGAGCTTGCCGGCGCGCGCACTGCGATCGAAGCGGCGATGGCCGCGCAGTACGTCGACGGCTTGCTCGTGCTCAAGGACGGCCGCGTCGTCGTCGAGCGCTACGCAGGCACCCATGGGCCGGAGCGCACGCACCTGCTCTGGTCGGTGAGCAAGACGATCACGAGCCTCGTCGCCGCGAGCGTGATCGCCGACGGACTGGTCGATCCCCATGCGACCGTGGCCAGCTACGTACCCGAGCTCGCAGGCAGCGGCTGGGGACCGGACCCGGTGCGCGCACTGCTCGACATGCGCGACGGTTCGAACTGGACCGAGGACTATGCCGCGCCCGACAGCACCGTGCGCCGGCAGGATTGCGCGGACGGCCTCCTTGCCGGGCCGGACTGCGCGGACCAGCCCGTGATCGGCAACTATCGCTTCCTGCCCGACGTCGGCCGAGACAGCGCGCGGGCCGGCACCTTCGTCTACAAGTCGGGCACCACCGACGTGATCGCCTGGGTCCTCGAAGCGGCCACCGGCAAGCGCTTCGCCGACCTTGTGTCCGAGCGCATCTGGCAACCAATCGGCGCCGAGCGCGACGCGGGCATCACCGTCGATGTCGGGGGCTTCACCCTCGCCTCCGGCGGCATGCACGCGACCCTGCGCGATCTCGGGCGCGTGGGTCAGCTCATGCTCGCCCGTGGCCGCGTCGGCGATGTCGAGGTGTTGCCGACGGCATGGTTCGACGACCTTTTCTCTCGCCCTGGCGATCCGGACTGGCAGGCCTGGGCGGCCGACGGCGCATCGTCCTACTACCGAAGTTTCGTGTGGGGCCTGGGCGTCGGGCGCGGGACCTTACAGGCGCGCGGGGTGCATGGGCAGTTCATTCAGGTATCACCTGCGAGCAACGTCGTGATCGTGCTGCAGTCGAGCTGGCCGGACGCGGAGGGCGGCGCCAACGGGGTCGGTGAGGCGTATGCGCAGGCGCTCCTCGCTGCGATCGAGCGGGCCGTTCGCTAGGCCGCCGCGGCGACGAAGCGCGTGCCGTTCCAGTGCCCGTAGCCGGGCGCAGGGAAGAGCGGGCCGATCATCGTTTCCCCCGTTCGTGCGAGCCCGATCAGGATCTCGTGCGCCTCGCGGGGCGCTTCATGCATCTGCGCGCATTCGCCGGTGGCGAAGTGCACAGGCGAGACGGCGAGGTGGCCGATGAAGTGCACGCCGGGCGCTACGCCGAACACCGTATGGCCTTCGCCGTGGCCACCGCGCACCTCGGCAATTACCCCGCCGGGTAGATCGGCGCCGTCCTCGAAGGTGTCGATCGCGCCCTGGGCAAGCAATGCGCCGAAAGCCTGATGAACGAGTGCGCTGCCCGGCTCTTCGGGTTCCGGCCCTGCCGTGAACACCTTGATGCCGGCGCGTTCCACCGCGCTCATGACGATGCGTGCGTTCGGGAAGAAGGGCGACCAGGCGCCGCCGTCGCAGCGCGCAGCCATGCCCACGCCGTCAACATGCGTGAGCAGAAGTGCGTCTATCCGCGCTGGCGGATAGCCCGCGTCGGTAAGCAACTGCACCACCTGATCCTGAATCGCCGCCTCCGCGGCCGGATTGGCGCGGAGCACCGAGTCGGCGGCCTGCATCGGATCGAAGGCGATGCACACGCCGTCGCGCTCCAGAATCCAGATCGCGACGCCCACCTTCGCATTGCCGTCGGCAGCAAACGCCGGCGTCGCCCAGTCGAGGGCGCTGATCTGCTCGGCGGAAAGACCCACAAGATCAGCGGGCACGTCCGCGTCGGTGAGCGTGACGCGCGTGAGCCGCGCCCCGCCGACCTCGAGCACCGGATGCGTCATGTGCCCGGCGCCGTCCCGCCGCGCTCCGGATCCACCACGGCCATGAAGTCGATGCTGCGCGCTTCGTCTTCCGGCATGGGCACCTCGACGATGCGCTCGTCCACGTCGTCGTACTCCAGGCGCAGGGCTCGGCACATGGTGGCGTGCATCTCGTAGGTGCAGGTGATGTACGTCAGCTCGAGAATTTCCTCGTCGCTCAGATGGGCCTTGAGCGCGGCGAAGGTGCCGTCCGCCACGCGTCCACCCTGGAGCACGAGATCGTCCGTGTAGGCGAGCACCGCACGCTCGAGCGGCTCGAAGAGATCGCTCGCGGCCCAGTGGTCGATCGCCGCGATCTGCGCCTCGGTGAAGCCTGCGGCGCGGAGCGCCTTGCAGTGCTGGGAGAACACGAACTGGCTGCCGCGCGCGAAACCGGCTCGGGCCTGACCGAGTTCGCGCAGGCGGGGCGAGAGCCGGCGCTTCTTGCTGCGATAGAACTGGAAGCCCTGCACCGCATGGGCAAGGCAGTCCGGAATGAGCGCGAATACGGTCCACCAGTTTCCGGGGGTGCCGGTGGCCGTGCCGGGGTCGGCGATCGGATCGCGATCGGGCCCGAACACGGCGTCGTACATGGACAGGGCGATGGGGTCGGCGTCTTCACGCGGCACCTGACGCAGGCGTGGCATGGCAGTCTCCTCAGGCGGCGGTCGGCGCGTGCAGCTCGGTACCGCCGGGCGGTTCCGAGAAGTCGAGGGTGTTCGACTCCAGCGCTTCGAGAGCCCGAGCGCGATCTTCTGCGTCGAAGGCGCCGGTGGTGAGGCAGAACTCCACCATGTTGCCGTTCGGGTCGCGCGTGTAGATGGAGCGGCACCAGTTGTGGTCGACCTCGAGCACCTGCAGACCCGCGGCGGTCCACTGCGCGCGCCGGGCGTCGAGTTCCTCCCGCGAGTGAACGTCGAAGGCGATGTGATTGATGCCCGCCGGCAGGCCGACGCCTTTGGAGATGTCCGTGTTTGCGTCCTCCGCGCCTTCCACGTCGTGCAGTTCCCAGAAGGCGATGAACTTCGAATCGTCCTCCATGCGGTAGAAGAAATGCTTGGCCCAGCCGCCCGTGGCGTGCGGCTGTACTTCCACCTTCACGAGCTCGAAGCCGAGGACACCCTCGTAGAACCCGTGGATGGCGTGCATGTCCTGTGTGAACAGGGCGAGGTGGTGATAGCCCATGATGCGGTCTCCCTCCGTGTCGACGCCCTGACGCTAGTGCGTCGCCGTTCGGCTCGCAATGCCGTTCGTGCAACACTGATCCACGAAGGCGCGCCTAGCGCCCGCGGACGGACACTCATGCGCGCCAGTCGACCGACGCTGTTAAGCCTTGCCGTACTGCTGCTGGCGGTGGGCGCCGCAGAGGTGACGGCAGCGCAGGCCCATGATCTCGTGCTGCGCGGCGGCCGCATCATCGACGGCACCGGTCGCGACGCGTTCGAAGCCGACATCGCGATTCGAGACGGCATCGTCGTGGCCATCGGTGATCTCGCGAACGTCGCCGGCGGCGAGGAGCTCGATGTGTCCGGTCTGGTGGTTTCGCCCGGCTTCCTCGACACCCACTCGCATGCGGGCCCAGGCCTGACCACGGCCGCGCTGAGCCCGGCGCGGCCGCTGCTTGCGCAGGGCATCACGACCGTTTTCGTGAATCCGGATGGCAGCGGCGCCGTGGATATGATTGCGCAGCGTGAAGCGCTCGAGCTTGAGGCGCTTGGCGTGAACGTCGCGCAGTTCGTGCCCCACGGCGCGGTGCGCAGATCCGTGCTCGGCATGGCCGATCGGCAGGCCGATGGGGCGGAGCTCGATGCCATGCGCGCGCTCGTGCGCGCCGCCATGGAGGCGGGCGCCTGGGGGCTGTCGAGCGGGCTCTTCTATGCGCCAGGCAGCTTCGCGGAGCTTGACGAGGTCATTGCCCTGGCGCGCGTTGCGGCGGAGTTCAACGGCGTATACCAGAGCCACGTGCGGGATGAATCCGATTACTCGATCGGCATCATGGCCTCGCTGGAGGAAGTCGTCACGGTGGGCCGGGAAGCCGATTTGCCGGTTGTGCACACGCACATCAAGGCGCTCGGCCCGAATGTGTGGGGCCGGTCCGTTGCGATCGTCGAGCGCATCGAAGCGGCGCGCGCCGCCGGCGTGGAGATCTACGCGGATCAGTATCCGTATCTCGCGTCCGCCACGAGCCTTGCCGCTGCGCTGGTGCCGCGCTGGGCGCAGGCCGGTGGCGAGGAGGCCTTTCGCCTCCGCATGGCCGACCCGCCGCAGGCCGCGCGGGTGGTGGCGGGCATGGAAGAGAACCTTGCGCGCCGCGGCGGCGCAGCGCGCATCCAGTTCCGCCGCGTACGCTCGAACCCCGCGCTCGAGGGACGAAGTCTTGCCGAGGTGGCCGCGGAGTTCGAGCGCACCCCGGTCGAGGTGGCGCTCGGTCTGTTTGCGCGCGGTGACCCGGGCATTGTCTCTTTCAACATGCAGGCGGAGGACGTGCGCCGGCTGATGGTTCAACCCTGGATGATGACGGCGTCCGACGGGGGGCTTGTGCCCTTGCGCGAAGGCGTGCCGCACCCGCGCAGCTACGGGACCTTTCCCCGTCGCATTCGCACCTTTGTCCTCGAGCAGGGTCTCGAACCGCTTGAACAGGCCATTCGCTCCATGACCGGATTGCCCGCCAAGGTGTACGGCATGCCCGATCGCGGCGTGCTGCGCGTGGGCGCGATTGCCGATCTTGCGGTGTTCGATCCGGCAGCGCTTGTGGACCCGGCGACCTTCACCGATCCGCACCGCCTTGCCGAGGGCATGACGCATGTGCTCGTGGCCGGGCGCTTCGCGATTCGCGGCGGTGCCTTCACGGGAATTCGAGCTGGCCGCGTGCTGCAACGGCGCTGACCTGCGCGCGGCGCTCGGGTAGCCATCCGGAGGCCGGCGGCGCCTCGTGCGTAGACGGCCCGCTGTTCAGCGAACGATGAGAATCTGCCCCGAGGCCTTCACGGGGCGGGAAAGGTGCACCGTGCGGCGCTCTGTGTTCGGGAGCGTCGCTTCACAGCGCTCGGCGAGCGCTGTGAAGGGCGGCCGACACGGATCGGCGATCATCACCGTGCCCACGCCCGCCTTCCGAGCGCGCCGAATGAGATTGAAGAGATCGCGATTGAGGTCGTCCCAGAAGCAGATGTCGCCGCCCACGACAAGGTCGTAATCCGCGAGCATCTTCGTGGTGAGCTGCGCGAAGGTCTTCTTCTCCGAGGTCACCTCCACCCCGTTCAGCTCCGCGTGCAACTGCATGTAGGGCAGCACGTTCGCATCGGCGTCGATGCCGTGCGCCACCGCACCGAAGCGCTTCGCGCAGAAGATGCTGAGCAGGCCCCAGCCGCAGCCGATCTCCAGTACGCGCGTGCCCGCTGGGAGCGGGTGCTTCTTGAGGTACTCCATGAGCAGGAAGCTCGAGTTCCAGAGCTTGTTGCCGTGAATTTCTGCCACGTATCCGGCGCGGCGCAGGGCCCGCACGGACGCGTGCGCGCCCGTAAGGATGCGCAGGCCGTTGGCGCGGCGTTCGGTGCGTGCGGGCATGGGGCGTTTGCTCAGGCGTCGATGGGCAGGGTGAGGTAGTCGCGGTAGATGCGGTCGCGATGCGCAACGAGCGCCGGCGTGAGCGCAGCGCGCACGTCTTCCGGGTAGTGTTCGTAGCCCGTGCGCACCACGTCGGGCATGGGGCACTGCTCGGGCGGCAGCGGCGCCATGATCGCGCACGCGCAGGCCCAGTAAAGATCGAGCGCGGTGAGCGTATCGCCGATCAGGAAGCGGGCACCCGCGGCCTGCTGCGTGCGCAGTTGCGCGTCCAGCGTTTCGACGACTGCGCGGATGCGCGCCGGCGCCCGAGCGACCGCCTCGTCGCTGTAGCCGTAGGCGCGGCCGCGCAGCTCGGCAAACTGTGCGAGCGGCCCGTTCGCCTCGATGCCCTGCTTGAACATGAGCAGGCGTCGGTTCCAGATCAGGCCATCCTCGCTCATGAGCTCTCCGCAGAGGCCGAGCATGCGCACGCGCGCGTCCATCTCTTCCGGAATGAGGCGCGGCGCAGGCGCGAGCCGTTCGGCGAGGAGCAGGATTTCCAGCCAACCGTCGCGCGGGCGTTCGTCTTCATACACGGCGATGGGGGCATTCACGATGCCTGTCCAGTCCTTCAGGGCCTCGTCGGTCACGCCGGCGATCTGCGCCACGCGCGCATACTCGAGCCCTTTCACCTCGAACAGGGCCTTGGCGGCTTCCGTCCAGGGCGCGCCCGGCATGCGGGTCGTGACCAGGCGCAGGCCGCCTGCGGCCCGCGCGGTTTCGATATCGACGTAGTCAGCCATGCGCGTTCTCTCAGCGGTCCCCCGCGCAGTGTGCCTGCTGCATGCAGGACCGGCGAGGACCGGGGCGCTTCTCCTGCAGGGTCCCGCGCGCTAGCGTGTGTGCATCGCTGTCCGGAAGGGATGCCCCATGTTCATGCGCCGCCACCTGCTTTCGCTGCTCCTCGTCGCCAACGTTTCCCCCCTTGCGCTTGCCGCATTGCCGGACGGCGACGGCCGCGCAGAGATCGAGGCCATCTGTACCGCCTGCCATCGCACGAATCTCATCGAGCGCAGCTCGGGCTACAGCGATGCGGACTGGGCGAGCCTCATCGGCACAATGATCGATCTCTCCGGCGACGCTGCGCTCCAGGGGCGCATCACCGGCTATCTCGCCGAGCACTTTCCGCCGAACGATCGCCGCACGCCGGTGCTCGTTCCCGGCCCCGTGGAGATCGACATCGAGAGCTGGGTGGTGCCGACCCTGGGCCAGCGCTCCCGCGATCCTGTGCAGGCGCCGGACGGCTCCATCTGGTGGACAGGCCAGAGCGGGAACAACATCGGCCGCCTCGACCCGGAAACGGGTGAGATGCAGGAGGTCTTCCTGCCCGAAGGCACCTATCCGCACAGCGTGTCGCCCGACGCAAACGGCGACATCTGGTATCTCGGCAATCGCAACGGCACGGTCGGCATCGTTGACGGCGAGACGCTCGAGATCACGAAGATCTACGAGATGCCCGATGAAGCCGCGCGCGACCCGCACACGGGCGAGTTCGATGCCGATGGCCGCTTCTGGTTCACCCTGCAGCACTCGAACATGGTCGGCCGCATCGACCCCGCCAGCGAAGAGATTCGCCTCGTCACGCTCGACCGGCCGGCCTCGCGGCCCTACGGCATCAAGATCGCGGAAGACGGTTCGGCCTGGGTGGCCTGCAACGGGGGCCCGTGCCTGTACAACCTTGCGGCCGATGACATGGCGCTTACGCGCGTGGACCTGCCGAATCAGGAATCACACGTGCGCCGCCTGGATCTCGATGAGAATGGCGCTGTCTGGTACGTCAACTCGGGAGCCGGGCGGCTCGGGCACTACGACCCGGAAACGGGAGTGATCCGCGAATGGCCGTCACCGAGCGGGCCGGATGCGCACCCCTACGGGCTCGTCTACGTGGACGGCATCGTCTGGTACAACGAATCGGGCAAGCGACCGGACCCGCTCGTGCGCTTCGATCCTGAAACCGAGCGTTTCCAGAGCTGGGCGATACCGTCTTCGGGAATCTACGCCGGCATCCTTCGTCATGTCCGAGCGGACGACGAAGGACGCCTGCTGATTCATCAGAGTTCGACGAACCACATCATGCGGGTGAGCGTCGCCGACTGACGCCGGCGACGCGCGCAGACGTTCAGTCTGCGCGGAAGTCGTCGTGGCAGGACTTGCAGGTGCCGCCCACTTCGCGGAACTGTGCGAGCACGGCTGACATCTCGCCCGTGTCCACCGACTCACGGAGCGCAGCGGCGCGGGGCACGAAGTCGTTCGCGATCGACTCGAACTTCTCCCAGTCTTCCCAGATCGAGGGCAGGGCGTCGGTCTTGTAGCCCTCATCCGGGCCGCTGCCTTCCGGGAACCAGCTCGGAATCTCGGTGGAAAAGCCGACGATGGTGTCGGCGGCAACGGCCTGGGCCGCGAAGTCTTCCGGGGCGTCGCCGCGGATCTGATCGCGGAACACGACGAAGGCGTCGCCCATGGCCTCGAAATTCTCGTGGCGCTCGTGCGCGAGCTCGGCGTAGGGACCGTCGCCCGCGGCGAAAACGGTTGCGCCCTGGAGGGCTAGGGCCAGTGCGCTCGCGGCGCCAAGGGTGCGGATCGCTTTAGCGGCGTGCATGGATAACTCCTGACAGAGTGATGGGCCGCCCGTGCAGCGCGCCCTGGAATTCGCCGGATGCGTGCTGCCCGGCATCAGGCATCATACCTTTGGAACGCTGAGCGGAACCTTTCGACAGCGCGTGGTCTGAAGAGGCCGACACGGAATGAACAAGAGACAGCCATGATTCCCCTTATGCGTCCGCGAATGCTTGTCGTCCTCTTCGCCGCAGGCATCCTTGCGGCCTGCGCGGAGCGTACGCCGACCCGAGCCCCCACAGAGCCCGGTACGCCAACGCGCGCACAGGCGCCAGCTGCTGGCGCGAAGGCCGTGTTTGCGGCGGGCTGCTTCTGGTGCGTGGAAGAAGCCTTCGAGGCTGTAGAGGGCGTGCGCGAGGTCGTTTCGGGTTACACCGGTGGCAACGTGCCGAATCCGAGCTATCGGGAGGTGACTACGGGCCGTACGGGCCACTACGAGGCCGTTGAGGTGACCTACGATCCGAACGTCGTCGACTACGCCACGCTCCTATCGGTGTTCTGGCGCAACGTCGACCCCATCGACGATGGCGGCCAGTTCTGCGACCGCGGTAGCTCCTATCTCGGCGCGATCTTCCCGCTCGATGATGCCCAGCGGGCACTTGCGGAAGCCTCGCGTGCTGCGCTTGTGGATGATCCCGAGGCGCCGAAGCCCATCGTCACGCCCATTCTCGACGGTGCGCCCTTCTACCTGGCCGAGGACTACCACCAGGACTACTACCGGAAGAACCCGATTCGCTATCGCTACTACAAGGGCGCCTGCGGCCGCTCCGATCGGCTGGAGGCCGTCTGGGGCGACTACCGGCCCGGCTCCGTTTTGGCCGATGGCGCCAGCGGCTGAGGTCAGTTCGGCTGGAGATTGGTGAATTCCACCGGGGTATCTCCCTGAACCGGGCTTCAGCCCGGGTACGCACCTTGCAGCGTTGCAAGGGAATAGAGCCGAACGAGGCGCACAGACCATGTCGATCGATCTTCCGGAACCCGCCCGCGAACCGCGCGAGATGCCTATCGCGGCGCGCGTCCTGTGGCTCGTAGTGGGCGTGATCGCGCTGATGCTCGCGGTGCTCGGCATCATCGTGCCGATCTTCCCGGGACTGCCCTTCGCGATCGTTGCAGCGCTCTGTTTCGCCGCCGTCTCGAGGCGATTGCGTGGCCGCCTAGCGCGCGTGCCGCGCTTGCGTCGGCCGCTGCATCAGTGGGAGCGCGCTCAGGAAGCTTCGCTGCGCACGCAGGTGACAACGCTGGCCAGCCTGTTCGCTTTGGGCATGGTCGAGATGATGGCGGCCGCGCGCCGGTGGATTCGCGAGGGGTCGCGCTGAGAGGAACAGCTAAGCAAAAGGAAGGGGCCGCAAGTGCGGCCCCTTTTCGTTGGTGCGCTTCAGACGGACTTCGGTGGCTCGTCGTCGCTTGCAGGGGGGGGCTCAGCGGCCGGCGGTGCGGACGCCGCCGAGGCTGTGGACGGAGGCGCGGCTTCGGCCGCGGTGGCCGCTTCAGGTGCAGGCGCCTCGTATGTGCCCGTTGCTGGTGCCGGCGCCGGTGCCGGTGCCGGTGCGCTCGGCGCAGCGGTCGACGAAGGTTTCTCTGCGGGCTGCCAGCGATCCTCTGAAAGCCCTTCGTCCGGCCAGTCCGAGAACGGAAACGGGACCGTCTCGTTGTTGAAGGTCACGAAGTCGAAGATCTGACGTGCATAGGCACCGACATTGCGGCCGAGGCGCAGCATGCGCTCGTTCACGTCTCCAGAGAGCGCCACGGCAACGATCTGCACGATGGCGATCAGCGCGATCACGAACTCCGCCACGCTGTACGCGATGGCGCAGAAGACCATGTAGAGGATGCGTTCCCAGAGGCGGCGCTCCCGAAACGGGCTGTGTGTGGTTGCATCCATGAAGCAGGTTCCTGTTGTTGGGGAAGTACTACCCTCAGTGCAAGCGCAGGGCCAGCTTCTCTTTTCAAAGAATCAATGGCTTACGCGCGGCACGCGCTGAGCGAATCGCCGTCCTCGCCGTGCAGGAGCGAAATTCGCCAGCGCTGCCTGGGCTCGCGGATCAGCTTGGTTCCATTGCCACGAAACCGGGCAGCGCGCGTATGCGCTCGATCCATGCGGACACCGCGGGATAGCCCGAGAGTTCGAAGCCGCCTTCGTCGGCCACGTGCGTGTAGCCGAAGAGCGATATATCGGCGGCCGTGGCCGCATTGCCGATGAGAAACGGCGAAGCCGACAGCGCGCTTTCCATGACCGCGAGCGCCCTGTGGCCCCCCGCCTGCTTGCCTTCGAACTCCGCGCGCCGCGCTTCCGGCATGCCGAGGTAGCGCTTGATGAAGCGCGCGACCGCGATGAAGGGTTCGTGGCTGTACTGCTCGTAGAACTGCCACTGCTGCACCTTCGCGCGGGCGAAGGCGTCGGTCGGCATGAGCGCTGAGCCTTCGGCGAGGAAGTTCACGATGGCGTTCGACTCGGACAGGCAGCGACTGTCGTCGAGCTCGAGCAGCGGCATCTTCCCGACCGGATTCTTCGCCAGGAACGCAGGTTGCTGCGTGTCTCCCGCGACGACGTCGAGGGGTACCCACTCGTAGTCGAGATCGAGCAATTCGGCCGTGAGCAGAACCTTGTAGCAGTTGCCGGACAGGCGATCGCCGTGAATGCGCATGGGTGCAGCCTCCGATCAGGTGGACGCGGAGGATCG
This sequence comes from Pseudomonadales bacterium, assembly GCA_963691775.1. GTDB lineage: Bacteria > Pseudomonadota > Gammaproteobacteria > Pseudomonadales > Azotimanducaceae > JAZBPO01. Next base: position 1,469,404 of record OY829369.1, on the reverse strand, counting down.
GTGGTGGGGAGGCGGCGGGGCAAGGTCGGCGGGTAGCGGTCCACGGCGCAGGAAACTGCTTACTCGGCGGGTGCCTAGAGGTCGCATGAAGGCCAACGCCACCAAAAAGCGTGCCGCTAGGCGGCGCCTTAGAGGATGGCGGCGCCGAGACCCTCATGCACAAGGGCGTCAACGGGCTTTGGGTCGATACGCTGTTCGAAGAAGACAATCGAGCCTACGAGGCGAAGGTGATCGAAGAGCTAGGCGAAGGGTGCGCAGGGTAGCTGCGCGGGCCGGAGTAACTTCAAGGCCCAGCCTGGGCTGCTGAGCTTTCCCCGTAGAGGCTCAGTCCCTGCCTAAGTCCTCGTGAATACCCTGCGTCTCCCGAAACGCAAGACTCCGATTTAACCCAGGTCTTAGGGTGAGAGACCGCAGAGCTCGTGAAATTCCGGTTTTGGTTCCGGTTCGAACGGTTGTGCGCGCTGGATCAAGGCAGAGTGCCCCTCGGTCATCGAGTTTCGAAAGTGCCGTACACCGCAATACCCAATCCGGAAGACGTTGGGGGTTGTGCGCACCATTGCGCAAGCCGATCGAGGCTCGAGGCCAAACTTACGGTCCTTAACAGCTCAGAAATCGAAACGGTGTAACGCTACATCCGTAGCAAGGTGGCTGTACCTCAGGGCAGACACTTCGCCCGTGGCGGGCCAACCCTCACGCGCTACAAGAAACATTGATCAACATTACGAGACTTCGAAACGCACTCATAGCAGAAGGAGACTGCTGATGATCCGTCTAGCTTTAATGTTGTCCCTAGCTACGATCCTGTGTGTTGCGCTGCCCCCCAGCGCAAATGCGCAGAAGGTCGTAGGGATGGATTTAAGCAAAGGCAATTCGCTGCAAATGCAGCTGTGCTCGCTTAAACCGGGTAGGACCATGGCGGAATACGAAGCCAGCATCAGCGATTATGTCGCATGGTCGAAAGAAGTCGGTGCAGACGCTTTTGTAATCCGTCTGACGCCAATGTTCGCAAGCTCACCAGAGGGCCAGCCCGGCTTCGATTGGATCGAGATGATTGCAGCCCCCTTCGAGATCAGTGGCGCGGGCTGGGACGCGTGGCTCGGAACGGAGCGAGGGCAAGCACTGAATGCGGCTTGGCAGGAAATCGCAGATTGCCGCGTAACCATGAATCAGTTGTTCACGATGTTCGTGGACGATGAGATTTCTGCGCAGGACACGCGCGTTGTCTCCATGGACTGGTGCACTCGCCACGCTGGCGTGAGCTATGACCAGACGACCGCCGCACACAGCGAAATCGTGGCGAACCGCAGTGAAGATTCGCCCGTAAGCGCATGGAGCGTGGTGTACCCCGGGCTCGGTATGCGCAACGCCCCGGGCGAATTCATGCATCTGCTCAGCTTCGCCAACAGCGCTGCGTTGCATAGCTATCGCGATGCTTTCGCGAACAACGAGGGCTGGCGGCAACGCGAATCCTACGAGTCCACGCTTGCCTCCTGCACAGGCGAGAACGTGTACTTTGCGCAGGTCCTCAATCGCCCCGGGGCCTGAAGGACACGCGCAGGCCCTTGCCGTGCTATCGCGCCTCCCCCTCCCTTTGTCTATTTCGGCCCCTAATTCTGATACCAACAGGCCAGGAGAAATCAATGAATCTCGGTGAACCGACTGGTACCGGAACTCTTGAAATCACGCGCATTTCCGTAGCGTCGGATGAAACGACCCTTGATTTCGAGGGTCACGTTGATGGCTATGGTTCTGTCTTTGCTACTCATGCGTTGACGTCTGTTGATCAAGCGCGTACCCGAGGGGTGACACGGGGGGAGGCGCGTACATTTCTTTCCGACGACACATTCATTACGACGCCTCATTGCGGAACGTTTGTGCGCCGGGGGTCGTCGCTGATGATCTACTTTACTGATGCCGTGAATAACGGCGCGGTTAACTTCGTGATATGGGACGTGGACATACTCGCGAAGGAAGTAAAGCTTCGCTATTGGGAACTGGAGAGTGCGGATTGAGCGTGGTGTATGCCGGTCCCGGCATACGCCACACCCCGGGCGATTACACGCACTTGCTCACCTTCGCTTACGGCGCTGCACTGCATAGTTATCGCGATGCTTTCGCGAACAAGGAGGTCTCGCGGCAACGCGTGCCCTTCGGGGCCATGCTTGCCCCCTGCACGGGCGAGAACCTGTGCTTCGCGCAGGTCCAGTATCGCCCTGGGTCCTGAAGGACACGCGCAGGCTCTGAGCGGCCAAACCTTTGTGGCCCCCCAGCCTATCGGCACCAGAACACGACCCACGATGCATTCTGGAATGGGTGATGGGATGGACGCCCCCTCCCTACGGCGTTCAGCGGGCTCGAAAGTCTGCTGCGCCAGGGCGGAAGGTGTACTCAGCTGAAGCTGAACTTCAGCCCAGAGAGGACGCCATCCCATGGAACAGCCTAAGTTGATTGCCATCGACGTCGCAAAGAACGTCTTCCAGCTCTGCGAGCTCGATGCGCACCGCAAGGTCACTCGAAACGAACCGGTTCAGCGCGGGCGACTGCTACAGACCCTCGCAAAGCAGCCGCCCAGCATCGTCGCAATGGAAGCCTGCTACTCGAGCCACTATTGGGCTCGCGAGTTCGCTGCCATGGGGCACGACGTGCGCCTGGTGCCCGCACAACACGTGAAGCCGTTCGTGCGTGGCAACAAGAACGACGCCAATGATGCGCTAGCGATCGCCGAAGCATCGCAGCGCCCGAATCTGCGCTGCGTGCCGGTGAAGTCACTCGCGCAGCAGGACATGCAGGCCCTGCATCGGATCCGAATGCGTCTGGTGCGCCAGCGTATCCAGCTGATGAACCAGACCCGCGGCGTACTCAGCGACTACGGCGTCGTGATGCCTCAGGGCATCCCGTCGTTTCGACGCACCATGGTCGAGCTGCAGGGCGACGCTGGCAAACACCTCACGCCCTTCATGCGCACACAGATCGTCGAGATCGATGCGGAGTTCCGGACGCGCTCCGATCGGCTCGGCCAGCTCGAGAAGCAGATGCACGCGCTCGCCACCTCGCATCCGCTGTGCAAATTGCTGCTCACGATGCCAGGCATCGGGCCCGTCAACGCCACGGCGATCGTCTCCGCCATCGGCAGGGGCGATCAGTTCGAGCATCCGCGTGATTTCGCCGTATGGCTGGGCCTGACGCCGAGCCAGTACGCGTCGGGCGACAAATCGTTCCAGGGCAAGATCACCAAGCGTGGCGATCGCTACCTTCGCAGCCAGCTCGTGCATGGCGCCCGTGCGGTCATCTACAAAGCGCATCGGCATCACGACCCGCTTCGACGTTGGACGCAGCAGCTCGTGGAGCGTGTTGGGGTGAACAAGGCGGCTGTTGCTGTGGCGGCGCGGCTCGCGCGCACCGCCTGGATCATGCTTCAGCGGGGCAAGCCCTACCGGGCAAGCGCCTCGTAACCACTTCACTTCCCGTCCTGTCGATGCGAATTGCTGCGGTTACCCGCGCCTGACGAAGTCTTGCCGTGGACATGGCCCGAAGCAGGCCGAGTGGGTGTTTCAGACAGTCAGGTGCGGCTCCCATATGGGCTCGAAGGACCGAGACAGGCGCCTTCATCAGAAAGCCGGATGTATGTCAGCACGACCGTCTTTCCACTCGATCAGGACACGGGGCAGTGGAACAAGAGCACTTCCGGCTGTCAGCAGCTGGGCGGATTCGCTCGGCTTGTCGCAGCGGGGGCGTCCATGTATGTCCACGAAGTCAGAATGGGTGTCCACGAAGTCCCGAAGTCACTTACCTGCTTTCCTTCGAACTGCGCGCGCCGCGCTTCCGGCATGCCGAGGTAGCGCTTGATGAAGCGCGCAACCGCGATGAAGGGTTCGTGGCTGTACTGCTCGAAGAACTGCCACTGCTGCACCTTCGCGCGGGCGAAGGCGTCGGTCGGCATGAGCGCGGAGCCTTCGGCGAGGAAGGTCACGATGGCGTTCGACTCGGATAGGCAGCGCCCGTCGTCGAGCTCGAGCAGCGGCATCTTCCCGATCGGGTTCTTCGCCAGGAACGCAGGTCGCTGCGTGTCGCCCGCAACTACATCGAGCGGTAAACACTCGTAGTCGAGACCGAGCAATTCGGCCGTGAGTAGAACCTTGTGACAGTTGCCCGACAGGCGATCGCCGTGAATGCGCATGGGTGCGGCCTCCGATCAGGTGGACGCGGAGGATCGGTGTTGGGCGGGCGTAGGGCGAGTTCGGCTTTTCTGAGCCTGTGGTGCAGGAAATTGCTTGCCGAAGGGGTGTCCATCGGTCGCGTTTAGGGGTCTTGCGTCGATCTCGCCCCTGCATGGGGGCTCGATTGCGGAGCAGGTTCCAACCCTATACTAAGTGGCGCGGTCGCCAGGAAAAGCCCAATGGACGTTTTCCGGAACATGCAGATTTTCGTGGAAGTGGCGCGGGAGAAGAGCTTTCGCGGGGCTGCTGAGAATCTGGGCATTACCAATTCCACCGTCTCCCGGCGCATCGCGGATCTCGAAAGTGAAGTGGGATTGCGGCTTTTCGACCGCAGTACCCGCCGGAGCGTCAGCGTTGGACAGCCAACCGGATAAGTGAATGGAATCAGAGACGTATGCTTCTGAGCAGAATGAGTGCCCAAGCTTCGTATGATCGTCTAAAGCTGACTAGACTACCCGGATGAAGGCAAGCCAAGAGTCTGAGATTCCACTGTGGTCGAGGCTGCTGTTCGGCGTCACTCTGCTTCCGTACGTGCTCTATCTCGGCTGGATTGACTATGTGGAAGGCGAACTCCCGAAGACCTGGGTAGTGATTGTGGCCACTTACTGCCTAGGCTCTGGCGTGCCGGAGGTATACGCAGTGGTGAGCGGTCGGGCGAAGGACCGCAGCGCCTTTCTTAAAGCCGTAGATTTCTTCTTTGGGATCGTGGCCGTTGTAGCGGGCGTCCTCTTGGTAACGATCTTGGTCGGGAACACGTTCTTCCATAGTTAGATTCACCTTGGATACCCACCCCGCCGAACGCGCAGTTGATAGGCGCGAACACCTTAGGCTGGGCTCACTCGGGCGCGCCGGCCATCGGCCGACGCGCCCTTACAAGAAACACCTTGGACACCCATCCGGAGTGAAGGCGCAAGGCTCTGATCTCACGGGGTTATTGAGGTGGGTGTCCGGCGAGCGCCAGTGGGAGTGGTTGCTCATGACTGCCCACGCGAAGAGCCCGACGGCGAAGCTGTCTGCGAGCGAGATCAGGCGGTGTTCGATCCAGGCGCGCCGGTGGTCGAAGTTTCGTCCCGAGAGTGGGTTGTCGCCGCAAAGCCCGGCGCGACGAATGCAGGGGCTAATGCAGTGATAGAAGCCCGGCTCCTCTGGATCGACGATGAACGCGCGCGGATAGCCCATTCGCAGATGATGCTGCTGCACGAGGCCAGTGGGCCGTGGCTAGGCTCTCGTTGGTGCGGAGGAAACTACCGGCAGCATTGGAGTCAAAGCGCTTGTTTCTTTTTGCGGCTGGCTACTTGCCTAGTATGGCGCTACAAGAAGCGTAACGTTGCTAGGCCCGTAGGCTTGGCAGAGTGTTAGAACGAACGGCTCGACTGGCATAGCGCCACTCGCCCGACAGTGGCCCATCACGATCCGGCTAGCATCCCAGCTCATAAGTGGCGCGTGGCGTTCAGTGCGCTCACGCGTACGTGCAGGCTGCAGCCCGCCGCCCCCGGAAAGCCTTTTACGGACAAGGTTACCCTAGCTATGAGCTTGATCAAGATAATAGTTGCCACGCTGCTCGTTATTATTGGGATATTCGGGAATACATATGACTCCAAGCTTCGCAGGATCACTTTCAATGGGGTGGTGGTCTTTTTCCTTGCCTTGACTCTTGGTGTGGTGGAATATTTTCAAGGTAAATCGGCTGTTCAGGAGATTTACGATAGAGATGCAAAGATATCGAGTTTGGGTTCGGCTCTTGATGATAATAGACAAAAGCTGGAGGATGCTGAAAGCCGGGCAGATCGATATCACAAGGAGCTTATCTTTTTTGCGCTACACCCCTTGCTCCCGAAAAATATCGAAGTCGAAGTGAGTGAAACGAAGTATACAAATATAAGCAGTTTTAATATAGTTCTGAGGTCTGGCGCGGGCTGGGAGCTGTGGCTGGATACCTTGCACACGCACCTGTGTCCGTCCTCGATCCGCGAGGGTAATTTTCTTGATGACTTGGTGGTTGATTGGGATCTCACGCCATTTAACGGTGATTACGAAGATTGCCTCTTCTACGACCAAGCGGTGGGTGGAAGAGTTTGGGTCTCTTCGCAAGGGCAGAACAATTTCTCCCGTGGAGGGACCTGTACGAACTGTCCCGCCGGGGGCTCTAATGACATAAATCACGGCGAGTATGACATCCTTAGGTCTTCATCTGTTTACAAAGACGATCTAGGCTCTTGGGAAGGAGTTGAACCGGTAGAGCATGGTGTAGCTGGGGTCCCTAAGCTGGCCGGGGGGTTTTCGTATTTTGTGAGCGAAAGCAAATGGCGGGTGGATCCTTCAGATATTCATTTTGAAATCAACTCGGAGTTCCCGTTCAATTCTTTGTTGAATAAGTCTGAAGAAATAGAATTATTTATAGTTCCTAAGCCGGGCGGCTATGATTCTAATTTGGCTATCATGAATTATCTTTTGGCAGCTGAGGGGGCGGAGTCAGATTGCGAATTTGTTGTTGACCCCTTCGATGATAAGGGGCCGTGTGAGGAGTATTTTGAGAAATTTCCTATATCAGTTTTTTATCAGAGCCTTAAGCTCGATGAATTCAGTGTTAGGGTGACCTATGGTGGGAGATCCGAAACGTATTCTTCATGGTACCCGCAGGTGCGGTACCAAGGGTCTAATGTCCATATGTCGGGTCACCTCAAGCCCGGCTCGTTTGACGATCAAGGGGGCTAGCCGGGTTAGCCCCTGATCTCGCGGACATCTCAATCAAGGCCGACGCTGGCCGAGGACGTACCCCTTGGACACCCACCCCGAGGAGGGCTTCGTGGACAGCCTCCCGGCGCGGAACAGTTCGGACACCCACCCCGCCGAACGCTCAAATGAAAGCCATCGCGCACACAGCGAGCTGATTCGAATCTAGAGGGTCTTGGCGCTAGAAGTGGCGGGGCACTACGTAGGAGTGACTTCACGGAGTCCCGCGAAGGAAGCAGAACAAGCGCGAGGCGCTATCCCAGACTGCAGCCGCGCAGGAACCTCCGCCCAGTCGCCTGGGCGTGTCGCTTGAGGGTGATGGGCGTGCCTACGGTTGTACCGAACGCCCACTCGATCTGCTGTGTGCAGACGGCCCACCAGGAAGGCGAACCGCGAATCGCATCAAGGGCCTTAACTGAACTGACCGAGATCGCTCCTCGTTTGTCCGGTCGCGTCAGCCGGCCGGTGCAATCTACAAGCTCGATGTAATTTCCAACGCTTAGTCCCGGCGCAACTCCGCCTCGAACGCCAGCACAGACTTCAATGGGCGCGTCGGCTAAGTCAGGATCTGCACGCAGGTCGCTGAGTCGTCGCTGGATGGTGGTGAAGTCAGAGTCCGTCAGGTCGTCCGCAATACCTGCTCGGATCGGGTTCAGGTCCACGTACGCCATGCGGGCGGTGACCGCTGCTTCGTCGAGCAGCGCCTGACATCTGAAACGCCCCTCCCAAAATCTCCCTGTGCAGTGGTCTTCCGCATTCGCTTCTCGCGCGATGCATTCGTTCAGGAATCGCATGAACCAGCTGAGGCTTCCGAGCCGGGTGCGGAGCTCTGCAATGCGATGCGGTTGCGTGCACAGCTGACGTACGCGCCTCTCGACGTGCGCAGGGTCGACGTCTTCGAGTCGACGACTGAGTCGCGCCCAACGGCGGGCCACTTCCTCATCTGTCCAGAGCTGGGGCAGCTTCGGGTCGATTCGAAGCACGACATGGGTGTGGTTGCTCATGACTGCCCACGCGAAGAGCCCGACGGCGAAGCTGTCTGCGAGCGAGATCAGGCGGTGTTCGATCCAGGCGCGCCGGTGGTCGAAGTTTCGTCCCGAGAGTGGGTCTTCGCCGCATAGCCGCCAGGCGCGACGAACGCAGCGGCTGATGCAGTGATAGAAGCCCGGCTCCTAAGGATCGAAGATGAACTTGCGCGGATGACCCATGCGCAGATGATGCTGCTGCGCGAGGCCGCTCGGCCGCGGCCAGGCTTTCGCGGGCTCGTAGGAAGCTGTCGGCAGTAGGGGTGTCCATGTTCCGACCAGCTCTTGGGAGACCACGGCGTAGGAAACTGCTTATCCGGCAGGTGTCCAGAGGTCTTGCGTCGATCTCGCCCCTGCATGGGGACTCGATCGCGGAGCAGGTTCCAACCCTATACTGAGTGGCGCTGACCTGCCTGTCGTTTCTCGGACCAGCTGAAGCCTGAGAGGATGGCTCCCGCAAGGAGGAGCCATGAAGAAGAGCCGATTCACCGAAGACCAGATGGTGCGCATCCTGCGCGAAGCCGATCAGACGTCTGTTGCCGCTGCAGCCAAGGCACACGCTGTTAGCGAGCAGAGCATCTATACGTGGCGAAAGCGCTACGGCGAACTTGAGGTGAACGACGTTCGTCACCTCCGCGCGATCGAGAAGGAGAACACCCGGCTGAAGAAGCTGCTGGCCGAGCGAGATCTCGAAATCGAGATCATGAAGGAGGTGAACGCAAAAAAGTGGTGAGCGCGTCCGCGCGACGAGACGTGGCGCGCTACATCGCGGGCCGCGGGACTTCGCTTCGACGCGCCTGCTCTCTGGCACGGGTCGCGCGCTCGACGCTCAGCTACGAGTCTGTGCTCGACGCCAAGGATCGGGAGCCGCTGGCCGCCATGAAGGACTTGGCTCAGAAGCATCCGAGGTTCGGCTATCGGCGCATTCGGATCCTGCTGCAGCGTCAGGGGATCTTCATGAGTCCAGATCGCGCCTGGAGGCTCTGGAACAAGGCGGCGCTGCAGGTGCCGAAGAAACGGAAGCGCAGGCGCGTTGCTACGCGCAGGCCGCGTCCGTTGCCGACGACGAGTCGGAACCAGGTCTGGGCGTACGACTTCGTATTCGATCGTGCAGCGAACGGTCAGCAGCTGAAGTGCATGACGGTGATCGACGAGTACACGCGAGAGTGCCTGTCGATTCTCGTCGACGGCCGGATACGGTCGGGGAAGATCGTGACGGAGCTCAGTCGGTTGGTGAGTCTGCATGGTGCACCGAAGTACATTCGTTCAGACAACGGTCCGGAGTTCGTCTCGAAGGCCGTGGGGAAATGGCTGGCGAAGAACGAGATCGACACGGCGTTCATCGAGCCGGGCAAGCCGTGGCAGAACGGTGCGGACGAGAGCTTCAACGGCAAACTTCGGGACGAGTGCCTGAATCTGGAGTGGTTCAGATCTCGTGCGGAAGCCAAGGTCATCATCGAGACGTGGCGTCAGGACTACAATCGAGAGCGACCGCATTCGAGCCTCGGCTACCTGACGCCGTGGGAGTACATCGAACAGCTGCCGAAGGCAGCATCAGAGGGCGCCATCCTCAACTGATCGGTGGTCCGAAGAAATCAGGCAGGTCAGCGCGATCGGTAGGGAAAGCCCAATGGACGTTTTCCGGAACATGCAGATCTTCGTGGAAGTGGCGCGGGAAAAGAGCTTCCGCAGGGCAGCGGAGAATCTGGGCATTACCAATTCGACCGTCTCCCGGCGCATCGCGGATCTTGAAAGTGAAGTGGGGTTGCGGCTTTTCGACCGCAGTACCCGCCGCGTTGTCCTTACGGATGCCGGGCGCTCGTACTTCGCGGACTGCGAGCGGATCATGGAAGACGCGAGGCTCGCCAGGGAGCAATTGGCGAACCTCAGGGCGCTGCCGGCGGGCAAGCTTCGCGTCGTGTCCAACAGCGTACCCGCGAGTCATTGGATCATTCCTGTGCTGCCGGCTTTCAGCCTGCGTTATCCGGATATCGAAGTAGACCTGGACATCATTTCGGACGCTCCCAGCCCCCTGGAAGAAGATGTCGATGTCGCTTTCGTCATGGGGCCTGTCACGCAGGAAGATCTTGTGGCCCGTTCCGTTCTGAAGCTGGAACACCTCGGTCTCTATGCGTCAGCTCGATACGTTCAGGAGCGCGGTGAGCCTCTGACCCCCGCGGAGCTGAGCGGCCATGAAGGGCTCACCCATCTGCACATCCCGGAGTGGCACCTCGTCCACACACCAAGCGGCAATCGGGAAACCGTGGCGCCCCGCGGAAAGGTGCGTGTGGCCAGCTTCCAGGCGCTTCAAGAGCTGAGCCTTCAGCATATGGGGATTTCGGTCTGGCATAACTGGCTCGCGCGGGGGCCGGTGAAACGAGGTGAGTTACAGCGGGTGTTGGCCGAGTGGACCCTGCAGCCCTGGGAGGTCTACGCCGTGACGACTTCCCGGCACATTCCCGCCAAGGTCAGAGCCTTCGTGGATTTCATCATCGAACAGCAGCCGCAATAACCTCGCCGCTCGGACGCGACTGCTGCATCCATGTAGCACTGTGTTGCCCTGAGCGCGCTTCTTCACCCTTCCGGCCTGTGGCAGCTTGCTCGGGCGCTTAAAAAAAAGGGGGCGGGGGAGAAGGGATATGCGTTTCAAGTCGAAGTTCCATGATGGCGCCGAATTGACGAAGAAGTGTCTGCTGGCCGCGCTGTTCGTGCTGGTTCCGATGAAGTCGGCGCTCGCAGATATTCTCACTACTGCAACCATCGGCGGGGTCGAGGTCGAGATTCGTCGGGGGGGCAATCAGAGCTATCCGTTGATTGTTTTCTCTCATGGCATGGGGGGGTGTCCTGGCAACACCGATGGTATTCAGAGCCGCTTGGCGGATGCCGGATACATTGTTGTTGCCCCTAAGCATGCGGACTGTCTGTCCGGCAGCACGACCCCGGATGTGTCGTGGATGGCACCGGAGAATTGGGACGAGGAAACGAACAGTAATCGTCGAGACGACATACACGCAGTCCTGGATGCCCTGCCGTCGAGTACATACGCGCAGTACGTCGAGGACTTCTCCCGGATCGGGTGCATGGGCCACTCGATGGGAGGCTATACGTGCATGGGCATCGCCGGTGCCTGGGCAAGCTGGAAGCGAGCCGAGGTAGTGGCTGTAGCAGCGCTTTCGCCCTGGCACAGGCCCTACATGGTGCAGAACCGGGTCGGCGACATGACCGGGACGGCTACGCTCTACCAGGGCGGCACGCTGGACAACCCGATCACTTCAGAGCTCTCGCAGCCGGGCGGGACCTACGCACAGACCTGGCCGTCAAAGTATGGCCAGATCTTCGACCGCGCCGGACACATGGCCTGGACCGACGGCGTTCTCTCTGGCCGGTTCCATAATCAGATGAATTACTATCACGCAGCGTTCTTCGACGCGTTCCTGAAGAATGGTTCCTTGAGCAAGCTGCAGGTCAAGAAATCCAGAGTCAGCACCCTGGCTTATCAGCACTAAGCGACTGGGTCTACGGCCGGGCAGTCGCCTCTTCGGCGACTGTCCAGCCTGTTCCAAGCGCTGAAATTCTTGTTATCCGTAACGATACCTACAAGAAACACGAGCTGGCCCAAGGGGCTCTTCGGACCCTTTGCCCATCGGGCTTTTACAAATGGTGCCACGTGATTATTGGGCGCATATAACTTGAGATTTCTACGCATTACGCTGGCGATCATTGCCGTGCTGATCTTGTCGGGGCTCTTCCTTCTGGGTTCGATCAGGAAAGACGTCTGGGAGAACTCGATCAGCAATGGCGACTGGCACACCAACGCGAGTATCGGGTCGAAGGACGCGGGCGTCATGTTGAGGGCGGCCGTTTCCATCGGCGGCCTGTTGGCTTCGACGCGAGATGACTCGATCTACTACGTGCTGTCCTCCGTGGATGGTGAGCCTCTGGCACTGAACTGCGACTACAGGATCGTCGGCGGCCGGTACGACGCGGACTGGTGGAGCATTACTGCATATGGCTGGGATTTTTATCTGATTCCGAATTCGGAGAAGCGCTACTCGTTCAATAACGAGAACGTTACGCGGGACGAGGCTGGAGAATGGGTGATAAACATCAGCGCCGCGCCAGCGGACGGCGATTGGTTGCCGATCGGTCCTTCGGGCGCGCAGGGTGCTGACCGGGACGGGAAAAGTGAATTCGACCTTCTGTTCCGGCTCTATACGCCGGGCGATGAATACCTCAGTCGCCCTGAAGCTGCGCCGCTGCCAGAGGTGAGCCTGGTGGGGTGCGCATGATCTGGCTGCGATGGATTGCAGGAATCCTGGTCTGCGGATGGCTGGGACAGTTCCTTCTTGCGCTGCTGGTGCCGCATCTCGTCATGGAGCGCCTCCACAGCGGCGTCGCCGAAGCGGTCGGTTTCAACTCACTGTTGGTCAACGCGAAGCCGGACGAGACGTCGCGCGGCGTGGTTCGACCCAGCCCGGATCTGCTCTACGGGATCTGTGCCTACAACCTGAAGGAAGGGCCGGTATCCGTAACCGCGCCCGCTCCGCATAGATACTGGTCGATGCAGTTCTATCAGATGAACACCGACAACTTCGCCAGCATCACGAATCAGCGGGACCAACGCTTCAGGGTAGGTGCGGTGGTGGAGGCGACGATCATCGGGCCGGATGCAGCGCCTGATGACTACCCTGGCATGGTGATCCAGTCACCTACGCTGCGAGGCGTCATGCTGCTCCGAGCCTCCGGAATCGGGGATGACTCGGAGTCGCGCTCCGCTCTGGACAGCAGCAGCTGCACTGGCGCTGCGAAAGCCGAAGCGGCGCACTGAACTGCTGGCGCTGACGCTTTGCGGCCTAACCGCGTGTCCGGGGGGCGTTGCCCTGGTTGGTGTGTCAGCGATCGTCGGCGTTGAAGCGCAGGGAAATCCGGGAGAAGTCCAGGACACCCACGGAGCTGCTTCCCCCTAAAGCCTCGATAAAGGTTAGCCGCTGCTTCGAAGCCGAGCACGTCAGGGAGGTGGGCGTACAACGAATCCTCAAGCCACCTACGGCGCGTGTTGAAGGTGTCTTGCTTTTCTATCCATCGGAGGGCTGGCCGCGCGGCGCGTCGAAGCCAGCGTTGCAGGATTCAGGGTGAGCGCGCTCGACAGGCACTCCAGCTCCGACTGGCGTTGCTCATAGCCGGTGTGCCGCGATCCGCTCGTAGGTCGGCCGACAGCGGTCCACAACGGGCTGCAGCTCGGGTGGCACTACGGGCTCACGATGCCGATAGGGTTCGAGCCGTGTCGTGCGGTAGACCTTCTGGTACCAGGCATCAGCCCAGGCGCCGTCCGACGCGTGCCGCCCCGGTGCCCAGCTAATCTCCTGGCCCGCCTCGTAGGGCAGACCGACAGCCGCGCAGAAGCCGGTTAGAACACGCTCCGGATTTGCCAGAAGATCGTTCGCGTCAATGACCAAGGGCGTGCCGCCCTCGAGCTCGCAGGCGCGGCCGAAGATTCGCTCGAGCTGCGGAATGCCGACGAGTCGTGCGCCCTCTTCGACGTCGTGTTCGAGGCCGCGGAACTCCGACATCGACGTGATGACCTCGGCCGGGTCGCGGATCAAGAAGCAGTTCCTGACCCCGCGCATCCAGTCTAGATCGACCTCGTCGAGCATGTGGATCGCCATGTGCTTCTGGTACCAGACGGCCTTCCCGTCCGGGATCGGGCCAAGCAGCGTGTCGACCACGCGGCGCCAGTCTGTCTCGTGCACGGCCATCGTCTCCGCATAGCCCGGGTCCTGCGTGCGCTGTGTGGCCTGCAGCCAGTAAGGGTAGAAGGGCTCGTCGTAAACGGCGCAGCCGAGCGCCTCGAACACGCGCATGGTCATGGTGGAGCGCGCCCTGGGGGGCGACCACATCGCGATACGCAGCGTGCTACGTGCTTCGAGATCAGAGTCGCATGATGCTTCGGTCATGGCATTGATCATAAGCGGTTTGGCGGCTCCGGCAGCGGGTGTCGACGAGGTCGCAGGAGCGGCTGAACCAGGAGATCAAACCGACGTCCAGGGTCGTTGGAATTTACTCGAACGATCGCCCGATTGTGCCCCTCGCAGGCGCGCTGCTGGCGAAGCAGATAGAAAGGGGCACGGCGGCCGTGTATCGCCCCATTTGTGCTCTTGAATCTCTTGGACACCCATCCGGGTCAGAGTTGCAACGTGGTGTGAATCTCTTGGACACCCATCCGGGCGAAATCTCTTGGACACCTATCCGGACCAGAGGTGCGAGGCGTTGATTCGATTGATCTATCTAGCTGGGTGTCCGGCGAATCCCAAATCTCCTGAAAGACTAGGTCGTCATTCCGGCTGACGTCAGGCGAGCGCTCGACCTGAAGCCGAGTCAGAAGCTCGAGGTGATCCGTATCGGCGAGCGCATCGAGCTGATTGCGATCCGCCCCATCGAAGCAGCTTCCGGGTTCCTGCCAGGGCTCGATACGACGATCTAGCTTGCTCGTACCGCGCCAGCAGACCGAGTATCCCGCGTCGGCTATAAGGGCTCTTGGACAGCACTCCGGAAGAGCGTCCTCCGACGCAGATATCTATGCTGTAGCTGATAGCTTGCGTTCTCTTAGGCGACTTCCTTTCCATGGATGTCCTTCGACGCATAGGTATCCCGTCTGGGGGTGGAGATTCTGTAGACCCCTATCGAGGCTAGAGACGCGAGGCGCTCATGCAACAGATTTATCAAGGTGGGTGTCTGGCGGATGCAGATGCAGGTTGAAGCGATGTTGCGCAGTTAGGTGGGTTGTCAAGAGTTCCAGTGCGTTGGCTTTCCCAGAACTGCGCAGGCTATGAAGGCCATCCGCGCTGTCGTGTGCGGGTTCGCGGTACAGCCTATCGCGTCCCATGCGTGCTTCGACGGAGCAGAGTACGCCCGTAGTTTCGCGTCCGCTGATCCGGTCGTGGGCGCTGCGTTCGCGTTGTTGGGACTGGCTACTGCTGTGCGGGCGATACGAACCGAGCAATGGAAGGCGATTCCTGCAGCGGCTGCTCTAGCGATCGCCATTCCGCTTGTCTATACCCGGTACTCGTTCGATGGAGACTGTGGGTTTCGCTACGTCGATACGGCGCACTGGAGCGCAGCATTGGTGATCGCGTTCTTCCTCTACGAGTCCTTCCTCAGCGCCAGATTCCTAGGGCGCAGGGCTGACTTGCCAGTCGATCGCAGCAGACCTGCGGACGCGCCGCCGGTCCTGGGCGTGACGTCGCGCTTGGATCGCTTTGATCTCGTTGCAGGCACTGTGGTTTCCGGTCTGATCTGGGCGGGTCTCGTCGCTACGGGCCCGTTCCTGTTCCTGTTGGCTTGGCCAGTGATGATTACGACGGCGCGCTTCGTAGGTGGCGATGGCTTCAGGCCCGTCGGATTGGCGGCCGCGTGGCCTCTAATAGTCGTTGCATGGCTGACTTACCAAGGCGTCTCAGACCCCAAAGGTGTGTTTCTCGCCGCTTGGTTGCTCGGTATCCAGGTCGCGATGTTTGTGGGCGTTCAGGTTGCGTGGAGGCGGTTCAGGCATGTCGACCGCGAGACGTAGCAAAAACTTCCTTCGGATCACGGTTAAGATTCCGTGGACGTACATGGACGCTCCCGCTGCGACAAGCCGAGCGAATCCGCCCAGCTGCTGACAGCCCGAAGTGCTCTTGTTCCACGGGGGCTCCGTGGACACCCAGGTCGAGGGCTCCGTGGAGCCAAGGACAGTGGCATCGTAGTCCGCGAAAGGACTGAAACGTTCCGGATGCGCCTGATGAGTAGCGCGGCGTGGCATTTCGAGGCTCGAAAAGCGATGGGGAACGGAGCAGCGACGCGCTTAGTGTTTCGGAGTGCTTGAATCGAAGCTTTTCGTGCCTACCAGGCAGCGCCAGCCCCACGCAGGGAGCGCAGATCGAGAGCAGCAGCCCTTTCCTTAATAGCTTGTGGCGAGCCGACCGCGGTAGCGAACACTTCCTCGATACGGCCGACACATCCGACCCACCAATCCGGAGAGCCCCGAATCGCATCCAGGGCCCTGGCGGCCGCGTCGGAAATCGCGCCGCCCTTGTCCGGCCGTGTAATCCGGCCCGTGCAGTCGACGAGGTCGATGTACGCACGCACGGTCAGGTTCGAGGCGGCAGGCCCTCGTACACCGGCCATGGGCTCGCGCTAGCGTGGCTGTTCATCGCTCCGCTCCTGGGTAGCCCATCGGGCGGGTTTCGACTGATCCGACCGTCCGGGCTGCGGCTGATTGCCCGTGTCTCTGTGCGCATCGACGCTAGCGTGGCTGTCCAGCGCTCCGCACTGTCCAGCGCTCCGCAGTCCAGCGCTCCGTTGCAGCGCTCCGAGCGCTCCGTCCAGCGCTCCGCCGCAGCGCAGCGCTCCGCCGCACCCCCAGCACTCCCCCCAGCACTCCCTCCGCGTCCAGCACTCCGTTCCCGCAGTCCCTTCTCGCACTCCCTTCCCGCATCTGCGCGTCACCACTTCGCCAAAGCAGGACAAGCGATGTCACTTTGCCACCATTGATTGCACCTCAGCCGATGTGCAGTTTGTAACAAGTCCACGACGTAGTGGCGTCGTGCGTGGAGAGACGAGACAGCCAGGATGCGTCGGCGCAGGTGCATGAAAGGACAGGAAGCCTGCTACTCGAATCCTCTACGCATCCGTGTGAGTCGAACGCTCGTCGTCGCATGCGGCGTTTTCCTCCTTGCCGGTGTTGATGTTATCGCTGGCGAGTTCTGCGAGGCGCCGCCTGCGGACAGGCAGTGGCGCCCGCTCAATGCGATGCGCGACGCTCGTTGTATCGCCGAATCGCTACCTGCATACCCAGAGCCAGCCTTTCTCGTAGACGTGTCCGACCTCCCCGATCGGACGTCGAGTTGGGTGTCCGGCGCGCACAAGCTTCGCATTGAGGATCTTCCGAGCAAGCGCTGGGTTCCGAGAGATGCGACGCTCTTCGTGCTCGGCGGCGGAGTCACTCGTGCGTCTGAGGAGCGCCTTTGCGCGCGCCTCGTTGCGGCAGGTTTTGAGCAGGCGCAGGTACTGCGCGGCGGCGTTATCCGCGCAGCCAGATCCCTTGGCCTCGCAGTGTCCTCGGCTCCTACTGACCGCCTCCTCTGGACGACGCCTGCTGACGCCTTCGAGGGTGTCGAGGGCGGCGACGTCCGAATGGTGGACACGATGGACCTCGCCCGTGAAGACGGGAGCTTACGACTGGACGCCCTAGCCGATCTGTACGCACAGACGAGCATCGACGAACCCTTGCTTCTCTCCGGCCGAGAGGCGGACTACGCACTTATCCTGGCAGCCGGAGCGCTTCCCGCGAATGTGTTCCTGCTCGAGGGCGGGCCTGACGCCTACCGCATGTTCCTACTGGATCGGGCCTATGCGGATGCGTCGCGTGGAGGGTCGCTTCAGCGATGCGCCGCACCGTATTGATCAGTTTCGCCTTCGGGCTGAGCGTGCTCGGATTTATTGCAGTTCGCATGCTCCTGGACGCGACGCCATCCGGCCCGCCCGTCGAGCGCACGCTTCGCTACGTCCTCACGATAAGCAATGAGAGTGGCGAAGCGATCCGTGGCGCCAACGTGCACATGTTCGCGCCTGCTGACCTTGGCGAATTGCAGTCGCTCGAGGCGCTCGACGTGTCCGTACCGCACGAGATCGAGCGCGATGCGCTCGGCAATACGGTCCTGAGACTCCCACTCGGAATCCTCGCGCCCTGGGCGAGCCGCGTCGTGCGCGTCGAGGCGCGCTTGCGCCTTGCCAGCACAGCAAAGCCACTAGACTGGGGTACGCGCGCTTTGATGCTCGGTGAAGCGCCGTCGCTCGAGGTGTCTGACCCCGGGATAAAGGCGCGAGCGCTCGCCCTGGAGAAGGGCGGACTGGAGGCGATCGTCGATTGGGTCGCGGGCCACATGAATCCGGAGCCTTACGTAGTACGTGACCTAGGCGCACGACATGCCCTCGCCAATGGTCGCGGCGATTGCACCGAGTACATGTACCTGACAGCTGCCCTGGCACGGGCTATGGGCATACCTACGCGCCAGGTCGCGGGCTTTGTGGTCGCTGGCGACCGTTCGGTGGTCGCGGAGGGCTATCACAACTGGCTCTACGCTGAGCGCCGAGGCCGCTGGACCCTTGTCGACCCGCTCGCGAATCGCCTCGACGAAGGCTATGGCGAATACGTGGTCTTCCGCGTGCTCGATGCGGCAGCGGGCGCAAATCTGTCGACGAGCCAGCGCTTCCTCTCACATGACCCGCGCATCGCCGTGCGCCTCTCGGGAGTCTGACCCATGGCCTCGAGCTGCCCTGTTAAGACTGCCGTCCGCAGCTTGATGCTCTACGCCGGAGGGCTTGCAACGCTATTCGCCGTGCCGGTAAGTGCAGAGGAAGAGGCCCTCTGCGCGGAAGTCGTCATTGAGATTCAGCAGGAGGTCGCGCTTGAACGTCAGGGCTTCGAGGCGCGCATGCGCATCTCCAACGCCCTCGACACCTTCGCCCTCGAGAACGTCGCCATTGACATCCGTTTCGAGAACGCCGACGGCAATCCGGTCACGGTAACCAGCGATCCGAACGGCAGCGGCGCCTTCTTCTTCCGTGAGGACTCCCTCGATGGCATTAGCGCCGTGGACGGCACCGGCACCATCGCCGCCTCGTCGGTCGCCGAGGCGCGCTGGCTGATAATCCCGACGGCGGGTGCGGCCGGAGACTCTCCCGACGGCGAGCTTTACTTCGTCGGTGCGGAACTGAGCTACACCTACGGCGGCCGCAGCCAGCGCATCGAGGTGGCGCCCGACACCATCGTCGTGCGCCCGCAGCCGCTGCTTACCCTCGACTACTTCCTTACTGAGGACGTGATCGGCGACGACGCATTCACGGCCGAAGTCGAGCCGCCCGTTCCGTACACGCTCGGCGTCCGGATCCTCAACAACGGCGCCGGCCTTGCGAAGTCCGTGTCCATCGACTCCGCCCAGCCCCGCATCGTCGAGGACGAGCAGGGCCTCGCAATCGGCTTCCGCATCCTGCGCGCCTTTGTGGCAGACGCGCCAGTCACGCCGCAGCTGCTCCTTGCTTTCGGGGACATCGAAGGCAGCGGCGTCACTACAGGGCGTTGGGAGATGGAGAGTTCCCTCTCGGGCAGCTTCATTGGCTTCGACGCGAGCTTCACCCACGCCGACGAGCTCGGCGGCGCGCTCACCTCCCTGCTCGAGGCGGCGAATGCGCATCTGCTCATCGGAGAGGTGCGCGTGGACCTCCCGGGCCGCGATGGCCTGCGCGACTTCCTCGTACGCGACGGCGCGGACGTGTTGCTCTTCGAATCGGAGCGCACGGGCGTGAGCGAGGGCCTCTGCGCGGAGTGTGCAGCTGTGGAGGATGCGAGCGCCACAGCGTCGCTCGGCGAGGGCGTCGAGACGGGTGAGATTTCCTCGCACCCGTTCCAGTTCACGACCGCCGGAGGGCTTGTCTACGCGCGCGTCCCGGATCCCTGGCAGGGCACCAAGAGCGTCGACGCAGTGGTCCGCAGCGACGGCCGCGCGTTACCGCGAGGAAATGCGTTTCTAACGCGCGAGCGAGCACCGAATGAGACCGACTTTGAGTACTGGCTCAACGTCTTCGATTTTGGCGGCAGCGGTCAGTACGAGGTCCGCTTCGGCGCCATCGACCTGCCGCCCCTCGCGCCTGTGTTCGCGGCCGTTCCCGCGCGCGAGACCGTTGAGGGTGGCCAGGTCGGCTTCCTCGTCCGCGCGACCGATCCGAACGGTGACGCGGTGGCCCTCTCCGTTGCAGGGCTGCCATCGGGGGCGCGTTTCGAGGCTGACGGTGACGGTGAGGGGCGTTTCCAGTGGTTCCCCATCGCCGGACAGGCCGGCGAGACGATCGTGCGCTTCCGTGCCAGCGACGGGGTGCTTTCGAGCACGCTCGAGGTACCGATCCGCGTGTTCCCCGGCGATGACACTGATGGCGATGGTCTCGTGGATCGATGGGAGCTCGACAACTTCGGTGACCTCTCCCGCAATGGGACCGGCGATGCCGACGATGATGGGTTCAGCGACGCCGAAGAGTTCGAGAACGGGACCGATCCGAACGTCCGCGAGGCAGTACCGGGGGACCCGCAAATCCTCGCACCCGCCTTCGATGCCGAGGTCACTACGGCGAATCCGGAGCTGCGGCTGCGTAACGCGATCTCGGGCAGCACCACGGACGTGCGCTACCGCTTCGAGCTCTACAAGGACGCCTCGCTCACGCAGTTCGTCGGCAGCGCCTCGGACGTGCCCGAGACACCCGAGAGCACGGCGGTGCTCGTTGATGCGCTGTTCCTCGACGGTACAGAAACGCTCGAGGAGAACGCCTTCTACTACTGGCGTGCCCGCGGTGAGGTCACCGACGGCGCCACGGCGTGGGTCGAGGGTGCGTTCCGCGTGAACGTCAGCAATGAGCCGCCCGGTTCCTTCTCCCTCGAGTATCCGACCGACGGCGCCATCGTCGACGTGCTGACGCCTGTGCTGCGCGTCACCAACCCGGCTGATCCGGAGGCGGACGCGATCACCTTGGCCATCGCGGTGTTCACCGATGACGGCAGCGTCGACCCCGTCGCCGCCATCGCTGATCTGCCCCTGGACGAGTCCGGGATCACGACCTGGCCGCCGTCAGTGGCGCTCGTGGAGGATGGCCGCTACCGAGTCGAGGTGGAGGCTACGGACGAAGAGGGCGCGGCCACGACGGCGAAGCCCGTTGCCTTCCTGGTCAGCACTGTGGATGGCGCGCCGGCTGCGCCGGCGGTGCTGTTGCCGCTCAATGGTGCGGAGGTGAACACCTCCGACGTGCGACTCGTGGCGGGCAGCGTCGCCGATCCCGAGGGCGCCGAGGTGAGTTACCAGTTCGAGATCGACAGCTCGCCTGCCTTCGACTCGCCGTCGCTCCTCGCATTCGCGGCCGCGGACCCGGAGATCGACGTGCCCGGCCGCGGCGAGAACACCGTCTGGTACTGGCGCGTGCGCGCCAGCGACGGCGCGGTCGTCTCACCCTGGCGGACGGCGAGCTTCTTCGTGAACGCCGTCGAGGAAGCGCCGCCAGCGCCGACCCTCGCGAACCCTGGCGACGCCGCTCAGGTGGAAGTGCTTGCGCCCGAGCTGTCTGTGGCGCCGGTCGCGGACCCCGACGGCGACGCCGTGAGCATCGTATTCGAGGTCTACGCGGACCCGGAGCTCACCCTGCTCGTGACGAGCGCGACGGTGTCGGCGCTGACCTGGATCGTGGATCTCGCGCTTGACGACAACACGAGCTTCTACTGGCGCGCTGCGGCCCTCGACGAGCATGGCCTGCTCGGCCCCTGGTCCACGCCCGCGAGCTTCTTCGTCAACGACGACGGCCTTGACGATCCCCCGGTGTTCACCTTCGTGCTGCCGGATGCCGACGAGGTGTCCAGCGACGTGGTCGAGATCCGCTGGACCGACGCCGACCCGGACTCCTCGGCGACCATCGAAGTCCGCGCCGGCGGCACGGTGATCGCCAGCGGCCTTCCGGAAGACCCAGATGGCGACGGCGATCGCTTTCGCTGGGACCTCGCGAATGTCGCCCCGGGAACCTACACGCTCGAGGCCACGATCAGCGACGCGACGTCGAGCGTCGTCGAGTATGCCTGCTGCACGATCACCGTTCCGCAGGCCGCCTCCGATGCGGCGCTCGTGGTGACAACGCCGGTGGACCCGACGCTGGACGAGGCCGGTGTCACGGTGCTCGAAGTCGGCGTCAGTCTGAACCAGGCGCCGGCGCCGGGTGAGACGGTAGCGGTCACCGGCCACCTCCTGGATCCCACCGAGGTGGAGCTCGTCGACGGCACGACCCTGTCCTTCGACGAGACGAACTTCGACCTGGCCCAAACCGTGAGCTTGCGGGGCGTGGACGACTGCGAGATCGACGGGACCGTTACCAGCATCCTGCGCCTCGACGTCTCCGCTGGTGCCGGCTCAGCCTTCGCTGGCCTCGCCTCGAGCGAGCTCACCCTCGCCACGGCAGACAACGAAGTGGCCGGTCAGGAGCTGTTCGTTTGCGACGCGGCGGTGCTCGACGCCGATGATGCTGGTACGCACGTCGACTACACGCTGCGGCCGATCATCGAAAACCGCGGCGCCGCGATCGACGGCGCAAGTGCAACCGCCGTTGTTCTCGGCGGCTCGCAGACCTTGATCGGGACCGCCACCGTCTCCTTCCCGGCCGTGGCTGAGAACGCATCCGTATCGGCCGTCGAGACCATCGTGCTGCGCGTCCCGCCCGGCGAGGCGTTGGCGATCGCGCGGCTCGGCTGGACCCTCGATGGGGGGGGGGCCTCCTCGCCGCTCGTGGGCACGAACGCCAACAACACGCTCGTCGGCACCGACGCGAGCGAGGTCCTGGAGGGCCTCGGCGGCCACGACACGCTGCGCGCCGGCGGTGGCAATGACGTACTCATCGGTGGCCCTGGCGCCGACACCATGTACGGCGAAGCGGGCGACGACGCCTTCCGCATCGAAGGGAACGACGCTCACGCGGATCGCGTCAGCGGTGGATCCGGCTTCGACCTCGTGATCGGCGGCGGCGGCGATGACGCGTTCCGCTTCAGCACCTTCAGCGGTGCCTTCACCGTCGAGCGCGTGGAAGGAGGGGGCGGTACTGATCGCATCTTTGGCACCAATGCCAACAACACCCTCGACTTCTCGGGCACGGAGCTCGTCGGCATCGCCGCTATCGACGGCCTTGCCGGCCACGACACGATCACGGGCTCGGCTGGCGACGACGTCATTGTCGGTGGGCCGGGCAGCGACAAAGTGCGCGGCGGGGGCGGCGACGACGCCTTCCTCGCCGAACCCGACGACTCGGGCGCGGATCGCTTCGACGGCGGCGCGGGCTTCGACACGGTCTTCGGCACGGCCGGCGACGATGCGCTGCGCCTGTCCGTGTTCTCCGGCACCTGGACCGTCGAACGCATCGACGGCCTCGGCGGCCAGGACGTCATCTACGGCACCAACGCGAACAACACCCTCGACTTCTCGGGCACGGAACTGCTCGGCATCGCCCGCATCGAAGGCCTCGGTGGCCACGACTCGATCACCGGTTCACAGGGCGACGATGTCATGGTCGGCGGCCCCGGCAACGACACGCTGCGTGGCGGCGGCGGCGACGACGTCTTCACGGTCATGGGCGAGGAGGGGGCCGACCGCTTCGATGGCGGCGCTGGCTTCGACACGCTTCGTGGTTCCGCAGTCGACGACGTCTTCCGCCTGAGCGTCTTCAGCGGTGCCTTCACCGTCGAGCGCATCGACGGCAACGGTGGCGTGAACGTCATCCGCGGCACGAACGCCAACAACACGCTGGATTTCTCGGCCACGGAACTTCTCGCCGTCGAACGTATCGAGGGCGAGGGCGGTCACGACACGATCAAGGGCTCGCCTCAGGCCGACACGATCGTCGGCGGCCCCGGCGCCGACTCGCTCTACGGCGGTGACGGCGACGACCGCTTCCTGCTGGACAGTTCGGACGCGAGCGCCGACCGTTTCTCGGGCGAGGGCGGCGTCGACGTAGTCGAGGGCACGAGCGGCGACGACGTGCTGCGTTTGTCGGTCTTCTCCGGCGCATGGACCGTCGAGCGTCTTGACCTCGGCGATGGCACGGACGTGATCATCGGCACCAACGCCAACAACACGCTCGACTTCTCCACGGCGCAGCTCTTCGGCGTGGAACGGATCGAGGGCGGCGCCGGCCACGACACGATCAAGGGATCATCGAACGCGGACGTGATCGTCGGCGGTGCCGGCTCGGACAGCCTCTATGGGCTCGCAGGCGACGACCTGTTCCTCCTCGAGGATTCTGGCGGCCGCGCGGACCGCTTCGACGGCGGAGAAGGGATCGACGAGGTCCGCGGCACGGCGAGCGACGATCTGATCCTGCTCTCAGTGTTCTCGGGCAGCTGGACCGTGGAACGCATCGACGGCGGCGAAGGCGTCGACATACTCCGCGGCACGAGTGCCAACAACACGCTCGACTTCTCCGGCACCACCCTGGTCGGCATTGAGCGCATCGAGGGCTCGGCAGGGCACGACACGATCACCGGCACCTCGGGATCGGACGTGCTCGTCGGTGGTCCCGGTTCGGACACGCTGCGCGGTGCCGACGGTGACGACGTGTTCCTCCTCGACGGCAGCGACGGGCGCGCTGATCGCTTCGACGGCGGCGCCGGTACGGACGTCGTGCTGGGCAGCGCGGAAGACGACGTGATCAGTCTCTCCGTCTTCTCCGGCGCCTGGACTGTCGAGGCCATCGACGGCGCCGGGGGCACGGACGTGCTGATCGGCACCAGCGCCAATAACACCCTCGATTTCTCCGGCACCACGCTCACCGGCATTGCCGAGATCCGCGGCGAGAACGGCCACGACACGATCAGGGGCAGTACCGGCCCCGACGTGATCGTCGGTGGCGCTGGTTCGGACACGCTGTTCGGCGGAGAGGGCGACGACGTCTTCCCGGTCGCCGGAGACGACGGCCGCGCCGATCGCTTCTCCGGCCAGGAAGGCATTGACGTCGTACATGGTTCGGCAGGCGACGACGCGATCCGGCTGTCGGTCTTCAGCGGCCAGTACGTCGTCGAGCGCATCGAGGGCGGCGGCGGCAGCGACCGCATCCTTGGCACCAGCGCGAACAACACGCTCGACTTTTCGGGCACGCAGGTCCTGGGGATCGAATACATCGATGCCGGCCCGGGCCACGACACGGTGCGCGGTACGGCCGATGCTGATCTGATCATCGTCGGCGCCGGCAGCGACACGGTGTTCGGCGGCGAGGGAAACGACGTGTTCCAGCTCGCCGGCCTCGATGGTTCCGGCGATCGCATCGCCGGAGAGGGTGGCGACGATCGCATCGCAGGTACCTCTGGTGACGACGTGCTCGTGTTCTCCACCTACAACGGCAGCTACGTCGTCGAGACCATCGATCTCGGCGCGGGTACCGACCGCATCGTCGGTACGAGCGCAAACAATACGCTCGATTTCTCCAGCACCACGCTCGTCGGCGTGGAGTCGCTCGAGGGCGGGGCCGGTCACGACACGGTCACCGGCTCCCAAGGGGACGACGTCATCGTCGGCGGCCCCGGCAACGACAAGCTCAGCGGCCGCGGCGGCAGCGACCGCTATCCGATCGCGCCGGGAGAAGGCTCCGACACGATCCGCGAGCAGGGCGATCTCACGGGGCTGGACGCCGTCGAATTCCAGATCGCCGACTCGGACGCGCTCTGGTTCTACCGCAATGGCGCCCACCTGGAGATTCATCTGCTCGGCGGCGGCGGGCAGTACGTCCGCGTCCTCGACCACTTCCTGAACGATGCGGCGCGCATCGAGCAGGTGACGACGCGCGGTGCTTCGCTCGGGAGCGCGGGCATCGACGCGCTCTCCGCGCTCATGACCGACATCGGGCGTCCGGCGAACGGGAACATCGTGCTCAGCGGCGAGCAGGCGGACGCCGTCGCCGCGGCTCGCGCACTGCAGTGGGGGACGCCGTGATGAGCCGGGGAGAGGAGAGCGTGCGATCCATGCGTCTCGCGGCGATGGTCCTGATGAGTGCCTGCATCGCGTGCGGTGCGGCCGGCGCGTCCGCGGCCACGGTCGTGCTGACGTCGGACACGACGATCGGCAACGGCAACACGCAGTTCGAGGGCGACGACATCACGGTCGACGGGGTTCGACTGACCGTCGATGGGCCACACAACTTTGCTTCGCTCGCGCTGGTCAATGGCGCCACGCTGACGCACAGCACGGCAACGGTGGCGCTTCCGGTCATCACGGTTCAGGGCGACGTCTCCGTCGACGCCACTTCGAGCGTCGACGTGTCCGGACGCGGGCGCAACGACCAGGGTGGCAACAGAGTCTTCGGCGGGAGCTACGGCGGCTGGTCCTCGAACGTCGGCGGGACGCGCCCGGGCGGTCCCTACGGTTCGGCTACAGAACCCTTCCAGCACGGCATCGGCAAAAGTCGCCGGGGTGGCGGCGTCATACGCCTGATCGTCTCGGGCACGCTGACCAACGATGGTCTGATCGCTTCTGACGGTCAGGCCGGGAATGGCGATTACGGTTCGGGCAGCGGCGGATCAATCTGGATCGATGCGCAGACGCTTGCCGGCAGCGGGTCGATCCGCGCCGACGGCGGATCGACTTCGACCCTGGGCGCTGGGAGCGGTGGTCGCGTTGCGGTCTACTACGGCACGAATGCCGGCTTCGATCTTTCCCTGATCCGGGCGGACGCCCGTGCGCAATCGAACGGCCGCACCTCCGGCGCCGGGACCGTGTATCTGGCGCAGAGTGCTTCGGCGGCCGAGCTGCGAGTCGTCAGCGATGTGGTGACGACGGAGCGCACGCCCGTTTCGCCCTTTGTGGGAACGCTCCTCGTCGAGGGTGCCCTGGCGGAGGTGTCCGGCGCGGGCTTCGGGGACGCATCGATCGGATCGGACGGTTACCTGGACGTGGGCAGCGATACCGCGTTCACGGGTACGGTCGCGGCCGATGCGGGCGGCCGGATCCGTGTCGACGCGACGCTTTCTGGCGAGTCGCTGGTGCTGACGGACGGAGCCCTGGTCAGTCAGAGGACCGCTGCGTCGGGCACGACGCCGAGCGTCACACTGGAGTTCACGGACGCCTCGATCGACGGCACATCGAGCATCGACGTCTCGGGGCAGGGGCGAAATGACCAGGGCGGTAGTCGTGCCTACGGGGGAAGTCACGGCGGCTGGTCGTCGAACTATGGCGGCACGCGTCCCGGCAGCCCTTATGGCTCGGCGACGCAACCTGTCACGCACGGCATCGGCAAAAGTCGCCGGGGTGGCGGCGTCATACGCCTGATCGTCTCGGGCACGCTGACCAACGATGGTCTGATCGCTTCTGACGGTCAGGCCGGGAATGGCAATTACGGTTCGGGCAGCGGCGGATCAATCTGGATCGATGCGCAGACGCTTGCCGGCAGCGGGTCGATCCGCGCCGACGGCGGATCGACTTCGACCCTGGGCGCTGGGAGCGGTGGTCGCGTTGCGGTCTACTACGGCACGAATGCCGGCTTCGATCTTTCCCTGATCCGGGCGGACGCCCGTGCGCAATCGAACGGCCGCACCTCCGGCGCCGGGACCGTGTATCTGGCGCAGCGTGCTTCGGCGGCCGAGCTGCGAGTCGTCAGCGATGTGGTGACGACGGAGCGCACGCCCGTTTCGCCCTTTGTGGGAACGCTCCTCGTCGAGGGTGCCCTGGCGGAGGTGTCCGGCGCGGGCTTCGGGGACGCATCGATCGGATCGGACGGTTACCTGGACGTGGGCAGCGATACCGCGTTCACGGGTACGGTCGCGGCCGATGCGGGCGGCCGGATCCGTGTCGACGCGACGCTTTCTGGCGAGTCGCTGGTGCTGACGGACGGAGCCCTGGTCAGTCAGAGGACCGCCGCGTCGGGCACGACGCCGAGCGTGACGCTGGCGTTCACGGACGTATCGATCGACGCCACTTCACGGATCGACGTGTCCGGCCAGGGGCGGAACGATCAGGGCGGCAACGGCGTCTTCGGCGGGAGCCATGGCGGTTGGTCCTCGAACTTCGGTGGAACACGCCCGAGCAGCCCTTATGGCTCGGCGACGCAACCTGTCACGCACGGCATCGGCAGAAGTCGCCGGGGTGGCGGCGTCATACGCCTGATCGTCTCGGGCACGCTGACCAACGATGGTCTGATCGCTTCTGACGGTCAGGCTGGGAATGGCAATTACGGTTCGGGCAGCGGCGGATCAATCTGGATCGATGCGCAGACGCTTGCCGGCAGCGGGTCGATCCGCGCCGACGGCGGATCGACTTCGACCCTGGGCGCTGGGAGCGGTGGTCGCGTTGCGGTCTACTACGGCACGAATGCCGGCTTCGATCTTTCCCTGATCCGGGCGGACGCCCGTGCGCAATCGAACGGCCGCACCTCCGGCGCCGGGACCGTGTATCTGGCGCAGAGTGCTTCGGCGGCCGAGCTGCGAGTCGTCAGCGATGTGGTGACGACGGAGCGCACGCCGGTCTCGCCCTTCGTAGGCACCTTGGCCGTCTCGGGTGCGCTGGCCGAGGTGGCAGGGATCGGCTACGGCGACGCGATCATCGGGGCGGGCGGTTTCCTCGACGTGGGCAGCGATACCGCGTTCACGGGTACGGTCGCGGCCGATGCGGGCGGCCGGATCCGCGTCGACGCGACGCTTTCTGGCGAGTCGCTGGTGCTGACGGACGGAGCCCTGGTCAGTCAGAGAACCGCCGCGTCGGGCACGACGCCGAGCGTGACGCTGGCGTTCACGGACGTATCGATCGACGCCACTTCACGGATCGACGTGTCCGGCCAGGGGCGGAACGATCAGGGCGGCAACGGCGTCTTCGGCGGGAGCCATGGCGGTTGGTCCTCGAACTTCGGTGGAACACGCCCGAGCAGCCCTTATGGCTCGGCGACGCAACCTGTCACGCACGGCATCGGCAGAAGTCGCCGGGGTGGCGGCGTCATACGCCTGATCGTCTCGGGCACGCTGACCAACGATGGTCTGATCGCTTCTGACGGTCAGGCCGGGAATGGCAATTACGGTTCGGGCAGCGGCGGATCAATCTGGATCGATGCGCAGACGCTTGCCGGCAGCGGGTCGATCCGCGCCGACGGCGGATCGACTTCGACCCTGGGCGCTGGGAGCGGTGGTCGCGTTGCGGTCTACTACGGCACGAATGCCGGCTTCGATCTTTCCCTGATCCGGGCGGACGCCCGTGCGCAGTCGAACGGCCGGACGTCTGGGGCCGGCACCGTGTATCTCGCTCAGAACGGACTCGTGCCTGTGCTGCGCGTCTCGAGCGACGTGCCGACTGCAGAGATCACCCCGCTCCCTTCGCTTCCCGTGGGCGTGGAGATAGATGGCGCCCGTGCACAGGTCGGGGGCGTGTACGACTCGATCCTCGTCGCAGACGGCGGAATCCTAGAACCGGAATCCGAGACTGGAGGGCAGGTCCTCACGGTCGAGGCGGGCGGCCTCGTGCGCCAAGCCGGTGTCTACGAGGGCGCCGCTGATCCGTCGGTACGCCTCGCGTTCGATGAGGTCTATGTCGACGCGGGCGGTGCGATCGACGTGTCCGGGCAGGGACGGGCCAGTACGGGCGGCGACTCGCGCAATGGCGGCAGCCACGGCGGCGTCGGTGGCCGATTCGCCGGCGTTGCGACGCCGGCACTGGGTTCTATCAGTGACCCCGGGACCGCCGGCACCGGTTCATCTGCGCGCCGGGGCGGCGGAGTCGTGAGCCTCGAGGTCGATGGTCTGCTTCACGTGGACGGTGCGATCCGCGCGAATGGCGTGTCCGGCGGGGGCAGCGCCGGGGGCAGTGCCGGCGGCTCGATCCAGATCGATACGCAGACGCTGAGCGGTAGCGGAGTGATCAGCGCCGATGGTGGATCAAGCAGCATCTACGGCGCTGGCGGCGGCGGCCGAATCGCCCTCCGCTATGACGCGATCGACGGATTCCCGATGGCGAACCTCAGAGCGCTCGGCGGCGACTCGAGCATCGATGGTGGCGCGGGCACGGTCTTCCTCGCTGACCGGCTGTTCGGCACGACGTCGGTGCGCATCTCGAACACCGGGCGCAGCGGGGGCGTCACGCCGATCGAAGAGGACCTCGACGCCGGCCTCGAAATCGCAGACGCGGCGATCCTGGAGCTGGCCTCCAACCGGATGGTGAGCAGCGTCGAAGTGGGTCCCGGTGCCCGTGGGATTCTTCGTAGCAACGTACTGGTCCGCGGGCTCTTGCGTGCCGACGGCGCGGCGCTCGATGTGGACGGAACACTCGCGGCGTCGCGTCTCGAGCTTGTCAACGGTGCGATTCTCCGGAACGCGACACTGCCTGCTGCTCCAACGGCCGCGAAGCTGGATGTCCAGATCACCGACGTCTTCATCGACGCCACTTCCGCCATCGACCTCACCGCTCGTGGCCTCACCGCCGTCTCGAACCACAGTTCTCGGAACGGCGCCAGTCACGGCGGCCTCGGCGGCCTCGTCACGCTGCCCCTCAACCCGACCTTCGGTGACCTCGAGCGGCCCTTCGATTTCGGCACCGGGCCCGTGATCGAGCGCGGCGGCGGCCAGGTCAAGCTCATGGTGGGCACGCTGCAGCTCGACGGCGCCATCCGCGCGAACGGCGAACGATCCAACAGCAACTACGGCGGCGGCAGCGGCGGGTCCGTCTGGCTCGATGTCGGGGTGGTGCGCGGTCAGGGCGTGGTTGAGGCGCGCGGGGGTCACCCCGGCAGCACGGCCCGCGGCGGCGGCGGCGGCGGCCGCGTCGCCCTTTACTACGTCGTGCTCGACGGCTTCGATCCGCAGGCGCAGATCTCCGTCGAGGGCGGCGCGGCGTCGAGTTTCCCCGGTGCGCCGGGCACCGTGTATCTCGAATCCCTCGACGTGCCGCCGCAGGTGCTCGGCGTGACGCCCACGGGATTCACCAACGAGGCCGTCACCCGCATCGAGGTCGAGTTCAACACGCGGCTCGACGCCGGCACCGTCGACGCGGGCGACCTCGTTCTAGCCGGCACGTCGGGCACGATCGTCCCCGTCACGGCGACGGAGATCGGCCCGACACGCTTTGCCTTCGATCTCCCTGCGGAACTGACAGACGACGTCTACACGATCTCCGTCGGCCCGGATCTCGCGAGCCTCGGCGGTCAGCCCATGGATCAGGATCTGGACGGCCAGGCGGGCGAGCCGGTCGACGACGTCTTCGTGGCGACACTCACCGTCGACCGGGAGGCGCCGCCTCCGCTCGCCATCGACGACCTGCAAGCAGCACCGACCATCAACTACGTCGCTGATCTGCTCGTGACGATCATCGGGAACCGGGACGAGACCGCTGCCGTCGCCGTCGACGGGACCGAGCGCACGCCGCAGCAGGCGGGCGCCTTCGCCATCGCTGTCGCCCTCGATCCGGGTGAGAACACCGTCTCGCTCACGGCCGTGGACGCCGCCGGCAACGTCTCCCGGGCCGTGGACCTCGTGATCTTCGCGGATCTCGAGGCGCCGACGCTGACCGCGAATGCGCCAAGCGGTCTCGCCAACCAAGTCCCGGGTGCCATCGAACTCACCGTCGACGACATCGGCTCGGGCTTCGCGCTGCCGACCTCGACGCTCAGCTTCCGCCGCAACGGCATCGTTCAGGGCGGTACGGTCGGCTCGACGCCGAGCGGCGCGAGCTTCGCGCCTCAAGGGGGGTTCGTCGACGGCACCTGGCGCTTGTTCGGCACGCTCGTGGATGCCGTCGGCAACAGCGCCACCGTCGACGTCGAATTGTTCGAACTCGATTACACACCGCCGGCCCCGCCGGCGCTCGACGCCGTGCCGGCTCAGGTGCCGGTGCCGCAGCTCACGCTCAGCGGTACGCGCGAAGCCGGCGCGGAGGTCCGCGTGAACGGTGAGCTGCTCGCCGCCGCCGGGCCCGATACGACCTTCTCGGGCACGGTCACGCTGCTTCCGGGCCCGAATCTGCTCGCGGTCACGCAGACCGACGCCGCCGGGAACACGGGCGCTGCCACGGAAGTAGCCGTCGTGTTCGACGACAGCGCGCCGGGCCCTGTCGCCCTGTCCGTCGATCCGAACGGCGACGGCCGTACGCTGGCCCTCGACTGGTTGGCCTACGACGAGGCTGCCAATGGCGGTGACATCGCTGCTTATCGCATCTACACCGCTGCGGTGCCCTTTACGGACACGGCTTCGGCCACGCTGGCCGGCACCACGCCCGCCGGCCTTCGCCAGTTCTCGCTCACGGGCCTGGAACGCGGAGTGACCGTCTCCTTCGCCGTAGTCGCCGTCGACCTGCAGGGGCAGGTCGAGCAGACCGTGACCTCGGTTTCGGCCGTGCCCATCGACGTTGTGCCGCCCGCCGAGGTGGGCGAGGTGTCCGTGCTCAATCTCGCGGACGGCGCACATTTCAGCTGGCAGGCACCGGACGACGAGGACTTCGCCGGCTTCCGCGTGACTTCCGACGGCGGTGCAGCGGTCGATCTCGATGCGGCCACTGCGAGCTATGTAGTCAGCGGCGTTCCGGCCGCGACGCGTACGGACCTGCTGATCAAGACGGTCGACGTCGACGGCAACGTGTCCGACGGCGCATTGGCCATCGCCGTGACCTGGCTGCCGAACCCCGCAGTTCAGGGCTCCGAGGCCTTCAGCGGCAGAGTCCGACTCGATTGGGCAGGCGCAGCTCCGGCCGATCTCGTGGCGGCGTACGCGCTCTACGCAGAATCGAGCCCCTTCACGGACGTTTCCGGCCTGGCGCCGCGCCTCGTTGTCCCGGCCGGCACCAACAGCGCTTCGGTCACCGGCCTCACCAACGGCGCGACCTACTATCTCGCCGTGGCCACCGTGAACATCGCCGGCGGCACCGATCCAGCCGTGGTGCCGATCACGGCCACGCCGCAGGACGACAACGAGGGCCCGGTGATCTCGGCGCTCGCCTACGACGGGGGCGCCTTCGCTGACGGCATCACCCTGTCGCAGCCGGCGCCCTGGACCCTGACCGTCACCGATCCCTCAGGCATCGGCACTGTCGAGTTCTTCGTCGACGACGTGCTCGTCGGCGCCGATACGCGCGGTGAGTCCGACGCCCGCTTCGAGCTCGACCTGACGGCCATCGCCGACGGCAGCCGCGTCTTCGCCGTTCGCGCCCGCGACACGCTCGGCAACCTCTCCGGCGTGGTGCGCATCGCCACCGTGGCGCTCGCGCCGCCCGGCGCGCCGACGCTCACGGAGCCCGTCTCCGGCACCCGCACCAACATTCCGGCCATCGATCTACGG
Organism: Pseudomonadales bacterium; assembly: GCA_963691775.1. Lineage (GTDB taxonomy): Bacteria > Pseudomonadota > Gammaproteobacteria > Pseudomonadales > Azotimanducaceae > JAZBPO01. The sequence goes on along the minus strand of OY829369.1, from coordinate 1,436,588 downwards.
GGCACCACCGCGAAAGATGCAGAGATCGAGGTGCTAGTGAACGGCGTGCCCCAGGACACGCTCGGCGCCGATCCGGACGGCGAGTTCTTCACCGGCGCCGCGCTGGAGGAGGGAGACAACCTCATCACCGTTCGCGCCCGCTACGCCGGCCGCGCCCAGTTCGGCCCGGCCTCCACCCCGGTCACGGTTACCCTCGACACGGCGCAGCCCGACGCGCCCATCGGCCTAGTCGCCGAGAGCCGACAGCTTGGCGAGATCCGCCTCGCCTGGGGCGCATCGCCCGACGCTGCGGTCGCGAGCTACGACCTCTACCGCGCCGAGGCGCCCTTCGAGGCCATCGCCGCGGCCACGAAGGTGAACGGGGCGCCGATCACCGGCGACGGCTACACCGATATGCCTACGGCGGACGGCCAGTACTTCTATCGCGTCGTCGCTCTGAACGAGTTCGGCACCACGTCCGCGCCCTCAGACCTCGCAGAGGGCGTCTCCGACAGCGTTCTGCCAACCGCCACCGTCTCCTACGCACCGGCCGGCGCCTTCGATGCTGCTACCGGCCGCATCGCGCCGGGCACCGTCGGAATGGAGCTGCGCGCGAGCGAACCGCTGCTTACGCGGCCCTACCTTGCGCTCGTGCCCGAAGGTGGGGTGCCCGACGTGCTTGAACTGGTGCGCGATTTCGAGGATCCGACGCTGTACCGCACGAGCTGGCAGCTCACCGCAGACGTGCCAACGGGCACCGTGTTCGCCGTGCTCTCCGCCCTCGATGCGGTCGGCAACCGCGGAACGGAAGTCACCGCCGGCGCGACCCTCGAGGTCGACACGCGCGGCCCGCAGGTGCTGGAGGTGACCGTGAATCCTCCGGCGCCGGTCCGGAACGATCCCGACGACATCGATGTGCCGGCCACCGTCGAGGTACTGATCCGCCTTGACGAGGACGTCGGGCCGGGGACGCAGGTCACGCTCAGGCCGACGCTCGACGGCACACCGATCGCCGGCCAGGAAGCGGGCCTGCCGCTCGTCCTCGATGCGCTCTCGCTGCCGGGCGAACCGCGCTACCGCGCCGAGTTCGACCTGCCTATCGAGGCGGGCGTCGACGCGCAGGGCGAGCCTCAGCCGCAGACGCTTTCGTTCACCTACAGCGCCGAGGACGACCTCGGCAACGTCGAGGATCGTCTGCCGCCCGGCATCGGCGTGCAGGTCTATCAGGGCGAACTGCCGCCGCTGGCTGTGCCCTTTGGCCTTACGGCAGAGGCGGAGGTGGGCGGCCGCGTGCGCCTCGCCTGGAACGCCGTGGACGGCGCTTCGGGCTATCGCCTGTTCCGGCAGGGCCCGGGGGAACCGGCGCCGGTCGAACTCACGGACGTCGCCGGCACGCAGACCCTCGCCTTCGTCGACGACGGCGCCCTCGGCTTCGAGGCGCCCGGCGGCGGCCTCGTAGAGGGCATCTACCGCTACGCCGTCGCGAGCGAACGCCGCGATAATGGCCAGACGAGCTACTCCGGCCCCTCGGACCTGGTCGCCGTCACCACCGATTCGACGCCGCCGGCCGTGCCCGGCGAGTTCACCGCGGAGCTCACCGGCGCCGGCGTCGTCCTGCGCTGGACGCCGCCTGCGGGCGAGGCGACGCTCCAGGGGCTGACCTATCGCGTCTACCGCGTCGATACGCCTCGGGGTCAGCCCGTCAATCTGACGGGCGTCACGCCCCTGCGCGACGACGTGCCCGATTCCCCGGCGCTCGACACGGCGCCGTCGACCAGCGCCTTCACCTACGTGGTCACGGCCGTGGACGCCGCCGGCAACGAGTCGACGCCGACGGATCCGCAGTACGTGAACGCAGACCTGCTGCCCGTCTCCGCCCTGAGCGTCGCTCTCGACGAGACGGGGCCGGCGACCATCGCCTTTACGAGCGGCGGCGGCGCCATCACTGGCTTCGCCGTCGCCGTCGACGGCGTAGAGCTGCCTGATCTGCTGCCCGCCGCCGTCGGCGTCAGCACCTTCGTGGACGACACTTATCCCGCCGAGCGCAGCGACGCGCCGATCGAGCGCACCTACGCCGTCACGGCCGTGGACACGAACGATGCCCGCTCTCTCCCGCACGAGATCGTGCTGCCGGCGCTGTCGGTAACACGCTCCGACGTCGACGACGTCGGGCGCCCGGCGCCGGCTGCCCTCGAACGCAACGTCATGAACCGGCTCTGGTTCCGCGTCGCGAACGCGGGCGCCACGGCGGCCGCTGGCGTCACCCTGGAGGTCGGTGTGGACGACGAGGCGGGCGGCGTCGTCACGGAGCGCACGCACCGCTCGGCACGCTTCGACGTGGCGGCCGGCAGCTTCACGCTCGTTCCGGTCGTTATCGGCGGCTACGACGGCCTCGACAATCTGGGCGATCTGCGCTTTGCGCTCACCCAGGCCCCGGTTGAGGGCGATGCAGTAACCCTCCGCCAGCGCGAGGCGGTCGCCGCCGTCGACGCGGCCCTCGTCACCACGCTCGCCACCGAGGCGTTCGTCCGCGGTGGTACCGGCACCGTTCGCTTCAGTCTGGAAAATACGTCCGACGTCACCACGGAGATTGTCCTTGGCCAGAGCGGCGGCGATTCGCCCGATGTACGTCTGCGCCTTGAGGACGAGGCCGGCAACGTGCTCGCGACCTCGCCGGTCCGTCAGCTCACCGGCGGCGTGGTGAACCTCGCAAACGGCTTCGCGGTCGCGCGCGTCGAACCGGGTGCAACCTTCACCTCCGGCCCGCTGCCGCTCACGGTGCCCCAGGGCGCGCCCGACGACGTGGTTGTTCGCCTCGCACTGGATCGCTTGCGCTACCTAAGCGGCACCGACGACGAGGTGGTCATCCAGGGTATCGGCGCGACGCGACGCGCCACGCTCGTGGAAACCCCCTACGTCGGTGAAGTGACGGCGATCGACCCGCTCATCGTCGCTGCCGGCGCCGAGGACCGCAGCGTGCGCATCCAGGGCCGTGCGGTCTCCCGCCGCACCGGTGCCGCGCAGCCCGGCGTACCAGTGGAGCTCGTGCTGCAGGTTGCGGGCTTCGAAAAGAGCGAAACGCTCGTGACAGATGGCACGGGCGCCTTCACGTACACCTTCCGGCCCACCGCGAGCGACAGCGGCCGCTATGCCGTCTCCGTCGTCCATCCGGACCTCGTCGACCGGCCGGAGCAGGGCGTGTTCACGGTGGAGTCGCTGCGCCTGCGCCCGGCGAGCTTCGGCGGCGACGTCATCCGCGGCGTGGCCCAGGGGCTTCAGACCACGGTCACCGCCGGTGCCGCCACCGACCTCGAAGGCGTGCGCTTCGAGTACCTCGCCGAGGACCAGCCTGGCGGGGTCTTCGCATCCAGCGTGGACGTGACCGTGGACGCCCCGCGCGACCTCGCCGCCGGCGAGTCGGCCCGCATCGGCTTCACCTTCACCGGCCGGGCTGACGCCGCAGAGAGCGGCCGCTTCGTCCTGCGCCTCGTCAGCGACGATGCGGCCGGTCCGCTCGGCGCCGTGACCGTGGACTATCGCCTCACGGAGGCGACGCCCGCGCTCGGCTACAGCCCGACCTTCGTCGAGCTCGGCACCGCGCTGGAGGCGCAGGCGACGGGCGTGTTCACGGTGAAGAACTCCGGCTACGCGCCGGTCCTCGATGCGACGGTTCGCCTCGAACGGGCCGATGGCTCGCCGGCGCCTGCCTGGCTGTTCCTGTCGAGCACCGCAGACCTCGGCACGCTCGAGGTGGGCGAAGAGCGCGTGCTGGAAGTCACCGCGGCGCCCGGCGCGAGCGTGCCCGAGGACGACTACACCTTCCGCGCCGTGCTCGGCGGCGAGAATGTCGGTGAGCAGATCATGCCGGTGTACGTGGCGGTTACCGAGTCGGGCATGGGCGGCGTGCTCGTCCACGTCTCAGACATCTACACCGCCACCCTCGATGAGAGTGGCCAGCCCATACCGGGCCTCGAGGGCGCGCGCATCAAGCTGCAAAACGAGCAGGTGCTCTCGGAGCTCTTCGAGGCCACCACCGATGCCTTCGGCAACGCCCTGTTCGCTGACCTGCCGGCAGGCAACTACGTCTACCGGGCCTCCGCCTTCGACCATCAGGACGCCTCCGGGCGCCTGCGCATCCAGCCCGGCGTGGTGGGCGCGCAGGAGGTGTTCCTGACGAACAAGCTGGTGACCGTGGAATGGAGCGTGGTGGAGATTCCGATTCAGGATCGGTACGAGGTGCGCCTTGAGGCGACCTTCAGGACGAACGTGCCCGCGGCGGTGCTGATCCTCGAGCCCACGGTGGTGAATCTTCCGCGCCTGTCCGAAGGCGAGACCTTCTTCGGCGAGTTCACGCTCACGAACTACGGCCTGATCACGGCCGAGAACGCGACCAGCGTGCTGCCCGAGGACGACGACTATCTGCAGTTCGAGTTCCTCGCCGAACCGCCTCCGGAACTGCTCGCGGGCGAGATCTTCACGATCCCCTATCGGGTCACGGCGCTGCGCGACTTCGATGCCGCTGCGGATGCCGATGCGAGCGGTGCCGGCTGCGCAGCCCGCAACTACGACTTCGAAGTGCTCGCGAGCTACGAGTGCGCGGTTGGTCAGGTACTGCCCTGCGGCGCCCTCGGCTACTTCAACGCGTCGGGCGATCTGAGTGCTTGCCAGGCCACAGAAGCGCAGCCGACCCCGCCGGCCGTGTTCATCGCGCCCACCCCGACGGGCGTCTCGTCGGGCATCAGTCTCGGAAGTCAGCGCCAAGCGCTGACGCCCGATACGAACAGCGGCTGCATCCTCGATGGCTTGCTCGGCGGCTGCCGCGGTGAGGGGGAGGGACCGGCAAATTGATCAGGAGCACCTGTCTCATGCGTAGTCTGTGGGCATTCGTCCTGTTGACCATTTCCGTTCTCGCGCATGCCGTGCCGGGCATTCAGCACGGTACCAACGACATGTCGGAGTTCGTTTCCGGAACCTTCGTGCTCGACGTGGAAGACCTGCGCGTGAAGGTGCAGGGCGGCTACGTGCGTTCCACGCGCAGCTACGTGGGCGGCGGCTGGGAGTTCAATCGGCGGCTGGCGCCGATCGAGGTGGTCGAGCAGACCGCGGGGGGCGCGCGCGGCGGGTCCGCGAAGGTCGTGATCACCCGCAACGGCGTGAACTACATGGGCCGAGCGAACAAGCGCCTGCTCAAGATCCTGGATGCTGACTTGAACATCGTGGATTACTCCACCTGGTTTGAGGCCGGCCCGGGTAACGGCTGGGTCTGGCGCGACCAGCTCGGAAATCGCATCGAGTACGACGCGAACGGCCGCACAGTCGCCTACGCAGACCGCAACGGCAATCGCGTCACCCTGAACCGCGACGCCGAGGGCCGGCTGCTGTCCCTGGTCGACACAAATGATGACGTCGCGCTCAGCTACACCTGGTCCCCGGCCTCGACCACCGATCCCGAAACGGGCGAGCCCATTTCCTACCAACGCATCACGGCCGTTACGGATGCCTTCGGGCGCACCGTGAGCTACGCCTACGACCCCGAAGGGCGCATCGAGACGGTCACCGATCCGCTCGGCCATGACTGGACCTACGAGTACGCGGCGACCGGTTTCATCTCGAGCGTGCTCGACCCGGAGGGTCGGCGCACGTCCGTTTCCATCAGCGGAGAGAACGGCCGCCTGTCGAGTTGGTTCAACGGCAACGGTGCCGGCTACCGCTTCGATTTCGCCGTAGGCGAAGTGGGCATTACGCAGACCCGCACGGACGGCGAAGGGCGGACGACGCAGACCCAGTTCAACAAGCTTGGCCTGCGGACGCGGGAGATCCGCGGTGGCGAGACGGTCTACTCGATCCGCCACGTCACGACCGCAGATTGTGATTGCTTCGGCAAGGCGGGAATCAGTCGGGTGAGCGTGCGTCCACCAGGCGTCGCCGCCGCTGGTTCGGCTTCCGGGCGTTCGACCGTCTCGCGCTTTGCTGGGCCGCAGGGATCCTCGACGCTCCGCCAGCGCATCGTCACTGACCAGCGTGGCCGCATGACCACGAGCATCATGGACGCGCGCGGCAACATCGTGTCGGTGAAGCGGCCGGACGATGAGATCAGCACCACCGAATGGCATCCGGTGTATGCCTTTCCGACGCGCGCCGTGGCGGTGGATGGTGTGGTCACGGAATGGGACTACGACGACGCGGGCAACCTGACCGACGTCCGTGAGGCCGCGGGAACACAGGCTGAGCGGGAGACCCAGTTCGAGTACGACAGCCACGGCAACGTGACGCTGATCCGCTACGTGAATGATCCCAATACGGCGGAGGCCATCTACCGCTTCACCTACGACGACCGCGGCAACCTGCTAACGAGGACTGACCCGCTGCTCGGCGAGCAGCGCTTCACCGACGCGACCCGTCCCATGCACGACGCGCTCGGCAATGCGCCCGTGCTCGTCAACGAGCGCGGCAAGACCTGGGTCTTCGCCTTCGATGCGGTGGGCAACCTCACGCAGGTCACGGACCCGATCGGTCGGCAGGAGCTGTACGGCTACAACCTCGCCGGCGATCTCGTCACGCAGACCGCGGCGAACGGCGGCATCACGACCTACACGCCGAACCATGCGGGCCTGCCGCTCGCGATCGAGGACCCGATCGGCCGCACCACCACCTTCGACTACAACCGCGAGAACCAGCTCGAGCGGATCACCAATGCGCTGGGGCACAGCGCGAGGACCGAGTACGACCCGCTCGGGCGCATTCTCAAGAGTATTGATCCGAACGGGAACCAGACGGCCTTCGAGTATGGCGTCGGTCTGCTGCGGAAGACGCACTTTCCAACTTTCAGTCAGGAGCTCGGCTACGACGAGCTCGACCGGCTCGTGAGCGAGCGGGAGGTCGGCAATGGCCTCGCCCCGCAACTGCGCCGCACCGAGTACGACGTGTTCGGCAGCCCGGATGCGAGCGAGGACGCCCTGGAACGCCGATCGAGCGCCGAGTACGACGCACTGCGCCAGCTGGTGGCGACGGTGGACGCGATCGGGGGCATCACGCGCTTTGCCTACGACGATCGCGGCAACCTGCTTTCGCTGACCGATCCCGAGAACCGCACGACGCGCTACGGCTACGACGCGAACGACCGGCGCGTGAGCGAAACGCGGCCGAACGGGGCGGAGTGGACCTGGACCTACCTGCCGGATGGCCTGCCGGAGACGGCGACGAATCCCGAAGGGCACGTTACGGAGTACGTCTACGACGATGCGGGACAGCTGCTATCGACACGCTTCTACGAGAGCGCGGCAGAACTCGCGAGCGCGTCGCCCGGGAAGACGGTGACCTTCGGCTACAACCTGCTCGGGCAACTCACAGACTGGGACGACGGCACCTACTCGGCGACCTACGGCTACAACCTCACCGGGGAGCTAGTGACCACGACGGTGGACTACGGGCCGTTCACGAAGTCGCACAGCTATACCTACGACGACGCGGGAAGGAAGCGGACCTACACGAATCCCGAGGGGATCACCTACACCTACTCCTATGACCGGGCCGGCAACTTCATCTCGCTGGACATCCCGGGGGAGGGGGCGATCACGGTCAACGGGTACACCTGGTATGCGCCGAATCGGCGGACCTATCCGGGCGGGATCACGATGGACGACGTGTACGACCCGCTGCTTCGACTCATCGGACGGGAGGTGCGGGACGCCGGGGGGAATCTGATCACCTCTACGGTGAATGAGTACAACGTCGAGAATCAGCTGACGGATCTGTCGAGGGACGGGTTCAGTACGCAGTACCTATACGACGGGCTGGATCGGCTGATCGAGGATACGGGGAACGGGGAGCGGTTCACTTATGACGGGGTGGGAAATCGGCTGACGGAAGCTGGGGACCCGGCAACGTGGACTTATGGGGCGAATCATGAGCTGCTGGCTACGGGGACGGCGAGCTACACGTACACGGCGGCTGGGCATCGGGAGACGAAGGTCGAGGGTGGGGAGACTTGGACGTATCGCTACGATCTTGAGGAGCGGTTGGTTCGGATTGATTCGGATATTGCTGGGGAGATCGGGCGGTACAGCTATGGCCCGATGGGGAGGCGGCTGAGTAAGGAAACGGACGCAGGAGTGGTGTTCTTTCACTATGACCAGTCTGGCCTTTTGGCAGAGTACGACTCAGTTGGCAGGCTTCTATCGGAATACCAATACGCCGCGAATAGGACGTGGATGACTGACCCGCTCTTCAAGAGGGACGGCGGCGTAGGCATCTTCTACTACTTGAATAGCCATATTGGCGCCCCCGCGTCGCTGATCTCCGAAAACGGTGCGGTTGTTTGGGCGTCGACGCTCCTGGCTTTCGGTTTCGCGCAGGCCTCCGGTGGTGATGTTGTGAATAATTTGCGGCTGCCAGGACAGTACTTTGACAGTGAGACGGACCTTCATTACAACTACTTTAGGGATTATGACCCCAGTCTTGGTAGATATATTCAGAGTGATCCAATCGGGCTTCAGGGTGGTCTCAATACGTATGCATACGTGAGCGGCAACCCGGTCAATCGGTACGACTTCTATGGTCTAAAGGAATGTGATGAAGATGATCCCGACTGTTTTGATGAATGCCTTAAAGACAATTATGGTGACCTTTACGATCAAGCCGGATATTTTGACCCACTAGCTTTGTTGTCGTTTGCAGCAAACGAATTTGCCGAATATGCTTCCGATAGAATCTACAGAGAAGGGCTGCGTAATATAAACTCCGGTCAATTCCGAACTGGGCAGCGGCAACTCCGTACATTGGCTCAGTTCAATCGATTTAATGCAGCAGCCGCTTTAGTGGGTGCTGGCGCCTTTGGCTTCAGACGCGGGGCAGAGTTGTACTGTGCAGTGAGTTGTTTATAATGACCGGCAAAATACTTCGCATTTTAGGTGTGATACTTGGGACTATATTGATTCTATTGGGTATAGTGATGCTGTTCCATTTTGAAGTCGAATTTTCGCGCGTGGTATTACCGCTGATAATGGGCGTTATTTTTATCGCTTATGGTCTTACTGGAAAAAGTTCGATTAGAGAATTTCGACAAAAATCAAATTCGGATAGATAACAAAAGATACTATGGTATTGCGCATCACATTCCTTTAGACCATAGAAGTCGTACCGATTGACCGGGTTGCCGCTCACGTATGCATACGTATTGAGACCACCCTGAAGCCCGATTGGATCACTCTGAATATATCTACCAAGACTGGGGTCGGTATATTCAACCCGCTACGGTGTCCACCATAGTTTCACCGTTCCAATAGTTTTCCAAAATCGCCATAGGCGTACATCCAAACTGCATACACGGTGAAACCACCGTCACACCTAATCCCATCACCATCGTTCACCGTGGTTTCAAGGTCATGCCATTGTTGAACAACCGTTTTCGCGTAGAAGCGTTCCCTACACCAAATCCACAATCTTCCTGATCGCCTGACTATCACTTTGTATGTACCGTTGCGTGGTCGCCAGATTGGAATGACCTGCCAGCAGTTGCACATCCCTTAATGACCCGCCCACTTGGGTGATCTTCTTCGCTGCATTGGTGATAAAGGTGCGCCGTCCTGAATGACTGCTACAGCCTTCATAACCCATATCGTTGTACAGCCGTGCAAACCAGTTTGCGATAACTTTGGCGGACATGCTTGCCGCCCGTTCCGGTTGACTCCGTGGACACCCACCCGGCGGACTCGGTCAGGATGACTCCGCGGTGGGTTCCGTGGACATCCATTAGGTCGCGCGCCGACGGCGAATGCTGGTTCGAATCCCTTCGGCGGACATTGGCAACGGCGGGGCGGGAATGAACGCTGTGGACAGCCACATCGTTGACCGCAAAAAGACGTGGGCCTGCTCGATGCACTCGATGAGCAGCGCAACCGTCGGTTTGGGTTCTGAGACTCCGTGGACACCCAGGCCGACCGAAAACTCCGCGTGTTCAGGGCAGGACGACTCCGTGGACACCCAGGCCAGGGAACTCCGAGAGTAGGACTCCGTGGACATACATGGACGCCCCCGCTGCGACAAGCCGAGCGAATCCGCCCAGCTGCTGACAGCCGGAAGTGCTCTTGTTCCACTGCCCCGTGTCCTGATCGAGTGGAAAGACGGTCGTGCTGACATACATCCGGCTTTCTGATGAAGGCGCCTGTCTCGGTCCTTCGAGCCCATATGGGAGCCGCACCTGACTGTCTGAAACACCCACTCGGCCTGCTTCGGGCCATGTCCACGGCAAGACTTCGTCAGGCGCGGGTAACCGCAGCAATTCGCATCGACAGGACGGGAAGTGAAGTGGTTACGAGGCCGGACTCCGTGGACAGCCACATCGTGGTCCGCGAAAGGACAGAAGCCTTTCGGGTTGACTCCGTGGACACCCACCCGGCGGACTCGGTCAGGATGACTCCGCGGTGGGTTCCGTGGACATCCATTAGGTCGCGCGCCGACGGCGAATGCTGGTTCGAATCCCTTCGGCGGACATATGGGGGAACAACCTGGACAGCCACCGAGCAGTTCGCAGAACGAAATCGCGACGTCGCGAGCGCGACGCGTCGGTCATCTAGGCGAGATGTGCGCGGTGGTGCTGAGTTCTGCGCCGTGTAGGGAGTTCCGTGGGTTCCGTGGACATCCATTAGGTCGCGCGCCGACGGCGAATGCTGGTTCGAATCCCGGGGGCTCCGTGGACACCCAGGTCGAGGGCTCCCTGCGACTCCGTGGACACCCAGGCCAGGGAACTCCGAGAGTAGGACTCCGTGGACATACATGGACGCCCCCGCTGCGACAAGCCGAGTGACGACTCCGTGGACACCCAGGCCGACCGAAAACTCCGCGTGTTCAGGGCAGGACGACTCCGTGGACACCCAGGCCAGGGAACTCCGAGAGTAGGACTCCGTGGACATACATGGACGCCCCCGCTGCGACAAGCCGAGCGCGGACTCCGTGGACACCCAGGGGTTCCGTGGACATCCATGTCGAGATTCCTGGCATCCATGTTGTCGCGCACCGGGCGCGTGTACTGGAACTCTGTGGACAGCCACATCGTGGTCAGTGCGAACTCGAACTCCGAACTCCCCGTGACCACGGAACTCTGTGGACATACATGGACGCCCCCGCTGCGACAAGCCGAGCGAATCCGCCCAGCTGCTGACAGCCGGAAGTGCTCTTGTTCCACTGCCCCGTGTCCTGATCGAGTGGAAAGACGGTCGTGCTGACATACATCCGGCTTTCTGATGAAGGCGCCTGTCTCGGTCCTTCGAGCCCATATGGGAGCCGCACCTGACTGTCTGAAACACCCACTCGGCCTGCTTCGGGCCATGTCCACGGCAAGACTTCGTCAGGCACGGGTAACCGCAGCAATTCGCATCGACAGGACGGGAAGTGAAGTGGTTACGAGGCGCTTGCCCGGTAGGGCTCGCCCCGCTGAAGCCTGATCCAGGCGGTGCGCGCGAGCCGCGCCGCCACAGCAACAGCCGCCTGAGAGAATTCCGTGGACACCCAGCCCAAATCCTGGATGACTCCGTGGACATACATGGACGCCCCCGCTGCGACAAGCCGAGCGAATCCGCCCAGCTGCTGACAGCCGGAAGTGCTCTTGTTCCACTGCCCCGTGTCCTGATCGAGTGGAAAGACGGTCGTGCTGACATACATCCGGCTTTCTGATGAAGGCGCCTGTCTCGGTCCTTCGAGCCCATATGGGAGCCGCACCTGACTGTCTGAAACACCCACTCGGCCTGCTTCGGGCCATGTCCACGGCAAGACTTCGTCAGGCGCGGGTAACCGCAGCAATTCGCATCGACAGGACGGGAAGTGAAGTGGTTACGAGGCGCTTGCCCGGTAGGGCTTGCCCCGCTGAAGCATGATCCAGGCGGTGCGCGCGAGCCGCGCCGCCACAGCAACAGCCGCCTTGTTCACCCCAACACGCTCCACGAGCTGCTGCGTCCAACGTCGAAGCGGGTCGTGATGCCGATGCGCTTTGTAGATGACCGCACGGGCGCCATGCACGAGCTGGCTGCGAAGGTAGCGATCGCCACGCTTGGTGATCTTGCCCTGGAACGATTTGTCGCCCGACGCGTACTGGCTCGGCGTCAGGCCCAGCCATACGGCGAAATCACGCGGATGCTCGAACTGATCGCCCCTGCCGATGGCGGAGACGATCGCCGTGGCGTTGACGGGCCCGATGCCTGGCATCGTGAGCAGCAATTTGCACAGCGGATGCGAGGTGGCGAGCGCGTGCATCTGCTTCTCGAGCTGGCCGAGCCGATCGGAGCGCGTCCGGAACTCCGCATCGATCTCGACGATCTGTGTGCGCATGAAGGGCGTGAGGTGTTTGCCAGCGTCGCCCTGCAGCTCGACCATGGTGCGTCGAAACGACGGGATGCCCTGAGGCATCACGACGCCGTAGTCGCTGAGTACGCCGCGGGTCTGGTTCATCAGCTGGATACGCTGGCGCACCAGACGCATTCGGATCCGATGCAGGGCCTGCATGTCCTGCTGCGCGAGTGACTTCACCGGCACGCAGCGCAGATTCGGGCGCTGCGATGCTTCGGCGATCGCTAGCGCATCATTGGCGTCGTTCTTGTTGCCACGCACGAACGGCTTCACGTGTTGTGCGGGCACCAGGCGCACGTCGTGCCCCATGGCAGCGAACTCGCGAGCCCAATAGTGGCTCGAGTAGCAGGCTTCCATTGCGACGATGCTGGGCGGCTGCTTTGCGAGGGTCTGTAGCAGTCGCCCGCGCTGAACCGGTTCGTTTCGAGTGACCTTGCGGTGCGCATCGAGCTCGCAGAGCTGGAAGACGTTCTTTGCGACGTCGATGGCAATCAACTTAGGCTGTTCCATGGGATGGCGTCCTCTCTGGGCTGAAGTTCAGCTTCAGCTGAGTACACCTTCCGCCCTGGCGCAGCAGACTTTCGAGCCCGCTGAACGCCGTAGGGAGGGGGCGTCCATCCCATCACCCACCCGGCGGACTCGGTCAGGATGACTCCGCGGTGGGTTCCGTGGACATCCATTAGGTCGCGCGCCGACGGCGAATGCTGGTTCGAATCCCTTCGGCGGACATTGGCAACGGCGGGGCGGGAATGAACGCTGTGGACAGCCACATCGTTGACCGCAAAAAGACGTGGGCCTGCTCGATGCACTCGATGAGCAGCGCAACCGTCGGTTTGGGTTCCATCAGGGACATGAACGGCTCAGGGGCTGACTGCGGGGTCGCTCCGCAGCGTCGGAGTTCCATATCTTCGCGCCTACCAGGCAGCTCCGGCCCCACGCAGGCACCGTAGTTCTAGAGCAGCAGCCCTTTCCTTGAGAGTCTGTGGCGAGCCGACCGCGCTAGAGAACACTTCCTCGATACGGCCGACACATCCGATCCACCAGTCCGGAGAGCCCCGAGTCGCATCCGACTCCGTGGACATACATGGACGCCCCCGCTGCGACAAGCCGAGCGAATCCGCCCAGCTGCTGACAGCCGGAAGTGCTCTTGTTCCACTGCCCCGTGTCCTGATCGAGTGGAAAGACGGTCGTGCTGACATACATCCGGCTTTCTGATGAAGGCGCCTGTCTCGGTCCTTCGAGCCCATATGGGAGCCGCACCTGACTGTCTGAAACACCCACTCGGCCTGCTTCGGGCCATGTCCACGGCAAGACTTCGTCAGGCGCGGGTAACCGCAGCAATTCGCATCGACAGGACGGGAAGTGAAGTGGTTACGAGGCGCTTGCCCGGTAGGGCTTGCCCCGCTGAAGCATGATCCAGGCGGTGCGCGCGAGCCGCGCCGCCACAGCAACAGCCGCCTTGTTCACCCCAACACGCTCCACGAGCTGCTGCGTCCAACGTCGAAGCGGGTCGTGATGCCGATGCGCTTTGTAGATGACCGCACGGGCGCCATGCACGAGCTGGCTGCGAAGGTAGCGATCGCCACGCTTGGTGATCTTGCCCTGGAACGATTTGTCGCCCGACGCGTACTGGCTCGGCGTCAGGCCCAGCCATACGGCGAAATCACGCGGATGCTCGAACTGATCGCCCCTGCCGATGGCGGAGACGATCGCCGTGGCGTTGACGGGCCCGATGCCTGGCATCGTGAGCAGCAATTTGCACAGCGGATGCGAGGTGGCGAGCGCGTGCATCTGCTTCTCGAGCTGGCCGAGCCGATCGGAGCGCGTCCGGAACTCCGCATCGATCTCGACGATCTGTGTGCGCATGAAGGGCGTGAGGTGTTTGCCAGCGTCGCCCTGCAGCTCGACCATGGTGCGTCGAAACGACGGGATGCCCTGAGGCATCACGACGCCGTAGTCGCTGAGTACGCCGCGGGTCTGGTTCATCAGCTGGATACGCTGGCGCACCAGACGCATTCGGATCCGATGCAGGGCCTGCATGTCCTGCTGCGCGAGTGACTTCACCGGCACGCAGCGCAGATTCGGGCGCTGCGATGCTTCGGCGATCGCTAGCGCATCATTGGCGTCGTTCTTGTTGCCACGCACGAACGGCTTCACGTGTTGTGCGGGCACCAGGCGCACGTCGTGCCCCATGGCAGCGAACTCGCGAGCCCAATAGTGGCTCGAGTAGCAGGCTTCCATTGCGACGATGCTGGGCGGCTGCTTTGCGAGGGTCTGTAGCAGTCGCCCGCGCTGAACCGGTTCGTTTCGAGTGACCTTGCGGTGCGCATCGAGCTCGCAGAGCTGGAAGACGTTCTTTGCGACGTCGATGGCAATCAACTTAGGCTGTTCCATGGGATGGCGTCCTCTCTGGGCTGAAGTTCAGCTTCAGCTGAGTACACCTTCCGCCCTGGCGCAGCAGACTTTCGAGCCCGCTGAACGCCGTAGGGAGGGGGCGTCCATCCCATCACCCATACCGCGGGACGGTGCCGAAGACTCCGTGGACATACATCAACCCCGGTCTTGGACACCCATGCGGTCGTGGCGATGGCCATTCCGGGACACCCACACGCATGACATTCCTGCGCGGTCTTGGACACCCATGCGGTCGTGGCGATCGAAGTGCGAGTCGCCTGCGAACCATGAGTCCAAGGCTTGTGGAATCGCGATGCATCGAAACGCAGCCGGGGGGGCTCCGTGGACACCCAGGTCGAGGGCTCCCTGGAGCCAAGGACAGTAGCATCGTAGTCCGCGAAAGGACTCAAACGTTCCGGATGCGCCTGATGAGTAGCGCGACGTGGCGTTTCGAGGCTTGAAAAGCGATGGGGAACGGAGCAGCGACGCGCGTAGTGCTCCGGAGTGCTTGAATCGAAGCTTTTCGTGCCTACCAGGCAGCGCCGGCCCCACGCAGGGAGCGCAGATCGAGTTCAGCAGCTCTCTGCTTCAGTGCCTTCGGCATTCCGACCGCGGTAGCGAACACTTCCTCGATACGGCCGGCACATCCGACCGGGCTCCGTGGACACCCAGGTCGAGGGCTCCCTGGAGCCAAGGACAGTAGCATCGTAGTCCGCGAAAGGACTCAAACGTTCCGGATGCGCCTGATGAGTAGCGCGACGTGGCGTTTCGAGGCTCGAAAAGCGATGGGGAACGGAGCAGCGACGCGCGTGGTGCTCCGGAGTGCTTGAATCGAAGCTTTTCGTGCCTACCAGGCAGCGCCGGCCCCACGCAGGGAGGGTCATACATGGACGCCCACGCTGCGACGAGCCGAGCGAACCCGCCCGACTGCTGACAACCGGACGACTCCGTGGACATACATGGACGCCCCCGCTGCGACAAGCCGAACGAATCCGCCCAGCCGCTGACAGCCGGAAGTGCCCTTGCGTCACTACTCCTTGTCCTGATCGAGTGGAGGGACGGTCGTGCTGACATACATCCGGCTTTCTGATGAAGGCGCCTGTCTCGGTCCTTCGAGCCCATATGGGGGCCGCACCTGACTGTCTGAAACACCCACTCGGCCTGCTTCGGGCCATGTCCACGGCAAGACTTCGTCAGGCGCGGGTAACCGCAGCAATTCGCATCGACAGGACGGGAAGTGAAGTGGTTACGAGGCGCTTGCCCAGTAGGGCTCGCCCCGCTGAAGCATGATCCAGGCGGTCCGCGCGAGGCGCGCCGCCACAGCAACAGCCGCCTTGTTCACCCCAATGCGCTCCACGAGCTGCTGCGTCCAACGTCGAAGCGGGTCGTGATGCCGATGCGCGTTGTAGATGACCGCACGGGCGCCATGCACGAGCTGGCTGCGAAGGTAGCGATCGCCACGCTTGGTGATCTTGCCCTGGAACGATTTTTTTGCCCGACGCGTACTGGCTCGGCGTCAGGCCCAGCCATACGGCGAAATCACGCGGATGCTCGAACTGATCGCCCCTGCCGATGGCGGAGACGATCGCCGTGGCGTTGACGGGCCCGATGCCTGGCATCGTGAGCAGCAATTTGCACAGCGGATGCGAGGTGGCGAGCGCGTGCATCTGCTTCTCGAGCTGGCCGAGCCGATCGGAGCGCGTCCGGAACTCCGCATCGATCTCGACGATCTGTGTGCGCATGAAGGGCGTGAGGTGTTTGCCAGCGTCGCCCTGCAGCTCGACCACGGTGCGTCGAAACGACGGGATGCCCTGAGGCATCACGACGCCGTAGTCGCTGAGTATGCCGCGGGTCTGGTTCATTAGCTGGATACGCTGGCGCACCAGACGCATTCGGATCCGATGCAGGGCCTGCATGTCCTGCTGCGCGAGTGACTTCACCGGCACGCAGCGCAGATTCGGGCGCTGCGATGCTTCGGCGATCGCCAGCGCATCATTGGCGTCGTTCTTGTTGCCACGCACGAACGGCTTCACGTGTTGTGCGGGCACCAGGCGCACTTCGTGCCCCATGGCAGCGAACTCGCGAGCCCAATAGTGGCTCGAGTAGCAAGCTTCCATTGCGACGATGCTGGGCGGCTGCTTTGCGAGGGTCTGTAGCAGTCGCCCGCGCCGAACCGGTTCGTTTCGAGTGACCTTGCGGTGCGCATCGAGCTCGCAGAGCTGGAAGACGTTCTTTGCGACGTCGATGGCAATCAACTTAGGCTGTTCCATGGGATGGCGTCCTCTCTGGGCTGAAGTTCAGCTTCAGCTGAGTACACCTTCCGCCCTGGCGCAGCAGACTTTCGAGCCTGCTGAACGCCGTAGGGAGGGGGGCGTCCATCCCATCACCCATGTTGTCGCAGCGGGGGCGTCCATGTATGTCCACGCAGTCTGCTCACGCAGTCCGAACACGGAGTCCGAGTTGAGTCTGTATCGAGGAGAGTGTAGATACCGCGGCCCGGAGGGCAGGACAGGGCAGGACAGGGCAGGACAGGGCAGGACAGGGCAGGACAGGGCAGGGCGCCAACCTGCGCGCCAAGCCTCGAAGCATGTGGTTGACCGAAGGGCCTGTGCGAGGGGACGCAGCGTTGGCGTAGGCTTGTGCGGGCGGGCGCAAGCGGAAACGGGTGCGCTCATCAGCGATCGGTCAAAAGGGCAGGACACTGCGCGAGCCGTTGTCGCAAGAACCTTGAAACAACTCCGTTATCGTTTTTGTCCTGGTACATAGATGTATGAGTAGCCGGCGCTCGCGGGGTCAGTTGTTCCGAGACGCCGCTTCCCATCGATCTCGAATCGTCGAGCGTTGAAACAAGCGGAGAGCTCAGGGCGCAGTCCGAGTCAGGGCTCTTTGGGATTTGTCTGCGATGCAGCCTGTTCGCTCGCTGCGCCTGGTCGAGGTGCACGTACAGTGGCGCACGCCGGCACCTCCGAAGTGCTTTCTGCATGACTCTGCACGCTGGCGGTGCGATCGATCTGCTCCGAATGTGAGCCGCCCGCCCCGGTTTGGGGCGCCGGCACTGACCTCAAGGTGTGATTGCGATGCGGCACGACCGATTCGTCGCGGCGAGAGCACGCCGTATTCGGGCGCTTGTGCGTGCTGGAGCCCGCGTCGGCGCTGGCCCTGAGCCTGCTTGAGCGTCTGGCATGGTCGAGGTCGCGGTGCGTGTGACGGTCCTTGTATTGCGGAGCTGGCTCGAATGCTGCAGAGTCGTTTCATCTGGCGATTCCGTGATGGGGGTTTCAATTTCACGGTCGAGCCGGGTCCAGGTCGCATTGTTCGGGATGGTCGACATGACAGGAGCCAGTCGTATGGCAGCACAGCAGTTGGGGAAGGTGAAGTTTGGATTCGGCGGGCTCGCCCTCGGGGTCGCGTTGGCGGGGGCGGCGGCGACCGTCCCGTCCGAAGCGGCGGCGGCGGAGCCGATCGAAGAAGTTGTCGTCACCGGTCTGCGCGGTAAGCCGCGGACGTCGCTCGATTCGGCAGTCGCCGTGGATACCTTCAACGCAGAACAGATCACTGCGGTATCGCACACCGATACGGTCGACATTCTTCAAACGCTCGTTCCGTCGTTCAACGTGAGCCGCCAGCCGATCAGCGATGGCGCGACCTTCATCCGGCCCGCGCAGCTGCGGGGCCTAGACTCGCACCACACGTTGGTGCTGGTGAATGGCAAGCGTCGCCATCGCGCGTCGCTGGTTTCCATCGGCGGGTCGGGCACGCAGGGCCCCGACGTCGCGACGATCCCGGCATCGGCCATCGAGAGCATCGAGGTGCTTCGCGACGGCGCCTCCTCGCAGTACGGCTCGGACGCGATCGCCGGGGTGCTGAACTTCAACCTCAAGCAGAACCGCGAGGGCTTCGACCTTACCATCGATACCGGTGAGTTTTACGAAGACGACGGGCAGCAGTTCACAGTCCAGGGCAACATCGGTCTGCCGCTTGGTGAGAACGGCTTCCTCTCGCTCTCCGCCGAGGTCTACGACACGGAATTCACGGAACGAGCAGAGCAGTACTGCGAGAACTGGTTCTGCCTCGACACCACGAACGATCGCTTCAGCAATACGAGCGAGCTGCGTCAGGGCTTCGTTACGGGTACGCCGACGGCGACCGCGCCGGCCCGTGTGCAGGCGCTGCAGCAGGCGTTCCCCGCGGGTATCCCCTCCGCCTCCGTCGAAGGCGAGAACGCCATGCCCTGGGGCCAGCCGAACTCCGACCACCAGATGTTCTTCTTCAACTCCGGCTACAGCTTTGACAACGGTATGGAGCTGTACGCCTTCGGCAACTACGGCGAGAAGTCGGGCGATGGCAGCTTCTTTTATCGCTACCCCGGCAACGGCACGATCGAGGATCTGCGGCTGCAGGATGGTTCCATCTACAGCCCGCTTCAGAAGTTCCCTGGTGGCTTCACGCCCCGGTTTGAGGGTGACGTCACGGATGCCTCGATCGTCGGCGGTGTCCGTGGAGAAATCACGGATACTACGTCCTACGATCTCAGCCTCCGCTTCGGATCGAACGAGATCGACTACCGCCTCTTCAACACGATCAACCCCTCGCTCGGTCCCGACTCGCCCACGGACTTCCGTCCGGGCACGCTGACGAACGAGGAGTTCCAGGCGCAGGCCGACTTCATCACCGAGTTCGACGTGGGCTTCTCGGGTCCGCTGGTGTTCGCGTACGGCCTCAGCTATCTCGACGAAACCTACGACGTCGGCCAGAGCAGCGATGAGGCGTCCTACATCGACGGACCCTTTGCGGCTTCCGATCCCTTCGGCTTCTGCAACGCCGACGGCACGCCGACGGCCGCGGGCCTGGCGATCACGAACGCACCTGCAGACGAGCCCCTCAACTGCGCAGACCCCGACGATCCGGTGTTCACGGCAGTCGGCGTTGGCTCGAACGGCTTCCCGGGTTACTCACCGGCCTTCTCCGATGAGTACACGCGTGACTCCTATGCGGTCTACGGTGATCTCTCGGCCGACGTGACGGATAAGCTGCTGCTGCAGGGCGCACTGCGCTACGAGGACTACTCCGACTTCGGCAACGAAACGGTCGGCAAGGTTGCGTTTCGCTACTACCTGTCCGAAGCATTCGCTGTCCGCGGCTCTTTCGGCACCGGTTTCCGGGCGCCGACCCCGGGCCAGCAGGGCACGACGAACGTCTCCACGCGTCTGCCGCAGGGCTTCCCGGTGGCCGTGGGTCTGTTCCCGGCCAGCGGGCCGGTTGCGGGTGCGCTCGGCGCATCGCCCCTCGAGGCCGAGACGTCGACGAGCTTCACGCTGGGTTTCACCGCGCAGATCGAGGAACTGACGCTTACGGTGGACGCCTATCGGATCGACATCGACGATCGCTTCCGTGCGGTCTCTACGCTGACCGTGTCTTCCGATCCCGCCGGTGATCCGGACGAGTTCGCGCGCTTCCAGGCTCTCGAGGCCGCAGGTGTCGCGGGTGCCGCAACGATCGGCGGCGTGAATTACTTCCAGAACGCCTACGACAGCGAGACGACGGGCTTAGATGTCGTGGCGAACTACCCGATCGAATGGGGCGGTGGCCACAACACTGACATCTCGTTCGCGTTCAACTACAACGAGAACGAGGTCGTAAACGATCCGCTGAACGTGTTGAACCCGGAAACGGAGTACGACATCGAGAACGCGGACCCGAACACGCGCTGGAACCTCACGGCATTCCACCGCTTCAGCGACTTCACTATCCTCGCGCGCGGCCGCTACTTCGGTGAGTCGGACAACTCGGACAACACCACGCCGCTCTCGATCCAGAACTACGACCCGACGTTCTTCGTCGATCTGGAGGGTTCCTGGCAGTTCAACGAGAACTTCCGCTTCACCATCGGGGGTCGCAACATCTTCGATGAGTATCCGGACGAGGTGGATCGGATCGCCAGCGACAACGACTTTTGCTGCGGCCGCACCTACGCCTCCGGCAGTATCGTTCCCTGGCAGGGCGGCTACTACTACGGACGGATCACCGCGAATTTCTGATAGCGGCGCTCGAGCGACGAAAAGAAGGGCGGCCTCGTGCCGCCCTTCTTGGTTCAGGATCGATCAGAGATTCCGTGGACTGCAGGGACGAGATTCCGGGATTCGGGATTCCGGACGGGATTCCGTGGACAGCCACGCCGCGTGTGAACTCTGTAGCGGCGGATTCCGTGGACAGCCACGCCGTGGACGATTCCGTGGACAGCCACGCCGCGTGTGAACTCTGTAGCGCGTTAACCGCGGAAGGACGAGATTCAGCTCGATGCAATCGACGCGCAGCACAACGGTCGGATGCGAGGATCAAAGAGGGGCTAGGAACGAAGGAGTGGCGCGCGCGGTGGTTCGGAATATTGAATTGAAGGGTCTTGCGCCTACCACGCAGCGCCAGCCCCGCGCAGGGAGCGCAGATCGAGTTCAGCAGCTCTCTGCTTCAGTGCCTTCGGCATTCCGACCGCGGTAGCGAACACTTCCTCGATACGGCCGACACATCCGACCCACCGGATTCCGTGGACAGCCACGCCGCGTGTGAACTCTGTAGCGCGTTAACCGCGGAAGGACGAGATTCAGCTCGATGCAATCGACGCGCAGCACAACGGTCGGTTGCGAGGATCAAAGAGGGGCTAGGAACGAAGGAGTGGCGCGCGCGGTGGTTCGGAATATTGAATTGAAGGGTCTTGCGCCTACCACGCAGCGCCAGCCCCGCGCAGGGAGCGCAGATCGAGTTCGGCAGCTCTTCGCTTCAGTGCCTTCGGCATTCCGACCGCGGTAGCGAACACTTCCTCGATACGGCCGACACATCCGACCCACCAACTCGGAGAGCCCCGAATCGCATCCAGGGCCCTGGCGGCCTCGTCGGAGATCGCGCCGCGCTTGTCCGGCCGTGTGATCCGGCCCGTGCAGTCGACGAGGTCGATGTACGCACGCACGGTCAGGCTCGACGCGGCAGGCCCTCGTACACCGGCCATGGGGTCGAGTGGGGTGTCGCCCGCAGTGGGGTCACCGTCGAGCGAACGAAGGCGGCGCTGGATGCTCGTGTAGTCGGAATCCGCAAGTTCATCCGCAATACCCGCACGGATGGGATTCAGATCCACATAGGCCATGCAGGCAGCGAGGGCAGCGTCATCCAGGAGCGCCTGACACTTGAAGCGCCCCTCCCAGAAACGACCGGTGCAGCGATCCTCGGCGTTCGCCTCGCGCGCGATGCACTCGTTCAGGAATCGCATGAACCAGCTGAGGCTACCGAGGCGGGCTCTGAGTTCGACGATCCGGTCAGGCTGATCGAGCAGTCGCCGGACGCGCTGTTCGACGTGACTGTCCGGCACGGCCGCGAGCGTGCGATCCAGGCGCGCCCAGCGGTGCGCGACGTCCTCGTCTGTCCAGGTCTCGGCCAACCTCGGGTCGATGCGCAGGACGACATGGGTGTGGTTGCTCATCACGGCCCATGCGTACAGCCCGACAGCGAAGCTGTCGGCGAGCATCAGCAGTCGCTGCTCGATCCAGCCACGCCGATGGTCGAAGCAGCGCCCGGTGACGGGGTCTTCGCCGCAGAGCCAGGCGCGGCGCACGCACCGGCTCATGCAGTGGTAGAAGCCGGGCTGCTCGGGATCGACGATGAAGGCGCGTGGGTAGCCCATCGGGCGAGTTTCGACCGATCCGATCGTCCCGGCTGCGGCTGATTGCCCGTGTCTCTGTACGCATCGACGCTAGCGTGGCTGTCTAGCACTCCCGCGCCAGCACTCCCGCGCTATTGGAACACCTGACCTCGTTCGCACAACCAATTGCGAACGAGCGCAAACGAAGCCGCTTGTCGACTGCCGGGAGCGAATGAATCTTGTTTCGCTGAGACCCTGTCGATCAAACTGCGCCCCTTCAAGTTCTTTATTGAGAAATCTGCCCCGTTCTCAAGAAGGGTGTAAACAAGATCAAACCGGCCGACTCCCGCCGCAATCATGGCGGGTGTATTTCCCCTCGAGCCAACGGCATTTGGGTCCGCGCCGTAGGCCAAGAGCAGTTCAAGCATGGAAGCATCCGAAGCGCCAGCCGAACCGATTGTCTTGAATATCGGCGTCTGCTGTCCTGGACCGCCCACCAGGTTCGGATTACCGCCGGCTTCGAGCGCAGACCGCAGATACGACTCGTTATCTAGTTGAGCCGCCCAGTGCAGAACACTTCCACCATCCACGAACACGACGTTAGGGTCAGCCCCCAGAGCCAATAGCCGACGAAAGCCGGTTGGATTGCCGCTGCGCATTGCCCAGAAAAGCACTGTCGCGCCCGAGGTTCCCTCGGCATTGACGTCGACACCGCGCTCCACAAGAGCGTCAATCGACCGAACATCACCGGCGGCTGCAGCCTTTGCGAGCGCCCGCAGCGGTTCGTCGGGGTAGAGCTCTTCGAGGGGCAAGTACGCGACAATTGCGGCTTCACGCGTTACCGGGGTCTCAAACATTTTCTCGCTACACCCGCAGCCAAGCGCCGAGGCCAACAAAAACGCTAGCGTTCGTAGGCTCACACGCACGCCTCGCAACACCGATCGGCGGAGTATGCGTCTCCTTTACCGCGCAATCCGGCACGCTCCAGTGATGTCTGGGCACAAATGACGCAATCTGGTTTCATGAGCTACGCAGTAGCAAAGCGTGATTCCTGCGTCTTGGAACAGCAACGAGAACAGAACCATCTTTAAAATTCAGTGACCAGAACTCCCCCACGGAGACTGGGAACGACAACGGGGTTGTTTCAAGGTTCTTGCGGCAACGGTTCGCGCAGTGCGTTGCCCTTCAGACCAATGGCTGTCCATCATCCCGCTTGATACTCACTACCGAACCCAATCAGTAAACCGAGCCGCATAATAAAAAGGCACTTTGCAATTACTCGCAAAGCGCCTCTGTTTTAGCTTTTTTTATCTTTTATTTCCGGGAATAAAGCGCCCATAATTATTTTTCTGCTTGTCCATAAGATAGCAGCTTGGAAGACTAAAAAACAATAAAAAAATGCCCTTAACCCACTCATCCAATCGTATTGAATACCAACCGACACGCCTATAACCACAAGAAATATCCCATAGTAAAGGTTTTGAATAAGCAACGCTTGGATGACTGCTCTCAAAACAACCTCTAAAAATGCTCATTAAGTTCTTTCTGAGCTAAATTAGCCGCAGCTTCTGTTGCAGCCGCTCCAGCCGTTTCACCAGCCGAACTTCCTATTTCACCAGCACCGCCACCATAAGACGACCTTGTGGTTTCGGCAATACCTTGGCCTAAATTACTAGACTTAGAAAGGTTATCTAATTTTGAAGCAACCCTATTGGCAAGCTTAGCGCCCGCACCAGCACCCGCTGCACCACCGGCAACCGATACCGCAGCTTCGGTTGCTGATGTAGCTTTTCCATCTGGGGATAGGACAGATAACGGGGCTGTCCACTCGAGCCTTCGGCCACCGCCCTCGCCATGTGGTGCGGCGTGTGCGTTGAGGGGCGCGTCACCGCGGGGATCTCAGACGTGTGGGTGTCCAAGACTGCTGCGCCGCCGGACGCTTGTGCTCCAGGATCTGGTCGATGACATCCGGGTCCTTCACATCGGCGATCACCCGCAGCCGCCCGCCGCAGTGCGGGCACACAGTGATCTCGATCCCGAACACGCGTCGCAGCCGGCGAACGTGGTGGGGCGGTGGCGGGTCCAGTCGTGCATCGAGCGAGTCTATGTCATGGCTTCGGAGCGAGCCGCCCGGTCGGCCAGAAGGAACCAGACGCCGAAACCGACTTCGACGGCCGCGATGATGTAGGGCATGAACTCGTGCGGCGGGAGGCCGAGATAGATCGACGCCGTGCCTACCAGGCACATCGCGGCGCCTAACACCCAGTACGTCCAATCGCCGTAGGCAGCACGAAACCCGAAGTAGTGCGCCCCCACGGCGATTGCTGCGACAGAGAACGCCCAGTCGGGGCGGTGTGGGAGCAGGAGCCAGGCTGCGAACAGGCACCCGATCATCGGAAACACGGTTTCGATGACCATGAGGCCGCCGGGATTCTCCTTGGACTCGGGTTCCCGTGAGAAGAAGAGCTTCAGCAGCAGCTTGGAGACGGGAAAGATGAACATCCCGCCGAAGAACAGCACGGCGAAGCCTGTTCCGATGTCGGAGTAATCCGCCGTCGTCCCCGCCACAAACCAGACGATTCCCGAGACGATCGCGCCGGGTCCGCCTCTTACGTACGCGCGCTGTAGTTCTTGCTGGTGCTCGTTCGGTTGCACGGGTGCGGCTCCGCTCAGGAGGAACGTATTGCGCTCACAGTGCCGGGAGTTCGCGGGTCAGTCGAGGAGAGTTGGAGCGTGAAGGCTTGCCCTTTGCGCGCTCGCTAGCAACTTGTGCGGCGCGTACGTCAGGGCCGCTCTTCGCTGCTGGACACCCATCTCAATTCACTCCTCAGTAGTCCCCCCGCTTGGCAAGAGCTCTCCTAGTCGATGAAGCGGCTGTCCAAGAATTCCGCTGTTCTGATAATCGGGTCGAAATGCCTAACGGTTCTGCGGAGCTTGAAGTCGCTGGTGACGGTGATGATGCGAGCCACCAGTGCTTCATCGCGAGCGTCTAAAGGTATGAACTCGAACTTCCGGATCGCCTTGCCGTGGCTTAAGGAGCGACAAGGTCTGTAGAGGATCTTTCGGATTGCCCCCGAGACTTCGTCAAAATGCTCCTCGCGCGGCAGCCCCCACTCGAAGACTTCAGGGCAATCGTCCAATCCAAGGGTTATGCCCGATGGGCTGAGAACGATCTCTAGTGGTATCCCATTTGGATTCGTACTTTTGAGGACCATGAACGGGTCTACGCAGAGCTCTTCGGCGATCGCGAGCTCTGCTTCGGCAAGAATGCCCTGGAGGTTTTTCCCCATAGCCTCTTCAATGATCCGTATGGTTTCCGGGGCCTTCGCAAGCGCGGGGGTTCGTGGATTCATGCGCAGCGCTCCTAGTTTGCGGCTTTGTGCGCTGCTTCAATCGAGCGGGGCTATGCTGAGCACCCACCCTAATTCATTTGTCTATGCAACTGCTCGGCAAGAGATCTCCTAGTCGACGAGTTGGCTGCCCACGAAGTTCGGTTCGAAGTTCGCCGTCCACGAAATTCGCATGAAGTTCGTGCTCAGCCAGACCCGAGAAGAGTCCGGCTATCGAGCGGCCTCTTGTTTTCTGCAGCGGTGTCTTCTCAAGCCTGGGACAACGCCAGCAGCTTCTCCACTCGCGTGTCGTCGGCGCCGAGGTAGCGCGCAAGGACGGCGACTACGCGATGGATCTCGATCGTGTTTGCCGCGTGCATTTCTTCGAGATCCGCCCAGTCCTTGGTGCGATCGAAGAACGCCTTGAAAACCGCGAGGTCTTCGCAGGCGAGGAAGGGTACCTGCTCGTTCAAAAACGTTTCCCGGCGCACCCGCTGCGCCGCTTCGCGGTGGAAATCGGTGGTGTTCAGGAAGATGTCGATCGGCGTGTGCGCCCACCACAGCCTAATCTGGCCTTCCCTCGCCAGCTCTGTGATTGCGTCTGCGTCCCAGGTAATGGATTCGGGCAGTGCCTCAAGCACCTCGCCCGTGCGCTCGGCGTCGACGAACACGTTGACGTCGATGTCGATCGTTCCGCGCGCCCTGCCTGTGCACCAGGCAAGCGCCAGGGCGCCGCCGAATGCGTGCGGAAGCGCGTGGGCGGCGAGGGCGTGGTGCAGTGCAATGAGTTTCTCGGGCAACCCCATCATCCCGGGAAGGCCGGTTTTTGGATGCGATCCGGAACGCCCTTCACGGGAAACGCATCAGCGAGGCGCAGCACCTGTACGAGTTCGTCTCCGCGCTCAAGCCCATTCCGCTCACGAATCCGCGGTGTCAGGCGAACCTCCATCGCGAAGCCGCAGGCTTCGAGCACGCGCCGGAGCGTTCCGAAGCCTGGCGTTTTGCGGCCGGCCTCGTAGGCCGCAAGGGCGGTATGCGATGTGCCCGCGCGCCCCGCGAGGGCGCGCAGCGTCAGGCCGGAGCGCTGCCGTGCGTCTCGCAGCAGTTGGCCTGCATTCGGTCCGCACAGCGTGTCTGCATTGGTGGCCATGATGGAAACTTACCATTGTGTTATCTGATCGGATACCGATTTTCGCCGTTTGGACTCCATTTGGATCGAGGTCGACTACGACGTGCCGCCCGCACGCTGAAGCGCTGCGGCAACGGGACACAGCGTGGAATGCGACACAACGTGGACAGCCACTGAGCTGTTCTTAGAGGAAGATTGCGACGTCGTGCGCGGCTGCGAACACGAACAACGCGCAACAACGCTCACACGCACTTCGGAACCCCGATTGGATCAGCGTCTTGCGGTTCGGAGCGGGATGAGTGATCACGAGGACCCCTGAAGGCCCGCGAATAGGTCCTACGTGAATTGAGGTCGATCTCCTGAACCGCGCCCCAGCAGCCGTCATGAAGGCTCGTTGCAGTAACACCTGATCGGCTGACCGTGTCCAACGAGCGCAAGCAGGGGCTCTTCGATAGAGGCCACCTCCTGGGCGAAGACCGGCTTTGCATGAATTTCGCGGAGGACTCTGCTGAACACCCGCCTCAATTCATTAAGTTGTTGAGATGCTTGGCAGGAAATCCCCTCGTCGACGAGCTGGCTGTCCACGAAGTTCCCTCCGCATTGTTCCGAGCGAGGGTCGGGCAGCCAGATGCCAAGTTCTGAGCCGTACCTGATCTGGCGACGCGTACGGCCTGCCCAGCGCAGAAACCGCTCATCCGATACCAAGGGTGCATCGCATGCGTCCCTGAGGTCGGCACGGGCTTGATGGAAGAGAGGGGTGAGCCGCTCAAGCCGCTGTGAGCGGGCGCGCACTGGCGTTTAATAGGGGTGTTCGGCAAGCAGTCGACTTTCCTACTCCGAAGAGCAGATCGCCATGGAACCAGGACCGAAGTCTCTGAAGATGACCGTGCTCATGACGCCGGATCTGGCCAATTTCTCCGGCGTGGTCCACGGCGGCGCACTGCTGAAACATCTCGATCAGGTCGCATTCGCCTGCGCCTCGCAGTACTGCCGTGCATACGTGGTGACCGTGTTCGTTGACCAGGTGCACTTTCGGGAGCCGGTAGACGTGGGAGACCTCGTGACCTTCAAGGCGAACGTGAACTTCACGGGCAACACGACCATGGAGATCGGCATCCGCACGGAGGCCGCCAAACCGACCGACGATACGAGCCGGCACGTCATGTCGTGCTACTTCACCATGCTCGCCAAGGACGCGAATGGTGCCCCGTGCGCCGTGCCTCAGCTTTCCATCGACTCTGATATTGAACGCAGGCTCTTCGAATCCGGCCGCATGCGGCGTGAAATGCGCCTGGAAATGCAGGAGCGCAACAAGGCGCTCCACGTGGGCGGGCTTGAGACGATCAGGGGTCGTTGAACGACGATGAGGTCGGGGTTTAGAGGTGAGTGTCCACGAAGGTTTCCTTGACACACTAAAATCGCAAGGAACTGCGGTCGAGGTGGGCCATGAATAACAGCAATCTTTTCAATGTCATCCAGCTGATTACCGGGCTAGCGCTTTTAATCGGTTTGGTGCTCGTTTTTTTTGAGCTGCGACAAGCCAAGGCACTCAGCCTTGCCGAACTCTCCAGCGAAGGTTATTCCGAGGTGATGAGTGAGTTTCGGAGCGTCATGGGTGAGAACCCTGCTCCGGTGATCGCCAAGGCATGCCTTGAACCGGACAAAATCACACCGGACGAGCAGGTCGTGCTCACGGCTTACTACAATCTGAAGATCGCCCACATTGAAAGGCTCAGGGTTCTGGAGCTGGTCGCGGAGTTTGGGGTGCCCTGGCCGATGCTGGCACGAGAGCAACTCGTTAGCGTGTTGGAAACTGAAGCTGGCCGCTCGTGGTTCGAGCAAAGATTCAGGGTCGATACTGAGCTCTACGCCATCGGGCAGAAGTCGCTTCAGACTGCCACCGATTGTAGAGACCGCTATTCAAAGGCAGCGGCGGAAGTCGATCGGTCGTTCATTGAGTAGCAGCGAAACGCGGTGGACGCCCGTCCTGCTTGATACGTGCATTCGGGCTTTGGCTTCACGGCTGAATCTCTCTTGGGCGTTCATGAGTGCTCCACGAAGTTGGCCCAAAGTTCGTCCGGTCTCGGGCAAGCCCCTTCTGCTCGGCGGGTCGATCGAAGCGGCTGATGGCGCGAACTACGACGCTCTGCGCTCCCCGGATGATTGGCGCGGCGCTCACCGTTGCTCAGAGTGATTGACGATGACACGACTGATTGGCATCTCCGTCGGGCTCAATGCCGTGATCTGAGCGCTCGCCTGGTTCATCACGAGTAACTGGACGCTACTGCCGGTAGCGTGCGCGCTGCTCGTTGCCTTCGACGCACTGAAGTGCGTTGCCATCCGCCCCGGGCTACGGGACGGCCCTGAAGCTGGACCGGTAGCAGGCCTGGAAGGGGCCTTTCGAGGCTGATCGATCGCCTAAGGTTGCAGTTCAGGGTTGCCTGGCGGCAAACGGAAGGATGCAGGAGACGGCCCCGGTGCCGGACCGGGTTCAGGCCGCCTAGCCCGCCTTCAGCATACGCTTGATAAAGGCCCAGCGGCTCGTGAGCGCATTGCTGTACTTGGGCAGCGTATCCTCTGCATCCTCCGTACGCGTGCCATAGAACACGTGCATTTCGGCCGGCGGTAGCGATTCTGGATTGACATAATTGCGCGCTGCCACAAACGCATAGCCCTTTTCCCCTTCCCCCATGGTGCCCAGAACAGGCTTCTCACAGGCGGGACAGCGACCGCGATCGACCGCGCCAAAGCGCTTATAGCGGCCATAGAGAATGCCGTTGTCGGCTGGCAGTTCTATGTCGTCGAGTTTGTACAGCGTGATATCGGCGTGGGAGGCCTCGTACTGCTGCTGGCAAATGGTGCAGTGGCAGTAGAACCGCGTAATCGGTTCGCCCTTGATCTCAAAGGTCGTGGTGCCGCAGGGGCACTGGCATTGGTAGGTCATCGCGCGCTCGTTGTTGTCGTTGCAACCCTGGTGCGCAAATCCTTTGGCTCACCGCTTCGATCAGAAGATAGCACTCTTGAAACGCATTTTTTCTGCGCGCGCCCGCAAAACGTACCGGCGTTTGTTTCAGCCGCGCTTCCCAATGCGTCTAAGCGCTGCATTGCGCCAGTTGCGGGACGCGAGTTGCGTGGACACCCAGCTGAGGCATTCACTCGGAGCGCGGCGCCTGGACTGAGTTGCGTGGACACCCAGCCGGGGCACCCAGCCGGGGCATCGGCCAGTCCCTCTAAGGAGGAGAGCGTTCAGCAGGGCCGGCCGCGCGGCGCCCTGGGCGCTGAGTGAGTGATCGAGCGCCTCTGCGCTATCTTCCGGCCGGGGAGGACGGTCGATAATGGAATTCCTGAAGCAGAACAGCGCACTGACGCTCGAGCAGGGCCTCGAGGAGCTCTACGAGCACAATCCCGAAGTCGCGCGCACGTCGCGGGCCAAGGGCAAGAGCTTCATCGATCACGATCTGACCCATGTCATCTTCGGGTGCGACACGTCCATTCACGGCGAGCTGGTGCTCAAGCCCTGGATCTTGTTCGGCACCACCATCACCGTGCAGGAATTGAAGGACTACGCCGCGGATGAAGAGGTGCAGCGACTGAACAAGGAAGGTGAAGCCCTGCTCGGCGGATTCTTCCCGGCGCGGCTCAAGATGATCGTCATCTATCTACCGCATTTCATTTACACGTGGCTGTTCCGCGTTCGCCGGATGACGCGCAAGTGGCCGCACGCCGCGGTCACGCCGGAGATGCTGCATTCGCCGCTCGCCGATCTGCGGCGTGATTACGGCATCAACGTCATACCGACCGACAAGCGCTAGCGCGCTTCAGGTGAGCCGTGGCATGCGCACGCTCCGTGCCTAGCGCGGGTGCTCGGCGCCTTTGCCGCCCCTGCGAAAACCGCCGAGGGACGGTCAGGGCATAGCCGCGAGCCGCACCGCCCGGGCCGCTGGAACCTGCTGTGAAGCAGCCAGATTTTCACATCGGCCTGTAGGCGAACCCGCGCATTTGCGCTACGTGCAGCTCGCGGTTCCCCCGCGTACGGAGCGAAACCGCTCAGGGTGCATCCCGTTCGGCCGCGCTTCAGGGGGCGTCGTGGTGCAGGCGCCGGCCTAGAGACACGCCGTAGAACACGGGCACCGCAACGAGCGTGAGTAGCGTCGTGAATGCGAGGCCGCCCATGATCGCCATGGCCATCTCCGCGAAGAACTCGTCGCCGAGCAGCGGTGACATGCCGGCGATGGTGGTGACCGACGCGAGCAGCACGGGACGAAGCCGGCTGGCGCTCGCGCGCACGAGCGTATCGGGGTGCACGCCCTGTTCCGCCATGCGCTTGTCGATCTCGTCGGCGAGCACGATGCAGTTCTTGATGAGCATGCCTGCGAGGCTCAGCAGGCCGAGCGACGCCGGGAAGGTGAACGGCATGTCTGCTGCTAGCAGCGCAAGTGCAACGCCGCCGACCACCATGGGTACGGTGAGCCAGATCACCAGCGGCTGTCGCAGTCGGCCGAACATCAACACCGTGATCAGGAACATGAGGCCGAAGGCAGGGGGAATCGTGGCGCCGAGCTTCTCTCGCGCTTCGGCGCTCGATTCGTATTCGCCGCCCCATTCGAGCGTATAGCCCTGCGGCAACGGAATGGCCTCGATCGCGGGCTGCACTTCTGCGAAGGCGGCTTCGAGGTTCCTGCCGGGCGGGGCGTTGCCCTGCGCCGTGAGCGTACGGATGCGCTGGCGCCGGAGAATGCGGCTGTCTTCGGGTACCAGATCGATGTGGCTGACAACCTGGGCGAGGGGCACGTACTGCTGCTGGCCCGGGCTCCAGATCATGCGGTCGCCCACCCGCTCGTAGTCGACGCGCTCGCGCTGCGGGGCGCGCGCGACAATGGGCAGGAGGTCGTCAGCCTCACGGTACAGGCCGATGGGTACGCCGCTCGTGGAGTATGCGAGGGCGCGCGCGAGGTCTGCGCGAGACACGCCGGTCTGCTGCGCGCGCTGGGCGTCGTAGCGCGGCACGATCTGGAGTTCGCGCTGACGCCAGTCCAGCTTGCGGTCGACGATGCCGTATTCCCGGTAGGTCGCCATCGCCTGCTCGCCGAGCCCGCGCAGCACGTCGGGGTCCTCCCCCTGGAAACGCGCTTCGATCTTCGAGGTGCCCCCGGGAGAGAACTCCAGGCGGTATACGAGCACCTCGGCGTCCGGGCGCAGCGCGGCAACCTCGGATTTCAATCGCGCCATGATCGAGTCCATGCGCTCGAGGTTGGCGACGCGCACCACCAGCTGTGCGAGGGCAGGGTTCGGCTGCTCTGGACGCTGGGTTGCGGTATAGCGCGTTGCGCCAATGCCGATGAAGCTCGTCACGGAGCGCACGTCAGGGTCCGCCATCAGTTGCGCTTCAACATCCACCAGATCGGCTGCGGTCGCCCTTAAATCCGTGCCTTCCGGCAGCAGGTAGTCGATGTGGAAAAGCGGGCTGTTGGTGCGCGGAAAGAAGGACTGCTTGACATGGCCAAAGGCGTAAATGGTCGCGCCCGAAACGAGCAGCACGAGCGTCGCGGCGCGCCAGCGATGCCGGAGTGCGGCCGCGAGCAGGCCCCGATAAGGCGCCTGCAGGCGGCCGCCCTCGGCCTGAGGTGCAGCCTGCTCTGCCAGGAGCAGCGCGCCGAGCATGGGTACAACGGTCACTGCGAGTAACCAGGACAGCATGAGCGCAATCGCGACGGTCCAGAACAGGGTGTTCAGGAACTGCCCCGTGTCGCCGGCGGAGAGTCCGATGGGCGCGAAGGCGAGGAGGCCGATGACGGTGGCGCCGAGCAGCGGATAGGCCGTTCGGCCTACGGCGAAGGCGGCGGCGTCCTCGGGCGTTTTGCCCTCCTCGACGCCGGTCACCATGCCTTCTGCCACCACGATCGCGTTGTCAACGAGCATGCCCATGGCGATCATCAGGGCGCCCAGGGAGATGCGCTGCAGCTCGATGCCGAAAGCGCTCATGAGCGCGATCGTGCCGAGGATGGTGAGGAGCAATACGCTGCCCACGACCGTGCCCGCGCGCCAGCCCATGAATACGCACAGGGTGCCGGCCACGGTCGCGACGGAAAGCAGCAGGTTGACGAGAAACGCACTGATCGCAGTCCGCACGACTTCGTGCTGCTCGTGGACGGGCGCCGCCTCGACGCCCACCGGCATCGTCTGCAGCAGCGCATCGAGGCGCGACTGAACGGCGTCTCCGACGTCGACGACGTTCTGCCCGGCAGTGACCGAGATGCCGAGCGTGAAGACGCGTTCGCCGTTGTGGCGCAGGATTTCGCGCGGCGTCTCAACGGGGCCGCGGCGGACCCGGGCAACGTCCCCGAGGCTTACGAACTCCGTAGTGCCGGGCCGTCCGATCCGCAGGGCGCGGATCGCGTCCACGCTGTCGTAGGCGAGCTCCGGCGCCATGCGCAGGCGGCGGCTGCCGAGGGCCAGTGAGCCGGCATCAATCACTGCATTTTCGTTGCCGATGGCCGCGAACACTGCGTCTACGGGGATTCCCAGGCGCACGAGCCGGGCCTGGCTCAGTTCAACGTGAATTTCCTCCTCCGGCAGGCCCGTGACGGCAACCTTCGCGACGCCTGGCACGAGCTTGAGTCGGGCTGAAAGCACGCGCGCCATGTCGCGAACCTCCGAGGCTGCGTAGCCCGGCGTGCGCACGGCGTAAAGGATGCCGTAGACGTCGCCGAAGTCGTCCTCGACCAGTGAAGGGCCCGCGCCCGGCGGCATGCGGAACGCGGCTTCCTGAACGCGCCTGCGCATTTCGTCCCAGATCTGCGGCAGGTCGGCGTTGTCATAGGTTTCGATCACCTCGACGAGCACTTCGGAGCGTCCAGGTACGGAGCGTGAGGTGATGACCTCGAGATAGGGCACTTCCTGGAGTGCCTCCTCGATGCGATCGGTCACCTCCTGCTCCACCTCGAGCGCGGTAGCGCCGGCGTAGGGCGTGATCACGTAAGCGTTCTTGACGGGGAACTGCGGGTTCTCGAGGCGCCCCACGGTTTCGATGCCCCAGAGCCCGCCGAGGAGACATGCGGCGACGAGAAGCCAGGGGTAGAGCGGCCGTTGGATCGCAGCGCGCGCAAGGCCGCCGCTGATCATGGCGCGCTCAGCGGACGCACTTGCATCCCGTCGGCCAGGTGCGCCGCCCCGGCGGTCACGATGCGGTCGCCCGGTGCGAGCCCATCAAGGACCGGCACCGTGGGCCCGGCGAGCGGGCCGATCTTTATCGGCCGGCGCTCGACTCGATCGCTCCCGGGTGCAAGGCGCCATACGAAGAAGCCGCGCGTGCGGTCGGCGTCGGCGATCAGGGCCGACAGCGGAATCTCCGGTGCGGCCCCTGGCGGTGCGCCGAGCTCCACGATCACCGAGGCGGTCATGCCCGGCAGTAGATTCACGTCGTCCGGATAGGGGAGGGAGAACCCGATCTCGTAGGTTTGCGCCACCGGGTCGGCTTCCCCTCGATTCTCCAGATAGGTCAGCGGGAAGCTGCGATCCGGCAGAAACGCGAATTCCGCGTATTGAGCCCGGACACGGGCGGCGTCCACGGTGGCAAGCAGGTCTTCGCGCACGCTCGCGACGATCTTCAGCGCACGCAGATCGAGCAGGCGCAGGATCGGTTCGCCGGCGCCTACGTTCTTGCCCGGGTCGGTGTGGCGCTGTGCGATGTAGGCGTCAAAGGGCGCGACGATACGGGTGTCGTCCAGCGCCTCGGCTGCCTGTGCGAGCGCGACCTCGCGCAGTTCGAAAACAGTCGCCGCTTCGTCCACCACAGCCCGCGAAGTGCCCGAGTTGCTGAGCAGTTGGCGCTTGCGCTCGAGATCCAGGCGCGCCAGCTCCAACTGCGCCCGCGCCTGGCGCACGGCGAGCTCGTAGGTGACGGGATCGAGGGCGGCCACCACTGTGCCAGCGGTTACGCGCTCGCCTTCGCGCACGTTCAGGGTCGCAAGGGGGCCAGGCACCTCGAAGGAGAGATCGACGGTCTGCATGGCCTCCACGCGCCCGATGAAGCGATGGCGGACCTGTGCGGGCGCAGATGCAACTTCGTGAACGAGCGCGGGCCGCGGCGCCGACCGCTCTGGGGCCGGGGGTTCGGCCGGTGCACAGGCCGTGAGCAGACAGACGACCGGCAGCAGGCCCCTCATGTTCCAAGCGCTTCTGCGAAGGCTTCGAGGCGTGCCTCGAGGCGGGTCAACTCTTCCGAACGGAAGCCCACAAGACCGAACATCTCATCGAAGCGCAATCCGAGCACGGCGAGGAACATCAGCCGAGCAAGGTCCGGGTCCGCTGCCTCGGCAACTACGTCGTCGAGCCTGGCGCGGACGAAACGGCGCAGGGGATCAAGCATCTCCGGGTCTTCGGCGGCGTTCGCAAGCATGGCGGCCCCGAGTGCTGGTGGCGCTGCTGTACTGGCGCGATGGGCGCGCAACCATGCAGCGAGGGCGCTGGTGTCAGCGGGCTGCTCTGCATAGCGCGCGCTGAGGTCCTCAAGCGCTGCGTCGCGCAGTGCGGCGAGCAGCGCTCGCTTGCTGCCGTAGTGATAGATCACGCCGCCCTTCGACAGGGCGGCCTCGGCCGCGACGGCCTCGATGGTGAGGTGTGCCGTGCCCCGCTGTTCCACAATGCGCCGGGCCGCATCAAGGATGCGCGCACGGTTGTTGGTTCGCTCGGCGAGTGCCATGGCGCTCTCGGCTGTACTGACCGGTCAGTACAGTTAAGCAGCGCGAAACACGGATGTCGACCCGGCCCGATGCATGGGTACGAGCGAGTCGGCGCGTTCGTGCCGTGGTCCTTGTCGGGGCGCAATGTTCGCGCGCGCCCCGCGTTTTCTTGAATTTCTGCAGCTGCAAAGATGAAGATATACGGGGCCGCGCGCGCGAAAGCCCACTGCGGTTCTGGCGGCAGCCGCGGTCGTCGCGGGCGAGGGCGGAGAGGCGCTCGGCTCGCTCGCAACGCCCAGCACACGATCACCCGCTCCCAAGAGGGGAGCCACATAACCGGAGAAGGCGGATGTCCACGAACATCACCGAGGAAGAACTGGCCGAAGCACGCAAGATCTGGGGCGACGCGCTCGTCGCCGTGTCGAAGGCCTGGGAAGAAGGTGGCATCGAAGCTGCGACCGAGGTCGCCAACGGTGCACTTGATGCAGCCTACGCCTACGAGATGGGCCCGGTGCTCTTCAAGCCGACCCTCGCCAGCGGCGAAAAGACCTTTCGCCCGACCCGGGAAGGCGCGCTTTCGTACTTTGTCGGCCACAACGACGCCTATCCGCTCGACGGTGGATTCGGTCTCAAGGGCTGGCGGACCGTGGTTTCCGAAACCTCCGCAAGCTTCATCGAGGGTGACGTTGCCATGTGGATGGGCTGGGTGACGTTCACGGACAAGGACGGCGGTGTCACCAAGGTCGACAAGAGCTGGGGCTATAAGAAGGACGCCGAAGGCACGCTGCGCATCGTGCTCCACCACTCCTCGCTTCCCTACGACCCGAGCTGATTCGCTTGGGGAGCGCGCGGCGACTCAGCGCCTCGCGCCCGCTCCCTTAGATCTCGCTTGTAGGACGCCCAGGGTCTCCGCGCGTCGTCTGATTCGCGGCAGAGGCCCTGCTCAGTCGCGAACGCTCATCGTGATCCTGCTCACGGCCGCGGCGATGGTCGTGGAGATCGCAGCCGGGCTTTACTGCGGATTCATGGCGCTGCTCGCGGGCTGCCTGCGCATGGGTTCACACGCGGTCGCCCTTGGCATCACTGCCTACGCTTCCGCCTACGCTTCCGCCTACGCGCGCCGCAGCGCCCGCAATCCACGCTTCAGCTTCGGCACGGGAACGGCCATCGCCCTCGGTGGCTTCACCGGCGTGATCGTGCTCGCCGTCTTGGCGGTGCGGCAGAGCGCGTGATTGCGCGCGGGCGGCCTTTCCTGCTGCCGTCTCAGGGCGCCGCTGCCTTGAGGACACCTGGCGCGGCGGCATCGGCGCTGGCTTTGCCGGTCGCATTCGCATCACGCTTGGCGGTTCCGCGCAGATCATCCATCACCACTGCCATGGCTGGGGTGACGAACAATACGAGCAGACCGGATACGAGAATGCCGAAGCCTAGGCTGACGCCCATGGGGATGAGGAACTGGGCCTGCGGGCTCGTTTCCAGCAGCAGAGGGCCGAGGCCGAGTGCGGTGGTCAGCGTGGTGAGCAGCACGGCGCGGAAGCGGCGCGCGGATGCGCTCGCGGCGGCATTCACCGGCGTCTCGCCGGCTTCGCGCAACTGGTTGTACAGGTCGACGAGCACGACCGATGCGTTTACGGCGACCCCCGCAAGGGCAACGACGCCGAAGATCGATACGAAGGAAAGCGCGTAGCCGAGCACCCAGTGGCCGAGCACGGCACCGGCGAAGCCGAGCGGGATGGAAACGAGAATCGCAGCGGGCTGTAGATAGGACCGCAACTGCGTTGCGAGCAGCGCGTAGATAATGAGCATTACCACGCCGAAGGCGCTGGCGAGCGCCGACAGATCCTCGTTCTGTTCCCGGCTCGCGCCGGCCTGTACCCAGCGCAGGCGAGGATAGGCGCCGTCTATCTCGGGCATGACCGTTGCGAGAATGGTCGCATTCGCCTCGTTCGGCGTAGCGATCGACTCGTCCACGTCTGCGGTGACGGTCACCACGCGGCGACCGTCAATGCGACGGATGGACGAATAGGCTCGGCTTTCCTCGAGCCGCGCAACCGTGAACAGGGGCGCACGGCCGCCGCCGGGCAATTGCACGCGGAAGTCTTCAAGGGCCTCCAGGCGTTCGCGGGCGTCCTGCGGATAGCGCACGTACACCTTCACTTCTTCACGGCCGCGCTGGATACGCTGCACTTCCTCGCCGAAGAAGCCCTGGCGCACCTGCTGCGCCACGTCTGCAGGCAGCAGGCCCGCGGCAACGCCCGCGGGCGTGAGCGCCACCGTGAGCTGGCGCTTGCCGAGGTCGAAGCTGTCATCGATCTGGTTCACGCTCGGCACGTCTGCGAGCCGAGCCTTCATGAGGTCTGCCGCCGCGATGAGCTTTGCTTCGTCCTCGTGAGCGAGTTCGAAGGCGATGTCCGAGCCGAAGTTCGCGAAGCTCGAGGCGTAGCTGACGCGCTCCGCGCCCTCGATCGTGCCGACCTCCCGGCGCCACATGCGCTCGATCTCCGCCGCGGTCGTCTGGCGCTCGCCATAGGGCATGAGTTCGATGCGAATCTGGCCTTCGTTCTGGTTCAGAGTGAAGCTGCTCTGACCACCCGGGCCGCCGCCGCTGCTGGCGCGTCCGCCGCTGGTGGCGGTGATGGACACGAACAATTGTTCGCCGGTTTCGTCCAGGCGTTTCTGCGCGACGCGCTCACCGGCCTCCACCATTCGGCGCACGGCGGCGTCGGTGCGGCTGAAGGGCGTGCCGTCGGGCATGGTCACGCTCGCTGAAATATCGTTGCCTTCGATCTGCGGGAAGAAGATGAAGCGCACCTGCCCGTTGGCGAGCAGGCTCATGCAGAGGATGAAGAACGCGAGGGTCAGGCCGAGCGTGGCATAGGGGAAGCGCGCCCCGAGGCGGACGCCGGGTTCGACAACGCGATCGCGGATGCGCGCCACACCGCTCGCGATGCGGCTCTGCACGCCGCGTAGCAGGCCGCGCGACCAGGTGCCGGGGCTGGCAAGGTGCGCGGGCAGGATGCAGAACGCTTCCAGCATCGAGATGAGAAGTACGCAGATCACCACGAGGGGAATGGCCCGGGTGATGTCGCCGAAGGTGCCGCCGGTGACGAGCAGCGGCGCGAAAGCGGCGATCGTCGTCAGCACGCCGACGAACACGGGCGACAGGACACCGCGGGCGCCAGCGATCGCGGCCTCTGGGCCATGCGCGCCGCGGGCTCGCTCGGCATCGATGTTCTCGCCGATGACGATCGCGTCATCCACGACCAGGCCGAGGACGATGATCAGGCCGAAGAGCGAAATCATCGAGATGGTCACGCCGGCGGCACCGAAGAGCATGAAGCCGCCCATGAAAGCCGTGGCAATGCCCGCGCTTACCCATACGGCGAGCTTCAGATCGAGCATGAGCACCAGGAACAGAAACACGAGTGCGAAGCCGAAGGCACCGTTGCGCAGCAGCAGGTTCACGCGCTCTCGGAGGAGCAGCGTTTCGTCGCGGAGTTCGATGAGCTCGATGCCCGGGGGTGGGGTATAGGTGGCGAGATAGCGATTCACGGCCTCGCGAACGGCGAGCACATCCTCGGCTTCAGCGCGCGAGATCTTCACGAACACGGCGGGGCGGCCGTTGTAGAGGTTGTTCAGGCGTTCGCGCACGAAGCCGTCGCGGACTTCGGCGACGTCGGCAAGGCGGATCGTCGACCCGTCGGCCTGGGTACGGACGACGATGCGTTCGAAGGCTTCGCGCGACTCCCGCTTCTCGTTCACCCGCAGCAGGATTTCGCCCGAGGCGGGCTGGATGGAGCCGCCCGCAAGATCGAGGGAACTGCGGCGAACGGCCGCGGCCACCTCGTCGAAGGTGAGATCGTAGGCGCGCAGGGTGCTTTCGCTGACCTCGATGGACATCTCGTAATCGCGCACGCCCTCGAGTGTCACGAGCGACACGCCCGACTGGCTGAGGAGATCCCGTTCGATATCTTGAGCGGTCTCGCGCAGCGCGCGCTCGCCAACGTCGCCGACCACAGCCAAGGTGAGCACGCCGCCGGTGGGCTTGGGCGCTGCAACGATGGGTTGCTCGGCATTCTCTGGCGGGAAACGGCTGATCCGGTCGACCGCCGATTCGACATCGTCCTTCACGGTCTGCCGGTCGGCGAAGTCGCTTGTTTCGATCGTGATCGTGCCGACGTTCTCGGACGCGAGGGAATTCACGCGCTTCACGCCGTCTATGCCGAGCACCGCTTCCTCGACGCGGCGCGTAATGCCCTCCTCCACCTCGGCGGGGGTGGCGCCCGGGTAGGGGACGGTCACCACCACGGTGCCGGGGGAGATCGTCGGGAAAACCTGTGCGCGCAGATTCGACGCCGCGACGATGCCGCCGACGATCAGCACGAGCATGAGGAGATTGGCGGCGACCGGATTGCGGACGAACCAATCGATGAGGCCTGTCGCGGCGGCGTTTGAGCGCTCCATGGTTCCGCCGCTCAGCCTTCGGCCGCCACGGCGGGCGCCGTGACGTCGATGCCGTCTCCGTTCTGCACGCGCACCGTGAGGCCGGTGCGGGCGTTCGCGGGCGGTACGGGCACAACGCCCGCGCCGACGTCGAAGCTCCGGACGAGCGCTTCGTCTCCTTCGCGGCCAAGGACCTCGATCTCCCGCGCCGCGAGCTTGCCGTTGTCCACGACCCAGGTGCGGTCGCGGGACGTGAGGGCGGACGCAGGGATGCGCATGGCGTCCGAGGTCTGCTGACCTGCTATCTCTACTTCCACGAATTCACCCAGGGTGAGGCGGTCGGCGGATTCGCTGCCGACAAATAGCTTGGCCAGGCGCGTGCGCGCGTCGAGGGCCGCAGACGTCCGGGCGACGAAGCCCTTGATCGGCGTTTGCGCGCCGCGCGCATGAATACTGACGTCGCTGTTGTCGCCGATGCGCGCGAGGTCGGACGCTGAGACGGGCACGCCGATCTCCAGGCTGCCGATCGCGAAAACGCGGCCGACGGCCGTGTTCGGATTGACCACCTGGCCGACGTCGAGGGTCGTGCTGAGCACGCGCACGTCGTTCGGGGCGCGTACCACTGTGCGTTCCAGGGAGAGCTCAGCGGCACGCCGGGCGGCGATGGCGGCTCTGATACGGGCCTTGGCGGCGGCGATCTCGGGCACCTTCGCGATCAGGTCGGTGATCGGGCGATTCGGCGACTGCTGGGCCCACACGCGACGCTCGGCCGCAGCCTGCGCTTCAAGCAGCGCAAGCTGGCTCTCTGCCGCGCTGATTTCTGCGAGCGTGCGTTCCACGGCGAGCTCGTAGTCGGCTGCCTCGATGGCGAACAGCGCCGTGCCTGCCGCGACCTCGGCGCCGGGCCTGAAGGCCGGCGACACCTCAATCACGCGGCCGCCCACCTGGGGAATGACGTCCGTGAGCGTGCGCGACTCGACGACGCCGTTGAGGGCGATGACCGGGCGATAGGCCGCCTCCACGGGTTCAAACACCGCGACCGGCACCGCCTCGTCGGAGCTGCGCGAGCGATTGGGGCGCTCGCCGGGCTTCATGGCGGCTGACACGAAGACCGCGAGCCCCACCACCGCGACGACAAAACCCACTTGCAGAACACCGGCAGTCCGGTCAGTAAGCGCTTTCATGGCGATCCCGTTTAGAGGCCCGAGCGAACACCATCCGGACGACGCCTGCAGGCGGTGTCATGCAATGGCATAGCTGATCTAAGGCGGTTGTGGTGTCTTTCAGCAGCCCTGCACACGCGTGCGGGGTTATTGCTTTGAGCACCCTCATGGTGAACAAAGCCTGGTCAAGAAGCCGTGAAGACACGGCGCGGCGGATAATGCATAGACATTATCCGTACAACAAGCGTCGTGGGTGGACGCTGTGGCGAGGTTTGGCGGGGCGCGGGCGATATTGCGCGCGATGCCGCGCAGCGCTCATCGGG
Source organism: Pseudomonadales bacterium (assembly GCA_963691775.1). Lineage (GTDB taxonomy): Bacteria > Pseudomonadota > Gammaproteobacteria > Pseudomonadales > Azotimanducaceae > JAZBPO01. The sequence goes on along the minus strand of OY829369.1, from coordinate 1,395,181 downwards.
CTGCCATCCCGGGGCGCACGCGTGCGGAACGAGCACGACCTCGGGGCATCGATCAGGGTGTTCCCGTCTGCGCTTGCTGGGGCGCAAGCCCCTTGGGGTCGCGCTATCGGGCGTTCAGCGCTCGAAAACCATGACGCCCCGGGCGCCCGATGGGCGAGGGCCCCGTGCGGGCGAACGGCGCGCATGTTTAGCTATCAGCTTTCTCTGCTGACGCGGGCGGTCAGTCGAAGTACTCGCGCATGGCCGCAAGCACCACCTCAGGACCGTTTCGACGCTGGTAGTTGTCGGTCTGGTCCATCCAGAGGACGGTTCCGCTTCGGTCGACGAGCAATGTCGTCGGGACCGGCAGCGCGGGCGAATCATCGTTCGGCGGCGCTGAGTTCGGACCCGTATTCCGGTACCCGAAGGCGTCTGTCACGATCAGGCGCGGATCGGAAAGCATGGTCGCCTGCAGACCATGGCGGTCACGGTCAGCGCGTATCTCGTCCGGGTGGTCGGTCGAGATCGTGACAAGCACGACGCCACGACGATCGAACTCGTCTCGCAACTCCTCCAGTCGCCGTAACTCGGCGACACAGTAGGGTCACCAGTGTGCTCGAAAGAACTTGATGAGCAGCAGGTGGTCGTGAAGGGTTGCGGAGTCAAATACCTGCCCGAATTCGTCCACGGAGCGAAACGCTGGAATCTGATCGCCTACGGCAATGGCGCCGTCTGCTACCGCCTGCTGATTGATGCTCATGGTGAAGGGCAGGAAGCCGCCGATGATGATCCCGAGTACAGCGGGAATGCCGCCGAACCAGCGTGCGCCGATCACCAGGGCGGCAACGCCCAGAGCCGCCGCGCTCAGGAAGGCGATGGCAAAGAACGTAGGGTCTTCGGGAATCGCGACAAGGTTCGCTTTTCGGAACCAGGCCAGCGCTGTGCCGAGCGCGAACAGGAACGCGCCAATGCCTAGGAACGTCCCCAGGGTCTTCGAGCGCGGTGCGCCAGGGCTCTGATCCGTTGTGTCGGTCGCATCCGTCACGGGCGGCTCCATCGGCTTCCCGGCAAACTTGCATCGCCGCGCTCCGGCGCGCAAGGGCGCGGGCGTGACAAAACATTGCCACGCGCAGGAGCGGTGGGGCGACGCGTGCCGACGATGCGTTGCGGGCCGGGGGCTCGCCGCGCAGACAGGGAGAAGCCGCGCCGGTTTCGCGGTGCGGTGCGGCGTGCTCCGCTGCCGAACCCGGCGCTACCTGACGACCTTGCGTGGGCGGGGGCACACGGCGCCAGCTCCTCGTGCGCTGCGCATGTATGTCGATGCCGCGCGAGCGGCGCGGGGGCGTCTCGTCTAGTGCTCGGAAAGAACGCGCGCGAGCGCCTCGGGCGTGTTCCAGCGCCCGCGGTACAGCCGCACGCCATAGGTGACCGCGGTTGCGAGGATCATCGCCACGAACACCAGCCAGGCGGTGCGCGAGCCCAGTTCCCACACTTCGATCACGAACACTTCGACGATGAGCATGAGCCAGTGGAGCAGGATGCTGGCCCACATGAGCCACCGGGTATCGCCCGCGCCGCGGAGCACGCCGCCGACGATCAGGATGACCGCGTCCGCCATGGTGTAGGCGGACAGGCCGATCATCATCATGGTCGCCAGTGGCAGGATCGCCGCGGGATCGGGGGTGCTCGACAGGAAGATCGCCACGAGGGGTTCACGGGCGAGGAAAAATATCGCCGCCGTCACACTTGAGTAGCCAATGCCCATCAGGAGGGCGGTGCGCACCACCTCGCGTACGCGTTCCGGGTTGCCCGCACCCACGTAGCGGCCGACAAGGCTGATAATCGCGACGTTCAGGCCGAGCATGGGGATGAACGAGACGATGTCCCAGTTGAAGACGATCGCCGCCGACGCGGATTCGGCGACGCCGTAGGACTGGAACATGAGCAGGAACAGGTTGAAGGCCGCTACGTTCAGGAATTGCTCCACGCCTGCGGGTACGCCGAGACGCATCCAGCGCCTGAGGATGCCAGCATCGAGGCGCAGGGATGAGGCCACCGCGAAGCGCGCGCGGTGCGCCTGGCCGAGGTAGAAGCCCACGAACACGGCGACGGCAATCACGCTGCTGACGACCGTGGCCCAGGCGGCTCCGGCGATGCCGAGCGCGGGCACGGGGCCGATCCCGAAGACGAGTGCATAGGTGAGCGGGATGTTGATCGCGACGCTGAGCACGTCGGCCACCATCACGTAGCGCGTGCGCCCGATACCGGTGAAATAGGAGCCGAAGCAGGTCTTCACCAGCGGCGCAATGGCACCCCAGAGCAGGATGAGGAAATAGCGCTCCTCGAGCTCGATCTGCTCTGGCGCATGGCCCATGAGCGTGAAGAGCTGCATGGCCCCGAAGCCCATCAGCACGAGCAGCGGAAAGCTCAGCATGCTCAGCAGAAGGCCCTGGGTGAGCACGCGCGTGCACTTCTCGTAGGCCTGCTGGCCGAAATACTGTGCGACAAGCGCGTTCGCGTACGACAGCGCGCCAATGAACAGCGACATGCAGAAGTAGGACGCGACGCCGCCTCCGAGGGCGGCGCCCATGTGTGTCGGGCTCACCATCGACAGGAAAAAGCGGTCAGTGAAGATCATCAGGGCGAACGCGCCCTGACTGACCACCATGGGCCAGGCGAGAACCAGCAGCTCGCGCGCGGTCGTCTTCTGAGTGTTCGCGTCGTTCACGGTGGGGCGCCCGATCCGCAGGGTGCGCATTGAATACGTTCGCCGTCGCCGATGCACGAAGCTTCGGTGCGTTCCGCAGACGCGCGCGGGTGCTAGGGTCGGGACGCCCATTCACGGAAGCCGCCTGATGCCGGACGCGAACGCCCCGCCCCCGATCTTCTTCGACCTCGACGGCACGCTCACCGATCCCAAGCTCGGCATCACGCGCTGCATCCAGTTCGCGCTCGCGGAGCTCGGCGAGGCTGTTCCCGATGCCGACGCGCTCGAGTGGTGTATCGGGCCGCCGCTGCAGCACTCCATGGCCGCGCTTGTCGGTGCCGAGCGGGCGGCAGAAGCAGTACGGCTCTACCGGGTGCGATTCGCGGACGTCGGCTGGGTCGAGAACGAACCTTACGTGGGGATCACAGAGGCGCTCTCGCAGATCGCCGAATCCGGGCGGCCGCTCCACGTCGCGACGAGCAAGCCGCACGTCTACGCCACGCGCATCATCGAGCACTTCGGCCTGAGCCCGTTCTTCGAGCGGGTCTTTGGCGCCGAACTCGACGGCACCCGCAGCGACAAGGCGGAGCTCCTCGCGCATGCGCTCGTCGAGGCCGGGGTCGATGACGCAGCGCGGGCGATGATGGTCGGCGATCGCGAGCATGACGTGCGCGGTGCATTTGCGACCGGACTGCGCGCGATCGGCGTGCTTTGGGGCTACGGGACGGAAGCCGAACTGCGTGCGGCTGGCGCCAACGTGCTTGTGTCCCATCCGTGCGAATTGCCCTCCGCGGTGCGAATTTGATCCGGGTGTTATTCTGTCCGCAATCGGCCTGAAGGCCGGGAACGAGCGGGTTCGACACCCGAACTCGCTCCGGATGGAGGCGGGTTTCATGCGCAGGAGCGTGCACGACCGGTACTCACTCAAAAAGACGAAAGGGCCGATCCCGGAAAAGGCGCTCGGGCTCGCGCGGCAGATCACCGCGCGCCTGGTCACGGTTCGTCATCCCAATCGCGTCGATCGGATCGGCCTGCATCTGCTGCTGCCCGGCTTGATCGGTGTCATCACCTACTCCCTGTCGCCGATGCTGCCGCCTTCAGGCGTTTACCTCTGGCTGATCTTCCTTGCGGTCACGCTCGTGCCCCTTGTTCTCGACGCTTGGCACTGGCTCCAGGATCGTTTCTCGTCGCGCGAGGAGCATTAGGGCGCCAGCTCCGGACATGCGCGCGACCCGGCATCATCATCTTCTGCTGCGACGCGGTCGCGGTGCTGCTGCGCAAGCCTCTGCGAAGCGTTGTGGACGTGTGCGTGACGGCTGCGCACTTCGATGACCTCGTGTACGCCTCGCCGAAGGCGACTGCGCGCCGGCATCGAGCGATCCGAGGGACGCCGTAAACTGCAGACGAACGGACACAACGAGGGCAGGCAGTCATGGGACAGATCGGACCGGGCGTCGATGTTGACGCTGCTGCATTCGTACATGAATCCGCATGGCTCTACGGCCAGGTCACGGTGGGCGAGGGTTCGTCTGTCTGGCCGCTGGTGGTCATGCGCAGCGAGATGTTCGAAATCCGCATCGGACGGAACACGAACATCCAGGATCACGTGATGATTCACGTCGGTTCGAGCACGCCGACGATCGTGGGTGACCATTGTTCGATCACCCATCACGTGACGCTGCACGGCTGCGAGATCGGCGATGACTGCCTCATCGGCATCAATGCGACGGTCATGGACGGCGCGAAGATCGGCAGCGGTTCGATCGTCGCCGGCAATGCAATCGTCGGCGAGAACGCCGAATTTCCTGCCAATTCGATCATCGCCGGCGTGCCGGCAAAGCGGGTCGCGGAGCGTGATTGCACGAAGCCGAACAGATTCAACGCGCTTTTCTACAACGCCATTGCCAAGCGCTATGCGCAGGGTGAGGACCGCATGGACGACGCGGCCATGGCGGCGCTCCGTGCGCGCTTCGAGGCGGAAGTCGAGGCGCTCTGATCGGGGCCGCGGTACGCTCCGACGCGCCCTGTGACAGGGGGCATTCGGTCGGGGACAGGTAACGGCCGGTCCCGCCCTGCACAGGTTTCGCGCCGCGCGGTGCCGGCGACCCGCCGCCGTGGGTGCTCGCCGTCATGGCGTGTACAGGATGCACGCGCGCGGTCGCCGAGCGCGCCGAGTACCCATGAAAGGCTGATCCCACGGGTGGGTTCGGCACCGAATCGATCAGGGAGATCGCTCATGAAGCTCTACGACTACGGGGGTGCCCCGAATCCCCGGCGCGTGCACATCTTTCTCGCCGAGAAGGGCATGGAGGTCGAGCGCGTTCACGTCGACATCATGCAGCTGGAGCAGAAGTCGGAGGCGATGCTGGCACGCAATCCGAGCGGAAAGATTCCCGTGCTGGAGACCGATGACGGCCGCCATATTGCGGAATCCGTCGCGATCTGCCGCTATCTCGAGGCGCTGCAGCCAGAGCCGAATCTGTTCGGGCGCGACGCCTACGAGCTCGGCTACATCGAAGCCCGCAATCGTCAGATCGAACTCGAGCTCTGGACCCAGATCGGTACGTCCTGGGTGAACGGCCCCATCGTCGCGCGCTCCGGGCGCTTCGAGCAGATTCCGGCGGCGAAGGAAGCGAGTGACAAGAACGTGGTCCGCTACTACGAGCGCCTTGACCGCGAGTTCGCCGACAGCGCCTGGGTGGCGGGCGATCGATTCTCGGTTGCGGACATCTCGCTCGTGTGTGCGATCGATTTCGCGAGCACGCTAGTGGGTCTGCCGGTGCCTGACGGTCTTGAGCATCTTTCTCGCTGGCACGCTGACGTGGCGGCGCGGCCGAGCTACGAGGCGAAGTAGGGCGCCTCAGAGCGCCCAGGTGAAGCCGAGTACCTGCTCCTCGGCGCCGCGGGTACTCCGGTAGAGCGCGATGGCGGGATCGTTGTCGTGCTCGGTGCCGAGCCAGACTTCGGCGCATTCCGCTTCGTCGCCGATACGCAAGAGTGCCTCGACGAGGGCGCGGCCGGCGCCCCGCTGGCGCTGATTCACGGCGACGTCGACCTCGTCGACGTAGAGCCAGCGTTTCTCGCCGTAGGGTTTGTACATCACGCGGCCCGACGCCATGCCCATGAAGTCGTCACCGTCGTAGATCGACACGAAGACGTTGTCCGGATCGGCGACGAAACGCGCGAGGCTCTCGTACGTGTACGCCTCCTCGATCGCGTTGTCCTCGTCCCACTCCGCGTCCTCCATGGTTTCCGCCCAGTAGGCGAGGTCGTCCTCGGGCCCGAGGCGCTTGACCGTGGGGCCGCTCATGCGCTGGCGGCCAGCTCGAACAAGTTGGCGGGCAGCATGCTCTGATAGGGCTCGAGCCCGAGTTCGCCGCGTAGCTCCTCGATAGAACGTTCCCAATGCGTCTCCCAGGGCACAGCCATGAGCGGCGGCGCGCTGCGCCCGTGGCGCCAGGCTTCGGCCACGAGCAGCCCGAGCACGGGAAAGCCTTCTGGTCGCTCGAGGCCGGCCATGGTGAACACGGTGGCCAGGAACATGGCGGAGTAGCCGTGTCCGAACTGCGCGAGCTGGAAGGCGGAGATCGCGATCTCGTGCGATGCGCTGGTCGTGTAGCCCGCGACCAGATGCCAGACATCGTGCATCTGCAGAATGCGCGTGTTCGTGTAGCGGAGCGCCGGCGGCAGAGCGCTCAGCGAGATGGCCTCGCGATCAAGGACCTCGAGGTCATAGCCGTTGGCAACGAGCAGATCGTGCAGCGTGCGGCCAAGGCTGCCTTCCGGCGCTGCGGCCAGGGTTCTGAGTTCGACGTGGCCAGGTACGGGGCGCGTTGCCACATCCGCGCATCCCGGCCAGCGCAGCGCCTCCTGTTCGGCGAGGGCGTAGTGCTCGGGCGCAAGGGCGCCGCCGAGACTCGCGACGGCGGCGGTGATGCTTGCCGCGTTGTAGCCCTCCGCGGGCCCGTCGAGGACCGCCGCAAAACGGGACCAGAAAGCGCTCGGCAGTTCCGCTTCGGCGGCGCCTGCGAGTGCGTCGGCGGCGTCATCGGAAATGGCGTCTGCGAACCAGCCCGCCGTGAACAGATCCCAGATCGGCGCGATGCCCGCGGGGGAGGAGAATGCCGCCCAGCAGAGGGCACCCGCGATTCGCGTCCGCGCTTCCATATCGCCGTCGCGCCCAGCGATGACGTCGCCGTAGAAGGCGTGCGCATCGGGCCGTACGCAGTGGCGCTGCAAGATCTCGAGCTTCACTTTTCTCACCTCTTCAGCGACGACAGAAATTCCAGGGTGCGGGCATGGGCGCCATCGTCCGTGGGCACGATCGCTGCGTTGAAGTCGGTGGCGCCGGCGTTGCGGAACCGCTCGATGCCGCTTCGCAGCGCGTTCTCATCGCCGATCAGGGCGATGTCGGAGGGATTCGCGGCCCCTTCGCGATCCAGCATCGCACGATAGCTGGGCAATTGGCCGTAGACCGCGAGCTGCGCATCGACCTCGCGCTTCGCAGCCTCGATCTCGGTGGTAAGCACGATGGGCACGCCAGCCACGATGGTCTTGTCGTGGCCGATCGACGGGGCGATGTGCTCGCCGAGGGTCCGATGGCCGACCATCCAGGTGATGGTGCCATCGGCGAGTTCACGGGCGAGCTTGAGCATGACCGGGCCAAGCGCTGCGATGATCACGGGCATGCCTTCGGAACCCGGAACCTCGAGCTGCATGCCGTGCACCTGGTAGTGCTCGCCATGGAAGTTTGCCGCCGTGCCGCGCACGAGCGGCATGAGCACGCTCAGGTACTCGCGCATGTGGCGCGCGGGTTTGTCGTAGGACATGCCGAGCATGTTCTCGATCACGACCTTGTGCGACAGGCCGATGCCGAGGGAGAAGCGCCCGCCGGTTGCGGCGGCCGTTGTCATCGCCTGCTGGGCGATGGCTGTCGGATGGCGCGGATAGGTCGGCGTCACGGCCGTGCCGAGGCCGAGGCGCGGCACTTCGCGACCGATGAAGCCGAGCGTCGAGATGGCGTCTAATCCGAAGATGTTCGCCATCCACAGATTGTCGAGGCCCGCGGCTTCGATCTCCCTCGCGGCCACGATCATCTCATCGAGTGTCGCGTTCGGGCCCGTCGCGCCGAGCATCGCGCCAATCCGCATGAATCTTCCCCCCTCACCTACACGCCCCCGGCGGCGAGCATAGCAGGGCGACCCTGCCGGGCCGCCTCATCGATCCGGCAGCCGCATGCGTGCTCGAGGATGCGGCTTTCCGCTGCGGACGGGCCGCTCCCGTCCTGCTGTTGCGGTAAGGGCCGCGCTGACATTTCATGCATCGGCCCTGGGGCCGGGAGCCGATTTCCCCTGCGCGTGCCAGCATCCGCATCGCGGAGACCCGGTTTGCGCGCGTTCACGAAGGCCGCGACCCAAGGGGTGTTTCAGCAGGTGTGGCAGCGGAGCAGCGCATGCATATCGGATTGATCGGGGGGATCGGCGTGGCCGCAACCCGCGTGTACTACACCCGGCTCGTTGCTGCGATCGAGGCGCTCGGCGGGATTCCCGAGCTCACCATTGTTCACGCCCGCGCGGGGGATCTGGTGCGCCATAGTCGAACGGATGATCGCGCGGCCCAGGTGGCGCTGTACCTTCCGCTACTCCAGCGCCTGCGGGATGCCGGCGCAGACTGTGCGGCGATCACTTCGATCGGCGGGCACTTCTGCTTCAAGGAGACGCGCGCGCGCTCGCCGCTGGCACTCGTATCGGCGATCGCCCGGCTTGACGCATGGTGCGAGGGTGAAGGTCTGGCGCGGGTTGGGCTTCTGGGGACGCGCGTTGCCATGGCCACGCGTCTGTACGGATCGCTGGAGCGCACGGAAGCGGTCGTGCTCGAAGACGAACTCGACACGCTTGGCAGTACCTATACGGACATGGCGATTGCGGGCGCATGCACGTCCGCACAGCGAGCGTATTTTCTCGATGCCGCTGCCCGGCTGGTGCGCGATCATGGCGCCGAGGCGGTCCTGCTCGCGGGCACGGACCTCGGGCTCGCGTTCGACGGAGCGGCGACGGAGTACCGCGTCGTCGACGCCCTCGATATCCACGTCGATGTGCTCGCTCGCCTCGGCGCGAACCTCACCCCGCTCGATGCGGTCTCTGGCCCGCCCTGAGCCGGCGCGTCCTGCCTCGGCGCCGGCAGCCTTTGGAGCATGCGGGGCGCGGTGGTGAGACCTCATCAGCGGACCTGTTTCACGCTTCGCTCTCTCTCACCCCTTGCCCGGCCGCCTTTAGGGGGATCACCGGAGCGCGCCCCCCTCCTCGCACGCCTACCTTCGCAGCCGCTAACTGGACTCACTGCGCCCGGGCTCTGCCGTGCGGCGGGGATATGGACATGGCGGACTGGAAAACAGATACCCCTGCGCTCGATGGGCGCGGCACCGGCGCCATGCTTCGCCGCCTGGAGGGCACGGCATCGTGCTTTCTGCGCGATCAGCTCGAAATGACCCTCGAGGCCCTTGGCGCGCAGCTCGAGGCATGGTCCGCGCGGGCGCAAACGGATGCGCGGCGTCAGCGCCTTGATGAGGCGGTCCGCGTGCTCGACCGGGCCGGTGCAGCACTGATCGAGCGCTTCCAGCTCCAGCTCCTCGCGCCCCTGGACGATGAAGCGCCGCGCCAGCCCGCAGACGAGGGTGACGTGCTGTCCACGAACGCCTTGAGCCTGGTGGAAGACGACGTTCTGGACCGTCGTCTCGCCATTGCAGGCCTCAGTCAACGCATCAATCGGGAGTGCGACACGGAGCTCACCCACTTGCGCCACCGCTACCAGGCGGTGGCGCCCGAGGGTGCCGTGCGCGTGTTCGAACCGGAGCAGATCGCCCGCGCCTGGGCCCTTGCCCTCGAGCCCGTGACGCTGCCGTCGGATGTCCGCCTGACCGTGTTCAAGTGCTTCGAGGCGCAGATCAGCTGCGAGATCGGTCGGCTTTTTGCGTCGCTCAACCAGCTTCTCGCGGACGGCGGCGTACTGCCGGACCTGATTCTTCCGGGCACGGGGGCGCGGGATGCAGACAGCAGGGCGCACAGGGCTCGGCCGGCGCGCGCCGAAGAAGTGATCGAGCTGCCCGAAGAAGACGAGATCAACGCCTGCGCGGCCGCAGATCGTCTTGCGTGGTTCACCTCGCTGCGGCCTGCGGAGTTGCACCGCGAGCTTGCGGGCCTGCCCGGTTTGCGCGCGCGCCGAGCGCTGTCGCGGCTGCACTCAGGCGATCCTGCGCTGCTTGCGCCCGTGCTGGCTGGCATCGTCGCCAGCGCACAGATTCGCCTTGCATCGCTCCTCGCCGACCACGCGCTCGATTCCGTACCGCGGCGGATCGACTACGGTGAACTCATCGTCCGCGGCGCAGAGGCGCGAGGCTGCGAGCGCGCGCGCGTCGCCGAGGGCGACGAGGACATTCTGAATTTCGTGCAGATGCTCTTCGACGTCCTGCTCGAGGATGCGCAGCTTCCGGTTCCGATACGGGCGCTGCTCGCGCGGCTGCAGTTCCCGATGCTGCGCATCGCGCTCGAGGATGCCGCCTTCGTTACGTCAGCGGAGCATCCTGCGCGGGTGTTCCTCCACCGCCTGTGTCGGACCGGTATCAGCTGGGTTCGCGCTGAGGAGCGCCATCAGGACCGGATCTTCCGCGTTCTCGAGCGTTCAGTGGACGAGATCGCGGCCGGCTTCGTCGGAGACCTCGCTATCTTCGAGACGGCCACGGCCCGGATCGTCCGCGCGCTGGACGCCGAGCGGGCCGTCGTGCGGCGTACGGGTGAGCGTGCCCTTGCGCGCGAGCAGGCGCAGCTTGCGGCGGCCCAGGCCCTGCGCGTGGTCGACCGGCTTGTGCACCACCGCAGCGCGCGCGTGGCCTTGCCCGAACTGAAGTCTTTCCTCGAAGTCGAGTGGCAGCGTGTCCTTTTTCACACCTACCAGGAAGAGGGCCCGGGTTCCGACGAATGGAAGCTGTGCGTTCGCGTATTGCTCGGGGTCACGGGCGCGCAGGCCACCGATGAGGCCGAACTGCACGACGCCCTGGTCAAGGGCCTGCGTCGCATCGGCCGGGACGAGACCACGGCAGTGCAGCTGGCGACGCGCGCACGGGCCTGGATGCTCGACGATGAAGCGGCGACGCCTGACGCGGGGGCCGCTGCCCGCGCCCTCGATGTCCAGGCGCAGACCCAGGACAACATCGAGCGCCTCCCCGACCGCGAACTGCTCGATCGCGCCCTCGCGCTCGAGGTCGATACCTGGCTCGAACTGCGGACCGGCAATGATCTCCCCGTGCGCGTGCGCCTGGCCTCGGTGACGGCGCCGCCGGAGCGCTGCATTTTTCTCGATCGCCGGGGCAATCATGCACGCACCCTGTCGCGCCTCGAGATCGCGGCGGGCATGCAGGCCGGGCGAATCTTCATCGTCGAGAAGCTCGATCGATTCACGGCAGCCCTTGAAGGCGTCTTCGAAGCTCTCGGCGGCCACGCCGCCCGTGACAGCGACCGTGCGTCGTTCCATGAGGGGCGCCCAGAGGGGCTGGATCCGGAAGCCGACCTCGCAGTGGACTGAGCGGGGCATACTCCGTGCAGCGGTGGGATGTCCTGCCGTCCTACAGGGAGGGGCAGGCCCCGGTGTTCGACGCCCGCAGCTTCGATGCGCGTTACTACCGTCGCTTCTACCATGCCGAGCGCCACCACGCGCGTGCCGTTGCGGCTGCCGGGCGCACGGCTGACCTGATCCACGGCATGGCGCGTCATTACAGCGTGCCTGTTCGGCGCATCGTCGATCTCGGTGCCGGTACCGGCAATCTCCTGCGCGCGCTCGGCAAGCGCTTTCCGCGGGCGAAGACGGTCGGAGTCGAACTGTCGAGCTATGCAGCGGCCCGCTATGGCTGGATCGAGTCGTCGCTGGTCACCTTCGATGACGCCGCCGGCTACGACATAGTCGTCTGCAACGACGTCATCCAGTATCTCGATGACGAAGACGCGGCCCGGGCGCTCGAACGCCTGGCTGTGCTCTGCCGCGGCCTGCTCTATTTCACTGGCCTGACCGCCGTCGACGTTCGCGAGACCTGCGATCCGGATGCGTCCGACCTGCGCGGTCACTTTCGCAGCGGCGACTGGTACCGTGAGCGGCTGGCTCCGGCCTTCGTCGACGTCGGCTCCGGTGTTCATCTTCTCGCCGAGGCGGGCGTGCCCGTCTGGGAACTCGAACGGCGCTGAGGCCATAGGCCTGCCCGACCCGGAGCCCTGCATGACCGTGCCCGAATCGCTCGACCTGCCCCTTCATCGTCATCTGCCCGCCGCCAGCCGCCTCGTATTCGGCTGCATGGGCCTCGGCGGAGGATGGATGCGTACCGCCTTCGACGACGGCGACGTTCGCGCGGCGCACGCCGCTGTCGATGCGGCGCTCGAAGCCGGTATCACCGTCTTCGATCACGCGGATATCTACACCTTCGGCAAGGCGGAGTCGGTATTCGGTCGCGTGCTTGCCGAACGCCCGGAAGTGCGCGCCTCCATCGTGCTGCAGTCGAAATGCGGCATCCGCTTTGCGGACGATGCGGGGCCCAAGCGCTATGACGCGTCGGCGTCGTGGATCACGGCGTCCGTGGACGGCACCCTCGCTCGGCTCGGCGTCGAGCGCCTCGATGCGCTGCTCCTGCATCGTCCCGATCCGCTCATGGAGCCCGAGGAGGTCGCGGAAGCGTTCACTGCGCTTCGCGCAGCGGGCAAGGTCGACCACTTCGGCTGTTCCAACATGAGCGGTGCGCAGATGGGCTGGTTACAGACCGCGCTCGACGCACCGCTCGTAGCGAACCAGATCGAGCTCGGGCTCGGTGCGCTCGCCTGGCTGGAAGAAGGTGTGACGGTGGGTCAGGGCGCAGCCGCCGATGTCGGCTTCACGGCCGGAACGCTGGAGTATTGCCGCGCTGCGTCGGTTCAGCTCCAGGCCTGGGGTCCGCTCGCGCAGGGGCGTTTTTCCCGCGCGCCGGCGGACGTGGCGCCCGCGGATCAGGCGGCCGCGAAGCGGGTCGCGGAGATGGCGGCGCGCTACGCGGTACCGGCTGAAGCGATCGTGCTCGCATTCCTGCTGCGCCATCCGGCGCGCATCCAGCCCGTGCTCGGCACGACCGATCCGGCGCGCATTGCCGCGTGCGCTCGGTCGCTCGAGGTTCGGCTCTCGCGCGAAGACTGGTATGCGCTCTACGAAGTTGCGCGGGGCGGTGAACTGCCCTGAAGGGAGGCGGCCATGAGCTGGCCGAAGGCGGCACAATGGCTGCTGCGCGGGGCCGGGCGCGGGAAAAGCAGGAACGTGCCGAGCGGCGGGGCGCCCGCTCGGCACGATGGGGCGGTGCTCAGATGTCCATGGACACCGTGAAGCGCGCGTTCAGCGGACGGCCCGTGGAGATGTTGTCGTTGCTGTGCGCATCGGGAAAGTATTCCTCGTCGGTGAGGTTCTCGATGTTCAATTGCAGGCGCGTGCGGTCGTTCAGGCGATAGAAGGCGGCTGCGTCGAAGCGCGTGAAGCTCGGCACTTCGACCGAGTTGTCCTCGCGAACGAAGAAGCTGTCCTGGTAGGTGGCGCCGACGCCGATCGAAAGGCGCTCGCTGATCTGGATGTTGTTCCACACGGAGAACATCTGCTCCGGCGTTTGCCGGGTCTCATTGCCATCGTTCCCGCTGCCGTCCGCGCGCTCGACCTCGCCGTCGAGATAGCTGTATCCGGTCGTGATCGACCAGCGATCCGTCAGATCGCCGGTGAGCTGCGCCTCAAAGCCCTGCGTGGTCGATCCCTCGATGACGATCACCTGCGTCTGATCCTCTGGGTCGATCGAGGTGTAGCTTTCCCGCTCCAGCTCGAAGATCGCTGTGGTCAGAGCGAGTCCGGGGCGAATGTCCCACTTCAGGCCGATCTCCCGATTCTCGAAGAACTGCGGGCGCGTGCTTTCCGTGTCGAGGTTCAGGGTCAGGAACTGATCGCCCGAGCGTGGCAGGAAAGTCTCGCTGTAGCTCGCGTAGATCGAGAGGTTATCCGCGGGCTTGTAGATCAAGCCGAGACGCGGCGTCACTTCCTCATCCTCGCGTGCGAAGTTGCCGTCGACCCCGTCGCCGTCGTTCTGCTCGATGTTGTCGAGCACGTCGATGTCGAAGCGGTCAAAGCGGAAGCCTGCGACCAGCTTAAGTTGCTCCGTCAGATCGATCTGGTCCTGCAGATAGATCGAGGTGAAGGTGACCTCCGAACCCCGATCTCGCGCAGGGGAGGTGAAGCCGAAGTCCGGAATCGCGAGGGGGTCCGTGAACGGGATGAAGAGCTGGTCATCGCCGTTTACCGCGAAGACATTGTCGTTGCGGGCGTTGTCGGTTTCCTGGTCGCCGTATTCGAAGCCGGCGAGCAGCGTGTGGCCGAAGCCTGCAAATTCGAACTCGCCGACAAGATTGGCCTGAAGGATCAGATTTTGTCGGTCGGTGGTATCGCGATAGCCGTCGAGTTCGACCTCCGGAAAGGTGCCGTTGCTGACCGCAACTTCTTCGGACGGATACAGGTTCTGGTAGACCTTGGCGTAGTCCGCGTACTGAAGCGTGACGTTGCCGCGCAATTGGTCGTTGAACGCGTGGTCGATGCGCGCGCGGAGGATGTGTGCTTCGAGCGTGGTGAAGTTCTGGTCGGGAGACCCGAAGAAGGTGTCTTCGAATCCTTCCAGGGGCACGTCGGGGCCGTTCGCTACGTTCTGGGAAGGCACGCCGCGGTCGACGACGCGATCGTCGTCGACGTACTCGTACGACAGATCGAGCGTCGTCTCGGGCGCCAGCGCGATGGTCGCGGTCGGATTGATCGCAAAGCTGTCGCCGTCATAGAAATCGCGGTGGTTCTCCAGACTCTGCAGATAAGCATTCAGCCGGAGCGCGACACGGTCGCTGACCGCGTGATTGGTGTCGACGATGCCCGAGTAGGCACCGAAGGTGTCGAGGCCCGCGTTGATTGTGGAGAAAGAGGTTTCCAGATCGGCGGTTTTCTGGACGCGGTTGACGACGCCACCGCCCCCGCCACGTCCGAACAGTAGAGCGTTGGCGCCGCGCAGAATCTCGATCTGCTGGACGTTGTAGAGCGGACGGTAGTACTGGACGTCATCTCGCACGCCGTCGATGAAGAAGTCGGCAGTGGTCTGAATGCCGCGGATGATGATCGCGTCTCGGTGACCTTCGCCCTGGCTGATTGCCACGCCTGGCGTGTAGCGCATGACGTCGCCGAAGTTCTGGAACGCCTGATCGCGAATCTGCGCCTCGGAGAGGATCGACAGGCTTTGCGGGACATTGATGATTGGCGTGGGCGTCTTCACCGCGTCGAGTTTGTCGATCGAGAGGTACTGGCCCTCGACGATGATTTCCTCAACGGTTTCGTCGGCAGCGAGGGCGGCATTCGAAATCGCGAAGGCGAGGGCGCTGATCGTTACTGCAGTGAAGCGACGCATGATCGTTGGGCCTTGGAATTGGGGGCTGGAGCGGAAACGATAGGGCGAAAGAGAATGATTCGCAATTACTTTTTGAATGCGAATCATCCTCGGTTGATGAATGCTCGTGTCGGAGCCGCTCGGCAGCCGCCGATGGCGCCCGCCGATGGCGCCCGCCGATGGCGCTCGCCGCTGGCGTCCGTCTGCCGTTGATCTGCTGAGCGGCCAGGCGCCTCGACCTCGCTTCAGATCGAGCGATCATCGGGCACGTGCATTGGCGCGAGCGGCGGGCTGTGAGTTGCGGCGCCACTGTGCGCGGCGAGGGCTGGGTGAGACGCCGCCTGAAGACCGCGAGCGATCGTCCGTCTACGGGCCTGGTTCGATGATGCTGGCTCGGAAGAGGCGGGTCGCTTCCGTGAAGATCGTCGCCGACTCTGCTGCCGTGAACGACACGTGGCCATCCGGCTCTGCGGCGAGGAAGAGCTCGCCGTTCGCGCCCACGGCCTCGTACCTGCGGATCACGGAGCAGCTCCCGGACACGACCAGACCGGTGCTCGACGAGCCCTCGCCCGCGGTCTCGCAGGGCACCACGGGATCATTCGCATTGTGTGCCGCATAGAGCACGGCCGACCGCTCGTCGATCGTATCGAGATCGCGGATCGCGCCCGAGAACGCCAGTGCGCCCTGGATCTGCGCATCGGTATTCGGGTTCGGGCCCACGGAGCCGAACAGGCCCCCGTTCGCCGCCAGATAGTCCGTGACGCGCGGGTCAGCGAAGCGGTCGAGCGCGTCGGCGGTGGCGGCCCCGATCGCCATGACCGCGCCTGCCGAAAATCCGGTCACCAGAATCGCGTCGCTGCGGATGCCGAGCGTGTTGGGGCCAAGCGCGTCACTTCGAAAATGGCGGACGGCTCCGTAGAGATCATGCGTCGCCCGCAACCCGCCCTCGAGGAGCACGGTTTCGGTCACTGGCGTGATCGCGATGAGGCGATAGTCGATGGCGGCTGCGACGTAGCCCCTGCGCGCGAACGCGCGCGCAACGTCCGTCACGTCCATGCGCGAGCCGGCGACGAATCCGCCGCCGTGAACGACCAGCATGACCGGACGGTTCGTTGTCGTGTCGCCGCTCGGGGCGTAGATGTCCATGGCGAGGTCGACGAAGCCTTCATCGCCCTCGACGCCCGCCGCGTACACGACATTCATCTGCTCATCGACGTCGCTGAACACTTCGTCCACGAAGCGCAGGCCGGGCGCTGCGTCCTCGACGGTGATTGTCAGGCTCAGGCGGGCCGAAGCGCCGTTGCCGTCGCTTGCGTCCAGCGTCAACTCGTAGACGTCATCGCCGTTCGCGTCGCCGCCCTGCGTCGGTTGATCAGCGAAGTTCAAGGCTCCACTGCTGGGGTCGATCGCGAAGCGCGCGGCATCGGCGCCGCCGCTGATCGTGAAGCGCACGAGGTCGCCGTCCGCATCTGTTGCGGTCGCCGTGTAGGCGGGTGAGAGATCCTGGGTGGTGACGGTGACGGCCCCGGCGGAGGTGAAGGCAGGGGCACGATTGGGTGTGGGTTCCGGGCCGGAGGCGCCTCCGCCGCCGCAGGCCGAAAGCAGCAGGCCTGCGCACAGCATTCCGAACCGGCCAGGGTGCGGTGCAGCATAGAGGTGCATCGATGGGCTCCGGCGGCGCGTCCTGCGTGCAGTATTCCACGACAGTGAAGCGCGGCGGTATGTGCCTGCGCGTCTGGCCGTGGGCGGCTGTTATCGTGCGCCGATCGGGGAAGGGAGCATGCCATGAAGATCGGAGTCACGCTGGGATTCAGTCAGCATACGCCGCCCGCAGATGTCCTTGCGGTCGCCCGCGCCGCGGAGGAAAGAGCGTTCCACTCGCTCTGGGTCCCAGAGCACGTGCTGTTCTTCCGCGAGTACGCCTCGCGCTATCCGTACTCGGATACGGGGCGCATTCCGGGAGAACCGACCGGCGTACTCGACCCCTTCATTGCGCTGACCTACGTCGCCGCACACACAAGCCGGATTCGTCTCGGCACGGGTATCTGCATCGTTCCCCAGCGCGCTCCGGTGTACACGGCGAAGATGGTTGCAGATCTCGACTATCTGTCTGGCGGCCGCCTCGACTTCGGGATCGGCGTTGGCTGGCTCGCTGAGGAATTCGATGCGCTTGGCCTCGCCTTCGATGATCGAGGACCCGCAACGGATGAGTGTCTCGACGCCATGAAGACGCTCTGGGCCGGCGATCCAGCTGAGCATGCGGGGCCGCGGTTCAGCTTCTCGGGCGCGCTGCTCAATCCGAAGCCCGTACAGCAGCCGCATCCGCCGATCATCGTGGGCGGAGAGAGTCGGCCGGCCTATCGCAGGGTCGCTGAGCGCGGCCAGGGCTGGTATGGCTTTGATCAGACGCCGGAGCGCTTTGCTGCGTGCGTGCGCGATCTCGATGCTGCGCTCGCCGCTGCCCGCCGTGCCCGCGCCGAGATTCAGATCTACGTCTCGCCGCGCGGCCGGATCGATGCCGAAGGGGTCGCGTTCTATCGCGGCCAGGGAGTCGACCAGTTGATCGTGCCCACCATGGGCCGCGATCTCGACGCCGTGTTGCGGCGCATGGATCAGCTCCTCGACGTCGTTCGCGACGCCGCCTGAGCGCCCCTCGCGGGCGCGATCGGGGCGCACGATCGTCTTGGTTTTACGGGGCCTGTGCCGGCCCCTGGTCGCTCTGCGAGCGTTGCCCGCGGCAACCCGCGCGCGCATGCTCGCGCGCCCCGGCATCGACCCGCGAACCTAATGACCAGAACTGCTCTGCCACAACCGCGTGTCTGCTTTGTCGAGGGGGCCCGCGCCGGAGCACCTTTCGTGCTCGTGGTGGCGCCCTTCGGCCTGCTGTTCGGCACGGTGGGCACCGATGCGGGGCTGTCCACGTTCGAGGTGATGGCGTTCTCGGTGCTCGTGATCGCCGGCGCGTCCCAGTTCGCCGCGCTGCAGTTGCTCATCGATCAGGCGCCGGTGGCCGTCGCCCTCCTCACGGGGCTCGCGGTCAACCTGCGCATGGCGATGTACTCCGCCTCGCTCATGCCGTACCTGGCGGGCGTTGCGCTGCGCTGGCGCGCACTTGCGGCCTATCTGATGGTGGATCAGGTGTATGCCCTCTCCGTGCAGCGATTCATGGCCTCGAGCGGCTCACCAGATGAGCGGCTCGCCTACTACCTTGGCTGCGCCGCGCCGGTGGTGCCGTCCTGGTACCTCGGCAGCTGGCTCGGCGCCGAGGCGGGGCAGCGCGTCCCTGAAGCGCTCGCCTTGGACTTCGCCGTGCCCATCACCTTCATTGCCATGGTTGCCCCCATGCTGATGACCGCGCCCGCAATCGTCTCGGCCATCGTCGCCGTCGCGGTGTCCTTGCTCGCAGTGAATCTGCCGTTTGATCTCGGGATCATCGTCGGTGGCGTGGCCGGCACCCTCGCAGGGGTCCTTGCGGAGCAGATGCGGGGGGAGCACTCGTGAGTGCGCTTACCGGGGAGGTGCTGTGGATCACGATTGCGCTGCTCGGCGTCGGCACCTTCGCAATCCGTTTTTCGTTCCTGGCGTTCGCCGGTGAGCGGCCGCTGCCGGCGTGGGCGCTGCGTGCGCTGCGCTATGTTCCGACGAGCGTGTTGCCGGCGCTGGTTGCGCCGATGGTGCTCTGGCCGGATGCGACCGGGGGCGCAGCAGACCTGCCGCGCGCCCTGGCAGCGCTCACGGCGCTGGTCGTTGGTGCGGTCGTGCGCAACGTGCTCGCGGCGATCGGCGCCGGCCTGGCGGCCCTGTACGGACTGCTCGCGCTCGGTTTCTAGCGGCGCAGATCCGCGAGGGCGATCGACTGCATCAGGGCGCTGCCGCCCGCCTCGTCCACCACCTCGAACAGCAGTCGTCCTTCGCGCCAGTCGATGTCGATGAGGCCGTAGTTCGCGCCTCGGTAGCTTGGCCCGACGCGATAGGGCCCCGGTTCCTCGGTGCCGGATTCGATCGGCAGATTCAGCGAGCTGGTGGTGAACTCCCAAAGCGGGTAGTCGAGGACGTCCGTGCGCGTATAGATGCCCGCGCGATGACGGTCGCCGCTGACCAGGATCACGCCCTCTGCGCCTGTTTCCCGCAGCGTGTCGTAGAAGCGCTCGCGCTCCGCCGGCAGCGCGCGCCAGGCTTCCCAGCCATGGCCGTCGGCGATCACCTGAATCGATGAGACGATCACGCGCAGATCTGCAGGCTGCTGGAGCTGGCCCGCAAGCCACGCCCACTGATCGTCTCCCAGCATGGTCTTTTCCGGGGCCGGGTCCGGCAGATAACGCTCCCGGCCCACCGCGCCGCGCGCGTCCGTGGGCTTGAGCCTCGAACGGTAGCTGCGCGTATCCAGCAGGATGAACTGTACGCGCCGGCCAGGCGGACCAACGATCCAGGCGTCTTCGATGCCATCACGCCCCGCGAAGCGCGCCGGGTCCATGTGCCAGAAGTCCGTGAACAAGGCTTTCGCTTCGGTGCGGAAGGGAAACTCGGCGCCCGCGTCGTTCAGCCCGTAGTCGTGGTCATCCCAGACCGCCAGGCGCGGGGCGATGGAACGCAGACGATTGAGCGGCGTGGAGCCGGCCTGCTTGATGTAGGCGTTCTCCAGCGCCGCAACATCGTCGTCGCGAATATCGCCGTACACGTTGTCCCCGAGGTAGAGCATGAGATCCGGTCGATCTGCAGTGATGCGATTGAGGATCGACTGGTCCCGGTGCTGGTGCAGGCAGGAACCGAGCGCGACGCGTTCAAGCAGCGCATCAGGTGCGAGTGCTGGTGACCGTGCGCCGTCGTCGATGTGCGCGGCAAACACGCCAGGCGTCAGCACCAGAAGCAGCCATGCCGCTGCGCGGGCCAGTGAATCGATCGCGGTCATGCCAGGTGTCTCCATGTGGTGCGGCGGCGCGGAATCCTCGATGCGTTCGGAACGCCCGCAGGCAGCCCGCGCCGGCGCGCGCGCCGTCAGTCGTCGAACCTTGCGCGGACGATTCGTTCGGCGAGATCGAGGCGTGCGGGCATGAGTGCCGTCTTTGCCTGGATGGTGTCGCCGAACTCCAGATAGGCGTCGCTCTCGGTTTCGAAGCGCGGCCACTCCGGTCTGCCCTCCGGCGCCGGTACGCCGGTCTTCGCGAACGCGACCCAGTAATCGGACATCGCGGCGCCCAGGGTGCGATCGCGCGGCGCCGGTTTGCCGCCGAGGCCCATGGTCTGCAGGAAGTCCTCGTTGTTGAACACGTACTGGATTTCCGCCGCGTGGAATGCCCCGAGGCGGCCGCCGAGCGGTTCCGCGGGCGCGAAGGTGAAGTAGTAGCGGTACACGTTCTCGTTGCCGCGACGAGCAAGGCGCGCCCACTCTCGCATCTGCCAGGTGAAGACCGTATCGCGGAAGGCACCATAGTAGGGACCTGCGACGCCCGCTCCGGCGTCGTAGACGCTGCGCACGTCGTCCATGAACGGCGCGCCGACGAGCTGGCCAAGACCGGCCCAGGCGGCCTCAGGATCTTCGGGCGGCGGGAGCAGGTTCGTGCCTTCATCAGCATTCGAACCAACGATCAGGTCGACGTTGTTGTGCTCGCCGGCCGCAAAGATTGCGGCGATCTGCTTCGGGAAGACCCAGCCGTCTACGTTGGCCGCAGCCAGCTCCGCCCGGGTCGATTCTGCGACCGCAAGCACTTCGGCAGCCGTCATGGCGCGCAGCGCCGCGAGATCCGCGGCGCCGGCTTCCGTGGCGAACTGCGCGCCGGCCGCTTCTGCGGAGGGCAGGCCGTTCGCGGCCCGTGCGCGCTCCGGCATAGGTGCGAAGTTCCCGCCGCTCTGGCCGATGGCGCGCTGGAAGAGGCCAGCTGCAAGGGGCGTTGCGGTCAAGTGGTTGACCGACCAGCTGCCGGCCGACTCCCCGAAGACGGTCACGCGAGACGGATCACCGCCGAACGCGGCGATGTTGTCCTGCACCCAGCGCAGGGCTGCGATCTGATCCAGGGTGCCGTAGTTGCCGGAAGCGCCCTGCGGCGATTCTTCGGACAGCTCCGGGTGGGCGAGATAGCCGAAGACACCGAGGCGATAGTTGATGGTGACGACCACAACGCCCTTGCGCGCCAGCCGCGTGCCGTCGTACAGGCCGGTGGCGCCCGTGCCTCGGGTCAGGCCGCCGCCGTGAATCCAGACCATCACGGGCGCCGGCGCCGCTGGCTGAAGGTCTGCGGACCAGACGTTGAGGTACAGGCAGTCTTCGCTCGTCGCGCGCAGCGGCGAGGTGAACATGGAGCCTTCCGGGTAAGCCGCCTGCATGCAGGCCGGGGAGAAATCGGTGGCGAGGCGCTTGCCGGACCAGGGTGCTGCCGGCTCGGGCGGCTGCCAGCGGCGTATGCCTACCGGGGGCGTCGCGAAAGGAACGCCCTTGAAGGTGGCCACGTCACCCATCGTGAAGCCGACGAGCGTGCCTTCGGCGACGGCGGTTTCCACGAGCCCAGGCGCGGCCTGCGCCAGGGTCGCGGGTAGCAGCGCAAGGGCGCACAGGCGGCGAAGCAGTTTGTTCATGAAGGTCTCTCCCGGTCCATGGGGCCCCGCTTCGGGGGCCGCGGCGGAAGCCTGCACGGCGCGGCGCATGGAAACAACGGCGATGATGAGACTGCGCGTGACGGCGACAGTACGGTGTGCGAACGGACAGGCCGAGCGCACGCCGCTCGAGCGGTCCGACGACCGGAGAGAACGGAGCGTCGGGAAAGCGTGCACAACCGCGCGATCCCGCGTACCCTCGCGCCCGCGTTGAAAGGACGGGAAGTCCTAGCCTGGCTGCCAGCTGTAGGAGCGGCCGAATTTTCCCGCGGATACCGGATCAGACCGGCCCCCACCGCTGTGGTCACGCGCAGGCCTTCCGGCCGGCTGCCCACGCGGCGTTCGGTCGCCTGGCGTTTGCCTCTCGGTACCCAGACGAGCGCCCCCGCAGAAGGGCGCGACTCGTTCTTCGACGTACATCGCGTACCGGAGTGCGCGCGAACTTCCCCAGGAGAGCAAGATGATCAGAGTTCCCCCGTTCAAGCGGTCCGTGATCGCTGCAGTTGTCGCCGCCTCGTGCGCGAACCCAGCCGCCTTCGCGCAGCCGTCCTCGGTGATCGAGGAAGTCGTCGTGACGGCCACCAAGCGTCAACAGACGCTGCAGGAAGTCCCGGTCGCAGTCACCGTGACCGATGCTGAAACGATCGAGCGTGCGCAGATCCTCGACATTCTCGACCTCCAGTCGGTCGTGCCCTCGCTGCGCGTACCGCAGTTCCAGAGCGCGACGCAGGTCAACTTCGTCATCCGGGGGTTCGGTAACGGCGCGAACAATGCCGGCATCGAGCCGTCGGTCGGCGTCTTCATCGACGGCGTCTACCGCTCCCGCTCGGCTGCGCAGATCGCCGACTTGCCGGGCCTCGAGCGCGTAGAGGTGCTGCGCGGTCCGCAGTCGACCCTGTTCGGCAAGAACGCGTCCGCCGGCGTCATCAGCGTCGTCACGCGCAAGCCCGAGTTCGAGTGGGACGGCAACATCGAGGCCGGCATCACCAACTACGATGGCCGCATCGCGAAGGCCTATCTCACGGGCCCGATCAACGATTCGCTCGCCTTCAGCATCGGCGGCTCCACGAACCAGCGTGACGGCTACACCGAAAACGGCACGCTCAGCAGCAAGCTCAACGATCGTGATCGCTACGGTATTCAGGGCCAGCTGCTCTGGGAGCCGACCGACACCATGAGCTTCCGCCTGTCCGCTGACTACAGCGAACTCGAGGAGGCCTGCTGCTCCGTGGCCAACCTGGTTGCGGGGCCGACGGCCGGCGCCCTTGCGCTGCTCGGCAACACCTTCGATCCGGATCCGTTCTCCTACAACGTCAACCAGAACGCCGATCCGACCCAGAGAATCGAGAACGGCGGCTTCTCGCTGCACGCAGACCTCGATTTCGACGGCTTCAACATCACGTCGATCACGGCGGTCCGTAGTCTCGAGTCGGCCAATCTGGGCGATGACGTCGATTTCTCCTCGGCCGACGTGATCGGGCCGCAGGACGTGGCGGGTCAGGACTTCGAGACCTTCACGCAGGAAATTCGCATCGCTTCGAACGGCGATGGCCGCCTCAACTGGCTGGGTGGACTCTTCTACTTCAACGAGGAAGTGGAGACGCAAAGCGGAATCTTCTTCGGCCCGGCTTTCCGCACCTACGCGGATCTGCTGACCGGCGCGCCGGGAACCATCGACGGCATTGAAGCGGCGCTCATGGTGCCGGCCGGCACCTTCTTCGCAGAGGGTCAGGGCGTCGTTGAAACCGCGACGCAGGACAATGAAGCCTACTCGCTGTTCGGCCAGGTCGACTACGACCTCACGGACCGCGTGGTGCTCACCCTCGGCCTGAACTACACGAACGACGAGAAGGACGTGACGCTGAGCCAGGTGAACACCGACGTGTTCTCCCAGCTCGATCTGGCGCCGCTCGGCCTCGATGCGCTCACGACCCTGCAGTTCCTGCCGCAGCTCCTCGCATTCCCGAACGCCGGCGAGGCGGGCTCTTCGAACGACGACAACGTCGACTACACGGCGCGGATCTCCTTCGACGTGACCAACGAGCTGAACGCGTACGTCAGCTACGCCACCGGCTTCAAGGCCACGTCCTGGAACCTGTCCCGTGACTCCCGGCCCACGGTCGGCGAGCTCGCCACGCTGGAGGCGAACGGCACGCCGCTGCCGAACAATCTCGTCACCGGTACGCGCCAGGCGGGCCCGGAAGAGGCTGAGGTCTACGAGATCGGCCTGAAGGGACAGTTGGACTACGCAACCTTCAACGTTGCGCTCTTCGAGCAGACCCTGGATGACTTCCAGTTCAACGCCTTCACCGGTGCGGCGTTCACGCTGTCGAACGCGGGCAAGACCACCGCGCGCGGCTTCGAGATCGAGTCGTCGGTGTATCCGACGGAGAACCTGAGCCTCACCTTCGCGGGTACGTTCCTGGACGTCGAGTACGACTCCTTCCCGCTCTCTGCCTTCGGCGATCTTTCGGGCGAGGAAGTGGCGGGCATCCCGGATATGGCGATCTCCGTTTCGGGTAACTGGGACTGGACGTTCCGCGGCTTCGACGGCTACATCCGCGCGGATTACCAGTACGAGGACGAGACCCAGATCCTCGACGATCCGATCGCGACCGCAGCGCTTGCGAACGTGGGCGCGTCGACCCGCGAGATCGGTCTGCTGAACGCTTCCATTGGTGTTCGCCGCGGTCCCTACGAGATCTTCCTGTGGGGTCGTAACCTGACCGAGGACGAGTTCCTGATCTCGGCCTTCCCGTCGGTGGCTCAGCCGGGCAGCTTCAGCGGCTACCCGAACCAGCCGCGGACCTATGGCCTGACGCTGCGCGCCAAGATGCAGTGATCGAGGTCGGGCACCGCCCCGATCTGCTGTGACGAAAAACGGCGGCCCTCGGGCCGCCGTTTTTCATTCACGCTGGGCCCGCAAGGGCAGGGCCCTGCGGGGTCGCCCTCACCAGGGGTGAACGCGCACGGGCACGTCCGCGATCCCGCGGATGAAGTTGTTGGGCAGGCGTTTGACGTCGCCCACCACCTCGACGTGGCGGAAGCGCTCCATGATTTCTTCCCAGAGGACGCGGAGCTGCATCTCTGCGAGGCGATTGCCCATGCAGCGGTGTACGCCGAAGCCGAAGGCGACATGGGCCCGCGCGTTCGGACGGTCGATGATCATGCGGTCTGCATCGGGAAAGACGCTCTCGTCGCGATTGCCGGACAGGTACCACATGACGACCTTGTCGCCTTCGCGGATCAATTTCCCGCCGAGCTCGACGTCGTGGTTTGCCGTCCGCCGCATGTGGATGACCGGCGTTTGCCAGCGGATCATCTCGGAGACCATGTTCGGAATGAGTGAGCGATCGGCGCGGAGCTTCTCGTACTCCTCTGGAAACTGATTGAGGCCGATCAAGCCGCCGCTGATGCTGTTTCGCGTCGTGTCGTTGCCGCCGACGATGAGCAGGAGGAGGTTGCCCAGGAACAGCTCCGGGTCCTCGTTCATCTTCGCCGTTTCCGGATTGTTGATCAGCATGGAGATCAGGTCGAAACGGGGCGCTTCTTCCGCCTTGCGCGCCCAGAGCTGATAGAAGGCGCCTGCCGCCTGCATGAGCTCCTGATAGCGATGGTCCATGTCGATCGAGTCGTCGCCCGTCACCTCGGGGACGTTCGTTGTCAGATCCGACCAGTAGATGAGCTTGAGCCGATCCTCGTAGGGAAAGTCGAACAGGGTCGCGAGCATGCGCGCGGTCAGTTCGATCGACACCCGCTGCACCCAGTTGAAGGTCTCGCCCACGGGCAGATTGTCCAGAATGTCTGCCGCGCGTTCGCGAATGAGCGGCTCGAGCTCGGCGAGATTGCGCGGCGCGACGGAGGGCGCCACGGCCTGGCGCTGGGGCGCGTGCCGGGGCTCATCCAGCGTAATGAAGCTCTGGCCCTGAATCTGGCCATCCGCAACCGGGACCGGATCGACGATCGCGATGCCTTTCGTTTCCGAGGAGAAGACCTCGTGACTCATGTCCACTTCCTTGATCAGGGCGTGGTTGGTCACGGACCAGAAGGCGCCATTGGTCGAGTCCCCGAGGAAGTGAACGGGGGATTCTTCCCGGAGGCGCGCGAACCAGGGCTGCCAGGTGTCGTCGCGGAACAGTTCGGGGCGACTGACGTCGATCGTTGCAAGGGCGGCCGTGCGGGGGTCGTGAGCAGACATGAGCGCTCTTCTGTATCGGATGCGTTGCTCCATTCTTGTCAGGAAGAGAAAGTAGTCAAGCGTTTACTTTCTCGGCGCGCCGGTTGACCATCCTGCCATGGCGCCAACTGTCCCCAGCTCTGCCGTACCGCCGGCCGATCCGCGCATCGCCCGCTCCGAGGCGGCGATTCGGAAGGCCGTGCTCGTCCGCCTGAAAGCGGGGCGCAGTTTCGAGACGCTCACGGTGTCCGAGATCGCGAGCGCTGCGGGTGTGACCCGGAAAACGTTCTACGCCCGCTTCGGCACCCTGGAGCGCGTGGTGTTCCGGATCGTTGCGGAGCTTTCGCAGCGGATTGTCGACGAGCTCGAGGACGAAGTGCTGCGCCTGCCGCGGGGTGCGGATTCGGCAGCGGCGCGGGTGTTTCAGGCCTACGCGGTGCATCAGGACGTACTCGGCCCCGTCGTCGCCCACTGCCCCGCCGGCCTTGTGCTCGATGCTGTCACCCACGTCGCGGATCGGCTGCTCGACCGGGTCGTCGCGGTCAATGGCCTTCCGCAGCTCGACGACGCGCGCCGGGACTATCTGGTCACGGTCGTTGCGAGCATGGTTCACGGCGTCCTCTTGGTCTGGGTGCGCCGGGGATTCACCGAAGCGCCCGAGGCGCTCGCGGCGCTCACGGACGCCCTGCTCGCGGAGGGCATCGAACGCATCCTCCTGGCCGGCTCGGCTGTCGAGTGATCCGACCCCCAGGACGTGCCGTCGCGGGGTGCGTTCAGGGGGGATCCCGGAGAAGTGTGCTTCAGCGGTCGCCCCTGTCTGCCGAACGGTAAGGGCATAGGTATGAAAGGCAGTCGGCAACGTTAATGCGGTGCTAATGTCGAACCATGCAGGGCTGCGAGGCCGCTCGATGACCGCTCGTCGCGAAGGTACCGCCAGCCGCTTCATGGGGCTCTTCGTTCTGGCGGTCGCATGGGCGGCGCTCACTGCTGCCGCGCCCGGTGCAGCGGCCGAATGGCGCGGTGAAGCGGGCGCAGCCTTCGACTTCCGTGCGCAGACCGCGTCAGATCATCTCGCGCGGATGTCCGGCACCTTTTCCAGCGTTGCGAGCGATCTGAGCCAGGTACTCACGCGCCTGCCTCCGGACGCGCGCCGGCACCTCGTCATGGGTGCTTTGCTGCTGTTCATATGGTTGATGGTGCGTGCCCTCGGTCGGCAGCGCGCGGCGCGTCAGGAGAAGGAGGCACGCGAGCGCCGCTTCAGGAAATACGCAGGATCTCCGAGCTATCCGGGTGCGGCCGCAGGCCTCGGAGCCAGTGCAAGGGGGCGCCCGGAGGCGCAGCCACCGCCGGCGAAGCTCAACGCCCGACCCGGTTCGATCGCTGCGCGCCTCGCTGAGCAGGAAGCCGCCGCGCGGGCGGCCTCCGGGCCCGCGCCAGAGAAAGCCGAGGCGAAGCGCGCCGTGACCGATGAGGTGGACTTCTCGACGCTCCACAAGCGCGCCGTCGACATGCCGCGCATCGAGCGCATCGCCTCAGGAGATGACAGCGATGCGCCTTCGGGCATGCTTTTCGATGATCCATTCGATGAATCAGAATTGCTCGACGATGACGACCCCATGCTGGTCCTCGCGGGTGACAGCACTGCGGCAGTCAATCCCGGCGAGGATGACGACCCACGCTTCTCGGGATTGGGCGATGAGACAAAGCGCGCCCCGGAAGCTGAGGCGGCGCAGCCGCCACCGAAGCGCGAGCGGAGGCCGGCGCCTGCGGGCCCGGACGCAGCTGCGGCGTCGGCCCCGCCTGCGGCGGCTCGAAGCGTGGCGCGAACCAGAATCCGCATCGCTGCCCTGAAACGCAGCGACCAGGCACTGCCTGCGGTTGCGCGCCTTCTGATCGGTCCTGGCCAGGACGCACCGAGGGCCTGCGCAGTGCTGCCGCGCGTGCTTGCCAAGGGGCCGGTGCGCGCCGACGTGGTCCAGTTCACGATGGACGACGATGAGGTCCGCGACCCCACCCAGGTGAGCCGTCTCGCGCCGCTCGTTCGCGCGGCAGCGCCACTTTCAGTGCAGCTGCAGGCGCTGGTGCATGCGGAACTCGCGGAAGCCGACGTCACGGCCGTGCGCAATTTCGGCCAGGCGCTTGTGGCCGAAGGCATGGCGCTTGCGCTCGAGGCGTCCGTGGCCCGCAGCCGGCTTCCGATGATCGTCACCATGACCCGCGCGACGCATGTCGCCTTCAGCGCCGAGGTCGTGGGCGGAGCCATGCGTTCCGACGACGCCCGGGCGCAGCTCGCGCGCGTCATCGATGGGGTACACAAGCGTGGGGCCCGGGTCACCCTGCGCTTGGGTGATGACGACACCCAGCGTGCCCTTCGGGGCCTCGGCGCCGAAGCGCCCGTCTGGGACTACCTCGAGATTCTGCAGCCGGGCCATTGAGGCCCTACGGGGTGCACCGCATCGCACAGACGTGTTTCCCTGCACCGTGAGCGTTTGTTCGGGGGTGCCATGACCGAGGGCCGCGCGCCGCGCTTCTGGCTCTGTTACGACCTTGCGGACGCCTCCGTAGTCCGTCGTGACTGCGGCTGGCTGCAGGCTCAGGGCATTCGCTACCGCATGCGCGGCGCAGCCGGTACGCCGGCGATTGCAAGCGCGCGGGCGTACCGCTGCGCAGCCGTGCTTGTGTATCTGTCCGAAAAGGCGCTCGCCAATGAGGATCTTTGCAGGGAAGTGCGTGATGCGCGCGCACAGGGCAAGCCGATCGTGGTTGTCCGACTCACCGGCACGCTCGCCTTCGGACCGCTGACGCCCGCGCTCGTCGATGCGTCCGTTGTCCAGCGCGGCGATGACCTCGGGGTCTACAGGCGCGCCCTGCTGCGCGCGCTGGTCGCGGCGACGGACGCAACCAAGGGGTGGATCGCGCCCGCGGAGGCGACGCCGGCGCGCACCGCGGCAGGGGGGCGCCCCATGATCGCGGCAGGCGCCATTGCCGCGGTGTTCGTGTTCAGCTTGCTGAGCGTCGTCGTCGATGCCTGGCTGCCCAAGATCGAGCCCCTTTCCATCCTCGACCGCACCGTGGCCGACACGCTGGCACTCGAGCGCGTACGCCAGGGGGCGACCGAGCGGGCGTTGACGACATCGCTCACGCCCGGCGTCACCTTCACAGGCGGCATTTTTCCCGATCATCGCATCGACGTGAATCTCGCAGGCGTTCCCCTCGACGCAGTGTTCATGCGCATCGCCGAGCAGGTGCAGCTGCGGCTGGTCGCGCGCGAGCCTCTGCCGCAGCGTGTGGATGCCCGCTTCGAGAGCATGGTCTGGTCCGACGCCCTGGACCTGCTGGCACGGCGCCACGGTCTCGCCGTGCAGGTGACCGAGAACGCGATCTACGTTGCTGTACTTCCTGGTGCCGCTCGTGCGGCAGCGTCCTCTGCACCGACAGGCGCTCCATAGCGCCGGTGATTGCGTCGCCAGATCACGAAGGCGATCGCGACCCCGGCGAGATGGAAGCCGATGAATCCTGTCAGCGTGCTGCCGAAGTCCATCGCGCCCGGCGGTGCCCAGGCGAAGGCGTGTGCGCACAGTACATTGACTGCGAAGAGCGGCGCCCCCCAGCGCTGCGCGCCACGGACCACGACGTACTCGACAACGCCGCAGGCGCCTTCGCGCTCCCAGGCCTGCGCCTCGAGCCGGTGAATCTCTGCGCGTAGCGCAGCGCAGCGGTCGGCGAGAGAGACAGGGGCGTGGGTCATGGTAGATGGCCTCCGCGACGCGCCGCGCAGGGGGCGTGGAGTCGTGCCGCGCGGCGGGGTCCGCCGCGGGTGATGCGCTGTGGAGGAGGTCTCTTCAGCGGCCCGCGGGCGGGTGCGTGTGTTGACGGTGCGCGGATCAGCGCACCGGCGTTCCGCCGCGGGAGGCTGCTTGCGCGATCACTTCCGGCCCGGGCATCTGCAGGGCGTCCGCAAAGGTCCGATGGTAGTGATGGAGCGCGGGCTCGTTGCGGCCGAAGGTCACCGTCGGCAGCAGGCCGGAAGTGACGGCGCGCTGCGTTGATTCGCCCATCAGGTAGTCCTCCTGCTCGATGGTCGACACGAAGACTTCCTTGATGGCTTCCAGCGAAGTCAGCCGTTCCTCTTCCAGATCGATGGTGTAGGCGTCCGCCGCACTCGCGACGCGCTGACCCTCGGCCGGAGCGGACAGCAGCCCGATCATCTCGGGTGAGAAATAGTGCCCCACGCGCGTGATCGATCGACCCGGCTCGTCCGGGTGCGGATAGATCTTGATCATCGAAACGCTGCGCTTGGAGACGTTGAACTGGATGTTCGGGAACAGGTAGTAGAGGACGTTCGCGACGGCGTAGACGTCCCAGTCTGTTTGCGGTTGCTCACGGATCCGATCGATCGCGCGCGAGGCGAACACGAAACGATGATTTCGCCCACTCGTTTCGTAGGACAGGTTGTCGCCGTAGAAGATCTGGCCGAGCGTGTTCTTGTGCAGTTTCTGGAAGTGGTAGGTCTCGCCGAAGGTGTCGTTGGCGAGCTTCCAGTTGAGCTTCATGTCGAGCACGCTTTCACCGGAATAAACGAGCGTGCTCCAGTCGGTCATGGCGAGCTCGTCGGCGAAGTCGCCGAGTAGCCCGGGTACGTCGAGCACACCCTCGGGCTGGGGATGTATCCACAGCATCCCGTGCCATTCTTCGGCCGGCAGGGCGACGAGACTGTTGCAGGTCTTGTCCATCGGGCCGAACTGATCTTCCTGCGGGATCGCGACCAGATCGCCGTGATTGGAGTAGGTCCAGCTGTGGAACGGACAGGTGAATGCGTTCGCCTTGCCGCGGGCCTCGCCCGCCACGCGCACGCCGCGATGGCGACAGGCATTCAGGAAGGCGCGAAAGCGGCCATCGCGGCCGCGGACCGCGAGCACCGGAACGCCGAAGTCGTCCACGGTGAAATAGCTGCCCGGCTCGGGCAGGTCTCCGGACAGTCCGATCAATTGTGGATGGCCGCGGAACATCTCGCTCCATTCGCGGCGGGCGATGTCCGGGTCGTGATAGCTGTCCGTTGCCATGCGCATCTGCACGCCCGCGTCGATGTTTTTCTTCGCGTCGATCTGGCGCAGGAGTTCGGTGAGGATTTCGACTTGCTTCTCGTGTCTCATGGAGCGGTCTCCGGAAGCGGTTCTGCCGCGGGGACGGGGACGAGTGCCCGGCCCCCGCGGGCGTCGTTCACGTGGTCTCGTCAGCCATGTACAGGGAGCGCTTCGGTGCCGCGAAGAGCTTGCGCACCATCGGTTCGAAGTCCGAGATCGGCGCGCTCTTGAAGTCCGGATCGAAGGCGGCCTGATCCAGGCGACAGAACGCGGCGCAGGGCTCGTAGTACTCGTGATCCGCGAAGCGATCGCGGAGATTCCGGTCGAGGCCCAGGTAGTGGAAGAAGTAGTAGCCCTGGAAGATTCCGTGGTGTTTCACGATCCAGTGGTTCTCTTCGCTCACGAAGGGTTCGAGGATGGTCGCGGCGATGTCTGCGTGGTTGAAGCTGCCAAGGGTGTCGCCGATGTCGTGGAGCAGTGCGCAGACGATGTACTCATCGTCCTTGCCGGCGTTGGCGGCGAGCGTTGCGGTCTGTACGGAGTGTTCGAAGCGGTCGACGGCGAAACCGCCGGCGTCGGCCTTCAGCAAATCGAGGTGTTCGAGCACCCGGTCGGCGAGGCCGCGTGAGAACTCACCGTTGTGGGCAGAGATGACTGCCCAGTCCTCTTTCGATCCCTGGTCCATGCGTGAGAAGGTCGCGCGGCGTTCGAGCAGTGCGTCATTCATGGTCTGTATCCCCCAGCGGTATTGCCCGATGATTAGATTCGATCGTCGATGCAGTCAACCCGGTGCAACCCCCCTCGGGGGCATGGGCCTGGACTCCGCCGTTGTCGCCTCGAGAGATGATTTGATGATCGCGACCGTCACCGCGCGGTATGCAGATCTGCTTGCGCTCTGGCTCGTGGTCGCAAATTTTTCCGAATGATCTCCCTCCAGCGTCAGGGCGACGCCGCCAATGCGCAGCGCATGGAGCGAGCGATCTGCTCGTAGGGGAATCTGAGCGAGTACGCGCCGATCTTCCGGATCCTGCCGCGCCTCTTCGATCAGGTGGCGACGCCGGCGCTCTGGTTGCACGTGCCCGGTGCGACCTTGCGCCGCGGGCAACTGATGCACGGTGCGGTCTTCGTGTTCCTCGCGCCGAACGTGTGCCTGCGCCTGAGCCGCAAGATTCTCACGCTCCTCGCCGTGCTCGCCGCCGCAGGAATGGCGCTCCATTCGTTCGGGTTCTGATTCGCGCGCCCGAATCCCGAGCCAGGCGCCCGCAGCAAGCAGGCTCGAGACCTTGAGCACCGAATCTCCCGCCGCAGTGGATGAATACGCCGGTTGTGGGTTCGGTCCGATTGACATGCTTCTGAAAGAAAATCGTTATGAGTCTGAAAGGAACCTGCAGTCGTCCCGACACAACGGTCTCCGAAGCTGCGCCCATCGCGTCCGCGCACCCAGGAGACCATCCGATGTTTAAGCGCAAACCGCTCTCCCTCGCCGTATCCATAGCTGCACTCGCGGCCCCGGCACTTCACGCCCAGGACATCGGTCTCGTCGAGGAGGTTGTGGTTCGTGCCACGCCGATCCGCGATTCGCAGGCTGCAGCCCTGGAAGCCAAGCGCGAGTCGAACAACGTTGTCGACATCATCAGCTCGGACACCATCGGTCGTTTCCCGGATCAGAACCTTGCCGACTCCCTCGGCCGTCTGCCGGGCCTCGCGATCGAGCGCGATCAGGGGCAGGCCCGTTTCATCAATTTTCGCGGCGCGCCCTTCCGCTGGACGGCGATCGCGTTCGACGGCATGGACGTGCTCGGCGCAGAAAACGGCCGCATCCCGCGCTTCGACTCGTTTCCTTCCGTCATCACGAGTTCTGTCGTTGCCAACAAGGCAATCACGCCGGACATCCCCGGAGAGGCGGTGGCCGGCTTCGTAGACATCCGCACCTTCAACCCGTTCGACATCGAGGGGCCGGCGCTATCGCTCGAGGGCGGCCTCGGCGAGCAGGATCTCGGTGATGGGCAGGTCGAGAAATACAATGGCCGCGCGTCCTGGTCGAACGAAACGCTCGGCATCGTGGTGTTCGCGTCCCACAACGGTCGTGATCAGATTACCGACAATCGTGAGTACGAGATCGAGCAGGAACCCGCAGGCGGCGTTCGAGTAAACAACCTCGACTTGCGCAGCTATTTCGTCGACCGCGAGGACAATGCCTACGGCACCACGGTCGAATACCGGCCGCAAGAAGATGTGCGGGTGTTCGCGTCCATGCTGTTCAGCGAGTTCATCGACTACGAGCAGCGCAATCAGTTCGACTTCGACTTCGCCGATGGTGACAACCCGGGCTTCGGTCTCAGCGGTCAGCCGCTCACGCCGGATACGGGTTTCCAGTCTGTAGTCGAGGTGACGCGCGCCCTGGAAGACGGCCTTTACCGGAATTTCACGCGCCCGATCACGATCGGCGCCGACTTCCCCTTCGCCGACGCCTGGGAAGTGAAGGCTCGCCTGAATTACACCGAAACGGGCAACGAGACGATCCTGCCGTTGCCGTTCTCCGTGGGCGGCCTTGCCGGCGCGAGCTACGACGTTCGCGACATAGAGGACCCTGTGATCAACGTGTTCCAGCCGGGTGCGGCGACGCTCGCCGACGCTGTGCCGATGGACATCAACGATGTGCAGTACGCGGCGACACTGGGTCTTATCTTCCGCAATGAGCTGAACACCGAAGCCTGGAAGCTGCGCCTCGACGCCGAGCGCGACGTCGAATTCTTGCCGACGCCCGCGCGCCTGAAGATCGGCTTCCAGTACGACACGCGCGAAGCGGTCGGCGGTGACGCGCTCACCTTCGGTGCTCCGCCGAGCGCGGATCCGGCCGACTTCGTCACGAACACGCCCTGGTACTCGGACTTCGACCAGAGTCTCGGCGCGACCTACTACCAGAACACCGAACTGCGTGACGTCTGGTTGAACGACGGTGCTGACTTCGCGATCCCCTTCGACGCCGACTCGCTCGTGGAGATCGAGGAAGAGATCGTCGCCGGCTACGCGATGATCACGCAGGACTTCGACTGGGGTAACGTCGTTTACGGTGCCCGCGTCGAGTACACCGACTACACGACCGACGGGCCGAGCATCAACGTCGAGTTCGATTCCCAGTACTTCGACATCCTGCCGAGCGCGCACGTGAACATCGACGTTGCTGAGGATGTGAAATTGCGTCTCTCCGCTTCGTCCGGCATCTCGCGCCCGACCTACACCGAACTGCGCGCGTCGGCCTCGGTCAGCCCCGTCGAGCGCGCGGTGTCCGGCGGCAACCCGACTCTGAACGCCGAGAACGCCTGGGGCGGCGATGCGTCTCTCGAGTGGTACTTCGCGCCGGCCAGCCTGCTCTCGGCGGCCGTGTTCTACCGCTCTGTCGACGATGTGATCTACGAGGACTCGTCGACGATCGACGGCGGCCTCTACGTTCCGGCCGACGCAGGCACCCCTTATCAGATCTCCGGCCCGCTTAACGGCGACGACGGTGAGATGACGGGTTTCGAGGTGAACTTCATCGGCCAGGCCACCGACCTGTTGCCGTCGCCCTTCGACGGCTTCGGCGTCACCGCAAATCTGACGCTTCTCGATTCGGAGTTCGACACCCTCGGTGGCAACAGCTTCAGTCTTCCGGGCACTTCGGACCTGATCTTCAACGCGTCGCTGTACTACGAGAAGTACGGACTGTCTGCGCGTGTGAATTATCAGTACCGGGACGAGTGGCTCTCGACCACGGAAAACACGGCGCAGCCGGAGTTCTGGGACGAGCAGGAGCGCGTGGACCTGTCTGTTCGCTACATCCTGCCCTTCGAGATGCCGGGCGATGCCCAGGTCACGGTGTTCGCGAATGCCAATAACCTGACCAATTTCGTCGACGTGCGCTTCATCAACACGTCGGCGACACCGAACCAGGTCGAGGGCTACGGTCGCCGCTATCTCGTCGGCGTTCGGGTCGACATCTGATGCGCGTCCTCAAGTTGTGGGCGCTTTTCGCCGCGGTGGTGGGATGCGGCGAGGCGACGGAAACCGAATCGGCGCCGGTCGCGGCGATGACCGAATCGGCTCGTATCGTGGACGTGTCAGTGTCCCGCGCGTCGACCGACGCACCCGCGATCATCGAGTGGACCACCGAGCCGCCCGGCGCGCCGGTGAATCTGCTCTCGTCTGCAGATCCCGATGCGGTGGCCGCAGAAATGCAGCCGATTGCCTCGGAACTTACGACCGGACGCTACGAGGCCGCGCCAGCCGGTCGTCGCTACTTCGCGCTGTCGACCGGAAATGGCGAGATCGTTCGTGCGGCGGCCCGCGTGCTGCCACTCGAGGGGGGGCGCAACTTCCGTGACGTCGGTGGGTATACGACGGCCGACGGGCAGCGCGTGAAGTGGGGAACTGTATTCCGTTCCGGGACCATGGTCGGCCTCACGGAGTCGGACTACGCCTATCTCGATGATCTCGACGCGAAGGTGCTCGTCGACTTCCGCTCGGCCGAGGAACGTGCCGCGGAGCCCACCGACTGGCTGCCGGACGCCCCCGAGTACTGGGCCCGCGACTATTCCTCGCTGTCGAGTGCGGACGGTTTTCGTGCGCTTTTGACGAGCGGCGAGCTTTCCGCAGCTACGACGCGCGCCGTGATGACACGGTCCTACCACGACACGGCGACGGAACACGCCGAGGCCTATGCGGTCATGTTCGATCGTCTGGCCGCCGGGGAGGTCCCGCTCGTGTTCAATTGCTCGGCCGGCAAGGATCGGACGGGTGTCGCCGCGGCGCTCCTGCTGACGGCACTCGGCGTTCCGCGTGAACAAGTCGTTGCCGACTACGCGATGTCTGACGACATCGTCGATTACGGCGCCGCCTTCCTCGAGCAGTCGGACGGAGCAGATGCAGACGAGGGACCCTATGCGTTCCTGCGCCAATTGCCGCCTGATGTAGTGATGCCCCTGCTGGCCTCTGAGCCCGCGTATATCGAAGCCGCCCTCGATGCGATGGAGGCCGAGCACGGCAGCGTGCTGGCATTCATCCAGACGCGACTGGACGTCTCGGACGAAGAGCTCGCCGCGATCCGTGCACTGATGCTTGAGGGCTGACGTGCGCCGCTGTGCGTGCGTCCTCCTCTGCTGCGTTGCGTGTGCGGCGCAGGGCGCGCGCGACGACGCCCGGCGCTGGCTCGCCGGCGACCACCACATCCACAGTCGCAATAGCGTCGGCTGGGACATGTCGCAGAATCCGCCTGCGCCGCAGCTCGGTGGTGATGCGATCTATCCCACCACGACGAACGCGACCATGGCGCGGCGCTTCGGGCTCGAGTGGATGGTCACGACCGACCACGGCGGCCCCAATCACTCGCGGCTCAATCGCGACTTCGCATACCCGGAACTGCTCGAATCACGTATCGCCGTACCTGAGGTGGTGCAGTTCTACGGGATGGAATTCGACACGCCAGCTGCGGATCACTCGACGCTGATCATTGCCCACTCCGAACGCGAGCGAGAGGAGCTGTTCCTGATCGAGTCGAACTTCGCCAAGCGCGAGCCCTGGCCCGCAGATCCGTCCTGGGACACCGAGGAAAGGATGATCGAAGCGCTTCGTGCCATGGACGCCCTGCCCGAGAAGCCGCTCATCATTGCGAATCACCCGTCGCGGTCGGCACGCGGTGTCGGCCAGTTCGGTCGTACGACGCCGGCGGAACTTCGCGCGTGGAACGACACAGCCCCTGAGGTAGCGATCGGCATGGCCGGGGCACCCGGTCATCAGGGCTTCTACGAATTCCGCCCGGGCCCGACGCCGCGGCGCGCAGCGAAATTCTTCGAGCGCCTCGATATTTCACGGCCGCGCGGTGGCTACGGGGGCGAGGCCCCGCTCGGTAGCTCACCGACGATGGGCGGCTTCGACCAGATGACGGCCATCGTCGGCGGTGTGTGGGACGCCATGCTCGGCCAGGGACGGCGTTGGTGGATTACCGCGAACTCGGATTCACACGTGCACTTCTCCGAGGGCGGGATCGACTACTGGCCTGGGGAGTACTCGAAGACATGGGTGCTCGCACGCAAGCATCACGACGGGATCATGGATGGGTTGCGCCGCGGTCGAGTGTTCGTCAGCACGGGCGATCTGGTTTCCGCTCTCGAGGTCGAACTCAGCTCGGGCGACACGTCGATCGATGCGCTCGGCGAGACCCTTGCATTGGAAGGCCCGGGCCGTGTGCGCCTTGTCGCACGGATCACGGACCCGGATGCGCCGAATGCACGGGGACAGACGCCGAGCCTGGCGCGGGTGGACGTCATTGCTGGGCCGATCGGGGGGGCCGAGGTCGGTGACGATCTCGACGCCAACGCTGGAACGCGCGTCCTCGCACGCATCGATGCCTCCGAGTGGGAACGCGTGGGAGAAGTGGTGGAGATTCGCCACGAGTTCGAGGTCGACGCACCCACCTACGTGCGTCTGCGCGGGACCAACACGGTGCAGCTCGAGCCGGAGCCGGATCCTCCGATCGAGGATCCCTGGGCCGATCTCTGGTTCTACAGCAATCCGATGTTCATGGATGTGTCTCGGCGATGAGCGGGTTGCGCAAATGAGCAGTGGCGCGTTGTTGCGTGGGGTGGTCCTGGGGATGCTCGTGCTGCTCGCACTGGGCGCGGGCACAGTGCTGCTCATGCAGATGCCGACCGCAGCGGGGGGCTGGCTCCGCTGCGGCGTCGAACGGACCTTCTACGGACGCGACGAGGTGGGTGCGTTGCCGGGCGCCTTCTTTGTCGTACAAGCCACGGTGCAGACCGATCCCGTCGACGATCCCTGCGACGCGGCGGATGACCCGGCGATCTGGCTCGATCCGCAGCAGCCCGGGCACGGGTTCGTGGTCGGATCGAACAAGGTGCGCGGGATCGACGTGTACACACTCGACGGTGCGCGTGTCGATCATGCGGCCATCGGTCGGGTGAACAACGTCGACCTGCGCGATGGCATCGAACTGGCGGGTGCGCTGCGGGTGATCGTTGCGGCGAGCGACAAGGCGGGACACTTCGACGTCCTGTCGCTCAATCCTGAGACCGGTGCACTTACTCATCATGGCGAGATCCCGACCCGGCCGGAGGAAGAGTCCTACGGGTTCTGTTTGTACCGGCCGGATGCCGGTAGTCTTGAAGCGTTCGTGACCGACAAATCCGGCGCGATCGAACACTGGGCCATCGGAGACGATGGCGCCGGTGGAGTGTTGGGGATGTTCCTGCGCATTCTGCGGGTGAGCAGCCAGCCGGAAGGGTGCGTGGCCGACGACGCCACGGGGCAGTTCTATGTCGGCGAGGAGGAAGTCGGTATCTGGCGCTTCGACGCGGCGGTCGATGGCGCGCAGGATGGCACCCTCATCGCCCGCACGGGGCTCGAACTCGGCCCCAAATCGCCGCCGGACGCGCATCTGTTCGCCGACGTCGAAGGCCTGGCGATCTACGCGCCGAGAGACAGTGACGAAGCGGGCTATCTGGTTGCGTCGAGCCAGGGCAACAGCAGTTACGTCCTCTTTGATCGCGCGCCGCCGCACGCCTACCGCGGCACCTTCGTCGTCGAGATCGAGGGGCGCCGGACGGGCGACACCGACGGCCTCGAAGTCACGGCAGGGCGCGCACCCCATGGCTTCGAGGCGGGGATGCTCGTCGTTCAGGACGGCATCAACGCCGCATCAGACGGCAGCTACGCCCACCAGAACTTCAAGTTCGTTCCCTGGGCTTCGGTCGCATCCGCGCTTGCGCTCGACCAGGCACCCTGAGCCTCAGCCGCGGTCACGGCCCTCCAGAAAGCCGTCGATCGCCGAGAAGCAGGCATGGGCGAATCGAGCGTCGGATAGCGGCCGCACTGCTCCAGCCAGACAACCGATGCGTTAGGGATCGCGGCCTCCAGGGAGAGCGGCACGCGCTGACCGAGGAAGTCCTGGCGGCCAGAGAGGATCAGCTCCGGTGTCTCCAATTCGGCAAGGGCATCGCGCAGGTCTTACCCGGTTCGACGCAGGTACTGGTAGATGAGCATGCGGACCTCGGGAAAGTTCGCGCCGGGGCGGGTGAGCGCCCCCACCACGAACGGGATGTTCGCCGGATCGAAAACGTAGGTCGGCGCCATCGCCTCGATGCGGGCGCGATTCGCGCGATCGGGGTCGGCGGCGGCGTTCGCGGGATCGATCCAGTACTCGTAGCTCGCGTGCCACCGCGGGCCAAGGCGGGCCAAGGCGGTGGCGAATGTTCGCGCCCACGGTCCGCGATCATTCCATGGTCGCGCCACCGGACGCGGAGAGCACGAGCGCTTTCACCTGCCAGGGATGCCTCGGTGCATAAAGCACCGCGTACATGCCGCCCCAGGAATGCCCCACGACCGGCCACCTTGCGTAGCCGAGCGCCTTTCTTAGCGCTTCGATGTCCGCGACCATGGCCTCGAGGAAGATGGTGCGCGCCGACACGTCGTAGAGCTCGGATCGACCCATGCCACGTTGATCGAAGAGGATGACGCGGCGCGGACCGGCCTCGTCGGCAAGGGAGCGTGCGGGCATGGCGAAGTGCGTGCTCGACACGCCCGGGCCGCCGTTGAGCACGAGCAGCGGCGGACCTTCGCCGTAGCCGTGCCAGTTCAGGCGCACGCCGTCGGCGTCGACGAAGCCGTCTTCCGCGGGGTGGTCTGCGCGCGCGAACGTACACGCGAGCGCGAGGAGCAGCAGGGGGAGGGCGCGAGAGCCGTGTCGCATGAGGGTACGACCGAAGCTCGGATCGGATTCCCGAGTATGCCGATTGCCCGCGGAGCGCGCGTCGCATGATCGTCGCGCGGCCGGGTGCCATGTCGGGCGTGATCGTCGCGGTCGGCCTGGTGTTCCTGCTCTCGCCTTTCCCGGAGGACTCGCGCTGGGCGGTCGAATCGTCGGCCGAAGCACTCGCGGTGCGTGAGGCCCACCTCACCCGGGTGGCAGACACTGCATCGGCGTCTCGTGGCCGGCTCAACGTGATACTGATCGTCGCCGACGATCTTTCGCGGCACGATGTCGGCGCCTACGGACACACGCCGGCGCACACTCCGAACATCGACGCGCTCGCCGCGCGCGGTGTCCGCTTTCTTGATGCTTCCTCGGCCGATCCCGTCTGCAGCCCCGCGCGCGCGAGCCTGCTCACTGGCCGCTACGCGCAGCGCTTCGGCTTCGACAGCCAGCCCATGCAGCGCTATCCGCGCAATCGCCTCGAGTACCTCGGCTTTCGCTATCTGATCGACACCGATGCGATGACGCCTCTGCGCTCGGACGCCTACCCGGGCGCGGCTGACATCGCTCGGCAGGGATTGCCGCCGAGCGAGGTGACGCTTGCTGACACGCTGGCGGCGGCTGGCTGGAAGACCGGCCTCTTCGGCAAGTGGCATCTTGGCTATGGCGATGACAACCACCCCGGCCGATTCGGATTCCAGCAGCAGTACGGCTTTGATGAAGCCTTCACGCTGTATGCGCCGGAGGACGCGCCGGACGTTGTCGAGCACCGCCATGAGCTGTTCTGGGAGGCGCACATCTGGGATCAGGGGCGCCGTGGTCCTTCCGCGATCACGCGCGACGGCGTGCCCGTCGTGGAGGCGCGCTATCTGACCGACGCGATCACCGATGAAGCCCTGGCGTTCATCGAGGCGCGGGCGGATGCAGGAGAGCCCTTCTTTGCCTACCTCCCCTACAGCGCGCCCCACACGCCTTTCCAGGCGCGACGCGAGGATTACGACGCGATCGACCCGGCGTTCGGGCACGTCGAGCGCACCTATCTCGCCATGATCCGGCGCCTGGATTACGCGGTCGGCCGCATCGAAGCGACGCTGGCGGCGCGCGGCCTCACCGAGCGCACGCTGGTCGTCCTCACCAGTGACAACGGCGGCGCGCACTACACGGGAGGCACCGACAACGGCCCGCTCCGCGCTGGCAAGTTCACGCAGTTCGAAGGCGGCGTCGCCGTGCCGCTCCTGATCGCCGGGCCGCAGTGGCCGGAGGGTGAGGTGCATGCGCCGGCGGTCTCGCACCTCGATCTCGTGCCGACCGTGCTGGCGCAGCTCGGCCTGCCGGCGGCACGCGCGCTCGACGGGTTCGATCTGCGCTCGAGTGCCCCCGAGCGGCGTCGGCTCTACTGGCGGACCGATCACAGCCGGGCGATCCGCGACGGCGACTGGAAGCTCCTGCAGGATCGCCGCGATGCCGCGAGCACGCGCCTTTACGAGCTTGCTTCAGACCCGGGTGAGCAACGCGATCTGGCGACGCAGCGTCCTGCGGTCGTTCAGCGCCTGCTCCGGGCGCTCGACGCCTGGGAGGCGGAATTGCCGCCAGCGGGATGGCCTCGGGTCATGGACTACACCGACTGCTCGGAAGGCGAGTGTCGTGACTTTGCGATCTGAAGCGGCAAGGAAGGCGCCATGACAGAAACGCCCCGCGTGACGGCCAGGCGCGTGCTCGACGAGGCGATCGTGCATCCCGGACTGCACCCGAGCATCGGCGAGAACATCCAGGGACCGTCGCTGATCCGCGTCCCTGACTGGGTGCAGGCGCCGCTCGGCCGCTACTACCTCTACTTCGCCGATCACAAGGGTGCCTACATCCGCCTTGCCTACGCAGACGCCCTCACCGGGCCCTGGCGCGTGCATGCGCCGGGTACGCTGCACCTCGCGGACTCGGGGTTTCCGACCGAAGCGCCGGCGTACACGGAGGCAGATGCCGAGGCCGTACGCGCACGACTGGCGTCCGGGGGCATGCGCTTTCCCCACGATCCCGTGCTGGACATGACGATTCCGCACATCGCTTCGCCCGATGTCCACGTGGACAACGATCAGCGGCGCATCCGCATGTACTTCCACGGCCTCGAGCGCTTCGGTGAGCAGGTGACGCGGGTTGCGTTGTCGGCGGATGGTCTCGCCTTCAACGCCCTGCCCGAGGTGCACGGGCCGAGCTACTTCCGCGTCGTGCAGATCGGTGCGGCCTACATCGCGATGGCAATGCCCGGACGCTTCTATCGGTCTGATGATCCGCTCTCGGGGTTCGTGCCGGGCCCGCAGCTCTTTGGCCCCATGCAGCGTCATGCCGCGCTGTGTCTGCGCGGAGACCTGCTCTACGTGTTCTTCACAGACGTGGGCGATGCGCCGGAGCGGATTCGCGTTGCCGCCATCGATACGCGCGCACCCTTTGCCGAGTGGACGGCCTCCGCGCCGAGCGACGTGCTTGCACCGGAGCGGGTGTGGGAGGGCGCCGATCAACCGAACGCGCCCTCGCTGCGCAGCGTTGCCCCAGGGCGCGTGAATCAATTGCGTGATCCTGCCGTGTTCGTGGAGGACGACGGGTGCTGGTTGCTCTACGCCGTGGCGGGCGAGTCGGGCATCGGGCTTGCGCGCCTCACGTTTCGGGACTGACGGGAGCGCGCGGCGCCATCCGGAAAGCGGCCGTCGATCGGGCGCGCCGTCGTTCGCGCGCGCAGTTCGGTCCGGGACGCGTCGGTCCGGGACGCGATCGTCCGGGACGCGTCAGTCCGGGACGCGATCGTCCGCGACGCGCTTGTCCGCGATCCGATCGGGCGCGATCCGATCGAGGCGGAATTCGGGCAGATCGGGCCGCTGCAGCCAGTTCAGGGGCGACCAGTTCGCTTCGGCCGAATAGACATGCAGGGTCAGCGCATGACGTGAGCGTTCGCTGGTGTTCTGCGAACTGTAGTGCGGCATGTGGTCGGCGAACATGACGACGCTGCCCGCGCGCACTTCCAGCGGCACGCCCGTGTCCTCGCTTGGCCAGGGCGTATTGTCGAGGGCGCGCAGCGTCCCCGTATCGCTGTCGCCCCGGACCTCGAAGATCTCGCGCAGGGGTGAGGTGTGCCCGCCTGGCTGCATCCACAAACAGCCGTTGCTGCGGTCCGAGTCCTCGAGGGCGATCCAGAAGCCCACGACGCCGGGACCGTCTGCGATCAGATAGCTGCCATCCTGATGCCAGCGTACTTCGCCACCGATCTCGGGCTGCTTGAAGATGTACATGGTCTGCATGAGCGCCGGCGCAGGGTAGTCGATGGCGGCGAGCGCATCAGCGAAGAAGGGCGCGCGGCAGAAAGCGCTGAAGTCCGGCTCGAGGTCGTGGAGCGCATGGCCGATCTTGTTGATCGCGCGGGCCTTGTCGCGATTCAGCGTGCCACTCGCGTCGAGGGCGTACTCCTCCAGGAAACAGTGCACGCGCTGGCCCGATTCGATGAAGTATCGATCCCGGTCACGATCCTCATGCTGCGTGCTGAATACGCTGCGGTTCGCCTCTGCGTCGAAGTCGCCGACGATGCGCTCCGCCGTCGCGCGGAGCGGCTCGAGGGTCTCCGGCGCGAACACGTCCTCGAACACGACGTAGCCGTGCCGTGCGTATTCCTCGGCGATGCGGCGAGCGTCCATCGGTGATCCTTCGTCGGTGCGCAAGGCGCGCATCATCGCTCGGGCGGCATGCCTGCTCCAGTCTCCGCACCGGTTTCCGCCGCAGTGAAGGCAAAGTACTCGGCACGCTGCGCCTGGCAGTCCGGGTAGCCGTGCTCCGCGAGATACGCCTCGGCTGCGTCGCTGATCTCGGAGTCGAGCTTCATTTCCTGCCACCACCAGCGGCCGTACGGTGTACCGAAGATGCGACGGAAGTTGCTCGTCCGATTGAGCCAGTCGATCACCGCAAGGTCACCGGCGATGCGTTCTATCGCGAACGCCGAGCGCAGGTTGTTGAGGATTTCGAGGTGCAGGTGTTCGAGGATGATCAGATCTTCGGTGGTCAGTGACTCCGGTGCGTCGCAAGCGCGCGCCCAGGATGCGGCGGACTCCTCACCCATCATCGCCTGGATACGCGCCGAGTTCTGGGCGCTGCCCTCCGCGATCAGTTCAACGCGCGCGATGTCGCGCGTGATGCGCAATT
This sequence comes from Pseudomonadales bacterium, assembly GCA_963691775.1. GTDB lineage: Bacteria > Pseudomonadota > Gammaproteobacteria > Pseudomonadales > Azotimanducaceae > JAZBPO01. Next base: position 1,351,264 of record OY829369.1, on the reverse strand, counting down.
CCCAGAGCACGAGCAGCAATCCGATAACAAGCGCAAAGAGCGTTGTGATCTGGACGGCTGTGGAGAGGCGATCCTTGGACATCATGGGCCCCGACACGGGATGGGTAGCCTGAGAGAAGGTGCCAGACGGCCAGGGGCATGATCCAGCGGCCCGGGCGTCAGGCAGGTCTGATCCACTTCATCGGCAGCAGTTTATCGGCGCGGGCGCAGAGCTCCGGATCGGCGAGGAAGTCCTCGATTGCATCGGGCTCCAGCGCGTCGAGGCGCGCCGTCACCTCCGGCATGAGCTTGCGCACGGAAGCGCCGAGCTCGGCTTCGAGCGGTTCAACGATCGCGAGAATGCGGCCCGGGCCCTTGGGCAGGTTCTCATGATCGAAACCCATGGCGAGGGACACGAGGCGGCCGATGAGGGTGCGCCTGCGCATCTGACTAATGGCGAAGAAGATCAAGCGCGACCTCAGCGGCATGCGGTCCGGATCGATGCGCCCGGTGGAGAAGCAATGTCGGAAGCGTCGCTCGACGAATTCGCGGGTGACCAGGCGCGCCATCTGACCGTTGTCGATCACGCCCACGCAATCGAGGAGCGGGCTCAGCACGAAGTCGATGGGCGTCAGGAAGGCATCGAGCCAGGGATAGTCCAGAGACGTCATGGTCTGACGGATCCCCTCGTCGCGGATCGCGCCCGGCGGGCCCACCACCTGCAGGCCGAAGGCTTCGTAGAACTGCTGGATCACGGATACGCAGCAGACGTAGCTCTGATCCGGATCGGTCGTGTCGAAGTTGTAGCCCTTGACGCGCGCGATCGCTTCCGCGAGCCACTCATTGACGCGCGCGTAGTCGTTGGTCGGCAGATCGCGATGCCGGTAGATCTCGGCGTAGCTGATGTAGCGCTCGTTCACGAACACGCACAGCGGAACGGCGCGCAGGCCCTTCTCGTAGGTCTCGACGATCGTCGGAAAGCGTCGGCCCTCGTGTTCGAAGATGCCGAACAGGGCCGAGTGCGGACAGAAACCCTTGGGATCGGAGATGGCGCTGTAGACGAAATTGCCATCCAGGTTCACGTTCGGGAGCAGCAGATCGCCCGGCATGAGATCGAGGCCGCGATAGCGTACGCCCTCGCCGATGAACTCGTACTCGGAAAAGCCGGCCTGTTCGCGCCAGCGTTCGAAGGGCCAGGGCGAGTCGCGATTGACCTCGATCTTCAGGTCGAGGTCCGGCCCGGCACTCGCGTGCAGGCTTGGCGTCTGGGGGCAACGCCGGCCTTGCCGCGCGAGGATTTCGGCGCGCAGGGCGACGTCCGGCACCAGCTCTTCGAGCGCGGCGAGGGCGTCATCGTCGAGGCGAACGCCGGTGGCCAGGAGCAGATCGACAAGCGCGCGTTCGTCTATCGTGCCCCCTGCCGCCTGCTGGTCGGCGGCGTGGTCGAGGAGGGCACGGCATTGCTGACTTCGCCAGAGACCGGTGCTCAGCTTCGCGAACAGAACGGACCAGGCGTCGTTTCGGGGGCGTTCCAGATAGGCGGCGTGCCTCGAACGAAGCTGCTCGACGGAGGCCGGGCACGGGCGCTGGGTGTTGATGGTGGTGTGCTCGCGTGTGCGCCGCCGACGCCTTGGGCGTGGCCGCATGATGGAAAAGCGAGAGCTTAACGATTGCGAGCGCTGGGGTCTTCCGAGTCGTTGTTCGGATTGGTGGTGCGGAGAGTGACGCTGCCGCTGACGCGGCAGTGTCGGTACTGCGTCGATCAGAGCGCCGAAAGCCGGCGCCCCTGCGATCGCTGATCAGAACTCGCCGATCAGAGCTCGCCGATCAGAGCTCGACCACGCCTTCGGCGGCCGGGCCTTTCTGGCCCTGGACGACGTCGAACTCGACGCGTGCACCTTCGGTCAGGGTCTTGAAGCCCTGAGCGTTGATGCCGCTGTGATGGACGAACAGATCCTTACCGCCTTCTTCCGGCGTGATGAATCCGAAGCCCTTCTGATCGTTGAACCACTTGACGGTGCCTTTGCTGCGCATTGTGCGCTCCTACTAACTGGTGCAGAGGTGCGGAGTACTTCCGTACGCTGCAGCGCTGCCTTCGCGCGGAAACCGCCGCGCGACGTACGGTCTTATCGACCCCGGAAACAAGAAGGGGCGGCGCCTCAGAAATCGAGACTACCGCCCCCACACTGAATTCCGTTTGCAGCCACCCACGGCTGCGGGGCGGACAGTCCTCGCATTCGTCCGGGATGTCAACCCCCCGAAGTGCCCCGACATGCGCGAGCGAGCAGGCGCCCGGCGCCCGGCGCTCGGCGCGTGCAGCTTCGCAGCCGCTGGCATAGCCTGCAGACACGCAGGTCCACGGATCGGAGGCAGCAGGAATGACGGAACGCGTCTATGAGAAGAACGCCTATCAGCAGGCGCTCGACGCGGTCGTAGTGCGCGCGCAGGAAGGAGCCGTTGTCCTCGACCGCACCATCTTCTACGCCAGAGGCGGCGGCCAGCCCGGCGACAGCGGCGTGCTCAATTGGGACGGCGGCAGCGCAGCTATTGTCGATACCGTGAAGGGGGAAGGCAGTGACATTCTCCACCTCCTCGAGGCGAGTGCCTCACTCCCCGCGCCCGGCGCGCGCGTGCACGTCACCCTCAATTGGGAGCGCCGTTATCGACACATGCGCATGCACAGCTGCATGCATCTGCTCTGCGCCCTGGTCGATGCGCCGGTCACCGGCGGCAATCTCAACGATCAGAAGGGGCGCCTCGATTTCGACCTGCCCGAGTCGACCGTGGACAAGGAGGCGCTCACCGCGCGTTTGAACGCGCTCATCGAACGCGGCATCGAGACCTCACTAGAGTGGATCAGCGACGAGGCCCTCGCGGCGAACCCGTCGCTCGTGAAGACCATGTCGGTGCAACCGCCGACCGGGGCCGGATCCGTGCGCTTGCTGCGCATCCCGGAGGTGGATCTCCAACCCTGCGGGGGCACGCACGTGGCGAACACCGCCGAGATCGGGCGCGTGCGCGTCAGCAAGATCGAGAAGAAGAGCCGGCTCAATCGGCGTATCAACGTCGTCTTCGACGAAGCCTGAGGGGGCGCACACGACATGGCGATCACGAAAACCATCCGCAACGGTGACGTCGAGATTCACAGCTTCGCGGCGGGCGAGGGCCCGGTGATTCTCTGCGTGCACGGCTGGCCCGAACTGAGCTATAGCTGGCGCCATCAGATCGCGCACTTCGCGGCGCGCGGCTATCGCGTCGTAGCCATGGACGTGCGGGGTTACGGCAGCAGCTCGAAGCCCGATGCGATCTCGGCGTACACCATGAGGTCGCTTGCGAGCGACGTCGTGGCGGTCGCGCGCGCATGGTCAGAGGCGCCGGTGATTCTCTTCGGCCACGACTGGGGCGCGCCGATCGTCTACAACACGGCGCTCCTGCATCCGGACACAATCCGCGCCGTTGCGGGCCTGTCGGTGGTCTATGCGCCGCCGGCCGAATTCTCGCTCCTCGACGTTGCGGCGCAGCTCTACGCCGGACGATTCTTCTACCAGCTCTACTTCCAGGCCGAAGGCGTCGTGGAAGCCGAGGTTGGCGCGGACTATCGCGGGGCCCTCAGGCGTATCTACTACTCGCTTTCCGGCGACGCGCCCCTGGACGACTGGATTCGCGAGCGGCCGGAAACGGAAAGCCTGCTTCAGGACAAGGTTGACCCGGACCCGTTCCCGGCGTGGATGAGCGAAGCCGACCTCGACGTGTACGTGAAGGCATTCGAAGCCGGGGGCTTCCGCGGGCCGATCAATCGCTATCGGGCCCAGCGCCTCGACGTTGCCGAGCTCGAAGCGGTGCGCGGCCAGACGCTGAAGCAGCCCAGCTGCTTCATCGGCGGTGAGCGTGATGCGATCCGTCACTTCATCCCGGGCGTGGAGGATCTCTACGCGGCGCCGGGGGCATACCTCGACGATTTCCGCGGCACGACGATCATTCCGAAGGCCGGGCACTGGGTGCAGCAGGAAGCGCCGGGCGCGGTGAACGCGGCGCTCGAGGCGTTCCTCGCGACGCTTTGACGGGGCGTCAGCGGCGCGGCTGCAGAAGCGCCGGGAACGCGCGTTGCACCGGCGCGTTGCACCGGCGCGTCGCGCTGGCGCGTCGCGCTGCATGAGTTTGATTCGCGCGCGGCATGCGGCGTACGCGTCGAGCAATCGCGGCGCGCCATGTAGGCTCCATGCCTCTTTGTAGATGCCTAGCTGAATATGCGAAACGAATTGTTCTTCGTCCTCGCGGCGACCGCGCTCGTGCTCCTTGCGCGTCTTGTGCCGCACCCAGAGAACTTCGCGCCGACTGGCGGTCTTGCGCTGTTCTGCGGTGCGTTCTTCCGCTCTCGCTTCGCGCTCTTTGTGCCCGCCGTTGCGACGCTTCTGGTCGACATCGCGACGGGCGCCTTCGCGGGCGTGGTCATGCTTGGCGTCTACTTTGGCTTCTACGTGCAAGCGGCGATCGGGCGCGGCTTCCTGCGCGAGCGCATCGCCTGGCTGCGCGGCATTGGCGCAGTTGGCTTCGGTGCGATCGCGTTCTATGCACTCTCCAACCTTGGCATGTGGTGGTACGCCTGGCCGCAGACGGCTGCAGGCCTCTTCGCCTGCTACCTTGAGGGCTTGCCGTTCCTGTTCCGTTCCTTGCTCGCCGATGCCCTGTTCGGATCTGCGCTGATTTTCGGATGGGCGTACGTCGCGAAACTGGCAGCGACGATGGAAGGCGCTGGCATCGGCCATGCCCGCTGAGCGCATCGTCACGTTGCTCCCCAGCGCGACGGAGATCGTCTGCGGCCTAGGTCTCGGTGAGCGGGTGGTCGGCGTCACACATGAGTGCGACTACCCGCCGGAGATCGTGGGCCGACCTGCAGTGACCCGGAGCCGAATCGGTAAGGGGCTCTCCAGCGGCGAGATCGACCTGCAGGTGAGGGAGAGCCTCAAGGACTCGGCTGCGCCGGATTCGGCTGCGCTCTATCATCTTGACGCACCGCTCATGGTACGGCTCGCCCCGGATCTGATCGTCACGCAGGCCCTTTGCGACGTCTGCGCGGTCTCTGCCGGCGAAGTTCATCGGGTTGCTGCAGGGCTCGCGCATCCACCGAAGGTTGTGAACCTTGAGCCCATGTCGCTCGCAGACGTGTTCGAGACGATCCTGCTCGTGGGCGAGGCGGCCGACGTGCCCGAGCGCGCCGCAAGTTATGTCGCCAGTCTTCGGGCGCGCGTCGAGCGCGTCCGCACGAGGGTCGCCGCTCGCACGACGCCGAGGCCGCGCATAACCATGCTCGAGTGGATCGATCCGCTCTTCAACGCCGGGCACTGGACGCCCGAGCTTGTCGATCTTGCGGGCGGAATCGATTGCCTCGGAGCGCTCCACGCGCCTTCGCACGAGATTCAGTTCGCGGCGCTTCAGGCAGCGGACCCGGACATCATCGTCATCGCGCTGTGCGGATTCGACGAAGCACGCGCCCGTGAGGACGTAGCACTCCTCGCGCGCCATGAGGGCTATGCAGATCTCTCGGCGGTACGTGCAGGACGTGTACACGTGGTCGACGGTAATGCGTACTTCAGCCGGTCCGGCCCGCGTCTGGTCGACTCCCTCGAGCTGCTCGCCGATCTCATCTGGTGCGCGCAGGATGGCGCGTCCGGTCAGGCCGAGATCGTGCCGTCGATAACGAGTTCTGTCCCGCTGACGTAGCTGGATTCGTCCGAAGCGAGGTAGAGCACGCCGTTCGCGATATCCAGCGGCTTGCCGAGCCGTCCGCCGGGTACGGCCGCCCGGGCCATCGCTTCCACGTCGACGGCGTTCTCGCCCTCCGCGAGAAAATCCGGGTTCACCTTGGTCCAGATCGGCGTGTCGATGATTCCCGGATGAACCGAGTTCACGCGGATGTTCCAGCCCGCGTGCGCACATTCGAGGGCAACGCCCTTCGTGAACAGGCGCACGCCGCCCTTCGTTGCGTTGTAGGCCGCGAGATTGGGTGCGCCCTTCAGCCCCGCTACCGATGACATGTTGATGATCGAGCCGCCGCCGGCCTCGCGCATGGCGCGGATGCCGTGCTTCACGCCGAGGAAGACACCGTCGAGATTGATCGCCTGCTGCCGCTGCCATTCGGACAGTTCCATCTCGACGATGCTGCCGCCGACGCCGATGCCCGCATTGTTCACGAGCACGTGCAGGCCGCCGTGGGCCGCCACGACCGCGTCGATCACGCGCATCCAGGCCCCTTCGTCGGTCACGTCGTGGGCGTGGTACTCGGCCTCGCCGCCTGCCGCGCGGATGCCCGCCACCACCTCGGCACCGAGCGCATCCTGGATGTCGGTAACGATTGCGACCGCGCCTTCTTCTGCCAGTCGCTCCGCGCATGCGCGGCCGATGCCCGATGCGCCGCCCGTGATCAGTGCGACCTTGCCTGCTACGCGTCCCATGCCATCTCTCCCTTCCTGTCCGGCCGGCATCCTGCGACGACGCTCTTCCGAAGTCACGTGGCCTGCGGCGTTGGCCCGCCCTTCGGCGGCGCTGGGAGTGGGGTAGAGCAGAGCCGAGTGGGCTCAGAGTCTGGCGATCACCCAGAAGGCTGCGAGCGCGCCCGCGCCCACGGCAGCGGCCCGCCGCAGCAGCTTCATCCGGGGCGCTGACGCGAAGACCCGCAGCCCCGCAAGGACCGCCGTCGCAACGAGCAGCTGTGCGCCTTCCACGCCTGCATTCAGGGCCAGCAGGGTCGCGCCGATCCCCTGGGCGCTGATTGTTGGCGCCGACAGCGCGTTGGCGAAGCCAAGACCGTGCACAAGCCCGAAGGCGAGGGTCAGGTCACCATGGAGAAGGCCCCAGGACGCCCCCCGGAGGACGTCGATCGCGAGCCAGAGGATCGATGCCGCGATTGCCGCTTCGATCCAGGCAGGGGGTGTGGGCACCCAGCGCAGGAGGACCGCCGTGAAGGTGAGCGCGTGCGCGACCGTGAACAGCGTGACGGCGATGAGGGTGGGTCGCACGCTCGCGCAAAGCAGCACGAGGAGGCCCACGAAGAGCACGTGATCGAGTCCGCTCGGCAGGATGTGCGTGAAGCCGAGGCGGAAGCCGTCGATCGGGCGCAGCGTGGCGGGAGCGTCGTGTACGAAGGGCGCCGAGCGCGTGGCCGGGGCGGCGCCGTCGAGCGCGAAGCGCGGGCTGCGCTGATCGATCACGAGCCAGCGCGTCATGCGCAGCGCGTCCACCTCCGCCGCAAGGGTGAGGGCGATCGGTTCCTCGAAGGGGAAGGTCGGTGCGAAGTGCACCTGCAGCACCTCGGCGCGAAGGGGTTCGCGCGCCACGGCGCGGATGCGCGTCATGGGCCAGTGGAACGGGTCCTCGTAGCGCGCACGATCGGTCTGTTCAGGGGCGAACTGGAGCAGCGTCCAGTCGCTCTCGAAGGGGGCCGTATCCGGCGGGTTGCCGTCGGTCTCGATGACGATCGCTGCGTGCAGGGACGCGACAAGCGCCCGAACCGCAGGGTCCTGCTCGGGTGACGGCAGGCGGCTTGCGGCGTAGTAGGCCGCGCGATCCGGATAGGCCCGCGAAAGATCGATCTCGAATTCGGACTCGATGATGCCGCCCGGGGTGATGGTCAGCGTCGCGCGCGTCATGTTGAGCAGGTGCGCGTCGGCGCCGGTCGCAGCGAGGCCGATCAGCAGCGCGCCGATGCGCGCACACAGGTGCGCGCGGGGCGAGGTCACCAGGCGACGGGGTGCGTGCGGCCGGAAGTGACGTCCACGAGTCCGCCGGGGTTCTCGGCGTAGGGTGCGACGAGTTGCCACTTCCAGGGCGATGCCGTGAGGAACGCGAAGCGCATGCGCTCGGGCAGGCCGGGCGCACCGATCCACTCCATGCGATCGGCGGCGGCGTGCAGCGCCTCCATGTCGGCGGCAACTGCGTCGACGGGCCGCTGGCTGATGAGCCCTGCGAGCTCGAGGCGCACCGTGGCGACCACTTCGCCGCCGGAGACGAGCACCCAGCCGCCGTCCATGTCGGCGACCGTGTTCGCGGCAAGCGCCATGGCCGCATCGTCATTGCCCACGATCCAGATGTTGTGGATGTCGTGCATTTGCGAGCTGGCGAGAGCCGAGCCCGGCGTGCTCGGCCCGACGCCTTCCCAGAACATGCGCGAGACCGAGGGGGTGCCGTGATAGCGGTCCACCACGGCGACCTTGCTCACGCCCCTCGCCGGGTCAGCGAGCAGGACGCCATTGGTCGCGGGCAGCGTCGAGGTGGGCAGCTCCGGCGCGAAGTAGAACGGTCGCAGCAGCGCGATGTCTGCCGTTTCGCGACCTTCCGGTGCGTCGATGCGCAGGTCGGATGCAAGGATCGGGCGCCCCGTGTCGAAGGTGCCCCGCGCCCACTCGGGATACTCGATTTCCGGAATCGGCAGCAGGTACTCGCCGTCCTTCGCCGCCAGCTTGCCCTTGGCGATGACCTGCGCGACCGATACTGCCTCGACGTCGTCGAGGAACACGATGTCCGCGTAGCGTCCCGGCGCGATGGCGCCGACGAGGTGTTCGATGCGGAAGTGCCGCGCCGTGTTGTAGCTGCCCATGCGGTAGGCATCTGCCGGCGGTACGCCGGCCTCGATCGCGATGCGGATGTTGTAGTCCATGGAGCCGAGCTGCTGCGTTGCGAACACGTCGCGGTCGTCCGTGGTCACGGAAACGTTCGAGAAATCGGTGATGCCTTCCGCGAGCAGATAGGGGAAGAGCGTGCGGGCCGTGTCCACGCGCACCTCGAGAAACACGCCGCGGCGCAGTTTCTCGAGGCCTTCGGCGTTCTGCCGAACCTCGTGGTCGGAGGCGAGGCCGGCCGCGGCGAAGCCGTTGATCTCCTCCAGCGAGTACAGGCCCGCGCCGTGCCCCTCGACCTGCGCGCGATTGGCAAAGGTCGCCTCGATCATGGCCCAGATGCGGTTGTGACCTTCCGTGCCAGGCGTGATGACGCTTGTCCAGTCCATGACCTCGCCGAGCGCGACCACGCGCAGATCCGTATCGAGGAACGCCTGCATTTCGTCGAAGCCGTACCAGCCGCCGCTGGTTTCGTACTCCGTGGGCGGCGTGGCAGACCCGATGGCGGGGAAGATCGACAGGGGGCTGCCCGCGGCTTCCGCGCGCAGCCAGAAGTCGACGTTGTGTTCACCGACCACGTTCGAAAGCTCGTGCGAGCCCTCCACGGTCCAGGTGTTGCCGTGCGGAATCACGAGGGCGGCTTCGTACTCTGGCGCGAGATAGGAGCTTTCTATGTGCTTGTGCGACTCCCCGAAACCCGGCACCAGCGTATAGCCTTTGGCGTCGATCTCGGCCTTCGCGGTGCCGGGCCAGCGCCCCGTCGGCCCGGTCCAGGCGATGCGCTCGCCGGCAATGACGATGTCCTGGTGTTCGAGCCACTGGCCCGTGAATACGTCGAGCATGCGGGCGTCCCGAACGATCAGATCTGCGGGTGCTTGCGCGAGCGAAACGGGAATGAGCGCCTGGCGGGCGGCCACTTCCTCGCTTGCCAGGGAAGCGGCACTCGTCTGTGCAGAGGCACACATCGAAGCGAGCGCGAGCCATGCTGCGATCAGGCGCATCCTGAATCCCCCGTGGAAGTGTCAGCGCGCGTCAGTCTGCCCGATAGCTGTCGTGACAGCTCTTGCACGTGCCGCCCACGTCGCGGAACGCCTGCAGGACAGCGCTGCGGTCTCCGCTGGCGGCAGCGCGCTCCAGCGCTTCGGCCTTCGGGCCCAGCTCGCCTGCGATGCGGTCGAACTTCGCACGATTGCGCCAGATGTAGGCCAGGGCATCGGTGTCGTAGCCGTCGTCCGGGCCGCTGCCGATGGGGAACCAGGTCGTGATCTGCGGGGCGAGCTCGACGATCACGCCCGCGGCCTCGACCTGCGTGGGCGCATCGAAGGGCGCGTCACCGCGCAATTGATCGCGGAAGACCTTGGTGGCTGCGCCCATGTCCTCGAAGTGTTCGTGGCGTGCGTGCACCAGTTCGGCGAATTCGCCGCCCTCCGCCGCGCCAAGGCCAGTGGAGGTGGACGCCATCGCGAGCGCGGCGCCGAGCAGCGCGCCTCTTAGCAGAGCGCCGCCCGTGAATCTGAGGCGGGTCATGGTCCGGACTCCTCTGTGGCCTCGAACAGGGCTGCGAAGGTCGGGCGCCCCTTGAAGTGTTCGTCGCCCGCGATGTCCGCAGGCGTCTCGCCGGCCGCATCGGCAAGATCGTCGCGGGCCCCGGCTGCGGCGAGCGTGGCCAGCATGGCTTCGAGCGCCGGTCCTGAAACGCTCTTCAGGGCGACGTGCAGCGGTGTGCGGCCCTCATTGTCGCGCAGATTCGCATCTGGCAGCAGCGCAAGTGCTGCCTCAAGGGCGGCGGGCGTGCCGCTGCGAGCGGCTACGTGCAAGAGCGATACCCCTGCATCATCGCGCCAGCCGGCCTCAGCGCCGCCTTCGGCGAGCGTCATCATCGTGTCTGCATCGCCGGCCTTCGCCGCCAGAAAAAGGGGCGGGACGATCGGCCATGTGTAATCGCCGGCCTTGAAGTTGCTCTCGAAGCGCCAGTGGATGCGCGACGGCGAGGTGAGCGCGTTGGCGTCGGCGCCGGCGTCCAGCAGCGCGGCGACAAGGGCGGTATCGCCCGTCATCACCGCTGCGTGGAGCGGCATGTGGCCGTTCACGTCGACCTCTGCGAGATCGAAGCGATGCGCGATGGTTCGCGCGAACGCTGTATTGCGCTGGTACAGCGCGAGCTGCAGCGCCGAGGTGCCGTCGGCGCTGCGATGGGCCAGGTCTGCACCGGCTGCGAGTGCCTGTGCGGCCATGGCGCCGCTGCCGCTCTTGATGGCGAAGAAGAGCGGTGTGAAGCCCGTGCCGGTCGTCGCAGAGATCGCGGCGCCGCGGGCGAGCAGCAGCGCGAAGGTGTCCTGCCGCGAATGGGCGGCGGCCCACATGAGCGCGGTCTGGCCGGCAGCGTCGGTCGCGTCCACCGGCGCGCCCGCATCGAGCAGGCGTTCGACGATGGCGGTGGGTGCCCGCCCGGCGCAGATCGAGAGCACCGGTACATCTTCTCGGGAGCGAGCATCGACGTGCGCGCCGGCGCTGATGAGCGCGTCGAGCACGTCTGCATCGGGGTGCAGGCAGGCAACGAGCAGGGGCGAGAAAGCGTTCGCGCCGCCGTTCGTATCGGCGCCGTGGTCGAGGAGCAGGCGGACGGCCGTCTCGTCCTGCAGTTCGCTTGCCCAGGCGAGGGGCACCGACCCGTCGGGCAGGGGCGCGTTCGGATCGGCGCCCCCCTCGAGGGCGATTGCGAGGCCGGCGTGATCGCCCGAAAGCACGAGGGCGCGCAGCGTTTCTCCTGCGTGTGCTGAAGCGCAGATGGCGCAGGCCGCAGCGAGGAGCGCCGCCAGCGTTCGGCGCAGCTTCATGAAGGGCGCACCAGCGCTTCGACGGTGCCGGTGCTGTCGCCGAAGCGGGTATCGGTAACGCCGAGGTGATTTAGCCCCGTCAGCAGCAGATTGGCCATGGGCGTCTGCTCCGGGAGCTGGTGGTGTGTGTTCGTCGGCACGCCTGCCCCTGCTATGAGCGCTGGGAGGTCCATGCATTCGTGGTCATTCGGATCGCCGAGGCTCGCGCCGCCGAGCACCAGGGTGGAATCAAGCAGGGTGCCGTCTCCATCCGGCGTCGCCTCCAGGCGCTCGAGCAGCAGGCCAAACTGCTGCAGGTGCAGGCGGCTGATCTTCACCAGCTTGTCGATCTTTACTGGATCGCCGCCGTGGTGACTCATGCTGTGATGGGAGTCGGGAACGCCGATTTCCGGGTAGGTCCGATTCGAAAGTTCCCGGCCGAGCATGAAGGTCGCGACCCGCGTGAGATCCGTGCGCAGGGCAAGCACCTGCAGGTCGATCATGAGGCTGACGTGCGTGGCGAAGTCGTCCGGAATGCCGGCAGGCAGCTCGATGGCGTCGCCTTCGGTGGCCGGGGCATGTTCGCCGAGGCGCTGGATGCGCACTTCCACGTCGCGCACCGCGGTCAGGTATTCATCCAGCTTGCGCCGGTCGTGCGTGCCGAGATCGCCCGCCAGGCGGCGGGCGTCTGCGCGCACGAAGTCGAGCACGCTCGAGCGCCTGCGCAGCAGCGCCGCACGGGCTGCGTCGCTCGTCGCCGACGCATCGCCGAAGAGCTGCTCGAACACGTCGCGCGGGTTCACGGATACGGGCAGGGCCTGGGTCGGCGTGCGCCAGGACAGGGTGTTCGTGTACGTGCAGCTGAAGCCGATGTCGCAGCTGCCGAGCAGGCTGGACGGCTCGATCCCGAGTTCGAGGGAGCGGAAGGGCGTCGCTGCGCCGAGCAGATCGGCAGCGCGCTGGTCCATGGACACGCCGTTGTACAGATCGGAGCCCTCCGTGGGCTTCGGGTGCGCGCCGGTGAGATAGGCCGCGCAGCTGCGGCCGTGGGCGCCACCGGGATCGCCGAGGGCTTGTGCGTTGGCGTGCGCGAGGCCGGTTACCACGCTGAAGCGGTCGCGCAGATGCGCAAGGGGCGCGAGCGCCGTCGGCATCGGATAGTCGGCGCCTGCAGCGTCGGGCCGGAAGGCGTCCATGCGCATGCCGTTCGGCATGTAGAACACGGACAGACGCTTCGGGCGCGGTGCCCGGGCGTTCGCGGCGGGAGCGAGCGATTCCATGAACGGCAGCGCCACGCTGGCGCCGATGCCGCGCAGCACCGTGCGCCGGGAGAACTGCTTCGAGCGCCTCATGCGTCGGGCATCCTGCGGTGGGTGAAGGGGAGGCTGCGGGCGATTTCCAGAACCACGCGGCGGATGCGGTAGTCGTCTTCGGCGGCGGCCTCGGCGATCGCGCGTACCGTCGGCTGGTCGGCGGCGGTGAGGCCGCGGCCGAGGGCGTAGGTCATCAGGTGCTCGGTGAAGCCGCGCGCGAACTCGGCGCGGCGCTCGAGCAGGATGTCCTGCAGGCCGGGAAGCCCTTCGAAGGCGGTGCCGTCGGGCAATTCCGCGTGGGCATCGATGGGGCGGCCCGCATCGAGCGTCCGCCAGGCGCCGACCGCGTCGTACTGCTCGAGGGCAAGGCCGAGGGGGTCCATCTTCACGTGGCAGGACGCGCAGGCCGGATCCTCGCGGTGCAAGGCCATCTGCTCGCGTGCGTTCAGCGGCGCGCCGTTCTGTTCAGCCACGAGGGCTGGGACGTCCGGCGGGGGCGGGGGCGGGGGCGATGCGAGCAGCGCGTCGAGAATCCACTGGCCGCGCTTCACCGGGGAGGTGTGATTGCCGTAGGAGGTGAGCGTGAGCAGGCTCGCCTGGCCGAGGATGCCGCCGCGCTGCGCGTCCTCGGGCAGGGCGACGCGGCGCAGCGCCGTCCCGGCGACGCCGCTGATGCCGTAGTGCTCGGCGAGGCGCGCGTTGAGATAGGCGTAGTCGGAATCGATCAGGTCCAGCAGCGATCCGTCGTCTCGCACCAGCGCTGCGAAGAAATGCTCCGTTTCTGCGCGCATGGCGCGGCGCAGGCGCACGTCGAAGTCGGGAAACGCCATCACGTCCGGGCGATGGAAATCGAGATTGCGCAGGAACAGCCACTGGCCGGCAAAGTTCTCGGTGAGTGCGGCGGCGCGCGGATGGTCGAGCATGCGCTGCACCTCGATCTCGAGGACCTCCGGGTCTCGAAGCTGCCCTGCCTCCGCCCGCGCCATGAGCGCCTCGTCAGGCAGGCTGCTCCAGAGGAACAGCGACAGGCGCGCGGCAAGGGCGCCGTCGTCGAGGCGGTGCACGGTGCCGGCCTCGGCGCTGGCCGGGCCGCGTTCCTGCAGGAACAGGAAGCTCGGTGACACGAGGAGGGCCTGCAGCATGGCGGCCACGGCGCCTTCGAACGCCGCGTCCTGCCGCGCGTCGGCGAACACGTCGAGGAGCGCATCGATCTCCCGGTCGTCCGGTGTGCGCCGCCAGGCGCGGGCGGCGAGCGGCGTGATGATCTCGGTCGCGCATTCCGCCTCGGCCGCAGTCGGGGCCCGTGCATTTGCCACGGGCACGAGGCGTGCGGGGGCCGCCGCGTGGTCAGCGGGCGTGCAGGTGAGAATTCGACGGCGGCTCGGCGTGTCGCCGGCGCCACGCGCATCGTAGGGCCCTTCGATGTCGAGCTGCAGAAGATCGCGCGGGAAATTCTGCTGTGCATAGCGCTCCGTCATGAGATAGCTCGGCACGTCCACGGTGCCGACGCGGGCCCCGTCTACCACGAAGTCGAGGGCGAGCGTTTCGGGTGGCGCGATGGGGAGATGGATGATGTCCGTGTCGTTGTGGAGCGTTTGCACTGATTCGTCGAGGGCAAGGCGCTTGCGAAAGGCGGCGCCCACCGTGTGCGGTCCGGCGGAGAGCGCCACGCGCAGGCCGTGGCGCGCAGCCTCCAGGCGATCGACCTCGTTGTTCGTGTTCGCGTTGAGCCAGGCGGTGAGGTCGTAATCCCCATCCTGCGGGGCATAGAACGTGAATGCTGCGCCGCCGCGCGAATCGATCGGCAGATCGGCGCTCCAGCGCTCGTCCCATGACGGAATGCCCTGATTCAGGATCGAACCGTCCTTCGGCACGAGAAAGCGGGTGAGCACCGGCTCGCTCGGACCGAGCCCCAGGGCAAGGCGCGAGGCCTTGCCTGCCACGGCGAAGTAGCGGTCGAGGAGCGTCGTCGACACGGTGAGCACGTCCGCGATGTTGTCGAAGCCGTAGCCGGAGTCGTCTGCGGGCAGGGCGTTGGTGACGTCGATGTCGAGGTCCAGAAGATCGCGCATGGCGCGCGCGTACTCGGCGCGATTCAATCGCCGCAGCGTTGCGCGGCCCGGGTCTGGATGTGACGCAGCGCGAGCGTCGAGGCCGTCGCGCAGCCAGGCGGTGAAGGCTGCCCGCTCTGCGGCGGTGGGCTGATCGCGATCGGGCGGCGGCATGGCGCGATCGCGCGTGACGCGCAGAATCTTTTCCCAGGCTTCGAGGTTTTCGCCCCGAGCGATCTCCGCCGGGTCGACCATCGTCAGCGACCAGTTCCCGGACATGCGCAGATCGTTGTGGCAGCGGTCGCAGTAGCGATCGAGGAGCGCGGTCGCTTCGTCGGCAGTGAGGCTCGCCTGCACCTGACCGGCAACAAGCACCGCAATCAGGCAGAGGCCGCGGCGTACCCATTTGGCTGTGTGCGCGGTCACGGCGGAAACGCAGCAGGAATGATGCCGAACTGAAGCAACGCGTCACGAGTCCTCAGGCAGGCGTGCCGTCGGCAGGCGCTCACCGCGAAGCTGGGCAGATGTCGGCGATGTGAAACGCCGGATGGAGACGCTCCGCGTCGCCACGGAGGCCCCGGTCGCGCACCGCCTCGGCGCGCCCCCGGCATCGGACGCGTCACAGGCTCGTCAGGCGATCCTTCGGATAGAAAGCGAGGGCGAGCTGCTCCTTGATGGAGAGGGCCTTGCCGGTGCCGGCGCCGATGCGTTCGACCTGCGTGTCGCCGCAGTAGGTGCCGAAGATGCGGTCCCACAGGATGATCTCGCAGCCGTAGTTCGAATCCGCCTGGGCACGGTCCATGGCGTGGTGGGCGTGGTGCTGTTCGGAGGTCGAGAACACCCAGTTGTATACCGGCAGGGAACGAAGCGGCAGATTGGAGTGGTTGAGCTCGCCATTCCACATGCTGAAGGCGGCCGCCACGGCGATCACTTCGCTGCTCGCGCCCATGAGCGCAAGCGCGATGGGGGTGGCGATCACGAGGGTCGCGTGCTCGAACGGATGGGTGCGCCAGCCGCGCATGCAGCCCATCTTGGTGATGTGGTGGTGAGTCGCATGGATACGCCACCAGAACACCGATTCGTGCTGTACGCGATGCAGCCAGTAGTAGATGAAGCTTGAGCAGATTTTCACGAACAGGGCCGCGCCCAGGACGCCCAGCAGGGTGGTGGGCGCGAGCGAGATGCCGAGCGGTGAAGCGTCTCGCAGGGCCTCGAACCCGCGCGAGATCGGCGTTTCGAAGTAGTCGGAGTACAGCGGCACCCAGAGGAAGAAGCCGAAGGCGAGCCAGAAGGCATCCTCGAACATTTCCTTCGGTTCGAGGAGCCAGTCCTCGCGCTTCGTCCAGATCCGTTCGGCGATGAAGATCAGGGGCATGGGCAGCACGATCATGACGGTCACGAAAAGATCGGCGTGCGCCCAATCGGCCATCACCATGGCGGCGACGGCGGCCATGGAGCCGAGCACGAGGACCGGCTGAGGCAGGGCAAGCAGGAAGGTCTTCCAGCTCGACAGGACGTCCGGGACGTCCGTCGATGGCGTTTGCGCCGTGGGTTCGAAGGTCTGCGTACTCATCGTCACTCCCATACGTGCCCGCTCGTACGTGCCTGCCCGCGCGTGCGCTGTACGCGGCAAGAACCGGACCAGCGCGTCCGTGCCCGCTGGGGGTGCGCCACTGGCCGAAGAATCGCGTTCTACGCCCGCCTGTGGGGCGTTCGGCGCTGCATCTGCGTGAAATAGCGGATCAACCGCTGATCGGGCCGGTATCCGGGTCGCCCGTTGCGGTGCGCTGAAGTGGGCCGTGCACCAATGACTGGCAGAATTCTGGTCGCCCTGATTCGCTCATCCGCTAAGGTGAGCGTGGACCCGCCTTGGAGACCAATGTGGCCACTTTGTATCTGGTGCGCACCAATGCCGTTCGCGGCCGTGAAGCCGACTTCGACGCCTGGTACGAGGCGGTGCATCTGCCCGAAGTGCTGGCCATCCCCGGCTTCCTGTCTGCGCAGCGCTATCGGCTTTCGCCGCAGCAGATGCTTCCCGATCAGCAGCACGGCTGGCTCGCCGTGTACGAGATCGACAGCTCGGACATCGCCGGCACGCTCGACCGCTTGCGCGGAGCGACGCATCTGCAGATGAGTGACGCTCTGGATCTTGCTTCCATCGACGCGGCCGTATTCGAGGCGCACGGGGCGCAGCAGTTCAGCGCGTGAAGCGCTCCACGAGCTCGAGGAAGGTGCCGTCAGGGTCCTTGAAACAGAAAAAGCGGCTGCCGGCGGTCTCGTTCATCATCACTTCTGCCGGCGGTGCGACGATCTCCACGCCCTGCGCCTGCAGGAAGGCGTAGTCCGCCGCGAGATCATGAGTGGCCATTGCAAGGCGCGCGAGACCGGGCCGATAGAGGTGTTCGTAGGGTGGCGCCTCGTCGCGCGGCGACTGCCACTCGAGGAGATCGATCGCGAAGGGGCTGTCGGTGTCCTGCAGCGCCAGGATCGCGCCCTTCACGCGATAGGGCGGCATGCCCACGGCGGCAGCGACCTCCGGCGTGTTTGTCTCCGGAACGCGCCAGACCTCCTTGAAACCGAGCATCTCGTAGAACGCGAGCGAGCGATCGTAGTCGGTGCAATTGATGTTGACGTGCACGAGGCCGGATACGTGCATGGCGGTCTCCCCGGATGTCCCGCGTCCATCCTCTCGCAGCGCGCGCGGCGATGCTGCATCAGCGGCTCGGGCGGTCAGCGCGGCAGGCCCGTGTCGGCGTCGATGCGGTCCAGGGACGGGCCTTCGTAGGTCCCGAGCAGCAGTGCCACTGCCGCCTCGCCGTACAGTTCGAACCAGAAATCGCCCATCTGCTTCAGTCGGGTGATGTTCTCGTGGCTGATGTCATCCATCGCGTCCTTGGGGGGATTCGGGAGTCCCGGCTGCCTGCGCATGTCTGCGTTGACGCGTATGTAGTTGCCGTCGGCGATGATCGTTTTTGCCTGATAGGCCACTACGCGCTCGTCGGTGAGCACGTTGAGGATGTGGCCCTTCGTGAACCACTGCAGCGCGCCCCATTCCTTTGAATCGCGACCGTTGATCTTCCGCGTTCGATAGCCGGTGCCCACCGAGAGCACGCGCAGATCCTGGATCGCCATCTCGGGCCAGGCCTTGATCGACTCGGCGATCGCACACATGGTCGGATTGTTCGCGGTCACGCCGCCGTCGATGAGCCAGAAGTCGTCCGCTTCCCCCGGCATGGAGAGTGCCTCTGTAGGGAAGTAGGTGGGCGCTGCGCTGGAGGCGTTGGCCACCTGCCAGGAAGCGAGCGCGCAGTGCGCCGGATCGGTCGACTTCAGCACCTCCGGCTGGCGGCGCTCGACGCCGTAGGACACCGCAAGCACGTGCTTGTCTGCGCTCACGTCGCCAAGCTTTGCGTCGCCGAAATTGTCCTTGAGCGCTTTCGCCTTGCCCGCGCCCTCGTACTTGGGTGCGTTGATGCCATCGATCTCCAGGAAGCCCCGGTTCTCGTTGAAGATGTCCTTCGCGCGCTCGTAGCTGTAGATGTCGTTGATCTCGGCGATCGAGAGATCGGTGGTCGCGAGCGCCAGCGCGATGATGCTGCCGGTGCTGGTCCCGGCGTAGAAATCGACGCAGTCGCGCAGCGTCTTGTCGTGCGCCCGCATGAGCGCAGCTTCCACGCGCGTCAGGAACTGGGTGATCGCGGCGCCGCGAATGCCGCCGCCGTCGAGCGAGAGCACGCGTCTGTACATGTCTCCTCCCCGAGCCGTGCTCCCCGCCTCTTCATGAGGCGCAGCGATGCTGTATCGACGGATGTGCCTGCCTTGAACCCATGTGCGCTTTCGCCGCCATGCGGTGCCCTGCGCCGTGCAATAGGATTTGCCTTTCGCGCCGGCTTGCGCAGGATGAGGGGTGCGGATCAGGGTCCGGGGGGATGAGCATGTCGACCGAGCAGGCGGACTATTTCGAGGCCGGCGCCGAACGCGCGCGGGCGCTGGGCAATCGCGGGGCGCTGCGCTTCGACGCAGACGGTCGCCTGGCGACCGACATCCGCGAGGCGCTCACGGATACGGGCTACTACATCTTCGCAGGCGTCGTGGACGATGCCGAGCTGGCAGAGCTCGACGCCGACCTCGACGCATTGCTCGCGCGCACGCCCCGCGACAAGGACGCCGAAGTGGACCGCCAGGGCCGGCCCCTGGATGCCGACGCGCAACTGCCTCAACTGCTGTGGGCGAAGCCGCTTGCCGATCCCTGGGGCGGGACCGCGCTGCTGAACGGCCGCCATCCGGTGCGCATGGACGAACCGGAAGCCCGGGCGGCGGCGCCGGCCTCCACCATCTTCCTCATGCTGGGCCTGTTCGAGACCATGCCGTCGGCGCTGCGCCTGTCCGCGCATCCCGACGTGCTGCGCGTCACAGCGGCCGTGTGCGGACCTGACTTCGTGCCCTACAACGACACCATCTTCCTGAAGGAGCCGGGCCTGGGCGCTTCCGTGGCCTGGCATCAGGACGGCACCACCCACTGGGACAGCCCCGACTGGCATCCGCTCGCGCACGGCGTGAACTGCATGGCGCAGTTCCGCGACACCACCCCTGCAAACGCTCTCTGGACGCTGCCCGGCACCCATCGCGACGGCCGTGTGGACATCAAGGCGCGCGTGGCGGCGAACGGCGGGTCGACCTACCTGCCCGACGCCGTGCCCTTGCTCTGCGAACGCGGCGATGTGGTGGTGCAGAACCGCCAGTGCGTGCACGGCTCCTTCGCGAACAACACCCCCGATCCGCGCATCACGTTCGTGTGGGGCTTCTTTCCGCGTGAAGCCGTGCACGGGGTGGAAGTGCAGATGCCGCAGACCTCGCCGGACATGCCGAATGACGTTCGCCGCTACGACGACGCCGCCATCCATGAGCGCGCCCGCCTCGTGCAGCTGGCCATCGAGGCCCGCCAGGCCCACCGGCCGAGCGAGCCGGCCTATGCCTATGCGCCGGTCGCGCAGGACGCGCCGTGGGATCTCGACGATGCGGGCCGCGCGCAGGCGCTGCGCGGCTATGCGCGAAACACGATCTTCGTCTGACGAATCGCCGGCCTCGCATGCGGAGCGAATGAAGATGAAAGTGCAAAAGGGGGCTGTTTTTGAAGGTCCTCGCCGCACCGTTCGAATTCGGTGACCGGACCGTGAGTCGGCCGCCGCATGGGAGCTCGAAGCCGCGCCTGAAGCGCGGCGGGCGGCGCTCGTATGGAAGCACTGGGTGCGCTTGCCCAGGGAGAAGCGGCCGATGCGGGCGATGTAGACCGGCTGGTGAGTGAGGCGCAAGACGCGTAAGACTGAACCGACCATCAATGGCATGAACGAACCATCTATCGGGAGGGAGAAGATGGATACGGGAACCGAACACCTGCTTGCAGAACTCGACGACGGCGTACTCACCTTGACGCTGAATCGCCCCGAGGCGCGGAACGCGATGTCTGGTGAGATGAACGAGGCCCTCGGGCGTACGCTTGCCGCCGCCGAGGTCGACCCCGCCGTGCGCTGTATCGTGCTCACGGGCGCGGGCAAGGGCTTTTGCGCCGGCGGCGACGTGAAGGGCATGGCGAGCCGTGGCGACGGCGAAGGCCCGACGATCGACGAAGCCATTCACACGCAGCGCGTGAACCAGCGCGCCTCTGCGGGGCGCCTGTATGCGATGCCGAAGCCGACGCTGGCCGCGCTGCCCGGCGCCGCTGCCGGTGCGGGCCTGTCGCTCGCGCTCGCGTGCGACATGCGCGTGATGGCCGACACGGCGTTCATGACAACGGCCTTCGCCCGCGTCGCGTTCTCTGGCGACTACGGCGGCACCTACTTCATGACCCAGCTCGTGGGCAGCGCGAAGGCGCGTGAGCTGTACTTCCTGTCCGAGCGCGTGGGCGCGGAAGAGGCCTTGCGCCTCGGCCTCACGAACTGGGTGTGTCCGGCGGATGACCTGCAGGCCAAAGCCAAGGAGATCGCCCGGCGCCTCGCGTCCGGCCCCACGGTCGCCTATCGCTACATGAAGGAGAACCTGAATCGCGCCGCGAGCACGGGCGATCTTGAGGACTGCCTGGACCTCGAGGCGACGCATCATGTGCACTGCGGCCGCACGGAAGATCACAGGAACGCCGCTCAGGCGTTCGTGGACAAGCGCGAGCCCGTGTTCCAGGGTCGCTGACAAGTCGCAAGAGGGGAGACGCGCATGGAGCGCCGAGATCGACGCTGGACGCCCGAGGAAGCCCGGGCCTGGTATGCGAACGAAGCCTGGCACGTGGGCTGCAATTTCGTGCCGAGCACGGCCATCAATCAGATGGAGATGTGGTCGGCCGAAACCTTCGATGCCGAGACGATCGAACGTGAACTGGGCTGGGCCAGGGATGCTGGCTTCGACACCATGCGCGTGTATCTGCACGACCGCGCCTGGGCCGAGGACCCGAACGGCTTTCTCGACCGCATGGACCGCTATCTCACCATCGCGTCGGGCAAGGGCATCTGCACGCTGTTCGTGATTTTCGACGACTGCTGGCACGAGCCGGAAGCGGGTCCGCCGCCCGCGCCCCGGCCCGGCGTGCACAACTCCGGGTGGCTGCAGTCGCCCGGTCGGCGCGTGCTTGCCGAAGCGGACTGGCAAGCACGCCTGGAGCCCTATGTGCGCGCGGTGGTGGAGCGCTTTGCGGAAGACCCACGGGTCCTCGCCTGGGACGTGTTCAACGAACCCACCAACGACTTCCTGCCGATTCTCTCGCTGCCCGATCAGCAGCGTGACGACAGCGAACAGGCCCTCGCGGCCCTGCGCGCCGAGCGTCGGAAAGGCTCCTTTGCGCTGCTCGACGCGGCCTTCGAATGGGTGCGAGCCGCGCGGCCGAGTCAGCCGCTCACGGCCGCCATCTGGAGCGACGATCCGGAATTGAACGAGCGCCTGGCGGCCCTTTCCGACGTCATCAGCTTCCACCACTACCGCAGCGGCGCGAGCCTGGAGCGGCAGATAGAGCGCCTGCAGGGCTACGAGCGGCCGATGTTCTGCACCGAGTACCTCGCGCGCACCACGGACTGCACCTTCGAGAGCCACCTGCCGACCTTCAAGCGCGCGCGGATAGCGTGCTGGAACTGGGGGCTTGTAGATGGCAAGTCGCAAACGAAGTACTCGTGGACAGAGCGCCTGGACGGCGAGCCGGAGGTCTGGTTCCACGACGTGTTCGAGCGCGATGGCCGGCCCTGGCGCGAGGCCGAAGTGGCGCTGATTCGTTCGCTCACGGAACGGCCCTGACGCACCTTCGCGAACGCGGTTGATCTGGCCCGCGGGCGGCGGCCCGCGGACGGCTGCCCGCGCCCCCGGCAGCGCCGCCGTGCCCGCGCTGCGCCGTGTTGGCGGTCGCCGGTGGCCGCCGGTGGTCTGTACGATCGCGCGTGGGGACAGGGGAGACAGGCATGGGCTACCACCACCTGGCATTGGCCGCGAAAGACATCAATGCGCTGCACGCCTTCTATGAAGGGGTCATGGGCTTCGAACTCGTGAAGGCGGAGGTGGCGGCCGCGCCCGGCGGGGGCTGGGCGAAGCACTTCTTCTACCGCATGGAAGACGACACCAAGTTCGTGGCGTTCTGGGAAATGCACGACATGCCCGGCGTCGACCCCGCACGTCTGGAAACGAGCCTTTCGAAGGCGGCCGGCGTGCCGGATCACATCAACCACATAGCCTTCGACGTGCGCGACGCCGCCGAGCTCGAGCGCCGCAAGCAGCAATGGCTCGGCGCCGGCTACGCGGTGACGGAGATCGATCACGACTGGTGCCGGTCGATCTACACCAAGGATCCGAACGACAACCTGGTCGAATTCTGCCTCACCACCGGGAGCTTCACCGACGCGGATCGTGCGCATGCGCTTGCGCAGTTGCAGGCGACCGACCCCGCGTTCTCGAAGCCTGCCGTCACCGTTGCCCGGCACAAGGCGACGCGCTCAACGGCCTGAGGTCGATCATTCGCCCGCTGCGGTCGTGCGCGCGAAGGCCGTGCGATTGCGGGCTCAGGTGGGCCGCATCAGCGGTCCGCAGGCAGGCGCCAGGCCGCCGCCGCGCCGATGAGGCTGCTTGCCGCGGCGATGACGAACACCCAGGTGAAGGTGCCCGTGAGGTCGGCAATGAGACCGCCGATGGGCGGCGAGATCATCTGCGCCAGGCCAAAGGCGAGGGTGGCGGCAGAAAAGGCCGGCCCGTAGTCGGTGGCGTTGGTGTTGTTCACCACGTACATGGTCATGAGCAGGGGAAGGCCGCTGAAGAGCAGGCCGAGGCCCAGACAGGCCGCAAGGGTGGGGAATGGCGCACCGGTGAGCACGATGCACACGAGCACCGGCCAGAGCGAGAAGAACAGGATCGACGCAAGGCGCACCCCGATGCGCTGGGCGACCGCAGCGACGAAAGGCCCGCCGAAGATCATCGTGGTGCCCACGAGCGTGAAGGCGAAGGAGGCGTCCACGCTGTTCCAGCCGCTGTCGTCTTCCAGGCGCGTGGTGAGAAAGCCGAGCACGAGCAGGTACATGAAGCCGAACACGGTGTAGGCGAGGGTGAGCGGCCGCCAGCCGGGCATGCGCATGAGCGCGTCGAAGCCCCCGAAGCCGCCGCCCCCCGAGGGCTTCGCCTGCTGGTGGCGCACGATCACCACCACGGCGACGAACACCCCGAAGCCGATGAGCGCCTGCAGGGTGTACAGCGACGACCAGGCTGCGTCGCCCTGCTCGGCCCGCAGCGAAGCTGCAAGCAGGCTCGCGGACATCACGCCCACGCCGATGCCCGACCCCGTGAGCCCGATCGCGAGCGCGCGGCGCGCCGGCGACACCGCGTCGGCCGCCACCATGGGCGAGGGAATCCACACGCAGGCGCCACCGAGCCCTGCGATGAAGAGCGCACAGCCGAGCATGGGTGCGGAGGTGGAGAGCGATGCGAGGAGCAGGCCGAGGGAGGCGAGGGCGATGCCGAAGCGGAGCACCGCCAGCAGGCGAAAGCGGCCAGTGGCCCAGGCCACCACGAGCGTGCCAAGTAAGTAAGCACCTACGTTCGCGCCGCCGATGCCGCCGGCGAGCGCGTTGGTGATGCCCAGATCGTCCCGCACGGCCGGCAGGATCAAGCCATAGCTGAAGCGCCCGAAGGCCTGGGCCACGGCGGCCGACAGGGCGATGAGCACCACGAACAGCCAGCCGCCAAGGATGGGGGCGCGGACGGGGGGCGCTGGGGAATCGGGCGCAGAGGACATGGGCGTCTCGCGGCGTTGGCGCAGGGCGCCTATGGGGGAGCGGAGTGTCGCAGAGTCGCGCGGCGCGCGCTTGCCGGCCGCGCCTCAGCCGGCCACGCCTCAGCCGGCCGCGCCTATGCAGGCCGCGCCTCAGCAGGCCGCGCCTCAGCCGGCCACGCAGACGGCGTCAGCGGTTCTGGCCGTGGTACGCGTCGTTCGGGCGCATATCCGTCGCGCTCGCAACGCGATTGGTCATGTTGAAGAACCCCGTTACCGCAGCGATGTCCCAGATGTCGCGGTCGGTGAAGCCCACCGCGCGCAGCGCCTCGCGATCGGCCTCCTCGATTTCCGCGCTCGCGCGCGTGGTCTTCACCGCGAAGTCGCACATGGCCCGCTGGCGCTCGGAAAGCGCCGCGGCGCGGTAGTTCATCACCAGCATCTCGCCGAGCTTCGGGTCGCCCGACAGTTGGCGTACCGCCTGGCCGTGCGCCGTGAGGCAGTAGAAGCAGCGATTCTCCGAGCTCACCACCACCGCGATCATCTCGCGCTCGAGCTTGGTGAGGCCGCTGTTGGCGAGCATGAGGTCGTTGTAGAAGGCCGTGAACACGTCGAGCTTGTCGATGTCGAAG
This sequence comes from Pseudomonadales bacterium, assembly GCA_963691775.1. Lineage (GTDB taxonomy): Bacteria > Pseudomonadota > Gammaproteobacteria > Pseudomonadales > Azotimanducaceae > JAZBPO01. Next base: position 1,326,635 of record OY829369.1, on the reverse strand, counting down.
GCGTAGGCGCGGAGCACGTTTGGCACCATGCCCAGTTTTTCTTCGCACACGGCGAAGTACTTTGCCGTGTGCTCCGGAAGCGGATCGGCCTGCGGCAGATTCAGCGCAGTGGGGAGGTCGTCCTCGGTCATGGGGCTCTCCTTTTGGGTGTTCGCGTGCGGCGTCAATCCTGAGTGGTCGGTGGCTCCGGCTAGGGCGCAGGCGCGAGCGTCAGCGTGCTCACGGCGGCGGCCTGCGCCATCTCGCGCGTGAGCGGCGTCGCCTTGGGCGTACCTGCGTGCCAGGCCGGAATCCGGTCCGTGTAGTGATCGTGCAGCATTCGAGCCGCCACGCCACCCGGCAGGGCGGTGAGAATCTCGTCGCGTTCGCCCATGTCGCTCACCAGCATGAACGAGGCGAAGAAGGCCGCGTCGAAGGGCGCATTGAAGCTGTAGCGGGCCCGCCGCACCGTCTCGCCGCTGCCGGACATGGGATAGGTGCCGCCGCCTACCCAGTCACTGCCCGGGCCAGACTGCCGCAGCGGGCTGCGGAAGGTCAGCGTGTGCGCATCGCCCCAGGTGGCGTTCGGTCCGAAGGCGTCGAGGCGCCCGCGGGCGCGCTCGGCCGCGCGCGCCACCACATCGGCGAGCCCCTCAACGCGGTCGTTGGTGCGTACATCGTCGAACCAGGCCGACGCGCCTTCGCGGACAAGCGCATCGAAGCGCTCCTGCCAGAGATACCAGTTGCCAAGCAATTCCGGGGTGAGGGAGTCGCCCAGCTCGTCTTCGAAGGTGGCGCGGGCGAGCTCCTGGTAGAGCGCCTGGTAGACGAGGGGCGCGCGTTCCTCCGGCTCATCGGCGTGCGACCAGGCCGCGAGGGTGTCGGCCATGTCGTCGAAGCCGGCTCCGCGCAGGCGCGGCACGAGCTGCGGCGCCATTTCTGCGGCCTGCAGGTTCTTCACGTCGTGCATGTAGGCCCAGTGGTCCTCGGCGGTGCTTTTCGCGTTGCCATCGAGCAATTGCGCCATGCGCCGATAGCGGTAGGCGGGCGCGAAGTAGGTGGAGTAGGTGTAGGGGTACGCCGTCGGCCGCGTGTCGTTGTTCGCGGTGCCCGTCCAGCCGCGCGCGGGATCGAACTCGAAGGGCATCTCGTCCTTCGGAATCCAATCGGTCCACATCGGCGCCGAATCCGTCACCTGCGTCGGCAGCAGGCCCTGGCCCTGGCGCCGAATCGGAATGCGCCCGGTGGAGCGGCGGCCGAAGTGCCCGTCCACGTCTGCGAACACGAAGTTGAACATGTGGATGTCGATCTGCTTCAGCGCGACGTCGACTTCAGCCGCAGAGCGCGCGTAGAGCAGATTGTCGAAGCCGATCTCGGAGCGGAAGGCGCTGGCGGCGCCCCAGCGCAGCGAAACCAGGCGATCGCCAAGGTCGACCATGCCGTGGTCGGACACGATGGGCCCTCGGCGGGTGGCGCGCACGGTGAGGGTCTCTTCGCGGAAGCCGCCGGGGGCATCGCCGTCGCGGACGCGGATCACCTCCTCGCGGACCTCGAAGGGCACGCGCACATCGCCCTCGAGATAGTGCGCTTCTGAGGTCGGGTCGATCTGCTCGATGAACAGGTCCTGCACGTCGCCGTAGGCATTCGTGACGCCGAAGGCCACGTGGCGCGTGCGGCCGATGACGATGCCGGGCAGGCCCGGCAGGGCAACGCCGGCGGCGTGGAAGTCGCCGGCGCTGAGGCCGACCGGGTACCAGACCCCCGGCAACAGGCGCGAATCGAGGTGCGGATCGTTCACCACCATCGCCTCACCGCTGGCCGAGCGCCTCGGGCCGACCGCCCAGTTGTTCGAGCCGACGTGGAGCGGCGCGAGCCGCTCATGCAGCGCGGCGGGGGCGGCGTAGCTGTCGCGCAGCAGCGCTCGCGGCGCTGCGGCGGATGTGACCGCCAAGTCCACGGGCCCGTTCGGCGCAGAGGGTTCTGCCGGTGCGGTATCGAAGCGCGCGGGCAAGGCCGGCGGCTCGCGATCCGGGTTCACATTGATGGGCGCGAGCGTTGCAGCCTTTTCAGCCCCCACCGTGTCCACGAGCGCCTGCAGCACAGCCTCCGCGCGCATGTTCACCGAGTGCTGGAGCGAGATGTACTGCAGGATCAAGCCGGCGTCGTCCATGGTCCACCGCTCGGGCGTGTGGTCGATGAGCGACAGTTCCAGCGGGAACTCGGCCTCGCGCGTGGCGATGTAGGCGTTCACGCCATCGAGATAGTCACCCAGGAACTGGCGCACGTCGGGGGCAAGCTGAGCGGCCATGCGCGCACCGTTCCCGGTAAGGCCCAGTACGCGCATGTTCTTGTCGGACTGCAGGCCGGCCTCGCCGATGAGTTCCGCCAGGCGCCCTTCGGCCAGCATCTTGAAGAACTCGAGCTGGAACAGCCGGTCCTGCGCGGTGATGAAGCCCTGCGCCCGCAGCATGTCGCGCCGATTCTCGGCCGCGATGTGGGCAATGCCGTGGCGGTCGCGCGTGACGGTGACCGGCGCCGAGAGCACCGCTAGCTCGATCGTGCCCTCGGTCTGATAATCGTTGGCGCTGCGCAGCCAGAGCGCGATCGCTCCCGCCGCCAACGCGAGCACCAAAAGAAGCACCGAAAGCCACTTGCCCATTCGTCGTCCCCATTCGCCGAGCCCGCCATCGCGCTCGCGCTCGCGCTCGCAGTCGCGCAGGCATCCTCTGGCGGCGGGGGCGCGCGATCAAGGGCGGGTTGCGGGAGGCCGGCCGAGCGGGTGCCCGTTCCCTGCGGGCCTGCAAGCAAAGGCCGGCGGGTCGAGCACCCGCGCACCGCGTCGCCAGCGCAAAGCCGAATCTTCGTAGGAATGTGCCGCTTTCCCTTGACTCTCACCAGAGCCCGCTCAGCTTTGGCACCTGGCATGAACGCTATGTGATGTAGGCACTTTTCCCTCGCGAATTCGCATCCGCTGCTATCACTGCTAGCTTTGTGCGCAAAGAAGGTGCTCACGCAAGTCAGGCTTCGCTATGGCCAGTCTTACGATCAGAAATCTGGACGAGAACGTGAAGAAACAGCTTCGCATTCGTGCGGCTGAACACGGCCGGTCCATGAAGGAAGAGGTCAGGGAGATTCTGCGCCAAGCGATGGCGGGGCCGGCCCTGCCGCGTAAGCTCGGCGATGCGATTCATCGCAGAGCAGTCGAGCTCGGTGGCGTCGAGATCGAGCCGTTTCCACGCGAGCCAATGCCCGAGCCGCTCGACTTCAAGGGTGCGTGATTCGTGATCCTTCTTGAAACAAACGTCGTTTCGGAAAGCTGAGGCCTGCGCCCGATCTGGTCGTGAAGGCTTGGCCGAATGCGGACCCGCCCGCTTGCGTTTCCAAGGCCGCCCTAGCCCGTGTTCCCACCTGACCGGCAAACGCCACGGGGTCAGGTTACGCCAGCGCGCCAGTGCACTGCGCGGATGCTCGTTTCTTTTAGCGTGTTCCCCTACCAGACCATTCTGGAATCTGCTGGTGCTGACGCAGGCTCGCGCGAAGCAGCGTGAGCCCGTCGAACAAGTCCTGGGCGTTGGATGGGTGCGTCACGAACGGCAATGTTGCGCGAACTTCCTGTTCGAACTGTTGCTCGACGCTTTCAGAGACGCTGCGCACCATCGTCCACCACGCGTGGAAACGAGCCTCGGCTTCGGCGAGTGCTTCCGCCGAAGGCAGGCGGTCGCCCTTGCTGGCATTGGCTGAAGCGGTCGCGGGCGCGAGATTCCATAGGTCATTGCAGGGCCAGCGTGCCCAGGGAATGACGTGGTCCACCTCGTAGCGATCGCGCAGCCTAGAGCCGTTCCAGGTGCAGTGCACCAGCGTTCCACGCGCCCTGAGGGTGCGGACGATGTCCCGCGTTTGTTGCGTGTCGCGCTCCGGAGACAGCCACGCCAGTGCGTGACGATAGCTCTCATGGTCACGCGCGGTGCCGCTGCGAGCGTCGTACGCCGCCATGGTGTTGATCCACTCGCTCTCGATCACGGGCTCGATCCACACTGCGTGTTGGCGGAGAGCAGTCCAAAGATCCGCGGGCACAGAGAGGTGGCCCCAGGCGCCAAGAGTTTCTGCATCAAGCGTCATGGCGCCCGCGCTTCGTGCCGCTCGCTTCGTCGTCGCCTCGAAGAGCTGCGCGCCGGATTCGTTCGTGATTCGGGCCACGGGCATCGCCACGATGTTGCCGATCGCTTTTGCAAGCGCGCTGCGCAGATGGGAAGCGGTGGGCCCCGAAAAAGTGATGCCTGGCTTGAGGAGTGACGGCGGTACATCAAGGGCTTCGAAAGCGGGCCCGACGAACCCAAGCCCCTGCTCACCCGGAGCCTGTCGGAATCCCGCTGCTATGAGGGGCTTGTACATGCGAATCCAGTAAAGCCCGATGAGGCCGAGCGGAACACGCGCAGTACCGTTGTCATCAAGACCGACGTGCCCTGCAGAGCCGTCCGCGATACGCAGCAGTGCGCGAAGCAGCCCGAGCTTGTGCGTTGCAGCCTTGCGATCGTTGAGGATGATGTTGCGTAAGCGCGGAAATGCCCCGCTGCCGTCGTCCGGGAGCTCGAATACAAGGTTTTCCCAGGAGACCCCCGTGCGGCCGCGTAAGTCTGGCACCTGCCCGTGGTGTGCGATGCAGACAAGGCCGTGCTTGCGCGCAAGCCCGATCAGGTCAGGTGCGGAGACGCCCCAGGACAACCTGTCGTCGTCGAAGTCGCCATGCCGCAGGCTGATGAAGAGTCTTCCACCAGGCCTGAGACAGTTTGCAAGCACCCTGAAAGCTCTGGGTTGCTCCTGTGTCGGCACATGCATCCACACCGCCGATGCCCAGATAGCGTTGAAGCGCGTGCCGCTGCGCCGAACCCGCGCCAGCGCAGGTAGACGATCATCTATCCAGTGGATGCGCGGATTCTTGTGATGGTCGGCCGCCATGTCGCGGAGGCGGACCGCAGGTTCGACGGCAAAGACTTCGTGCCCGCGAGCTGCGAACCAGGCCGCGTCGCGACCTGACCCCGCACCAACGTCGAGTACGACACCCGGCTCCTTCGGCAGCGACGCCAGAAAAGCTTCGTGCGCGGTTTCGAATGGGATTCCTTCGTACTCGTTAAAGAAGCGTGCCGCATCGCGACTGTAGGGACTGTCTTCCATCGTAGAGAAACGCGCTGCTGTCCTTGCTAGCCACGATCGGTATTCGAGCTTAGCGGAGGCGCCGCTCGTTTGGGGCCCGCCTTCTCGCCTAGCCGGCAAACGCCATAGCGGCATCCCGCAGATATCGCGCGCCGAAGGCTGACGCGAAGATGGCCGCAAAGAAGTAGTACTTCACGGCGCTGTCGGGCGGGGCGTCGTAAATGACGAAAGCGCGCCCGAAGTACGGCAGCACAGCGCTGTGCATGACCATGAGAATGAAGGTCATGCTTGCAACGAAGAACGCCAGGGATCGAATGCCCGGAATGGCGAGGCCGAGCAGCACGAAGACGAGAACAGCAGCTGCTTCGGAAAGGATGAGGGTGGAAAGTTGAAGCCGCATGGGTCGGTTTCCTTCGAGTCCGCCACTAGCTCCGCTGAGCGGCCGTGCCTAGCGCCGCATGCCTGCGAATGCGGGGAAGAGACGCCGCTGCCGCGGCCATCCTGAACGCCCCGCCCGAACCTCAGCAGCGTAGCGCTCGCCGCACCGCGAGGCGCGCCCTGCAGAGATTCCCTACTATCGCCGCAGAACGAGACGGGGGCGGTACCAATGAGCGAAACGAAGGAACGATTGGCCAGGCTCCGCGCCCGCATGCGCGATCTGCGCCTGGACGCGCTGGTGGTGCCCCGGGCCGATCAGTACCTGGGTGAATACCTGCCGCCGGAAAACGAGCGCCTGCGCTGGGCCACGGGCTTCACCGGCTCGGCGGGGGTGGCGATCGTGCTCGCCGACCGGGCGGCGATCTTCGTCGACGGCCGCTACACGGAACAGGTGCGCCAGCAAGTAGACGCCGCCTGCTTCGAGATTCTGCACTACGTTGAAACGCCGCATCTGCCCTGGCTTGCGGAGCAACTGAGCAATGGCGCGCGCGTCGGCTTCGACGCCCGCTGCCACGACCTCGCCTGGGCGCGAACGGCCGGCACCTGTTTCGAAGCGCAGGGCATCGCGCTCGTGGACACGGAAGAGAACCTCGTGGACGCCTGCTGGATGGACCGGCCCGCGGCGGCCGTGCAACCGGCGATCCTGCTCGAGGAACGCTTCACCGGGCAGGGCAGCTGCGAAAAGCGCGCGCAGATCGCAGGCACGCTTGGGGAAGCAAAGGCCGATGCCGCGCTGATCTTCGCCGCCGACAGCGTCGCCTGGCTGCTGAACATCCGCGGCCGCGACATTCCCTCCTTACCCCTGGTGCTCGGCTTCGCGCTGCTGCACGCAGACGGCCGGGTGGAGCTGTTCACGAACCCGCAGAAGATTCCGGGCGGCTTCGCCGATCACGTGGGGGAGGGCGTGTCGGTGCATCCCGAAGAGGCCGCCGCCGAGCGCTTCGCGGCCCTGGCGGGCCTCACCGTGACGCTTGACCCCAACACCGCCAACGCCTGGTGTGAGCGCGCGCTGGCGCATGCCGGGGCAAAGGTCGTGGAAGCCGACGACCCGGTGATCATGCCCAAGGCCTGCAAGAACGAGGTTGAGGTGCAGGGCATGCGCGACGCGCACGTCCGCGACGGCGTGGCGGAGGTGGAGTTCCTCGCCTGGCTCGACGCGGAAGTGGCCGCCGGGCGCCTGCACAGCGAAGGCGCGGTGTCGGACCGATTGTTCGAATGCCGCGCCAAGCAGGCGCTGTTCCAGGAAACGAGCTTTTCCACCATCTCTGCCGCCGGCGCGAACGCGGCACTGCCGCACTACAACCACGCGCACGCGCCGGTGGAAACGAAGCTTTCCATGAATTCGGTGTACCTCGTGGACAGCGGTGGCCAGTACCTCGACGGCACCACCGACATCACGCGCACCGTCGCCATCGGCGATCCCGGGCCGGAGGTGCGCGCGCGCTTCACGCTCGTGCTGAAGGGGCACATCGCCCTGGACGCCGTGCGCTTCCCGGACGGCACCACCGGCATTCAGCTGGATGTGCTTGCCCGGCAGTTCCTGTGGCAGGCGGGCCTGGACTACGACCATGGAACGGGCCATGGCGTGGGCGCCTTCCTGAGCGTGCACGAGGGCCCGCAGCGCATCGGCAAGGCCGGCAATCAGGTGCCGTTGAAGCCGGGCATGGTGGTGAGCAACGAGCCGGGCTACTACCGGGCGGGCCATTACGGCATGCGCTGCGAGAACCTTGTGGTGGTGCGCCCCTGCGAAGACAAGGCCGGAGACGATCGCACCATGTACCGCTTCGAGCCGCTCACCATGGCGCCCTTCGATCTGCGGCTCGTCGAACCTGCGCTGATGACGCCGGCCGAGATCGAGTGGTTGAACGATTACCACGCGCGCGTGTGGCGCACCCTTGCGCCGCACGTGGAAGGAGAAACGCGGGCATGGCTGGAGCAGGCGACGCGGGCAGTGGGGCAGGGGGAATTGGCGGCCTGATGGCGTACGGCAAGAGCGCCGCCTCGCGGGTGCCGCTGAGCGCACTCAGGAATCAGGCCCTCCGAGCGGCGAAGGCGAACACCGCGCTGCGCCAGAGGGCTCAGGCTCGGATCGAGTACGGATCGCGCTTCTGAGCAGGCGAGCGATTGCGGTCTCGAGGCGCGGCGCGGGTTGAACGAGCAGACACCGGAGCGCGCCGCCCGTGGCCTGGTGGCGGCCGGCCTTGGGTTTTCAGGGCGCGCCGGCGCTGAGCGAACGGACTCGAATGGCCGGTAAGCCTTGCTTCGAGGCGTGGGTTCGCGGCAACGGCCGAAGGCTTCGCGCCAGCTGTGTCGCTGGCACCATCGTGCAGCGGTGGCGTCGGGCGGTGTACGGTTCGTTCGAACCACAGGGGACGGCAAAGCATGACCATCGAAGGTTGGAGCGCCGAGGCGTTCAATCAGGTACCGGACTCTCAGAACGAGATCCACGGCGATCGGGTTTCGAAGCTCTACGGATTCGAGGGTGGCCTCGTGCCCGGGGTGACCGTCTCTGCCTATCTGCTGCACCCCGGTGTGGTGGCTTGGGGAAGCGACTTCCTCGATCGCGGCCGCTCCCACGTGCGCGTGATCTCGCCGCTCTACGACGGTGAGCGCTTCGAGGTTTCCGTGGCGGACGTTTCGGCGGACAGCTATCGCGCCGAATTGCGCCGGCCTGGCGACGTGCTGTGTGCGACGGCCGAAGTGTCGCTGCCCGACGCGCCACCGCCCGCACCGCGTCGGCGCGGCGACCCGGTGGAGGAAGAAACCTGGCAGGGGCCGGCGGCGACGCGCGCGCACTGGGCCGAACTGCAGGCGAACGGTTGCCGTGCGCTGCGCTTTCGTTGGGATCAGGCGCATCGCATGGCCCGCTACCTGCGTGCCGAGTCGGACGAGATGCCGGCGCTGCTGACCGGCGAGGCGCCCTGCGCCAACACTGCGTATGTGCTGGGTGTTTCGAACTGGGTGCTGGCGGCCAATGGGTACATGAACCCCTGGGTGCACCTCGAGACCACCGCGCAGCACTTTCGCGCCATCGCCGCAGGTACCACCCTCGTTGCGGAAATGGCCGTGGCCGATTTCTTCGAGCGCAAGGGCCACCAGTTCGTGGACGTCACGGTCACGCTGTTCGACGAGGCTGAGGCCGACAACGCCGCGCTTGCAAGCATCGACCTGCGCGCGATCTACCGGCTTCGGGGCATGTAGCGGCCAGCTGAGTCGAGTTTCGTCGCTTCAGCACCGGCGCAAGGAAGGGCCGCCATGCAGTACGACTACATCATTGTCGGTGCGGGGTCTGCGGGCGCGACGCTCGCGGCCCGCGTCACCGAACACGATTGCGCTCAGGTGCTGCTTCTAGAAGCCGGGCCGGACTACCGCAGCGCAGATGCACCGATGGTCATGCGCTCGCCGAACCCGTCCAGCGTGATCACGCTCCCCGAGTTCGCCGACTACCGCTGGGACACGCTGCAGTGCCGGCGCACCGCGGCGCAGGAACCCGCCGTGTACTGGCGCGGCCGTGGCATGGGCGGCAGCTCATCCATCAACGGCCAGATCGCCATTCGTGCCCCCGCGAGCGAGTTCGACAACTGGGTGAAGGCTGGCTGCGAAGGCTGGGACTTCGAGTCCGTGCTGCCGTACTTCAATCGCCTGGAAACCGATCTGCGCTACGGCGATGCGGACTATCACGGCGACGAAGGTCCTATCCCCATCTATCGCGCGCCCATGAACCGCTGGGGGCCGGTGGACCTCGCCCTTGCCGAGAGCGCTATGGCCGCAGGTTTCCCCTGGGCGCCGGACCACAACGCCCCCGGTGCCGTGGGCGTTTCGCCCTACGCCATCAACAACCGCGACGACGTGCGCGTGTCCACCAACGACGGCTATCTCGAACCCGCTCGCGGCCGGAACAACCTCACCATCCGCGGCGACGCGCTCATCGACCGCCTGTACTTCGAAGGCGAGCGCGTTGCTGGCGTTGTGGTGCGCACGGGCAGTGGCGAAGAGATCGTGCGTGCAAAGGAAGTGCTGCTGTGCGCGGGTGCCATTCACTCGCCGACTGTGCTGCATCGCTCGGGTATCGGCCCTGCGGACTGGCTAGGAGAAGCAGGCATTCCGCTGCGCCACGAACTCCCGGTCGGTGAGGGTTTCCAGGACCACCCGCTCATCTCGCTCGTGCTGCAGCTACGCGAAGAGAGCGTGCCGGTGCCCGGTTTCCGCCATACGAACTGCTGCGTGCGCTACGGCTCGGGCGCTGAAGGCATGCTTCCTGAGGACCTCATGCTTGTTGCAATGAACCGCCTCGGCGACGGCCTCGGCCGGCAGCAGGCGGGCAAGCGCACGCAAGGCATCGGGATGCTCGGCGTGTGGCTGAACCAGTGCGTCTCATGTGGCAGCGTGCGCACGGTCTCTGCTGACCCGAACGCGCAGTCTGTGGTGGAAGCGAACATGCTCGGCGAGGCGAGCGACCGCGATCGACTTCGCCAGGGCGTGCGCCAATTGCTGCAGCTCGCACGGCACGATTCGGTGAATCAGATCGCGAGCGATGTGTTCATGTCGCCCGCAGGCTTCGCCGGCGGCGATCGACCGCCGTTCTCGCTCGATGAATTGGATGCGCTTTCGGATGACGACCTCGACGCGCTGTGCCTTGCGACGGCGGGTGACACGCAGCATGCGACGAGTACCTGCCGCATGGGGGCGTCGGACGATCCGGGTGCGGTGGTGGATCCGGAGTGCAGAGTGCGGGGAATGGACGGCGTGCGGGTAATCGATGCGTCGATGATGCCCGCGGTGCCGTGTGCGAACACGCATCTGACTACGGTGATGATTGCGGAGCGGGTGGCGGGAGATTTGGTGGGGTAGGTCTCATGGCGTTGTGTGCGTAGGGGCCGCAATCTAGGTGGTGAAGTCCACCGTAGACTGCTTAAAGATGTAGTCGCGGTGGTAGTCGAGGTACTTCCGCTGTCCTGAGCTGAATGCCCCAGCGTTGAACTTCTCGTCCACGGGTACGCCCATGCGCACGAGTGCGTCCTCCTGGGCAACGGGACTCACCACCAAGCGCCCATCGTCCTCGAACGTAATGAAACCCTTGTCGAACAGGTGATCGATTGAAGGCGTGAGCGCTAATCCGTTCTCGCCGTCTAGCCGCTCTTCATTGCTGCTGACGCGCCACGGTTTGCAGTGGCTGGCAATGAGGTGGATGCGCCGATCCACGCCCGTTACGCGGCAACGTGGTTCGTGGTCGAGGACGCGCTCTCTAAACAGTCCTTGCCCGACGCGTGCTCGAATGAGTGTTCTGCGATCTGTAGCTTCGAGCGCTTCATCCTCAGCGATTGCGCGGACCATTTCTTCTTCCCACTCGAGCTGAGCCGCGGGTGCTTCGTCCCGAGCTTGCTGATTCGTGGCTGCCCCATCTAGAAGGCGCGGATAGCGATCAAGCGCGCTCAACTCTTCGAGGAGCGAGCCGAGATGAGGATTGAGCTTCGTCAGATAAACGCTCTGAAGTCCAAGGCCGGCCTGCGAGAGCGGCGAGTACTTCTTGGGCAGCAGTGGTCGAATCGCATCCATGTGCTCGCGCGGGGAGACGGGCGCGGAAAGCTCCTCGAACGTGACGTCGATACGCCAGCCAACGTCCGCCCAGTTTGCTCCGGCCCTCCCAAACTCTTCAGGTTTCGGAAAGTCATAAGCGAAGCTTGTCGCCACGCCAACGGCACCGATCTGAGCGAACGCATAGGAGAACACGACGTCGCCAGGCGCGACTTCGCGCATGAATTCATAGAAGGCGTTGCGGTGACCGTTCGAGTTCCGTTTTGGCGACCAGATGTAGTTGCCGCCGCGCTCTTGCTTCACGGTCTGTTTGTGGTTCACCCACCAGTAGCTGGCCATTGGGGGTGCTTACCCGATCGGCCAGTAGATGCGGCCGAGGTTCAGCATCGACCGGCTCTCCGAGTCGAATGCTTCGTAGTGCTGGACGATGGACTCGACTAGTTGATCGAAGTCCATCAGCGTAAGCGGAATCGATGCGCGCTCTGCCTCGTAGCGCGCGTCTTTCGTGAAGCCGCCTGTACTGACGTACAGCCCCTTGTCCTCCGGGTGGCGGCCGCCAATGAATGAGCGAATGTCGGGCGCTCCGATGGAAGTCCGTGTCCGATGTTTGCACTCAACAACGATGCGGGGCTGCTCAAACCCGAGCCCGTCGGGCGATGCCAGTATGTCGACTCCCCGGTCCGGGCCGGTAGGGCTGACCCGCGTCTGATAGCCCATGGCGCGGAGTAGACCAGCGACCAGACGCTCGAACTCCTCTGGGTCTAGCTTGCTGATCTTGTCCTTTATGAACTCCAGGCCGGCTGCACGTGTGCTCTCGTAGAGCTCTTCTGGCGGCTGGGTCTCGTCCTCGGGCGTACTCTCGCCGGGCCTCGGTGGTTCAGGACGCGCTTCGCCGCCCGTTTCTAGTTCGGCGGCAACGTCTTCTGGCAGCATGAAGATCGTGGAGATCGCGCCTAGGGAGTTGCGACTGCTGGCCGAGAGGTTGTCGCGAGGGACCTCCGCGTCCCACTTCACGCTGCGCGACCGAGGAAGCAGCTCAATGCGATCCGGGCGCCACGCGGGCTCGGAGACGATGGTCCCGAGGTGGTAAACGCGGCGACTAGGGTCGTAGGTCACTACGCGATCGCTGATTTGAACCTCGTTGAGGAAGCGCCACACTTGCCCAGCCGCGGCGCCGATCTTGTAGCGATTGCCTGCGGCGTAGTCCTGGTCAAAGAGCTGCTGGCTGACAGCGTCACGCGTTGATCCAGCCGGTATGTCGCCAATTTCCGACCATCCGATTGCAACGGTGTTCGTTTCTAGGAAGTCGCTTAGATACTCGGCGCCGCGTCCAGAGCGGATCATCCATGTCGCCATCGCGCGTTCTCCGTCAGGCGCAGCGGTGCTGTGCGCGTTCTTCGCTTAGTCTTGGCGCTATGTGCCCAGGCGAACGTCGTCGCTAAGCGCTCGGAACACAAGTTGAATGAATCGCTTCATTACCTCCCCATCGGAGAGAAGCCGCTCCGAGCGTTCCTGATCGTCAGCAAGCGAGTCGACGATCGCGCCTGTCACAGCGTCTGGAAGGTCTCCCCGCATGGCCTGCTCCATAGTGTTGTTCTCGACCTGGGCCATCACGTCCGCGTTGTCGCGCACGCGCTCGGTCACTCTTTCGAAGAAGCGCACGTTGTCCTTTTCACTTAGGTCCAGGCCAAGCTGCTGGTTCAGTTGCTCGATGATCTCCGACAGGAAGGCCCGCTCTCGGTCGCGCGGATCTCCCGTACCGGCCGCCGTCACGGGCCGGAGGGCCGGGTCATCCTCATCGCCGACTCGCTGGTCGACGCCGTGCAGCTCGCCTCTTGGGCGGAGCGCGTAATGCGTCATCTTGAGCCCAGCGAGATCGATCTCCTCGCCTTGGATGCCTTCCAGGCGACTTCGGAGCAGGCGCGCGTAACCGGCGAAGGCCTCGAGCTCGGAATCACCGAACGGGACGACCTGCGCCATGTACTCGTACATGCGGACGAAGGTGGAGAGGTCTGTCTTGAACTTCATGAGCCGATCACGCTCCTTCGCAAGGTCCGAGCGTTCGAGTTCGGCCTGATCGGCGCCCGTGAGATCGCCCGCCTCACGGCGCGTGCGCTCGGTCTCCTCCCAGCGTGCGATGATTTCGTTGAGATCGTGGAGCTTGCCGTTGAAGCGGTCTGTGGCCGGATCCGTGAGCCCCATCAGCCTCGGCTGGACGGCTTCCGGCTTCTCGCCGGCGGCCATCATCCGCCGGACCTCCTCCGCGTACCGATCGACATCGGAGCGAAACACGATCCCCGCCTCATCTAGCCGATGGCGAATGTCGTAGACGATGTTCGGGTCCTGGACCGCCTCGACCTGCGCTGCGCGGTAGAACTGCTGGAAGGCGGCCAGGATCTCCTGAGAATCGTTGGCGAAGTCGATGACAAAGGTGCGGTCCTTCCCCGCGTAGGTCCGGTTCAGGCGCGAAAGGGTCTGCACTGCCTCGACGCCGGAGACGCGCTTGTCGAGATACATGGCAACGAGCTTCGGTTGATCGAAGCCAGTCTGGAACTTGTTGGCGACGATCATCACCGCGTACTCGTTCCGCTCGAACGCCGTGCGCAGGTCCTGGCCGCCGGTATCGGGATTGAGGTTCGCCTCGTCGAACTCGCGCCCCGCGAGCGCCTCGTCGACCTGACCGCCCGGTACCTTGCCGGAGAACGCCACAAGCGACTGGAGGTCCGAGTAGCCCTTCTCAGCCACGTAGCGATCGAAGCCAAGCTTGTAGCTCACGGCGGCGGCACGCGAGGAGCTGACGATCATCGCCTTCGCCTGGCCGCCAAGGAGCGCCGCCACGTTCTGGCGGAAGTGCTCGACGATGAACTCGACCTTCTGCGCGACGTTCGTGGGGTGAAGCGACAGCCAGCGCGCCAGCGCACGGTTCGCCTGCTTGCCGTCGACGCGGTCGTCCTTCTCCATCGCCTGGGCGAGCTTGAAGGCGGTCTGGTACGACGTGTAGCCGCGCAGCACGTCGAGGATGAAGCCCTCCTCGATCGCCTGCTGCATCGAGTACACGTGGAACGGCGCAGGCAGATTGTCGTCGCTCGCCGGCCGGCTCGGGTCCGGTGGCCGGCCGAACAGCGTGAGCGTCGAGTGCTTGGGCGTCGCCGTGAAGGCGAAGTAGCTGACGTTCTCGGGGAACTTCCGCACCTCCTGGAGCCGCGCGAGGATGTCCTCGGCGCTCATCTCCGCGATGTCGTCCTCGGCGTCCATGGAGAGCACGGCCTTGAGCTTGCTGGCCGAGGCGCCGGTCTGGGAGGTGTGGGCCTCGTCGACAATGACGGCGAAGCGGCGGTCCTTGAGCGAGGTCTCCGAGAGGATCGCGTCCATCGCGTAGGGGAAGGTCTGCAGCGTCACGATGACGATGGGGGTCTTCTTTAGCAGCGCCTCTGCAAGCTGCTGGCTCTTCGGCAGCGCGCTCGATTCCCGATCGATCGCCTTCACCACGCCCACCTGATGGTCGATCTGGCGGATCGCATCCTGGAGCTGGGCGTCGAGAACGGTGCGGTCGGTGACGACGATGACCGTATCGAAGTACTTCTCGCCGTCCGGCCGGCGCAGGCGGATGAACTCGTGGCAGGTCCAGGAGATCGAGTTCGTCTTGCCAGAGCCGGCGCTGTGCTGAATGAGGTAGCGGTGCCCCGGCCCCTCCTCGCGAACGGTGTCGACGAGCCTTGTGACGGCCTCCCACTGGTGGAAGCGCGGGAAGATCATCGTCTCGGACTTGTAGGGCCGGCCGTCCGCGTGCTCCTTGATCTTCTCCTCGAGCATCACGAAGCGGTGCAGGATCCGCAGCCAGTTCGCGGGCTCGAGAATGCGCTCCCAGAAGTAGGCGACGGCGTAGCGGCCGTCCTCGGCCGGCGGATTGCCCTTGCCGCCGTCGCGGCCGAGGTTGAATGGCAGGAAGAAGGTCTTCGCGCCCTGCAGACGCGTGGTCATCTGGATCTCGCTTGTGGATACGGCGAAGTGCACGAGCGCGCCGCGCTTGAAGGTCAGAAGCGGATGGCTGCGGCCGGTGCCGGCGTCCTTGGGCTTCCGGTCGTGCTTGTACTGCTCGACGGCTTCGGTGATGCCCTGGGTGAAATCCGACTTCAGCTCGGCCGTGGCAACGGGGATGCCGTTGACGAAGAAGCCGAGGTCCAGCGACCACTCGCGATCCGGCGCGTACTTGAGCTGACGGACGACGCGCAGGCGATTCGCTCGGTAGCGGGCGATGGTCGTCTCGTTGCGCTCGTCCTCGGGGCGAGCCTGACTCATGTCGAGCCGGCCGGCGCCGGCGATCTGCATACCGCGGCGCAGGACTTCCAGCGTGCCCTTCTGCTCGAGTTCACGAACGAGGCGATCGAGGACTGCCGATTCGGTCTTTTCGCCGTTCTGGCTTTCGAGCTTCGCCCAGGCGGCGTCCTGCGTGTCCTTCAGCCAGCCCACCACATCCTCTGTGTAGAGCGCGCGGCGACGGTCGTAGCGATCGGCATCGCCTACCAGCCAACCGTGCTCGCCGAGGTAGTGAACGATGTGGTCCTCGAAGTGCACCTCTCTGTGGGCATCCATGCCGGGAGGCGTCATGCGGCGTCCGTGATGTCGATCTGGCCGGTGACAGCGGCGGTGATAAGAGAAGAACGACGTTCGCTCAAGAGCGCGATCGATTCCTTGATCTTGCCAAGCAGGGCATCGATCAGCCCGACTCGCTCGTTCAGAAACCCAGCAATCCTGTCCTGCTCGGCTAACGGAGGGAGTGGCACCGCCATCCGCAGGAACTCGCCAAACGGCAAGGTCTTGGTTCCATGCGCAGAACTGTCCGTGAGCGAAAGCACGACCTCTCTGAGCCCGATCAGCAGCCAGTAGAGATATGCTCCCGACAACCTTCTAGAATCAGCAACCAACGCCTTCATGTCCTGATTCAATGTGAGCTGCTTACCGGCAACGGCGACAGGAAAAGAATGCGCGAGGATCATCCCTCGGACGACGACGAGTACAGCGCCTACGCCGACCATCTTGACCGCTGACGCAGCTACGGCGTCTTCAGTGATTCTGTCGATGGATGTGTCAATAACAGGACGCTTCATGTCTTTCGGAGAGACCCACAGGACATCGCCGCCCCAATATTCCTCATAGCTCTTGTCCGGCGTCCCCCCACCTCTACTGGTTACAACAAAACGAAGCTCCGATAGAGCCCAACCATTTGGGATCGAACCCAGCCACTCCACCCCCGAGTCCTTCGTCGGTAAATCGGGGTCGAGGCCGCGGGTAACCGCCTCCGTGATGACCGCCTGCCGCTTCTCCTCGAGCAGTTCGATCAGGCGCTGCTTCTTCTCAATGAGCGCGTCGATGCGGGAGGTTTCGCGGTCCAAATGCCTGGCTGTGCGTGCCTGTTCCGCTAAGCTGGGAACCTGGACGTGCGTGGCCAAAAACCTGTCCACTCGTGCGCGCTTGTGGCTGTTTGTGACCGACTCCACTGATGCGCAAAGCTCATCGCGCACGGCTTGTGACTGCATTAGCCAGTAGCCGAAACGCTCGTGCACGTTGCGGGGGCGGAGGACGATAAACTCCGTTGAAGCCACGATTGGCAGCAGCTTCGGCTCTGCGTGCAGCACAGCTCCTTTCTCAGGATTGAGCTTAGAAACAAGGATTTCGCCACCGGAAATGATCTGCTTGAGGCTTGCAAGATCGCTTGCCGCCTCGATCCTGCCGTCTCGCGTCTCATGCCAAACGGGGAGGCTATAGTGAAAAACCTCTCCATCAGCGAACTCAGCCGGATCCACCGTATCTCGGCGTGGCTCAAAGAGTCCTTTGATAGGGACGAAGTCAGTCATGAAGAGACTTCCGAGAGAAGCCGAGCAATGTCCAATTCGAGCTCTTCCAGCTCTCTATCAATCTCAATCAGTGGGCGGGGCGGTAGGTAGCGGTAGAAATACCGATTGAAGTTCACTTCATAGCCGACGATGCCGACCTCGTCGTCCTGCCCGTCGCGCTTCGATTCGTCGATCCAGGCATTCGGCACGTGCGGCGTGACCTCGCGCTCGAAGTAGGTCTGGATGTCTTCCGCGAGCGGAACGTTCTCGAAGTCGCGTAGATCCGGATTCTGCTCGATCGCCCCCTTCGACTCGCAGATCTCCGCCTCGTCGTCGTGCTCGCCGATGTGCTTCTGCAGCAGCTTCTTCTCGGGCGCCGAGAGCTTCGAGTCGAGCGCGTAGTTCATCGCCCTGAAGAACTGCGTGCGGGAAAGCAGCCGATCCGTACCCAGCGCGTCGAGCGCGGCGAGCAGCGCCTGCTGCCGGTCGACATCGAGCTTCTCCCAGCCCTTGTCCGCCTTGAGCGCCTTCCGACGCAGCTCGTCTGCAGGCTCGAAGGCGAGCAGCAGCGGCCGTTCGACGGTGATCCGCCGGTAGCCGAAGTCCGTCGTTTCGAAGATGCGCGAGGCGATGCCGTTCGGGTTCTTGTTCGAGGTGTCGTCGCTGCGTGTGTCCATCTCTTCGAAGGCGTCCAGCGCGTGGGCGATGTCCTCGATCTGCGCGTCCGTGATGTAGCGGCGCTTGCTGCCGAGGCTCTTCCGCATGGGCGCCCATTGCCCCGTCGCGTCGATGAGCTGCACCTTGCCCGCCCGGCGCGGCTCCTTCCGGTTCGTGAGAATCCAGACGTAAGTGGCGATGCCCGTGTTGTAAAAGAGGTCCGTGGGCAGCGCGACGATCGCCTCGAGCCAGTCGTGCTCCAGGATCCAGCGGCGGATCTCGGACTCGCCAGAACCCGCGCCACCCGTGAACAGCGGCGAGCCGTTCAGGATGATCCCGATGCGGCTGCCCGACTCGTCGAGCGATCGCTTGCTGAGCAGGTGCATGAGGAACAGCAGCGAGCCGTCGGAGACGCGCGGCAGGCCCGGGCCGAAGCGCCCATCCTCGCCCTTCACCTTGTGCTCGTCGGTGATCTGCTTCTGGACCTTCTTCCAGTCCACGCCGAAGGGCGGATTCGCGAGGCAGTAGTTGAACCGCTCGAGCGGGAGCTGGTCGTCCGAGAGGGTATTGCCGAAGCGGATGTTCTTCGGGTCGTAGCCCTTCACCAGCATGTCGGCCATGGCGATGGCGTAGGACTCGGGGTTCAGCTCCTGGCCGTAGGGCGAGATGCGCGCCGAAGGGTTCCACTCCTCCACCTGCTCGATGGCCGAGGCGAGGAAGCCGCCCGTGCCGCAGCAGGGGTCGTAGACGGTGCGGATGACGCCCTCACCCGTGAGCAGGTCGTGATCGGCGTTGAAGATCAGCGTGGTGGTCAGGCGCACCACGTCGCGCGGCGTGAAGTGCTCACCGGCCGTGTCGTTCGCGGACTCGGCGAAGCGGCGGATCAGCTCCTCGAACACGAGGCCCATCTCGGCATTGCTGATCCGGTCCGGGTGCAGGTCCGTCGAGGCGAACTGCTGGACGACGGCGTAGAGCAGGTTCGCGTCGGCCAATCGGTCCAGCCAGACCGGAAAGTTGAAATATTCGAAGATCTCGCGGGCGTTGGTGCTGAACTTCGAGACGTAGTCCTCGAGGTTCGCGCGTGTCTCCGTCTCGCCGACGTTGCCGAGGCTGTAGCGGGCGACGTTGTAGAAGGCGTGGCCCGAGACCCGGGGGAGGACGGCGTCTGGGTCGATGGCGGATCCCTCAAGCTGCTTCGCACGGTCGAGGACGGCGTCGCGCGTTGGCTCCAAGACGCACTCGAGACGCCGCAGCAGCGTGAACGGGAGGATGACGCGGCCGTACTCGGATTGCTTGAAGTCGCCGCGTAGGAGGTTGGCGACGGACCAGATGAAGTTGGCGAGGTTCTGTTGGTTCACGGCGCTGGCGCTGCTGCTGGCTCGGGTTGAGGCGTAGGCGATACGGCGTTAGCTAATGGCTGCAAGAGCGCGGTAAGCGCAGTGCGAATGGGATCTCCATCGGCGATCGCCTTCCTTACCGCGCTCTCATAGGCGTTTCTTGAACTGAATCCAAGCGCCGCTGCAATGTGGGCAAGTGCCGGCGTCTCCCGTAGTGGATACCTGGCCATCAAACCGCCCACATCTGAATCAGAGATTAGCTGAGCGATGGCGGCATGCTCTGCTTGCAGTAGATCCTCGACCGTTACGGAGATCTCCAGTTCTCCTTTGAGCAGCGACTTCCAATTGGGTGCATTGCTGAGGAGTCTGTCACGCGCACGCTTCTCAGCACGTCGTGCAGCGAGGCGTTTGGCGTGTTCGCTTGCTGATTGCAGGATGGCGGACCGATAGGCCTCAGTCGCGCCAGGAATATCTATTTCCTGCAATGCGGCACAACGCCGCATCACTGCTTTGAAAGCCGCAGGGTGGTAATAGAGTGACTCTATCGAGTAGTGCTCGATGGCGAAGATCCCTGCTTCCTGCAGCTCTAAACACTCGGCATCGGTCATGCAATCCCTGTCAACAAGACCGAACACCTCTAGCCAGTGAAATGCTTCGGTTGCTCGAGCGCCCTTCACTTTGCGTTGCACTTCGCTGGACCCGCCAGATGAATGTACGCTGACCGAAGGAAAAAGTAGTGAGTAGAGCTGTGTGTCAAGACTGCTCGCGGCGCCCTCGATAAAGAGAAGTTGCTTTCGCGCTCCAAGGACAGCTCGGCCGATTTCATCGTCTAGGTCGCTGCAATCCGCGAGATAGTCTGCATTCCAGGCGGGAGTTGGCTGGTGTCGATAACTTCGCATCAACAGCGCGGAGCTGAATGCAGCGTCGATCGGCAGTTGGACGTCGTGCGTTGAAACGATGAATGCGCAGTCTTCCCGAAACTCGAGCAAGCAGTTCAGCAGCGGCGAAACGATTGAGCGGTGCAGGTGGCGCTCCGGCTCGTCGATCAGCAGCAGTGTTTCTGGTGGTGCCGTGAGTACATTCGCCGCAATTAGGATCGCGTTTCTCTCGCCGTCCGATAGCTCTGCGGCGCTGTATTTTTCTGACTCCGATCTTGATGCCGCCAATCGTGTGCCGGCCTCGATGGACACCTGCAGGTCCAGGTTTCCGAGCTGTAGGGCGAGATTGAGTCGTTCGAGAGGCGATGGAGTAGCCGCCAAGGCCATTGCCACGTCTTGATCTCCTGAACGAGCTGCGGCGTAGACTCGGCGTGCTTCGACATTCTCTGAATCGACAAGGTCGAAGATTACGGCTTGGGCGCGCTGAGCAGCTAATTCATCCTTCCAGCGTGACTGAGCTTGGCGATCAACATTGGTTGTATGTTTCTCCGTCTGCTGGCGACCCATGGGAGTGATGTCTAGCGAATCAGAGCTAAACCACACTTGGCGATGTGCAGTAACTCTGCGTGCGTGGTCGATATGCTGCACCTGGAGGTGGTGCAGCAACGTAGATTTACCCGTTCCGTTCGCTCCTACCAAGAACAGGAGGCGTGCTGGCTTGGCTTCGAATTCCAATGTCTCCCCACAGACGTGAGGTACGGTAAGAGAAAATTTCGTCACGTCCATCCTTCCATTGGCGGGACTAAGATATTTCTGTGGGTATCGCGCTACTCTGAGATGAGATGGCACGCGGCGCCGTAGGCAAATCCATTTTCGGCTGTTTCTGCGCTCAACGCAGGCGTTGTAGCGATGCACTCGCTGATCACCTTCGGACACCGCCCCGCAAACCGACACCCCACCCCCACGTTCACAGGGCTCGGAATCTCCCCCTTCAGCGTGAGGTGCTCGCGCGTCCGTTCGAACTCGGGATCTGGCTCGGGGTTCGAACCCACGAGCATCTGCGTGTACGGGTGCTTCGGGTCGAAGAACACTGCGTCTGCCGGGCCGATCTCCACGAGCGAGCCCAGGTACATCACCGCCATGCGGTCGGAGACGTAGCGCACCATCGAGAGGTCGTGCGCGATGAAGAGCAGCGTGAGGCCGAGGCGCTCCTTCAGTTCCGCGAGCAGGTTAATGACCTGTGCCTGCACGGAAACGTCGAGTGCCGAGATGGGCTCGTCGCACACCACGAACTCCGGTTCGAGGATGAGCGCGCGTGCGATGCCGATGCGCTGGCGCTGGCCGCCAGAGAACTCGTGCGGATAGCGCGAAGCGTGGTCCGGGTTCAGGCCCACCAGCTGCAGCCATTCCTGCACCTTCTCCCGAATCTCTGCGGGCGAAAGGTTCGAATGCAGGCGCAGGCCTTCGCCGATGATCTCGCCGGCGGTCATGCGTGGGTTCAGGGACGAGTAGGGATCCTGGAAGATCATCTGCATGCGCGTGGCGTATGCGCCGAAGTCGGTGGTGCCATAGCGCTGCGGCAGCGTAGTGCCCCGGTAGATCACTTCGCCCGCGGTCTTGTCGTGCAGGCCGAGGAGCGTCTTGCCGAGCGTCGACTTGCCGGAGCCGGATTCGCCCACCAGGCCCACAATCTCGTTCTCGGCGATGGAGAAGCTCACGTCGTCCACGGCGTGGACGATCTGGCCCTTGCCGATGTCGAAGTGCTTGGTGAGCCCCTTGATCTCGACGAGGGGCGGCGCGGTGTCGGTGCTCGGGGCTTCGGCTTCGGCCGAACGCGCTTGGGCGCTCACTTCGTCTCGTCTCCATGGTGGTGCACGGCCACTGGGCTAGGCTCCGTGAAAACTGCACGGGAGAGTGCCGCATGTACGTGATTATGCTGGGTGTGGGTGGCGTGGCGCTGATCGCGGGCGTGGTGTTTGCCGTACGCGCGCTCGCGCGCCGGCTCGACGGCGACACCGGAGAAGGCTGAGCGGGCGTGGTTCACGCTTCAGCCGGCTCCACATGGGCGGCAGATGGCTGATGTACGTCCTCTACCGTCGGCGCGTCCGCGTGCTGTAGCCAGCAGCGCGCGAAATGGCGTGAGCCGCCTTCGCGGGCGAGCAGATCGAATTCCGGTGGCAGGTTCGCCTCGCAGAGCTGCATCGCGTGCGGGCAGCGGGCGTAGTAGCCGCAGCCGGCCGGCGGATGGAACAGATCGGGCGGCGTACCGTCGATCGGGTTGAGCGTGCGCGCCTGGTCCGGGTCGTTCGAAGGCGTCGCCCGGCGCAGGCCCTGCGTGTACGGGTGCCCGCCGCGGTAGAACACGTCATCCACCGTGCCGGATTCCACCACCTGGCCGGCGTACATCACGGCCACCTCGTCGGCCATGCGCGCCACCACGCCCAGGTCGTGCGTGATGAGGATGATGCTCATCCCTTCCTCGCGCTGGAGCGACTCCATGAGCTCCAGGATCTGCGCCTGGATGGTGACGTCGAGCGCGGTGGTGGGTTCGTCTGCAATGAGCACGTCGGGCGAGCAGGCGAGGGCGGAGGCGATCATCGCCCGCTGCAACATGCCGCCCGAGAATTCGAAGGGGTACTGCCGTGCGCGCTTCGCCGCTTCCGGAATGCGCGCCTTCTCCAGCAGTTGCACCGCTTCGCTCGCCGCTGCCGCGCCGCCCATGTTGCGATGGATGCGCAGCGTTTCGGCGATCTGATCGCCGATGCGCATGGTGGGGTTCAGCGACGTCATGGGGTCCTGAAAGATCATCCCCATGCGATTGCCGCGGATTTCGTTCAGCGCCTGCTCTGAAAGGCCGAGGATGTCCTCGCCTTCGAGCTTTGCCGTGCCCGACGTGATGCGCCCGGGCGGCGAGGGGATGAGCCCCATGAGCGCCTGTACGGTGACCGACTTCCCGCACCCCGACTCGCCCACGATGCCGAGCGTCTTGCCGCGCGGCACGGAGAACGACACGCCGCGCACGGCCTGCACGGTGCCGCCGTAGGTGTCGAATTCAACGGCGAGGTTGTCGACTTGGAGGATGGGGGCGGAATTAGAGTCGCGGCTCTTGTCAGCTAGCTCAGCTACTTCGCTCAAGAATGTCCACCTGAAAGAGTGGTTCGCGTCGCGCAATGATCAACGTCATTGCGGAGCTTTGGATCGAGGCGGTTATGTTAGCGGAGGGGTGGTGCGTCGGCGACAAAGATTGCTGCTTGGCTGCATTGGAAGGGCTGCCAAAAGGGCACAGTGCGGTTTGCTTGCCGAACGCGGGCTAGGAGGAAAGAACGTCGGCTGGCGCATCGTGCGTAACGGCCTGGCTGACGCTAGAGCACCATTCAACGCTAGCCACATGCGCCGGACTAGGCGACATCGCCGCGGGCTCTATTCGCTGTGTTCTCGGCGCTTCACTTCTTGCATCACAGCAAACCTGAAACAGCCACCGACGAAGCACCCAACAACGAGTGACACCGCGATGTTCACGTGCATGTCCTCGTCAGTGATGGTGCCCGCAATGATGATGGTCGTTAAGCAACACGCAATGAGCGTACAGACGCCGAAGACCAGAACTCCGCGTAGCAGTATCGATTCGAACCAGCTTTCTGAAGCTAGGTTGTCCAGCGTTTCTTGGTCCATTTCCGTCGGATCGAAGCTAGGCATCGTTTACCCCTACCCGTGCACTTGTCGTTCAGATTCGCGGCCCGCCGTTTAGCTCTTCTTCGTAGAGGCCTGGCGATCGTAGTGTCTAGCGCTCACCGCAGCGCATGGCGGGTACTGGGCCGGCGCCGAACAGTGCCCTGAGGAGGCGGGCCGCATAGCGTTTGGCACGTTATGCTCGCCGCAACGAGGATTCGCTCCCTCACGGCTCCGATGGGTACTCCTTTCAGCCTACCTAGGGCACCGGGTCGGGTGTGATGGCGTGTCCGCCGCCGGCAAGGCCACCGATCGCAGTCCACGCGGCAGATCGAATGAACCATGCGGCACGTGCAGCTCCCGCGGTAGCTCCGATCATTACGCCACAACCTGCCGCTATGCCGCCTAGCCCGGTGCCGAGCACAGCACCTTTCCAGCCGCCACTCCGGTAGCCAGCGAATCCTGATCCGATCATCGTAGCGCCTATGGCAGCAGGAATAACCCAGCTTGCGCCGCCTCCCCCGCTGACCCGATCGACTTCGAAGTTTTCTAGTTCCCTCATAGCCTTTCTCCCAGCTTCTAAGGTCTATCCGCGTTCCCATCGCGGCTAACAGTTGCTACGACCGCCCCTTTACTGTCTTGGCAGGACGAGAGTCGTATCCTAAGCATGTCGAGCGTCGATGCTGCTGGGGTGGTCTGCGGAGATTTCCTACGCGCTTCGATTGGCTAGTCGCACTCGCTTAGGCGGCGAATGACCACGATTGGCGAGACCCGAGTGGGTTTGGCGTCGGAAGGCCTGTTGGCAGTAGGTGTTGTCGTAACAGCTAAGTTGCTGAGGCCGCCGACGGTCGGTTGGCGCTGCGTGTGGTCACGCATCAATATGACACGCTGAATCCAGTGTGGAATCCGCGTCCGTCGGGTAAGTTGAGAATGGAGCGGTGCGATCCCCTCTCGTTTGCGTTGTGCCTGATGGAGGGGCGCATGAGGCTCGCAATCGAAATCGCTTGCAGCGTTTCGGACTCGGCTAGCAGCAGGAATATCTAGCAGACTTCATCGCTGTCCGACTCTATTGACACTTGTGCGCTCTCGAAAGCTCGACGAACTGCACGATGATTTCACGGACGCAATTCGACCTAACGCCGGAGAGTGTGGTGTTTCAAGTTCAGTGAGCTACGCGCTCTGAGTTCTTTCTGGACTTGAGGAGATCGATTGTTTTCTGATCAGAATCTCTGGCCCCTACAGCCCCAGCACCGCCTTGGAAATCACGTTCCGCTGAATCTCGTTGCTCCCGCCGTAGATCGTGTGGGCGCGTCCGAAGCAGTAGTCGCTCATGGCGCTCGGCGCGTAGTCGGGGCCGATGGGTGGCTCGTTGCTCTGGCCGGCGAGGCGAGCGGTGTCGAAGGGATTGGCGTAGTAGTTCACCGCTTCCACGCGCAACAGCTCCAGCGCCTGGGTCACCTCGGTGCCGAGGATCTTCAGCATGGACGCCGCATCGCCGGCGCTGCCGCCGCCTTCCATGGCTGACAGGATCTGGGATTCCACGCCGGCAAGTGCTTCGAGCTTGATCTCGGTTGCGTCCAGTCGGCTCATGAAGTCCGCATCTTCGGCGAGGGTGCGGCCGTCGCCGGTGGTTTCGCTTGCGGCGATCGACCGCATGGCCTGCACGGTCCGGCGCGAGCTGGCCACGCCGGCGATGCCGGTGCGTTCGTGGCCGAGCAGGAACTTGGCGTAGGTCCAGCCCTTGTTCTCTTCGCCGATCAAGTTCGTCACCGGCACGCGCACGTTGGTGAAGTAGGTTTCGTTCAGGTGATGCAGGCCGTCGATGGACACGATGGGCTTCACTTCCACGCCCGGCGTTTTCATGTCCACGAGCAGGAAGGAAATGCCCTGCTGCGGTTTGCACTCGGTGTCGGTGCGCACGAGCAGGAAGATCCAGTCGGCCTTGTGCGCGAGCGTGGTCCAGATCTTCTGGCCGTTCACCACGTATTCGTCGCCCTCGCGCACGGCGCGCGTGCTGAGCGAGGCGAGGTCGGAGCCGCTGCCGGGTTCGGAGTAGCCCTGACACCACCAGGTGCTGCCGTCGAGGATGCTCGGCAGGTGCTGCGCCTTCTGCGCTTCGCTGCCGAAGGTGTAGATCACCGGGCCCACCATGCCCAGTCCGAAGGGCATGGTCATGGGCGCGCCGGCGAAGGCGAGCTCCTCTGCGAACACGTGCTGCTGGGTGAGGCTCCAGCCGGTGCCGCCGTGTTCGGTGGGCCAGGCCGGTGCGATCCAGCCTGCTTCGTAGAGCTTGCGGTGCCAGCGCGAGGCTTCCTCGCGCGGAACGCCGAACCCGAGGGGGGCAACGGCTTTCAGATCTGGCGTGAGTTCGCGGCTGAGGAAGCTGCGTACTTCCTGGCGGAAGGCGGTGAGGTCTGCAGTGGCCATGGGAGCTCCTCCGTTCACTGTCCGGATTGTGCACCCGTGTCTCGTCTGCGTCAGCGCCCCGCCCAGGGCGCGGCGCTGGTCATGTTCTCATCTTCAGGCGCCCTGATGGGCGCGGGTGCCGGGCCTTCACTCCCGGGAGCGCATGCGCGCGTCGAGCGCATCGCGCAGGCCGTCGCCGAGCAGATTGAAGGCGAGCACCGTGATGCTGATGAACATTGCGGGGAAGAGCAATTCGTGCGGCGCGTTCAGCATGCTCTTCAGGCCCTCGAAACACATGGACCCCCAGCTCGGGGTCGGCGGCGCCACGCCCATGCCGATGAACGACAGGAACGCCTCGGTGAAGATCGCGGTGGGAATCGCGAAGGTGAGGGTCACCAGGATCACGCCGAGGGTGTTCGGAATCATGTGTCGCAGGACGAGGTAGTTGCTCTTCGCGCCGAGGAGCTGCGCCGCCTGCACATAGCCTTCTTCACGAATCTGCAGAATCTGGCCCCGCACCAGGCGCGCGGTGGCGGGCCAGAGCAATACCACCATGGCCACCAGAATCGCCGTGATGCCGGATTCGCCCGCTTCCACGCCCGACGCCACGCGGAACAGGATCATGAACAGCAGGAAGGGCAGGGCCACCACGAAGTCGGCCATGCGCATGAGCACGGCGTCGGTGCGGCCGCCCGCGAAGCCCGCGATCGCACCCCAGGCGGTGCCGAGGAGCACATAGAGCAGGGGCGCGACGATGCCGATGAAGAGCGAGGTCTGCGCGCCGTGCATGAGCCGCGCGAGCATGTCGCGGCCGAGGTAGTCGGTGCCGAGGGGATGCGCGCCGAGCGTGATGCGGTCGCCGGCTTCGGGGGCGTCTGCTTCGGTCACGTAGCCACGGCGGAGCGCGTTCTCGATCGAAACGGCCAGTTCCACGTCGGCGCGCACGGTGGCGAAGGAGGCGGATTCGGTGAGGCCGTCGGATGCCGTCACGGAATACCAGTACGCGCCCTCGCTGAGGTCCAGTGCGTCTTCGAAGCCGAGCTCGTTGCCGCCGAGCGTGGCACCCAGGGGCAGGCCGAGTTCGTTCAGGGCGGTGGGCTCATAGCTGTTTCGGTACACGGCGTAGCTCGCTGCGTTCGGCACCGCGTCCCAGGCCAGGCGGACGGACCAGGTGTTGGGCGCCTCCACGACGCGCAGGTTCTGCGGCGCAGGGAGTTCGGGAACCGTGGCCTGTTCGAACCAGGCGGCGTCCGGGCCCTGGGGCACGCGTGCGTCTACGGGGAAATCCCAGCGCACGCCGGCCTGCACGAGCACGGCCTCGGCGCCCAGGGTCGGCGGGCGGGAAATCTGGTCCAGATTCTGAGCCGATGAATCCACGCGCCACACCACGGGCCCGAGGATCGAGAAGGCGAGCAGGAACAGCACGATCCACAGCGACGCGATGGCGCGCGGGTTCTGCTTCAGGCGCCGCCAGGCGTCTTCCCAGTAGCTGAGTGACGGCCGCGACAGGCCGTGGATGTCGCCGGTTTTCTCGGCGGGCGCGAAGTCGGCGGCGCTGGGCGTGTAGCTCTGCATGGTCATGATCGGCCCCTCAGCCCTGCACGCGGACGCGCGGGTCCACGAAGCCGTAGATGAGGTCGACGACGATCACCATCAGCACCAGGAAGGAGCCGTAGAACACGGTGGTGCCCATGATCAGCGTGTAGTCGAGCTGCTGCACCGCTTCCACGAAGGCGCGGCCGAGGCCGGGGATGGAGAACACCAGCTCCACCACGAAGCCGCCGGTGGTGATGGCGGCGATGGCCGGGCCGAGCACGGTGATGACGGGCAGCACGGCGTTGCGCAGCGCGTGCTGCCAGAAGATGCGGCCGCCGCTCGCGCCCTTGGCGCGGGCGGTGCGGATGTAGTCGGCGTTCATCACCTCGAGCATGGAGCTGCGCATGAGGCGCGTAAGGAAGGCCATGGTGGACATGCCGAGCACGAGGGCGGGCATGAGCATGTGGGTGAAGCTCCCCCAGCCGGCCACGGGCAGCACGGTGGTCCCCGCCCAGCTGTTCAGGTTCACGAGCAGTAACTGGCCGAAGGCCGCGATCACGAAGCTCGGCACAGATATGCCGAGGATCACCAGGAACATGATCGCGATGTCGGGCCACTGATTGCGGGTAAGCGCGGTAAGCGCACCGAAGAGGATGCCGCCGGCCGCCGCGAAGAAGATCGCGAGCACGCCGAGCTGCGCCGACACGGGGAAGGCGTCGGCGATGATGTCGTTCACTTCGCGGTTCTGCTGCGTGAACGACAGGCCGAAGTCGAGCGAGGCGATGTTGCCGAGGTAGCGCACGTACTGGTCCGGGAACACGGGCTTGTCGAGGCCGTACTTGGCTTCGAGATTCGCGCGGATCGCAGCGGTGGTGGCCTTGTCGTTCTGCAGCGGATCGCCCGGCACCGCGTGCATGGCGGCGAAGGTGGCCGTGGCGATGAACCAGACGGTGATCACGCCCTGCACGAGGCGCTTGGCGGTGTAAGCCCACATGGCGGTGCCCTCAGTCAGCCTCGGGCGGGGCGATGTAGGCCCGCTGCAGGTCGGTTTCGATGCCCACGGCGCGGCGCACGAAGCCGCGCAATTGGGGGTGGACGATGTAGATGCGGCCGCGCTCGTAGGTGGGCAGATAGGCCACATCTTCGAGCGTGACGCGCTGAATGCACTCGAAGGCGGCGAGGCGCTCTTCCGGGTCGACGGAGTCCTGGGCGGCGCGCACGCAGGCGTCCACCTCGTCGTTCGCATAGCGGCCGCGATTGTTCAGGTTCCAGCTCGAGAAGAGGTCGCCGAAGGTGAGCGGGTCGTCGTAGTCCGGGCCCCAGCCGGCGGTGACCATGTCGTAGTCGCCGGCGGTCATCTTCGCGAGGCGCTGCTTGAAGATCTGCTTGTCGATGCGGATTTCCAGGCCCAGGCGATCGCCCCAGAGGGTCTGCAGGTATTCGGCCTGCTTGCTCGCCGTGGGCGTGTCGTCGGTGAGCAGCACGAGCGGCGGGATCTCGCCGCCGAGTTCGGCCTTTGCCTGCGCCAGGTACTCGCGCGCGAGTTCCACGTTCACGGTCGGTTCCGGCGGCGGCATCTCGCGGCGCAGCAGGTCGCTGTTGCCCTGCAGCCAGGCGGGGAAGATGGTCTTGCCCGGGCGGTAGCCGGGAATGGCGATGACGCGATTGATGAGTTCGTAGGGGTCGAAGGTGAGCGCGAGCGCCTTGCGCAGGTTCCGGTTCGCTGCCGGCCGGCCTTCGCGGAAGTTGAAGCCCATGTACCACACGGAGCCGTCGTCGAAGCGGAGGATGCGATAGCGGCGCTCGAGCGCGTCGAGCATGGTTTCCGAATCGAGGTCGGCCATCACCACCTGGCCATCCTTGAAGAGATTCAACTGGGCGAGGGCGTTGGATGTGATGTAGTCGAAGTGGATGCCGTTCAGCCAGATGTTCTCGGCGTCCCAGTAGTAGGGGTTCTTCGCGAGGCGCAATTTCGCACCGTGATCCCACTGCGAGATGACAAAGGGGCCGTTGAAGAGCATGTCTTCCGGCTCGGCGGCGTAGCGGCCTTCGCGCGCGGTATAGAAGTCCTCGCGGAGCGGATTGAAGGTCACGAAGGCCACGAGCTTGTCGAAGTAGGCGATGGGCCGTTCGAAGCTCACCTCGAGGACGAAGTCGCCGTCGGCGCGCACGCCGAGCGAGCCCGGCTCGGCTTCGCCTTTCACGATGGCCTCGGCGTTCTCGATGCCATAGAAGATGAAGGCATATTCGGAGGCGTTGGCGGGGTCGACCACCTTGTTCCATGCGAACACGAAGTCGTGCGCCGTGACGGATTCTCCATCCGACCAGCGCGCATCCGACCGGAGCCAGAAGGTGGCGCCGTCTTCGCGCACCTCCCAGCGTTCGGCGACGCCGGGAATCAAGCGGCCGGCGAGGTCGTAGTTCGTGAGCCGTTCCATGGCGTGGCCGAGCACCATGCCGCTCACGGTGTCGGTCGCCTTCGTGGAGTCGAGCTGCGGCGGTTCCTGCCGCAGGAAGGTCGTGATGATCCGGTTCTCGTAGTCGACGGCGGCGGCGCCGGCGTGGAGCGGGAGCGCGGCCGCGAGGCCGGCCAGCAGGCAGAGCAGAGCAATGCGCGAACGCTGCGCGCAGCGTGAGTACATCGAGTCGAGTCTCCGGGGTTCCGGGGCCGGATACCGGGGCCAGCCACCCTTGTCTGCGGGCGGTCTGCCGGGGCACGGCGATGGCGGAAGTTTACACATCGTGGCATCGCCGGCCAGCGCCGTTTGCCCCGTTCGGTGTCTGCGCCGCGGGTGGCCGCAATCAGGCGGTGTGATGTGGCTTCAGAGTTGCATCTATCTGGCCGATAGCATTCGCGGCGCGGTTCGGCGCCGTTCTTCGCACCCTCCTGGTGCGCTCGCATACGGGCTGGAGTCACTTTCGTGCGGCTGGGGTGTCCCTTTGCACGCTACCGTCATCAAACGTAGATGGTATGACTCCTGCGCGTCTTTAGAATCGCGTCCCCCGGAGTTGGGCA
Source organism: Pseudomonadales bacterium (assembly GCA_963691775.1). Lineage (GTDB taxonomy): Bacteria > Pseudomonadota > Gammaproteobacteria > Pseudomonadales > Azotimanducaceae > JAZBPO01. The sequence goes on along the minus strand of OY829369.1, from coordinate 1,296,199 downwards.
CCGGGGGGCGAGCGCGTCGTGCGGAGGCCGGAGAGCACCGCACACCCCCGGAGGGGATTTCGCAACTACAGGAGCACACAAACATCATGGCCGGGAAGCCTTTGAACGTGCAGGACGCAACGTTCCTCGCTGTGGAAACAGCGGACTATCCGACCCACATCGCAGGCCTGCAGATCTTCGAGATGCCGGAGCGTGATCCGGAATTCGTGGGCCGGCTCGTCGAGCAGTTGGTGCAGGTCGAGCCGGCGCCGTTCTGGCGCCGCATGATTGCGCCGACCCTGCTGTCGCAGACCGTTCGGCCCGAATGGGTGGAAGCGGAGCACGTGGATCTCAGCTTCCACGTGCATCGCGTCGCGCTGCCTGAGCCGGGGTCGGTCGCCCAGCTCGAGCGCCTTGTGGAGCGCCTGCACGCGCGCCGGCTCGACCGGCGGCGCCCGCTCTGGGAGATCTACTACATCGAAGGCCTTGGGCAGAACCGGTTTGCCGTCTATTCCAAGGTGCACCATGCCCTCGTGGACGGCATGGGCGGCGTCTGGCTTGCGCTCATGGCTCTGGGCACCGATCCGAAGGCGGAGGCGATCGCGCCCTGGTCCGTCGACATGCCCGACCGGCCGCGCGCAGAGGCGCCGACGCTTTCCGAACGCCTCGATACGGCTTCGCGCGTGGTGACCGATCTTTCGCTGCAGAACCTCCGGCAAACGGTGGACTGGGCTGCGCGCCTGTCCGGCTCGCACGAGCGCGCCGATCTGCCGTTCGCGGCGCCGGTCACGCGATTCAACGGCCGGGTGGATGGTCAGCGCCGCTTCGCCACGCGTTCTCTTTCCCTCAAGCGCCTGAAGGCCGTGGCGAAGGCAACGGAGTCGACGCTCAACGACGTGGTGCTCGCCATCACGGGATCCGCATTGCGCACGTGGATGCTCGAGCAGGACCAGCTACCCAGGCGGTCGCTCGTGGCGACTTGCCCGGTGTCGGTGCGCTCGGCCGACGGCGCGGGCAACAACCTCTCGGCGCTGCTTGCAGACCTCGCCACGGAGATCGATGGCCCCCTCGCGCGCCTCGCGCGCGTGAGCGAATCCACGCAGCGCGGCAAGCGCATGATCGCGCAGATGTCGCGCGATGCGGCGCAGGGCTGGGCGCTCGCCATGGGCGTGCTCGGCCTCGCACCGGCAATGGTGAACGGCGGCAAGACCCTGCCGCCGCTCGCGAATCTGGTGATCTCGAACGTGCCGGGGCCGCGCGAGGCACGCTATCTGGGGGGCGCTCGGATGGTGGGCTACTTCCCGGTATCGATCCTCACGCACGGCCAGGGGCTGAATATCACCCTCGTTTCGCGCGACAAGGCCGTGGACTTCGGCCTCACTGGATCGCGCGGGCTGGTGGAAAACCTCGGCCGCCTTGGTGACGCGCTGGAGGCTTCGCTTGAGGCGCTCGAGGCAGCCGTAATCGCGGATTTCGAACGCCGCGAACAGGCGCTCGACGCGCGCGAAGTAGCCGCGCCGGACGTTGTTAGGGTTGCCTGAACAGGTCGCCTGAATAGGTCGCCTGAACGGGTTGCCCGAACGGGTTGCCTGAACGGGTTGCCTGAACAGGCCGCCTGAACAGGTGTCTGAACGGGTCGCTTGAACAGGGGGCCTGAACAGGTCGGCTGAAAAGGTCGCCTGAACAGGTGTCTGAACGGGTCGCTTGAACAGGGGGCCTGAACAGGGTCGTGAACAGGCATCCTGGATAGGGTCCTGAACAGGGATCCTGATCCTCTCGCAGAGGGCCAGTGGGGCGTCCGCCCGGACGTAAAGCGAGAAGTGACTGCGCCTGCAGGCACCGGCTGGCGCCGCGGATGGGGCATCGCCATGACCGCTTCGGCCCCTGGCGAGTGACTTCGGCCCCTGGCGAGTGAATGCGGAAGGGCGCTTGCGTGCGAAAGGGAGCGCCGGACGCTGAGGCGCACGCATACGATTCTTTACCCCAATCATTAACCACTGCGGTGCAGCAGGCGTAGGCTCAGGGTCTCCGTGACGAATGGGAGGACCCCGTCATGCACCGCGCCATCATGAAGTCAGCACTCGCTCCGCTGTTTCTGTTCCTGGTTGCCTGCGCGCAGGAGGAAGCCGCGCCCGTCGCGGACGTGGCCGAGCCGGCCACGGAGGCGCCCGTCGAGGACGCCTGGCGCCAGCCGTTGCTCGAGGGCCTCGGCGACGAGCACTTCCCGGTCACCACGGCGTCGGCGGACGCACAGGCCTACTTCGATCAGGGCCTCCGGCTGGCCTGGGCCTTCAACCACGCTGCGGCTGACTTCGCCTTCAACGAGGCCGCGCTGGCCGACCCGGACTGCGCCATGTGCGTATGGGGCAGCGCACTCGTGCTGGGGCCGAACGTGAACGCGCAGATGGAGCCGATGAATGCGCCGCGGGCCTATGCGCTCGCCACGCGCGCTCACGAGCTTGCGCAGGCGAACGGCTCCGAATTGGAGCAGGCGCTTACGGGGGCGCTCCTTGCGCGCTATGTGCCGGAAGCCCCGGCGGATCGCACGGAGCTCGATGTGGCGTACGCCGACGCAATGCGCGCGATCATGGCGGCGCATCCAGACAACGCGCACATCGTCACCCTGACCGCCGAAGCGCTCATGGATCTCCATCCCTGGGACTTCTGGCTCGCCGACGGCGAGGAGCGGCCCTGGACGAAGGAGATCGTCGACGCACTCGAGCAGGCGCTGGCGCTCGACTCGAATCACATCGGCGCGATTCACCTCTACATTCACGCGGTGGAGCAGTCGCAGGAGGCGCACCGCGCCGAGCCCTACGCCGATGAACTCGCCGATCTGGCGCCTGCGGCGGGGCATCTCGTGCACATGCCGGCGCACATCTACATGCGCGTGGGCCGCTATCACGACTCGACCCTCAACAACATGAAGGCGGCAGACGCGGACCAGGCGTTCATCTCCGTGTGCCGCAGCAACAGCCCGATCTACCTTGCGGGCTACATTCCCCATAACTGGCACTTCGGCTGGGTGACGGCGGCGATCGAGGGCTGGAGTGAACAGGCCTTCAAGATGGCCGACGGCACGGCGGCGCAGCTCACGCCGGAGCTCCTCCGGGCGCCGGGCATGGCGGTGGCGCAGCATTTCCTCATGCAGCCGACCTACGCACGCGTGCGCTTCGCCCAGTGGGACGACCTGCTGGCGGCGCCCGAGCCGGATGCGGATCTCGTGTACGCCCGCGGCATCTGGCACTACGGCCGCGGCCGGGCGCTCGCAGCGCAGGGCGATCTGGACGGCGCGCGCGCACAGCTTGCGGCCATCGAGACGATCATCGCGTCGCCGGAGGCCGAGCGTCTCGACTTCTTCCGTGATGCGGGCGTGGGCCTGACGATCATGGAGGTTGCCGAGCGCATGCTTGCCGGCGAGGTGGCCATGGCCGACGGCGATCTCGACGGCGCCATCGGTGCCTTCGAAGCTGCGGTGGCCCTCGAAGACGGCATTCCCTACAGCGAACCGCCCTACTGGTACTACCCTGCGCGTCACTCGCTCGGCGTCGCGCTCCTTGCGCGCGGCGACGCGGCGGAGGCGGAGGCGGTGTACCTCGCCGATCTCGAGCTCATGCCGGAGAACGGGTGGGCGCTTCTTGGCCTTGCACAGGCGCTCGAGGCGCAGGGCAATGCCGAAGGCGCGGCGGATGCCTCTGCGCGCTTCGAGGCCGCCTGGGCCCATGCCGACGTGGAGATCGGCGCGTCGCGCATCTGATGCGCCGGCGAGCGCTTCGCGGCGCCCGCTGGCGTGCCGGTGCAGCTGCACCCCGGCATCTGCCGGTGCGTCAGACCGGCGAGCTGCCGAGCGTGCGGGTGCGTGACGCGGCCGCGTTGATGCCCGCCCAAGGGAGCGCGGCGGGCATCAACGCCAGGAGCGGGCCCGGCTGGCCGGCCGGCGCTTGTGTCCCAGGGGTTTCCAGGCGCGCGTGATGCGCGACTGCGGCGGTGCCGTCTTCAATGGCCGTGCTGGCGAGCCCGGGCCCCGTTCAGCATGGGTCGCCATGCCCGTGCGGTCATGAATCCGCCAGCGCTGCGTCGGCTGCGCGCCGCTTTCGATTCATCATTGCGGTCATCGCCTGCCAGAACGCGGCCTCGGCGCAGAGTGCCCATGCGACGACCGAGGCGAACCAGGCGGACTCGCTCGTGGATGCTGCCCAGAAGTAGTACGCCGCGAGCGCTAGGATGGGCACCAGCGTCCAGGCCGTTGCCCAGGCGGGCGGCGCCCAGCGGCGCGCCACGGCGAGCAGCGGGAGCGCAGCAAAGGGTGCGAGCACGGGCAGCCTGAAGAGCGAGCCCCAGAGCAGCAGCAGGATGAGGCCCCGCCAGGCGAAGTCGGTTCGCTTCATGTCGTGCTGGGTCCGCTTGCGGCCTTCGGGTTCTGGAAACGGTTTGCCTGATTCTCGCCTGCGCGCGGCTCCAGGCACTCGAAGTCCTTTTCCACGAGCACCGCAAGCGCGCCTTCGGCGAGCTCGAAGGATTCGCGGATGCTGACGGCGGTTTCGTCCTCCGCCCAGGCCCTGAGCACGTTCGCAGGCAGGCGGACGGTGATGGCACCGGCGGAAAACTCCGCCGCGGCGACCTCAGCTCCGGCCTCGAGGCGATAGCCGAAGGCGGCACCGCCCGGGAAGTGCGTGCTGCACGCCACGGCCGTACCGCCGCCAAGGGCGTCGACTTCCGTTCGCTCCAGCCGCAGGCGGATCGTGTCGTCGAGGATGCGCAGTTTCATGCTCCTGCTCCTTCGTTCACTGCCGAGCGTGCGCGCCAGGCCGCGAGCTCGTCTGGTGTATTCACGTTGATCCAGGTGTCCATGTCGACGTCGAGTTCAACGACCGCCAGGTCGAGCGAGGCGAGCCAGCGGTGCACTGCGCGCAGACCGTTGCGGAGTTCAACGTCGAGCGCCAGCGCGCAGCTGCGCCGCACAAGCAGCGGCAATGCCTGCTGGCGCGCGCCCGTGCGCGCCACCACGGCGTCGTGCGCGCCCGCACGCGCGCGGAGCGCAGCCGGGAGCCGTGCATCCGGCGCTGGTGCGTCGCCGGGCTGCACGTAGAGCCACTCACGCTCTGTTGCACCCGCTGCGGCGGCGATGCCCGCGAGCGGTCCCTCATCCGTGCGGGCGTCGGCGACCACCGGATGCCCGAAGGCTGCGTATCGCGCGCGATTGCGATTTGCGCTCACGACCCACTCCTCGAGCTTGCCCGCAAGGCGCGCAAGCGCCTGCTGCGCGAGTGACGCGTTGCCGCCGTCGAGCAGGGGCTTGTCGACGCCCCCGAGGCGCTGGCCCGTGCCGCCGCAGAGCAGGACGCCGCAAACGTCCTGCAGCCGCGCCTCAGCCATCTCGCTGGGACTTCGCCGGCGGCCGCGGCTTCGCCGTGTTCGCCAGCATGCGCTTGGCGAGGCCGTCGAGACCAGTGGTGGTCGAATTGAAGGCGCGATTCGCGACGTGGGTCATCAGGCGCGCCTTCAGTTCTGCCACGCGGTGCTGCATCTCGGTCCTTTGCGTCACGCAGCGGTGCCGGTCTGGGCCTGCCAGGGATCTTCACGGCCTTCCCAGACCTCCGGGTCGGCGTCGTCGAAGGCCGCCGGGCGTTCAGCCTTCGCGACCTTCGCGGGGAAGCCCTTGAAGTGCGGTACGCCCTGCTCGTGGTCCAGCCACTCGTCGCTGTCGTCGCAGAGGACGGCGTCGGAGGAGATGAACGCACCGGCCAATTCCTGCTCGCCGCGCATCTCCGGATACCACCAGCCGTGCGGGACGCGGATGTGGCCGGGCTTCATTGACGGCTGCACGGAGACTTCGGCGGTCACTTCGCCGGTGGCGGTGCTGAGCTTGGCCCAGTCGCCGTCCTCGATGCCCTCGCGGGCTGCGTCGTCCGGGTGCATGAAGAGCTTCGGATTCGGGCAGCGCGCGCGCAGGACGTCGATGTTGCGCTGGCCGGTCTGGAAGAACGGATCTTCCCGCACGCCCGTGAACACGAGATATGGGTGCTCGGGCCCGGCGCCCGGTGCCTCTCGGTGATAGGGCACTGGGTCGAAGCCGAGGTCCCGCAGGATGCTGGAGGCGAGTTCGACCTTGCCGGACGGCGTCGCGAAGCCGGTGCTGCGGTACTTCCGGAATTCCGGCGGCTGGATTTCCATGAACGTCTCCGCCTGGAATTCGGCGAAGGTGCGTCCGCCGCGGGCGAGGCGATGGTCGAGAATGTCCTCGAGCGTTTCCCACGGGAAGTGCTCGCCGAGGCCCATGCGGTGCGCGAGATCGGTCCAGAAGCGGAAGGTGCTGGACGCTTCCGGCGGTGCGTCCACGACCTTCTGGTTCAGAGTGAGGCGCGTGCCCCAGCTCCAGCCGTCAGCAACGTGATTGCGCTCGGTGAACACGTCGCCCGGCATCACGTAATCGGCAAGCATGGCCGTGGGCGTCATGAAAATTTCGTGCGCGACGATGAGCTCCTGGTTCATCAGGCCCTTGAGAATCTGATGCTGGTTCGCGTAGCTGAGCAGCGTGTTGTTGCCGAGCGTGAAGAACGCCTTGATCGGGTAGGGCGCTTCGTGGGCCATGGCGCGGAACACGTTCGGCGGGCTCGCCATGTGCGTGCCCATGACGATGTCGGCGTAGGGATAGCCCCAGACCTTCTCGGTGGGGCCCTTGAGCATCTCGGCCACGCGGTAGGTGAACGCGGGATGGTCCTGGAAGCCGAGCTGCTTCGCCTTCTGCGCATCGGAGAGCTCGTGGTGCAGCGCGAGCTCTGATTCCGGCACATAGCGCCTGGAGAAGCCGCCGAGGGTCTCACCGCCAACGACGTCGAGGTTGCCCGTGACCGCACGCAGGATCGAATGCAGGCGGATCGCCGAGGTGGAGGAGATCTGCATGTCGGTGATCGGCGTCCACGGGATGATCGCGCCGTCGGCCTGCGCGTACATGCGGGCGGCCTGCGCGATGAGTTCGCGGTCGACGCCGGTGATCTCTTCCACGCGCTCGAGCGGATATTCGTCGACGCGCGCCTTGAGCTCGTCAAAGCCGACGCACCATTCGCGCACGAACGCCTCGTCGTAGAGCTTTTCGTCGAAGATTACCTTCAGCCAGCCGAGGCACATCGCCGCGTCGGTGCCGGCGCGCAGGCGCAGGTGAAGATCTGCCACTTCCGCCTGATCCGACACGCGCGGGTCGAGGACGATGACCTTGGCGCCGCGGGCGCGGGCTGCGTTGATCTGGTTGTAGATCGGCGTCCAGGAGTGCTTTCGGGGGTTGTGGCCGAAGAGCACGATGCAGTTCGTGTTGCCGTAGTCGCCCATGGGGAACCAGCCGTAGGTGAGCCGGTTCACGGCGGCGGTGTTGCCGGCGCAGAGTGCCACGCCGCTGATCCAGTTCGGCGAGCCCAACAGATTCATGAAGCGGCGGTCGAGGCTGTGGGTGGTCTGGGTGTTCCAGCCGGACGTGGAGACGGCGAAGGCCTCCGGGCCGTAGCGGTCGACAACGGACTTCAGGCGCTCGGCGATCTCGTCCATCGCCTGTTCGTAGGAGATCTCCTCCCACTTGTCCTCGCCGCGCTCGCCGACCCGCTTCAGCGGCTTCGTGAGGCGTTCGGCGTGATTGTGGATGTGCGGCACCGCGGTGCCCTTGTAGCAGATGTTCGGGGCCAGGGCCGGGTTGTCGTGCGCGATGACGCGGCTGACGTTGCCGTCCTTCGACTCGGTGCGAAGCTGGCAGCCGATGTCGCAGACGGTGCATACGTTGTATTTGGTTTCCGATTTTTCGGGCATGGCGTGAGTCCCTCCCTTGAACGGATCAGGCCGCGTTTGGCGCGGCTTCTGGGTTCGTGAGTGAAGCGAGCAGTGCTTCGAGCGCCGCGTGACCTTTCGGTCCGAGGCGCTCGACGAATTTCTTCTGCGTGCGATACCAGAGCGGGCTGGCGGTCTTCCAAGCGTCCTCGCCCTTCGTGGTGAGGCGAAGCGTGCGCGTTCGCGCGTCCTTGCCCGGCGCGATCTCCACAAGGCCATCGCGTTCGAGGAGGCGAACGTTGCGGCCGAGCGTGCTGCGGTCGAGCCCAGTGGCTTCCGCGAGGGCGCCGAGCGTGGGCGCACCCAGCGTCCGGATGGTGTTCATCTGCGAGAGTTGCGTGACCGTGAGGCCTGCGGGCGCGAGCGCCTCGTCGTAGGCGCGGGTCAGGGCGTTGGCTGCGCTGCGCAGATCGATGCACAGGCACGTGGTGCCGAGGTCGGTCATGAAGATGTCCGTTACGTGTAGCTACCCGCAACTGAGGGTAGGTACCCGCTATCGGCTTGGCAAGCGATCAGCTTGAGCGTGATCTGGCAGGGCGAGGCAGAAGAGGGTATATACCCACAAAGCTGCCTGTCATCGAGTGATGTGCAGAACTTGAGCACTCTGGAGGTGAACGTTGCTTCGGTACGACGTGGAACCCGCTGAACTGGCCGAAACCTACGCGGCCAGCCATGAGCGTTTCTGGGATCGCCTGGCGCGTCCGGGCACCTGGCTCACGGCTGCAGAACGCGTGGCGGTCGTCGAGGAGGCGCGCGCTGCACGCAATTGCGAGGCCTGCGCGCGCCGCCGCGCGGCACTTTCGCCCGAAGTCGACGTGGGCGAGCACGCATGGGCGACCGATCTGCCTCTGCCTTGGCGTGAGGTGATTCACCGCATCGCGACCGACCCGGGCCGCCTCTCCAGCGCATGGTTCGAGCGTTCGGTGGGGAAGGACCTCTCGCACGAGCAGTACGTCGAGATCCTGGCCACCCTCGTGCATGCGGGGGTTGTTGACCTGTTCTGCCTCGGTATCGGCGTCGATGAGCACGCGCTCCCTGCGCCACAGGCTGGCGCGCCGAGCCGCCATCGGCCCGCACAGATCGTCCACGACGAAGCCTGGGTGCCGTGGATTCCGAGCGAGGGCGCGGTCGGTGACGAGGCCGATCTGTGGAAGCCGGCACAAACGGCGAACGTGATCCGGGCGATGAGCCTCGTACCGGACGAGGTCCGTACCCTGAGCGATACGATCGAGGTTCACTATCTGACGATCGAGGAGATCATCGATCCGCGCGCGTCGGGCGATCGCGTGCTGTCTCGAGCCCAGATGGAACTGCTCGCGTCGCGGACCTCCGCGCTAAACCAGTGTTTCTACTGAACCGCCTCACATGCTTCGCTGCTCCGTGTGGGCGGCCAGTTGGGGGGCGAGTCCTATGATCTCGACGCCGTCATCGGAGCCGGGGGAGACGGCGGCGTGCCCGCCGGGGTAGAACTGCTCGCGTTCGCAGACGCGCTCAACGCGCGCTCCGAAGCGCTCGACTCAGCCCGTGATGCGCTGCGCGCGGTGCTGGGGGATGCGGGGGTAATGGCCGCGGCAGGCGTGGTGAGCAACTTCTACCGCATGAATCGCATCGCCGATGCGACCGGCATTCCCCTCGACGGCATGGCCATGGCCCTCTCGACCGAAGTGCGTGCGGAGCTCCAGCTCGACGCTTGGGCAGACAACCGTTGACGCTCATCCAGGCGCCGCACGCCTCCAGGCCAGACACCACACCCCGAACCTGAACAAAGGGGTCAGACCCCACCGTTCAGGTTCAGGAACATCCGCGAACCTGAATATTGAACAAAGGGGTCAGACCCCACCGTTCAGGTTCAGGAACACCCGCGAACCTGAATATGGGGTCAGACCCCTTGTTCAGTTTCAAAGGAGCTCGTGTGGTCCCGAACCTGAGTAAGGGGTCTGACCCCTTTGTTCAGGTTTAGCTGGTGTTGCGCAGGCGGTTGGAGACGACGCGTTTGAGGTGGATGAGCGAGTTGCACACTTCGCATTGGTGCACGTGGGCGCGATAGCGGGGCATCTCGGAATCGCCGGAGCCCCATGACAGGTGGGGTTCGGGAATCAGCTAGATCACGCGGCGGCTGCGCTCGTAGAATTTCTGCAGGAGCTCGGTGCGGGTGACCTGCCTGTCGTTTCTCGGACCAGCTGAAGCCTGAGAGGATGGCTCCCGCAAGGAGGAGCCATGAAGAAGAGCCGATTCACCGAAGACCAGATGGTGCGCATCCTGCGCGAAGCCGATCAGACGTCTGTTGCCGCTGCAGCCAAGGCACACGCTGTTAGCGAGCAGAGCATCTATACGTGGCGAAAGCGCTACGGCGAACTTGAGGTGAACGACGTTCGTCACCTCCGCGCGATCGAGAAGGAGAACACCCGGCTGAAGAAGCTGCTGGCCGAGCGAGATCTCGAAATCGAGATCATGAAGGAGGTGAACGCAAAAAAGTGGTGAGCGCGTCCGCGCGACGAGACGTGGCGCGCTGCATCGCGGGCCGCGGGACTTCGCTTCGACGCGCCTGCTCTCTGGCACGGGTCGCGCGCTCGACGCTCAGCTACGAGTCTGTGCTCGACGCCAAGGATCGGGAGCCGCTGGCCGCCATGAAGGACTTGGCTCAGAAGCATCCGAGGTTCGGCTATCGGCGCATTCGGATCCTGCTGCAGCGTCAGGGGATCTTCATGAGTCCAGATCGCGCCTGGAGGCTCTGGAACAAGGCGGCGCTGCAGGTGCCGAAGAAACGGAAGCGCAGGCGCGTTGCTACGCGCAGGCCGCGTCCGTTGCCGACGACGAGTCGGAACCAGGTCTGGGCGTACGACTTCGTATTCGATCGTGCAGCGAACGGTCAGCAGCTGAAGTGCATGACGGTGATCGACGAGTACACGCGAGAGTGCCTGTCGATTCTCGTCGACGGCCGGATACGGTCGGGGAAGATCGTGACGGAGCTCAGTCGGTTGGTGAGTCTGCATGGTGCACCGAAGTACATTCGTTCAGACAACGGTCCGGAGTTCGTCTCGAAGGCCGTGGGGAAATGGCTGGCGAAGAACGAGATCGACACGGCGTTCATCGAGCCGGGCAAGCCGTGGCAGAACGGTGCGGACGAGAGCTTCAACGGCAAACTTCGGGACGAGTGCCTGAATCTGGAGTGGTTCAGATCTCGTGCGGAAGCCAAGGTCATCATCGAGACGTGGCGTCAGGACTACAATCGAGAGCGACCGCATTCGAGCCTCGGCTACCTGACGCCGTGGGAGTACATCGAACAGCTGCCGAAGGCAGCATCAGAGGGCGCCATCCTCAACTGATCGGTGGTCCGAAGAAATCAGGCAGGTCACGGGGCGAACCTGAACATGAGGTCAGACCCCTTGTTCAGTTTCACCATGCTGATCCACTATCGTGGCCGTCGCTCGGGCTGCTCGTTTGTTCTGCCGGTGAGCCACGCGTGACGGCGATGAACCCATTGCCTTTACTGGCCGCGAGAGCTAGTAGTGGTGAAACCTGGAGGATGGCCCCCTCATTGAGCTCCGCGGCGCCTGTCGGGCGTCGCACGCGCGAGCAGGCGTTGAAACGTGGAGGCGCGCGATGATCCAGGCCGACCTCACAACCTTCCTGACAGCTGTCCCGAGCGATGCGATGCCTGCGGCCGTCAAGCTCGAAGTGGACGGCATTTCCAACCAAGCGGAAGTGAAGACTGCATCGGGATGGCCGGCCGCTGTTCGCCTGCGATTTCTGGGTGCAATTGAGGAGGCGACACGCTGATGGAGATCGTTCGTGCCACGCTGAAGGACGCCGCTGAGCACACCGACGCATTATGCGAGCTGGTGTGGTCTACCGGGCCATCCTCCTACGCCTACCACTTCTCCGAGCGCTCGGTCTTTGACGCGCTCATCGCGGCCTCCCTGCAGCAGGCAGGAACCTTGTTCGGGTGGGATGCGATGCACCTGGCCGTCGATGACGGCGAACTGCTCGGCATGATCATCGCCTTCGAAGGGCCTGAATTCAGGCAGCGTCAGGACGCGCTTGCGCCGGTCTGGCCTGCCCTGATCGAGGCCGGGGTCATCGGCGCGGATGCCATGCAGGGCGTCATCGATCGCAGCCGCAAAGCGAGCTGGCTTAACCCGGTGGTGCGGCCGCGCGTGTACTACGTGCACGCAATCGCCGTGACGCCTGCGGCTCGCGGTCGCAAGGCAGGGGGTGCGCTCCTCGCGCAGGCAATGCGCGATGGCCGTGCGCGCGGGTGCAGAACCTTCGAGCTCGATGTTCTCTCAGACAACCCGGCGACAGGCTTCTATCGTGCGCAGGGGCTTGAATTGCTCGTCGAGTCCCGGGCTCCTGATCCGGAAGCGCACGGTGTACCGCCGGAGTGGCGCATGGGACGGTCGCTCTAGCCTCGAACCTGAACAAGGGGTCTGACCCCTCCGTTCAGGTTCAGGGTGGCTGGGGTGGTGAACCTGAATAAGGGGTCTGACCCCCTTGTTCAGGTTCAGCTGGTGGTGCGGAGGAGGTTGGAGACGACGCGCTCGAGGTGGATAAGCGAGTTGCACACTTCCGCCTGATGTACGTGGGCGCGATAGCGGGGCATCTCGGAGTCGCCGGAGCCCCATGACAGGTGGGGTTCGGGATTCAGCCAGATCACGCGGCGGCTGCGGTCGTAGAACTTCCGCAGGAGCTCGGTGCGGGGCTTGCCGAAGTTGTTGCGCGCATCGCCAAGGATGATGACGGTCGAGCGGTTGTCGAGATCGTCGCCGGCGATGCGCTCGAAGTCTTCGAAGGCCTGGCCATAGTCGGTGGAGCCACCCGAATAATCGGTGAGGGTGTGGGCGATGGCGTCCTCGATGTCATTGCGCTTGAAGAGGTCCGTCACCTCGCCAAGATCTGACGAGAAGGCAAAGGCGCGAACGTTCGGAAGGACCTCCTCGAGGGAATACAGGACCATCAGCATGAAGCGTGCATAGTTCGCGACGGAGCCGGACACGTCGCAGATGGCAAACACGCGCGGCTTCTCGATCGTGGTCGACTTCCACTGCAGATCGATGAGGTTGCCGTCGTGGCGCAGGTTCTTGCGCAGCGTGCGCGGCACGTGGAGCGCGCCACGCTTGGTGATCTTGCGCTTGCGCGAGTAGGCCGCGACGAGCTTCTTCGCCATCTTCTGCACGAGGCGGCGCAGATGGCGGAAGTTGCGCTGGTCGACGAAGGAAAGCTTTGCCTGGCGCAGGATCTCCTCGCGCAGGCGGTCGCCGGAAACGTCTGCGTGCAGGAGGAACTGGCGCTCGACGTAGTCGCGGATCTGTTCGCGCAGGGCTTCGCGGCGGCGGCGCAGTTCCTGGGCCAGGCGGCGATCGCGGATGTCCTCGCCGCGGCCCGCTTCCAGGATCTCGTCCTGAAGTTCGGCGTTGCCCATGGCGTCCATGATCTTGCGCGTATACACGCCTTTCTGGGTGAAGAACTGGATGTTCTCGACCCCGACCTCGCCGGCCGCGCTGGAAATCTGGACGGCTGTTTCCGTGCGATCGCCGTCCATGAGGAGCTGGCCGAGCTTCGAGCGCGCCGCGCTCATCTCGCCGGGATGCAGCAGTTCCTCGAGATCGGCGGCGTCCTCGGCTTCGCTGTGCGCTTCCGGATTGCCTTCGAAGGGACGCGCGGGCGGCTCGCCGCCCCCGCCCTGCGGCTTGCCTTCGGCCTCGCCGCCCCCGCCCCCGCCGTCGCCTTCGCCCTGTTCGGAGCCGTCGGGTTCGCCGGTTTCTTCCGACGACTCGCCCTCCGGTGGTGGTGCGTCCTGGAATTCCTCGAAGCGAAAGAAGGTGTCGAAGCAGGCGTCGAACGCGTGCTTCTCATCGCGGGTCTTCGGCAGCGTCACCGCCAGCGCTTCCTTGAGCGCCTCCCGGTCGCGCCAGCCGACGATTTCGGCGGTGCGGAACGCGTCCAGCGTCTCGGCGGTCGAGATGCGGACGTCCGAAGCACGCAGGGCACGGACGAAATTGGCGAGGGTGCGTTCCATGAGCTGTCCCGATCGCGTGTGCGGTGGCGAGCGTCCCGTGGTCGATTTATGTAATACCTGCAGGCGCGGGCCAGTGCCAGCAGCGAGCCGCGTGCACCAGGCCGGCCGAGCGCTGTACGCGCCCGGGTCAGGTGCCGGGCAGACGCCGTCCGCCGGTGGCGCGGCTCGTGAGGCTGGTGAGTTCGGATTCCACTGCTTCGATGTCGTCCTGGAACTTCAGCACCACGTTCAGGGTTTCGCGCACCATCTGCGGATCGAGGCTGTCCGCGTGAAGCAGCATGAGCGTGCGGGCCCAGTCGATGGTCTCGCTGATGGCCGGCACCTTCTTCAGGTCCATTTCGCGCAGTTCCTGAACGAACGCGACGAGCTGCTCGCGCAGGGCCGGCGGAATCTCCGGCACCCGGGCGAGAATGATGTCCTGTTCCAGTTTCGGTTCGGGAAACGGGATGTACAGGTGCAGGCACCGGCGCTTGAGGGCGTCGGATATCTCGCGCGTGTTGTTCGAGGTGAGGAACACGACCGGCGGGCGGCCTGCGGCCTTCACGGTGCCGATCTCCGGGATCGAGACCTGGAAGTCGGACAGCATTTCCAGGAGCAGCGATTCGAACTCCTGGTCCGACTTGTCGATCTCGTCGATGAGCAGCACGGAGCCGTCGCGCTCACGGAGCGCCTTGAGCAGGGGCCGCGGCTCGAGGAATTCCTCGGAGAAGAAGATGTCGCCGAACTCGTGCAGACGCTTCACCGACTCCGCGAGGCCGACTGCGCCGTCGAGCACGTCCGCGAGTTGCTCCTTGAGCACCTGGATGTAGAGCAATTGCTTGCCGTACTTCCACTCGTAGAGCGCCTTGGCCTCGTCCAGGCCCTCGTAGCACTGCAGGCGGATAAGGGGCAGGTCGAGCATCCGCGCCGTGGTTTTCGCGAGCTCGGTCTTGCCGACGCCGGGGGGACCCTCGACGAGAATCGGTTTGCGCAGGTGAAAGGCCAGGTACACCGCCGTGGCGATCTGCGATGAGCAGATGTAACGCTCACCTTCCAGGGCAGCGCGGACGCTCTCGGTAGACGATATGAGGGCGGGGACCGCCGTCGGATCTTCCTGGCTCACGGGCGCGTTCCGTTGCTTGTGCGGCCGCGGATCATAGGGGCGTCGGCCCGCGCGTGTACACAGTCATGCGCGTAGGGCGGGGAGACAGGAAGCCGGTGCGATGCCCGCTGCACAGGCGCTCCCCCCGGCACGGCGGCCGCCAACGGGGCGCGTCGTCGGCCTCTGGACTTTCGGGATTTCCAACTTTCGGGGAGCGCTTCCGGGCGCGATGCGTGCGCACTTCCGGCTTGTGGCTCGGATCTGGCGCGGCAGCTTCAAGTCGGCGTCTGCTTTGCGGTCAGCGCTTGTCCGAGGGCGGCGGTGCTGACGCACAGCAGGGCCGCCAAGCTCCGCAGGGTCAGGGATTCGTCGAGGACCCATGCGCCAGCCAGTGCGGCCGCGCCGGGCTCGAGGGCGATGAGCGTCCCGTAGATCGTCGCCGACATGCGCTTGAGTGCCTGGAACTCGAGCGAAAAGGGGATCGCCGTGGAGAGCAGTGCGACAGCGATGAGGGTGCCGAGGGTCAGCGGATCGGTGAACACGATGGCGGCCGGCGCGATCCCGAAGGGCAGGGTGAGCAGCGCGGCGATGCCCATGCCGAACGTGAGGCCGCTGTTGCCGGGCATGCGCTTCGCTATGGGCGCGGACAGCAGGACGAAGCCAGCCCAGGCGGCGCCCGCGAGGGCTGCGAAGAGAAGGCCGACGGGGTCGAGTGCGGATGCGCCGATCGGAGCGAGAAGGGCAACGCCGAGGAGCGCAAGGGCGACCCAGGCGCGGTCGAGCCAGCGCGTGGAGCGCCATGCCGCGACGCCGAGCGGGCCGAGAAATTCGATCGTCACCACGATACCCAGCGGCACGCGTTCGACGGCCATGTAGAAGAGCGCGTTCATGGTGCCGATGACGGCCCCGAAAGCGAGGATCGGGGGCAGCGCCGCCCGCCAGTCCTTCGGCAGGCGCGGGCGCGTTGCCGCGAGGAGGAATAGGGCAGCCAAGGACAGGCGCCAGGCGACGGTCCCGAGCGCGCCGATGGTCTCGAAGAGCTGCGCGGCAAGCGCGGACCCGATCTGGATCGACGCGATCGCGGTGAGCACCATGAGGGGGGGCGGAACGTTCACGTGTGGAGGCGGCGTCTCGAGCGCGATGGGGCGCGCAGGGTAGCGCTTCCCGTGCGCGTGCGCGCTTCCTGTCAGCCGATGGCTGCGCGCACCCGTGGCGCCACGTCCTCTGCGAAGCGCTGCATGCTTTCGTGCACGCGCGCTTCGGGCAGGTTGCCGCCGTCGAACTTGACGACAAGGCGGTCGATGCCGCCAAGGGTTCCGTGCCAGGCGATGATGCGATCAGCCACTTCTTCTGCGTCGCCGCAGAGTGCAGGGGAGGCAATGGGGTCCTCGTAGGCCGCATGGCGGTCCCTTACCGGCGGCGGCCCGGCGTGCCCGGACTGCGCGCAGATCAGCTCCCAGACCCAGGTGAGGTAGCCGAGGTGCCATGGCGCCCATGCCTCGCGCGCGGCGTCGCCGTCGGCGCCTACAAGACAATGGGCGGTGTAGCCGACCCGGGGCGCGTCCGCGTGTCCAGCGTCGTCCCAGAGCGCGCGATAGTGGTCTGCAAGGCGCGTGAAGGCGGCCGCGCCGGCGAATACGCCGGGGAGCTGCAGGGGCAGGCCGAGCGAGGCTGCGAGCGCGGCGGAATCAAGGGAGGAGCCGCCCCCGAGCCACACTTCGGGGCCTTCGGCCGTTGCGGGGCGCGGCTGCACCGTCGTTTCGCAGAGCGGCGCCCGGAAGTCGCCTTCGAAGTTCACCGCAGACTCGCGCCACAGGCGCAGCAGCAGTGCGAGGTGCTCGGAAAAGCGTTCGCGTGAGTCGTCGAGGGACTGCCCGAACTGCAGATACGCATCGAAGAAGGCGTTGCCGCGGCCAGCGATCATCTCCGCCCGGCCGCCGGACAGAAGGTCCAGGCTCGCGTAGTCCTCGGCGAGGTGCACGGGATCGCGATTCGCGAGGAGGGAAACGCCAGTTGACAGACGCAGGCGCCGGGTGCGCTGACTGATTGCGGCCAGCAGCATCTGCGGCGAGGACACGATGTACTCGCACAGGTGGTGTTCGCCGACGTGGAAGCTGTCGAAACCGAGCGCTTCGGAATGTTCTGCAAGCCGCAGGATGCGTTCGAAGCGCTCGGCCTGAGTGGGGCGGTCGTCCCCGTCCGGGCCGTGCATCCAGTCGCCGAGCGTCAGGACACCGAATTCCATGCTCAGGAAGCCTCCCAGCCGAATTCCGAATAGCGCTCGCCGGCGCGGATCGCGGTGAGGGCGGCGCGAATGTAGGGGATGGTTTTTTCGGGCAGCGCGTCGAGAGGCACCCATTCTACGCGGTCGTGCTTGTGGGGTTCGCGGTTCTCGGCCGTGCCGGACCACTGCCGAGGCGTGAAGAAGAAGCTCATGCGCTCGCCGTCCGAGCGGCGATGGATCAGGTGCACGAACTCGAGCGCCTCTGGGGCGATGGTGAGCCCGGTTTCTTCGGCGGCTTCCCGCGCTGTGGCCTCACGCACGGTTTCGCCGCCGTCGAGATGGCCGGCGGGCAGGCTGAACCAGCCATCCATGTAGCCCGTTCGGAAGCGCCGGAGCATGAGCACGTGCTCGTTCTCGATGAGTACGAGATGTGCTTCGGCGAAGGCCTTGAAGCGCTCAGCTGTCATCGTGCTCCATTGCTCCGCGGTGCGTCGATGGGCGGTGTGCGGCGTGGGGCCAGGGCTGGGGCCCGGCCGCGTGAACCATCCCCCTCGTCGCCATCTGCATCACCGGATCGTCGGGGAGACGCGCCGCTTCCCCCGAAGATCCGCTTTCCGGGCGGGTGTCGCCCCGCATGGAACGGGCCCCGTCGCTCGCGCTCGCTGCGGCGCGCTGCGCTGCGCTGCCCATCGCGCGGTACGTGACGCATGCCCGGGTCCGCGCAGGGGCTGTGTCGCGCTCGCGCGCGCACTGAAGCATGGGGCGTCCCGCCCAAACCACAGATGTCCCCTCGAGCGGCCGCAGGCATGCCGATTCCCGATGTCCGCAGCCGACAGTGCGCTTGCCTCGGTCGGCGGGCGTTTCACTGGGCCGGTGCGGCCCATCCGGGTCCGACGCCCGGCCCCCGTGGTCAGCGGCCGGTGAAGTTAGGCGGCCGCTTCTCTATGAAGTGAGCAACACCTTCCTTGAAGTCTTCGGTGCCGAAGGTCTTCTGCATTTCTTCCACCGCGCGGTCCATGACCGGGCCGAGATCCGCGCTGACGTCATTCCAGAGCTGTTGCTTCATGACGCGCAGCGAGCGCGGCGACACGTTCGATGCCATGTTCTTCGCGTAGGTCATGACCTCATCCATGAAGGTTTCTTTCGGATACACGGCGTTGGCGAGGCCAAGGCGCAGGGCTTCCTCCGCCCCCACGAAGCGGGCCGAGAACAGCAGGTCGGCGGCGACGGCTGGCGTACAGAGCTTGTTCAGGGTCCAGGTAAGGCCCCATTCGGCGATGAGGCCGCGCTTGGCGAAGATCGTCGACATGCGGCCTTCCGACGACCACAGGCGGATGTCGGTGAACAGCGCGATGGCCATGCCCATGCCCGCGGTTGCGCCGTTGATGGCGCCGATGACGGGCTTCGGCACGGAGGCGAAGTAGGTGTAGCGGCCGCCGAAGGCTTCCGGCACGCCTTTGTCTATGCGCCGATCTTCTGAGGGCGCAGCGGCTGCGCTGCCGGCGTCATCGCCTTCCGCGGTGTCCTCTGCGGCCGCCTGGATGGACAGCAGATTGTCCATATCGGCGCCGGCGCAGAACCCGCGCCCGTTCCCCGTGAGCACGATCACGCGGACGTCATCGTCGGCGCTTGCGGCCTTCATGCATTCGTGAACGCTCGCATCCATGGCGGCCGTCCAGGCGTTCATCTTGTTCGGGCGGTCGAGCGTGACTACGGCGACGCCGTCCTCCACGCGATAGTCGACATCGGTCAGATTCATCGTTTTCCCCTCACTGTGCCTCGTTCCCTGACTAGAGCCTACGCCAGGCGCAGGGGCCTGTTCGAGTGCTGAGGCGGGGTGCGGTCTGCGCTTCCGCCAGACGGTGGTCCGCTCATCGGGGGAGGCGGCCGGGAAAACTGATGGATGCGCGGCAGGCCGACGCCTTCGGCTGAGGCGCCAGGGGTGCTACCGGTGGTCGGTCAGTGCGCCGCGAGGGCCGAGCTTCCGCGGCTGCACGCTTACCCGCCATGGCCTCTATGCCCGCCTTGTTCCCAGAGCGCGCTTTGTTCGCTGTGGGGGGCGCCGCGAAAACGGTGGTGTTGGCGCGCTTCGCGCGAAGCTGTCCCCTGGGGCTCGCTTGAACCGATCGATTCGGCGGCAGAGACTCGGCCGCGTCCGATAAAGAGGGATCACAATGAACCAGCATTTCCTGCGGCGGCTCGCCGCTGCGTGCGTACTCTCGATCGTGGCGTCGGTCGGCGCCCAGGGCGACGAGGCCGGGCGTACGCTCATCCATGCCGGCCGCCTCGTCGACGGGTTCGGTGGCCCGCCGCTGACGGAGCGCACAATCGTTGTGGAGGGCAATGCGATCGTCGCGATCGAACGGGGCTATCGCGTCGGCGCCGACGGCGAACGCGTCGTCGACCTGACCGCGCACACGGTCATGCCGGGCCTGATCGACATGCACGTGCATCTGACGGGCGAGACGAGCCCAACGGAGTACGTGGAAAGCTTCCGCATGAATCCGGAAGACGTTGCTTTCCGCTCGGCCGTATACGCCGATCGCACGCTGCAGGCCGGTTTCACGACGGTGCGCGACGTTGGCGGTGAGGTGTCTCTGGCGCTGCGCAATGCGATCAATACCGGCTGGGCCGAAGGGCCGCGCATCTTTGCGGCGGGACGCACGATTGCGACCACGGGCGGCCACGGCGACTCCTCGAATGGTCTGCGTAGAAGTCTCTTCCGGGAACCGGGTCCCCTCGAGGGCGTGGCGAACGGGCCCGTTGAAGCGCGCGCGGCGGTGCGACAGCGCTACAAGGATGGCTCTGATCTCATCAAGATCACGGCCACTGGAGGCGTTCTCTCGCAGGCGTCCAGCGGGCAGAACGCCCAGTTCACGGTGGAAGAGGTCGAAGCGATCGTCGCAACGGCGAACGACTACGGCTTCCACGTGGCAGCCCATGCCCACGGCACCGAAGGCATGAAGCGTGCGGTGCTCGGCGGGGTCACGACCATCGAGCACGGGACCTACATGAGCGATGAGGTCATGGACCTCATGGTGGAGAAGGGCACCTATTACGTGCCAACGATCCTGGCAGGCAGGTTCGTTGCCGAGAAGGCTGAGGAAGACGGCTACTTCACTCCGATCGTGCGGCCGAAGGCGCTCGCGATCGGACCGCTCATCCAGGACACCTTCGCCCGCGCCTACGCGCGCGGCGTGCCCATACTCTTTGGCACCGACACCGGCGTGTCGGCGCACGGCGACAACTGGCGCGAGTTCATCTACATGGCAGAGGCAGGTATGCCGATGCTGGAGGCGATCACCGTGGCCACGTCCAAGCCCGCCGCTGTGCTCGGCCGGGAGGACATCGGCGCGATCGAGGTGGGGCGCCTCGCTGACATCGTCGCCGTCCCTGGCAATCCCCTTGAAGACCCAAGGCTCATGGGGCAGATGGCCTTCGTCATGAAGGATGGTGAGGTGGTGCGCAGCATGCTCTAGAGGCAGTTTGCGGTCGGTTGGCCGGCATGCGCTGTGACGGCGCTACGTCATCCGCGATGACGCGTCGCCGTCCTCGCGTTCGCTCGCTTTGCGCTGACGAGTCATCCGAGCCGCCTTTGGGGTGGTAACGGAAGGGTGTGTCCGGTGGCGTTCGAATTGCGTGCGCTGCCGTATGCCCCGGATGCGCTCGCGCAGCACATCAGCGCCAAGACCCTGGAATTCCTCCACGGCAAGCGTTACCAGATCCGCGTCACCAAGCTGAGCGCAGCCGCTGAGGGCACGCCGGCTGCGGACAAATCGCTCGGGGCGCGCATTGCGGGCGCAAGCGGTGGCATCTTCAACAACGTCGCCCAGAGCTGGACTCATGCGTTCGACAGGCACTTGCTGTCGCCGAACGGCGACGGTCGGACCAAGGTTCAAGTGCTCGCGGCGATCGAGCGCGATTTCGGCTTCGTCGAGGCCTGCACGCAGCAGCTCTCGAAAGCCGTCGGTACGCATTTCGGTTCAGGGTGGGCGAGGCTTGTGTTCGACAGCGGCACGCTAAAGGGTGTGGTTACGCACGATGCGGCAAGCACGATGGCGGATGGCCAGGCGCCGCTGATGACCATCGACGCCTGAGCGCATACCGGCATCGACGATCGCAATGCGAAGCCGAACTACTGCGAAGCCGTGCCTGCGAACCTGGTCAACGGGAACGTCGCCGCATAGAACCGCGCGAAGGCCAGCGGCCCAACGTTTGTCAAACGCACCCGGAACGGTCGCCTCGGCGCGCCAGTTTTCGTTAAGGGCCCCGGTGGGCCGCCCAGTCGGTTCGCGCGCGCATGGAGCACCGCAGCGTCCGCGACGCCTCCACGCTCAGATCGCAGGCCGCGGACGTTTCCTGAATATGGGGTCAGACCCCTTGTTCAGGTTCGGCGTTTGCGCGGGCGTTTCCTGAATATGGGGTCAGACCCCTTGTTCAGGTTCGGGATTTGCGCGGGCGTTTCCTGAATATGGGGTCAGACCCCTTGTTCAGGTTCGAGGTTTGCGCGGGCGTTCCTGAATATGGGGTCAGACCCTTGTTCAGGTTCGAGGTTTGCGCGGGCGTTTCCTGAATATGGGGTCTGACCCCTTGTTCAGGTTGGGTGGGTGGCGATGGGGTTATGGATGGGGGTCAGGGGCTTGTGGGGAGGGTGGTTTGGAGCGCAGGGGTTTCGCGGTGGGCCTGCTTGGCGGGCCCTGGCGAAGGGCAGCGGGGCGGTGCTCGGCTCGCGGCTGCGTCCCGGCAACCCGTGCGCGCGCCGCGGCGGGTGGGGTATCGCGCGCGCCCTTGAGCACCACGGCTCGGCCAGGGCCGGCACGCTCCGGCGTCTGGCTGCGCGCACAGGACTACGCACGCGGGCTCATGGAATGAACTGCTCCTGGAGGATGCGTTCCTCGAGGTTGTGCTCGGCGTCGAAGAGGATCGTCAGTTCGGTTTGCTCGTCTTCCTCGACGTGGACCTCGACGACGTTGCGAACCTCGGTTGCATCGGCGACGGCCGAGACGGGGCGCTTGTAGTGATCCAGCACTTCGAAGGTGATGTGCGCGCTGCGCGGGAGTACGGCGCCGCGCCAGCGCCGCGGGCGAAAGGCGCTGATCGGCGTCAGCGCCAGCACGCCGGAGCCGATGGGCAGGATCGGGCCGTGCGCGGAAAGGTTGTAGGCCGTTGAGCCGGCGGGCGTTGCGACAAGGGTGCCGTCGCAGATCATCTTGTCGATGCGCTCCTTGCCGTCGATGGACACGCGCAGGTTCGCGGCCTGGCGGGTCTGACGAAGCAGAGACACTTCGTTGATCGCCTTTGCGCGCTGCTCGGTGCCGGAATCGGTGATCGCGAGCATCTCGAGGGGGTGCAGGGTCACGGTTTCTGCGTTCGACAGGCGCGCGACGAGGTCTTCCTCGTTGTAGCCGTTCAGCAGGAAGCCGACGGTGCCGCGGTTCATGCCGTAGATCGGCACGTTGCGGCCCATGGTCCTGTGCAGCGCCTCGAGCATGAAGCCGTCGCCGCCGAGGGCGACGATGACGTCGGCTTCTTCGGGTTCGACGTGCGCGTACTTCGCCTCCAGGGCGGCCTTGGCCTCGCGCGAGGTGTCGCTGCGCGACGAGACGAACGCGATCTTCTCGGTGTCCATGTCTTCCCCTTCCCTGATCGGCGCGCTTCCGTGCGCCTGGGCAATCGTCAGTTTCCGTTGCGCAAACGGATGAGTCCCTCCTGCGCGACGGAAGCCACGAGCGTGCCGTCCTGCGTGTAGATCAGGCCCCGGTTGAATCCGCGGGCGCCGCCGGAGGCGGGGCTGTCCTGAACGTACAGCATCCACTCGTCTGCACGGAATGGCCGATGGAACCACATTGCGTGATCGAGCGATGCAGTCTGCAGATTGCCCTGCATCCAGGACACGCCATGCGGCCAGATGCAGGTGTCCAGGAGTGACCAGTCCGACAGATACGCAAGGGCGCACTGGTGGAGGCTCCCATCGTCGGGCATGCGGCCCGCGACGCGCATCCAGCACGTCTGCAGCGGCTCCATGGGCTCCGGCGCGAACTCGTTACGCGCCTGTATCGGGCGCATCTCGATGGGACGCTCGCGGGCGAACCGATCGATGTCCTCGTCCTTCCAACCCGCAGCCCTGGCCTGGCGCCGACGGATGACGTGCTCGGGTTCGAGCGTCTCCGGGTCGGGTGCGTCGGGCATCTCGAACTGGTGCTCGAGGCCCTGTTCGAAGAGCTGGAAGGAGATCGACATGTTGAAGATCGGCCGACCGTGCTGGATCGCAACGACGCGGCGCGTCGTGAAGGAGCGCCCGTCCCGGATTCGATCCACAACGTAGAGCAGCGGTACGGCTGGATCGCCGGGCCGCAGAAAGTAGGCGTGCAGAGAGTGGGCGTGCCGCTCCGGGTCCTCGACCGTGCGTGAGGCCGCGACGAGGGCCTGGCCGAGTACCTGGCCTCCGTACACGCGCTGCCAGGAGTCGTCGGGACTCTGCCCACGATAGTGATTGCGCTCGATCTCCTCGAGATCAAGCAGCGAGATAAGCTCGTCGAGCACGCCCGTCATGCTTGCGTCCGTTCGGTTTCATAAGGCCCATCGCCGTGATCGCGCGATATCGGCCCGCGCGATTGTACGCGGCCCGGAAGTGTTGCTGACAGTCTCATCGGGCGGCGAGGGTCCGCCGGCGCTAGTATGTGGTGCCCTTTTCCGGACGGACGACGTCATGGCAGCCACCGAGGCGCCGCGCTGGTTCAAGGACACCCTTGAGGCGCCCTGCGAAGATCGCTGGGTGGACGTGTCCGGCGCGAAGATTCACTACCTCTACTTCGCGCGTGACGAAGCGCTGCCCGGCCTTGTGCTGGTGCACGGCAATGGCGCGCACGCGCACTGGTGGCGCTTCATTGCACCGTTCTTCCTCAGCCAGTACCGCGTGGCGGCGCTCGACCTCTCGGGGATGGGCGACAGCGACCATCGCGAGCGCTACGCCCCGGAATTGTTCGCGGAGGAGGTGATTTCGGTGGCGCGAGATGCCGGCTTCGGCAGCGATGCCATCGTGGTCGGCCACAGCTTTGGCGGTTTCGTCACGATCCAGACGGCGATCCGCTACGGAGACGAACTCACGGGCGTGGTGCTGGTGGATTCCCCGGTGCGCCCTCCGGACTATGAATGGCAGCGCGATCCGCGGCGCTCGCCGATTCGTCGCAAGCGCGTGTATGACGACTTCGCCTCGGCGCTCGGCCGCTTCCGGCTCATGCCGCCCCAGGACTGCCACAACGATTTCATTCTCGACTACATCGGCCGTCACTCGATCAGCGAGGTCGATGGGGGCTTCAGCTGGAAGTTCGACGACCGCATGTTCGAGAAGCTCGAGTTTCGCAACAGCGGCGAGGATCTTAAGCTCCTCGCGTGCCGTGTTGCGGTCATGTACGGCGAAGACAGCTATCTCTTCGATCAGGAGATCGCGGACTACATGTTCTCCGTACTCGATGAATCGGTGCCGTTCATGGCGCTGCCCGAGGCTCAGCACCACGTGTTCCTCGACCAGCCCCTCGCCTTTGTCGCGGCGCTGCGCATGCTGCTCGCGGAATGGCGCCATTCGCGGCCAGATCGGCAGCCGCGCGGACGATGACGAGGGTATGGGTCGACGCGGACGCCTGTCCGCGGCCGGTGAAGGACATCCTCTTTCGCGCGGCGGACCGCCGGAAGGTGGACGTGATTCTCGTTGCCAACGCGTCCATGGCCGTGCCCCGTTCGGCGCGCGTGCGCTCGCTCACGGTTCCGCACGGCTTCGACGCGGCGGACGACTACATCGTCAAGCATTCCGAGGCGGGCGACATGGTGGTCACTCAGGACATCCCCCTGGCGGCGCAGCTCGTGGAGAAGGGTGTGGCGGTGATCAATCCGCGTGGTGCGGAGCTCGACGGCAGCAACATTGGCGAGCGCCTGTCGGTGCGGAACTTCATGGACGAGATGCGGGGCGCGGGGATGCAGACCGGCGGGCCCTCGGCCTTCGGGGAGCGAGACAAGCAGGCCTTCGCCAACGGCTTCGACCGGGTGCTTACGCGCCTGCTGCAGCAGCGCTAGCAGTCCAGCGCCACGCCCACGTTCGGACAGGTTTCCCCGAGAACGCGCGCGACCCCGCGCACGACGGCAGGGGTCGCCATCATCGCGATGCGCAAGCGGGCCGGCCCGGCAGCCGAGAGGGCGGCGCCGAGCCCTTCCGCGAAGGCTTCGACGGCTCGGGCATCGTTGCGGTAGCCGATCACCGGCAGCGCGACGGCGCGCATGGACGCGCGCACGGTGAGCTTCAGGATCGTTTCCAGAGCCTGCGCGACGGCGGCGTCATCAAGGGTCGCCGTGCGCTCCAGATCGTGGACCACGGCGAGCAGACGGGGCGGCCGGGTCTTGCGCAGGAGAACGGCTCCGAGGGGCGCGGGCTCTGAACGCGACGCGGCGGCGAGAAGCTCGTCGACCGAGGTCAGGCCGAGCTCCTGTAGGTAGCCCTGCGGATCGCGATCGGCCCGCTCGGGCCCCTGGCCGAGCACCAGCCAGCGGTCCTGCTCCTCGACAACGGCGTCTATCCAGGGCGGCAGGTGCGTTCGACGCGCGGCGCTCAAGCGAACGGCGCGCAGCGGCGTGAGGACTCGATTCGGATCGGTCAGGCCCATGGCGTTCACCCTCGCAGTGGGTGCCGGGAGGCTAGTCGCCCCGGCGGCGTCTGTCAGGTTGCGGGGTGATTGGCCGCGATGGCCTGTGCAGCGCGTTCTGCGTGCATCAAGCCGACCGACGCAGACCCGCGAATCACCGCTTCAGGCAGGGGCCGGCGCGGCAGCCAGCCGAGGCGCAGCATCGTTTCATGCAGATCCCAGCGCGGCAGCAGCATGCGCAGACGCTCGCCGTCCTCGCACCGCGCGAGGTAGCGCGCCGTGAACCGTTCCATGGCGGGCACGCCTGCTTCCCAGGCGAGCTCCAGTCGTGCGATCGCGAGATCGTGGAGGCGATCGCCCAGGCTTGCGTCTTCCCAGTCGAGCACGGTGACCTCCGTGGGCCCGGTCCAGAGCAGATTGCCGGGCCAGAAGTCGCCGTGGCACGGCACCGGCGCACCGCTGGCTTCCGGGGGGTGTGCGCGGGCGAAATCGGCGAGGGGCGCCGTCCTTGCCGGATCGAGTTCCCCGTATGCCTCGCCGATCGGGTGTTCCGTAGCGGGCGCGAGCATGTCGAAGGCGCCGGTGGGCAAGCGGTGCAGCGCGGCCGCGAGATGCGCCATGTGCTCGATCCGCTCCGGCCCCGGCGTGAAGTCCGAGGTGCCGTCCACGTGCTCGAGGAGGAGGGCGTGCGCGGGTGTGCCGGTGCAGTATGCGAGCACGCCGGGCACCGGAAAGCCGCTGTTGGAAAGCTGGCCCATCAGGCGGGCTTCTGCGGCCGCGTCGAGCGCTGCGCGGGCCGGGAGGATGCGCACGATCGCGGTGGAGGCTTTGCGCTTCGTCCCTGCGCATGCGCGATAGCGGACGCGGAGAATCGCCGCGGAAACACCGCCCGCTACCGGCTCTGCGTCGATGAGCTCGGCGCCCGGCTTCAGTGCATCGAGCAGGGCGGCCGGATTCACTTTCGTCCCGGTCATGCTGACAGCGCTAGCAACCAGGCGAGCGCCGGCAGGGTGAGCGCAACGGCGCCCGCAGCCCACTGCACAGGTGCTCGCGCGATCCGGGCTCGGGACAGACGCCCGAGCAGGGCGCCCAGCGCCACGCCGGCGCCGAAGCCCGTGAAGTGCGCGGCAACGTCTGTGTTCTCGCCGCCCGTGCCCGTCCACACGACCAGCGCAAAGCCTGCAAACAGGGGCGCAACGCCGCGCCGCCAGCCGCTGCCGCGGCGAATTTCGCCGCGGACCCAGGACACGGCCGCGAACACGCCCAGGGCGCCGAAGGTCGCCGTGCTTGCACCGATAGAGCGGAACGCGTCCGCCTGGATCTGTGCATTGAGCGCGTTGCCGAGCGCGCCGGCGAGCAGGATCGCGAGCCAGCCCACGCCGGACCCGAGTCCCCGTGCGACGTAGAGGCCGAAGAAGGCCCCGAAGGCAGAGTTCGAGAGGATGTGACCGGAATCGCCGTGCAGCGTCAGCGCGGTAAGCGTCCGCCACCACTCGCCAGCCTCGACGCGACCGGCCTGCATGCGGCCGGCCTCCAGCATGGCGCTGCCGAAGCTCGCTTCGCCCTGCAGCCAGGGTACGGCCCAGATCACGAGCAGGAAGCCCGCTATGCCCCAGCGCCCGTCGTCGACGGCGGGGGTCACGGGAGCAGGCGGGGACTCCTCGGCGCGCTCCGCCTGATATTCGCCGAGCTCGCGACGGGCGCGCGTCCAGTCGTCTGCGGGTACGCGAAGCAGCCAGCCTTCGAGCCGTTCTTCGAGCCGGTGCGCGATACCGAGGGCGCTCAGCACGAGCGCGAATTCGGCAAGTGGCGCGCGGCCGTGCGTGCTGGCCAGTACGGGCCAGGCCTCGTCGCCCTGAGCGTGAGCAGGTTCCACTGGGGTAATCGGGTCCTTGCCATCGCGTGCGCGCTACATGCCGCCCGCGGCGCATGCTGCCAAGCGCATGCGCCTTCCGTGCAGTAAACATCAATTCGGGACCTGGGGCCGAGGTCGGCGCACTGCAAGGGTTTGCCGATGGGTCGCCGTGCGGTCTGCGTAGGCCGGTCTGGCCTCGAGCGGAGCGCGAGCTGGCGATGGGGCCCTGCCTTGGCGGCGTGCTGATCACGAGGTTGGGGGTGGGCGGAAAGGGGCGCGAAGATCGAGCCGACGCTGCTTCAGGCGAGGTCGACGTCGGTCAGCCGCGTCACGATCCGGTGCGGCGACCCGGCTGCGTCTGCGAGCGTAAGCACGCCCTCTTGTTCGCGGATGACCCAGGTGGTGCGCATGCCGGCGGCGCGGGCGGCGTCGAGTTCGGCTTCGACGTCCGACAGGAACAGGATCTCCTCGGCCGGGCGGTCGAGGGCTTCGGCGATGCGCGCGTAGGCCTCGGCTTCGCGCTTCGCCCCAATCGTGGTGTCGAAGTGGCCAGCGAACAGGGGCAGGAGATCGCCCGCCTCCGAGTGTGCGAAGAAGAGCTTCTGCGCATGCATCGAACCTGAGGAATAGATATGGATCGGCAGTCCCGCTCCGTGCCAGGCCCGTAGCGCTTCGGCCGCGTCGTCGTAGACGTGGGCACGATAGGCACCGGCGGCGTAGCCGTCTTCCCAGATCAGCCCCTGCAGGGTCTTCAAAGGCGTCGCCTTGCGGTCCTCGTCGATCCAGCGCTGCAGCACCGCCGCGACAGCGGCCGGATCGGCTCCATCGATCTCTGCCTCGGCGGCGGTCGCGCGCATTTCTGCTGCAACGTCGGCGCGCGTGGCATGGCGTGCAAGGAAGTCGGGGAGCGCGGCCCGGGCATAGGGGAAGAGGACGTCGTGGACGAAGCTGATCGAGCTGGTCGTGCCTTCGATGTCGACCAGCAGCGCGGTCACGGCCACCTGCTCAGTTCTCCAGACGCGGAAAGCGCTCCGCGATGTCCTCACCGGTGAAGTCCGCGGCCCAGCCGTCCGGATTCGTGAACAGGCGCACCGCACAGAAGCTCGGATTCGGGCCCATGTCGAACCAGTGGCGCGTTCCCGCGGGAACGCCGATCAGATCACCGCGCTCGCACAGTACCTCGTAGACGCGGTCCTCCACGTGCAGCGTGAACAAGCCCGCGCCGTCTACGAAGAAGCGAACTTCGTCCTCGCCGTGGGTGTGTTCGGCAAGGAACTTCTGCCGCATGGCGCCCTTCTCGGGATGGTCCGGGTCCATGCTCACGACGTCGGCCGCCTGGTACCCCTCGGCGGTCGACAGGCGTTCGATCTCCTGCGCATAGGCATCCAGGACGACCGCCTGCTCTGCGCCGGCTGCGATGGCCTCATGCGTTGGCCATCGTTCGAAGCGGATGCCTGCTCCAGCGAGCGCGCTGGCGATCTGGTCTGCGTCCTGATGCTGCGCGAGCAGGGTGACGGTGGCGTCGTCGGCGACCGTATCGGCAAAGATGCGTAGTCGGCTCACGGTGCGTTCCTCATGGTGTATGCGCGGTGCCGGGTGAGTTCGAGTTCGATGCCCAACAGGTAGTCGAGGGCTTCGAGGTGCCGCGCGGCGGACGGTAGATCTGCGCCCCACGCGTACACGCCATGGCCGTCGATCAGATAGGCCCAGGCGCTCGGCGCGGCGTCGAGGGCAGCATCGGCATGGGCGGCGAGGCGCTCGATATCTTGGTCGTTGGCCAGGACCGGAACCGGCAGCGTGGCCTCGTGCGTGTCAACGCCGGTGAACGCTTTCAGCAGCTCGTAGTCGGCGAGCAGGATCGGCCGATCGCTGAGCAGGCGCGCGGCGAGAACGGCGCGCGGCGCGTGCGTGTGCAGGATCGCGCCAATCCGTGGATCGCGGCGATAGAGCGCCTGATGGAGGCCAGCTTCCGCGGACGGCCTGCGGCCCTCTGCGCCGGCGATCAAGGTGCCGCTAAGATCCGTGATAACGAAGTCCTCTGGCGCCACCGAGGACTTGTCACCGCCGGAGGCAGTCACGGCGCAATGCGTGCTGCTCACGCGGAAGGAAAAGTTGCTGCTTGTTGCGGGCGTCCAGCCGCGGCGCGCGAAGTCGCCGAGCAGGCGATCGAGGACGTCGCAGCGTGCGCGGAAGGCCTCGTTCGAGAAGTCGGCGATCGGATGGGCGGCGGACGCCATGTGCGGCCTGCAGGCTTAGCGTTGCGGCACGGCAGAATAACACGCGTCCTCGAAGACTCCCTGCCTCAGCGGCGCAGCTGCTAGGATCGCGCGCTGCTTGCGAGCCGGACTCTGCACATGAACGACGCCGCGGTCGATCGCGCGCTGCCCATTATCCTCGATGTCGAAGCCTCGGGCTTCGGACGCGGCAGCTACCCGATCGAGATCGGTCTCGCTTTCCCGGACGGCGCGACCGAGGCCTATCTGATTCACCCAGCGCCGGACTGGTCGCATTGGGACCCGGAGGCGGAGAGGGTTCACGGCATCGATCGTCAGGAGCTGCTCGTGCACGGACGCAGCGTTGTCGAGGTCGCCGCGCTGCTCAATGCTCGCCTTGCGGGTAACTGCGTCTACAGTGACGCCTGGAGCTTTGATGCGTCCTGGGTTGCGCGGCTCTTCGACAGCGCCGGCTTCGCGCAGAATTTCCGCATCGACACGATCCGCATGCTGCTCAACGAGGATGAAATTGCTGCCTGGCAGCGGGCGCGCGAGGCCGTTGATGCGGGCCATGGCCCGATGGTGCATCGCGCGGCGCCGGACGCCCGACGACTCCAGTTGACCGTGTTGCACGCCTGGGCCGCAGCGAAGGCCTGACACCTCCCGCTGGCCGTGTAGACTTCGCGCTCGCACCTTCTCACCGAGCTCCCAGAACCGAGTCGTGACAAGCCTCGTCGGAATTCTTTTGCTGCCTGCCCTTGCGTGGGCGCTGTCCCTGAATCGTCAAGCAATCAACTGGCGCACGGTAGGCGGTGCCTTTGCGCTCCAGGCGGTGCTCGGTGGCCTGGTCCTGTATCTGCCGATCGGCAAATCGGCCCTCGAGCGCCTCGCGAGCGGCGTCGACAACGTCCTCGGGTACAGTCGCGATGGCATCGAGTTCATGTTCGGCCCGGCCGTCGATGACGGGTTCGGCTTCGTCTTTGCGTTCCGCGTGTTGCCGGTCATCGTCTTCTTCTCCGCGCTCGTGTCCGTGCTCTATCACGTCGGCATCATGGGTTGGCTGATCCGTGGCATCGGTGGTCTTCTCCAGCGCGCGCTGCAGACCTCGCGCCCCGAGTCCCTGTCCGCAGCGGCGAACATCTTCATCGGTCAGTCCGAGGCGCCTCTCGTGGTTCGCCCCTTCATCGCGACCATGACGACCTCCGAGCTCTTCGCGGTCATGGTGGGCGGCATGGCCACCATCGCGGGTTCTGTCATGGCCGGCTATGCGGCGATTGGCATCGAGCTGAAGTACCTCATCGCGGCCTCCTTCATGGCCGCGCCGGGAGGGTTCGCCATGGCCAAGATCGTGATGCCGGAAACCGAAACGCCGAAGAACGACCTCGCGGATCTCGACGAAAGCGCCGAGATCGTGAGCGTGAACGTGTTCGACGCAGCGGCGACGGGGGCCCTTTCAGGCATGCAGATCGCGCTCGCCGTCGGCGCAATGCTGGTCGCGTTCACGGCGCTGATCGCTTTGCTCAACGGCATCATCGGCGGCCTGGGCGATCTGGTCGGCGTCGAAGGCCTGACCTTCGAGGTGATCCTCGGTTTCGTCCTGCAGCCCCTCGCCTGGGCCATGGGGGTGCCCTGGGCCGAGGCAGGCATGGCGGGCAGCTTCATCGGCCAGAAGGTTGTCGTGAACGAATTCATCGCCTACTTCGCGTTCGCTGAAGTGAAGGATCAGTTCTCCGCTGGCGCGCAGGCGATCATCACCTTCGCCCTGTGCGGTTTCGCGAACTTCTCGTCGATCGCGATCCTGCTCGGGGGGATCGGCTCGATCGCGCCGACGCGGCGCGAGGACCTTGCCCGGTTCGGTCTGCGCGCCCTGCTGACGGCGACGCTCGCGAATCTCATGAGCGCGTCGCTCGCCGGCTTCTTCCTGGCGTTCTGAGGGTGCTGCCGTGAGCGAGCCGCTTCTTGTTGCCGTCGACTTCACCGCCGAAGGGGCGGACGAAGCCTTCGTGGCCTCCCTGCGTGAAACCGGATTCGGCGTGCTTCGCGAGCACCCCCTCGATCCTGCGCTCGTCGACCGTATCTACGAGGCCTGGACGGACTTCTTCGCCTCCGATGCGAAGTACGACTTCCTGTTCCGTCGCGTCGAGCACGACGGCTACTTCCCGGCTGACGTGTCGGAGATGGCCAAGGGCCATGCCGTGCGGGACATCAAGGAGTACTTTCACTACTACCCGAGCGGTCGCTGTCCAGAGGCGCTGCGTGCGGACCTGAGGCGCTATTACGAGGCGGCCGAACAGGTTGCCGGCCAGCTGCTCGGCTGGGTCGAAAAGCACGCCCCGGAGGAGGTGGCCCGCCGGTTCTCGGAGCCGCTGTCACAGATGATTCAGGACAGCCCGAGCACGCTCCTGCGCGTGCTGCACTATCCGCGCATGACGGGCGCGGAAGCGACGGACGCTCTCCGCGCGGCGGCTCACGAGGACATCAATCTGCTCACGGTGTTGCCGGCAGCGAGCGCTCCGGGGCTCGAGGTGAAAACACGGACGGGCGAGTGGGTGCCCGTGCCCTGCGACTTCGGCAATCTCGTCGTCAACGTCGGCGACATGCTTCAGGAAGTGACGGCGGGCTGGCTGCCGTCTACGACCCATCGCGTGGTCAATCCGCCGGGCGGCACGGATGAGGGCGCGCGCATGTCGCTGCCGCTGTTCCTGCATCCGCGGCCGGAAGTGGTTCTCTCTGAGCGCTACACGGCCGACGCATATCTGCAGGAGCGTCTCGAGGAGCTCGGCGTCGCCTAAGGCGTTCGGTCGAGCCCGCGCGTTCAGAGCCGGGCGCGGATGGCGATGGAGCCGAAGTTGGTGCCGCCGCGCTGCTCTGCGAACGCTTTGCTGCGAAAGGTATGTGCGTAGCTGAATTCGATGGGGCCAAGGCGCGTTCCGAACCCCGCGAAGAGCTCGCCTACCCAGGGCTCGCGGTCGTTACCGGTGTCGAAGTCCGAGAACAGGGGGCCGTCGAGCGTCGCGTCGAAGCCGATCGCGCTGCCCTGGAAACCGAACAGCGCGTACACCGACCAGGCGGGGCGGCGCCCCGCCGTCGGGCGCCCCGCCGTCTGGCGTCCCGCCGTACGGCGCTCGAACACCTGGTGTGAGTAGGAGGTGGCGGTGACGCGCGGATCGGAGAAATCTGCTGGCAGGTTGAGGCCCGCGCGAAAGAAGCCGCCGATCTGTGCATTCGTGCGGAAGGTGCCCAGGCGTGCGCCGGCCTCGGCGAGGCCATCGATGCTGAAGCCGACGTCGCGCCGATCGAGGATGCGAATGCGCCGCTTCTGCGTAAACACGAAGTCGAGCGTGACCTCGTTCGGAATCTGGTCGTCCCAGCCCTGGAACTTGTCGAAGTTGCGCAGATCGTGGACGAGGTCCTGAGCTTCGTGCGCGAGGCTGTTCGGGCCGGTGGTGCCGAGGATGAGTTCGGCCGTGTTCAGGGCCTGATCGTCGCGCGCGTGTACGGAAAAACCGATGCCGAGCCAGCCGGCGTAGCGCCGCTGCCCGACCGGTTGTGTGGTCGGCAGCAGGTCTTCGGGCGTGAACATGAGCTGCGTGAGGGAGAGGCCGTAATTCAGTTCGAGCGTTGCATCCCTAAGGCTCGTGCTGCGAAAGCCTGACAGGCGCGCGATCAGATCGGAATCGGCCGTGGCAAGGGTTTCCAGCCGGGTGCGCAGCGGGGGGACGTCGACGAGGGGCGCGGCCTCGGAAATCCATGAAAGGCGGGCCCCGTTGGTGTAATTGCGGTCGGTACCGCCGAATAGATCGTTGTCGAGGTAGAAGGTGAGGTAGCCGCGCTCGTTCGTGGCGTCGGCCGCGGCGGCCTCGCCCCCGTGCGCCGGCACCTGCAGAACGCAGGCGCCGGTAAGGACGAGGCGCAGCATGCGCGACCACGCGATCAGGCCACGGGGCCGCATGCCGGGCTCGCTCAGTACTTGTAGCTCTCGGGCTTGTACGGGCCTTCGGGCTCAACGCCGATGTACTTCGCCTGCTCGTCGGTCATGCGAGTCAGCGTGCCGCCGAAGCCCTGAACCATGTAGCTCGCCACTTCCTCGTCGAGGTGCTTGGGCAGCACTTCCACCGTGATCGGCGCGCGCTGATTCTCCGGCTGATCGGCCCAGCGCTGTTCGTACAGGTGCATCTGGGCGAGGACCTGATTGGCAAAGGAGCCATCCATCACGCGGGACGGGTGTCCCATGGCGTTGCCGAGGTTCACCAGGCGCCCTTCTGACAGCAGGATGATGAAGTCGGTCGGATCGTCGGATCTGAAGATCCGATGGACCTGGGGCTTCACTTCCTCCCAGCGCCAGTGCTCGCGCATGTAGGCGGTGTCGATCTCGTTGTCGAAGTGGCCGATGTTGCAGACCACGGCGCCCTTCTTGATCGTCGCCAGCATGTTTGCGTCGCAGACGTCTGCGTTGCCAGTGCAGGTGACGATGAGGTCCGTGTTCTCGAGCAGGCGCAGATCGATGTCCTCGCGCTTGCCAGTGTTGGCGCCGTCCAGGTAGGGGGAGACGACCTCGAAGCCGTCCATGCAGGCCTGCATGGCGCAAATCGGGTCGACCTCGGTGACGCGGACGACCATCTTCTCTGCGTCCAGAGACGCCGCGGAACCCTTGCCGACGTCACCGTAGCCGACCACGAGGGCCTTCTTGCCGGACATGAGCATGTCCGTCGCGCGCTTGACCGCGTCAGAAAGCGAATGGCGGCACCCGTACTTGTTGTCGTTCTTCGACTTGGTGACCGAGTCGTTGACGTTGATGGCCGGCACCTTGAGGGCGCCCTCGCGCATCATCTCGAGGAGGCGATGCACGCCCGTCGTCGTCTCTTCGGAGATGCCGTGGATGCGGTCGAGCATCGCCGGGTAGTCTTCGTGGAGCATGACCGTCAGGTCGCCGCCGTCGTCGAGGAGCATGTTCGCGTCCCAGGGCTCGCCGTCCTTGAGGACCGTCTGGCGAATGCACCATTCGTACTCTTCTTCCGTTTCGCCCTTCCAGGCGAAGACCGGGATGCCGGCTGCAGCGATGGCGGCGGCCGCGTGGTCCTGGGTCGAAAAGATGTTGCAGGACGACCAGCGCACCTCGGCGCCGAGATCGACGAGCGTCTCGATCAGTACGGCGGTCTGCACCGTCATGTGAATGCAGCCGATGATCTTCGCCCCGGCAAGCGGCTGTTCGTCGCGATAGCGCGTGCGCAGCGCCATGAGCGCAGGCATCTCTGCTTCGCCAAGTTCGATTTCGCGACGGCCGAATTCGGCGAGGCCAATGTCCGCGACCTTGTAGTCGGTGAAGCTCATGTCTTGTGTCCTCTGATAGGGCGGTGGGCGTTCAGTTGATGTTCGAGGCGACGGTGCCCACAGGGGCCTCGAAGCGAAGAAGCTGGATACGGAAGCCGTTGCGCTGGGCCAGAAACTGGCTGGCGCCGACCGTGAGGCCCGCGCGCGTGGCCCAGGTGCGCAACTCTTCGGTGTCGAAGCCGGGCCAGACGTCACCGCAGTGATCGCGGGTCCAGTCCTGGCCGTGGAGACACAGCTCGGCGACAAGCAGCGTGCCGCCTGGTGCGAGCAGCGATGCGAGGCGCGCGAACAGAGCCGCCGGCCGCGGAACGTGGTGCAGCACCATGGCGCACACGGCGACGTCGTACGCGGCTGCTGGCAGATCGACCGTGAGAAGGTCGCCCTCCATGAGCTCGATGCCGCTGAGTCCGGCGTTCCGGATCAGAGCGCGCGCGCGCTCGAGCATCTCGGCCGAGATGTCGACTGCGGCGACCGCCTCATAGCGCGTCGCGAGCGCCGGCAGGAACTCCCCTGGGCCGGGCCCCACTTCGAGGGCGCGGCTGCGGGCCCCCTCGGCCGGGGTGGGCAGCAATTCGGCGAGCTCTGGCAGATAGGCGTTCGGCAGCGCAATGAGGTCGCGCGAGGACTCGAAGCGATCCGCGTGTCTCGAAAAGAACTCCCGGCTGCGCTCGGCGCGGGTGTCGTAGACCGCCGCGCGGGCGTCCTCCTGGGCTGTGCTCAGCGGCAGGGCGTCGAGCTCTTGAAGGAGGGCTGCGTGGACCGCCGCGCCGGTGCCGGCTTCCGGGAGGGAACGGCGATAAAAGGTGTGCGTACCGTCTCGCCGGGCCGTGAGCAGGCCCGTCTCGGTGAGCGCCTTCAAATGGTGGCTGACCGTGGCCTGACCCAGACCGAGCAATACACCCAGCTCGCCGACGCCGAATGCATCGCCAGCGAGCAGGCGCAGGATATTCAGGCGCGCCGGATCAGAGCAGGCGCGGAGCAGGGCAACGAGCGAACCCTCTCCGCCGGAGGGCGCCTCGCGCAGGGATCCGTCTGGGACGGGCGCGGTAGACATGAAACGGTTCTGAGAAAAACGCAGAAAGTGAAGTCTGACAGGCGCGGGTGCCGCGCTCAACCCTTCATCGATCGGTGTCGATGAAACTGCCGACGCGTTTGCTTGAGCTGGCGCGTGCCCCGCTGTAAGGGGTTCAGAACAGAGCGGCCATCGTGCGTGCGAATGATACTGGAATCCTCGCGGGCAGCCACGAGGGAGGCAGCTCGATGCAGCCCTGGCGGGGGCGCTTGGCGCGCCGCCCGGTTGGGCGCTTCGCCGCTTCGCGCTAGGCTTGCTCGCCCTGCGCAGGCCCTGCTCGAAAATTCAGATGAGGACTGAGCGATGACGACCTCTCACGCCTGGACGCTCAAGCGCCGTCCCGACGGACGCATGAGCACCGATGACTTCGACTGGGTGACCACCGAACTGTCGGCCCCGACTGCCGGTCAGGTGCTCGTGCGCACCGTTTATCTGTCGCTCGATCCGACGAATCGAATCTGGGCTTCTTCCCAGGACCAGTACATGCCGCCGGTGGAACTCGGCGAGGTGATGCGTGGCGGCACGATTGGTGTAGTCGAGGCGTCCGAGCACGCGGATTTTGCGCCCGGTGACGTGGTCCAGGGGATGTGGGGCTGGTCCTCGCACACGCTCGTCGATGGCGGCATGGGGCTGACCAAGATGCCGCTCGCGCCTGGCGTCAAGCTCGACGCCTACATGAGCATTCTGGGCGCCACGGGCATGACGGCCTATTTCGGCCTCCTCGACATCGGCAAGCCGCAGGCGGGCGAGACGGTGGTCGTGTCCGCCGCGGCCGGTGCGGTGGGCCAGATTGTCGGCCAGATTGCCAAGATCAAGGGCTGCCGGGTGGTCGGTACCGCCGGTTCCGATGAAAAGTGCCGGCACCTCATCGAGGACCTCGGCTTCGACGCGGCCCTGAACTACAAGACGGCAGATCTCGATGCGGAGCTGGCGACGGCCTGTCCGAATGGGATCGACGTCTATTTCGAGAACACGGGTGGCCCGGTGACCGATGCCGTCCTCAAGCGGGTGAATCTCAACGCGCGGATCCCGCTCTGTGGCCTCATTGCGGGTTACAACGATGGTGACAACAGCACCGGCATGGCTGGGCCGAACAACTACCAGATGCTGCTCATGAAGCGGGTGCTGGTGAAGGGCTTCATCATCATCGACTACTTCCCGCAGTTCCCCCAGGGCATCGCCGAGATGGCGGGCTGGCTCGCCTCCGGCCAGATCAAGTACGACACGGACATCGTCGACGGCCTGGAGAACGCGGTCGACGCGGTGAATCGACTCTTCGACGGCGCCAACACCGGCAAGCTGCTGGTGCGCTGCTCGCCCGAGCCCGCGACGCCAGGCGTCTGAGATCGCGATGAGCACCGCGCACGCCTCCCCGACGCCGGCTCCGACGCCGGAGACGAAATTGCCGAAGGTCGGCACGACGATCTTCAGCGTGATGTCTGCGCTCGCGCAGACGCACGGGGCGTTGAACCTGTCGCAGGGCTTTCCCGACTTCGACGGCCCGGAGGCGCTGCTCGATCGCGTGGCCTTTCATTTGCGCGATGGACGCAATCAGTACCCGCCGATGACCGGCGTCCCCACCTTGCGCGCCGCGATCGCGGACAAGGTTCGGGATCTCTACGGTCGCGCAGTCGACGAGACGGACGAGGTCACGGTGACCTCCGGGGCGACGGAGGCGCTCTTCTGTGCCATCCACGCGGTGGTGCGCCCCGGGGACGAGGTCATCGTCTTCGACCCGGCCTACGACTCCTACGAGCCTGCGGTCGAACTCGCCGGCGGACGCTGCGTGCATCTGCAATTGCGGGCACCCGATTTCGCCGTCGATTGGGATGCGGTGCGCGACTCGATCACATCGCGAACCCGCATGATCATCGTCAACAGCCCGCACAATCCCACCGGCTCGGTGTTCACCTCGGCGGACCTCGACGCGCTCGAAGCGCTCGTCGAGGGGACGGGGATCTATCTGCTCGCGGACGAGGTCTACGAGCACATCGTCTTCGACGGGGCGGCTCACCAGAGTCTGTTGCTGCGCGATGCACTTTCGGCGCGCGCGTTCGTCGTCAGCTCTTTCGGCAAGACCTATCACGTCACCGGCTGGAAGGTCGGATACTGCGTGGCGCCGCCGGCGCTTTCGGCCGAATTCCGCAAGGTGCATCAATACGTCACCTTCACCACGATCACGCCGGTGCAGCTCGCGCTCGCGGACTTTCTTGCGGCGCATCCGGAGCATCATCTGCAACTGCCCGCGTTCTATCAGGCAAAGCGGGACCTGCTCATTGAATTGCTCGCGCCCTCGCGATTGCGTCTGACGCCGTCGTCCGGCACCTACTTCCAACTGGCTGATTACGGCGCGATCAGCGACGAGGTTGATGTCGATTTCGTGCGCCGCCTGACCGTCGAGCATGGCGTCGCCGCGATTCCCGTATCGGTGTTCTACGACACTCCGCCGCAAGACCGCGTGCTCCGTCTGTGCTTTGCAAAGGACGACGACACGCTGCGCGCAGCCGCGGAGCGCTTGTGCGCGATCTGAGGGTCACGCTCGTCCAGACCGCTACCGCCTGGCATGACCCGGCCGCGAATCGCGCGCACTTCGACGGGCTCCTCGCCGATCTAACAGGCCAGACGGATCTCGTGGTCCTCCCGGAGATGTTTTCCACCGGGTTCACCATGGCCAGCCGGGAACAGGCGGAAACGATGAGCGGGCCGACCGTGGCCTGGCTGCAGGCTCAGGCGGCGCGCCTCAACGCGTGCGTGTGTGGCTCGGTCGTCATTCGCAATGGCAAGGATCACTTCAACCGCTTTCTCGCTGCGCTCCCCGACGGTGGACTGGTCACCTACGACAAGCGCCATCTCTTCCGCATGGCCGGTGAGCACGAGCACTACAGCCCCGGAGACGAACGCGTGCTGTTCGAATTCCGGGATTGGCGGATCTGCCCACAGGTCTGCTACGACCTTCGTTTCCCTGCCTTCTCACGCAATGCTCTGGCCCGCGACGGCGGCTACGATCTCCTCCTGTTCGTCGCCAACTGGCCCGCTCGGAGAGCTGCGCAGTGGCGTGCGCTGCTTGCGGCACGCGCGATCGAGAATCAGAGCTGGGTCGTTGCTGTGAACGTGATCGGCACGGACGGCGCCGGCGTGAGCTACCAGGGCGACAGCGTCGTCCACGACTTCATGGGCGAGCGCGTGCTGGCGCTCGACGGTCGCGCAGAGATCGCGACCCACACGCTCGCGCGCGCGCCCCTCGCTGAGTGGCGCGAGGCGTTCCCGGCGTGGAAGGATGCGGACACGATTGACCTCGCCGCTCCGAGCGAGGCGAACAACGGGGAGTAAGACGCATGACCATACGACTGCGGACGGCCGTTCTGGCCGCGTTCATTGCTGCGCCTGCGGGCGCGCTAGCGGCCGACGACTGCAACCGGCCCGAGCCGCCCGCCGTGCCGGATGGCGCGAGCGCGACACAGGACGAGCTCGCCACCGCAGGCAGTGACGTGCGCACCTTCGTCGCTGCCAGCCAGGACTTCCTTGCCTGCCTGGAGGCGAAGGAGGCTGGCTACGGCGCAGAGATCACGCCCGCTCAGCAGGCACTCGTGAACGCGGTCTACAACGCGGGCGTCGAAGCGATGGAGACGGCCGCCGGGGCCTACAACGAAGCAGTGCGCGCCTATCGCGCACGCGAAGATTCCTGAAGCAGGCCATCATCGAGGGCACCTCATGACCGAAAGCACCGCGCTCGATTTCGATGCCGCGCGCGCAGCCATTTCTGCGCCGGGGCAGCCGTACGAACTCGAGGAGGTGAACGTTCGCGGCGTTCGCCTGTCCACTTTTGTCAACGCGCCGGCACATCTGGGCGAGCTCTACGAACAGAGCCTGGCCCACGCCACGCGCGATTTTCTGGTTTACGAAGACGATCGCCTGACCTTTGCCGACACCCACGCGCGCGCGTCGGAGCTCGCGGCCTGGCTTGTGGAAGAAGCCGGCATCGGCAAGGGCGAACGCGTGGCGATCGCCATGCGCAACTACCCGGAGTGGGTTGTCGCCTTCATGGCCGTGACCGCTACGGGCCGGATCGCGGTGCCGATGAACGCCTGGTGGACCGAGGAGGAGATGGCCTACGGCCTCACGGATTCGGGCGCAAAATGGATCATCGTTGATCAGGAGCGCCTGGACCGCATCGCACCGCGCCTGGAGGAAATGAACCTGCGTGCGCTCGTTGCGCGGCCCTCGATGGATCTGGCGTTGCACGGCGGTCGCGCTGAGGACCTGGCCGCGGCACTGGAGCGGCATGCCGGTGCATCGATGCCGAACGTCGAGGTTCATCCGGACGAAGACGCGACCATCATGTACACGTCGGGCACGACCGGCTTTCCGAAGGGCGCGATATCGACCCATCGTGCAATCTGCTCCGCGATCATGTGCTTTGAATCATCTGCTGCGGTCATGGCGCTGCGCCATCCGGAGCTCGTCCCGGCGGACCCGGATGCGCAGGGTGCAATGCTGCTGACCGTTCCGCTGTTTCACGTCACTGGCTGTCACGCGATCTTCCTGACCAGTTTTCGCCCGGGGCGAAAGATGGTGCTCATGTACAAGTGGAACGCCGACGATGCGCTGCGCCTCATAGAGGCGGAGCGCGTCACGGCCTTCACGGGCGTCCCGACCATGACCTGGGAGATGCTGCAGTCGCCGAAGTTCGACGACTACGACACCTCTTCCCTTGCAACGATCGGCGGCGGGGGCGCACCGGCGCCGCCGGAGCAGGTGCGCCAGGTCGAGCAGAAATTCTCGGGGCGGCCGGGCATCGGCTACGGCCTCACGGAAACGAACGCCGTCGGGGCGCAGAACGCGGGCGACGACTACATCCAGCGCCCGCGGAGCACCGGACGGCCGCCGCTCGCGGTAACCGTCGAGGCGTTCGCCGACGACGGCACGCAATTGCCGCGAGGCGAGCTTGGCGAGATTCGCGTGTTCGGCCCCGTAGTCATCCGTGGCTACTGGAACCGCGAAGAAGCCACGGCCGAAACGATCGTTGATGGCTGGCTGTGCAGCGGCGACGTTGGTCGCGTCGACGAGGACGGCTTCGTCTACATCGAGGACCGAAAGAAGGACATGGTCCTGCGCGGCGGTGAGAACGTTTACTGCGCAGAGGTCGAAGCGGCGATCTACGATCTGGACGGGGTGCGCGAGGCCATCGTGTTCGGCGTGCCGGACGAGCGTCTGGGCGAAGAAGTCGCGGCCGTCATCGTGCTGGGCGAGGATGCCGCGACGAGCGAAGACGCGATTCGCGCGGCTCTCGCGCCGAAGATCGCCAAGTTCAAGATCCCGGCCTTCATCCGCCTGCAGACCGAGGAACTGCCGCGCAATGCGTCGGGCAAGTTCCTCAAGCGCGCCGTGCGCGACGCGCTTGTCGAAGCGCTTGGCAGGGGCTGACGGATGCGCACGTTCGCCGGGCCCACGCTCGGCGCGAGCCTGCTGGCGAGCCTGCTTGCAAGCCTGTTGGCAAGCCTTCTGACGGGCTGCGGTGACGGCGGCCCTGGCGGTGCCACCGCCGAGTCCTCCGGGCCCGAGGCGACCTATCGGCGCTACTGCTATAGCTGCCATGCGGTCGGCGCAGCCGGTGCGCCGCGCGTCGGCGACGAGGACGCCTGGCGGCCTCGTATCGCGCAGGGCTGGAACACATTGCTGACGCACACGATCGGCGGGGTGCGCACCATGCCGCCGAAGGGGCTCTGCCGGCAGTGCTCCGACGAGGAGCTGGCGGCCGTGCTTGGATGGATGCTCGACCAGTCGGGCGGTCGACCGGCCGATGCACCCGCGCCCGAGATCCCTGCCGCGGAACCACTGGTGGCCGGCGAAGCCCGCTGAACGGTGGCCAATCTCGCCACCGAAGCGCACAAACTCGCTTTGTCTCGCCAGTGCTCCTTTCGCAAGTGGCTGACTGCAATGGAGTTTGAGTGCTGGCCCGATTGATGCAGACATAGCTCGATTCTGTTCAGATCGAGGTCGAGTACCGTGAGCGATCGAAGAAATACCCTGCGTCCGGGTGACATCGTCAGTCGACCCAAGGGCGTCGTTCGCCACGTCGGCGTGGTTGTCGATGAAGGCGTCCTGCACAACGTGCCGGGGCGGGGCGAGCACGTCTCCAGTCTCGAGTCCTTCGCTGCCGGCCGCCCTGTGCGCGTCGAGCGTCCCGATCGCTCCCGTGGATTGCGCACCGTGGCGCGCGCCAGCCACGACTTCGGTGGTCGGCGCTACGACCTGCTGAACAACAACTGCGAGCACTCGGTGAACCGGCTCCACGAGGGCCGGGCGCACTCGCCGCAATTGCGACGCTGGGCGCTGGGTGCCGCCGGTGCCGTTGCCGGCGGCCTGCTCCTCAGGCACTGGGGCGCCGCGGTTGCCGGCTTCGAGTTCGGCCGCCGCCTCGCCGATCGATTCGACTGAATTTCACCGCAGCGGCGGCGCATTGCCCCGTCGCGCCGCATCTGTTCGCATGGCGGCATGCTGCA
The DNA here is from genome assembly GCA_963691775.1 of Pseudomonadales bacterium. Taxonomy (GTDB): domain Bacteria; phylum Pseudomonadota; class Gammaproteobacteria; order Pseudomonadales; family Azotimanducaceae; genus JAZBPO01. The sequence continues at coordinate 1,253,477 of OY829369.1, read as the reverse complement.
CACGCTCGCCATAGCGAACTACCGCTCGCTCCGCGACTTCGTCGCGCCGCTTGGTCGATTGACGCTCGTCACGGGCGCCAACGGCAGCGGCAAGAGCAGCCTCTACCGCGCGCTGCGCCTCCTTGCCGACGTTGCCCACGACCGGGTGGTGCCGGCTCTGGCCCGTGAGGGCGGACTCGAATCCGCGCTCTGGGCCGGGCCGGAATCCATTGGGCGCCAGGTCCGCCGCGGGGAACACCCCGTGCAGGGCACCGTGCGCCGCGCTTCGGTGGCGCTGCGCCTCGGCTTCAGCGGCGATGACTTCGGTTACGCAATCGATCTCGGTATGCCCGAGCCGGTGCCGCGCACGCTGTTCGGACGGGATCCGGAGATCAAGCGCGAGGCGCTGTGGCACGGAGACACGTGGCACGAGCGTCGCGCGCTCATCGATCGCCGTGGGTCGCTCGTTCGGGCCCGGGACGATGAGGGCAGCTGGCGCGTTGTCACTCGCCATCTGCCGACCTACGACAGCATGTTCTCGCAGGTCAGCGATCCCTCCTTCGCGCCGGAAGCGCTGGCGGTGCGCGAGATGCTGCGCGCCTGGCGCTTCTATGACCACTTCCGCTGTGACGCCGAGTCACCGGCGCGGCGTGCGCAGATCGGTGTACGCACGCCTGTGCTGGCGAATGATGGTCACGATCTCGCGGCGGCGTGGCGCACGATCGAGGAGATCGGGGATGCGGACGCGCTCGCGGTTGCCGTCAACGATGCTTTTCCTGGCGCGACGGTGCAGGTGGCGGTGGAAGGCGGGCGCTTCGAGCTTTACTTCGCGCAACCGGGCCTGCTGAGGCCGCTCGCGCAGGCAGAGCTGTCCGACGGGACCCTTCGCTATCTGCTCCTCGTCACCGCGCTGCTGACGCCAAGGCCGCCGCCGCTCATGGTGCTGAACGAGCCGGAAACGAGTCTGCACCCCGATCTGCTGCCTCCGCTCGGACGTCTGATGCGCGCTTACGCACAGCGCGATCCACTCTGGGTCGTCTCTCATGCGCCGGTGCTGGTCGCTGCGCTTCGTGAGGAACGGACGCTCGTGCATCTCGAACTCGACAAGGATCTGGGCGAGACTTTCGCGCAGGGGCTCGGTCAGTTCGACGGGCCGCCCTGGCATTGGCCGACGCGCTGAGGCGCGGGAGGACAGCATGCGGTTCGGACAGACGGTGCCGATCCTGCGCAGCTTCGACGAGCGCGAGGCGAAGGCGTTCTACGTTGATTACCTCGATTGCAGGATCGACTTCGAACACCGCTTCGAGGCGGGACTCCCGCTCTACATGCAGGTCTCCCGTGACGGGCTGGTACTCCATGTCTCGGAGCATCACGGCGATGCTTCGCCCGGAGCGACCGTGCGCATTCGCGTCGATGATCTGGATGCCCTGCATGCCGAATTGTCAGGGCGGGAGTACGGTCGAGTGCGTCCCGCAATCGAGGCAATGCCCTACGGCACCCGCGACATGGTCGTGGTGGACCCCTTCTCGAATCGACTGATCTTCACGGACGACGGCGCATCGGTGGAATAAGCCTGCAGGGCAGGAGGCCCGGGTTGAACGGGGCTCAGAAGCAGTCGCCTACGCGACGGCCCGCCCAGGTGTTGGAGAGCGTGAATTGCTGACCGCCGGCGGCTGCGGGCATGGCCATGGTCATGTTCACGGTGCCGCGTACGGTGTCACCGACCGCGGTCATGGTGCCGGTGCCACGCGTTGTCATGCCCTGGAGATTGCAGCTGAAGGACCAGTTCAGACCGCGCGCGTCGTCGTTCATGTCGTCGACGCTGCAGGGGCCCATGCTGGTGGTGAACATGCTCGGATCGAGATCGGATTCCTGTAGGCATTGCTGCTGCGAGAGGACCTGATTGCCCATGAGCCCCCCCTGGACCGTGACCTGGAACTCCCAAAGTCCGGGCTGCAGTTCAAGTGCTTGAGCGCAGGGCAGGGCGAAGCAGGCGAGGAGGGCGGCGCGGCGAATCGCGTGACGCATGGAGGCTCCGGAACCGGCGGTGGACGCAAGGGCAGACTTTCCGTGCCCAGCTACTCTGTCAACCAGCGTCCGTCGAGCGGTGCGGGAACCCCGACCGGGACCCCCGACCGGGACCCCCGACCGGGCACCCCGACTCGGGTACCGAGACAGTCGTCAGTCGTCGGCCGGTCGGCCCCGTAGACGCTTGGTCGCGCCGCGCCGCGTCTTCGCGTCAGTGCGTCGAGCCTTGGCGGCCCTCGAGGGGCGTGTCGCCAGGCGCGGCTTCGGGGGCGTCTCGGCTTCCTGGACAAGTGCCCTGAGGCGGTCGAGGGCGTCCTCCCGATTGCGCTCCTGCGACCGATGGCGGCGTGCATCGATAACGACTTCGCCCTGGCGTGTCAGGCGCTGACCCGCGAGGCGCTCGAGGCGGATGCGGATGCCGGCTGGCAGGTTTGCGAGATGCAGATTGAGCCGCAGTTGCACGGCGGTCTCGACCTTGTTCACGTTCTGCCCGCCCGGCCCCGAGGCGTGCGTGAAGTGCACCTGTACGGCGTGATCTGGAACGGCAATGCGGTCGGTGAGCTGGATCATGGCGGTGCGTTCAATGCAGCCCCGGGGCGGGCGCATCTTACGCCGGCCCGTGGCGGCTACAATGGGCCGCAGGATTGTATGGAACACCCGCCATGAGCACGGATTTCGCCCGCTTCGGTTTCCTGCGCTGCGCTTTGGTCGCCCCCGTGGTTGCCCTCGGTGATCCGCTGGAGAACGCTCGCCGCGTTACGTCAGCCGCCAGCGAGATGATCGAGGCGGGCGCGAGCGTCGTCCTCTTCCCGGAGCTGTGCCTGTCGGGCTACAGCTGCGAAGACCTTTTCTACAGCGCCGCGCTCCTGCGCGATGTGCACGCTGCGCTCGCCGCTGCGGCAAGATCGACCGGGGATCATCCCGCCACGATCGTGGTCGGTGCACCCTGGGCTCTGGCTGACGGTCGCCTCCTGAACTGCGCCTTCGTTCTCGCGCGAGGGCGTGTGGTGGGGGCGGTGCCGAAGCTGCACCTGCCGAACCACGGCGAGTTCTATGACGGCCGCTGGTTCGCCAGCGGTCTGGGGGTGGACGCCGCAGTCACCGATGCTGAACTCGGTGACTTCGAGATCAACAGCGATCAGCTTTTTCAGCTCCAGGCCGGCAAAGGCGGCGCCGCCGATCCGGTCTGCTTTGCCCTCGAGCTCTGCGAGGATCTGTGGGCCCCTCAGCCGCCGGGCGCGCGCCATGCCCTCGCTGGCGCAGAGCTCGTCCTGAATCCGTCGGCCAGCAACGAGCTCGTGGGCAAGGCCGACTACCGGCGAGACCTTGTGCGGATGAGCAGCGCTACGCGCCTGTGTGGCTATCTCTATGCATCGGCCGGCCCCAGCGAGTCGACCAAGGACGTCGTCTACGGCGGCCATCTGATCGCCGCGGAGTGTGGCGCGGTGGTCGGCGAGGGCGAGCGCTTCACGCTCGGCGGCACGCATCTTCTCGTTGATCTCGACTGCCATCGGCTGCGGCACGATCGGCGCCAGAGCGCTACCTTTCGCAATGCGCCGCGGCCCCCCCCTTATCGCATCCGCGCGGCGGGTCAGGTGGCGCAGTTGCCCGCGCTCGAACGCGCCGTGGATGCCCATCCCTTCGTGCCTGCGGATGAATCCGAAGTCGACGCGCGCGCGGCGGAGATTCTTGCCATCCAGGCCACGGGCCTTGCCCGGCGACTCGATGCCGCACACAGCGAGCGCATGGTCATCGGTCTGTCCGGCGGCCTTGATTCGACCCTTGCGTTCCTCGTCTGCATTGAAGTGCTTGCGCGCACCGGACGGCCTGCTGCTGCGCTGCATGCGGTGACCATGCCTGGCCCCGGGACCGGGGCGCGGACGCTGGCCGCGGCGCGTGCCGTGGCCGCAGAGGCCGGGATCGAGCTGCGCGAGATCTCCATCGATCCGGCGGTGCAGCAGCACCTTGCGGATCTGGCGCATCCGGCGGACCTGTACGACGTGACCTTCGAGAACGCGCAAGCGCGCGAGCGCACGCAGTTGCTCTTCGATCTGGCGAACAAGGTCGGTGGCATCGTTGTCGGCACCGGCGATCTCTCCGAACTCGCGCTCGGCTGGTGCACGTACAACGCGGATCACATGTCGAACTATGGCGTGAACGCCGGTGTGCCCAAGACCCTGATTGCCTATCTGGTCCGGTGGTACGCGCGTCATCGCGCGCCTTCAGGGCTCGCGGCAGCGCTCGATGAAGTGCTGGCTATCCCCATTTCACCGGAGCTGGTGCCCGGGACGGAGGAGGACGGCGTCGCCCAGCACACGGAGGCGCTCGTCGGCCCCTACGAACTGCACGACTTCTTCCTGTTTCATTACCTGCGCGAGGGCGCGGCACCCGATCGAATCCTTGCGCTTGCGGAGCGGGCGTTCGAGGGGCGCTATGAGGCGAGCACGCTGCGCGAATGGCTCGAGGTGTTTCTGCGCCGCTTTCATGCGCAGCAATTCAAGCGGACGACCCTTCCCCCCGGTCCCAAGGTGGGCACCGTGAGCCTGTCGCCGCGAGGAGATTGGCGCATGCCGGACGAGTCGGTCCCCCCGACGCTTGGTGAGGGCTGATGCTTTAAGGGACTGATGCTGGTTTTTTAGCATCCCTGGTTTCTGAAACGGCGGTCACTCAGAGCGAAAAGATCTCAGAGGCCCATTGCTTGGCTGCTGCTTTCGTAGCACTGTGCTGGAAAACCAGCAGGGTGCGTGGAAGGAGATCGGGCCATGGCGAAAACCGCGAACGTGTCTGCGCTGTCCCGGCGTGAGCGTCAGATCATGGACGTGCTCTTCGAGCGCCGCGAAGCGACGGCGGCGGAGATCCGTGCGCGTATTCCTGATCCACCGAGCTACTCAGCGGTACGCGCCCTCGTGCGCACGCTCGAGGAGAAGGGCTACGTGGATCATGTCCAGGACGGCCCCCGTTATGTCTATCGGCCGCTGCAGGCCCGTGAGACGGCGCGCGCAGGGGCCGTCGAGCGTCTGCTGCGCACGTTCTTCGACGGCTCCGTGACCGCAGCCGTCGCAGGACTGCTCGACCGGGGCGATGCGCCCCTGTCCGATGACGAACTGGATGAACTCGAGCGTCTGGTGCGGGCAGCGCGGGCGCAGGGGGAAGCCAAATGATGAGCGTTGTGAACGAACTCTGGATGCTGTGGATCGCGCAGCCGATCGAACTCCGTGCCCTGCTGTTCCTGCCGCCCCTGACCCTCGCGCTCGGTGCGCTTGTGCTCGTGCTCTGCCGCGCGCATCCCGAGACCGGTCGCCTGGCGTGGCCGGTGATCCTGGTGCTCCATCTCGGAGCGCTTGCTGGAATCTGGTGGATGGCGCCTGATGGCTTGGCGCTGCTGCCCGCGCTTACGCCCCATGATGTTCCGGCCGCTGTCGTGTCGGCGAGCCACTTGCCGATGGTCGTCGCAGCGTGGCTCAGCGTGGCGGCCCTGCTCTGGCTGCGGACGCTTGTGGCGGTGCTCTGGCTCAGCCACAGAATCACGCGGGTCGAGACGCCGGCGCCCGCGCGCATCGCCGAACGCGTGCAGATGCTGTCGGCCCGCGTCGGCGCCAGGCCGCCGCCCGTTGTACTCGCGGGCGATCTTGGCCCGGCCTGCGTTGGGCCGCTTCGGCCTCGGCTCGTGCTCCCGCAGGCAGCGCTGCAGTGGCCGGAAGCACGGCTCGATGCCGTGCTCGCCCATGAACTGGTGCATGCGGCGCGTGGCGACGCGGCGCTGCTTCTGCTTATCGAGGTGCTTGGCGCGCTGCTGTGGTTCATACCCGGCACTTCGGCCGTGTCCCGCGATTGGCGCCGCGCCCTCGAGGCGAGCTGTGACGACGATGCGCTCCTACTCGTGCCGCACCGTGACGACTATGCGGACGCACTGCTGCAGCAGGCACGCGAGCTGCAGCGGCCGAACTGGCTCGCTGCAGTCGCAGCCAGTGCTGTGGGCCGTCGCGTGCGCCGCGTGCTCGCCGGCGTTGGCCATGAGGACTTCGCCACGGCCCGCGTGTACTGGCCCCTGGTGCTCTCAGCCGCGCTCGTCGTGCCTGTCGTACTCGCCGTCCCCGGAGAGACGCGCACCCGGGTGCTGCTGCCGGATACGCGCCATGCTGAATCTGCCGTGACGCCCGAGGCCGATGATTCCAAGCTGATCTGGCTGGATCTCGCCGACGCCAGCGGACCGCGCCTGTGGATGCCGCAGATGCGGGCCGCCGGGCCGGATGCGGGCGCCGCACAGACCTGCACCCAGGGTCCGCTGCGCCTGCCGCCCGGTGCGCCTGCGATGGGCTTGAACGGCCGCCCGCCGCCCATCCACATCTGACCCCTGCGGCGCCCTGCGCCGCGCCTGTTGTCCTGCCGAGGAAGGAGGTGTCCCATGACCGGGATCGCCATGTACCGCTATGCCCCGCCGATCGGCCTTGCGGCCGCGGCAACGGTGGGCCTGCTGCTGCTCATGCAGGCCCTCATTCACGTCGATGAGCTGCATGTTCAGGATCCTGTCCTGTCGCCGCCGATAGAGTTCGTGCCGGTGATCGAGGAGCGGCCGCCGGAGGTTCCGCCGCGAACGCCACCGCCACCGTTGCCGGAGCTGCCGCCCGAAGTGGTTTTCACTGAGCCGACGGTGACGGGCACCGGAGACCCGATATGGACCGGTCCGAGGCGGGTCGTGCCCCCCACGGTCTCACCGACGAGTGCCGGGACTTCAATGATCACTCCCATTGTCGAGCCTGCTCCCATCTATCCTCGGCGCTGTGCGGCGCGCGGTCTGGAGGGCTACGTGCTGGTGCGCTACGACGTAAACGAGATCGGTGCGCCCATGAACGTGGAGGTAGTCGATGCGCAGCCGCCGGGGTGCTTTGAGCGCGCCGCGGTCAGCTCGGTCGCGCGCTATCGCTACAGACCGGCTGTCTCGAATGGCGAACCGATGGTGATACGTGGCATGCAGAAGCAGATCACGTTTCGCCTGGACGGCTGAGTGATCTACCCGCCGCGGCGCCGGGCCGTGGCGGGGATCCCATTGCGCGCGGGTCGCGCTTCTCAATTTCCGGTCTTCGCCGCGGCCCCCTGGTGCAGGATTGCGCCAGGCTGCGTATCGTTCACGTAGGCCGAATTCTGGCAGCGAGCGCCCGAAGGAACTTTCCGAACCGCCTGCGGCGGATGGCGTATCGGCGGCGGCTCCTGCCTCGACTTATCCGGAGTCTGCGTCATGGATCATCGCCTCCGTTCTCGCCTGCCTCGCCTGGCTGTGCTGTGCGGAGCACTGCTGCTCGCGGGCTGCGCGGCGTCCCCTTACGAAGATCGGTTCGAGCACATCAATCGGCCGATCCGCAGCTTCAATGATGGCCTCGACCGCGTGGTCACGCGTCCGCTGGCGCAGGGCTATGTCGCGATCGCGCCGGAGATCGTGCGCGACGGCATCTCCAACTTCTTCGTCAACCTTCGCTATCCGCTCGTGCCGGTGAATCAATTGCTTCAGGGCAAACCGGGGCTTGCTGCGTCGGATACGGGACGGTTCCTCGTCAATTCGACGCTTGGCGTGGCGGGTATCTTCGACCCTGCTACGGGCATGGGCCTGCCGCGGCATCAGGAAGACTTCGGCCAGACCTTCGGCGTGTGGGGTTTTCCCATGGGGGACTACATCGTCTTGCCGCTCTGGGGCGGCGTGACCACGCGAGAACTCATCGGCAACGTGTTCGGCGCTTATCTGTACGTGCCCACCTACCTGAACGTCGCCGGTCACCGCGCAGCGGTCGTTGGCCTGGATCTCGTGAACGTGCGTTCACAATTGCTCGGCAGCGAGGATCTCATCACCGGAGATCGCTATATCTTCCTGCGCGACAGCTGGCTGCAGCGTCGAGAATTTCTCACGAATGACGGCCGCATCGAGGACCCCTTCCTCGACGACGACTTCTGACCGCAGGCGGAACGCTTCTGGGGTGCGGGGGCGCCTTCGCGCATCCTGACGTCGTCGGCGGGTTCGGAAAGCGCGGTCCGGGATCGATGATGAGCGCCTTCAGGCGGCTTCTGCGAGTGCTCCGGTGAGCGTGCGAAACGCCCGCGCAATGGCGAGCGTGCGCGGCAGATCGACGCTGTCGGGCCAGCGGTCCTCGGGGTGATGGAAGAGCCCGTTGCTGCCGAGTATCGAGACATAGGCACCGTGGCCCGCATCAATGTCCCGGGCCTCACCGTAGGGCGCAGCGCCGACCTCGGTGCGTGCGCCCACGGCAACGCCCTCGTCGGCGAGGGCGCAGTCCATGGCGTCCATGAGCGCGGCGCTGGACGCCTGAATGCGGACCTGCCCCGGGGCAACGGCTGCGAAGTTCGCGCCCAGATGGACCCAGCAATGCGCGCCGCGCACGAGCGCCTCCTCGACGTCCAGGAAGCGCTGCATGCCGACGTGGCCGAGTTCGTGTCCCGTGTTCGCGGTGAACACCAACGGCCGGCGCGGTGGATGGGCGGCGAAGTGCGCCAGCAGATCAAGCCAGAGCGCGATGCCGCCGCCGCGCTCGCTCGTCGAGTGCCACCAGCTCGACCGGGGCGTGATGACAACCACCGGGGCAAGTGACGGGTCTCGTCCGGAGACGTCGACGCGCACGTTGCTCGCCTCGACGCGACTCTGCTCGAAGCCGATGTGCATGCGGGCGGCGCTGCCGCGGGCGCCTTCAAGCCGTGGGAGATGCTCACTGCCGACCTGCAAAACCGGCGGACCGAAGGGTGCATGGAAGGATTCGGCGTTGAGGAGCGCGAGACCGGAGCGGACGTGGCGGTCGTCGGTGACCGCGATGATGGCGGGGTGAGTGGCCGCGTGCCGCGCATCGTCAAGCGCGCGTGCACTGGGCATGGCGTCGTAGGGGGGCGTGCGCAGGACCGGGATCTGGCCGGCTTCTCCGCCAAGCGTCGCGTCGAGGCCGTCGGGGCACTGACCACCGTCGAAGAGCGGCACGCCGTCTATGCGGCTGCCGTCGGCAAGGGTGAGCGTCGCGGCGGTCGGCGTTCGGCGTCGGAGCGGAAACGCCTCGATGCGCGCATCGTGTCCGAGGGCCGCCGCCGCGTCGCGGAGCCAGAGGCCGGTGGCCCTGTCTGCGTCGGTGCCCGTCCGGTGGATGCCGAAAGCGTCCCAGCGCGCGATGCTCGCTGCGATTCCGCGCTCTGCATGCGTTGCGTCGCTCATCGCCCGGGCCCGTGCGCTGACCAGGAGCGGGGAGAGGGCGATCGCACGGCGCAGAAGCTCACGCCTGGAATTCATCAGTGAACCGGATGTTGTCTTTCTCGAGTCCGTCCACCACGACGTCGAGGCCGCCCGAGCGGATCATCCATTCGAGCCGATGGTCGCGATACTCGCGTTTGAATTCTCCGCGTTCGAGCATCTCGCGCACGGCCGCCATGCCGGCCCGGGCAGCTTCGCTCCCGCCCATGCTCATCGCCGCCGCGGCTCGCGTGACCTCGCCCACGGTGTCGCGTGCATTGGCCCGCACCATCCAGTCGGCGAGGGGGCCGGCTTCGGGTGCAAGGTCGAAGCCTGCGGAGCCGTTGAGGTACGGGATGACGGCCAGATCTCCCCAGCCGAAGTCGCTGCCGTTGAACCACTCGCGGTCGCCAAGGGCGCCAGTGAGCCAGCGTTGCCAGGCGCGCGTTTGCGTCTCGGCCCGCTCGCGCAGTGCGACGGCCGAGGTGCCGGCACCGCGGCCGAAGAATGCGAGCTCGCCAAGGCCCCAGTTGATCGCCTCGTAGTGCGTGTCCATCACTTCCTCGATCATGCGCACGCGGGCGCGGTCCGCGGGCGCGGCCGGCAGGAGCGCCGGGGTCGGCCAGCGATCCTCGATGTACTCCAGGATGATCGTGGAATCGAACACGCGAACGTCGCCGTCGATCAGCGCGGGCACTTCGGCGCGTGGATTCGTGGTCACGAAGTCCCCTGCGGCGCCGCCGATACCGATCGCCTCGGGAAGCGGGGCTTCGAAGGCCACCTCCTTCTCGAGCAGAGCGATCTTCACCTTCTGCGCGTAGGGCGAAAGGGGATGGTCGTAGACGATCACGCTCATGCGGGAGCTCCGGCCGGAAGCGAGGTGATAGTCGAGTCTAACCGGGCCGTCCCGACTGCTACCATCGAGGCAGCTGAAGGGGAGAGCAGCGATGCGCGCAGTCGTGATGCGGAATGGTGTACTGGTGCTCGACGAAGTGCCGGAACCGGCGCCCAGCGCCGGCGAGGTGGTGGTGAAGACGCTTGCCTGTGGCATCTGCGGGTCCGATCTGCACGCGCTCAAGCACACGCATGAGATGGTCGCGGCGTCGGGCGACGGCGGTATCTCCTTCGATCCCGACGCAGACGTGGTCATGGGGCACGAGTTCTGCGGTGAGCTCATGGAATCGACCCCGACGCTCGCGGCGGGTACGCGGGTGTGTTCGGTTCCGATCACCCAGCACGACGGGGCCCTGCGAACGGTGGGCTATGCGAACGACGTTCCGGGCGGCTACGGCGAATATCTGCTGCTCTCCGAATCCATGCTGCTGCCCGTCCCGAATGGTCTCGCGACAGACCATGCAGCGCTCACCGAGCCCATGGCCGTCGGCGCGCACGCGGTGGAAATGGCGCGCCTCGCACCCGAGGACGTACCGCTCGTGATCGGCTGCGGCCCGGTGGGCCTGTCGGTGATTCTCGCGCTCAAGGCGCGTGGCGTCGGGCCCGTGGTGGCAGCCGACTTCTCGCCCGCGCGGCGGGCCCTGGCGGAGCGCTGTGGCGCGGACATTGTGGTGGATCCGGCTGCTACCTCGCCCTATTCGACGTGGCAGGGCCTCGCGAGCGTTTCGCTCGATGGCGAGCGGCTTCCGGAGAATCCGCTCACGGGTGCGCCCCAGCTGCGCCCCGGGGTGTTCTTCGAGTGCGTCGGCGTGCCCGGCGTGATCGATCAGATGATGGTGGGGGCGGCGCGCGGATGTCGCTTCGTCGTTGTCGGGGTGTGCATGGAGCAGGATGCGATTCGTCCGCTGCTGGCGATCAACAAGGAGCTGTCGCTGCAGTTCGTTCTGGCGTACACGCCGGACGAGTACAGGCAGACGCTCCACGACATCGCTGAGGGGCGTATCGATGTCTCTCCGCTCGTGACCGGGCACGTGCCGCTGGAAGGGGTGGCGGATGCGTTCGAGGCGCTTGCGGACCCTGCGCATCACTGCAAGATCGTGGTTGAACCCTGGTCGACCTCCGGAGCGACGGTTTGAATCTGCGTGATCTGAAGTACCTCGTCGCGGTTGCCGAACACCGCCATTTCGGGCGCGCGGCGGAAGCGTGCCACGTCTCGCAGCCGACCCTGTCGACGCAGATTCGCAAGCTCGAGGAGTTTCTGGGCGTCACGCTGATCGAGCGCAACAATCGGCAGGTGCTGCTTACTCCGCTCGGCGAACGGATCATTGCCCAGGCGCAGCGGGTGCTCCATGACGCAGATGAGCTCGTGAAGCTGGCTCAGCAGGCGCGCGATCCCTACGGCGGGCAGTTCCGGCTCGGCATCATCCCGACCGTGGCGCCGTACCTGCTGCCGCGCATCCTGCCGCTCGTGCGCGCGCAGTTCCCGGAACTCGAGATCCAGCTGGTCGAGGCTCAGACCGCGGTCATCTCGCGTGAACTTCGGGCCGGCCGCCTCGATGCGATCATTCTCGCGCTGCCGGTCGAAGACGACGGCGTGGTCGCGGTGCCGCTGTACGCGGAGCCGTTCTACGTCGCCGTCTCCCCCGATCATGCGTTTGCCGCCCGCGCGGCGGTGCCGGCGGTTGAACTCGAGGACGCGGAGGTGCTGCTGCTGGAGGATGGCCATTGTCTGCGCGATCAGGCACTGGATGTCTGCAAGTCGTCGGGCGCTGTCGAGAACACCAATTTCTCTGCCACCAGTATCGAGACCCTTCGTCACATGGTGAGCGCGAACGTGGGCATCACGCTCATGCCCGAGCTTGCGATCGATGCGCCAACTGCGGGCGTGCGTTACGTGCCCTTCGAAGGTGTGCCGCCGCATCGAATCGTCGGCATGGTGTGGCGCACGACGACAACCCGCGAAGCGCTCCTGGGGCGGCTGGAAGCTGCCCTCGAAGGTGTCGTAGAGACCAGCCTTTCCCTCGCGGACGTCGAGAACCTCCACGGAACGGCGCGCTGATCGTGTCGCGTCCGGATCTGCTGACCGCAGTTGCCGAACTCTGCGAAGCGCTGCCCGAGGTCGAGCCCGCGACGAGCCGGGGTGCGCCGATCTGGAAGTGCCGCGGCAGGCACTTTGCAACTTTCAGCCTGAACCACCACGGTTGCGGCCGCGTTGCGCTGCTGTTGAAGCTGCCCGAGGGCGAGCAGCAGCGGCTGGTGGAAACGGACCCGCAGGTGTACTTCGTTCCGGCTTACTACGGCCCTTCGGGTTGGGTCGGCGTCGAGCTCACCGATGGCGCCGATTGGGGGCGGGTGTGTTCGCTCGCGCTCGCGGCCTGGCAGTCCGCCGTACCGAAGGCCCTGGCTGCGACCGTGGACGCCGCGCCGAAGATTCCCGCGCCGCGAATGATGAAGCCCGAAGAGATCGATCCGTTCCTGGGCACGCGCGGTGCGGGCCTGCTCGAAGGCCTGCGCGAACGAGCCCTCGCCTTCCCGGAGGCGAGCGAGGATCGGCAGTTCGGCGCGCCCTGCTTCCGCACCGGGAAGAAGAACTTCTGCACCCTGCACGTACACCGGGGTCGCTTCGGCCTGCAGACCTGGGTCGGTTCCGAGCGGCAGGCGATGCTCACGTTCGATGAGCGCTATCGCATCCCGTCCTACACAGGCCGCAACGGCTGGATCGAACTCGACCTCGAGCCGGGCGAGAACTGGAAGGAGATCGAGGCATTGCTCGACGAGAGCTTCAGACACTTCGCCACGAAGCGGGCCCTAAAAGCCCTCGATGCCCGATGACCCGGTCCGCGAGATGAATACAACGGTCTCCCTCGCGGGCACGCCTGCAGCTTCACCGCTCGGCTACTACAGCTGGACCTTCGGGCAGTTTGCACGCGACCCGTACTACATCATGGTCGTGATCTACCTCTTCTTTCCCTACTTCTCGAACGTGGTGGTCGGGGATCCGGTGCGCGGTCAGGCGCTCATCGGCTACCTGAACGCCACGGCCGGCGTGATCCTCGCGATCACAGCGCCGTTCCTCGGCGCGATCGCCGACAAGAACGGGCGCCGCAAACCCTGGGTGGGCGTGACGGTCGCGCTCATGTCGCTCGGTGCCTGTCTGCTCTGGTTCGTCGAGCCCGCCGGTGAGGGCCTGGGTGTCACGCTCACGTTGGCGCTGCTGCTGGCGATCAGCGTCGCCTTCGCCATTTCCGAGGTCTTCCACAACGCCATGCTGCCCTCGGTGGCGCCGGTGGACCGGCTCGGCCGCGTGTCCGGCGTTGCGTTCGCGCTCGGCAATGTCGGCGGCCTGGGACTCATGCTGTTCGTGCTGTTCGCGTTCGCGATGCCTGGTACGAACGACTGGTCGTTCCTGCCGGAGGCGCCGCTGTTCGGTGTCGATCGCTCGACACACGAGCATGATCGTCTCGTGGGGCCGTTGGCCGGTGTGTGGATGTTCCTGCTGACGCTGCCCGTGTTGCTGTTCACGCCTGATGGCCGGTCGTCCGGAACCCCGATGGCAGAGGCCGCGCGCCAGGGGGTGCGAGATGTCGTGAAGACGCTCCGGCAATTGCCGCACTACTCGAACATTGCCCTGTACCTGTTCTCCCGCATGCTGTTCATCGACGGCATGGTCGGCGTCATGACCTTCGGAGGGATCTATGCTTCGGGGACCTTCGGCTGGGAGTCGACAACGCTGCTGATCTTCGGCCTCTGCTCGAGCGCGTCTGCGATGTTCGGTGCATGGGCGGGCGGTGTGCTGGACGACGCGCTCGGCTCGCTCGGTGCGCTGCGGGTTGCCATCGTGGCGAGTTCCCTGATTCTGCTCCTGCTCGTATCCATCGAGCCCGACACGGTCTTCTTTGTCGTAGCGGTCAGCACCGAACCGGTGTGGGACTTCCCTTACTTCCGTACAGCGGCGGAGATCATCTACTTCTGCACGAATCAGATCTTCGCCATGTTCTTCGTCACGGGCCTGTCCGCGTCGCGAACGCTCATGGCGCGCATCTCGCCTCCCGAGATGGCGACGCAGTTCTTCGGCCTGTTCGCGTTGTCGGGGACGGTGACGGCGTTCCTTGCGCCGCTCATGGTCGCGACGACGACAAGCTTCTTCGAATCGCAGCGCGCAGGCTTCGCGTCCCTGGCCTCGCTGATGGTGCTGGGCGCCCTGGTGCTGATGCGGGTCCGCGAGGAACGGGCGACGGTTGCGGACTGACGCTCAGTCCTTGGGCGAATTCGCGTCGTGGGGCTGGGCGTAGCCGGCGGCGTCATCCCAGTCGTGCAACGTCGCGGTCTTCATCTTCGGGGCATCTTTCTTGCCCCGCAGACGCTTCAGATAGCGCTGTTTCTTCTCCGCGTAGTAGTCGTGGACGGGATCGGCTTGGGTCGCGTCCGATACCTGGTCCTTTTCGGTCATGGATTTCGCTCCGTTCGAGAGGCGCCGGTATGCTGACGTCTCTTTCACCGTCAGGCCAGGATGACCCGCATGTGTGACGAACTTACCGAAGCAGATTCCCACGACTGGAGCGCTCGCGCCGGCATGACTCGGCGCGGCTTCGCCGTGGCCAGCGTCGCCGCCGGCATCGCCGCCGGCGTCACGCTCGCCTTGCCAAGGAGTGCGCACGCGCTTGCCGTTGCCGAGCAGGATGTCCTGATCACTACGCCCGACGGAGAGGCCGACTGCTACTTCGTGCACCCGGAAAAGGGCGCCCATGCCGCGGTCTTGGTGTGGCCGGACATTCTCGGTTTGCGCCCTGCCTTTCGCATGATGGGACGACGCCTCGCCGAGGCCGGCTATGCCGTGCTCGTGATCAACCCCTATTACCGGATGGCGCCATCTCCCGTCGTCTCGGTGGGCGAGAGCTTCCGCGATCCAGCTACGCGCGAGCGCATCATGCCGTTTGCGCGCGCGCTGACCGCGCAGACCAACGTGACCGACGCGAAGGCCTTCGTGTCCTGGCTCGACGCCCAGGACGCCGTCGACACCTCGCGCCCCGTGGGTACGACCGGCTACTGCATGGGTGGGCCGATGGTGCTGCGCACTGCGGCGGCACTGCCTGACCGCGTCGGCGCGGGGGCAACCTTCCACGGTAGCCGCATGGTCACCGACGGCGCCGACAGCCCGCATACGCTCATTTCCGAGATGCGCGGCAGCTACCTGATTGCCATCGCCGAGAACGATCACGAGCGTCAGCCTGAGGCCCGCGGCGTCATGGAGTCCGCCTTCGGCGGAGCGGGTCTGACGGCGGAGATCGAGGTGTATGAGGACGCGATGCACGGCTGGTGCGCCCTCGATTCGCGCGCGCACCATCCGGAGCAGGCCGCGCGCGCGCACTGGCGTCTGCTGGAGACGTTCAGGACCGCCCTGGCGTGAGGCTCTGGGTGCGCTGCGCGCGCACTCCGATTGGGCGAGCGATCTGCGAAGGCTCGCCACGGAGTGCCTTCGCTCTGCTTCCGGCGTGCCAAGGGGCCTCGCTGACGGCGCATGCGCGACATCCTTGATCGAGTGGCAGCGTCCGGGCTCTGACGCGACCTACGCCTGGTGCGCCGTCGCGCCTGTGATGCCGGTCAGACCTGTGGCGACCGGGCCCTGGGGGATGCCGACAGCTGCACGGGCACGGATTTGAAGCCGGGGGTGTGGCTGCGGGCGTCGGTCGCGCGGGTGGTCAGCACGTTTGCTTCCGGGTAGTAGGCCGCCACGGTGCCACGCGGCACGTCGAAGATCCGGGCACGCAGCGCGCGCATCTCGCCCGTTTCGGAGGCCATGTCGACGGCGTCGCCTTCTGCGATATCGAGCGCATCAGCGTCTTCGGCGTTCACGAACAGCACCCAGCGATCGTCCGTAGCCCGATAGCTGTCGCGGTCCTCGTAGACGATGGAATTGAACTGCCCCTCGCTACGCAGGGTGACGAGGGTGAATGGCCAGCTCCCGTTGGTGACGCGCGGCGCCTCATCCGGGAGCGCGAAGTGCGCGCGGCCATCCATCGTGGCAAAGGTCGGTTCGTGCAGCACGCGCCCGCGGATGTGGAACTCCCGGCGCGCGACGTCGATGTGCTCGAGCGGCTCGAGCCCCGGCACCACCTTCGCGATCGCTTCACGAATGGTGCGATGGCGCCTGAACGCGGCAAAGTCGACTGGCCCCTTCGGAAACAGGCGCGTGCCGAGATCCGCGAGGATCGAGACCTCCGAGCGCACCGAGGCGATGCGCTCGATACCGCCGTCGGACAGGCGCACGTAGTTGAACATCGACTCCTGGGTCGTCGGCTCCGGCTCCTCGTCCCGTGCGCACACCGGCAGGACGATCACCTCGCCGCTGTCCACGCCGTGAACGTGGCCGCGATTCAGCGTGGTCGTCAGAAAGAGCTTGAACGGAACGCGGTCGAGTGCAGCTTCCGCCCAGGCGCTTTCGGGCGTCGCCTCATAGAGATTGCCTCCGAGGAGCACCGCGGCGTCCATGTCGCCAGCGTGCGCGGCCTCAAGGGCCGCAAGCGTATGCAGGCCCGGTCGCGTGGGCAGCTCGACGCCGAGCGCCGACTCCATGCGTCCGAACACTTCCTCGGGCAGCACCGGCTTGACGCCGATCGTGCCGATGCCCTGCACGTTGCTGTGCCCGCGCAGCGGCAGCAGTCCGGCATTGCGACGCCCGACCATGCCGCGCATGAGGGCGAGGTTCGACAGCCACTCGATGTTCGCCACGCCGTGAGCGTGATGGGTCATGCCCATGCCCCAGGCGAATACGGCGTGCCCGGCGCCCGCGTAGAGTTCCGCGGCTCGCGCGATGGCTTCCGCCGGAACGCCGCAGGCGGCGGCGAGCGCGTCTGCATCCTGGGCTTCCAGGTGAGCGCGCAGTGCCTCGAAGCCTGCGCTGTGGGCTTCGATGAACCCGCGATCAACTGCGCCGGATTCAAGGATCTGCTTGCCGATCGCCATGAACAGAGCGATGTCCGTACCGGCCTTCGGCTGCAGATACAGGCTTGCGACCTCGTCGCCGCCGCGCAGCAGCGAGCTCGGCATCTTCGGTGCGGCGAAGCGGACGAGCCCGGCCTCCCGGAGGGGATTGATCACGATGACCTGACCGCCGCGGCGACGCAGCTCTATGAGCTTGTGCAGCAGGCGCGGATGGTTCGATGCCGGATTCGCACCAACCAGGAACACCAGATCGCTGCCCGCGAGATCGTCGAGCTCGATGGTCGCCGTGCCCGTGCCGACGGTGCTGTTCAGGGCCTCGCCGGTCGCCTGATGGCAGTAGTAGGAGCAGTTCGAAACGTTGTTCGTGCCCAGCATTCTGGCCAGCAATTGCAGCAGGAAGCCCGCTTCATTCGACGAGCGTCCCGAGCTGTAGAAGAAGCTTCGATCTGCGTCCGCCGCCCCCAGGCGGTCGGCGCTGCGCGCAAGTGCCTCCTCCCAATCGATCTCCCGATAGCGATCAGCGCCTGCCGCCTTGTGCAGAGGACGGCCGAGGCGGCCGAGATGCTCGAGCTCGTGTCCACTCAACTCACGGAGCTCCGCCAGCGTGTGCGCGAAGACTGCGCTCGGAATCGGCGCCTGGATGTCGGTCGACTGCGCCTGGACGGACTTGTTGCAGACCGACGGGAACTCGCCGAGCTCGTTGATCATGCCGCCGCGCTGGCCACCCATGCCGAGCCCGCATGCCTTGCAGGCATTGTGCGAGGTGAGTGCCTTCGCCGAGTCGAGCAGGGATACGCTGCGCCGTCGCGAGCGTGTAGAGGACCTTCTTGCCACCGCCACCGATGACGCTCACGGATGCGCTCCCTTGCTTTCCGGTGAGCAGTCTAAGGGGTCTCTGCTCCGGTGTCCGAGCAGACAAGGACATGTGAGGGTTCTCGGTCCAACGCATTCATTCGCTGTCTATCTGCGCTGTGGATCGATTGGCGGCATCTGTAACTTCGGTTTGCCGAGCGGATCACGATATGGGGCCCTATGCTTTTTTGCTATGGCGCAGGCTGGAGGCGCCGCAGTTCGCTCCGGACGTGGCATCGGAAAAAGCCGAAGCTGGCGATCTGGATCATGCGCGTGTCATCTCCCGCGCGTGTTTGCGCCACTGCGAAGGCGCCTTCCCGGTCCAGCTCTGGAATGCGCGGGTGAAGGCGGCTGCGTCCGAGTAGCCGAGCCGTTCGGCGACCTCGGCGACCGGCATGCTCGACTGACGCAGGAAGTTGCTCGCGCGCTCCTGCTGCACGCTGCGATGGAGCGCCGCAAAGGACGTACCTGCATTGCGCAGGCGGCGCGCGAGGGTGCGGCCGCTGACGCCGAGTATGTCGGCGATCTGGTCGCGCGACGGCGCAGGCGATACGCCCCAGAGCAGGCGCGTGACCTGCTCGGCCACGGGGACTTCCTCGGCGAGCATGTGCGAGAAATTCTCCGCGAGCTTGCGATAGCGCAGATAGGGCAGCGCGTCCGCGAGCACGGGCGCGGCTTCGACGAGATTTGCGCGATAGTGCAGCTCGGCTGCGGGCTGGTCGAAGCGCACGGGATAGGGGAAGCCGGCAAGTGCCCGTTCGCCTTCCGGCGGCATGCGGAAGGGCAGGGTCACTTCGATGGGGCTGTGCGCGCCGCCGGTGAGGTCGCTGATCATCCGGCGCAGGCTCGCGAGATCGGTGGTCACGCAGTACTCGCGGAGCACGTCTGGGGAAAGGCCCGCCGGCACAGCCGCGCCGAGTTCGAAGCGCAACACGAAGCGCTCGCCCTCGAGGGCGCCGACGATGCGTGAGTGGCCCCAGGCGAGCTCGGGGAATGCGAGCATGTTCCCGAGTGCCTCGGCGACGGTCGGCGCGTGCTGCATGGCGAGCCCGAGCACGCCGTAATAGTTGATGCCGACGGCCTCGAACGTCTTCAGCGCGTACAGCGCAATGTGCTGCTGCCGTTGGACGAGGGAGTCGAGGCCGCGGGCGAGGGCATGAAGTTCCTGATCGACGGAGATCGGGAAGTCGGGATCATCAAGCGCGCGTGCGGGGAGTCCGGCTTCGGAGAGCACGCCGGCGAGGGCCTGGGCGTCGAGGCCAAGGAGCGCGAACTGGCCGATGACGCCCACGATCGTCCGGCGTCGGCTCGACAGGCTCCCCGCGAGCAGGGGCTGATCCGGATTGGCCTGGGACAAGGAATTGTCCTGTTGCGCACTGCGTGGCCTGAATTATCAATTTCATGGCCGCCGATGCAATGGTCGTTGCCGCCCCGAGCGACGATCTTCATTCATACGGAGATGTGGCGCCCGTGTGGCGAGTGAGGGACCAGCAATGAACCAGCAGGCAGGAATTCCGGAACACGCGGCGGCAGAACATTTCGATGTCCTGATCATCGGCGCCGGCATCTCCGGCGTGGGCGGTGCGGTCCATATGCAGGAGCAACTGCCGGGTCGGAGCTATGCGATCCTCGAGGTTCAGGACGGTTTTGGCGGCACCTGGAAGACGCATACGTATCCGGGCATCCGCTCCGACTCCGATCTCTACACCTTCGGCTACCGCTTCAAGCCCTGGACGGGGCACCCCATCGCGACTGCCGAGGCGATCCTCGAATACATGGGCGAGGTGATCGAAGAACACGGGATTGCGCAGCACATTCGCTACCGCCATCACGTGACGCATGCGTCCTTCGACGGCGATGCGGGGCTTTGGACGGTCACGGCAGAGGACAGGGCAGCGGGCGCGACGCGCACCTTTACCTGTAACTTTCTCTGGATGTGTCAGGGCTACTACCGGCACACGGAGCCCTACACGCCGAGCTGGCCGGGCATGGATCGCTTCGAGGGCACCCTCGTGCATCCGCAGCGCTGGCCAGAGGACCTCGACTACACGAACAAGCGCGTGCTCGTGATCGGCTCCGGGGCGACTGCGGCGACGATCGTGCCGGCCATGGCAGGCAGGGCGAAGCATGTGACCATGCTGCAGCGTTCTCCAACCTTCTTCATTCCCGGCGAGAACCGGAACGAACTTGCGGATTCGCTGCGCGAGCTCGAGATTCCCGAGGAGTGGGTTCACGAGATCGTGCGGCGACGCATCCTCAAGGATGGTCAGGAGATCACGCGTCGGTCCTTCGAGGAACCGGAGGTCCTGCGTGAGGAGCTCATTGATGCCGCACGCACATTCCTTGGCGAGAAGTTCGACGTGGATAAGCATTTCACGCCGAGTTATCGACCCTGGCAGCAGCGCATTGCCTTCATACCCGAGGGGGATCTCTTCCAGAGTATTGCCTCTGGAGAGGCTTCGGTGGCCACGGACCACATCGAGACCTTTACGGAGACAGGCGTGCTGCTGAAGTCGGGTGAGGCGCTGGAGGCGGATATCATCGTCACCGCGACGGGGTTCAATCTTTGCGTGCTCGGCGATATCGAATTCAAGGTCAACGGTGCCGTCATCGACTTTGCTGACAAGGTGACCTGGCGCGGCATGATGTTCGACGAAGTGCCGAACATGATGTGGGTGTTCGGCTATCTGCGCGCATCCTGGACCTTGCGCGCGGATCTCCTCGGCGATCATCTCTGCCGCTTGCTGGGCCACATGGACAAGCGCGGTGCAACGGTCGTTACGCCGAAACTGCGTCCTCAGGATGAAGGCATGGAGCTGCGGCCCTGGGTCGAAGCGGACAACTTCAACGCCGGCTACCTGCAGCGCAACATGCACCTCATGCCCAAGCAGGGTGCGCACGACCCCTGGGTCATGACGCAGGATTACGAGCGTGATGCGAAGGAACTGCCAACGGTCGACCTGGACGATGGCACGCTCGTTTACTCGACCGTGGACCTGAAGGCCGACGTGGCCTGACCCACCGGCGGATCAGTACATGACAACGGGCCCTTTGGGCCCGTTATCACGCCTGGCAGGTGCCTGCGCCATCGGTCAGTGAGGCGTCTCGAGGTCTGCCGCGAGGGAGTCGCGGCTGTCTTCAGCGAGCGTGAGTTCTGCGGTGAGATTCGGGTGCTCGATGCCGACCTTGATGTCCGCGCCGGTCTTCGCGGCCGCAATCATTTCCGCATCGAGCTCGAAGCGGCAGAAGTGTACGGAAGCCGTTTTCTCCTCCGTGCTGCGCTCGAGGTCCTCATCGGAGATTGCGTAGGCGCGGGCGAGGTCGCCGACCTGCACGTAGGCGCGATCCTCGACGCCAACGAGCTCGCCAAGGCGTACGCGGCGCTCGTCGACGTCCGCGTACTCGAGCATGAAGGTCGCCTTGAGATTGCTGCCGTCCGGGATGAGCGGGTTGTAGGCGTCGATCTCGTCCTGAATGCCGTCGGCTTCGAAGATGCGCTCAGCGCGGAGCATCTCCTGCACCTGATACTTCATCGTCGTGAAGTCCTCGAAATAGAAAACGGCGTTGGGCGTCACGGCAATGCGGCGCGGCTTCTTGTGGGCGATGACCTCGCGGCGGAATTCGTCGCGGATCGTCGCGTACTCCTCCAGCGAATGGAGGGTCGAGCGGTCGAGCTTCTGCATGTATCTGTCCTCTCGTCGATGCGTGCGCAGCGTCAGAGCCCGTAGGCCGTGCGCAGCATACGAATCGGGTGTTCTGATTCACCGAACGTTTCTTCAAGCCCGTGCTGGATCATGCGCCCCGCCATGGGGCAGTCCGAGCCATAGTGATCCGGCTCCACCTTCTTCACGCGATTGACGACGGGGCGGGCGATCTTGACTGCCGCATCGTGCGTTTCGGTCTTGTAGGCGTAAGTGCCATCGTGGCCGGAGCAGCGCTCGATGAGCGTGATCTCGGTGTCCGGAATCAGCGAAAGCAGTTCGCGCGTCTTCTGGCCGATGTTCTGGACGCGCTGATGACATGCGGCGTGATAGGCAACCTTGCCGAGCGGTTTCTGGAAGTCGGTTTCGAGCTTGCCGTCCTTGTGGCGCAGCAACAGATATTCGAAGGGGTCGAAGAAAGCCGCGGCCACGGCGCCGACGTCGGCGTCGTCCGGGAACATGAGCGGTAATTCTTGCTTGAACATGAGCACGCAAGACGGGATGGGCGAGAGCAGATCCCAGCCGTCCTCCACGAGCGCCTTCAGAATCGGAATGTTGTGTTCCTTGAGCCTGGCGACTGCGTTCAGGTCGCCGAGCTCGAATTTGGGCATGCCGCAGCACTTCTCTCCGGCCACCACCTTCATGGGGATGCCGTTATGGTTCAGGACTGCGGCGATGTCCTCACCCAGCTCTGGTTCGTTGTGGTTGCCGAAACAGGTGGTGAACAGCGCCACGCGGCCGGTGGTGCGCTCGGTCGCGACTGCTTCCAGGGCCGGGCCGGCGACGCCGGGCTGGCGATCCTTGAAGGTCTTGGAGTGGAATTTCGGCAGCGGCGCGTCCGGATGAATATCGGCGACGGAGTCGAGCAGGCCGCGTAGGGTCTTGTTGCTGTTTGCGGCGTTCGCGACCTGCGCGATGCCCGGCTTTCCGACAACGGAAAACACCGCGTCGGTGCTGGTGATGAGGCGATCGCGCCACTTCGAATCCTGTTTCGAGAACTTCACGGCTTTTGCGCGCAGCATGAGGTGCGGGAAGTCGAGATTGAATTCGTGCGGCGGCAAATACGGGCACTTCGTTTCAGCGCATAGATCGCACATGAAGCACTGGTCCACCACCTTGCCGTAGTCCTCCTTTGCTACGCCGTCGACTTCCATCGTTTCCGATTCATCGACGAGGTCGAAGAGCGTTGGGAACGATTCGCACAGGCTTACGCAGCGGCGACAGGTGTGGCAAATGTCATAGACGCGCTCGAGTTCGGCGTTGAGGGCGGCTTCGTCCCAGAACTCGGAGCTTTGCCAGTCGTGCGGGAGGCGCTTGGCCTTCTCGAGGTTGCCTTCGCGAGCTTCAGACATGCGGGAACTCCACTCGGACGAGAAACGTGTTCAAGGCGCGTACTAAATGGGTGGGCTGGGGTCGCGAGAGAGGCGCGGGCGCGCCTCCCTCGGGTCTTGCGGGGGCGCCCCGGGTGGGCGCCCAGCTGATCAGCCGAGGCTGTCCAGCGCCTTCTGGAAGCGGTTCGCGTGAGACCGCTCTGCCTTCGCAAGCGTCTCGAACCAATCGGCAATCTCGTCGAAGCCTTCGTCGCGCGCGGTCGTGGCCATGCCCGGGTACATGTCCGTGTACTCGTGCGTCTCGCCTGCAACGGCGGCGGTCAGGTTGTCCTTCGTGGAGCCAACCGGAAGGCCCGTTGCCGGATCACCGACCTCGGCGATGTAGTCCATGTGGCCGTGTGCGTGTCCGGTTTCACCCTCCGCGGTGGAGCGGAAGAGTGCCGCGACATCATTCTCGCCCTCGACGTCGGCCTTGTTTGCGAAGTAGAGGTAGCGACGGTTGGCCTGAGATTCGCCAGCAAAGGCATCCTTCAGATTCTGCAGCGTCTTGCTTTCCTTGAGTTCCATGACGGCTCTCCTGGTAGTTGTGCCCGGACACCGGGGCGCGTGCCCGTGGATCAATAGCAGGCGGAGTATACGAATGGCGCCGGGGAGCAACATTCGCTTTCAACGATGGTGGCGATAGAAGAAACCTATCGGAGATCGCGGCTCCGCCGCTATGGGGTGCGTATGACCCCATTTCGTACGGGAATTGTCCAGTTTTTTCGCTGGACGAAGGAAAGCGCCATAGATTTTGTGAATGAGAATTGTTTTCGATTGGGGGCTTGAGCAGCGCGCGTGGGCCCGTGGGGATGCGGGGAGCGGCGCTTCGCCGCCCCCCTGGTCGGCCTCAGGCCGCCGCGTCGAGCTGACCTGCAAGCGCGTCCGCCACCACTGCGTGGACAATGGCTCCGGCCCGCACGTTCACACCCGCGCTCAGGTGCGGGTCTGCCGCAAGGGCGGCGTCCGTGCCGAGTTCCGCAAGTGCCAGGACGTGCGGCAGCGTCACGGCGTTGAGGGCGAATGCCGAGGTGCGCGCCACGGCCCCCGGCATGTTGGTCACGCAGTAGTGAACAACGCCTTCCTCGACGTACGTCGGATCTGCGTGCGTGGTCGGACGCGAAGTCTCGAAGCACCCGCCCTGGTCGATCGCGATGTCGACGACCGCCGTTCCCGGGCGCATCCGTGAGAGCAGGGCGCGATCGACGAGTTTGGGTGCGGCTGCGCCTGGTACGAGGACGGCGCCGACCACCAGGTCTGCATCCACGACCGCGCGTTCCACGGCGTCGCGGTTGGCATGCAGCAGGCGTACTCGCCCCTGGAATTCTTCGTCGAGCATCCGCAGGCGCGGCAAGGAGAGGTCGAGGATGGTCACGTCTGCGCGCAATCCCGTTGCCATGCGCGCGGCGCTCGAGCCGGCGACGCCGCCGCCTATGATCACGACCCGGGCAGGGGCGACGCCGGGCACGCCCGCAAGCAATACGCCCGCACCGCCCTGGGCTTTCTGCAGAGCCGTTGCGCCGACCTGGATAGACATGCGCCCAGCGACTTCACTCATGGGCGTGAGCAGCGGCAAGCTGCCGTGGGGGCCCGTCACGGTCTCGTAGGCAATGGCGGTTGCGCCAGAGGCGGCGAGGCCGCGTGCCTGGGCTGCGTCAGCGGCGAGATGGAGATAGGTGAACAGCGTCTGCTCCGGTCGCAGGCGTGCGATTTCCACGGCCTGCGGCTCTTTCACCTTCACGATGAGGTCCGCGCCGGCAAAGACGGCGTTCGCGTCCGGCACGATTGTCGCACCAGCCGCGCGGTAGTCGTCGTCGCTGCAGCCGATGCCTTCGCCGGCGCTCTGTTCGACGAGCACGCCGTGGCCGCGCTGCGTGAGTTCGCGCACGGACGTCGGCACGAGACCGACACGGTATTCGTGGTTCTTGATCTCTTTCGGTACGCCGATCCGCATGGTGTGACTCCTCGGGTGTGTACGAATGGCCCAAAGACTGACGCGGCGAGGGGGAAATGTGCTTGCGATGAACGACCGGTCGTCGGTAGAAAAGGCAGAAAGTTGTGTTGAATTGGGTCGGAAGACTTGGAATCTTCGAAAATCAGCCTTGATGCAGTCGACCGCCGCATCCTTGAGGCCCTCCAGCGGGACGGGCGCATGTCTAATGCGGAGCTTGCAAGAATCGTTGGGCTCTCCGAATCGGCGTGCTTGCGGCGGACGCGCCAGCTTGAGACATCGGGCATCGTCGCAGGCGTGGTGTTGCTTGTGGATCAGGCGCGCGCGGGGCGGCCGGGAAACATTTTCGTGGAGATCACTACGGATACTCAGGAAGACCATGCCCTTGCGGAGTTCGAGGCAGCGGTCACGGCGCTGCCAGAAGTCATGGAGTGCTACCTGATGAGCGGCGAATACGACTATCTGGTGCGCGTCATTGCCGCGGATTTTGCAGACTACGAACAGGTCCATGGCAGCTTGACGCGCCTGCCGCACGTTGCCCGGATCCGGTCCAGCTTCACGCTTCGTACGGTCACCAAGAAGACCGCAATCCCGCTTTGAGCGCGGTTTTACTGAACGGAGCGAGGCTCCGGCTCGGGCGGTTCTGCGCACGGTCCGGCCTGGTGGTGCACGAGGCGTAGCTGCCCCGCTTCCAGCGCGAACAGATTCGTCGCGACCAGCGTCTGCCCGGCGATGCGCTCGTAGCAGATCACGTTGACGAGGCGGTCGATGATCACGGCGCGGGCGTTAAAGGCCGTCACCGGCTCTGCGCTCTGATTGCCAAGGATGCGCTCCCAGCTCTCGAGCACGGCCTCGCGGCCGACGAGCGCCGGCCAGCCCGGATGCATGCAGGTGATCACCTGATCCCGCGCCCAGAGTTCCGCCATGGCATCGAAATCCCCGTTCTCGAAAGCGACGTAGAAGGCATCGTTAGCGAAGAGGGCGAGATTCGGATCCATCACAAACTCCAGCAAGCGCTGCCCAAGTATCGCTTAGTTCGCTCGCTTGCGCTTTTGTTTACGGATGTATACGTTTGGGTTCAAACGTAGATTAATGAGCTGATTCGTAGACATGCCGCAAAGAAGCGTATCGATGAGTGTTCGTCTGGACACTGATGACGCCGCCTTTCTCGCAGATCTCGAGATCGATGGGGCGCGAACACCGAGCGACAAGCTACGTGCAGTCATCGCCGAGGCGCGGCAGCGTCGGTTGCTCGAACGGGACTACGAAACAGCGCTCGTGATCGCAGGAAACCTGCTGGGAAGGGTGCTTCGAGAGGTGAGGGCGACAGAACAGCATTTGCACGTTCATCCGCACTCTGAGGTGGTAGTTCGTACGGTGGCGTGGTTGGAGGAGACGAATGCGGTGTTGCTGAGCTCGCACCTCACGCCCAGTGAGGCCAGGGCAGAACAGCTCTACCAGTTGGAGGAAGCCCTGATCGAACGATCCTGTTCCCTGCTGCAGTCATTTCTGCAGCTGGCGGTTGCCCCGGACGGCATGTGTTATCGAAGCGAAGTGTTGGAGGCGCGCCTCGTTCCAGTACTGAAGTTGGCCTCATTGATTGAGCAACAGAGGGAGTTGAAGCATGGCTGAGAGCATTGGACGTCGAGTGGGTCGGCTACTGAGCGGTGGACTCAATGCGTTGGTCGAAGCCGTAGAAGATTCGGCCCCGGAAGCAGTGATGGCGGAAGCGGTCCGCGAGATTGAAGCTGCAATAGAGGAAGTTCGCTCGGAACTCGGTTCTGTCATCGCCGCCCGCCATCTGGCGAGCAAGCGGCTCATGGAGGAGAACAAGACGCATGAAGACCTTGCAGATCAGATCCAAGTGGCGATCGATCAGACGCGTGACGACCTCGCCGAGGTGGCGGTCGCCAAGCAGATGGACATCGAGGCCCAGATCCCGGTCCTCGAAGACACAATCAGCGAACACTCAGCACGGGAACGAGAGCTAGAAGGGTTTATCGCTGCTCTTCAGGGACGAAAGCGCGAAATGGAAGATGAGCTTGCCGCGATCAAGAAAATCGCGGCGGCGTCAGAGGCTCCGGCCTCGGCAAGTGGAAGCGATGCGACAAGCGCCAAAGCTGAACAAGCCAACGCGGCATTCAAGCGAGCCATGACCGCAGCGAGCGGCAGTGCGCGCGGTGACCTCCCGTCTGCGGGAAGCGCCGCCCAGTTGGCTGAGCTTGACGAGCTAACGCGCAAGCATCGTGTGGAAGAGCGCCTCGCGGCGCTCAAGTCGGCTCGGAACAAGTCGTGATGGAGCTGCTTTCCGCTGCAGAGAACACCCCTTTCTTCGTCGCACTTGCGGTGATGCTCGGGATTCTCGCAATGGAATTGCTCGGCACTTTGATTGGCACGAGTCTGTCTTCGTTTCTTGAGAGCGGTTTCGACGTCGATGTAGACGCCGAGGCCAGCCTCGAGATCGATGGTGTAGAGGGCGGGTCCGCCCTCAGTCGGCTACTCAGTTGGCTGAGGGTGGGTGAAGTGCCTGTTCTCATGCTCCTGGTGGTCTTCTTAACGAGCTTTGGCCTCATCGGCCTGGTCGGCCAATCCGTAATCCACGGTGTCGTTGGCGTGTACTTGCCTGCGTGGCTCATGTCGGTGCCCTCAGTCGGTTTGGCACTCCCGTGCACGCGCACCTTCGGCGGCTTCCTGGCATGGCTCGTTCCCAAGGACGAGACCACAGCGATTTCCGACGACGCGCTTGTTGGGCGCGTTGCGGTCATGACTCTGGCGACTGCCCGTGTGGGAGAACCTGCGGAAGCTAAAGCCATGGATTCCCACGGACAGGTGCACTACGTCCGAGTCGAACCTGACACAGAAGGAAAGGAGTTCGAGCGTGGAGACCAAGTGCTGCTGGTCT
The DNA here is from genome assembly GCA_963691775.1 of Pseudomonadales bacterium. GTDB lineage: Bacteria > Pseudomonadota > Gammaproteobacteria > Pseudomonadales > Azotimanducaceae > JAZBPO01. The sequence goes on along the minus strand of OY829369.1, from coordinate 1,225,642 downwards.
CATACGACGGTGCGCACTATCGCGGCATCGCGAATGTGTCCGACGCACTCTCCGCCGAATGAAACACCGCTGGCCCAAAGGGGCTCGCGGTAAAGAACGTCCTGCTGCATGGAAGGAAGCAAATGGCGAATCTGATAGACATTCTGATGATGGCTGGAATCGTCCTGGCGGCACTTGTCGCTCTCGGACTCATACTGGCGCGGCTCTACAGACGCGCGTCCAAGGAAGTGTCATTCGTGCGGACTGGCCTGGGCGGCCAGAAGGTGATTATCAACGGGGGAGCGATCGTGCTACCGGTCGTCCACGAGATCATCCCAGTCAACATGAACACGCTGCGTCTCGAAGTTCGGCGCAACAACGAGCACGCGCTCATTACGCGAGATCGCATGCGCGTCGACGTGACGGCCGAGTTCTACGTTCGCGCGAAGCCGACTGCGGACGCGATCGCCAACTCCGCGCAGACGCTCGGTCGGAAGACCATGAATCCAGAAGAGCTCAAGCAGCTTGTCGAGGGCAAGTTCGTCGATGCCCTGCGTGCCGTTGCGGCCGAGATGGCCATGGAAGAGCTGCACGAGAAGCGTGTGGACTTCGTTCACAAGGTCCAGCAGGTCGTGTCGGAGGACCTGCTCAAAAACGGCCTTGAACTCGAGTCTGTCTCGCTCACGGGTTTGGATCAGACGGCATTCGACTACTTCAATCCGCAGAACGCGTTCGATGCGGAGGGTCTTACGCGGCTCACGGAAGCGATAGAAACGCGTCGGCGTACTCGGAACGAGATCGAGCAGGATACCGAAGTCGATATCCGTCGCAAGAATCTGGAAGCAGAACAGCAGAAGCTCGAGATCGACAAGGAGACCGAGTACGCCAAGCTCGCTCAGGAACGTGAGGTTGCTGTGCGCCGGGCTCAGCAGGTTTCCACGATTGCGGCGGAGGAAGCAGCGAAGAGCCGTGAGGCTGAACAAGCGCAGATCGAAGCCAAGCGGCAGGTCGAATTGGCTCGCGTAGAGGCCGATCGTGCCGTCCAGGAGGAGCAGATCGTGATTGCCGAGCGACTCCGGAGCCGTGAGATCGACAAGGATCGGAGCCTTGAGACGGCTGAGGTCGAGCGTCGCAAGACGGTTGATCTTGCCGAACAGGATCGCGAGATCGCGGTGGCGGAGCGCAGTCGCGCGCAATCCGATGCGCAGGCCGAGGCTGCGAAAGCCCGCGCGCTTGCAGTCCGCGAGGACGAGAACGTCGTCACCGTCCGCGAAGTCGAGAAGGCGGAGAGACGTAAGCGCGTCGAGCTGGTCGAGGCCAGACAGGTAGCGGAGCAGGAAGCGATCTCGGTCACTGTTGCTGCAGAATCCGAGAAGCAGGCGGCGCTCGATGATGCGGAAGCGCGACGTACGCGCGCCGAAGCGGAGGCTGCTGAGCGCCGCATCACTGCTCAGGCCGAAGCTGACGCAGAACTGGCGCTAGTCCAGGTGTCGGAGCGTCGATACAGCGTGGATGCGGCGGGCAAGCAGGCAATCAACGAGGCGAACAACACGCTTTCTGCCGAGCAGATTGCGATGCAAGTCCGTTTGGCTCTCCTCGAGCACCTGCCCGCCATCATTCGAGAAAGTGTCAAGCCGATGGAGAACATCGACGGCATACGCATCATGCAAGTCGAGGGGCTGTCCGGTTCCGGGGGAGTTGGCGCAGGCGAGGGCGGAGGAAACCTTGCCGACAATGTGGTCGACAGTGCGCTTCGCTACCGTGCGCAGGGGCCGCTGGTCGACTCACTGCTCGCGGAACTCGGCCTCGAGGGTGGCTCGGTGCAAGGGCTAGCGGCGAGTCTCGGCGCTCCCGAAGGCGGCGCAGCGGGCGGCGGCAAGGGCGCAAACGCTGAATAGTGCCCTTGGCTTGACCTCCAGAAGCCGAACGGGGGGCGGTGGCAGTGGCACCGCCCCTCGTTTGCCCCCACGGATGACGCTCAATACCATCCGCGATCCCCGCGATCACGGTTTCTGTCATGCCCTCCCCGATTGAGCACCGTATTCATCTTCCTGCTGGCCCCACCCTCGCCTACGCGGAGTGGCCCGCCGAGCGCGACAATGCTCAGACCATCCTCCTCGTGCATGCGACGGGTTTTCATCGCCGCTGCTGGGATGCCGTTGTCGAGCGACTCGCGGGCTATCGCGTGATCGCCATGGACATGCGCGGTCATGGCCTGAGCGAGAATACGGAGGCCGTCGCCTGGGATCGCTTCGGCGAGGACCTGGTCGGCTTCGTCGACGCGCTCGGAATCGAGGGCGCGATCGGCGCAGGGCATTCCATGGGCGGCTACTGCATGGCCATAGCGGCGGCGGAGCGTCCTGATGCCTTCGAGCGGATCGTGCTCATGGACCCGGTGATCATGGCGCCGGAGCTCTACGCCGCACGGCCCGAGGGCTTGAGCGGCGAAGCGCATCCAACGTCGAAGCGGCGCAATCACTGGCGCGACTGGCAGGAAATGTTCGAACGCTTCGAGCACCGAGTGCCGTTCTCGGTTTGGGATCGTCGCGTCCTCGAGGACTACTGCCGCCATGGCATCACGCCAGCTGAGGACGGGGACGGCTACGTGCTGGCGTGCCCGCCCTATGTCGAGGCGAGCATCTACCTCGGCTCGGCAGCAACGGATATCTTCAGCCAGGTAGCGCGCGTGCGCGTACCCGTAACGGTGCTGCGCGCGCGCCCGCGCAACCCGGATCGGGATGCCATGGACTTCTCTTCTTCACCGACCTTCGAGGATCTCGCCGCCCGTTTCCCGAAGGGCCGCGATGTCCATCTGCCGGAGCTTACGCACTTCATCCCCATGCAGGATCCGACGTTGGCGGCCGACTTTATCCTCGATCTGCGCTGACGCTTCGACGCGGCGCCCACAGGTCGGTCGCCTTAACGCCGATCACGAAGATCAGGAGCGAGGCGATCACGCCGGGCACGAAGCCCGTCAGTACGCTCGTCACATCGACAAGCGTACCCAGAAGCAGGGCGCCGAGCGGCGCCGCGCTCATGGTCGAGAGGATGAATACGGACAGGACCCGGGCGCGCTGCGCCTCCGGAGCTTCAGCCTGCACGAGCATGCGCGCCGTTGAAGTGGTAAGTCCCATGTTCATGCCCCAGCCGATGGACACGAGCGCGACGACCCAGATCGGTGGCTCGAACAGGAGGGTTGAGAACAGGACGACCCGCGTCAGCTGCATGGCCAGGAACAGCCGCCCCGGTTGCGCGAGCGGAACGAAGCGCAGCAGCCCGAGATTCGATCCGATGCTGCCGGCGAAGAAGATGAGCGACAGCAGCGCGAGCAGTGAGGCGTCGCCGCCGTACACGCGGGTGACGAGGAACGGATACACGACGAACCAGGCGCCTGCGTTGAAGGCGCTCGACACGAAGTTCAGCCCGATCACGTCGCGAACGCGCGGCGTCCTCCAGAGCACCCCCAGGCCCTCCCGAATCTCCGCGATGCGGGAGGGCTGCAGCCCCGCGGGCGGCTGCATCCGCGTCAAGGTCGGGGAAATGAGCGTCACTGCGATCCCGCCTGCGCCGAAGAGTGCTGCCTGCAGCGCAAGCACGCTGGCAAAGCCGAAGGACTCGATGCGCCCGCCGATCCATGTGCCCGCGAGTCCGACAGTCATGGTGACGGCGGTGGTGGTGACAACGGTGTGCTGGATGTTGCCGACGGTGACGCGGTTCAGCATCGCCGAGCGCGCAGGCTCCGAGACGCCCTGAAGTCCGGCGACGACGGCGCCGAAGATGATCACCACTGCGTAGGCGAGGCCGAACTGCTCCGTCGCCACCGCAAGCGCGAGGGGCGGAAGCACCGCGATGGCGTGGATGATCAGCAGCAGTCGGCGGCCATCGGCACGGTCGGCGGTACCGCCGCCGAACAGCATGAGGGCGAAGCCCGGCAGGGCGATCAGCAATTGTGCGATGCCGACGCGTGTCCCCGGCTCCGCGAGCATGCCCACGAGCATCCAGGTCACGAGAAACTGCTGAAGATTGAAGCCGGCGAGCCAGAGCGCACTGCCCCCCAGATAGGCCGCGAAGTCGCGACGCGCAGGTACGCTCTCCGGCGTGGCATCAGCGGCCATGCTCGCCCTCGTCTGGTAGATTCGACACTTCTCGCGCACGCACGGGGGGCATGCGAAGCAGTGTCGTTTCCTCGCATGATGACATGCCCATGAGGCCAGCGGATCGAGGCAGTTCAGGGTGCGGGTGATTCGCGTTGTGGCTGGCATGATCATGCGCGATGGCAGGGTCCTCCTCGCGCGCAGGGGGCCCGCCATGGATCTCGCGGGTCATTGGGAATTTCCGGGCGGGAAGCTGGAGGCGGGTGAAGGACCCGAGGCGGCGCTCGTGAGAGAACTGCTTGAGGAGCTCGACATCCACGTTCGAGCGGTGCGGGAACTCGCGCGATCGCGCGTGCCGAGGGGCGATGACGTGCTCCAGCTTGAAGGCTGGCAGGCGGAGCTCGTTCGCGGCGTGCCCACCGCGCGCGAGCATGACGCGCTTGCTTGGACGCGCCCGTCCGAGGTCGATCGAAGCACGCTTGCGCCCGCCGATCTGCCGCTCCTTGATGCGCTTCAGGCACTGGAGCCGGGGCCGTGAATCGCGCGCAGGCGCTCCGCGTGCTCGGTCTCCATGGCAATGGCCCTGGCGGTGTCGACGACCACGTCGACGGCCATGTCGGCGACGATATCGACGACGACATAATTCGCTGGGCCTTCCACCGCCAGCTTCGTCAGTTCCGCGAGGCGCGCAAGGCCGCCACCGAGCCCGAGATGCAGCAACGCCTGGATCGGGCGCTGAAGGCTACGGTGCTGGCCCGCCGCGAATTGCTGGGGCCGGTCGGCAGCGCGCGTACCGAACCTCGGAGCACGGCAGAGCGTCCGGGGGGGGCGCGTAGACCACGGCGCCGAAGCCGTTCAGCGCGGTCATGGCGGCCCATCGCGCTTGCCGGCGGCCTGCTGGCGGCGACTATCCTTGCAGGGGTGCTCTTCCTTCGAGCTGACGATGTGGCCGAGGTACCGGTACCGCCGCCGGCACGGGTAGCGGCGCTGGAATCGGAACTGGAACCGGAACCGGAACCGGTGCCGTCGTCTGAGCCACCTCCGCGGATACAGGCGCCCGCGGTGGCGGCGCCCTCTATCGCTGCTCGGGACGAGGCAGCCCTTGTCCGTGCGTGGCTGGACCAGGCGCGCCTCATGCTCGCTCGCAGCTGGCGTGCCGGAAATGAACTGCGCGTGCCTGCCCGAACGGATTCCGCACCGCTACAGAGCATCGCGCTGCCCCGCGGCTGGCGGTTTCTGCCCCAGCGCCGCGGTGCGGTGGCGCTGGTCGACGACAAGGATCGCTGGCTCCTGCTCGTACCCGTTGTAGAGCGGGAGCAAACGTCCTGGCTCTGTGCGGGAGCGGACCCGTTCGCGGGGTGTCTGCAGGTCGATGATCGTCGCCTCGAGGATGCAGTACGTGCGGGCACGGCCGATCCTCGGGCCCTTGCGGATGCTTTGGGGCTTCAAGCGCCGGAGCTCGCGGCGCGCCTGCGGCGTGCGGAGCAGGCAGGCCCCGGGGACGCACCCACGGAGGGCGGGGGCTTATCTGCGCCTTCGGAGGCTGCCGAGACAGGTTCGATGAAGGGGGGCGCGGCCGCGGCCGCGCCGGAAGCCGCGCCCTCAGTCGTCCGCCGCGGGGATGGCCCAGACCTGTTCTTGCAGGCCGAAGCGGCGCTCGCGGCAGGGGACGTTGATGCTGCGCGGGCTGCGTTCGAAGGCGCGGAGGCCGCATTCGCTACTGCCGGGGATGCTCCCGAGCAAGCTCGAGTACTCGATCGACTGACCCGCCTCGATGCGCGAGACCTCGCTCAGGATCCTTCCGTTGCCGCGGGCTGGATGCTGCGCTGCCGGCGAGTTCGGGATGCGGTTGATGTTCCGATTGCCTGTCCGGGGCCCACGGATGTGGCCGTGGGCTTGGAGCGGGCGCTGCGGCAGGCGGGCGGCGTGCTGGAGGACCCGCTCTGGGCCCGCGTTCGCTGGTGGTACGAGCAGGGCGTCGCTGATCAGGAAGGCTACTCCGCTCGGGGTCTCGCGCGCCTGCTCGCGCTCGGTCTCGGGGGGCCGCAGGATGCTGAGGCGGCGCTGGTGCTGATGGAGTCGGCCGCACGCGACTGGACGGACTTTTCGGAAGCGGACGCCGCAGCGACTTCGGCTCAGTTCTCCGTGATCTGGGGCGAAGGCTGGGGCGTAACGCCAAACGCGGTCGAGGCGAGTTGGTGGGCCTCGCAGGGCGCGCGGCTCGGCCACGTGGGCTCGGCCTTGCGTCTGGCCGGCGCCTTTGCGATCGGCAGCGGCACGGTGCGCAATCTGGATCGCGCGCGTCAGCTCGTTGCCGTCTATCGCGAGTTCACGCCCCTGTTCGAGGTTGCCTTCTATCGGAACGTCGGTCAGCGTTTGACCGAGGGTACAGATGCCGATGTCGAGGCGGATCCGGAGGCGGGGCGCGCCTGGTTCCGTCGTGCCTTCGAACTCTGCGAGGCGCTGGTTGAGGCGGGCAGCGCGCCGGCGCGGGTCGAACTTGCAGGCATGTATTTCCATGGCGAGGGGGCGCCTAAGAATGCCGCCCGCGCCGCCGAGCTCTACGCGCAGGAGCTCGAAGCCGCGCCCGTGAAGGCCGGCAACATGCTCGCATGGATCCGCGCCACGCATCCGGACCCGGCCCTGCGGGACGGCGCCGCGGCGCTTACGCTGGCGACGCGGGTGGTTGCGCTTGCGCCCGATCCGGATTTCCTCGACACGCTCGCCGCAGCGCATGCGGAAGTCGGAGATTTCGAGTCTGCGGTGCGTGTGCAGCGCGAAGCCCTCGCCCTGCTTGCGCGGCAGGCGGATCCGGGCCTCATCGGACGTGACATCGCCGATCGTCGCGAGCGTCTCGTGCAACGGCTTGATGGCTACCTGGAGGGGCGCCCCTGGCGGGACCCCTGAGGCTCGGGCCCCGCTTTCGCGCGCCCGCGGCGAGCGCGTTCTTTCATCATTGAGGGAGGGGCAACGCCTGGAGCGCTCGCGACGGGCGCACGTCGCAGCCGTGCGGCCCGCTCGACAGCGCTGCTCCTCGTCAAACGCTCGGAGATCTCAGCGCCGGTCGGATCGCGGCTCATCGAAACCTCAATTGCGACCTCGATTGAGACCTCGATTGAGACCTCGATCGAGTGCCTGCTCCGACGCGAGCCGTCGATTGCAGTGCCCTGGCGGCCCGCTTCGCTTGGGGCCTCGCTGTGTGCGCGGTAGACTCCGCGCCTCGCTCATGCCCTGGCCCGACCCCCGGAGTGACCCTGGTGTCCCCATCGGATCCATCCGTTGCGAGCGACGCTTCTGCGGCGTCGTCGCCTGCTCTTTCTGCCGCCGTTGCCTCCGCGGGCGGAGATGCCTTCGATTTCGTTGCCGCTGAGCTCGAGGTGCTCGCGTTCTGGGAGCGCGAGCGGATCTTCGAACGCTCGCTTGAGCAAACGCGCGACGGACAGCCCTATATCTTTTATGACGGGCCGCCGTTTGCGACCGGCCTGCCGCATCATGGGCATCTCGTCGCCTCGACGATCAAGGACATCATCCCGCGCTATTTCACGATGAAGGGGCGCTACGTCAGCCGCCGGTTCGGCTGGGATTGCCACGGCTTGCCAGTCGAGCAGGAGATCAACAAGCAGTACGAGGCGGAGGGCGTGAATGCCCACGATCTCGTCGAGTCACTGGGCGTTGCCGGCTACAACGACGCCTGCCGAGCGATCGTGCAGCGCTTCACGAGCGAGTGGCGCCAGACCATCACCCGCATCGGTCGCTGGGTCGATTTTGATCACGACTACAAGACCATGGACCCCTGGTACATGGAGTCCGTCTGGTGGGTCGTGAAGCAGCTTTTCGACAAGGGGCTCGTCTACCAGGGGCAGAAGATCGTTCCGGTCTCGACGGCACTTGGCACCGGGCTGTCCAACTTCGAGGCGAACCTGAACTACAAGGAGGTTCAGGATCCGGCGATCACGGTGCTGCTCAAGCTCGCGGACGAGGACGCGCATCTCGCGATCTGGACCACCACGCCCTGGACCCTGCCGTCCAACCTGGCGGTCTGTGTCGGGCCGGAGCTCGAATACCTGAGGGTGCGCGACCGCGAGCGCAATCTCGTGCTCTATCTCGCAGCGGATCGGCTCGAGCATTACGGCAAGCGCCACGACCTCGAAGTGCTGGATCGGGTGTCGGGCGCCGCCCTCGCCGGCCGCCGTTACGAGCCGCTTTTTCCCTACTTTGCCGAACAAGCGAAGGAGGGCGCATTCGTCGTCATCACCGGCGACTACGTTACCGCGGACGACGGAACGGGTCTCGTGCATCAGGCACCGGCTTTCGGTGAGGATGACTACGAGGCGTTTCGCGCCGCGGAAATCTCCGCCTTCGCGATGCCGGTCACGCTTCAAGGGCTGTTCACCGACGAGGTTCCCGACTTCGCGGGTCAGCACGTGAAGGACGCGGACCGGAACATCATCCGTGCGCTCAAGGATGCCGGTTCGCTCTACGAGCAGGACGTCATCGTCCACAGCTATCCATTCTGTTATCGCTCCGAGACCCCGCTCATCTACCGGGCCGTACCGAGCTGGTACGTACGCGTCGAAGACATGCGCGAGCGCTTGCTAGCGGCCAACGCGCAGATCAACTGGGTGCCGGACCACATGCGCGACGGGCGCTTCGGCAAATGGCTCGACGGCGCGCGCGACTGGGCCATCTCGCGCAATCGGGTGTGGGGGACGCCGCTTCCGCTGTGGGTGAATGATGCGACCGGCGCCGTGCGCTGCATCGGATCGCGGGCCGAGCTTGCCGAATTGACGGGCGTGGAGGTGGACGATCTGCATCGCGAGTTCGTCGATCCGCTCCACTTCACGGTTGAAGGCGAAGCCGGCGTCTATCGGCGTGTTTCCGAGGTGCTCGACTGCTGGTTCGAGTCGGGGTCCATGCCCTACGCACAGCTGCACTATCCGTTCGAGAACACCGAGGTCTTCGAGGCGGGCTTCCCGGCCGAGTTCATCGCCGAGGGTCTCGACCAGACGCGCGGCTGGTTTTACACGCTCACCGTCCTTGGCGCCGCACTCTTCGATCAGCCCGCCTTCCACAACGTCATCGTCAATGGGCTCGTCCTCGCGGAGGACGGCACCAAGATGTCGAAGTCGAAGAAGAACTACACGGCGCCGGACGTGCTCATGGCGGAGCAGGGCGCCGACGCCCTGCGTCTGTACCTTATCAATTCGGGCCTCGTGAGAGCGGAGGAGCAGCGCTTCTCGGACGTCGGCGTGCGCGACATGACGCGCCGCGCGCTGCTGCCCTGGTACAACGCCTTCAACTTCCTCGCGACTTACGCCGAGATCGACCACTGGTCCCCCGCGTCCGGCTTCGTGGACGCGGAGAACGTGCTCGATCGCTGGATCCTTTCCCGCCTGCAGACGCTGAAGCGGACGGTGGCCACGGAGATGGAGGGCTACCGTCTCTACAACGTGGTGCCGCGCCTGTTCGAGTTCATCGAGCAGCTCACGAACACCTACATCCGCCTCAATCGAGCGCGGTTCTGGGGTGCGAGGAACGACAGCGACAAGTTTGCCGCGTATTCCACGCTTTACCGCTGCCTCCTTGAACTCTCACAGACCATGGCGCCGTTCGCGCCGTTCCTGTCCGAGACGCTGTACCGTCGCCTGCAAGGCCTTGGGGGCGCCGTGGACGCCTCGCTGCCGGAATCTGTGCATCTGTGCAGCTACCCGCTGCCTGATCCGGCGCGCGAGGACACGGTCCTGGAGACGGCTGTTGATCGCATGCAGCAGGTGATCCTGCTCGGGCGCCAGAAACGCGAGGAGAAGAAGATCGGCGTGCGTCAGCCGCTTGCGCGACTCACGGTGGTGCACCGGGATGCTGAACTGCTTGCGGAGATCGCAGCGCTTGAGGGTTACATCGCCTCCGAGCTCAATGTGAAGCGCGTCGAGTACGCGACCGACGAGGCGGCCTACATACGGCTGTACGCGCGTCCGAACTTCAAGCGTCTCGGTAAGCGTCTCGGCAAGCGCATGAAGCATTTCCAGGGCCTCATCGCCGCGCTCGAACCGGACGCACTCGAAGCCTTCGTCGCCGCCGGTACGCTGACGCTCGAGGGCGAAACCTTCGATGCTGAGGACGTTGAAGTCCTGCGCGAGGCGCAGGCCGGTACGGAGGCGCTGTCGAACCGTTTTGTCAGCATCGACATGGACCTCGAGATCGGTCCTGAGCTTGCCGCCGAGGGATTGGCGCGTGAAGTGGTCAACCGCATCCAGCGTGCGCGCAAGGAGTTGGACCTGAACGTCGCCGACCGGATCGAGGTCAGCTTCCGCTGTGATGCAGAACTGCGCGAAGCCGTCGAAGCCCACGCGGACTACATCGCGGGCGAGACCCTTGCAAAGGCGTTTGCGTTCGGCACGCCGGGGGACGAGGCATTCACCGTCAAGGTGGGCGAGCGCGCGTTCGAGTTCTCTATCGTCCTTGCAGGCGCCTGAGCCGCCTCAGTCGCCGCGTCGGCGCATGCCGGCCGCGGCGTAGATCGCATCGATCACCTGCATGTTACGGACGGCATCCTCGCCGTCCGTGAGGTTCGCGCGCTCGCCTCGCATGGCGGCCGCGAAGGCTGCGAGCTGGTAGGTGTAGGTCGGCGTGCGGTCGACTTCTTCCTCGAGCGTGCCCTCGGCATTCTCGAGGACCAGGTGATGCCCCATGTGCGGGGCGATTGGATTGCGCACCTCCAGGCGCCCGCGGCTGCCTTCGATGGTCAGTGACGCGGCCATGGGCTCGTCGGGGTTCATTGAGCAGTAGGCGCGGGCGCTGAGCGGCGCTTCACCCTGCAGGGACGGGAATTCCAGTTCCGTGTCCATCACGATGTCGACGTCGGGCGGTCCGATTTCGGCGCGCGCCGCGCGCACGATGGGTTCGCGTCCCGCCGCGTGGCGCAGCCAGTGGACGCAGTAACAGCCGAGATCCATGAGCGCGCCCCCTGCCGTCGCATAGTCGAGGCGGATGTCGCCGGGCTGGATGTGCGGCACGCAGAAGCGCGCATCCGCACGGCGGGGCGCGCCGATCGCGCCGGAGGCGAGGCACTCGACAATGCGGCCAAAGAGCGGGTGGTAGCGGTAGTGGAAGGCTTCCATCAGAACTAGGCCGCTCGCGCTGGCGGCTTCGGCAAGGGTACGTGCCTGCGCCGCGTTCGAGGCGATCGCCTTCTCGCAGAGGACGTGCTTGCCGGCCGCAAGCGCCGCAAGCGCCCACTTGGCGTGGGCGCTGATCGGCAGGGGGACGTAGATGGCGTCGACGTCGGACTGGATCACGGCGGCGTAGTCATCGACTACCGTTGCAACGCGGTGCTCGCCGGCGAAGGCCTCGGCGCGCGCTCGATCGCGCGCGGCAATGGTGGTGAGCTCGATGCCGCCGATCGACTCTGCAGGATAGACGAGCGCTGCGGGGGTGATGCGTGCCGCGCCCAGCACGCCGAATCGAATCGGCATCATGTGGTGTCCTCCGTGGGCAGCTCCAGGAGCCAGCCGCCGGCTGGGTAGGAAGTGAGCAGGACATCGGCGATGAGACCGTGCATGAGCGCGATCGCGGCCCTGCGCAGCGATTCGGCATCGACGTCCGGGTGAGCTGCCGCGTCCGTCAGACGGGCGGCGGCGGCGACGTGGCGCTCTCGGATCTGGCCTACGGCGGTGCGCCAGGAGGCAAGGGCGTGCTCATCGAAGGGGCCTCTGGCTCGGCCATGATGAGTGATGGCTAGCCAGCGCGCTGTGTATTCCGCCGCTAGATCGCCGATGAAGGCGTCTGACCAGCCGAGCGTGCGCGCGTCGACCGCCTGCCAGCACCAACCCCACGCTGCCGCGGCGGAAAGCGATGCGCCGAGCGCGGTGAATACGCCGAAGGTGAGGCCGCCGAAGAGCAGGTCCAGTGCGGCGCCCGCCCCGGCTCCGACCACTGCGCCACTTGCGGCGCCGGTGGTCGGATCGGGCCGTGCGCCGTGATCGTGCGTTGCGGTGAGGTCTGCTTCCACGGCGCGCAGGGCCTCTCCTTCCAGTGCTTCCAGTTCGATCAGGTGGGCGTCCAGTCTGCGCGTGCGCTCGGAAAGTCTGCTGCCGAGGCGCCGGAGCGCGGCGATCCGGCCCAGGCGACGGGGCTGGCCGCGGTGCACCGGTTCGCGATCGCCGGTCGTTTCGGCGAGCGCATGGGCGAGGGCGTGCACGGCTTCTTCGAAGCGCTCGCGCGCACGCCTTTCCCAGTGCGCCAACAGAGTCCCCATGTGCGCGGCGGCTTCGCCTTCGAGCTCACTGCGCACCCGTGCGAGAAGACGGTGCTCTTCGAGCCAGACGCGCTCATGGGCGTCGAGGGCAAGAACGCCGCGAATGGGGGGCTGCGAAAGCACCCCCTCCCAGCGCTGGAGCAGGTCGCCGCGCTGCGCGCTGTCCGCCTGCGGGGGCAATTGGTTGAGTAGCACCAGCACCGGTTTGTCGAGCCAGGCAAGGATTGCGAGTTCGAGCTCTATGTAGGTCGCGAACTCCGGATCCTCCGATGCATTGACCAGGTAGAGCACGAGATCCGCTTCATCGCGGACGGCCGTCATCGCCTGCTGGGCGCACCAGAGCGTGCGGTCAGCGACCCGGTCCCAGGCTGACGCGAGGAGTGAGGACAGGGGCTTGTCGCTCTGTTCGAGGCGCTGTTTCAGGCGCGCCGTGTCACCGAAGCCGGGCGTATCCCAGAGCACCAGGGTGCTGCTTGCCGTCTCCTCGAGCACGTGCCTTTGGTTATCGAGGGTCGTATGCGTGGCATCGACGATCTCGCCGATATCGCGACGCAAGAGCGTACGCGCGAGCGATGTCTTGCCGACGTTCGTGTGCGAGATCAGGACAAGGCGTACCTCCGTCACGACTCGGATCCGATGTGAATGGCTTCGACGTCGTGCACAGCCGCGAGGCGCGTCCATGCTGCAAGACGGCTTGCGCGGCGTTCGGCCGTTGCGGCATAGGCGTCGAGGTCGACGATCAGAAGCGTGCGATCGCGGGTTGCGCAGGCGTCCAGGAGGCGCCCGTGAACCTCCTCTTCTGGCGTCTGCGCTGCACTGACCATCAGGACAAGGTCGCAACCGCCCGAGAGGACGGCGGGGGCCTCGGCGTGCCACGGGAGGGGCTCCGCACGGTCTGTGACGAAATCAGCTCCGAAGCGTTCGAGAAGGAGCAGCGCCAGGCCCTCGTGGCTGCGCGCCGATGGGCGATAGCCGATCGGTTGCAGTCGCAGGCGCAACGCTTTGCCGCCCAGGCGCGCCAGACGCTCATGCAGCCAGGGGTCGGCTTCAATGTCGACCAGGCGCCGCCCCTGACGCAGGTCCAGCAGTCCGAGCAACGCGCGCGGCGCGGCTCCGAAAGCGAGCAGGGTCGTTGACCACAGGTGAATCCATGGGGCGGCTGGGACCCCAGCGCTAGGCTGATGCGTGAATGCGGTCACGCCGGGAATCTGGATGCCGGTGGCGAATGCCGCCGGGCCCAGCAGCACGCTCACCCATGCGCGGACCGTTTCGGGCGACAGGAAGGTGCTTTCCCAGCGCGCGGTATAGGCGGTGGCGAGACCGTCGAGATAGAGGCCAGCGATCGCGCCCGTAACGAGCGCGGCTGCGGCGAAATTCAGGGCCGCTCCGTGACGTGCTCCAAGGCGGTGACCGGCCCGATCGAACCACAGGTCGCAGAAAACGGCGGCCTGCGCAGCACGCTCGGGGAAGCTGCGCTGCGCGAGGCGCCGCGCCATGGCCTTGAGCAGCACCGGGGGCTCGTTCGCGTTCGCGGTTGCGTTCGCGGTTGCGGTGCGAAGTCGCCGCGCAAGCAGCCAGAGCGTCGTTGCGCCCTGCCAGGCGAGAAGACCCAGAAGCGGCGGTGCGAGCACGTTCAGCGTGCTTCCGGCCGTGAGTCCTGCACCGCCGAGGCCAAGCAGGAAGCCGGCAAGGGCCCAGAGCGCACCGGGTCGACGCCCGGTCAGCCAGGCGCGTGCAGCCCAGAGGCCGCCGAGCGCCTCGCTGCGGGTTCGCGCCCATTGGAGCAGAGCGGCCCGGGCGTCGACATCCGCCGGGCTCGCTGGCACCGCGTCGGGTTCGAAACTGCGGACGAGGCTCAGGGCGAGCGCGTCTTCGAGGGTCAGGGCGCCGAGTGTGCGCGAGTCATTCACGGGGAGCAGGCGGGTGTCACGGAGCTGCGCGTCGCGGATCAATCGCCGCGGAATACGGGATCACGGCCTTCGGTGAAAGCGCGCATGCCCTCGGCAAAGTCGTCGCTGACGGCGGTGACTGACCACTGATCCTGGTCCATGTGCATGATCGACCGGTCGAAGGCGTCGCTCACTGCGTTCACGCTCTGCTTGATCATCTGCAGTGCCAGCGGCGGCTTGCTTGCGCACTCCTCGGCGAGCGCCAGAGCGGATGCCAGTGCGTCGCCGGTCTGGGTGACCTCGTCGAGGAAGCCCCAGCGTTCGAGTTCTGCGGTTTCATGCTTCCGGCCGAGGCCGATCATGATCTTCGCGCGTGCCGGTCCCACCAGACGAACACACAGGGGCAGCGCCTGCCATTGCAGATTCATGCCGAGGTTCACTTCCGGATAGCCGCAGAAGGCGCCGTCACCCGCGACGCGAAAATCGCAGGCCGTGGCGATGCAGCAGCCGCCGCCGAGCGCCGCGCCTTCGATCGCCGCGATAGTCACGGCCTCGATCTCTCGGACTGCGCGCACCAGATCCGCGCCGATGCGGCCATTGCGTCGCGCGGCGAGGCGGGTCGCGCCGATGGCGCGCTGCTCCGACAGATCTGCGCCCGCGCAGAAATGCCGGCCATTGCCCGTGAACACGACAACGCGGGTCTCGGGGTCCTCGTGGAAAGCTTCGGAGCAGTCGATGATGTCCTGCATCAGGCCGCGCGAAAGTGCATTTGCTGCCCGTGCCCGATCGAAGCGGACGACGGTGATCGCGCCCCTGCGTTCGACGGTGAGGTTCTCGAACTCCATGCTCTCGGGTCCCTGTGCGCAGACGGTCGGCAGGCTAGCACAGCGACTCAACTCTGCGCGCTTGCTCACGGTTCAAGGAAGCGGATGTCGTAGACTGGCCACCGGTAGAACTGGTACGGCGTTCAAGGACGGAGCGGAACATGGACCAGGCGAGCGGGGACCGCGCTCGATTACGCCGACTCTTTTTCGGCGTTGTACTTTGCTGGCTTGCGCCCAACGCAGTCTTCGTTGCATTCATGGCGACCGCGGAGCTGCGCGCGCCGTTCGATTCCATTGCCGCCATGCATCCGGCGTTCACGGCCCTGTCCGTGTTCGTGGCCTTTGCCATCGCCGCGTTGGTGACGGCGCAATTCAAGGGCTTGCGCGATGCGGCGCGTGCCGGCGTCCCCGCTGAGGCATTGCGTGCGCGCATGCGCCAGCGCTTCCTGCTTCTGCCCGTGATCGCGCTCGCGTACGTTGGCTTGGGCACTTTGCTGCACCTGACCATCCTCGGCGATGCCGCGCTCTGGTCGCGGTCGGACCTCCTCGTCGCGGCGGTAACCACGTTTGCCGTGGCCGTCCACATTCTTGTGCCCCTCGGCATCCTGTGCCTCGACGAGTTCGGCGTGGCCTTCGGCGATCTGGTGAAGGATGAGCCGATCCTGCCGTCCTTCCTTCGTGCGCTGCCCGTGCTTGGTATCTCGCTGATGATCGGTTTGCTGATGCCGCTCAGCGAATACGTGCGCTTCGGGCAAGTGTCGCTTGCCACGTTCGTGCTGTTTGCGCTGATCGTCCCCTATGCGCTTGCGGTGACCCTGCTCAGCCTGCGTTACACCAACGTCGCCCTCCGATCCGTTCTGGGTGTTCTGGCATCGGCGCAGTCGGACGCGGGCGTTGTGATCGAACGCCTGCGCCCACAGACGCTCGACGACTATGGCGTGCTGATCGCGCGCACGCGCGACCTTGTAGCCGGCCTAGAGTCGGCCCGCCGTTCGCTAGCCGAGAGCGAGGGGCGTGTGCGCGATTTCGCGGAAGCAGCGTCTGACTGGTTCTACGAGACGGATGGAGACCTGCTTTTCACCTACGTTTCGGACCGCATCGAGGCCACCATTGGTATGTCCGCGGACGAGATCGTGGGGCGCTCCTTTGCGGATGTCGCGGCGCGCTGGCCGAGCGAGGACTGGGCGCCGATCATCCGAGCGGTTGCTGCGGGCGAGGCATTCCGGTCGGTCGAGGTCTCGCCGGCGCCGCAGACGGGCGAGGCCCCACTCCATCTCGAGGTGAGCGGCACGCCGCGCCGCGGCGCGGACGGCACGTTTCTCGGCTATCGGGGCACCGGCAAGGATGTGTCGGCGGTGGTCGAAGCGCGCGGTCGCCTGCGCGAGCGTGAAACTCAGCTCGCGCACGCCCAGAAAATGGAAGCCGTGGGACAGCTCACAGGCGGCATCGCACACGACTTCAATAATCTGCTCACGGCAGTGGCGGGCAGCCTTGAACTCCTGCGCGTACGCAATCCCGATCTCGCTGATACGCGACTGCTCACGGATGCCTTGAGTGCGAGTCGGCGTGCGGGCGACTTAGTGCAGCGCTTGCTTGCCTTCTCGCGGCGGCAGGCGCTGCGTCCGGAGGTGGTGGACGTAGGCGAAAAGCTCGGTGAAATGTCCGAACTGCTCCGGATCTCGCTTGGCGTGGGGGTCGAGCTCGAGGTGCATCTACCGACCTGGCCCGTGCGTGCGCTCGTCGATCCGGCCCAGCTCGAAAGCGCGGTGCTGAATCTTGCGATCAATGCGCGTGACGCGATGCCGGCGGGTGGGCGGCTCGGTCTTACCGTATCGCGCATTCGCCTGAATGATGCGCTTCGGGAACTGCTGCCCGGTGAGTACGTCAGCGTTGTCGTGGAGGACTCTGGCACCGGTATCCCGCCGGACGTTCTGCCTCATGTGTTCGAGCCTTTCTTCAGCACCAAGCCGGACGGCGCTGGTTCTGGCCTGGGCCTTTCGATGGTGTTCGGATTCGTGCGCCAGTCTGGCGGTGAACTGCGCCTGGAGAGCGCCCCCGGGAAGGGCACCCGTATCGAACTGCTGCTGCCGTCGGCCAAGGGCACAACTGAACACGCGCCCGTGACGGGGACGCATCGTGCGATTGCGGTCAAGACGGAAGCGCGGGTGCTTGTCGTCGATGATGAACCGTCGGTGCTCGCGGTGGTCACGGAAGCGCTCGAATTGGTGGGCTGTGAGGTCGTGCATGCGTCCACAGCCGAGTCCGCGCTTGCGGTCGTCGATGGCGGCGAGCCGATCGATCTGGTGCTTTCCGACGTCGTGCTCCCCGGCTCTCGCTCCGGAGTGGATATCGTCCGTCGTGCGCGCGCGCTGCATCCGGAAATGCCCTGCGTGCTGATGTCCGGCTTTGCGCGCGACTATCTGGATGATGGCGTCGCTGATCTCGCGGAAGTTCCGGTGCTGACAAAGCCGTTCCGGCTGGAAGAGCTGCTGCGCATCGTCACGGGCGTTCTCGGTCCGCGTTGACTGATGCCTGTGTATGTTCGGTGACCCAGTCGTGCACGGCCTCAAGGGTGCCGCGGAACGCGACGCGATCGAGTTTCTTTTCGAGCTGATAGTCGTACATCGGATCGTAGTATTCGACGAGCAGGCGTTCGATCCAGATCCGATGGGCATCAGTGTCACCGTCGCGCCGGTGCTGCGCGAGCGCAACTTCAAGCTGTTTCGACACCTCATCGTGCCGCTGGCCGCCCAGGCGTTTGCGGATACGGGTGAGGCTGTCACGAAGCTGATCCGCGAAGCGCGCGAAACCGTCGTTCTCTCCGTAGGCGGCGATGTGTTCGTCGCAGGCGCCGATGATGTAGGCGTTGAGCGTCACGTCGACGCGGAACGCCAGGGGCATCTCCACGAGCGCAATCGGCGCCGAGCCCATGCGCTCGAGGAGGCTGGGCGGTACGGAAAGGCGACCGACGTTGCGGGATTCGTCCTCGACCGCGATGGGCTGGTCGCCCTGTTGCGCCAGGCGCATCAGTCTCAGCGCAAGAGCGTTCTCGAAATCGACTGGCGTTGGCTGTCCTCCAACTCGGCGGCCGAAGGCGGATCCACGGTGATTCGCGAGGCCTTCCAGATCGACGCTGCGCGGCACGCGCTCGATGAGCGTCGTCTTCGCCGTCCCCGTGCGTCCCCCGATGACAATCGGCCGCAGGGCCCCGGTGCAGTGCTCAAGCCGATCGATGAGATGGCGACGAAGCGCCTTGTAGCCGCCCTCGATCAAGGGCAGTTCGCGGCCCGTTTCCGCCAGCCACGCTTGGGCCGTCTGCGAGCGCAATCCGCCCCGAAAGCAATACATGGCGCCGTCAGGATGCGCGTCGGCCCATGCGCACCAGGCTTCGAGACGCTGTCTGCGCACGCTGCCGGACACCAGCGCATGGCCGAGTGCAACTGCGGCATCCTGGCCCTCCGCCTTGTACCGGGCGCCGACCTGCGCGCGCTCCTCGTCGGTCATGAGGGGCAGCGAAGCTGCGCCGGGAACGGCGCCGCGCGCAAATTCCACCGGCGCGCGCAGGTCGAGGAGCGGGCGACGGGTCAGGAGCAGGTCGTCGTATGCCTGCGCGGTGATGGTGCGCATGACGGATGGGGCCTCAGGGCACGTCCTCGGAGACGGTGCTGCCATCGCGGAACAGGTCCAGATGCTCCCTGAGCACGTCCAGGTAGGGCGGTGGTTCGCCGCGGGCCTCCGCTTCCGCTTCAGCGATGGCGACGGCTTCTGCCTGAACACGAAGTGCATTCTCGAAGTCGCCGTTCGCTGCGTAGGCGGCGGCCCAGGTGTCGAGGTAGGCCGGGTTCGCTGCGGCGCGCTGGTCGCGGACCATGAGCGTGTTCATCAGCGCGAGGCCGGCGTCCGGATCGCGCAGCTCCAGGTCCTCAGCGACCACGAGGATCCAGGCAACGCTGTTGATCAGCTCCGCGTCGCGGCTCCCCTCGGCGGCAGACTTGAACCATGTGACGGCAAGCGCTGGATCGCGCGCAGCGAACTCGCCGTCGGCGTGCAGGGTGCCCAGCAGCATCATCGCTTCAGCAGAGCCGTCCGCGCGGGCAGAGTCGTCCAGCCAGTCGTAGGCGCGTTCGTTGAACCCTGCGCCCTCGTCGGTGCTCAGAAGATGCCGCGCATAGAACAGACGTGCATCCGTATGCCCCCGGTCTGACGCATCGATCAGCAGGGTCAGGGCACGATCGCGGTCCTTGGCGACGAACTGGCCGTTGTAATGAAGGCGCGCAAGCATCACCTCGGCATCCAGGTTGCCACGTTCCGAGGCCTGCTCGAGCAGGGTCACGCCTGCGGGTTGATTCTCCTCGCCGAAATGGCCGGAAAGGTAGAGCTGGGCGAGGTTGTACATCGCCGTCGAGGACCCCTGGTTCACGGCGAGCAGGAACTGATCTACCGCAGCGTCAAGTAGACGCTCCGCCTCCTCGCCGTCGCGCATGCCCGCGAGCGACCCGAAAATCACGCCGAGCATTTCGCGGGCGACAAGATTCCCGGAGTCGCTTGCGGCGCGGAGCCAGTTCACGGCCCGTGCGGCGTGTTCCGGACCGCGCTGCCAGAGGCTGATGGCGTGCGCGGTCTGCGCAGCGGAATCGCCCTGCGCTGCGCGCGTGGCGATGATCTGCGACGGGGTCGGACCCTCGCCGCCGCCGACGGCTGCCGAGAGCGCGGTGGCGGCGCGGTACGTCGGCGAGAGATCAAAGCGAACTTCGCTACGCCCGGCACTGCCGTCCTCACGCAGACGGGCCACCAGATGAAGTACGCGGCGAGCGTCGTCGGCTTCATAGAAGGCCCCGACGACGTCCATGCGTTCACGACCGAGCCAAGCGTAGGCCTGCGGTGCCGACAGCAGTCGATAGGGTCGATCCTCAGATCCGTCGCCGGATGATGCGATGACGTCGGCCAGGGCCTGGCCGGCATCGAGGTGAAATGCTGCCTTTGCGGAGTCGCTGGCTGCGAGCGCGGTCCGATGTGCCAGCTCATGAGCGCGAAGATCGCCGTAGTAAAGATCGAGCATCTGCGTGGCCAGGTCCTCCGGGGCAATCGGAGGCGCCTGCGGCGTACGGTCGTGAAGGGCGCCGAGTTCTTCGAGGCGCGTCTGGAAATCGGGCAGGCGAAGAAACGCGTCATCGAGTCCCGACCAGTCGTCGGAGCGCGACGCCTCCAGGCGTGAGACCAGGGTGTCGTAGCGAACCGCGCCTTTCTCAACGGCTACACAACCGCCCATCAGCAGGGCGGCGACGAGAAGCGTCAGGAACTGGCGCGGGCGTTGACGGTCGAAATGCTGCGAATCAGACAAGAGTGCTGTGCTCGCTCGGGCCCGCGACGGGCTACGATAGCAGATCGCAACCAGATGACCGGGACCCTAATGAATCCCGGAGCGAGGAGTCGACCCATGAATCTGTTCCGCAAGAAGGTGGAGATGCCTTCATCCGAGCGTGCCCTTCCGGGGCGGGAAGAGACCATGCCGGTGCCAGAGACGCATTACGTCAATGGCCAACCCCTTCAGCCGCCGTTTCCCGAACATCTGGAAACCGCCGTGCTGGGCCTGGGCTGTTTCTGGGGGGCTGAGCGCCGCTTCTGGCAAACCGAGGGTGTCGTCAGCACCGCGGTGGGTTATGCCGGCGGATTTACGCCGAACCCCCTCTATGAAGAGGTCTGCTCCGGTCTGACGGGACACACCGAGGTGGTACTCGTGGTATTCGACCCGGCGGTCATCAGCTACGAGGCGCTGCTGCGGGTCTTCTGGGAGGCGCACGATCCGACCCAGGGGATGCGCCAGGGCAATGATGTCGGCACTCAGTATCGGTCGGCGGTCTACACGACCACGGATGCGCAGCTGGAGGCGGCGATTGCGAGCCGCGACCGGTATGGTCGCGCCCTGATCGACGCCGGTCACGGCGGTATCACGACGGAAATCGCTGTGGCGGGCGCGTTCTACTACGCAGAGCCCTATCACCAGCAGTATCTTGCGAAGGTGCCTGACGGGTACTGCGGGCTGGGCGGTACCGGAGTCAGCTGCCCGCTGCCGACGGGCGTCTCGGCTGCCTGAGTCGCCTGTCCCGGGCCGCCGGCGCGCGGGGAGGTAGAGCGCTCGCATCTGCAAGTGCCCGGCGGCCACTCGCCAACACGGCGTCGGCGGCCCGGCCTTCGCCGCGTACGGCCTTCGCCTCGGCGAGGGCCAGCCAGCACTCGGCACATTCCCGCGCCACCATCGAATCCGCCAGCAGTCTTTCAAGCCCTGCAATAGCCGCGGCGGGGTCGTGGAGGGCAGGTGTAGTGTTGAGGGTCAGCGC
This sequence comes from Pseudomonadales bacterium, assembly GCA_963691775.1. Lineage (GTDB taxonomy): Bacteria > Pseudomonadota > Gammaproteobacteria > Pseudomonadales > Azotimanducaceae > JAZBPO01. The sequence goes on along the minus strand of OY829369.1, from coordinate 1,204,264 downwards.
GCGCGCGGCGCTCAGCACCGAGCGCGTGTCGGTGGCAGTACGGAGGACGTCGGTCCACAGTGAGCGCGCTAGGTCGTGGTCGCGTTCGATGTGGCGCCCCGTGGCAGCCAGGTCGCCCACGTACAGCCGCGCTTCCGTGTGTCCAGCGTCGGCGGCGCGGCGCAGGCCCGCGAGCGCGATCGGGTCAGGGGTGTCGTCTCGCTCCAGGCGCCGCACGGCGTAGTGGTAGGCAGCGGCGTGCTGTCCCTGCGCCGCAGCTTCTGCGAGCAGCGCATCTGCAGCGCCCGGGTTCGTTTCGTCGAGCAGGGTCGCGAGCGCCATGAGGGCGTCCTGTTCGCCGCGCAGGTGCGCCTGCTCGAAGTGCCTGATCGCGCGCGCCCGGTCCCCTGCCTGTCGGGCGATGCCTGCGAGGCGAAGATGGGCGTAGCCGAAACCCGCTTCGGCCGCGACGGTGAAGTGCTCGAGGGCGCCTGCTCGAGCGGCATCTGCAACGCTTGGCCGCGCTTCTGCCAGCATGAGGTAGAGATCGCCCAGCGCGTAGCGCGCGACGCCGTTGTCGGCCTCGGCGGCGTCGGCAAGGGCGCGCGCCGCCGCGTAATGACCGCGGTCGCCGCGCTCGTTGACCGTTCGCAAACCTGTGCTGGTCAACGCGAAGTGATCGCCGGCGCGGCTGTACAGGTCGACAAGGTCGCGTGCACGCCGAGGCGCGCTCGCATCGCCAGACCAGGCTGTCCCGCGGCGCCAGGCCGACAGCGTGGTCGAAAGGTCGAAATGGCGGCGCGTGACGAGTGGCGAATCGGCTGCAGTAGAAAAAAGCACGAGGGTCAGGCGGTCCGCGGAGGGGGTGCCGTAGTAGCCGCCAAGCGTGCGCTCGCCGGCGAGGTGAAGCGTGGCGACGGCGTCCGCGGCGCTCGTAACGCGCATCGGTGCCGTCGAGCTGCCGTCCCCCGTCGCCCGGATGCGTGCCGCGAGCTGCTGTGCGAGCTCTGCGTGCATGCGATGACCCGCCTTACCGAGGGCGGCGTGCCCCGCTAGGTCGAGTACGCTGAACGCCAGACGTTCGTTCGCCTGCTGAGCACCGAGCGGCGCAAGGGCGCGCTGCAGAGACGCGAGCCCCACGATGCGCGCGTCGATGTCCGGTGTGCGGCGCCACGCGCTTGCAATGCGCATGAAACCATCCGCGCTGCGCAGATCGGCGTCAGTGCCGAAGCGGACTGCCAGATCGTTGTAGGCGGCGGCGCTGCCGGACGAAAGCTCAGGTGCGATCAGGGAAGGGGCGGCAGACACACAGGTGCCGGTGCTCAGTGCGAGCAGCAGCGCGGCGAGGCGACGCCTCGGGAAGGGGCGGGGCATGTTGGACTCCAGCAGCGGTCCGCGTCTGCGGCGGACAGGTCGACGGTTCTACATCTCCCTCCCGCTTGACGCGCACGCGCGCCATTGCCCCGTGCCGACCGCTCTTCATGATGGGACTGCTGGCGATTCGGCGCCGACAGCTTGCCGGCTCGTGGCTGGATAGCACGAGCCGTGCCAATGGGCCGAGGGCGCATCAGGCAAGGCGCGGATGCCTGCGAGGATTAATGAGCATGCATCAACTTGGTGCGCGGTCTCTCCGGCCGGGCGCGCAGTGGGCATCCGATGCCGTCCGAGCGGAACTCAGCCGGCTGCGCGCCGCGCTGAAACGGATGGGGTCAGATGAGATCGGAGAGGGCGCTTTGCCAGCGTGCGCACGCGGTCTCTGCAGCGTCGTCCGCATAGCGCTCGCGATCGCCGAAGCCCCAGACCGGGCCGGGCCAGGCGGGATCCCCGTCGTGGCGGAGCACGTGGTGGAGGTGGAGCTGGGGCACGAGATTGCCAAGCGCGCCGACGTTGATGCGGCGGTCGGGCATCGCCCTCGTCATTGCCCGCGCTATAGCCAACGAGGTGCTCAGGACGCGCGCAGCGTCCTCGGCGTCGAGCTCATGCAGCTGAGAGATGCCGCCACACTCCGGGATGAGCAGAAGCCACGGCCAGCGTGCATCGTTCATCAGGCGTATCTGGCCGCCCTCGGAGGTTCCGAGAAAGAACGTGTCGCCTGCGAGACGCGGATCGAGAAGGAACCCTCCGGTCATCTCAGTTCGTTCCGCGTTGCGCCGCAGCGCTCGCAGCGCAGCACCGTAACGAGCCGGCCGGCCTTGACGTCGAAGCGCGTCGTCGTGTCGGTTGCCCACTTGTGGAAGCCGCGCCGGCACAGGGTCTTGCCCTTCGCGCGCGCCTTCGCCTCGTCCCGTGCTGCGCGCTTTCTGTCGCGGTGCGGAAAGTCGACAACGTTGCTCATGGCAGATTCACTAGCATCGTGACCTCTACATACTGGAGAGTGCCGCCATGGCGAGCAACACGCACAGCGTCCTGATTGGCTACATCATGTGGATCTTCGGGTTCATGGGGATGCATCGCTTCTACTATGGCAAGCAGATCACCGCGACGATCTATTTCTTCACCCTGGGTCTGCTCTTTGTCGGCTGGATCATCGATCTGTTCCTGATCCCGGGGATGGATGCGCAGGCCGACCGGAAGTATGTGGACGGCGACACGGACTACACGGTTGCCTGGATTCTGCTTGTCTTCCTAGGAATCTTCGGCCTGCACCGCTTCTACATGGGGAAATGGATCACGGGCCTGATCTGGCTTCTTACGGGGGGCTTCTTCCTCATCGGTTGGCTCTACGACCTATGGACCCTCAATGGGCAGGTCGATGAGGTCAACAGCGAGTTCTGAGCGTTCGTGCGCGGGCGTCAGTCGTAGCTGACGCCCATGCCGGCGCGGACGTCCTGATTCACGCCGTAGGGAGGGATCGGATATCGCAGGCCTCTGTGGGCCAGCGCCTCCAGGCCGTCGAGCACGCCGGGCAGATAGCGCGGCGGGATGGCCATCAGCAGTTCGTCTTCCATGACGCCGCCATAGCGGCGTTCGGCGAAGCAGGGGATGGACAGGCTGGGTTCGTCCTTCGCCAGCGCGCGCCCCCAGGAGTCGGCGCACGAGGACTCACCCACACAGCCCCATTGAAGCTTCTCGTATCCGGTCCACTGGAGGCCGTTGATGAAAAGGATCATCTGCGCAGGGGTTGCATAGATCAGGCAGATGTCCGGCGGGTTCAGGCGTCCGGACGCCAGGGGACTCACCGCGAGCGCTTCGTGCGTGCCGATCGAAGCGTGGTTCATGGCGGCCTGGTGCGCCGCTGCGTCTTCCGCGGTCTTGTACCAGACGCCGGCCATGCGATCGCCGGAGAGCCAGGTTTCGTCGCGGTCGTGCAAGCCCACCACAACGCCGCACTGGGCACCGACGAGATCTTCCGCCGTGATGCCCACGGTCCAGCCGTTGCGCGCCGCCTGACCGACGATCTGATCCATGGCGTGGATCGCTTCCGGTCGTCGGATTCGTGGCACCGCCTCCATCTCCTCGCGCCTGCGGAAGCGTTTCATCGCGATCGGCGTCGTGCGCAGGCGCAGCAGTCGGTTCAAGCGCTCGACGGTCGCGGACCAGTCGTCCACTGGCGCGGTCCGATCGGTGGTGATCGTGAGCTCCGACATATCCCGTCTCCCCTCCCGGTGGGTGTCCCGTGCACACTACCCTCGGACCGCTTGAAGGGGGAGAGACCATGGGTGAAACCACAGCAGAGATTCGGGGGATCTGCAGGCCAGGCTTCGAAGGCGTTGCCGAGACCTTCCGCGCGAACTTCGAGGCGGGCGTCGAGCTCGGTGCCGGGGTCGCGGTGCTGCGCGGCGACGAGGTGCTCGTCGATCTCATCGGCGGCTGGACGGACGCTGACTGCCGTACCCCGTGGCGATCGGACACGCTGGTGAATGTCTATTCGACCAGCAAGGGCGTCACGGCACTCGTGCTCGCACGACTTGCGGAGGCCGGCCTACTCGACTTCGACGCGCGCGTAACCGATTACTGGCCGGAATTCGGCGCTGCGGGCAAGGCTGACGTGCGCGTCTGCGAGCTGCTCTCCCATCAGGCGGGCCTGGCGGGGCTGGACGATCCGGTAACGGTGGCTGCTTTGTGCGAACACGATGGCGTTGCCGCTAGGCTGGCTGAGGCGACACCACTTTGGCCCCCGGGTTCCGCCGCGGGCTATCACCCCATTCTCTGGGGCACGCTCGCCCAGGAGCTTTGCCGACGCGCCTCCGGTTCGACGGTCGGTGCGTTGCTGGCGCCGTGGGCCCGCGCGCTGGAAGCCGACGTCCATCTCGGCCTTGCGGATGCCGAACATGGCCGCTGTGCCCAGATCATCGGGCCGAATCGCCCTTGGCGCAGCCGCGTGGGGATCACTGACGCGCCGCCGCCGGAGCGGCGCGTCAGTCGCTTCGAGCGCGCGGCCTTCGCCAATCCCGTGCTTCGGCCCTTCAAAGATGTGTGTAGCGCCGAGTTCCGCCGCGCGGAGGTGCCGGCTGCAAACGCCCACGCCACCGCGATGGGTCTGGCGCGTCTCTATCAAGGTGCCCTCGCCGCGGGCGGGCGCGGACTTGAGGTGGCCCTCCGCGAGGTCGTCTCCGGAGCGCGGGAAGATCTTGTCCTCATCGGGCGACACATCCGCCGCTCTGCTGCGGGATTCATGCTGAATCGCGATCACTGGTACGGACCGAACGCGGAAGCCTTCGGCCATGACGGTGCTGGGGGCTCCTATGCCTTCGCGGACCCAATTGCGGGTATCAGCGTGGCCTACGTGATGAATCAGATGCAGGTAAACAGCGAAGTCGATCTGCGGGGCAAGGACTTGCTCGGCGCGATTTACGCCGCGATGTGAGTTTACGTATCCGTTCAGGACCCATCCCCGAGACTGCCCGCAGCGTTCAGCCAGGACTGCGCACATGGACAGGTATCAGATGGTGGTACAGACGATCGCGCTGACGACGGGCGCCGCTGAAAAGACGCGGGCGCTCGCTGCGATTTGATTGTTTGCGCCGATGGGAGGCGCTCCGTTGACGCGCTATGCTCGGGAGCCGACAGCCGAGCGGCGTGGAACGCACCCGTGCGTCCCCCCCCGCGTCGACGGAGACCACAGCTCGTGTCCGACGTACGCCCCGCCACTCTCGCCGAGCTGCAGGAAGCCGGCCATGCCGTATACACGGTCCGTGAGGAACTTCGCCGTAATCTGATGCGCAAGATGGGAGACGGGGAGGACCTGTTCCCGGGCATCGTAGGCTATGAGGACACGGTCATCCCGCAGATCGAGAACGCGATCCTGGCGGGCCAGGACGTGATTCTGCTCGGTGAGCGTGGACAAGCGAAAACGCGAATGATCCGCGCGCTGACCTCGCTGCTAGATGAGTGGACGCCTGTGCTGGACGGCGTCGATATCCCAGAGAATCCCTTCGACCCGATCAGTCCCCAGGGCCGGGCGCTGGTGGCGGAGCGGGGCGGTGAAGCCCCGATCCGCTGGCTCCATCGCGATGCGCGTTACGGAGAGAAGCTCGCCACGCCGGACATCACAATTGCCGATCTGATTGGTGAGATCGATCCGATCAAGATCGCCGAAGGCCGCTATCTGTCTGACGAGATGACCCTGTCCTACGGGCTAATCCCGCTCACGAATCGCGGCATTTTCGCAGTCAATGAGTTGCCGGACTTGTCCGAGCGCATTCAGGTGGGTCTGCTCAACGTCATGCAGGAACGCGATGTGCAGATCCGGGGACACAAGGTGCGCCTGCCCCTCGACGTGCTGATCGTTGCAACGGCAAATCCGGAGGACTACACGAACCGCGGGCGGATCATCACGCCGCTGAAGGATCGCTACGGTGCCCAGATCCGTACGCACTATCCGCGCACGCTCGAGCAGGAGGTGCGCGTCATGGGGCTCGAGCATGCGCGCCTCGACATGGGGGAGTACCGCACGACGGTCCCCGAATTCATGAAGGAGATCGTTGCGGAAGTCACGCGTCAGGCGCGTCAGTCGCCGGACATCTCGCAGCGATCTGGCGTGTCGGTCAGGGTCTCGGTTGCAAACTACGAGACCGTGCTCGCCAACGCGCTCCGGCGTGCGATTCGCAACGACGAGCAGGATGTCGTTCCGCGTATCTCGGATCTGCCGTTTCTCGTCTCGTCAATGCAGGGCAAGGTTGAGTTCGAAGCGTTCGAGGAAGGCCAGGAGGAGCAGATTCTCGAACGCTTCATCGACGAGGCCGTGAAGGCCGTATTCGCGCGGCACGTCGATCTGGACGCGCTCACGCCCGTGCTCGACGCCTTCGAGGCCGGCGCCTCGGTGGAGACCGGAGAGACAACGCCGAGCGAGGCCTACGCGGAACTCGCACAGTCGGTCGACGGCCTGGGCGACGCGGTCACGCGCCTCGTACCGGAAGGCAATGCTGCGGTGCGCGCTGCGGCCTGCGAACTCGTCTTCGAAGGCCTGCATCTGCACAAGCGCTTGAACAAGGATCGCCTCGCCGGCGGCGCGCACTACCGGAGCGCCTGATATGGCACCTGCGCGGCGCTATCGCTACTCGAACTGGGACGGCTCCCAGGCCGAGCGCTTTCCGTCTGCCGACAAGGTCATGGAGCAGCTCGCCGACGAACTCATGGAGTTCGGCGATCTGCGTTCTGCGTTGCGCAATCTGCTGCAGCGCGGTTTCGCCGATGGCGATGCCTCCATGGCGGGGCTGCGCGATTTGCTGAGGCAATTGCGACAGCAGCGTCGCGAGCGCCTGGAACGCTATGACCTCGCCAGCATCATGGAAGACATCCGATCGCGCCTCGAGGAGATCGTTGCGCTCGAACGGAACACGCTGGAGGCGCTTCGCGATGGCCGCGTGCCCGATCCTGTAGCCGGCACCGCCGCCGTCGAGCCCCCCGTTGACCCTTTTCTCGGCGCCCTGTTGCCCTGGCCCGAACAGTCGCGAGATGCCGCGGCGTCGGAGCGCTCCGCGCCCGCGGAAGGGTCCGAGGGGAGCGGTGAGGCGACTGGGGAGGAGAGCTTCTCCGACTCGTTGATGGGTGCGATTGCGCGCCGCAATCTGGGCACGCTCGATGCACTCCCTGACGACCCGGCCGGAGCGGTGCGGGCGCTTGCGGACTATGAGTTCGTCGAGCCGCAGGCGCAGCGGCGCTACGAAGCGCTCCTCGAATCCCTGCGCAGCGCAATGACGCAGACGTTCTTCAAGGACGTCGAGCAAATGATCCGTGAGATGTCCGAAGGGGACATCCAGCGCATGAAGGACATGGCGCGCGATCTGAACGAGGCGCTCGTGCAGAAGATCGCGGGCGAAGAGCCTGATTTCGACGCCTTCATGGACAAGTACGGGGACATGTTCGGCGACCCGCCGCCGGCCTCTTTCGACGATCTCGTACAACAAATGCAGGCGCAGATGGCCGCCATGCAGTCTCTGATGATGTCCATGCCGTCCGGGCAGTTCGAGCAGCTGCAGCAGCTCCTGTCCGACCGCATTGGCGATGCGGAGCTGAACGCAGAGATGCGCAAGCTCATGCAGAAGCTGGACTTCCTCGATCCGCCCGCCGGCCAGCGCTATCGCTTCAATGGCGATGAAGCGCTTGATCTGCAGGCTGCCATGGATCTCATGGGCGAACTTCAGGGCCTCGAGGCGCTCGAGACGCAATTGCGGGATGCGCAGGCCGACGGCGACCTTTCGCACATCGATCTCGATGCGCTCGCGGAACTGCTTGGCGAGGACGCGACGGATGCGGTCGACGCGATGCAGAAGGTGCTCGAGCTGCTCGAAGAGTCCGGCATGTTGCGGCGCGACGGTGACGGCTGGGATCTCACGCCGCGCGGCATGCGGACGATCGGCCAGAAGGCGCTCGGCGAGATCTATCGGAGCCTGAAGAAGCAGAGTCTGGGCAATCACCAGATTCCGGAAGAGGGCCGATTCGGGGAGCGTATCGAGCAGACGAAGGGCCATGAGTTCGGTGAGGCCTTCGATCTGCACATGGCGCGCACGCTGCAGAACGCGCTGAAGCGAGCGGGTCCGGGTACGCCCGTGCAGCTGGCCGCCGAGGACTTCGAGATCTACCGCAATGAGGTCATCACGCGTACGGCAACGGTCATGCTCGTGGATCTGTCCTGGTCGATGGAGCTGCGCGGGGCCTTCCCGTCTGCGAAGAAGGTTGCGCTTGCTCTGAACAATCTCATCACCTCGGCCTATCCGCGCGATTCGTTCTATCTCGTAGGCTTTTCCGCGTATGCAAAGGAGCTGAAGCCGCACGAGATTCCGTTCCTGTCGGTGGACGAGTACGTGCTCGGTACGAACATCCAGCATGCGCTTCTCATCGCCGAGAAGCTGCTTGCCCGTCATCAGGGCGGCTCGAGGCAGATCCTGATGATCACCGACGGTGAACCGACGGCTCACATAGAGCATGGGCGTGCGCAGTTCGCCTATCCGCCCTCGCCACAGACGATCCGCGAAACGATCAAGGCGGTGAAGCGCTGTACGGGCAAGGGCATCACCATCAATACGTTCATGCTCGACGAGAGCTACTATCTTCGCGCCTTCATGGATCAGGTCAGCAAGATCAACGGCGGTCGCGTGTTCTACTCGTCGCCCGAAAAGCTTGGTGAGTACATCCTCGTCGACTACGTCACGCACAAGAAGAAGGTGCTTGGGCGCCGCTGAAGCTGGCGCCCCGGGGACGCGCGGCGGGGCGGCGGTCGCACACGCTTGTGTCCGGTTGCGCCGCGCGGCTTCGCCTCAAGCAAGAGGCCGACTGAATGAGGACCTCCAGACAATGGTCGTCGACGCCTGCACCCGTTCTTCTGCTGCGCTGCATGCCATCAGTTCCCTGGCGACCGTCGCTTCATGATTGCGCGTCGCCTGCTCCACGTTGCGGTCGAGCGCGCGTTCGATGCGAGCGAATCTGCATCCTCTTACGCCCCCGAGGCGATGCGTGAGGAGGGGTTCATTCACTGCTGCCGAGCAGAGCAGCTCGTGGGTGTGCTGGAACGCTACTACCGCGATCGCGACGATCTTGTGCTTCTCACGCTGGACGAAGCAGCCCTGGAGGGTGCCTTGAAAGAGGAGGACACCACTGGCCGGGGCGAATTGTTTCCGCACCTCTACGGCGAGATCCCTCGGTCGGCCATTATTGCGGTCGAAACGTTTGCCACCGACGCGGCAGGCGTGCGCCGCGCACGATGATCAGGCTGGGACCGGGCGCCCGCTTGACCTCGCTCCAGCGGCAGCGTTTATTGACTCGCCCCGCGCGGTCGACCAGCACGGTCCACGCCCCCACATCAGCAAGCGCTGCCGAGGAGACGCTATGGCGATCACGGGTGAAGATCTCCGTACGCTGCCAGACCATCTGCCTGCCTGGATTCGTGAGCATCTCGAACTCTATGTTGGCAGTGGCGGGCGGGAAGGACATGAGTGGCGCGGCGTGACAACGCTCTTGCTGAAGACCGTCGGCCGGCGCTCCGGCAAGCCGCTCTTGCTGCCGCTGATCTATGGCCTCGACCCTGAACATCCCGGTGAGCGTTTCGTGCTCGTTGCATCCAAGGGCGGCGCGCCCGCGCATCCCGCCTGGTACCTGAATCTGGCCGCCGAGCCGCGGGTGGAGATACAGGTCGGTCCGAAGCAGTACGCGGCACACGCCGAGACGGTGAGTGGTGAGGAGCGTGCTCGCCTGTGGAGTCTTATGGCCGCGATCTGGCCGGACTATGACAACTATCGGCGCGCGACGGATCGCGAGATTCCCGTCGTCGCACTGTCTACACGCTGATCCATCCCAGGGAGTTTTCCATGCAGGACGCACGTTGCTCCGTACGTGCCGTTGGCGCCGTGCTCTGCACGCTGCTGGTTGGTGCGTTATCGATCCGAACGGCACACGCCGAGGATGCCGCCTGGCCCTGGCCAGAGGACACGCCGAAAACCGTCGAGCCGGCGCTCGATCTCGCCGGGTCCTTCCCCGCCGATGTCATGCGCTTCCTCATGGTGCGCGGCCCTGCGGCGGCCGCGATCTCACCGGACGGCGAGTACGTCGCTTATCGCGATTCCGTCACGGGCAAGCCGCAGCTCTGGGTCGTGCCCGCGGCGGGCGGTCTGCCGCGTCAGCTCACCTTTGGCCGTGGGGTCACTTTCCACCGGTGGCATCCGGAGGGCGCCGGCATCCTCTACGCGACCGATCGCAACGGCAACGAGCGCGAGTCCTACACGCTGATTTCCGTGGACGGCACGCAGGAGCGGGAGGTCATCGGCTATCACGAGGCCTTCATCCGCTTCGGAGACTTCGCGCCAAACGGTGAGCTGGTCGCATTCTCGTCGACGGCCCGCAACGGGACCGACTACGACGTCTACGTAGGTGACGTCGCTACGGGTGAGTACGAGCGGATATACGAGGGCAGCTTTGCGAACTATGCCCAGGCGTGGCAGCCGAACGGCTCCAACGTGATCGTCACGGAAACGCGGGGTGAGGACGCGCAGGACGTGTACCTGCTGGGCACCCGCTCACGAGAGAAGATCGCGCTCTTCGTGCCCGAGATCGCGTCGGCCTACGAGGACTTCGAGTGGCTCCCTGACGGCAGCGGGTTCTACCTTGCGACCAACGAGGATCGAGCGTTCTCCGGGCTTGCCTTCTACGATCTTGCTAGCGAGGCGCTTACCTGGATCGATGAGCCCCAGTGGGACGTCTCCGACGTGACGCTGTTCGGCGATGGCCGGTATCTCGCATGGACCGTGAACGTGAACGGCTACGATGAACTGCGCCTGCTCGATCGCGAAACGAATACGCGCCTCGCTGCGCCGAATATGCCGCCCGGGGTCTACTCGATCGCCGGGGCGGACCATGCGCCTGTGATCACGATCGGCGTCAACGGGCCCCGCAATCCGCGTGATCTCTTCACCTACGACGTAGCCGAAGCGCGCCTGACGCAGGTGGGTCGCACGACCTGGGTGGGTCTCGACGGCGAGCAGATGGTGATACCGGAGGCGGTGAGCTTCCCGGCGCAGGACGATGTGAACCTCTTCGGTCTCATGTATCTGCCGCCGGGTGCCGCTATGGCCACGGAGGGCGCACCGCCGGTCGTACTGCGCGTGCATGGCGGTCCGTCCGGTCAGGCACGACCGAACTTCGATGCCATCGACCAGTACCTGCTCCAGCGTGGCATCGCGATCTTCGACCTCAACTTCCGCGGCTCCACGGGCTACGGCAAGACCTTCGCTCGCCTCGACAACAAGCGCCTGCGGCCAAACGCGGTGCGCGACGTCGCCGACACGATGGCATGGCTCGCTGCCGATGGCCGCGTCGATGCATCGCGGGCGGCGATCATGGGGGGCTCTTATGGGGGCTACATGACGAACGCGGCGGTCGGTGCCTACCCGGACATGTTCGATGCGGGGGTGTCTTTCGTCGGGGTGTCCGATTGGGTGCGTGCGCTCGAGACCGCGTCACCCGCGCTCAAGGCCTCGGATCGGGTCGAGTATGGCGACATCAACGACCCCGATGACCGCGCCTTCTTTCGCACCATTTCGCCCATCGAGAACGTGGACGACATTCGCACGCCCATGGTCTTCAGCCATGGCGTCAACGATCCCCGTGATCCTGTTGCGGAATCGGATCGGATGGTGCGCGCGATCCGAGACAACGGCATCGACGTGGTCTATCTGCGCTGGCCCGACGAGGGCCACTCGATCCGCAAGCTCGGCAATCGAATCGCCGCGTATCGGATCATTGCGGACTTTCTTGAAGACAAGCTGGAGGTGACGCGATGAAGCTGCGTCTATGGGGTTCTGCGCTCGCGACATATCTGCTCGCTTCGATCGCTGGTGCGGATCAGCCCGTCGAGCAGGTCGGGTGGCCGGGCGTGGACTTCGATCCGGCTATTCCGACCGTCGAGGCCGTCCTCGGCTACGCGCCGGGGGAGCGCCTGTCGTTGCCGAGCGAGGCCGAGAGATATGTGCGCGCGCTCGCCGATGCGGCCCCGGATCGGACGCGCCTGGTGGAGTACGCCAAGAGCTGGGAAGGTCGACCGCTGCACTATCTGCTCGTCGGGACCCGAGAGACGATTTCCAGGGTCGACGAGATCAAGGCGGGCATGCAGGCGCTTGCGAAGCCCGCCGAACTCGACGAATCACGTATCGAAGCGCTCGTGAGCGAATTGCCTGCAGTGGTGTGGCTCGCCTACACGGTTCATGGCAATGAGCTGTCTCCGACGGGCGCTGCGATGCAGGCGGCCTACCATCTCCTTGCGGCGCGAGGTGAACCCTTCGACAGCATCCGGCAGAACACGCTCGTCGGGATCGACCCGGTACAGAACCCCGACGGCCTGGCGCGATTCGTGAACCGGTACAGGGAGACCTACGGCATCGAACCGAGCGTATCGGCGATCGCGGCGGAGCGTCGTGAGCCCTGGCCCAACGGACGCACGAACCACTACATCTTCGACATGAACCGCGACTGGCTGCCGCTCACGCAGCCGGAAACGAAGGGCAGAGTGCGCGTGCTGCAGGAGTTTTATCCTCTCGTTCACGCCGATGTTCACGAGATGGGGACAGACTCTGCGTACTTCTTCCCGCCTCCGGCGCGTCCGTTCAACCCGCATTACAGCGACGCCCAGATCGACATGCTCGACGCCTACGGGCGCACGAACGCCAAGTGGTTCGACACCTTCGGTTTCGAGTACTTCACGCGGGACGTCTACGACGCCTTCTACCCCGGCTACGGCGATTCCTGGCCCGCCTTTCAGGGCGCCGTGGGCATGACGTTCGAGGTCGGATCGCCCCGGGGGCTCGCGGGGGAGCGCCGCAATGGCGAGATCATCACCTACGCCGATGCCGTGCAGCGCCATTTTGTCGCGTCGGTCGGCACGGTGGAGACAGCTTCGGTGAATCGAGAGGCCTTCCTGCGCAACTTTGTTGCCGACCGTTTGCAGGGTCAGCGGGGCGCCTATGGGGCGGCCCGGGAGTATCTGCTGCCTGCGCGCGGTGATGTGTCAGCCGTGGACAAGCTGGCCGAGCTGCTCGTCGAGCACGGCGTAGAGGTGCGGCGCACACGCGATGCGGGGCGCGCGTGCGGCGTCGACATGCCTGACGGGTCCTATCTGGTCTCCGGACGCCAGCCGCTAGGCCGCATGATTCGAACCTTCCTCGAGATCGAAAGTCCGATGGCGGAGGATTTCCTTGCGGAGCAGGAGCGACGTCGGTCCCTCGGCCTGCGCGCGCAGCTCTATGACATCCTCGGCTGGTCCCTGCCGAGTCTCTACAACGTCGATGTCATTCCCTGCGAGCGCGCATCGCTCAGCGTGGCGGTTTTCGATGGCGACGCGCCGGCGCGCTTTGCCGCGCCTGAGCGCTCCCGACTGGGCTGGCTGGTGCCATGGGGGTCGCGGGCTGCCGGACGCTTCCTCGCAGCGGCCCAGCGCTCGGGTCTGTTCGTGCAGGGCGTCGACGCGGTCATGACGCTCGATGGTCGGCGTTTCGATCGGGGTACGCTCGTCGTTCGCACGGCCGATCACGGCGATTACTCGGCTGAGGATCTGCACGCGGTCGTGACCGAGCTTGCGCTTCAGACGGGCGCTGAAGTCGTTGCGACGGATACGAGCTATTCGGAGGAGGGCGTGTCCTTCGGAAGCAGTTCGGTGCAACCGCTGCCAGCGCCCAGGATCGCGCTGGCATGGGATCAACCCACCGTTTCCTACAGCGCGGGCAACACGCGTTTCGTACTCGAGCGGCAGTTTGGTTACCCCGTCGAGCCAGTCCGGGTGCAGCACCTCGCATCCGACGAGCTCGATCGTTTCGACGTCGTGGTTCTACCCGACGGCGCCGGGTATGCGCGCGTGCTCGGTGAGCGTGGCGTTCAGCGTCTCAAGGACTGGGTTGCCAGGGGAGGCGTGCTCGTTGCCATGAGCGGAGGCATGCGGTTCGCCGCAAGCGACGCTGTCGGGCTCCTGCCGACGGACCTCGAGCGACTTGCCGACGGCAAGGGGACAAGCGATCGCTCGGGGGACACGGTCGACGGCACGGTGCTGGAGGATCAGGAGGCCTATCAGGCAGCGATCCTGCCCGAATCGCCCGACCCCGATTCGATCCCGGGCGTGCTCATGCGGACCCGGATCACGCCCGACACCTGGCTGACGGCGGGGGTGCGTGACGGCGTGAGCTTCATGGTTGCCGGCAACGACGTCTACCGGCCGCTGACGCTCGACGATGGCTGGAACGCGCTGTACTTCGACGGGCCTGACGATATTGGCGCCGGTGGCCACCTTTGGGCAGAGAATCGCGCGCAGTGGGCATACAAGCCGGCAGTTGTGGAAGCCCCCTACGGTGACGGCATCGTCGTCGGCTTCGTCGCCGATCCGACCTTCCGGGCGGCCCTGGACGGCGCGAACATCGTGTTCCTGAACGCCGTGCTCCGCGGCCCCGGACACACGGACAAGGTGCGCTGACGCAGATTCGAGCACGCGCATGACGGCGGCGCGGCGGCGGGTCGAACGCCGCGCCGCGCTGTGGACTCGTTCTGCCGCGCACGCCTTGCGCGCCTGGGTCTGCGCGCGCAGCATGTAGGGCAAACTTCCACGGAGCACTCACATGGAAATCGCCATCGTCGCGATCGTCTGCGGCCTTGCCTATGCGGCCTTCGAGGAGTGGAACAAGACACGCCGGGCCGAGCTCGCCAGTGGCGGCGGCGCCGACGCGGCCCGCATCGCCGAGCTTGAAGCCCGCGTGGAAACGCTGGAGCGCATCGTCACGGACCGCGGCTTCCAGCTCGAAGAGGAGTTTCGCCGCCTCGAGCGCTCTGCCTGATTCCAGCGCCCGTGTCTTGGGCACCCCAGCACGCGCGCTGCGATCGTCACGTCAACCCTCCAGGTCACTCCAGCGCTCGAAGGCCGCGTCCAGTGCGGCTTCCGCGTCATTGAGCTGCGTCTTCAGTTCTGCCACGGCGTCCGCGTCGCCGCGATAGAGTTCGGGATCAGCCAGCTTCAGCTGGAGCGCGCCGATGCGTGTCTCCAGCGCCTCGATCTGAGCGGGCAGCGCATCGAGTTCACGCTGATCCTTGTAGCTGAGCTTCTTTCGAGCCGTTTTCGACGGCGTCGTTCTCGCTGCCTTGCGCGTTGCCTTTGCTGAGGTGTCGGCCGGTGCCGGCTGCTTTGCGACCGGGCGCTGGCGCCTCCAGTCGGACCAGCCCCCGACGTACTCGCCGACCCGGCCGTTCGCTTCCAGCGCCAGCGTCGAGGTCACCACGCGGTCGAGGAACTCGCGGTCGTGGCTCACCATCAGAACCGTGCCTGCGTAGTCGAGAATGCGTTCCTCAAGCAATTCCAGGGTCTCGACGTCGAGATCGTTGGTGGGTTCGTCCATCACCAGGACATTGCTCGGTCGAGCGAACAGGCGAGCGAGCTGGAGCCGCGCACGCTCTCCGCCGGACAGGACGGACACCGGTCCGCGGCTGCGGGCCGGCGTGAACAGGAAGTCCTGCAGCCAGCCGATCACGTGGCGGCGGCCGTCTGCGGTCTCGACGTGATCGTCCCCGTCGGCGACAAAGTCCTGCAGGGTCGTGCCGCGTTCGGAAGCTGTGTCGATGTCCGCGCGATGCTGATCGAACACGGCGAGTGCCATCTTCGTGCCGTGGGTGACCACGCCGGATGTGGGTTCGAGCGATTTCAGCAGCAGATTTAGGAGCGTGGTCTTGCCCGTTCCGTTGCGGCCGAGGATGCCGACGCGGTCGCCGCGTTCGATGAGCGTAGAAAAATCGAGCACGATCGGACGCTCGGCGCCTGGCCAACTGAACGAGAGGCCTTCCGCCTCGATCACCTTCTTCCCGGATCGATCGGCCTCGCGGACGCTCATGCGGGCGGCGCCGACTTCCTGGCGTCGTGCACGACGGGTCTCGCGCATGGCCTCGAGGCGCCGCACGCGGCCCTCGTTGCGGGTCCGGCGCGCCTTGATGCCCTGGCGAATCCACACTTCCTCTTCGGCCAGACGGCGGTCGAACTCTGCGTCTGCCGCCGCTTCCGCCGCGTGTCGGGCCTCGCGCTGGTCCTGATAGCGCCGCCAGTCTCCCGGGTAGCTGGTGAGGACGCCGCGATCGAGTTCGACGATGCGGGTTGAGAGTTGCTGGACGAAGCGACGGTCGTGTGAAGTGAACAGGAGGGCACCGTCGAAGGCGTCGAGTACGCCTTCGAGCCATTCGATGGTCTCGACGTCCAGATGGTTGGTCGGCTCGTCGAGGATGAGGACGTCCGGCTCAGCGACCAGGGCGCGGGCGAGCAGCACGCGTCGCCGGCTGCCGCCCGACAGGGACTCGAACACGGCCTCGCCGTCGAGATTCAGTTGGGACAGCACGCGATCCGTTCGCGCGGACAGATCCCAGCCGCGGCCGGCGTCGATCTGTTCGCCGAGAACTGCAAGGCGTGCACTGTCGGCCTCGCTGCCCTCGGCTGCCAGGGCTTCGTATTCGGTGACGGCTGCGGCGAGGTCGCCCAAGCCTTCCGCGACCACCTCGCGGATGCGGGCGCCGGCGCCGACGGGGATGTCCTGCGGCAGGTCGGCAATGCGCAACGCGGGGTCGTGAACGAGCTCGCCGCCGTCCAGCGGCAGTCGCCCGAGCAGCAGGGCGAGGAGCGAGGACTTGCCGACGCCGTTGCGTCCGAGCAGGCACACGCGCTCGCCGCGATCGAGGGCGAAGTCGACATCGTCGAGCAGGGCAGGGCCGCCAAAATCGAGGCGGGCGCCGCGGAGCGTGAGCAGACTCATGGGTGATTCCCGGTTCGGGCGTGATCGTGCGGGCGCGCAGTCTAGCTCAGTGCGGAACCGGCTCCAGCGCCGCCGTGGCCTCGGGCACCTGTCCCATCGACACGCCCAGCTGCGCGAGGGCCGCATCGCGATCCCGGAACACCTACTTATGAATGTGGTGAAAGCCGGTCCCTTAGAGGTACATGCGCCTGAGGCCGTCGCCTGGGAGCACGGCGGCGCGAGCCCTTTCGGATCGAGCGCCGCATCGATTTCTTTTAAACGAACACATCGAGCTCTGCGACGCCGTTCTCGCGATTGCCTCAGCCCGCGGTCGCCCGGAGCATCCAGGCAAACTTCTCGTGTGCCGTGATGCGCGGCGCCACCAGGTCGGATGTCGCCTCGTCACCGTGCTCGCCCGCCAGGGCGAGTGCCTTGCGCGCAGTGCGCACCACAGTCTCGTGGTCAGCGACCAGATTGCGCACCATCGCGGCGGCATCGGGTGTTGCCGCATCGGCTTCGATCGTCGCGGAGCTCTTCATCTCGTCATAGGAGATGGGGGCCAGCACGCCGAGTGCGCGTACCCGTTCCGCGATGTCGTCGACCGCGGTCCAGAGCTCCGTGTACTGCTCCATGAACATGGCGTGGAGATCGAAGAAACGCGGGCCGGTCACGTTCCAGTGATAGGCGTGCGTCTTGAAGTACAGAGCGTAGGTGTCTGCGAGCAGGGCCGCGACGGCCGCGGCCATCTCTTCGCGCTGTGCTTCCGTAAGACCCATGTTGATGTTCATAGCTTCCTGCTCCCTTCGAGTCGATGGTTTCCGATAGCGATGCGAAGAGTGTGCTCTTGATCTGCCTTAATGAGAAATCGATTGTATTTCTAAAATTGATAGTCAAAAGCGATCGATAGCGTTGCGCAGCGGCGGGGCGGCCGCTGCACTGCGCACGCTGGCGCGTCCGAGGATCGCGTGGTCGTACGCCTGCTTTCGGAGTCGCACGATAAGGCTTTGGTTCACCTTCAAGGGGCGACTTCGGCCTCGGGGAGTGCACCGTTCAGCGCGACGCGCGTGGTCACAGGTGGGCGAGCGAGCTCGCCCTGTCGGGGTGATCGCTGGTTTGCTCGCGCTCGCCTCTGACGCCGAGCGCGCCTGCGTTGATCAACTGGCACTGCAGCTTGGGGACCGTAGCGCGGCGCCGGCCGCCGGCGGGTCAGCGCAGAGCTAGGAAGCACTCCCTGACTTCGCTCACGAACACCTCGGGCTGCTCGAAGGCCGCGAAGTGGCCGCCGTGCGGTTGCTCGGTGAAGTGGACGAGGTTCTGAAAGCGCTTTTCTGCCCAGCGCTTCGACGTCTTGAAGATCTCCTTCGGAAAGATCGTCGCGCCGGCGGGAATCTTCACCGCATCCTGGCTCATGGAGCCGAAGCTTTCCCAGTAGATCCGCGCCGACGACCCGCCGGAGTTCGTCAGCCAGTACAGCATCACGTTGTCGAGCATCTCGTCCTTGCTGAGAACGTTCTCCGGATCGCCGTCGCAGTCTGTCCAGCGGTGGAACTTCTCGAGAATCCAGCACATCTGCCCCACGGGTGAATCGGCAAGGCCATAAGCCAGGGATTGCGGGCGCGTGGACTGCTGCTTCGAGTAGCCCGAGTCGGAGTCCTGGTAGTACTGGAAAGCCGCGAGCGCGGACTGCTCGGCCGGCGTGAGGTCATTCATGGTCTCGGGATCCGGCGCCGCAAGGACCATATTCGTGTGGATGCCGAGCAGCCCTTCAGGGGCATCGACGCCCATCTGCGTCGTCACGATCGAACCCCAGTCGCCGCCCTGAGCGACGTACTGGCTGTAGCCGAGGCGGATCATGAGCTGATGCCAGGCGGTCGCGATCGCAGGAATGCCCCACCCCGTGACCGTGGGCTTCGCCGAAAAGGCGAAGCCCGGCAGGGACGGACACACCACGTGGAAGGCGTCCTCGGCCCGGCCGCCATGGGCGGCCGGATCGGTGAGCGGTCCGATGACCTTGTGAAACTCCATCACCGATCCCGGCCACCCGTGCGTCAGCAGCAGTGGCATGGCGCCCTCATGGGGCGAACGCACGTGGATGAAGTGAATGTCGAGCGGTCCCCCGGGGCCGTCCAGCGCAGTCGTGAACTGCGGGAAGCCGTTCAGCAGGCTCTCCGCGCGCCGCCAGTCGTAGTGTTCGCGCCAGTACTCGGTCAGGGCGCGCGCGTAGCGCAGCGGCGTGCCCTGCTCCCATGAAATCTCGCCCTCTGTACTCGGCGTTTCCTCATCTGGCCAGCGCACGCGCGCGAGGCGCTGGCGCAGGTCGTCGAGTTCGGCTTCGGCGATGTCTATCGAGAACGCTTCGATGGCGTCGGTCACTGGGCTCTCCTCCCGGATGATCAGCGCATACGGTACTCGAAGCCGACGCGGAGGGTCTGCCCCGGGGAGGCGTAGCCGAACACGTCTTCATAGTCCTGGGTCAGCACGCCGTCGCCCCGCGCAAAGAGATCGAAGCCCGGGCGGATGCGCCAGGTCAGCGCGACGCCGAGCGTCACGAAATCGTCCAGCTTGACCACCGCGGCCGGGAAGGTGGCGAAGTCGCGATCGTCACGGTCGCCGACGTACGCAAGATCGGCGCGCAGCGTGAGTGGCCACTCGGCAACCTCGTGCAGAAGATTGATGCCTGCGGCGTGTCGAGCGCGCCGAATCTCGCGCTCCCGGCCCGTCGCGTTGGGCTCGTCGGCGTCCAGCCAGGCGTGGCTCACGGTCACTGTCGTGCCCGCGTCCGGCCGGATTGTCAGTCGGGTCTCGATCCCGTCCCGGTGGCTGTTGCGATCGTTGTTGGCGGCCGTGAAGAGGCCCGTGCCCGGGTCGAAGGCAAAGCCGTTGATTTCGTCCTCCAGGCGCGTGCGATGCCAAACGATCTCGGCATCAAACACGCCCTCTGCGAAGCTTCGTGTCCAGCCGAGCTCGAAGGCTCGAGATTGCTCTGGTCGCAGATCGGCGTTGCCGAGGAAGGTGTCCGGCGTGAAGCCGAACCGTTCGACGAAGCCAGGATTCTTCGCTGCGCTTGCCCAGCTTGCCCATGCGTCTCCCAGGGCCGCGGGCAGGGGCATGCGCCCTGCAAGGCGATATTGAGTCGTGTCGTCGAAGGCATCGTTCCAGTCCCTGCGCACGGCCGCAGCCAGATGGGCGCCGCTATCGGTCTGCCAGCGCCACTCAACCAGCACGGAGCGGTGTTCGAGGTCCTGGTCCTGATTCGGATCACCGAAGTCGGTTGCGGTACCGTCCTGCTTGAAGTCTTCGCGCTCGATTTCGCCGAGCAGGGTGAGGCGCTGGGTGCCTGGCAGCGCGGCTGCATAGTCAATGGTGGAGCGCACGAACGCGCGCTGGCGTTCACCCTCCCTGCCGCTCGTGCGCGCACCGTCAGCGATGTCGTCGTACTCGGAGGCGAGGCGCTCGAGCCCCAGGGCATGTATCCATCCCCCTGCGGTTTCGTACTCGCCACGCAGGCCGAGCAGGGTGCGCTTCAACTCCGTTTCCCGATCGCCGTCCGCGGGGATGAAGGCGGGGAAGGGCGAGGGGTCGAACTCGACTTCCGCGTCGACGTGGCGAAGCGTCGCGTGCAGGGAGAGCTGGTCGCTGACAAGGTACTCGCCGCCAAACGTCACCGTATTGCTGGTATAGCCATCCCGTTCGGGACCGACGCGGGCGACGTTCGTACCGTTGGTGCTGAAGCGGTCCAATACGAGCATCCCGTCACCCCGTGCGCCGCGGTGCGCCGCGCGGACCGTGCCCTCGAAGGTGCCGTGCTCTCCCCCTGCCAGGCGCAGGCTGCCCTCTGAGCCATCGCGTCGGGCTCGTGGCGTCGATAGGGCGATGGCGCCGGCTACCGCATCGCTGCCCCACAGTGCGCCTACAGGCCCAGGCAGTATCTCTATCCGCTCGATGGTGGTCCCACGTAGGTGGCCGAAATCGTACTCGGAACCGTTCGCCGGATCGTTCAGTTCGAAGCCGTCGAGCAGCACGAGTGTGTGGTTCGCTTCGCTGCCGCGCATGCGCACCTGGGTGAGGCTGCCGAAGCCGCCACTGCGGCCGATGTTCATCGTTGGCACGGTGCGGAGCAGATCGGCGACGAACGGTTGCTGTGCCGCTGCAAGTTCGGCGGAGTCAAAGGTCGTGGCGCTGCCGGCGAGCGCGGAGGGCGCGAGCGGGGTGCGTGAACCGAGAACGATGATTTCCTCTTCTACGGCCGCTGCCCGAGCGGGCGCTTCGGCCTCCTCTGCCCCGGCCGAGGCGGTGGCGAGGGCGGCGAGGGCGCACGCGATGAGGTTCCAGGTGCGCGCGCGGGCGCGCAGGGCGGCACGGACGCCACCGCGAGATAGCAACAGCTTCATGAGTCGGGGTCTCCCGGCGCGCGCCCACCGCACGCGCCCTGTGGCGCGGTTCATGCGCCGTGAGTGGGACACCGGGCCGGTCTCCGGGCTTGCAAGGAACGCAGCCGTGCTGCGCGCGGGTGATCACCTTCCCGTCCTGAGACAGTGGTGTGCCGATCACTCGACTTGCTTACCGTTGCGGGGGCAGCGTCGGCTTTGGCCCGTGGGCCGCACCGACTTCCCGATTATCCGCGGCGCATGCGAACACGCCCGCGGCACCGCAGTGTCGTTGCGCGTAGTGTAACCCGGACCGCTGCCCGCTTGGCTGAGCCGACTGCGCGCCCTAGATGAACGCGATTCAGAATCCGAGCATCTGCCGGCCACCGACGAGGTGGAGGTGAAGATGGTAGACGGTCTGCCCGCCTTCGGCGTTGCAGTTCATGATCAGGCGATAGCCGGCTTCGTCGATGCCCTCCTGCTTCGCCAGTTTTGCTGCCGTCAGCATCATGTGGCCGAGCAAAGCCTGATCCTCGGCGCTTGCATCATTCAAGGTCGCAATCGCCTTCTGCTTCGGGATGATGAGAATGTGCACGGGCGCCTGCGGATTGACGTCACGGAATGCGAGTACGTCGTCGTCTTCATAAACGACGTCCGCGGGCAGTTCGCCAGCGATGATCTTGCCGAAGATCGTGTCCAAGGGATGTGCTCCGAGCATGGGTCAGGGGCGGCAGACGATCTCATCGCAAGCGGGTGCCAGATTGCGGGCGATCGTCACGGAAGTGTTGCGGATGGCTGCGCCGAGATCGCCGTCGAAGTCGACCCAGGAATAGCCAGACCACACCAGTTCGGTCGTGGCGCCTTCGCGCAGATAGCCGGCGACCTCGATGACCTGCCGACCCGGTGGCGGCACGTCGGGTATGCGGGCGCGATCGACGGCCATGAAGTAGCCCCGCAAGGTCCTGTGCCGCTCGGCACCCTCTGGCATCTGCTGGCCGCTGCCGGGCAGATCGGCGATCACCCGCCGCACCATCAGGATCATTGACACGTTGCGATCGATCGCAGTGCGCATCAGTGACGGCTCGTCCACGTCGTCGAACCGCGCGACCAGGTTGTGGCTCGGGATGTTGCTGATGCCCGCCGCTTGAAGATCCGTTTCGAGCTGATCCTCGAAGCGGATGCGTACGGTTTCATTGGGGGTGTAGGCCACGAGGAGCACCGGATTACCGGCGCTGCCAACGGTCTGGGGCGGTGGTGCTGCGGGGCTGCCGGCACAGGCTGTGAGCAGCGTCAGGAGCGTTGCGATGACGAGCGTGCGCATCGGTGCCGGACCTCTTTGCGAGCGTCCTGCGAGCCTACGCGGGCATCGTGGCGAGTCAACCATGGGGCCGTTGGCGTAAGCTCGGCAGATGACGGCAGCCCCGACGCGCGACAGCAAGGACGACACGCTCGGCGCGACTGCGCCGCCGAGGGGCATGTTCGCCTCGCTCGTGCACAGGGATTACCGATTGCTCTGGGCGGCGAACTTCGCGGCCACCTTTGCCATGCAGATGTCCCAGGTGGCGCGCGGCTGGCTCGTCTACGCGATGACCGGTTCTGCGGTAAAACTTGCATGGGTCACGCTGTCCTTCCTCGCGCCCTCCATCTTCTTCTCACTCGTCGGCGGCGTGCTTGCAGACCGCGTTCCGAAGCGCCGCATCATGGTGCTCGCTCAATCCGTGAACTGCGCCAGCACGCTGGTGCTCGCCCTGATCGTCTACGGTGGCGCCATTCAGTTCTGGCATTTCATTGCCTTCGGCCTGCTCAACGGCACCGTGCTGTCGTTGTCGATGCCGGCTCGCCAGTCGATCATTCCCGCGATTGTCGGCGAGCGTTTCATCTTCAACGCGATCGCGCTGTCATCGGCAAGCATGAACCTGTCGCGGGTGCTCGGTCCGACGGTGGCCGGCGTGACGATCGCCTGGGTCGCCGGGGGCGACACGAGTTCCACCTTTGGCGTCGGCATTGTCTTCTTTGTCATTGCCGTGCTCTATGGCGCGGCTGCCTTCGGCACCTCTCTCCTGCGCACGCCAGGCTATGCGGATCCGCGCATGCGCGGCCCGGTTCTCGTGGACCTGTTCGCGGGCGTGCGGCACATCGTCGATGATCGGGTGCTCCGCGGGCTCTTCCTGATCGCCTTCCTGGCGACGCTCTTCGGCATGCCGGTGCAGTTCCTCATGCCCGCATTCAGCGAAGATGCGCTCGGCGGCGGTCCGGACGATCTCGGTTTGCTGATGGGCGCCATGGGGGTCGGCGCGATCACGGGATCGCTCGTGCTCGCGCGCATGGGTGAGGCGCGGCACAAAGGTTGGTTGATGATCGGGGCCGCCTTTGCCTGGGCGCTCGCGAACGGGCTGCTCGTACTGGCGTCGAACGTGGCGAGTGCTCTGCCGCTTGCGGCGCTGGGCGGTTTCTTTAGCTCCGCCTTCATGTCCCTCAACAACAGCCTCATCCAGCTCAGCGTCGTTGACGCAATGCGTGGCAGGGTGATGAGCGTGGTCATGATGATGTGGGGCCTCATGCCCATTGGCGTCATCCCGATCTCCTTCCTCGCCGAAACGACGGGAATTTCCGGGGCACTCCTCGCCAGCTCTGTGGTGCTGGTTGTGGTGACACTTCTTGCGGCTGCCTGCCTGCCTGCGCTGCGCGCGATCGATCGCGGCGGGAGCGACGAAACAGCGTCGCTGTGATCCCTGCCATGGCACAGTGGCGCAAGATCGACTAGCGTCGCGGCTCCCTTGACCACGCGTGCCCGCAAACGGATTCGACCCATGCCCTTCCTCGGCCGACTCGGTCGCTGGCGCAAACTCGCCTGCCTGCTCCCGTTCGTTGTCCTCTCTGGCGTCCCCGAGCCGGTCGCGGCTGCTCCATCGTCTGCCGCCTGTGAGGTTTTGCCGTGGGCAGGAATCGCGGAGAGAGGTCGCCTTGAGGACATCCCCGCCGGCGTGGGAGGCGACCTCGAGGCCGGGGGCCGAATCGCGAGCGTGCGCTATCGCCGCGAGCCGATCTTTGATGCGAGCCAGTCCGGCGAAAACAACGATGTGTTTCGGCTCGCCAATCGATTGCACGTGCTGACGCGGGAGTCGGCGGTTGTCGAGCAGGTACCTTTCCTGCTGGCGGGGGAGCGCTTCGTGCCGCTCGAGCTGGTGGAGGCAGAGCGCATCCTGCGCGGCGTTGACTGGCACTACGATGCGCGGGTCGTGCCGGTCCGACGCTGCGGTGACCTCTTCGATATCGTCGTGCTGACCCGTGATGTCTGGACGATCCTGCCGACGGCGGCGTTTGATCGATCCGGTGGTGAATCGAGTTATTCGATCGGAGTCGAGGACGAGAACCTGCTCGGGCGCGGCGAAACGCTGGGTTTTGTCTACGAAAACGGCGTTGATCGGAGCGGGGCAGGACTCTTCTTTTTCGACCCTGCCGTTGCCGGCAGTGCATGGCGCCTGAACGCTTCGGCGGCCGACAATGACGACGGCCACCGCGTCCGGGTCAATCTGCGCAAGCCGTTCCGAAATCTTGACGAGCTGTCCAGTCGGGGCATCCTGCTGCTCGATGATGCGCGCGTGCAGCCGCTCTTCGACGGTGGATTCCGCGTAGCGCAGTTTCGCCAGGACACCCGTCAGGTGACCGCGAGGCAGGCCTGGTCCAGCGGACGCTCGAATGGCCACGTACGGCGCTGGAATCTGGGCGTTTCGTACTGGGACTATGAGTTCGAGTCGGAGCCGGGTGCCTTGCAGCCGGCGCGCCTGCCGCGTGATCGGCGCGCCCTCTATCCATTCATCGGCTTCGAGGCCATAGAGGATGACTTCGTACCGATCTCCAACCTGTCACTGATCGGCCGCGCCCAGGATGTGCACCTGGGCCGTCGTCTTGTTGGGTCCATCGGCGTGTCGCCAGATGCATTCGGCGCTGACGACGGACGGGTGCTGTTCAACGCCTTGTGGCGCGACGGCTGGCGTCCGGGCGCGGCGACGATCGTGACCGGTTTCTCGCGCGTCGATGGCGCTGTCACGACGGGAGATGGCGAGGCAGAGAACCTCGTCGTCAGCATCGGTGGTGAGATCCACCGTCTACAGACAGATGCGTTTCGATTGTTCGCGTCCGTTGATGCGACCTACACCCGCGGATTGACCGACGATCGCCAGCTCCAGCTTGGCGGCAGCCGTGGCCTGCGCGCCTATCCCCAGCGTTTTCAGCAGGGGGATCGGCGCCTGCGCATGCGCCTCGAAGAGCGCTGGTATGCCGCCGGCGAACCGCTGCGCCTGTTTCGCTGGGGTGCGGCGCTGTTCCTCGACGCGGGTCGCGCCTGGTTTCCCGGTGACGAAGACGATGATGAAGAGGATGGCTGGCTCGCCAATATCGGCGTCGGCGTGCGGCTCATGCCGACGCGCCTGCCCACGAGCAGCATGATCCATATGGACCTCGCCGCGCCCCTTCGGACGGGTGGCCGCGACGTGGATGACATCCAGCTTTCCGTCACGCTGCGCCAGGGTTTCTAGAGCCGCCTCACTGCGGGCGCGGAGGGCTTCAGAACTGGGTTCTCCTTCCTCCGCTACGCTGGCGACATTGTGGCCCCGCGCGCGCCCCGACTGCCGTGCGGCAATCGCATGCTGACGCTGTATTGCGGTGACCCGGTTAGAATCCCGGAGCGCCAACGCACGGGAGTCGCATCATGAATCACCCTCTCAGTGGTCTTCGGGTCCTCGATCTGTCCCGCGTGCTTGCAGGCCCATTTGCCGGCCGCATGCTTGCCGACCTCGGGGCCGACGTGGTCAAGATCGAGCCACCGGACGGAGACGTGACGCGTTTGTGGGGGCGCCGCATCGGCGGAATCGCCGGGTATTTCAATCAGCAGAACGTCGGAAAACGCGACGTGTGTATCGACCTGTCCAGTGACGGCGCCGCCGCGCTCCTGATCGATCTGGCGCGCAAGGCCGACGTCGTTGTCGAGAATTTTCGCCCAGGCGTCATGGATCGGCTCGGTATTGGCTGGGAGACCCTGCACGCTGCGAATCCACGCCTGGTGATGGTCTCCATTTCGGGCTTCGGTCAGGGCGGACCGGAGTCCCACCGGCCTGCCTATGCCCCCATCATTCACGCGGAGTCTGGTGTTGTGGCGCGTGCTGCCGAATTCTCGGGCGGCACTCCGGGAGAGCTGCCGCTGTCGGTCGCAGACACGAACGCGGCCCTGCATGGTCTGGTCGGACTCCTCGCGGCGCTGTTTCGGCGTGAGCAAACGGGCAGAGGCGACCACGTCGACATCGCCATGATCGATGCGATGATCGCGACCGATGACCATCTGCACTATGCGCTCGAGGAGGCCGAGGATCTGCGCCCCATGCAAAGTGAGGTGTGGGCGACGGGTGCTGGCCCGATCATGGTATCGGGTGATTTTCGCCACATCTGGAAGACGATCACGCAGGCGTTCGGGGTCGAGGATCCGACGCCGGCAGGGGCGTCGCTGGAAGACAAGATCGCACATCGTCGAGCGGCTGCGGGTTCCTTCTTTGCAAGCCTTGACGATGAACAGGCGGTGGTCGGCGTTTTCGAGAAGATGAACATGGCCTGGGGCCATGTGCGCGCCTCGCGGCAGCTGACCTCGGTTTCGGAGACGATTCGCGCACGGGACTCGATCGTCGAGGTAGATGATCGCGCGGGCGGCACGCGTCCGGTCGTCCAGTCTCCCTATCGGTTCAAGGAGGCGGACAGTGGTGCGCGAGGCCCGGCGCCCCATCGCGGCGAACACAACGCGGTGATCTTGCGGGAGTGGCTCGAGCTCGATGAGGCCGAGATCAAAGCCCTCGCTGAAAGCGGTGTCCTGCTTGCTGATCAGTCGCCAGCGTAGCTGCGTGGCGAAGATGCAACAGGCACCCAGTGCCCCTGGGCCAATGTTCTCCGGCGACGCAAGGCTGCAGTGCCCCGCGCTCTGCGCCTGCGATTCGACGGTGCGCGAAGCGCCGCAATGGTGAAACGGTCCGCGTCCGTGCTTGCAGCACCGGACTGGCTGCGGACCTATTCCCGCGGCGAGTTTCGGTCCGATCTTCTCGCGAGCGCGATCGTCACGGTCATGTTGATCCCCCAGTCCCTAGCCTATGCCCTGCTCGCGGGCTTGCCGCCGGAAGCCGGACTGTATGCGTCGATGTTCCCCGCCGTTGCCTATGCCTGCTTCGGCAGTTCGCGCATGCTCGCCGTGGGCCCCGTCGCCGTAATCTCCCTTATGACCGCGACGGCGCTCGCCGACGCGACCGCCAGCCACGACATCGCCTGGTCCACAGCCGCCGCCCTGCTTGCCGTCCTGTCCGGGATCTTCCTGTTCCTGCTCGGCCTTCTACGAACGGGGTGGATCGCGAATTTCCTGTCCCACGCTGTGATCTCCGGCTTCATCTCCGCATCGGCTCTGTACATTGCGCTCGGCCAACTGCCGCATGTCTTCGGCATCGATGTGGCCGGGGACACGTTGTTCACGCTTCTGCCGGCGCTTATTGCCGGCGCTGATGAAGTTGTGCCCTTGGTTGCGTGGATCGGTGGCGGGACCATCGCTTTCCTCGTCTTCGCCCGCACGCGTCTTGCTGCGCTGCTTGTCCGTTTCGGGGTCGCTGAAGACGCTGCGCAGCTCGCCGTTCGCGCCGGTCCGGTGCTCGCAGTGGCGGCGGCCACGGGCGCTGTCGCTGCGCTGGATCTTTCCGCCGCGGGCGTCAGCGTAGTGGGTGCGGTGCCGTCCGGCTGGCCGACCATCGTTGCGCCAGCGTTCGAATGGGGTGCGATGGTGGCCCTGGCCCCTTATGCCGTTCTGCTTTCACTTGTCGGTTTTGTCGAATCGATTTCCGTGGGGCAGTCACTGGGAATGCGTCGTCGCCAGCGGGTGGAGCCTGACCGTGAACTGCTCGGCTTGGGCGCCGCGAACCTCGCTGCGGGCCTCAGCGGCGCGTTTCCAGTCACCGGGGGCTTCAGCCGTTCGGTGGTCAACAGCGATGCCGGAGCGGCGTCGCCGCTGGCAGGAGTGTTTACCGCGCTCGGCATGGGGATTGTCGCTGCGTTCCTGACGCCGCTGTTTCACGACATGCCGCGAGCGGTGCTTGCTGCGGTGATCATCTGTGCTGTCCTGCCGCTCGTGGATCTGCCAGCGATGCAACGCGCCTGGCATCACGGCCGGGCTGACTTCGCGGCGCTCATGCTCACCGGCGCCGGGGTTCTGCTCATTGGCGTCGAGGCGGGGATCGCGCTGGGGGTTCTGGTATCCCTCGGTATTCATCTCGGCCGTTCGAGCCGCCCGCACATGGCGGTGGTTGGCCGCGTGCCCGGCACCGAGCACTTCCGCAACGTCGACCGCCACGCGGTGCTCACGGCAGAACATGTGCTCTGTGTGCGGGTCGACGAGGCACTCTGGTTCGGCAACGTTCGCTTCCTGGAGGAGCGACTGACGAATCTGGTCGCGTCTCGTTCCGACGTCACCGAACTCGTGCTGCAGTGCACTGCGGTCAATGGGGTCGACGGCAGTGCCATGGAAGCGCTCGAGCGCTTGAGCGAGCAATTGGCCGGCGCGGGCGTGCGCTTGCATCTGGCGGAGGTGAAAGGCCCCGCGATGGACGCGCTCAGTCGAGCGGGCGTGCCGGAGCGATTGTCGGGAGAGATCTTCTTCACCCAGCACGAAGCCATGCGGGCGTTGGCGGAAACGCAGCGCACTGCAGCGCCGGATGACGTGTCAGCGCAGCAGTGGTGTGGGGACGGTGATGGAATCTGAGCGCGCAAAGGCGCGTGATGCGGCGCTCCCTGGCCGTGCGCTTGCCGGCCCGTCGCGCGGACGCTAGCTTCGCGATTAGTTCAGCGCACTCGGATTGCATCCATGGACGGCGTCGGTATCGACTTCGGCACCTCGAACTCCCTTGCGGCCATTCATGCGGGTTCGGGTTCCACGCGCCTCGTACCGCTGGAGGAGGACACGCCTGTCATGCCGACGGCGACCTACCTCGATCGTGATTTCCACACGCAGACTGGCCAGGGCGCGATCTCCCAGTACATCGAGGACAATCGGGGGCGAACCGTCGAACTCGTTCCCGAGGTGGTCGGTGAGGCCAGCATGCTCGTCGGCGACGCGGGGCCCGGTAGCCGCTCGGCGCCGGAGACAGCGTCGCAGAAGGTGTATGGACCGGCGGTGGAAGACCACGGCCTCCCCGGGCGGCTATTCCGCGGCATCAAGCGACTGCTTGGTGATCCTCACACGCGCCGTCTCATGGTGTTCGGCAAGCCCTATCGTCTCGTCGCGCTGATGACGCCCGTGCTGCTGCGCATGCGCCAGGCGATAGAGCATGAGCGCGTCGAAATGGGTATGTCCCGCGACATCGGGTCGCTCCGGATCGGCCATCCCGTGCACTTCGAAGGGCGCGATACGCATCGAGATGCGACCGGGCTCTCGCGCCTCGAGGAGGCCTGTGGCTACGCGGGCTTCAAGGACCTGCGCTTTTATCCCGAGCCGGTGGCGGCGACCCTGTCCTGGCGACGGACGGCCGGCGCCGATCACCGGGGCACGGCGCTCACCGTAGACTTTGGCGGCGGCACGCTCGATCTTGCGGTGCTGCGCTTCGACGGCGATGACGCGCGCATCCTTTCGACCGCGGGCGAGGGCCTTGGCGGCGACTTTATCGACCAACTGGTTTTCCGCGAGTTCCTGTTCCCGCTGCTGGGCAAAGGCGAGATCTGGCGGCGCGAGGGTGACGAGCGTGTCATCGAAACGCTCTTTCCGTTCGAGCAGTACGAGGATCTGCTGCTCAACTGGACCGTCGGCTATACGCTGAACCAGAACCGTTATCGGGCGCCGGTGATGGACTGCATGCAGATGGCCGGCCCGTCGGGGCACAAGTTCCGACGCCTGTTCGAGATGATGACGCGCAACCTGGGCTATCTGGTGTTCGACGAGATTCGCAATGCCAAGGCGCGCCTGTCCACGGCCGATCAGACGCGGATCGATCTGCCGGATCTGGACATCGATGTCGCGGTGTCGCGAGTGGCCTTCGAAGCGCTCATCGCCGATGTCCTAGCGCGACTCGACGCCGCGGTTCAGCGCGCACTCGACGGTGCAGGGCTCAGCGCGGGCGGTATCGATGTGGTTGTGCGAACCGGAGGTTCGAGCCTCATACCCGCCGTGCGCAAGGTGCTCGACGCGCGCTTTCCAGGGCGCGTGGTAGAGCACGACCCATTTACGAGCGTAGGCGAGGGGCTCGCCATTGCGGCGGCCCAGGGTCTCGAATTTCGCGCACCCTAGTCGAACGGGTAGAAGGGGTCGGCACGGGCCGGCCTGTAGTGGAGCGTCCGCTCGCCCCCCAGGGGCGAATCCAGACCGAGCCAGCGGTCTTCGCTGTCGTAGTAGATCGTTGCTTCCACGTCCTCGCCGGAAAGGGTCCAGCTCAGCGCCGGCACGGTGCCTTCTTCGGTAGCCATGCTCACCTCGCCGTTGCGTTTCCAGCTGATCGCGATGCGCTTGCCGGATTGAGCGCTCACGAGCTCCGTACGGGTGCGCAGCGCTGGATCCCAATAGGCGAAGGTCGATGGGCAGGACAGCTCGTAGCGTGATTCGCCTGCGAGCGTGCGTACGGCGAGCGCTCCGTCACGGTACTGCGCGGACACTGCGAAGTCTTCGTTCGTGTCCGTCGTCGATTCCACCCCCACCAGGCAACCGTTCTGCCAGTCCTCTTCGGCGAGGTGCTCGTAGCTGTATACGGTGACGAAGGCGACTTTCACGATGAAGCTTGCCGCGGAACGCACCTTGAGATCGCTGCGCGTGCCGCTGTACTCGAAGCGATGCGTCCCCATCGCCCGATCGTCCAGGTAGACATCGAATACTCGGTTCGGCGGCGCCGCCTCACTGGTCGCCGCCGATACGCGCAACGGCTCTCCGAGGAGCGCCAGTGTGACCGCGATGGTGGTCATCAGAGTGCGAATCCAGCTGTTCATGACAAGCGATATCCTGGCGTACGAAGCATAGGTAACCGTCACGGTCTCAACATGCCGTCACGCGTGCCTGTGCGGGGTGCGGCGATCTGAGAGAATCGGGCGCCACTTTCGGCGCTGATCTTCGCGAGGACCGTTCCATGCCCCAGCTTAAATCCAACGGCATCATGCTCGAATACGACAGTTTCGGAGACGCAGCTGGCCGGCCGCTGCTCCTCGTAATGGGGCTTGGGGCCCAGATGATTCGCTGGGACGAGGATTTCTGCAGTCTGCTTGCTGATCGGGGTCATTACGTGATCCGGTTTGATAATCGCGACGTGGGTCTGTCAACGAAACTAGACGATGCTGCTGTGCCGGAGATGCCGGAACTCGTGGGCAAGCTCATGGCCGGAGAGTCGCCGGAAGTTCCGTACACGCTCGACGACATGGCCGATGATGCTGCCGGAGTTCTCGATGCCCTCGGCGTCGAATCCGCGCACGTATGCGGCGCCTCCCTTGGCGGCATGGTCGTACAGACCATGGGTATCCGCCACGGTCATCGCCTGAAGAGCATGGTATCCATCATGTCCACGACCGGCAGTCAGGACGTGCCACCGGCGACGCCAGAAGCCATGGCCGCTCTGACGTCGCCTACCCCCGCTGATCTCGAGGGATATGTTGCTCGCAATCTCGAGGTCAACGCGGTCATCGGCTCACCGGGCTTCGAGCGCGATCTCGATCGTGCGCGCCGACGCTCGATCGAGTCCTTTCATCGGTCGGTGTACCCGGATGGTACGGCGCGGCAGATGGCGGCGATCATTGCGCACGGTGACCGCACTGAGCGGCTGGCGTCTGTTTCGGTGCCGACGCTCGTGATTCACGGCGACGCAGATCCCCTGGTCCATCCCGACGGGGGACGCGCAACGGCACGCGCCATGCCGCGCGCCGAGCTGCTGATGATCGAGGGCATGGGGCACGACCTGCCGGTCGGGACCTGGCCCGAGATCGTGGACGCCATCGACCGCCACACCGCCGCGCATCACTGACGCGACGGCTCGGCGCTATGGAGTTCGATCTCGGCCACATCCGCGCGGTGCTCGCAAACCACGCGCATGAACGCGTTGGGGTGGAGAACATACGGCGCCGAGCAGCCGTTGCGGCAGTCGTCCGCCCGGGCGGGACGCAGGGCCCAGAGGTCTTGCTCATGCGTCGTGCCGAGCGAGAAGGGGATCAGTGGTCCGGACAAATGGCCTTTCCGGGCGGGCATCTGGAAGGGGGCGAGGGCTTCGAGGATGCGGCGATTCGGGAAACGCGCGAGGAAGTCGGGCTTGATCTGATGCAGCACGGCCGCGTCATCGGTGCGCTCGATGAGACCCACGCCTATGTTCGGGCCCGTCGTCTCGACATGGTGGTGGCCCCCATTGTCTTCGAGCTTGTCCGGGAGCCGCCGCCGCTCGTGCTCAACTATGAGGTTGCCGAGACCCTCTGGGCGCCGCTCAAGCCCATGATGGACGGCGAGCGCGACACCGAGCTCATGTTCGAGATGGACGGCGAGCGTCGCCGCTTCCCGGGATACGATGTCGAGGGCCGGGTGGTCTGGGGACTCACGTACCGGATGCTGGGGACCTTGTTTGCGGTGCTGCATCCAGATTGGCGCCCGTCGTCGGAATAGATTTTGCGGGACGCAATTCGAAGTTCATGCGCATGCGCTCAGAGGCCTGCGCTTCGTTCTCCTGGTGGGTCGCGATGTGCACTCTGTCCGGCAATAGCCCGGCCGCAACGAGCGTATCGGCCGTGACTTCGGCGCGCGTCACGGCGAGGCGGGCAACGTCTTCATCGTTGACCTCTATGCGCGCGAGCAGCAGTCCCGCGAGTTCTTCGGAAATGGCACGTTCGCGCCCCTCCGCGTCCCCGTATTGTTCGCTCAGACCATCAATCACTTCCGATTCGAGGCGCTCACGGGCGAGGGCGAAAACGGCAGCGTCGCGATCTGGCCCGAGGGCTGCGAGATCCGTGTCCAGCACTGCGACGCGAAGTGCGTCGCGATCCAGCCGGCCTGCGTGTACCGGCGTGATCGTGAGCGCGAGGGTGGGGCGGCGCTGGAGGACGTCCGCGAGCGCTGTAATCGTTTCCCTTGCATCTGCGTCGAGTGTCGCTGAACCGAAGTCGAAATCGATGCCCTCGAGGTCGCGGTCGCTTCCGGCGAGCGCGCCAAGCATCTTGAACGGCGCCGTCGCCACACTCGTGATGACCACGCGCAGCGCGCGGAGGATCGCAGGCGTCAGATTGAAATCGGGGTCCTCCACCTCACCGCTGACGGGAACGTCCAGCTCGATGCGGCCATCGGCGTCCTTCAGCACGGCGATCGCTAGGTCCAGGGGGAGCTGAACCGCGGCCGGCGAATCAACTCGATCACCCAGACGCAGCGATTCGATAGCGGCGCGATTCGTTGCCTTGAGGCGGCCGTTCTCGATTCGATACTCCAGTTCGAGGCCGAGCTCTCCGTCTTCGATATGCCGGCCGGCAAAGGTCCCGCTGTAGGGCGACAGACGCAGCAGCGAAAGTCGTGTGAATTCGAGATCGATGTCGGCGCGCTTCAGGGGATCTCGCGTATCGGTAAGGGCGCTTGCCTGCAGTCGACCCACGGGTGGAATCACGCCAGACAGGCGAGCATCGATGATCGGTTGCGCGCTGCCGAACACGCCGGCTTCGCCTTCGAGGGTCTCGATGGACGTTGCGAATGGAGCAATGAGCGTTTCGTCGACCATGTTGAGAAAGCCGTCGTGGAGGGCGAGGCGCCCGACTTCCCAGGACCAGGCCGCTGCGCCCCCAGCGCCATCGGGCGCCTCGACTCCGGCGGCCGCGTTGTCATTCACCTTCAATGAATCGAGGTTCGTTCTGCCGTCTGCATAGCGTGCGAAGCGTGCTCGCGGCTGCTCCAGGATCAAAGCGTCGATCCGTGCCCTGCGGGCGCCGGTATCGATCTCCATACCCTCAAGATCGAGTCGTTCGTGAGACAACAGGGGAACGCCAGTGCCGTCCCGCAGGCGCAGCTGTCCGAGGCTCACCTCACCCTGCACGCTGGCTTCGCCGCTCCAGTGCGCGTCGAGCTCGGCCGTGAGGACGCCACGGAGTAGATCGACGCCTGATGCTGCGCGCAGCCATGGCGCGAGCGGCGAGAGGCGCAGCGCGTCGCTCGTCACGCGCGCGCGCACGTCAGGACGATCGAGGGCGCCCGCCGCAATCTCGCCGGAAGCCTGCAGCCGGATCGTGCCGTTCTGGCCGACTGCCACCTCGAAGGTCAGCGGCGCTGCGAGCTCCTGAGCGGGTGTTATGGAGAGCGGACCGAGGTTGATGCGACCGCTGTCGAGGGCGACGCGAGCATTCTCGCTGATGCGCGGGTCTGTAAGGGTCAGCGAAAGATCATCGATGGTGAGCGCACCGAGGCCCAGTTCCATGCCGGCGGACGCTGCTCCGGCAGGCGTCGATACGGGGTCAGCGTCCCTCGGCGCCGATGGGGACTCGGATGTATCCGCCAGGGTGACCGCAAGCCGGGGACCCACTATTGCCAGGCCACCAGCTGCGATCGCGCCCGCGGAACCGGCGAGCGCATCGAGCTCAAGCGTTTGCAGTGACAATTCCGCCCGGGAAATGCCCCCGCCTGGCGCAGGTGCGGTGGTCAGATCGAGCGCCTCGAGAGCGAAGCGACCGGCCCGCATGCTGGCCAGTTCAGGCTCATTGAAGCGCAGATCGAGCGCAATTCCGGTCAGGGTCGCACCGCCGAGTTCGATGGCGCCCGTGAAGGCGCTCGTGGTCGCCCGCGCACTCAGTTCAGCAAGGTTGATGCTGCCGGTATTCAGCGCTATCGCCTCCCTATCGACTCTGACCTCCGAACGCACGGTGAGCCGTCCCGCGAGATCCGTCAGCGCACTTTCGTTCACCACCCAGGGCGCGACGGCGGCAAGGGGCGTCCCCTCAAGCGCGAGCGAGCCGGTTGCGCGTTCTGGCGAGATCGCGCCTTCGAATCCGAGTACCCCCAGGGTCGAGCGGGCGGTCAGGGCTACCGGTGCGGCGGGCGCTGTTCCAGAAGGGTCGAAGCCTGCGATCGAGAGCGACCACGCTGAAGCCTCTGCGCTTGCAGGCTCCGGTAGCGCCGCGTCGCGGAAGGCGATGCTGCCGGCTTCGACGGTGGCGGACAGCAACAGCTCAGGCGGCTCGCTGGCGCGCTCGGTGCTTTGCAGTTCGGGGTTCGATGGACGCGGCCAGGCGAGGATCGGTAGCCGTCCATCCGCCGCGCGCGAAAGGCTGAGCGCTGGCCCGCGAACAGTGATGTCGATCTCGGGCGTCAGGCGCAACAGCGACAGGAAGTCGACGTCGATGAGAAGCGCGTCGACGGCGATGCGTTCCTGTCCGGACATGCTCGCGGGTCCACGCAATTCGATGGCGTCCAGCTGGAGCGTCAGCAGAAAGGGGTTGCTGCGCACTTCACCAAGCTCGACGTTCACGTCGAGGGCGGTGGTCAGCAATTTCGGAAGTTCGCGGGCAACAAGCCATGGAACCAGGAAGAACCCCGCTAGGCTCCACAGCGCCAGCGCAAGGGCCGCGCCGGCTGCGATCTTCTGCTGGCGGCTCATGGCTGGGGCCTGTGCTCGATGCCGATGCGTCGACCGGCACGGTCTGGCGTCTGCAGGGCGCCGTGCTGCGCCATCACGGCTGCTAGGCGTGCCTGCAGGGCGCTTGAAAAGGGGGCGCTGCGCCGCGTGTTCATGTCGACGTGGATGGCCAGCTGCTCGGAGGTCGCCGCGAGCCAGCCTTCCTCGGCGTGGTACATCGATTCGAAAAAGTGCAGGCGCTTGTGGTCCCAGTCGAGCAGTTGCCAGGTGATGCGCAGTGGATGCTCGAGGTGGACCTCGCGCAGGTAGGAGATGTGTACCTCCAGCGTGAAGTGGGAGCAGCCACTCTCTGCGAGATAGCCCTCGCCGATGCCGAGCGCATCATAGGCGGCGTCCAGGCCCTGATCGAAGAGGACGCTGTAGTACGCCATGTTCAGATGGCCGTTATAGTCGATCCACGCAGGATTCACGTGAGCCCTTGGGCATTCGAAGGGCGCGCCAAAAGCTTCGATGTCGTCGTGCACGGTCAACTCCCGCCGGGTGACCGAGCGAGGGTAGCTGTGCGCCTCTTCTCTCACCAGTCACCATTCAGGTCAGCTTCAGTCACATGCGTTAGCGTTGCGTGTAGACGCCGCTCAAGAAGCAGGGAGAACCCATGGCGACGACGCTTACCTTCATCACGCGATGGCGCGCTGTGCTGTGCTGCGTGATGGCCTTGCTCGCTTCGGGCTGTGCCGGTCGGGCCGAGGATCGGATCATCATTGATACCAAGGGCATCGATCCCGAGCGCTACGCACAGGACCTGGGCGAGTGCGCCGAGTATGCGGGCCTCGTGGACGTCGAAGGCCGGGTGCTGACGTCGGCTGCCAGCAGCGCGGTACTTTACGGCGTGCTCGCCGCGATTCTCGACGACGGCGACACGGCCGAGCGCGTCGCGGGCGCTGGAGCTGTCTTTGGTGGTGTTCGCGGCGGCATCAGCGCAACGGCCGAACAGCAACGCATCATCAAGAACTGCCTGAACGGTCGTGGCTACCGCGTCCTGAACTGATTGCTCAGCGCTCGCCGAGCGCAAGCGCGCGCTGCACGGAGGCGCGCGCTGCCATGGCGTCGCGATGCGCCGCGGCAGGCGCGATCTCCGCATAGAGATCGCGGCCGTAGAGCCCGTGCGCAATCTGCGCGCCCGCATCAAAGGAAAAATGCCAGACGATGTCGGCCTGACTGAAGGTGTCCCCCGCGAACCATGGTTCGAAGCGGGCCAGGCGCAGTACCGTCGCCACGGCCCGATCCAGTTGGGCATGGACCGGACCCTTCATGTCTGCCGCGAGCGGCGCCCCGTAGCGGGCCGCTTGAAGGCCAGGAACGTTCAGCGAGTCGAGAATCTGCGCTGCACCACGTGCGAGTTCCTGGACCTTGGCCCGCGCGAACGGGTCTGCCGGCAGTAGCGCTGGCTCGGGCGCGATTGCCTCGAGGTAGTCGAGGATGACAGATATCCCGGTCAGCGAGCCGGCAGGGGTCTCGAGTGCCGGGGCCTCGTCCGCAGGCG
This sequence comes from Pseudomonadales bacterium, assembly GCA_963691775.1. Lineage (GTDB taxonomy): Bacteria > Pseudomonadota > Gammaproteobacteria > Pseudomonadales > Azotimanducaceae > JAZBPO01. Next base: position 1,167,126 of record OY829369.1, on the reverse strand, counting down.
TACGCGTTCGCCGCTCGGCCCTTTCATCGGGATGTGGCGGGACATGCTCGAATTCGGCACCCTTTTCGTACAGCGCTGCACAGAGCGCATTTGTGTCGGCGCGGCCTGCCACGCCGTGCAGTGTGAGCATGCGAGGCGCTCTTCACGGTTACCCTTCCTGCCAGCATAGCGCTCTGATTGCTCGGCTATCATCCGCGCCCTGCCGGTGTTGCGCTGTAGGAGGATCTTGAAATGAAAGCCAGCGGCCGCCTTGCAAGTGCGCATCCCGTGCCGAGCGCCGAGGCGCGATCGCACGTCACGATCTGGCACGGAGAAGCGCTCGATGACCCTTGGCACTGGCTGCGCGATGCGGCGTACCCGGCCCTTGAAGACGCGGATGTGCGTGCCTACCTGGATGCCGAGAATGCGTACTTTGACGCGGTCATGGGATCACAGGGAGGCGTGGTTGATGCGCTGACGGCAGAAATCAGAGGGCGGCAGCAGGAGGATGAAGCCTCCGTCCCCTGGCATGACGGCGCGTGGACCTGGCGCTGGTACTTCGAGGCTGGTGCGGCCTACCGCCGCTGGGGCCGTCGGCCCCGAGCAGGCGGCGAGGAAATCTGTGTGCTCGACGAGAACCGACTGGCTGAAGGGCACGCGTACTTCCGCCTCGGCGCGCTCGAGACGGACCGCAGCGGTCGCTATCTCGCCTACAGCACGGACACGGATGGTTCCGAGCGCTTTACCCTTCGCATCGTTGATCTCGAAACAGGCGCGCTCTTGCCGGACGAAATTCCCGAGACGCTGGGCGATCCCGTGTGGATGCCGAGCGGAAACGGATTCTTCTACACGGTTGTCAATGAGCAGTGGCGCCCCTTCGAAGTGCGTCTTCATCGCCTCGGAACGCCTCCCGGTGAAGATCTGATCATCTATACGGAAGCCGACGAGGCTTTCTTTGTCGGTATTGAAGAGAGCGCCGATCGCCGCCTGCTCTTCATCGCGGCAGGTGATCACGTGACCTCCGAAGTCCGCTTCCTGCCCCTCGACAGCGCCGAAGACGGTGCGACGCAGCCGCGATTGGTCGCGGCGCGTCGCAGCGGTCACGAGTACGAAGTTGATCACGGCGACGGTCGCCTGTGGATTCTCAGCAACGATGTCCACGAGAACTTTCGGCTGTGCGTGGCGACGCTTGCGGCGCCGGGCGAAGGGCACTGGGAGGAGCTGATCGCACCGAGCGATGCACGCTATCTAACGGGGGTCCAGGTGTTCGAGACCTTTACCGCGGTCACCGAGCGCTGCGAGGGGCTCGACCAGATTCGGATTCGAATGCACGCAGGTGATGCCCACCAGGTCGCGTTTCCGGAGGCGGCCTATGCCGCAGGGCTCGGCGACAATGCAGACTACGAAACGCGCACGCTGCGGCTTGGCTACGCCTCCATGGTCACGCCGGACACGGTTTATGACTATGACGTTGAGGCGCGCTCGCTGACGGTGCTCAAGGTTCGCGAGGTGCCGAGCGGTTACGACGCCTCCGCCTACGTCACCGAGCGTCTTCTGATCGAGGCGCGGGATGGGACAGAAGTGCCCGTCTCGCTCATGAGAAGGAAAGACCAGCAGCAGCCGCAGGAGCCGCTTCTGCACCTCTACGGATACGGGGCATATGGTCACGCGATCCCGCCGGCGTTCTCCGCGGCGCGCCTGTCGCTCGTAGACCGGGGATTCACCTGCGCGATTGCGCATGTTCGCGGGGGGGACGATCTCGGGCGCGCCTGGTACCGCGCCGGCAAGGGCGAGGCGAGAAACAACACCTTCAATGACTTTGTCGATGTCGCTGAGGGGCTCATCGAACGGGGCTATGGCGCTGCGGGTCGGGTAGCGATCTCCGGGGGAAGTGCTGGCGGCGAACTCATGGGCGTTGTCATGAACAGGGCGCCGGAGCTCTGGGGCGCCATCGTCGCGCAGGTCCCGTTCGTCGACGTTCTCCAGACGATGCTGGACGAATCTCTGCCGCTGACGCCGATCGAGTGGCCGGAGTGGGGGAATCCAATCGAGGACGCAGCTGCCTTCGAGTTGATTCGCAGCTACTCACCGATCGAGAACCTCGAACGTCGTGACTATCCACCGCTATTTGTCACGGCAGGGCTGAATGATCCGCGCGTGACGTACTGGGAATCGGCGCGCTGGGTCGCGCGCCAGCGGGCGCTGCGCACAGACGCTCAGATCCTGTTGCTGAAGACGAACATGAGCGCTGGCCACGGCGGCCGCTCCGGGCGCTTCGAGGCCTTTCGGGAGATCGCTGAGGAATACGCCTTCATCCTTGCCGCGCTCGACATCGACGCAGAGCCCCGGGATAGGTCGGTGGTAACCTGAGGGTGTGTTCTGGGGCGGGGAAGATCGAGCGTGCAGGAAGCTGACGGCCCGACAGGCGGCACGACGCCGGGTGGCGATGTCCCGTGGGCGAATTCGCCCATTGCGCAGCTGCTGGTGGACGGCGACCTCATCGTCGCAGCCAACGGCGCAGCGAAGGCGCTGCTCGGCGCGGCGGAGGGCCTTGAGCTTGCCGCTGCGCTCGCGATGGCGCCGCTCCGTTTGCGTTGCCTGGAGGGGGGGGCGGACGCCCTTGATCGACGCGTCGTTGCGCTGATCGCTGCGGAGCCTGCCGCCGATTTCGCCTCGGCGGGCCGCGTCGGCGAAGCCTTCCTTGAATCGATGCTCTGTGAGCTTGCCGCGAGCGCGGGCGCACATTTGGCGTTCGTCGGCGAACTCGATTCCGGCGCCGAGGGAGGGCGCGTCATTGCGAGCCCGGTTCACGAGGACGGGTGCGTCATCGATGCCTTTGACTATGGTCTTGACGGTACGCCGTGTCAGAGCGTTTTCGACGGTCGGGCGCTGCTGATCGCGGACGGTGTGGCCGCGCGCTATCCCAAGGCCTCGGACCTCGTCCGGCGCGGCACAGCTGGCTATGCAGGCGCCCCCCTGATGCTCGAGGACGGTCGCATTCTCGGTATCGTCGTGCTCCTGTTTCGTGCGCCGATCACAGCGGGTGAGGCAGTCCTCGGTGCGCTCGAGCGCTGTGCGCCGCGCGCCGCTGCGGAGCTGCAGCGGGTTCGTTTCGAGCGTCGCCTTGCGCAGAGCGAACTGCGCTATCGGGAGCTCGTCGAGAGTTCAGACGACGGGCTCATCGTGTTCCGCGGGCGCCGCGTCGTGTACGGCAATCCGGCGGCTGCGCGCATTCTGGGAATCGAATCACCGGAAGCCCTATGCTCGATCGAGGACGTGATCGATCTCGTGAGCGTCGAGGATCAACCGTTGATCCTGCGGCAGATCGAGACGCGCCTGTCCGGGGCCCGCGCCGACAACTTTTTCGAGATTGGCGCCCAGCATCGCGACGGTCACGTTGTTCCCGTGCAGGTTTCGGCGTCCGATCTGGAATGGGAGGGCGCGCCGGCGCTGCAGGTGCTTTTCGTCGACCTGAGCGCGCGCAAGCAGCGCCAGGAGCGTGTGCAGCTGGCCGAGCGCATGGCCTCGCTCGGCAAACTCACGGGCGGCATCGCTCACGACTTCAACAATCTGCTTGCTGTCATCCTCGGCAACCTCGAAATGATTGCCGAGGATGCAGACGAGCGCACGGAGAGGCCGGTTCGCCAGGCGCGTATCGCGGCCCAGCGCGGCGCAGACCTGACCGAGCGCCTACTTACCTTTGCACGCCGCCAGGCGCTGCGACCCCAGGCGGTCGCACCCGATACGCTTCTTGAGGAGACGCGCGCGCTCCTCGCGCCGATCCTTGGCGAAGACATTGAACTGCGGATTCGTGCGCAGTGCCGCGATGCGATCGAGGTCGATCCGAGTCAACTTCAGGCGGCACTGATCAATCTTGCCGTGAACGCTCGCGATGCCATGGCGAGCGGCGGGCGCGTGGATCTGCGCACTTTTGCCGTGCCGGCGGTCAAGATGGGCGAGCGCTTCCCGGAAGCAGAGGTCGACGCGCTCAGCGCCCACGTCTGCATCGAGGTCGAGGACAATGGGCCCGGGATGGCGGCGGAGGTCGCGGCGCAGGCGTTCGAGCCTTTCTTTACAACCAAGGGTTCGAGCAAGGGGACTGGCCTGGGTCTGTCCATGGTCCACGGCTTCGTTACCCAGAGTCGGGGTCGAATCGAGCTCGACAGCACGCCGGGCGGGGGAACGCGGGTACGTCTGTTTTTGCCGTGTTCGAATGCATCGCCCGAGGCGCCTGCGCCTAAACCCCCTTCACCGCCGCGCCGCGCGCCGGCGGCGCATGTTGCGCAACCGCGCCTGGGTGAAGGGCTCGATGCGCTGGTGATCGAGGACGAGGCGAGCGTACGCGAGGTTGCCGTGGCCATGCTTGAGGGGCTCGGGTTCAACGTCGCCGAGGCATCGGACGGCCCTTCCGGTCGCGAGATGCTTGGCCGCGAGCGATTCCATCTCCTGCTTTCGGATGTGGTTCTGCCGGGTGGTCAGCGCGGTCCGGATATCGCGGCCGACGCGCTTGCCCGCGATCCGTCGATGACCGTGCTGTTCATGTCCGGCTACGCCGAGACGTCAGATTTTCAGAAGTTTCGCCTCGAACACGATTTTCGTCTGATCCGGAAGCCCTTTCGCTTCGATCAACTGCGGGGAGAGGTGGGCGCGGTATTGAGTGCGAGAGGCGAGCCATGAACGTAACGCTTCCCCGGGACCTCGGGGCGCTCGACGACTGGCTCGCGGTGCGTGAAGACGCCGTGGGTGACGTGATCGATCACGCTCGGGCCGGCATCCAATGGGCGGATACGCCCGGCACGCGCACGCCGGTCTCGATCGTCTATCTGCATGGCTACTCCGCGACGCGGCATGAGGTCTCGCCGTTCATGGAGGCCGTGGCGGAGCGCCTCGGCGCAAACATCTTCTTTGCCCGGCTCACGGGGCACGGACGTTCGACGCCCGACGCCATGGGCGAGGCCCTTCCGGGCGACTGGCAGCGCGATGCGGAGCTTGCCTACGAGATCGGGAAGGCGATCGGTGATCGAGTGGTGCTGGTCGGGTGTTCGACAGGCGGGACCCTTGCTACGGTCATTGCGGCTGGCGCGCCCGAAACGTTGGCCGCCATGGTGCTGCTGGCGCCCAACTACGGGCCGCGTGATCCGCGTTCGGCGCTGCTTCGCTGGCCCGGCGCACGTATCTGGGTGCCCTGTATCCTTGGCCGCGAACGGATCGTGGAAGCGGAGAACGAGGCCCATGCGCGCTACTGGACCCTTCGTTACCCGACGACTTCGCTCGTGACGATGATGGCGGAGGTCGAGGCGGCGCTGCGCGCACCTCTGGAGCGGATCGGATGCCCGGTCTTCGTGAGCTTCTGCGATGAAGATCAGGTCGTGGACGCGCGTCGGATCGAGGCCGTGCTTTCGCGCATGGAGGGCGCGGATATCGAAGTGGTGAAAGTCGATCCGAAGGCGGGCGGATCCAATCACGTGATCGTAGGTAGCGCGTTCGGTGCACACAACACGGACTGCATGCGCGCACGCCTGCAGGCCTTCCTGGCTGATCGTGCAGGGCTTCGGCTTCAGTCGACCGCCGCGGGGTCTTCGAAGTAGCTGAGGAAAGCGTTCACGTCGGCGGAACCGAACGGTTTTGCAAGGACGTAGTCGAAGGGCGCTGGCGGTTCACTCGAATCAGGCAAGTGGGCGCCGGTCGTGAGTGCGTAGTGCGCCTGCGGCCAGCGCGAGCGAAGCGTTTGTGCCACCTCGCGGCCATCCTCCTCGCCGATCACGAGGTCGACGATCACGAATTCCGGTGGCGCCTGCACCTCGAGAGACTCTGCCTCAGCGCCTGATGCTACGGCGACGCAGGAAATGTCCCGTCGTCTCAGCATCTTCACCAGGAGCGTACGGATCGCGGGATCGTCGTCTATCAGCAGCGCTGTGCCGTTCGCTTCGGGCGGAGCGAGCAGAGGACGTGGTTCGACAGGAAGCCGAATCGTGAAGCAGGTGCCCGCACCGGGTGCGCTTGCGACGTCTATGTGGCCGCGGTTCTGTTGCAGGAGGTAGTGGACCTTGGCGAGGCCGAGACCTGTGCCTGCGCTGCCCTTGGTGGTGAAGTACGGGAGGAAGGCCTGCTCGCGTACGGCGTCAACCATGCCCACGCCATCGTCGGCGACCTCCAGTTCGACCACCTCCCCGAGCGGGTCGTTACGGAGTCTAGTCTTGATCGTGAGCTTGCCGCGCCCCTCGGCGGCGTCGCCCGCGTTGATCATGAGATTGTAGAGCACCTGACCTGCCTGATTTCTTCGGACCACCGATCAGTTGAGGATGGCGCCCTCTGATGCTGCCTTCGGCAGCTGTTCGATGTACTCCCACGGCGTCAGGTAGCCGAGGCTCGAATGCGGTCGCTCTCGATTGTAGTCCTGACGCCACGTCTCGATGATGACCTTGGCTTCCGCACGAGATCTGAACCACTCCAGATTCAGGCACTCGTCCCGAAGTTTGCCGTTGAAGCTCTCGTCCGCACCGTTCTGCCACGGCTTGCCCGGCTCGATGAACGCCGTGTCGATCTCGTTCTTCGCCAGCCATTTCCCCACGGCCTTCGAGACGAACTCCGGACCGTTGTCTGAACGAATGTACTTCGGTGCACCATGCAGACTCACCAACCGACTGAGCTCCGTCACGATCTTCCCCGACCGTATCCGGCCGTCGACGAGAATCGACAGGCACTCTCGCGTGTACTCGTCGATCACCGTCATGCACTTCAGCTGCTGACCGTTCGCTGCACGATCGAATACGAAGTCGTACGCCCAGACCTGGTTCCGACTCGTCGTCGGCAACGGACGCGGCCTGCGCGTAGCAACGCGCCTGCGCTTCCGTTTCTTCGGCACCTGCAGCGCCGCCTTGTTCCAGAGCCTCCAGGCGCGATCTGGACTCATGAAGATCCCCTGACGCTGCAGCAGGATCCGAATGCGCCGATAGCCGAACCTCGGATGCTTCTGAGCCAAGTCCTTCATGGCGGCCAGCGGCTCCCGATCCTTGGCGTCGAGCACAGACTCGTAGCTGAGCGTCGAGCGCGCGACCCGTGCCAGAGAGCAGGCGCGTCGAAGCGAAGTCCCGCGGCCCGCGATGTAGCGCGCCACGTCTCGTCGCGCGGACGCGCTCACCACTTTTTTGCGTTCACCTCCTTCATGATCTCGATTTCGAGATCTCGCTCGGCCAGCAGCTTCTTCAGCCGGGTGTTCTCCTTCTCGATCGCGCGGAGGTGACGAACGTCGTTCACCTCAAGTTCGCCGTAGCGCTTTCGCCACGTATAGATGCTCTGCTCGCTAACAGCGTGTGCCTTGGCTGCAGCGGCAACAGACGTCTGATCGGCTTCGCGCAGGATGCGCACCATCTGGTCTTCGGTGAATCGGCTCTTCTTCATGGCTCCTCCTTGCGGGAGCCATCCTCTCAGGCTTCAGCTGGTCCGAGAAACGACAGGCAGGTCACACCTGCTGAAGCATGCCCGGTCGTGAGCGGACGCGTGCGTCACAGGCGAGATCGGTCTGAATGTCGAGCTTCATGTGCAGGCCGCGGCCGACAACCTGAACGATCTGCCTGATCGTGTCGTCGAAGTCGAAAATTTCTTCACGGTCTTGATGCGCCCCGCGACGTCCGAAGGCCGTCAGGCTTCGAGCGAGCTCCGCCGCGTCGTCCGTTGCCTGCGAGATCGAGTCCAGGTCCTGACGGACGCGGCCGATGTCACTCTCGTCGGCGCTCAGCAAGGCAAGGTTACGAATAACGGTGAGGGCGTTGTTGAAGTCGTGCGCGATGCCCGCAACCATATCCCCGAGGGATGCCATGTCGCGTGCGTCCCGATTCACGGCCTGCTGCTCCTCGACCATGCGATCAATGCGATCCTGCTCGGTGGTGTCCTCGACCGTGAGTGCCCACAGGCGGGCTTCCGGATCGAGTTCCGATTCGCGGATCGGTGCAACGGTCCAGTTCACCGTAACCCGGTAGCCGTCCAGGCGAACGAGCTCGCACCGGCCTGAATCACGCCCGCCTTCTGGCAGGCGCTGCGGATTCACGCAGGCCATGACCGCGTCAAGCTGCTCGACGATATGCGGACCGATGACCTCCTGCGGCTCCGTGTATCCGAGGAGTACGAAGAATGAGGGATTCGCCCACTGGAGTGCCGGTTCGCCGTCGCGCATGTCCACGACGGCCATCCCTTCCTGGGCGACGTCGATGGCGGCCCGCATGTGACGCACTCGATCCGCTGCGCGGTCCATTGCGGTTGCGTCAGCAAGCACGAGCAGGGTCGCGTCCACGCGCAGGCCATGAAGAATGCGCGGCGACAGGACGCACAGGCGACCACTGGACGTGCGCGCATGGAATACGGTCGAAGGATCCCCTCGCTGTCCGCGCTTGACCATCGCTGCCAGTGCAAAGCCGTCGTCGTCCTCCCAGAGCTCGGCCAGGTGCTTTCCAGCGATGACCGCCTCCGGTGCATTGAAGAGCTGCTCAGCACTGGCGTTCGCGGCCAGGACCCTGCCGTGCGTGTCGAGCCACAGGCCAGCGTCCGGCAGGAATCGGAACAGGCGGTCGAGGCCTTCTCCGCCTTCGGATGTCGTTCTAGCGTTCATGCCTGTCTGTCGGCATCTGATGCGATTGCCTGAAGGCGTCTTTGCGCCGATCGATAAAGCGGGGCGGCGGTCTGGTCCAGATCACGCTGCGCTTCCGCCAGAAGTTGTTCGGCATTGTAATTGGCATCGCCAGTGGCATTGCCATTGGCATCGCCATTGGCATTGCCATTGGCATTGGCATTGCCAGTCGCGTTGTAGGCGGCATCGCGAGCCTCGGCAAGGTCCGCGGTGCCTTTCAGAATCTCGATGGACAGAGGCTGCCCCGTCGCATCTCGAAAGCGTGCTTTTTCAAGAGCATTGCCAAGGTCTGCCAGGGCGCTGCGGAGCAGCGCGGGCTCCGCTTCAGCGATAAGCAATGCAAAGTCTGCGGCACCGGTTCGGCCCAGGATGTCGCCATCTCGGCGTACGGTCTCGACCATCTGCGCGAGGGCTCTGAGGACCTGATCGACAATCTTCGAGCCTGCGCGCGCGTTAAGTCCTGCAAGGTCGTGCAGCCGAAGCAGCACCATGCAGACTCCGCGCCTCATGCGTCGCGCTCTTCTGATCTCTTCCTGCACCTGCTGCAGGAATGCTGATCGCTGCAGTGTCCGCGTCACGGGGTCCAGGGTCACGAGACGCCGAAGCTCGCCGTTGGCCGCCGTGAGGGCGTTCGTTGTCTCGTGGAGTTCGCGCAGTGCGCGCCAGCGTTCGGTCGTATCCTGGAACATGAGCGCACGGCCGGTCACGCCTCCGCGTGGGTCGTGCAGATCGAAAGCTGTCACCTGCCATGCGGACTCGATGTCGTCGAACCTAAGCACCTGCTCTACGGGCCCCTCGCGAAGTGCTGTCTGCTCGAGAAGGGCGGGATCAAGCGGGAGCAGTTCCTGGATCGGCTTGCCGGACTCAGGCCGCGCGCCGCGCGCCACGAGGCGTTCGGCGGCCGGGTTCATGTCCAGAACTCGGTCGCCAGGGCCGAGTACGAAGAGCGCGTCGTTCATGTCGTGCACAACGCGCTCACGAGAAAGGGGGACCAGGTCCAACAGTTCGCTGCGCAGCGCAAGGCTGAGTATGGCGCCCGAAAACATGAAGCCGGTGGGGGTGAGGTCCAGCCACGCGAACGGCGAGTCTGGCAGCAGATACACGAGGTTCGCGGTGAGCGTGAACAGCGGTGCCGCGATGACGAACATTGCACGACGCCTGTGCCAAGGAGAGGCGAGGAGGCTCTTCAGCAACGACAGCGTGCCGATGCTCACGAGCAGGTAGCTCCACCAGCGGTGGAACGGAAAAAGGCTGCCGTACTCGATTTCCCAGGCAACGAATTCGCCGACTTCCACGAGGCGGGCACTTGCCCAGATCCATCCGTGCGCGTCGTTCGTGAGGGCAAGGCCCAGGGCAATCAGCGCAGGCGCCGTGAGCACTGGCCAGTAGCGCTGTACCGTGCGGAGCTCGCCGGTGTATTGCAGGCAGAAGAGAAACCACGCAGTCGGTACGACGACGACGCCGGGATACTGGATTTTTGCTGCGAGGAATTTGCCGTCGAGGTCGCTGAACAGCGTGCCGAGGATCTGACCAGCAGACCACCAGGTCACTGCGATCATCAGGATCACCAGTGACAAACCGCCAGGCGCCGCACGGTGTCGCCAGAGATGAGGCATCAGCGCAATAGCGATACAGACGGCGACCAGGCTAGGCAGCGCAAAGGGTGTGAACTGTAGCGCCAAGCGGGCCTCCTGCCCGATCTGTGCACTGGCCTCGATCATGCCAAGGCCATCGACGTTTCGCACCCGTCCGCCGGAGTGCGCGAAGGCTTTCAGTGCCTTGGCGAGCTATGGAGTGCTTGGGCTGAAGCGCGCGGGTGTGCGCGTGTCATCATGGTCCGCCGCAGGAAGGAGTCGCGTCGTGACTGAAGACGATCCGTGCCTGGAAGCGCTCAGCGCGCTCGGGCCCAAGCTGTTGCATCTGCTGGCGATGCTCGAGTTCGCGGGGCGTCATCTCCACCCGCCGAATCTGCCGGCCCTTGCGAGAGAACTGGGACCCCTTGCGGACGAGGTGCGCACCGCTACAGAAGCCCTGCTCGCTCTGGAGTGGCCAGAGCCTGTTGTGGGCGTGCGTGATCGGATCGCGGAAGCCGCGACCTTGGCGGGCGGCGCCTGTGCGGGGTTGCGTGCGGAGGGCCCGGATGACGTGCTCACGGCATACCGGGCGCTACGCCGTGCAACGCAGGCCCAGGAAGCGCTCTGGCCGCTGGCGGCCGTTCTGCCGCCATTCTCGCGCTATTTCCTGGAGCGCGATCTTCCGGATAGCGTCGCCGGTCCGCTTCTCGCCCGGGCTGAGGCGCGCGCAGGTGAAGGTCGCCCCAATCGCGGTCTCTTTCACATCGATAACGAGCGCGATGCGCGCGGTGGCTGCACGATCTACGTGCCGGAGTGGGTGCCCGATATGGTGCCCATGCCGCTGGTGATGGCCTTGCATGGCGGTAGTGGCCACGGCCGTGATTTCGTATTCAGCTGGCTGCGCGAGGCGCGAACGCGGGGGTGCATCGTGATCGCGCCGACTTCGAACGAGCGCACCTGGAGCTTTCCGGAGCTGATGCCCGACGGCGTTGATCGCGACGCGGAGCGTCTGTTTGCGCTCGTTGATCAAGTCCGCGGGCTCGTCCCCGTGGATGAGGATCACATGCTGCTCACGGGGATGTCCGATGGCGGCAGTTATACGCTCATGGCGGGCCTGCGGGAGGATTCGCCGTTCACGGATCTCGCGCCGTTCTCATGTGTCCTGTCTCCGGCGCTCGCGGCGGACGGCCGATTGGCGCGCGCGCGCGATCGACGGGTCCGCTGGGTCCACGGTGCGCTCGACTGGATGTTCCCACCGGTGGTTGCGCAGGATGGAGTGCTGCAATTGGAGCAGATGGGCGGGGCGGTCGAGTATGTCGAGCACGCCGATCTATCGCATACCTATGCGCGTGAGGAGAGCGCACGCACGCTGGACTGGTTGGGGGTGCCTCAGGACAGGAGCGCGGGAATCACCTGAGCGACTGCCTTCTCGAGCGCAGGCTGAGCGCCGACGAAGAAGTGATCAGCGTCGTTCAGGACTACCGGCGAGGCCGCTGTCGGCAGGGCGGCCGTGAGCGTTTCGAGCGCCGTGAGGGGCGCGAAAGGGTCCTCGCGTCCGGCAATGATATGCACCGGGCAATTCGGCGCGACATCGACAAGGGTCATATGGCCCGCAGGCGGGGCAATCAGGAGCAGGCCGTTGAGTCCGCGAGCCCGGGACGCAGCGTTCAGGGCCATCGCCGCACCGAATGAATAGCCAACGAGCAGCACCCGCGCCTCGGGGTGCGTCTTGCGGCCGTGCGTGAGTATGGCGAGGACATCGTCGACCTCTCCCACCCCCTCATCGAAGCGGCCTTCACTGCGGCCGACGCCGCGGAAGTTGAAGCGCAGACGCGCTATGCCGGCGGCTCCGAGCGCCCGAGCCGCGCAGTCAAGCACCGCATCGTGCATGGTGCCGCCGTATTGCGGATGCGGGTGGCAGAGCACGGCGAGATCGCTGCCGTCACCGTCGAGCAGCGTTTCCTGCGCACCGGCGGGCCCGTCGACGAGCATGCTCAAGTCGTCACTCCGAGCTTGCGTGAAACGGGCAGGCTGCTTCGCGGGAGCCAGGGCAGGGCGAAGAGACTTGCCAGGGCGAGGCCGGCAAACGGCAGCGCAACCGTTGCGGTAACCGCGCCGAACCACGCCATGGCGAGTGCGCTCGCCGCAGTCGTGAGCAAGCGCAGGCCGTCGAAGAGGCCAGCGTGCGATCGGCCCTCGAGCCACAGGCCGATGGTGACGAGCCCTGCAAGCGAGAGCGCCGCGATCAGCGTTTTGGTTGCGGCGTCGAATTGTGCTGCAAACACAAGGAGCGGAAGGGCTGCTGCGAGGACTAGCAGAAACTGCGTCAGTGCGTAGGTGCGGATGTGCGAGGTCGTCTCGGGTTCGAAGCGCTCGAAGGTCGCGGGGTCGAAAGCGGGGCGCGGGTCGCGCTCCGCAAGATCGGCGGGCCGCCACGCTGGTCCGCGCAGCCAGACACCGACCTTGTCCTGCCAGCGCGCCGTGCGCCAAGCGTCGACGCAGCAGTCGCGGTAGACGTGCAGGTTCGCCCACAGAGGATTCCAGCTTCTGAGGGCGTGGCGGATACCGTATACGGGCGGATCGCTGTCGAGCTCTTCCTGCCAGGTACCGAACAGGCGGTCCCAGACGATGAACACGCCGCCGTAGTTCCGATCGAGATAGCGCTCGTTCTGGGCGTGGTGTACGCGATGGTTAGAAGGCGTAACGAAGATCCACTCCATGGGCCCGAGCTTTGGCAGGTGTCGGGTGTGGACCCAGAACTGGTAGATGAGGTTGAGGCTGCCGACCGTCACGACCATCTCGGCGGGCACGCCCGCAAAGAACATGGGCAGATAGAAGATGAACGTGAGCAGTCCCGTGGACGTCTGTCGCAGCGCCGTGGAGAGGTTGTACTCCTCAGACTGATGATGGGCGACGTGGGATCCCCAGAAGAGATTCACCTCATGTCCCATGCGATGGGAACAGTAATAGCAAAGGTCGTAGATCACGAAGGCAGCGATCCACGTCCAGGCTTCATCGACGGGCCAGCGCTCGATCGGACTCAACGCAGCCGCGCCAGCCCACGCCGTGCCGCCGACGCCGAGGAAGAAGAAGCCCCGCAGACGCGAGAGCAGCCCCAAGGAAAGGGAGTTCAGCGTGTCCGCGAAACGGTAGGTGTTGCGCCCCCGAACCAGGCCCCAGATGAGCTCTATCGCGAGCAGTGCCAGGAAGAAGGGAACGGCGAGCAGTATCAGGTCCATGGGGTGATTCTAGCGGCCCGGAAACGAAAGAGGGCACCCGAAGGTGCCCCCTTTGATGCTTGACCCCGCCGAAGCGGAGTCAGGCAGCCTCACTCACTGATATGCGCCGAAGCGGTACGTGAATTCGAGGCCCATCAGGCGCGGATCCGTCGGCGTCGCCGAACGGAGATAGTTCTGGTTCTCTCCGTAGCGGGCAATCTGACGGACGCCGATGTCGTCCAGGATGTTGTTCACGAATCCGGAAACGATGATCGACTCGTCTGCGCTCGTCCACGTTACCCGTGCGTCCCAGCGATAGTACTCAGGCGCCTTGTCTACGGGGTTGTTCTCGATCGAGAAGAAGACCTCGTCGGTGTACGACACGTTGCTGCGGAACTCTACGGAACCACGGTTCCCGAGCGGAATGTTGTACATGCCGAAGAGGGTCCACTTGATCTCGGGGATGAGCAGCATCTGGTTGCCCGAGATGTTGACCGCCCGCTGGATCGGGTTGTCTCCGAAGATCGAGTCCGGCACCGCAGCGTTGAACGCGTCGGTCACGACCGAGGTCGTGGTGTCCGGCACGCCGTCCGAGTCGGTATCAACCTGACCGAGGATCTCACCGGTGTACTCGGAGTCGGTGAAGCTGAAGTTGCCGCCGAGGGTCAGACGATCGGTCGCGAGCCAGAACATGTCCGCCTCGAAGCCGAAGATCTCTGCGGACGGAACCGCTTCGACGTTGTCGACGACCGCGCCGAGGCTGTTCGAGAAGCCGCTGAAGGCCTGGTGCACGTCCTCGTAATCATAGTAGTAGACGGACGCGTTCACCTGCAGCGAACGATCGAACAATTGATCTTTCCAGCCGATCTCGTACGCCGTGATCTCTTCCTGATCGTAGACCGGACGATTCGAAAGGTTGGCGAGGTTGAAGCCACCGGCCCGATAGCCCGTGGTGACCCCCGCATAGATCAGCGTCGTCTCGTTCGGCTCCCAGTCGAGATTCGCGCGCCAGGTCCACGCGTCGTAGGTTTCCTGGACGGGGCGGTAGAAGGAAATACCGAACGGTATGCCACGATAGCGCGTCACTTCGTTGCCCGTCTGGGTCAGCGTCGCGGGATCGATAGCACCCGTGGCGACGTTGAACTGGAGCAGGTTGAAGGTGTCGACGAGCGGCGCGCCCAGGAGCGAGTTCTGCAGGCCCGTGTTCGGATCGACCGTTCCGTCCGGCGTACCCGCGAGAGCGAGGACCTCGCCAAGGCCGACGTTGCCTGACGGAACGCCCGCAAAGGTCGGAACCGCCTCGGAGTAGATGAAGACATTCTCTTCACCGGTCCGGTCGTCCTCTGCGTAGCGGATGCCGAGGGTCAGGGAGAACTGGTCGTTCAGGAAGATCTCGGCCTGGTTGTAGAAGGCAAAGGCTTCGGTCTGGTTCTCGGTCTGATACTCGACGAAAGAGCCGCAGGTTGTGGGTCCGCTCGGGACGCTGGTACAGCCACCGGGGCGGTCCGCGTTGTCGCCCTGCCAGAGGCTGACGCTTGTGGTGATCGTCTCACTGTTCACGAGCGCAGCCTGTGCGTCGCCGTCGAGCGCGTTGTACACGCCTTTCGCCGAGAACAGGGACGCTTCGCCGGGGAACACGCCCCCGAGGACCGCACCGGTCAGGCCCGGGACGCCCTGGCCCGAACCGTAGTTGACGGCTTCCGTGTAGCGGGTCTCGTTCGGCTCAGAGAAGAAGTCACCGCGCTGGGTGATCCGTGCTTCGTAGAAGTACAGGCCGGACGTCAGCGTGGCGCGTTCGCCGAAGTCGAACAGGAACTGCAGCTCGTGCTGGAAGTTCTCGTTCTCCTGCGAGACGTAGAAGGTTTCACCGCTGTTCAGGTTGCTGGTGAGATCACGATCGCTCGTCCGATCGTAGAAGTAGTCCGTGTAGCCGAAGACGTACTTCAGGGTCAGCGCATCGGTGACATCCCACTCCATCGTCGAGTAGGCGGCCTGATGGTCGAAGAACTCGTCCTGACGCGCATTGGTCGCGGTGTTCAGATCGCCGCCTTCCAAATTATCGGCGTCTACCACCGGGGCCAGCACGCACCCGGTGTTGCCGACGCAGCCGAAGTTCCGCGACGGTTCGTCGTCTGCGGCCGGGTCGATGCCCGGGCGCAAGCGCTGCGCAATGACCGTTTCGCCGGTCTGCGGATTCGTGAACGAGAACAGATCTGTAAGGCCGTTCTCGACCAGCGTGCTCGCGCTGGTATTGAGGAAGTTCTGCGCCGTCGGATCCGCAAGGTTCAGATTTGCGTTCATGGTTGCCGCGAGTGCGTCTGCACCCTGGCTGATGTCGAAGCTCGACGCGAGGGGGTCAACGTCCGAGGAGAGGATTTCGCGGAAGCCGAAGACCTCGGATTGCGTGTCCCGCGCCTGGCCGCCGAACTCGGACAGCGCAAGGATGCCGGCAGTCTGGCCTGCGGCGCCCATGCGCCGACGATAGCTCCGCTCGTTTCCGCGCACGCGCCACGAGAAGTTGTCAAACGGCGTGAACTCGAGCTGCAGCGTGTAGTTCTCATCGCCGTAGTCGCCAACGTCGGGATTGCCGTTGCCGTTGCCGTCGAACCCGTTGTCGTCGTAGTAGCCGTCGCGTTCACGCTTGATGCCCGTAGCGCGCGCGTTCAGGACGCCGTCGATGATCGGGCCGGAAAGCAGTCCGTAGGTCTCGAACAGCCCGCGCGTGCCGACATTGGCCTTGACCTCGCCTTCGAACTCTTCGGTCGGGCGCTTGGAGATGAAGTTGATCGCACCTCCGACCGCATTCCTGCCGTAAAGCGTGCCCTGTGGGCCGCGGAGCACCTCGATCCGTTCGATGTCGTAGAGCCCGCCTTCGGTCGAAGCGATACCGAAGTCCTCGGAATACACGCCGTCGAAGTAGGTTGCGATCCCCGGGTCACCGCCCAGGGCCCGGAACGAACGGCCGATACCGCGAACGGCCATGTCGTAGGGCTGGATAGTGGTTGCGGGAATGAAGTTCGCGAGGTCTTCCTGGTTGCGGATACCGAAATCCGCGAGGAATTCTCCTTCAAAGGCCGTGATGGAGATCGAGGTGTCCTGAGTACTGGCCTGACGCTTTTCGGCGGTGACCAGTACTTCCTCGATCTGGCGGCGCGAGCCTTCTTCGGATTGGGCCTGAACTGCAGCGGAAAGCGGCGAAAGCGCAAACACGACGGCACTCGTAATGAGCGCGCGCGTGCCGGCTCCGCCCCGCGTAGAGCGGCGGGACTGCGACATCGATTGATCTCCCCTGGACCCTGCCTCAGTCGGCCGTCTTCTGTCGGACTGGCCTTGGCAAAACTCTTACTGCGGGAATCTTCTATAGGCCAATATTCATGTAACGGCTCAGGCGGGTCAGTTCACTGGATTCCCGCGGCGTAGAAAACGATCCGGCGGCGATGATGTCAAGCTGGAATCAAAGCAATACGGTGGCCCGGGTGGGCGCTTTGGCTTGTTTCGAACGGGGGAGTGATGGACTTCAGAGACTGCACGCTCGCTGACCTTGCTGCCGGCATCCGTGCCGGCGAGCTCAGCGCCGAGGCCGTGGCGCGTTCAACGCTGACGCGGATCGACGCGGTGGATGGGGCGCTCCACGCCTTCGTCGTGCGCTGTCCAGAGGAAGAGGTGCTGGAGGCTGCGCGCGCCGTTGATCAATGCGTCGCTCGAGGGGATGACCCCGGGCCCCTGGCCGGTGTGCCGGTTGCCGTGAAGGATCTGGAGGACGTGCGCGGCCTGCCGACCACCTATGGCTCCGCGCTTTATGCCGATGGCGATCCTGCAGACGGCGATTCGGTGCTGGTTCGGCGCATGCGCACTGCGGGCGCTGTGATCATCGGCAAGACGAACACGCCTGAGTTCGGCTGCAAGGGCACTACGGACAATCCTCTGTTCGGAGCGACCCACAATCCCTGGTCGTTTGCGCATTCGCCGGGCGGCAGCTCTGGAGGTTCAGCTGCCGCGCTTGCCGCGGGACTCGTCCCGCTTGCTACCGGCTCGGACGGCGGCGGTTCGATTCGCATACCCGCTGCGCGCTGCGGGCTGTCCGGCTTCAAGGCGACTCAGGGGCGGGTCCCGCTTGCGGATGCGACGGGACCGACGACGGGACTGCTTGCCGTACGCGGTCCGATGGCACGAGATCTCCGCGACACCGTGATCGCCCTCGATGCGGTCCGTGGTGATGCGCCTCGCGATGTCTTCGGCCTCCCGGACGACGACTTCTCCTGGCGCGCGGCATTCGAGGAGCGACGCCTTCCGACACACGTGCTCTGGGCCCCCAGCCTGGGTTTCGCGGACGTACATCCCGAGGTCCTGCGCGTCTGCGAAGCGGCCCTCGCGCAGCTGGACGCTGCGGGTGTAGACGTGGTGGAGACCGCGGGGCCTTTCCACACGGATCCGCTCGCGCCCTGGTGGACGCTCTGGTCTGCTGCCATGGCGCGCAGGCTCGGCCACTGCAGCGGTACGCCCGAATTCGAACGCATCGATCCGCCGCTGCGCAGGATCATCGAGGACGGCCTGGCCGTGAGCGGCGCTGAATACGCGCGCGCGATAGATGCTTGCCACGATCTGAATGGCGCCCTGTGCGATGCTTTCGAGCGCGCGCCTCTGGTGCTTTCTCCCACCTGTTCCGGTCCGGTTCATCGCCTCGATGCGGCGGGTCGGGTAAGAGGCCGTGACACGGCGGAGTGGGTCGAGATGACGCTGCCGTGCAATCTCACGCGCAATCCGGCGGCGACGCTGTTTGCGGGCGTCGATGCACAGGGGCTGCCTGTGGGGCTGCAGATCATCGGCCCACCTCGCGGCGACGTGGCGACGCTCTGTGCAGCCGGGGCCTTCGAGGACGTGCTTGGCGGCCCCGGTCGAGCCCCTGATTCCCGGGGCTGACGGGGTCCCGCGATGCGCGATCAGGCGCGGAAAAGTCGTTCGCAGCCCGTGCCGTCCAGGACCGAGAGAACGCGCGCACGGTCACCGTCTTCCAGGCGTGCGAAGCGATTGCGTAGCTCGGCCAGGCAGCGCCCCTGATAGGGAAAGGGCTGCTGGACCCAGGGCGCACCGTCGATCTCGCACTCGACTTTTTCCGCGCCGGCTTCGAGGGCGGCTGCGTTGGCGATGAGGAACGGGGCATACACGCGACCGATTTCCCCAAAGAGTTCCAGCACGGGCGCAGGCAGCGATTCAGGGCTGTCAAAGCCGTCCGCGTCGATGTCCACGCCCGACAGGTCGTCGACCAATTGCGTCCACGCGACGACGCGAGGCGCGACGCGCAGGGCGAGCTCCATGGGCGTCGGGTCGAAAAGGCACAGCTGGGTTAATTGGCCGTATAGGCCGAAATCACCGGCCCCGGGTCGTGCTCCGAGCACGAAGCGGCGGCCGATCAGGCAGCGGTCGAGAATCTCCAGGGTGCGCGTGTAGCTCGCCTCGATCACGGGTGCAGTAACGTCGTTCGATCCTACGACCCAGAGCCTGCCGATCTGGCGGTCCGCGAACATTTTTCCGGCTGCGGCGAGCGCTTCCTCTGGTTCCGCGGTCCCACGCCAGCGCGGCAGCACGGCGGCTGCCTTGTCGATGTCGGCCTGGTAGTACCAGCGATAGTGGAACATCGACTTGGTCAGCCATTCGTCGCCGAAATCCTCGATCAGCGCATCGAGAAAGGCGAGCGCCGGATCTTCAGGAACTATGCTCCGCGTCGGCCACTGCTCCTCGAGCGCGGTGATCAGTGGCGTTGAATCGACGCGGCCTACGTCTTCGCCGGGGAATACGAGCACTGGAATGATCGGCACTTTCGGCTGGGGCGTTGCGGCGTCCTCGGGTGCCCCGCGCGTGATGACGCGATGGGCAATCCTTCGATAGCGCAGGATGGCCACCATTTTTCGCGTGTAGGGAGAGCCGGGTGCGCCCGAAACGAGGATTTCATCGGTCATCGTGCAGTTTCCTTTCGAGTTTTCAACGTGTCTGGCGCAGCGTGAGTACACCATCGCGCTGCGTGAATTCGACGCTGCCGAGGGCGCTCATGCCGAGCAGGATCTCGCCATTGAGGCCGGGCGCAATGCTGGCGCTCACGTCCTTGAAGACGAGGCTGCCGAGCTGCAACTGATCGATGCGGGTCAGGTAGCCGGTCGCGTCGCCATTGGCAGTGCGCAGGGTGA
The DNA here is from genome assembly GCA_963691775.1 of Pseudomonadales bacterium. Lineage (GTDB taxonomy): Bacteria > Pseudomonadota > Gammaproteobacteria > Pseudomonadales > Azotimanducaceae > JAZBPO01. The sequence goes on along the minus strand of OY829369.1, from coordinate 1,147,550 downwards.
TCTCGGGTCCGCGCCGCAGGCCGAGGCGCGCCGCCATGGCTTCCGGTACCGCCACGCTGGTCGCGCCCGTGTCGACCAGCAGGGTGACGTCGCGGCCGTTGACGAGCCCGCTCGCGACATAGTGGCCCTGTGGATTGGCGCGCAGGCGCACCTCGGCAATCCCGTTTTCATAGCTGCCCTCTACGCTGCCGTTGGGATTGCTGCGAACGCCCAGGACATCTGCGAAGAACCAGCTGCCGAGCGCAAGCACGCCGACCCAGAACAGGGCCAGCATGCCCGTACCCATCCGGGCGCCGGCATTGCCCGGCGCCTGCTCGTCGCTCATGCGGGGCTGTGCGCGGCGATGGCGCCTGCCACGGCGGCACCCAGGCGGAGCGTGCGCGGATCACCCATGAGCGTACTGACCATGCGGTTCATGACAAAGGAAAAGGTCGAGCGAGCCTCGAGATCCACCACGATGAGAGAGCCGCCCCAGCCGCCCCAGAAAATGGTGTCGGCGTTCGGGCCGATCGGCGCGGCCGGATTGTTCAGACCGTAGCCCATGCCGAAGCGGGCGGGGACGCCGAGCACAAGGTCGTCTCCCTCGATCACGAGCTCCAGGGCGCGGCGTGCGCCTGCCTCGCTCATGAGGCGCTTGCCGCCGACGCTGCCGCCGTTCGCAATCACGGCCTGGGTGAGGGCCACGGAGCGGGCGTTGCCGTGGCCGTTGGCCGCCGGAATCTCGGCGCGTCGCCAACCGATCTCGCGCGACTGGAGCGCATTGGCAACGGGGCTTGCGAAAGTGCGGGCGGCGACGGACGCGGCATCGCCGCCGGTGACCTCCGCGAGATTTTCCTCTGGTGGCGTCAGCAGGCCTATGCGGTCGTCATGTTCGGGGCCGGTCCCGATGTGAAAGTCTGCACCGAGCGGTTCTGCGATCTCGGTGCGGAAGACCGTACCCAGGTTCTGCCCCGTTGCGCGCCTGACGACCTCGCCAAGGAGATAGCCCTGCGTAAGCGCGTGATACCCGCTCGCCGTGCCGGGTGGCCACCAGGGTGCTTGCGCCGCAAGCAGCTCGCAGATTTTCTCATGGTCGTAGAGATCCTCGGCCGACACGGGCGCATCGAGGCCGGAGAGGCCCGCTGCATGTGCAAGGAGATGGGCGATGGTCACGTTTTCCTTGCCTGCAGCGGCAAATTCGGGCCAGAGCCTTGCAACCGGATCGTGGAGGTCGAAAGTGCCGTGATCGGCTAGGAGAAGTACCGTGAGTGCGGCCATGGTCTTGGTCGTCGACCAGACATTGACGATCGTGTCCTCCGTCCAGGGCGCTTCGCCGTCACCGTCGCGCGTTCCGCCCCACAAATCGACGACGGGCTCGCCGCCAATGGTGACCGCGACGCTGGCGCCGGCGTCGAGGCCCTCGGTGAAATTTGCTTCGAAGGCGTCACGCACCGCTTCGAAGCCCGCAGCGCAGCGACCATGGATGACGGTGTTGTGCATCTGGGGTCTCCCTCCCGTGAACAATGGCCACTTACCTTAGCGGCGTGCGTAAAGGGGTGCGATACTCGGTGCAGCCGCATCACGGGGATCGCGGTGAACGGGAGAGACAGCACATGAGTGCAGCAGGAACCTGGAACATCATCACCAAATCGCCCATGGGTAGCCAGGAAGGCACGTTGACCCTCGAGGTCGACGGCGACACGCTGACGGGCAAGATGTCCGGGGCGCAGGGTGAGATCGAGCTTGAAGAAGGCAAGGTGGATGGCGGTGCCGTCTCATGGGTGGCCAATCTGACTCAGCCCATGCCGATCAAGATCGAGGCTTCGGGTACCGTCGACGGCGATGCGATTTCCGGCTCCATGAAGCTCGGCGCGTTCGGCACGGCGAATTTCGAAGGCACGCGCGCCTGAACTTCGCGCCCCCGGTCGCCCGCCCCTGCGGGTGACCCGTCTTTCGAGCCCCGAAGCACGCGTCTGCGCCAGCGGCGCGCGTCCTCGGGGCAAGATCGAGCACCTCACCACCTGAGCCGATACTTTGGATGGTTCTATGCGCGCCGGTCCCGCGCGATCGGTGACTGGCCTCGTCATCGCTGTGACCTTCGCCCCGCGCATGCCGTGCATCATCTGCGCCCGACCTTGCGACCTAACCGCTGTCGGATCGAACGCGACGGGGGCATGGGCGGATCGGTCATCTGGCCGTATGTATCCGCCCGCAGTCAGTCTGGTCACCCGGCTATGACCCTTTCACCCTCGGGGGACAGCGCCCTTGCAACGAATGCGGAGTTCGCACCGCGCCAGAGCACGCGGAAACCGCATCGGTTCCAGAAGCGCTCGAGCGGTGCTGTCGCCGTGAAACTCGAGGTCAGGAGTGCAGCGCCGCCGGCGCAAGCGTCCGCAGCGATGGCCTCAAGCAGCGTACGGCCCTGACCGCACCGGCGCGCCGCCTCGTCGACGGCGATGCGATGAATGCGAACCGAACGTGCTTGGGCACCAGCGGACCGGCCGAGTCGCGTTGCGAGTACCCCCGGGCCGAGATGCCCGCGCGGTCGGCGGCGCCCGGCGACCATCTCGGCCGCGATGGCTTCGCTCAGCCCGCCCTCGGCGAGCGTTAGGGCGCAGGCGCCGGAGCCCGCTGCTTGTGAACTTCGCCAGACCGATACAGCGGGGTCGTCGAGGAGACGGAAGAGGTCCGAGGGTCGAGTGCGGTAGTGCGCCTTCGCGAGCAAGTCGTACACCGAGCGCAGGCAATCCTCATCTGTGAGCAATGCGCCACGCGGCAGGCGTTCTGCCGGGCCGATGGCGCCTGCCGCGTCCGGTGCGTTTGACGGACGGCGAAGGAGGAGCACCGCGTCACCGAAGCGCTCCAGCGGGTCGCCGGCGGGATAGCGCAAGGGCCGAGTCAGGGCGTGCACCTTCAGCTCGTGCCCCCGCCTTCGGGTCAGCGCTTCGAGGATGCGAAGGCGAAAGTGCTGTCCCGTGCCCTCGTATCCGTGTTCCGTGGTGGCGAGGATCAGGCGTGGCACTGCTGCGATGAGACGATCTAGGAGATCTGAGGGCAGCGAAGCCGCCTCGTCCACGATCAGTCTCCCACCGGGCAGCGCCGTCGGCAGCGCTTCCGGCGCGACGAATCGCAGGCGCGCGGGATCGATACCGAGATGGTTCGAGCGCGCATGCGCATGGCGTTTCAGGGTTGCTCGGCCAGCGGGCTGGGTGCTGGTCACTAGGAATGGGCTCGAATCCGCACAGGCCTGCATCGCATCGGCGCACCCGAGCCCGAGCGCGGCCGATTTGCCACGGCCTCGGTCCGCGCGAAGGACGACCACGGCGCGAGATGCCGTAAGACCTGCAGTGATCGCGTGCTGGGCCGCGGCCTGCTCTGCGTTCGCGGGCAGGGCAGGATTCCAGGCGTCCGCGCCGCCTTGAGGTGGTTCGAAATCCACTTCATCTACGGACGTGACGTCTTCGGCCTGCATGGCCAGGAATCGTTCCGCGCGCTGCACTGACGGAGGCGGTGTGGGACGGTCGTGTGGCGCCAGCCAGAGCAGTGCGCCGCCGCCCCGAATTGCCCCCATCGCGGCGCCGAGGCGGTTGGCGTCGATCGGGCCACTGGCATCGACGATGAGGCCGTCCAGTTCCGCACCGATCATGCGTATCGCGTGCGGCGCGTCGTCTTCGGGGCCACCGATCCAGGGCACCCTCAAGGTCTCTGGCAGACGCGCGCGTACGGATGCGCGCAGCTCGGTCGCCGTGCCGCGGAGCCGGAACGCGTGTCGGGGCGCGTGGGCTGCCGCCTGCTCGGTCACGGCGTTGTGAGCGTTCCGTGATGGATCGTCTCGAAGCAGCGAGCGGCGAAGCGCCAGCCGTCCTCGGTTTCCACGTAGCAGTCGAGGTAGCGGCCGATGTGCACCAGCCCTTCGGCGCCGCCCGACTTGCGTCGAGCGTACTCGGCAATCTGCCAGCAGCCTGTCGCCGTATCCCCGTCGACTTCGATCACTGGGCTGTTCGCGTGCTGCACGATCCAGTCGATGCGTGTCGTGAGCTCGCGAATCGCGGCGAGGATCGCTGCACGTCCGATGATGTCTTCGTCGAAGAGCGTCCAGATGCCATCGTCGGTCCAGCATTCGCCAACTGCCTGGAGATCCAGGCGGCTGAGCGCGTCGCAGTAGCGGCCAACGAGGTTGCGGATGTCTTCGACCGCGTGCAGATCTTCTTCTGTGTCCAAGTCGCTGATCCTCTCGTCTCCGGGCGGTTTCCGGTGGCATGCCCGATCATCGCTGCGGGGCCTGATGGAGGAAAGGGCGCGAGCGATGATCGCGCTCGTCGGAGCGCTTGGATTCTGGCCGCGGCGGCGTCAGCGCCAGGGGCGCCTTTCCACTCGCATCATTTTTCGAGGCAGGCTGCACGTGCCTTCCATCGCGCCTCACCGAGGCGCATGCGCGACGCGCTGCTGTCTGATTCCCCCGGCGCGACGGCAAAAGCGCACGCGGCGGACGACAGGAGCTGTGCCGGTCGCAGGCGAAGGCCGGCGGAGGGACGCGCCCGCAGTCCGCGCGCTGCTGCCTGGATGCCCACCACACCTCTGCGCGCGCACCGGTGAGCACGTATCGCAGGCGGCCAGGCCGAGGTGCGGCGCCGGCTGGCTAGGCTCCGGGACAGCGGGCGCGCCTAGGCCGCCGTCAGTGCCTCGTTCAACACCGTCTCCACCTGCTCCGCGAAGACGAACTCAAGCTCTTCGCGTACCGAGATGGGCACATCATCAAGGTCGTTCTCGTTCTGCTTCGGGAGGAGAACGCGCCGCATGCCTGCACGATGAGCCGCGAGGACCTTTTCCTTGATGCCGCCCACGGGGAGTACGAGACCGGTGAGCGTGATCTCGCCGGTCATCGCAAGCCCTTCCGCCACGGGCCGCCCGGTGAACAGGCTGGCGAGGGCCGTTGCCATCGTCACGCCTGCAGAAGGGCCATCCTTGGGAACGGCGCCTGCTGGAACATGCACGTGTATCCCGGTTTCAGTGAGCAGGTCTCGGGCAATACCGAGGGCGTCGGCTTGCGACCAGAGCCAGGACCGTGCGGCGCGCGCGGACTCCTGCATGACGTCGCCGAGCTGGCCAGTCAGAACAACCTTGTCCTCGCGAGGAACCTTGGCGGCCTCGACGTAGAGAACGTCCCCTCCTGCCTCGGTCCACGCAAGGCCGGCGGCTACGCCGGCTACGGACTGGCGGCGGGCCTGTTCCGGGAAGAAGCGTTCGGGGCCGAGGAGTTCTTTCAGGTCTTCCGCGCACACGCCGGACGAGTTCTCGGGTTCCGTGAGCAGGCGGCGTGCCGTGCGCCGCGCGATGCGACCGAGGCGTCGCTCGAGTTCGCGTACGCCCGCCTCCCGGGTATAGCCACTTACAATCCGCGTCAGAACACCCGCTTCAATTTGCAGGTGCTCGGCGCTGAGGCCGGCGGCCGCGCGCTGCCGGGGCAGCAGATAGCGCTCGGCGATGGCGACCTTTTCCACGTCGGAGTAGCCGGACAGGCGGATGATCTCCATCCGATCCAGAAGCGGCCGTGGAATGCCGTCGAGGCTGTTTGCCGTTGTCACGAAAAACACCTTCGAGAGGTCGAAGGGCAGGTTCAGGTAATTGTCGCGGAAGGATTCGTTCTGGGCCGGATCGAGAATCTCCATGAGTGCGGCCGAAGGGTCACCGCGAAAGTCGCGGCCGAGCTTGTCGATCTCGTCGAGCATGAGCAGCGGATTGGCGACTTCCGCGCGGCGAATCGCCTGCAGGATGCGCCCTGGCATGGCGCCGATGTAAGTGCGGCGATGGCCGCGAAGTTCGGCCTCGTCGTGCAAACCGCCAACGGCCAGACGCTCGAACTGGCGGCCAAGCGCGCGCGCAATGGACTGGCCGACGGACGTTTTGCCCACGCCCGGCGGGCCGACAAGGCACAGAATCGGCGCGCGTGCCTCTGGATTCATGCACATGACGGCGAGGTGTTCGAGGATGCGAGACTTGACCTCCTCGAGGCCGTGGTGGTCTTCGTCGAGAATGCTCTGCGCGTGGTCGAGATTCAGGTCGTCGTCGGTGCGCGCGGTCCAGGGTAGTTCCGCGACGAGCTCCAGATAGCTCCTTGTCATCTGGTAGTCGGGGGCCTGCGCGTTCATGCGCCCGAGTCGCTTGAGCTCGCGATCGGCCTCTATGCGAACGACATCGGGGAGTTCGAGGTCGTCAAGGCGGGTGCGAAGTTCTGCCACCTCATCGTCCTCACCCTCACCCAGTGCGTCTTCGATGGTCGCCTTTTGCTGTCGCAGCAGCGCCTCACGCTGTTGTTGCTCGATGCCAGCGCCCGCGCGATCGGCGATCTCACGTCGTACCTGATTCACTGCCTGCTCGCGCTTCAGGATGTCGTGCAGATGCTCGAGCACGTCTTCAAGCCGATCGGCCTCGAGTACCTCCTGGAGCCGCGGAACGGCCTGATTGGCGAGCGAGGCCATGCGGTAGTGCTGCGCGAGGGGATCGCGAATGGTCAGCACGAGCTGAGCGAACATGGCCTCGCCGCCCGCGGGATCGATCAGCTCCGCGATGGCCTGACCCGTGCGATGATTCTCGCGGATCAGCGCATCGATGGCGGGACCGCTGCCCCCGGGCATCGGCAGGATTTCCACGTCTGCTTCAAGGTGCTTTTCGCCATCGCGAAGCGTCTGCACGAGGGCGCGCTCCTCGCCCTGCACAAGCACCTGCATGCCACCATCACCGCGCTCGACGCGCCGGATCACGACGACCGTGCCGACCCCGTAGAGATCGTCGTGGCCCGGATGCTCGTGATCTCCGTCGCGCTGCGCGAGGCAAAGCAGGCGTGCGTCACCGTCCTTTGACGCAGCCTCGACGGCAGCGATGGATGCGGGACGGCCGACGGCGAGCGGCACCGCCAGGCGCGGGAAGACAACGGTGTTCTTCAGGGGCAGAACGGGGAGAGTGATGGACATCGGGGGCTCCACAGGATCGTGTAGACGTTGTGGTGCCCCCGACGGGGTATTTCAAGGCAGTGCGGCTTCAGCGGAGCTGGATGCCTCCGCCGGGAATGCCTCCGCCCGGATTGCCGCCTCCCGGCATCCCGCCACCCGGCATGCCGCCCTGGCCCGGAACGATCAGACCTGACGCGGCTTCGCGCCGCATTTCCTGCAGCTGGCGCACCGCATCCTGGACGGCCTCGGCGGCCAGATCGCCGAACTTCCCGGCGGCTTCGCCGATGGTCGACGCTTCGATCTCGAAGCTGATCGGCAGGCTGCCGGCGGGCGTCATGAGCGAGGCCTGGCCAATGAACTGAACGGTACGAGACGGGTCGACGTCGCCGTTGCCGTCCACCGGGGTCAGACGCTGGATCGTGCCGACGCGGCGATCCGTGAAGATCTCCTCACGGAACAGCTCGTCGGGATTCATGACAATTTCTTCGCCGCCTGCTTCGCTCACTGGGTGCTCCGCTCTACTGAATTTCAAAGCCTGCAATGATGCCTCAGCGGAGGCTTGGCGGCACGCCCCGGAGATTGTCGGCTGCGCTCATGCTGACGCGATCGGTGATCGTCTCCGTGTCTGGTGAGCCCGCGTCCGGGTGGCGGAAATTGCACGCGGTCAGGCCACCGTCGACCACGAGTGCCTGACCGGTGATGAAGGAAGATTCGTCGCCGGCGAGGAACAGGGCGGCGTGCGCGATGTCTTCCGGTTCGCCTGCGCGCGGGATTGGCTGAATCTTTTCGAGCACCGGGCGTACGGCTTCCGCCCAGTCCTCGTTGCTGCCGGCTTCGAGGGCTCGCGCGCCGGCGAAGATGGGCGTTGCGATACCGCCGGGGCAGATCGCGTTGACGCGGATGGAGAAGGGGCCCAGCTCCAGCGCGACGGAGCGCGTCAGGCCGATGACTGCGGATTTGATGCCGCTGTAGACATGCGGTCCGTAGCCCCCCCTGATGCCCGCCACGGAGGCCGTCGTGATGATGCTGCCGCTGCCCTGGGCCTTCATGACCGGTGCTGCGTGTTTCATGCCGAGGAGCGGCCCTGTGAACATCGCACCCCAGGTGTTGGCGTACGCGTCGCCCGTATCGGTTTCGTCGATGAGCCCGGCGACGCCGCCGAAGCCGGCGTTGTTGAACAGGCAGTCGATGCGGCCGAAGCGGTCGACGGCTGCGTTGACCATCGCCGCCACATCCGCTTCAACGCCTACGTTTGCAGCGACGAACGTGACTGCGCTGCCAAGTTCCTGAGCCAGTGCCTCGCCCTTGTCCTGCTGGAGATCGGCGGCGATGACACGTGCCCCTTCGGCGACAAAGCGCGCGACCGTTGCCGCGCCCATGCCGCTCGCCGCACCGGTGACGATGGCAACCTTCCCGTCGAGACGCCCCATGACTGATTCCCCTGTCCTATCCGCGCATGAGCGCTACCATGCCAGCATCGGACGGGCGCGGGGAGGCGTGTGATGACAGACACACAGGCGCGCACGCAGTGTTGCGTGGTCGGTGCAGGCCCCGCGGGGGTGTTCCTTGCGCTGTTGCTGGCGCAGCGCGGGGTCGAGGTGGTGCTGCTCGAGCAGCACGGTGATTTCGACCGCGACTTTCGCGGCGATACGGTGCATCCGGCGACGCTCGAATTACTTGCCGAGATGGGGCTCGTCGAACAGGTGCTCGCGCTACCGCACGGCCGCATTGATCGCATGCGTCTGCATGCGGGGGCCCGGAGCTGGCAGGTCGCGAATTTCTCACGCCTCCGGACCGCCTATCCCTACGTTGCGATCATTCCCCAGAGCGAGTTCCTTGCCTGCCTGGCCGAGGCTGCCGACCTCCTGCCGACGTTCTCTCGGCGCATGGGGGCCGGGGTCGTCGACGTGATCGAGGACGATGGTCGCGTCTCGGGCGTCCGCTACCGCGAGGCAGGAGAGCTGCACGAATTGCGCGCGGATCTGGTCGTCGGCACCGACGGTCGCTTCTCGCGCCTGCGTCGAATCCTTGGCGCTGAGGTCGACGCAGCGGCGCCCCCGATGGATGTTGCCTGGGCACGGATTCCGCGCGGAGAAGAGGATGCGCCCGGCTTTCACGTGGGCGCCGGGCGGCTCCTCGTGCACTTCCGGCGTCCCGATGCGATCCAGCTCGGCTATGTATTTCCCCGCGACGGTTTCGCGCCCCTGAAGACCGCCGGGATCGCCGCATTCCGAGCATCCATCGCCGAGATGGTTCCAGCCTGGGCAGAGCGTCTCGAAGCGATCGAGAGTTTCGCGGACGTCCATTTGTTGCGCGTGCAGTCAGACTGCCTGCGTCGGTGGTATCGCGATGGCCTGCTTCTGCTCGGTGACGCGGCGCACGCGTTTTCCCCAGTGGGGGGCGTCGGGATCAATTATGCGATCGGTGATGCGGCGGAAGCGGTGGAGCTGCTGCTGCCCGCTTTTCGCAGCGGTGGTCCCGTGGCGACGTCGGTGCTTGCCCGTGTCGAGGCACGCCGCCGCCCGCTTGTTCGCTGGGTGCAGCGCGCCCAGACGCAGGCGCAGAGCATGCTCGTCGAGCGGGCACTCGACGACGCACGCGCCTTCGTGCCGCCCTGGCCCATGCGTGCATTGCTGGCGGTCCCGGGACTGCGCGATCTGCCTGCGCGCATGATGGCTTTTGGCCCTCGCAAAGTGCGCCTGCCAGCGCTCTGATCCGGAAAAAAGCGCTTTCTTTTCCAGCGCCTGCGCCGCAGACTGCGCGCCGCGCGAGCTGGAATCCGGTCTTCGCTCTGCGCTCGGACGTAACGCCCCTTCGGTAGTGCCCGATTTTCCTTTCGATTTGCGTCGCCTGACCGGCGGGCTGGATGCAGTGCATCCGCCACGAGGCCGCTTCAGGAGACAACATGTCTGCGTTCCAGGATCTCGGCCTGATGGCCGAGCTCATCCGTGCCGTGTCCGATCAGGGCTACGACACCCCCACGCCCGTCCAGGCCCGCGCCATTCCCACCGTTCTCGAAGGTCGGGATCTCATGGCGGCGGCTCAGACCGGCACGGGCAAGACAGCCGGCTTCACGCTGCCCATGCTGCAGCGGCTGATGGCGGATAACCGCAGGGGGCCCCGCCGCGTGCGCGCCCTCGTGGTTGTACCGACCCGTGAACTCTGCGCTCAGGTCGCCGACAGCGTGCGCACTTACGGCGCGCACCTGCCCCTGCGGGCGGTCACCGTCTTCGGCGGTGTCGGCATGCAGCCTCAGGTCAAGGCGCTCGCGCGCGGCGTGGATATCATCATCGCGACGCCCGGACGCCTGCTCGACCTCGCGGGTCAGGGCGCCGCTGATCTCTCCGCCATCGAGATGCTGGTGCTCGACGAAGCAGACCGCATGCTCGACATGGGCTTCATCCACGATATCCGGCGCATCCTTGCGCTGCTCCCGAAGCGGCGGCAGAACCTGCTCTTCAGCGCGACCTTTGCACCGGAGATCCGCGCCCTCGCGGCGTCCATGCTCGACGCGCCGGTGCAGATTGATGTGGCGCCGCGCAACAGCGCCGCAGAGACCGTGCAGCAGACCGTTCATCCCGTGGCTGCTTCGCGGAAGACCGCGGCGCTGGTGCACCTCGTGCGCGAGCACAATTGGTACCAGTGCCTGGTGTTCACGCGCACGAAGCACGGCGCCAATCGCCTTGCGCAAAAGCTTGAGCGTGCGGGCATCGATGCGGAAGCGATCCACGGCAACAAGAGCCAGAACGCGCGCACCCGCGCGCTCGAGGGTTTCAAGTCCGGACGCGTGCAGGTGCTGGTGGCGACCGACATCGCGGCTCGCGGCATCGACATCGACGGCCTGCCACAGGTCGTGAACTTCGACCTGCCGCACGTGCCGGAGGACTACGTGCATCGGATCGGCCGCACGGGTCGGGCCGGTTCGGCGGGCCAGGCCGTATCGCTCGTTTCGCCCGAGGAGCGCAAGCAGCTGAAGGCCATCGAGCGGCTCATCGGCCGTGACCTGCGCCGGGTGCAACTTGATGGCTTTGCCGAGGAAGCGGCGAGCGATCTCGCTGCGGGCGGTCGTGGCGGTGACGGTAACGGCCGGAGCCAGCGCGCTGGACGTTCGGGCAGCGGCAGCCAGGGCGGCCAGGCGCGAAATCAGGGCGGTGGCCGTCGCCGGCGTCGCGGACCCTCGAATCGACCGCGTGATGGTGCGCAAGGCAGTTCTCAATCCGGCGGCCAACGTCGTCGCAGCGGCCATCGGCGCGGCGCACAGGCCTCCTGAGGCGGCTTCGATGGGCGCTTCAGTGCTGCCGATCGAGCTTCATGCAGGCGCACGGATTCGAGCGCACGTAGCGCGGGAAGGTTTTCGCTTCGAGGACTTCCCACAGTTGCTCGGCGCAGCCGGCGGTCCGAAATGGTTGTCGCTCTATGGCATGGATCGCGTCCTGGCACCGCGGGTGCGTGCGGCTGCGCGCTCACGTGGGACACCGACGGATCTCATCGGCGCTTCCATCGGCGCCTGGCGCTTCGCAGCCTGGGCGCACGACGATCCGGTCGCGGCCCTCGACAGGTTGTTCGAGGCCTACGTCGATCCGACGCCGTTCGCGAATCCAACTGCGAGCTTCGACGCGCTGTTCAGGCATTACCTCGACGCCATGTTCGAGGATGGCGGGCGCGAGCAGATTCTCGACTGCTCGTCGCTCAAGCTGCATGCGATCGTTGCCGGATTCTCTGCTCGAGGCCCGCATCTGCCGCGCCTTGGTTGGGCGGCCGTGCGTAACGCGGTTTCTCGTGAGCACTTTCTGCGCGGGGTGGAGCGCATCATCGTCGGTGCGCGCCCGCTCGACGCCGAGCTCGCTTCGGCCTGGCCGCATCGCCATTTGGCGCTGGATGCGGACACGCTGGTGCCAGCGCTTCTGGCGACGGCCGCCGTCCCGGGGATGCTGGCGCCCATCCGGGACCTGGACCCGAAGGTGCGCGCCATCGACGGCGGCATCGTCGACTACCACTTTGACGGCAGCCTCTGTGCGGGGCGCTTCACGCTCTATCCCCACTTTCGCGCCACGCTGACGCCCGGCTGGTTCGACAAGCCCTGGCGCGCGCGCCATCGAGCGGCGATAGACGTCGATGATCTGCTCGTGATCTGCCCGAGCCCTGCTTTCGTGGCCGAGCTGCCCGGCGCCCGCATACCGGACCGGAGCGATCCGCGTCGCTATGGCGCCGAGGCGTGTGCCCGGAACTGGCGCCGAACGGGCGAGCTCTCGCGTCGTCTCGGTGAGGCACTCGAAGACGTTCTTGAACGTGATCGAATCCCGGAACTGCTCGCGCGCGCCGCCTGAATCCGCCTCGGTTCAGTCAGCCTGCCAGCTCGGCCGAGCCTTCACGGCATCCCACCAGCGCGTGATGTTGGGCAGGTCCCAGGGGAGGTCACGCTTCGTGCGCTGCGCGAATTCCAGCGTGATGGCCAGCGTGATGTCGGCCACGCTGAAGCCGTGATCCGTGAGGAACTCGGATTCGGCGAGGCGCGCGTCGAACAGCGGCAGCGTCTCCGCAGCGACCTTCTCCTGCGCCTGCCCCCACTCCGGAACCACCGTCTCACGATCCTTGAAGAAGCCCGTGATGTTGCGGAAAGCGGCAGCGACGGGCATCAGGAAATTGATCTCCGCGCGGCGGGTCCACATTTCCACATCGGCCTGCTCGAGTGCGGAAGTGCCGAAGAGGGGCGGCTCTGGCTGCAGGGCCTCGAAGTAGCGACAGATCGCAACCGACTCCGCGATGTAGCCACCGTCGTCGAGCGCCAGGACCGGAATGCGGCCGAACGGATTGATGGTGCGGAAATCCTCGGAAATGTTCTGGCCGCTGCGCAGATCAACGGCTTCGACGTCGAGTTCGATCCCCTTTTCAGCGAGGAAGATCGCGACGCGCCGATGGTTGGGTGTGCTCTTCGCCGTATGCAGTTTCATGGTGCGGCCCTTTCCCGGTTGGCAACGGAGGGCAAGCATGCATCGCCCCCCGGGCCCGCGCTAGGCTCGAGCGCTCGAAGAAGGGAGGACGTCGCATGACCACAATGAACCGCCGAATCCTGATCAAGTCGTTACCGACCGGGAAGCTCGGCCCGGAGCACTTCGAGATGGATGAAGTGCCCCTTGCCGCGCCTGGGGAAGGCGAAGTGCTGCTGAAGACGCTGTTGCTGTCGCAGGACGCCGCGAACCGCGCCTGGATGCAGGGGGCGACCTATCGCGATCCAGTCAAGGGAGGCGACGTGATGTCCTCCGGCGCGATCGCCGAAGTGGTGGAATCGCGGGTCGACGGTCTCGGCACCGGCGATCTCGTATGGGCCGATACCGGCTGGCAGGAATATGCGGTGCTGTCTGGCCGGGTCGTGCAGAAGCAGTCGGATCACCGACCGGCATCGGAGCTCATCTCGCTCCTTGGCGTAGCTGGCAAGACGGCCTATCACGGGCTCATGAACGTCGCCGGCATTCATGCGGGTGAGACTCTCTTGGTGTCCGCGGCCGCTGGCTCTGTGGGCGCCATCGTGGGGCAGATCGGGAAGCTCCGCGGGGCCCGGGTCATCGGCGTGGCGGGCGGGCCCGAGAAGTGCCGGTGGGTGGTCGATGATCTCGGTTTCGATGCCTGCCTGGACTACAAGGACACCGGATTGGCGCTGCCGAAGCAGCTCGCCGCCGCGGCCCCCGCGGGCGTCGATGTCTACTTCGACAATACGGGTGGGCCGATCCTTCAGAGCGCACTGTTCGCCATGAACAATCGCGGTCGCATTGCCTGCTGTGGTGCCGTGTCCATGTACGACGGCAAGCCCCAGCCGGGACCTTTCGGGGTGCCGGGCCTCATCGTTGTCAAACGCCTGCGCGTTGAGGGCTTCATCGTGTCCGACTTTGCCGACCTGGATGCCGACGCCGAGTTCGATCTCGCGACCTGGGCGCAGGGAGGCGATCTGAAGGTGGTCGAGGACATCTGGGAAGGCCTTGATCAAGCGCCGGCCGGCCTGATCGATCTGCTCGCAGGGGGCAATCGCGGCAAGCGGATGATCCGCGTAGCGCCGGATCCGATCTGAGGGGTGATGCAAGGCCGCTTCGGGGCTGCGCGCCGCTTCGCAGCCGCGGTGCGAGGGAGCGGCTCCGGTTCGAATTCGGAAAGCTGCTTGGACTTGCACGGCGTCATCGGTCTGCAATCGAAGTGTTCGGAAGCTCGCGCTGACGTCCGTGACCTGCGCGGCCAGGCGAAGCCTGTCTGTCTTGCAGAGAGCTTTGGGCGCCGGTAAGCACCTCCTGGTGTGCCGTTTCGATCGCTTCGCGATGCGCCGAACGCAAAGGGCGCCGCTGCGGTTTGCCCGGCAAGGGTGGCATCGCCTTGAAGCGAATTGCCCGGCGCGGCGATGATCCACCGTCACGCTGACGGAGAGACGCCGATGACGAGTGAGCAATCACGCCTGCACAACCTGTTCCCCGATCTCGATTTTGATCCGGCGGCGCTGCGTGCGAAATATCGTTCTGAGCGCGATCGCCGCATTCGCGACGATGGCGAGCGGCAATACGTGGAAGCGGCGGCCGAGATGGCGCATTACGCGGACGACGATCCCTATGCAGCGCCCGTGGAACGCGCGCCGCTCGCGATGGAGATCGACGTGGCGGTCATCGGCGGCGGTTTCTCCGGCCTCATGGCGGCTGCGCGGCTCAAGGAGCGCGGCATCAAGGATGTGCGCATCATTGAGGCCGGGGGCGACTTCGGCGGCACCTGGTACTGGAATCGTTACCCGGGTGCCCAGTGCGATATCGAATCCTATTGCTACCTGCCACTGCTCGAGGAAACCGGTTACATGCCGAAGGAGAAATATTCCTTTGCGCCGGAGATCTTCGCGCACACGCGCCGCGTGGGTGAGTATTTCGGCCTCTACGACAACGCGATCTTCGGGACACGCGTCACGGAGGTGCGCTGGCAGGAGGACGAGAGCCGCTGGCGGATCAGCACCCAGCTCGGGGACGATATTCGCGCGCGCTTCCTCATCCAGGCGACCGGACCGGCGAATCGGCCCAAGTTGCCGGGCATCCCAGGCATTGGCGACTTCGAGGGGCACTCCTTTCATACGTCACGCTGGGACTACGCCTACACGGGCGGTGATCACAACGGCGGCCTCGAGGGCCTCGCCGACAAGCGCGTCGCGATCATCGGCACCGGTGCCACCGCGATCCAGTGCGTGCCGTTCGTCGGCGCCCATGCGCAGGACCTGTTCGTCTTTCAGCGCACGCCGTCCTCCGTTGATCTGCGCGGCAACAAGCAGACCGATCCCGACTGGTATGCCGGCCTCGAACCCGGCTGGCAGCGGGCGCGGCGAGAGAACTTTGCGGCGACGCTCCTAGGGCAGAACTTCGGGGAGGACCTGGTCAACGACGGCTGGACGGACATCGCACGCCGCATCGGCATTTCGCTCACGAACCGCAGCGCTGACTCGGGCGATCTCGACATGGAGGAGATCCTGCTGCGCGCGGAGATCGCCGACTTCGAGAAAATGAACGAGATTCGCGCGCGAGTGGATGCGGAGGTTCCCGGCGATAGCGCCGCTGCCGAAGCCCTCAAACCCTGGTATCGCCAGTTCTGCAAGCGGCCGACCTTCAACGATGAGTATCTGGCGACCTTCAATCGGCAGAACGTGCACATGGTTGACGTGTCTGATTCCAAGGGTGTCGAGCGCATCACGGCGAAGGGCGTGGTCGCCAACGGCGTCGAGTACGAGGTCGACTGCATCATCTTTGCGACCGGCTTCGAGATCACGACCGATGCCCATCGGCGAGTCGATTTCGACACCCTCGGCCGCGAGGGTCGTTCACTCTACGATCACTGGAAGGAGGGCTTTCGCACCCTCCACGGGCTGTCGAGCCACGGCTTCCCGAACTGGTTCACGATCGGCATCAATCAGAACGGGCTGTCGCCGAACATGACCTCCATGTTTGATGATCAGGCCGTGCACGTGAGCTACATCGTGCGCGAGATACTCGATCGTGGGGCGCAGACCGTCGAAGCCGATGCCGAGGCGGAGCAGGCCTGGATCGACGAGATCGTGCGGCTGGCAGGTTCGGGCTCGACGGCGTTCCTTGAGGAGTGCACCCCCGGCTACTACAACCGAGAGGGCCAGGTCGGCAAGGGTGCGTCCATGCAAAATTCGCCCTATGCCCCCGGGATCAATGCGTTCAACGCGCTGCTCGCCGCGTGGCGCAAGGCCGGTGACCTCGACGGTATGACGGTGTCCTGAGATGGCTGGCCCGGCTTGCGAGCGTGCTTGCTTGGCGCGCTTCAGCGGATCGGCCGCTGACGGCAGAAGCACGAAGCTCATCGCGTCCCTGATCGGTGCCGAGCACCTTTCTGTGGCCGCGCTGCAGCGCTCGGGGAGTTGCTCGTGACCACCATGATGCGCGCTGTCATCGGGGAGGTGCTTGGTGGGCCCGAGCTCTTCGAGATGAAAGAGATCCCCGTTCCAGAACCCGTACCTGGCACGGTTCGGATTGCCGTCGATGTGGCGGGCATGGGTTACGTAGATGCACTCATTGCCGCCGGGCGGTATCAGGTTCAACCGCCGCCACCCTATGTCCCGAGTATCGAGTTCTCAGGGCGCATAGACGCGCTTGGCGCGGACGTCCGGGGATTGAGCGTGGGCGATCGCGTGGCGGCCTCCGGCTTCGGCGGCGGGCTCGCCGACTACGCCATCGCGCCCGCAGCGTCCGTATCCGTGATCCCGGATGCGCTGGATGCCGCAGCCGCGGCCGGCTTCATCACCAACTACATGACCGCCTGGCATGGCCTCGTGGATCGAGCGCAGCTGCAGGCCGGAGAGACGGTGCTCGTGCTCGGTGCGGCGGGCGGCGTCGGAATCGCGGCCGTGCAGGTCGCACGCATGCGCAACGCGCAGGTGATCGCCGGGGCGTCGACGCCGGAGAAGCGAGCCTGGGCGATCGAACAGGGCGCGCACGCAGCGGTCGACTACAGCCATCCGGAATGGCGCGCCGCACTCAAGGAAATGAATGATGGCCGCGGCGTGGATGTGGTGTTCGATCCGGTCGGCGGCGATCTGCTGGAGCCTGCATTCCGCAGTCTTGCCTGGCGCGGCCGCCATCTCGTGGTCGGCTTCACAGGCGGACCGATCCCGAAGCTTCCGGTAAATCTCGCGCTGTTGAAGGGCGCTGCGCTCATGGGCGTTGATCTGAGGCAGTTCTCGAGCGTGCACGAGGCGGACGCGGCGAACGCGATGCGCGCGGCCCTTTTCGCAGCCGTGGAGCAGGGTGAACTCGTGCCCCCTGTAGGTCGCCGTTTCACCTTCGCGGACTATCGCGATGCCATGGCGCTTGCGCTTGAGCGCGACGGCCTCGGGAAGACCGTGGTGGAGATAGCAGATGGCTGAGCGCCGGATGGGGTACTGGCTGCTGAAATCCGAGCCCGACGCATTTTCCCTCGATGATCTGTACGCTTGTCCAAAGCGCACGGATCACTGGGACGGCATCCGGAACTATCAGGCGCGGAACTACATGCGCGACGGCATGCGAGTTGGAGATCTCGCGTTCTTCTACCACTCGAACTGCGCCGTCCCCGGTATCGTCGGCATCGTGAAGATCGTCCGTGAGGCTTATCCCGACTACACGGCCTTTGATCCGGACAGCAAGTACCACGACCCGAAGAGCGATCCGGACGCGCCGCGCTGGTTGATGGTCGACGTGCGGTACCAGCGTCGTTTCAAGCGAATCGTCAGCCTCGCCGAGATGAAGACCGATCCCAGCCTCGACGGCATGCCCTTGCTCGCGAAGGGCTCGCGTCTGTCGATCCAGCCTGTGGACCAGCACCACTGGACACACATTCTCGACCTCGAGACCGCACCCCGAACCTGAACAAGGGGTCTGACCCCATATTCAGCTTCGGGGAGAAACCTGAACAAGGGGTCTGACCCCTTGTTCAGGTTTGGGTCAGTCGCGGTTGGCGGCGGCGCGGCCTCTTGCGAGTGCTTCTGCGGGGGCGGGTGAGATGCCGGCGTCGTTCCAGTAGCCGATGGTGACGAAGTCCCATCCCTGCGCGATGTAGTCCTCGACCGTGCTCGCGCTGGTGGTCAGGCCGCAGGGGACGTCGTTCGCCTTGCACGCCGCGAGCACGCGCCCGAGGGCTGCTTGCATGTCAGGGTGACTGCTGCCGGATACGCCGTAGCTCAGGGCAAGATCCGCGGGGCCGACGAAGATCGCGCCAACGCCCGGGACGGCCGCGATCTCCTCGATGTTCTCCACGCCCTCGACATTCTCTATCTGAAGCACGGCGAGCAGATCACCGTTCGGATCGAGGGGCCAGGTATCGGCGCGCTCCATGTAGTCGTCCACGCCCCAGAGCCAGGCGGCGAGGCCGGGGGAGGAGCCGCGCACGCCGCGAGGCTCGGGTTGAGCATCGCCGCGCTGCGGGGGATAGCGCATGGCCGTGACGGCGTTCTCGGCTTCCTCCTTGTTGGCGATGAACGGAAAGAGGACGCCGAAGGCGCCGACGTCGAGCACCTGCTTCACCATGAACTGCAACTGCTCGCGGCCGTACATGGGGATGCGCACGATGGGCGTGACGTCCATCTGGGCGCTGTCCTTCTCGAGCATCCCGCGCTTGTTCTGCATACCGAGGAGAAAGGCCCGTAGCGTCTCCGTGTCGAATGGCGTGTGCTCCATATCGATGAAGATGTAGTCGAGCTCGGAGCGCGACAGGGCCATTGCGTTGCTGAGCGAAAAGTCGGACGTAAAGAGGCCGAAGACGGGGTCGCCTGCCTCGAGCGTTTCAACGGTGCGATTCATGTGTACGTGTTCGGCCGCAGCGGCACCGATGGATATGAGCGCAAGGGCGACGGCCGCGAGGCCGCGGGCGAACTGCTTCATGGGGTCTCTCCCTCAGTCTTGATTCGGTGCCCGGCGGCCAAGACACCCGCCGGGATTCTGCTCTGCCCGCCCTCTGCGGAGCGTGACAGGTCGTTCGGTCAGAGCGCCTCTGCGGGCCAGGGCGTGCCCTGCTCGCCGATCGGCACCGGGGCCAGGCCTCGGTACGTGAACTTCTGCAGGCGCTTGCCTTCGTAGGTTTCCGTTGTAAAGAGGTTGCCTGCGGAATCGACGGCGACGCTGTGCACGCCAAAGAACTGACCGGGCTGACGACCGCCCGCGCCGAACGTCGTGATCAGCTCGAGCGTGTCGCGCAGCAATATGTAGACGCGATGGTTCTGGCCGTCGACAAGGTAAAGATAGGTCTGTGCGTCATCCTTCGAGAAGTCGAGGTCCCAGACCGAACCGGCGCCAAGGGTGTCCTTCGCGATGAAGGCTTCCTTGACGAATTCCCCCTCTGGCGTGAATACCTGGATGCGGTCGTTCACTCGATCGCAGACGTATACCAGTCCGTCGTTGGACGGCTGCGCGCAGTGGACGGGATTGCGGAACTGCTGTGCCGGCTCGGCGCTCGGATCGTAGCGCCCCATGTCTTCGTCGCTGGGCGGGTTGCCGTAGGCGCCCCAGTAGCGGAGGAACTCGCCGGTCTCCACGTCTAGGACTGCGATGCGCTTGTGAGCGTAGCCGTCGGCGACGTAGGCAATATTCCGGTTCGGGTCGATGCTCACCTCGGCGACGCGGCCGAAGTGCGTGGTTGCGTTTGAATCCACGGCCATGCCCGGCTTCCCGAACTGGGCGATGAAGTCGCCGTCGCGCGTGAACTTGAGGATGTGCGCGTCGTTGCGGCCGTTGCCGCCGATCCAGACATTGTCTTCGTGGTCCACGGTGATGCCGTGATTCGATGCGGGCCAGTCGTAGCCTTCTCCGGGGCCGCCCCAGGCGTTGACCAGATTCCCGGCCGGGTCGAACTCGAGAACGTTGGGCGCGGGCTGGCAGCAGCGTGCGCGCGGGGGCGTTGTCGATGCGGCGATCTCGAGGTTCTCGGAGAGCGATTGCGGGCGGTGAGTAATGAAAACGTGATCGCGCGAATCGACGCTGATGCCGATCACGGAGCCCAGCAGCCAGTCGTGGGGAAGGGGCTTCGGCCAGAACGGGTCGACCTCGAAGCGGGGCGCCATGACTGCGGCAGCGTCGATGCGTTCACCAACGGTGCCCTGGGCGAACCACAGGCCGGCGATTGCTGCGGCCGCGGCTAGGCCACTCAAGAGATTACGTTTCATGCTTCCCGCTCCCCGGAAATCGCGATCCTGTCCCCGGGCTCAGTATACTCCGTCGCCCGAGCTCGGCAGGGCGGCAGGTGACAACGATGATGGCGAGGGGCGCGGGGAGCGCCCGGACATCGCTCCTGTGCGTGCTTCTTGTTTGCGCGGCCGCGGCCAGGGGACACGAAATCCCGGGGCGGGTATCGAGCGATCTGCGTATCGCGGTGGGCGACAGCGAGATCAGCATGGTCGTTCGCGCCCCGGTCGAGGCGCTGCAGGATCTGGAGCTGGTGCTGCATCCGGACGGCACGCTCGATCCGAGCCGGTCGATGCAGGGCCTTGCCGACGGAGCGTCCCTATGGCTCGGCGACTTCGTGAGCTTCGCCGCGGATGGAGTTCCCCTGGCTTCGCCGCGCCTGCAAACGATTCGCCTCATCGCGCCGAACGCAGACCTGCTTGCCGGCCCCGATCTGGCCGTCAATGCGCTGAGGCTCGCGGCGCCGCAAGCGCCCAAGGTACGTCTCGCACCCGCTCAGTGGCGCCTGGATGCGCTGTTTTCCGTGCCAATACCACCTTCGGCGAGGGGGGGCGAGCTCACGATCAATCCGCGCCTTGCCCATCTCGGAGTCGACACGCACCTTGATCTGATGGTGCAGACGCGGGAAGGCGAGACGCGCCGCCTACGCGTGAATGGAGCGCCCGGGCCCCTGCCGTTAGAGCCCGGTCCCGTCCGCGTTGCCAGCAGCTTCCTGCTGTCGGGAATCGAACACATCCTTGGCGGCGTGGACCACCTGTTGTTCCTGCTTTGCCTCGTTGTTCCGCTCCTTGTCTGGCGACCGCTGGTCGCCGTGGTGACCGCCTTCACTGCAGGGCACACGCTGACGCTCGCGTCTACCACCCTCGGCTGGGCACCCAGCGGCGCCTGGTTTCCGGCCTTCGTTGAGTGGCTCATTGCGGGTTCCGTGCTCTGGCTAGCCCTCATGGTGGTGCTCCAGGGGCTCGGGGAGCTGTCGACGCGGACCCCGCGCTGGCGCCTTGCGTTCCTTTTCGGACTGCTCCACGGCTACGGCTTTGCCTTCATGCTGGCGGAACAGATGCAGTTCTCGGCCGGACATCTGTTCATCGCGCTTGGCGCCTTCACCCTCGGCGTTGAGCTCGGCCAGCTTCTCGTGATCGCCTGCGCGCTGCCAATGCTGGCGCTCGCGTTCCGCGTTCTGTCGATGCGCGCGGTCCAGCTGCTGGTCGGTGTGCTCGTCGCCCATGCGTCCGGCCATTGGGGTCTGGAGCGCTGGGAGACGTTTTCCGCATACGGGCTCGCCTGGCCCGTGCTCGACCTGGTGTTCCTGCACGAGGCGCTGCGCGGAATGCTGGTCGCGGCGCTCGCCTTCGCTCTGTATTTCACGATGGGGCGGCTGGAAGCGCGCCTCGTCGCGCCCGGCGCTGGACGGCCGGACAGGTGACTTCCTAAGCTGTCGCCGGAGAGAGAAACGGAGAGAGACAACATGGTATCCAAGCGAAGCCATCGATCCTTGCTCGCGCCGGCGCTGCTTGCGTCTGCCGTGTCGGGGTGGGCGATGCATCCGGACAGCAATCCGTTCGCGGCGCAGCCTGGCTGGGGCGAGATGCCCGCTGGCCGTACCTGGGGTTCCACGTCCGCGATCTATCCCGCGCCGGATGGTCGGAGCCTCTGGGTCGGTGAACGCTGTGAGGCGAATACCTGCGTCGATCGGCCGGACCTCGACCCGATCCTGCACTACGACCTCGATGGCAATCTGCTTGGCAGCTTCGGTGCGGGCCTCATCGTCTGGCCGCACGGGCTGCACGTTGATCCCGAGGGCCACGTCTGGGTCGCGGATGCCCGTGGGGACGGTACGCGCGGCCACCAGGTACACAAGTTCTCTCCAGATGGCGAGCTCCTCATGTCGCTCGGCACGGCGGGCGTAGCGGGTGAGGGCGACAACGTATTCGATCAGCCGTCGGACGTGCTCGTTGCGCCGGACGGCTCGATCTTCGTCGCCGACGGCCACGGCCGCGGCAACAACAATCGAGTGGTGAAGTTCGATGCCGATGGCACCTACCTCATGGAGTGGGGCGGCACCGGGAGCGAGAACGGTGAGTTTCGCGATCCGCACGCGCTCGCCATGGACGCCGAAGGCCGGCTCTACGTCGGTGACCGCGCCAACAACCGGATTCAGGTGTTCGATCAGGAGGGTAACCACCTCGACACCTGGCACCAGTTCGGTCGCCCGAGCGGCATCTTCATCGACAACATGCAGCGTATGTACGTGGTCGATTCGGAGTCGAATCGTACCTGGGGCAACAATCCCGGCTTCAAGCGCGGCATGCGCATCGGCGATATCGACGATGCGGTAGTTGATCACTTCATTCCAGACCCGGAGCCCGACCCCGACAACGCCGGCACCACGGCCGCCGAAGGCGTGGCAGTGGATGCGGAAGGGGCCGTGTACGGCGCCGAAGTCGGTCCGCGTCAGGTGATCAAGTACACCCTCGACTGATCGAAATGACCTCCCGCGTCATGGCGCGCAGCCCCGCGCTGCGTTGCCATGGCGCATCTCTGCTGCTCGAGAGGGGGCACCATGGTCGCTTTCTGACGGGTGCTCGTGGGCGTCTTAGCCGTGGTCGGGGCCTACGCGCTGCCGGTGATACTCGATGATGGTCTGGGCGGGTTGTTGCCGACCTTCTTCGGCGACATGGCGGCCATGCACTGGCCCGGCCAGTTCAATCTCGACTTCTTCTGCTTCCTGATCTTCTCCGGCACCTGGATCGCCTGGCGACATCACTTCAGCGCCGGGGGCATCGCGCTCGGGATCGGTGGAGTGTTCCTGGGCGCGCCCTACCTCAGCATCTACCTGCTTGTGCAGGCCTCTCGCGTCGGCGACGACGTGGCCGCGCTGTTCCTCGGCCCGGAGCGGGCGGCTGGCCTCCGCGCAGATTGAGCGCTGGCCTCAGCGCACGCCGTGGGCCGCGAGGATCACGCGTCCGGCGGCGCGCGCAGCGACGATGTCCTCCTCCTCGCGCGCGATGCCGTCGGGGCCGACGATCTGGGCGCACCAGACACCTTCGCTCCACGACAGATCGACGTCGAAGCGATCCATGAGCGAGCGATAGAGCCGATCGTCCCGAATCACGTCGAAGGTCGACTCATCGGCGCTGACGAGCTCGGCAAGGTGCGCGTTGAGCGCCGCATCGTTCACCGCGCGGCTTTCTTGAGGCGCACGGTTTCGACGTTCACGGGTGCCCCGCAGTAGAGGTCCATGTCGATAGCGGCCTCTGCCGCCTTTACGGCGATCTGCTCGGCCGAAAGGTCCGAGTCCCAGAGTGCGTGCGCCGCCCCCATCGCGATCGATCCACCGGAGCCGATCGCGAAGTACTGGCGGAATTCCGTGACGGAAAGGTCCGACGCGACGTGGAAGAGCCCGCCCGGGCTCGCGACGATGAAGGTCGAATCGAGATCGCCAAAAGGCGAGTCGTGGTCGTCGGGCTGGTCCTTCACGAAGCTGTAGCGGTTGTGGAGCTGCCCCCAGAAGTCGTTGAAGAACCGAAAGATCGCCGCCGAATTGGCGAGCGAAGGCATGCGCTTTCGGCCGCCGAGCCAGTCGTCGAGGATATTCGAATAGAGGGACCAGCCGGTGGCAGCCAGCCAGGCGGGACCCACCGGGCGCATTTTTCGATCGGCGAGATTCGCCGTCGGAATCTTGTCGCCTCCGAAATGGATCATTGAATCGGTGGCGAGGGCGAGGGTGCGGTCGCGCACGACTGCAATGGCGACGGACATCTGGGTTCCTCGTTTCAGGCGTCGGGCGGCAGTACCGGACGGAAAATCGGAAAGTCGTCGCGGGACAGGGCCCAGTCGTGGAGGGCTGCGACTGAGCCGAGGTCGACGAGCGTCTGTAGTTGCCGCTCGGTGACACCCATCAGGCCGAAGTCACCCTCGACGTGGCGTTCGAGGGCCTGACGCGGCGTGATCCACAGGCTGTCGACCGTTTCCTTGTCGTCGTGCAGACCGGCCTGTCCCGCGGGCGCCTCGGCGATGAAGAAGCGGGTGTCGAAGCGCCGTGGCCGGCCGAGGGGCGTGATCCAGCGATTGAAGAAGTGCACGTGATCGCAGGCCAGGGTCAGCCCTTCCCGCTCGCACAGCTCCGCGAGGTCGAGGCGGCCTTCGTGAATGTCGTGGCGAAGTGCGTCGAAGCGTGCGGCTTCAGCGTCGTCGCGCCACTCCATCAGGGCGCCGTCTCGATAGGCGAGGAGCAGGCCTGATTCTTCGAAGGTCTCGCGGATCGCCGCGATCCAGTAGCCCCGCCATTCGTTGCCCACGGCGCGTACCTGGGCGGCCTGAGCTTCATTCGGACCGGTCCGATAGGTATCCCAGGCGTGGAGATGGTCGTCCGACTCGACGCGGCCGCCGGGGAATACGTACATGCCGCCGGCGAAGGAAGCGCCCTGGGTTCGGCGCAGCATGAAGACCTCCATCTCGACGACACCGTCGCCGTCGAAGTCGCCGTCCCGGGCGATGATGACGGTGGCGGCCGGGCGGATCGGCTGGACGGGGGCACGGTACACGGCGAACTCCTTCAGGTGCTGCGGGCAGCCACTATACTGGCGCGAGCTGAGGAGGGAGAGATTCGTGAATACAACGGCGGTCACGGCAGCAGGCATGAATGCGGCGCAGCTCGGGCGAATTCGTTCGCACCTGGAGCAGCGCTATCTCGAGCCCGGGAAGGTGGCGGGGTTTCTGCCGCTGGTCTACAGACGCGGCGAGATCGCGTACATGGAGCCGCTCGGCAAGATGGACATCGAGCGCGACAAGCCGATGCGAGAGGACACGATCTTTCGCATCTACTCCATGTCCAAGCCGATTACTTCGGTCGCGCTCATGCAGCTCTACGAGCAGGGTCACTTCCAATTGAACGACCCGGTGCATCGCTGGATCCCAGAATTCGAGGGTTTGCGCGTCTATCGCCAGGGGACCTATCCGAATTTCGTGACGGACCCCTGCGAGCGTCCGATGAACGTCAAGGATCTGCTGACGCACATGAGCGGTCTGACCTATGACTTCATGATGGCGACCAACGTTGATGCGGCCTACCGCAAGGCGGGAGTCAGGGTGGATCGGAACGCTTCCACGCTCGATGACATGGCTGCGGTCCTCGGCAAGCTGCCGCTGGAGTTCACGCCGGGTTCGGCCTGGAACTATTCCGTGGCGACGGACGTCTGCGGCCTGCTCGTCGCGCGGATGAGCGGCATGCCCTTCGACCGCTACCTGCGTGACCGCATCTTCGAGCCGCTCGGCATGATCGACACCGGTTTCGACGTGCCTGCGGACAAGCTCGATCGCTTTGCGGCGAACTATCAGCGGGGACCGGACAAGTCGCTGCAGCTCGTGGATGATCCGATGTCGTCGCCCTACGGCCGCCCGGCTACGTTCTTTTCCGGCGGCGGCGGCCTCGTTGCAACGGCGCGCGACTATCTTCAGTTCTGTCGCATGCTGCTGGGCGGCGGCACGCTCGACGGCGCACGCGTCATCGGCCGGAAGACGCTTGAGCTGATGGCGGCGAATCACCTCCCGAATGGCGACGACCTCACCCAGTGGGCGCGCGGAACCTTCAGCGAGACAAACAATGAAGGCTACGGCTTCGGTCTCGGCTTCTCGGTGAACCTCGGTCCGGACCGGACGTCGTCGGCAGGAAGCGCAGGGGAGATCGCCTGGGGTGGCGCAGCAAGTACGATCTTCTGGGTAGACCCGGCAGAGGACCTTGCCGTGATTCTGATGACGCAATTCATGCCGTCGGGCACGTTCAACTTCCGAGGCCAGATGAAGGCCCTGGTGTATCCCGCGATCGAGGCCGACTGAAGCGTTCGAGTCCGCGCCGGCATCCCATGGCATGGGGCCGACAGCCCCTGGCCGGGCGCGGAGCGGGTGCTTTGAGCGGCCAGTGGAGATGCTGGGCAAAGGGTGGGTCAATCGCAGGCGCGCTCACGCGCTTCTGGCTGGCGTCACATCAGAGCGATCGCGTCTGCGCCCGGGCCGATCTCGAAGCTCGAGATAGAGGGATCGTCGGGTGAGGCCGCGTCCCAGATCACGGTGAACAGACGGGAGATGTCGGCGGCGACGAGGAGTTCACCGGAAATCCGTCCTCTGTCTAGGCGTGTGCTCACGAGGCAGCTGTCGAAATCAGGCGCGTAAGGATTCTCGCGATCCGGGAGGCAGACGCTGATGAAGTCGACGTCGGGATGGGTGATCGCAACGTCGACTTCAAGACGGACGGAGAAGGCGGGGCCCGAGGCGGGCAGGGAGGGTGAGCCTCTCCGCTGCACGGCGTTGACTGCCGTGTCAGTCATCTCGGAGCTCGCGACCGGCGTGTCACCCGAGGTGCAGCCGGCAAGCATCAGGTACGGGGCGAAGACGAAAAGCGATCTGTTCATGCGCGTTGTCCCCCAGGCGTCGGCGCCGTCCCCATCGAACGACGGACAGGCAATAGCCTGTGCAACCCCCGTGCCGCACGGGTCGACGCTGAAGCCCCCGTATGTCGTGGGCCAAATGGCCAGCCACGTGACCTCTAGCGTGGAGCGCTTCGCATTCCGCGATGCACATTGCGGGCGGATTGCGAATCTGGAAATCCACGAAGCGTGGTACCAGGACGCGCTATGACTTCAGTGGTCTGGAGGGCGCGTCGCCCGGAATCGAGCGACCGCGGGCGGGTCGCAGCGCCGCGGACGATCGTGCGCGAAATGCGTGTTCACCGAGCCGCATGGCGGGGTGCCGGGGAGGGCCTCAGCGCGGCTGGATGCTGGACCTGCTTCGGCGCGGTCACGGTGTTTGCAATCGCTTGCCGAGAAAAGAAGAGCGGCGCGGGGTGGTCATCACCGCCGCGCCGCTGGGTCGTACGGGCCGCTGAAACCCTTGTGGCCGGAAACGGGGGGCATCCGCTTCGGCAACCACGGGCTGGGCGCCCCTTGCGCGCCGAGACAGGGGGATCAGCCTGCTCGGTTGGTGCCTGGTCGTGGGGCGCCTGCATGGACGGAAGAGCGTGCTGTCGTCAGCATGCGAGGCCGCCTTGCCTCACAGCACAATCGGCTCGCCGCCCGGAGCGACCTCGAAACTACGCGTGACCGGCGCGCTGGGATTAGCGAAATCCCAGAGCACAGTGAACACGCGGGTCGTGTTGCCGGTGACCTGGAATTCGCCACTCAGCCGTCCGTCGTCCAGCTCGGAGCGTACCAGGCAGTTGCCGAAATCCGGTTCTGCCGGTTCGGATGTGCTCGGCAGGCACACAGTTACGTAGTCGGCATCGGGGTTACTCGTCGAAACATCGATGGAAACGCCAACGGGAAAGGATGAGGAGAAAACGAAACTCTGATCCACCGCAAGGTCACTCATCTGTGTTACGGCAGTGGGCTGCGGCGCTTCGGTAGCGGCATCGTTGCTGTCTCCGGAGGGTGCAGGCGCGCTCTGATCGGTGCCGCCGGACCCACCACCTCCGCCGCAACCGATCAGGGCCGTGCAGAGCGCGAGAAGTATGAAAGGCTTGTTCATGGCTAAGCTTCCTGTCTCTGTTCCCGGGTCAGTCGCGATAGACCTTGTCTTCGACGGGGTTGGTGAACCAGTTGATCTTGCTGCTTCCGCCGGAAGTGACGAACTCGACGAAGTCCGGGTAGGCCTCTACGAGATCCGTGAACTCGGTCGGATGCTCCCAGTTCGGGCCGATTTCTATCGCCCAGGGCAGGCCTGTGGCGGTCTGATACGTCAGGCCCTGAGCCGCATTGGACGCGTCGTCTCCGCGCCCGAACAGGTTGGTGTCGAACAGGTCGGTCCACAGAGCATTTTTCAGGTGAATCTCGAGCGGCCGGCCGGGCGGCGAGCTGAACATGGTGCTGCGCACGAACCCGGGCGTCGCGAACAGGAAGGGGTTGAAGACGCCCTGAGCGATTGTGCCCTCCGTTACGCCGACCAGCTGTGCGCGGAGCTTGAAACCGAACTGGATCGTTGACTCGCCGCAGTTCCCTTCGGTCCGGTAGAAGCTGCAGCCTTCCTCCGGCTCGACGAAGTCCCAGATATTCTCGGAGACAACGAAGACGGCTCTACTTTGGCTGTCCTCAAGGGGCGATGCGGATACGGTTTCTCCGTTTATCTCGAATTCGATCGTCCCTTCCACCACCTGGCTGCGGGTGATCTCATCGATCTGAATCGCGAAGCCATTGCGGAAGGATGCGCCAACGGCGGTGACGTCCCCTTCGATACCGATTGCAGTCGTCATGCCGTCGCCCGTTTCCTGACTCGTGCGAAGTTGGACGACGAAGTCATTCAGGTCGTAGTCACCCTGGCCGGGCCAGAGATCTTCGAAGGCAACAGACACGGTGGAGTTCGATGAGGGGTAGAAGGTCTCATTCGGCTGCGCTGCGGAGACCGAGACCTGGTAGTCCTCGACCTCACCGTCTGCAGCGCCGCCAACCGCCTGAATGCCGGAGTCCGAAGCGACGCGGAAGCGCGCCCAGGTAAGGCCATTTTCAGCGTTGCTCGGAACCGAGATCGTGATGTTCTGGTTGGCGTCCTTGGCGAGGCTGTAGTCGTTGAGAACCTGCTCCGAATCGTCGAATTTGCCGTTCTGGTTGAAATCGATCCAGGCGTTGAGCAAGCCGCCCGTGTCACCTCCCTTCACGGAAACGATCGCCTGATCGCCTGCGCTCAATGACGTTGCGAAGACGACACCGTCCTCGTCGCCGTTCAGGCGGATGCTGGCATCACCAAAGTCATCCGCCGATATGACGCTCTCGTCAGACTGAGAAACGCCATTCATTGCCTGAGTTTCGAAATCGACGCCGTCGCCCATGAACACGCCGCTCGTGGACTGCTGGTGGCGCGCGCCGTTCCCATCCATGTCGGTGCCGTAGGAATTAGGCGCGTCCCCGAAGTCCCACAGGGTCTGCAGAATCTCCGGTACGGAAGCGAGGGCGCAGCGGGCGCCATCGTTCTGCGACGAAGATGGTCCCTGAGAAAAGTAGGTAGCGGTCGGCGATGAGGCGGTCAGATCGATCGAGTAGATGCGCCCGGTCTTGTTGTGGCTGATGTAGAAGTTACCGCCGATGTCGAAGTACACGGCGCCGAAAGTGCCTGTTACGCCGACGTTCGAGATTTGTGTCGCCTGGCCTGTGGAGGGATCAATGGAATACAGCCGCCCTGCGGAGTCGACGGTGTACGCGAGGCCGTTGTCGGGGTGGAACGCGATGTCGAAGATGTTGAGGAATGGGTTTCGCCCGTCGGTGATGCGCTGCGGGCTCAGGTAGTCCGGTGAGGTATCGTCAAGGTCGACCCGCCAGAGACCGTGCACGTCACTCCCGCCGCGCCGATACATGTAATAGGCGTTCTCGAGAACCGATACGTCTCCGACGTAGAAGTGACTGTCTACGGCGGGCGTCAAGGTCAATTCGTCGATCGTGTAGTCTTCGTGTATGCGCAGGAGCGTTTGGGTAGGCTTGTTCCAGCCGTACAGATACGCGTCATGTATGCTGAAGCCGATTGCGTTGATGACCCCCCTTCCACTCGTGCGATGCAGCTCGCGGTAGTTGCCGGAGCCGAGATCCACGCCGTAGAACCGGGAGTTTGCCGTCTGGGCGAGGAACGCCTCCTCGGGACACTCTGAAAACGGGCCGGCCGCCGCGGTCGCGCCCGCGAGGGCGAGCGGTATGAAGAGCGCTGTGCGTGCGAACGTTTTACAGTCCATCCCGGTACTCCCAATACAGATCAACTACGGACCGACAGCAAGTGATGTGCCAGCGCTGAAAGGCCTAGCAAGTCATTGAATCTAAAGAGGGTTAACTGGGTTAACGTGCATTCCGCCCAGTGCGCTGCGCAGATCGCGCAATGCGGCTTGCGTATTGCGAACCCAAGCCGGCTGTTCTTTGCGAAAAGGGAAGGCTGCGGGGGCCAAGCGCGATGCTCGACCGTTCTCGAGCCTGCCCGCGCGGAACGCTGCGCGCACCGGCGTATTCCGATGGCGGTGCCGAGGTGCAGGGTGCGTTCTGGCGCCTCGGCCGCACTTGTCCCGGGCCGAGATCAACCCTGTAGCAACGGATGATCGGCGGGTCCTGCCAGACGGGGGACGAAGATCGCAGTTTTGCCCTGGTTCATCCCCGGCCCGCAACGAAGTTCACCTTGGCAGCTTCGCGGCCATTTCGGAGCGGGCGGCGAGCACAGAGCAATGGCGGTGGTTCGATAGATGTGCGCTTGGTCGATCCTGTCGCGTCACGGAAACGTTCCGCTTGACGAGGATGCTTTTGCAACAGGGCGCCCGGCCGGTCTTCCTGCCTGCACCGGGCGCACGTCCGCGGCCCGCGCGCGCGACCACTGGCGATGATGGCTCCGGGCCAGAGGGCCCTTTCCCTGGACCTGCGCTCCGCGTTGCCGCACGGGAGTCAGATTCACGCTCAGCTGCTGAGCGCTGATTGATCAGAAGTTCCGTAACGCGTGTCGATCGAGGCGTCGGGGCCGAGGCCGAGGCCGGAAGCGTCTGCGGGGTGTGGTCAGACGGCCGCGCCGGGAAAGCGCCGTCCCAGGACAGCGTAGAGCAGGGCGCGCACGTTGCCCCACTGCATGCGACGGGCGCGATTGATCGCTTGAGCGATGGTCAGCAGGCGGGCCCATAGTGACCAGGCGCGCCGGTGGCGGGACATGAACAGCAGTTTGCTGCGCGCCATGTAGTAGTCGGCAAGGGGTGATGCGGATTTCTTCATCGATGCAGAGCCGATCGAACTGCCTTCCTTGTGCAGGACGATGGAGTCCTCTGCAACAACATGGCGCCAGCGATCGCGGTAGCGGATGGCCCAGTCGATTTCCTCGTAGTAGAGGAAATAGCCCTCTTCCATCAGGCCCACGTCCTCGAGGAACTCGCGACTGACAAGCATGGTGCAGCCGGTTATGTAGTCAAGCTCCTGTTCGATGCGGCGAAAGTCGATGTGTTCCGAATCGCTGCGATAGCGGCCCTCGCCCATGGCACCAATGCCGCTGCGGTAGTCGAACCGGGCGCCGCCAATGAACTGAATCACCCGTGGATCATCATAGAATTTCACAAGCGATCCGCAGACGCCGGTTCGCGGGTCTCCAGCCATGCGTTCTACCATCGCCTGGAGGGCGCGTGGCTCGACGATCGTGTCGTTGTTGAGAAGCCAAACGTGGGTTGTCTCCTCACATGCGAGGGCAAAGCGCAGGCCCGTGTTGCTACCCGCTGCAAACCCGATGTTGGCGCCGTTATCGACCAGTACGAGTTCTGCGGTGATGCTGCCGCGCGGGGTGGCTGCGCCGGCGCCGTCGATTTCCAGCGTCTCGACGCCCTGGTCGCGTGCCCATTGGCGGAGGTGCAAAAGGCTGTTGTCACTTGAACCGTTGTCACAGACGACGACGCGGTGCGCGACGCCTTCGAGGGCGCGAAGGGACTCAAGACACTCAACCGTATCCTTCCAGCCGTTCCAGTTGAGGATGACGATGTGTGCGAACGTGTCCATGGCTTCAGAGTCCGGCGAACAGCAGTGAGCGCAGTTCCTGGTCTGGGACGATCCTGAATTCGCCGCCCAGCTCTGCGCGTTCGATCTGCGCGCGCACGGCTGGACTCACTCCGGACAGGGAGATGTCTGCGTGCCCCGCGATAAGGCTCAGGCGGGCAAGTCCGACCGATTCGATGCTGCGCGCGTGGCGCAGATCGACTATGCAGCCATGCGGTTTCGCGAGCGCGGTCAGCTGCGCGTCGAGGTCGAGCGCGTCAATTGCTTCGCCGTCGAGGTGGCCGCCGAGATAGACAACGGTAGCGTTCGCGAGCACGAAGGTTTCGATGCGGGCCTGCTCGGCGTCGCGCAGCCCCCTCGAACCGATTTCGTAGTGCTGGAGTTCATGACTGACTGGGTTGCAGGCGTCGAGAATCCTGCAGGCCTCGAATTGACGCGCAACCCGAGCTGGAACGTCGATGAGGGCGCCGGGTAGCTGGCCGCTGTCGAAGGCGCGGGAAAGCTTGAACAGAATGTGGCTTGCGGCGAGCTCCACCTGGCGGACTCGGGCCATGTCAATGAGCGTTGCTTGCCCGCGACCCTCGCCTTCGATCTCGCTGATCAGCTGCTCGAGGCACTCCGCCGTCACCCATCTCGGTAGGGCGGCCGTGCGAATGTCCTCGCCGCTTGCCGTGCGTAGGGTGTTCGATGTGATCCGACCGGCCGGGCCCATGAAAGGCCTGCGCAGGTTCTCTTGCAGACGCTGAAGCAGTACCGGCGTGGTCAACGCTGCGAGCTTTACGAGGCCGACGCTGTAGCGTTTCCACAAGCGCTTCGGGTCTTGAGTGATGCGGTAAACCCATTCGAGATTCAGCCGTTGGATGCGCTCGGGTGCGCGCTTTGTGCGGCCAGCGATGAATTCGAAGGTGCCGCCAATGCCGATGGCGACCGGTACCCTCAGGCGCTTTCGATTGCGGTACCACCACTGCTCCTGCTTCGGATTGCCGAATCCTATGAGCAAGATATCGGCGCCGGTCGCGTTGATTGCGTCGACGAGATCCTTGTCTCGTATCGCACTGAGTGCGATGCCTGCTCCTTCTGTATGCACCGTGGGTGAGGAGGTGCCGGCGATACGCAGGCCCGGATTGTGTGCAGCCAGCCTCTCGGCCGCTTCTTCTGCGCTGCCGGGCACGCCGCCCAACAGATAGATCGAGGCTCCGCTGCGGGCGGCGCGCGCGGCGAGGGCGGGCACGAGATCGGAACCGGTGACTCGGCCCGGAACAGGCGCTCCCATGATCCGGCTGAGCAGCACGATCGGGAATCCGTCGGCGGTGACCAGGTCTGCAGAGCGGAGGATCTCGAGCAGCTCCGGATTTCTCGGGCGGGCGTGCGAATACCCGAGCGCATTGACCAGGAAGTCGACGTTCAAGGTTGCCACCAGCCGCGCGACGCAGTCCTCGCGACCTTGATCGACCATCTCCAGAATGCGATCGACAGCGCCTGACAGGGTGAGGCGGTCGACAAGAATTCCGAGCGAATTGAAGCCTTCGCGCCGCAGCGGCGCTCTGCTGGGGTGGATTGCGCTCATCCCGGAGCCACCCCGCGGTTCTGCGTTTCGCTCGCGCGGAGCGGGGCGGCTGCGCGTGCGGTAGCCAGCATGGCGAGGAAGCGCTGCAGCATGACGCGGGCGATGACCGCTGCAATCGTCAGCATGCCGCCCAGAATGAGCCCGAAGAAGGTCATGCGCTTGCGCGCCGGGCTATACCTGTCGACGGCGATGATCGCGGGATCGATGACCTCGAGAACGAATTCGTCTCGTGCATTGGCCAGCATGGCGACGGCGGTTTGTGCCTCTATGAGGCGATAGATGGACTGTTGCAGCTCAACGATGTCGGAGCGCGCCAGTTCCGCGGTCAGGAAGTCCTGTTTTCGGCTCACTTCGGCAAGTGTCTTCGCGCGGATGTATTCGTTGAAGTCCGCGACATAAGCGTTGGCCCAGTCGCGGGCGAGACTTGGGTCCTTCCAGCGGATGCGCAGGGTGACGATGTCCGTTTCGGTATCGCGCTCCAGGATGCGAATGTTCTCCGCGAACATCTTGAAGGCATCGATCTCGAGCGACTCCATCCCGGGTCGCCAGGTAGCTGTTGTCCTGTCCCACGCTTGCGGAAAGATGGCCTGGAAGATGCCGTGCTTCTGCATGAACCCGAGCGTGAACTGGCGTGAGCGCATCTTGCGCAGGAGCACGTAGAGGTAGTTGTCGCGGCTTGAGCCCATGACGAAGCCGTGCTCGACGAGCGTCAGGACCTCGGGTGCGCGGCGTTCGTCGGCCTGTATGTCGCCGGGATCGCCCGAATCGAGTGCGTTGACGATGATCGAGGATTCATAGGTGTCCTCCATCGTCAGCGAGTAGGCGTAGACGGCAGCGCCGCAGGCAAGCGCCACCGCGATGATGAGAAAGATATTGTCGAGGACCGCCTGAACATAGTGGAGGACGTCGACCTCCAGCTCTGCGAAGCCATCGGTGGAATTGCTCTGGTCCATTGCAGGGCTCCCGTCAGAGCACGATCCCGGCGAGCACCGCGACCTCGAAGATCGAGCGGGTCCAGGCCTGGATTCGTTCCGTGGTGTTCATGCGATCGACGTCGAGGGGCACGTAGATCATGGCCCCGGGCTCGGGCTTCTGGTTATGGAAGCGGCTGCCGCCCCGCAGACCGCGGCGAATGCTGACCACTTCTCCGTTTGCGAGTACCGCGTAGGCGTCCTGTTCCCGCCCGAGCACCGTCTCGCCACCCGAGAGCTCGATATAGTCGCGGATCGAGCGATTCTTCTCCCACCGATGAGACGTGGGGACATAGACCTGCCCCATGACCGTGACCTGGCGCGGGCGCAGCGGCACCTCCAGGCGATCGCCATCCTCGAGCACGATGTCCTCGAAGCGATCGCATCGAAGAGCGCGATCGAGGTTGATCACCTCCCGGCCGGTGGGTCTGGCGCGCTGCAAGCGCTGAAACACCTTGTAGAACTCGTCCTTGTCACTGCTGCTCGGCGTCTTGTCGGCATTGTTGGCGGAGTGGGAGATCGACAGGTCCAGCATGAGATCGTCGATCTGGTCCTGAATCGCATCCAGCGTGTCCTGCTGGCGTTTGAGGGCCGACCGCCGGGTGAAGTAGGCGCCATAGCTCCACGCGTTGCGCGTCAGGCCCCCGGCGCGCTCGACGACTTCACAGAGCGTCTCGTTTCGATCAATCACGTAGAAGCCCGGGCGCATGACCTCGCCGGCAAGCTCGATGCGCGCGATCGGTGTCCAATCCGGGCGCTGCGCGAATGCGAGCTGATCGGACGGTTGAAGTACCGGGTCCCGGGGGTCGTCGAGGCGGCGTGAGGCGGGATCCAGGCGCGCGTCGTCGGCGAATGCGAGATCGAGGGGCGGATCGTGGCGGACCACTTCGATGCTCACCTCCACGCGGCGATTCAAGCGACGACCTTCGTCGGTGCTGTTCGTCGCGATGGGTCGAAACTCCCCCTCTCCGCGCGTCTCGATGTTTGCGGTCGGAATGCGCTCATGAATGATCATCGCGACTTCCTGGGCACGGGCCATCGAAAGGCCGTAATTCGTGCCGTAGATCGAGGCCAGGGCGGGCGTCAGGCGGATAGAGTCCGTGTGCCCAGTGAGGACCACGACCACGTCGTGACCGGGTCGCGCGTATTGCTCAAGCTGCTGCTGAAGGCGGGCAACCTGGCGAACGCTGACGTCGGCCTTGCCGAATTCGAAGCGGATGGGGTCGATGACGTCGGGAAGCGTCTGTACGACCTGGTTCCTGCGCGTGAGGATGTCGCGCGCCGCTAGGTCGAGCACTTCGGCAGCGGCGCGGCGGCGCTGCTCGCACCTGTCTATGAGGTAGGCCGCGTCGAGGAAGACGTGGCTGATTTGTGGATCGCCGGCCACTTCCTTGTAGCGAGAGAGTTCTGCGATCAGCCCGTCGGCGTCCAGGGTCGCGCCGGCGGCGGCACAGACAAGATCGCTGGCCCGCATCTCCGTGGTGAGCGGAAAGTCCCCAGGGCTCTTGAGCATGCCGACGGCGTGCACGATGCGCCGCTCACGCGTGAGTTGGGCCTGCTGTTCCAAGCCGTCGAGCTCCGATTGCAACACCTCCTGACGGAGGGCGCTGTCGTTGAACAGATAGATGTGATCGCCGGCCTGTATCTCCGGGTTGGCGCCCGAATCGGGTGCCAGCATCGCGGCTGCGAGGCTGACCTCGATCGGGCGCAGCTCGCCATTGCTGATGCGCTGGCGGACGATCATGGCGTATGCGCCGTCGACCCCATGGCGAATTCCGCCCCCCATCCACATCGCGTCGAGGAGTCGGATGCCGCGCTGGAGCGGGAAGCGCCCCGTGAAACGCGAATGGCCGGCAAGATCAAAAACTGGTGCGGGGTCGTAAGCGGTGGCCTGGACCTCGAGCTCGTCGATTACCTGACTCAGCTGCTCCGATCGATCGCGACCGAGATCGAAGATGATCAGCTCATCGCGGGGCAGGAGCACGTCGTCGCGCGGATTCACGAGGTCGTCGAGGTCGAGGTAGAACACTTCCGTGCGCCGCGTGTACGGGTGTTCCCGCTTGATCACCGCGAACTCGAGATCTGCGTTGCGCAGCAACTGGCTGGCGTTGCGCAGCAGGTCGGATGCGCGCAGGCCCTGGGTCCACTCGTACGCGCCCGGGCGGCGGACGTGGCCTGAAAGGATGACGACATCGTCGAGGTATTCATCCGTAGAGAGGATGCGCACGAAGTCCCCGGAACGGACCTGCGTGGTCAGCGCTGTTTTGCCGAGGTCGATGATGGTCTTGTAGCCGGCAGGGCTGATGCGCTCGATATGAGAGTCGGCGATCGAAGCCGTGGGCAGCATGCCGCCCGCGAGCGCAAGCACCTGGGCGAGCGTGCCCTCGCCGTCGAGCTCGTAGATGGCCGGGCGCTGGACCTCGCCGCCGATGTAGACGATCTCGCCAAGGGGGGGGACAAAGATGACGTCATTGTGTCGAAGGCCAATGTCGTCGCCTGCATCGCCCCTGAGCAGAAGGTCGTAGAGATCGAGCGTTGCGACCAGCGCGCCGTCGCGGATGACCCGGATGTTGCGCAGGGAGCCGCTCGGCCGGATGCCGCCCGTAGTGAGCAGGGCGTCGACGAGCGTGGTGAGGCCATTGATCGTGTAGGTGCCGGGGGCGATGACGTCCCCGGTCAGGCGAATCTGGAGCGTGCGCAGCTCGCCCATGGTGACAACGGCATTGGCGCCGATCGCGCGTTGCTCGAAGCCCGTGACGATGAGGTTGCGCGCCTCGTCGAAGGTGAGACCACCGACCTGCACGGGGCCGAACTCGGGAATGAGCAGGCGGCTCTCTCGGGTGACGACAAGGTTGTATTCGACGTTGCGCTTGCCGAATAGCTGGACGATCAGATTGTCTCCCGGGCCGATGATGTAGTTACCCGGCACCGGAACGTTGCGCACAGGTGTGAAGGTGGTCGGCAGCTGGCGGAAGAGCTCGTGGCCAAACAGACGCAGATCGTCCTGTAGCGCTTGGGTCTGCCGGGTTTCGGCAAGGGAGGGCTGGCTTGCGAGGTCCGCTGCCTCGAGTTCGAGCTTGGACTCCTCTTCGGGCTCCTCATCGGCTACGGGCGTTATGACGAAGCTGCCGATCTCGTCCACGATGGGGGGGTCATCGCCGCTCGGCGCGGCCTCGAGATAGGAAACCTCCTGCCGGTACTGAAGGGACTCGAAGATCGGATCCGTTGCTGCGAGTGCACTGGAGATATCGAAGGAGGCGAGCAGGAGAATGGCTGTGCCCAGGATCGTCTTCGAATTGTCGAGGCGCTTCGCGTCCATGGTATCGATCGGATCACTTCGGTCGTTGCGAATTGCATCGCAACGCATGTGCCAGTGGTCCAAGTGCCCTCATATCAATCACTTGATGACGTCGGGCGCGCGCGAATTCGCATTATGCGATTGCCTCCCGAGCCTGTGGTTTCGCATCTTGCGATGCATATCGCTTCAGCCAGGGGGCCGATACGCCTGTTGCTCGATGCAGCAGCTTCGCGTCGTTCGCGAAATGCGCCTGCAGACGTGATTCGACGAAGGGCGAGAGTTCATACGCCCGAGGTGTTTTGCGCACGTTGAACTGCTCATACCAGTAGCGAATCGTGCCCTGATGCTTGCCGGGCACCCTATCCCAGAGCCAGGCGATTGGCGGGAAGCTGCGCAGGCCGTTCTTGAAGGCGGGTGGCACGATGACGCCGTCGCCGCCCCTGTGGGCCACCTCGCCGAGATTGCTCGGGCGGTAGCCCGGCCTCAGGCAAAGAAAGGTGAGCACCCGATCCAACGTTTCCTCGGGCTTCTCGCTGAGCTCGTCCATGAACAGCACAAGCATCTGCGCCCGGCCGAACAGGGCCACATAGCGCTCGAGAATGCGTCCGTATTCACTCCAGGCGATGTAGAAGTCGCCTTCGTCTTCGTAGCGCTCGCTGTGCAGGGGCGGCGAACCCGCGCGGGCGCGCGTGAGAGCGTTTTCCTCCAGCAAGGCGACTGCGGCGGTGTCGAAATCGCGCGTTTCATGTTCCCGGCGCAGGTTCATACGGTACTGGGACCAGGCGCGGTCTATCGGATCGCGTAGTACGGCAATCAGCTTGCATCGGGGGTTGTGGGCGTGAATGCGCGCCGGGATTCGCTCATCGCACATGTATTGGGGGGTCGCCTTGCCTGCAAGCCGGCCTTCGGTGCCGGGCAGCTCCCGGGCGAAGAAGGCTTCAATGTCCGTTTCCGAGACTTCATCGGTAAATAGCGGCGTCTCTTTAGCCGCTGGCATGGCGATGTGGTCGTGCGCTTCCAGATATCTGAAGAGCGAAGTTGTCGCGGACTTCTGCGCGCCAATGATCAGGAAGTCGAAAGTGCTCATGGCGAGATCTCCTGCATGCGGCGGGCGTCTGTGGTCAGAAAGCCCCCATGCACAAGGTGAGCGGCGGTCCAGGACGCAATGCTTTTGCCGGCCGCGGCGGCAGCGCAGACCCACGCGATGCCCTCCGCGCCCAGCGCGGCGCCCGCGACCAGGGTTGCCGCGAGCGCTAGCGCAAGCGCTATGGAAAGAATGATTGCTTCAGTGCGCCCGTGCCCGGACATGTTGAGCATGAGGCCGGGCAGGCCAGTGGCCGCGTTCACGCCCTGGCCCACGGCAAGCGCAATCAGGAACGCGCCGCCCGACTCAAAGCCCGGGCCGAAGATCGGGTGAATCCTGTCGTAAAACAGGATGAGCATGAGCGCG
Source organism: Pseudomonadales bacterium (assembly GCA_963691775.1). Lineage (GTDB taxonomy): Bacteria > Pseudomonadota > Gammaproteobacteria > Pseudomonadales > Azotimanducaceae > JAZBPO01. Next base: position 1,108,671 of record OY829369.1, on the reverse strand, counting down.
ACCGGGAGATACAGCGCCGCTGAGACCAGCTGCGTCTGGCGCAGGAGTCCGAACATGCCGGCAATGTCGTCGTCCTGTGCGCAGCGCGCGAACTTCGGGCCGTAGAGGGCGCCGAGCATGATCAGGATGGTCGTTACGATGTTGAGGAGCTTGAACGCAAGTGCGAACGCGCCGATTTCCTCGGCGCTCGCGAACAGCGGCAAGAGCAAGAAAGGCAGGTTCAGAAAGACGATGCTGACGAGGGAGGTGATCCAGAAGGGCGAGTGGTCTACCCACTTCAGCGGCGGCGCATCTCCACTTGCGCTCAGGTCGGCGTACAGGCGCAGCGCGAGCATGCACGCGGCGGCGAGGAAGCCGGCGGCGTAGGCGCCGGTGATCATCACCGGCGTGATCGTGAGCCAGTCGAGATATCCGGCGGTGAGCGTGAGGAAGGCAAGAGCCGGCGATCCTGCCGTCTCCACGGCGATGCCGAAGACGATCCTGCCTCTTGCCTTCAAGCCTTCCGCGCCGAGCCGCGCAACCGCGAACGCCGGTACGCTGAGCAGCAAGGGCGCGAGCGCGGCTCCCAGTTCGAACAGCTCCGCGAGCAATGCGAGGCAGGCGCCCGCGAAGACAAGGAGCGTGAGAGAGCCGATGCGCCTCAGATAGTCGCGAAAGAGCTGGCGTTCGCCCGGGCCTTTGCGCGCGTAGCGGCGCATGGCTTCCACGGGTAGCCCCGCGGCCGCAGTCTCGCCGAGAGTGGTTGTCCAGGACAGAAAGGTCTGCATCGCGCCGACGCCGGCAGGACCGATGATGCGGCCGACGAGCAGCAGGACAAGCATCTGCAGCAGGATGCCCGACGCGCGGAGCGAGAAGATTCCGACGAGGGTAACGAGCCGGCTGATCACGAGACGGCCAGCGTCGCCGTGGGGCGCTCAGTGCTTATAACGTCTGCCAGCGCGCGGTCCATGTCGCTGAACACTGACGCCCAGGTGTAGCGCGTTTGGATCAGTTCGCGTGAGTTCCTCGCCAGGCGGCTCCAGAGCGCCTCGTCGGTGAGCACTTCACCGATGTCGCGGGCCATCGCTTCTGCCGATTCGCACACCAACAGGTGCTCTCGGTGGCGGGCGTCGATGGATTCAGCGCCCGTTGGGGTGGTGACGACGGGTATGCCGCGGGCCATGGCGTCCAGCACCTTCACTTTCATGCCGCTTCCAAAAGTGAGCGGTGCGATGCACAGACGTGAGCGTCTATACACGTCTTCCAGATCAGCGACGAAGCCGAGCAGGCGCACGTTGTCGGCGCGCGCTACGGCCGTCTTGAGGCGCTCGTCTGGATTCTTGCCGACGATGTCGAGCTGGAATGAAGGGTGTGTTGCTCTGACTTTCGGCCAGACATGCTTGAGGAACCACAGCAGACCGAGCACGTTCGCTTCCCAGCCGAGGTAGCCTACATAGACGAGGCGCTCCTCCGTCTTCGACCAGGTCAGTGGATCCAGGGTCAGCTGCGCGTCGTCTCCCAGATGGGCCGTTTCCGCCCAGTGCACGTGAGCATTGCAATAGGGCCGGAGTGCGTCGATGTCCCTGGGGGCTGCGTAGACGATGTCGGACGCATTGCAGACCTTCGCTTCATAAGTGCGTACCCGAGCTGCCTCGTAGCGGGCAGCTAGGCGCAAGGGCAGGTTGCTGCTGGCGTCGCCGTAGCGCGCCCAGAGTTTGTGGTATGCGTTGTGTGCGTGATAGACGATCGGCCCCGAAAATTCGCGGGGCGCGTACTGAAACACCTCGTAGTGATCCAGATAGATGATGTCTGTCCCCTGCGCCGCGTTGGCGATCCGATCGCCGAGCGCTTTCGCGCGGGTGCGGAGTACGTTGAGCGGGATGCCCAAGACGTAGCTGCGCACCATGTTCAGCGGTGACCGTGAGACCTCGACCGCCTCGGTCATCACGGCTGCGAGCCGGCCTTCGAAGTGCCTTTCGAAATCGGCCAGGTGCTTGCCGTCCTCGAGCTTGAGGGGGCAAGCGATCGTCACATCGAAACGCGAAGAGAGATGTTCCAGCAGACGCAGGCTCTTGAGCTTGCCCCCGCTGAGTGCCGGAAACGGAAGTTCTGATGTGATGAAGAGCAGTTTCCTCAGCGCGGGTTCTCTCACCGCGATGGCCTCTGCGCCCGGGCTGCGCATCAGTGAAGCTCGTCCAGCGCCAGGCGGACCTGCGCAGCGGGGATGCCGAGATTTGACTGCACCAGTACTGCGGCCTGCTCCGGCGTCTTGCTTGCTAGAAAGCTGCGCAGTGAATCCTTGTCCTCTACATCGAAGAACCAGGAGTTGTGGCAGTGCTGAGAGGCGTCCGTAAAGTGGTCCCGGCACTGTTCAACGTGCTCGACGTAGGTGCCGTAGACGATGTACTCGGAGAAATCGAGGGCACGCAGAAGCGTGGTCATCCAGGGCCGACCTGTTTGGCTCTCGATGTGCGTGCACATGCGCCGCACGCTGTCGGAGCGCATCGTGACCAGCTGGGTGATGTAGGCGCCAGGGAGGGCAGCGGGATTGCCCAGACCAAGCATTCGAGCGGCTGAGGCATACCAGTTTCGATAGCGTCGATCGGCGTAGAAATGCGGTTTGCGATTATCTCGATACAGGCGAAGGGCGCCCGTGCGCCACAGGTTCGAGGCTGCGAACTCTTCGACGAAGATCATGTCGGAATCCGCGAAGCAGACGGCGTCCCACTCCTCGCGTGCGGCCACCGCCAATTTCACGACCTGCTGCACGATCCAGCCTCGCACCGGCAGCGTGCGCGTCGAGCACCACCACTTTCGGCTCAGCGGCACGTGGTGGAGCCATGGCGGCAGGATGTCCTCCTTGATGAGCAGCTGTACGCCATCGCCGGTCAATGCGCTGAATGCGGGCGCATCCTTCGCGTCGACCACCAGGTAGTGGGCGGAAAAGCCGCGGGTGAGGCGGCGTGCGCTCTCAACCAGGAATCGGCAACGCTCGAGATCCGGCAGCCAGCTCGGGGTCACGAGGACGGTTTGCATCAGGCCCGGCTCCTTCCACGGGCGAAATCGCAATGTCGGATAAGCAAGTTTCGCGCCGCAGGTTAAGATCTACACCGGCGAAAGCTGTTATGGCTTCATAAATGTCCATTTTTTCAATCGCTTGCGTGCGATCCTGGAGCGCGGCACGGCGCCCTTCACGGGTCCAAGGCGAATCGACGGGCTGCGGGAGTTTCGGCGCCGGTCAGTGCGCGCTGCGGTAGACGATTCGTGGTTTCAGAGCGCGGGCGCCGCGTCCGGCAGGTCATCCTCAAGGCGGCGCGTGCGACGGCTGAGCGCAGCCAGGCCGGTAAGGAGGAGCAGCGTCAGCCCGATGATCACGTACATCAGGGCGATCCCCCTGCCATCCCCGACACCCAGGACAGACCCTAGAAGCGGCACCAGCGCACCACCGTCCGCCATGAGGGGTTCGAAGACCGCTTCAGCCACTGGGCCGGCGAGGGCAATTCCGATCACCTGGGCGCCCGTGCCGAGGGCCATGCGTAGTGACGATACGCGGCCAAGCATCTGGGGGGGCGTCTTCTCCTGGATGATCACCCGCACGAGGCCCATCACGAACATGAAGGTGGCGCCGATGAGGGTCACGCCAGCCGCGACCACGGCGACGCGCTCTACGCTCGCGATCACGAACGAGGCCAGTGCTGCGCAAACGAGCGCAGCGAGAATCCCGTGCATACGCGGTTTCGGCCCCCCGGTTGCCGCAAGGGCGAAGCCGCCGATGAGGGCGCCGACGCCGAAGCTGGACATCACCATGCCGGCGGCGGTCTCGTCGGCGAAGCTCATGACGAGCGGCGTGCAGAGCGCGAACCCGAAACCGGCGTTCATCAGCATCAGCGCCGTGATGAAAGCGAACAGGCGCAGCATCGCCGGACGTTCCCTGAGGTAGCGCAGGCCGGTTCTGAAGGCGTCGACGATTGCTTCCTGAGGGTGGGCTTCGGTGGGCTCCGGGTTCGGGATGCGCGAGAGCGCGAGCGCCATGAGCGCGAAGCCGAAGGAGACGAAGTCAATGATGAAGAGCAGGCCGATGCCCGCGCCGGCAACCACGAGACCTGCGAGCGCAGGGGCCGCGATGGTCTCGAGCGCGATGATCATCTGCGTGAAGCCCGCTGCGCGCCCGAGCTGATCCCGGGGCATGAGTAGCGGCACGCTCGCCTCGAAGGATGGGAGAACGAAGCTGTTGGCGAAGCCGTTCACGAACAGGGCGACGAACAGATGCCAGAGCTCGAGCGCGTCGCGGAAGTGAAGAACGGCGATCGCGAGCGTAGAAGTGGACGCAATCGTGTTTGCGGTCAGCATCACTGATCGGCGGTCCAGGCGGTCCACGACCGGCCCCGCGATCAGTGAGCCGAGGCCGATGGGAAGAAACGCGAAGAACAGCAGGGCAGTGTATGCCGCAACGTCGCCCGTCTCGGTGAGGACCCAGAGCGAAAGGCCGAAGCGCGTCATGCCAGAGCCGACGGAAGAGACAAGCTGGCCTGAAGAGATCGACCAGAACGCCAGTTTTCCCGTGAAGCGCTTCATGATGCGGTCGGGCCCTCTCCTCAAAACCCGTGAAAGCTGGCAAGCGCGTCGAGTTCGGCTCTGTCGGTGCGCAGATCGGCGAGCGCGTGGGCGGGGTCCTCCCAGCCAATGCCCATGCCGCAGAACAGCATCTCCTGCTCCGGGATGCCTAGGATCTCGACGATGGTCGGCGTCCAGACGGCCCAGGCCTCCTGAAACGCCGTGTGCAGCCCGTGTTCGCGCGCGAGGAGAGCGATCGATTGCAGGAACATCCCGAGGTCGGACCACTGTCCTTCCTGCATCTGCCGGTCCATGGTGAAGAACATCGCCGTGGGTGCGCCGAAGAATTCGAAGTTGCGGGCGAACCACATCAGTCGGGATGGCTTGTCTTCTCTAGGTATGCCGAGCTTTGCGTACATCTGCTCGCCCACCGCGAAGCGCCGTGATTTGTAGGGCTCGGTCAGGTCGGGGGGATAGATGTGGTACTCGGCACCTTCACCGCGGGGCGTCGCGGCCATTTTTTCGCGCACCGTATCGATGATCTGCTGGCGTACGGGGTCTTGAACGACGTAGGCGCGCCAGGGCTGAAGATTCCCGCCGGAAGGCGCGCGCTGCGCGCCTCGGAGAATTTCTTCAAGCGTATCGCGGGGGACCGGCTTGGCCGTAAAGGCGCGGCAGGTACGTCGGGATTCGAGGGCTTCGGACACGTGCATGGAGTCGGCTCCGGTCGCAGCGGCGGGCGAGCGAGCATAGCAGCGGGCTCCGCTCTTGAAGCGCTGCCTGATGCGAGGACATCATCCGGACGTTGCCGTGAGCGCGGCGTGAGCAAGCCGTGAGCACGGCGTGACGAGGACAGGTTGATGGACGACGCAAAGCTGCGGGCGCTGCGTGAGAAGTACGCTGACACACAGGCAGACGAGATCCGCGACCCGCACTTCAAGTCGGTGGCGGAGAGCTTCTTCCTCGCGGCCGGCCAGCGTCCGGCTCCCTTCGCGGGAATCTCGACCTTTCTGGATTTCCCGCATCAGGACAGCCTCGACGATCTCGACATTGCGATCGTCGGCGTGCCGATGGACCTCGCCGTCAGCAACCGTCCCGGTGCGCGCTTCGGCCCTCGCGCCGTGCGCACGATCGAGCGGGTTGGCCCGTACAATCATGCGCTCAAGGTGGCGCCGAAGGCGCTCGCTCGTATCGCCGATGTGGGCGACGTTCCGCTCCGCAGCCGCTATGACCTGCACATGTGTCTCGAGGATATCGAGACCTGGTTCCGCGGCCCCGCCGAGCGCGGCGTGCGTACGCTCGCCGTGGGAGGGGATCACTCGATCACGCACCCGATCATGAATGCGATCTCTGCATCACGGCTTGATGGCAAGCCGCTCGGCATGGTCCACATCGATGCTCACTGCGACACCGGGGGCATCATGGAGGGTGAAAAGTTCAACCATGGCGGACCCTTCAGGAATGCGGTGCTCGACGGCAGCCTGGATCCCGAGCGTTCGATCCAGATCGGAATCCGCGGCAGCTCTGAATACATCTGGGAGTTCTCCTACGACAGCGGCATGACCGTCGTTCACGCCGAGGACATCGACGAGATGGGTATCGATGCGCTCATCCGGAAGACGCGTGAAGTGGTGGGTGAGGGTCCCGTTTACGTCACCCTGGACGTCGACGGTATCGATCCCGCTTACACCCCCGGTACCGGCACGCCGGAGGTTGGTGGCATGACCCCCCGAGAAACCCAGCGTCTGCTGCGCGGCCTCGTCGGTCTGGACATCGTCGGCGGCGACGTCGTCGAGGTCGCGCCGGAGTACGACCCGTCTCACAACACTGCGCACGTTGGCGCGCAGATGTTGTTCGAGATCCTCAGCGCGATGGTCGCGCCGGCCGGCTGAGCGGCGCCGGAACTTCCTGGCGGCTCGGGTAGGTACGGGTCCCGCGCGCAGTTCCGCGCTTCTCGTTCACCTGGGCTTGGCGCCGGGCGGCGCGCTGTGGTTCAGTGCAGGCAGGGAGTCTGGGGGATGAAAAGATGCACACGTTGCGTCCAGTAGCCCTGTTGCTGGTCTACGCCTTGGCGAGCGGCGCTCACGGTGCCGAGTGGGACAGTATCCGCGGCCTGGAGAGCATGCTGGGCGAGCCCGACGATCACTGGGTCACCGTGCGTTCAGAGCACAAGGCCTACGTCATCGACGGGGACGAGGGAACGGTGATGGGATCCATGACCCTGTCCATGTTTTCCCCTGCGGTTCGCTCGCATCTCGACGCGGGCCTTGTCTACTCCTACGGAAGCTTCTACACGCGCCTGTACTACGGCGAGCGGACCGACGTGGTCCTGTTCTATGACGCCACGACGCTCAAGCCCGTCGATGAAGTCGTGATCCCGCCGAAGAGTGCGGGCATCGGCCACTCCGGCATGATTGGTCTGATCAACGATCGCTTCGTCGGGGTGTGGAACATCACGCCCGCGATGTCCGTGTCCATCGTCGATACCGAGGAGCGGACCTTTGTCGACGAGATCTCCACTCCGGGCTGCGCTGCGGTCTATCCGGTCGCCCGGGGATTCATCATGCCGTGCGGAGACGGCGCCCTTCAGTACATCCAGCTCGGTGCAGACGGCAACGAAGTCGCGCGCACGCGCAGCGACGTCTTCTTCAGCGTCGAGGACGATCCCGTCTTCGATTACGCGCAGCCGAGCGCTGACGGCTGGGTCTTCGTCAGCCTCGAGGGTCGCGTATTCCATGCCACGGTGGCGGCCGGGGCGATCGTCGTCGAGGAACTGTTCTCGATCTTCGCCGATGACGATGAGGGCTGGCGCATCGGTGGCGGTCAGCCTTTTGCGATCAACGCCGAAACGGGACTGCTGCTGACGCTCATGCATGAGGGCGGAGGGCAGGAGACCTTCGAAGACGCAGGAACGGAGGTGTGGGCCTTCAGCATGGCAACCGGCCTTCGGGGGTATCGCACAGCGCTTGATGGCGAGTCCTATCGGGTGCAGGTGACGCCGGACAACGCACCCATCATGTTTGTCGATGCCGATGATGGTCTCGCGATCCACGATGCGCGCACCGGCGCGCATCTGCGCACGATCGAAGAGATGGGTGGGGGGCTGATTCAGCCGCTGCGATGATTGACCCGCTGCTCGACACGGTGTTCGCCTGCTGCCTTGCGGCTCTGTTCGCGAGCACTGCAGCGCACAAGTGGCGCGAGAGCCTGCGTTTCCAGGCGCAGCTGTCCGAGTATCGGCTGGTTCCGGAGAACGCGGTCGCGCCAGCGGCGTATCTGCTCACGGTCCTGGAAGCCTGCCTCGCGCTTGCGCTGCTCTTGCCCCTGGCGCGCGGCGTCGCAGCCCTTGTCGCGGGCGCGCTGATCGCCGGCTACACCGCCGCGATCGGCATCAATCTGCTGCGTGGTCGTGATCACATCGACTGTGGCTGCGGCGACGCGCCGACGCTCCTCTCTCCCTGGCTGCTGGTGCGCAACGCAGCCCTGGTCGCCGTCGCCGCCCTGGTCGCGCTGCCTGAAGTTCCCCGTACGCTCGGCGCGCTGGATCTGCTGTTCGGTGTGCTCGCGTTCCTCGGCCTCGCGCTGCTGTGGATCATTGTGGAACTGCTGCTCGCGAACGCATCGGCGCTGAGGGAATGGAGCGAAGCCCATGACTGAAGTGCTCGCCGCCAGCGTCGTCGTGCTCTGGCTCGTGGTCATCGTCCTCGCGTTCGTGGTGTTCGCCCTTGCGCGCCAGATCGGCATCCTGCACGAACGAGTGGCGCCCGCCGGCGCCCTGATGCCGGGCTCCGGGCCCAAGGTGGGAGAGCTCGCGCCGAAGCTCGAGGTCACTGATCTCGGTGGTGGAACGGTTTCGATCGGCGGCGCGAGCGACGCCGCGCTGATGATCCTCTTCGTTTCTCCGACGTGCCCCGTATGCAAGTCGCTCGTACCCACGGCGAAGGCCCTTGCTCGCAGTGAGAAGGGGCGGCTTCGCCTGGCCTTCGCCAGCGACGGCGGCGAACCGGAGCGCCACCAGGCCTACGTCGCTGACATGGGCATCACGGATCATCCGTACATCATTTCCCTTGAGCTCGGCATGAAGTTCGAGGTCGGCAAGTTGCCGTTTGCTGTACTGATCGGTTCGGACGGGGTCCTGCGGTCCAAGGGCCTGGTGAACAGTCGGGAACATCTAGAGTCGCTCGTCGAATCGATGGATTCGGGATACACGTCCATCCAGGACTACATGTTCGGACCAGACGGGGCAAACGCGGACGACGCGGTGATCGAAGTCACTCCCGAGCCGCAACAAGCAAAGGAGGCGTCATGAGCGCTGAATCCATGCTGGACGGTCTGTTGGCGAAAGTGGACGGCGTTGCGGCCGGCGCGAGCCGCTGGCTGGCGAGTCAGACGTCGCGCCGCTCGATGCTCGGTCGCACGGGTGCCGTGCTCGCAGGCATGGGGGCCTTCCCGATGTTGCCCGTATACCGTGAAGCACTCGGCGCAGCAGAGATTCCGGAGCTTGGTGATCCGAACACGTGCGAGTACTGGCGCTATTGCGCGTTCTCCGGGACCCTCTGCGGCTGCTGCGGTGGCACGAACACGGCCTGTCCTCCGGGGTCGGAGACGGCTTCCGTCGCATGGGTCGGCACCTGCCACAATCCTACAGACGGGAAGGACTACCTGATCAGCTACAACGACTGCTGTGGCGCTGCGGTATGCGGACGTTGCGGCTGCCATCGCTCGGAGGGCGACAAGCCGGTCTACTTCCCGTCGAAGTCCAACAGCATCCTCTGGTGCTTCGGAGCAAACAGCCACAGCTATCACTGCACGCTGGCGCTGGTGATCGGCGAGGTAGAAGAAACCGCAGCCTGAGAGACATCGTGAACAACAAGCCAGTCTTCGCTGTGCTGCTGGTCGCGCTCGTGCTCGCGCTCGTGCTCGCGCCCTTCGCGGCCGCGAACCCGCGCATCGACTACCTTCTTTACTGCGGTGGCTGCCATCTCGAAAACGGCAGCGGCGATCCGCCGGAAGTTCCCGATCTTCGTGCTGACGTTGATCGCATCGTGAGCGCCCCGGGCGGACGGGCCTTCATGGCGCAGGTGCCGGGTTCCGCGCAGGCGCCGTTCAGCGACGCCAAGCTTGCGGGCGTCCTCAACTACATCGTCACTGAGTTCAATCCCGAGCTTGCGACCTTCGAGCCGTTCACGGCCGAGGAGATCGCGGGCTATCGAGGCGGGCCCTTGCTTGACCCCGGAAAGCGTCGGGCGCAAATCCTCAGAGACTGAGCCCTCGGGCGCTTTGACGTGGGCGGCGTTGCCCGCTTCGGCGTTTGGGAGTGAGCGGGTTGATCTGCCTTCGCCGCCTCGCTCCCTGTAACCGCGGTAGCCGAGCGCTTAGAATCCCGCTGTCCCCGAGTATCTGGCAACAGACCATGACGATTTCCGATCTTGGTTCCCTGGGTGAATTCCTTGGTGCCATTGCCGTCTTCACGACGCTGCTGTTCCTCGCGATGCAGATACGCCATGCCAATCGCACCGCGGACGACTCCGCAGTGGTCGCGCGCAGCCAGAGCATGCGCGAGATTCTGCTCTTGCTCGGCCGCGATGAGGAGCTCGCAGGCCTCTATCAACGCGGCCTTGCGATGACGGAAGCTGACATGTTGCGCGCCTACGACGCGGGCGATGTCGACGCCATGCGCTTTGGCAATCTCGTCCTGTCAGCGCTCGTGACCCTGCAGTCGTCCTGGCTTACGGATCGCAGTGAGAAAGGCCTTCGCCTGACGCACTCGCGGCTGCGCTGGCAGTTCGAGCAGCCCGGTGTTCGCGCAATCTGGACGCTTTTCCGTGACGTGCACTTCTATGAGGAATTCCGCTCTGAGGCCGATGCGATGGTCGAGGCGGCTCGCGCGGCGGTGCCGCTGTCGACGGTCGTCCCCACGCCCGAAGCGGAGCAAGCAGCGTGAGTGTTCTCCGTGCCTCGCTTGTGAGCGTTGCGATGACGCTGCTCGCTCTGCCGCTGGCCGCGGATCCCGCGCTGCCGGAGATCCTGTCTCTAGAAGCTCGCGCCAGCGTAGTCGACGAGATCATGGCGCAGCGGGTGCGCACGGTGCTGCCGCCGCTCATGGCTCGTACCGGGATAGATCTGTGGGTCGTGATCTCACGCGAGTACAACGAAGACCCGGTGATCCGAACCATGCTGCCGGGTGACGAATTCGCGGCGCGGCGGCGGACGGTCCTGCTCTTCCACGATCCGGGCGACGGCGCAGCGCTCGAAACACTTTCCGTGTCTCGCTACGGCGTTGGTGATCTCTTCGCGAAGGCGTGGGACAAGGAGCGCGACGGGGATCAGTGGGCGCACCTCGCGCGTTTGATCGAAGCGCGTGATCCCGCGCGTATCGGGGTCAACATCTCGGAGACCTGGTCACAGGCTGACGGCTTGCCGTATACGGAGCACCGCTTGCTGATGCAGGCGCTGCCCGAGCGTCTGCGTGAACGTGTGGTGAGTGCCGAAGCGCTTGCCGTTGGCTGGCTGGAGACGCGTTCCGAGTACGAGATGGCACTCTATCCGCAGATCGTACGCATCGCCCACGCGATCATCGCCGAAGGACTCTCGGAGCAGGTCATTCAGCCCGGCGTCACGCGCACAAGTGAGGTCGAGTGGTGGTATCGAGAGCGCATTGCTGAATTGAAGCTGCAGACCTGGTTCCATCCGTCGGTGTCAGTGCAGCGTGCCGCGGTGCAAGAGCAGGATTTCAAGAGCGCGGTGCTCGCGGCAAACGATGACGTGGTGCGCCCGGGCGATCTAGTGCACGTGGACTTCGGTATCACCTACCTGCGTCTGAATACGGATACGCAGCAGAACGCATATGTGCTGCGTCCCGGCGAGCAGGACGCACCGGCTTCGTTGAAAGCAGCGCTCGCGCGCGGCAACCGCCTGCAGGACATCGTGACCGGAAACTTCCGCGTCGGTCGAACGGGGAACGAGATTCTGGCCGCCAGCCGTGCGCAAGCCATTGAGGAGGGCATCGAACCTTCGATCTATACCCACCCGATCGGTTTTCATGGTCACGGGGCGGGCTCCACGATCGGAATGTGGGACGCTCAAGGCGGCGTGCCCGGAGACGGTGACTATCCGCTGCAACCCGGTACGGCCTTTTCCATTGAGCTCTACGCGGCGTCGGACGTCGCGGCCTGGGGCGATCAGCGGGTGCGTATCCGGCTCGAGGAAGATGCGTTCTTCGATGGCGAGGAGGTGCGCTACATCGACGGGCGCCAGACCCGGTTCCATCTGATTCCCCGGCCTGCACCGGATTGCTGTACGCCGAGCCCCTGAAGCGCGGCAGGGCAGTTGACACAGGCCAAGGCTCGCCTCGACCGTTGTGGTCGGCACATGACCGTTCGTCGCCGCGGGCATGCCCGGGCCTCGGGCGGTAAACCGATTTGCGCCAGGCGCGTTGATAGGGGAAGTGGACCAAGGTGGTTCACCCCTATTGATCAGCGAGGCCATACCCATGAAACGGATCGGTTCGATGTTGTCCCTCCTTCTCATCGCAGCTGCGACCCACGCCGCCGATGAAGGCTCTACAAGCGCCGATGCGGCCAGCGCCGACCGGGTCCACGTGACCGAGAACGGCAACACTGTGCAGGTAGAACGTCTGGTCCGGACCGGCCCCGAGGGCGGTGCGATGCGTGGGCGTGATGTCACGGTCATGAGCCCGGAAGGCGAGGTCCTGGCAGAAGGGAGTGCCCGCCGCTTCCGCACGGCTGACGGCGATACGGGCGCTGGAGTCCGCCGCGAATGGACAGACGATCAGGGTCGAACCCATCAAAGCGCTCGCGGGCGCCTGACAGACGCTGACGGCAACGTGAAGAGCGGGCGCGCACGCGTGCTGCAGGACGCGGAGGGGGAGCGCATTGCAGGGCGAGCCGAGCGCACCGCGCGCACTGCCGAAGGCGAGCGTCGGACGGTACAGCGCGCTCGTCGCAGCGGTGAGAACGGCAGCGTGTCCGGACGCCGTGTCGTCCGGGCCGACGGCAACGGCAATCGCACGGTGCGCGGTGCGGCCACTCGCCGGTCGAACTGAGCAGACCATCGCGCATGTAGGAGGCGGCGCGCTCTGCGGTGCTCGCCGACCGCGGTGGGGGTAGAAGTCCAGCCCCCGCAGCGATCGGCGACGCGCCCGTGTCGGTGGCGCTTCAGGCTGGAGAGGTGAGCGAGATTCCGATGCATGAGGCTCGCCCAACCGTGGCAGCTGCCCTACCGGGTGCGTGGAGCGAAGGCGCATCTATTGCTGGCCTTCCGCTTGAGGGTCGCTACGATCGGGTGCCTTGTGTGTTCGATGTGCGGCGCGCAGGTGTGCGTTGGTTGTCGTGACCGAAGTGGGGCGGGAGACGAAGACGCGTGGTCGATTCGGACGCACACCGCCTGGACAGTGGCGCGATCGAGCTCGATCGCTTCCTCGCCAGCGTCGAGCGACGTGCGTTCCGGATGGCCGAGTTCGCCCTTCACGACGTCGAGGACGCGATGGACGTCGTGCAGGAAGCGATGCTTGCGCTGGTAAAGCGCTATGCGCGTCGCCCCGCGGAAGAGTGGCCGCCGCTGTTCTGGCGCATCCTGTCAACGCGGATCGCGGACGTGCACCGTCGACGAACGCGCACGCGTCGCTTCTTCGTTTGGGGGCGGGCGCAAGATGAGGATGCCGTGGATCTTGTTGATACTGCCGCTGCACCGGAGGCGGACACGCCAGAGGCACGCTTCGATGCGGCCGATGTCTCGGATCGCATCATCGAAGCGGTACGCTCGTTGCCCCATCGGCAGCAGCAGGCGTTCCTGCTGCGCGATTGGGAAGGGCTCAGCGTCGCCGAGACCGCTCGGGCGATGGACTGCGCCGAGGGCAGTGTGAAGGCGCATCTGGCGCGTGCACATGCGCGCTTGCGTGACGCACTCGGAGAAATCGATGACTGAGCCGGAACAGGACAGAACGACGCCCGCGCCCAGCTCGCAAGCACCTTACCGTGCCGCGCTCGATGCTCACGCGGAAACCTTGCCTCCCGGGCTGGAGACCCGCTTGCGCGCCATGCGTCGCGAAGCCGTCGAAGAGGCTTCGCGCGGACGCTTGCGTCCCTTTCTGTGGGGTGGGCTTGCAAGTGCTGCCGCCCTGATCTTCGCGCTGACGACAACTCTCGAGTCCGAGCGTGGCGGGGGGGCGGCGGGTCCGGCCCTCGCGACGGCGCCCACGCCAGGTGCTGCCGTCGACGAGGTTCGGGCGGACGACGATCTGGCGCTGGCCCGCGAGCTCGATCTGATCGAGGACCTGGAGTTTGCCCTCTGGCTCGCGCTCGAGGGGGGAGACGAGGGTTTCGATGCGGGCTGAGGGATATCTGATCATGGCCTGGCTGGGCTTGATGGCGGTGGCTGGCGAGGCTCAGACAAGGGCAAAGACGGTGGTCGGCGATGCGCCGCCGTCGCTCGATTTCCTCGAATTTCTCGGCGGACTGGTCGAGGTGGGTGACGAATTGCTGGGGCCCGAGGACCTCGAGGGCATGACGCTGCCAGGGGAGGGTGCGCCGATCCCGCCCATGATCGGCTCGGACGGCGAACACGAACGCATCAAGGACGATGCCGGGGCTCTGCGCGGCTCGCACGGCGAGGAGGGATGGTGATGAGGAGAGTGCTCTGCTGCGTGTTGCTCTGGGGACTCGCTGCGGTTGCCGTCGCGGCGCCCTTCGACGCGCTCGATGCGGACGTACAGCGTCTGCTTGCCCCACAGGCCGAAACCTGGGACGACCTCCCGGAAGCGCGGAAGCAGCGACTGGTGGCGGGCGCGGAGCGTTTCCTGAAGATGGAGTCGAACGAACGACAGCGCACGCGCCGGCAGTTCCAGCGTTTCCAGTCACTGTCGGACGGACAGCAGCGTCGATTGCGAGAGCGCTTCGAGCGCTTTCGCGAGCTGTCCCCGGCGCAGCGGGAGGCCCTTCGAAAGGGGATGGCGACCTTCAGAACGCTCGATGCGGAGCAACGACGTTTGCTGCGCCAGCGTTTCCAGCAGCTTTCGCCCAAGCAGCGTGCCCGCTTGCTTGATCGCTATCGCGATGCGACCCCCGAGCAGCGCGAACGTGCGCTTCGCCGCCTTGAAGCGCAGAGCGATCCGGCGGCAGGCGGAACGCGCTAGCCAGCGCAGGCCCCGCGTTTCCACAGTTCGGCGCGGCTGTGTGAGAGCACTGGGGCATGAGACCTGCTCGCCGGCCCGCTGCGACTGCGCTCCCGATTGCCGATCAGGCACTCCGCGATCAGAGTGCGTCGAGCTTGTCGATGTCCGTCGAGGCTGGCGCGCCGATCCCGAGGCGTTCGTAGAGCCAGCGGCCGATCTCATCCGGTATCCCGAGGAAGTCCTCCAGGATCATGTACAGCGCGGGGACGAGGAACAGGGTGATCACGGTTGCGAACATGACGCCGAAGGCGAGCGAGATCGCCATGGGTATCACGAAGGACGTCGCCCAGTTCGAGGTCGCAATCAAGGGTGCGAGGCCGATGAATGTTGTTGCCGAGGTGAGCAGGATCGGGCGGAAGCGCGTCACGCCCGCCATGCTTACGGCCTCTCCCAGCTCGGCCCCCTCGCGCCGGCGGCGGTTGATGTAGTCCACCAGAACGAGCGATGCGTTCACGACAACGCCGGAGAGGGCGACCATGCCGAGCATGGACCAGAACACGAGCGCTTCCCCCATCAGGTAGTGGCCGGTGATCGCACCGATGGCTCCGAACGGGATGACGCTCATGATCACCAGGGGCTGCAGATAGCTCTTCAGGGGAATCGCGAGCAATGCGTAGATGATCAGCAGGGCCAGAATCATGCCGAGCCCCAGGCTCGCGACGGAGTCTGCGCGTTCTTCCTGCTCTCCGCCGAGGCCGACGGTGACGCCCGGGTAGCGCTCAAGGAGCCCGGGCATCGCAAGCCGATTGATGGCGGCGATGACCTTTTCTGGCGTTGTGCTGCCGCGGTCTACTTCTGCTGTCACGCTGATGACGCGACGGCCGTCCTCGCGGTTTATGGAGGAAAAGCCGCGGCCGAGCTCCATGCGTGCAACGGTCGAAAAAGGCACTTCGGCGCCGTCGCCCGTCCGGATGCGCATGTCCTCGAGATTACCGATGCTGCGCCGTTCGTTTTCCGGGTACCGCACCATGATGCGGACGTCGTCGACGCCGCGCTGGACGCGCTGGACCTCGAGGCCATAGAAGGCCTGGCGAACCTGGGAAGCAAGGTCGTTCATGGTCAGGCCGAGCGTTCTTGCCGCTGGCGTCAGTTCGAGCTTGATTTCCTGCTTGCCGGCGCGAAACGAATCGGAAATGTCGTACACGCCGCTGTAGCGGGTCAGTTCGCCGCGAAGTTCCGCAGCCATTTCGCGCAATTCGTTCACGTCACGTCCGGTAAGGCGGAAATTGATTGCTTCGCCAGTGGTGAACGCCGCCGCGGAAAAGGACAGCGCCACGGCGTCCGGGATCGGCCCGGCGAGCTCGCGCCAGCGATCCGACAGCGCCTTGACCGAGATGTCGCCGCGCGTATCGAAGGGCGGCATGTTGATGGCGACCTCGCCGAAGTGGCTCTGGCCAGCCGTTGCCGGCCGAGGCGGGCCGCCGCCGCGATCGATGGTCCGGCCGAGTGATGTGAACATTGCCTGCACCATGCTGGGGGCGTTCGGTGGGCGCTCGGCGTCGAGCTCGGCCTGCAATCGAAAGGCGGCGTTCTCCAGGCGCGAGAGTGCGTCGGAGGTCATTTCTACGGGAACCCCCTCCGGCATCGTGAGGGTGGCGTAGACGCGGTCGCCCTCGACCGGAGGGAAGAACTGGAAGCTCACGCGTCCGGAGGCAAGGAGGCCGCCAACGATGATAAGCGCTGCGAGGGCGATCGACGCTGTCACATAGCGATACTCGATGGCGCGGAGCATCAGCGGCCTGTAGCGCTGCTGCGCGAAGTTCGTGAGTCCGTCTGCAAGGCGCGTCTGAAACGCGATCCAGCCCTGGACGAAGCGCGTGTTCTCGAGCATGTAGCCGCTGGTGGTCCGCTGGGACAGGTGCACGGGCAGGATCAATTGCGACTCGATGATGGACAGCACCAGGCAGATGCAGACCACGTAGCCGATGACCGCGAAGAACTCCCCGAGACCGCCCCCGCCGAGCATGAGCGGCAGGAAGGTCGCCATGGTCGTCAGGACCCCGAAAATGACGGGAACGGATACTTCGTAGGTGCCGTTTATCGCCGCGTCGCGTTTCGAGTCCGAGAAGGCTTCGTGGGCGTACACCCGTTCCCCGACAACGATGGCATCGTCCACAACGATGCCGAGGACGAGGATGAAGGCCATCACCGTCAGGGTGGAAATAGAGATACCGAAAAAGGGAAACACCATGATTGCGCCGAGAACGGCGATCGGAATGCCGGCGGCGACCCAGATCGCCACGCGGAACTTCAAGAACAGGGCAAGGACGATGAGTACGAGGATGAGGCCGTTACGTGCACTGTCGACGAGCGTGTCGAGCCGCACCCGCAACTCCTCTGACTCGTCCTGCCAGATGGTCATCGCGATGCCCTGCGGCAGTTCACGCTCGTAGCCCTCAAGGAAGGCCTTGATGGTCTCGGCCATCGTGAGGATGTCTTCATCGCCCACGCGGAAGATCTTCACCATGACGGCGGGGACGCCGTCCAGGCGAGCGCGCAGATCGCCCTCTTCGAAACCGTCGACGATCGTCGCGACCTCGTTCAGGAACAGGCGGGTCCCGTCTGCTCGGGTGAGCACCACCACGTCCTCGAGATCGCGGCCGGTATAAGCCTGGCCTTCGGTGCGTATCAGCAATTCGCCGGCGTCGGTCTTGATGGACCCGCCGGGCATGTCCACCGATGTGCGCCGGATCGCATCCGCGACCTGCGCCATGGTCAGGCCGTGGCGGCGCAGAGCCTGCTCTGCTATTTCCACGGATATCTCGTAGGGCCGCGTGAAGCCGAGCTCAACCTGAGTGACGCCGTCGAGCGCGACGAGGCGATCCCGCAGGTCCTGCCCGAGTTCCTTCAGAGTCCGCTCCGAGGTGTCGCCGGACAGGACGATCTGCATCACGCCCCCGCGAAAGAGGAACTTCGAGACGATGGGTTTTTCCGTTTCCACGGGCAGCGTATTGATGCCATCCACCTGGCTCTTGATGTCGTTCGCGACCTGGGCGGAATCGAACCCTTCCGCGATCTCGATCGTCGTCGTGCACGCGCCTTCGTTGGCGGTGGAGCGGAGCCGGTCCATACCTTGAATCGACTCGACGGCTTCCTCGATCCTGATGCAGACCGATCGCTCCACCTCTTCAGGAGACGCGCCGAGGTAGGGGACGCGGATCTGCACAACGTCCGGATCGATGTTTGGAAATTCCTCCTGGTGAACGATGAACAGTGCGCCGACGCCGCCGATCAGGAGGATGAACATGAGCAGGTTTGCGGCAACCGAGTTGTCAACGAACCAGGCGATGATCCCGCGCATGGGCTGTCTCCCGATCAGCTTGCGGCGTCGTTTACGGGGGCAACGGTCATGCCCTCGACAACGGTCTGAATCGGCGACACGCATACGCGTTCGCCCGCTGCGAGCCCCGCGGAGATCATTACCTCGTCTTGATAGAAGCGAAGCGGGACGATATCGCGGTAGTGCATGCGGTTGTCAGCGTCAACGATGAGAACGCGATTGCCGTCGCGAAGCGCTGAACGTGGCAGCGTGACAACGTTCGCAACGCGTACGCCCGAGATGCGCGCCTGCACGAACAGGCCGACGGGCAGGCGCGGCTCGGCGTTTGCCACGCGCGCAACGACGTGAACCATGCGAGAGCGTGGATCGATCTCCCCCTCAGTTCGGACCACCTTTCCGCGCCAGCTGTAGTCGCGGCCGGCGAAGCGAGCGGTGAGCTCCACGTTCGGAGCGGCGTCTGCGGCAAGCTCGCCGCGCACGCCCAGAGGCAACTGGAGATACGCGAGCTGTTCGTCGGCGATCGGCAAGCGGATCTCCACGTAGTCCGTTGCGTAGATGGTGGCCACCGCGCTGCCGCGGTTGATGAATTGGCCGACGTCTACCGCTTCGGTGCGGACAACGCCCGTGAATGGGGCCTGGAGTTCTGTGCGGGCAAGATCGCGGCGCGCGCGCTCAAGGCCGCTGTCCGCACTTAGGAGCGCCGCGTCGGCGACGCGCAGTCTTCGCTCAGCGGCTTCGAGCTGTGATCGGGAGGCGAGATTGCGGTCCTGGAGCTGGAGCAGGCGTTCATACTCGAAGCGCGCATTCTCGGCTTCTGCCTCCGCCTGCTGGCGCCCGGCACGCGCCTGCGCCAGCGCCGCCTCGTAATCGTCCTGCTCGATGCGCAGGAGGACCTCACCTGCATCGAAGACACCGCCGGAAACGAGTGCCTGTGACACCCATTCCACGCGGCCGGAGACTTCGGGGATGAGAGCGCTTTCTGTGCGCGGTTCGACCGTGCCCTGGCTGTGGACGAGATGCTGAACAGCGTCCGGGCGGACGGCGAGAACCCTTACGGTGGGCGCGATCGGATCTGCAGTCTCCGGTTTCAGCTCCGGTGCGGTGGCATAGAGCGAGATCGCACCGAGGATTGCGACGACGACGACGGCGGCAGGGATCAGGAGAACGCGAATCATCGGTTCAGGCCTCGAGGCGGAGGGGAGGGAATCAGGTCGAGGCCGCGGTGTGTTGCGCCGGCGGCCTCGAGTGCGTCTCGCAGGGCGCGACGATTGACCTGCATTACCTCGCGCATCGCCGCAGCAACGGCTTCGGCGTCACGTTCTGCGAGGGCCGTATGGACCTTGAGCAGGGCAATGCGAAAGGCGACCGGCTCCGGTCGCGGTGCGAAGCCACGGTCCGTCATTTTCTGGGAAAACTGGATACGCAGACCGTTGGCAATCAGCCGCATGGGGAGATTGCCGCAGGTTTCCATGAAGTGGCGACCGAGCGCGACGCGCTTTTCGAGCGTCTCCGGACTGCCGGGTGCGCCGGAGAGAATTCCGGAGATCAGCTTGCGCGCGTATTCGATCTGCTCATCGGTGGCCAGGAGCGCGAAGTCTCGTGCTGACTCGATCACCAGCAGTGACATGACCTGCATGATCTGGTCAGCAAGTACGGCGTCGGGTACCGCCTGCAGTTCCAGCAGCGGTCCGAGCACTTCGAGGGTGGCTTCCTCGACCGCGACCACGCGGACGCCGCCCTTCTGGATCGAGGCGATCCCGAGCTGTTCCAGTTTCTTCAGGGCCTCGCGCACGGCGCCGCGTGACGTTTCGAAGCGTGCAGCGAGTTCGCGCTCGGACGGGAGACGCTCGCCGGGGCGATATTGTCCGGTGAGGATCTCGTCGCGGAGGGTGTCGAGGACCGTAGCGGTCCGCTGGGGCGCAGTCCGCCCATGCGCGGTCCGCGGTTGCGCGGCCCGCGGTTGCGGCTGCCGCGCACCATCGTGCAGGGGTGCGGGTTTCGTCACTGCAGTGTGACCGGTTTGGTAAGACCAAGGAGCCCGGAATGTTACGGAAGGTGACGAATGCCCGCAAGATTGGTCATGCGACAAATTGTTGCGTGACGTGTTCCCTGATATCCCGCGGCGTCAGCGCACATCTCTCTTCGGCGAGCCCACGCGGGCGGCCGCAGGTGCGGATTCGGCACTGCTTTCTGATTCAGAGATGCCACAGCTCAGCGCCCGCGCCCAGTCGAGACCTCGCGCGACCATTTCGGCATCGCTTTCGTTGCGGCTTCCGTTTGCCTTGCAGCCTCCATGTACGACGCGATCGGCGTGGTGATGGCTCGTAGGTTCTTCAGACCACATGCAGACGTGCCTCCTCGGTTCGAACCGGCTGGTGCAGGGGCGCATGTGCGTGGAGGGTTGTGTAAAAGCGATCTAGCGCATTCAGTATTCGGGCCGGCTGGATGCCGGCTTCCACGAGGCAGTCAACGAGGAGCCGCGCAAGGCGCATCCGTTGGCTGCTCGTCATGAGAGCGCCGTCGAACAGGGCCGGGAGCGAACCGTCGGCCGGGTGGCTGGTGGACAGGATGGCTGCAAGAAGCCTCCGCAGATCGCGGATCACTGCGTCCGCTTCCCGTCCCTTCAGGATCGGGGCCAGAGCTTCATCTGGGAACATCTCCATGAACAGCGTGTCCGCGATGCGCTCGATCAGGAGGCCGCTTGTAACGAGTTCCAAGCGTGTCGTCATGGCCTGTCCTCTGATGGCCGAAGGGGCGAGGTGAACGATGCTTGGGTCCGGCAGCGGCCTCCACTCCGAATAAGTACGGGCACGTGCGCGAGAGGTCCGGGGCCAGAGTGCGCGCACTCCGGATATGGAATTCGCATGCTGCAAACAAGGTCGATGCGTTCGCAGCTCTGGGAGGGACGCTCCTGTGCAGAGGGTCTCGCGGAAAAGAAAACCCGGCGTCAGGACCCAGGGCTGGCCTGACGCCGGGGGGGGAGCTCTAACTGAGCGCTTGCTGCGAGGCGACCATCACGAAAGGCGTCCGCCGACCGTCATGAGCCCGCCGCGTGTCCTGCGGAGCGCTAGATTGCAACCGGCAACGAGCCCTGCGGCGATGATCCAGGTGCTCGGTCCGACCACCGCGCAGATGGCAAAGACGCCGATAGCGATGTCCGTGCCGTGCGTCTTCAGGAACGCGAGTCCTCCATTACCGTCCATGTAACCATTTCCTTGAATGTTCGATCCGCCGTTCTGTGCGGGTTGAAGACACTGTCCGGATTTCTCGGCCCGGGGTCCTGAACTTCTCGTGAGTTTTCCCTGATTTGTTTGTGACCCGCAGCTAATTTCCCACAAATCAGTAGTTTGCGTAGTCAGTTGCCGTCTGGGGTTATGCTTTGGACAGCACGGTCGGGCGAATAGGCGCCGGTTTGGCGGCGCAGTTGTGAGCAAGTAGCAACAGGTTGAGTGATGATGAGCGGCGGCCGATCCAGAGCTTTGCGTTCGCCGACTATGTGCTCGACGCTGATCTGATCGAACTGCGGGGTCCGGCCGGCCGGATCGAGGTCCAGCGCAAGGTCCTGCAGCTGCTTTTCTTTCTTGCCCAGCATGCTGACAGGGTGGTGACGAAGGACGAGGTCCTCGCAGCTGTCTGGCCCGGTACGGTGGTGAGCGACTCCGTTCTGAGTCAGGCCATTCGCAAGGCCCGAGGGGCCATCGGCGACGATGGTGCTGGCCAGGAATTCATCAGGACGGTACACGGCCACGGCTATCGCTTGGGGGTCGACGTTCAGATCATTGCAGAGGGCGCTGCCCTACCTGGCCGGGACGCTCGCGTCGATGCGGGAACACGGGCGTCGTTGGCCCCAGCCTTCGATCCGCTTGAGGTGACCGATGTACCTTTGGCGGAAGATGGCATCCGCGACGTGCCTGAGTTCTCTCCCCTCCCGGAAACGCCGCCGCGGCGAAATCACCGCGCGATCTATCTCCTGGGCGTCGCAAGCGTCGCGCTTGGTGCCGTCGTCGCGGGGCTGCTGCTGCTCTTCGGCTGAGGAACTGGGCGCCTGCGAGGCGTGTTGTCTGCGTATGCGTGGCCTGCTCGTGAGCGGGGTGCGCTGTCGAGAGCGATGCGGCGGAGATGTCTCGTTCGCAGGCATAACTCCCCTTGCGCGCCGGTCGCGCTCGCCAACGCGCTTGCCAACGCGCTCGCCAATGCGCTGTCAGAGCGCTTGCCAACCCCCTAGCCGGCGCGAAGACAGGACATCGCGGCGCACCTGTACAGACAGGCTTCCGGAGTCCGCCGCAGGAGGCTGCCGTGGCCGAGTCAGAGCCATCGGGCGCTACAATGGGCCCATCAACTCGCTTCGGAGACGCGCCGTGCCGTTCGTTCACACCTTTGCAGGAAACCCCCTCGATCGAGCCGATGCCCGGCGCCGCGACGCTCAGTGGCTCAGCGATGCGGCGCGTTCTGACAAGGCGCGTTTCCTCCCCATGCACCAGCTGAACGTGCTCGTAGAGAGTCTCGGAGGAACCCCGCATCTTGGTTGGCTCGGGGCTGACGCCTTGCGTTGGCTGGAAGTGGATCTGCCGCCGGTGTTCCTGGGTATCGATGACGCGGGCGCGCCGCATTTCGCTCAGGACATCAGTGCTGTTCACGATCCGTCCCACGAACTCAATCTGCCGGAGGGCTGGACGTTCCAGGAGTCGCGCGGGGCGGCCATGGGTCTACAGGGCTTTGAAACGGGCATTCTCGCGCAGGCGCGGGCGCAGCTGGGCTGGCATCAGCGAAATCAGTTCTGCAGCGTTTGTGGTGGCCGCACGCGCCAGCAGAAGGGGGGACATCAGCGTAAGTGCGAAGCGTGTGGAGCGGAGCACTTTCCGCGCACGGACCCGGTCGCCATCATGCTTGTCGTCGATGGTGACGAATGCCTCCTTGGCCAGTCCCACGGGCCTCTTGTGCGCATTGGGATGTTTTCCGCGCTTGCGGGTTTCATCGATCAGGGTGAGTCGATCGAGGAAGCGGTCCGCCGTGAAACGAAAGAGGAAGCCGGGATCGAAGTCGGCGAAGTTCGTTACCACTCCTCCCAGCCCTGGCCTTTTCCGTCGTCGCTCATGATCGGCTGCCATGGACGTGCAACGAGTCGTGAAATCTCTATCGACGAAGAAGAAATGCATGCGGTGTCTTGGTTCTCGCGTGAGGAAGTACTTGCTGCGCTCGAAAATACGAACCCATCCTTGAAGGTGCCCGGCGACATGGCCATTGCCCACCATCTCATTCGGAGCTGGGCGACGGGAGAAGTCGAGATCTGAGCTTCGTTCGACGCAACCGACGGGCTTGCGTCGAGGCGGCGATCAGCGCCTTCCTTCCAGCCGCTTTGCGGCGCCACATGACGTAGCAGCGGAGCGCTTTCCCTACAGGCTTGGTTGTCGATCGCGATGCGCACCGCGATGCGCACCGCGATGCGGACCCCGAACGGGACCCCGAACGGGAACGCGAACGGGACCGCAACTCCGCTCAGCGACGTGCGCAGTCAGCAAGGTCCTTGCCGCGGCGGAAGCCGGCCGGGGTGAGCGAATCGGACTCCGCAAGCAGTTTCGGGGGTTCTTGTAGGGATCCCCGGTCCAGAGCGAACGCGCGGTCGTGCAAGTGATCGCAGCTCGTGCCTCGCAGTCGCCGGGGGAGGTGCCTCTCTCGCACCCCCTTTTAAGGGCGCCCGCACTGTTTTACCGAATGTAGATTCCGCTCGAGTCGACGACCTGTCCCGATGGCGTGACGCCCACGCGCTTCGCACCGCTGAAAATGATGAGGGCGAAAAGCGTCGCGAGAAGTGTGAGCGAGCAGGCGCGAACCAGCCAGTGACCGGACTGCATCAGGTCTATGGCAACGTCGATACGTTCCTTGTCACGCAGCACCTGGTGGCCTGGCAGCGGGGCAGCTCGAGAGCGATCACCTTCCTGGCCGCCTTGATCCGGAGCGGATGCTGCGCCGACGCGCCCGAGCGCGGAGCGTCGCGACGTGCTTGCCCCATAGACGTGAACCCTTCGGGCGGGCCTGCGGTGCTGATGCAAGCGTCGAGGGGCGGAACTGCGCATGGCCCGGCTCTGCAGAAGATGTGATGCAGTTCACATTACTGAAAGGTCTAGGCTTGGTGCGTAAACGAGTGTAAGACGCTGCCGCCGCCGCTCAGCGGCTCCGAAGCTGAACGGAAAGTGAATGAAAAAATTATAAAAAACATTCACTTGAGTGCCTTCGGTTCAGAAAGCGTTCAGTGATCGACCCTCACAGTGGTGCCCGTACTCGAGGCGTCCACAAGGAGGAACGATCATGGGTTCGCCGACCAAAGGGCTTGTAGGAGCCGCCCGCAAGGCCCTCACCGTGTCCGCCGTGGCCGGAGGTGTTTTTGCGGCCTCTATTGCATCCGCCGCGTCCTACGGAGACAGCTATCACGTCTGGGTGGATGTCCTTGACGTTGATCCCATCGTCCGCATCGATCATGTCGACGAGCCGGTCGAGCGCTGCTACGACGCGCCGCCAGCGGGGCGGATCGATTCCCGCGCTCAGCAGGCTCGGCGTCACGACCGGCGGCGCGATCGCTACGACGACGGTCGTGGCGCGGCCGTCGTCGGTGGCCTGGTCGGCGGTCTGATCGGCAATCGGTTTGGTGACGGGAAAGGCCGAGAGAGCGAGTTCACGATCGCGGGCGCGCTGCTTGGCGCGACCATCGCTGCGAGCGCTAGCAGTCACCGCTATGACCACTATGAGCCCTACGAACGCCAGCCCAGTCGCTGGCGGATGGAGCCGGTGCGTCGTTGCGAAGTTACCTGGGAGTCACGTCCCGTAGAGCGTATTGACGGCTACGAGGTGGTTTACCGCTACGCCGGCCGCCGCTTCACCAAGATCGTCGACGACCACCCGGGCGAGCGCATGCGCGTCCGCGTCGACCTCTCACCTGCCTGACGCATGGGGAAACGGAAAATGGACAAAAAGAAACTGCTCAGGGGGGCCCTGTGTGCCTCCCTCATCGGGCTCGGAGCCGCGGCCATGGCGGTTCCTGACGGGGGCGGACCGGTAGTCCGCCTCTTTCCCACCACGGTACTCGAAGACATCCGCGAGACCGGTGCGGTTGCCGCTGATATGGAAAACACGCTCGCTGATGTGATCAGCCGCCTTGATCTCCAGCAGGTGCTGTGGCGCGAAAGCTTGTGCGAGGGCGCAGACGGCGATGCAGGGTGCGAGCGGATCGGTCGCCAGCTCGGCGCCACCTATCTCGAAATGCTGGAGCTCATGTCGTCGCGCCTGCCGGAGATGGAGCAGTCAGTCGCGCGGACGCGGGGTTCGCTAGAGAAACGCCTGCGAGAGGAAGTTGGCTTACGCACGACGCCGACGACGCTCCAGAACAGTCTGCTCGGTGAGGTCCAGCCCGCGGTTGCGACCAGTTCACGTCCGGCGCTGCGTGGCCGTTCCGGCGTGCGTCTCTCTGACCGATTCCAGCAGTACTACGAACTGGTCGCAACCGGGGGCAGTGGCGCAGGGCAATCGCTCACCGTCGTCGCGGCAGACATCTACCTCGACATGGAGGATGCGGAGTACCTCATCGCCGCAACTCAGCAGGAAATCGCGCGGGCATCGCTCATGGAGCAACTGAATCAGTCCTTCGGCTTCATCACGCCGCAGATGGCCGAGGTGGTCTCGGGCGTGAAGGAAATTCTCTTTGGAGAAACCCCGGGTGACGGCGTCATCGCGGCGCCGCCCTACGTCATCGGCGAGACCGAGTTCGTCAGCCCGTTGGCGTTCTGATGCGCAGCACAGGAGGAATACAGATGATCCGTGCCATGACCTTCTGCCTGCTCGGTGCATTCGCACTTGCAGGTTGTGAATCGACACAGTCGACCGCCCAGTGTGACGGTCCGCTGACGGGTTCCCTCGAGCGCGCAGCGCTGGAGGCCGAGGACCGCATTGCCCAGGGCTGCGCCTACCAGTTCGATGAGTACTTCAGCGACCTGCTGGCCATTGCGGAAGCGAACCCTTCGGCTGAGAACCGCGCAGTGTTCTCGGACTTCCTGGTGCGTCAGCACGAGGTCGGAACGCTCTCCAAGCGGCGGGCTCAAGGGCTCTACAACCGCTACTTCGGCGTGAAGTTCGTGTCGCTTCAGGGCGACTACAACACCTGCTCGCAAACCTGCCCGGTGCGCGACAGCGTGCTTTCCGACATGCGCACCGAGCTGCAGCACAAGGAGCGAGGTCTGCTGCGGGCCGCCGAGGACAGCCAGTCCTTCTATCGCGCGGACACGCTCATGAAGGAAGCGGAGTTGGTGCTCGAGGCGACCTGCCGCGCCTGCGAAGCCGGAGGCATCTGATGCGGTCTGCCGATCCAGGCTTCCTCCCGGGTGCTGCAGTGGGTGGCGTGCTCGTCGCACTGACCCTCTGGCTCGGAACGCCCGCCGCGGTCGCGGTTGCCGGCTCGGCGGGTACGTGGATGCTTCGTAATCTTGGCGGATCGGCGTGGGCCTTTGTGATCGTCCTTGCGCTCTGGGGTTGGCATCTTGCGGCGTTGCGCCGTGCGCTCGATGCAGATGTTCCAGAGGTGGACGTCGCGACCCGGATCGTTCAGCTAGATCAACTTTCCGATGTCTGGATGCATCTCTTCGTAGGGATCGGCGTCGTGTGGACGGCGATCGGCATGCGCGCAGCGCTGCAAACGACCCTCGGGGATCCTGAGGCGGCCCTGTCCGATAGTGCGGGGTCGGTGCTCCAGGGCCTCGTCGATGGCGGCATCCTGCTCGCGCTCACCACGACGATCGTCGGTGCCGTAGGCGGTTATCTCATGCGTCTGGCGAAGACGCTCTGGATTGGCGCTGCCCTGCATGGTCATTACGACGCTGAGGGTGGCCGTGAACTCCGCGCGCTCCTTGCAGCAACGCGACGGATTGAATCGTCGCTGCGGTTGGAACTTGGTGACGAGGTTGCGCGGGTTGCGACGCCCATCGAGGCATCGGCGCATCTCGGGCGGGATGCCGTGAGGTCACGGGCGGATGCAGATACGGGAGGCGCCAACCATGAAACGGCGCCGTGATGTGGCCTTGGGCGTCGACGACGACGGCCTTCAGGCCGACGTCATGCGCTTCATGGCGATCATCGCTTTCTGCCTTGTCGCGATCATGGCATTGGCAAGAAACGCGGCGCCCCTCGGCTCGAATCCGGCCGCTTTCGAAGTGCCGTCTGCCGGTGTGCAGACTGCAGCGAGTGACGACGTCGTGCTGAGCGTGGGCGCGGTGACTGTCTCGGAGCCCGAAATGGAACCGAGTCCAGAACCGAATCCGGAACCGAGTCTGGAACCGAGTCTGGAACCGAGTCCGGAACCGAATCGGATCGCCGAGGTGCGGCGGAACGTCGGGGCAGAGTCATCACAGCGGCCGGGAGAGCCGTCACTAGAGAGTCCTGCGCTGGAGCCAGCGCCGATGGGGGCTCCGATTAGCGCAACGCCGGCCACCGAGGAGGCGTCTGCGCTGAAGCCTGCACTGGATGTTGCACGTGCTGCTTCGCCACAGACGCGCCGGGAGGGCATCGTCGCGGCCCTCGAGGGGATGGCACGGCAAGACGCGGAGCGATCACCGCCTTCAGGGCAATCGCGCGCAACGCCTGAGCCTGTCGCCAAGCCCACGCCCGCCCCCGATGCGGCGGCCGCGGACAACTCGTTGCTTGCATCCGCGCCCCAGGAAACTTCCGGGCTGAGTCTGCGTTTCGCTTCCGAGCGCGACTTTCTGCGGCTCATCGGACGCGACGCGATTGAGGTGTTCGCATTCCGCGAGGGCGATGTCCTGGCGCTCACCTCGTCGCTGCGCTTCGCGCCCAGTGCCGTGCCCGGGGAGGTCTACGAGTTGCTGCCGAGCACAATTCCCTTACAGATCTCGGCTCTGCTGGCGAATCTGCGAACGGAATCCGAGCAGTTCCAGTGGGGGGTTCGCATGCCCGGACGTATCGAACGCGCAGTGCGCGCTCAGGTGGACGCCGGCGCCGCTGGCGTCCTGGTCATTGACCGATTCGGTGAAGTTCGTCTGCTCGCCCACAGGGAGCCTTAGAAATGAGAACCCTCACTTTCCTGCTGCTGCTGATGCTGGGCGTCGATGCGCGCGCAGCGGATCTGGACGTCGACGGTGCGCTGGCTCGCTGGATCGAGACCGAAGGCCCGGGCCTCGCCGAGCGTCTTGCGCGGCACCCGCGCTTTGCGGGCGCGACTTTCGAGTTCGTTGCGGTCGTGGACGGCGCCCCGGCTGCGGCCTCTGACGAACTGCGAGAAGCGATCGCACGTCAATTGCGCAGGCATCTCTTGCGCGAGGATGGGGTGCGTGTTGCGCTGCCGGAGACGGCGGGGGCGTGTCCCCGCCCGGCCTCTGAGCTGCTCATCGGTGTGGAGGTCGTCACGCGCACCTCACGTCGCGCAAGCGTGCACGTCGGGGTGATTGACCAGATCGAAGGCGTGTGGATCAGTGGCGCAGCCATCGACTGGCGCGGCCAGCTCGCGCCAAGCGAGCGCGCGGCGCTCGCTTTGCCTCGGGCAGCAGGACCTGCCGCGGTTTCGCTCGCTGATGTGGATGGCATCGCCGCCGCCCTGATCTCGCAATTGCGCTGCACCTGGCCGAGCGACCTTGAGGGTCGCGTGTATCTGGCGGGCCAAGGCGACGCGTCACATGCTGCCGTCGCGGCGGCGTTGCGCGCCGAGCTCGGCCGCACGCCGCTCGTGGTCGTGAGCGACGATGCGCTCGCCGATCACGAGCTTCGACTTGAGCTCGACCGGGATGGCCCGCAGCCAAAAATGTGGCTGCTCCTTGCAGGAGATGAGGCACATCCACCACAGCGCCTGGCAACGGTGGTCGTGCGGCTTGCGCATGCCTCATCCCTTACGGCGTCAGCGCCGTTTGTCACAGGCTCGGCGCCCATACCGACTCGGATCGACGCCGCTTCCGGCCGCGCGCTCGAACTGGCGCCCGACATCCTAGGTGCTCCCCGGCTCGAACAGGTTCGCCGCGAGGGGATCTGCCGACGCGGCGGTGAAGATGTGCTCTGCGCCGAGCTAGCGCTCGAGATCGACCGTCCTGCATGGGTATTCGTCCTCTCGACGAGTAATGGTCGCGCGCACCCGCTGTCCTGCGATCTGCGCCCGTCCCGGAGCGATGCCGGCGAGCGTCGCTTCCGCTTTGCGGTTGGCCATGCCGACATCGGTCGTCCAGACACCGGCGTGTATGTGCTCGCCACGCGTACGCGCGCCGTGGCCCGCCGCCTTGCCGAAGTGTTGCGCGCGGCCCCTGGCGCTTGTGGAACGCGCGTCTCGCGCCCGCTCGATCGCTGGCTAGCCAACTTGGCAGAGGTGCTTCGGGGCGCGCCAGGAGAAATCGACTGGCACGCGGTGCATCTGGCTCGGGATGAGGATCGGGTCATCCAGCTCTGAGGAGGAGATCGTCATGCGATTCGTGTTTGGTATGTGCTTCGGCGCGGTGCTGGTGTTGTTCTTTGCGGCCGGGACGCAGGCGGGCGGATGGATCGAACGTGGCGCAGGGTTCGCCGAGGCGCTGCGCGAGGCGTCATTGACTGCGCTGCGAACGGACCCGGAAATAGCCTCGACCCCGGCCCCGAATGTGGGCGCCGTACCAGTTGCCGCGGTTACCCCTCTTGCGGAAGCACAGGCGAAGCTGGCGTCCGGCGAGCGCATGGCCGGCGAGGAGAGGGTCTGGCCGGAGGTAACGGCGCTGCCGGAAGCGTTCGCTGACGACTACGCCTGGTGGGCGCCCGAGAACGAAGCAGCCGGAGCGCTGACCGACGCGCTCGAGACCACGGCGCTATCTGCGCCGTCAGGCGACGGCGCGCGCGCAGTCGCCGACGCGGAAGTCATCGGTTCAACGGGCGGAGCGCGGGCGCAGTCGGGCGCCTCGCTCTCGCGAGTGGCCGCGGCGGAGGATTTGCGGATGAATCCATCCAGCGACGCGATCGAGGATGACGGTGCTGCCGCAGCTGTCCTGCAGCCCGTCCTCGGCGGTATCGCAGCGCGGCCTGAACAGGCATCGGTATGGACGCCCTTTCACAGCGAAATGTCGGCGAATGGCTTTGCTCAGCGCCTCGCGCGGGCCCTTGAACACCCCTTCGAGGTCCGTCGCGACGCTCCAGGGCAGTACCAGGTGGTGTTTCCCTACAGCAGCGAGGCGGCGCGCGACGAGATGTTCGCTCGCGTCGCCATGCTGACAGGGACGCAGCCCTGATGCGCATCCTTCTGCTCCTTGTGCTTATCGGCCTTGCCTGGCCCGCGTCAGCACGCGAACCGGTGCCCTGGCGTGGGTGCTTCGAAGCAGCGGCCCGCCTGCACGACGTGCCCATGGATCTCTTGCTCGGCGTCGCGATGACGGAAAGCCACCTGGATGCCGACGCGCGCTCAGCCGCCAATGCGCACGGGGTGATGCAGATCCAGTGGCCTGGCACGGCACGCCATCTCGGTGTTCGTCGGCTCTCCGAGCTCTACAATCCGTGCCTGAACATCGAACTCGGTGCGCGATATCTCGCCGAGCTGCGAATCCGCGCCGGCGGTGACCTCGAGATCGCCCTCGCGTCCTATAACTACGGGCCCAGCCGCATCGAACGCACGCTGGCGCGCGGGGAATCGCTTCCTCCGGGAGCGCAGCGATACATCGAGCGTGTACTGGCCCACCGCGCTGATGCGCAAAAGGTCGGTGAAGATGCGCATGCCGCAGCGCTCGCGCAGGTCGGCGATGACCTGCTGCGATTCCGTCACCGGATCCGGGCGGAACGGCTCGCGGCGTCTTTGAACGCCCAGTTCGAGTCCGCTCACTTTCAGGTTGTCGCATACGAGGATGGCCATGCCGTTCGGATGCGCGTCGATGGTGACGTCCTTTCCGTGGCGGATGCATCACGCCTTGCGGCGCTCGGCTTCACGGAGGACGTGCGATGAAGAAGTTCATTACTCTCTCAGCGCTGGCGATCTGCACTCAGCTCGGGGTTCCGGCATGGGCGGAGAGCTTCACGGTCCAGGGTCGCGTGGTTGACGTTGCGCCGGTCATGAAGGAGCGGCGCATCGCCGAGGAAGCCGGCGACTGCGCTCCGGTCCGTCCTGCGGGCGGAGCGTCCCTGGTCTCGATCCTGCGCTGGGATCTGCGTACGGATTGCCGAGCCGTATGGCGCGAGGAATCCTACGTGGACGGCTGGACCGTCTGGTACGAGTGGGAGGGCGACGTCTACAGCAGCGTATTCGACGAGAAACCGGGTGAAACGGTTGCACTCAGGCTGACCATGAACTGAGACTCGCGTCGAGCCCTCTAATCGCTGGACATGGCCGGACGCGCACCCCATGGTGCGCGCCATGAAAACGAAAGCGCACAGCACCACCGGTCTGGGTACGAAGATCGTCTACGGCTTCGGCGCCGTTGCGCAGGGCGCAAAGGCGAACGGGTTCTCCTATTTACTGCTGTTCTTCTACAGCCAGGTCATTGGCCTGCCAGCGAGCTCCGTATCCTTCGCGCTGTTCATTGCGCTGCTCTTCGACGCAGTTTCGGATCCGGCCGTCGGTTACTTTTCCGACAATCTCCGTTCGCGCTGGGGCCGGCGACATCCACTGATGTACCTGTCCGCGGTGCCCGTGAGCATCGGGTACTACTTTCTCTGGTCGCCGCCCGATCTCTCGCAGGACGCCCTTGTCGTCTACCTCACGGTCATGGCGATCCTGATTCGCACGACGGTCACGCTCTACGATATCCCCGCGACGGCCCTCATCGCTGAACTCACCGAGGATTACGACGAGCGCACCAAGTTCGTGAGCTTCCGCTACTTCTTCGCCTGGTGGGGCGGCCTGACCATGGCGGTCCTTGCCTACCTCGTGTTCCTGCCGGAAGAGAAGGGCGGTCTGCTCTACGTTGAGGGCTGGTCGAACTACGGGCTCGCGGCGTCCATCATCATGTTCATCTCGATCATGGCGTCGTCGCTTGGAACGCATCGACACATTCCCTATCTGAAGCAGCCGCCGCCCGTGGAAGGGTCCTTCGACGCGCGCCGGATTGCGCGGGAGCTTGGCGAAACGCTCGGCAACCGGTCCTTCCTGGTCCTTTTCGTGGCGGCGCTCTTCACCGCGGTCGCCTCCGGCGTATCGACCACGCTGTCGATCTACTTCACCCGCCACATGTGGGAGTTCACCACCGAGCAGATCGGTTACCTGCAGTTCCCGTACTTCTTCTCGGCGTTCCTCGCGCTCCTGATCGCGCCTCTGGCGACCCGCGCGCTGGGCAAGAAGACCGCTGCGATCACGATCACCTCGGTAGCCGTGATCATGGCGCCCATGCCCTATCTGCTGCGCATGCTTGGTCTTTTCCCGGAGAACGGCACCGAGCTGCTGTTCTGGACGATTCTCACCTTCAATGGCACCGAGGTGATGTTGATGATCTGCTCGACGATCCTCGTGGCGGCGATGATCGCCGATGTGGTCGAGGACTCGGAGGTCACCACGGGCCGGCGCTCGGAGGGCACCTTCTTTGCGGCGAACACCTTTGCGCAGAAGGCGGTGAACGGGCTGGGCGTAATCGTTGCCGGACAGATCCTTGCGATCGTCGACTTTCCGACCCAGGCGGACCTCGGGGAGGTGCCGGTGGAGACGGTGTACGACCTCGCGCGGATCTATATCCCCGTGGAATGGGCGTTCTACCTCTTCGCGATCGTGGTGCTCTTCTTCTACAGGATCAGCAGAGCTGGCCATGAAGCGAACCTCGAGAAGTTGACCCGGGCCCGCGCAGCACGTGTCGGGGAGGCGGCCGAAGCCTGACCGATCGGAGCATGCCGCTTCGGCGTTCTACCCCAGACGTGTCTTCTTTGGTCAACAAGCGTTAAGGGCGAACCGATCGGTGCCTCGCGCTCGCTATGGTTCTCGCACTGTTAATCAGCCACAGATGCGAGGCCGAGAGTGACTCAGGGAACAGAGGGTTTGGAGGGCGAGCGGAACGCCCGCGGCGAACGCGAGGAGACGAGCATAACGATCGCCCCGGGGGAGACGATCGATCTCGGCGGCGGCATTGTGGTGAGTCTCGTCAGCGTCAAGGGCGGGGCTGCACGCATCGGGGTCGAAGCGCCCGCGGACGTACGCATCCTGCGTGAAGAGATCGCGCGCCCCGCGAGTCGCACTCGGGTGCGCAGAATGCTCGTTCGGATGGCCGAGCCGACTGAGGCCGGCAGGCCGCGGGTGCGGATCAAGCAGCGCAAGGTACTTGCGCGCGCCTGACGCACGGGAAGGGGCTTCAGGTTGCCAACGTATCCGCGAATGGGTCTGCCTCGGCGGGCTTGCGTGCGTGCTCGGACGCCAGGATGAGATAGATCGACGGCAGCACGAAGAGCGTGAATAGCGTGCCGACGAGCATGCCCGCGACGAGGATGATACCGATCGAGTTCCTGGCCTCGGCGCCGGGCCCCACCACGAGCACGAGCGGGAAGTGTCCCATCACGGTGGCGCCGGTCGTCATGAGCACCGGCCGCAGGCGTGTTTCAGATGCCTCCTTGATCGCCCGCAGTTTGTCGGCCCCGTCCGCCTGCAGCTGGCGAGCAAATTCGACTATCAGGATCGCGTTCTTCGAGACCAGTCCCACGAGCGTGATGAAGCCGACCTGCGAGTAGATGTTGATCGTGGTCCAGCCGAGGAAGGTGAAGAGCATCGCGCCTGACAGGGCGAGCGGCACAGAGCCGAGCAGGACCACAAGCGGATCGCGAAAGGAGTTGAACTGCACCGCGAGGCACAGGAACACGAAGGCCAAAGAGATGCCGAGCACGCCCACGAGCGTGTTGCCTTCCTTGCGCAGCTGCCTCGACTCGCCGGCGTAGTCGAGCGTATAGCCGGCGGGGAGAATCTTCGCGGCGGCCTGCTCGAGGGCGTCGAGCCCCTGGCCCTTGGTCATACCCGGCACGACCGCTCCGGTCACCCTGAAGGCATTGTTCTGCTGGAACTTCGACAGCACACGTGGGCCGACGTCTCGCTCGAGGCTTGCGATCGCCGACACCGGGACGAGGTCGCCATTCGGCGTGCGCAAACGCAGATTCAGCAGGCTTTGCGGATCAGGCCTGTCTGTGCCTGCAAGTGCAGGAATGACGCGGTAGGCGCGGCCGTCGAGATCGAAGCGATTGACGAAGTTGGTCGAAAGGAACACTGCGAGCTGCTGGCTGACTTCCGTGAGATCGAGCCCGAGATCCGCGGCGCGATCGCGGTCGAGGCGCAGGCGGCCCTGAGGTAGATCAATACGCAGATCGGTGTCCGCATACAGGAACATTCCGGTCGCCATCGCGGCATCTACCAGCGCGCGAGCATGGGGGAGCATGTCGATCGGCTCGTCGCCGGACACGACGACGAGCTCGACGTCGAAGTTGCCCGCCGTGGGCAAGGCCGAAGGGAGAATCGGGAAGGCTTCGAGGCCGATCACGTTCGCCGTCGCGCCGAAGGCCATGGGCAGCATCTCGTGGACGGACAGCGCGCGTTCGGCGTAGTCCGAGAAGATCATGCCGCTGAAGCCTCCGGACGGGAGGAGCACCTGCCACATGAACTCCGCACCGGGCAGGCCCAGCATCGCGTCTACGACGTCGTACATATGGTCGGTGGTGTACTCGAGCGTCGACTCCGGCGCGGCGTTGAAGATCACCATGATCTCGGACTGATCCTCCGTGGGCGCGAGCTCCTTCTGTGAGAACAGGAAGAAGGGAGCGGCCAGCAGCGCGACCCAGAGCGCGATTGCGATGACCTTGCCGTTGTTGTCGAGGAGGCGGTCGAGCACGCGGCGGTAGAGGTCTGACGTGCGGGAGAACTGCGTGTTCACAAGGTGGGTCAGCCAGCCTTCCTCACCGCCGCTCGGAATCACCCGGGCGCTCATGACCGGCGAAAGCGTCAACGCGACGATTCCCGAAATGAGCACGGCTACGGCGAGCGTGAACGCGAACTCCTTGAACAGGACGCCGGTCAGACCGGTGAGAAATCCGATAGGCGCATACACCGCGGCAAGCGTCAGCGTCATCGCGATGATGGGGGTAAGCAGCTGCCTGGAGCTCGCGAGCGCGGCCTGCCTGCGCGTCATGCCCTCGCGCATGTAGCGTGCGACGTTCTCGACTACGACGATGGCGTCGTCTACGACCAGGCCTACGGACAGCACGATGGCGAGCACCGTGAGCAGGTTCAGCGAGAAGCCCATGAGGCTCATCGCTGCGACGGCGCCGAGAAGAGAAATCGGAATGGTCACCAAGGGGACCAGGGCCGTGCGCAGGGAGCCCATGAGGGCGACGACCACGAGACCGACGAGCAGCACGGTCTCGATCAACGTGATGCCGATCTCCCGGAGCGCGTTGCGCATGTACTGCGTGACATCGTAGCCGACCGTGATCTCTATGCCGTCCGGCAGGCTCGCGTTCACGTCCTCGAGAAGCACATAGAGCTGGTTCGCGATCTCTATCTCGTTCGCACCGGGCAGCGGCCACACCGAGATGAACACCGTAGGGTTCTGTGACGCGCGCGCGGCCGAATAGGCCTCCTCGGCTCCGAGCTCGACGCGTGCAACGTCGCGCAGGCGTATGAGTGCGCCGCCGTCGTTGCGCACGACGAGGCGTTCGAAGTCCTCGACGGACTGCAGGTTCGTGTTTACCAGGAGTTCGATGCGCTGATCCTGATTCTCGGCCCGGCCGATGGTCGCGATCGTGTTGTTGCGTGCGAGCGCAGTCTGCAGTTCTGTCGCTGACACGTTGAATGCGGCCATCCGATCGGGATCGAGCCATATGCGCATGGCCGGCTCCCAGCCCCCCTCGAGCCCGATTCGCTGAACGCCTGGAATCGACGCCAGGATCGGCGTTACGCGCCGCGACAGGTAGTCGGTCAGTTCCGCACGCGAACGTCCGCCCTCGATCACCACGTCCAGATACCAGCCCGCCTGCGGACGATCTGCCCGCCGCACCTCCACGGCGGGATCTTCGGCGCCCTCCGGCAGCTCGAAGCGAATCTGGCCCAGACGCGTGGACAACTCGGCAAGCGCATCCGAGCTGTTCTCGTTCAGGTCGAGAAATACCGTCACGCTGCTCGTGCCGGGTGTTGTGGTCGACTCGATGTAATCGATTCCGGGAATGGTCGCAGCTGCGCGTTCGACGAGATCGGTGATGAAGCCCTGTACTGTCTCGGCGGAGGCGCCTACGTAGGGCGTGGTGATTTCGAGCGAGCTGCTTTCGATCCGGGGGTATTGGAGCACCGGCATGGACAGGGCTGCGCGCAGACCGATCAGCAGCAGGGCGAGGGCGATGACAAGCGCGACGACCGGCCGCTCCACGAACACGTCCGTGAATTTCGGCCGCCGTGCTTCTCGGGTCAGGAGTCCTTCGCTCACCGCGCGCGTGCTCCATCGGCGGGACGCGTGCCTGCTGCGCGCGCGCCGACCAGAACGCCGTCACGCAGCTTGAAGGCGCCCGTCGCGGCAATTCGCTCGCCAGGCTCGATTCCCGACAGCACGAGGGTCATGCCGTCCCGCTCCGGCCCGAGAACGACTTTGCGGCGTTGGGCTCGCTCCGGAGCGATTGCGCCTTCCTCGGCGGGCACGAGCACATAGACGTTGGCGCCGAAGGCGTCCCGACGCACGGAGGGGCTTGGAACGACCGCTACCGGCTGCGCCGGGCCGATCGGCACGTCGACGGCGACTACCATGCCCGGCACGAGAGTCGCGCCCGCCGTGCGCGCCCGGAAGCGGACATTTCTGGATGTGGCTTCCACGGTCGCATCTCGCGCGGAGACGGTTGCAGTGCCTTCCGCGGCATCGGTAAACCAGCTCACTGCGGTGCCTAGAGGCAGATCGGCGTGCTGCTGCGGGAGCGGAAATTCGAGCCATACCTCATCACCCTCGGCGACGAGGCGCGTCACGAGCGCGCCGGCTTCGAGGTACTGGCCTGCCTCGAAATCATGCAGGCCTGCACGACCCGAAAAGGGCGCGCGCAGGATTCGCTTCGTGATCACGGAGCGCTCCCGTGCGCTCGCCGCTATGGCGGCGTCGTGACGGGCGCGGGCGACATCCCGACTCTCCGTCGTGCCGGCACCGCGTTCAAGTAATTGCTCGGCGCGAACCAGTGCCAGCCGCGCGATTTCTTCTTCCGCTTCCGCGGCGGCAAGGCGCGCATCCTCCTCCGATGTATCCAGGCGCAGCAGCAGCTGGTCCTCGCGCACCAAGCCGCCAGAACTGAACCCGACTTCCGCGATCCGGCCGGCGAGTTCAGCGCGCACATCTACGCGGCGTAGGGCGACCACGTCGGCGGAGACGCGGGTGCGGTCCTGCCAGCGGTCGCCCACGACGGTATACGCTTCAACGGCCTCCACGGTTTCCGGAAAGGAGGCACCGAAGGCGATCGCCGCC
Organism: Pseudomonadales bacterium; assembly: GCA_963691775.1. Taxonomy (GTDB): domain Bacteria; phylum Pseudomonadota; class Gammaproteobacteria; order Pseudomonadales; family Azotimanducaceae; genus JAZBPO01. The sequence continues at coordinate 1,071,284 of OY829369.1, read as the reverse complement.
TGGATCTGGCGGTATTTGTAGTAGCCGAGCCCAGCGGTGACGAGAGCGCAGCACGAGAGCAGAATCGCCCAATTGACGAGCTTCATGCCTTGATGCCTTCTGTGCGGGGCACCTTTGGTACACGAGGCTCGAAGGTGCGGCAAGCCATGGGGCGCACGCCCCGGTGACAGGTTGATTCATTTGCTGAAGCGTTTGCGATGAGGGTCTGGCTCTCAGGAGCGACCGGCTACATCGGGCGGGCGGTCTGTACGCGCCTCCAGGCAGAGGGCCACGACGTCGTTGCGATCGTACGACCCGGCACCCCAGCGTCCGCGCGTCCGGCCGGAGATGGCGTCGAGATCATCGAGGTAGCGCTTACCGACCGGGTCGATGCGGCCCGAGCCCTTGCCGGAGCGCGCGCCGACGCGGTCGTCTCCTGCATCGCTTCCCGCACGGGTGTCGCAGCCGACGCACGGGCTGTGGACCTCGAGGCCAATCGACACCTTCTCGATGCGGCGCGTGCTGCACAGGTAGAGGTTTTCGTTTTGCTGTCTGCGATTTGCGTACAGCGCCCGCGCCTTGCTTTTCAACGGATGAAGCTCGCTTTCGAGGCAGAACTGCAGGCGTCGGGTTTGCGGTATTCGATTGTTCGTCCGACAGCTTTCTTCAAGTCCCTTGCTGGACAGGTAGAGCGAATCCGGTCGGGGAAGCCCTATCTGGCGTTCGGCAGCGGTAGCCTCACGGCATGCAAGCCGATCTCGGAGGCCGATCTCGCGGCCTATCTCGTGGCCTGCCTCGACGACCCTGAGCGCCATGGGCGAATCCTGCCGATCGGCGGTCCCGGCCCCGCGCTCACGCCACTTGAGCAGGGGCGCCTGATGGCCGCGGCCGCGGGCGTCGAGTTCCGCATGCGCTCCGTCCCGCTGCGTATCTTCGATCTGGCCGAAGGCCTGTGTGCGCCGCTTGGACGCCTGTCGTCGCGTATGGCCGAGCGAGCGGAGCTGGCGCGGATCGGCCGCTACTATGCGACGGAGTCCATGCTGCTCTGGGACGAAGCGCGCCTGCGCTATGACGCGGAAGCGACCCCGGAGACCGGCGCGGACACACTAGAGGCCTTCTATCGGCGAGTGCTCGAGGAGGGCCTCGCAGGACAGGCGCTCGGTGCTGCCAAGGTGTTCCGGTCGATCTAGCACCGCGCTCAGGGCGTGAAGGCCATGTCGTTGACCCCCTTTAATCAGCCCGCATCGATTGGCGCGAACATGTCTAGCAAGCGAGCGTCTGGAATCAACATCGCGCGCTGGTTCACTGCGTCCGGTGACTCGAAGGCTGCGCGCACGCTGCGACCGAGCGCATCCAACTCGGCGCGCGCGGAATCTCCGGCGGCAAGGCGCGCATCAAGGGTGCGCAGTGTTTCCGGCGCTATCGGGTCTCCCAGCATCTGCGCAATGGCGCAGAGCACGTGAAAGCGTTCTGCGCGGCGGAACCTCCGGGCGCGCTCCGCACCGAGCACAAGGGCATGCTCCTCCACCCTGACCGCATCAAAGTACGCGGCGCCCTGGCTGAGTTGCGGGAGGAAGCGGGCGGTTCCCGGGTTCTGCAGCGCAACGCCCGCTGCCGTGGCGGGGACGTCCACGTAGGCCGGCCCGTCCTCGCGCTCGACCAGGACGACGAGGCGGTCCAGATGATCGATGCACGCGACCCAGGTCTTGTCGCCATCGAGGCGCAAGCCGTCGGCTGTCTCGGTCAGGGTGCACCGCCGGGCATCCGGCCGGGTCGTCGCAGCGAAGCAGCTGACCCCGGGCCGGTCGAACTCAGGAAAGGTGCGTGCGACCGCGACCTGGTAGCCGGCAAAGAATGCGCCGGCCATGCAGTCCGCGCCCGCGGCGAGCGCGCGGGCGCGGGCAATCCAGTCTTCGTCGAGAATCGCCTCGCAGCGGGCGGCTGCTCGCGCCTCTGTCCAGGTTGGCGTGCTCAGCTGAGGTTGAGCCCGTCGAGCGAGCCCTCCTCACGCCAGCCTTCGAGGAGCTGGAAGAAGGCTGGAGCCCCTGCACCGTAGTTGCTGTTCTGAAGCATGCGCTCCTCGGGCTTGCCCTCGTTGTTGTAGTAGCCGGGGGTGCAGGAGGCCAGGAACTCTTCGTTCAAGCGCGCCAGGGAGATGATCGTTTCAACCCAGGCGGACTCGGCTTCCTTCGTGGCCTCCACGATGCGGTGATTCGCGCGCGCGGTCTCGGTCAGGATGTAGGCAATGTGCTTTGACTGCTCGTTGAGCGCATGCGGGTAGCTCGCGGTGAAGCCCGTCTGCAGGGTGGCGCCCATCATGAACATGTTGGGAAACCCGTTCGCGTGCATGCCGTGCAGCGTGCGTGCGCCATCGGCCCAGTAGTCGGTCAGTGACACACCGTCGCGGCCCCATGTCTCGTAGCCGCAGCGACGCGCATAGCCCGTACCGACCTCGAAGCCTGTCCCGAAGATGATGCAGTCGACTTCGTACTCGACGCCGCCGGCGACGATACCCGTCTCCGTGATGCGGTCCACGCCCTGACCGTTCGTGTCGATGAGCGTTACGTTGTCGCGGTTGAAGGTCGGAAGGTAGTCGTCGTGAAAGCACGGTCGTTTGCAGAACTGCCGATAGTAGGGCTTGAGGCGCTCGGCCGTGTTCGGATCCTCGACCAATTCTTCGGCGCGCCTGCGAATCTGTTCCATCTTCTGGAAGTCGGCAATCTCTGCCTTGCGCATCATCGCTTCCATGGACATGTCAGGATCATCCCGCTGCAGAACGAGCAGATTGCGGATGATCTCCGTCCAGCCGTCGTTGACGAGGTCTTCGTCGGTGATGCCTCCTGAGGTCAAGACGTTGAAGTTGTCCATGCGTTTCTGTTGCCAGCCGGGCTCCTGACCGCGGTACCACGCCTCGTCCGTTTCGCTGTCGCCACGCACGTCGATCGACGAGGGCGTGCGCTGAAAGACGTAGAGTCGCTGTGCATGGGCGCCGAGGTGCGGCACGCACTGCACAGCGGTTGCCCCCGTGCCGATGATCGCGACCTTCTTGTCTGCGAGCCCCGTCAGACCGCCATTCGCGTCGCCCCCCGTGTAGGCGTAGTCCCAGCGCGAAGTATGGAAGGTGTGTCCGGTGTAGCTGTCGATGCCCGGAATGCCCGGCAGCTTGGGGCGGTTAAGAGGTCCATTGGACGTAACGAGGTAATTTGCGCGAAAGGCATCGCCGCGGTTGGTTTCCACGAGCCACTGCCCGTGCGCCTCCTGCCAGCGCAGGGCCGTGACCTCGGTCTGGAAGAGTGCGTCCTTGTAGAGACCGTAGCGACGGCCGATCTCCTGGCTGTACCAGAGGATCTCCTCGCCCGAGGTGAACTTGCGCTTGGGCATGTAGCCCGTTTCCTCGAGAAGAGGCAGATAGACGTAGGCCTCGATATCGCAGGCCGCGCCGGGATAGCGGTTCCAATACCAGGTGCCGCCGAAGTCGCCGCCCTTCTCGATCATGCGAATTCCGGTGATGCCTGCCTCGGTCATGCGGGCGCCAGCGAGGAGCCCGCCAAAACCGCCGCCGATGATCACGACGTTCACTTCGTCCGTCAGCGGCGCGCGCTCGTCGGGTGCGTCGACGTATGGATCGTCAACGTAGCGCGCGAAGTCGCCTTTCACTTCGATGTACTGCTCGTTGCCGTCGCTGCGGATGCGCTTGTCGCGTTCCTCCAGATATTTGGCGCGCAGCGCATCGGGGTCGAAGCCGAGGGCCTGGGGCGTCGCGGTACTCATAGCGCGTCTCTCCATGTTCAATCACTTGAATTAGACCGGAGCATGCCCCGCGTTTGCAGTGACCACAACTCACCGAATGGGCGCTCTGCGGCTGGTTGGTCGCGCCCTAGCGCCTTGTCTTTCGTCCACGGGCCTGGATCGAGTTCGGAGCGAGGCCGCGTTGGCCCGGCTCATGGACGGTACAAGGCGCTGCCGAGCAGGTGGTCGAGCCTGCTCCAGTAAAGGCAGGCGCAGGGAATCAGTTGCGCGGCGACGGGCGGCTGGAAATCGCCCTTGCGATCTCGGGGCAACTGGGTCGACGCAGCGGTCGAATGCTCCGCAACACCTTCAAGCGCCTGAACAGCAGGCGCTCCGAAGCGCGCACGCTTCGCAGCGAAAGCGGATCGCTGCCGCGCATCCATTGAAGTGGCCGAGTGCGGAGAGAATCGGGGGCTTGCAGCGTGATTGATGTCGTACTGCACGCAGCCTTCGCTGCCTGTGGTGGAATGCGCGCTTGCCGGTTCGGATCTACACAGATGTCCTTCGAAGTCAGCCTCGATCTTGCACTTTCGCTGGCCGCTGCGATCGTGCTCGGTCTCGCGTTTCTGCTTGCGGCGCTGTTCTTGCGCGGGCGGGCTGCACTGGCTGCGGTGCAGTTGCTGTGGGCTTGGGCGGTGCTTGCGCTCTCTGGCGGTCTCCTGCCGTGGATTCCCGAAGTGCCGCTGCGCATCGAGGCCGTACTCCTGTTCGCGCCGATCAACATGCTTGTGCTTGCGACTGTCGTCGAGACCACCGTCTGGTCGCGCACCGGCGGCGTCGTAGGCGCGTTCATCTTTCTGCAGACGCTTGGAGCCTGGGCACTCCCGGCGGAATTCTGGGATGCCGTCTGGCGTCTTGAGCGCTTGCCTGCGCGTGTGCTGGGGGATGTCCTCCGCGCGCGCACTTTGCCGCCTCCAGGCCTTTCCATGGCCATCGGCCTGCTGGGCGCGATGCTTGCGCTCGTGCGCGGATACATGCGCAGGGATGTCGTGCTCTATGGCGTTGCGATCGCCGCGTTTGTGACAGGCTGGATCGGCTACGGCCTGCTCCTTGGCGCGTCGGCGAATCCAGCTCTGCTCTTTGCAGGTCTCGGACTCGCCGGGGCCGCAGGTTGGGCGAGCTATCGCATGGCCTTCCTCGATGCCCTCACCCAGCTGCCGGGCCGGCGCATGCTCGACGAGCGCATGGCGCGCCTTGGTCGACGCTGGGCGGTGGCCATGATCGACGTAGACCACTTCAAGAAGTTCAACGATTCCCATGGCCACGATGTCGGCGACGACGTGCTGCGTATGGTCGCAGCCAAGCTGCGCAAGCACTTCGGCGGCGATGCCTACCGTTTCGGGGGGGAGGAGTTTTGTGTGCTTTTTTCAAGCCGGAATGATCTCGATGCGATCGCGGGCTGTGAGGCATTTCGAGCGGACGTCGCCAGCCACGAGATCGTGGTGCGCAGCGTTGTACGTAAAGGCAAGGGCAGGCGCGGGGCCGGCAAGCAGAAGCAAAATGCATCGGTTTCAGTGACCGTCAGCGTGGGCATAGCGCACCGCACGGCGCGACGCAGGAGGCCGGAGGTGGTGCTGAAGGCCGCGGACGTCGCCCTGTACGACGCCAAACGCGGTGGCCGCAATCGAGTGGTCGAGCATCCAGCGGAGGGGTAAGGGGGTGGGATCGACCACGATCCGGGGAGATCGTGGCCGATCCGCGTGTGCGGGGTTGAGACCGCACAGGGGCGCCCGGGTGGGGAGTCCGGGCGATCACGCAACCGGGGAAGCTGCGAGATCTGCTGTAGCGCCAGACGACGCTGCTTCGATGGAGGAAGTGTCTTCGCCTTCTGTGGTCAGAAACAGTCGAACGTTTCGAGGCCAAAGATCGGGAAAGTCGATCGAAGTCAGCGCTTCGGATAGGGCTCGATCTGCGGCGGCTCGGGGATGCGCTCCCCCATGGCCTGTCCGACGCCAAAGGCGATGCCCGGTACGATGAAGAACACCCCGAAAAGATAGGCGATCGCCAGTCCGCGGTTGCGCTGGGTGAGTTCGCCGAGGGCGGTCGCGCCGCGCATCGGAATGTCCCTTATGACTGGTACATAAGTTGCGCCGAGTACTGCGATCACGTTGAACAGCAGATGTACAAGAGCGATCTGCAGCGCGAGTACTTCGAAGTCCCCGGTGATGGCGGTGGCTGCAAGGAGCGCCGTGATCGTGGTGCCGATGTTCGCCCCCAGGGTGAAAGGGTACACCTGACGCAGCGAGAGGCTGCCCGCTCCCGCCAATGGAACGATCAGGCTTGTGGTCGTAGACGATGACTGCACCAGGATCGTGATCAGCGTGCCCGAACCGATGCCCGCGAGTGGGCCCCGTCCAAGGGCACCGTGCAGTAATCCGAGAGCGCGGCCGACCATCACCTTTTTCAGCGCGGAGCCCAGGCGCAGGACCGCAGCGATCACGAGCGAGACGCCGATTGCGATCATGCCCAGGCCGCCGATGAGATCGTTGCCGATGCTGGCGCCTACGCTGGCAAGTGCGTCCGCGGGCGGGTCGGTCACGAAGGCGAGCGGGTTGAATCCCTTGAGGGAGGCGGAGCCGTCGCCCGCGAGCATGCCGGCGAGGGTGCCCGCAATGTTCTCGAGAGGGTGAAAGACGATCTCGATCGGCAGCAGGATCGCGATTGCCATGAAGTTGAAGATGTCGTGCACGGTGGCTGCCGTGAAGGAGCGCCTGAATGCGTCACCGTCCCGCATTGCGCCCAGGGCAACGATGGTGTTCGTTACGGTCGTGCCCATGTTCGCGCCCATGATCATGGGAACAGCAAGGCTCACGGGGAGGCCGCCGGCGACGAGGCCGACGATGACCGAGGTCACCGTACTGGATGACTGGACCAGAGCCGTGGCGAGCGTGCCGAGCAGGACGCCAACAACGGGGTTCGTTGCGAACGCGAAGATGTCGCGTGCGCCTTCGGCGCCGCCGGAAGCGAGTTTGAAGCCGTCGCCTATGACGCTTACGCCTATCAGGAGGACGTAGACGAGGCTCGCAACGAGGAGCCAGATGCGGCCGGACGGCCCGTCTGTGTTGGGTTCTGACACGACGGTCCCCGTCCCCTTCTGCTGCCGCAATCAGCGGCGCACTGGCGCGCCGGCGGCACGAATATGCCAGCCGGCGCGGGGTGATGAAACCGTCATTGCAGGCGCGGAAATTTGTTCCTCCCGCCCGTGACGGTCAGCTGTCTGCGGTACTCGACATATCCTGGGTGGCAGTGGCAGCTGACTCGATCAGATTCTGCATGTGCCCCCGCGCGACGAGGCGCTCGGAAAACGCCAATTCGTAGGCCTGTTCAGGATCGGCGCGGACCATCTCGTCGAGTACGATCGCGTCGTCGCCTACCAGGATGCGCCAGCGATCCGTGCGTACGCCATCGAGGATGATGGTGGCGGCCGATGCCGCCGAGGTTGGCGCCGAGTCCTCGAACATCTGAGCGCGGGCCTTCATCAGCGCGCGGATATCGTCGTCCGGGAGATTGTCCACGGGGAGCTTCATCTCTACGAGCATGCTGCGCACTTCAGCGATCTCGTCGGCCGACAGTACGTCCGGGTCGCGGCCGAGCACCGCCATGGAGTTCGCCACAATCTGAGTGCCAATGTGCCCGGGCATGACGACGGAGCACTTGATGTGCGGCGCGTGGATTCGCAAATCGGTGATCAGTGCTTCCGTGAACCCCTTCACTGCGAATTTGGCCGCGCTGTATGCGGTGTGTGGGGCGGTCGGGCCGATGTAGGCCCAGAAGCCGTTCACCGACGAGGTGTTCACGATATGGCCGGCATCCGCCGCTTGCAGCATTGGCAGGAAGGCGCGGGTGCCGTTCAGAACGCCGTTCCAGCACACTGCGAAGGTCTTCTCCCAGCTGTCACGCTGTGTATCGTCGAAGAGCGAGCCGCCGCCCCCGATGCCGGCGTTGTTGAACACGAGGTGCACGGCGTCGGTCTCATGTGCGTCGGCCACGGCGTCGCGGAACGCGAGGACGGCAGCCTCGTCGGAGACATCACACACGTGGGCGGTCACGCGAACGCCGGTTCCTGCCGCTTCGCAGCGCGCCTTCGTTTCTGCCATGTTCGCTTCGGAAACGTCACACATTGCGACGTGGCAGCCCTCGGTCGCGAGCTGGATGGCGAGTTCCCGCCCCATACCCGTACCGCCCCCCGTGACTACTGCGATCCTGCCTTCGAACGATTCCACGTGCTGCCCTCTCCGGGATGATCAGAGCTTTGAGCCTAGCGCAGTTGTCCGCGCCTGAGCGAAGCGGGTGCGCTATGCGAGATCGAAAACGAAACGGCCCGCGTGTGCGGGCCGTTCGGGTATTGCCTGTGCAGTTCGGTCGTAGGATTGCTCCCCGACCGGGTTCAGCCGCCCATCTTGAAGAAGCAGAGCTTGTTGCCGTCGAGGTCTCGGACGTAGGCGCCCTCGAACATGCCCGGGATGCGCTCGCCCGGCTCGCCTTCATCTGTCGCGCCGAGGGAGATCGCCTTGTCGTACATGGCCTTGATCTGCTCGGAGCCGGAGCAGGGAATGGCAAGCATGTTGCCGTTGCCGTGGTGCTGGGCCTGCTCGTCATAGGGAATGCAGACCGCGAGCATCGGTGCGTCCTGGCCAGTGCCGTAGAACTTGATGCGATCCATGCCGAAGAGCTGCTTGCCGCCCATGTCGGCGAGGAGTGCGTCGTAGAACGCGCAGGCCTTGTCCATGTCGCTCGTGCCGATGGTGACGTATCCGATCATCGTTTATCTCCGGTGACTTTACTTGGGTGCGAAGCGCTGGCCGCCGTCCACGCGCATGGTCGAGCCGTTCATCATCGGGCACTCGAAGATGGCGATGGCCATGGTCGCGAACTCGTGGGGCAGGCCCATGCGACGCGGGAAGGCGGCGTCTTTAGTCAGATTGTCGGCTGCGGCGTCCGGGATGCCCGCGGTCAAGCCGGTCGAGAACAGCGACGGTGCGATGGTCATGCAGCGTACCCCTACCGCACCCAGATCGCGTGCGATGGTCAGGGTCATGCCGGCGATACCGGCCTTTGCGGCGGTATAGGAGACCTGACCGACCTGGCCTTCGAATGCGGCAATCGATGCGGTGTTGATCATCACGCCGCGCTCGCCGTCTTCGTTGGGCTCGTTCTTCGCCATGTGCATCGCGGCGATGCGATTGATATTAAAGGATGCGATGAGGTTGAGGTCGATCACGCGCTTGAAGACATCGAGCGGGTGCATCTCGCCGTTGCGTCCAAGGGTGCGGATCGCCGCGCCGCCGCCGGCCGTGTTGACGCAGAAGTCCAGGCCGCCAAGCGCCTCGACTGCCTCGCCCATGACCGTTTCCATGCCTTCGTGGTCCATGACGTTGCAGGGGTGGAACGTGCCGCCGAGCTGCTCCGCCACGGCTTTGCCGTCAGAGCTCTCTAGGTCGAGAATGGCGACCTTGCCGCCCTTCGCGACAAAACTTTCTGCCGTTGCGCGGCACATTCCAGATGCGCCACCGACCATGATGGCCTTGCTTCCTTCGATCTGCATTAGGGTCTCTCTCTCCCTGCGGGTCTTGGATTCGGGGAGCCGGACTATAGCCGATCGACCCCCGTGGGCGCGCTGGACCTGAGCAGGGCCGCCGCTCCAGAATCGAGGATCGGGCAGGGACGAGACGGGAGAGACCCATGCACGATCTGGTGATCCGTGGCGGAACAATTCATGACGGCACCGGTGCGGAAGGGCGCATCGGCGACGTCGCGATCGATGGCGAGCGCATCATCGCGGTCGGAGAAGTGACGGCAGCAGGACGCGAGGAGATCGACGCTACCGGGCATCTCGTGACTCCGGGCTTCGTCGACATACACACTCACTTCGATGGTCAGGTGACCTGGGACCCCTACCTGACGCCCTCCACGTTTCATGGCGTTACGACCGTTGTCATGGGCAACTGCGGGGTGGGTTTCGCCCCCTGCGCGCCCGACCGCCATGGCTGGCTCATTCAGCTCATGGAGGGGGTCGAGGACATACCGGGCACCGCGCTCGCCGAGGGTATCCAGTGGAACTGGGAGTCCTTCCCCGAGTACATGGACGCGGTCGCGGCCTCACCGCTCGCCATCGACGTCGGTTTGCAGGTCCCGCACGGCGCGCTGCGCGGCTACGTGATGGGTGAGCGGGCGGCGCGCCTCGAGCCCGCGACCGCCGATGACGTTGTCGCCATGGCGGGGCTGGTCAAGGAAGCGATCGAGGCGGGGGCGCTTGGTTTCTCGACGTCCAGGACGGAAAAGCATCGAGACAGGGCCGGTAACCATACGCCGAGCTTCAAGGCGGAGCGTGAAGAGCTCTGGGGTATTGCGCGTGCGCTCGGGGAAACAGGGCAGGGCGTGATCCAGCTGATTGCAGACTTCTGGGACTTCGATCGGGAATTCGCGCTTGTCCGCGGCATGGCGGAGGCCTCCGGCCGGCCGCTTTCGCTCACGATCGAGCAGGACGATCGACATGCGGAGATCTGGGTCCGCGTGCTCGAAGAAATCAGCCGCGCCCAAGCGGACGGCGTGAACATGCGCGGCCAGGTGCCGCCTCGGCCGACCGGTGTCCTGCAGGGTCTCACGGCGACGCTGAATCCCTTCGTGCTGCATGAGGCCTGGAAGCCGCTACGCACCGCGCCGCTTGAGGAGAAGGTGCGTGCGCTTCGCGATCCAGAGTTCGTCGCGCGCCTGCTTGCGGAGAGCGACGCGCGCGAATGGGATCCGCAGGCGAACCTCATCCACTTCCTGGTCCGCAGCTTCCACAAGATGTTTCCAATGGGGGGAGAGCCGAACTACGAGCCCGATGAATCAGACTCAATCGCTGCGCTAGCGGCGCGCCAGGGGCGCAGGCCTGAGCTCGTTGTAATCGATTCTCTCCTCGAGCAGGACGGTCATGCGCTCAACTACTTCCCGATCATGAATTACACGCACGGCAATCTGGATGATGTGCGCAGCATGATGACGCATCCCCATACGCTGTTCGGCCTGTCGGATGCGGGTGCGCACTGCGGTGTGCTTTGCGATGCGAGTTTCCCGACCACGACGCTGACGCACTGGGGGCGCGATCGAACGCGGGGTGAGGGCTTGCCGCTGCCGTGGCTGATCCATGGCCTTACGCAAAAGACCGCGCTGCAGGTTGGTATGGCGGATCGCGGCGTGCTTGTGCCGGGCTATCTTGCTGATGTCAATGTCGTCGACTTCCGAGCGCTGCGTTTACGCGCGCCCGAGATCATCTCCGATCTGCCCGCCCACGGGCGTCGTCTTGTTCAGCGCGCGGACGGTTATCGGGTGACGGTGAAGTCCGGGGCAGTTGCCTTTCGTGATGGCGAGGCTGTCGAGCAGGACCCATCGCGTCTTCGTGGACGGCTGGTTCGCGGCGCCCAGGCAGCGCCGGGCTGACGGCGCCGCAAAGCGGCGGATCAGCGGGCGCAGCCGAACCGTCGCCGGTGGGAACCGACCCTCGAGGCGCGGGCGCCTTGAGGCAGCGGTCTGCCGCCGCAAAGCGCGGGATGCGTTTGCCGATTTTCCTCAGCCGCGGACTGAGGTCATGTCCGATCAGCGCGAGGCATGGAGCGCGACTCGGTGAACGTAGCGCGCCGCGAACTTCGACTCGGCGAGGCCTTCGAGTGACGAATTGCACGATCCTCTGAGACGCGTGCTGACTTCAGTGGAGAGATTCGTGCGGCCTTGGGTTAGCGGACCTCTTTCTGTCGTTGTCTGGTGCGGCGATCGGGGCGCCCGATGGGATGCCCGATGGGGTACCCGATGGGGCGCCAGATGGGGCGCCAGATGGGGTACCCGATGGGATGCCCGATGGGGTACCCAACTGGGCACCTCGCTGGGCCACCTGCGGGGCCACCTGCGGGGCGAAGGTACCGCGGCTCATCTCGCGCGCGGACAGATCAATCTCCCTGCGTACGCGATCGATCCCGGGGCCTGTTCAGGCTGTGCGCTGCAACCCGTCGCACGTGCTACGAGCGGCCTTCGATTCGGAGGCGTTCGCTGTCGTCCGTGATGGGCAGCGTGGCTTCACGCGGGCAATCTCGCGTGCCTCGGTGAGTCCCGCGTCCGACGTTGTCACCCGCCTGCAAGCGTAGGTCCGGTGTCCGGTGCATCCTTCGTGGCGATACCTGGCTGTGTGCCGCCGATCAAGGCAATTGCATCGGCAAGGGCCTTTTGCTCCGCTCGGACGCGACGTCGGAGAGCTGCGACCGTGACGATGAGGCTCGCGCGGTGGGCGTCACGATCGGCAAAGTGCGCAAGAACACCTGAGCGCAATTCACTCGCGCTCAGCGATTGCGGATCGAACAGGCTTTCCGCTGTGCAACATGCGCGAAGCGCAGCCGGTGCGGCGTGCTTGGTGATCAGGCCGACCGTAGGCGTACCAGCGGACAGTGCCGATGTCAGGGCGTCTTCACTTGTTCCGCAGAACCAGTCCAGACGACCGTGGAGCCAGCGCCGCTCAAGAGGTTCCAGCGCATGCGCGAAGACCGCGATTCGCGTCCGCTGACGCGAACTGCCGCGCGGTCGCGCGCGTTCCACAAGCGCTGTGCATTCGTGTTCTGACTGAGGTGCATTGTTCGACGAGGGCAGTAACAGAAGATTGGCACTCGTTTCCCGAAGCATGGTGGCGATGATGTCCGCCAGCGCTTGTGCACAGCGCGCACCGGTTCTGCGTTCTTGGGCTGATCGGCGCCTAGGGGCAAGGTTGCCGCAGACCTCGATGCCTATGACAGGCGGCCGGTCACGATCGACCTGGCCGCTGAACCAGGGCAATCGCTCCGGATCGAGCTGTACCGGTGAACTCCACAGGGCAAAGGCCGGATCGGCGCCGAGCTGGTGGCGCGACGGATCGAAGGCCGATCCCAGCAGCGTTCTCATTTGCTCGAAGTTTTCAGCATCCCACGCCCAGACCATACGGGCGGCTCCGAGAATCTCTCGCGCGGTCTCGCTGATTGTTGCGTCTCGAAAAGGACCGATCCGGCGCGGAAGCAGAAAGAGCGGCTTGTTCGTTCGGGCGGCGAGCAGCAGGGGTACGCTGGACCTCAGGAAGATCGCGTCGTCCTCCAGAGCGTTCAGTCCAAGCACCGATGAGACGTCAACGACGGCATCCGCTCGAGAGAAGCAATCAGCAATGCGCGGAGGCGCCGGACCGAGGCCCGCTGAGCGCGCGACCAGAGGTGCTCGGCGAAACCCTCCCTGCGGGTGTACCCCGTCGCGTGCGCAGCGAGCCGAGTCCGGCTTTTCGATCAGGGCGGCCGATTCCCACTCGCTGCCACCGTTGTCGAGTACGGAGAAGCGCGTATGCCCGGCGCGGTCTAGCGAGGCGAGGGTGGCCAGGCCCTGGGCGTTCAGGCTCTTGGCGCCGGGCGTGCCTGTAGCGCCGGTGATGCACACAGAAGCGTCGGCCATGATTCGAGAATCTGCGGAAGCGGGTAGGCAGAAGCGTCCAAGGCGCGTGCCAAAGCCGTGCTAAAGGTCCTGCGTGCAAGCAAGCCCGTGATTTATCCAAGCTTTGCGGCGCTTTGCATGCGGGCGAGAACGCAGGGCCTGGCCCGTCCGTTGCGGATTGCAACGCGGCGCGCTCTCGGCGGTTGCGTCATGCATCGCATGCTGCGAATTCACCCTGCTGCAGACGAAGCGGATGCTCGGGTGGGGGCACCCTGAGCCGCACTTCGGACGCAGGAATGCCGCTGCCGACCTTCGCTTGACGGCGATGATGTCCGCGTAAGCCCGCAAAGCTGGCGTGCTTCATGCATTCCGGTGGTCGGGTTTCAGCCCGCCGCGGGCGCGAGGAAAGAAGTGGCCCGCAGACACGGAGGACAGGCATGAGCAACCGACCGAACGCCGACACATTCGTAATGCGCATCTGGATGGTTTGCCAGCGTGTTGCCGCTTTGGTTGCGTTGATTCTCACGAGCCCCCTGCTGCTTGCGCTCTGCATCGCCGTGCGCCTGGACTCCCCCGGCCCAAGCCTCTACTCCCAGATTCGCCCGGGCCGCTTCGGCGTACCTTTCCGGACGTGGAAGATCCGGTCGATGGTAAATGGCGCCGACAAGAACGCGTCGCTCGCGAAGGCTACGGCGATTGACGCGCCCGAGATCACGCGAGTGGGTCGCGTCATCCGCGACCTCAAGCTAGATGAGTTGCCCCAATTGATCAGCGTGGTGCGGGGGGATATGGCGCTCGTCGGTCCTCGCCCGATTGCGGGCGCGCTCTACGAGCATCTCGAAGCGCAGCTACCCGGGTTCGCGCGTCGCCTTGATGTCTTGCCGGGCGTTACCAGCCTCGCACAGGTCTGTATTTACGAGAACGAGGATGTCGAGCATCTGGTAGAGGACTGGTCGCTGCGATTCGAAGCAGAACGCCACTATCTCCAGCACCGCTGTATCGCGTATGACCTCCTCATCATCGGGCTCACCGCCGGGTACCTGGTTCGGAAGGTGTTGCGCAAGATCGCATCGCTTGGCTTCGATGGCGACGAAAAGCAGATGGAAGAGGCGCGTTCTGGCCTGAACGTTCGCGCCGGCGCTGTCATGGCCGTCGCGGTCATCGCGACTGGGTGTGCGGTTCTGATCTGAAGCGCTGTCGGGCGGGCGATGCGTTCGTGACAACAGCGCGGCGCGAGCCGAGGTCGTCTCGGGTGCTCGCAGCCCCGCCGGATGATCGTGTTTCCCACGTCGAAAGCTGCCTGAGGTCTTGAGCACGGAGCAGCAAGCTGGCCGGGCTGGTCTTTTAGGCGCGGCGCCTCGATGAGTGCACCGGGTGAAATGCAGCGTCGCTGCAACCGCTGCTGCGGGCAAGGCTTTGCAAATTGCGAAACACGCTTCGCGTTTTAGGTGGATCGTTTTTCGCGAAACGCGCCTTCGCATTCTGCCGATGAGCCCTCAATCGTGCTGGGCTGCTGCCGACCTACCTCCTTTGCGGCGTATGAGCTGCGCGGCCGATTCCCTGAAGGGTTCTGATGTTGGCATCAGGTTTGCTCCTTGCACTGCAGACACGGAAAGAGGCCAGAGCGCCCGCTCATTCATGGAGACTGCTGATGGATCCGCTTCGTATCGCCATCATCGACGACGACCCTTTCGTCGCAGCCCATTTGAAGATCGCGCTCTCCGAGCACCTTCCCTCTGCTGAGGTCTTTACGGTCGAGGAGCCGGTGGCCCCAGCCGGCTATGACGTCTACGTCATCGATAACGACTTCGGCGGGCGCCAGTTCGGTGGCGAGCTCGCCGATCGCGTTCGTGCAGTCGCCCCGGACGCTTTGATCGTCGCTTACTCCGCGGAGCTGGACTCCGGCTTCCTTCGCCGACTCATGCGCGGCGGTGCCCGAGACGCCTACGACAAAGCGAGTCCGGAAGATCGGGAAGCGCTGGTGCAGGAGATCGTAGAAGAGAATGAGCGGCGGCGCATCGGCGGCAAGCGTCGCCGGCGAAGCGGGGGCACCATCGCCGCTGTTGCCTCGCTTATGCGGGAGTGGAACGTCCGCCTGAACACGCGCATCACGCCGGGCCGTGGCGAGTGAGCGGCCTCGAACAAGGGCCCCTCGCGGGCTATTGCGTCTGGGTGGTCGAGGATGTCTCGTCGCTGCGTGCCCTGGTGGCCACGCGTCTTCGCCACGCCGGCGCCGATGTCGTAGAGGCAGCGGATGGTGCCGAGGTGCGTGCGCTGTTGCCGACAGCGCGACGTCCGGACCTCGTCTGTCTTGATCTCGGTCTGCCGGACGTAGATGGTCTGACGCTTGCGGAAAGCCTCGGCCCGCAGTGCTGTGTCGCCTTTACGGCCAGTGACGATGAAGACACGCGCATGCGCTGTGAGCGTGCCGGACTTTCAGGGATATTGGACAAGGGTTCGGCGGACGATCTCGTCGACCGCGTCGCCGAGTTCATCCTTGAACGCACCCAGCGCATGGCGCCGACCCCGCAGCCAGTGCGGCTGGAGGACGACGTGACTGTTCTGCGCTGGCGTTACCTGCAGTTCCTAGCCGAACAGCGCTTTGCGCTGTCCGAGTTCTTTCGCAGTGGCGGCGAGCCTTCGGACCCGGCGCGCGTGCGCAGTATCCTTCATCGTCTGTGCGGTACCGCGGTCCACTTTGACCTGCCTGAAGTCGGACAGATTGCGAAGACCTTGTCTTCGGCCCTGAAGGGGAGTGACCCGCAGCTGACGCTTGCCGCCTGGGAGCGTCTGGACGACTGTCTTGGCCGCTCCGTAGACGAGCTAAACATCGCCGAAGACCGACGCGCGCGTGATAACGTCCTACCTGGAGGCACTGTTTGATGCGCGAACTTGGTATCGGCAACCCAAGGTTCATTGGCCAGTCGTGTGCGCTGGTTGTCGCCAAAGGCGCGAAATCGTCGCCGGCGCTGTCTTCGCCCGGACGTGGTTCACGAGCGTGCCCTACGCTGGTGGTCGCAGGGTGCGATGGGCCCGCGCGATGATCGCTATTCGCGAACGGGCCGGCGCCAACGCGGCGAGGACTTCTCCAGACGGCTCGGGCGCCTTGAGGATCAGGCAGGCCCGACCGCTGCGCGGCTGCGCGATTTCTCGCCTACAGACGTTGGTCACACACACACGATCGGACGCGGCGCCGGTGGACACGCGTTTCAGGCGCCCGCCTCATCCCGCATCGTTGACATACTCTTCGAAGGTGCCGTGCGCCTCGTGTGCATATCCGTACCGGTCGCGAAAACGGCGCCCGAGCAGCGCTTCAGGCGCGAACGGCTTGAGTGCGTACGGGCGGCGTGTGCGATCCGCCGCATTGGCGTCTACAGCCTCTGTCAACCCGTCGCGAAGAACGATCCATTTCTGCGCCGGGGTAATCGAGGTCGCCGGATGGTGAACGACGGGACGCGCAGCGCGTATTCGGGGCATCGGTATCGTCTGGTTACTGTCGCGCACGGATGCTTCGGCGGTGAGCAACGAGGCCCGATTCGGGAAGGCAACGACGCGGCCTGAGCGCCGTGGCCATGAGTGAGTGAGGCGTGGCACTGCGGTGCGGCGATGGGACACTTGGCGGGCGCTATGCGCCGCTGCACAGGGGAAAGGACGTGCTCGGACTCGTGTTCACGGAATTGACCGGATTCATCGAGCGCCACCACTCGGAGGACGTGGTGGATGAAGTCTTGGCAAGCATCGGATTCGACCATGATGGTGCATGGACGGCGGTGGGCAATTATCCGCACGATGAGGCCCTCATGCTGGTTGTGCGCGCTGCGGAGGTCCTAGGCGAGGACCCGGCCACCATGGTGACGTCGTTCGGTCGGGAGTTGTTCGGTCGCTTCAAGGTGCTTTATCCCAACTTCTTCGGTGATGTGACGACGGCCATGGAGTTTCTGGAACGCGTCGAAGACCACATCCACATCGAGGTGCGCAAGCTCTATTCCGAGGCGCGGACGCCGCGCATTGCAACGCAGCGCGAGCAACTGCCCGATGGAGAGTCAATGCACGTTGAGTACAGCTCTCATCGGCCGATGGCAATGCTTGCCCAGGGGCTGATCGAAGGCTGTATTGAGGAATATGGTGGCGACTACGTCATCGAACGGCTCGAAGCGTCCGAAGATGGCCGGAGTGCACGGTTTCATGTCCGTCCCATCACTGCCTGATGCTGAGCGCGAGATTGCGCGCCTAAAGCGCCGTCTGGCTCGGGAACGCCGCGCGCGGGATGAGGCCGAGAATCTGCTGATGTCGAAGAGCCGTGAGCTCTACGACGCGAACTCCCGCCTCGCCGAAATTGCCGAGTCGTTGGAGAAGCAGGTCGACTTCAAAACGCTCGAGCTCTTGAACGCTCAGCGCCTCGCACGATTCGGTACGCTGAT
Organism: Pseudomonadales bacterium; assembly: GCA_963691775.1. Classification (GTDB taxonomy): domain Bacteria; phylum Pseudomonadota; class Gammaproteobacteria; order Pseudomonadales; family Azotimanducaceae; genus JAZBPO01. The sequence goes on along the minus strand of OY829369.1, from coordinate 1,053,681 downwards.
CTGGGACATACGGGCTGAACTCATCACCTGGTCTGAAGGGACCTATCACGTCCTCGGGGTGGATTCCGAACAGGAAGCGCTTACTTTCGAGCGCTATCTCTCCCTCGTGCATCCCGAGGACCGCGAACGGATCGCCGATTACATTCAGGAATCGATCGACGACATGCTCGAGCTGCATCGCGAGTATCGCGTCGAGCATCGCGTGATCACGCCGCGGGGCGAGGTGCGTTGGATCCGAGGCTACGCGGAAGCGGTTTCGCGCGGCGAGAGCGAGATCGAATACGTCATCGGCGCCGTTCGCGATGTCACTGCGGACAAGCTCGCCGAGATCGATGCGGAGGAGAATCGGCGCATCATCGAAGCGCGCGTGCGCGAGCTTGAGCACACCCGCGACGAGCTTGCCAACGCTCGAGATGCGGCGCAGGCAGCAAGCAAGACCAAATCGCGGTTCCTAGCGATGATGAGTCACGAGATTCGAACGCCCATGAACGGAATCCTCGGCACCCTGCATATGCTCGAGGACACGCAGCTCGACGAAGACCAGAAGCGCATCGTCGACACTGCGCGCGCAAGCGGCGAGAACCTGCGAACGATCCTCAACGACATCCTCGATCTCTCCAAGATGGAGGCGGGCCGCCTTGAGCTGGAAGAAGTCGCGTTCGGTTTCGTGAGCTCGATCGAAGGTGCCTGCAGGTTCTGGCAGCCACTCGCGGATCAGAAGGGCCTCGCGCTCAATGTCCGTATCGACGAGAGCGTGCCAGAGCAGGTCAAGGGTGACTCGGCGCGCATCCGTCAGATCGTCAACAATCTCGTCTCGAATGCGATCAAGTTCACGTTCAAAGGTGAGATCACTGTTCGCGTCGATGTCGAGCGCGAACATCCTTCGGCCGTGGACGGTCGCACGACGGTCATCATCGAGGTGCAGGACACCGGCGTCGGCATTCCCCGCAACAAGCAGCGCTTGCTGTTCCGGGAGTTCTCGCAGCTTGGAGACCCGGGTGCATCGGGGGCCTCGGGGACGGGTCTCGGCCTCGCAATCTCGCGTCAGCTTGCGACTCTGATGGACGGCAGCATGGGGGTCACGAGTGCGGAGGGCGTTGGTTCCTGCTTCTGGCTGCGGTTGCCGCTGCAGGCCGTCGAGTCGGAGGCGTCGCGTCAGGGGCGCGCCGATCTGGCACCCCTCTCGCAGCTGTTTGGCCGGCGTCCGCGCGTGCTCCTGGCAGAGGACGTGCCGACCAATCAGATGATTGCGGAACATATGGTCACGAACTTCGACTGCAGCGTGGAGATTGCTTCGAACGGGCTCTATGCGCTGGAGGCGGTTTCCGAGCGTCCCTTCGACATCGTGCTCATGGATGTATCCATGCCGGAGATGGACGGAGTGGAAGCGACGCGGCGCATTCGAGCGCGCGCGGACGAGATAGCGAAGATTCCGATCGTGGGCGTAACCGCCTATGCAATGGAGGAGGACCGCGCGCGCTTCGTCGCCGCGGGTATGGATGCGTTCGTTACCAAGCCGCTGGAGCGCGATGCGCTGCACGCAGCTATGGCCGCGATGCTCGCGCCCACCGTTCCTGACGAGGAAGACACCATGACGATCGCCGATGAATCTCAGGCACCGTCCGACATCGTCGACGGCACCGTGCTCGAGGAGTTCGCGAGGGCCCTCGGCACCGAGCAGATGGAGGAGCTGCTCGGCAAGCTCGACGAGGACCTCCGCTGTGCGTCCGAGCGTACGTCAGCGGGTGCGGCGGCGCGCGATGCAGATGAGCTCGCGAGCGCAGTGCACGCAATCAAGGGCTTGTCCGGCAGCCTCGGAGCCCACGCCCTTGCGGACATCGCCAAGGACATGGAGCAGTCCGCGCGCTGCGGCGACGTCGACGGCGCCCTTGCGCGGCACGATGATCTGCAGCGCGTGCTCAGCGCGACCCTTGTGCACTTTGCAACCTTGCGTGAGGAGTCCGCTGCATGAGCGCCCAGGACATTCGACTGTTGCTGGTCGAGGATACGGCAACGCTCGCGTTCGCGTACGCGAGTCACCTGCGGAATGAAGGGCTCGAGGTTGAGACCGTCGGTACGGCAGCCGATGCCATGTATGCGGTCACCATGCGCCGCTACGCCGCGGTCATTCTCGATATGTATCTGCCAGATGGTCACGGCCTTGAAATCCTCGCGCACATCAATGAGGTTTCACCCGAGTCGAGCGTCATTGTGGTCACGGCCGATGACTCGGACGAGACCGCACTCGAGGCAACGCGCCTCGGGGCGTGGGACTTCCTCGTCAAGCCCGTTGCCCACGCGCGCCTCGTTACCACCGTCCGGAACGCGCTCGAGCGAACCACGCTGCAGAGCGAACTCAGCACCATCCGCCGCGGCCTAGGGCGCGAATCCTTTTGTGGTTTCGTAGGCAGCGCGCCGGCCATGCAGGTGGTCTACAGCGCCATCGAAAACGTTGCCGCATCGAAAGCGACCGTGTTCATCACGGGTGAGTCCGGAACCGGCAAGGAGGTGTGCGCTGAGGCCATCCACCGCAGCGGTCCGCGCAAGGCACGGCCATTCATTGCCATCAACTGCGGGGCGATTCCCGGCGAGCTCATGGAATCGGAGCTTTTCGGGCATCTGAAGGGCGCCTTTACAGGCGCGACGGCGAATCGGGACGGTGCCGCCAGCCTCGCCAGTGGAGGGACGCTCTTCCTTGATGAGGTCTGCGAGATGGAGCTGCCGCTGCAGACGAAGCTCCTGCGCTTCCTGCAGACAGGATTCATCCAGCGAGTTGGCAGCGCAAAGGCCGAGGAGGTGGACGTTCGCGTGATCTGCGCGACCAACCGCGACCCCGAGCAAGAGGTCCGTGAGGGGCGCTTCCGGGAAGATCTCTACTATCGCCTCAACGTCATACCCATCCAGCTTCCGCCGCTCAGAGACAGGGGGGAGGACGTAGTGCGTATTGCCAGTGCGTTCCTTGCGCGCTTTGCGAAGGAGGAGGGCAAGGCTTTCTCCGGCTTCGAAGCGGACGCGCTTTCGCTGCTTGAGTCCTACGGCTGGCCGGGTAACGTTCGCGAACTGCAGAATGTCATGCGGCGTGTGGTCGTGATGCACGAGGGAGAGGCGATCTCGGCGCAGATGTTGCCGGACGCCGTCAGAGGCCTGGCGCCTCCAGCCGCCGTACGCGAGATGCCGCGGTCTACCCCCATCACATCGCTCGCGCCCGCCCGTTCGAATTCCGGTCCAGCGCAGCATCATTGGGAGCGAGGCGTGCCGGCACCGGCTCAGGCGGCGGTTGCGGCGATCCCGCATCCGGAGTCCTCACCTGCGTGGGGCGCTCGAGGCAATGTCGCGATCGCGGCGGCGGAACCGCCGGTGCCTGTGCCGACAGACTTTCCGGTGCCCATGGGCGTGCCGCTTCGCGTTCTTGAGCGGCAGATCATCGAGGCCACGATTGCGCATTGCGGAGGCAGCATTCCGCGCGCTGCGGGCATGCTCGAGGTGTCGCCGTCGACGATCTATCGGAAGAAGGAAAGTTGGGAAAGGCAGGACGCGGAGGCCTGAGATTTGGAACGCGCGATCCGGCGGTCTGCAGGGTCGTCGGCGCGCGGGTAGCATGGGGCGGCCGAGTGATCGTCTCGATGTCCTGAAGCGGGGTCTGCATGTCCGAAAAACGTCGCTGTGCGTTGATTACCGGTGCGTCTGCCGGGATCGGCGCCGAGTTCGCGCGTCAGCTTGCAGCCCTTGATATGAATCTGGTGCTGGTCGCACGGCGCGTCGATCGGCTCGAGCAGGTTGCGCAACCGCTGCGCGTGCGGCACGGCATCGAGGTTCAATGTCTTGAGGCGGACTTGAGCAATCGAGATGCGCCTCAGCATATCTTCGAGCGTATTGAAGCGGCTGGATGGCAGGTCGACTGGCTGATCAACAATGCAGGCGCGTCAGGACCGAATCTGCTCGAGAAGCCTGGCTTCGCGCAGCATGCCGATTTCCTCGAACTGATGCTCACGTCCGTGGCGCACATGTGCCACCTCTTCGCGCCTTTGATGCGCGAACGGGGCTTCGGGCGCATCATCAATGTAGCGTCGGTTGCAGGTCGTATGATCCGCCCAGGCGACCACAGCTACGGTCCGACCAAGGCCTATCTCATAGCGCTTTCGGAAGGCATGAATGGTGAACTGAAGGCGGAAGGCGTACATGTGTGCGCGCTGTGTCCGGGTTTCACGCACACCGAGTTCCATGCCGTAGCTGGCAAGCAGAAGCTCAAGGCCTCCACACCGGCCTTTATCTGGTACGACGCCGACGGTGTCGTCAGGGATGGCATCAAGGCCGTTGGCCGGGGCAACCCGATCGCGATCAGCGGTCGCCTCTATCGCTGGCTCGATCCTTTCTTCCAGTCCGTCCTCACTCGGCGTTTTCTGCGGCTCGGCGGTTTTCGCTGAGCGTCAGCCGAGCAGCGCCTCGCGTCGGTAAAGCCGGACCGCGGCCGCGGTCGCGAGGGCGCCCAGGAACAGCGTGGACGCCGCCGAGACAAGCAGGTGCTCCACTACGAAGGGCGCGCCGGCGATCGCTTCGTTTATGAGCAGCGCCTGGCTAAGCGATGGCACGAGCATCGTCATAGCATTCGCCTGGGGCGCGAGGAACGCGACGATGATCAATGGCATGGTCGGTATCAGAATCGTTGGCGACAACCAGGACTGAGCTTCCTTGAAACTCTTCGTGAACGATGCAACGACCATCATCAGGGCCGATGCGAGCAGCGCGAGCGGTGCGACGGCGGCGATGATGCGCAGTACGGTCAAGGGGCCGAAATCGATCGTCATGCCGAGTTCCGAGAGCGGTACGAAGCGAATGGCGAGCGCAAAAGCGCAGGTCGCCAGGATGAGCGTGAGCACGCAAAAGAGTGCCGTTGCCGCAAGCTTGCCGAGCGCCAGTTCGTCCCGAGCGACCGGAAGCGTAAGCAAAGGCTCCAGTGAACCCAGGTCCCGTTCGCCCGCCGTGGTGTCGATGGCCAGGTAGAAACCGCCCATGAAGACGGCGAATACGAGAAAGTAGGGGATCATGCCGAGGGCCGTGGTGGCTCGCGCTGCAGGGGAGGCAACGTCGGAGCTGCGTACGGCGATTGGGCGCAGGATACCCGAGTCGATGCCCCGCACCTGCAGGCGCTGCGCGGACGTTTCTTTAGAAAAGCGCTGCAGCAGACCGGCTATCCGGCGATAGTCGCGCTCCGAACTCGTCTGCCGCGTGCTGTCATAGATCAGGCGAACGCCGGCAGGCCTTCCTGCTCGCCAGGCGTCGGCGAAAGCCGCTGGAATCACCAGCACGACGTCGTGCTCTCGCTCTGCGACTGCCCGCGCCGGGTCATCCGGTCCTGCGACGATGATGACGTCGTTGCGCTCCAGTCGTTCGATGAGGTTCGGCGCATGCTCGGCACCAACCACCGCCAGCTCCATCGGCTCCTCGATGCCCGAGATCACGGTGTCGAGAATGAAGGACATGAGTGCGACGAAGAGAAGGGGGCCGCCCCCGGCAACGCCCAGCGCTGACAGCAGGGTACGACGATCGCGAATGTTGTCCCGCACTTCCTTCGCGAAGACGATGCCGATGGCGCTCATGCGAGGCCCTCCGAGGACCCGATCAGGGCGACGAAGGCATCCTCGAGGTCTTCGCAGCCGGTGCGCGCGCGCAGCTCGTCTGCCGTTCCATCGGCGACGACACCTCCGTGGGCGATCACCACGATGCGATCGCAGAGCGCCGCGACTTCCTGCATGACGTGGGAGGAGAAGAGCACGCATGTGCCGTCGTCTCGCAGGCGTGAGATCAGCTCCCGCAGGCTGCGCGTTGCCATCACGTCAAGACCGTTGGTGGGCTCGTCCAGCAGCAGGTGACTCGGCGAGTGCACCATGGCGCGGGCAAGGGCGACCTTGGTTTGCTGTCCCTGCGAGAACCCCTTTGCGCGGCGATCGATGAACTCGCGCATCTCCAGCATCTCCGCAAGGGCATCGATGCGAGCTTCGATCGAGACGGAGTCCATGCCCTGCAAAGCGCCGTAGTAGCGGATGTTCTCGCGTGCGCTGAGACGCGGATAGACGCCTGCGCCGTGGGGCAGCGTGCCGAGGGTCCTGCGGGCGGCGAGCGCGTCTTCGACGACATCGTGCCCGCCGATGCAGGCGCTTCCATCGTCCGGGCGGATGAGGGTGGAGAGGATGCGCAGCGTGGTGGACTTGCCGGCGCCATTCGGGCCGAGCAGGCCCGTGATCTCTCCGTCCCGGGCCTCGAAGCTGACGTTGCTGATGGCTTGCACGTCGCCGAAGCTGCGCTGCAGTCCCTGTGCCCGGATCACGGTTCGGCGCCCGTGAAGCTTGTGAAAATGGACGGCGGACCGAGTCGCTCAGCGCAGCCGACGTCGAGCGACGTCACATCTGCCGTCTTAACGAACTCGTCGAGCAGGCGAGGTATGCAGCCCCGCATCACGATACCGTGGCCCTGTCCGTCGCCAACGAGATCGATCGCGTTCGTCAGATCGCGAACCGCCGCGTTGCCATTGGTAGGGGGCGTGACCGGATCGTCGGTCCCTGACAGTACGAGGGCCGGTACATCGGAGGTGAAGCGGTCGTGGAAGTCGGTGTCCATTTCGCCGATCGGCCAGACGTCGCAGGTAGCGCTCAGCAGTTCGAGCTGCTGATCGCCAAGGTAGGTATTGGCAGCGGACGGCGGCGCGTCGATGAACGGTGCGTCCTCGCTGCAGACCACTGCGTTATGCATGCCGAGCGCGAGGGTCGCTTCGAGGTTCTTCATTACCATCAGCGCCTGCCCGGCGATGGGCGCCAGATCTCCCTGTGCGGCCGCGTCGATGAGGATCGGAAGGAGGGCGCGCGTTTCGGGCTGATAGCTCAGCATGCGCACGGCAACGGCGAGCTCGTCGCTGCCGAATTCGATTTCTTCTGCCGTGCCGGTGTATGGGTCGCGTAGCGATACGGTGCTGTCCATGCCGTCGAGACGTGCACGCAGGCGGTCGAACGTTGCGCCAAGATCTCCGAAGCGCTCGGCGCATGGCGGTGCCTCGGCGCAGCGTGAGAAGAGCAGTTCGAGGCTCGCTTGAGCGTCAAGCGCCAGGGTCGGGCCCAGGATCCAGTCCACGGGCGTCACGCCGTCGATCGTCAAGGTTCGGACACGCTCTGGAAAGCGGCGTAAGTAGTGAAGTGCTACGCGGGTTCCATAGGACGCGCCGTAGAGGTCCAGTTGCTCGTAGCCCAGCGCACCGCGTACGGCGTCGAGGTCACGGACCGCAATGCTTGTGGTGTAAAAGCGGACGTCTGCGTCGAGGCTTTCTATGCACCGCGTCGTCTCGGTGCGAATGCGTGCCGGTGTGAGTTCGCCCGCCAGGGAAAGCGCGTCCGAGGACGGGCAGCGTAACGGCGCCGAGCGGCCGGTGCCGCGCTGATCGACCAGGAGAATGTCGCGTTCACGGCGGATTCCTTCGAATGCGAAGGAAAGGCCCAGGTAGAGATCGATTGAACTTCCCCCCGGGCCGCCCTGGATAACGGTGAATGCGCTCTTCGCGGCCTTGCCGCTCAGTGCCGGAACGCGGACGACGCTGAGCTCTATGGCGCGGCCGGCCGGCTGTGCGCGGTCCTCAGGAACGGTGTATGCACCGCACTCGGCGTCCAGTCCGAGCACCCCTGCAGGGTCAGTGACGTGACACGGTTCAAGACGCAAGAAAGCAGGCGCTGAGTGCGCTGCATTGGCGAGCAGGCAGAGGAGGGCCAGTGCGATGTTGCGGATCACAGATGCGAAACCATTGGTGCTGAGGGTGCGTGATGCTTGCACTGGTCCCGATCCTGGGCAAGCCACCGCCGCGACGAATGGAGACTGTGATGCGACATTTCCGGTGGCTATGGGGCACGCCGTCCAGAAAGCTCTATGGCGGTGTATGCGGGCCTATCCGGGTACCGCCGCGGCGGAGCGAGGCGCATGGATCGACTGATAGCAGCTGAGCGCCTCGAAGAGCGTAGGTGGCGGGCAGTGCTTTCGCGATGCTCCGACGGCGCTCACTTCTTCTACGGTGTGCTGACGACGGGCATCTATTGTCTGCCCGGGTGCCCTTCGCGGCTGCCAAAGCGGAAGAACGTCGTGTTCTTTGATTCGATACGAAGTGCCCGCGCGGCTGGCCTGCGGCCCTGCAAGCGTTGTCATCCGGACGCACGCGGGATACCTGCCTGGTTCGAGCAGGCATGCCGCGCGCTGATAGGAGGCGACGCTGGTGTTTCAGACGTTGCGGCCAAGGTGGGGGTGAGCCGGGCTACGTTGCATCGCGTCACGGTCGACGTTCTGGGCACCGCGCCGAGTGCACTTCGGCGCGGGGCACGGGCCCAGCGCTTGCGCGAGGCGCTCGCAACGCATGGCAGTGTGCTGGAGGCCTGCTTCGATGCGGGGTTTGGCCCGGCTTCCGCGACCTATGCTCAGAGTGCGCGGGCCCATGGGGCTCCGCCAGGCGTGCTCCGTAAACAAGCGCCCCTGGAGCTCCGCGTGCTCACCGGCAGCAGCGACCTCGGGCCAATGGTTGCGGCCAAGAGCGACGCGGGTCTGTGCCTGCTCGAATTTCTCGAAGAGGCGGAAGACGCCCAGGCCCGGGTGCGGGCGCGATTTCCGGCTGCGCGGATAGACGTTGCGAAGGGCTCGGACCGGGATTTGCTCACTCGGGCGATTGCGGCAGTGAGCATGACGGAACCGTCGTTCGCGCTGCCAATGGATATCCGCGGGACCGCCTTCCAGCAACAGGTATGGGCCGCGCTGCGAACGCTCGCCCGAGGGAAGCGGGTGAGCTACTCGGATCTCGCGGCGCGCATCGGCAGACCGAGTGCGGCCAGAGCGGTCGCGCACGCTGTGGCAGAAAACCCCATCGCCGTTCTGGTGCCGTGCCACAGGGTTGTGGGGAAAAACGGTGACCTCACGGGATATCGCTGGGGGCTGGCACGAAAGGCGTCTCTGCTTGCGCGTGAGGACGGCGGCGAGTGAGCACGCAGCGGGTCGTGCGTCACCCGCTGCGCGCATGAAGCGGAGCCTACGATCAGGCCTTGGGAACCCAGGCGGTGCACCAGCCGGCGCCCATCACGTAGCGGTTCTGGAACAGGGTGCAGGGCGCCTTGTCCCCGTCGCCCTGGTACAGCGCACAGGTCGAGCACAGCTGCTCCGCGGCCGCCACGCCCGCCTTGTCTGTGCGGTTAGCGGTGGTTGCATCCTCGACGTACTGCAGCGCCATTGCCGTCGGATCATCCGTGGCCACCATGTTCTCGTGGTGATCGGCCAGAGCCGAGCGGCTTTCCAGAGTGACGAGAGGAATCAGTGCAGCGCCGGCCGCGGCCTGGCGAAGAAGCGTGCGACGGGAGAATTCAGCCATGAAAAAGCTCCGGTTAGGTAAACGGCCCAGCTAGGGCAGCGGTCAGGGGGCGAAATTGAAGCGAAACCTGGGCAATGTGTCCAGGACAAAGCATGGACAATAATGATTCTCAGTCCGAGCGGGGCAGCCGGGCGCCGCGCCCGGGACGGGTGCAGCGCGTCAGCGAGGGCCGGACGTGATGCCTATCCGAGGAATTCGTCGCGGTCGATGTACGAGGGATCGGCGCCGTCTCTACGGCTGTGAGTCGACTCCGGCCGATCGCACAGACGCCGATGCGTCCAGTCGCGAATCGCCCTGCGGTGGACGATTGCCCAGGACCCTTCGCGCTTTTCGAAGCGGTCAAGGTAGCGACCCGCCGTGATTTGATCGACTGCGGCACCGTCTTCGACAACACGCCGCCACGCCTGGAAGTGACTCTCGGCGAAGGCGCGGTCGCCCTCCACCTCGACAAGAATGTTGGTCACGAAGTGCTGGGTACGTTCAAAGGTCGCAAGCATGGGCAGGACCCAGGCGATATAGCCTTCGGCTGTCCCGACAAACGCGCCGTGATCGTCTGTGGCGCCCGGATGAAAGGACTCGCGCAGCAAGTCTTCATCGCAGCGATCGAGGCCGCGGGCAAGGCGGTGGATGGCTTCGGTGATCTCGTGCTTATCCGCGAGACGGGCGAGGCTGTCAGTCATGGCAGAGCACTCCGTGCGGGCGCCCTTCTCTTCTACGTGCATGCCGCAGCGCCCACAAGCGATTCGTCGAGTTGAGCGGGGATACACTTCGGACAGCGGAGCGGCTGATGGGAGCGATAGGGTGACGTTGATACAAAGCCAGGGCGAACCGGGTGCGTTCTGTCAGGCCCTTCGGGCTGGCGCTCCGCCGTCGACGCAACCATGGCCGCAGCGTCTGCGATCGAGGCAAGGTCAACGCAGATTGCGCGCAAGTGCGCTCTGGTGCGCCTTCGCATCGACTCGTTTTCCGGCCCAAGGGCCCCTCGTGGCGGGGGGCTGGGGGATGAAGGGCGCTGCGAGAGCGCTTGACGCACAAACGAGCGAAGCGGGTCTTCGCTGCGATGGTGCGACAGCATGAGCGATCAGGACAGCGCCGGTGGGCGCGCGCCCGGCCCGCTTGAATTGATCCTGTATGGAATCAATCAGCCGGTGGTCTGCGCGCGATGCGCAGACGATATTGCATCTGGCGCCGCAGAAGGGATGTCGCTCGCCGATTACCAGCGTCTCGATGTGGGTTTTACCGAGTTCGGTATTCAGGTCTGGTGCCGGCGACACGATGCGAACGTCGTGCACGTGAACTTCGGCGGTGCACGCTTCGAGGCAGATTTCCGCTGCCTTGAACCCAAACCTGGGGGCAGCCACTGACGCGCCTGTGCTAGATTCGCGACGCCGCGGCTGTGGCGGAACTGGTAGACGCGCTGGATTTAGGTTCCAGTGGGGTGACCCGTGGAGGTTCGAGTCCTCTCAGCCGCACCAAATCCACACGGGTGCGCCCTGTTCTTAAGGCGACTGCTGCATCCAGTGGCGGGCCGCTTCAAGGCGCTTGCTGGCGCCAGCTCACTTTGCTGAGAACTCGGTCAGCCTCCACCCTCGTTGTGTTAGCCGCCTCATTCGTGGAGGTGCGCGTTACCAGAATGAGTATCACGAATGATTCGGCCTCAAGGGGGCCGAAGGCGCTTTCGACGTGCGCGTCGGCTGTGACGAGTTCGGCCTTTCGAGACAGTGGTACTCGCAGTACGCGCGGTAGGGGGGAGGCAGCGCTCGCGGAGCCAGGGTCGTTCGTTGAGTCTTTGTGATTACGCCTGTGTGCGGAAGTCACCGCGTGCGGGTGAATGCTTGTCGGTCCTTGGATGTTCGGCTTCCGTACGTCCAGCTCCCGTACGTTTGGCTCGTTAGGGGCGGCCATAGCGACTCGGCACTCCGCCATTGCGTGCTCACCGAGGGCTTCGTCGATCTGAGGAATAGCGATCGATCTGGAATTCCGCACTCCGCTGCGTAGCGTGCTGCGCTCGTGAGGTCGTGGGCTGCGATGAAGCGTGCGTTGCTGACGCAGGCGATTGCAGCTGCGCTTCGCGTCGCGTTGGCTCAGCCGGGGCCGTTGGCCCCGCGGGGACGATCTTGGTAACGCCTTGGCGCAACCTGGGTGGTCGGCCGACGAATGCGTCCCGGTTCTGCGCGCCGAATAGTAGCGGGTGAATGTCAGCGGTTGAGGAGGATTGGTCAGTGTTGGAAGACAGGGCTTCGCCGTCGGCAGGTGCGTGGTCGTAAGTTTTCACGTGCTGGCGCGGTGAACCTGACGCGATGACGGGCACGAGTAGATCGTTCGCGGAGTTGTTACTAAACGCTTTTGCCGTCGGCGAAAAGTACCGCGCCTGCCGCTCCGACCAGGCCACGGGCGATAACCGGGTCGGAGCGACAGGGCGGATTCGGTGCTAAGCCATCCGAAGCCGGCTGCGAGGGGCCTACTTCGCCACCCGATAGGGCCACGGGCGATAACCCGATCGGGTGACGAAGCAGACTAGGGTTGCGCAGCCGAGAGAAGACGGCAGGAGGGGGGGGGGGGGAGTCGAACTCCCGACCGCGCAAGACCGATAACGCTTCCGTGTCGCACCCTGCGCGGGTGCGTTTGCTTCAGAGCGCGCCCCTTTGAAGGGGCGCCCCGCACGTCTCCCTTTGAGCCACGGGCGATAACTCGCCGGGAGACGTCGGGCGCTCGGTGCCGATCACGAAGTGGGGTCGAGATCGGAGCGTCCTGCTCGCCGGTGCTATGGATCAGTCATCGGCGATGGGTGCATTGAGCCAGCGGCGCCGTGCGCTGTCAAGCTTTTGTTTGGACAGTTTGTCCAGGTGCCGGTCCTGGCAACGATTTCCTGATAAATGATATTTAAAACAATTACATAGTGATTAAATCGCGCAGAAGGGCGCGTTCAGAAACGGCGGCGGGCGCGCTATTTCCGTGCCGTTCGTCGGGTTTGTCCGGCGATTTTCAGGGGGCTTCGTTCAGGTTTGGGCCAGGTCGCCAAGCATCCAGCTTTTCGGATACTGGCTCTCGAGTTGCCAACTGCCGGATTCGCCTTCGCGGAGGAAGGCCGTGCCATGAACGAGCTCGAATGCCCGGATCAACACGGTGCCGCGCGTGCAGTTTTTAGCGCGTGCAGCTGGAAGCGAAATCATCTCTCGGCGACGCCAACGATCGAATTCGGCCGCATCCAGGGTGATCACGTTTTGCTGCGCATTCTGTCCGAGCGCCATCGCCGCGGGTGTGGAGAGCTTCGTTTCCCTGGCGCGTCGGCGCGCGAGATCCAGGCCGCAGTTTTCAAGGCGCACGCCGGGGGGCGGGCAGTGGTCACGCGCAACGCCTCTCAGATGGCGATCGTCCAGCAGGTGCCCCAGCGCTTCATGAACCGCGGTACCAAAACCGAAGCGCTCGAATTGCGCCTTCAGCCCCGCAGGTGTGTCTACCGAGTGGGACGATGTCGTATCCGCATGGACATCGGGCGCTTCGCCACGTTTCTCGATCGCGGCTGCGAAGAAGCCGCCTGTATCCGTGCAGTGCGGCCAGAGTCTTCGCGCGTGCCGTAGCGCTTCAGGGAAGCTTTGCCCTTCCCATTCTCGCAGACCGCTTGAGGCGCCAGGGGTGTCTGCACCGGGCGGGACCAAATGTGCCTCGCCGTCGCAGTGCTCGAGTACGTCTGCCACAACGGCTTCGTTTTCTTCCGGCGCGAAAGTACATGTGGAATAAACAAGGCGGCCCCCGGGCCGCAAGAGCGCTATTGCTCGTCGCAAGAGGCCGCGTTGCTGCCCGCGCACCCATGAGCGGAAGCTGGGTGAAGAATCCCGAACGTACCCTCGGCGCGCCTTGCCTTCTGCGCTGCAGGGGGCGTCCACGAGAATGCGATCGAAACTCTGGTCTGCGACCGGATAGACGCAGCCGTCGTGCCCGGTCGTGGAAATGTTGAGCAGGCCGAGTCGCCGAACGAGATCGTGAAGAGCGGAGAGGCGCCCGGTCTTCAGATCGTTGGCGATCACGGTGCCCCGATTTCCAAGCGCGAGGGCCATCTGCGCAGACTTGTTGCCGGGCGCAGCGCAGAGGTCGAGTACTCGATGGCCGGGGCGCACGTCGAGCATTGCGGCCGGCAGCAGCGACGCTTCTTCCTGCACCGTGTACAGCCCTGATGTGAAGCTCCAATGGCGGCCGGGTCGATCCCCTACGGCAAGGCGGAATGCGCCCGGCCGCCACGCGAGTGGCGTCAAATTCAGTGCACCGTCGGTGAGCTCAAGCAGGCGACCGGGCGTGAGTCGAGTTCCGTTCGTGAACAGCGTTTGCGGCAGAGGCTGGAACAGCGCTTCCGCGAACGCATCCGGATCGTCGAGTACCTCGCTGTACCGCGCGAGGTGCGGCGGAAGCTTTTTTAGACGAATGCTCATTGCGCCGCGTTGTACACGAGCGGGGCTCGGGAGTGGAGTTTGCGGACCGCTTCTGATGCTATTGCCGCCCCAAATGAGAAGCAGGCAGAGCTCGATGAAAGAGCAGGTCGAAGCATTCCGCGAAGAAAGTGACGCATTGCAGGCGCTTCTTGCGGCTGAGCCATCACTCGACTTCAGTGCGCCTACGCAGTTCAAGGGCTGGTCGGCGGAAGACATCCTGCGCCACCTGCATTGCTTCAACCTCGCCGCGGCGCGATCCCTCGACGGCGACGAGGCCTTCGCCGGCTTCATCGCTCGCTTCATGGAGCAAGCGCGCGATCGGGGCCAGCGCGGCGCTGAAGCCGCGAGCGCCGATGACCTGTGCGGCCGTGCACTGCTCGATCGCTGGATCGAGACGGCGCACGCGATGGCCGATGCGTTTGCCGACGTCGAGCCGAAGCGGCGTTTGAAGTGGGTAGGGCCCGATATGAGTGCGCGTTCTTCCGTGACGGCGCGGTTCATGGAAACCTGGTCTCACGCCCAGGCTCTGTACGACGCCCTGGGCGTCGAGCGCCTGAACACCGATCGCATCCGCAACGTCGTCGTGCTCGGGGTGAATACCTTCGGCTGGACCTTCGCGAACCGGAAGGAAGACGTGCCCTCGGCGATGCCCGAATTGCGTCTGACGGCGCCCTCGGGCGACGTCTGGCAGTGGGGTGAGGCGAGCGATGACGAATACATCTCAGGGAGCGCAGAAGCGTTCTGTCAGGTGGTGACTCAGGTTCGTAACGTCGCGGACACGGACCTCGAAACGGTGGGCCCGATTGCCAACCGCTGGATGAAGCAGGCGCAGTGCTTTGCCGGGCCGCCCAACGATCCGCCCGCTCCGGGCGTCCGTTTCAGGAGAAGCTTGTGAAGAGCAACAGACTTGGCCGCAGTGGACTCGTCGTGTCCGACATCTGCCTCGGGACCATGACCTTTGGCAGTCAGACGGACGAAGAAGAAGCGTTTGCGGTCATGGACAAGGTCGTCGAGGCGGGCATCGACTTCTTCGATGCGGCGGAAATGTATCCCGTGCCGCCCGATGCGAAGTACATCGGAGCCACGGAGCAGATCATCGGGCGCTGGATGAAGGCGCGCGGGAATCGCCACGACATCGTCCTGGCAACCAAGGTGGCGGGCCCCGGTCACGGCTGGTTGAAGCCGCCGCTGCGAGGCGGGAAGACCGCGCTCGACCGCCACCACATCATCTCTGCCGTCGAGGGCAGCCTTGAGAAGCTCCAGACGGACTACATCGATCTTTATCAAACGCACTGGCCGGACCCCGGCTTCGGCTACGAGGAGACCTTGACGGCGCTTGAGGAGCTCGTGCGCAGCGGCAAGGTGCGAGCGATCGGCTGCAGCAACGAGACGGCCTGGGGGCTCACCAAGAGTCTGTGGACGTCGGAGCTGTGCGGGGTGCCGCGCTACGAGACCATCCAGAACAACTTCAGCCTCAACAATCGGCGCTTCGAAGACGAACTGGCGCAGGTCTGTCGACAGGAGGGGGTCAGCCTCATCCCGTATTCACCGCTCGCGGGCGGCGTGCTTACGGGGAAGTACCAGAATGGAGCGCTGCCCGAGGGTGCGCGCTTCACCAGGTATCGCAACGCCGGCAAGCGTCAGCAGGTCATGGCGAATCGATTCGTGAACGCGCGCGCACTGGCGTCAACCGCGGCATTCGCCGAGATCGCCGCAGAGGCAGGCATGCAGCTGACGACGCTCGCGACGGCATGGAGCAAGCAGCACGACTTCGTCGCGTCCACGATCATCGGCGTGACGACCGCAGCACAGCTCGATCCGATTCTTGCGGCCGCAGACGTCACCCTGTCGGCAGACGTCCTCAAGCAGATTGATGCGGTGTCCAGGGACATCCTCTACCCCATGGGATGAGCATCGTTAGACCCTAATCGCCCCGAACCTGAACATGGGGTCAGACCCCATGTTCAGGTTCAGGCGTAGCGGCGCACGAGCTGTTTGCCGAGGGCCATCATGTGAACCTGATCCGGGCCGTCCGCCTGCCGGCACCAGCGTGCGTAGTTGAACGCCTCCGCCATGGGGTAGTCGGCGGTGAGCCCGCCCGCGCCGTGAATCTGCATGCAGCGGTCGATCACCGTTTGTGCCATGAGGGGCACGGCGATCTTCGAGGCCGCAATCATGTCTCTGGCGTCTTTCGCGCCCACCTCGTCGATGCGAGAGGCGGTCTGAAGGGTGAGCAGGCGCGCCTGTTCTATCTCGCAGAAGCTCCTCGCCAGGTCCTCGAGTACCGATTGGTGCTCCGACAGACGCCTGCCGAATGTTTCTCGGGATTCGGCGCGCTTGCAGGCGTACTCGAGTGCCCGCTGCGCGGAACCGATGAGGCGCATGCAGTGATGAATGCGGCCCGGGCCGAGCCGGCCCTGGGCGATCTCGAAGCCGCGGCCTTCCCCGAGGAGCATGTTCTCCGCGGGCACACGCACGTTCTCGAATCGCACTTCCGCGTGGCCGAGGGGGGCGTCGTCGTAGCCGAGGGTGGTCAGCGGACGCACGACCGTCACGCCCGGTGTGTGCTTCGGCACGAGGATCTGGCTGTGACGCTTGTGCCGGCTTTCGTGGGCCGGGTCTGACACGCCCATGACGATGAAGATTCGTGTCCGCTCATAGGGCGCGTTGGTGATGAACCACTTGCGCCCGTTGATCACGTAGTCGTCGCCTTCGCGCTCGATGCGGGTCTGGATGTTGGTTGCGTCGGAGGACGCGACGTCTGGTTCAGTCATGCAGTAGGAGGAGCGAATCTCACCGGCGAGGAGGGGGTCGAGCCACTCGGCCTTCTGGGCCTCCGTGCCATATTTCAGGAAGACCTCCATGTTGCCCGTGTCCGGCGCGTTGCAGTTGAACACCTCCGGGCTCCACAGCACTCGGCCCATGATCTCCGCGAGCGGCGAGTATTCGGCATTCGTGAGACCTCCGTGATTTGCAGGCATCCACAGATTCCACAGCCCCGCCTCGCGTGCTCGCGCCTTCAGCTCTTCCATGACGGGGACGGTGGAGAAGCGGTTCTCGAGGCCGTTCAGTTCCTCGTGATAGCGCGGCTCGTTCGGATAGATATGGGCGTCCATGAATGCGAGCAGTTCGTCCTGGACGCGGCGCGCGCGGTCTGTGGTCATCGTCTCTTCCTCTGATTGCACGGCCTGATCGTAGAAAGGCTAGCAGCTCCCCGGCCGCATGCGTTGCCGATCAGGTGAGAAGGTCCACCTTGACGGCGCAGGTGCTGCAGTGGTCCCTTCGGGGCAGGGAGTGAAGGGGCGCGAGTTCAAAGCGTCTAGGGAGCGACAGCGACATGCCTGAGTTGAAGCATTTTTCCGCCGACACGGCGGCCGACGTGATAGCGGAAGTTCTGCGTACGGACGGCGCCCTGATCCTTGACGATGTGATCGACGCCGCCGACCGCGAGCGCCTACGCGGTGAACTTCTTCCCTACATAAATGCTACGCGCGATGGGGGCGACGATTTCGCAGGACGTAGCACGACACGCACCGGCGCGCTCGTCGCCCGTTCGGAAATGGCGCGGCGACTCGTCATGGCGCCGCAGATCCTTGCAGGGGCGCAGACCTTCCTTGAGCCCTATTGCTTGCGCATCCAGCTGCACCTGACCCAGGTGATTCGCCTGCGCCCGGGGCAGGGCGCGCAGATGATCCATCGTGACCGCTGGGCGTGGGGCAAGTACATGAAAGACCTCGAGCCCCAGTTCAACACGATCTGGGCTCTGACGGACTTCACCGAGGAAAACGGCGCCACTCAGCTCGTGCCAGGCAGCGTCGACTGGCCGGATGACCGCAGGCCTGCGCCTGACGAAATCTGCCAGGCCACCATGAAGGCAGGCTCCGTGCTCATCTACTCCGGATCGGTCTTTCACGGGGGGGGCGAAAATCGCTCTGATGCCGATCGCATTGGTATCAACATCACCTACACCCTCGGCTGGTTGCGGCAGGAAGAGAATCAGTATCTGTCCTGTCCACCTGAGATCGCGCGCGAGTTCTCTCCGGAGCTGCAGGATCTGCTTGGTTATGCCATGGGCAGCTACGCACTTGGTTACTACACACCCCCGCTTCCTCCCGGAGAGGGGCCAGAGTGCGCTTCGACAACGCACGCCCTGGGCCGGAAGGCGCGTGGGGGGGCGCTCGGCGACGAGGCGCTGCTGTCTGCGGTCACGCGGCAGTGAAAGCGCAGGAGACATCGTAAGCAGACGCGGCTATACGCTGGCGCAGACGCGACCGCGACCGCGACCGCGACCGCGACCGCGAACGCGTTTGCGCTGGCGCTCCGGCGCGGGGATGCAGCGCCGGCGCCGTGGCGCGGTAGAAGTCAGGACTCTGCGGTGCCCTCTTGCGAGGGTCACGCGCTCTCGCGGGAAAGCACTTCCTTGCCGCGCCGAATGAAGCGGGCAAGGGTCTCCGCATCCTGAGCTCCGGGCACACCGAAGCCGTTCGGCAGCACGAAGCAGGGCACGCCGGTAATGCCGTTTTCGCGTGACCATTGGACTTCGTAGCGCACTTCTTCCGTGCCCTCGTCAGTATCCAGCCAGGTCCGCGCTGCGGTGCGATCGAACCCTGCGTCCCCTGCGGCAGCTGCGAGCACGTCCTTGTCACCGACGTTCTCGCCGCGCGTGAAGTTGTATTCGAAGAGCATCTCCACCATGCGGTCCTGCGCGACTGCGCCGCCCTGTACGTGGGCCCACCGTTCGAGCCTGTGCGCATGGAGCGTGTTCGGTACCACTTTCGACTTGCCGAACTGGAAGTCCAGGCCTTCGCTTTCACCCTCTGCGCGAAGGCGATCCCAGGCCTCGCTCCGATCAGCGTTGGGGCCGAAGCGCGCGCGCATGAAAGCCTCTCGTTCCATGCCTTCCTCGGGAAGTCCGGGATAGAGCTGGTAGGCGCGCCAGGTCACGCTCACGTCCTCGCAGCCCTGAAGTGCGAGGGCTTTCGCCAGACGGCGCTTGCCGATCCAGCACCAGGGGCAGATCGCGTCCGAGAAGACTTCAATGTTCATGGGCGCAGCTCGCGTGAACGACGGTCGGTCCACCCTACCACCGGCGCTTCGCCCCTGCCCGATCGCGCATCCGTGCTGCGGTGCGCGTCATTCGGGTGCAGCGATCTGGCAGACTTCAGGCGCGATCGGATGGAGCGAGCGATGCCAGAAAAACTTACGCCCGGCGCCTTTACCACGTTGTTGCGGCCGGGCATGCGCGTATTCGTGCCCGGTGCATCGAACGAGCCTTCGACGCTGCTCGAGGCGATTCAGGCGAGGCCAGAGTGTGCGGCCGGCGTGACCTTCGTGCAGTTTCCGCTGCCGGGCATGAACCGACTCGATTTTGCCGGTCTGCACCCTGAGGCGCGCATGGAGAGCTTTTTCATGACGCAGGCGATCCGGCGCTCCTTCGACGCGGGGCGCGTCGACTTCCTGCCGATGCATATGCGCCGCGTCTACGACTACGTAGCGACCTGCGATCGCTTCGACCTCGTCCTCGTGCCGGTGGGCATGGATGCGTCGGGGGAGTACCGGCATGGCCCCAACGTGGATTTCATGGAAGCGGCGCTCGGCAATGGCGCGAAGGTCGTGGCGGAGTTCAACCGCAACTTCGAGCCAGCAGGTGGCGCCCCTTTCATCGACGAAGGGGCCATGGACTTTCTCGTGGAGACCGAGCACGCGATACCAGAGCTCGCGCCCCCTCAGATTGACGAGGCGGCGCGTGCGATCGGTATGCACGTGGCAGGGCTCGTACCGGACGGCGCCTGCATTCAGACAGGCATCGGCAGTATTCCGGCAGCGGTCCTGTCGGCGCTGCACGATCACAACGATCTCGGCATGCATGGCGGCCTCATCGACGACGCGGGCTTCGCGCTCATCGAGGACGGCGTGATCACGGGTGATGCCAAGGCGATCGATCGCGAGCAGCACATCGTCGGTATGGCCCTCGGCACACAGGCCCTCTACGGCGCACTCGCGGATCGACCCGACATCGTGTTCAAGCCGGCGCGCTACACGCATGAGTCTTCCGTGATCGCCGAGCTCGAGCAGTTCGTGTCGATCAATTCCGCCGTCGAGGTCGATCTGTTGGGGCAGGTGAGCGCCGAGATGGTCGGCGGTCGCCAGATTTCAGGCACCGGAGGTTCCGTCGACTTCATGCGCGGCGCTGCGACCTCGCCCGGTGGCCGCTCCATCGTGGCGATGACGGCCACGGCAAGAGGGGGCGAGCTTTCGCGTATTGTCCCCGCGCTCAAGGCAGGAACTGCGGCGACGGCGGCTCGGTGCGACGTGGATTGCGTTGTCACGGAGTTCGGCATCGCGCGGCTCAAGGGGCGTTCGGTGGATGCCCGTGCGCGTGCGCTCATCGAGATTACACATCCGGACTTCCAGGACGAGTTACGCGAGGCGTGGAAGACGCGCCGCGCGCGGATGTAGTCCGCATTGACGCGCTGAAGAGCGCTGGTATAGTCCGCGGCCCTTGGGTGTGTAGCTCAGTTGGTTAGAGCACCGTCTTCACATGGCGGGGGTCGCTGGTTCGAATCCAGCCACACCCACCACATCCCGCTCAGCACGCCTTCTCTCACCGGGCACGGCCGCCGTCCGCGCGCAGCCTCGCAGGCTGGCTGCTTGTGCGTCCATGTCCTTTCGTCATGTCTTTTTCTCCGTCGGCACGCGCCTCGAAGGTGCCGAGCAGCTGCACGCGGCACGCCTGGAAGGTCAGCCGAATCGTGGTGCAAGCCGGTCGGACCCGAGCACGCTGTCGGTGATCCGAAACCGGAATCTGGCGTGGGTTCCTAGGGATTCCTTGAATTGAGGCCCAACGGCAGTTGCCTGCGATCGCGCGCGCCAGGAGCGCGTCGATGCAAGGGTAGGGCGGCTGCAGCGCCATAGGCCGGCTCGATCCAGTCGAGTACCAGAACCGCAAACAGTTGCCGCGGTCCACACGGACCGGGCGCAGTTGCGCACGCCTTTACCGGCATCGGTATCTCCATGGATGAGCCATCCGGCTTGACTACGCGTGAGCTCGTCTTCGCACCCGGGGCATAGGACCGATGCGGCGACGAAGGTCAGTTTCCACAAGTTCGGTCCTGGTGAGTTTCCCTCTTGCGCCCCGCATGATCACGGCGCCCTCTAAAGAGCCGACGCGCGTTGCCCGCCTGTCCTATTGGCGCTGTCGCAGCCAGCGGTCGCAGTGGGAGTCGGTCGCTAGCCGGTGGTGGCGGGACAGCTTGAGGCGCGCGCTGCACAGGCTGGCTCGGTCCTTGGCGGTCCGTCCCCGAACCCGGTGCGTGGGGACAGTCGGAATCGGTCGCAGGGCACAGCGGACGGATCGAAGCCCCGCGAATGGTTCGCTGCCGCGGGCCCGCCTTCCCGAACTCCGAATCCAGGCCACGCCGCCGGCTCCTTTTTTCGGCTGGGCCCCTCGATCTCCGCTGATCGACTCAAGGCCGTCGATCGGTGCGCCGATTAGAGAAGCAAGGGGCCGCTCGCAGGATTCAGGTGGCCGGTCGCATCCGGGCGAATGCTTACAAGGGTGCTCCTTTGGAGATTTGCGCAGCGCTTTGCCTTCACGGCGCGATCCGGTCGGGACATCCATCTGCGGCTTCGTTCGGCGCGCGGGTGGCCATGGCCAGGCCTTTGCTCTTTGCTGTCAGGACGATGGAGGCCGGCTGACGATGTTGATCGGAGCCGTAATGATCGGCGCGAGCATCGCGCTGTTCATGATTTCGGAGCTCGCGCTCGGGAGCCTGATCGATAGCTTAAGTGTTCAGGTCCTGCTGGTCCCGCTGCTTGCTGCAAGCGCGCTGATCGTACGCAGTGGCGCAGGGCGCCCTGCCGATGCTGCATTCGCGCTTGGCGTCCCCCTCGGATTGCTCGGAGGAGCAATCGGGTTGACCGGGATGGCGGAGCACGGACAAACGGCTGACAAGCTGCATAGCGCCGCGTGGATCATGCTGTTGATCGTTCTTTACGGCGGCGTGTGCTCTGCCCTTGGCCACTTCGCCTCTACGGGCGAGGTCCGGACAACGAATCGTCTCTCGATGCGCGCCGTTGTTGCCCTGTTTGCGGCGCTGACCCCGTTATTGATCTGGACGGCCGACGGCGCCGGGGGGCTATCAAGCTATCTGTCGCCAGAGGCGCTGTCTGTGTTTCTCGCTGTCTTCGGGTGCCAGCGTTTGCTGCAGAGAGAGCCGACGAGCCAACAACACGCGGAGGCCGCCCTGTTCGGAGCGATCATGTGCCTCCTCATAGGCCTGATCGGATGGTACGAGGACGGTGGACTCGATCGCGGCGCGATCAGCATCGCCCTTAATGGGCTGAACTACGGCCTCTGCTTCTACCTTTTCATCTACCTTGCCTCCCTTACGAAATCACCCCGTGATCGAGTCGATGTCGCTCGAGCCAATTGGCACTGGATGGAAGTCACCGCCTTCATGGCGTTCATGCTCTTCGCTCCGGAGACCGTCATTGAAGCCCTGCGAAATCAGCATGATGAGGAACTGGAATCCGTGAGGGTCGAACGTTGGGAAGCGCGCCTCGAAGCGTTGGAGCGCGCTGTGGAAGCAAAGCAGGGCGAAGGGGTGCGTGCGGCCGAGGAGGGCAGTCTTCGTTGAACGGCCGCGCAACGCGCAGGGCCGGCGATCGAGACGTTTGAGCGGCGGGGTCCGAAGGGGCCGCAGCGCTGCTGGCGCGCACGTTGGCCCGTTGTCCTGATTCAGCTCGCCCTGTCTTTGACCGGCAGGCTCATTACCGCGCCTTACCGAGATTGTCGCCTGAGCATGGGCGCAGCTGGTAGCAGAGGGGCCTCAAACAGGAGCGCGAGCAACCGTTCGCGGTCCGCTGCGGGCCACCGCTCAGCGGCCCGTTTCGATTCTGCAAGGCGAGGGCGCAGAGGCTCGAGCAGGGCGCGGGGTCCCACTGCGCCGGCGCCAGAAGGTTTACGAAAGTTTGCACTTTCCCGGCAGTGCGCTGGGCAAACTCTAGGGGCGTCGCCAGTACCCCGGCCCGTAGGGAGGCAGCTGCGGATGCTTCGATGGACGTTCTGTTCAGTCGTGCTGTTGCCCTTGCTGGCGGCGACGCCTGATCTGCACGCGGCAGATCATGTTGACGGGCCTGCCGTTCAGAGGGATCCGGCCGCCGACATTGCCGATCTCTTCGCGTGGACAACGTCAGATGCCGATCGCATCAATCTCGTTCTTACGATTCCCGCTGCAGCTTTCTCTGACGCTGTGCAGTACGCCTTCCGCATCGAGAGCTCGGAGGCTTACGGGCAAGCGGGCGTTGTCACTGACGTCATCTGCACCTTCAACGCGCTTCAGCGGGTCGAGTGCTGGGTTGGAGACGATGACTACGTGACCGGGGATGCTTCTTCGGAAACTGGCCTGTCGAGCGATTCCGGGCTCGTAAAGGTCTTTGCGGGTCCGCGTGATGATCCGTTTTTCTTCAACAGCACGGGTTTCAATGCGGTGCGCACCACCGTTCGTGACGCAGCTCACGCGCTCACCTTTGACGGAGCAGGCTGTCCGGTGCTGGATGCGGACACGTCTCAAAGCCTGCTTGTGCAGCTGGCCACCGGAACCAACACCTTCGTTGGCTCAATACTTGCGCTGGTCCTGCAGATCGATCAGCGACTGATCAACGAGGGCGGGGACATCGTTGCGGTCTGGGGTTCAACGCACAGAGGCTGAGGGGCATCGCATGATCAGGATGCTGCTTGTGGGCGTTGCGGCGTTGGCGCTGCTCAATGGCTGCGGCGGTGACAGCGACGGTCAGAACGATCCGATCGAACCAGCTGTCCAGCCGTCGAACCCGGTTCCGCCGTCGCTTGGCGTTCAGGTGGACCGCATGGGGCGCGCCGCAATCGCGACCGCGCTTGTGGTGCCTTTTGCAGGCGATGAGGCCCGTGGGGCCGCGCTCGACGCCTACAACACCGCGGAGCAGCAGCAGTGGTCCACTTTTTCTGAGCCCGTGACCGCAAGCCTTGCCGTCTATGACGGCCTCGACGGGCTCTGCGGCAATCAGATTCTCGCAGATCTTGGAGGCACCGGGCCTGAGCGCTACGCGACCTTGGCCGGTGCGCTCGCCGATGACCGTCTGTACCTAGATTCTTCCGCCGGCGCATGCAGTCAGTACCTTGCCGTTGAACTCGACGCTACGGGCCTGGCAGGCAACGAGGACTGCGGAGGACGGACACCGCTTCACGACACGATCGACGTTTCCTACGCCGCCCTCGCGAACGACCTCACGATTGCCATCGGCGATGGTGTTCCTCGCGACGACCGAGGTGCCTCGATCAATATCTTCCCCTTTCTCAAGGCAACCCGGCCGCCGCCGTCGCCGCCAGCACTTGGCGCCCAGGTTGACCGCATGGGTCGTTCCGCGATCGCGACGGCGCTTGTATCTCCGATCGCCGATGATGCCCCGCGTGGTCTTGCGCTTGATGCCTACAACCGCGCGGCCGAGCATGAATGGGGCAGCTTTGCTGCGAATCTGCGTACGCATCTTGCGGTCTACGATGCCCTCGATGGCGTTTGCGGGAATCAGTTCCTCGCAGCCAGGGGCATCGCTGCGGAGCGGTACGACGGATTGACCGCAGCGCTCGTCGACGATCGGCTGTACGTGAACACCGCCGCGGGCAATTGCAGCCAATACCTGGCCGTAGAACTGGATGCGACGGGCGTCGCGGTGAATGACGACTGCGGCGGACGCACGCCTCGCTACGACACTATCGACATCTCCTACACCGTCCTTTCAAACGATCTCTCGGTTGCCGTAAGTGATGGCGTCGACCAGGACGACGTGCTGACCTTCAACTCGAATTTCCCCTTCCTCGCCAAACCCGCTGCACAGCCGTGATGGACTCGACCGTGGCGCCGCTAAAGGTGCTCGTCACGCTGCTTTGGGTCCTGGGGGCCCTGGGTGCGCCCGCAGCCACTGCAGACGAGGGCCCGGGTACAACCTCGCAACACATCGCGTTCGCGAATCTCGACTACACGATCGACCGTCAAGCCCGCATCCTCGATGCGGCACCTGGCGACCACCGGGCGCTCGCAGCCTGGCTCGATGCGCTCCTTGCGCGCGTGACCTTCCGCAGTACTTTTGCCGACCTTGACGCTGCGGATCTTCGCACGCGTGCAGCCCTTGCGATTGAAGAGGGCCCCGGGCAACTTCTGGAGCGCGCCCGGGTGCTGCAGCACCTTCACCGCTTCGACGAGGCGCTCGCCATGCTTGAACGAGGCAGCGCGATGCTCGATGGCAGTGCCGATGCCGATGCCGATGGCGATGCGCTCGCGGCAGCGTTCACACGGCAGCGCGGCGCGATCGCGATTGCCCGCGGCGACGCAACGCGCGCCCTTGAAATCATGAGCGACGCACCAGGGGACTACGCCGGCGCTATGCAGCGGGCCGCGGCCCTTGCTGCCCTTGACCGACGTGAAGACGCGGAATCGGCGTACCGCGAGGCGCTTGCCTTCTGGGATGGCATAACGCCCTTTGCGCCCGCGTGGATCGAATTCCAGATCAGTGAAGTCTGGGCCGGTATCGACAGCGTCCGAGCTCGGGTGCATCTGACGCGCGCCCTGAATTTTCTCCCGGATTATGTGCGGGCGCGCATCCATCTTGCTGAATGCATCGCGGCTGACGAGGGCCCCGAGGCGGCCGTTGCCGCGCTTGCGCCAATGCTCGCGAGCCCGGATCCGGAAGCCGCGGCACGTGTCGCCGAGTTCACGCAGGCGATGGGGAAGGATGCGTCGGCGCTTATCGTGCGCGCGGCTGCGGACTGGTCGCGCCTGCTTGAACGCCATCCCCTGGCGTTCGCGGATCACGCGGTCGAGTTCTATCTCGGCGCAGGTAACGACCCGGTTGCCGCCCAACACTGGGCGCGCGTGAATTTCGAGAATCGTCCGACTCGTCGAGCGGGCGTACTGCTCGCTGAGGCGCGCCGCGCAGCAGGCCGCCCGCCATCACGGCCATCACGCTGACAACGAGCGCGCTGCGGCCACCAAGTTAGAGCGTCCGACGGAGCCCGAGATCGAAGACGGCCGCAGGGCGCAATCTGCCAAGCAGCGGGGAGGCTAACCTCTCTGATTGAACACGGGCCTGCGTTTTTCCAGAAAAGCGCGCATGCCCTCCTCGGCATCTTCGGAGCCTCGATTCAGCGCAACCGCTCGGCTTTCATCTTCCAGTGACTCGGCGAGGGTCCTTGTCTCGAAGCCGACGATCACCTCCAGCATGCTGAGTACGGCCTGCCGTGGCTGTGCAGCAAGCTCTTCTCCGAGGGCTTGGGCACGGTCCTTCAACGCTGCTATCGGGAGCAGCTCCGAGACGAGGCCAACGCGAAATGCCTCAGCACCGTCGATCTTGCGACCGCGCAGGATCATGTCCAGTGCCACGCTGCGGCCCACGGTCCGCGGCAGGCGCGCGGAGCCGCCCCAGGCGGGGACGGCGCCGAGGTCCATCTCGGGCAGGCCGATCTGCGCGCCGCTATCGGCTGCGATGCGGAAGTGGCAGGCGAGGGGAAGCTCAAGGCCGCCGCCGAGGCAGTATCCGAAGAGCGTGGCGATAGCGGGTGTGCCGCCGTTTTCAATCATGCCGAGCACGCGCTGACGCTGGCCGAAGAAAGCCTCCGGCCCCCCTGCGCGCTTCATGCCCTCGGGGAGCTGTTTCAGATTCATCCCGGCGGAGAAGTGGCTCAACCCCTCACCGGTGAAGACGAGTGCCCGGATGCCATCGTCGGCCAGGACTTCGGGCAATTGCTCCTCGAGCCGATCGATGTAGTCCAGGCCCATGAGGTTCCAGGGGGCGTCGTTGACGCTGAAGGTCGCGACGTGGTTCTTCACTGAATACAGATATGGATCAGCCATGTGCGGCTCCGCCGTTCGTGATGGGTGTGGCAGGTGTCTGCCGCTCAGACTTGAGCGGGAGATTCGCAAGGCGTGCCCGCCTAAAGGGGCGCTGCCGGCGCCGGGTGCGACGTTCGCGCATACACCGGAATCCCTTGCGGGTCGGCATAGTGCTGGCGCTGACGCGCGGCTCGGCTACGAGACGTCTGCGGCGCGACATCGAGAGATTTCGGGCGCAGCTGTCATCTACGGTGCCATTGCAGACGCGGTTTAGACAGCGCAAGCACGCATGTTCCTGTCCGTGCCGTGCCCGGAGTTCTGGCGTGCGCGCTTCGGCGCCTGGGCGGCGGCCCTGTTCATTTGATCGGCCTCGGACGGGCAGATCGGCGCCGTCCCCGCCATACAGATCGACGCGAACATCGCCACGGTGTGCGTTCGCTGCGCGCGGCTGGAAGGGTGCTGCAGAAGGGCGCGTTCGTGCCCGGAGTTCTGGCGTGCGCGCTTCGGCGCCTGGGCGGCGGCCCTGTTCATTTGATCGGCCTCGGACGGGCAGATCGGCGCCGTCCCCGCCATGCAGATCGACGCGAACATCGCCACGGTGTGCGTTCGCTGCGCGCGGCTGGAAGGGTGCTGCAGAAGGGCGCGTTGAGGCGGGCATGGTTCGGCTTCCTCCTAGCCGTGCCCTGCAGTCTACTCCCCGCAACCAGAGGTCCGGGACCGGTCGCTGGCCCGGAGCGGTGATGTCGAAAGGCGCCGGCGTGTCGGCAGGCGGTGGGCGCCCTCCCGGGTGTGCCGTCTGCAGGGAGGGGCGTGGTGACGTACGGCAGCGGCTGGCCGGCTGGTGCGGGAATTCGTGCGGGCAAACGCGCCCACCGGGATTGACGGGCAGGCCCGCGCCGCAGTTCAGCCTTGCAGGCGGGCCCACATGGCTTTTGCGATCGCGATGTCCTGAACGGCGACGCCTGTGAGATCGGCAATCGTGATTTGCTCGGCAGAAGTGCGTCCCGGATGACGCCCGCCCAGGACGGCTCCGAGTTCAACCGGCGCATCTCTCCCGAGGGCCCCTTCCGTGACGGCGTAGGACGTATCTCCGAAAGCGAGACACTGGCTCAGCGAGTCCACAATGCAGACGTCGGCCCGCGCGAATACGCCGGCATCGAGTTCTTGCTTGCCGCCCCCGTCGCTGCCCATGCATGTGATGTGTGTGCCGGCCCGAACCCACTGCGCGCGCACGAACGGCTTCGTGGCGGGCGTGGTCGTGACGATTAGGCGCGCAGCGTCAAAAAGACCCTCGATCGAGTCTGCGCGCTCGAGCGTGAAATCAGTGTCCGACAGATTGGCGGCAAGCGTGTCGAAGGCAGCGCTTGATCGGGTGCTGACGAGAACGCGCCTGCATGCGGTGACCGAGGCGAGCTCACGCAACTGCAGCCGCGCCTGAATGCCGCCGCCGACGATACCGATGCACTCTACGGTCGGCGGTGCCAGTGCCTCGGCGGCAATCGCGCCGGCCATGGCGGTGCGCACGTCGGTGAGCAGCCCCGCATCGAGGAGAATTGCTGCGGGCGCACCGGTGCGTGCGGAGAAGAGCACCATCATGCCGTTGCCGGAAGGCAGGCCGAGTGCCGCGTTGCCGTAGAACCCGCTCGCGATCTTCACGAGATAGACATCGTCGCCCCGGATCCAGCCGTATTTTATGTGGCACTCACCGCCTGCGTCCGGAAGGTCCAGGTGCCCCACCGGCGGCACGGTGACATCACCCGCAGAGTACGCGACGAAGCCGTTCTTGATGGCGACGCGCGCAGCCTCGCGGAACGCTTCATCGGCAAGCGCCGCGGTAATCACGTCTGCGTCGAAGATCTCCATGCGGAAAATGCGCCGCCTGCCGACGTCAGCCCTCCAGCGTGCCGAGACGCGCTTCGAGGTCCTCGCCCGACTTCCTCAGCTGCAGGTCGTGATACGCCGCGAAGGTCATCGCGAAGCCGAGGGGCATCATGAACATCGAAGCGAGCGTGTTTCCAATCATCGAGATGAGCTGAAACGTCCGTATCGACACTTCGCCGTTTGCGGCTGCGTTATAGCCCGCAACCGCGCCGGGCAGGGCGCCGAACATGAACGACACGGCGAAGATCAGGAGGAAGATCACCACGAACACCGCCGTCGTCCGCCACCAGTGCCCTTTCACGAGTGTGAAGCTCTGGCGGATTGCGGCAACGGGTCCCGAGCCTTCGGCAGCGAAGATGACTGCGAAGCCTGTGGCGGTGGCGAGCCAGATGCCAGGGATAACGAGAAGCACGGCGCCGACGCTGACGAGCAGTATGTAGAGCACCAGGGCAACGGTGACCGAGATCATCCGTCCGAACCCCTCCCGAACGGACGCGCCCGCAGTCAGGGGGGTGCCGCTCGCAGATGCCTTGAGCTGCCGGATCAGTGCCGCGTAGGCGAGTGTCGCGATGAAGAAGCCGACGAGGGAAAGCGCGACAAACGACGGGCTGTAGAGCTCTCCCAGCGTCGAAGCGGCCGGGTCTGCGGGCATCAGATCGACGCCCAAAAGGAAGACCGCAATGAGATTGAGCGCGAGGCTGGTTCCGAACAGAAGCCCTGCGATCGTTGTCAGAACGCGGAAATTCGCGCGATACAGGCGGATACCCGCGTCGAGCACGCCGCCGATGTTCTCGGGTGTATTCGGTAGCACTTCGGGGTCCCCCCATGTGCGTCGCGTCGCATCGCGCGGCGCCGCGCCGCGCACGCAGCGAGCATAGCGTACAGAGCAATCAGGGCCGCTGTTTGAACAGAGATGTCCTACACGGCAATTTGCAGCGCGCATTCAATCGCGCAGGAAGATGTCCTCGATCCGCATTTGGAAGACGTCGGCGAGCTTGAACGCGAGCGGAAGCGCGGGATCGTACTTTCCGGTTTCGATGGCGTTCACCGTTTGCCGGGAAACTGCCAGGCGCGCTGCAAGATCGGCCTGGGTCCACGCGCGCTCTGCGCGCAGGACGCGGAGCCGATTCTTCACCGGTACCGCCGCATGGCGTTGGCGAATCCGAAGATCCAGGAGGTGGTCATGATCAGCACCCAGAAGACGCTGTCGATCTCCGGTGCGCCCGCAGCCTTGGCGGCGACGTGGCCGATCGCGAGCAGGTAGGTGGCGCCGAAGCCGATGGCGAGCGCTTCCAATTGGATCCGCTGCTGAAACTCGTCGGTCATGCGCAGGAAGCGGGTGTAGGCGCGCAGGGTGATCAGCGCGATGAGATTGGGTGCGAAGACGATCGTCCAGGCGAGCAGTTTCGGCAGTTCGAAGCTTGTGACGATTGCCGAGCTGGCGATGAGCGCCGCGGCCCAGATCAAGGACCAGCGGGTGACGACGCGGTTGTTCTCGCAGTCCACTTCCGTGTCGGCGTGGAAGCCGAACCAGGCGTAGGCGCGATCGAGGAGGGAACGCGATTCGGTGTTCATGGGTGACTGTCTCCGTTGGACAAGCATGGTTGACGAGAAGTAAAGGATGCTTGACTTTCGGGTAGCCTGGTCTTCGCTCGAAGATATGTCAAGGAAACTTTACTCAAAGTAAAGGGTGCTCGACTAATGACCGGGCGCGCGAGGGCTGACGCCGCGAGGGTTCGCGGCGGTGCGAGGGGGGGCAGATGGTCGGGCTAGCTTGCCAAGAGGCTGCTCGAACGCGCTCCGTGAGCGTCAGTCGGCGTCCGTGCGCAGGGCGTCGATCTCGGCGCCTACCAGTTCCCCGTCGCCGTCGGCATCCGCCTGATCGAAGGCGCGCACCGGTGTCGCGTCGAACTCGACGTCGTCAATCGCACCGCTGCCATCCTGATCGATTCGCCGGAAGATCCGGCTGTGCATCATCTTCGGCACCTGCGAGGGCAGCAGGACGCGGAATTCGTCGAGCGACAGCGCGCCGTCGCCGTCGGCGTCATTCTCGAACGCACGTGCTCGCCGCAGCGCCTTGAACTCCTCGACGCTGATCGTGCCGCTGCGATCCGGGTCGAGTTCGACCGGGAGTGAAGACGTCGACGCGTCTGCTGGCGCGGCATTCTCGCTCGGCTCCGCGGTCTGAGCCGCAGCGGTGCTGGAGATACTGAAGGCGAGCAGCGCTGCAAGCACGCGGGGCTGATGGTGGATCGGCATGGCGTCAGGCTCCGGTCATGGTCGGCACTGGGGCACCGGTGGGATGCGTGTCGGTCGGCCCTATCTTGGTTGCGTGTGAATCGGAGGGCCGGACTCCGGATGGCCTGACCCCGACAGAAGCGCCCGCCGCCGTCGGAACGAACAGCAGGCGCAGCGCAGCGCCGAACGAGTCGGTCCGGCGAACATCCCGGACGAGCGCATGCCACTCGTGGAGCGCGATCGCC
Organism: Pseudomonadales bacterium; assembly: GCA_963691775.1. Lineage (GTDB taxonomy): Bacteria > Pseudomonadota > Gammaproteobacteria > Pseudomonadales > Azotimanducaceae > JAZBPO01. The sequence goes on along the minus strand of OY829369.1, from coordinate 1,022,642 downwards.
AACGGATTGGTCGCCAGCAGCGGCTCCGCGCGGCCGTAGCGTGCGGGCTCGGCGTCCGGTTGTGTGCCGAGGGTGCCGAAAAGGCGGTCGAACACGATCAGCACGCCGCCGAAGTTGCAGTCGCGGTACTGCGGCTCTGCCCCGTGATGCGCGCGGTGGTGGGCCGGCGTGTTGAACACCCATTCCAGCGGTCCCAGGCGGCCGACGGCTTCCGTGTGTAGAAAGAACTGGTAGCGCAGATTGATGATCGTGAGCGTCGCCACCATCAACGGCGGAAAACCGAGCAGCACCGGCACGGTCAGAGGCAGGAAGGCACCCGTGAGCCAGGTCGCCCAACCGAGCCGCATCGCCGCCGGCAGCACCATCTCGTTGGCGGAGTGATGCACGGCGTGCGATGCCCAGAACCAGCGCACCTGGTGCAGCATGCGGTGCTGCCAGTAGTAGGCGAACTCCACGGCGAGGAAGCAGGCGGCCCAGGTGCGCCAATCCTCCATGGGCCATGCAAGGGGTGAGAGCGCGGCGGCGCCCGCGAACACCGCACCGATCAGGAGCGCGCCGGGCGCGTTCGTGATGCCCTGACCGATGGCGACACCGAAGGACCCGCCTAGGGCGGCGAAGTCGTAGCTGCCGACGCGACGGCGGCGCCAGACGATCTCGGCGACCACGAACGTGAGCAGCACGAGCAGGAAGGAGAGCGGGGGCGGATGCGCAGTCATGATCGCGTTTCGCTGCAGATTCGAATGCGAAGCATTGTTCGGATCATGCGTTGCGCACACGTTGCCGCCTAGCCCGGCTTTGTGACGGTTTGTGGCCTGAGCTGCACTGGCGCTCAGAAGGGGTAGATTGGCCTCACGATCAAAACCACAGGAATCGCCTCGTGCCTGCCCCGCGCATCCTGATCGTCGACGACGATCGCGAGATTCGCCGCCTTGTGGCCGCGGCCCTGTCCGAGCACGGTATGGAGGTCACGGGCGCCGGCAGCACGGCGGCTGCCGAGGATCGGCTGTCCGCGCAGCGCGTCGATCTCGTGCTGCTGGACCGCATGTTGCCGGGCGAGTCCGGCGTCGACTTCTGCCGCCGGCTGCGTACCCGTTCCTCCATTCCGGTCATCATGCTCACCGCCCTCGGCGAGGAGCCTGATCGGGTCATCGGCCTCGAGGCGGGTGCGGACGACTACCTCGGCAAGCCGTTCACGACGCGCGAATTGCTGGCGCGGATTCGTGCGGTGCTGCGGCGGGCGCCGCCGGCGCGGCCAGGCGAGACCCATCGCTTGTCACCGCGTTACCGCTTCGCGAACTTCGTCCTCGATGTCGAAAGGCGCCTGCTCGAACGCGGCGGCGCCGCGGTTGAGCTCACCAGCGGTGAGTTCTCACTCCTGCAGGCGCTGGTGGAACATCGCCCGCGGGTGCTCAGTCGCGATCAATTGCTGGACATGACACGGGGTGCGCGAACCGGCCCCTTCGACCGAAGTATCGATTCGCAGATCTCGCGCCTGCGCCGCAAGCTGGAAGGTGATCCGCGCCATCCACAGCACATCAAGACCGTTCGCAACGTGGGGTATGCGTTCGCGAGCGAGGTTCGGCGCGAAGAGACGGCGTGAAGCGCCTCATTCCGTCGTCGCTGCTGCCGCGCGTGTTTGCCGTCACGCTCGCGGCGCTCCTGGCGCTGGTGGGTCTGCTCTGGCTCGTGCTGCAGGGGGGGCCGTCGACGACCTTCTTCTCCCAGGGTTTGAAGTCTGCCGGACCTTCGATCGCCGAGCTCGTTCGCGCCCTGGATGCCGGTGATGCGGATGCATCGCGCCCCATTGCGATCTTCAATACCTCACTGCGGGCGGCCCGCGTTGACGCTTCGTTTCCTGCGCAGGCCGAGGCGGACCCGATCCTGCAGACGGCGCTTGCCGATGCGGCGCCGCGCCTGTTCGCCGGCCGGGCGTTGCGTTTCCGCGTCGGGCGCCCGATCGGTACGCCGGCGGATCCCCGTCCGCTGAAAGCGGGTATTGCCGAAATCGTGTTGGAGGTAGACATCGCGTTGCAGGACGCGCGGGTGCTGCGCGTCGCGTTTGCGCCGCCTGCGCTTATCGCGAATCAGCCCCGCGGCGCGTTGCTCCTGGTCATGGCCTCGGTGCTCATCGTCGGCTCGGTCGCGGCGATTGCGCTGCGCGGCCTGCTTGCCTCGCTTGCGCAACTGGAGCAGGCCGCGGATGAACTCGGCATGCGCCTCGCGCCTACACACATCCATGAACGCGGCCCGCGTGAGGTCCGTTCCCTGGCGCGAACGCTCAACGCCATGCAGGACCGCATTGCGGGCCTGGTCTCTGACCGCACCCGAACCTTCAGCGCGCTTGCGCACGATCTGCGCACGGGCATGACGCGATTGCGACTGCGTATCGAGGGCGGGCGGCCGGAGATGCTCGAAGCGGCGCTTCACGACATCGATGAGATGAACGCGCTGGTGGAAGACATGCTCCTCTATGCGCGTTCGGGTCACGCGAGCGACCGTGACGAGCTGGTAGATGTGCACGCGATTGCCCGCTTGTGGGCCAGCGAGCGTGAGCTCACGTTCGCGAACGACGCGCACAGGCCCTACTGGATAGTCGGAAACCCCCTAGCGCTGCGCCGCGTGCTCGACAATCTGCTGGAGAACGCCCGCCGCTATGCGGGAGATGCGGAGTTCGTCGCCCTATCAGGCGTCGACGGCCTCGATCTCTGCATCCTCGACAGAGGGCCCGGGATCGAAGCCGAGGATGTCGACCGCGTTTTCGAGCCGTTCGAGCGCGGAGAAGGTTCCCGCAATCGTGAAACTGGCGGCAGCGGGCTCGGCCTCGGCATTGCCCGGGAACTCATGCGTGCAATTGGTGGTGATGTGTTGCTCCTGCAGCGCCCCGGGGGTGGGCTCGAAGCGCGCGTCCGCTTCCCGGAGAGTTTGCGCGTGGACTAACCATGGAACCGTTCGGCGCCGCGGCTTCATGGCGTGCGGCGTCGCCCCGCCGGGGCCGCTCAGAGGCCGGCGAGGCAGGTCAGCGCGCCGTCCACGATGCACGTGTTCTCGAACGCTCGTGCCGCCCTATCCGGGTTTCCTGAACACGAGCACGTGCTGCTGCGGGAGGTAGTCCTCGGTCGCTTCCCATTCGAGCCCGAGCGCCGACATCTCTCGGCGTGCCTGCGCCTCACTCATCTTGTGCAGGCGTTTGATCGGGACCGACGCGTCCTCGGCGCGGTATTCGACCAGCACCAGACGGCCGCCGGGTACCAGCGCACGTGCCATGGCCTCGCCCATTTCTTGGGGATGCGAGAACTCGTGGTAAGCGTCGACGATGAAGATCAGATCGACTGCGGCTTCCGGGAGGTTCGGGTCTTCGATCGTGCCGAGGATCGTCTCGACGTTCGCCACATTGCGCGCCTGCTTGCGCGTTTCGATGATTTCGAGCATTTCCGGTTGAATGTCGACCGCAAGGACGCGCCCCTCCGGGACCCGACCGGCAACGGGGAAGCTGAAGTAGCCGGTGCCAGCGCCGATGTCCGCGACCACGGCGTCGGGCGTGAGCGGCAAGCCCTCGATGAGGAGATCGGTACGTTCGCTTCGCGCCCGCCCCCGGCGTTCCAGCCAGCCTGCCCCCTGATGGCCCATGACGTGCGAGATCTCCCGGTCGAGATACCACTTGCCGATGCCGTCGCGGTTCGGGGCCGTGTAGCGATAAGTGCCGTCGCCGATGGTGGCAGCGAGTGCGACGATCACGCCGCCGGCAGCAGTGACTGCGGCTAGAATTCGCAGAAGAGACCGGAACATCGCTCACTCCGACGGCGTGATCGAGGAGGTAACAGGTCGAGTCTCGTCCCGTGGCCGTGTAGCTTGCGTGATGACGCGCCCGTGCGTCGGCCGATCGGAAGTGCGCATGAGATCCCTGCCCCTCGCCGGACTGCTGCTTGTTGCGGTCACCTCGGTTCAGGCCGCTGAGCCGCGTGCGCGGGCCCTCGGCGTAGAGATCGGCGTATTCCCGACAGGTCCCCTGAATGCGATCACCGACGTTGACGGCGTGCGTGTCGGCCATGCGACGGTCATCCGAGGCGATGACGTCCGCACGGGCGTGACGGCGATCATTCCTGGACCTGGCAATCTGTATCGTTTCCCCATGCCGGCCGCGATCCACGTCGGCAACGGGTACGGCAAGCTCATCGGCGAAACCCAGGTGCGCGAATTCGGCGAAATCGAGACGCCCATTCTGCTCACCTGCACGCTGTGCGTCTGGCGTGCGGCGGATGCGCTCAAGGAGTGGGTCTACGGGCAGCCGGGCATGGGCGAACACACGGTCAATCCGGTCGTGGGCGAAACCAACGACGCACGCGTGAATGATATGTGGTCGAACCCGATCGGCCGCGATGAGGTCTTCGCTGCGCTCGACGCCGCGGGCGACGGGCCCGTGGAGGAGGGCAGCGTTGGCGCCGGTACGGGAACGCAGGCCTTCGGATTCAAGGGCGGAATCGGCACGAGTTCGCGCGTGCTGCCCGCGTCGCTCGGTGGTCATCGCGTCGGCGTGCTCGTGCAGACGAATTTCGGTGGCTTCATGACGATCGCGGGCGTGCCGGTTGGCGAGGCGCTGGGGCAGACGCCCTTCCGGGAGGCCCTTGCAGCGCCGCGGGACGAGGACCGTGAGGATGGCTCCATCATGATCGTGGTCGCGACCGATGCGCCATTGGACGGGGGGGCGCTCGATCGACTCGCCATGCGGGCGATCATGGGTCTGGCCCGTACCGGTTCTTACGCGAGCAATGGCTCCGGGGATTACGTGATCGCCTTCTCCACCCATCCGGATGTCCGCCGTCCTCGCGAGAGTGCAGCGCCGGTCGAAACGCCGGGCCTCGTTCCGTGGGCCTTGTCGCCGCTCTTTGCAGCCACGGCCGAGGCGACGGAGGAGGCGATCGTGAACGCGCTGTTCGCCGCCACTACGGTCGAGAGTGCGCGCGGGCGTCTGGAGGCGATTCCGAGGGGGCGCGTACTGGATATTCTCGACGCGCACGGTGCCCGAAGCGGGCCGGGCGGAGGTCGCTGAGCCGCGCCATGCTCGAGGTCCGTCAATCCAATCGGCTCGACCTGCTGGCGGAAAATCTCGTGGCGCGCCTTGGCGATCGCGTCGGCCATCGCCACGGCGACCACTCGGCCGAGGGTTTGCACGTCGTGCTCGATCGCGAAGTCGTCGTCGTGCAGAGCCCGGGCATGGCGACCTGGCTGCGTCATCGCCTTGCGGAGGCGCAGGGGATTGCAGCCGGGATCGACTTTCCATTGCCGTCCTCGTTCGTCTGGCAGGTGCTGCGCGCGCTGGAGGCGGACGTGCCCTCGGAGTCGCCCTTCGACAAGCGCCTGATGCTCTGGCACGCCTTCGCGTTGCTTGCGCCGGGCGGACACCTGCTTCTGGACCCGCGGGCGGAGCGCCTTGCGGGCTACCTTGCGGACGACGGCGACGGCATGAAGCGCTTCCAGCTGTCGGAGCGCATCGTCGACGTCTTCGATCAATATCTCGTCTACCGCCCCGATTGGCTCGCCCGTTGGCGCACTGGTGAGGAAATCGTCGGGGTCACGCGCGATGAACCCTGGCAGCCGCTGTTCTGGCGCATGCTCATCGAGCGCATCGAGCAGTCGGGGCCCCCGGGCGCCGGTGCGCAGGATCGGGCCTCGCTCACGGCGCGGGCGCTCGGGCGCCTCGAACGCGAGGACTGCCGCGCACGGCTCGCGGCAGCGGGCCTGCCTGGGCGCATCGCACTGTTCGGCATCTCCGCCATGCCGCCGGATCAATTGCGCCTGCTGCTCGCGCTGTCGGCGCACGTCGAATTGACGATCCACGTCCTTAATCCGTCCCGTCAGTACTGGAGCGACATTGTCAGCGAGGCCTATCTCGCGCAGCTCGAAGCTGCCGAGCGGGTACGCGACGAGGCAGCGCCGACGCATCCCTACTACGAGGTCGGGCATCCACTCCTCGCGGAACTCGGTGGGGCGGGACGGGACTTCGTCGATCTCGTACTCGAGCTCGGCGAGGGCGCGGTGCTGGAGGACGACTTTCTCGAGGCGGCAGGGCCCACGGCCCTTGCGACCCTGCAGCGCGACATTCTCGATCTCGATCCGGGCGCGGTCCCCGTCACGCTCGACCCGGGCGACAGCAGTGTGCTGTTTCTCGATTGCCACGGTCCGCTACGCGAGCTCGAAGTGTTGCGCGACCGTCTCCTCGAGTGCTTCGCCCGTTCCGAAGCGCTGCAGCCGCGCGACGTGGTGGTGATGATTCCGGACATTGATCGCTATGCCCCGTACATCGAGGCGGTTTTCGGTGAAACCCGCGACGGTCCCGTGCTGCCGTTCGCGATCTCCGATCGCGGTCTCGGCGGTGAAACCCCCGTGCTCGCGACCCTGGCTGCGTTGCTGGAACTGCCGCGGAGCCGCTTCGGCGCATCGGAGGTGCTGGCGCTGCTGGAAACTCCGGCCGTGCTCCGTGCCTGTCGCATCGAAGCAGAGATGGCCGAGCGACTCGGGGACTGGGTGCGACGTGCCGGCGTGCGCTGGTCTCTGGATGACGCGCACTGGAGGTCACTCTCCCTTCCCGCAGCCGATGAGGCAGCGGGTGTTCGTGTGCACAGTCGTGCGCACAGCTGGTCTGCGGGTGCGGACCGCCTCCTGCTTGGCTATGCGATGGGCGAAGCGGCACCGTTCGCGGGCCGTGCGCCGCTGCCCGGGGTGGAAGGCGATCTCGCCGACGCGATCGGTCGCCTGCTTGCCTTCGTCGAGCGCCTTGCGCGCCATCGCGAACGGCTCGCCGGGCCGCATCCGCCCGTGCGCTGGGCGCAGCGTATCCGTGCGCTCATGGCCGATTGCTTCGAGGAGGGCGCTGACGATACGGCTGCGCTGAACGGCGTGCGCGAAGCGCTCGTGCAGCTCGAGTCACGCACGGCGCGCGCGGGGGTCGACGAAGCGCTGGAACTCGACGTGGTGCGCGAACTGCTCGCGCCGGCGCTGACGGCCCGCGATGGTGGCCATCGCTTCCTCGGGGGGCAGATCACCTTCTGCACGCTCATGCCCATGCGCACGATCCCGTTTCGCGTCGTAGCGCTTCTTGGCATGAACGATGGTGACTATCCGCGTCGGGACGTACCGCTGGACTTCGATCTGATCGCGCGCCATCCGCGCAAGGGGGACCGCGCACGGCGCCTGGAAGACCGGTTTCTGTTCCTGGAAGCGCTGCTCGCGGCGCGCGAGCATCTGATCGTGTCGTGGTCCGGCCGTGACCCGGTCGACGATGCCGAGCGTCCGCCTTCCGTCGTGGTCGCTGCGCTCCTTGAAGCGGTGGCCCGCCGCTTCCGGGGCCCGTCTGGAGAACCGGCGCTCGAGGTGCTCACGCAGCGCCATCCCCTGCAGCCGTTCAGTGGCGCCTACGACGGTGAGCGCCTGAGGACTTCTTCTTCGCTGTGGGCGTTTGCCAAGGATGTGCCTGCATTCTCGATTGCGCGCGGAACTCCGGGACGTGTGCAATTCGCGGCGCGCGGCGACGCGACGATGCCCTCCCTGCGCGAACTGGAAGCGTTCTTCGTCGATCCGAGCAGCGAGATGCTGCGTGCTCGTCTGTCGGTGCGTCTCGACGTCAGCGAACTCACCTCCGAAGACGACGAACCTTTCGTCATCGCAGGGCTCGACCGTCATCGCCTGCGGGCCGGTGCGATCGAGCACGCGCTCGCCGGAGGCGATGTGGGCGCCTGGGTCGATGCGCGAATCGCGGCCGGTGAACTGCCGGAGGGACCGGCGCGCGGCGCCGCCGTGGACGCTTTGTCGTCGTATGCAGAGGACTATCGCGCGCGCCTCGCGCCGTTGGCGAACGAGGTGTTCGACAACGCCAACGTCGACTGTGTGCTCGGCAACGAACGTCTGCAGGGGCGCGTGAGCGACTGCAGCGATCGGGTTCGTCTGCGGGTACGCCCTGGCAAGGCAAACGAACGCGATCGGATGCGCGCGTGGATCGTACACCTCGCGCTCGCTGCCCAGGGCACCGCGAGGACGACCGTGCTGCTCGACGAGAGTCATCTACATCTTTGGCCGCCGCTCGCCGCAGAGGAGGCGTCAGAGTTCCTTCAGGATCTCGTCCGGGTACGCGACGAGTTGCTCGATGAGCCGCAGCCGTTGCTCGTCGCAACCAGCGCGGCGTTTGCCGAGAAGAGCGCGAAGGGTGAGGACGCCGCACTCGATGCAGCGCGTTCGGCCTGGCGACCGAATGCATTCGCGCCGGCTCGCAGCGAAGGCGAGCAGGACGCGGTGCGCCGACTGTGGCCGGAGTTCCCGGGAGACGATGCCGAACTCGCACCGACCTTCGGTGCACTGGCCCTGCGTGTCTGGGGCCCACTCCTAACGCACGGGGAGCGAATTGCCCGCGCCAAGACGATCGACCGTCTGACGGTGCTTGTCGAAGCGGGCGAAGGCGATCCGGATGATGCCGGTGCTTGAGCTCGACCCGCTGGCAATGCCGCTCCATGGCCGCCGCCTCATCGAGGCCAGCGCGGGCACGGGGAAGACGCATGCGATCGGCTCGCTCGTATTGCGCACGCTCCTCGGTCACGGACGGCCGGCACAGCGCATCGACCAGATCCTGGTGGTGACCTTCACCAAGGCCGCGACGCTGGAATTGCGCGGTCGCCTGCGCCAGCGCGTCGCGGATGCGCTCGAGGTGTTCGAGGCGGAGGAGGGCGAAGCGCCGCCCGGAGATCCCTTCCTCAGCGCGCTGCTCGACGCCTGCAGCAACCGTGATGTCGCCGCGGCGCAATTGCGCGCAGCCCTCGCGCGCTTCGACGAAGCCGCGGTGTTCACGATCCACGCCTTCTGCCAGCGCATGCTCGTGGAGCGCGCCTTCGACTCCGGTGCACGTTTCGCGCAGGAATTCGTACTCGACGACCGCGAGTACCGTCAGCGCGCTGCGCGGGACTTCTGGCGCCGGCAGGTCTATCCGCTACCGGAGGGGCTCGCCGCACTCGTGCTCGACCGCTGGCCGGATCCCGACGCGCTGTTGCGCGACGTAGGCGGTTGGCTCGGACGCTTTGGCCTGGACGTGCGCACCGGTCAGCGGGACGACTTCCGTCTCGCCGCCGAGGGCGCGCGATCGACGCTCGAGGCACTCGCGCGCCACTGGCTCGACGCGGAAGTGTCGACGCGGATCGCCGCGTCGAGCCTGAGCAAGGATCAGAAGTTCGGCGGTGCGCCGCGCCACACCGCTGCCATGGATACGTGGGCGCGTGGCTGCGCGCGCTCATTGGACCCGTTCTCGGTCGTCGGGGCCGAGGGCGAGGCAGGGTCGATCGCGCCCCTGCTCGCGTTGTACACGCGCGAAGCGCTGCTGAAGAAGATTGGCAAGCGGGGCACGCCTCCGGACTTCGACGAGACCCACGAACTCGTGGATGCGGCGCTCGATGCGCTCGACGACGTGCATGTGGTGCTGCGCGCACAGGCCATCCGCGAGATCGGCGATGCCCTCGAGGCAGAAAAGCTCAGTGACGCACGCATCTCGCCTGAAGACGTACTGAGGGGCGCCTGGCGCGGGCTCTCCGGGCGAGGGGGGGCGCGCTTCGCCGAAGCCGTGCGTCGGACTTACCCGATTGCGTTCATCGACGAATTCCAGGACACCGATCCGCTCCAGTACGGCATCTTCGATGCGCTCTATCCGCCCGAGGACGAGGGTGGAACGCTGGTGATGATCGGCGACCCGAAACAGGCGATCTACGCATTCCGGGGCGCGGACGTGTATGCGTACCTGGATGCGCGCGCGACCCTCGCAGCCGACGCGCGCGCGGTCATGCATACGAACTGGCGGTCCTCGCCCGAGATGCTCGACGCGGTAGAGGCGCTCTATCGCGACGCGACGGCACCCTTCGTCGTCGACGAGATCGGCTTCACCCCCGTGGTACCCAGGCCGGGTGCGGAGCGCGGTGAGTATCGCGACGGGACCGGCGCTCGGCCGGCCCTGACCTTCTGGCACCTGGCGAGCGAAGGCGGCGTCGCGGCCAATGGTCTGCAGGCGGCTGCGGAGGCGCGCCTGGTTGCCGAGATCCAGCGCCTGCTCGCGGGTGACGTCATGATCGCGGGCGCCCAACTCGAAGCGCGGCAGATCGCCGTGCTCGTGCGTACGCACGGTGAAGCGGTTGCGGTGTTTACGGCGCTCGCGCGGGTCGGCATCGCGAGCGTTCGGCAGGCGCGGGAGACGGTGTTCGCGAGCGATGAGGCGGTCGATCTGGAGCGATTGCTCGCGGCAGCACTCGATCCGCGCGACGAGGCCGCTGTGCGCGCCGCGCTGGCGACGCCGCTGCTGGATCTTCCGCTCGACCGATTGCAGCACGACATCCACGTCGACGAGGCTGCCTGGCAAGGGCACCTCGACCGCTTCGCGGGCTATCACGAACTCTGGCGGCGTCATGGGCCCATGGTGATGCTGACGCGCCTCCTTGCGGACTACGACGTGCCTGCCCGCTGGCTGCCGCGTCTGGATGGTCCTCGCCGACTCACGGACGTGCGCCATCTCGGCGAACTGCTGCAGCGCGCCGCATCGGCGCTCGGGGGCATGCATCGCCTGTTGCTCTGGCTCGGTCGTGAGCGCAGCGCCGCGGCGGAAGCCGAAGAAGCGCGCATGCGTCTGGAGACGGATGCCGATCTCGTGCGCATCGTCACCATGCATGCCGCCAAGGGGCTCGAGTATGACGTCGTGCTTGTGCCCTTCGGGACCTGGCTGCGCGAGGCGAGCGACGCGGCCTATCACGAGCAGGCCGGCGGTCGATGGCGGGCCGTGCTGGACCTCAAGCCCGACGCGAATGCGCGCGCGGCGGCGGAGCGCGAGCGTCTGGCCGAGGATCTGCGTCTGCTCTACGTTGCGATGACCCGGGCGCGACGCGCGCTCTATCTCGGGGTTGCGAATCTCTCCCCCGGAGGCCGGATATCGCGCCTGCGGGCAACGGCACTGGGGCATCTCCTGCTTGGCCCGGGCGACGCGGCGAGCGACGACGAGCTTGCAGCGCGTCTCGACGCGCTGGCTGCTGCTTCGGAATCGATCCGCGTTGAAGCGCTCGATGCACCTGCCGTCGGTCCGCCTGCCCATCTTGCGGTGACGCCTGGACTCGCCGTGCGCACGCCCATGGCGCCCGTGCAGCGATCGGCTTGGCGCCTGACGAGCTATTCAGCCCTTGTCGAGGGAACGGACCCTTCGAGTGCGCACGTGCGCGGTGCGGGTGACGAGGTGGAGCTGGTGCGTGCGCCCGGGGCCGCCGAGCCTGCCGGCAAGCCTTTCGGCGAGCCTGCCGGCGAGCCTGCCCCCGTCCCCGACGATATTGCCCACCGTTTTCCCAAGGGGGCACGGCCGGGCAGCTGTCTGCACGCGGTCCTCGAGGACTGGCCTGCGGACGCCGAGGCGGTGTCGACGCACGTCAAGGCGGTGCTCGCCGCGTGGGGCTTCGGCGACGGTGAAGTGGATGCGGCCGCAGTGCGCGCCTGGATGGAGGATGTCCGGGCCTGCCCGCTCCCGCTTGGCGCAAGCCTCGCGACCGTGGATCGGGCGCTTGCTGAAATGGAGTTCCACCTGCCGCTTGGAGGCGGGCGAAGCGAGGATGTTCAGGCGCTGCTATCGCGCTTCGGCTACAGCGCCGCGCCGCTCTCCCTGGAGCGCCTCGACGGCATGCTTCGCGGATTCGTGGACCTCGTCGTGGAGCATGACGGCCGGTTCTGGATCGTCGACTACAAGTCCAACTGGCTCGGGAACGATGCCTCGGCGTACACCCCGGATGCGCTGGCCGCATCCGTCCGCGAACACCGCTACGACCTTCAGTATCTGATCTATTCGGTTGCGCTGCGTCGTCTGCTCCGTGCCCGGCTCGGTCCTGATGGCGTCGAGCGCTTCGGTGGGGTGCTGTATCTCTACCTGCGCGGGATGCGCTCCGGCGCCGGTATTCATATGGACGTGCCTCCGGCACCGCTGCTCGACGGCCTCGATGCGATCTTCTGCGGCGGCGAGGCGAGCGAGCTTGCGGGAGCGGATGCGTCGTGAGCAACGAACGTCTCGACTTCAGCGATCTGGACGCGCAGTTCGGCCGCGCGCTCGGTCGCTGGGCGGACGCCAGGCTCTCCGAGGAGGAGCGGTCCTGGGTGGTCCGTCTCGGCATGCACCTGTCCATGGAGCTCGGGCAGCAACACAGCTGCGTCGAGCTCTTTGATCTCGATCCCGCAGACGGCTGGCCTGCCGGGGACGCGCTTCGCGGTGCGTTGGAGCGTTCCGGACTGCTTGCTGCGCCGGATCGGCCGGCGCCGCTGGTGCTGGAAGGCCCGCGCCTCTACCTGGCCCGCTTTCACGGCTACGAAGAGTTGCTCTCGGCGACGCTGCTGGAACGCACCGGGGCACGCCTGCTGAGCGAAGCCGATCTTGAATCGCTCGCGCCCCGCATCGCCGCGCTCTTTCCTGGCGACGACGCGCCGGACTGGCAGCGCATCGCCGTCGCAAGCGCCCTCGACGGCAAGCTTGCCGTCATCGCGGGCGGGCCGGGTACGGGAAAGACGACGACGGTCGCGCGCATGCTGCTGCTCTTGCTGGAGCACGCCTCCGCGCCCCCCGTCGTTCGCCTCGCTGCGCCGACTGGCAAGGCGGCAGCGCGAATGACGGAGTCGATGCGGATTGCCCGCGGCCGGCTCGTTGCTGATGGGCTCGCGTCCGAAGCGCTCGTCGCAAGGCTGCCGGAAGAGGCGAGCACGCTGCATCGCCTGCTGGGCTATCGCCCCGGTGATGGCAGCTTCCGCCACGATTCGAAGACACCGCTCGACGCCGACCTCGTCGTGCTCGACGAAGCGTCCATGGTGGATCTGCGCATGATGGCGGCGCTGGCTTCTGCCCTGCGCCCGGAGTCGCGCCTCGTGCTGCTGGGCGATCCCGATCAACTGTCGTCCGTTGAAGCCGGTCGCGTGTTGGGTGATCTGTGCGCCTGGGCGGAACGGCACGGCGACGCCGCCCGCTTCACGAAGGACGGAGGGACGCGCCTCGGCCGGCTCGCGGGGGCAGATCTGGATCATCTTTCAGACGAAGGGGTGCCAGCGCTGGCGGATGCGGTGACGATCCTCCGGCGCAGCCGGCGTTTCGATGCCGGCGGTGCGCTTGGCCGCTTCGCGCGCGCCGCGAACCTGGGCGATGTCCGCAGAGCGCTGACTTGCCTTGACGAGGACGATCCCGACCTTCAGCGCTTGGCGCCTGCGAATGCTGCGGCACTGCTCGATGCTATCGTTCACGGCTTTGGCGAGATGATCCAGCTTGCTCAGGGCGGTGCAGAGCCCGGCGAGGTGCTGGCCGCAGCGACACACTTCCAGGTGCTCTGTGCATCGCGCCATGGTCCCCTTGGCGTGGAGCGCATCAACGCGCTCACGGAGCAGGCGCTGCGCCGCGACGGGCGCATTCGCGAACTCGATGCACAGTTCTCGGGCTGCCCGGTGATGGTCACGGTGAATGACTATGCGCTCGGACTGTTCAATGGCGACGTCGGGGTGATTCTGCGCGGGGAAAGCGCTTCGGCGCGGGCCTGGTTCCCCACGGCGGACGGTGGCGTGCGTGGTCTACCCGTCTCGCGCCTGCCGCCGCACGAGACGGCCTTCGCCATCACCGTGCACAAGAGCCAGGGCTCGGAGTTCGATCGCGTGCTGGTCGCGCTTGGTGACGAAGAACCGCGCCTGCTGACGCGGGAACTCCTGTACACCGGTGTGACGCGGGCAAGGACCGGTGCGCTCGTCTGCGCGACAGACCGCGCCGTCGAGCAGGCCGTCTCCACGCGCGGTGCGCGACGCAGCGGCCTGCGCGATCGGCTCTGGCCCGAGTAGCGGGCTCAGGCCTCCGCGAAGTGATTCCGCGTGGCGTTCGCGAAGGCCACCAGCGAGAGCATCACCGGTACCTCGACCAGGACGCCTACGACGGTCGCGAGGGCTGCGCCCGAATTCAGTCCGAACAGGCTGATCGCGACGGCAACGGCGAGCTCGAAGAAGTTCGACGTGCCGATGAGCGCTGCCGGTGCGGCCGTGCTGAAGGGGATGCGCCAGATCCACGCCCAGCCATAGGCGACGGCGAAGATCGCGTAGCTCTGGAGGAGCAGTGGGATCGCGATGAGGGCGATGACGCCCGGGCGCGTCAGGATCGTTTCTGCCTGCAGGCCGAAGAGCAGCACCACCGTCGCAATCAGACCCATGATCGAGAACGGTTTTACCGTGCTCGCGAACGCTTCGACCCTCTCGTCGTCGCCGCCGAGGCGTTTGCGGGTGAGCGCACCGGCGACCAGCGGCGTGACCACGTAGAGGACGGTCGAGAGCAGCAGTGTTTCCCACGGCACGACAACGTCGGTGATGCCGAGGAGGAGGGCGGCGAGCGGAGCGAAGGCGAAGATCATGATCACGTCGTTGATCGAGACCTGCACCAGCGTGTAGTTCGCGTCGCCCCGTACGAGCTGACTCCACACGAACACCATGGCGGTGCAGGGCGCGACGCCGAGCAGGATCATGCCAGCGATGTACTCGCGCGCGTCGCTCGGCGAGACGAGATCGGCGAACAGCACCTCGAAGAAGACGATGCCGAGTCCGGCCATCGTGAACGGCTTCACCAGCCAGTTGACCACGAGCGTCACGCACAGTCCCTTCGGGCGCCGGCCTACGTCCTTCAGTGACGTGAAGTCCACGCCCACCATCATCGGATAGATCATCAGCCAGATGAGCACGGCCACGACGAGGTTCACGCTCGCGATCTCGAGCGCGGCGATGGCAGCGAACAGGCCTGGCGCGAGCGAACCGAGGGCAATGCCCGCGAGAATGCCGAGACCGACCCAGACGGTGAGATAGCGTTCGAAGAGGCCCATGGGGGCGGCGTCGTCGCTCACGGCAGGTCTTCCTCCACGTGTCGCTTCAATTTCGCGAAAGCCGCATCGAAGGCCGCTTCGATTTCCGCGTCGGTGCCGGTCACATGAGACGGGTCGGGCGTCCCCCAGTGCAGTTTTTCCGCCGGTCCCGGGAACAGCGGGCAGGTCTCGGCGGCGGCCGAGTCACACACCGTGATGACGTAGCGGAAGGGGGTGTCGGCGTAGACGTCCCAGGATTCGCTGATCGGCGCGCCCTGAGCGATGCCGTGGCGTTCGAGCGTCGCGAGGGCACCGGGATTGATCTGTCCGGTGGGCTGGCTGCCCGCGCTGAAGGCCTCGTACTGATCGCCGCGGAGTGCATTCACCAGCGCTTCTGCCATCACCGACCGGCAGGAGTTGCCCGTGCACAGCACGAGTACGGAATCCCTGCTCATGCGCAGCAGCCTACCGTCGGCGCAATCGTTGCCGCGTCGCGGGTGATTTCCTCGCTGTGGGTGACGAAGGCCTCCCAGGAGATGCCCGCGGGGTCCTCGGTCCAGCGCTTGGTGGAGCGGGCGTAGCAGCAGTGCGTCTCGCCTTCGTCGGCGATCGGGCCTTCGGCTCGCTCCAGGCGCTCGTAGACGTTCGCGAGCTCGCGCTCGTCGTCGACCTGGATACCGAGATGATCGACGCCGCTCCTGGACGCTTTGAGGCTGACCGCGAAGTTGACGCGGGGATCGTCGAGCAGCCAGCGCGCGTAGTCTGCTTCCTGGCGGACCGGTTCGGATTCGAAGAGCGCGCTGTAGAAGCGGACGGATGCGTCGAGATCGTCGACGCCAACGTGCACGTGCAGTCTTTTCATGACGGGGCTTCGGAGCAGCAGTCGGGGAGAACGGTGCCGAGTACGGCATCGCAGCGCTCCGGCGCCCCGAGGCAGCAGTCCTCGAGGAGGAAGGCAAGCAGGTCGCGGGTGCCCGCAAAGTCCACGCTGTAGATGATCGAGCGGCCTTCCCGCCGCGATTGCGCGAGGCCTGCGCCAACGAGCGTCGACAGGTGCGTCGACAGCGTGTTGTGCGGAATGTCGAGCTCGCGTGCGACGGCTC
Source organism: Pseudomonadales bacterium (assembly GCA_963691775.1). GTDB lineage: Bacteria > Pseudomonadota > Gammaproteobacteria > Pseudomonadales > Azotimanducaceae > JAZBPO01. The sequence continues at coordinate 1,006,684 of OY829369.1, read as the reverse complement.
CTGCCGGCAGACCGTCTGCGCCGGCCCGGACCAGCAGGCGGAAGGCGGCGAGGCGATGTTCTTGCGCGAGCGCCGAGAGGGCCGCGGTGGCGTTTGAGGTGTCCATATGTCGAGACTAATCGACATATTGATCGTGCCGCAACATCGCTAGAGTCTGGGGCCCGCTCACGAATGGCCGATCACATGTCTCGAAGTCCCCGTTTCGCTTGCCCCCCGCAGGAGCCCGCATGACGCTCGCTGGAGGCGGTACCTTTCGCGCCCCTGCGGCGGATACACAGCTTCCGCACCTCGGGACCTATCGCAGGACTCTGCCAGTGCGCTTCGTACGACTCGAGGAGACGGTGCTGGATGTCGAGCGCCTGCCGTACCTGCACGCGTCGAACTATGCATGGGTGCACTGCGAAGACCAGGGCGACTGGGGGTGGCGAGCACGCGCCGGCTTGCCCGTGCGAGACGGCATCGAAGAAAGCCTGCTTGAGCTGCGCTTCAACCGCGAGGAAGCGCGTTGGGTGCTGCGTCATCTTGAAGGCGTCAGCGCCGGCGCCGAGGTCTGGAGCCATGCCGTGATTCACGGCGCTCAGTCCCTGTCCGTGATTGTCGACTTCTTTGTCCCCGGAATCGCGGCTGCGTCGCGAGGGCAGCTCGGTGAAGCCTATGCGCGCACGTACCACGCTCTGTATGACGCCGATGAAGCCATGATGGTTGAACGGGAAGCTGCGCTTGCGAACGTCCGGCTCGCGCCGGCGCCAGCGGCCGAGGTGGTCGAGGCCGACGGCGAACGACTGCGCGTGGTCGAGCTCAGCGACGGACTCTGGGCCTTCCCTGCGCGCTGTCCGCATCGCCTTGCATCACTGGAGGCCGTGCAGATCGAGGATGGGATCGTCACGTGTCCCTGGCACGGGCGCCGTTTCGACGTCCGCAGCGGGCGCTGCATCGATCGAGACGACTACGCGCTCGCTCCGGCGCGGCGGGTGCAGCGCCATGCCTCAGGTCTGCGCTTCGGCTGACAGGCGATTTCGCGCGAGTTTGCATCGATGCTCCACTCCGTCGGCTGCGCAGGCAGGATCCTAGCGATGGCGTCGGTGCCGGGTGCCGGGTGCCGGGTGCCGGGTGCCGGGTGCCGGGCGCCGGGTGCGGGGTGCCGAGTGCCGAGTGCCGAGTGCCGAGTGCCGCGCGCCGTGCTCGCGGGCGCAACGAGCCGGATATTGATCAAGCACCCTCCGCCGTAGATCACCTCATTGGCCTGCAGATGTCCGCTGGTGTGCGGTGCGGGGCGGGCGCGGCCGATCAGAACCGCGCTTCAGTCCTCCTCGGGCTTGCGCAGGGCCTCGGCAACGGCCTCGGCCTCGGCCTCGCGCGCATTCGAGTCCTCGCGCGCTTCGGCGGGCGCTTCGGCAAGCGCTTCGACAGGCGCTTCGACAGGCGCTCCGGAGCTGGCGGCAGCCGCTGCTGGCAGGGCCTCCCGTCCGGCTGCCGTCACGTCGTCCCATGCCGGGCCTCCGGGCTGAAAGTCCGCATGATGTTCGCGTTCGAATAGCGTCCAGAAGGTGAGGAAGAGGGCAGCGATCACCGGGCCGATGACGAATCCGGAGAGACCGAAGGCGGTGAGGCCGCCCAGGGTCGAGACGAGGATCAGCCAATCCGGGATGCGCGTGTCGCGGCCGACGAGGATCGGCCTCAGAAGATTGTCGACAAGGCTGATGACGCCGATACCGAAGCCGATCAGAACGAACGCTGCGCCCATGCGGTCGTCGATCATCAGAAATACGGCCGCGGGTGCCCAGACGAGGCTCGCACCGACGGCCGGCAGGAGCGACAGCACCGCCATGACCACGCCCCAGAAGATCGCCCCCTGGATGCCCAGGACCGCGAAGATGGTGCCGCCGAGGAGGCCCTGGATGGCGCCGATGACGACCGTGCTCTTGATCGTGGCGCGGGCGACCTCTGCGAACTTGTCCATGAGCGCCTGCTCACGATCGTCGCCCATGGGGAGCGCGCGAATCACGACTTCCTGGATCGTCTCGCCGTCGCGGAGCGCAAAATAGAGCACGTAGAGCGCCACTGCAAAGCCGATGCTGAAGCTGACCGCGCCCTGTCCTGCAGCGACGGCTACGGTGCCGATGGTCTGCGACGCGCTCACGGCGGCGCTTTCGAGACGATCGCGAAGTTCTTCCAGCTCGATGCCGAGATCGGCAAGCAGTTCGACGAGGGGCGGGGCGAATCCTTCGACCCACTTGATGATCGCGGTCGGATCGATCTCGCCGCTCTGCATGCGCGCTACGAGCAGGCTCGATTCATTTGCGACCGCGAGTGCAAGGAAGCCTGTGGGAACGATGACGGTCGTCAGGATGAGAAGCAGGGTCAGAGATGCCGCGAGCGAGGGGCGCGCTCCGACGCTGGCGTGAATTCTGCGGTGTACGGGGAAGAACAGAACAGCGAGCACGATCGCCCAGAACATGGGGATCAGGTAGCCCGAGAGCACCCAGAAGAACGCCAGCGTGACGATGGCGAGCATGAGTAGGAAGAATATGTTCTCAAACGGGCGGCCGTGCAGCACCTGGCGCTCCTGCGGTGGTGGCATGGCGCAAGACTAGCAGGGGCGCAGCGGACGAGAGACTCGTCAGTGCGCGAGCTTGGGCGCATGCTTGCTGGATCGCGGGAGGAGAGACCCATGGCCCAATACGCCCCAAGGGGAGCGCGCGAAGGTGCTTGATCGATATCCCGACTATGCAGTTGATGTACGTCCTGCGCCCGGGCGCTTCGTAGCGGAACTCGATGGTCACGTCATCGCCGACTCCGTGGACGCGCTCGACGTGCGAGAGTCCTTCCACGAAGCGGTGATCTACTTCCCTGCGAGCGATGTCGACTTCGACGTCCTCGTGCGCACGGCGCATCGCACGCGCTGCCCGTTCAAGGGCGACGCCACCTACTACGCGATTCAGACCGCGTCGTCGCGCCACGAGAACGCGGTCTGGTGCTATGAAACTCCAATGGAAGAGGTTGCTGGGCTGGAGGGATACCTCGCGTTCTATCCCGACCGCGTGCGGGTGCATCGCGCCAAGTAAGACGACTGGACGCTGGAGCGTCAGCCGGGGTGGGAGGCGCTTGGTGAGCCTCATGGTGGCCTTCGCATGCGGCTCCTGCTGCCTCGCCCGGTGCATGGACGGCGCTGCGTCTCGCAGGCGGATGAAGCGTCCATGGATTGGATGGCGTCAGTAGCGGCGACGTGTGCGCCGGCCGGGACCGGGTCCGATAGGGCTTCGCCGCGTCCCTGAGCGTTCGAGGGGGTCGCGTATCAGCGCTCAGCGCCGAGTGAGGCGCCTGTCTCGGGGCGTCTGACATAGCGCTGCGTTGGGCGCCCCACCGAGAGAGCCGCCATTCGGCGGACGCGGCAGCGCGTCCCGGTTGCGCTGAGTCGCCGCACAGCACGCGGGCCATGCGTGGGGCATCAACGAACGCAGCCATGAGGGTTTTCCTAATCCGGCTACGCGCGGTTGCTGCCTCGCGGTAGCGCCAGGCGTCACCGCGTCATGTTGCGCCTGACTTCAGAACGGACGCGTCCGGATGACTGTGCTCGGCTGGAAGCCTGGCGTTGCTCCGTCTGCTGGGGCCGGAATCGCCGGACGGCTGCGGGTGACTCTGCGCACAAGCTGGCCGCACTTCGGACGGTGGGCGTCGCTTCAGCCACGCGCCGCAACGAACCATTGGGCCCAGCTTCAGCGGGTCGCGCTCGCCGTGTTGAGAGACGCGGTGCGAGGGCCCGAACGCTGCGGGGCGCCAAATGGCGCCCCGCTGTGGTTCGGCGTTGTTCCTTGCCTCAGAAACAGCCGACGCTGATCTCGAGGACCGGCGGGGCGCTGCCGTCTGCGCCGTCAACGCCTGTTGAGATAGGCGTGGTGATCTCGATCACGCCGTCGGTCGAAGGCCCGCCAGCACCCGTCGCCATCATCGCACCCCCACCATCCGGTCCGCCGCCACCGCCGGGTGCGCCGCCACCGCTATCGCCGTCGGCGAGTCCGCCGCCAGCGCCGGGCCCCCCGCCAGCGCCGGGCCCCCCCCCGGCGCCTGGACCCCCACCGGCGCCTGGACCCCCACCGGCGCCTGGACCACCGCCATCGGAGGATCCGCCGCTGTCGCCGGGGCCGCCGCTGTCGCCGGGACCGCCGCTGGCGTCGCCACTGCCGCTGTCACCGGGACCGCCGCTGTCGCCGGAACCGCCGCTGTCACCGGGACCGCCGCTGTCACCGGGACCGCCGCTGTCGCCGGAACCGCCGCTGTCACCGGGACTGCCGCTGTCACCGGGACCGCCGTCTTCACCGGGACCGCCGTCTTCAGCGGGACCGCCGTCTTCGCCGGGACCGCCGTCCTCACCGGCATCGCCGTCTTCGCCGGGACCGCCGTCTTCACCGGGGCCGCCGTCTTCGCCCGGACCACCGTCTTCGCCATTCGAATCCGAGTCGCCGGAATCATCGCCTCCGTCGGAAGCGTCTCCGGAATCACCGGATTCATCGCCGCCATCCGAGGCGTCGCCGGAGTCGTCACCGGACTCATCGCCGCCATCCGAGGCGTCGCCGGAGGCGTCGTTTGAGTCATCACCCGAGTCGTCTGAATCGTCGCCAGACTCGTCAGAATCGCGGGCGCTGCTGCTGCCACCGCCGGCGCTGTCATCGCCCGGACCCTCGCCCGTGTCATCCTCCGAAGGCAGGCCTGTCGAGCTGAAGGCTTCACGCACCTGCGGGGGCGGGGCGTCGAGGCCCTGTGGCGCTTCGTCGAAAGAGCCGATTTGCGCGAAGCTGAACGCGTCGTCCACGCCAACGTCCAGGCTGCCACCATTGTTGGCGGCCGTGATCCCGCCCTCCTCAACGCCAAGGAAGAGATTGGCACCCTGGCCGACGTTAGAAATGGAGGCGGACCAGTCGGTCCCCCGTACGCCAATAACCGCGAAGGGCGTGGATACGCGATAAGAGCTTCGATTGACGTCGCCGACGCTGCGCGTAGCGGCCCGAAACGGATTGCGCTGAGCAACGCGGCCCGTTGCAGTTCTGAATCCACCCCGACGCAGGCTCAGAGCCGTGCGATCGCGCTCAGGCGGTGCGGCCTCCTCGAACTCGTAGTCGTCCACGGAGAGTTCGGTTTCCGGGCGCAGCGCCATGCGAGCCCCGTCGGTGAAGCGGATCTGCGCGCGGCTTGAGGCGCCACTGCGGATCGTGTCGCCCTCGTAGATCCGATCGCCGCGCGCGAGCGCGCGCACGGAGCCGTCGAGCGAGACCGCCTCAACGGTCCCGAAGGAGAGCAGGACGCGTGCTACGGAGTCGTCTTCTGCTGCCTTGAGCTGGGTCGCCACGAATACAGCGAGAAGCAGGAAGAGGGCGCTGCGCGGGATTCGATTCAATTTGATCATCCGTCTCGCTCCCTCAGAACATTGCCGTCAGATTGAAATGGACGCGGTTGTCGCCGTCGTTCGCTTCTGACGTGCCCTCGATGATGTAGCCCCAGTCGAGGGAAGCGGACACGTTGCTGTTCATGCTCCAGCGGAAGCCGATCCCCGTCCCCAACAGGTCCGGATGGCGCTCTTCGCCGGTTTGCGGTTTCTTGCGAGTTCCGGCGCCGCCGTCGACGAACAGAAGCACATTCGTGCTGTCGTTCGGACGGGGTAGCCAGAGCTCTACGGCAGCCGTGATGCCTCTGTCTGCGGCGTCGATGCGCTGCTGGAAGCCCCGCACGGAACGCTCGCCGCCAAGGCCGAACTGCTCACCCGCGATCAGAGGCTCATCCGCGTATTGGGCTGCCCAGCGGGTGCGCAACAGCCAGGGGCCGGAAATCTTGTAGTCGAGCGCGCCGGCCGCCCGTACGGCAAACCAGTTCGCGTCGGCGCCGACCCGTGAAAGCTCGTAGTCGTCCGTGTCGTTGTGCTCGCCGAAGGGAAGGTTGCGGTCTACCCCGAGGCTGAAGGATAGGCTTGCGCGATCGCTGACCCAGCCGCCGTAATAGCTGACGCCCACCGGGCGCGAGCGCAGATCCGTACCGATGTCCTGGCCGAGGAAGTCGACTGCGTTGTCGAAGGCTTTATCGGTGAGCGAAGCGCGCACGCCGTGTCGATAGCGGCCAATGTTGAGAAAGCTGTGGTCGAAGGTCGCGCCGAGCACCGTGCCTTCGCCGGTGACCTCGAAGAACTCGGCCACGACGCCGGAATCAACGTCCGAGTAGCTGGCTAGAAAGGTTAACGACGAAGACTGCTGGTACAGCGGAATCTGCCAGGTCAGGCCATATTGTTGAACGTTGTCGAGTTCTCGCGGGGAAGTCGTATAGGTCGCGGTGATGACCTGATCTCGGTCAAGGAAGTTCGAGTACTGGTAGCCGAGGGCGAGCCGTTCCTGACCGGTTTCATCCGATCCCCAGTTGTTTGCATTCGCGAAGACCCGATGCGGGCTCCTGTCGTCGACGGTGATCAGCGCGTCGACCCGGTCTTCCGCATCGGACGGCCGCATGGTCAGCGTCAGATTCTTGGCGGGGTGCGTGTTTGCGCGCTGCATGTCGCGCGTCAGCGCCCGGCTGTTCGGCGTCTGGCCCTCAATCAGGGAGGGCAACATGGCCAGCACGCTGTCCGTGCCGAATACGGAGTTTCCTTCCACGACTACGTCGCCGATCTTGAAGACGAGCACGCGGAGCTCGATGGTCCCCTGGGCCCGCTGGGGTGGAATAATCACGCGATGGAAGGCGTAGCCTTCCTGTCTGATCGCGCCTTCGAGCACTTCGGCTGCGTTTGCAAGGCCCAGGAAACCGGCTTGCTCGCCAAGATAGGGCGCGAGGAGCTCGGACGTCCGCGCGGTGCTGAGCGGGTTCTCTCCGGTTACGTCGAACGCGTTGACCGTGAAGTAGACGACGCCGTCCTCTTCTTTTGGTTCCGCCAACGCGCCGCTGGTCAGGAGAAGCGTAGTGCCGAGGAGCGCAGTGCCGAGGCGATGTCTGATCGTCATCTTTCGCATCTTCATCAGCCCGTCACGCAGCCCACGCCCTGAGAACCGGGCGGTGCGGAATCTTCGTCCGGCGCCTGGATCTGCGTGGCCTGCTCACCCTCCGTGTTCTGTTGCTCTCGAGCGGTATTGTTGTCGGCAATCACCTCGTCGCGCTCTTCCGGACAGGCGTTGATGACCTCTTCAGCGATATCCCGCGCTTCCTCTTCATTTTCTGGAACCGGCGGATTTTCAGGGTCGATCGGTTCCGGGTCCGGATCCTGGTCGAACACCTCTCCGTCGAGCTCTGCGAGTGTCGCGTTGACGCCGGATGGGCCGATGACTGGATCGAATACGGCCCCCCCGGTGTCCTGTGTCACAGTTGTGAATGCGCCCTCGCCTGATTCGTAGGTGATCGGTGCGAAGGTCTGCCCCAGATCGCCGGTGAAGCCCTCCAGCGCCGTGATTTCAAGGGTGCCGTCGAAGCTGGCGTTGCCGTTGACTGCCAGCAGATCGAAGTCCGTTCCGGCTTCCGAGGCGCTGCCGTCGATTTCGATTCGCAGCGTGCCTGCTTCGGTCTGTATGTAGTCGCCGTCTATCGTCAGCGCCCCGGGCGAGAAACCAGGACTCACGAGGCCCGAGTTGGTCACCAGCCCCGAAACGGTGCCAGAGCCATTCAGTTCACCCGTCAGAGCAAGCTCTTGCACGCTGAGCGATCCGCCTGCCAGGGTCACCGTGCCTGCGGCGTTGAAGACGTTGGCTACAGTCGTTGCACCGGCTTGCAGAGACAAGCTGTTGCCGGCCGCCAGCTGGAGCGCGTCGGCGCTGAAGCTCGCGCCGCCCTGAACCGTGTCAACGGCAAGCGCAAGCGCGGCAGCTGTAACGGTTCCGCTGCCGGTGTTCGTGAATGATCCGCCGTTCGTTCCGCTCACCTCAGTGCTGGTGGCAGCGAACGCCAGAGCGCCCTGGTTCTCGAACGCAGCGCCGTCGAGTGCGAGGGACGTTCCGCTGAGCGTGACCGTACCCTCGTTGGTCAGATCAGCGGCGAGGCTTAGATCAGCGGCGGTCAGGGTTCCGGCCGCGCTATTGATCAGGGTGCCCGAACCCGTCACGGCCGTGCTCGCCGCGGAGAAGGCGAGGGCGCCCTGGTTGTCGAACGTGGCGCCGTTCAGACCGATGGCGCTGCCGGACACTGCAAGAGTGCCGAGGTTCTCGAGGGTGCGTTCGGAAGAGAACTCCGTGTCAGCAAGCGTTGCTGCCGCGGTGGCCTCGATTCGCGTGGTGCCGCTGCCGCTCTGAGTGCCGCCGAGCGCAGCGGTGCCATTCACCGACACGGCGCCGGAACCCGCGAGGGTGCCGAGCAGCGTCGACGTGCCGCTGATCGTCAGCGGCGCATTGGCTTCGAGCACGCCGCCCGTCTGATTGAAGTTCACCAGGGTCTGTGCAGCGCTTGCCGAAGCGCCTGCTATGGTCGTGGTGCCGCCGCTCACCTCAAGGCCCGTTGCGCTGAAGGCGCCGGCAATGTCTGTGTTGCCTGCGAACGCAATGCTGCCTTCCGTCGCCGCATCGGCGAGGAATGATGTGCCTGCCCCGTCAACTGAGCCCACGCGCAGCGTGCCAAGCTGCTCGAAGCGCCCGCCGTCGCTGACCACGAGATCGGCGGCGACGAAGCGCCCGCCCTGCTCGGGATCCATGGCGAAGAGGTCAACGCCGGTGGTGGCCGCAGTGCTGAGTGTCCGGCCCTTGAGCGTCAATTGCTTGGTTTCGGTGGGCGCGACAACGTTGCCGAAGGCTGCATATGCGCTGGGGAGCACGTCGATCCGGCCCGAGCCCTCGATCGTGCCGTCCTGGAAAACGAAGTACTCGGACACGGTGAGATTGCCGGTACCGCCGAGTACCACTGTTCCGGGTTCGGGGTCTTGTTCGTCGAGCTCTGGACCGACGACGCCGAAGGCGCGCGCCGTCGTATCGCTGTTGAGCAGGAATGTGCCCGGCGCCGCAACGAAGCCGAGGTCAACGTCGAGTGTGCCGTTGAAGGTGGTTGTTCCGCCGTCCACGCCGAAGGCGAGGCCGGTGACGGTGGCCGTTTCCGTGAAGAGCTGATCGCCTTCGGCGTACAAGCCGGCCGGCTCGTCTTCGAGAAGCCCAACGAATTCACCGTCGATCTGGAAACTGCCGGTGTGCGTGCCTGCTCCGTTCAGAGTGAGATAGCCCTGTTGCACGGTCACGCTGCCGGCGTTGTCAAAGTCCGCGGAGATGTCGAACTCGCCAGGACCGGAGTCGTTGCCAGCGCCTTCGTTTTCGCTTGCCAGCCGCTCTGCCAGATTGACGGTGATCGTCCCCGTCGCTTCGTTGATGAAGGTTCCCTGGCCGTCAATGAAGCCGACGCGCACCGAGCTGACGTTTTCGCTGCCGGCGTTGAATTGGGCGAGGTTCCTGAACACTGCACCTGCCTCGAGCTCTAGATCGGCAAGTAGGTCGAGTGCACCTTCGTTGAGCAGCGTGCGATTGCCGCCCAGGGTCAGGAAGTTGTCGATTGTCGCTACCGCAGTTTCAGCGATGGTGGTCTGGCCGCTTCCTGAGAGTGTGCCGCCGAGCGACGCCGTGTTCAGGATGGTCAGATCGCCATCGAGGTTCAGCGTGCCCGTGACCATTTCGAACGCGCCGACAGTCAGGTCGTCGTTCAGGCTCACGATGCCGTTGCCGATGCTGAGGCCGCCTCCGGTGAGATCCGCGCCGGTGATCGCCAGCGAGTCGTCGAGTTGCAGCGTTCCGGTAAGGATGAACTGGCCGCCGGTCACTTCGTCTACGGTGATCGACGTACCGAGGCCACCTTGGCCGGTTACGCGCAGGTCGCCGACCTGCTCGAAGACGCCGCCGTTCAGCACCAGCAGGTCACCCTGGTAGAAAACCGTATTGGAGAAGCCAGGGCCAAAGAGCTCCGTGGCCGCGGCGGCGTTGCGGATCGTTTTGCCGCTCAGCGAAAGCTGTGGCGTGCCTGACGTGAAGTTGGCACTGCCCAATTCGGCGAACGCCGTCGGCTGAATCTCAATCAAACCGCTGCCTTCGATCGCGCCTTCAACGAAGTAGAAGTACTCGGTCACGGTTACGTTGCCCGAGCCACCGAAAGTGGCAGATGCCGCGGGCAGCTCAGCGCTCACATCATCAAAACCATCAACACCGAAGTAGCGCGCCGACGTATCCGTGTTCAGCGTAAAGACGCCATCATCCGAGACAAAGGCACTTTCAACAGCGAGGGAGCCGTTGAATGTGGTTGTCCCGCCTTGAACGCCGAAGCTCACGCCGGTTACGGATGCGCTTTCTTCGAACACGTTGCTCCCGAAGGTGCGCATGCGAGCACCCGTGAGCGTTCCACCTTCGAGCGCACCGCTGAGCTGGAAAGCGCCCGTGTGGGTGCCGTCGCCGAACAGCCGCAGGAGGCCCGACTCCAATGTCACGGTGCCGGCGTTGTCGAAGTTCGTGAGGACGTGCACGAGCCCACCGCTTGAAGGCGCCGCATTTTCGTCGAGGAAGGGGGCGGGCCGGATCACGATGGTGCCGCTCGCCTCATTCACCAGCAGTCCAACGCCATTGGTGGAACCGATCTGAAGGAACGGGTTGTCGCCTGGATCAACGTTCATCAGGCCGAAGTTGCGGACCGACGCATCCTGGAGCGGATCGAGCGAGCCCAAGATGTTAAGCGTGCCGTTGTTCACAAGCGTCCGATTGCCTTCAAGGCGAAGGAAATTTTCGACCGTCGCCTGAGCTCCAGCTCCGAGAATTGTCTGACCTGTGCCAGACATGCTGCTTCTTAGCGTTGCAGCGCTCACAATGGTGAGATTGCCGGCCCCCGTTACATCGAGGCCGAAGCCGCTTTCGAAGGCATCGACCGTCAGACCCTCCACCGGGGTGGTCGCCGCATCGTCCTGGATTTCCAGCACGCGCGCGTCAGCGATGAGCGTCCCGGACGCGGCCGCGCCGGGCGTGAACACATGTCGACCGCCGAAGAGCTGAACGCCGTTGCCGCCTCCGGTCAGGATCGATGAGTTGCCGAAGGTGGCAACGCCTTCTGCAAGCGTTATGACTGTTTGGCTCTGCTCATCGAATGTATCGAAGAGAAGCGGGTCGATCGCGAGTTCGCCACCGATGACGTTGATTGTGCCGTTCAGATCGAGGTTGGACGCCTGCAGTGAACTGGGCGCGCTTCCCGATACCGCCGTGTCCAGTTTCTCGATGACCCCGTCATTGACGATGCGCGTATTCTGGGTGGTTGGGTCCCCGTTCGCATCAAAGGGGGTGAACGTGTCTACGCGCTGACTGCCATCCAATTGCAGCGTGCCGGTCGAGCCGATCTGGAGCTGAGCACTGTCCTGCAGCTGAATGGTGTCGAATTCATTCGCGAAATCCAGCGTGCCATCTGTCAGCAGGACACGCTCGCCCTCTAGGCCCAGGAAGCCATTGACGGTGGCCTGAGCCCCAGTCCCGATGATTGTCTGGCCCGTGCCAGACATGCTGCCGCCCAGCGCTGCGGTGTTCAGGATCGTCAGATTTCCGTCACCGCTTACTGTGCCGAAGTTTTCAAAGACATCGACTGTCAGCCCCTCCACAGGGGTGGTCACCGCATCGTCCTGGATTTCCAGCATGCGCGCGTTTGCGATGAGCGTCCCGGACGCGGCCGCGCCGGGCGCGAAAACGTGTTGACCACCGAAGAGCTGAACGCCGTTGCCGCCGCCGGTCAGGACCGATGAGTCGCCGAAGGTGGCAACGCCTTCTGCAAGCGTTATGGAGGTTTGGCTCTGCTCATCGAATATGTCGATCAGCAGCGGGTCGATCGAGAGTTCGCCACCGATGACATTGATCGTGCCGTTCAGCTCGAGGTTGGACGCCTGCAGTGAACTGAACGCGCTTCCCGATAACGCCGTGTCCAGTTTTTCGATGACGCCGTCGTTGACGATGCGCGTATTCGGGATGGTTGGGTCGCCGTTCGCATCAAAGGGGGTGAACGTGTCTACGCGCTGATTGCCGTCGATCTGAAGCGTGCCGTTGGAGCCGATCTGGAGCTGCGCGCTGTCCTGGAGCTCGATTCTGTCGATCTCGTTTACGAAATCCAGCGTGCCATCTGTCAGCAGGACACGCTCGCCCTCTAGGCCCAGGAAGCCATTGACGGTGGCCTGAGCCCCAGTCCCGATGATTGTCTGGCCCGTGCCAGACATGCTGCCGCCCAGCGCTGCGGTGTTCAGGATCGTCAGATTTCCGTCACCGCTTACTGTGCCGAAGTTTTCAAAGACATCGACTGTCAGCCCCTCCACAGGGGTGGTCACCGCATCGTCCTGGATTTCCAGCATGCGCGCGTTTGCGATGAGCGTCCCGGACGCGGCCGCGCCGGGCGCGAAAACGTGTTGACCACCGAAGAGCTGAACGCCGTTGCCGCCGCCGGTCAGGACCGATGAGTCGCCGAAGGTGGCAACGCCTTCTGCAAGCGTTATGGAGGTTTGGCTCTGCTCATCGAATATGTCGATCAGCAGCGGGTCGATCGAGAGTTCGCCACCGATGACATTGATCGTGCCGTTCAGCTCGAGGTTGGACGCCTGCAGTGAACTGAACGCGCTTCCCGATAACGCCGTGTCCAGTTTTTCGATGACGCCGTCGTTGACGATGCGCGTATTCGGGATGGTTGGGTCGCCGTTCGCATCAAAGGGGGTGAACGTGTCTACGCGCTGATTGCCGTCGATCTGAAGCGTGCCGTTGGAGCCGATCTGGAGCTGCGCGCTGTCCTGGAGCTCGATTCTGTCGATCTCGTTTACGAAATCCAGCGTGCCATCTGTCAGCAGGACACGCTCGCCCTCTAGGCCCAGGAAGCCATTGACGGTGGCCTGAGCCCCAGTCCCGATGATTGTCTGGCCCGTGCCAGACATGCTGCCGCCCAGCGCTGCGGTGTTCAGGATCGTCAGATTTCCGTCACCGCTTACTGTGCCGAAGTTTTCAAAGACATCGACTGTCAGCCCCTCCACAGGGGTGGTCACCGCATCGTCCTGGATTTCCAGCATGCGCGCGTTTGCGATGAGCGTCCCGGACGCGGCCGCGCCGGGCGCGAAAACGTGTTGACCACCGAAGAGCTGAACGCCGTTGCCGCCGCCGGTCAGGACCGATGAGCTGCCGAAGGTGGCAACACCTTCGGAGAGTGTGACGTTCGTGTTGTTCTGCTCATCAAATCTGTTGAATAGCAGCGGGTCGATCGCGAGTTCGCCACCGATGACATTGATCGTGCCGTTCAGCTCGAGGTTGGACGCCTGCAGTGAACTGGAGGCGCTTCCCGATACCGCCGTGTCCAGTTTTTCGATGACCCCATCGTTGACGATGCGCGTATTCGGGATGGTTGGGTCGCCGTTCACATCAAAGGGGGTGAACGTGTCTACGCGCTGATCGCCGTCCAGCTGTAGCACGCCGGTCGAGCCGATCTGGAGCTGCGCACTGTCCTGGAGCTGGATTCTGTCGAACTCGTTTACGAAATCCAGCGTGCCATCGGTCAGCAGCACTCGGTCGTCCTCCAGTCGCAGGAGGTTGTCGACGGTCGCCTGAGCCCCAGTTCCGATGATCGTCTGGCCCGTGCCAGACATGCTGCCGCCGAGCGAAGCGGAAGTGAGCACCGTAAGCGTGCCGCTGCCGCTGAGGTCGCCGAAGTTGGATACGAAGGTGTCTGTGACGACGTCGGCATCCAGGTTCGCCGCAGCGTTCAGCGTCAGCGTCGTCAGATTGAGCGTGCCGGAGCCGTCGACGCTGCCGCCGTTCAGCTCCAGAGCGCCCAGCGTGAGCGCGGGCGCGGAAACGGTCAGGCTGCCGTTGTTGAACAGTGGCGTGCCTGCGGTGATCGTGCGGGCCCCGCCGCCACCGGCGAGTACTTCGATCGTGCCGCTGTTGGAGAAGCTGCCGTTGATCTGGAGCTGAACACTCGCTGAGCTGCCAGCGGTGCTGGTCAGACGCAGGGTGCCGAGGTTGTTCAGGTTCGGCATCACCACGTTCGCGTCGCTGGGCCCGGAGTCATCAACGCCCTGGATCTGAAGTAGATCATTGTTGGTCACGTCGCCGTCGATCGTGATCGCGCCTTCGAGCGTCACGGGCGCGTTGATCGCGAGCGTGCCCGTTGTCGTGATGGCAACGTCCCGGAAGGTCATCGCAGAGTCGATGCTCGTCAGCGCCCCGCCGAGCGTGAAGTTGCCGAGAATCGTTCCTGAGTTCGAGGTCGGGAAGACTGCGTTGTTGAGCGTGAAGCCGTTGCCGAAGTCGATGACGCCCGGCGCCTGGGTGACGATCGTGGGGTTGGTGCCAAGCCCGCCGCCCGTGAAGGAAAGGGTGCCATTCGTGGCTTCAAGGTCGCCGATCTGTGCAAAGGCGTCGAAGCGCAGCGTGCCCGCACCGCCGACCCGGGTCAGGCCCGTGCTCACCAGGCTGGGGGCAACTGCCAGGGTACCGGTGCCGAGAAAGGCGAGGGCGCCGTTGCTGTCGATGAACAGCGTTTCGGAGGAGCTGCCCAGCAGCGAAGCGCCAGAGGCCGTCACGTCGACAGCGCCATTGATGGAAAGCTGCGCTTCGTTCGCGAGGGTCACATTGCCCAGCGCCCAGATCACGCCCGCGGCCGAATCAAGGGCAAGGGTGCCGCCGGACAGGGTCTTGGTGCCCGCCGTGTCGATGAGGCCAGTTGCGCTGGGCAGAACCTGCACGGTACCCGCGCCGCCGCCGATCGTGCCGCCGGTCCACTGGAAGAACTCGCTGACGGTGAGCAGGCCGTCGCTCTGCAATTGGCCACCGCTGACGCCCATGCGGCTGATGTCGACGGTGGCGCCCGAATCGATGATCACGGTGCCGAAGGAGACGTTGTTCAGGCCCGTGCCGGACCCGATGGTGGCGCCGCTTGCCCCCTGGAGGAGCGTGTGGGTGCCGCCGGAGAAGTTGAGCGTGCCGTTCTCGACGTCGAAGGCGCCGCCGCTGAGACCACCGCCGCCCGCGTTCATGCTGCCGCTGGTCATGAGCACCCGGCCGTCGTTGTTCAGACTGATGCCGAGCGTCATGACGCCTGCGCCATCGCGCTCGAAGGTGCCGCCGGCGCTGATCCTGAGCGTTTCCGCCCCGGTGGTACCGGTTGATGCGGGATTCAGGACATTGCCGCCGTGCGTAGCTCGGAGCAGGCCGGCAACGTCGAGCAGACCGCCGCCCTGCGCAAGGATGTTGCCGGCCGCCCAATCCACGCCTGCGATGGAGTCGAGGGCGAGGGTGCCGCTGGCCAGGGTCTTGGTGCCCACCGTGTCGATGAGGCCGGTTGCGCTGGGCAGAACCTGCACGGTACCCGCGCCGCCGCCGATCGTGCCGCCGGTCCACTGGAAGAACTCGCTGACGGTGAGCAGGCCGTCGCTCTGCAATTGGCCACCGCTGACGCCCATGCGGCTGATGTCGACGGTGGCGCCCGAATCGATGATCACGGTGCCGAAGGAGACGTTGTTCAGGCCCGTGCCGGACCCGATGGTGGCGCCGCTTGCGCCCTGGAGGAGCGTGTGGGTGCCGCCGGAGAAGTTGAGCGTGCCGTTCTCAACGTCGAAGGCGCCGCTGCTGAGACCGCCGCCGCCCGCGTTCATGCTGCCGTTGGTCATGAGCACACGGCCGTCGTTGTTCAGACTGATGCCGAGCGGCATGAAGCCTGCGCCATCGCGCTCGAAGGTGCCGCCGGCGCTGATCCTGAGCGTTTCCGCCCCGGTGGTACCGGTTGATGCGGGATTCAGGACATTGCCGCCGTGCGTAGCTCGGAGCAGGCCGCCAACGTCGAGCAGAGCGCCGCCCTGCGCAAGGATGTTGCCGGCCGCCCAATCCACGCCTGCGATGGAGTCGAGGGCGAGGGTGCCGCTGGCAAGGGTCTTGGCGCCCACCGTGTCGATGAGGCCGGTTGCGCTGGGCAGAACCTGCACGGTGCCCGCGCCGCCGCCGATCGTGCCGCCGGTCCACTGGAAGAACTCGCTGACGGTGAGCAGGCCGTCGCTCTGCAATTGGCCACCGCTGACGCCCATGCGGCTGATGTCGACGGTGGCGCCCGAATCGATGATCACGGTGCCGAAGGAGACGTTGTTCAGGCCCGTGCCGGATCCGATGGTGGCGCCGCTTGCGCCTTGGAGGAGCGTGTGAGTGCCGCCGGAGAAGTTGAGCGTGCCGTTCTCGACGTCGAAGGCGCCGCTGCTGAGACCACCGCCGCCCGCGTTCATGCTGCCGCTGGTCATGAGCACCCGGCCGTCGTTGTTCAGACTGATGCCGAGCGTCATGAAGCCTGCGCCATCGCGCTCGAAGGTGCCGCCGGCGCTGATCCTGAGCGTTTCCGCCCCGGTGGTGCCGGTTGATGCGGGATTCAGGACATTGCCGCCGTGCGTAGCTCGGAGCAGGCCGCCAACGTCGAGCAGAGCGCCGCCCTGCGCAAGGATGTTGCCGGCCGCCCAATCCACGCCTGCGATGGAGTCGAGGGCGAGGGTGCCGCTGGCAAGGGTCTTGGCGCCCAGCGTGTCGATGAGGCCGGTTGCGCTGGGCAGAACCTGCACGATGCCCGCGCCGCCGCCGATCGTGCCGTTGTTCCAGGTCAATGCGTTGCCGATCTGGAGAATGCCGCCGGCCTCGGCGAAGAGCGTGCCGCCCTGAACTGTTACCGCATCGACGCTGACCGTTGCGCTGCTCCCGGCGCTGAGCGAACTGCCTGCGCCGATGACTACAGGAGCGCCCGTGATCGAAGCTCCGGTGAGCAAGCGGGTGGACGTGCCCAGCGTGATGTCGCTGTTGTTGACGATGACGCCGTTCGTCTGGAGCTCGTTCTGCAGTGCGATGGTGCCCGCGCTCGCGATGATGCTGCCCTGGCTGAGCAGGCTTTCCACGCCGAAGACACTGCTGCCGGAACCGCCCTGCGTCTTTTCGATGGTGCCGCTGTTGAACCACTGGCTGCCGGTTGTGGCCGAGGGATCATTCGGCCCGTCGAACACGTCGCCGTCGCCGAGGAAGCGCAGCGCGCCGTCAGTCGAGAGCTCCGCGTCGTCGTCAAGGGTCAGATTGGCCCCGTCACCGATCATTTCCAAAACGCCGCGCACTTCGAGGCGCGCGCGATCTTCGAGCAGCAGCGAGCCCGTCAGCGAACCGAGCGCCCCGGTGTCCAGCTTCAGGGTGGCGTCGCCCCCGATCGTGCCGGCGCTCAAGAACACCGAATCACTATTGATCGAGAGGATGCCCGTACCGCGGAGCAACCCGCCGTTGAACAGCAGGTCCGTCGTGACATCGAGGTCGCCGCCGTCCAAGGCGAGTTCACCGCCAAGGAGATCAAGCCTGTCGGTCTGAGCGCCCACCTGGATTTCGAGCACGCCGCTGTTGATGGTCACCTGATTCAGGCCGAAATTGCCGGTGCTGGTGACACGCGTTGTGCCCGTGCCGTTCAGCGTGGCGCTCGACCCGCTCGTGCTTCCGGCAAGCTGGAGCAGGCCGGAATGCTGCAGGCCGGCGCTGTTCAGGGCGGCGCTGCCCGTGACGAGGAAGTCGCCGCTCGCAGCGTTGGTGAAGAAGCCGCCGTCCACAACGAGATTGGACACCTGACTGACGCCGCCACCGGCGTCGATCGCCGCGCCGCTTCGAGCGATCAGGTTGCCAAGGTCGACGTCGGTCACAAAGCTCAGATTGCCGCCGTTGATGGCCTCCATGGTGCTGCCTGGCTGGCTCATGAATTGCGCGAACTGAACAGAGGCGCCGTCCACGGTTGTATGGCTGACGCTGTAGCTGTTTGCGCCGCCGTCGTCGAATAATGCAGCGGTACCGCTGCCGCTGAAGAACACGTCGCCAAAGCCGCTGATGGGCCCGGACAGCGCGTGGCCGCCGCCTCCGGAGCTGTCCTCGAAGCGAAGGGTCGCGCCTGTATCGACGGTGAACGCGCCCGTCGATGCGCCGCCACGGGTGAGAGACAGCTCTCCCGTGGTCACGTTTACGGTCCCGCTGTTGTTCAGAGGCACGGAAATCTGGGTGAGGTTTGAATTGTTCTGGTTGACCACGGCCCCGGGGAGAATGTTCACGGCAGGACCGATGGCGCCGCCGTTGAGGCCGCCGTCATTGATGAAGCGGGAGGAAATTCCAGAGGTGATCTCGAGCAAGCCCTCGATATCGATCGTCGCGTCGCCCGCCATGGTGATGTCGCCACCACTCCAGGTGACGGCATCCTTGGCAACGAGGTCGAGATCGGTCAGGAACAGCTGTGAGCCACCGAAAATATTCATGGAGCCACCGCCGAATCCATCGACGGTCAGCACGCCTGGCCCTTGGAGAGTGCCGCCGGACCAGTCGAAGAAAATGTCGACGTCGAGCGTAGACGCCACGTCGAGCACGCCTCCGGTGACGGAGAGCTGACTGATGGTCGCGCCCTGCAGGACGTTTGCCTCGCCGCCGGAGACAGAAGCGGTGAATGCGCTCACGGTGCCATCAAAGGTGTTGATGCCCGATGCTACCTCGAGCACCTCGGTGGTCAGATTACCTTCAAGCGTCGCGCCATTGAGGCGGGCGAGAGGCGCGATGCTCCCGAATGGCAGGTCGATTGCGCCACCGTTCGTGAGCACGTTGGCGTTGAATTCCACAACACCAGAGGCGGCATCGAACGTGAAGTTCACGGGCTGCGGTCCGGCGTTCGTGATCGGTGCACCGACGATCAGCGGTGTTTGGGACGAGGTCTCGAAGCGTACCGCTCCGCCGGTAGACGTGTTGACGCTCCCTATAAACAGAAGGGGGTCGTCGATGGTGTCGGTCACGAACGTGACGTCGCCGCCAGCAAGCGTGATTGGACCATTCAGCGAAAAAGCGCTGGCGGGGTTGGTCTCGTCAAAAACCAGCGTTCCCCCGGTGCCAGCCTCGAATGCGCCTGTGGTCGACGCGCCACCGCCGAGCAACACAAGCGTGCTGTCCGCAACGCTGACGCTTCCTTCATTGAATAGCGGAACTTCAATGTTGGTGTCGCCCGATGTCGTCCCGGGGATGCTTGAGAGCGGAGCATGCAAGAGCTGGCCGCCGCTGAGAATGTTAATGCCGCCGCCGGGTGTAACGCCGGCATCAACTAGCGTCTTGCCGGACGAGATGTCCGGATCGATCGTGAAGTCCCCATTGATCGTTAGATTCGCGCCACCGGTGAATGTGATATCGCCGGATTGCCAATCGAGCGATCCATCAACGATGAGGTTGGTCTCATCCAGGAGCTGAGAAGACCCGAAAATCGAGCCCCCACTCGAAATCGTCAGAGAACCGGGCCCCTGAATTTGGCCTCCGATCCATTGGAAGGTCGCGGAGACGTCGATGCTCGACTGCGCATTGAGCGTTCCGCCTATCACTTGCAGCGCGACTGCGTCGACAGGCCCCGCGAAGTCCGCAGTCGCGCCGTTTTCGATCGTGATTGCGAACGCGTCGACGGCGCCGTTCAGCGTGTTGACCCCAGAGATGACCCCGATGTCTCCCGTTGTCAGATCACCCTCTAGGGTCACGCCAGATAAAATCGCGTCGTACTGGTTGAACCTGTCCGGGATGTTGATCGCGCCGCCGTTCGTGAGCACGTTGGCGTTCAAGGCGACTGCGTTTGCGTCGAACTGATAATTGAGCGCCTGGGTGCCCGTGTTGATGATGGGCTGATTGACAAAGATGTCGCCGTCCTGGCTCTCGAAGAACACCGTGAGGCCCGGAACGGTGGCGTTGAAGTCGAGCTGCGTGTCGATAAATATCGCGCTGGTAGTGCCGCCAGTCCCAGGAGAAGCGCTTCCACTGCCCGCGACGGCGAGCACGCGCACGCTCGTGCCGTTCACATTCACTGCGTCTTCGATCACCTGGTCGCCGATGGTCGGAGCGATCGCGAAGGAATCCGTTTCATAGGTGGGGAACGTGCCTGTCGAAACGACAACTTCGCTGGTGCTGTTACCGCTGACGACAATGAGGTCCGGATCGATGAGCCATTCGCCGGGCGCGCCGTGGGTCGAGCCCGCGTTCGGCGTCGACGTGACCGAAAGCAGCGATGCGGAGGTTTCAATGAAGCCGCCATCGCCGCCTTCGGGACCGCCGGTGGCTGTCAGATCACCGTGCACGCGAGCTGTTTCATCAGCGAAAACGATGATCTCGCCGCCGTCTCCGTCGACGGTTGAGGACGCACCGACGGTGGCGTTGATGTCTACGTATACGTCGCTCGCGTTGGGCTCGGGGCCGAGGCCCTGCTGCGCGCCGCCGATGAGCACCTGCCCGCCGCCCTCCGTTCCATCGGCGTTCACGACCGCCCCATTGAGCAGGCCCACCTGCTCGCCGAGGAGGCGGACGCGTCCGCCCGTTCCGTCCGTGCCCTCCACGGTCACAGTGCCGAGCGCCTCGAGCGTTCCGCCCTCGGCCTCGATCAGGATGTCGCCGCCATTCGCGCCGCTCGCGTCGACAACGCTGTCAGATTCCAGCCGCAAACTGTCGGCTGCGTATAGATGTATGGACCCGTCGGCGCCGAGGCTGACTTGATTGGCGCGAATCTCTCCGGAGTGGGTCAGCGTGCCCGCGAAGGCTTTCACGGCGCCCTGGTCGGCGAGCAGCGCGCCCAGGTTGAGAACGCTGTTGTCGGGCGCTGCCAGCTCGAATTCGATTTCCGGCGAGTCGAGGCTGCGAATTCTCACGCGCTCACCTGCCGCAAGGACAAGTGAGCCGTCCTCGGCGTGCACTACGCCGCTGTTCTCGATGTTCGCTGCAACGAAGAAGACGTTGCCGCCGCGCGTCGCGAGGTATCCTTCGTTGACAATCTGGCCGTCGGTCGAGCCCTCGAAGGTGTAGTTGCCGGCCAGGAAGTCTTCATTCGCCATGTCGAGCGTAGAAGCAACGAAGCCGGCGGTGTCGATGGTGACGTTCTGCCCGAACACGACGCCGTTGGGGTTGATGAGGAACACCTTACCGTTCGAGACCAAAGAGCCCATGATCTCGGAGATGCCGCCGCCGACGACGCGGTTCAGAACGGCCGAGTTTGCGGCTTCCTGCTGGAAGCGCGTGATTTCGCCCTGGGCGATCGAGAAGTCCTGCCAGTTGATGATCGCGCCGTTCGAGTTCGTGATCAGGAACTCGTTGCCGAAGCTCTGGAAATCAACCGTGCCGTGGATGACCTCCGCCCCGGACGGGTTGCCTACAACGGGCGCTGACGGTGTCGCCATGACACCGGCAACTGCCGTGGCGAGAACAGATTTGCGGAACAGACCTAGGGGCGGGCGCGACATGAAAAACCGTCCGAATTGAGGGCTCGATCCGGATCGGGATGACGATGTCCCGGCGCACGAGCCGCTGAAGAGCGGCGCAAGCGACGCAACGCACGGCGTCCAGCAGTGCCATCGGATCCGGGTGCTTCATAGCAAGACAATTGGGTTCTCCGACCCATGCTTACGTAGCTAGTATCTTGATCCGTTCGAGGTTAATCAATCGTGAACTGGCGCACCTTTTACGCATCGGGGGGGGGCGTGAGGCATGCACGATGGCGCGATGGGGAGATCGATGCGCGCCCGTGCGTTTCAGGGGACGAGCCGCGAACGGCGGCTCAGCTGTGGTTCCACCATGCGGTGTCGGAAAAGGTGCGCAGATCGATCTCGAACGTCCAGGTGCTGCGGTGCTGGTGCGCGAGATGAAGGTAGGTCTCCGCGACCTGATCCGGCAGGATCAAGCCATCGTGTTCGCCTCCGCGCGTCTCTCGCAATTGAGCGAAGCGTTCCGGGCCGAGCATCTTGCCCAGCGTGTCCGGAGCATCCACGGCGCCATCGACGATCACGTGCGCTACGTGAATCCCCTGGGGGCCGAATTCCGCATTGAGCGACTGACACAGCATGCGTCGGCCACCCATGGCTGACGCGTGCGAGTGCTGGCCTCGGTTGCCGCGTACCGCTGCCGTCGCCGAGGTGACGATCAGGCTCCCGCCGCCGCGCTCCAGCATCTTGGGGAAAGCCGTCTGAGCCAGCCGAAAGAGTCCGAACGTCGCCATGCGCCAGCCGAGCTCGAACATTTTCGGCGTGGTGGCCGCGAGCGGCCGATCACCAATTTGCGCACCCAAATTGAAGATCATGACGTCGATGGGACCGACGTCGCGCTCCACCTCCTCGACGCATGCTTCGATCGCGCCGTCCTCTGCGGCGTTCATCAGGCGCCCGGAGGCGCTTCCCCCCGCGGCCTCGATCTCTCCCACAAGACGCTGCAGGCCGGCTTCGTCGCTGCGGCGGCACAGCACGGCGTGCCAACCTTCCTGCGCAAAACGTGCAGCCGTGGTGCCGCCTATGCCGGCGCCTGCGCCCATGACGAGGCATACGGGTTTACTCATGCTTCGACTCCTTCGATACGCACGGGCACGGACTTGTGCCAGGGGGTGCCGACATACTTGTCCTTGTCGGCAAGGCGGGTGAGTTCATTGGGGGACGGGCCGACCGTGCTCGGAGCGCCATCGGCGTCCGGATATTCGAGGCCCATGCCGTTCGGAATGGAGACATGGCCGCGTCGCATGCGCGGATTGGTTTCTACCAGCACGTCGAGTGAGCCGCGGAAGGTGGTCAGACGCGCCATAGAGCCGTCGCCCAGATTCAGGCGCGCAGCGTCTTCCGGGTTGATATACAGGGCCCCTTCCTTGTCCTTTCTGCGCCAGGCTGGGTCGCGAATGATCGTATTGGCCGTGAAGGCACGTCGCTCCCCGGCCGAGAGCAGGAACGGAAACTCCTCGGAGGTTTCGTCCGGGTCTTCTTCGCTGAGCCCCCGTGCATCTTCAAGCAGGTCTGCAAGATCGAGCTGGACCCTGCCGTTCGGCACGCGGGACCAGACCGCATCCCAGCCTTCGCGGCTGAACACGACCCCGCTCGTGCCTGCGATGAGCGCGTCGAAGAGGGCATCTCCGAGGTCCATGCCTTCGCCTTCGAATCCCGCGTCGAGGGCGGCCTGTCGCTGTTCCAGCGCATACTGGTGCGCAACGGCCCAGAGGACGGCGCCGTTGCGCATGCCGTCGGGCAGGCGCTTGCCGAGCGTGCGATACAGGAGTCCCGGCGCGATGCCGAAGAGCGCTGGTTCTGCAGCGAGCTTCGCAAAGACGCCGTCACGAAACGCCGTGCGACCCTCGTCGAGCAGCGCGTCCAGCTCGGCTTCGATACCGGGCGGAACGGCGCCCATCGCCTCGGCGAGACGCATGTGAATCTCGGCCTCGTCGAGCACCCCGTCCGGCGGTGTGAACAGCGGTTTGCGGATGTGGAAGTAGTTGTCGGGAAACTCGAGATTGAAGAAGGTCGCTTCCGCCTTCTCGAACTGGGTTGTTGCCGGCAGGACGTAATCCGCTGCCTGCGCCGTCTCGGTCATGGCGATGTCGATTACGACGGAGCAGTCGAGGGCGCGCATCGCTTCGCGCCAGCGAGGGCTGTCGGCCAGTGAATGAATGGGATTGCCCGACTCGATGATCATGGCCCGATAGCGCTTCGGGTGATCGGTGAGGATTTCGTCCGGCACCGTGTTGCAGGGCACGAGACCGCCCACGATGCGCGCGCCGGTGACGGGCGATGTCCCGCGCTCGCTGCCGTCGGCAATGTTGCCCAGGCCGTTGGTCGTGTAGTGCGTGCCCGGACGACCGAAGTTCCCGGTGAGCACCCAGAGCAGCCGCTGCAGGTAGCTCACCAGCGTGGAATGCCGGTTCATCTGCACGCCAAGGTCTTCGAATATGGCGACTGAACCGGCGTTCGCGATGAGCCGGGCCGTACTGCGCAGAGCCTCTTCATCGATTTCGCACTTGCGCGCACATTCGGCGATGTCTGTCGCTTCAAAGCTCGCAGCCACGGCCGCAAGGCCGTCTGCATGCTCCGCCAGCCAGGCGTGGGCAACGAGGTTTTCCTGGACGAGGGTGGCGATCATGCCGGCGAGGAGCCAGGCGTCGCGCCCGGGACGTACCGCCAGGTGAATGTCTGCCTGGTCGGCGCTTTCGGTGCGCTTCGGGTCGATGATGATCAGGGTCCGCTCCGGGTCCTTGCCGATTTCGCGGACCAACTCGCGGGCGCGGTGGACGCCGTGCGACTGCCAGGGATTCTTGCCGAGAAAGATCGCGACCTCTGCATGTTCGAAGTCGCCGTGTGGCCAGCCGCCGAACATGCGATTCGCGATCCAGAACTCGCCGGTTTTCTCCTGAGCAAGGGCGTTCGAGCGATAGCGAATGCCGAGGGTCGATGCCGAGATGCGCGAATAGGCGCCCGGCAGATGATTGCCCTGGCCGCCGCCACCGTAATAGAAGATCGACTCGCCGCCGTGGGCGTCGCGCACCGCACCCAGCTTCTCGGCAATTTCGGCGAACGCGGTATTCCAGTCGATGGGCTCGTAGCTGCCGTCGTCGCGACGGCGCATGGGCGAGGTCAGTCGGTCGGCCCGGTTCTGGTAGTGATTCAGCCGCGAGGCCTTGTTGCACAGGTAGCCCCGCGAGGCGGGGTGATTCTCGTCGCCGCGGGTACGTGCGATCTGTTTGCCGTCTTCGGACAGCTGGACCTTCACGCCGCAATTCAGCGAGCACAGGATGCAAGCCGTTGAGTGCCAGGTGTCGTCGCGCTTCGCAGTGCCCATGCCGTTTCCCCTCGTTACGTTGCGTCATGAGACGTAGTTGAGTCTGGTCCGGCGCACTGATGAGTGCAAGGCGCGCACGTGTACGCCGCCGCGCACCCACATCTTTCCGTGCAGAAGGTAATCTCGGCGGTCATCGAGGAGCGGGGTGTCATCGTGAAGGGGAATCTGGGACCACTCGGGCCAGTCAGTCGACTGACACTCGGAGGTGGCGGGCTCGGTCAGGTCTGGGGGCAGACGACCCGCGCGGAGTGCGTGGCCACGGTCCACGCCGCGATCGATGCGGGCATCGACCTGATCGATCTGGCGCCGCTCTACGGGCGCGGCGAGGCAGAGGCCGTATTCGGGGAGGCCTTTCGCGGCGCGCTGCCCGAAGGCGTTCGCGTCACCACCAAATGTCAGCTCGGCTCACCGCCGGCAGCGGACATCGAAGCCACGATCCGCCGCCGTCTGGAGCGCAGCCTCGGGCTGCTGCAGCTTGAACGCGTGGATCTGCTGTTCCTGCATTCGAACATCATTCCGGACGACTACCGCTATCCGAACGCCGATGACGCAGCGGTGCAGGATCGCTTCGCGACGCGCATCTCCTTGTTCCAGGAGCAGGTCGTACCGACCTTCGAAGCGCTTCGGCGGGAAGGGCGCATCGGCGCCTGGGGTATCACGGGGGTCGGTCTTCCCGAGCAGATCCTGTCCGTGCTTGCCGGTTCCCCAAAGCCTGCAGTTGTGCAGGCGGTGAGCAACTGCATGGACTCCCCCGGTGCCATGCGTCGCTACGAAGCGAGTGCGCAGCCGCGGGAGATCATCGCGGCGGCGCAGGACAATGGCGTCGGAGTCATGGGGATCCGTGCCGTGCAGGCGGGTGCGCTGACCGACGGCTTCGATCGCCCGATTCCCGAGGCGTCTCAGGACTGGCTCGATTTCCTGCGCGCGGCGCCCTATCGGGTCCTCGCGCGCGAGCTCGGCGTGACGCCGGCGTACCTGGCCCACCGCTATGCGCTCGCCATGGAAGGTGTCGACACCGTGGTGCTCGGCGTGAAGAACCGGGAAGAGCTACGCGAGTGTTTGCAGGCGGAGGCGGACGGCCCCCTCGACGCTGAACTGGTTGCACGCATCGACGCGATCTTCGCCTGACCGTGCCTGCTGGAGGAAATGCTGGTGAATGCCCTTGCTTCCACCCTGCACACCGTTGACGACTTCGCTGCGGCGCAGGAGGTGTTCCACGAACGCGGCTGGACCGACGGTCTGCCCGTGGTGCCGCCCACCGCCGAGGCCGTGCAGGCCTGTCTCGACTGGGTGCTCATGCCGCCCAAGCAGCTGGTTGGCGTAGAACCCGTCCGCGGACGGCCGATCAGCGCAGAGAAGATTGCCGTGAATGCGGTCATGGCGGGCTGCCGTCCGGAACACTTCCCCGCCGTTGTCACCGCCTGGTGCGCCATGCTCCAGCCATCGTTCCTGCTGCATGGCGCGACCGCGAGCACCGGCGGCTGCGCCGTGCTCGTCATCCTCAACGGGGCGCTGCGCAAGGAGGTCGGCGCCAATTCGGGTTTCAGCGCCCTCGGCGGGGACGATCGCGCGCTCAATGTCATCGGTCGGGCAATCCGCCTCGGCCTGATCAATCTGCTCGATGTGCGCCCAGGGGAGGCCGATCGCGCCACCCTGGGCCATCCCGGCAAGATCAGCTTTTGCATCGCCGAGGACGAGGAAAACACGCCCTGGACGCCCCTCGCGCAGCAGCGCGGTGTTGATGCCGGGGCATCGGCCGTCACGGTGATGGCAGCCATGGCGCCGCGTCAGCTCATGAACGAATGGACGACGGAGCCGGAAGAGATTCTCGAGACCTATGCGGCCGAGATCCGAGCGAATCTGCGCCACTACTCCATCTGGCCCGGTAACTACCTGCTCGTCGTGCCGGCGCAGCATCGCGCGCACTTCGACCGCGCAGGCTGGAGCAAGGGCGACGTGCAGCGCTACGTGTTCGAGAGGGCGCGCATCAAGCGCGCAGAGTGGGCCGACGTCGGCAAGGGCGCCGTCGTCCGGGATCGCGGCGATTCGGAGTACGCGGCGTTCGAGAAACCGGAAGACGTGCTGATCGTCGCTGCGGGTGGACCTGCAGGAGGCTTCGGCGCGGTGATTCCGCCCTGGCTCGGCAACAAGAGCCGTGCGGTCACGGCGGCGGTCGGGGCCTGTATTGATTGTGAGCCCGGCGTGCTGCCGGGAGAGGAGGGCAGTGCATGAGCATTGAAGTGCTCGACCCCACCCACGAGTCGGAAGTGAGCGCGTTCGAGATGCCGGCGCGGCCGACCTCCCTGCACGGGGCAACGGTCGGCTTCATCTCGAACGGCAAGGAGGGCACCAAGGGGTTCTTCAGCCACCTGGCGCGCATTCTCGAAGGCGAGTATGGCGTGGCCGCGACGGTCTGGCGCACGAAGCGCAACTACAGCGCACCCGCAGAGGCGGAGATCGTTGCCGAGGCGGCGGACTGGGATCTCGTCGTATCGGGACTCGGTGACTGAGGCAGCTGTTCGTCGTGCAGTTTGCATGACGCGATCGCCTCGGAGCAGGCAGGCACGCCCGCTGTGGGGGTGATGACCACCGCATTCGTCGACGCGGCGGAAACGATGGCCGGGGCCCTCGGCCGAGCTGACTATCCCTTCGCGATCATCGAGCATCCGGTGAGCAGCGCGACCGACGCGGGCCTCGAAGCTCGCGCGCGCGCCGTCGCTCAGTACGTGGCGGCGCAGCTCGAACATTCCTGAGCCGTCCCGCTGGGCGCGCTCAACCGCGCGGCGGCAGGCCGTGCACCATGGTCAGGAACTTCAGTTCCGTGCCCGCGCGCCGGTGCTCGGACAGCGCCTGGTACTCCGGATCGTGGTACCAGGTGCGCGCGGCCTCTTCGCTCGGGAAGCGGAACATCACCACGCGGCCCGTGCGCGGGTCGCTGCCTTCGAATGTCACCGTGTTGTCGTCGAAGGTGAAGAACTCGCCCTTGTGCTTCTTCAGGATCGGGAAGAAGCCCTTCTCGTAGGTGCGATAGGTTTCGGCGTCGTGGATATCGAAGTTCGCGATCACGTACACGGAAGCGTCTGCCATGTTGAAGTTTCTCTCTGCATTCGACTGCGAGCGAGTCTGCACGCTCGCTCCCTGTGCGCCCAGCGCACTTCGTACGCTTTGCCTCGGACTTCTCGTCGGCGCGTCGTCCGCCTTCGGTGCGGCCGAGGCCCTCGACGTCGCGCCGGGTGTCGCGGGCATCCTGGAGACGCCGGCGTCAGGTGACACGCGGGGCGCCGTGCTGCTCATCCACGGTTGGAACGGCCACAAGAACGAGGTCGGCGATCTCTACAAGGACCTTGCCGAGTCGCTGGCTGACGCTGGCCTTGCAAGCCTG
Organism: Pseudomonadales bacterium; assembly: GCA_963691775.1. GTDB lineage: Bacteria > Pseudomonadota > Gammaproteobacteria > Pseudomonadales > Azotimanducaceae > JAZBPO01. The sequence continues at coordinate 978,739 of OY829369.1, read as the reverse complement.
CGCTTCGATTTCACCGGCGAGGGCCCGCAGAACGACTTCGTCGTCTCCTCGACCTACGCGCAACGCATCGCGGAAGCCGAAGCTGCCTTTGCGCTATTGCGCGAGCGGGTGCCAGGCGTTCCGATGGGCGCGAACGGCTTCAGCCTCGGCGGTTTCGTCGCGATGACCCTTGCGGGCCTACACCCGGACTGGTTCGACACGATCGTGCTCTGGTCTGCGGCCAGCCGCATGGACTTTTCCGGCGGCGACCCGGCGATGGTGGCTGCCGTACAGCAGGCGCTGGCGGAAGGTGAGGGCGTCTACGAAACCTGGGAGAAGCTCACGCTCACGCGCGAGTTCATCGTCTCCTATCTCGGCAAGGACGCGAGCCGCGGGCTGGAGCGCTATCCCGGCAGCCTGCTCGCGATTCGCGGTACGGCGGACTACCTGCCTGCCCTCGATCGCGACTGGATTGCCGCAACGCCCGGCCGCAACGACGCGGTGATCTACATCGACGGCGCGGATCACATCTTCAACGTGCTCGACCAGCCCAAGCCCGACTATGGCCCGCGTGCCATTGCACACTCGGTGGAGTGGCTCAGCGCGCGCCTCGCGCCGCGCTCCGAAGATCAGGGGTCGAACGCCTCGGGGGCGTAGGGTATGCCGGCACGGATCACGCGATGGATCTCGCGGGTGTTGCGAATCTCGTCGAGCGGATCGGCGTTCAGGATGAGCAGGTCCGCGACCATGTCGGCGTCAATGCGACCAAAGGCGTCGTCCACGCCCATGAGCGCCGCCGGCGTGCTGGTCGCGGCGGCCAGCGCCTCGAGCGGGGTCAGGCCAGCGGTGACGAGCATGTCGAGCTCCTCATGGAGAGAGAAACCCGGGGTAAGGAAGCCGATCGGGCTGTCTGTGCCGGCGATGATGGGCACGCCGGCGGCCGCGAGGCGCGGCAGGATCATGGCGCCGAACTGCTGCAGGCCGAGCGCTGTTTCCGACGGCGGAATACCCGTTTGCGCCCGCGCGTCGCGCTTCCAGCGCGCTGCCGCATCCGGCCCCATCACGTCGAAGCCGTCGCGATAGAGCGCGTCCTCATGGCGCGCGAGCGTGCGGAAGGTCGCAAGGGCGAGGGTTGGCGTCTGGTATACGCGGGCCTGCGCGAGTGCGGCGATCACCTCGGCGCAGCGTGCCTCGTCGAAGGTGGCATAGGCGCGCAGACGCTGGGCGGTGTGAATGGTGCTGCGCAGGGTGCCGCCATCGGTTTCCGGGTCCCGTTCGCGGAAGGACCGTACGCGTGCTTCGTAGAGGGCGTCGTGCTCGCGTGAGCAGGCAAGCTCGAGATTGCGCAGGTGCTGGAACTCGTCGACGCCAGCGGCGATCACTTCTTCCATGGTGAGCTGAAGCGGTGGATGCGCCGTCACGGGCAGGCCGCGCGCGTGGGCGGCTTCGATGATGGCCATGAACTGCTCCGGCGTGAGCATCTCGTAGGCCTTGATCAGATCGGCGCCCGCGTTCGCGACGCGATTCACCATGGCGACGGCTTCGTCGACGCCATCGGTCTCGATGCCGATGGCGGGGCGGAAGCGATTGGCGCCGTCGTATACGCGCGGCGTGCCGTCGATGAGCGGGCCGGCGAGGTAGAGGTTCGGTGCCGGGCTCACAGCTTCGACCGCGCGCGCCTCTTCCATGCGCTCGAGCGGAATGCCCGTGTCGCGCAGGGACGTGATGCCCCAGCGCAGGCTCGCCCGGGCGAAGATCTCGGGCGTGATCTCGGGGAAGAAGGTGAGATGCACGTGCGCGTCCCACAGGCCCGGAATCAGGTAGCGGCCCACGCCGTCGAGCACGTCTGTGCCTTCTTCGAACGTCCTGTCCGCGTCGTGAGCGGAAACGCTCGCGATGCGATCCCCGGCAATGAGCACGTCCTGGTGCGGCGTCCTGCCAGCAATCGGATCGATGACCGTAACGTCACGAATCAGGACGTCGGCGCGCGTGATCGGTGCGAGGCCGAGGAGGAGGCAGATCAGCAGAACGGCGCGAAGCATGGGCAGGGTCCGACGAGCGAAGCGAGCCCCATGCTAGCGGTGTGGTGGGTGTTGCGGGAGTCACAGGGAAGATCCACCGGCCGGGCGGGCGCCCGGCCGGTGTTGCGCAGTGTGGTCAGCCCGTGAGCTCGACCTCGTCGGTTTCCACCGGGCTGCGCAGATCATGCAGCTTGAACGGAAGTTCCCGGATACGCAGGCCCGTTGCCTGGAAGACGGCGTTTGCGAGGGCCGGTGCGATGCCGGGCGTACCCGGTTCGCCAGCGCCGCCCCAGGCTTCGCCGCTGTTCAGGATGTAGGTCTCCACGCGCGGCGAGACGTCCATGCGGACGGCTTCGTAGTCATGGAAGTTCGACTGCTTCACGGCGCCCTGCTCGATTTCGATATTGCCGTAGAGCGCAGCCGTCAGGCCGTAGTTCGCGCCGGACTCCATCTGCGCCGTGAGACCGTTCGGCGAAACGGCGAAGCCGCAGTCCGCCACGCAGACGATACGGTCGACGGAGAGTTTGCCGTCCGTCACTGTGACGTCCACGACCTGGGCGACGATCGAGCCGAAGGACGACTGGATGGCAATGCCGCGGCCCTGGTTCGGACCGAGCCTCTCGCCCCAGCCGGCCTTCTCGGCGGCCATGTCGAGGACCGCAAGGCGGCGCGGATCGTCGGCAAGCAGTTCCCGGCGGTACTCGTAGGGATCACGACCGGCAGCGACGGCGACCTCGTCGATGAACGACTCGGTGAAGAACCCGTGCTGGGAGTGATCCACGCTGCGCCAGGCGCCGAAGGGGACGTGCGTCGGGCTCGCCGTGTGGTGGATGTGCTGGGCGGCGACCGCATAGGGGATCGTCGGTGCCTCTACCGGCTCGTGCTTCTCGTGGTAGACGTTCTCCCAGCCCGTGACAGCGCCGTTCGGATCGAGGGCCGCACGGAATTTCGACATCACCGCGGGGCGGTAGAGGTCGTGGCGAACGTCTTCCTCGCGGGACCAGATCAATTTCACGGGGGCGCCGATCTCGCGCGCGATGCGCGCGGCCTGAATCGCCGTGTCCGGCGTCGCGCGTCGGCCGAAGCCGCCGCCCATGAAGTGCTGGTGGAGGACGACGTTCTCGACCTCCATCTCCAGCGCGGCGGCGATCTCGTAGCGGTAGCCGAGGGGATTCTGGGAGCCGACCCAGATCTCGCAGGTGCCGTCCTCCACGCGCGCCGTGGCGTTCATGGGCTCCATGCAGGTGTGCGCGAGCCACGGCACCCGATAGGTCGCTTCAACGATCTGATCGGCGCCCGAGAAGGCGCCGGCGACGTCGCCCTGCTCAACGTCTGCGGTGGATTCCCCCCCCGCGCGCGCTGCATCGAGGTCGCGGTCGAACTGGGCGAAGATCGCGTCGCTGTCGAGGCCGTCGTTCGGGGTGCTGGTCCACTGGACCTTCACCTTGCTCAGGGCCTGCGATGCCCTCCAGTAGCCATCGGCGACGACGGCAACCGCGTTGTCGAGCGTCACGATCCGATCGACGCCGGCCATGGCTTCGGCCGCGGCGGCATCGACAGATGCGACCTCCGCGCCGAAGACCGGTGCCCCGATGATCGCGGCGTACTTCATGCCCGGCACGTCGGCGTCGATGCCGAAGGCGGCCGTGCCGTCGACCTTGGAGGGAATGTCGCGGCGGGCCACGCTCTTGCCCATGAGCCGGAACTGATCCGGTGTCTTCAGCGCCGGTGAGCGGGGCGGCGTCATTTCACCGGCGGCAGCTGCAAACTCCGCGTAGGTGGCGTCGCGGCCGCTGGCCTCGTGGATGAGGTGCGAGTTGCGGGTGGTGATCTCCGATGGGGGTACGCCCCAGGCTTCCGCAGCGGCGGTAACGAGCATCTCGCGCGCGGCGGCGCCGGCGACGCGCATGCCGGTCACGCCGGTCGTTCGCACGCTCAGGGAGCCACCGGTTATCTGCATGTGCATGGCGCTGGCAATGGCCATGAACGCACCGTCCAGTGACGGCACCAGCGATTCGGGAACGTCGGCGTCGCCAGCAAGGTAGCCCTTGCCCAGTGCCCAGTTCGCGTAGTCGTCCTCCGCGGGCGCTTCCATGAAGGACACGCTGCTCCACTCGGCGTCGAGCTCGTCGGCGAGCATCTGGGTGAGCGCGGTCTGCGCGCCCTGGCCCATTTCGCTGTGCGGAATGATGGCGGTGACGTGATTGTCGACGTCGATCTTCACGTACGCGTTGACCAGGGTTTCGCCATCTTCGGCGACCAGACCGGCCATGCCCTGATGGCGCTTGCCGGGGCGGATGGAGACGCCTACGAGCAACGCACCACCGGCGACAACGCCCGCGCTGATGAAGGCGCGACGAGTCCACTTACCCATGACGCATCTCCTCGGTGGCAGCGGCCGGATCGAAGGTCTCGACGGCCTCGGCGAGCTGGGGGTTCGCGGCCCGCTTGATGGCGCTACGAATACGGCCGTACATGCCGCAGCGGCAGATGTTGCCCTTCATGGCCGCGTCGATGGCGTCGTCGTCAGGGACAGCGTTCGAGGCGAGCAGGGCGACAGCGGCCATGACCTGACCGGACTGGCAGTAGCCGCACTGTGGAACCTGCTCCGCGATCCAGGCTTCCTGAACGGGGTGGAGGCCGTTGTCGCTGCCGATGCCTTCGATCGTGGTGACATTCCGCCCCGCTGCCGCCGCCACGGGCGTCACGCACGAACGGATCGGATTCCCGTCGAGGTGCACGGTGCACGCGCCGCATTGGGCGACGCCGCAGCCGAACTTGGTACCCGTGAGTTTGAGATTCTCGCGGATCGCCCAAAGCAGAGGCATCTGAGGATCCACGTCCAATTCGTGGGTCTGCCCGTTTACGCGCAACGTGACCATGTCTAGGACTTATCCTTGGCTAGCTTCAAAGACGCGCTGACCCTAGCATCGACGTTCCTGCTTGCCACTCGCGAAACGCGCCATGAAGCGACAGGCGGTCATCTACAGGTAATTTCCACGCTGTTTGTCGAGAACGGCTCTCACCTAGGCCCGTACGCATGTTTCGAAAGGCGCGCGGACGGCTGTTCTTGCGTTGCTCGCGCTGACGGTGCAGGCGATTGGAGGCGCACCAGCCGGCGGGTGCGCCCATGCGCCGATCGATCGGACAGCTCCATTCGATCGCGCGGCCGATCGCGCCACGCGTCGCCCGCCACGCGTCGCCCGCCGCGCGTTGCCCGCCGCGCTCGGCCGATGACTTGGGCATGGGGGGGCGAGTTCTGGGGGCATGGCTGTACGAATACGCGCTCGCCGCCTGCGCACGGCCGCCAAGGGTCACGCCATTCGCGGCTGTCGCCCCGTTGGGTTAGCCCGTCGGGTTCGCCCAACCGGGGGCGCCGGCGATTCGTGGATTGCCGCGTGGGGACCTCCAGCCCACCGTGCAGGCTGGCGGCCCGGGGGGTCAGAGCCGCGCGAGTTCCGCTTCCATGCGTTCGATCGTCGCGCGGCGCACGGATCGCTTGTTGCCGGCAAAGGCGGCCTGCGGAAGCTTCGCCAATTCCATCGCGGCAGCCACGGCGGCAGCCTCCGCGGTGCCTGCTTCCACAACCTGATCGATGTAGCCGGCGTCGACGGCATCTTCCGGCCCGCGCATCTGCGACAGCACGGCGATGGGCGTCATCAGGTGCGCAGGCACGCGGCTTTCCAGCAGCGCCATGGGCCAGCCGCTGAGGACGGCCCCCATGATCGTTTCGGTCATGGCGTACTTGAACTCGCCGCGTTCGCCGAAGCGCAGGTCGCAGGCCATGAGCCAGAGCGCCCCGACGGTGAAGGCATGGCCGGTGCTCGCGGCGACCACGGGTTTGGAACAGGTGAGCAGGGCATGCGCGATACGCGCGCCGCCGCGGCCGAGCACGGCCTTGGCGTCGTCGTCCGAGCCCGTCATGACGGCGCGATCGAAACCGGCACAGAAGGAGCCGGGGCGGCCCGCCAGGACAATCGCGTCGGCTTGCACGGTTGCCGCGGCGAGGGCGCTCGCGACGCCGTCGAGGGCGACGGGCGTCATCGCATTCATCTTGCCGTCGTCCATGCGGATGAGCGCAACGCCATCGTTCAGTTCGGTGGTGATCTCCACGTGCGGGACCCTCCTCGGGCGGTTCAGGCAGACAGGCCCCGGGCAAGGGCGGCCAAGTGCTCCGCCACGAACCGCTGTGCGAGTTCGCTTTCTGTCACCGCCTGAAAGGCGTGACAGGCCCCGGCGTACACAGAAAGGTCCGTTGGGACCTGCGCGGCCATCAATCGATTCGCATAGGCAATGTTCTCGTCGCGAAAGAGATCGAGCGTGCCGGTCATGATCCAGGTCGGCGGCAGGCCCGCGAGCGAATCCGCGCGCGCAGCAACCGTGGGTGCGGCCGGTTCGGCGCCGGCGAGATACATGTCCCAACCTGCGACGTTCATCTCCGGCGTCCAGACGTATTCGCCAACCATCGCGTCCAGCGGTTGCCCGGGGCGTCCGGTGCGGTCGTCTATCATCGGATAGGTGAGCTGCTGATGGCAGATGGGAAAGCGGCCATCGTCCCGGGCCTTCAGGGCGAGGGAGGCTGCCATGCCGCCGCCTGCGCTTTCTCCGCCAATGGCGATGCGGGCAGCGTCGATGCCGAGATCCTCGGCTTCCTCGTGCAGCCAGGCGAGGCCGAGAAAGCAGTCGTCGATGCCGGCAGGCGCAGGGTGTTCGGGCGCGAGGCGGTAGTCCACCGAGAGTACGATGCATCCCAGCTTCGAGGCGACGAGGACGTTCATCGGATCGCTCATCTCTGGCGCGCCGATGAGGTAGCCGCCGCCGTGGATGTGCAGGTAGGCCGGTATACGCTTCGCGCGCGCCTGCGGCGTGTACATAAGGCAGCGTACGGCGCCTTCACCATCTGGCCGTTCGAGTTCGATCTCCCGGCGTTCCACGCCGCGCGCGCGGGGATCCTCGATCGTCTCGAACTCCATGACGGCGCGGATGGCGGGCACTGCTTCCGCCGTGATCTGCAATTGCGGACGCGCATCCATGGCTTCGTGCAGTTCCGGGTGCAGCAGGTGGCGGCTGCGCCGCGTCTGGCTCTGATCGTCGGCCATCTGGATTCCCTCGTTTCAGTCCTGCGAAGCGTCGCGCCCTGCGATGGAGGCATTGTCAGCAATTGAAGCGCCGCGCTTTGCGTAGCTCGCGCGGCGCGCCTTCGACCAGCTGTCGATCTCGTCTTCCGGTACGCCGTATGCGAGGCCCCGCGCCACCGCGGGCCGAGCACGGACGCGGTGCACCCACTCCAGCACGCGCGGCCGCGTGGTGATGTCCACCTTCGACCATTTGTAGCCGCGCAGCCACGGGTAGAGCGCTATGTCGGCAATGGTGAAGTGCTCGCCGCACACCCACGGCGCGTCGCCCAATTGCCCGTCGAGCACGCGCACAAGGCGCAGCGCCTCGTTGCCGAAGCGTTCAAGGGGATGGCGTTTTTCAATGTCTTCGAGCTGATCGAGATACCGCGTGTAGCTCAGTTTGTTGCCGAAGGCCGGGCCGACGTTGGCGGCCTGCCAGTAGACCCAGGGCAGTACGGTCCACCGCGCCTCGTCCAGCGGCAGCAGCGTGGTCGGGTGCTTTTCGGCGAGATACTGAAGGATCGCGCAGCTCTCGAAGATGTCCCGGTCGCCGTCACGAAGTACCGGAATCTTCTGGTTGGGATTGCGCGCGGCGAAGTCGTCGGCGAATTGCTCGCCCTTCATCAGATCGATCGTGCGGACGTGCACCTCCCCCAGATCGATGCCGGCCTCGCGGAGCTCCTCGATCATGATCGAGACCTTCCAGCCGTTCGGCGTGGGTGATGTCCAGAGTTCGAGCGCCATGATTGTCTCCCTCTTCCCCCGTCTGATTCTCGCCGGGCGCGGCGCCCGCGTGAAGCGCTTTCCGTGGCGGGCGCGAGTGGGCATGCTCGGGGCATGAGCGAGCAGATCCTTGGGAGGGGAAATGCTCACGACCATCATCTGTGCCCGGCGCCTCCCCAGCGTCGGGGCGGCGTTTTCAAATGCAGCGCCCTCGGCGACAGGCATCACCGCTGCCGCTCTGGGGTCCGCTCACCCTTCCTGTGCAGGCGCCGTGCGCGCGCCAATTGTGAGGCCCTGAATGCCTGTCGTCAGCGAAGCGGACCTTGAATTTTGGGGCGCCGGCACGCCGCGCACGTTGCGCGCGATCTGGACGGCCGAGGAGCTCGGCCTCGATTACGTGTTCCATCCCATCGGGCCACGCACGGGTGAAACACAGACCCCTGAATACACGGCGCTCACGCCGAAACAGAAGGTGCCGCTCATGGTGGAGGGCGATTTCTGCCTCACCGAGAGCATCGCGATTGCCCGCTATCTGGTAGACGCCCACCCGAACGACGCCTTTTGGCGGCCGGCATCGGCGCGGGAGCGAGCGCGGGAAGACGAATGGATCACCTTCGCCTTTGGTGAGCTGGATGAAACAGCGCTGTACGTGATGCGCCGGCACGGCGATCTCGGCCCCATCTACGGCGCGTCGCCCGCGGTGGTCGAGGCCTCGCGAGCCTATGCGGAGCGCATGCTCGCGGTGGTCGGGCGCGCGCTGGCGTCTCGGCGATGGCTGGTGGGTGACGGCTTCGGCCTCGCCGATCTCATCATGGTGACGTGCCTCGACTGGGCCCACGCCTACGAGGCCGCGGTCCCGGAGGCCGCACGCGCGTGGCGCGGAGAAATCGCGAAGCGCGACGCCTATCGGCGTGCGCAGCACATCAACGCGGGAAAGGAGAGCTGAGATGGGTCCGCTGGATGGTGTGAAGGTGCTGGATCTGACGTCCATGGTGTCGGGTCCGGTGGCGACGATGATGCTCGCCGATCAGGGCGCTGAAGTGGTGAAGGTGGAACCGCCGCGGGGCGAGCAGATGCGCTTCATGGGCACCGGCCACAACGGCGTGCCGGCCGTGTATTACTCGTGCAATCGGGGCAAACGCTCCATCGCGCTGGACCTCAAGTCGGACGCGGGCAAGGAGGTGCTCTGGAAGCTCGTGCGCTGGGCCGATGTGCTCGTACAGAACTTCCGCCCCGGCGCCATGGAGCGCATGGGCTTCGGCGAAGGCGCTGTGCGCGCGGCGAATCCTTCCATCGTCTACGTATCGATCAGCGGCTTCGGCGAGCAGGGCCCCTACGCACACAAGCGCGTGTACGACCCCGTGATTCAGGCCCTCTCGGGCGCGACCGACATTCAGATGAACCGCGAAACCGGCCGGCCGGGCATGTTCCGCATCATCATCGCCGACAAGGTGACCTCATTGACGGCGGCGCAGGCCATCACGGCTGCGCTCTTCCACCGGCTGAAGACCGGGGAGGGGCAGCACCTGCGGCTGTCGATGCTCGACGCGCTCATCGCCTTCTTCTGGCCCGAGGGCATGGGCGGCCTGACCTATGGCGACAAGGAGTTCGACGTGCGCCGTGAGCAGGGCACGCAGGACCTGATCTACGCCACCCAGGACGGCTACATCACGGCGGGTGCGGTGTCGGACAAGGAGTGGGCGGGCATGTGTCGCGCCCTGGATCGCCTCGATCTGCTCGAGGACGAGCGTTTCGCGACCTCCTATGGCCGCATACGCAACGCAGAGGTACGCAAGCAGCTCACCGGCGAGGAGATCGCCAAGTGGGAATCGGAGGCGATCCTGGCGCGCCTCGACGCGGAAGACGTGCCGAGTGCGCCCTTGCTCTCGCGGATGGAATTGCTTGCCCATGAGCAGATCGTGGTGAACGAAACCGTAGAGCGCAGAACCCACGACGGCTTCGGAGAGGTGCGTCAGGCGCGCCCTGCCGCGCGCTTCGAAAACACACCTGCGGAGATTCGCGCACCCGCCCCGCAGCTCGGGGAGCACTCCGAAGCGATCCTCGCTTCCCTCGGCTACTCCGCCGAGGAAGCCGAGGCGCTCGTTGCGTCCGGGAGCGTCGTCAAGGCGGGATGACGGCCGGTTACCGGCGCGGACGAGACGCCTGCGCGCGCCGTCCGCCCCGGCGCGGACAAGCCAGCGCGGGGCGTTGGCCCCATGCGTTCGGGTTCAGTCGAGCAGGGTGAGCTTGTTCGGGATTCGATATGCCTGCCCGGCCATTGCCGCGTGCGGAACGTACGGTGCCTCCAATTGTTCGATTTCCTCCGTGCTCAGTTCGACGGCAAGGGCAGCGATTGCATCGCTCAGGTGGTGAGGCTTGCCGACGCCGACGATCGGTGTCGTGACCCCGGGCTTCGAAAGCAACCACGCGAGAGCGACCTGCGCACGGGGCAATTCTCGCGCTGCCGCGATGGACGCTACGGCTTCAACAACTGCGCGGTCCGCGTTCGCCTCGTAAAGCGTGCTGCCGTAGACGTCGGATCTGGAGCGTTCCGTTTCCTCGTCCCAGTCGCGGGTGAGCTTGCCCCGCGCGAGCGGGCTCCATGGCATGGTCGCGACGCCCTGATCGATGCACAGCGGCATCATTTCGCGCTCTTCCTCGCGGTAGATGAGGTTGTAATGGTTCTGCATGGAGACGAACTTCGCCCAGCCGTTCGTTTCCGATACGTGCAGGGCATGCATGAAGCGCCAGGCAGGCATGGTGGATGCGCCGATGTGCAGCACCTTGCCCGAGCGCACCAGGTGATCGAGGGCTTCCAGAGTCACCTCGATCGGCGTGTTCAGGTCGTAGCGGTGAATCTGCAGCAGATCGATGTAGTCCATGCCGAGACGCCGCAGGCTGTCTTCCACCGACTGGATGATCGCCTTGCGCGAAAGGCCCAGCGTGTTGGGCGCGCCGCGCCACGGCATGAAGGTCTTCGTGGCCACCACGATCTCGTCGCGCCGGGCAAAGTCCTTCAGTGCGCGCCCGACGATCTCCTCGGACGAACCCGCTGAGTACATGTTGGCGGTGTCGAAGAAGTTGACCCCGGCTTCGATCGCCGCACGAATGAGCGGGCGGCTTTCCGCTTCCGGAAGCGTCCAGGGGTGCGGGCCCCGGTCCGGTTCCCCATAGCTCATACAGCCCAGGCAGATGCGCGAAACCTGAAGGCCGGTGTTGCCGAAGAAAACGTAGTCCATTGCGAGATCCTGGGCTGAGGCAAGGCATGGAGCCTAGCCGGAACCGGGGAAGGCTGCCTGGTTCTGACTTTTGTCACCCGGCGCGGCGCTACGCAATCCGTGGCGTGTAAGACATCCGCCATTGACCGAGGTGATCAGAGAACGGAAGGTGATTGGCATGAAAGCGAGATATACAGACGCCGTTACGCCTGCAGGCTTAACCGACGTTCGTTCAATAAGCTGTTGTACGTCGGAAAGACGACTGATCCAGGTGTAGTCTCAACCACGAAGGCGCTCTCACGGATGCAGGGCATGGCCACCAGATCGATCCAAGATTTCTTCGACGCGCACGACGCGGGCAATCCTTCGCTCAGCCGTGCTCCGTTTTCTCGCTGCCGTGCTGAGCGCGAATTTCTGGCAACAGTCCGCAACGCGCCTCCTCAGAAGGTTTTCCAAGGCCGGAACCGCACGACGGACTCGGTCGTGCGTGCAGCCACCTCGACGTACAACAAGCGCTTCGTTCGGACGCCGCTGCGCGGCACCGAACAAGCTAGGCGTTGTACGTCGGCTTGCCACAACAGCATCTAGCGGAGAGTCTCTGCTCGACGGATTCAGGAGGAATCCCATGAACCAAGAAGGCACGGTTCGAGGCCCAGGCAGGGCCATCATCGCAATCGCACTTCTTCCGCCGACCGCAGTGCTCGCGCTCATCGTGTGGGGCGCGCTTCAGAGTGGCTCGCTGGAAGCAGTGATCCGAGACCTTGAACTCGGCTTCGGAAGCGTTGGCATCGCCGTCCTCTACGTGCTCGGGCTGTTTATGGTCGTCTCTGGACGCATCCCTTTCTCCCGCACATCGCAGGAATGAGCGTCGCCTCGGTGCCCGGGCCTGCGTACAACAAGCGCCTCGTGCCGGTCGCTGCGCTCCCTCGGACACGCTGCCCTGCGGGCGGCGCGCCCGCACAGGCTTGGCGTTGTACGTCGGAAAGACGACTGATCCAGGTGTAGTCTCAACCATGAAGGCGCTCTCACGGATGCAGGGCATGGCCACCAGATCGATCCAAGATTTCTTCGACGCGCACGACGCGGGCAATCCTTCGCTCAGCCGTGCTCCGTTTTCTCGCCGCCGTGCTGAGAGCGCATCTCTGGCGGCAGTCCGCAACGCGCCTCCTCCGAAGGTTTTCAACGGCCGGAACTGCACGACGGACTCGGTCGTGCGCGCAGCCATCTCGACGTACAACAAGCGCTTCGTTCGGACGCCGCTGCGCGGCGCCGAACAAGCTAAGCGTTAGACCGCATGAGAGGTTGGCGCACCGCACTGATCCTTGCTTGGGCGTTTGGCCTTGCGTGGATTGGGTATACCGCAAGTCTCCCTCATCCGCGCTTGCCATTGATTGAGAACGGCGTAGAGGCTACGCACGATTACCTTTGGGAGTACCCGGTCGTTTACCTGTTCACGGCTATGGCCGCGGTGTCAGCAGTCTGGAGTGAGGGACGATTCATGATTGCGCGGTCGCTGTTGGCTCTTGGGGCTCTTACGTTGACCTGCGCGTGGTTGCTCTTAACCAGCATGCATGCGTCTGCTGCACATTCGAGCTCGCTAGTTTGGGGCGCTGCCCTGCTGCTGCTCCACGCGGTGTTCACGGGATGGGCAATGGGGCGCAGAGGTGCGGCCTAACAAGCGGCTCGTGGCGTTCGCTTCGCTCACTCGGACGCACCGGCCTTCGCCCGTCGCGCCCGCACAGCCTTGGCGTTAGGTGTCATGCGACCGGCGCTGCAGTACATCGGAGTTGCTGCCCTAGCAGCGGTTCTGACGATCTGGTTCACGGCCGCTTCGCCGAGCCATGTGCTCGGTGGCAGCACATTCGCAGTACGCGTTTTCAGCGAGGAGGAGTGCACCCTCACACGTGTGAGCCTGTTCAGCTCCACCCACGATGTCACATTCTCTGGTCCGCAGTTGGCTCTCGATGAGCTTGACCCGAGCTACGCGCCTGGTCTCATCGTTCCTTCGTTCGAGGCAGACGAGTACCGGATCACGCTCGAGTTCGAGGGGTGCGACACTGCGTATGGGCCACCGCAGTTGATCGAGCCGGGCCAGGTCTTCTACATCGGCGTCGGAGATGATGGCGCCGTTGTCTGGAATAGGAGGGCGTAGCCGTGACCCCTAACAAGCGGCTCGTGACGGTCGCTTCGCGCCCTCGGACGCGCCGGCCTGCGGCCGGCACGCCCGCACAGCCTTTGCGTTAGGTCGCATGGCAGCGTGGCGCAGAGTACTACTCGCTGCTTGGTCGGTCGGACTCGTTTGGGTCGCGTACTCGGCGAGCTTGCCTCATCCGCGCTACCCCGAATCCCTGAGTGACGCTGGCCCCGCGTTCGCCTACGAATGGGACTACGTAGTTATGTATGTTCTTGTCGGTTCTGTGCTGATCTCGATGGTTTGGAATGAGGAGCGGTTTGCGATTGCTCGCTCGCTCTCGGCTTTGGGCCTTTTGAGTGCCTGCTGGCTTTGGCTGATAGCCACGGCCATGCATGCGTCTGAAGCACATGAAGCGCTGTTCGTTTATGGATTGCTGCTCGTCATGCTCCACGCCGTGTTCGCCGGCTGGACGATGGGGCGTGTCGGTGCGGCCTAACAAGCGGCTGGTTCGGATACCGCTTCGCGCTACCGAACAGCCTTGGCGTTGTGCGCCTCTCTAGGCGCGTCGCAATGGGTGGCTTCGTTGCTCTCGTTCTCGCGATAGCGGCAGCGAAGCTCCTGATACGTCCAGAGAGGGTGGCAGACATTCGAATTTGCGAGCCCGATCTTGTGTTTCACGTCGTTGGCCAACCCTTTGATTCAACTACTTGGAAGGAAGTGCCAGACGCACGCTTGGCAATGCTTGAATCGCTCGCAAGGACCCAAAGGTTTCGCGGCACCGAGCCAGCTCTGATTGAAGAGATGCTTGGACCAAGCGAATGCTACGTAGGCTACGACAATGAGCCTTGTTATCGCGTGCCGGTCCTGGGTTCTGAAGATCGGTACTTGGCGTTCATGGTTGCCCATAGCGGGTCAGACTGGGGGAAGGTGCTTGGTGCAGAGTTGGACGTCGATCCGTTTCCTGCCTGGTCTTGCAGCTAGACCCATGCCGCAGGCGCACAACAAGCGGCTGGATCGGACACATCGCCCTTCGGGCGCTGCACCCGATCAGCCTTTGCGTTGTACGTCGGAAAGACGACTGATCCAGGTGTAATCTCAGACACGAAGGCGCTCTCACGGATGCAGGGCATGGCCACCAGATCGATCCAAGATTTCTTCGACGCGCACGACGCGGGCAATCCTTCGCTCAGCCATGCTCCGTTTTCTCGCCGCCGTGCTGAGAGCGTATCTCTGGCGGCAGTCCGCAACGCGCCTCCTCAGAAAGTTTTCCAAGGCCGGAACCGCACGACGGACTCGGTCGTGCGTGCAGCCATCTCGACGTACAACAAGCGCTTCGTTCGGACGCCGCTGCGCGGCGCCGAACAAGCTAAGCGTTGTGCGCCATGAGTAGCCACAAATTCGTGTGCTTCGACTGCAGGTACGCGACGAAGCGCAACCCCTTTGCCGAAGGCCCCGTTCGTTGTGGCACGTGTGGGAAAGACTGCGCCTATCTCGGCCATAAGATTCCTATCCCTCCGCGTCGGGACGGGAAGGCCTGGGATGCTCTTCGCCAGCAGCTACAAGCCGAGCGGCGTGCCGCTAGAGACTCCCGACAGATTGCTCGCGTCCATCGCCGACACGCGCTTGAGCGTGAGATCGAGAGGATCGAACGGCGAGATTCGAATGCCGGCCGAGCGTCGCTACTCAGAAGACTTCGGCGCGAGCTGGGTAGAGTCTAGGGGCTACGGCATGGCACGAACGGCGCACAACAAGCGGCTTGTTCGGATGGCGCTTCGCCCCACCGAACAGCCTTTGCGTTAGGCGTCACGTCACAACATGCGTCTTCGTTTCTACATTGACCCGGAGACGGATCAGCCGCACATCTACCGGCATGACGTGTTGGAGGATGAGGTCGAGGAGGTGCTCGCTAGACCAGGCGAGGACCGACGGGGTCGGGACGGATCAAGGGTAGCGCTGGGGCGGACTTCTGGCGGTCGCTTCCTGCGGGTAGTCTATGTGCCAGATAACACCCCCGGCAGCGCCTTCGTCGTGACGGCGTTCGAGCTGACCGGCAAGCCACTTGCAGCCTACCGCCGGCGTAGCCGGAGGCGTCCATCATGACCAAGCGATTCCCCAAGGGATGGGACGAGAAGCGCGTCTCCGCCCTCATCGACCACTACGAGCACCTCACGGAAGAGGAGGCCGTCGCCGAAGATGAATCCGCATACGAGGAAAATGGGCAGACCTTCGTCGAGGTTCCACACGCGATCCTCGAGCAGGTACGCGACCTCATCGCACAGACCGAAGGGCGCGACGCCTAACAAGCGGCTGGTGCCGGTCGCTTCGCTCCCTCGGACGCGCCGGCCTGCGGCCGGCACGCCCGCACAGCCTTGGCGTTGTACGTCGGAAAGACGACTGATCCAGGTGTAATCTCAACCACGAAGGCGCTCTCACGGATGCAGGGCATGGCCACCAGATCGATCCAAGATTTCTGCGACGCGCACGACGCGGGCAATCCTTCGCTCAGCCGCATTCTGCTTTCTCGCCGCCGTGCTGAGAGCGCATCTCTGGCGGCAGTCCGCAACGCGCCTCCTCAAATTATTTTCCACGGCTGGAACCGCACGACGGACTCGGTCATGCGGGCAGCCATCTCGACGTACAACAAGCGCTTCGTTCGGACTGCGCTGCGCGCAGCCGAACAAGCTAAGCGTTAGACACCCACCATGACCGACGTGATGGAAGACTCAGAGCAGTTCGAGATCAGAATCGAGTTTCGGGCCGATTCTGGTGATCCGGCGCGCGTATTCACTGCAATGACCGGTCTGATCGAGGCAATGCAGACCCTCGATCGCGACCTTCTGTCTCAATTTGGCGTGGAGCTTCAGTCCGAGCTGTACCTAGAGGATGTCGCTCGCGGGTCGCTGAGAGCGTTCTTTCGCAACGTCGTCAAAGACATTCCGGATGAGGCGCTAGAGAGCTTCGAAGTGCGGAAGATCATCGGCCACTTTCTGCTAAAGGCGAAGTACGCGTTCCTCAGGTGGGCAGAAGAGCACGAAGAGCTTGAGTCGCCCGCTCAGCTTGAGTCGCTCGAGGGCGAGCTTCTTGAAGCCGCGCGCGAAACGGAGGTCCTGCGAGTTCCTGCATACCAACCCATCAGGAGAGACCGCCTAGTCTCCGTCCTCAAGGACATCGGCGACGCAACCCGCCACCTTGAGGAAGGGGACCGTGCGGACTATCTGAGCGCCGCGGGGAACGCAGCCATACGGGGCAACTTGGCAGTAAGCGAAGATGCGATTCGAGAGCTGCTGACAAGTGACGTAAAGGAGTCCGCGTCGGAGCAAACGCTGCTCGTCAAGAAACCGGACTATATCGGCCGATCAAAGTGGTCCTTTCGCTACCAGACTCACGTGATCGAAGCCCGCATCCTGGACGAGAACTGGCTTGCACAGTTTCACGCTCAGCAGATCGCACTCCAGCCAGGGGACGGGCTGCGAGTCAGGCTCCGGGAGGTGTTCTACTACGGACACTTCGGAGAGGTTGTTTCTGCTACCTACGAGGTGTTGGAGGTGCTGAACGTGGTCCATCTCATCGGCGATCAGGATGCGCTGTTCTAGCTCGGCGTCTAACAAGCGCCTCGTGCCGCTCGCTGCGCTCGCTCGGACACGGCGCCCTGCGGGCGCCGCGCGCGCACAGGCTTGGCGTTAGGTGTCACTCGTGCGTATCGCCCTTGGTCTAGCCCTACTAGCTCTTGGAATCCTCCCGATGCATTCGGGTGCATTCAGCTTCTGGATTCTCTGTGACGGGTTCCCAGGCACGAAGTTCGAGACGGAAGGGCCTCTGCACTTTGCGCCGGACGTTCCGTCCCCGGTACTGACTAGTGTCTCGATAGAGCGGGGGAATCCTGACGGATGCCCCATCGACCTCGTGCTTCAGGTCGACCCCCAGACAGACATTGGCTATCTCGTGACCCTGGTGGATGGGGACTACCCCGAAGGCCGCGTTCCAGAGCATCCACTCGCCCCATGGGAGTCGAGCGACGGTGAGATCGCGATCTCACTGGCAACCCGCGACGAGCATCCTGGTCTCCTAGACGCGACGATAGAGATTCGTGCGGTGCGCGCGGATGGCGCCGTGAGCCCTCCGGTTCGCAAGGTGTTCCAGGAGCCCATCGGCTTCATCTGGGATCACGTCGCGCCGAACGCACGCATGCTATGTCTTCAGGTAACAGGCGATTGGGCGGTTTGCGGTGACACCTAACAAGCGGCTCGTGCCGTTCGCTGCACTCACTCGGACGCACCGGCCTGCGGCCGGCACGCCCGCACAGCCTTGGCGTTGTACGTCGGAAAGACGACTGATCCAGGTGTAATCTCAACCACGAAGGCGCTCTCACGGATGCAGGGCATGGCCACCAGATCGATCCAAGATTTCTTCGACGCGCACGACGCGGGCAATCCTTCGCTCAGCCGTGCTCCGTTTTCTCGCCGCCGTGCTGAGAGCGCATCTTCAGCGGCAGTCCGCAACGCGCCCTTTCAGAGCGTCTTCCATGGCTGGAACCGCACGACGGACTCGGTCGGGCGTGCAGCCACCTCGACGTACAACAAGCGCTTCGTTCGGACGCCGCTGCGCGGCACCGAACAAGCTAAGCGTTGTACGTCGGAAAGACGACTGATCCAGGTGTAATCTCAGACACGAAGGCGCTCTCACGGATGCAGGGCATGGCCACCAGACCGATCCAAGATTTCAGCGACGCGCACGACGTGGGCCATCCTTCGCTCAGCCGTGCACCGTTTTCTCGCCGCCGTACTGAACGCGCATCTCCGGCAGCAGTCCGCAACGCGCCTCCTCAGAAGGTTTTCCACGGCCGGAACCGCACGACGGACTCGGTCGTGGGAGCAGCCATCTCGACGTACAACAAGCGCTTCGTTCGGACGCCGCTTCGCGGCACCGAACAAGCTAAGCGTTGTGCGCCATGAGTAGCCACAAATTCGTGTGCTTCGACTGCAGGTACGCGACGAAGCGCAACCCCTTTGCCGAAGGCCCCGTTCGTTGTGGCACGTGTGGGAAAGACTGCGCCTATCTCGGCCATAAGATTCCTATCCCTCCGCGTCGGGACGGCAAGGCCTGGGATGCTCTTCGCCAGCAGCTACAAGCCGAGCGGCGTGCCGCTAGAGACTCCCGACAGATTGCTCGCGTCCATCGCCGACACGCGCTTGAGCGTGAGATCGAGAGGATCGAACGGCGAGATTCGAATGCCGGCCGAGCGTCGCTACTCAGAAGACTTCGGCGCGAGCTGGGTAGAGTCTAGGGGCTACGGCATGGCACGAACGGCGCACAACAAGCGGCTTGTTCGGATGGCGCTTCGCCCCACCGAACAGCCTTTGCGTTGTACGTCGGAAAGACGACTGATCCAGGTGTAATCTCAACCACGAAGGCGCTCTCACGGATGCAGGGCATGGCTACCAGATCGATCCAAGATTTCTTCGACGCGCACAACGCGGGCAATCCTTCGCTCAGCCGCATTCTGTTTTCTCGCCGCCGTGCTGAACGCGCATCTTCAGCAGCAGTCCGCAACGCGCCTCTTCAGAGGGTTTTCCAAGGCCGGAACCGCACGACGGACTCGGTCGTGCGTGCAGCCACCTCGACGTACAACAAGCGCTTCGTTCGGACGCCGCTTCGCGGCACCGAACAAGCTAAGCGTTGTACGTCGGAAAGACGACTGATCCAGGTGTAATCTCAGATACGAAGGCGCTCTCACGGATGCAGGGCATGGCCACCAGATTGATCCAAGATTTCTTCGACGCGCACGACGCGGGCAATCCTTCGCTCAGCCGTGCTCCGTTTTCTCGCCGCCGTGCTGAAAGCGCATCTTCAGCCGCGGTCCGCAACGCGCCCTTTCAGAGCCTCTTCCATGGCTGGAACCGCACGACGGACTCGGTCGTGCGTGCAGCCATCTCGACGTACAACAAGCGCTTCGTTCGGACTGCGCTGCGCGCAGCCGAACAAGCTAAGCGTTAGGTGGCACGAAGTGTCAGACGAGAACCTGACGAAAGTGCACGTTGATCTCCCCAACCATTGGCGAGGTAGCGGCGAGTCATTCTGGGCGGAGGATCTTGGGCGAGGGCTCTATCGACTTCGCAACGTTCCCTTCATGGCTTATGGGCTGAATTTTCACGACGTTGTCGAGGCGGTGGCAGCCTCGCCGAATCTGACGCCCGAGATCAGAAGGGTCGAGGAACCTTCCGGGCATCGGACGCTGCGCGTCAGCTTTCCCGAAGAGACCTCGAGCGAGCGCCAGTCCGAGCTCCTCGAATCACTGAATCAATTCGACGCGTACTACGAAAGAGCTGACGCCCACTTCGTGGCAATTGACGTGGAGCCGAGCGGTGACTACGAAACGGTCTGTTCTCAGCTCCTGAGTTGGGAGGAGTCTGGGCTACTTTTCTATGAAAGCTGCGAAGCACGATCAGAAGGCAGCTTCGATGATGAACCCGGCTAGGTCCGTGATGGCGCCACCTAACAAGCGCTTCGTTCGGACGGCGCGCCGCGCCGCCGAACAAGCTAAGCGTTGTACGTCGGAAAGACGACTGATCCAGGTGTAATCTCAACCAAGAAGGCGCTCTCACGGATGCAGGGCATGGCCACCAGATCGATCCAAGATTTTTTCGACGCGCACGACGTGGGCAATCCTTCGCTCAGCCGTGCTCCGTTTTCTCGCCGCCGTGCTGAGAGCGCATCTCTGGCGGCAGTCCGCAACGCGCCTCCTCAGAAGGTTTTCCACAGCCGGAACCGCACGACGGACTCGGTCGTGGGGGCAGCCACCTCGACGTACAACAAGCGCTTCGTTCGGACGCCGCTGCGCGGCGCCGAACAAGCTAAGCGTTGTACGTCGGAAAGACGACTGATCCAGGTGTAATCTCAGACACGAAGGCGCTCTCACGGATGCAGGGCATGGCCACCAGATCGATCCAAGATTTCTTCGACGCGCACGACGCGGGCAATCCTTCGCTCAGCCGCATTCTGTTTTCTCGCCGCCGTGCTGATCGCGCATCTTCAGCCGCAGTCCGCAACGCGCCTCCTCAGAAGGTTTTCCAAGGCCGGAACCGCACGACGGACTCGGTCGCGGGAGCAGCCATCTCGACGTACAACAAGCGCTTCGTTCGGACGCCGCTTCGCGGCACCGAACAAGCTAAGCGTTAGGAGGCAGCACCCCGTGCACTTAAACCTGACCTTTCTCTTCGTCGCGTACGTTGCATTCGCATTGTTCGTGGCTTGGATGGCGAGACTAAAGAATCGCAATCCGTTCTACTGGTTTCTCGGAGGAATGACACCCGCCCTCAACTTGGTGTTCCTCATTGCGGTTCTCGTTGTGCCGCCACTGGAGGCCGACTAGCCGGCGGTTGGGTAGTTGCGCGGCATGGACTCTGACTCGCGCTTAGCGTGGGGTAATTGGTCTCGGTAGCAGTACACGGCAGGGAGGATTGAGTGCGTTGAGTGAGGCTACAGGTGCCCACGCGCGTTATGCGCAGCAGCAGCCCCCTAACAAGCGGCTCGTGGCGTTCGCTGCGCTTACTCGGACGCGCCGGCCTGCGGCCTGCACGCCCGCACAGCCTTGGCGTTACATGCCTCGATGAGCCGCAACGCCATACTCAGTTCTCTGCTCCCGCTTTTCTTGGCTAGCGCTGTCGGGAGCGCTGCAGAAGGACAATGGCAGTTCGTTGGTGCCTCGGGTCCCTGCTCTCTGCTGGGTATGATTGCTGGCGAAGAGGGGGAAGCGCTTGCTTCCCCTCACAGCTTGGCGGTCCTAGATATCGGTTCAGCGGACCCTTCAATCGATGGGCTCAAGGGTGAGCTTGTCGCACTGCTCTACCTGGACGGCGGTGCGTTTGACGCGGGCAAGCAGCCAGAGACGGTACGCATAGCCGGAGTGGAGATTCGCTCGAAGGGTCAATCCGAAAATGGGTTCGTCTTTGAAGCATTCGCTGAAGACGCGGAAGCGGTCCTGACTTCACTCGAGGAGAGCGCGGAGCTGCGCCTTCACCTAGCGTTCGAGAATGACAACCCTATAAGAGAAATGCACTGGCGCTTCCGCGTGGATGAGTTCCGCCGTCACAAAGAGCTCTTCGATGCGTGTCGCGTCGCCCCCGGAATGTAACAAGCGCTTCGTTCGGACGGCGCTGCGCGCCGCCGAACAAGCTTGGCGTTAGGCGACTTGTGAGCGCTCGCCACCAGATCCTCGAAGATAGGGACTTTTGGCTGATGCTTGAGTTCGTCCTGTCAGGCTGGTTCCGAACGCATGCGGCCCCCTCGTTCGGCGGCTTCTGGTGCGACGGTTTCCTTCCACACACAGCTACGAACACGAGACTCGGCATTGATGTCTGCGGAGATGCTTGGATTGCTGAAGGTGATCGGTCGATGCGCAAGTACGCTTTCGAGGTTTCGATTCCACAGCGCATGCTCGGGCGACGGCGCAGCCATGTCGCGCTCAGCGACGTGGAAATCGATGTCAAGCGTCACGCCCTTCGATTCGTCGTCGAACCCACGATCGAAGCAGGCGCCGCCCATGAGAAGTAGCGTCTCACGGTTAGCCAGCAATTCGCCTAACAAGCGCCTAGAGTGCGCGCCCAGCGGGCGCCGGACGGTCGCAGCGCTTCGCGCCGCAACCGCCGCTCAGGCTATGCGTTGTACGTCGGAAAGACGACTGATCCAGGTGTAATCTCAACCAAGAAGGCGCTCTCACGGATGCAGGGCATGGCCACCAGATCGATCCAAGATTTCTGCGACGCGCACGACGCGGGCAATCCTTCGCTCAGCCGCATTCTGCTTTCTCGCCGCCGTGCTGAGAGCGCATCTCTGGCGGCAGTCCGCCCTGCTGCTGCTCCACGCGGTGTTCACGGGATGGGCAATGGTCAACGCGCCTCCTCAAATTATTTTCCACGGCTGGAACCGCACGACGGACTCGGTCATGCGGGCAGCCATCTCGACGTACAACAAGCGCTTCGTTCGGACTGCGCTGCGCGCAGCCGAACAAGCTAAGCGTTGTACGTCGGAAAGACGACTGATCCAGGTGTAATCTCAGACACGAAGGCGCTCTCACGGATGCAGGGCATGGCTACCAGATCGATCCAAGATTTCTTCGACGCGCACGACGCGGGCAATCCTTCGCTCAGCCATGCTCCGTTTTCTCGCCGCCGTGCTGAGAGCGCATCTCTGGCGGCAGTCCGCAACGCGCCTCCTCAGAAGGTTTTCCACGGCCGGAACCGCACGACGGACTCGGTCGTGCGTGCAGCCACCTCGACGTACAACAAGCGCTTCGTTCGGACTGCGCTGCGCGCAGCCGAACAAGCTAAGCGTTGTACGTCGGAAAGACGACTGATCCAGGTGTAGTCTCCAACACGAAGGCGCTCTCACGGATGCAGGGCATGGCCACTAGACCGATCCAAGATTTCTTCGACGCGCACGACGCGGGCAATCCTTCGCTCAGCCGTGCTCCGTTTTCTCGCCGCCGTGCTGAGAGCGAATTTCTGGCAATAGTCCGCAACGCGCCTCCTCAGAAGGTTTTCCAAGGCCGGAACCGCACGACGGACTCGGTCGTGCGTGCAGCCATCTCGACGTACAACAAGCGCTTCGTTCGGATGCCGCTTCGCGGCACCGAACAAGCTAAGCGTTAGACGACTCGAATGGCCGATGCTCATCAATCCTTCCTGACCGCGAAGTCCCTCGTGTTTGCGTGGCTAGGAGCTGCCTTTGGGCCCAGCATGGTGCTTATGGGAGTCTTCACCGGCCAGATCTTGCTCGCGCTCTTCGGTGCACTATTTGCGTTCGTCGCAGTGGCGGAGTTTCGTGCGGGGCTCGCGCCGAGCGGATTCGGTAAGCGAACCGACTTCATCCTCCGCTCAGTAGTCACGGCCGCATTAGCAGTCTTCGGCTGCGTATTCTCGATTCTCATGATCACCGAGAGAGTCTAGGCGTGCCGTCGTCTAACAAGCGCCTGGATTTCGCGCCCCTCGGGCGCCGGACGGTCGCACCGCTGCGCGGCGCAACCGCCGATCAGGCTTGGCGTTAGGTGGCACGAAGTGTCAGACGAGAACCTGACGAAAGTGCACGTTGATCTCCCCAACCATTGGCGAGGTAGCGGCGAGTCATTCTGGGCGGAGGATCTTGGGCGAGGGCTCTATCGACTTCGCAACGTTCCCTTCATGGCTTATGGGCTGAATTTTCACGACGTTGTCGAGGCGGTGGCAGCCTCGCCGAATCTGACGCCCGAGATCAGAAGGGTCGAGGAACCTTCCGGGCATCGGACGCTGCGCGTCAGCTTTCCCGAAGAGACCTCGAGCGAGCGCCAGTCCGAGCTCCTCGAATCACTGAATCAATTCGACGCGTACTACGAAAGAGCTGACGCCCACTTCGTGGCAATTGACGTGGAGCCGAGCGGTGACTACGAAACGGTCTGTTCTCAGCTCCTGAGTTGGGAGGAGTCTGGGCTACTTTTCTATGAAAGCTGCGAAGCACGATCAGAAGGCAGCTTCGATGATGAACCCGGCTAGGTCCGTGACGGCGCCACCTAACAAGCGCTTCGTTCGGACGGCGCGCCGCGCCGCCGAACAAGCTAAGCGTTGGGTGGCGCGGCGACTGGCGCTGCTCGCCTCTAGCCTGCTGCTTTTCGGTTGCGTCTCACCTTCTCCCGTTGAGCAAGAGCTCGTCGGCGATTGGGAGTGGTCGGAGAGCTATCCGTCGAAGGGCTACGAAACCTCTGGCCAGCTGCTGCTTCGTTCATCCAGAACGTACGTACTGGGCAGCGAGTCGGGGTTCAGCGGCACTCAGATTTCCTCCGATTCGTTCGGGCCTCGCGTCGGATGGTTCGTGGACGACGGAGCGTTGTGCCTGACGGGCAGCCGCAGTGCTTGGAGGCGCCGCGTGCGAGATGAGACGGCTTCCTGCAGCTGGACCATCGCGCAGTCATCCGAAGGTGATGCCCTGCTCGAATTCGTAGACCCGGTCGTCGGAGAACGGATCACGCTTAGTCGGAACTACAGGTGATCGCGGCGCCTCCCAACAAGCGGCTAGACCGGCCCCACGGCCCTGCGGGCCGAGGTCCCAGTCAGCCTTGGCGTTAAGCGCCATGCGAGCCGTCACCATCTGGGACAAGGAATCACTGCCGGGCGGCGGACACATCCTATCCTTTGATCTAGTTGACCTCCTCGCGCTCCTTGAAAACGACCTAGCAGAATCAGTCTGGACCGTCGTCGATGTTGAGGAGGTCATTGGCGTTTCGGCACCCGCGTTCTACGAGGCCCATGAGACGGGCCAGAAACTGAGCGGCTCGGCGTTGTTGCAGCTGGCGGAGCGCTGCGACCAAGTGTGCGGCGGGAACTTTCGTGGAGAGCTAGATGGTGAGTTCTGGGTCCGGTTGCTTGCGTGTCGATCTACCGAGTGGGCTGTCGTAAGCGAGGACAGCGCACTCTTCGACAGGATCGAGGGCCGATTCTCGGATGTGCGGCCATCACCGGAGGACGCGATTCAAAATGGCGCTTAACAAGCGGCTCGTGGCGTTCGCTACGCTCACTCGGACGCGCCGGCCTGCGGCCGCCGCGCCCGCACAGCCTTGGCGTTGAACGTCACTGGAGCAAAACGCATGCGATCAACTGCCGCGCTTTGCTTTTGCTGGATGCTCGTCGGCTGCGCTGGGCCAGGTTTCGACCAGTTCGTACAGAAGCGGGACGGGCTCGCGTCGTTGCGTGTGCAAGTCGCACAAGACGGCTCAGCCTTTGGCTCCGAAACGAAGTTTCGAACCGCCCCGGCTTCGTTTCACTTCGAACTGCTGCCGATGGGTCCGCTCGCGGAGGCTCCATTTGTACCCCTACCGTTCGGGTGTGGAGTACAGACCAAGGAAGGCCAGCCGAAGGTCACAGCCTCCCTCGGGAGCGTAATGCGCTCGGCCTCGCTGGTTGAGTCAGCTTTCGATGCTGGAACCCGGGTATTCACCTTGCATCTTCACGAACCGACGGCTGTCTGGTGGGAGGTAGAGAGGTGACGCTCAACAAGCGGCTCGTGGCGTTCGCTGCGCTCACTCGGACGCACAGGCTTGGCGTAGGCTACTCCGGCGCCCCGATGCCTCGCCGCGCGCCTCTGTCTGAGCGTTTCAGCACGAATGGCGCAATGTGATGAGTCTGCCTCCGCGCTTGATTCCGCTTTACGTCATCGGCACCTAGCCGAACGGCGCATCGATCGACGGCGAGAAGGGCGTGAACATGCGCGGGCCTTCCTCGGTGATCATCATGCAGTCCTCCAGGCGCACGCCGAATTCACCGAACCAGTAGATGCCGGGTTCGTTCGACAGGCACATGCCCGGCGCGAGGGGCGTGTCCTCTCCGCGCACGAAATTGATGGGTTCGTGTACGTCGATTCCGATGCCGTGGCCCAGGCGGTGCGAAAGGCCCGGGGTCTGGTAGTCGGGACCGAAGCCCTCGCGCGCGTAATAGGCCCGCACCGCATCGTCGACGCGTCCCGCCGGCGTGCCGATCTGGGCGGTTTCCAGTGCGATTTCCTGCCCGCGTTTCGCGGTTTTCCATACCCGGCGCTGCCGTTCGTTCGGCTCGCCGTGCACCCAGGTGCGCGAGATGTCCGAGCGGTAGTCGTATACGGCGCAGCCGCAGTCCATCAGCACCACGCCGCCTTCCTCCACCACCTGCGGTGCCTTCGAACCGTGCGGATAGGCGCTCGACTCGTTCAGCAGAACGCTTGCGAACTTCGGATCGCCGCCGAGCGCCTGGGTGGCGCTGTTCATGATCGCCTTGATGTCGGCACCGGTCATGCCGCCCTCCACCTGTCTGTAGGTGTGGCGATAAGCCTCTAGCGTGATGCTGTTCGCCAGTTGCATGAGCGCGAGCTCCGCGGGCGACTTGAACATGCGGCAGCCGCGCGTCACCGCATTGGCAGAGACGATCTCGAAGCGCGGTGCGGCCGCAGCGATACCGTCGGCGATGAAGAAGCGCACGGTTTCCTCTATGCCTACGCGGCCTTCGCGGAGACCGCGGTCCGCGAGGATTCCGGCGACGAGCGCGAAGGGGTTTTCGTGCTCATGCCAGGTCCGTACGTCGTCTCCGAAGCGCATGCTTTCGCGCACGGAGGGTTCCTCGAAATAGGGCGTGACGAAAGCGATGTCTCCCTCACGGGGAATGACCACGCCCACGTACCGTTCGGAGCGATACCAGCGCACTCCTGTGAAATAGATCATGGCCGATCCTGGCTCCAGCACGACCGCGTCGATGTCGTGCTCGCGCATCAGGCGCTGCGCCTTCGCGATACGGCCGATGGTCTCTGCCACGGAGATGGGCGCGGCGTCTGCGGCCATGTTCACCAGCGCGCCGGGCGCCCCCGCAGCGGGGCGGGCCGGTACTGCAGCGCCGTGAAGCGGCGCCGCGGCGGCGAGGAGACTGGCGCTGGCGGAGAGTTCGAGGAATCTGCGTTTGCTGAGCGGCATGGTGTTTCGCCTGCGAGTTGAAATGCGCTACGCATCGAACACCAAGGGCCCATGGAACGCCAGCGTGGCTTTGGACGACTCGGTGCAGGTGGAGCATGGCCAATGCGGCGACCAAGCAGCGTGCTCGATGGCGGAGCCCTGGCCGGGGCAGCTGTCGGTCGGCGGTGCATCGCCCCTTCATCATGCGCCTCGGCGCGGATTCCGGAGTCTCTGCGTTCAGTGGCTCCTCATTCCCGTTCAGAGCGGGCGCTTGCTGAACATCGTTGCTGAGAGGCTGAAGCTGGGCTTCCGGGCGATGCGCTTCTCCGCGCTCAGATGGTGGCGGGTGCCCACAGCCGGGAAACGGCTCTGGCCTGGCCATGAGAGCCGATAGATTCGCACGCAGGGCCGGACGCGGCATGCACCTCAAGGGGCCTTGAACGGAAGTGGCATGAGGGTGCGAGAGGTCTACCGGAGGGGTCAGCGTGCTTGTATGTCTCCTGCCTCGGTTCAGCGCGGCCTCGCGTGCCCCGTCCCGGCTTCTTCGATGCAGATCGTGGGGCAATGACAGAGGCGATGATTCGCGTACCAACCGACTCCGGGTGGTCGTGCTTGCGCCCCACAGCGCGGCGGCCCGGGGTGCAGGTCGGCTCAGAGCGTGCAGTGAGATGCTCCCGACGCGCGGGTGTGGCCGCCGCGTGCCGGCGGTCTGGTGGCCGGGCCGGTCGCCTAGCGGGTTGCCCTGTCGGTAGCCCTAAAGTCCTAGCGGATCTGGCCGACCGAGGCTGTTCGAGCCCGGGCGGACCCTTGGCAAGGAGCCTTGATCTGGTCCGGAGGAGAGGTCTGCGCAACACAGGAAGGCTTAGGGAAGGGGCCTTTCGCGGCGATGGATCTTGCAACGCAGCGTGCGGCGTCTAAGTGACCGCTGGGGAGACGGGGCATTTTTTTTCAGCTTCTGGATTACTCGCGTAGCACTCGCACGCGGGTGATGGTGATTTTTCTGTCGCTTGCGATCGTTGTACTCGGAAGCGTCGCTCTTATCCTCTGGGAACGATCGCAGGCGATCGAGATGCTCGATCGGGTCCTGCAGCGGCACAACATTATCGATGGTGCCGAGCGCTTCATTTCGCGGCTCAAGGATGCGGAAACGGGGCAGCGCGGCTACCTGCTGACGGAGCGTGACGAATACCTCGCGCCCTACAACGAAGGTTCTGTCGAATCACTTGTCGAGCTGGACGCGCTGCGATCGTTCAGCACGCCCACTGCGTCGCAGCAGGCTCTGCTTGTCGAGATCGACAGGCTGACCCGGATGAAGCTCGACGAACTCGAAGAAACGGTTCAGCTGGTCAGCTTCGACCGCTCGCGCGCCCTCGAGATCGTGAACACGGACTTTGGTCAGAAGACCATGGCCGACATTCGCACGCTCATTGATCAGTTCATGCTGGAAGAAGAGCGCCTGCTGCAGATTTACGAGCAGGCGTACGAGGCACGACGCAAGATCGTTACGGCCTCTGTTCTCGGTGCAGCCGCGATGCTCCTCCTCGCGCTCGGATATTTCGCGTCCGTGATGTCTGCGCGCGTGGCCGCGCCGATGAACGTGCTCGCACGCTTCGCGAACGGGATTCGTGATTCCGCCGAGCGTGAACCCAGCGCGCATGACGCGATTGATGTTCAGGCCATAGCGATGCGCGAGAAAGGCGAGGTCTCCACGCTGGCCGAGGCGCTTCTGGAGATGCGCATAGCTATTGCGCAGCGCGAGTGGAAATTGATCGCCCGCGCGCAGGAGCTAGAAAAGGAAGTGCTCGCCCGGGAGGAGGCCGAGCAGGCGCTGGTGCACTCGCAGAAGCTTGAAGCCGTCGGTCAGCTCAGCGGCGGGATTGCGCACGACTTCAACAATCTGCTGAACGTCATCATGGGCTACAGCGAGATGCTCAAGCTGGACCTGGTGCACGCGAAGCCTGAGGCCGGCGAGTTCCTGGACGGCATCATTGCCGCGGTGGTCCGGGGCGCGGAGCTGACGCAGCGTCTGCTCGCCTTCTCGCGCAAGCAGGTACTCCTGCCGGAGCCCGTTGCAGCGAACACGACGGTCGATGAGCTGCGCTGTCTGCTCGCACCCACATTCCCGGAAAGGATCGTGGTGGAGCAGATCCTTGATGAGTCGCTTTGGCCTGTTTACGCCGACCGCTCTCAGCTCGAGAACGTCTTGCTCAATCTGGCCATCAATGCGCGAGATGCGATGCCGGATGGGGGATGCCTTTCGCTGACAACCCGTAATGTCACGGTTGCGCCCGATGAGGCCGCGGCACGGGGCTGCCCGCCCGGCGACTATGTGGCGCTTGCCGTTGTCGACACTGGCGAAGGCATCGCGCAAGAGAATCTCGGTCGCGTGGTCGAGCCGTATTTCACCACCAAGGGCCCAGGGGGCGGCAGCGGCCTCGGACTCAGCATGGCGTTCGGTTTTGCCGACCAGTCGGGCGGCTTTCTGGATATCGAGAGCGAGCCTGGGGCCGGTACGCGCATCGTGCTCTACCTGCCACGCCTCAACGAAGCTGAGGCAACTGATCGGGCGGATGCACGGCGGCCGAAATGCACCGAAGCGGGGCGCGATGAAACGGTCCTGCTCGTCGAGGACGGCGAGGAATTGCTGTCGCTCTATGCCCGCCAGCTTCGGTTTCTCGGCTATCGCGTGCTGTCTGCCGCGGACGCGCAGGCAGCATTGGCCGTGGCGGAGCAGGCTGAGCGGGTCGACGTGCTGTTGACGGACGCGATCCTCGCGGGGGGCACGAATGGCTACGAACTCGCGCAGAAGGTCGTTGCCAGCCGTCCTGACGTGCGGGTGCGATTCATGACGGGACACGCAGACACGGTGTTTGCTGATGCGGACCGCACAGGCGCGGCCGTCAGCATCCTGCGTAAGCCGTTTTCGCTCTCTGAGCTATCCACACACGTGGCTGCGGCGCAGAAAGAGGGCGCGCCTGCCTAAGCGCTCGCGCACCGCGTGTGCTTCTGATCGTCTCGGCGCTCCACCCTCTGCCGGTTCCGCGCTTGGGTTTCTGACCGCTTGTGGTCGCAGCAGATTCGTGGGAGGCGTCATGAAACTGTCGACCACGGCGCACCATGCGCAGGGATATGCGCGGGGTGATCCGTCGCCGCTTGGCATCGAGCGTTCCTGTGACGATCTCTACTTCATGTACACGGGCGGAACGACCGGCCCTCCGAAGGGCGTCACGTGGTCGCACGCGGCGCGTATCGAGATCATCGGCATGGCCGATGGAGATAGTGCTGTCGCGCATGCTGACGCGGTTGCAGCGCGCGCCGCCCGTCCGATCACGATTCCGGCCTGCCCGATGATGCACTCCATCGGCTTCGCCACGGCTCTGATGACGCTCATCGCAGGGGCGCCATTGTTCTGCCGCCGGGAGGGCGTTTCGATGCCGAGGCGATGCTCACGCTGGTGGAGCGGCACAAGTTGAAGGGCATTGCGCTTGTCGGCGACGCCTTCGATTTACCCCTGCTGGAGGCGCTGCGGGGGCGAGCCTCCGAGCGCGATCTGTCTTCGGTGACCTCGATTACGTCGGCGAGCGCCATGTGGAGTGCGTCCTGCAAGGAGGCGCTGCTTACCTACTTTCTGAACGTCACGCTGCGAGACTCCCTGGGCTCGTCAGAGGGGTCGAGGCTCGCAAGCGCAGAAATGCGAGCAGGACAAGGCGCCGAAACGGCTCGCTTCGGGCTTGGCGCCCATGTCCGCGTATTCGATGCAGAATTCCGTGAAGTCGTCCCCGGCTCCGGCGTGCCCGGCCGGATTGCCACCCGCGGGGCGATCCCGCTCGGCTACCACAAGGATCCTGAGGGCACGGCGGAAACCTTTCCGGTCATTGATGGGGAGCGCTGGTCCATGCCCGGTGACTGGTGCACGGTGGAGGCCGACGGAAGCATTCGCCTGCTCGGTCGGGACAGCCTTTGCATCAACACCGGCGGCGAGAAGCTTTGGCCGGAAGAAGGAGAAGAGGCTTACAAGACCTTTCCGGGTGTACGCGATGCAGCGGTGTTCGGCATGCCCGATCCGCGCTGGGGGCACATCGTTTCCGCAGTGGTGCACGCGCCGCTTTCGTTGGCGCTTCCGGGACTGCGGGCGCATCTTGAAGCGGTGCTCGCCCGCTTCAAGCATCCGAAAACAATCCGTCGGGCGCATGCATCGTTCCGCGCGTCGAACGGCAAGCTGGACTACAGCGCCGCGAGGGCGCTTTTCGAGGAAGGGGAAGAACATGGGTGAGCCGATGCGGTTCGGTGATGTGGCCGTCACGTATCTCGATGGTCAAGTTGCGCAGGTCGAGATTCAGCGGGCGCCGAACAATTTCTTCGACGTGGCGCTGATCGAGGCGCTCGCGGACGCCTTTGCCTTCATCGACGCGGACGCGGCTGTGCGCGCCAGCGTGCTGTGTGCAGACGGCAAGCACTTCTGCGCCGGTGCGAACTTCGCTTCGTCCGCCGACCGGCAGCAGCGTGCAGAACGCCGGGAAGGGGTACGCAATCCGCTTTACCAGGCCGCCGTGAAGCTCTTCGAGAACAGGAAGTACGTGGTGGCGGCCGTGCAGGGGGCCGCCGTAGGTGGCGGCTTTGGCCTCGCGATGTTCTCCGACTTTCGCGTCGGCTGTCCGGAGTCCCGGTTCACCGCGAACTTCGTGAAGCTAGGCTTCACCCCGGGATTCGGGCTGACGACCGTGCTGCCGCGCGTGATCGGCGCGCAGGCTGCGAACGAGCTCTTTGCCACCGGCCGCCGCGTCGCCGGGGACGAAGCGCTGAAGCTCGGAATTATCGACCGCCTTGTGACACAGGATCAGGTGCGTAGCGAAGCGGTGGCGTTCGCGCGCGAGATCGCCGAGAACGCGCCGCTGGCTCTGCTTTCTATCCGCAAGCAGATGCGGGGCGATCTCGCGGCCGCCGTGCAGGCCGCGACGGACGCGGAGAACGCCGAGCAGTTCCGCCTCCAGCAGACCGACGACTATGCGGAGGGGGTGCGCGCCGTTGCCGCGCGGAGGCCAGGGAATTTTTCAGGGCACTAAGTGTGGCCGGAGACGCCGTCCTCGACGGCAAGGCGGCGCTGGAGAGGACAGTGCGCGCCGCGCCTCGGGGGCAGTCATAGCCTCGCGCCGTCGGTGCGCGCCGTCGGTGCGCACAGTCGATGCGCGCCATCGTGTGCTGGATGCAATCGAATGTGCCTGCGCCGCTTGCTGAGATGGTGCGCGCGGTGCGTGATTGCGTTCCTCTGACCCGGCTCCTCAGCATCGCGACCCTAGTCGGGCGTGCGCTGTTGAAGCTGGGTCTCCCTTGCCTGTGGCGGCCCTGCGCGTGATGCCCTGCACATCAGCTGCGTGCGATGCGCGCCGTCAGCAGTGCACTCAGCCAGGCGTGCACGCTGTCGCGGCCTGATCGAGCGCCTGTTCCACGCGGATCGGCAGGGCACGCAGCCCTCGGAAGAATGGGGAGTCTTCCCAATCGTGGTCCTGCGTGACGGCCTCCATTGTGGGGTAGCGGTCGAGGAGAGCGTTCATCGCGATCTCCGTCTCCAATCGCGCAAGCGGCATGCCGAGGCACAGATGAACGCCGTGACCGAAGCTCGTGTGCGGAATCTGCTTCCGATGGATGTCGAAGGCGTCGGGCGCATCAAGTAGTGCCGGGTCGCGGTTCGCCGCAGCAATCGACAGCAGGAGCATCTGCCCCTTCTTGAACTGCGTACCCTTGTATTCGAAGGACTCGCCCACCAGACGCGACACTGCCAGCACGGGGGGCTCGAGGCGCAGCGCTTCCTCTAGCGCGGCCGGGATGAGGGATCGATCCGCGCGTACGGCGGCCAGCTGATCCGGGTGCTGAAGGAGCAGATGCAAGCAGCTCCCCAGCAGGCGCGTTGTGGTTTCGTGCCCGGCAACGAGGAGGAGGGTGCAGAGCGACAGCAATTCTTCGATGTCGAGGGCTTCTTCATCTTCTTCCGCCGCGACGAGGTTGGACAGCAGGTCACTGGTGGGCGTTGTGCGCTTTGCTTCCGCGAGGGCGGAGAGGTAGGCACGCATCTCGCGATCGCCTGCCGCCGCTTCGGCAAGTGCATCTGGCGCGAGGACCTCGGTATAGCGAACGAGCTTTGCCGACCAGGCTTCGAAGCGATGACGCTCTTCTCGGGGGACGCCGAGCATTTCGGCGATCACGATGGCGGGCAGTGGCCGCGCGAGAGTGTCGAGGGCGTCGAACTCCGCCTGATTGGCGAGCGGGTCGAGCAGCTCGGTGACGATCTGCTCGATGTCCGGGGCAAGGGACTGTACGTAGCGATTGGTGAAGCCCTTCGCGGACAGGCGGCGCAGACGCGTATGGTCCGGCGCATCGATGTTGATCAGGCTCGGGTGATCGAGAAGCGGTACGGCCTCGCCTGCCGTGGCCGCGCGGAGCACGCGCTCGATCAGGCCGCTGTCGAACACGCGGCTGCTGACGCGTCTGTCCTGCAGCAAGGCGCGCACGTCTTCGTGCGCGAGCACGATCCAGCCGTTGATCATGTAGCTGCGGAGGACGTTTCCGCGCTCGCGTAGCCTTCTGATCAGCGGATGCGGCGACTCGGAATCGTCGAGGATGAGATTGCCGAAACGGCGATCTAGCTGGACGAGCGCCGCCATGCCGAGCTGCATGGCGCGGGCATAGATTTGGGAGAGGGGACTCGCCATGGCGGGTTCCGGACGGCACGGGAGGCCCGATGATACGTGGCGACGTGCCTCTGAGCCCGAAGTCGGCCGGAATCCGTGCTGAAGTGCTCAGTCGGCGCCGAGGTGCAGCGTCACCGTGCCACGAACGCTGCGCGGCTCGAGCGGATGGAAGTGCACGTCGGCGATGCCTGCTGCAGGTTCTCCATCGAGCCTCGATGCATAGAAGTACGCGATGTCGTCGTCCTTGGAATCGAGCGCGTTGAAGACGTCCAGACGGAGTTCCAAGGCGCCACGTCGCCATCCGCCGCCGACATTCAGAAGTGTCGAACGCTTCGAGCGGGCGGAGTTGTCCTCGAGCAGCGGGGCCTTGCCGAGCCAGCGCAGGCGCGTGCTCGCGAACAGACCGGTCGGGTGGGCCCAGTTGAGGCCGAGGGAGAAGGTCTCATCCACGGCGCCCGGGATGCTGCGACCGCCCCCTTGATCCTGGCCGAACTCGGCGTCGGTTCGTGTCCAGGTCACGTTGCCGGCGAGCGTGTCCGTGAGCTGGGCGAAAACGGCGACTTCGAGGCCGAG
Source organism: Pseudomonadales bacterium (assembly GCA_963691775.1). Classification (GTDB taxonomy): domain Bacteria; phylum Pseudomonadota; class Gammaproteobacteria; order Pseudomonadales; family Azotimanducaceae; genus JAZBPO01. Next base: position 944,850 of record OY829369.1, on the reverse strand, counting down.
GCGATCAGTGCCGTCGTTTGCTTCCGTTGCGCCGGCGTCGCCCACGAACACGAGCTCCGAGTCGAGTTCGAGCGCGAAGAGGGCCGCGGTCGCGTTGAAGCGGGCACCGCGCTCGACTCTGATGCCGAGTTCCCAGCCCTGTGCCTGCACGAGGGCATCCACCGAATCGGCAGGGGTACCGCTCGCCGGATCGACGGAGATGGTCGTGCCGCGAAAGTCGTTCGAGTGGAAGCCGCGACCCCAGCTGGCGTAGGCCTCCGCGAAGTCGAAGCGGTGCGCGAGGGAAATGCTCGGACTCCACAAATGGTCATCGCCCTGACCGCCATTGGCTGCAAGGCGTGCGTTCACGTTCCAGTCGAAGGCGTCCAGGCGCAGGCCGGCGATTGCGCGCGTGCGTTCGCCGAGCTTCACCTCGAGCTCGTTCCAGGCGCTGAAGGATCGCTGTGTCACCCGGTCGTCGCGCACGGTTCCGATACGCCGCCGGCTGACGGTCGCGTGCAGTCCGACCTCGTCAATCTCGTCGACGCGCAGATCCAGGCCCGTGTCCCACTCGGCCGGGCGCCCGAGTAGTTCGAAGGTGCGATCCACGTCCACCCAGAGACCGCTCACGGATCGCTCGTCGCGCTGCTCGAATTCGTCTCCGTTCAGTGCGTCTGCGAGTGCGTAGGTGAAGTTCGACCACAGGGTGAAGTCCTGCACGACGTGGTAGGCGCCGGCGCGCAGGTGCTTGTGCTCGAAGTTCACATTGACGGCCCAGCGCTCCGAGCGGCCGCCCAGGTCAGGATCGACGAATCCGAGGCGATCTACGGCGCCCGCGCGCACCGCACGCCGCGGGATCTGGTCGGTCGAGGTCCACTCGCTGTCGTAGCCCGACAGAGCGACCTGCGCGCGACCGCCCAACCACGCCGTCGTGTGCGCCAGACGCATGCGGAGCTGTTCGAGATCTTCGTCGAGCTGCCACGGGCCTTCGTAGCGCGTCAGATCAAGGGCGCCCGTGGTGGTGCCGACCTCACTTTCGACGCTGCCGATCACGAGCCCCCGCCCGTAGCCGAACTCGCCGAGCGTGGCCTGCACCCTGCTGTCGGGCGCCTGTGTGCCGTATTGGAAGTCGACCGCACCTGCCGCAGAGAAGTCGCCATCTCGTGGGTGGTGAGTGCCCTTTCTGTAGGTCGCGCTTTCGACCAGTTCAGGAATGATCGGATTGAGGTCGAGGTACCCCTGGCCGTGGCCGTGCGTTCGCATGTTCAGGGGCACGCCATCGATGCGCGCGGAGAAATCCGTGCCGTGATCGAGATTGAATCCGCGCAGAAAGTACTGGTTCGCCTTGCCGGTCCCGGAATGCTGGGTGGCGACCATGCCCGGAACGGTCTCGATGAGTTCGCCTGCGCGCAGTAGAGGCTGCAATCGAAGATCGTCGTGGCCAACGAAGCCTTCGGAAGCAGATCCAGCGCAACCGATCTTCTGTTCAGCCCGCCCGTACACCATTACCTCTTCGACGTGCTCGCCATCGTTTCCTGCGTGCGCGGCAGACGCCCCCATAGGGCTGTGCGCGAGCAAGCTGGCAGCGGCAAGACAGAGGATTCGTGAAGCTCTGGTGCGGTTCATGAACCCGTTCCTGAGTGCTGTGCTCGGCCGTGAGCGTGCGGTGGAAGCACAGTCGTCCGGATGAACCGGTCATCACGGATTGCCGCGCTCGCGCGCGGCGCTGTCCGGACGAACGCTGCTCCGGGCTGGCTACCAGCCGACCGCCTGGCCGTCTTTGCGGTGGTCCGAGCCGCCGCGATAGACGCCGTTGACGGGCAGATCTTGCTCGACGCTCTCTGGGTTCATCTCCGGCACCTGAGTGTTCGGATCTTTCGTAAACAGGATCGCTTGGTAGCCCCCCACGCGGCTGCCGTCGACGCTGCGCACCTGGTGCCCTCGGGCGCGGAGCGCAGGGCCAACCAGTGCTTCAAGCGGTCCCTCTAGGGACAGCATGTTGCGGGTCTGGCTGTGGGTGAAGCGGGCAGCGTCCGTGCTCATCTGCACATTCATTCCATGGTCGATCATGTTGACCATGTGCTGGGCGTGCGTTTCCGGCTGCACGGAGCCGCCCATGTTGCCGAACGCCATCCGCGGTTCGCCGTTCTGCATGACAAAGCCCGCGATGATGGTGTGGAAGGGGCGCTTGCGCGGTGCGACCAGGTTTGGGTGCTCGGGATCAAGGCTGAAGGCGTAACCGCGGTTTTGCAGCACCATCCCATAGGGCGGCACGGCGACGCCGCTGCCGTACTCGCCGTACACGCTGTGGACAAAGGACACCATGTTGCCCCAGCGATCTGCGGTTGCGAGATAGATGGTGCCGCCGTCGAGGCCGCCCTTCACCGAGGGCTCTGCGGCGCGTGCCATGTCGATGCGCTCGCAAAGTCCTGCTGCGTAATCCTTAGACAGCAGCGTCTCGAGCGGCACGTCCTCGAACTTCGGGTCTGCGTTGTAGGCCTGCAGATCGGAGTAGGCGAGCTTCTTCGCCTCGACAAGGAAGTGCCAGGTATCCGGATGCGCGGGCCCCAGGGCAGCGAGGTCGACGCCGTGTACCGGCGCGCACACCTCCAGAAGGTTCAGCAATTCGAGCGCTGCATAGCCCTGCCCGGGCGGTGGCAGCTGATAGACGTCGTAGCCGTGATAGTTCGTACCGATGGGTTCGACCCACTCGGATTCGAACGCGGCGAGATCCTCGCGCGTCATGACGCCGCCCTCGGCCTGGATCTTGGCGACGATGGCCTCGGCGATGGCGCCCTCGTAGAAGGCCGCGCGGCCTTCCCGCTGCATGAGCCTGATGGCAGTTGCGAGATCGGGGTTGCGGATGATGCTGTAAAGCGGCGGTACCTTGCCGTCTTCGTCTAGGAAGGTTGCCGCCGAGTAGGGATGGCGGCGGAGCATGTCGGCCATCTCTACCAGGTCGCGATGCCGCCGTTCCGCCTGGCCCCAGCCTTCCTCTGCGATGCGCGCAGCGCGCTCGAAGGTCTCTGCGAAACCGAGCGTGCCGAAGCGCGTCAGCAGCGCGTCGTACCCCGACACCGCGCCGGGGACGGTGGTTGCGTTCACGCCTTCGTAGGGTACCCGGTCGACGCCGAGCGTCTCGGTGAAGTACTCCGGCGTCCAGCCCGCAGGTGCAAAGCCCGCAGAATTCAGGGCGTACAGCCTCTGATCGGCGGCTACCCACACCAGCGCGAAGAGATCGCCCGCGAAGCCCGTGTCGTTCTGGGAAGTGACGTCGAGCACCGCGGCGGTCGCGACTGCCGCGTCGATCGCATTGCCACCGGCCTGCAGAATCTCGAGTCCGGCCTGCGCCGCGAGCGGATCGCTGGTCGCCACCATACCGTGGCGCGCAAGAACCTCAGAGCGGCCCTGTGACGCGAAGCCCTGAGCGCGCGTGCCGGGCGCCGCGACGATGTGCGCGGCCGGGTTTTCGTCCCCCGTTGTGGGAATGCCGAATGGTGTGCCTGACGCCGCTAGGCCTTCGGTCGCCAGTGCACCGATCAACAGGGCTGCCACGGTTCGTACAACGGCGTATGTCGTGACTTCTTTCATGGGGGCTCCAGCGTGCGTCGAGCAGGGGCGCCGATCCTGCCACGAGTGGCCCGCGATTGGCGGCATCAGCGCCGCGCAGCCCTCACCGCGCGGCCCGCGTGGCTGCGCCAAGGCCACTGCACCCGCAACTGCGATGCGCAGCCACCCCGAAGCAGCGGCGCTCCTGAGAAGCGTCAGACCCCTGAACCTGAACAGCGGGCTCAGACCCCTCAACAAGGGCACGGCTGAACCTGAATATAGGGTCTGACCCCTCCGTTCAGGTTGGAGTGGTGTTGAGGGTGCTCGGGGCCTGCCTGGCGGCTGAACCTGAATATGGGGTCTGACCCCTCCGTTCAGGTTGGAGTGGTGTTGAGGGTGCTCGGGGCCTGCCTGGCGGCTGAACCTGAATATGGGGTCTGACCCCTCCGTTCAGGTTGGAGTGGTGTTGATGGTGCTTGGGGCTTGCCTGGCGGCTGAACCTGAATATGGGGTCTGACCCCTTTGTTCAGGTTGGGGGTTGTGGTGACGGGGCTTGGGTAGGTCGGGCGGTTTTGCGGTGGTTCGGTGGCGTTGTGCTCGAACTGCGCGGGACCCTGTTTCTGCGTCTGCGTCTGCGTCTGCGTCTGCGTCTGCGTCTGCATCTGCGGTTCTAGCCCGCCGCCGCGCGGCTCTGGACGCAGGCGATCACTTGCGTCGATTGGGTCGAGCGCGAGGTTTGAGCGGTGGCCTGAATTCGAACGGCGAGGGCTGGTAGATTTGAGCCCGCATGCCGGAGCTCGGGGAGGGGCAGATGGAGATGGAGACGAACGCGGCGCAGGCGAAGAGCGAGATTCCGGTCGTCGACTGGCTCGACGTGGAACGGGATCGCCAGAAATTCCTCGGCGATCTCCGCTACGCGCTTTCCGATTGCGGCTTCCTTGTACTCGCGAACGCACCGGGCCTTGACGACGGGTTCCAGCAGCGCGCCTTTCGCGAGGTGCGCGGTTTTTTTGACGCGCCCATGGACGTGAAGAAGACCGCTCACATCTCAAACACGCCGTACTTTCGCGGCTACACGCTGCCGACGCCGGCCGATCGTGGCCATGGCCAGGTCATCGAGAACTTCCAGTTCGGCTTCGAGCAGACGCCGGAGTGCGCACACGACGACAGGTCCCAGCCTCTGCATCAGCGCCTGTTCCGCGGCCCTAATACCTGGCCCGATACGGACACGCTGCCAGGCTTTCGGCCGGTGATCGAAACGCTCACGCACACCTATCACCGGCTCACCCATCTCCTCGGCGAGCTCATCGTCGAATCGCTCGGCGAGGACCCTCGGGAGTTCCGTCGCTATTTCGACTTCGACTCACCAGATCTCGCAGCGAGTCTGAATCACAATTTCGCCCTCGACGTGTTCTCGGAGGAAGCGCAGGCGCAGGTCCGCGCAGCCTACGACCGCTTCGACGCGAAGAACGTGGGCGCCCACATCGATGGTCCGCCCTTCGTGGCGCTGCTCATCAATGATCGCCCGGGTCTGCAGGTGGTCGCGGGAGAAGGCCGGTGGATGGATGCGCCGGTCACCTGCCGGACGGCCGAGGGCGATTATCACGTTCCCGTCATTCCGGGTTCGGTCGTCGTGAACACGGGCGGAACACTCATGCATCTCAGCGAGGGCCGTTACGCAGCAACGCTGCACCGCGTGAACACCACGCTCATTCCACAGGGCGAGACGCGCGTGTCGATGCCCTACTTCCTGCTCCCGAAGATGGAGGGCGATCTCGTTCCCTTCGGCAGAACGGAAGCGGCCGACGAGGGCGCCGCTGGCTATCGGGCGGGACGTGATCGCGGCGCCAACGCCTGCGTGAATCGCATGGCCACTTTCCCGCAGGTCACGCGCCGCTGGTGGGTCGAGGAGTTCGAAGCGCTGAAGGCACAGCAGGCCGCGGAGGTCGAAGCGGAGACCGCTGCCGCCTATGAACTGGCCGCAGCACGGGGCGAGCGCTATCGCGAGAACGCCGCCAAGCGCTGATTTTCCCGCGCGCGTTTTTGCGTCCATATCGTGGACGTGCAGCGGCAGCTGTCGTCCAGCCGCGCAACGGCTCGTTTCGCCGAATGGCGGGGCCGAGCATCCGGCACCGGCGTGAGTGTTCGCTGCACGTGGCCCTTGAGGCGTGCCAAGGGGGGCGGCCGCGGCCACGACTTCATGCGCCGGGCCATGCGCGGACGGGGCCTCAGGTTCACGAAGTGCTCAGCTGTCCTTGGGGGCGTTCCTCGGAATGTCGCGGAAGGGGCCGGTATCGAAGCGCGGCTCCTTGGGCATGCCGAGGACGCGCTCGCTGACGATGTTGCGCTGAATCTCGTCGGTGCCGCCCGCGATGGAGATTGCAGGGACCGAGAGCAGTACTTCCGAAGCGATGCCTTCCGCGCCGTCGTCTGCGCCCGCGAGCAGTGCCGCATCCCCCTGGATGAGCGTGTGCGCGGCCGAGCACTGGCGCGCGATCGTGCTGGCCGCGAGCTTGCCGATGGAACCTGCGGGCGCGACCTCGTTGGACCCGCTCCGTCGCTGGGCCTCTGCGGCCTGATTCGCGAGCGCCGCGCCCTTGGCGAGGATGAGCGCCTTGGCGATCTCCTGGCGCGCGGCGGGGTTCGCGATCGCGCCCGTTTCGCGCGCCCGATCGAGCAGCAGATCGGCGCGGCCGGCGCGCTGCGGATACCAGGTGTACGGCTCGATTGCGATGCGAACCTCTTCGGCGTATTCGTCGTAGATCGGTCCGTCGCGCGTCGCGAGCGGGTCTGCTGAACGGTCTCGGCCAAAGCCGCTGCGCTCGATGGACAGTGTCGTCATGGCGATGCGCCAGCCTTCGCCCTCTGCGCCGAGCATGTCTGCGGCGGGCACCACGGCGTCGGTCATGAACACCTCGTTGAACGATGCGTGGCCGTTCATCTGCCGAAGCGGGCGTGCCTCGACGCCCGCCTGACGCATGTCGATGAGGAAGTAGCTGATGCCCTGGTGCTTGGGCAGGTCCCAGTCCGTGCGCGCAACGAGGATGCCGAAGTCGGCGTGGTGCGCGCTCGTGTTCCAGACCTTCTGGCCGTTGATGATCCAGTCCTCGCCGCGCTTTTCGGCGCGCGTGCTGAGGCCCGCGAGATCCGAGCCGCTGCCGGGTTCACTGAACAGCTGCGTCCAGGAGAACTGCCCCGTGAGGATCGGTGGCAGGTGGCGGTGTTTCTGGTCGGCCGAGCCGTGCGCGAGGATGGTTTCGGCGGCGAGGGTGCGCGGGCCGACCGATGCGGCACCGACGGCGCCGTGGGCGCGGAAGGTCTTCGTCACGATGCCGGCCTCGGCGACGGTGTAGCCGCGGCCGTAGAACGCTTCCGGCCATGCAGGCGCGGCCCAGCGTGCTTCGAGGAGCATTTCCCGCCACTCGCGCAGGGGGCGGTCCACTCGCCAGTTGGCCTCCAGCCAGGCCGAGACTTCGCTGCGGATCTCCTGCTCAGTGGGCATGGGCGGTCGCCTCCAGGTGGGTCATGAGCCATTCGCGGTGCTGCTGCGGCGTGCCGAACAGCACCTCCGCGCTCTTGATGCGCTTGAAGTAGAAGTGAGTGTCGTTCTCCCACGTGAAGCCGATGCCGCCGCGCAGTTGGATACCTGCGCGCGCGGCGCTCATGGCGGCATCGCTCGCCATGGATTTCGCCATGTGTGCGATCTCGGTCGGGGAGGCATCGCTTGCGAGCACGCGAGCGCCTTCGCGTGCGAGGGCCTTCGCCAGTTCCACTTCCATGAGCAGATCCGCGCAGCGGTGCTTGAGCGCCTGGAAGGAGGCGATGGGACGGCCGAATTGCATGCGCTGTTCCATGTATTCGACCGTACCGTAGAGCAGTGCCTCCGCTGCCCCGACGAGTTCGTGGGCGAGCAGGATCGAGAGCGTGTCCCACAGGCGCTGCACGGATTGCGGCGATAAGGTCCCGATGCGCTCCGCGGGGCTATTCGCGAAACGAATGCTGGCCACGGGGCGCGCAGGATCGAGGCTTTGCAGGGGTGAGATCTCGACGTCGGCGGCGCTCACTCGGAAGAGGCCGAGGCCATAATCAGCAGCGACAAGAACGAGCAGCACGTCGGCTTCGAGGCCGCCGGGGACGATCGGCGCCGTACCGTCGAGGTGCGCGCCGTCGGCGGAGGCGGTGATCGACAGGCCGAGCCGCGCAGGATCGGACAGGGAATCGAGTGCGAGCGCGGCGATGCTGCTGCCGTCCGCGAGAGTTGGAAACAGAGCGGCCTGAGCGTCTGCATCCGCGCTGTGCAGCGCACAGCCCGCCATGATCGAAGACGTGAAATAGGGGCCTGTGTAGAGCTGACGTCCCATTTCCTCGAGCACGATGCCGAGCTCGACCGGCCCGAAGCCGCCGCCGCCGCACGCCTCGGGCAGGTGCAGGCCGGTCACGCCCAGCTCCTGTGCAAGTGCCTGCCAGACGTCCGCATCGTAGGGGCGGCCCGCCTCCACGAGGGCGCGCACGTCCGCGGCCGGTGCGCGCGTCGCCAGGAAGCGCGCGACCACTTCGCGAAAGGCGTCCTGCTCCTCGGTGAACGCGATCGCGTTCGTCGTGTCTGCCACGGTCTTCTCCCTCTGCGCCCGGGCCCGAGCCTGCCATGGCCTGCGGCGTGTCGGCCACCGGGCGACGCAGGCACAATCGGTCGCCGGTGATCGTTGCGGGGCGATGCATGTTCGGGCGGTTCGGAAACAGCGACGGACGACGTCGGGACTCGGTGCGCACCGCGTTCCGCATTGCATCCAGCATTGCAGGACGCCTCATTGGTCTGGTCGCGATCCTCTTCGGGGGGTGCGCGAGCACCGACAGCGATGCGCCACTCGTGTACCTCGCAGACGTCGACCCCCGAATCCAGCAGGACGTGCGCTATGCGGGCAGCGAGAACTTCATGGGGCGTCCCGTAAGGGGTTACCTTGCGCCGCGCGTGATGATGACCCCCGAAGCGGCGGCGGCCCTCTCGCGCGCACAGGACGCCGCCGAGGCCCAGGGGCTTTCGCTGCTCGTGTACGACGCCTATCGCCCGCAGCGTGCCGTGGACAACTTCGTCGAGTGGGGGAGCGATCTCGAAGACGTGGCTCGCAAGGCGACCTACTACCCGGACGTACCCAAGGCTGAACTGTTCCTGCGCGGCTACATCGCGGAGCGCAGCGGCCACAGCCGCGGCAGCACCGTGGACCTGACGCTGACCCGCAACGGCGTGCCCCTGGCAATGGGGACGCCGTTCGACTTCTTCGACGAGCGCTCGCACACCGAGAACCCCGAGATCGACGAGGCGGCCATGGCGAACCGGTTGCTGCTCCGCTCGATCATGGTCGGCGCTGGATTCAGCAACTACGTCAACGAGTGGTGGCACTACACGCTCGTAAACGAACCCTGGCCCGACACCTACTTCGATCGCCCGATCGGCCGCTAGGTGCGGACGTTCACTCCCCCTCAAGGAACCATGAACATGGATTCGATTCTCACGCCCGCCCTTGTCCTCGTCTGCTGGACGCTTGTCATGTGGGTCTGGATGTACGCGACGCGCATCCCTGCGATTCAGGCCTCCGGGATCGAACCGCACGAGTTCACCGAGCCAGGCGTGCTCGATCGATTGCCGCTCGCGGCGCGGCAGGTCGCGGACAACTACAATCACCTTCACGAGCAGCCTACGATCTTCTACGCGCTCGTCTTCTACACGCAGCTCGCCGGTACGGCTGACGCGATCATGGTCTGGTCCGCCTGGGCCTACGTTGTGCTGCGCATCGTGCACAGCATCTTCCAGGCGATCGTGAACTTCGTGCCGGCGCGCTTCGGCATCTTTGTGCTGTGTTCGGTGCCGATCTTCGTGCTCGCGGTTCGCAACGTCATGGCGCTGCTCTGATATAGGCCGTGCAGCGCGTCTGATCATGGCCGTCGTCGTACTTGCTACCTGTGCCGCCTATCCGGAACCGAAGACCGACGCACCCCTGCGTGATGCGCTCGCAGCGCGCGGCCACGAGGTGCTTTCGGCGCCCTGGAACGGTGCGCGAAGTCCGTTCGAGCGCGCGGACCTGGTCATGCTCCGCGCCTGCTGGGACTACCACGAGAACCCGGCAGCGTTCCTGAACTGGCTGGATGAGCTCGAGGCCAGGCGGGTGCAGCTTCTCAACGAGTACGGCCTGGTGCGCTGGAACTTCGACAAGCGCTATCTAGCCGCTTTGCACGCGGCTGGCGTGCCTTGTGTGCCCACGATCGAAGTCGACGCACAGGACGAAAGCGAAGCGCGTGCGCGGATGCGTGCGCTCGAGTGGCAGCGTGCGGTGCGCAAGCCCGTGCACGGCCAGAGCGGATACGGCGTGGAACTCCTGTCCCTCGATGAGGCATGGAGTGCGCCGAGCTATAACGGTCCCGCGTTGCTACAGCCCTTCCAGGCGGATATCTCAGAGCTGGGCGAGACGCTACTGGTCTACCTGGAAGGCAAGTTCTCGCATGCCATTCGGCGTGAACTGCCGGCGGCTGAATGGCGTTCGAATGCGCGCTTCGGCGCGCGGCGCGTAGCCGCCGAGGTCTCGGACGCGGTGGTGCGCAGCGGCGCCGCGATACTCGAGCGCTCCCTCGCCGTCGCGGGTGTCGAGGTCGCGCCCCTCTACGCCCGCGTGGATGGCTTGGTGCGTGACGACGCGCTGGTGCTCATGGAGCTCGAATTGATCGAGCCCACGCTCGGCTTCGAGGTCGCGCCCGAGGGCGCGGTGCGTATGGCGGCGGCGATCGATGCGCGCCTGGCCCTATGACAGTCCGTACTTCCATGCGATGAACTTGATCAGCCCCAACAACAGCCCGCCTAGCACCACGTAGTCGAGCAGATTCGCCATCGCAGGATGAAGACGCACACCCAAGAAGGGCATGCCGGGGCGAATCGCGATCTCGTCACATCCCGGGCAGCGTGATCGCAGAAAGCAGTAGACCAGCGGCGACTTCGCGCGGGCGTCCCACTCTTCAGTGGGATGCGTAGGTCAGGTCCAACGAGGGCGGACCATGCGTTCGATGTCCGACCGTCGCCAGGTCGCGAAGTGAAATTTCGCTCCACAGCCAGTGCACGTCGTGTCGGGCTTCTTCATGCGCCGAAGATCGCATGGGCGGTTCGAATCGCCAATGCCTGCCCCACGTAGTTGTCGCCAGCGGCTCTGCAGCATTCGTCACGACGACCTATGATCCGATCAAGAGAGAGCGCTCGAAGCGCTCCGTACAGAGGGAGATACCCCATGGCCGAAGCCGCCACGATCGAGACGCACCCGACGCTGCCAGATCCTGAGACCTGCGCGCTCGACGAGATCGACGTGTCTGATCCACGTTTGCTGCAGCAGGACATCTGGCAGCCGTACTTCGCGCGCCTGCGCCGCGATGATCCGGTGCACCTGCACGAGGACGGGCTCGTCGGCCGATACTGGTCGATCACGCGCTTCGACGACATGAAGGCCGTCGACATGAATCATGGCCAATTCTCGAGCGAGCCGGTGATCGGCATCGAGAATCCGCCGGCAGACTTTCTTCTGCCGATGTTCATTGCCATGGATCAGCCGAAGCACGACGTGCAGCGCAAGGGCGTGCAGCCCGCCGTCGCGCCACGTCAGCTCGCGAACCTCGAGCCGCTCATCCGTCAGCGCGTCGCCGCGATCCTGGACGCTCTGCCCGTGGGCGAGGAATTCAACTGGGTCGAGAAGGTCTCGATCGAACTGACGACGCAGATGCTCGCAACGCTGTTCGACTTCCCCTTCGAGGACCGACACCTGCTGACCTATTGGAGCGATCGCGCGACCGAGGTGCCGGAAGGCTCCGAAGGCAGCGAAGAGGTCGACGAGGCGATCCGGGATGATCTGCTGCAGTGCCTCGGCTACTTCCAGCGCCTGTGGGAAGAGCGCAAGCAGAACCCCGGCGGCGACTTCATCTCGATGATGGCCCACAACGAGGCCTATCAGGACATGGACCCGCTGGAGTATCTGGGTAATCTCATCCTGCTCATCGTCGGCGGCAACGACACCACCCGGAACTCGATCAGCGGTGGCGTGTATGCGCTGAACCAGTGGCCGGAGGAGTTCGCGAAGCTGCGAGCCGACCCCTCGCTCATCCCGAACATGGTCTCCGAGATCATCCGCTGGCAGACGCCCCTCGCACACATGCGGCGCACTACGCTCGAAGACGTGGCGTTCGGCGGCAAGGTCATCCCGAAGGGGGATCGCGTGGTGATGTGGTACGTCTCCGGGAACCGTGACGAATCACACTTCGAAGACGCCGATCGCCTGATCATCGATCGCCCGAATGCCCGCAGCCACGTGTCCTTCGGCTACGGCATTCATCGCTGCATGGGCAATCGCCTCGGCGAGATGCAATTGCGCATCGTCTGGGAGGAGATCCTCAAGCGCTATCGCCACGTCGAGGTGACGGGCGAGCCGACGCGGGTGCGCTCCAACTTCGTGAAGGGGTATTCCCGCCTGCCCGTGATGCTGCACCCGCACTGAGCAAGACGCCGACGCCGCGCCCGGGAGCGGCGTCAGATGTTGCCCCGCACTTCCAGCGACACGGTCGTAGACCGGCTCTGTTCCCGGCGCTCCCGGAACGCGAGTGGCGAAACATCGCGCGGGCCCGCGAACACGCGGCGATCGCGGTCGTCGCCGTCGCGGAACACGTCCTCGAGGAACAGCGTCACGATCAGGCCGGGCAGGGCGCGCGATTCCACGAACAGATCCATATCGACGCGCTGACCACGGTCCTCGACTTCGTCGAGTCCGAACTGCGGAAAGCGGTCGCGTGAGAACGTCACGAACCCCCAGGCGACCTTCCTGTCGGGCAGGTCTTGCCTGAACTCCGCGAAGGTGGTCCAGCGGCGCTCCCCGGACAGGGCGCGCACGCTGCCGTTCAGCGGATCATCAACGGAAGAGGTCTGCCAGCGACCCTGCCAGTCGAGGCGACCGCCGCGGATGCCGATCCGGTCGAGGGGCAGCGTCAGGGACGCCTCCACGCCCATACGCGTCGCCGAACCGATGTTGCCCGGTACTTCGAGATTGCCGGTCAGCGGCAATTGATCGTTCACGTCCTCTACCCAGTCGTGGAAGAGCGTCACCGAGCCGATGCCGATACCCGTGCCGCGGACTTCGTAGCTGAGATCCACGGTGGTTGTCGTTTCCGGGGCGAGCTCCGGGTTGCCGAGGGCGAGTTCCACGTCACCCAGATCCGCGCCGCTGGCAAAGTCTTCGAGGTCGAGCTGGCCGACGTCGCGCACGGCGCGCATGCGCCACTGCCGCCGCGCCGTGGGCGCATAGCTCATCGTGAGGCTGGGCTTCCAGAAGAAGAGTTCGCGCGCCTCTTCGAATCCGCCGGCCTGCTCGATGCGCGAATCCTCGGCGCCGATGGCAGCGTCGATCGAAACCCCGCCGATGCGGAACGAGTCGGACAGCAGCAGGTCGAGGCGACGCTCCTCGACTTCCGTGTTTGCGCCGGGCACCGGCTGGTTGACGAGCACGCCGTTCTCAAGGGCGCGCAGGGAGAAGTCCGATGCGAGCGTGTTTTCACTGAGTTCGGCGCTGAACTCGAGGGTGTGGCCCTCCACGCCGCTGAAGTCGAGCTCGAGGCGACCGATACGCTCCTCGCTGATGCTGCTCGACGTCGTTGTCGTTTCGACCACACCGGGACTGCCGATGGGTCCTCGAACGAGTGAGCCTTCGTTGGAGAAGTCTTCCTCTCGATACAGGCCGATCAGCTTCAGCTTCCAGTCGTCGCCGAGCGCGCGCTCACCGTCGAGGCCGATCTCCTTTCGCGAAGCATCGTCGACCTCGCCCTGGAACAGTGCGACGGGCGCGCTGCCGGCTGCACCTGGAAAGCGGCGGGAGAGTTCGCCGCCGTCACTCTCGAAGCGGCTCATGCCGACGTTTGCGTTCATCAACCAGGCCCCGAGCTGGGCGCTGGCGTTCAGCGAGCCGCCGAGGTCTTCGTCTTCGCGGTCGAAGCGCTCCTGACGATCCTCCGTGAGGGTGCCGGCGCCGTCGAAGACGCGCTCCCGGCGGCGCTGGCTGAAACGGCCCTCCGAGCCGTAGAGCCCGAGCGTGACCTCACCGCGGTCCGACGACAGCGTGTAGCTGAGATCTGCGGCAGGGTAGAAACCACCGCCGGGTTCAAAGGTTGAGGCGTTCACGCTCCAGGCGCCGGAACCTGAATTGCGCGACCGGATCACGTTCGCGACTACGTTCTGGCCGCGCAGGTCCAGGCCGCCGACCTGCCCCCGGATGATCTCGATGCGCGCGACGTTGGATGCGGGAATGCGGCGCAGGACGTCGGATGTCGATTCGCTCTTGCTGGAAATGCGGGCGCCGTCGACCACCACGTTTCCCGCAGCGCCGCCGAAGCCGCGTGTATCGCTGTCGCCATCGTCGACGTCGAAGCCCGGCACGTTGTCGAGCATGTCGAATGCCGTGATAGGCGCATAGCGGGTGAAGAACGCCGGCGCGTAGATCAGCGTGCAGGCGCCTTCCGAGCAGATTTGCTCAGGCATGAGTGCGTTTGCGGCGGGCGCGGGGTCATTGACGGCGTAGGCCGCCCCTGCAGCGATGAAGGTCTGGATCGCGATCAGGGTTCGCGCGAGGCGGATGCTGGGGTTTCGAGGCACGGGTTCTTCGCTGCTTAGACGTCGGTGGGTTGGTTCGGGGGCGCGGATTCTCGCAGATTTCCGCTCCGCGCCAAGCCCCGCGGCGTTTCCCGAGTACGCTCGAGTCTGCCGCGGCGCCGGGGCGCGGGCCGATGACTGTTGAAGAGGTCGGCTGCCTACCCAACGCCTGGGGCGGAGACTCAGTCTGCCCGCGTCGTTTGGGGGCGTTCGATCTGCAGGGTGCGGCGCCTCCGGTCGCGGTTCTGGGCTGTGGACAGGCGGCGAGGACGCAGCGCGAGTCGTCGCTGTGGGCGCAGGCAGGCGAGCAATGCCATGCTGTGCGGCGCTGTGGTCTGTCCGGAGGAGGGGGGAATCATGAAAGTTGCACGGTTCACCGAAGGTGGGCGGACGCGCCTCGGCCTCGTGACGGCTGACGGCCTCGTCGATCTGTCGCGCGCGGCACCGGGTGTGCCCGCGGAAATGGAGGCCTTTCTCGCCGCGGGCCCCGAAGCGTGGCGTCGGGCGCGCGAAAGCGAGGGCAGGCACGCCGATTTTCCGCTCGATGCCGTCCGCCTGGAGGCCCCGATTGCGCGGCCCGGGAAGGTGCTTGCCATCGGCTTGAACTACGCCGATCACATTGCCGAGTCGGGCATGAAAACGCCCGAGCATCAGCTCTGGTTCAACAAGCAGCACGACTGCATTACCGGCCCCGGCGCGGCGATCGAAGTGCCGGCCGTGGCGCCTGATTACGTGGACTACGAGGCCGAGCTGGTCATGGTGATCGGCCGGCGGGCGCGGCACGTGCCAGCTGATCGCGCCGAGGAAGTGATCTTCGGCTATACCTGTGGCAATGACGTTTCCGTGCGCGACTGGCAGATCCGGAGTCAGACGATGACCATGGGGAAGTCCTTCGTGACGCACGGACCGATCGGCCCCTGGATTGTCAGCGCCGATGAGTTCGGCGACCCGCATGACGCCGGCGTGCGCTGCTTCGTCAACGGCGAGACGCGTCAGGATTCGAACACGCGCCACCTCATCTTCGACTGTTTTCAGCAGATCGCTCACCTTTCGGCCGCGTTTCCGCTCAATCCCGGTGACGTGATCTTCACGGGGACGCCGCACGGCGTCGGCGGTGCGATGAGCCCGCCGGCGTTCCTGAAGGCGGGTGATCGCGTTCGCGTCGAGATCGATCGCATCGGTGCGCTCGAGAACCCTGTCGAGCATGAGGACAAGCAGATCGTCATCGGTTGAAACGATAGAGAGGGAGGCCCGCCATGAATGATCTGACCGTTCGGCTGCCGCAAACGGCCGCGGCGCGCGGCCGCATTGCGCCGCGTCACTTCGCGCACATCGTCTACAAGACCGCACGCTTCGAGGAGATGATCACGTGGTATGCGACGGTCCTCGAGGCTGAGCCGGTCTTGAAGAACGAACTCCTGTGCTTCATGACCTACGATGAAGAGCACCACCGGATCGCGTTCTCGAACCAGCCGCATCTGCAGGACAAACCCGAGGATGTCGCGGGCGTCGAACACTCGGCCTACAGCTACGGCTCGCTGGAGGAGCTGGCGGCCACCTACGTGCGTCTGAAGGACGCCGGCATCACGCCCTACTGGTGTATCAACCACGGGTTCACGCTGTCGATGTACTACCGTGACCCGGACCGGAACCAGGTCGAGCTCCAGGTGGAGCTCTTCGACAGCGCGGCATCCGTTGCGGCCTGGCTCGAACAGTCGGACTTCGCAAGCAATCCCCTGGGCGTGAAGTACGACCCCGATGAGTTCGTCCGGCGCCTGCGTGCAGGTGAGGATCTGTCGGATCTGCTCGAGCGCAGGCGGATCGATCCGTCTGAAGTTCTGGATCAACTGCCCGACGGCGGCTTTTGATCGCGCCGCCCACCGGCCAAGGCAGGGGTGCGGCGCGCGCTGGGGGCTGTCCGCGCTAGCGTCCGGGGGGCGCGACCTGTCCCATCTGAAGTGCCGCCGTGTAGCCGCCGTCCACGAGCAGGTTCACCCCGTTCACGTAGCTCGCGAGATCGGAGCCGAGGAAGAGCAGGGCGCGGGCCTGGTCTTCGGCAGTGGCAACGCGGCCGGCGCCCGCGTCGATGGCCCAGTCGATGATCAGGTCGGACATGGTTTCCCGGAATGCTGCAAGGAGGGGGGTGTCCACCGGTGACGGGCAAATGCTGTTCATGCGCACGCCGTGCTGCGTTGCCGTCTTCGCCATGCGCATCGTGTAGACCTGCACGCACTCCTTGGAGAAGAAGTACCCGTCGGCGACCAGGTCCGCATGATCGGCAATCCACGCGACGCCCTCGTCCCAACCGTCAATGGCCAGGAGCGCGTTGATCTGCTCGAGGTGCTCGGCCCAGCGCGCGCCAGCAACGGAGGCCGTGTTCACGATCGCGCCGCCGCGCTGCATCCGGGGCAGGAGCCGATCCGTGAGTCGCTTGAGGCCGAGCGTGTTGACGCGCATGACCGTGTCGGCCGGGAGGGTCGCGGCAACGCCGGCATTGTTGAACAGCACGTCCACCGGAGCAGCGCCATCTGCCAACAGCTTTGCCGCGGCGGCGTCGATGGACACGGGATTGCCCATGTCAGTCTCGATGTATGTCCCTACGTCTACCTCGGGCTCCTTCAGATCGAGGACGGTGATGTCCTCGGCGCCCGCCGCCTTCAGCAGCTCGACGAGGGCGGCGCCTATTCCCGAATAGGCTCCGGTTACTACGATGCGCTTGCCTGAGTAGTTCAGCAGATCCTGCACGTTTGTCTCCTCTCCCGCGTGCGATTGACCTGCCGGAGTATCGCGCATCGCGGGGCCCCCGGCGCGAGGACGGGGGTTCATTTGCAAGGGGGGCGTGAATGGCTGTTAGTCTCGCCGCTTTCAGAGCTTGGACGCTGTCATGCGGGTTCTTCTACTTCTACTCACGGTGTCGGTCACGATGGCCGCCCGAGGGGCCGAAAGCTGGCCGGAGCCGATCGGGCCCTATCTTGGCCAGACGCTACCGGGACCGACGCCCGAGGTATTTGCGCCGGGTCTCATCTCCCTGCCGGATGCGCGTGAGCTCAATGCGGTGTTGTCGCCGAACGGTCGCATCTTCATGTTCACGCGCGAAGTGGACGGCGTGTTCAAGATGTTCTTCACCCGCCGGCGTGACGATGGCTCCTGGCAGGCCCCGCGCATGGCGGCGCCGTCGCGTGCCTTTCCAGGCCATCGAGACGCGGACATGGCGTTTTCTCCCGATGCGCGGTGGGTGTACTTCATCAGCGATCGACCGCTCGACGGGTACTCGCTTGAGCGCTACAACATCTGGCGCAGCCGGTTCTCCTCCCACGGTCTGCTTACCCCGGAGCCTCTTGGGGAACACATCAACGGACCCGGCAACGAGCTCTATCCGACCCTCGTCGCAGACGGCAGCCTCTACTTTGCAGCATTTCGCGACGACAATTTCGGTGGACTCGATATCTTTCGGGCCCAGTACGCTGAAGGTGAGTTCGCTGCGCCCGTTCGGCTCGGTGCGGGGGTGAACAGCGCGCAGAGCGAAGGCGACGTGTTCGTCAGCCCCGATGAGTCCTATCTGATTCACGTCTCCTTCGGTCGGCCGGATGGCCTCGGCGAATCTGATCTCTACATCAGCTTCCGTGAACCAGACGGATCCTGGGGTTCGGGCGTTCACCTTGGCGACGGCATCAATTCGCCGCGGGCGGACTATTGCCCCGTGGTGAGTCCGGACGGGAAGATCTTTTTCTTCACGCAGGGCGACGACCTGATGTGGGTCGATGCAGCCGTCCTTGAGCAATATCGGCCGGCCGGCTGAGAAGCCGCAGGACCGCGCTGCGGCAGCTGCCGGAATCCGGTACCGAGATACAGTGCCGGGATCCGGTGCCGGGATCCGGTGCCGGGATCCGGTGCCGGGATTTGGTGCCGGAATCCGGTGACGCGATGCAGTGCCGCGGACCAGGAGCCGATATGGGGCAGGGTCTCGTCGGTCGGACGATTGCGGGACGGCTCCGCCGGCGCGATGCCCAGCCGATCGACAGAGTTGATTACGGGCGTCACGGCAGCGGCGTGCACGGTCTCAGGAGCGATCAGCTGCGCTGCGGGTGTTTTCGGGGTCCGAACGGGGCATGTGATTTCGCTGCAAATCAGGCGAGAACTGACGGCGCGCCGGTGGTATATTCCGCGCCCTTCGGATTTCGCCACTGAGATCGGCACCGTGAAAGCAGACATTCATCCCGAGTACCGCAAGGTGTTGTTTCACGACACCACGTCGAACACCTATTTCCTCGTGAACTCCACGGCTCAGACTTCGAGCACGCACGAGTACGAGGGTGAGACCTATCCGTACATGACGATCGACGTCTCGAGCGCGTCGCATCCGTTCTACACCGGCAAGCAGCGCGTGGCGCAGTCGGATGGACGGATCGCCAAGTTCAACAAGCGCTTCAAGCGCTCGACCGCGGGCTGATACACCGGCGTCCGCGCGGATCTGCCGCGGACGCTGCGCCTGCCGCTTCCGAGGGCCGGTCGGCCCTCGGGCTGAAGTCTTCTTCTCCTAGCGCCTCCCTGATCGGCCGAGCGTCGTCCGCGGTTCCCCGGGGCTGCGAGCGCATTAATCGGTCGCGTGCTAGATGCGGGAAAGCCCTTCGCGGACGCCGTCGGGCAGAAGTGTGGGCTCGGATTCGCGGGCCCTTCGCCGGCGGGCTCTAGTGCCATGCGCAGATGGGCTCGATCCAGCTCTGGGCGCTCTCGCGCCTCGTGCGCCCTCTACCTCATTGCCGCCTGCTAGAACTCCGGAACGCGCTTCGGCGCTCCAAAGCCGAGGGCCGTGAGGCCTGCTTCCTGCGTGTCAGCGTCGCCAACGATGACGTAGTCCATGGCGTCTGCCCTGAGCGTGCGCGCGGCAAGCGCCTTGAAGGCCTCGATCGACAGGGCCTCCAGGCGGGCCGCGTCGCGCGCCCGGTAGTCGATCGGATAATCGAACCGTGCGATGTCGCCGAGCAGCGCCAGTTTCGCTTCGAGCGATTGCGTTTCGAGTGCCTGCCGACGCAGCAGCGCGCTCTTCAGGGCCTGAAGGCGCGCTGCGTCAAAGTTCGCGCCGTAGGTGTCGACGATGTCTCGAATCAGCACCAGCGATTCCAGGGTTACGTTCGAGCGCACGCTGGTGGCGACGGAGAATTCGCCTCGGTCTGCGGCCCCCGCGAACTGCGAGCGCGCACCATAGGTGTAGCCCTTGTTGACGCGCAGTTCGTTGTTCAGCTCCGAGGTGAAGCTGCCGCCGAGGAAATAGTTCATGGCGCGCGCCAGGGCGAAGTCCGGATCCGTTGCCGCGAGGGACGGACGACGCACGCGCAGGACGGACTGCTTCGCGCCCGGAACGTCGTAGAACCAGACGGTCGCCTCGTCGACGGTTCGCGCAGCCGCGACCGGGGAGCGAAGCGGCGCCGCGCCAGACCAGCGCGCGGTGAGCTGCGCGAAGGCCCGTGCAGCGCGTGCTTCGCTTACGTCGCCGACGATGGTCAGCGTTGCCCCGGCGGGCTTGTAGAAGGCCGCATGAAACGCCTTCAGGTCGTCTAGCGTGATCGTGCGGAGCTGCTCGATCGTGCCGAGTGCCGGGTAGTGGAAGACGTGGTCGTCGGGATAGGCGAGGCTCGAGACAACGCGCGCCGCGATGGCGTTCGGGCGCGCGGCCGCGAGCGTGAGCGACTGGTCGATCTCCTGCTGCAGGAGTTCGAATGCTTCGCTGTCCCAGCGCGGTTCGGTGAGCATCTCCTCGACCAGGGCGACGGTCGCATCGAGATTGCGCGCGAGCGTGAGTACTTCGATCTCCGCCTCGAAGTCGGTTGCGGAGATAGACACTTCAGCGCCGAGCAGTTCGAGGGCCGTCTCGAGTTCTGCGACCGTCCGGTTCGCTGTGCCCTTGGTGAGCATCTCGGCGGTCATCGATGGCACGGCACTCTTCGCCGCGCTGGCTCGATCGCGCCCGGCGGGCAGGCGCAGCATGAAGCGCACGAGGGGCAATTCCTTGGATTCGAGACCCCAGGCCTGGAGGCCGCCAGCCAGCTCGGCCGTCCAGATATCGGGGGTCGGCAAGGTATAGGAGGTACCGAAGGCGGGCTCGGAGCGATCGACTTCCGAGGGCGTCGGCTCGAAGGTGCGTGCCGTCGGGTCGTAGGCGACGGCGGCGCCTTCGCCGGCGACGATCGCCTCTTCGGTGATCGCTGCGCGCCCGGCGCCGTCCAGTGCGAGCGCCATTTGACCGCGTGGAACGATGCTGACCGCCAGGTAGGGGCGGTCTTTCACGTAGGTTTCGTACACGCGCTTGACGTCGCCGGCGGTGACCGCGAGGGCGCGGCGAATGTCCTCCGACACGAAGGCCGGGTCACCCGTAAAGAGCGTGTACTCGGCGAGTGCGACGGCCTTGCCCACCGTATCCGCGAGATTCTCGTAGAACTCCACCTCGATTCCGGCCTTGATGCGCTGCAGGTCGTCCTCGCCGATGCCGTCTGCCTCGAAGCGTGCGAAGGCGCTTTCGATTGCCGGCGGGAACGCGTTGAGGTCACCGCGCGCGCGGGCGTTCACGGACAGCGTGAGCTGGCCCGCGAGTTCGCGGCTGTAGTTGAACAGCGCGACGTCGGTGGTGAGCCCGGCCTCGTCGATGAGCACCTGGTTCAGGGGTGCCGACTTGCCGCCTGCGAGATAGCGGGTGAGGACTTCCAGCGCATAGGCATCGGGATGGAACTGCTCCACCGTTGGCCATACGAGCGTCAATTGCGGCACGTTGGCGAAGTTGTCCTCGTGCGCGAGAGAGATCGATTCCTCGAGCACGGCCGGGCGCGGCGTCATGTCCTCGACGGGCTCGCCGGCCTCGAATTCACCGAAGTAGCGCTCGACGAGGGCGCGCGCCTCGTCGATCTCGAAGTCGCCGGCGATGGTCAGGGTGACGTTGTTCGGGCGGTACCAGCGCGAGTAGAAGGCGCGCACGTCTTCGAGGGTGGCAGCGTCCAGGTCTTCGAGGGAGCCGATGACCGTCCAGCTATAGGGGTGGTCCGGCGGATACAGGGCTTCGGCGACGATGGTGCGGAGGTGGCCGTAGGGTCGGTTATCGACGCCCTGGCGCTTCTCGTTCTTCACCACCTGTTTCTCGTTGGCAAGCGCAGCTTCGGTGAGGGTCTTGATGAAGAAGCCGAGCTTTTCCGCTTCTGCCCAGATGATCTTTGCGAGGCCATCGGCCGGGGCCGTCTGGTAGTACTGGGTCATGTCGTTGGTGGTGAAGCCGTTCACCGTCGTACCGCCGATGCGCGTGTTCAGCGCGTCCAGGCCGCCGTAGCCGAGGTTCTCCGAATCAAGGAACAGCAGGTGTTCGAACAGGTGCGCGAAGCCCGTGCGCCCCGGGACTTCTCGCGCGGAGCCGACATGGGCGGCGATGTTGATGGCGAGCGCCGGATCGGACCGGTCCTGGTGGAGTACGACGGTCAATCCGTTCGCGAGCTGGAAGCGCTCTGCATCGAGGCGGACCACGGGCGATGCCGCAGCGGATGTGCCTGGCTCTGGCGAAGCAGCCAGCGTCTCTTCAGGCGTCGAGCGATTGCAGGCGGTAAGCGCGAGCAGGGCCAGGCTCGAAGCAATGGCGACGAGCGAACGGGACAGCGGCATGGGAAAGGCTCCGATAGGGGACGCTGCAGTCTAACGGTTTGCGCGGCCGTGCCGGTTTCGCAGTGCTCCGCGATCCGCCCGCAGCGGGTTCAGGCGGTGAGCATGAGCACCACGCAGGCGTAGAGGGCGAACACCATGCTCAGGGGCCGAAACCATGCTGGCCTGACAAGGTATGCGGCCATCTGCAGGCCGCCGATCCCGGCGACGAGAGTGCTGGTCCACGGGGGATTCTCGAACAGCAGGATGTTGATGTACGGACCCAGTGCGAAGTAGCCCAGCATCGAGGCGGCCGACACGCGGCCGAGCGTCTGGCTGTGGTTCAGAAAATCGAGTTCCGCGTCGCTTGCGACGTTATAGTCCTCAACGGGCAGCGACATTTCCGCGGCCCCGCAAACCAGCACGGCCGCGAGCACGAGCACGAAGAAATCGATGATGTCCCAGTCGTTGTAGTCGTGGAGCTCCCAGCCGACCCACCACATCTGCAGGATGAACACGAGCACGCAGATCGTCCAAAGGGTCGTGGCCCAGTGAAAACGGATGCGCGCATGCGCCCGGAGCAGCGCGGCAGCCCCGTTCAACAGGCGCGTGATCGCAAGTCCAAGGATGATCGAGATCGTGACGAAGACGTACTCGTGCTGGGTCATGGGTGCGTGATGCCGGTGCTTCCGCCGTGTGGTCCCGTTGAGAATTCTAAGGCTTCACGTGGTCATGGCGTAGGGGGTGAGGGCGCTGCACTTCCGGGACCGAGCCGCAAGCCGGATGGGGCGTCGCATTCGATGCGTCTCGAGGCGCGCGCGCAGGCGGGAGCCGGCGTCAGCGCGCGCCTCGCAGACCGCTCTGAATCCTCGGCGAAGAAGGCAGGTCCTCGGTCAGGATCTGCACCATGCAGGGGTTCATGTAGGGCGCGGGCGACCGTCTTGCCGAGGACCCGCGCCGGCAGATGCGGCGCCCGACAGGCCGCAGGTAGGATCCCCCGCCGACGGCGCGCATTCGGAACGGGGGATTCAATGCGCTAGGGATTTGCCTGCATGAAGCCCTGCAGCAGCGCTACGAGCGTCTCGGGAATGTCTTCCTGGCAGAAATGGCCAACGCCCTCGACCTTCACTACGGGCGCCTGCGGAAAGAGGCCCTTGAAGTCGCTGATGGCGTGGTCCTGGGCGATGCCGTAGTCCTTGTCGCCGGACACGAGCATGGCGGGCTTTGCCTTCACCTTTTCCAGATCGCACTGTTCCATGATCTCGAACACGAGCGGCAGGAAGCGCTGGTAGTGCACGTCGAGGGGGAAGTTGATTGCGCCGATGCAGCTTTCGCGGTCCGGGAAGGGCGCTGAGTAGGCGCGAATCCAGGTGTCGTCGACGGCGGCCGTATTCTGGAAGCCGATGATCTTCATCACCGACAGCACGGTGCTGCCGAGCTCGCCGAGGATGCCCTGAAGAGTGCCTGCTTCCTCGTGCTTCGCGATCCACTGGAACCAGGGCGTCTTGCCCGCCGCGGCCTGGCCGCCGCCATAGCCGAACAGCGTGTTCATCATGAAGATGCGTTTCACGCGGTCGGGATTGCGCGCGGTGAAGGCGCCGGTCATGGGGCCGCCCCAGTCCTGGCAGACAATGGTGATGTCTGTCAGATCGAGGTCCTCGACGAAGCGCTCGAGGTTCTCCACGTGCGTGCGTAGCGTGTATTCGCGGTCCTGCGGCGTTTCCGTCTTGCCGAAGCCCATGTGATCGGGCACCACGACGCGATGGTCCGCTGCGAGCGGGGCGATCATGTGGCGGTACAGATAGCCCCAGGTCGGCTCGCCGTGAAGGCAGAGGATGACCTCGCCATCGCGGGGGCCTTCGTCCACGTAGTGCTGGCGGAAGCCGGAGGCGGTGGAGAAGTTCGGTGCGTAGGGCCAGGTGCCGTCGAAGGTTTCCTCGGCTGGAATCATCGTGCGATTGCTCCCTCTCTCGTGAGTGTCCAGGTTGCTCCCGCCGGACGCCCGCGAACGGGGGCGCGCATCGTCGAGCGCAGTGGCGCCCGGTCATCGGGGCTGGGCACGGCGCCCTGCGCGGGAGACGATGCGCTGCATCGCCGCACCGGGAGTTCGCCATGCAATACGAGTCGATCCGCGTCGACGTTGCCGATCGCGTCACCACCGTCACGCTCAATCGCCCGCAGGCGATGAACGCAGTCACGGTGGCCATGCACCACGAGCTTGAAGCAGCTTTCAATGCCTTTGCCGCGGATGACGCGCAGTTTCTCTGCGTTGTCAGGGGGGCCGGTGACCGCGCCTTCTGCGCGGGGACGGATCTCAAGGAGCGCGCTCGGGTCGGCCGCCAACCCTATCCGGCGCACGGCTATGCCGGGCTCATCGAGCGCTTCGACCTCGACAAGCCGGTGATCGCGGCCGTGCGCGGCGTGTGTCTCGGCGGCGGCTTCGAGATCGCGCTTGCCTGCGATCTCATCATTGCGGGCCGCAGTGCGAGCTTCGGTCTGCCGGAACCCCGCGTGGGGGCTGTGGCCCTCGGCGGCGGCCTTCACCGTTTGGCGCGGCAGATCGGCCAGAAACAGGCCATGGGCATGGTGCTCGGCTGTCAGCGCGTCGACGCGGTCGCGGGCGAACGCCTCGGCTTCGTCAACGAGGTCGTTGACGATGAAGCGCTCGATGCTGCCGTTGCGCGCTGGTGTGCGATGTTGCTCGAAGCGGCGCCCCTGTCCCTGCGCGCCTCCAAGGAGGCGATGCTGCGCGGTCTCGATGAGCCGTCGCTCGCCGATGCGCTGGCCCACCAGATGGACTACCCCGCCTTTCGGCGCTGGCGCGACGCCGAGGACACGGCAGAGGGCCCGAAGGCCTTCGCCGAGAAGCGCACGCCGGTCTGGAAGGGCCGCTAGGCTCATCCGCGCTGGACGTCGCGCATCTCGAGCGGGGGCAGGTTCAGGGCTTCGCGATAGGTCTGGTGGTAGTGGTGCAGCGCGGGCTCATTGCGGCCGAAGGTGAAGTGCGTCAGTGCGCCGGACACTGCGCCCCGGTGGCTCGAGGCGGCCGCGGCGTAGTCCTCGTCGCGGATGATCTCGGCGAAGCCCTGGGCACGCGCCAGTACGGCTTCTTCGGAGCGCAGAGATGCGATTTCCTCGTCAGTTGCGAGTTCCCGGGTGTACGGGTGCGTATAGAACTCCACGCGCGAGAAGCTGTGGTGCGGGTCGCTGCCTTCCGGATACACGCGTACCAGCGTCGGCCCATCGAGGCCCATGATGAGCTGCACGTTCGGGAACAGGTAGTAGACCGGGAGCGTGGCCCGGAGCAGATGCCACTCCGATTCCGGTACGTCCCGCAACAGATCGATCGCGCGTGAGGTCAGGAGCATGCGGTGGTGGCGGCCGAAAGTGTCGTAGCCCTGGCAGTTGCCGTGGAGCACGGAGGCGAGCGTGTCGCGGTGCAGCGCTTCGAAGTGATAGGTCTCGCCGAAGGTGTCGATCGCGAGCTTCCAGTTCATCGCGTGGTCGTAGCGCGTCCGCCAGCTGGGGGTCGCGCGCTCCAGGTCCCAGCCCGCGAGTTCCGGGCCGAGATCGCCGAGCACTTCATCGATGTCGAACGCCCCGTCGGGGTCGGCGGACACCCAGAGCAGGCCGTGTCGCTCGGCCGACGGCAGCTCCACGAGGCCATTGCAGGCCTTGTCCACCGTACCGAAGTGGTCTTCGCGCGGGACGGCAACAAGATCGCCTGACGGGCTGTAGCTCCAGGCGTGGAACGGGCAGGTGAAGACGTTCCGGCGGCCGCGCTCCGCTTGCTCTAGCATCGTGCCACGATGCCTGCATACGTTCAGGAAAGCGTGGAATGTGCCGTCCCTGTCGCGGGTGCAGAGGATCGGCTTGCCGAGATCGTTGTCGGTGAAGAATGATCCCGCATCGGGCAGATCCGCCGACAGCCCGAGCACGAGGGGCATGCCCTGAAAGAAGGTGCGCCACTCATCATCCGCTCGGCCCGCGTCGGTGTAGGCGTCGACCGGCATCTCCAGCCAGCCGCCGGTGTCGACGTTGGTCTTCGTGTCGAGGCGCTCCATGAGCATGCGGATCAGGCGAACGTGTTCGGCGTGTTCCATGGTGCTCCCTCCCCGGGGTCTCAGGTTTGTCTGCCTGCGCGGCGCGCGCGCAGGGGCGCGGCCTTGGCGAGCCGTGCTTCAAGTGTGCGTATGTGCGCCACGAAGGCGTCCCTGTGCGTTTCGGTGGCAACCGAGAGCAAGGCGACGTAGAGCGCGTAGAGCGCTCGCGCCTCGAAGCCCTCGGCGTCCGTATGGCGCTCTGCCCAGAGGCGCGCCGCATGCTCCCAGCCGTCGTAGATCAGTCGCCCCAGGGCTTCGGGGTCGCAGTCCCGGCGCAGATCGCCGCGCGCCATGGCGGCTTCGATGGCCACCGCCTGCATGCGACCGGCGCGCGCCGCGAGCGACCGCTCGGTGGCGCGGCTGCCGGGTTCAGGGCGCCAGAGCAGGACGGGTCGGTACCAGGCTTCGTCGTTCACGACGTGGCGGAGGCTGATGACGACGACCGCGTGACAGCGGGCAATCGGATCGTCGAGTGGTGCTTCGGCTTCGTAGGCGGCGTCCATGCGATCCATGGCGCGACTCGTGATCTCGTAGAGGATCGCGTCGCGGCCGTCGAAGAGGTTGTAGAGCGTACGCACGGCGAGGCCGGCTTCCCGGGCGAGCCCGCGCATGGTCAGGCCGTCGATGCCGTCGCGCACGATGATGCACCGAGCTGCCTCGATGATGCGGTCGCGGCGCTGTGCGCGGCCGTGGGCCCGAAGGTCTATGGATGGGGCGCGCGCGTCGGCCATGGCGGCTCCCGGCGACGGCGAAGGGTTTGAAAGTAGTACGGTGTTGCAAGTTTGGTCAACTGCGCCGCTGAAGCGCTGATCGGCTGGTGCGAGGCTTCTGCCTCGGCCAGATGCTCGAAGGATGCGCAGCGTCTCCCGGCCGACGCCGGCGCGCGTGGAGGCCTTCAGGTCGGGAACAGCTCGCGCTGGCGGGCTTCGTGCGCAAGCAGGAGGCGCTTGCGATCCAGGCCGCCTGCAAAGCCCGTGAGCTTGCCCGTACTGCCGATCACGCGGTGGCAGGGCAGGATGAGCGGAATGGGATTGGCGCCGTTCGCCGCGCCCACCGCACGACTTGCTGCGGGGCGGCCGATCGCGCGGGCGATCTCGCCGTAGCTGCGCGTTTCACCGAAGGGAAGGGTCGCGAGCACGGCCAGGACTTCGCGCTGGAAGTCGGTGACATGTGGTGCGAGGTCGAGATCGAAGATGCTGCGGGATCCGGCGAAGTAGGCGTTGATCTGCGCGCGCACCGCGGCCAGCCCGTCGGGTTTGTGGGTCCAGGTCGGATCCGCTTCGAACAGGCTCGATTCGCCCTCGAACTTCAGCCGATGCAAGCGTTCCTTTCCGTCCCCCTCCGATCCGACGAGCATCAGTTCGCCGATCGGAGAGGGCATCACCGTGTAGTGCCAGCCGGCGCGAGTAGGGCAGGGCAGGAGACGTAGGGGCATGGATGGTTTCGTCAGATTCGCAGTGACCGGTACGATCATGACCCCTGACGGCCGTGAGCGGAATCGACAGATGCGGGTGCGATCCGGACTGCTGGCGCTGGCCCTGTGTATCGCCGCGAACGCTCAGGCCGATGAACGGCTTGCCGCGCTCCTTGCCGGTACGGAGGTCACGCCGCCGCTGAGCGGCCTTCAGGTGAGCCTGGTCGAGGCCGGGGCGGCGGGCGAGGGCTTCAGCTACGGCTTTGCTCAGCTCGGAGACGGGCAGGGCCTGCGTCGCGATCACAAGATTCGCGTCGCTTCGATTTCCAAGCTTGTTGTTGCCATAGGCGCCATGCGTCTGGTCGAGCGCGGGGCGCTCGACCTCGACGGCGATGTCGGTGATGTCCTCGGCTACGCGCTTCGCAATCCGGCGTTTTCGGATCGCCCGATCACGCTCCGCCAACTGCTCTCGCACACCTCTTCGCTGCGCGACGGCTCCGCATATTTCATCGGTGCGGGCGAGGGCGGAATGCGTGATTTCTTCGTCCCCGGCGCGCCCTACTGGGACGGAGGACGCCATTTTGCTGCCGGCGAAGGGCGGGGCCCGGGCGACTTCTTTACCTACGCCAATCTGAACTTCGGCGTCATCGGCGCGTTGATCGAACGCGCCGCAGATGAGCGCTTTGATCTGTACATGCAGCGTCACGTGCTCGGGCCCATGGGTCTGGAGGCACGCTTCGATCCGTGTGCGATCGACGAGGATCAGCGTGCCGCGGCGTTCCGCAAACGCGACGCGAGCGGTGTCTGGCGGCCAGCCGGTCCCTGGGTCGTGCAGGTTGATGGCGGCGCGGTGAGCTGCTTCTACGGCTGGCCGGGCGAGACCGAGGCGGAGGCATTCCTGAGTGCCTACCGGCCCGGCGACAACGGCACGCTGTTCTCGCCCCAGGGGGGGCTCCGCGCGAGCGCAGATGATCTCGTGCAGGTGCTTCGCATGTTTGCCGCAGGGGGCGAGCTCGACGGTACGCGGATCCTCGAGCACGAGACGGTGGCCGCCATGTTGGCCCCGGAGTGGCGCTATGACCCTGCGACGGGCAATGGGCTCACGGCGGGAGAGGCCGAGCCCGGAGGACCGACGGAAGGATTGATGTCGAGCTACGGGCTGTCCGTGCATCGCATCGACATGGGTGCGTGGGGGTTCGACGGCGGGCCGGCGCTCATGGTCGGCCACCTCGGCGAAGCCTACGGTGTGCTTTCACACGCGCTGTTCGATCCTGAATCGGGAGACGGGATTGCCGCGATCATCACCGGTACGGCAGACGATCCGGCGGCCTCTCCGCCGGGTACGAGCCCGCTGTATCGCGTGGAGGAAGAGATCGTCCGTTGGTGGCTGGCTCGGCGCGGGCGCTAAGGTCTGTCGACCGCCGTCTGGACCGTGGTCTAGACCGGGATGCCCATCGCTTTCTAGAGTGAGACGAGCTGGTCAGGAGCACGCGTGCACGTGAGCTCGATTCGTACCTTGATCCCCGGCGCCTTTCTCGCGCTTCTTGCCCTTGCCCTCGCCTGGGGTGCGTTGCTGCTTACGGAGTTCGGCTTTCGTGAACTGCAGGCTGTCCGGGCGGCTCAGCAGATCGTCCCGCTCGACCGGGTGGGTGCCGTGTTGCCCGGCCCGACGATCGTCTCCGGCCGCGCCGTGGGCGGCGGGCTGGTCACGCGTGCGCCGCACAGTGGGGTCCCTTCGCTGTACTACCGGTATTTGCACGAGGTGGAAACGCGCGATTCCGATGGTAACAAGCGCTGGGAGCGACGCGTCGATCGAGCCGAGGCCGTGGATTTCTTGATCGCTGATGACTCGGGCAGCCTGCGCGTCGCGGCGCAGCATGACTTCACCCAGATCGATTTCTCGTTGCCGAGTCGGCATCGGGTCGTTGATGGGCGCAATCGCTACACAGAGTGGCGAATCGAGCCGGGCGATACGGTGCTGCTCATTGGCAGCGCCCGCGTCACGGCCACGGGCATGGTTCTGGGCTTCCGCGACGAGGCCGGGCCGCCGTCCGTGATCTCCGCCTATGGGGTGAGCGCGGAACGCGCGCGACTCGGACGCGGTGGCGCGATCCGGCTCTGGATCGGCCTCGCGCTCCTCGCGGCGTCCGTTTATGCGGCCGCCTTGGCGATTCGACTGCATCGCGTGCTCTTCTTCATGGCGCTTCTTGCGGTGACGTTCGCGCTCACGACGGCGCACTACGCCGTGCGGATGACCACGTCCGAACTGACGACGGGCGTGCGGGCGCAGCAGGTGCGCGAGGCCGCGGCCCAGCTGCGCTTCGATCGCGCTCTTGAAAGGGCGGGCGGGACAACCGCTGCACTCGGTTCCTTGCCTGCCCTGGATGCACCGCTCTTCGACCCTTTGCCCAGTGACGTTCGCCGTACGCTTGCCGTCACGCGGGAGGCTGTAGAGATCGAGCGACTTCGGCTGCAGGCGCGCTTCGCAGCCTGGCCCGCGCGGTGGATTGCGCCCTTGAGCGACGTCGCGCGACCGACCTCCGAATCGCTCGTGCCGCGCGCAGCGCAGGCCGAGATCGCGGCGCGCATGCGTCGTGTCTCCTCCGGACACCTGTTCGCCGACTGGGTGTCTCTCGCAGCGCTCGGCGGGCTCGCAGCCGCGCTCGCCGCCGCGCTCATTTTTTTCTGGCTTGGCCTGAGGACTGTTCGCACCAAGCGACGCATGGAAAGCGTGCCGACCTGCCAGTCGCTGGGTGCCGCCTTCGGACTCACCGAATTGGCGGGTGAGATCGTGGTTCCGGAAGGGGGCGCCGCGCTCATCGCGCCGCTCACGTCGAAGCCTTCGATCTGGTTCGACTATCACGTCGAGGAGAAACGCCGAGTCAACAACAAGGAGAGCTGGCATACGATCGAGCGCCGTACCTCGCCCATGGCATTTCTGTGTCGCGATGCCGCGGGCGCGCTGCGCGTCGATCCTGACGGCGCCGAGATCGTCACGCGGCATCGGGCTAGGCGGCACGATGGCAAGCTGCGTTACACCGAACGGTGGCTTGAAGTGGGTGATCCCGTATACGTGCTCGGCCCTGCGGTCGTGCACGGCGAAGCAGCCGATGCGCTTTGCGTACTGCGCGACGACAGCGACGAGCCCTTCATCGTCGCGAACCTGCCGGAGGCCGTGCTCCTGCTTCGCAAGGGCATGAAGGGCCTTGCCTGGCTGACGCTGGCAACGACGCTGATGACGCTCTCGGCACTGCTTGTTCTCGCCGCCCTCGGCGAGTTCGGCCCCGCTGATCTGATGCTTGCGGCATTGGCAGCGCCGATCGGCCTTTTCGGGATAGCGGTGGTCATGCACTACAACGATCTGCTGTTCCTGCGCGAGCGGGCGCGGCGCAACTGGTCGAACGTGCAGGTGTCGCTGCGCAAGCGTCGGAATCTCGTGCGACCCCTCAATGCCCTCGTGTCCCGCTATCTCTCACACGAAGGCGAACTGCAGACGCAGCTCGCGACGCTTCGGACCGAGATGCGGACCGCGGCCGATTCGCCGGATGCCGCGGGGCGCTATCTCGATGCCGAGCAGGCGCTGGCCGCTACGTTTCGTGCAGTGGTCGAGGACCATCCGCAGCTCGCTGGGGCCCGCGCGGTCGAGCAATTGACGCAGACGCTGACGAAGCTGGAGAACGAGATTGCGCTTCTGCGCACCGGCTATGACGCAGCGGTGGAGCGCTACAACGCGCGCCTGTCGACCTTTCCGGACGTGCTCATCGCCCGGATCGGCAACTTCGAGGCCATGTCCTACTTTGGTATCCGGGCACGCGACGCCACGCGTTAGGATGGCCGCCGAGTCACGCGACGGGAGAGCAACGTGTCCGAATACCCCCTGCCCAATCTTTCGAACGATCTCAGCGGTCAGGTCGCCCTCATAACCGGTTGCACCTCCGGTCTCGGTCGGCGCTTCGCGCAGATCGTCGCGGCTGCGGGCGCAAAGACCGTGATCACGGGGCGGCGCATGGAGCGCCTCGAGGAACTGGCGGCTGAACTGCGCGAAGCAGGCGGCACCTGCCTGCCGCTCCGTCTCGACATGACGAGTCGGGAGTCGATCCGCAGCGTGGTAGACGCCGCAGAAGCCGAGTTCGGTACCGTGACGCTGCTCGTGAACAATGCGGGTATCCCGGACGCTCAGCGCGCCCACAAGATG
Source organism: Pseudomonadales bacterium (assembly GCA_963691775.1). Lineage (GTDB taxonomy): Bacteria > Pseudomonadota > Gammaproteobacteria > Pseudomonadales > Azotimanducaceae > JAZBPO01. The sequence goes on along the minus strand of OY829369.1, from coordinate 913,336 downwards.
TCCGATGAACTTGTCGATGCCGTGTTCGATACCAATCTCAAGGGTCCCTGGATCCTGTCCTGCGAGATCGCCAAACGCCTGATCGAAGCGGAGAAGGGTGGGCGAATGGTGAACATCGCCTCCGTTGCCGCCTTCAGCTACGGCGGTAACGGCGCGGCGCTCTACTCGCTCACGAAGTCCGCCGTGATCCGCATGACGGAAGCGCTCGCGGTTGAATGGGCGCGCTATGGCATCAACGTGAATGCGATCGCGCCGGGCGCATTCCACTCCGAAATGATGGATGGGATGCTCGAGCGCATGGGCGACATCGCCAAGCACTTCCCGCGCAAACGCGTGTGCGATCCGGCGCAGATGGATTCGACACTGCTGTACTTCCTGTCGCCGGCTTCGGAGGCCGTGACGGGCACCTACATCAAGATCGACGACGGTCAGGGATCGCGGTGAAGCGATGGTTCGCGCCTGCGGGGGCTGCGCTTGCGGGCGCTGCGCTCGTGGGCGTCGCACTCGCAGGCGCGCCGGGGCCAGCCTTTGCTGAAGAGGGCTTCGGGCGTCGCGACGTCGACCTGCGCATCTTCGATGCCCGTATTCTCGACGGCACGGGCGCGCCGGCCGTGCGCGGCGAGATCCACGTGCGCGATGATCGCATCGTTCACGTCGGCCCTCTGAACGGCGCCGCGCCGCCGAGCGCGGTGCGCCTGCTCGACGCCCTAGGTCGCGTGGTGGCCCCGGGCTTCGTCGAACCGCACGCACACGGCAATCCGAAGAGCACGCCCGAGTTCGAGAATTTCCTCGCCCAGGGCGTCACCACCATCACGCTCGGCCAGGACGGCGCCAGTCCCGATGTGCCGTCGATCGCTGCGTGGATGGAGGAGGTCGACGCGCTCGGCCTCGGGCCGAACCTCGCGATGTTCGTCGGCCACGGCACCCTGCGTCGGCAGTCCGGCATCGGCCGCACGGAACGGCCCTCACCCGAGCAGGTAGATGCACTCATCGAGATGCTCGAAGAGGCGCTCGACGTCACCTTCGGCATGTCGACGGGCCTCGAGTACACGCCCGGTCTCTACGCCGGTGACGATGAGCTCATCGGGCTCGCCAAGACGGTGGGTGCGCGCGATCGCGTGATCATGAGCCATGTGCGCAACGAGGACGATCCCGTCCTCGAACGCTCGCTCGCCGAACTGATCCGTCAGGGCGCGCATGCGCGCGTGCACGTGGCGCACATGAAGTCCGTGTACGGGCGGGGCGCTGCGCGCGCGCAGGAATTGCTCGGCGTGCTGGAGGCCGCGCGAGCCGATGGCGTCGAGATCACGGCCGACGTGTATCCGTACACGGCGAGCTACACGGGCCTCTCGCTGCTGTTCCCGGCCTGGGCGAAGACGCGCGAGCAGTTCGAGGCCGCACTGCCGACGCGGCGGCAGGAGCTCGCCGATCATCTCCGCCGGCGCGTGAAAGGGCGCAACGGCCCGGGGGCAACGCTCCTCGCTTCACCGCCCTGGACGGGCAAGACCCTGGAAGAGGCGGCGGCGGAACTTGGCAAGCCCTTCGAGGAGGCGCTCATCGACGATTTCGGTCCGGACGGTGGCAGCGCGGCCTACTTCATCATGGACGAGGATCTGCAGAGCACGCTCATTGCCGACCCGCGCGTCGCCATCTGCTCGGATGGTTCACCGACCGGATTCCATCCCCGGGGCCATGGCACCTTTCCGCGCATCATCGAGACCTACGTGCGCGCGCGCGGCGTGCTCACGCTCGCAGAAGCCGTACGCAAGATGACGTCTCTACCGGCGGAGATTCTCGGTCTCGAGGATCGCGGGGCGATTCGAGCGGGCGCGTACGCCGACCTCGTTATCTTCGATCCGGAAGACGTGCACGAAACGGCGACCTGGGCCGAGCCCCTCCAGCTCGCCGAAGGGATGGACGTGGTCGTGGTGAACGGTGAGATCGTCCGCGAGCGCGGTGCGCTCACCGAGGCCCGGCCGGGCCGAGTGCTGCGGCCCTGATCGGCACTCGACCGGCCCTGATCGCCGAGGTGAGTGTCTAGCTGCGCCCTAGCGGCACAGCCGCCGAGTGCATGGCTGCTCGCGTCAGGCGCGGATCAGCGCGAGCAACTCTTCCGTCTTCGCCTTCATGAGCGCGTTGTCGCCGCGCGTCTCCAGGTTCAGGCGAACGACGGGCTCGGTGTTCGACTTGCGCAGATTGAAGCGCCAGCGATCGAACTCCATGGAAACTCCGTCGAGCGTGTCCAGTTTGTTCGCCTCGTCGGCATAGCGTTCCCGTACGCGGGCAATGGCGCGGTCAGCGTCTGCAACCGAGGAATTGATCTCGCCCGGCGAGGGGAAGCGCGCCATGCGCGCCGACACCTCGTCCTTCAGGGTGCTGCCCTTGCGCGACAGCAGGTCGACGACGAGCAGCCATGGGATCATCCCGGAATCGCAGTAGGCGAAATCGCGGAAGTAGTGGTGGGCGCTCATCTCGCCGCCGTACACGGCGTCGATCTCGCGCATTCTTTCCTTGATGAAGGCGTGGCCGGATTTCGACTGCACGGCCGTACCGCCGCCGGCTGCGACGAGCTCTTCGGTATTCCAGGTCAGGCGCGGGTCGTAGATCACGCTGGCACCCGGATCGACCTTGAGGAAGGCCTCTGCGAGAAGCCCGACGACGTAGTAGCCCTCGATGAAGGTGCCGTCCGAGTCCCAGAGGAAGCAGCGGTCGAAGTCACCGTCCCAGGCGACGCCGAGATCGGCGCCGTGTTCGCGCACGGCGTTGCCGGTGACCGGCTGCTGATCGTGGAGCAGGGGATTTGGGATGCCGTTCGGGAAGGTACCGTCGGGTTCGTTGTGCATCTTGATGAGCTCGATCGGTACGCCGCGCGCCTGAAAGGCAGCTTCGAGGCGATCGACGGTCGGGCCGGCCGCGCCGTTGCCCGCATTCACGACGATGCGCATGGGCTTCACGGTCTCGGGGTCGATGTAGCCGAGCACGTGTTCGAGATAGGCCACGCTGTTATCGACCTCGCGGATCGACCCCCGCGCGCCGGCTTCCGGAAAGGCGTTCTCTTCTGCCAGGCGCTTGATGTCCAGGAGCCCGGTGTCGCCGGAGATCGGCTTCGAAGACTCGCGTACCAGCTTCATGCCGTTGTAGTCGATGGGATTGTGGCTCGCGGTGACCATGCAGCCGCCGTCTGCCTCTAGGTGGGAGGTGGCGAAGTACACTTCTTCCGTGCCGCACAGGCCGATGTCGATGACGTCCACGCCGGCGTCGTTCACGCCGCGGCTGAATGCGGCCTTCAACGTCGGCGACGTCTCGCGCACGTCGGACCCGACCACGACGGTTTTCGGCTGCAGGAAGGCGGCATAGGCGCGGCCGATGCGATAGGCCACGTCCTCGTCGAGTTGCGTGCCGAGCTGGCCGCGGATGTCGTAGGCCTTGAAGCAGGTGAGTTCGGTCATCGAGGGTCCTGAGGGGTGGCGCGAGGGCGCCGATTCTCCGCCTCCCGGACGACGCGCTCAAGGGCGTGGACGCGGGTCGGGCGGTCCTGTGTGCATACTCCGGCGCGAGGTGTGAGTTCTTGATGACCACGGCGCAGGGGAGGCGTGATGGACTGGCTCGGTGAGCACTGGCGAGTGCTGCTTCTGCTGCTCGCCTACGGCGGCCTGCTGCTCGTCAACGGCCGCGTCGGCCGGTCGCGAAGCGCGAATGTGACGGAGTACTACGTGGGCGGTCGCAATTTCGGCGGCCTGGCCCTTGGCATCTCGTTTTATGCCACCTATGCGAGCACGAATTCCTTCATCGGCAACTCGGGCAAGAGCTGGGCTTACGGCCTCCCGTGGCTGCTGAATCTCGCCTTCATGTTGCTCTTCTGCGCGGTGTCCTGGTGGTGGGTCGCGCCGCGCCTGCGTGCGGCAACGGAAGGCCTCGGCGCCCTGACGCTGCCGGAGTGGTTCGGCCGCCGTTTCGGCGACGATCGCGTGCGGCGGGCCGCCGCCGCGATCGTGGTGTTCGCCTCGCTCCTGTACATGACGGCCGTGTTCAAGGGCGTGGGGAATCTGCTGGGCGTGTTCCTCGATCTGCCCTACGGCGCCGTGATCGTCCTCGTGCTGCTGGTGGTGGTGTTCTACACGGCGGCGGGCGGATTCCACTCCGTAGTGCGTACCGACGTGCTGCAGGGCCTGCTGCTCGCCGTCGGGTCCGTCGTGCTGTTCACGGGCGTGACGCGCGCGGCGGGGGGCGTGGGGGCGATTCTCGAAGTGCCGTCCACGCCCGGGGCCGAGCACCTGTTCGATCTGAACGCGGCGATGCCGTTTCCGGTGCTGCTCGGAATCCTGTTCGCGGGCTCGGTGAAACTCATGGTCGAGCCGCGTCAGCTCAGTCGCTTTTTCGCCCTCCGCGATGAAGGGGCGGCGCGCACCGGCCTCGCCGTCGCTGTACTCGGCGTTCTCCTGGTGCTCGGTCTGCTCCTGCCGATCGGCCTCTACGCGCGCCTGATCCTGCCGGCGGAGCAGATCACCGACACGGACCTGATCGTGCCGACCCTGCTCGCCATGGATCTGTTCCCGGCCTGGGTGGCGGCCATGCTCGTGCTCGCCATGGTGGCGGCGGCGATGTCTTCGCTGGACTCGGTGCTGCTGGTGGCGGCGTCGACCCTTGACCGAGACGTGCTTGGCCTTCGCGATGGCGCGGGTGACGCGGGCGCCGTGCAGCGCACGCGCTGGATGGTGATCGGGCTGTGTGCGCTCACGGCGGTGCTCGCCTGGCGGCCGCCCGGCGGCATCGTCGAATTGACGATCTGGTCGGGCAGCCTTTATGCGTCGTGCTTTTTACCCGTCCTGCTCGGTGGGCTGTTCACGGGGCGGGGTGACGGCCTCACGGCCTTTGCGGCCATGCTAGTGGGCCTTGTTGTGCTCTTGTCCTGGCCGTTCACGCCAGGTGACGCCGTGCTTCACGAGGTGTTCCCCGCGCTCACGGCCTCCGCTCTGACGTTCTTCGTGCTCGGTCTCAGGCGGCGAGCGCCAATCGGAAGTGTTCGCGCACCAGGCGATGGCGCATCGGCTGCGTGAGGAGCTCTGTCGCGCCGAAGCTGTCCGCGAACGCGATCGCCTGATTGCGGGCGTCCCCGGAGAGCCCGGCAAGGTAGTCGCGCGGACGCTGGAACATCCACAGATCGAAGGTGAACGCAGCGCGTTCCGCGCTGACTTCGGTGGCCGTGCCGGCGCCGAGCGTGAAGGTGTGCATGCCGACGGCGCGGGGGACTTCGGCACCGGGATTGGCGTCGGCCCATGCGTCGAAGCGCCTGATCTGCGATGCGAGCACAGGGAAGTACTCGGACACCATGCGTTCGAGTACGGGCATGAGCGTGGCTGGCACCTCGTCATTCGGGAGGAACTCAGCGTCGTCGCCCGCTGCACTGCGGCGGTCCTCGCCCGTCCAGTCGGAACCTGCACCGCGGCGGCGTTCCTCGAGGCCCGTGCCTTCCATCATGCGCTCCACCCAGGCCGCGACGCTCGGCGCGATGCGGCGCATGAGTTCGCCCGACGCTGGGTCGCGATACTGGTGGGCGTAGAGCGGGCCGATGAGTCCGTAGTCGCCGATGCAGGGGCGGGCGCCGAGGAGGAAGTCGTGTTTGGCGAAGTGCGTATCCAGCTCGTGGAGCAGGGCTTCGTAGCTCGCTTCCACGGCCGGGATGGTGGCGTCGGTAACGCCCAGCGCAGGCAGAGATCCGCGGAACGGCTTGCAGGTCTTCTCCCCGATCGCGCGCGCTTCTTCGGCGCTGGCGTCGGGATTCGAGAGGCGGCCGAACTGCTCGATGATCCAGTCGGTGTTGCGGTTCCAGCGATAGTGCATGGCTGGAATCTTCAGCCACTCGTCGCCGAACACCTCGAGCAACAGCGCCGTCAGATGCTGGCGGGGTCCTGCGGGATAGACCGATGCGTCGGGGAACACGGCCTCGAGCGCATCAATGATGTCCGTGGTGTCCTGAAGGGTGTTGTCCTCCGGGGTGATGACCACAGGGACGACGGGCCAGCCGACCCGCGGCAGGATGATCTCTTTGTACACCTCGCGAGTGGCGGCGCGCTCTTCGTAGGGAATGCCCTTGTTGCGCAGGTACGCGCGCGCCTTGCCCGTGAAGTAGGAGATTTCGCCTCCGTATAGTGTGTAGCGGCCAGCCATCAGGTGCTCCGTTGGCGGTCATGGACCTGCGTGCAGCGTGCCACGCCGCCTGGCGGCACGTCAGGTCAGGTCAGGTCGCGCAGCGCGGCGCCGGCGCGCCTTCGGGAAGATAGGGGCGTGCCCGCTCGAGCATCCGCGCGGTGTCGCCGGGACTTGCGTCTGCATCGGACCACTTCGTTGTGCGACCGAAAAGCGGAGACCCGATATAGCCGCGCAGCAGCAGCAGGCCGTCGCGGTCTACCTCTGCACGCACCGAGTAGCTTTTCCCGCTTTCCGGATCGTAAACCGAACCGTTATCCCAGCGGCGGCCGTCGCGCTGAAGGTTCTCGAGAATGACGAGGCCCGCGAGCGGGCGTGTGCGCAACGCGGGCGCGGGGTTCTCCAGGTCCGTGCGCACCTCTCCGGGCGTGCCGCGGCCCTCCTCCGCTAGAAAAACGGGATCGTTCATCCCCACGATGCGGCCGGTGACAACATCTTCCTCGACGTGCATCTCGATAACCGAGTTACCTGCTGCGCTGATCCAGCAGCCGGCAATGTCGGCGCTAACCGAGGCCGGGATAGAGAGGATCGCCAGGGCAGCGAAAGAAATACGACTCATGGTGGAACTCCTCGATGACTCAGGCGGATCATGCCGGGTCGATGTGCAGCGTGCGTGAAGTGCCTGCGCCGGAGAAATAACAGCGCCCGAGAGGAGAGCCGCCAGTGACCGTCAGTCTGAACGGGATCGCCCACATCTATATCACGGTCGAGGATTTCGCTCGTGCCAAGCCGTTTTATGTCGAATTGCTGCGCTTCTTCGAGATGGAGTGCCTGATCGACACGGACGTTCTGTACTACTGCGTCGGTTCGCGCACCGGGATCGCGATTCGGGCGGCCTCGAGCAAACATGCGGGCACGCCTTTCGATCAATATCGAGCAGGCATGCATCACCTGTGTCTGCGGGCCCGGTCGCGCGCGGACGTCGATCGCGTGGCGAGCTTCGTGGACACGCTCGGCGGCCGCATGGTGCACCCGCCGCAGGAGGACGACTGGGCGCCTGGCTACTACTCGGTGCTGTTCGAGGACCCGGGCGGCACTCGCCTCGAAGTCAATTTCGTGCCTGGCAAGGGCAATCTCGCAGAGGATGTCGACCTGCCGCTTCCGGCAGAGCGACAGGCGCGTTTGTCGGCGCCCTGATTCAGGCCTCGATGACTTCTTCCGGTGCAGCGTGCGCGAGGGACTGGAGCAGCGCGGCCAGCTCCGTTTGCCCGGCGACGCCTGTTTTCGAAAAAATCCGCTTCAGATGCCAGCGCACGGTCGAAATGCGAACGTCGAGCATGGCTGCTGTTTCGTCGGGTGACTGGCCTGACGCGATCCACTGTGCGAGCCGCGTTTCGGCGGGCGTGAAGTCGAATAGTTCGCGCAGCAGCTCCTGAGACAGTGCGCGCGGGCGGTCGCGCTGCACGATGGTGATCAGCGCAAGCGCGCCTGATTCGCGACCGTCTTCCGGCGCACTCTGGCTGCGCGTCCGGCATGGCACTGCTGCGGCGACGAGCGCGAGTGGCGGGCCAGTTTCGCTGCTCACGAGCATGTGCCGCTGGCGGCGAGCATCCTTAGTGACCTCGCGAACGAGCCGCAGCAGACGCTCTTCCTGGTTTGCGCCGGTGAGCGAGAGGCGGCCGCTGAGGTCGCCGAGGGCGAATTCCGCCTCCAGCCGCTCCTCGGCGAGGGCGTTGCACGCGATGATGTTCAGAGATCTGTCGACAACCAGGCCGGGGGTCTGGCGCCTCTGGAGTTCGTTCAAGCGCTCGCGGAGCGGTTCTGGAAAAGCATCACGCAGGCGCAGCGCCTGCGCGATGTGCGGGATCAACTGGTCGAGGCGCGCCACGTCGGCCGAACTGAACGGCCCGCGGATGCGGTCGCGGACACAGGAAAGGCGCACCTTCAGTCCATCCGATGCGTCGAAAAAGGCCGCGACGCTGTGATGAACGCCCGCTTTGCGACCGCTTTCATGAAACATCTCACTGCGGATCCAGTGTTCGTAGGGCAGGATCGACTCGCTGGTCACGAAGCGGCCAGCGTTGCCCGGCGTCGCGTAGAAGCGATTGATATATGGGCTCTTTGTCGCCCAATTGCTTGCGTAGTCGTCAAGCCACGTCGCGTCAAAGCCGTGCTGGTGGTGAGCGATGAGCTGCTCGCCTGGCTCCTCGAGCGCGAGCATGGCGCCGTGAGCGCCGAAGGCTTCGCACAGCCACTCGAGAGCCGATGCCCAGGACCTCGAGCCGTCAACGGTATCGTAAATTGCTGCAAGCGCGTCCATAACGCTTCCGTGCACGCGAGACCCCCGTGTGTCGAATTCCCTCGCCTCCGGCGCGGAGTATCCGAGTACGGGTCAATGATGGCAAATTGCCATCATTGCTTGCGTGGGTCTCAGCGTGAGCCGCCGTCAATCCGCAAGAGGGCGCCCGTCGTGTAGCTGGACGCGGGCGAGGCGAAGTACAGGGCGGCGCCGACAACCTCATTGGGCTCGCCCCCGCGTTCCAGGGCGATGGTGGAATCGGCACGTCGCTGGAAAGCTTCCATGTCCCACGCCTTGGAGATATCTGTGAGGAATGGGCCCGCAACGATGGCGTTCACGCGCACGTCAGGCCCAAAGGCTGCGGCGAAGGAACTCGTCAGATTGTTCAGGCCCGCCTTCGCCGCGCCGTAGGGCTCGGCATGGGGCGAAGGCTGCATGGAAGCGATCGAGGAAACATTGATGATGGAACCACCATCGCCCTCGGCCATGCGCGTACCGACCTTTGCCGACAGGCGGAAGGGGCCCTTCAGATTCACGCCCACCACCTTGTCGAAAAGGGCTTCGCTGACTTCCGATAGGGAAGGATAAAGGGGCGACATGCCTGCGTTGTTGATGAGCACGTCCACTCGACCGAAATGGGCGTAGACGGCGTCAACCATGGCATCGCAGGCATCCCAGTCGGCCACGTGGCAGGCGAAGGGCGCTGCGTCCCCGCCGGCGGCCCTGATCTCTGCAACGGTCTCCTCGCAGGATTCGATCTTGCGCGAGACTACGGCGACGCGCGCGCCGCGGCGGGCGAAGGCGAGGCTCATCTCGCGGCCGAGGCCGCGGCTGCCGCCAGTGATGAGGGCGACGCGGCCCTCGAGATTGAAGTCGTCGGTCATTCTGGTGCTCCCCTGTGCGCTGGTTCGGATCAGTCGCGAACGACGCGGCTGATCTTGGTGCCGGCCAGCGACAGGTCGTACATCAGACCACGATCAGCGAGCACGAAGGCCACGATCGGATCAGAGATGTTGGTGGTGTCCAGAGAGCCGCCGGCGCCGATGTTCACCAGCGTGACACTGCCGTCGACGCCGATCTCCCAGCCATCTGCGCGGCGAAAATCGCTGAGGCTGCGTTCGTTCATGAACAGAAGAAACTGTGCCTTGGCTTGCGCGCCAAGCTGAAAGCCGATGGAAGCGGCGGCAGTCGAGTAGTACTCGAGCGACTCGCCGTCCTTGCGCAGTACGCCTTCTCCATATTCCCCGCCGACGCCGAATCCGGCCTTGAGCACGCGCGGGAAGATGAGTACGGCGTGGGCACGGTCGAGTAGGAAGCGCGCTTCGGGCGCGGAATCCAGGAGGCGCTCCATGGCCGCGTCGGACCGCGCCTCGATCTCCGCGGCGGATGCGCCATGGGCGAGATTCGCCGTGCCGAGCAGAGCGGTGCAGAGAAGGGTGAGGACGAGGTTCGCGAAACGGGTCTGACGGCGCATGCGGGCTCCGGAAGGTGTGGTCGAAGGCTCGATTATCGCGCGACGCCGGCTCGCTGGCATCGCCTACCGTGAGACACGGCTCACAACCCGTTGCCGGACCCCCGGGGCGTGGGCAGACTCGGTGGACCTCCACGGAAGCGAGGCAGTGCCGCCGTGTACGAAACGGAACCCAGACAGATCGGTGGCGTCCTGGACGCCGGCGTACGGCTCTATCGAGGTGAGTTCAAGGGCGTGGCAGCGACGGCCGCCAAGGGCTTTGGTGCACTGTTCATCGTCGAAGTCGTGTCGGAGTCCGCCCTTGGCGTGTCCACGATGACGTATGACGCGAGCACTGATCCGTCGGGCGCGCAGGCGGTCACGTACCTCGCGTTCGTTTTTTTCGTGCTCCTCGCCCTCACGATCGTGACTTCCGGTGCGGTCGTCCAGCATCTACACGCCGTCGCTGAGGGCGAGGCGGAGCCTGCTACTGGCGCGTACTCCAGGGCATTGCGCCGCGTGCCCGCGTTGACCGGCTATTTCATCCTCTACTTCCTGGCGGTCATGGTGGGTCTGGCGCTCTTCGTCATCCCCGGGCTCTGGCTCTCTATCGCGTTCGCAATGAGCTTATATCTGATCTTTACGGAAGGGCTGGGGCCGATCGATGCGCTCAAGCGCAGTCGCGCAATAGTCGAAGGGAATTGGTTCCGCACGGCCGTGGTCGCCACGGTCGGCACCATCATGGCGCTGGTTATTCAGGTGGGCGTCGTGCAGCTCCCTGCAGGAGTGGCCGGATATCTCGCGGCGGGCGGAACGGAGATCGGGACGGTCTGGCTCGTTGGACTGAACTTCCTGAACGCGATCGCGCAGGTACTCGCGGTTCCACTTGCAGTGGCGCTCGGCCTCGCGCTCACGCGCGATCTGGTGCTGCGCAGGTCCGGGGAAGATCTGGAAGCCAGATTGGACGCCGCGTGATTCGACCCTCCGTGCTCCGCGCCTGCTTTCTCGCGCTGCTGCTCTTCAGCAGCGTCGCGCGCGCCGCCGATGACGGGGCGGCGTTCGCGCGCGCCATTCGTACGTGCGCGGATGCAGTGGCGCTGGAACTCGAACCGCCGGTGGCCAAGCGCATCGGCAAGGCCGAGGCGCAGATCGCTGCAGAAGAAGAGGAGGGCCCGCGACGGATGTCGCTGGCGCTCGATTGCGCCGAGGCGCACACGCTGCCCCGGCCGGAGTGGCTGGAGGATCGCTCGATTCTCAAGCGCACCCTCCCGGTGGAGGCGTGGCGCGCGCTCGCCGACACTCTCGAGGGCGCGAACCGCGGCGGCGAGATCCCGCCTGCACCGGAGCGCACGGCGCTGCTTGCTGCGCTCGCGGACGTTGCGCCCGAGCCCTTGCCGGGCGTGGAGGAGCGATCCATCTGGCGTGAGCGCCTGCAGGCCTGGTTCAAGCGGAAGTTGCGTGACTGGTACGACAGCCTGACGCCGGACGATCTCCGCAGCTTCTCCGAAGCCCGCCTCGCCACCGTTCTGGTGATGTTCTGCCTGCTCATGGCCGGCCTCGGCGTGCTCATCTATCGCGTCTTGCCGCGTAATCGCGCAGCGCGGCGCAAGGGTCCCGAGGTCGAACTGCCTTCCGGTCTGGAGGCCGTACCGCTCATGCCGCTGGAGCAGATCCGCGCGCTTCCCGCCGACGAGCAGGCGCTGGCGCTCATGCGCCTGGTGTTCGCTCGTATCGAGCAGGATCGCCTGTGCACCACACGGCGCTCCATGACCAATCGCGAGGTCGCCCGCGCCCTGCGCGACGCGGCCGATCTCCGAATCGACGCGGTTGCGCGGCTCGCGGACCGGTGCCAGTTCGGTGGTCACAGTGCGTCGGAGGCGGATCTCGCCCCGTGTTTCGCCGAAGCGGACGCGATCGGGGCGCGAGCGGCGTGAAGGAACGGATCCGGACATCGCTGTTCGCCCTCGCGGCCCTGGTCCTGCTCGTGGCTGCGATGTTCGGTGGGCGCGCCCCGGACGACGGCTATCGACCGATCACGACCGAGGAGAATGTCTCGGGCCTCGCGGTGCTGTATCGCTGGCTGGACGAAGGCGGTGTCCCGGTGCGCGTGAGCGAGTCCGACTGGTTCGATCTTCTCGCGTACGCGAGCGAAGCCCCGGAGGCATCCGCGATGGCGCTCGGCGGCGGAGACGTGCTCCTGGTGCACACACCGCTTCGACGCTTCGTCGAGTTCGACGAACGTGAGGCCCTGTTCGCCTGGGTTCGCGCCGGCAATCGGCTCGTCGTGTCCGACTTCGGCAACGAGGAGTTCGCGCCGTCGCGGGTGTCGTCGATCGAGGGCTTGCGTCGGTTCGCGCCGGGCCTGGTGATCGAGGACAAGGCGGCGAACGGACCTCCGATCTGGGCCTTGCTGCCGGACCCCTTTGCCACCGTGCCCGACTGGGTACTGGCGCTCGGTGGCCTCGAAGACCGATTGTTGCTTCCTGCAGGCCGCCATCCCTTCACGGAGGACGTCGCCGGATCGCCGTCATCGGTGATCTGCACGACCACGTGTGGAAACAGTCGAGCGAGTTCGGGGTGCCGTGGCAGCCTCTGCTCGTCGATGCGGCGTCGGGCTCCGAGGTTGCCTGGACGCGCGCGTTGGGCGCGGGGGAAATCGTCGTCACGGTGCATCCGTCGATGTTCGCCAACGGCGCCATCGACCGCGAAGACAACGCCCGTCTGGCCGCTGCGCTGCTGACGCCGATCGGCGACGGTGAATTGCTGATCGACGACTATCACCAGACCGAAGGCGCCTTGGGCGCAGGCGGTCGTCTGCTCACCGACGGCCGTTTCCACGCGACCGTGGCGGTGCTGCTGCTGTTCTGGTTGCTCTGGCTGCTTGCCGACGACGGCGCCTGGGATCGCAAGGTGCTGCCGAAGCCCGTGCCGGAGCGGCGGCGCGCGGATCTCGTGCGCGCCGCAGGCGGCTTTCTCGCACGCCACATGGACCAGGGTACGGCCGCGGATCGCCTCCTCGATCCGGTACGTCGCCGGCTCGCGGAGCGCCATGGCGTGCCGGTAAGCGGCGCGCTCGATCGGCTGGGTGACGAGGCGGCCCTGAATCCGGAACGACGCAAGCTCTGGGAAGAGACTCTCGAACGCATTCGCCTAGGCCGGCGGGTGTCGCTGACGAAGGTGAGAACGATGACCGTGGACATGTTGGAGCAACTCGCATGAGTGGCGCGGTGGCGAGGTGGATCGAGGCGACGCAGGCGCAGATCGATCAGGTCGTGTTCGGCGTGGGCGATGCAGCGGAGGCCATTGCCATGGCGCGCCTGGCCGGCGGGCACGTGCTCCTCGAGGGGGTGCCGGGCATGGGCAAGACGCTGCTCGCGCGCACGCTTGCCTCGGTGTTCGGCGGCGAGTTCGCGCGCGTGCAGTGCACGCCCGATCTCATGCCCTCGGACGTGGTCGGCACCACGATCTACGAAGCCGAAGCAGCGACCTTCCGCTTCCGGCCCGGCCCCGTGTTCGCCGATCTGCTTCTCGTCGACGAGATCAATCGCACGGGCCCGCGGACGCAATCGGCGCTGCTCGAGGCAATGGAGGAACGGGCCGTCACCGTCGACGGCGAGCGCCATGCGCTGCCGTCCGAGTTCATGGTGGTGGCGACGCAGAACCCGATCGAGTTCGAGGGCACCTATCCGCTCCCCGAATCGCAGATCGACCGCTTCCTGATCCGCCTCCAGGTCGCCTATCCGGAAGCCGAGGTCGAGAAGCGGATCCTGTCGACCTATGCACGTACCGATGCCGCGACGACGAGTGCCGCCGAGGCACTCGACGCTGCGCTGCTCGCGCCGGCGCGCGCCGAGATCGATGCGGTCGCCGTCGAGGATGCGCTGCTCGCGTACGTGGTCGAACTTGCTACGGCGTCCCGGCGCCACGAGGACGTGGCGCTCGGCCTGTCGACGCGGGGCGCCCGTGCGCTGCTGGTGATGGCGCGCGTCGCCGCCTGTGCGGCGGGCGAGTCCTTCGTGCGGCCGGACGATGTCAAGCGGGTCGCGCCCTGGGTGCTGCCGCACCGCCTGCAACTGACGCCAGACGCGCAGCTCGATGGACGAGACGGCGCCGAGGTGTGCGACGCACTGCTCGCCGCAGTTGCCGTGCCGCGCTGACACGCCCGCGTGCGCCTGTCCCTTCGCAGCCTGCTGTTCGGCGCCGTCGTCGCGCTGCTTGCCGTCGTGTCCTTCTGGGGCGCGGAGCCGTTCGGGCTCTGGCGCTACGCCCTGCTGTGTTTCGCGGGCGCGCTGGTGTTCGAGTGGTGGCAGGTGCAGAACGCGGAACTGAACCTCGAACTGGAGCCCAAGGGCGTCGCTCGACTCGGCCTGCCGGTCGAGATCGGCGTGCGCCTGCGCGGTGAGCAGGCCCTGACGACGCGCCATCGCCTGATCGGCAACGGCGCGGTGCGGGCGCCTGCGGAAGACGGCGTGCTCGTGCTCGCGCCCGGCGCGGACCCACAGGCGAGCTATGTGGCGACGGGCCTTGCGACGCGGCTCGGCCGCACGGCATTCCCGGAGCAGTGGTTGGAGATCGACGGGGCCTTCGGCCTCGGCCACTGGCTTCGTCGCGTACCCGTCGATGCCGAGCTCAGGGTGGCGCCGGCGCGCCTGTCCGATCGCGTCGGTACGCCGGGCTCCGTCGAGCTCGGACTGCGCTCGCGCCCGCGGGTCGGTCAAGGCTCGGAGATCTTCGCGCTGCGCGATCAACGTCCGGACGATCCGGCGACCCGCATCGACTGGAAGGCGACTGCACGCCGTGGCCGCCCGGTGATTCGGGAAACGGAAACGGAGGAGCAGCTCGAGCTCGTGTTCGTGCTCGATGCCGGGCTCGGCGCCGGCGTTGTGCAAGGTCCGCTGACCCGCTTCGGTCATGCCGCCAACGTCGCCGCTCGCCTGGCTGAGTTCGCCGAGCTGCAGGGCGATCGCTGCGGATTGCTGATCTATGCGGACCGCGTGCTAGCGCGGGTGCCGGTCGGGCGGGGCCGGCGCCAGGTGGAGCGGATTCGCGGTGCGCTCGCCGCGGCCGATGCGCGGCCGCACGAATCGAACCCACTGGGCGCGATGCTCGAGGTTCGGTCCATGGTGCGGCACCGCGCCCTCGTCGTCGTGTTCGCCGATCTGGACGATGCGGATTCGGCCGGCCAGCTCGTGGAAGCGACGCGCCTGCTCCGGCCGGTGCACCTGCCGCTCGTCGCGGCCCTGCGCGACGAGGAATCGGAAGCGATCGCACGGGCGCGGCCGGCAGGTTGGCGTGATCCCTGGTTCGCCCTCGCATCGGAGGAACTGGATCGCGTCGCGGATACCACGCGTCTGCGCCTGCAGCGCCTGGGGGCGCAGGTGGTGTACACCCACGCGAACGAACTCGATGGCGCGCTACGGCGCCGGTACGCGCGCCTGCGTCGCGAGCGGAAGGTCTGAGTCCAACACTGGGTCCGGCCGCGGATCGAACAGGCGCACGCCGTGCATGCCGCGCAGGAGCGCGACGAAGATCACCATCCAGCCGACGCCGATGAGCGAGCGTGGCAGCCAGCCGATGTCCGGATCGGGCGAAACGTAGCCCTCGATCACGCCACATACGACCAGGGCCGGGATGACCACGGCCAGGATCGGGAAGAGGGTGTTCGACTCTTCGCGCAGGGACTCGCCGCGGCCGAGCAGACCCGGCCGTGCGAGCGCGAGTCCTAGGCGGAGGCCGATCGCGCCGCCGATCAGGATCACCGAGATCTCGACGATGCCGTGGGCGATGACGAAGCGCGCGAGTTCGTCCGCGACGCCGTAGCGGCCCGTGAACGCGAACACCGCGCCGAGCAGGATGCCGTTCAGGGTCACGATCCAGAGCGTGCCGAAGCCGAAGAAGAGGCCTAGGAGCACGGCCCAGATCGTCACCATGATGTTGTTCGTCATGATCGACGTGGACAGCACCGAGGGCGGCACGACGCCGTGCAGATCGTCGGTCCACAGGCCGCCGTTCTGGACGAGGGCGATGGCGCCCGGGTCGAGGACGAGCTCGACCGTGCCGGGAATGAAGTTCACGCACACCCAACCGGCGAATGCCGAGACGAAGAAAAGTGCGACGACGAGGCCCAGTTCGCGCTGAAGACGCGCCATGGCCCGCGGGACACGCTGGCGGTAAAGCTCGACGAAGCCGTGCCAGCGCGAGTTGGCTGGGCGATTGATCTCGGCGTGCAGGCGTCCATAGAGCGCGCCGAGGGCAGTAGTTGTGCGGGAATCAGGCATTTCTCGCCGCGCCAGCGCCAGATCGCGGCCGAGCGAGCGATAGGCCGCGAGCAGGCGCCGCGCCTCGTCCAGATCGCGCGCTTTCGCGGGCTTGGCGAGCAGGCGGTCGATCTCGCGCCAGCTCTCTACGCGGCCCTCGAGCCAGCGCTGGAGCCCGGTTTCCCCACGCGCGCTCATGCGGACGCTTCCAGGAGCTTCTGCAGGCGCGCGCGCAGCGACGCGTCGCTTGCGGCCGCGATGCCTTCCATGTCTGCGGCGCGCTCCAGCATGGTCCGCGCGAGTGCACCGCGCCGATCAGGGCTCAGTTCCGTCCAGCGATCAAGAAGCTCGGAGACGAGCTCGGCCAGTTTCGGGTCAAGGCTAGAACCGGAGCGCGCGCTGAGCGCGTCGAACACGGCTTCGCTGGCGTCTCCGGCCCTGACGAGAATGGTGCCTGCTGCCATGTCGCCGAGACGCCGGGCGCGCGCGTCTACGAAGGCGACGAGAATGCCCAGCACGTACATGCTTGGCATGGAGTCGACGAGGCGGAGCAGATTTCGAGAGAGCATCGCGCCGGCGGAGGGGCGCAGGCCTTCGGTGGTCGCGATGCGCACCTTGGCGTAACGCTTGCCGGGCGTGGTGCCCGTCACCATTTCCAGGAGCGGGTGGTAGAGGAAGTAGATGGCCAAGGTCGGCGCGAAGGTCAGCCAGCCGGCCCACTCGACGGAGAGCAGGGCATCTGGTCCCACGTAGCGTCCGACGAGGAAGCCTGCGCCGCCGAACCAGATCAGCGCCGCGAGCAGACGGATGTGCCAGTCCACGATGAATGCGAAGCTGCGCGCGCCGACACCCGCGATCTCGAGGCGGGCTTCGCCGCCGGCGACGCTCGTCAGGATGAGTTCGTCGCGCGCTGGACCTGTCATGGCGTCCATGTCTGGCAGGCTCTCGCTGGAGTGAACACCGATCATCTTTGGAGTGCGTACGATGGGCAAGGTATATGAGGCGATCACTGACGGCGTGCGTGCCTGGGTCGATGCCCAGCCGATGTTCTTCGTCTCTACGGCGCCGCTCGCGGCGGACGGCCACGTGAACTCCTCGCCGCGGGGACACGACGCCCTGCGCATCCTCGGGCCGCACCGCCTCGCATGGATGGACCTTACGGGGTCGGGCGCCGAGACGATTGCGCATCTGAAGGAGAACGGGCGCATCTGCGTGATGCTGTGTGCCTTCGAGGGTGCGCCGCGGATCATGCGTTTTCATGGGCGTGGCCAGGTTCACGCGCTTGGGAGTCCGGAGTTCGCTGCACTCGCACCGGCGTTTCCGGATTTGCCGGGTGCGCGCGCGATCATCGAGGTCGAGGTTCAGCGGATTGCCGACTCCTGCGGCTATGCAGTGCCGCGCATGGAGGTGATCGAGCAGCGCGACGTGCTGGTGAACTGGGCAGAGAAGCGCGGGGTGGACGGCCTCGAGGCCTATCGGCAGGAGTGCAACGCAAGCTCTCTCGACGGTCTGCCGGCCTGGGACGGCGCGATCGCGAACGACGACTGATCGCCGCGCGCGTCGGCCCGCGGTGTTTATGGCAGCACTGGCACTGGCATCGGCATCGGCATCGGCAACGGCATCGGCAGGGGCGGCGCTTGCGTCGCACCGGAATCTTCGACCCGTGGAGGGGCGCGTGGGCTACATCGAACTCCTGCGAGCACACCCTCACTTCCGCCGCCTGTGGCTCGCTGACGTCGCCTCGCTTTTCGGAGACTGGCTGAACACGCTCGCGATCTTTGCCCTGGTTCGTGCGATTACCGATTCCCCGGCCGCGCTGGGCATCGTGTTCATCGCCAAACTGCTGCCGAGCGTGTTCGCAGCCCCGTTCGCCGGCCTGCTCGTAGACCGGCTCGATCGCCGTCGCTTGATGATCGTCGCGGACCTTGCCCGCGCGGTGGTGGTTTGCGGCTTCCTGTTCATTGATGCCGACAGCCCGCTCTTCTGGATTTATGCGCTCGCCGTTCTGCAGGTAGCGATCGGAACGGCGTTCCAGCCGGCGCGGACGGCGGCAACACCGAATGT
Source organism: Pseudomonadales bacterium (assembly GCA_963691775.1). Taxonomy (GTDB): domain Bacteria; phylum Pseudomonadota; class Gammaproteobacteria; order Pseudomonadales; family Azotimanducaceae; genus JAZBPO01. The sequence goes on along the minus strand of OY829369.1, from coordinate 895,119 downwards.
GGTACCCATCGAAGCGCTCGGCACCGCGAATGCCCTGGGGGCGATCACCTGGTCGACGATCCGCGTGGCGGGCGCCGGCGTGGGCGGCGTCCTCGTGGACCTGCTCGGCGTGCAGGCGGTGTTCCTGATCGACGCCGCGACCTACGTCGTGTCGGCGTTCTTTATTGCCCGTGCCGTGATTCCCCAGCACACGGACCCTGCTGGGGAGGGCCGCGGTGCTGCTTCCATTGTCGCGGGGATTCGCGAGGGCATCGGCTACATGCGTCGTGAACCTGGCGTCGGCCGCGTGTCGCTCGCGAAGGCCGTCTGGTCCTTCGGTCCTGGCGCGATCTTTTTCCTGCTCGTGTTCATCTCGCCGGTGCTGCTCCCCGAGGCGCCGTCTACCGCCCAGGGCCTGCTGTACATGTTCGGCGGCATCGGTACAGGTCTGGGGCCCGTGCTTGCGCGCCGCTTCGTACCGGAAGGCAAGCGCGCTACCGCGCTCGGCTGGTTCATCGTCGCGGGTGCGCTCGCCTACGGGGTGTTTGCCGTGCTGCCGTGGACGCTCCCGACGCTGCTGCTCGTGATCCTGACCTCGTCGGGTGGAGGCGCGACCTGGGTCACCAGCACGGTGCTGCTGCAGGAGCGGAGCGAGGATCGCTTTCGCGGCCGGGTCTTCGCGAACGAGATCATGGCGTTCACGCTCTGCAATGCGCTCGGCATCGGCCTCGCGTCGCTGGTCCTCGAGTTCGGCGCGCCGGAGCGAGAGGTGTTAGGCGCCGCTGCATTGCTGTCCGCGCTGACGGGCTGGGCATACGTCCGCTGGATCAAGCGGGGTGAAGCAGCGCACCGCGTCCCTGCGATGCGCTGACTGCACCTCAGCCCAAGCGGTAGAGAAACTCCTCCTGTGCGATCTTGCCGTCGCGGATGGTGTACAGGGCCACCTCGTCCATCTGCATCCGCTCGCCGCCAGTGGGTGTCACGTCGAGGAAGAAGCACACTGCGAACTGGTCCTCACGATGCCCGACGTAGGGTCCTTCGGCCGTGAGCGCATGGACCTCGTGATTCGCGTGCCACCACTCCTCCTTGCCCTTTACTGCTTCGAGGCCGTCGATGCGTGCAGGCATCTCCTCGCTGCCCTGGCCCTCGATGCTGACGACGTCCGCGGCGTAGTGCGCGGCGCTGAACGCTCGATCCCCTCCCGCGTTGACCATGCGGACGAGGGTGTTGCCGATCTCCATCAGATCCACGGTCGGAATCCTCCTTTTTCGCTCGGGAGAGATCTGTGCTCCGGCAGGCCCGCAATGTCGGCCCGTCGGGGCCGATCAGTGCCAGATGCCCGCGAGCGCGATTGCGCGCGAAGCGTAGCCAGACGCTCGCCAGCGAGCCGAGGGCTGCCTCAAGCGCTTCCGGTGCGCCGATCTCAACGACCGGGCGCCGCAATGCGAGTGATCGGCACTTGCCGCGAGACCTATCCATGACTCGAACCTCCCGCTGCACCCTGCCGAGCCCCAACGGCTGCGACGTTCAGAGTGCTGGCGCGAGTCTGCGCCACCCCTACTGACACCGTGGTGTCAGTACGAGATCCAGTAATGCTGAGGCTTTGAAGACTCCTGACAGCGGTATGTCAGGAAGTCGGTGGCAGGAGCATGGAGGTTGGGTAGCATGGGGCCATGCGACCTGCAGACCGCCTGTTCCAGATCGTCCTGCAGCTCGGTCGAGGCCGAGTGGTGACCGCGAAGACGCTGTCCGAGCGTCTCGAGGTGAGTGAGCGGACGATCTATCGCGACATCAAGGCATTGATAGCGTCCGGCGTGCCGATCGAAGGCGAGGCTGGCGTGGGCTACGCGCTGCGCCGCGGTTACCAGTTGCCGCCCCTGATGTTCGACGAGGAGGAGGTGGAGGCGCTTCTGTTTGGCGTCGACGTGGCGCGCACCTATGGCGATACGCGGCTGGCGACCGCTGCGGAGTCCATCCTGGCCAAGGTCGAGGCTGTCCTGCCCGAGCGGCTACGGCCGCAACTTGCCGGCAAGCGATTGTTTGTGCCCGAGTTTCAGGCCAATCCGGATGTGGCCGAGATGCTCGGCGAGGTGCGCGGCGCCATCAATGACAGCACGCGGCTGTTCCTCGACTATCAGGACGTCGAGGGTCGTGGGACCGAGCGCATCGTTCGGCCCCTGCTGCTCACTTACTGGGGTACGACCTGGGCGCTTGGTGCCTGGTGCGAATTGCGCCAGGACTTCCGCAATTTCCGTATCGACCGAATTCAGAAGGCCGAGCCGCTGGCCTCGCGCTTCGAAGAGGAACCCGGCCGCGGCCTTGCGGACTTCGTCCGTTACCTCTCGGAGTATCCGCAGGAATACGGGGGCTGATCAGCTCCGGTCGAGGGGCTCGGCGCCGTGAACGACGATCAGCGTACGCAGTTCCTCCAGTACCGCTTCGAGGCGGGCTTCGTCGGTCCCGCGCACCACCAGAGTGGTGCCGTAGCGACCGTCCTCGCTGAACGGATAGCTGCCGATGTCGACGTCGGCGTTAGCGTCCTGAATCTCGCTCAGGCGGTCTGCGACCATCGATTCACCAAGGTAGGCCCCCACGCTGCGTGAGCGCACTGGGCGGGCGCCTTCGAGTTTGGGCAGCAACAAGGTGAGCATGGACTGCATCACGCCCGGAATCCCAGCCATCACGTAGACGTTGCCGATGGTGAATCCCGGAGCGCCAACCTCCGTCTCGATCAGATCACCGCCCTCTGGCACCCGCGCCATGCGCAGGCTTGACTGAAGCACGTCCTCGGACAGGCCACGCTGTGCGGAGAAGGCGCGGATACGCGCCTCGATGCCGGGGTGCATGACGAGATCGACCCCAAACGCCCTCGCGACGCAGTCGGCGGTGATGTCGTCGTGGGTCGGGCCGATTCCGCCAGTCGTGAAGACATAGTCGAACTGTGTGCGCACCGCGTTGAGGGTCGAGACGATCACGTCGACGTCGTCCGGAATGGTTCGGGCCTCCCGGACCTGGATGCCGTGTTCGTTCAGGTTGCGAGCAATAAACGAAAGGTTGGCGTCCTGAGTCCTGCCGGACAGGATTTCGTTGCCTATGATCAATACGCAGGCCGTGACGGGATTTTCAGTCATTGGGGAATGCGCCGAAAGAGCGCGGCCGGGTGCCGCGGAGTGAGCTACTTAAGACATCGGGCGGGGTCATGACAAGGGCTGCGCACCCGGCTCGGGTTGCGCCGCCTCGATCATCTGCAAGTAGAGCGAGGGGGCCTTACCGCGCCGGCGCGGCCCCGCGCCCATCGCACCGGACGATGGCTCGGCGCTGTCTCAGGCTGCCGGTCGCCAGTTTCCGTGAAAGCCGTAGGGAACCCGCGTCGGAATCTCGATGCGCGCGAGCGGCTCCGCGTCGATCGCCTGGGCGTCGAGAACGAGCAGGTCGCTCCGATTCTCCGCAGCGCGGTAGACCAGCGCGAGGACGAAGCCGTCACCGTCCGCTGCATCCGGTGCGCGGGGTACAAAGATCGGCTCGGACACGCCGTCATCACGACCAAAGCTTCGGCGTGTCACCTTGCCCGTCGCGTGATCAATGTGGCCGATGGCATTCAAGGACTTCAGCCGTGCACCCGGTTCCGCGCACCCGAAGTAGCCGTGGCGGTAGGACAGGCCGGCGTGACGCTCGTCGAGGCGCGGGAATTCGCCGTTCCAGTCGTCGAGCTGCGTTTCCTTAACGCGATCCGTGTTCGCCGCAAGATCGAACTCCCAGCGCACGAGGTTCGCCTCGGTCTTGTCCGGATCGCCCGGGCTGCCATCCGGGTTCGGGAACAGCGGCGCCTGCTCATACTTCATGACGTCTGCGAAGACCTTATCGCCCTCGGTCCATGCATTCATGGGATGAAAAACGTAGCAGGGGTCGTGCTCGAACCACCGCAGAGCACTGCAGGCGTCGTTCCGGCCCATGACGCCGATGTGCGTGCCCTTCTCGGGCTCCCATGCGAACGGCGGCGCACCGACCATCGCGCGTTCGAGGGAACCGGTGAGCGGGAAAATCGGGAACAGGACATGATCCCGCGTGGTCACGAAATCGTGGACCATGCTCGCGAGCGGTGCCTCGAAGTGGTCGGAGCGCGTCAGCGTCCCGTCCTTGTCGATTACGTGGTAGCGCACGTCGGGCGTGAATGGGCCACCGGCCATGTAACCGAAGAACAGCATCTCCCCCGTCTCCGGATCCAGCTTCGGGTGCGCGGTCATGGGCCCGACGAGCGCGTCGTCGAAGGTCCATTCGCCGCGGGATTCCAGAGTGACCGGATCAAGCTCGAAGGGGGGGTGCCCCTCCTCGAGCGCGAGCAGGCGGTCGCCGTGCCAGACGATGTTGGTGTTCGCGAGGGTGGAGTCGACGCCCGCTACGGAAGGGTCTGTCTGCATCGGATCGAAGGGTGCGAACAGTGACTCGCCTGCCGCGTGTTCGAGTTCCCACTTCTTCGTTCGCACCCAGCGATTGAGATAGGCGCAGCGCCCATCTTCTATATGGAAGGCGTGGATCATGCCGTCGCCCGCGAACCAGTGATGCATTCCCCTGGGCGCGAACTGTGGATCGGGGCCATTGCGGTAGTAGGTGCCTCGCAGCTCCGCTGGAATCTCGCCGTGCACGATGCAATCCGGTGCGTTGCTCTCCATGCGAATGGGCGCGAAGTTGCCGCGCAGGTGCGGATGCTTCGGCATCGGTGCCGCCATGGTGATCGCTCCTCTAGGGTCGATGGCCGTGCTGCGACTATACGCCCCCTAGCGTATCGGTCCTGCTGCATCGCTCGCGTATGCTCCGGTGCCCCGCCCGAGGAGTTCGTCCATGAGCAACGCACACTTCCTGCCGGGTGATGCGCTACCCGACGCTCCGGCGCTGGCCGCCCGCGGGCCACATGGCGTTGGCGTCACCACGCGAGCCGCGCGGTTGGCCGATGCCATCGATCTCGAGCGCTCGGTCGAGGGCGGCATCGTGCGCGGCGCACGCATGCTGCCGCTGGAGGTGTGGTACCCCGCCGAGGAAGATCATCAAACGCGTTGCCGCTACTCCGATCGCCTCGGCCGTGTCGCGGACGACCCGGATCGGCCGAATACGGCTTTCGAGTTCGCGGGCCGCGCGGCGCGGGACGCGGCCGCCCGCGACGGGCGCTTCCCCCTCGTGGTGGTGGCCCATGGCTACCCGGGTTCACGAGTCTTGTTGAGCTATCTCTGTGAGCACCTCGCCTCGACGGGCCACGTCGTCGCAGCGATCGATCACGTCGGGTCTGTGCACGGCGCCGTTCGCAGTTTCGCCGAAACGCTTCTTCACCGGCCGACCGACATTCTCGGAACAGTTGATGCGATGGCGGGTATGGATCGCGAAGACGCGCTCCTCGGGGGGCGGATCGATGCGGATCGAACGGTGCTCGTGGGTTATTCCATGGGTGGTTACGGCGCGCTCAATGCTGCAGGCGCCGCCCTTTGTTCTACGTTTGTGGACAACGCTCGGGCGGTGCCGAACCGCCTGCTCGCCCACCGGGCCCAGGGTGCGTTCGAGGTCGATCCGCGCGTCCGCGCCGTTGTGGCATTCGCCCCCTGGGGCGGGCGCCATCGGGTTTGGGATGCGGATGGATTGCGGGGCCTGAAAGTGCCGACGCTGTTCGTGGCCGGCGAAGACGACGACGTCGTGGGTTGGAAGCCCGGCGTGCACAGCCTCTTTGCCGGGACTTCGGCAGCGGAGCGTTTCCTGCTCGTATACGAGCAGGCGCGGCACAACGTCGCACCCAATCCGCCGCCGGACGCCGCGGCCAGCCATCCCATGGACTGGGGCCATTACGCGGAGCCGATCTGGGACCTGCGCCGTCTCAACAACACAAACCAGCATTTCGTGCGTGCGTTCATCGCCTATGCGCTCGGCCCGCGTGATCGCTTGCCGGACGCACTGAATCTGACGCCGCTGGCGGCAGACGGAGAGATCGGCCTGGACGCGCAGGGCGCGGCGACCGCCGGGACCGGGCACTGGTGGGGCTTTGCGCCGCGCACCGCCCTCGGCATGCAGTTTCATCGCCTCCGCGAGGGTCACTGACGCGGATCGCTTTCGCTGCCCGAGCGGACGTGCTCTGCTGTGAAGCGTTGGATCACAGGAGTCTGAAAGCGTGCTGGACGGATACGTTCACCCCGATTTCGCCGGCATCGCCGGACGTCTGCTCGGTCAATTGCCGCGGAGCGCGCCCGGTGGCGCAGCGCTTTGCGTGTACTTCGAGGGCCGCTGCGTCGTCGACGTATGGGGTGGTACCCGGGATCGGGAGGGGAATCCATGGCTGCGTGAAACCACGGCGCCGTCGTTCTCGACGACCAAGGGCGTCGTCTCCACGCTCATTCACCGCCTTGTCGATGAGGGGTGCGCGCGTTACGACGAGCCGATTGCGCAGTACTGGCCGGCTTTTGCAGCGCAGGGAAAGGAGTCGATCACGATTCGCCAGGCCCTGTGCCACGAAGCCGGTCTGTACCGAATGAGCGAGATGGTGCAGCACCCGAGCGAGATGCTTGATTGGCAGCACATGCTGGACTGCGTCGCGGCCGCTCGACCTGCTCACGTGCCCGGCCGCGCGCACGGCTATCACGCGATTACCTACGGCTGGCTCGCGGGGGGGATCGCAGAGGCGATCGGCGGTGCCGATCTCGACACGCTTCTGGAAACTCGGCTGCGCGAGCCCCTCGGCCTCGAGGGGCTCTACATCGGCTTGCCGGATGCTGCGCTCCATGGGCGAGCGCGGCTCATTCACAACGATGGTGTTTCCGATGCCGTGGCTCCGCCCACCGGTGAATTCCGCCTTGCACTCGAGCGCGTGCTCCGGCTCGTCGGGGTCGATCTTGCAGAACTGCGGGCGGGGCTCATGCCCTTCACCGAACCCTTCGATTGGAATGCGGAGGCGACCGTGCAAGCACGTATCCCCGCTGCGAACGGACAGTTCACTGCGCGCGCGCTCGCGCGTCTCTACGCGATGCTTGCGGAAGGCGGCAGCCTCGATGGCGTGCGCGTGCTGTCGAGCGAGCGCGTGCGCGCGATGGGCGAGGTGCAGAATCGAAGCCGTGATCGTGTGCTTTCGCTGCCCATGCACTGGCGCCTCGGCTATCACCGCGTATTCAGCTTCGGCGCGCACGCACCGGAAGCCTTTGGGCACTTCGGCTACGGCGGGTCCGGCGCGTTCTGCGATCCGACGCGTCGCCTGTCGGTGGCGCTCACGCTCAATTCCGGGGTGGGAACGCCTATCGGCGACCTGCGCATCATTCGCATTGCAAACGATGCGATCCGAGCCGTGGACCGCCTGAGATGAAGCTGCTGTCAGCCTGTCTTGTCCTCGCGCTCGCTGGCTGCGCGACGAGTCCGGAGCGTTCTGACCCGAGCTCCGGAGAGCGCCGCGCGGCGGGACCCGGAGCGATCCTGAAGGAACAACCGGCGTCCGATGGGGCTACGGATGTTGCTGCAGCCGAAACCGCTCGGAATGGGGAGGGCCCGGAGGGCGACGGGCCGATCTTTACCGGGACCGACGATGATTCGGATTACCCGCCCGCTGCGCCCCAGGACTGCATCGCGCCGCGGCGCGTCCGCACCGTCGAGCATGTCGGCAACCACTCGATTCTTTTCTACCAGACAGGCAATCAGGTCTGGCGCAGCCGCTTGCGCAGGCGCTGTGCCGCGCTCCGGCGCGGCGTGGTGCTGTCCTACGAGTCGCGTGCCGGCAGGCTCTGTGCGGGCGACATGATCAAGGTGCTCGACAACTTCGGCTCCGAGTTCAGACAGGTCGGCATCTGCGTGCTGGGTGAGTTCGACTACCTCACCGAGGAGCAGGCTGCTGCGTTCCTCGAATACCAGTGATCATTGCCTGATCTGATGGAGACACCGATATGCCCTTGACCACCCTCGTAGCGATGATCGCGCTGCTCGAGTTCGTCACCTTTGCGCTGCTGGTTGGGCGGGCTCGGGGTGCCTACGGCGTCGATGCGCCGGCTACGAGCGGGCATCCGGAATTCGACAAGCGCTATCGGGTGCAGATGAACACGCTGGAGCAACTGGTCGTGTTCCTGCCCGCCGTTTTCGCCTTTGCCTGGTTTGTCGGCGACGGCTGGGCAGCGGGGCTGGGTGCGGTGTTCGTCATCGGGCGAGCGCTTTACGCGCGGCAATACGTGGCCGACCCGGCTTCCCGTGGTCCTGGCATGATGCTGAGCTTCGTCCCGAATCTGGTGCTCGTGTTCGGCGCGCTGATTGGGGCCGGGCTTTCCCTGCTCTGAGCCTTCCGCGCCTCAGGGCGCGATCGAATCGATGAAGGTGGCCAGTTCCGCGTCGAGCGGGGACAGGCCACCGACGTCGTGCGTCGACAGGCGAATGCTGACGCTGCCGTAAACGTTCGACCACTCCGGGTGGTGATTCATGGCATCTGCCTTCAGCGCGACGCGGGTCATGAAACCGAATGCGGCATTGAAGTCAGGGAACTGCAACGCGCGCGTGATGCCACCGCGATCCTCTTCGAGGGCCCAGAGGGAGTGGCTTTGCGCGAGTGCATCGATACCCGCATCGTCGAGGGCGCTGTTTGCCATGTTCGAAGTATCCTCTTTCGGTCAGGACGCGCACGCTAGCGTGGGCGGATCGCCAGTGCACGCGTGAACCGTGGCGCACAGGCCGGATCATGCAGGCCCGGTTCGGCGGACGCGGGGCACGGGGTAGGAAAGGTGCTTCGCTCCCGGGCCGCACGCACTTCAGGGCGTGAGTGCGCATCGGGGATGCACGACGTTCAAGCCGGCGCTGGCTTGTGCGTGAACCCCCCCCCAATAAGGGGGGCGGATGCGGGTGGTCGGGCGCTGGACACCCGCAGGGGCCGACGCTACGGTCCAAGGCGTTTCGCGCTCGGCCGCAGCAACGTGCCGACCGCGTCAGCGGGGGCTGAATCCGATCATGAACGAGCAGCAGGCAGGAGCACTCATCTCCTGTCACGAGTGCGGTCGTCTGCATCGCCGAGAAGCGATTCCGCCGCGTGCGCGCGCGGAGTGCAGCCGCTGTGGAGCGTCGCTCTACCGCAACGTGCCGAATTCGCTCGATCGCACGCTCGCCTGCTACCTCGCTGCGCTGGTTCTCCTTTTGCTGGCGGTGAGCTACCCCTTCCTGGGCATGAAGGTTGGGGGGCTGGTGCAGCAGAACCATCTCTATTCGGGTGCGCTGACGCTCTATGAACTCGGCATGGGCCCGCTCGGGCTCGTTGTTGCGCTCACGAGCATCCTTTTTCCGATCATGGTCGTGCTCGGCATGATCTACGTGCTGCTTCCGGTCCGCTTCGGCTTCGTGCCGACGGGTATCGGCGTCGTTTACCGCGCCGTCCATGCGCTCGAGCCCTGGTCCATGGTGGGTGTCTTCCTGATGGGGACGCTGATCTCGATCGTCAAGCTGAAAGCCATGGCGGCCGTGTTGCCCGGCGTTGGCCTGTTCGCATTTGCAGGCGCGCTGGTACTGCTTACGGCTGCCCGCTCGAACTTCGAGCCCTCCGAGCTATGGGTGCGGGTGCCGCCGAAAACGCTCGATGAAGGCGCTCTGCATCAGGATCAGCGCATCATCTCCTGCCACACCTGCGCCTTTGTTGCGCACGAAGATGCAGCACATGGGCCTTGTCCCCGGTGCGGGGCGCAGCTCCATCACCGGACAGAGAACAGCGTTCCCCGGACCTGGGCGCTCGTGCTTTCCGCGTCGCTGCTCATGATCCCGGCCCAGCTCTATCCGATCATGACCGTGAGCCAGCTCGGACGCGGCTCCCCGGACACGATCCTCTCGGGCGTCGTAAAGCTGCTCACGAACGGATACATCGGCCTCGGCCTGATCGTGTTCATCGCCTCGATCGTGGTCCCGGTCGCGAAGCTCATCGCGCTCGTGGTGCTCCTGCGCAGCGTCGAGCGCCGATCTGCGTGGAAGCCGCGAGATCGGACACAGCTCTATCGGATCACGGAGATTGTCGGGGCCTGGTCCATGGTCGATGTTTTCCTTGTCGGTCTTCTGTCCGGGCTCGTCAGCCTGAATCTGCTTGCCAATATTGAACCGGGTATCGGCGCCACCTTCTTCGGCGCCGTTGTGGTGATCACCATGTTTGCCGCGCACAGCTTCGACCCGCGCTTGATCTGGGACGAGGCCGGTGCCAATGAGGCTCCGGCCGCGCCCGAACCGACCACCGCGGAGGCCCTGCCCGCATGAGCAGCGGACATGATCCCGCCCAGCCCGAGGTGACCGAGCGCACGGGCCCCTCGATCGTCTGGCTGATCCCGCTGGTGACGGCGCTGGTGGGTGCCTGGCTGGTGATCACGACGCTGACCGAGCAGGGACCCATCGTCGAACTGCAGTTCAAGACCGCCGAAGGCATCGAGATCGGCAAGACCAAGATCAAGTACAAGAGCGTTGATATCGGTCTCGTAGAGGACGTGCGTTTCGCAGAGGACTTCGAGAGCGTCATGCTCACGGTTCAGTTCAATCCCGGAACGGAGCACTTCCTGCGCCGCAATACGCGCTTTTGGGTGGTGAAGCCCCAGCTCAGCGTGCGTGGCGTCTCCGGACTCTCCACGCTCGTATCGGGGTCTTACATCGAGATCGACCCGGGCCCTGGGGCGCCGCAGCGGTTCTTTGTCGGCCTCGAGGAGCAGCCCATCATCCATGCGGACGAAGCGGGCACGACGATCACGCTCGTTACCGATGCGCTCGGCTCCGTCGATGCAGGCTCACCCATCTACTACCGCGGCATCCTCGCCGGCGAAGTACTCGGTCGGGAGCTCGGTGGCGATCGCCAGAGCGTGTTCATCCAGGCGTTCGTCCGCGATCCCTTCAACCAGCTCGTGCGGGGCAACTCGCGTTTCTGGAATGTCTCCGGCATGGACGTTTCGATGGGGGCGGACGGATTCCGCGTCCGCACGGCTTCCGTGACCTCGCTCATGTTCGGCGGGCTTGCCTTTGATACGCCTGGTCCCATGGAGCCTTCGACCGAAGACGTCTCGGATCTCGTGTTCACGCTCTACGATTCGGAGGACGCCATCCACGAGGAGGCCTTCACGCAGAAGCTCCGCTTCGTGATGTATTTCGATGGCTCCGTACGCGGCCTCAACGCGGGTGCGCCGGTCGAGTTTCGAGGCATCCGCATCGGCGAGGTCATAGACGTCCGCCTGGAGATCGACATGTCCGTGCAGACCTTTCGGATTCCGGTCACCGTCGAAATCGAACCGGAGCGTCTGAGCGACCGCGATCGGGATACGGCGATCCCGAGCGAGGAGCTCCTCAGTCAATTGGTGGATCGAGGTCTGCGCGGCCGCCTCGCGACGGGCAGCCTGCTTACCGGACAGCTGTTCGTCGAGCTCAACATGTATCCGGAGGCACCCCTCAACCTGGTGGCGGACGCCAGCGCCGAACTGCCTGAATTGCCCACGATTCCGAACACCGTCGAGGCGATCACCGCAACGATCGAGAACGTCGTCGCGCGCGTCGATGAGGTGCGCATCGACGAGATTGCTGCGGCGCTGCAGGGGACGCTTGAAGGTACGGAGGCCCTCACGAACGCGCCGGAGCTGCAGGACATGCTCGCGAGCCTCGCGCCGGCCATGCAGTCTCTGTCCGGCATTCTCGCTGACGTAAACGAGGCGAACGTCGATCAGACGCTCGGCGCGGCGCGCGGCGTCGCCGTCAGCCTCGAGGATACGGTGCGTCTGGTGAACCAGGTGCTCCAGCCGAGTGGACCACTGCAGTACAACGTGATTCAGATGACCGGTGAGCTAGAGGAGACCGCTCGGGCGATCCGCGCGCTTGTCGAGCAACTAGAGCGCCAGCCACAGTCAGTGCTCTTCGGGCGCTCGGGAGGGGACTGATGTTGCGCATGCTCCGTACCTGCTCGCTGATTCTGGCGGCCACGGCACTCGCCGCCTGCGGCAGCCCGGCCATAAATTACTACGTGCTCGACGTGGAACCGGGCCCACGCATCGCGACGACGAATACGCTGTCGATCGAGATCATCGACGTGGAAGTGCCCCAGTACCTCGAACGCTTTCAGCTTTTGACCCGCACCGCGGGTAACGGCCTGCTCTACGCCGAAGCTCATCAGTGGGGGGAGCCGCTGAAGAAGACGCTTGCGCGGGTGCTCGCTGCGCATCTTTCCGAGGTGCTTGGCACCGCTGATGTGTCGACGCCCCACGCGCGTCTGGCCTCGGCTCCGGACCTGCGCGTGCAGGTACACATCGATCGCTTCGAGCGCGCGGTCTCCGGGCACATCGAACTGCGGGCCCGCTGGCAGGTGACCGATGCCGCCACAGGCGCCAATCTGGAAACGGAACAGGCTCGCTTCGAGAGTGCTGCTGCCATCGCCGATGGTGATTACGCCGGGCTTGTCGATGGTATGCAGGATGGTTTTGCGTCGCTCGCGCAGCGCATCGCTGAAAGCGTGGCCCTGCATGCGGAGGCGAGCGACTGATGCGCCGCCTGCTGCGCCTCATGCTGCTTCTTTGCGCGCCAGGCCTGGGTCTGGGGGCGGCGGCCACGGAGGCGCCCGATAGTGAGGGGCTTGACGGGCGTGCACTCATGGAGGCGGTCTACGCGCGGCACGATCAGTATCCGTTCGTGTACGAAGAGCAGTCTCTGGTGCTCATCGATCAGCGCGGTGACCGGATGACGCGCCGTATGACGCGCTATAGCCGGGTCGAGGGCGACGGTACCGCACGGCTCATGCTGCTTTTCACCTCGCCACCGGAGGTCGAGGGCGTGGCGATGCTGGCCACGCGCCCACCCGACGAGCACGACATGCGGATGGCCATGTATCTGCCCGCGCTCGGGGCGCAGCTTGTGGAGAGCGACAGCAGCGGTGCCGCGTCGAACTTCCTGGGAACGGACTTCACGATCGAGAATCTGATTGGAGAGGTGCTGGACGACTACCGTTATGCGCGGCGTCGCTCCCGGCTCGTTCGCGGCGTGCCCCACCATGTCATCGATGTGTTCGATTTACGCGACGATGCGAAAACTGCGCGTCCGCGGCGCCGGCACTTCGTCCGCGCAGACAATCTGTACATCACGCGCACGGACCACTTCGATCAGCTCGGCCGCGTCGAGAAGCGTCAGACCACGCACGATCTCCGTCCGGTTGACGGTCCGATGTGGCGCGGTGACATGATCCTCATGGAGGACTACCGGCATGCCCATCGCTCCCTGCTGAAGATCGATCGGCGGGTGTTCTCGCGCGACTACGTTCCCGAGGAGATGTTCGGGCTCGAGTGGCTGGTCGCAAACCGGCCGCCTCCCGAGCCGCGCGCCCCCGAGAATGAGTACGGTGATGGCCTGCAGGAGATCGTGCTGCCCGAACTCGTCCGTCTGGAGCGCACGCCGTGATCGCGCGCTTTTTCCTCCTCGGCGTGCGCCATCGTTTCTGGGTCGCCGGGTTCCTGCTCCTTGCGACCATCGGATTCGCAGGTGGACTCGCGCGCCTTTCCCTCGATACGAGCTTCGACTCGCTGATTCCCTACGACGATCCGGACCGCCTCATCTATCAGCGGGTGATGGAAGAGTTCGGCTCGGACAACAAGACCATCGTTTACGTGCGCGATGAAGCGCTCTGGACGCCGAAGAAGTTGGCGGCGCTCGAGGGCCTGCAAACGAAACTCGCCGCGATTCCGGAAGTGCTGCGCGTGGACAGCATCTTCGACTTGAGGGTGATCCAGGGCGAAGGCGGGCGCGTGACCGCGCAGCCCGTTCTCGAACGGCCGCCCGAGACGCTCGAGCAGGCGCTCATCGCGCAGGAACGCGCGCTCGATAATCCGCTCTATCTCGGCAATTTCTTTTCCGACGACGGTGAGGTTACGGCCATCGTCGTGTCGGTGCTCGATCGGGAGGATCGCCCTGGCTTTACCCGCTCTGTCTACTTGGGCATCGAAGGCGCGCTCGAGGGGTACGCCGATCAGTTCGACGTGCTCTTCCAGGTCGGCCCACCCCGGATAAACGAAGAGCTCCGTGACAGTCTGGGTCGGGACTTCCTGTTGCTCGGCCCGCTGTCTGCGTTCGTGCTCATCGCGGCGATCCTTTTCTTCATGCGGTCGGGCCTGGCCGCCGTGCTGCCCATCCTCACATCCGGGCTCACGATCATGTGGACCTTCGGAATGCTCGGCTGGGTCGGCATTCCGCTGAACATTCTCGCAGCCATGATTCCTTCCCTGATCATCGTGATCGGCTCGACGGAAGACACCCACATCATGGCGGCGTTCTTTCGTGGCCTTGATGCTTCAGCTGACGAAGAACGCGGCGCAGCGTCCGAGGATCTTCGCAGGCAAGCGGTTGCCTACGCCGGACGCCACGTGGGCTTGCCGCTGCTGCTCACGGTGGTGACGACGGGTCTAGGCTTTGCGAGCAATCTCGCGAGCAACATGGGCCTGATTCAGGACTTCGCTATCGCGAGTACCTTTGCGATGCTCGCCAACGGCGTAATCACCATGCTCCTCGTGCCGATGCTGCTTGACCGCTTCGGGCCGCAGGCGCGGCCCGCGGCCATCGATCAGATCGACGCGACTGGTCTGCCGGCGCGGATCGTGCAGCTCTTCCGCGTTCCTCAGGACCGGTTTCCGCTGCGTACGCTCGCAGTCACAACGCTCCTGTGCGGATTTTTCGTCTGGCAGGCGTCCAGTCTCTACGTCACCAATGATCCGCTGTCCTACTTTCCGGAGGATCGGCCGATCGTGCAGCAGACGCGGCAGATCAGCGGTGATCTCGCGGGCGTGAACATCTTTTTCGTGACCCTCGAGGCGCGCGCCGATCGTGCTTTTCTGGAGCCACGCAATCTGCGACGCATTGCGGAGATTCAGGATTTCCTCGACCGTCAGGGGGTGTTCGACAGCACACTTTCCCTTGCGGATCAGTTGCAGTACGTGAACCGGGCGTTCAGCGGCGACTTTGCGGAGGGGGCGCTGCCGCCAACGCGTGAATTGATTGCCCAGTACCTGCTCTTCTTTCACAGGGGCGACCTCGACAGCTACGTGTCGGCCGACTTCCGACGGGCAAACATTGTAGTTCGCCACTCGATCGAAGATTCGCACGTGCTCAATCGCTACGTTGCCGAGCTGGAAGAGGTGCTCGCGGAAATATCCGGGCCTGAGCTTGAGGCGCGCGTCATCGGTGAGAATCTCATGGTGAACCGCGCGGCCGAGTCGCTGATGGTCGCGCAGCTCCAGGGCCTCGGCCTGCTGCTGGCGCTGATCTTCGTGATCATGTCGGCCATGTTCACGTCGCTGAAAGGCGGTGCGATCGCGATGATTCCCTCCGTGATTCCGGTTGCGATCATGTTCGGGATCATGGGGCTCCTGGACATTCCGCTGAACCCGGGGACCGCCATCGTCGCCGTGATCGCGATCGGTATCGCGATCGACGGGACGATCCATCTTCTCGCGCGCTACAACGAGCTCTGCCGTCGGACGTCCGATTACGTTGGCGCCGTGCATCAGGCCGTTGCCGAGGAGGCGACCCCACTCGTCATCTCGTCCGTTGCGCTCGCCTTCGGCTTCGGAATCCTGCTGTTCTCGAGTTTTACGGTGGTCGCGCAGTTCGGCGCCCTTGCAGCTGCCACCATGTTGATCTCGATCGTCGCGAACCTGCTCGTGACGCCGATCATCATGGCCCGCATTCGCCTCGTCGGGCTGTATCAGATTCTCTCCATGTCCGTGGACAAGGATGTGCTCGACGCGAGCCCGCTGTTCCGCGACATGACGGACTACCAGCGGCGCAAGGCGATCCTCATCTCGGAGATGCACGAATTCGAGGCCGGTGAGTGCCTGGTACGCCAAGGTGACGTAGGCCGGAGCATGTATCTCATTCTGGACGGCGAAGCGGCTGTGGTCCGTGTCGACGGCGATGACGAACGCCAGCTCGCTGTCTTGGAGCCCGGACAGGTGTTCGGCGAGATCGGCTATATCCGAGCGATCGAGCGCACCGCCAACGTGCAGGCCGTTTCGACCGTATCAGCGCTGCGTTTCGACTACGAGAAGTTGCAGCAGGACCTCAAGTTCTTCCCGAATATCGTGGCCAAGCTGAACTTCAATATCTCCGGAATACTCGGCGAGCGTCTGGCGGATATGCTCGACAACGCACCCGCTGCACCCGGACAAGCACTCGAGGATGATGCGGTGGACCATGATGGTGACGAGCTGCACGGCGGAGACGATGGCGAGCGCGCGCCGGCCTGAGCGGGTACCCCCGTCTACATCATGGAGAAGGGTGTCGGCCGCTGCGGCTGGAAGGGTTCCCATGCCGGCCTGCATGCCAGAGCCGCGGGGCACGCGGTATCTGTCCGCCTGCGATGCTGAGCGTCGGCGGCCCGAGGGCTGCCGATTCGGGGACGAGATGGCTTGCTGCGGCGCGGAAGGCATGACGGACGCGCGCTCAGATATTCGGGGGCGCGCGGACTTCGGGTGGCTGGGGCGGATCGCGACGCTTAAGTCGCATCTTCCTGGCGAAGTGCCGGGCGTGCGCGGCGCCTGCCAGCCGCACATCCGGGGTTCCACGTGATCCGCGTCGTGCGCTGGCTCCTGTTCGGTTCACTCCTCGCATCGAGTTCCGTCGCCATGGCAGGCGACGCCGAAGCAGTGACGCCTGCCGCCGCCGTGCTCGCGACCGCAGCGCCTTCGCAGGGGCAGCTGCCTGAGCGGATTGCGCGTATCGCCAGAGCCCTCGATGTGCCGCAGGGCGAGGTCAGCGTCTGGGTCGGTGATCTGGGCGGTGGAGGTCCGATCCTCGCGCATCGCGCGAATGCGCTGCGTACGCCAGCGTCCACGCTCAAGCTCCTGACGACCTTCGCGGCGCTGCAGGGCCTCGGCCCCGCCTATCGCTGGCGCACGGAAGCCTGGGCGCTCGGCCCTGTCGAGAGCGGTGTGCTCCGCGGCGATCTGCTGCTGCGGGGCTCCGGCGATCCCTATCTCGTCGAGGAGGAGTTCTGGAAACTCGTCAAGGGAATCCGTCAGGCAGGCGTCGAGAAGATTGAAGGGGATGTCGTGTTCGACGCGAGCTTCTTCGCACTGCCGGAGGAAGACGCCGGCGCTTTCGACGGCCGGCCCGATCGCGTCTACAACGTCCTGCCGCACGCATTGCTCGTCAACTTCAATGCTGCGCGCTTCGAGTTCACGCCCGCCCTGGACGGGCGCACGGTCGATGTCGCCGTCACTCCGGCACTGTCGGAGCTGGACGTCGATAATCGCCTTCGTATCGCCCGGCGCGATTGCTCGGGCTATCAGCGTGGCGTGGCGCTCAACGTCGTCGACGGTCGCGACACTCGTGATCGTGTCCTGCTCGAGGGCCGCTTTCCGTCTGGCTGCGATCGGTACGCGATGACCCGCACCGTCCTGGAGCCGGAGAGCTATGCCTTCGGACTCTTCGAGGCGTACTGGCATCAACTCGGTGGTGAGCTCAGCGGACGTTGGCGCTCGGGTGTGCTCCCGCCTGAAATGCTCGAGGCCCTCGAGGAGCGCGGCGGAGAAGATCACCCCGCGCGTCTCCACGTCCACGCGTCTCGCCCGCTCGGCGACATCATCCGCCTCGTCAACAAGTACTCGAACAACGTCATGACCCGCCACCTGCATCTGACCCTCGGGGTCGAGCGCTTCGATGCTCCGGCCACGCCGGAGAAGGGCGATGCGGCGGTGCGCGAAGTGCTTGAGCGCTTCGGCGTCACGACGGATGGGCTGGTGATCGCCAATCCTTCCGGACTCACGCGTGCCGCGCGTATTTCTGCGGCGCAGATGGGGCACCTGCTGGTCGCGGCCTGGAATGGGCCCTACATGCCGGAGTTCGTCTCGTCGCTCGCGCTCGTCGGCGTGGACGGTACGGCGCGGCGGCGTCTCGCAGGGGATGCTGGCGTCGGCCGCATGCACGTCAAGACAGGCACGCTGGACGAGGTGTCAGCGATTGCGGGCTATGTTCAGGCGAAGAGCGGACGACGTCTTGCCGTGGTTGTGATGGTCAATGGCCCGCTTGCCCACCGCGGCCCAGGACACGAAATCCAGGACGCATTGCTGCAATGGGCGCGTTCGCTTTGACCGGCGCCAGGCCGGTGGAGTGCGGAGTCGCCACGCATCAGGCGTCACGGGAGGCGGTGTGGCCGATCTGAAAGGCAAGGTCGCTATCGTCACCGGCGCGAGTCGCGGCGTCGGGCGCGGCATTGCGCAGGGCCTTGGCGAAGCCGGCTGCACGGTATACGTCACGGGCCGCACGTCCTCCGCTGCATCTCCGCCCGATCCGCTGTCGATCGAGGCCACCGCAGCTGAAGTCGATGCGCTCGGTGGCAGGGGCATACCGGTCCGGGTGGATCATGAGGACGATGCTGCGATCGCAGCACTCGTTGCGCGCGTGGCGACAGAGCAGGGGCGCCTCGACGTTCTCGTCAACAATGTGTTCCGGACGCCCAATCCGCCGGTTTACCGAGGCGGATTCTGGACGCATCCCGTAGCGATCTGGGACGACATGGTGGGCATCGGCTGCCGGGCCCATTACGTTGCTTCCGTGCATGCGGCCCCCCTCATGGTTGCGCAAGGCAGCGGTCTGATCGTGAATATCTCTTCCAGCGCCGGCAGCCGCTATCGCTTAAGCGTCGCCTACGGCACCGGCAAGGCGGCCGTGGACCGCATGGCCCGCGATATGGCCGAGGAGCTGCGCCCGCATGGCGTGGCAGCCGTCTCGCTCTGGCCGGGCGTCGTAAGAACCGAGTTCCTGCTGGCTGAGGCCGGGCGCATGCGGGTCGACCTTTCCGCGGCCCAATCCCCCCGCTTTACAGGCCGCGCGGTTGCGGCGCTGGCGCGCGATCCTGACGTGATGGAGCAGACCGGCCTTGTCTACGAGGTTGCCGATCTGGCGAAAATCTATCGCTTCCGGGATCTCGACGACTAGGCGACCGGAGGCTTGCCTAGAGCTGCTTGTGCAGGATGAACGTGTCGACGAATCCGTGCTTGGGATGCAGAAAGCCGCCGGGCACGCGGCCGATCTCTGCGAAACCGAGGCGCCGCCAGAGGCGGAGTGCGCCTGCGTTTGTGGCGACCACGGCGTTGAACTGCATGGCTCGGAATCCGAGCGCTCGGGCAATCTTCTGGGAGTGCTCGCACATCAGAGTCGCGATGCCAGATCCGCGTGCGGCTTCGGTCACCATGTAGCCACAGTTGCACACGTGCCCCCCTGGCCCGGCGGCGTTCGGCTTCAGGTAATAGCTGCCAAGCACCGCGTTGTTCCTGCAGGCGACGTAGGTGCGCTGGGGCACCTTGCACCAGAGCGTTCGAGCGGCCTCCCGGTCGAGATCAGGATCAAGGGCATAGGTCTCACGCGCGCGCACGATAGCCTGGAAGCTTGGCCAGAAGCGGTCGAACGAATGGTCATCGATCTCGCGGATGACGACGCCTGCGCTCACGGCAAGCCCCAGGGCATGAGGTTCCAGAAATGGAACGAAGCGGTCTGCGCGACCGCCGCCAGGCAGACCGTCGTCAGGCGCAGGCGCTGGCCGAGGGACCCCTGTTTGCTCGAATGGACGCGCAGCGTCACGGAGCAGAGCAGCAGAGTCAGTACTGCAAAGGCGGCGGCGGCCCATAGCTGGGCTGCCACGAATGCCGGTACTTCGAAATTGAAGGCTTGGGAATCGCCGAGGGTCAGGGCGAGGCCGAGCAGCAGTGCGAGGCCGAGCACAGACGCGAGCCAGGCAAGCGTGATGGGACCGGTCGGCAGGCGCCGCTCGTCGCCAAAGACCATGCGGGGGCGACTGCTGGTGAGACCCGCGCGGCCGTAGCCAAACATGGCGAGAACGAACACGGTCGTCGTGACCGTCAGCAGGGTCATGTGCGTGCTCGGAGCGGCCCAGATGCCGAGACGTTCGTGGACCGATCCCGGCCAGCTGCCCGACCAGAGGCGGAGATTGCCGGCGTCGGTTTCCTCGAAGCGGATTTCTGCGTGACCGTCGCGGGCGCGGAATCGGTCCGGGGCGGTTTCGACCCAGTGCCGGGCCGGTCCAGTCGGGCCCTGAGTCACCAGATAGCCTTCGGCACTTGCGGAAACGGTCAAGGCGCCGCCGAGCAGGGCGGCTTTCTCGAGCGTCGAGAAATTGCGACGCGATGAGGCGTATTCACCGGTGTAGCGATCCGCGCGACCTGCGAAGTCGGCGGGTGGCTCGATTGCCGGCGGCAGCGTCCGCCCCTGCAGGCGGTCCACGATCGCGTCGAGCAACATATTGGCGGCGGGCCCGCCAGAGCCGTTGTACACGGCGAAGACGCCAAGGCCCCTTTCCGGGAGCAGGGCGAATACGGAGTGGCTGTCTTCGAGATCGCCATGGTGGCCGTAGATCACCTCGCCGGCGCGGTCCATGCGGTAGAACCCGTGCAGAAACGGGTGCTGTTGCGGAAGAAACGCACGGAGGGGCCGCGCCATGGCCGCAACGAGTTCTTCGGGCAGCAGCTGCGCATTGCCGACGCGTCCTGCGCGCAGATGAACCTCCACCCACCGCGCCATATCGCTGGCCGTTGCCGACATGGCACCGGCGGCCGCCTCATGGAGGATTCCGAAGGCGCGGGGCTCGAAGGTAGGGGGTGGCCCGTGACCCGGTGCGAATGCTCCTGCGAGCGCGCCCGGTAGCGGCTGCGCTGTGCTGGTTTGGTTCATTGCCAACGGCGACAGGAACCAGGATTCGATCATGGCAGACCAGCTCTGACCCGATGCGTCGGCCGCGATCTGCCCGGCGAGCGCAGTGCCGTAGTTCGAGTACGCAGGTACGTGCCCAGGTTTGTAGACGACGTCCGGTCGTTCTGCCGCAAGCCATTTGTCGGGCGATTGCGGCCCGTCGCCGGGGCGCCGATAGGCGCCGATTGCGCGTTCCTCGAAGCCGGCGCTGTGCGTCATGAGATCCGCCAGCGTCACGGCGCGTCCATTCACTACTGGCACGTTTACTGAGGTGTAGTCGCGGATGTCGGCGTCCAGATCAAGGGTGCCGTCCAGGACCAGGCGCATGACCGCGGCCCAGGTGAAGGTCTTCGTGACGGAGGCGATCCGGAAGCGCGAACGGTTCGGGTCTACCGGCAGCCGCTCGGCGACGTTCGCGTAGCCGAAGCCCCGCACGAGGGCGGGGCCCTGCGTATCGACGATCGCGATGGCGGCGCCGGGGATCTCGAAGGCGTCCAGCTGACCGTGGACAAGGCCTTCCAGCCACGCGGTGCGCGCGGTCGCCGACCCGAGTGCAGCTGCCGGCCGCTGTTCAGGCACTGCGGGCGCGGGCGCTGTCTCCTCGGGGATGAGTGCGCTGGCGGCGCCAGAGGTGAGCAGAGCCGCACTGAGCAGTACGCATGTGAGCGTGCGAAGCATCCTGGGTCCTGACGACGGTTTGCGTCGAGCAAAGGCAAGCCTGTCTGTGTCGACGCTGCGGTGGCTGGTTCGCGTGGATCGGCGTCGCCTCTGCACTGGAGGGTGTAGAGTCCCCCGGCTCACGGCCGCGCAATGATGATGCTAGGCACCGCCGCCGCCGCGATACAAGGCGAAGCGCTGCAGGAATGATGGAGGATTAATGGTGGGTGACTTCGCGATTCCAGACGATGAGGCAATCGAGTCGCTCGGCGAAGACATGCCGCTGCTCGCAGCCATGCGCAGCTGCCGCGCGATTCGGCGCCTGCGCCCGGACCCCGTTCCCCGGGCCCTCATCCGCAAGGTCTGTGAGGCAGGCACCTTCGCGCCCTCTGGTGGTAACCGGCAGCCCTGGTTTTTCGTCGCGGTCACCGATGTTGAGCGCCGCGCGTTCATCGCAGAGCGTTACCGGCAAGCCTTTCGCAGCTACATCGCGCCGGCGGTGAAGGCCGCCGAGGATCCGGACTATCCAGACGCGAAGCGGCGCAACATGCGTGCGGCGATCCATCTCGCCGAGCATCTGCACGAGGCGCCTGTCCATCTTTTTGTCGCCGGCTGGACGCGCCGCGGCGAACCGCAACTGCAGGCGCTCTTCCCGGCGGTGCAGAACATCCTGCTGGCCTGTCGCGCTGTCGGTCTTGGGGCGTCACTGACCACCGTGCATCGCGCGCACGGCAAGGAGATCGACGCCTATATCGGCCTGTCGGAGGACACGCCGAGCGCCGTGCTCATTCCGATCGGCTGGCCGCTCGGCAAGTATGGTTCGCCGCCGCGGAAGTCCGTGGACGAGGTGCTGTTCTTCGACAAGGTAGAGGGTGTCGCTGTCAGTCGAGGCGACTGAAAGAAGCAGGGTGCTCGCGATAGGCGCGCATCCCTGCGCGCGCCGCATCGGCTCAGCGGGTGACGACCCAGAGCGCGTGGATCACGCCGGGCACCCACATAAGAACGCAGAGCAGGACGTTGATCGCGAAATCCTTGCCGACGCCTTTCTTCAGGCCGACTGCAAGCGGCGGCAAGAGCAGCGAGACGATGATGAGTACGAGCTTGTTGTCCATGTGAATCCCCCTTGGTAAATGGCGGATTCAGCATAGCCCGATCCATGGCGATCGGGCTGTGCCTCACCGCGCGTCTACGTCGAGGGCACGAACTTCATGGAGATGGAGTTCACGCAGTGGCGCGTGTTCTTCTCGGTCAGGCGCTCGCCTTCGAAGACGTGGCCGAGGTGCCCGCCGCAGTTCGCGCACAGGATTTCGATACGCATGCCGTCGGCGTCGCGCTCGCGGCGCACGGCGCCTTCGATCTCGTCGTCGAATGCTGGCCAGCCGCAGTGCGCCTGGAATTTGTCCTGCGAGCGATACAGCGGCGCTTCGCACTGACGGCACACGTACACGCCGGCTTCGAAGTGATCGTCGTACTCGCCCGTGAAGGGCATTTCCGTACCCTTGTGCAGGATCACGCGGGCTTCCTGCGGTGTCAGCGGATTGCGCTTCGATGCGTCGGTCATGGCACGGCTCCTGCGGTCGGTGTGCAGATAGGCGACGGGCCGCGAAGGCTACCGCGATCGCGGCGGTGCCGACAGGCGCGGGAACTTTGCGCAGTGAACGGCGTCGGACGTTCGTAGGGCTTCGGGACGGACATGAAGGCATCGGATGCCATCGAGATCGACCGCGTTCCGGGACGCGGGCGCGCGCGGCCGATCTGGGTGGCCGGCGGAGGGTCGCTCGTCCTGCATGCGGCGCTGGCGATCTTGTGGTTCGATCAAGCGCCTGCGCCGATTGCCGTCGAGGTGCGCTCCCTCGATGTACAGCTCTCGTCGATC
Organism: Pseudomonadales bacterium; assembly: GCA_963691775.1. Lineage (GTDB taxonomy): Bacteria > Pseudomonadota > Gammaproteobacteria > Pseudomonadales > Azotimanducaceae > JAZBPO01. The sequence continues at coordinate 871,925 of OY829369.1, read as the reverse complement.
ACGGCACCAGCACCGGGACCGGGACCGGGACCGGGACCGGGACCGGAACCGGAACCGGAACCCGTCGAGGTGCCGATCGAAGAGATGCCCGTCCCGGACCCGGCGCCGCCTCAGGATCCTGTTCGCGCGCCCGCGCCCGCGCCCGCGCCCGCGCCCGCGCCCGCGCCCGCGCCCGCGTCCGCGTCCGCGTCCGCGTACGTCCCCGAGTCCACGCAGATCAATGCCTTGCCCGAGGTGATGCCCCTCCCCGGCCGCACCGAGCCATCGCGCGTTCCGCTCAGGCTCGGTCTGCCGCCGCCATTCCGCGAAGGTGCCACGGACATAGAAGGGCGGAGCGAACTCTTCGATTCGCGTCTCTCGCGTGAGCTCGAGGATGCGCGACGTGCGCAGGTGGCACGCCGCTCAGCTCGTCCGCTGACGCGCGCGCCGCAGGTGTGGGCGGGCGCGGGTGAGGGCCGCATGCGTATCGAGAGCGATCTCGGCTGTTTCGAGCGAATCCGCGATTCCTTCGACGATCAGCCCGGCGCGCAGTGGTGGCTGGCGGACTGCGGCGATCGTGGCGAGCAGATCGACTGGGGGGCGCGGTTCCGCGGCGAGCAGTGAGACGCGATCAGGGGCGCGCCGCGAACGCGCGCACCTGCGCTGCGTCGTCTGCGGTCACGCCCAAGGTCGGCGCAGGCAAAACGAGATGCGCGTTCAGCACCTCGTAGTGCGCAGGCGTGTCGTCGAGGATCGCGAAAGGGGTTGTAGGTGCGAACGTCCAGAGCGCGCGATCGCTCTCTGTCTCGCGGGCCGTTCGGCGAGGCATGTCCTCATCGGCTTCCTCGGTCGCTCCGAGTATGCGACCGTCGAACCAGTCGAGGGGGATGGGGAGCAGGCGCCAGCTGCTGATCACGACGATGCCCGCATCGAGCGCTTCGATCAGCGCGCGTACTTCGGTCGTGGGCGTCGACGTGAAGAACTGATTGCCGAGGCTGGCGTCGACGCCTGCGAGCTTCGTCGGTAGGGACGCGTCCGGCACCGGGTGCGTGACGCCATGGAAGTCCAGCATGAGCAGGAATTGCCCGGACGTCGGTGCGCGCGGGCGCGGTGATCGAGAAGGTGTTCCGCACCATATCCGACGCTCCGAATCGACGAATCTGTTGTGCGCATATGCCAGCCGCGAACTCGCGCCTTCGCAACGTCGGTGTTAGCGTCCCGCGACTTCGCCCGGTGCAGGATCGACCATGCTGGTACTCGCCAATCTCGCCGTCTTCGCGGCCCTCGTCGTGGTGCTCTTCCGTCTGCGCGGTCAGGGCCTTTCGCTGTCGCGTCAGATCCTCGCAGGCCTCATAGCCGGCGTGATCTACGGCCTGGGTCTGCAGTTCGCCTACGGCAGCACTCACGCGGCCGTGCAGGGCACGCTCGAGTGGACCAACGTGGTGGGCACCAGCTACGTGAATCTGCTGCGCATGATCATCATGCCGCTCGTGCTCGTGATGATGATCGCGGCGGTGGTGAAGATGCGCGAGGTCGCCGCGCTCGGGCGCATCGGTGGTTCGGTGATCGGCATTCTCGTCGTGACCACCATGATCGCCGCGCTGGTGGGCATTCTCGTCACGAATCTCTTCGGGCTCACGGCTGATGCGATCACGCAGGGCGCCCGCGAGCTCGAACGCGCCGAAGTGCTCGAGCAGCGCTACGAAGGCATCGCCGGTCTCGGCCTTGCGGACATGCTCGTGCGCTTCGTGCCGAAGAATGTGTTTCTCGACCTCACGGGCGCGCGGCCGACGTCCATCATTGCGGTCGTCGTGTTCGGCATCCTCTTCGGACTGGCGACGCTGGCAGTGATGCGTGAACACCCGGGGCGCGCGGAGCCCATCGTCGAGTTCACGGAAACGGTGCGGCTGATCATCATGAAGCTCGTGCACATGGTCATGGTGCTGACGCCCTACGGCATCCTCGCGCTCATCACCAAGGTGGTCGCGGGCTCGAATGCGTCCGACATCGCCAATCTGCTCGCGTTCATCGGTGCCAGCTACGTCGCGATCGCGATCATGTTCGTGGTCCACGCGGTGCTGCTGATGGTTCTCGGGGGCATCAATGTCCGTGAGTACTTCGCCAAGGTGTGGCCGGTGCTGACCTTTGCGTTCACGTCTCGCTCGTCTGCCGCGACGATTCCGCTCAACGTGGAGACCCAGGTCGAAGCGCTGAAGGTACCGAGCCCCATCGCCAATCTGTCTGCGACCTTCGGGGCGACGATTGGCCAGAACGGCTGTGCAGGAATCTACCCGGCGATGCTTGCGGTGATGATCGCGCCGTCGATGGGCGTGGACCCCCTAGCGCTCGATTTCATGGTCGGCCTCGTGATGATCGTGGCCGTGAGTTCCTTCGGTATCGCTGGCGTTGGCGGCGGGGCAACCTTTGCAGCGCTCGTGGTGCTCCCGGCGCTCGGTTTCCCCGTGACGGTGGCTGCAGTGCTCATTTCGGTCGAGCCGCTCATCGACATGGCGCGTACGGCGTTGAACGTGAACGGCGCCATGACCGCTGGCGTCATCACCGGCCGCTGGTTCGGCGGCGTGGTGGAGGCACCGCCTGCGGTGCAGGCGAGCACCTAGGGCGCGCCCTCGCGGCAGGCCTCATCCATCGAGTCCCCGTCAGGCACTGACTTCCAGCCGGAGCGGCGCACCACTGAGCCAGGCGTCCAGGTGTTCGATGAACACCTCGTCTCCGCGTAACCCCGTTGCATCCGTGTCGGCGGAGCAATGGGCCGTGATCCTGACCTTCGGGTGTGTCCACAGTGGGCTCGCCGCCGGAAGCGGCTCCTCTTCGAAAACGTCCAGCGCGGCCATTCCAGGGCGGCCGGCGTCGAGGGCTGCCACGAGTGCGTCCTCATCTACGATGCTGCCGCGGGCGATGTTCACGAGTAGTGCATCAGGCTTCATGCGGGCAAGGCGGTCAGCGTTGATCAGATGCGCATTGCCGTCGTTCGCGGCGGCGCAGATCACCAGCACGTCTGCCGCCGTCAGTTCTTCGTCCAGGCCGTCTACGCCGACCACGCGCAGCGCGTGGGCGTCCGGTTGCGGCGTCCGCCTGATGCCCACGACCTCCGCGCCGAAGGCACTTGCGCGCGCCGCGACGTGCTGGCCGATGCTGCCGTAGCCGAGGATTACCCAGCGCGAGCGATAGAGTTCACGGAACGGCAGGCGGGTCCATGCCTTCGCGGCCTGTGCCTCGGACCGCTCTACATCAGGGTGGAAGGCCGCCATGACCTGAGCCATGACGTACTCCGCAATGGCGATGCTGCTGCCGTCGTTGATGGTCAGGCGAATGCCGGCTGCCAGCACGGCTTGAAAGGTCGGGTGCTCATAGCCTGCCGCTCCGGACTGAAGCCAGCGCACGCCGGGCGTGGTGAGCACCTTCTTCACGTAGGGCCCGATGGGGGCGCCCTCGCTCAGAAAGAGGTGACGCGAGAGCCAGGCAATTTCGAAGCTGGCGTCGTCCGCGGGCACACCGGCAGCGCTCGTGACGGTTGCGTCTCGCTCCATGATCAGGGGCTCGATTTCGGGGCGTGCCTGCAGTTCGTCTTGCACGGCCTCGTAGCTGTCGCGGTAGATGAGGAGTTTCATGCTGGGCGCTCCTTGGCCGGGGTTCTGAAGCGGGCGATCTGGATTTCTTCACCGAGGTCGGCGTAATCGCCGGCGGCCCGCTCGCCACGAAACTCACGCCAGGTAAAGGGCCGATAGCGGGGCGCCGGCGTGACGGGCTTGATCACTGCGTCATAGGGTGGATTGAAGAAGAACGCTGCAGATTGGCGGGCGCCGCCAGGACGCGTCGCCAGCACCCTGTGTTCCGGCGCCAGGAAGCTGTCGTTGGCGTAGACCTGCATCATGTCTCCGATGTTGACGATGAAAGCCTCTTCGTCGGGCGTTACGAGGTGCCAGGCGCCATCGTGGCGCACCTGCAGGCCCGGATCGCCGTCCTGTACGAGGAGGGTAAGCACGCCGGCGTCGGTGTGGTGATGAATCCCGAGAGCGCCGTCCGGCAGATCGGCTGCGTCTGCCGGAGCGCCGTCCTCTCTTTCCGGGTAAACGTTCAGGCGAAGAAAACTCGAGTGATCGGTGCCAAACGCGTCGACGAGCGTCTCGCGCGATTGGCCAAGGGCTTCACCAATTGCTTCCAGCAGCATGTACGCGAGCGTTTCGCAATAGCCGTACCAGCGCCAGGCGGCGTCCTCGAAGCCTGGCAGCCGGGCGGGGAACTGGTTCCAGCCGTCGTCGACCCGGTTGCTCGGCGCATCGTCCGGCGCGCTCCGGTCGGGCTTGTGGCCGAAATCGAAGATTTCCTTGGCGTCAGCGCGGTTCTTGGTCAATTCACCAGGGTTGTAGCCGCGCGCGTTCTCCGCCGTGCGCACCACTTCCATCTTTCGCGCCATCGGCAGGTCGAAAAAGGACCGCTGCAGGCGGAAGAGCTTCTCTCGGTGCACGGGCGGAACGCCGTGGCCGCGGAGCTCGAAGAACCCCCAGTGCGCTGCGGCATGTGCGACGGCGTCGATCGCCTGTGCGCGCACGGCGCCGCCGGCCACGAGGTGCTGGAAGTCGATCACGGGGAGCGCCGAAAGAGGGGGGGCGTGGGTGATGGTCATTGCGGGTCTCCCGCGTTCCGGTGGCGATAGAAACGAACTTCGCCGTAGAGCGAGGACTCGTCGAGGTCCGGTAGCGTCTTCGCTTCACGGCGCTCGAACACGGTCCAGTCGGTGAGGGCTTTCGGCCGAACGCGCGCATCCGCGAGCAGCACGTCATCGAAGCGCTCGGTCAGCGCATCGAGGAGCGGCAGATTATCGCGGTCGTAGAGCACGTCGGCGACGAGCACCAGATCGGCGCCCCCTACCGCGTCCAGATCATCGCAGACCTCGAGATCGACGTCGTTCAGGTCGGCGTTCGCGAAGCAGGCAAGCTGCGCATCGGGATCCGCGTCGCAGGCAACCACGGACGCCGCGCCTGCCTTGATGGCCGCAATTCCGGCGACGCCGGATCCGGCTCCGAAGTCGAGCACGCGCTTGCCTCGCACCGCGTCCGGATGATCGAGAATCCACGCTGCGAGCGCCTGCCCCGCCGCCCAGCAGAATGCCCAGTAGGCTGGGCGCGCGGTCACGGCGGCGACGACCTCGGGCGGCAGAGGGCCACGAGGGTAGTCTTCCGTCAGCAGCCAGAGCGCGATCGACGGCGCGAGCGGCAACGGCGTGGGTACGATCTCGGCGCTTGGAATGGTCCGATTCAGGCGTCGTCCGAGGCGAGCAGCCGGGACATCGCGAGCTGTTCCGCGCATGCGTTCGGGCGTCCGTAGGCGTTGGCCATAGGGTACCCTCCGGGGCGCTTGATCCGAAGAGGAGGAGTCATGGCTGGGCTCGATGCCGCGGTTGACGCGGTCTTCGCTCCACTCGCCGCAGGCCTGTCGGCGGTCGTGTTTTTCGAATTGTCCGTGGCAGGAGTCGGTGTCCCGGCCGTTGTGCTCTGGCTGGTTGTTGCTGGTGTGTTCTTCACCGGCTATCTGGGCTTCATCAACGTGCGCGGCTTCGGACAGGCGATTCGACTCGTACGAGGGGGTGATCCGCCAGCGGGCGGGGGTGAGGTGTCGCACTTCCAGGCCCTCGCAACTGCGATCTCGGGGACGGTCGGGATCGGCAACATCGGCGGTGTGGCCGTCGCGATCACCCTTGGTGGTGCGGGCGCCGCATTCTGGCTCTTCATGGCCGGCGCGCTTGGCATGGCAACGAAGTTCGCCGAGTGCACGCTCGGTGTCCGCTATCGGCGGCTTCAGGCCGACGGCGCCGTCTCCGGCGGCCCCATGTACTACCTCGAGCACGGACTTGCAGAGCGCGGTTTGCCGCGCATGGGTCGCGTGCTCGGATGGGTATACGCGCTCGGCATCGTTGTCGGCTGCATGGGCATCGGCAACATGTTCCAGTCGAACCAGGCCTTTGTGCAGTTCGTAGTGGTCACGGGCGGAGAGGAGAGCTGGTTTGCCGACAAGGGCTGGCTCTTCGGCCTTGCCATGGCCGCGGTGGTCTGGGCGGTGATTGTGGGAGGGATTCGGGCCATTGCGCGCGTCACTCAATACCTCGTGCCGTTCATGGCGATCCTGTATCTGTTCACGGCGGCCATCGTCATCCTCTTCAACTATGAAGCCATCCCCTGGGCGCTCGGTCGGATCGTCGTCGATGCGTTCAGCACCGACGCCGCTGCGGGTGGCGCGCTCGGCGCGCTCGTCATCGGCTTTCAGCGCGCGGTCTTTTCAAATGAGGCGGGTATTGGCTCGGCTTCGATCGCGCACAGCGCCGTGCGCACCAATCACCCAGCGAGCGAGGGCTACGTAGCGCTGCTCGAGCCGTTCATCGACACCATGGTGATCTGCACTACAACGGCCCTCGTGATCGTCACGACCAGCTACTTCGATCCGGACTTCAATGAAGGGCTCGACGGCATCGCCATGACCAGCGCTGCGTTCGCGCGTGTGGTGCCGTTCTTTCCGCCGCTCCTCGCGATTGCCGGCATGCTGTTCGCGTTTTCGACGATGCTCGCCTGGTCTTATTACGGGCTGAAGGGCTGGACCTATCTGGTCGGCGAGCGTGCGCGCGCCGAAGCAGCTTTCAAGATGGTGTTCTGTGGCTTCATCGCCCTCGGAGCGATGATCCAATTGTCGTCTGTGCTCGACTTCTCGGATGCCATGGTGTTCCTGATCTGCGTGCCGAACATCATCGGCCTCTACTTCCTTGCGCCGCGCGTGCGTGAGGAGATCGCACGCTTTGGTTCGCGGTGATGAGGCGCATGACCCTGCGCGGTGTATTGGTGCTGATTGCTCTGGCGGCAACGGGCGTGGTCGCGCTGGCTGACCCCGCTTTGCCCTGCGCCGATGACGTCCGGCGCGCCGAGTTTGCGTTCTGGATGGGTGAGTGGGATGTCCGTCTGGCCGACGGGACCCTCGCGGGCCGCAACAGCATCCGCTATGCCGAGATGGGCTGCAGAATCGAAGAGCACTGGTCGCCCGCGGGCGGTGGTGGCGGCAGCAGCATCAGCTTCCTGGACCCCGCCGACGGGGTCTGGGAACAGATCTGGCACAGCCCCGACGGCATCTTCTTTCGTATTCGGGGCAGCCTCAAAGCGCCCGGAGACATGCTCATGACCGGCACCGTCCACTATCTGGCGCAGGGCGCGGCCGCGCCCCTTCGTGGTCGTTGGACCCAGCTCGAGAACGGAGGCGTACGCCAGTACTTTGAGCAGTTCGATTCGGAGGCGATGGCCTGGCGGCCCTGGTTCGAGGGCTTTTACACGCGCGCGGAGGGGGCTGAATCCGCGGATCGCTGAGCTGCATCGGGGCGTGACTTCACCCCTCGCCCCGGCGTTTCTGCCGGCACATGACCGGCCTGTACGGCGCCCTGCTTTTTTCGAGTCGGGTACTGCGAAGAAGCGAGGGGAGGGATTGATCATTGCCCCGGGGCCGAGGTGAAGGGCCCTGGCGGAGAATGCCCTCGTCGCGCGCAGGCGCAGGCCAAGCCCGGGTGCGAGCGCAGACATCCGGGTCACAGGGGACGGCCGAGATTGTTCTGATCGATGGCCGGCGGCATGCTTGCCGTCTGCCGCTGGAGACCCCGATGCGCTGTTTGTCCTGTCTCGTGCTGCTGGGCGCACTGCTCGCGCCCGCGCAGGCCGCGACCGAAACGCCGGAAGCCGCGGCGATGCGGGTGCTCGACGCCTTTATGACAGGGTTTAACGCGCGCGATCTTCAGGCGTGGGAAGCCACCTATCACTTCCCGCACTTTCGCCTCGCCGGCGGCAAATTGACCGTGCTCGAAGCTGCCGGAGAACGTTCGCCCGCGATCTTCGATGCGCTCGTTGCAACCGGTTGGCACCACAGCGCCTGGCTCACGCGGGAAGTGGTGCAGGCGTCTGCAGAGAAGGTCCACGTCGCTGTCGAGTTCGCTCGCTTTCGAGCAGACGGATCCGAGCTGGCGCGTTACCGCTCACTCTATGTGCTCGCGCATGAGGACGGGCGCTGGGGCATCCGCGGTCGCTCGAGCTTCGCGCCATGAGCGCTCAGGGCCGGGAGGAGCCGACCGTTACGGTAGGCATGCAGACCCTGCCCAGTCGTCGCGCATCGCCCACCATGCGCCGCCTCTTCCGCGAGCGCGCCAAGGCGCGCTGGCCGATGGTGCTGCTGACGCTCGTGAGCATCATCCAGGCCCTTGCCCTTGAAACGCTCTGGTCGGAGCTTGCGGAAGAGGGCGAGCTTGCGGGCGGCGGCTTCGAAGGCGTTATGGCGGCCCTGCAGGGGACGGCAGTGCTGTTATCCATCGTCGTCGTATGGCTGTTCTTCGCCCAGCTCGTGATGCGCTTTGCGTGGGTGCCGGGTTTGCGAGATACGATGGCGCCCCTGGCGATCGGCCTCATCGAGTTTGTGCTCGCCGAGTTCATTGCCGCCGGTCAGTACGGCCTCTGGATTGCGGTGCTATCCGTCGCTTTCCTCATCGCGAACATCTCGCTGCTGTCTGCGCTTTCGCGTGCCGCCCAGGAACCAGAGAATGCGGAGTACTTCGCTCATCTGAGGGATGCACCCTGGCGCCGCCACGGGCCTTCCATCAGCGCTGTGGCGGTCCTGCTTGTGCTCGCCGGAGTGGTCGAGTTGACTGCCTCCGACACTGTTACGGCCGTTGCCTACGGGTGTGTACTTCTGGTGCTGGTGGCCCAGATCTGGATTCAACGTATCTACTGGTACCGCGCGATCAGCTGAGGAAGACATGGCGTTCAGTGGCGTACTACTTGGCCTGGGTGGCCTGATTCCGTTTCTCGCGACCACGGCAGCGCTCTGGTGGTTCGGGGATGAGCGCTATCTCCAGGTGGGGCTGCTGTACGGCGCCTGCATCCTGTCCTTTCTCGGTGGAATTCAGTGGGGGTTCGCGCTGCCGTCGAAACAGGGTGGCGCCTTGCACCTGTACTGGAGTGTCATACCTGCGCTCATCGGTTGGGGTGCGACCCTCGCGCCGCCGTTTGCCGGGCCCTGGATCCTCGCCGCGGGCGTCTTCGCCGCGTGGCTCTATGAGCGGCAGGCCGCGCTCGCAGCGCGTTTGCCGGACTGGTACCGGGCACTGCGCCATCTCCTGACCCTCGTCGTCGTCATCTGCATGATTGCGAACGGCATCTGGGTCGAACTTCGCTGGTAGCCCGGAGGAAGGCCGATGAACGGTGCCGAAGCACTCGTTCGTACCTTGGTGGATGGGGGCGTTGACCTCTGTCTCGCGAATCCAGGTACGTCGGAAATGCATCTTGTGCAGGCCATCGACGCGGTCGACGGCATGCGTCCGGTGCTGACGCTGTTCGAGGGCGTTGCAACCGGCGCCGCGGATGGCTACGGCCGCATGTGCGGGCGTCCGGCGGCTACGCTGCTGCACCTGGGTGCGGGTCTCGGCAACGGCGTTGCAAATCTTCACAACGCACGTCGCGCGGCAACACCGCTGCTCAACATCGTTGGTGATCATGCACGTCATCATGTGCCCTTCGATGCGCCGCTCACGTCAGACATCGAAGCCATTGCCCGGCCGTTTTCCGCCTGGGTGCGCAGCGCGCGGAGCGCCGACGGCCTCGCTCGTGACGGCGCAGAGGCGATTCGCGCCACGCTCACGCCTGCTGCCGGCGCGGCGGGTCAGATCGCGACGCTCGTGGTGCCGGTCGACTGCGCATGGGGCGATGCTGCGGGCCCGGTGCCCGTTGCGAGGGCCGCGCCGCTGGCACCCGTGTCGGCTTCCGTGGTGGAGCGTGTCGCCACGTTGCTCGGCGACGCCACGGTCATGCTGCTCGACGGGGACGCCCTGACGCGCGCCGGACGCCTGGCTGCAGGACGTATAGCCGAGAAGACCGGATGCCGCGTCATGGCAACGACCTTTCCTGCGCGCATCGAGGCCGGCCCGGATCTGCCGCGCCTGGATCGCCTGCCGTACTTTCCTGAAGCCGTGCAGAAGCGTCTGCAGGGCGTCGCGCGGATCGTGCTCGTCGGCGCGGATGCGCCGGTGAGCTTTTTTGCCTATCCCGGCGTTCCGAGCGATCTCGTGCCGGCGGACTGTGACGTGGTTCGGCTCGCGGAGCGTCGCGAGGAGGTTGTCGACGCGCTTGAGGCGCTGGCCGAGGCCGTGGATGCGCCGCCAACGGTCGCGAGCCTGGCCGGCGAACGGCGGCCCGAACTCGACGACGCTGCGCTCGATACGCGCGGCGCCGCCGCGGCGATCGCATCTGTCCTTCCTGAAGGCGCGATCGTCGCAGTCGATTCGGGCGGCGGCGGTGCTGCCGCAGACCCCTGTCAGTTCGCCGCTTCGCACAGCTGGCTCAATCTGACGGGTGGATCGATCGGCATGGGCGGCCCGGTCGCCACCGGCGCGGCGCTCGCCTGCCCCGAGCGGCCGGTGCTGGCGCTCCTCGGCGACGGCGGCGCGATGTACACGAATCAGGCGTTCTGGACTCAGGCCCGTGAGGGCCTGAACGTGGTCACGGTGATCTTCAATAACCGGCGCTACAACATCCTCGACCATGAGTATCGGAGGCTCGGCGTGAACGAGGTCGGCGCGCGAGCGGGCAGCCTGTTCGATCTGTCCGGACCCGAGATCGACTGGGTGGCGCTGGCGCGCTCGATGGGTGTGCCGGGCGAGCAGGTCGATCGAGGCCCGGCGCTGGCGGCGGCGATTGAACGCGGCTTCGCCAGCGAAGGGCCTTACCTGATCGACGCGATGGTTTGAAGCTCAGCCGCTGCCGAGGGCGGGCACCGCATGCTCGCCCTGCGCCGCGACCTGCTGCTCACCGAAACCCACGGCTTTCACCTTCAGGCCGGTGATGGCGCCCGGTAGCTGGGTCGTGACGATGCGGTCGTCGGCCCGAAGTTCCGGCACCCGGAGCAGCACCCGATAGCCCTCCACGTCGGCCGCTTCCCCGACGAACTCCGCGTCCATGGCCACGAGGCGCTCGTCCTCGATCCGGTAGATGCGATCGTTCTCGTAGAGCGCCTGTACCGGTATGGCGACGACGTCGTGTTCTTCGGGCAGGGCAACGCGGACGTCGACAACCCGTCCGACCTGCGCGCCGTGGCGGGCGTCAAGGCGGAAGAATGCGTCGACCACCGTACTGCCGGCCTTCTGGTCACCCGCCAGGCGGGCTAGCGGCACGGCGACCGACTCGCCCGCGACCTCCATCCGTGCCATGGCGTCGTGGCCCTGAGCGAGACGCGCGCGCAGGCGCTCCGCGTCGTCCGCAGGCAGGGGCACCCGCACCTCGACGCTGGTTTCGTCGACGAGCGTCACCAGCGGTGTGCCGGTCATGACCTGATCGCCGCGGGCGACGGCCACTTCCGCGATCGGGCCCGGGAAGGGCGCCCGGACTTCCGTGCGCGAGAGGGCGAGGGCCGCGCGATCGCGGGCGACTTCGGCGCGCTGTACGCGCGCCTCGGCCATGGCGATACGATGGGGGAAGTCGGCGAGCTCGGTCCGATAGGCCTCGATCGCAATACGCGCGCGTGCGGCGTCCTCGCGCACCTCGTCGTGGATGTCGCGCGCGATCATGCCCTGCTCGTGCAGGGCCGCAAAGCGCGTGAGCCTGGCTTCGCTCATGGCGAGCATCGCTTCTTCCTCTGCGGTCGTGCGCTCCGCGAGGCGCGCGGCGTTGCGCGTCGTGGCGAGCTCCGCCCCCGCTTCCATGAGCTCCGCTTCGCGCTCACTTAGGGCGAAGCGCGCTTCGACGTCGTCCAGGCGAACGAGCAACTGCCCCGCTTCGACGCGCTCGCCTTCGCGGACAAGGACCTCTGCGATCGGCGCGATCAGGCGCGCTTCGAGCTGCGTCACGGACGCGGACTCGATCCGCCCGAAGGCGGCGATCACCGGCGCGTGCGTGGTCGGGCGCGCGGCCTCTGCGGACACCGGCCAGGCCCGCTCTTCCGGCTCCTCTGCGGGCGTTTCGGGGGTCGTGGCGATCAGGGCCGTGGCCGTCGTGACGCCGCCGACGAGGATCAGGCCGGCTGCAACGCTGCGCTGCAGCGCGGGCCGTTCGGCGATGAAGGAGCGCAGGCGAGCTGTCATGGGCGGGTTCATCCGAGTTCTCCCGTGGTGGTCCGGACGGAGGGGCGGAGGTGTGCGAAACGGAGCGCGTGGTCGAGCAGGCCTGCGAGGCCTGCCCGCGTGTGCCGCCCGGCACCGTCGATGAGCAGCAGCAGGGCAGGGACGACGAGCAGCACGAGTACCGTCGCGAAGGCGAGGCCGAAGACGATCGTCACCGCGATCGGCGCGATATACAGGGCGAGGGACGACGGCTCGAACATGAGCGGTGCGAGGCCCGCGCAGGTCGTGAGCGAGGTCATGAGGACGGCACGCAGGCGAGCAAGCGCGGCGTGCTCGAGGGCATCGCGGAAGGCCATGCCTTCATCGTGCATGCGCTTGAAGAAGCTCACGAGCACGATCGAGTCGTTGACCACGACGCCGGTAAGGGCGAAGAAGGCGAGCATGGACATGGCGCCGAACTCCAGGCCCATGACCCAGTGGCCCATGATCGCGCCGGTCAGACCGAAGGGGATGGCGATCATGATCGCCACGGGCCAGGTCCAGCTCGCGAACACCCAGGCGAGGATCAGGTAGATGAAGGCGAGGGTGAGCAGGGCGCCTGCACCCATGGTCGCCATCATCATCGCGTCCTGTTCCGACTGTCCGGAGAGGCCGGAGGTGACGTCCCAGCGGGCCTCGATCTCTGGCACGTGCTGGGCACGGACAGCGCCGAGGATCTCGAAGGCGTTGCCGCCGTCGGCGTCCACCCAGGCATGCACGCGCACGGCGAGCTCGCCGTCCATGCGGCGGATCTCGTCGATGCCGCGGCGGGCCTCCAGGCGCGCCACGGAGCCCAGCGGCACCATCTCGCCGTTCGGCAGACGCACGGGGAAGCGGCGCAGGGAGCCGAGATCCGTGCGTTCCGCATCGGGCAGCATGACCCGGACCTCGAGTTCCTCGTCCTCGCGATTGAAGATCTGCACGCGTTCGCCGTTGTAGGCGGCGCGGAGCTGGCGGCCGAGGGAGTCGGGCGTGAGGCCGGCGGCGCGCCCGGGAGCGCTAAGCGTGAAAATCCACTGCTCACGACCCCAGGGCATGTCGTCGGTGACGTTGGTGATGCCCTCGTAGCCGCGGAGCACTTCGGCGAGATCAGTCGCAGCGGCCTTCAGATCGCTCGCGTCGCGGCCGCGCAGGCGCAGGGTGATGTCGGCGCGGCCGCCGTTGGCGCCGCCGCTGGTGCGCAATTCGAAAACCTCGATGAACGGGGGTATGTCGATGCGGGCGCGCCAGGCGTCGACGAAGGCCTCCGGCGACACGCTGCGCTCGCGCTCCGGGGCGTACTCGGCTTCGAGCCAGGCGTACTCCGGGCCGTAGCGGCGCTCGCGTTCGACGTGCGTGTAGTTCGACTTGGTGATCCAGCCGATGATGTTCTCGCTGCCAAGTTCGGCCTTGGTCTCGGTGAGCGCGGTCTCGACCTTCGCCATGAAGGCGTTCTTGTCCGCTTCGCGGGTGCCCCCTGCGTACTGCACCGCGGCCTCGATGCTGACGAGGTCCACGTTGGTCACGAAATTGACGCCGACGCGCTGCGACGCGATGAGCGCGAAGGCGATGAGGACAGCCGCGACGGCGGTGCACACGGTCGCGCCCGGCCAGTCGAGTGCGCGCTTGAGCACGGGGCGAAAGCGCACTTCGCGGAAGTGCTCGAAATGTCCGTCGAACCACTGGCGGAAGCGCGAGGGCGCATCGCGTTCGGTCTTCTCGAGGCTGCGCGCCAGGTGGTGCGGGAGCACCAGAAAACACTCGATGAGAGAGGCGATGATGATGCAGAGCAGCACCGTAGGCAGCGTCAGGATCGCCTCGCCCATCGGGCCGCCGAAGAGCATGAGGGGGGCGAAGGCCGCGAGGGTCGTCAGCGAAGCCGTCATCACCGGGACGAACATGCGCTTGGCGCCTGCGATGGCTGCACTTTCGGCGTCCATGCCGTCCTCGAAGTGGCTGACGGCGTCCTCGCCGACGACGATGGCGTCGTCCACGACGATGCCGAGCGCCATGATGAAGGCGATCAGCGAGAGAATCTGGATGCGTCCATCGAACACACCCCAGTAGATGGCCAGGGCGAGGGCGAAGCTGACCGGGATGCCGACGGCAACCCAGCCGGCGACCCGGCCGGAGAGGAAGACGAGCAGGACGCCGATCACGAGCACGAGTCCCGAGATGCCGTTCTCGACGAGCACCGACAATTGCTCCGAGATCCAGCTCCAGACCTCCTTCATGACGTGAATCTCCACGCCCTCGGGAAGGTTCGGGCGCACTTCCTGGAGCCAGGCATTCATGGCGCGCGCCATCTGCAGGGCATCGCCGTCACCGGTGCGGAGGAGGTAGAGCTCGATCGCGGGCTTGCCGTCGCGGGCGACCTCGATGGCGTCGTCGCGACTCGCGATCTCGATGTCCGCGAGATCGCCGAGGCGAACGAGGTCACCGCCGAGGTTCAGGTACAGGCCTTCGAAGCCGCGCACGGAACGTTGCTGGTCGAGACTCCGGAGGGCGCGGGGGCCCTGGGCCCGGCCGACCGTGCCGGCAGGGACGTCCGCCGACAGTCGGCGGATTTCCAGCGCCAGATCGCCGAGGGATTCGCCGGATTCCATCAGGCGCCGACCGTCGACCATGATCCGGAGCTGCTGCTCAGGGAGGCCGTCGATCTGGATCTCGGTGATGCCGCGGGCGAGAAGGTCTCGCTCGAATTCACGCGCCAGCGGGATGAGCTCGTCGAGGCTGCCGCTCCCGGTCACGAGCACCGAGGCAACGAGCTCGTTTTCGCGCTGCAGTCGAATCTGCGGCGGTTCGATGTCTGCGGGCAGATTGCGGATATTTGCGACGGCCTGCTTCACCAGGTCGAGGGAAGCGGCACGATCAGCGTCGAAGTTCAGTTCGACCCAGACGTAGGCGCGGCCAGGCACCGAGCTCGAGTGGAGTTCGCGCATGTCCGGCGTTGCGCGCAGGGACTGCTCGAGTGGGATCGTGACGCGTGCTTCGACGTCCTCGGCGCTGGCCCCGGGCCAGAGCACGACGACCTCGACCTCCGGCTGCGTCTGCGGAGGATTGAGCTGCGTGTGGATGTGTCGAAGTCCCCAGGCACCAAGCAGCAGCATCATGATCATCAGCAGATTGGCAGCTACCCGGTGCCGGGTGAACTGTTCGATCAGCGAGCTTCCTGCCCGTGCGGAGACCGTGCCTTTCTCCGACCCTGTCATGTCTTCTTTCCCCGTTCGCGTTGCACTCGCGCGATCCCGCGCGCGTCGCGACAGCACTTTTCAGTTTCCGTGCCACAGGGATGAGACGTGCCAAGAGTTTGAAAGTTTTGAGGTTTCGAGAGTTGGCGGCGAGCGGATGGGGAGGCGCTGTCAGAGTGATTGGCGAGATTCGCCATCGAATGGCAAAGGATTTGGCGCTGTTGGCGCACGCGCTGGGCGCTGGATGTGACCACGGGTGTTCAGCGAGGGGTGTTGTCCGACCCGAGACGAAGAAGGGGGCCGATGGCCCCCTTCTCGTCGTGCGGTAGTGCAGACCCTTCGGATCAGAAGTCCATGCGGATTCCGACGCGGATGCGGTACACGGAGCGGGTCGGGCTCGTGTCGAAGGACTCTTCGTCGAAGAACCGGTTGAACCGGTAGACGCAGTCCGACGCATTCACGCACGCCGTGCGCATGGAGTCGCCTTCCAGAGCCGCGGCTCCGTCGACGCCATTGAGTGCGACGTCTGCCGCGCTCACGAGGTCAGCATCGATGATGTCCTGATCGTTGTTGCTCGGGCCGTTCGTGAACTTGCCCCAGTCGTCGTTCAGGAGGTTCAGGAAGTTGTCCACGATGAACACGAGCTTCATGCGGTTCTCGCCCACGAAGCGGTCGAGGCCCGGGATGCCCGGCAGTTCCTGCTGCAACTGGAAGTCCCAGATGTTGTTCCAGTTGCCGTCCTCGCCGCGGACCGTGTTGATGCCCGAGCCAATGCCCTTGCCGTTCACGTAGTCGAAGAAGCCGGTCTGGTCGAAGCCGGATGCATAGACCACGAGCGGGTCGTTGGCGCTGGTCGGGATATACACCGGTGCATTATCGAACGGCCGCTCGCCGTCACCCGCACGACCGAACAGCGAGTTGTTGGACGAAACGTCGAACGTGTAGGTGAACGGATCGCTCTTGAACAGGCGGCCGAAGAGGTCAACGCGTGTGTTCAGGCCCGAGAAGAACTCACGCTCGTAGCCGAGGCTGAACGTGAAGTTGTGCTCGATCTCGAAGGGTGCGATCTCGGCGCCTGGGTTGTTGCGATCGGTCGTCTGGATACCGCGCCAGTTGGAGATGCCGCGGGAGGACGTGCCTTCCGTGGTGATCTCCACGTCCTGGTAGGCATAGTTCACGCCGAACTCGAAGCCGTTGTCGAAGCGCTTCTGGAGACCTAGCGTGATGGTATGGGCCTGACCCTCGTCGAAGTTGTCGAGGATCGTGAGATTGCGTTCGCGAAGGTCGTCGAGGTCAGCGTAGATCACGCGTCCGTCCGGTGCCGTCCCCGTAGGCTGAGCCGTGGGCAGCTGCGTCTGTGCGATGTTGCGCCAGAGGAAGCCGTTCTCGGTGGTCGTGTACAGGTACTGGGCGGTGAACGTGTAGTCATCACCGAAGTCGATGTCGCCGATTCGCAGATCGAAGTTGTGATCGAGTCGAAGGGATGCCTTCCAGTCGGAGGGGATCTCGAAGTCGTCGGCGATCGCGTCGACGGCTTGGCCAGCATCACCGGCGACGCTGTCCAGCAACACCTGCGGCACGTTGAATGGATCTGCGCCGGCGAAGTCGAAGACAGAATCGGATCCCGTTGGTACCGCGAACGCGTTCGAGATCCAGACCTGCGGATTGCCGCCTGCGAACAGACCGAAGCCACCGGAGATCGTCGTGCGATCGAATGCGTCCCAGCGGAAACCGACGCGAGGCTGGATGAGGTCCAAGCCGTCGAGGTTTGCCGTCGTGTCGACGCCGTAGTCGGTGAGCGCGGTCGGGTCGGCGATCGGCGTGTCGTCCTGCTCGAAGCGCTCGTAGCGCAGGCCGAAGTTGACTTCGAGCTGCGGCGTGATCTGCCAGACGTCCTGCGCGAACACGGAGAACTTTTCGTAGCCCCAGGCTGCAGCGCCGTCTGCGGCGACGTTGCTTGGCACGTTGCTGTAGTCAACGCGTGCGATGCCGTTGACCAGATTGTCATAGCCGATGAAACGGAAGCGACCGCGTGAGTTCGGCACGAACAGATTGAAGAGCTCGTAGTCCTCGTACTCGGCGCCGAAGGTCGTGACGTGATCGCCCCACAGGTAGTCGGCCGACGCGAAGAACTGCGTGCGCTCGTCCTCGAACTCGTTTGCGTGACGGAAGCGGTCGCAGCCGGCGGTGAAGCTCTCTTCCTCGCCGATCAGGCCAAAGAGCGGGCTGTCTGCAGGAATGTCGGCCGGATCGAGATCGACTACCTCGATGGCGCCGACATCGGGGCCTGCACGGCAGACCTGGCCGCGCGTGAAGTCCTTGTGATTGAAACGCAGGGTCGTGGAGAGCTGCGGCGTCCAGTCCGAGAAGATCTGAACCGTATAGGCCTCGAGATCGACCGGGGTGTCGTACCACGCATCTTCGAATTCGTCGGAGCCGACGGAGGTGCCGGTTTCGAGCGTTTCCTGGTACGTGAAGGACGCGCGATGGTTCTCGTTGATGTTGGCGTCGAGCTTGACCAGCGTGCGCTCGGACGTTTCCGGCGTCACGCCGGAAATCGGGCGGGAGATCGGAGCGTAGCCCGTGGCGTCTTCGATCAGGTCTCCAAGAGCGTCGAAGAAGCCCGGCTCGATGCCTGCATCGTTGTCGAAGCGGGAGAAGTCGACCGGGTTCTGGGTCTCGTACTCGTCGTAGGACACGAAGAAGAAAAGGCGATCCTTGATGATCGGGCCGCCTAGCGTGAAGCCATACTCCTCTTCCTCGAAGTCGGCGAAATCGATGCTGCCGCCGTCGTAGTCGTCACCGAGGAAGTCCTGGTCCTGATAGTAGTAGAAGGCGGATCCGTCGAATTCGTTCGTGCCCGACTTGGTCGTGATGTTCACGAGGCCGCCGGTGAAACCGGAAACGATGACCGAGTAGTCGGTCGCGACCAGCGAGGCCGACTCGACGGCGTCGAGATTGATCGGGGAGCGGGACGTCGCGTAGGTGTTGTTCGAAAGGCCGAAGTCGTCCTGCTGCAGCGAGCCGTCGATCGCGAGGCCGTTGAAGCGGGGATTCACGCCGCCGACTGAAAGGTTGCCCTCACCGTCGGAAGACGCCAGCGGGTCGCGGAGCAGGGTGCGGATGACGTCACGCTGCGTGGAGGGCTGATTCGTGATGTCTTCGTCGGTGAAAAAGGAGCCGACGCCGTTGTTGAGATCGCGGCCCTCGATGCGCTGACCGAGCACGACGACTTCCTCCACACCGCTCGAGGAGCGCAGGCGAATGCGGAAGTCGGCCTGGTCGCCGGCGCGAAGGTAAACATCGTCGAGTACGGCTTCCTCGTAGCCCGGCGCGGCCACCGAGATCCGGTACGGACCGCCGACGCGCAGGCCTGCCTGGTAGAAGTTGCCGTTTGCCGTGGAGCTGACCGCCTTGGTCGCACCTGTGGGCTCATGGACGATGACGATGCTGGCGGCAGCCACTGCGGCACCGGAAGCATCGGTCACGCTGCCGTCGAGCGTGGCGGACGTGACCGTGTTTGCCTGGACCTGGCCGAATGGCAGCAGGACGAATGCAAACATCGCGAACAGCTTCTGCCACGGCATGCCGCGGCGAATTGTCCCTTCGTTATTCACGCGTAAGCGTCTCCCTGGTTGAACGACGAACAACCGCAACGCGTGCGATGCCGTCGCCGATCGAAATACAAGTCTGTTGGATGGTGCTCGGGGCTGGACGTCACCCTAGAGTGGGCAGCTCGTCCCAGGAGCTGCCAACGTCTGCGCGCGAGCGCGCGCGCGAATTTAGGAGCAGTTCGTTACTAAATTGTTACAGCTGGGGGGTGCGCGACGAACGGTCGTTGTGCGGTCCTTCAGCTGGGAAATTGTCCTTGCGCGCGGCCGCGGCGGGCGCGCGGATCGTCCTTCACATCTGACCGCGCAGTGCGTAGACCAGCCTGCCGAGATACTCCTTGAGCGCCGCCGTCGTATCTTCGAGTGCACCGGCCTGCGGCATTACTTCCAGCGGCCAGGGCGCCCTGGAATCGATGTAGTGATCGGTGGCTGCGGGTATCGCGGCGACGCCCGCGCGCTCGAAGGTCGGCAGTGCGCGACCCATGTGGGCGGCCGACGTCACCAGCAGCACGGCGGTGAGCTGCCGGCCCTCAAGCATCCGCGCCGTGTAGCGCGCGTTGCCTACGGTGTTGCGGCTCTCGCCCTCCTCGATGATGGCTTCTGCGGGAACGCCGAGGTGTTCGAGGAAGACTCGCGCGGCGCCGGCCTCGGACTGTCGGTCCGTTGCCCAGACGTTGCCGCCGGACACGAGGATCAAAGGCGCTCGGCCAGCATGATAGAGGCGTGCAGCGTGCCAGTAGCGATCCGAGGCGGCGTTGAGATCCGGGTTGCGGTTCGGCGCGGGCGCGGGTGCCATGCCGCCGCCGAGTACGACGATGAGGTCCGCATTCGGAAGAGCGGCGGCCGGAACCGGTGGAAACGGAGCTTCCAGCGATGCAACGAGAAAGCCGGCGGTCAGCGGCATGGAGCACACCCAGAGCCATGCGCTCCCGAGCAAGGCGATCGCTCGCGCCAGGCGCGCGCGCCCGCCCCAGGCAAGGGCGCCTGCGAGCGCCAGTGCAAAGAGGCTCGTGCCGAGCGGGAAGACGAGAACCGAGAGCAGCTTGTCGACGAGCACAGGCATGCCGGGACCACCTCAGGCGCGGCGCTTCTCGCCGAAGAGATCCCGGCGACGGTCCGCATTGCGCCGGGTATCGGCGTCGACGCGCAGGCGCAGCTCACCGAGACGCGGGTCGTCCCGCGTGTAGTGTGCGCCGTATTCAAGATTGAAGTCGTAGTCGAGCCAGGCCGGATTCTCGCCCTGATTGTGCTGGATGATCGTTTCCAGCTTGTCGAGGCCCTTCACGAAGCGCGCTTCATCGGAGGACGCCGCGCTGTACTCCTCCCATAGAGCACGCACGTGTTTGCGCAGATCGTCGGGGAGCGCTCGGGTGAGCTGATGGAGATCGGTCCTTTCCTGCGCGTCCTTGTCGGGCGTGGTGCCGGCAAGGGGCGCGGGAACGTCGCCGCTCAGGGCTTCCCCGAGATCGTGCACAAGCGCCATCTCAAGGACGCGCGCGAAGTCGAGATCCTGCGCTTCGGACTTCAGCATCATGGCGAGCAGGCACAGACGCCAGGTGTGATCGGCGGTGCTCTCCTGGCGTCCGGTCCGCGTCCAGGCGCTGCGAAGCACGGTCTTCAGACGCTCGGCCTCACCGATGAACGCGAGGATGCCCTCGATGCGCGACGAATCCATGACTGCCCCCCGATAGAAACCGGCGCGAGGCTGCCGTCTCACGCGACGCACGTCTACTGATCATGCGTTCAGGTACGGTTGAGCGTGGTCCGGAAGTGCTCCAGCACGTGGCGTTCGACGCGCTTGGTCGGCCCGTCCGGATCGTTGTCATCGAGGTGCAGCGTGAGCACCGAGTGCGGCGCCATATCGTTGCCCTCGGGCCGCGCGGCACAGGCCGGGTCGAGCGTGATGTCCTCGAAGCGGTCGCCGAAGGTCTCGTTCAGGGTGTCGAAGCGCTCCGGGGGAACGAACGGGTCGCCCTCGAAGCGCAGGCCGATGAGCTTGAGGTCCTCGTTCTCGAAGCGCTGCTTTGCGCAGGCGATCTCTTCGCTGCTGGCGTCGATGGCCGCTCGGCGTCTGGCGCCGATTCCCATGGGCATGGAGGGCTGCGACAGGACCGGCGCGATCACCGCAGGCTCCGTCATCATCGCCAGCGCGAAGCCGCCGGTGAAGCACATCCCCACGGCGCCCACGCCGGCGCCTCCGCATTCGCCGTGCACCTGGCGGGCGAGGGCACGAAGCCAATCCACGATCGGGCTCGAACGGCCTGTGCTCCAGGCGACGAACTCGCGTCGTACGCACACGCCCTTTGCCATTTCACGCATGGCGTAGCCGGGCGTGGGTGCCCGGCCGGCTTCGCCGAAGAGGCTCGGCATGAACACGGTCATTCCTGCTTCTGCGATACGCGCACCGAAGCGCAGCACGAGGGGATGCAATCCCGGCATCTCGTGAATGACGATCACGGCCGGGCCGGTGCCGCTGCGGTACACCGGTCGGGACCAGCGGCCGTCGTCGAAGTCGAAGTGCTCGAAGTCGTCCAGAGTCGGCAGGACGCTCATGTTTCTCTCCCGAGGCAGGCGCAAACCTTCGCGCCGTGGCTGACGAGTTTCTCAGGGCAGGCGCCGCCGGGAAATCGCGAAGTGCTTGCCAGCGTCATGCTGCATGTGCCGCGGCAAGGACTGGAGCGACGACGATCGTGTCGCTCGCTTTCCCGTCCGCATGCTGCCCCCGCTTGGGCGCCTGACACGCGCTGACGTGCTCCCGGGCTGGCCGTGCCCCTTCACCAGTTCGCGCGCAGCGTTTCCAGGCCTCGAAGGGTGATTGTCTGCTTCCGGTCCGGCGCGTCGACGTCGACGAGTTCGAGCTTCGGCAATCGCTCGAACAGCACCGAAAGGGCCTCCGTTGCTTCTACCCGGGTCAGTTGGGCACCGAGGCACAGATGAATTCCGCCGCCGAAGGACAGGGGCTTGCGGCCGTCGCGCCGAACGTCGAAGCGTTCTGGTTCATCGAACGCGGCAGGGTCGTGATTCGCCGCGCCGATGAGCGCGAGCAATTGCTCGCCCTTGCGGATGAGATGTCCGTTGTGCTCGACGTCTTCGAGCGCCTTGCGGCCGGTGAGCTGCACGGAGGAATCGAAGCGAAGCATCTCTTCTACCGCCGAAGGCATCAGAGAGAGGTCCCCGCGCAGCGCGTCGAGCTGATCGCGATTGCGCCAGAGCGCGAGCAGGCCGTTGCCCATGAGATTGACGGTCGTTTCGTGACCGGCGCCGAAAAGCAGCGAGACGTTGGCAATGAGTTCGTCGTAGTTGAGTTGACCGTCGTCGGTCTCGGCCTGCACGAGCGCCGTGAGCAGATCGTCTTCGGGATTCGCCCGGCGCGCGTCCAGGAGCCCGGAGAAATAGGCGTGCGATTCGAGGGCGCCGGCGTTGGCCCCGGCGAGTTCCGTTTCGGTCATCGGGGTTGGGTCGATAACGCGCCCGGCGACGCCGCTGCTTTCCAGGAAGCGGTGGTGGTCCGATTCCGGGATGCCGAGCATTTCGCAGATGACGATGACGGGGAGCGGATAGGTGAACAGGCGAACAAGATCGCCCTCTCCATCTGCTTCGAAGGCGTCGATGAGGCGGTGGGCGAGCTTGCGTACCCGGGGCCGCATCGCTTCGGTCCGGCGTGCGTCGAAGGCCTTGGTGACGAGGCCGCGAATGCGTCGGTGATCGGGGGGGTCCATGAGAAGGATCGAATTGCCGAGGGAGCGGTAGACCGGATTGTTCTCGAACACGTCCTCGCCCCACTGCTCGATCATGCCTTCCTTGAAGGCGTGGCCGAGGCGGCGGTCCCGGAGGAGCGCCTGGCAGTCCTCGTAACGCGTAGCGATGTGCAGTGGCGCGTCAGGGACCTGAAACATGGGCTGATGCTCGAGCAGGAAGCGGTAGCTGGGGTAGGGGTCCTCGATGAACTCCGGTGTAAAGAAATTGCCCACGAAAGTTCCGTTTGCGGGTGCCTCGCCATCCGGTTGATCGTCGACCTGCGGCGTCTGTGCCTCTGCCATGCTTGCATTCCATCTGCTCGGATTCCCGGCGTTGATAGCGAATCCCGCGCGCGCAGGCAACGCCTACGGCTTGCGGCAGCTTGTCGGGAATGCTGAAGTGCTGCCGATCCTGCCAGGGCTGCCCATGCACGCTGACCTCGCTGCCTTCCGTCACTGCCCCGTCTGTACCGCAGCGCCGCTCTACTTCGAGGGCGACAAAGCCATCCGCTGCAGGGCCTGCGGCTTCCGCTATTTCCACAATGTTGCGGTCGCCGTGGCGGCTGTGATTCGGGTAGGCGACGAGATTCTGCTCGCTGAGCGCGCGCACGCGCCGCGTGCCGGGACCTTCGATCTGCCGGGAGGATTCGTTGATCCGGACGAGACCCTCGAGGACGCCGTATGCCGCGAGGTGAGAGAGGAGCTCGGGCTCGCCCTTGATGCGGATCGTCTGCGCTATTTGTTCTCGTCGACGAACCGCTACCCCTTCGAGGGCACGACCTATCGCACGTCGGACGTCTATTTCGAGGTGCGATTGCCGGCGCGGCCACCGCTTGTCTTCGCAGACGACGTGGCCGGTGCGATCTGGCGCACCCCTTTCGCTGCACGGCAGGAGACGCTCTCCTTTCCCACCGTCGCAGCGGCCATGGAACGGCTCGATGAGGCGGGCAGCGCAGGGTGATGGCCGGCCCCGTAGACGTTGATGCATTGCAGGGGGCCGTGCAGATCGCGGGCGTTCACGACCTCGCCGAGGCGGAGCTGTTGATCGAATGCGGCGCCGACTTTGTCGGCCTGCCGCTCCGCCTGCCGGATGGGCGCGAGGACCTGGCGGAAGCCGATGCGCGGACACTCTTCGCTTCAGTTGCCGGGCGCATCGGCACGGTGCTCATCACCTACGCTGTAGATGCCGAAGAGATCGCGGGCCTCGCCGATACGCTCGCCTGCGACTGGGTGCAGCTGCACGGGGCCGTTGTGGCTGACGAAGCCGCCCGTTTGCGAGCGCTCCGTCCGCGTCTCGGGCTCATCAAGGCACTGGTGATCGGTGCTGATGATGTGCCGGAGCAGATCCGGGCGTTCTCGCCCCATGTGCATGCCTTCATCACCGACACCTTCGATTCCGCGACGGGCCGGCGTGGCGCGACAGGTCTGACCCATGACTGGTCCGCAAGTCGTGCCGCGGTCGAAGCATCCGATCTCCCGGTGATCCTGGCAGGGGGGCTCGACGCAGAGAACGTTGCGGCCGCCATTGCGGCCGTGCGCCCGGCGGCGGTCGATGCACACAGTCGCGTAGAAGGCCCGGACGGCCGCAAGGATCCTCGGCGCGTTGCAGCGTTTGTCGCAGCGGCGCGGAGCGCCTTTGCCGCTGAGGGCCTCACGGCATGATTCGCAGCGACTATTTGTCGATCGTCGGCACGTGCTTGCTCCTCGCGTGCCTTGCCGGGTGCGCCGCGGATACGCCCGAGGAAGCGCCAGCGCCTGCTCAGAGGGTGCAGCCCGCCCCACGACCGCCTGAAATCGGTGCCGCTGCGACGCTTCTCGGGTGGCGTTGCGAGGACGGCTCCACGCTGCATACGCGCTACGAATCATCCTCCGGCGCACTTGCGGTCGGCCTCGCTCGGGAACGCTTCGTGCTGCAAGCGGATCGGCGTGAAGCCGGTGCAAGCTGGTCGCGTGACAGCACGCGCATGGAGGTGGACGGCGATGTTGCCGTGTTCGCGCAGGGCGCGCGGGCACTGCGCTGCCGGCGGGCACCCGACCTCACCTCGGCCCTTCGCGCGGCAAGCCTTGGTGCCGTGTTTCGCGGCCAGGGCAATGAACCCGGCTGGTCTGTCGACGTGTATCCGGAGCGACTCGCCTGGGTGGGTGCCTGGGGTGGGGATCGTCGAGCGTTCAGCGATGTCTCCGTTTCCGGGTCCGCGGCCGCTGTCCGCTGGCAGGGGCGCGCGGGAGCGCATCATCTGACGGTCGATGTGCGCTATGAGCCCTGTGTGGACGACGGCGACCGCAGCTTCCCGGCGCGCGTGGAAGTAACCCTGGACGATCAGAGTTTCGTCGGCTGCGGCGGCCCCCTGGATGCGCCGCCCTGACTCGCCTCAGGCGGGTGTCAGCCCACCATCGACGGTGAGGACGCTGCCCGTGACGTTATGAGCCGAAGCCAGGTACAGGGCTGCTTCGGCGATATCCGCGGGCGTCTGTGAGCGTCCCAGCGGAATCTGCTCCGCCATCAGCGCCTCGAAACGCACCGAGCGTGCCTCGCTGCTCTCGTCCTGCACGTCGCCGCCGGTCCGATCGAGCAGATGCTCGATCCACATTGCCGTACCGAGGATGCCGGGGCAGATCGCGTTGACGCGGACGCCCCGCGGCGCGAGCTCGGCGGCCATGGCCTTGGTCATGCCGACGACCGCGAATTTCGATGCGCAGTAGGGAACCATGTTCGGATAGCCGCTGCGGCCTGCGATCGATGCGATCTGGATGATCGAGGCGCCGTCGCCCATCGCAGGTAGAGCGGCCTGACTCATCAGGAAGGCCCCCTTGGTGTTTACGTCGAGCGTGCGATCCCAGGCGGCTTCCGACACGGATTCGATGGGTCCCGAAGTAACGATGCCGGCGTTGTTCACGAGGAGGTCTAGGCCGCCGAAAGCCGCTCGTGCGCGTTCGACCGCTCTCTGGCAATCGGTTGTCAGCGTGACATCGGTGGCCGAGGCGATCGTGGAGCCGGCGCCAATGCTGTCCAGGGCGCGGGCCGTAGCGGTCAGTTCATCCGGACCGGAAAGCTCGTAGTCGACCGCGGCGTCAGGCGTCGACGCGCCAAGATCTGCAATCACGAGGTTCCAGTCTGCGGCCGCGAATGCTTCTGCGATGGCGCGACCTATGCCGCGGGCAGCGCCCGTGATCAGCGCCGTGCGTCGGGTTTTCTCCCCCATGCCCTCTCTCCCCATGGTCAATCGGCTTTACGGTCGGTTTCGGTTTCGGTTTCGGTTTCGGTTTCGGTTTCGGTTTCGGTTTCGGTTTCGGTTTCGGTTTCGGTGTCGGTGTCGGTGTCGGTGTCGGTGTCGGTGTCGGCCTCGCAGTTGGATACGGCATTGGCATCGGCGTCGACGTCGGGTGCGTCCCCGCCTGTCTCGTCGTCCACCGAGGGGTCTGCTTGCGGCGAAGCGGGTTCCGCCACGTTGTCCCTGGTGGGTGCGGCGTCGGCGAGAAGTTGCGTGCGCACGCCTTCAATGAGGGCTTCAGCCTGGGCGTCGGAGACGCCGAGGCGGGCTGCGCTTTCGGTCCAGTGGTCGAAGAGCGCGCGGTAGTCCTGGGCTAGGCGCCCGAAAAGGGCGGCGCTGCGATCGAAGTGCTCATCGATCCCGGCACGCGTCGCCGCCGCTTCAGCGTGCGCGCTCTCGATCTCACCTGCTGAAGCCTCCAATTCGGTCCGCGTCTGTTCGAGCGCACCCTCAAGCTCTGCGATGCGCGCCAGGTCGGCCTGGCGCGGTCGGCTGCGACCCACGAGGAAGCCGATCAACGCGGTTGCGAGGAACGCGAAGGCACCGAGTGCGATCAGGAGAAGCGAGTTACTGGGCATGGGGACGGTCCTTGGGATGCGTACGCCCACCATAGTCACGGCGCCCGGCGGCTCCAAGGGGAGGAGGGCTCACACTGGGGCGCCCGCGGCTCTGATTGCCGATCGCGCCTCGCATAGGGTGCATCCTGGGCCTGCAGGGCTGCGTGCTAGGCTGCCGCCGAATCGCCGTTCCAGAAAGAAAAAAGGAAATCCCATGGTCTGGTCAGTCCGTCTCGTTGCGCTGCTCGCGCTGCTCGCCGGTCTAGCGGGAGGCGCCTACGCGGACGTCGACCGCGACAGCTTTCCGCCGCATCTGAAAGCGCTCGAATGGCGCGAAGTTGGTCCTTATCGGGGCGGCCGTTCGGCTGCCGTCGCGGGCGTTCCTCAGGACCGTGAAACCTATTACATGGGTGCAACGGGGGGAGGCGTGTGGAAGACGGCAAACGGGGGGGCGAGCTGGGAAAACGTCTCCGATGGCTTCTTCGGTGGCTCCGTTGGTGCAGTTGCGGTGTCCGAGTGGGACCCGAACGTGGTCTACGTCGGCCTTGGTGAAAAGACGGTTCGTGGCAATGTCTCGCCCGGCGATGGCCTGTGGAAGTCCACCGATGCCGGCGACAGCTGGGTGAAGCTCGGTCTTGCGGACAGCCAGCACATCTCGCGCATCCGGATTCATCCGAAGAACCCTGACCTGATCTACGTCGCGGCCATGGGCCATCTCTTCGGGCCGAACGAGATGCGTGGGGTCTATCGCAGCCGGGATGGCGGCGAGACCTTCGAGAAGGTCCTGTATGTGAACGAGCACGCCGGTGCCGTCGACCTGGTGATGGATCCGACGAATTCGCGCGTGCTCTACGCGAGCATCTGGCGTGTTCGGCGCACGCCCTACAGCCTCGAGAGCGGCGGCGAGGGTTCGGGCCTTTGGAAGAGCGTGGACGGCGGCGACAGCTGGACATTGCTCAGCGAGAACGACGGCTTCCCCGGCGCGCCGCTCGGCATCATCGGCATTGCCGTGTCGCCCACGGACAACGACAACCTTTACGCGATCGTCGAGGCGGCGGACGGGGGCGTGCTGCGTTCCCGCGACGGCGGAGAGAGTTGGGCGCGCGTCAGCGAAGACCGTAATCTGCGCCAGCGCGCCTGGTACTACTCACGCATCTACGCGGATCCGGCCGACGCCGAGTCGGTTTACGTGCTGAACGTGCGCTTCCACCATTCCAAGGACGGCGGCAAGTCCTTCGCGACCATCGCCACGCCCCACGGCGACAACCACGACCTCTGGATCGATCCGGCCGATCCGCTGCGCATGATCGAGTCGAACGACGGCGGCGCTAACGTGTCCTACGACCGAGGCGCAACCTGGTCGACTCAAAGCAATCAGCCGACGGCGCAGATGTATCGCGTGTCGACGGATTCCGCCTTCCCCTATCGTCTGCTCGGTGGTCAGCAGGACAACAGCGCGGTGCGCATTCGGACCCGCTCGGCCCGTGGCGGCGTCATCGGACCCCGCGATTGGGAACCGACGGCAGGGGGTGAGAGCGGACACATCGTGGCCAAGCCGGACGATCCGGACATCGTGGTCGGCGGCTCCTATGGCGGCTTCCTGCGCGTGATCGATCACCGCACGGGCATCCAGCGCTCCATCGACGTGTGGCCGGACAATCCCATGGGCTGGGCCGCGGCAGACCTGCGCCATCGGTTCCAGTGGAACTTTCCCATCGCGTTCTCGCAGCACGATCCGGACGTGCTCTTCGTGGCAGCCGAGCGCGTGTTCCGCAGTGACGATCTGGGCCGGAGCTGGACGGCGATCAGCGACGATCTGACCCGCAATGATGAGACGCGCATGGGCTCGTCCGGCGGTCCGATCACCAAGGACAACACGAGCATCGAGTACTACGGCACGGTGTTCGCGCTCGCCGAGTCGCAGCATGAAGCAGGCGTGATGTGGGCCGGCTCGGACGACGGCCTCGTGCAGCTGACGCGAGACGGCGGCGAGAGTTGGACCGACGTGACGCCTCGTCGCATGCCGGAGTGGGCGCAAATCAACAGCATCGAGATCGATCCCTTCGAACCCGGGGGTGCCTACGTCGCAGCGACGCGCTACAAGTCTGACGACTTCGAACCGATCCTGTTCAAGACCTCCGATTGGGGTGCGCGCTGGACGCGCATCGATCGCGGCATTCCGCGCACGCACTTCACCCGCGTCGTGCGGGCCGATCCCGTGCGTCGGGGCCTGCTCTATGCGGGCACCGAGTTCGGTCTGTACCACTCGTTCGACGACGGCCGCAATTGGGCGCCCCTGCAGCTCGACCTGCCGCTCGTGCCCATTACGGACCTCGCCATCCGAGAGGATGATCTGATCGCCGCGACCCAGGGGCGGGGCTACTGGGTGCTCGATGATCTGGCGGTCCTGCGCCAGTTCGAGGGCGAGGGTACGCGCCTGTACACGCCTGGCGTGTCCTACCGCCTGTCTGCGGGCGGACGCGCGTCGGATGCGGGGGCGAATGGCACCAATCCTCATCCCGGCGTGACCTTCTTCTACGCGCTGGAGACGGTTCCGGACGATGACGCCGTACTGGAACTGGCTGTGTTCGAGGACGGCAGCGACGAGGCGATCTGGACCTGGTCGCGTGCGCCGGAGGAAGCGCCGGAGGAAGCGCCGGAAGGCGGCGGCCGCAACGCGCCCTTGCGGACGGATGTGCTGACCGCCGACGCCGGTCTGAACCGTCACGTCTGGGACCTCCGCTATCCGGGCATGTCGCGCTTCGACGATCTGATCATGTGGGCGGACATGCGCGAAGGACCGCAGGCGGTTCCGGGTGCCTATCGAGCGCGCCTGACCGTGGGAGGCGAGGTTCAGGAGGTTGCCTTCGAGGTGCTGCCCGATCCGCGTTCCTCGTCGACGGCCGAGGACTTCGCTGCGCAGTTCGATTTCGTCCGGGAAGCCCGTGATCTGCTTACGCGCACCCACGACGAAATCGTTCGCATCAGGGCGATACGTACGCAGCTTGAGGGGGTCAAGGGACGCCTCGATGAGACCACCTCTGCCGATTCGATCGCTGCTATCGACGCGTTCCTCGAAAGTGCGAGCACGATCGAAGCGCGCCTGTATCAGACGAAGAATCAGAGTCGTCAGGATCCGCTCAACTTCCCGATCCGGCTCAACAACAAGCTGACGAGCCTCATGCGCGGTGTTGCGGCAGGCGATGCCGCGCCGACCGCACAGGCCCTGGCGGTGAAGGCGGAGTTGTCCGCCGAGATCAGCGAAGAGCTGGACGCCCTCGCGGTGCTCTGGCGCGATGCGTTGCCGGCGCTCGAGCGGCAGATTTCCAGCGAAGGGCTCTCCGTACTCAAGCTCCCGGATCTGCCTGAGCGGTGAGGGCTCCGGCATGAGCGATGCGAATCGGGGTGCCTGGCACCTCGGCATGCGCGCCGCCGTGTTGGCGGTGCTGTTCGTTTGCGGCCTTCGGGGCGCATTGACCGAGACAGGCCAGGCCGATCTCATCGAGTTCGTTCTGGGCGCCCTCACCGGGGGCGCCGTGCTCTGGGTGAGCCATCGCCTCCTGCGCGGGCTCGTCGGCACGCTGCGGAACATGCCGGCTGAGGCCGTGACCCTCGCGCTCGCCGTGCTGACCACTCTGCTGGTCTTCGACCAGTGGTCCATGGCCGAGCTCTGGCGCCTGGTGCGCGCCCCCAGCGCCTGGCGCAGCGGGTTGGCGCCGCTGACCGGGCTTTCTGTTTCGGCGCTCGCTGTGCTGGTGCTCGCGGTTGCGCTCCTTACGGTGGTTGTGGCGCGCTCGCGCAAGGACGCCTTCGCCCTCGCCTTCGTTCCCGGGGGCTTGCGCCTGTTCGCGCTCGCGGCTGCGGCGTGCGTGACAGCAGTCGGCATCGTGCTCTCGCTCGTGACCGATGGCCGGGATCCCCATCCGACGACGTTTCGCACCATCGGTCCGGCCGTGGCGGACGCGGCGGCTTTCGTTGATGCCCCCAACCCGGGAAGCGCAGGCACCTACGAGGTCGAACGGGTGTCCTACGGGGCAGGACGAAACGCGCGTCGCCCGGAATTCGGCAAGGCGCGTGATCTGGAGTCGCGCGCCGTCGATGCGCGCGCGCTGCTGCCCGAGTGGAAGGGGCTCCGCGGCTCGGTTCGGGAACGCTACTGGGGTTTCGATCTGTCCGAGGCACCGCTCAACGGCCTCGTCTGGGCGCCGGTCGGGGAGGGGCCCTTTCCGCTGGTGCTGATCGTGCACGGCAACCATTCGATGGTTGACGTGTCCGATCCGGGCTACGCCTATCTCGGTGAATTGCTCGCCTCGCGCGGCTTCATCGTCGTGTCTGTTGACGAGAACTACATCAACGGAAGCTGGAGCGGAGACTTCCGCGGCAAGGAGATGGCGGTCCGCGGTTGGCTCTTGCTCGAGCATCTCGCGCTCTGGCGGGACTGGAGCAGGACGGAGGATCATCCCTTCGCCGGCCGCGTCGACCTCGATCGAATCGCGCTCGTTGGCCACTCGCGCGGCGGTGAAGCGGTTTCCATCGCGCACGCCTTCAACGCGCTCGCGCACCACCCTGATGACGCCACCATCGCATTCGACTACGGCTTCGACATCAGCGCGCTGGTGGCCATCGCCCAGGTCGACCAGCGCTATCACCGACGCGTCGAGCTCGATGACGTCAGCTTCTTCGCCCTGCAGGGGAGCTATGACGCCGATGAGCCGGCCTTCCATGGCCTGCGCCAATACAACCGCATCGAACTCTCGGAAGGTTCGCCCTATTTCAAGGCCGGGCTCTACGTGCACGGCGCCAATCATGGCCAGTTCAACGAAGGGTGGGGCCGGAAGGATTACGGCCCGCCGGGCGCATGGCTGTTGAACCTGGCGCCGATCATCGATGCCGACGTTCAGCGCAGGATCGCTGCGGTTTCGATTGCTGCGTTCCTGGAGTCGACGCTTCACGACGATGATCGCTATCGCGCCTTCTTTCGCGATCCGCGGGTCGGCAAGGATTGGCTCCCCGAGGGGATCTACGTGCACCGCTATACGGATGCGAGCTTCGCCCCGATCGCGGACTTCGAGGAGGACATCGACGTCACCAGTGCCAGCCGCGCCGACGTTCGCATCTCCGCAAGCGGTCTCGCGCTGTGGCGCGAAGAGGCGCTGACCCATCGCGACGGGCGCCTTCAGGGCAGCGCCGCCGCGGTGCTCGGATGGCGCGCTGGCAGTGCGCCCGAGTACACCCTTGAAATGCCCGAAGGCCTGAAGATGGAGGTGGACGGCCGCCGGCGCGTGCTCAGCTTCGAGATCGCACCGTCTCCAGAGCGCGCGCCGGACAATGAGCCTGATGAAGACGAAGGGGCGCGCTCGGCCGCATCGGATTCGCCGGTCGTCGAATCGGACGCCCGGGATACCGCCCTGGCGTTCACGGTTGAAGTGGAGGATGCCTCCGGACGCACGCTTCGCTACGACGGGCGCTCACTGGCGCGCGTGGCGCCGCCCATGCACGTTCAGTACCTCAAGTCGCAGGCGCTGAATCGGGCGCGCTACACGCACACATGGGAAGCCGTGCTGCAGACGGTGGAAATACCGCTGGAAGCCGATCCGCGCGATCTGCGGGCCGTGCGCATGCGCTTTGACGGTGCGTCGGCGGGCACGGTGCTCGTCGACCAGATCGGCGTACGCATCGTCGCTGAGTGACGACAGGCCTCCGGGCGGTCCCGGAGGCCTGCGCATCTATCAGCGCGTTCGTCCGGGCGTCCAGGGCACGGATGCCGCATCCATCATGGCGCGGAGCGCGGCAAGGTCCGCGTCGATCGCCCCTCTCAGCACGGCGTCCACGGCCTCGAACTGCTGCTTCGCGAGGGTGAGGGCTTCGCGCTTGGCCGGTGTCGGCCCGTAGGCCTGGGTCCGGCTGCCGAAGCCGGCGAAGGAGAGGCGCTGGGACACGGACACGGGTCCGAGCTCGCCCATGCGTTGTTGCATAGCGTTGCCTCGAAGGCTTTCGCGCTGTGCCCGCAGTAGCGCGGCGAGGGTATCCACGCGGGCGTGCGCGTCGAGTTCGGCCGTGGAGCGCGCGAGCGCCGTCTTCATGGCGCCGAGCTCCGCGAGCACGGCATCGACGCTTTGCAAGGTGCCGGCAACGACGCGGTCGAGCTCCGCCACCTCCCGTGCGAATTCGACGCGGGCCTCCTGATCCGCGAGTTCGAGCGTGGGTTCGCGGATCGATTCGAGCACCACGGGCCGAGGTTCTCCAACCTGCGTCAGCGTCCCGTCCTGACGCAGATACATGGTCGCTTCGAAGGTGCCCGGTGCGACCAGCACGCCACCGCGCGCGGCGTCGTTTGCGTCTTCGCTGGCGCGCCAGGGGCGGAGAGCGGGGTAGCGCAGGTCCCAGGCGATGCGGTGGAAGCCAGCGGACGCCGGGCCCGTCACGTGGCGGACGATCTCGCCGTCACCGTCCCGGATGGTGAAGACCACGGCGGGGGCGTCCTCGTCGGCCTCCGCCGCGAGCGCCTCCCATCCGGGGAAGGCGACATCCTCATTGGCGGCGATGCGAGGCTTTTCGGCTTCCGCACGTGCTGCCTTGCGCGTCTGGAGTCCGTCAGCGAGGTAATAGGTGAACACGGCACCGAAGGGCGGGTTGTCCGCGACGTAGTAGTCATCACCCTGGCTGTCCACACAGCCCGCGCGTCGGCACGAGAGGGGACGGCGCGGGACGTACCAGTGCGTGCGCCGGACGGGGAAGAAGATTGCCTCCTGCGCAAGCGCCGCGGCGTCGATCTCGCGCAGTGGTGAATAGTCATCGAGCACATACAGGCTCCGGCCGAAGGTTGCGCCAACGAGGTCGTTCTCGCGCTGCTGGATGACGAGATCACGGAACGGGATGTTCGGAACGCCGCCTCCAAGCTTGGTCCAGGCGTCTCCGCCGTCGACAGTGAAGAACACGCCGAACTCCGTACCGACGAACATGAGCTCGGGCTTCACGTGGTCCTGGACGAGACGCCAGACCAGATGGCGCTCGGGCAGATTGCCGCGGATGCTGCGCCAGGACCGGCCGCGGTCCGTGCTGCGCAGGACGTAGGGGGCGAAGTCGCCATGCTTGTGGTCGTCAACGACCACATAGACCGTGTCCGCGTCATGCAGATCGGCCTTGATGTCGTTGACGAAATACTCGCGAGGCACGCCCGGCAGGCGTCCACCTGGGCGCCAGGTCTCGCCGCCGTCTTCACTGATCTGAATGCGCCCGTCATCGGTTCCGACGTAGAGCAGCCCTTCGACGATCGGGGATTCCGACAGGGACGTGATGGTGTGGAACTGGGACATGGCGGACAGGTCCCAGGATGAGTCGAAGCTCCAGGTGCGACCCATGAGCGTGTCTTCGAGCCGGGACTTCGCATCCGGCGCGCCGGTGAGGTCCGGGCTCACGGCCTGCCAGGCGTCACCGCGGTTGTCGCTGCGCCACACGCGGTAGCTGCCGTGATAGAGGCGTGCTGGATCGTGCGGACTGATCAGGATCGGCGCGTCCCAGTTGAAACGCTCCCGTGGCTCGTCGGGACCCGCCTGCGGCTGGATGAATATCATCTCGCCGGTCGCTTTATCGTAGCGCGTCAGGCTGCCCTGCTGCCAGGACGAGTAGACGATGTTCGGATTCGTCGGATCGGCGACGGACTGATGACCGTCGGCGCCGGTGGTCAGGAACCAGTCCTCGTTGCGGATGCCGATGACGTTGTTCGTCCGTGACGGTCCGCCGATGGAACTGTTGTCCTGGGCGCCGGCGTAGATGTTGTAGAAGGGCTCGGCGTAGTCGACGGTCACCTTGTAGAACTGGGTGATCGGGAGATTGGCAACGTATTTCCACGTATCGCCGCCGTCGAAGCTTTCGTACAGGCCGCCGTCGTTTCCCACCAGCAGATAGTTGGGGTCGCCGTTCCGGAAGGCCATGGCGTGGTGGTCGACGTGCTTGGTGTCGGCCTCCATGCGCTCGAAGGTCTTGCCGCCGTCGTCGCTGCGATGGAGATACACGTCCATCTGGTAGATGCGGTCGAAGGCGTTCGGGCTCGCGAAGATCTCCTGATAGTAGTGGGGGCCGGTGCCGCCGGAGAGGTAGTCCCCGCGCTTCTCCCAGCTTTCGCCGCCGTTTTCGGAGCGCCAGAGTCCGCCGGACTTGTTCGCGAGTTCGATGGTCGCGTAGACCACGTCCGGCCGCTGCGGCGAGATGGCGAAACCGATCTTGCCCTTGTTGCCCGAGGGCAGGCCGGAAGTCAGCTCACGCCAGGTGTTGCCGCCGTCCTCGGACTTGTGGATGCCCGAGCCCGGACCGCCGTCGAGGAGCACCGCGACGTTACGCAGGCGCTGCCAGCTCACGGCATAGAGAACGTCGGGATCACGGGGATCGAGATGCACCTCGCTCACGCCCGTGTAGGCGTCGTCTTCCGCCGCGTTGCCGAGTCCGTCGCCGAGCACCTTTACCCAGCTCTCGCCGCCGTCGCGGCTGCGGTAGAGCCCGCGCTCACCGCCGCCGGACCAAAGCGGCCCCTGGGCGGCCACGAATACGGTGTCGGAGTCTCGCGGATCGACCCGGATCATCCCGATGTGTTCGCTGTCGCCGAGCCCCATGTTTTCCCAGGAGCTGCCGCCGTCGCGGCTGCGGTAGACGCCCGCGCCATATCCCACATGCCTGCCGGAGACGTTCTCGCCGGTGCCGAGCCAGATGGTCTCCGGGTCGTTTGGATCGAGGGTGATTGCTCCGATCGAGTAGGCATCCTCGTTCTCGAAGACGGGCGTCCAGGTCGTGCCGGCGTTGACGGTCTTGAAGACGTTGCCGCTGCCCACGGCGACATACCAGATGTGCGGGTTGTCTGGATGCACTGCGATGTCCGCGATGCGCCCGGACATCAGCGCCGGTCCGATCGAGCGCATCTCCAGGCCCGAGAACGTGCCTTCGTTGAAGCCGGCTGGTTCATCCGCGCCGTGCGTGATGGGCGTCACGAGGAGGAGAGCGAGCAGGCCGGCGGCCCTGGTGAGCTGCTGCACGCGGGTTCGCATGATCTATGTTTCCCTGTCCGAAACGGACGATCATGGTAGCGTCTCGCGCACATCGGTGGCTCGGCAGTGGCGCTACCCCTTGCGCAGCAGCCGCGGCGCCGCTTTCATGCGCGGCTATTTTCCGGAACCGACGCTTTCCATGCTCTGCAATTTCGCGGCGCCGCGACGTGCCGTGGTCAAAATTTTCGTGTTCGGCTGCCTTTCGACGCTTTGCCCGGTGGTTGCGCTGGGTTCCGAGGCGGTGCCCGCGGCCGACGCTCGCATCGAGGAAGTGGTTGTGACGGGCGTACGCCGCACCGCTCAGCTGGATGCGATCGACAGGAGCGGCGCGGCCCGACCGGTGGAGTTCGGTGCGGGAACCGAGACGGCAACTGCGCTGCTGCGCGATGCCCCCGGCACTTTCTTCCAGCAGACGACTCCCGGGCAGAGCACCCCGATCGTTCGCGGACTGCGCGGTTCTCAGGTGCTCCACCTCGTGGACGGTATCCGTCTCAACCATGCGTTGTTCCGCGATGCGCCGAATCAGTACCTGGCTCTGGTGCCCATGGGCGGCCTCGAGGCGGTGGAGGTCCTTCCGGGCGCGGCCCCAGCGCTGTACGGCGCGGACGCGATTGGCGGCGTTGTTGCCCTGCGAAGCCGCATGCCGGCCCTTGGGGACCAGGCTCGAATCCGTGATGGTCGCCTTTCTGCTGCCTGGTCCTCCGCGGATCTGAGCCAGACCTGGGTCGCGAGCGGATCGCTCGCGACCGCCCGGGCAGCCGTTGAGGTCGGCGTTGCGGACAGTACCTATGGCAATCGCCGGATCGGTGGCGGTGATCGCCTTTCGGCCACGGGCTACGACGCCCGCGGTGCCTTCCTGAGCGGGCAGTGGGCGCCTGCACCAGAACACCGGATCGAGATCAGCGGGCAGTGGCTTGAGCAGCCTTCGACGCCGCGGTACGACGAACTTGTGCCGGGCTTCGGCCAGGTCGAGCCGAGCGCCGAACGCTTTCTGTTCGAGCCCAATAGCAGACTCATGGGCCGTGTCGGCTGGCGCTGGCGCAGCGCAGCGCGGCCGGAACGTCGTCTGAAGGTCGACCTTGCCCGCCAGCGGATCGTCGACGATCGCATCAGCCGCGATACGGGCGCCGCCACCACGAATCTAGAGAACAACCGCTCAACGCTGCACGGGCTGGTCGCGCAGTGGCAGGACCGCATCGGAGAGCGTGGTCGCTGGATTGCTGGGGCCGAGCTCTATCTGGATCGCGTGGACAGTGCGCGTGCTGAGCAGGCTGACGATGGCGTCATTGATGCTCGTCCTCCGCGCTTCACAGACGGCTCGCGCATGCGCACGGCTTCGCTCTTCGCTGCGCCGGAGTGGGCTCCGAGCGACGCGCTGACCCTCACGGTCGGGCTGCGCGCGAATGCCTGGCGCGTGGAAGTACCGACGCTGGATGAGGTGGCGGGGGTTGATCTCGAAGCGAGAGAAATGACCGGACGCCTCGGCGTGCTCTGGCGCGTCGCGCCCCGCTGGACGCTGTACGGGAGCTATGGGCGAGGGTTCCGGCCTCCGAACGTATTCGATCTGGGCGCCCTTGGCCCGCGCCCCGGGAATCGTTTCAACATCGGAAATCCCGGACTCGGACCGGAGACGGCCGATCAGATCGAGTTCGGCGTGCGCTTCCGTTCAACGACATTGCACGTGGAGCTGACGTCCTTCGCAACCACCGTCGACGCGCGCATCCGCTCCGTTGGCACTGGTGCCGTGACGCCGACGGGCCGCGATGTCGTACAGACGGTAAACGGGGGGGAGAGTCGATTTCGAGGCGTGGAGGCGCAGGTTCGCTGGGCGCCGGCGGACGCGCTCCGCGTCGATACGGTCGTGAGCTACGTTCGCGCAGAGGATGCGTTTGCCGGCGAGGTCACGGCCGGTGACCGCATTCCGCCGCTGCACGGACGCATCCGATTCAGTCGCCCGCTGCTGGCGGGTGTCGACGTGCATCTGACGCTCGCAGGGGCATCCCGGCAGGACAGGCTCAGCGCCCGAGACATACGAGATCCGCGCATTGATCCATCGGGCACCGACGGCTGGGTGCGCGCCGATCTCGGCGCCCTGTGGCAAGTGTCGAGTGGCCTTCGAGTGCGGGTGGACGCGGGCAATCTCCTCGATGCGCGCTATCGAGAACACGGTTCCGGGCTCGATGCACCGGGCCGCCACCTTGCGGTCGCGTTCGACTGGAACTTCTGATTCTGGTCGGCAGAGTGCGGCTCAAAGCGGTAGATTCCGTGCTCCAGATTCACATCGGTCCTTAGCATGACGTTTCGATCTCGCCGCCTGCTCCCGCTCCTGTGCCTGCTCCTACCGACCGTCGTGCTCGCCGAGCTGTTCGAGGCCTTGGAATACCGCAACATCGGCCCGACCCGGGGCGGTCGGGTCACGGCGGTGGCCGGTACGGTGGCAGCGCCGGGAACCTTCTACCTTGGCGCCTCGGGCGGGGGCGTGTGGAAGACAGAGGATCACGGCACGAGCTGGCGTCCGATGTCGGATGCGGCCTTCGACACGCCCTCCGTCGGTGACATTGCCGTGGCGCAGCACGACGCCAACATCGTCTACGTCGGTACGGGTTCGGATGGCCTGCGCAGCAACGTGATCCGCGGCAAGGGTGTCTACAAGTCCATCGACGGCGGCGAGACCTGGACCCATCAGGGGCTCACGGAAACCGCGCATATCGGGGCCGTGGAAATCGATCCACGCAATCCGAACACCGTCTGGGTCGCAGCGATCGGTCAGGCGCATGGCGAAAATGCTGAGCGCGGGGTCTATCGCACGCGGGACGGAGGCGCGAACTGGGACAAGGTGCTCTTCGTTTCCGATGAGGTGGGCTTTGCCGACGTTGAGCTCGTTCCTGGGAATCCGGATGTCGTCTACGCGGCCGCCTGGCGTGCGCGCCGCACGCCCTGGACCATTGTCAGCGGAGGCCCTGCGGAAACGGGAGGCATCTACAAATCCGTCGACGGCGGCGATCACTGGGAGAAGCTTTCCTCCGGCTTGCCCGAGGGCCTCATCGGCAAGATCGATCTGGCGGTGACGCCTGCCGATTCGAGCATCCTGTACGCGCTCATCGAGGCGCCCGGGGATGAGGGCGGCCTGTACAAGTCGGTGAACCAGGGTCGCGATTTCGTGCAGATCTCCTCCGAGCCGTCGATCCGCACGCGTCCCTTCTATTACGCCAATATCGATGTCGATCCGACGAATCCCGACGTCCTCTACGCCATGGCGACTCAGAACATGAAGTCCGTCGACGGCGGCATGACCTGGTCGCGGCTGCGTCCGCCGCACGGAGACAGCCACGACATGTGGATCAATCCAGATGATCCGCAGCACTTCGTGCAGGCGAATGACGGCGGCGCGAACGTCACGTTCAATGGCGGTGAGACTTGGTCGACCCAGTTCAATCAGCCCACCGCCGAGCTCTATCAGGTCGAAGTGGACGACCAGTATCCCTACTGGCTCTATGCCGGCCAGCAAGACAACGGCACCACCATTGCCGTGCCGAGCATGCCGCCCTTCCGTGCCCAGGACGAACAGGCATGGCTCGTCGACGCTGGTGGCTGCGAGACCGGCCCCGCGGTCCCGAAGCCGGGCAACGCGAACATCGTCTACGCCAATTGCAAGGGCCGCTTCTCGGTCTTCGACAAGCGCCTGGGTACGGAACGCAGCCACTACATCGGGGCTGCGAACATCTATGGCCACAATCCCGCGGACCTGCGCTACCGCTTCCAGCGGGTGGCGCCCATCCACGTGTCGCCGCACGACCCCGGCGTCGTCTACATGGGGTCACAGTACGTGCACCGGACCCGCGATGACGGCCGCACCTGGGAGACGATTTCCCCTGATCTGACCGCCTTCGACCCCGAAGTGCAGGTCATTTCCGGTTCGCCGATCACGCGTGATATCACCGGCGAGGAGTACTACAGCACCCTCTATTCGCTGCGCGAGTCACCGATCGAAGCGGGGCTGATCTGGGTCGGCGCCAACGACGGGCCTGTGCACGTGAGCCGCGATGACGGTGCGACCTGGACCGACGTGACGCCCTCACGCCTGCCCGCGGGTGGTCGCGTGGACGCCATCGAACCGTCTCCCCACGACCCTGCGAAGGCGTATATCGTGGTGCTGCGCTATCAGCTCGGGGATTGGCGTCCGCACATCTACCGGACCACCGACTACGGCCGTCGCTGGACACAAATCACCGACGGCATACCCGAGGACGAGCCGGTGCGCGTGGTGCGCGAAGACCCGGTGCGCGAAGGACTGCTCTTCGCCGGTACCGATGCGAGCGTGTATGTCTCCTTCGACGATGGTGCGTCCTGGCGCTCGCTCCGTCAGAACCTGCCGATCACGCCCGTCACCGATCTGAAGATCGTCCGCGGGGACCTCGCTTTGTCGACCATGGGGCGGGGCTTCTGGGTGCTCGACAACATCGCCACCCTGCGTCAGGCACCGCTGCCCGATCTCGGTGAAGAGGCAGTGCTGTTCGAGCCGGCCGATACGGTCCGCTATCGGCAGATCTATCGCGCTGTCGATCCGGCGCACGGCGTACCGGACTATCCCGCGCCTGCAGTCGAAATCGATTACTACCTGCCTGAAGCCGTCGACGATCTGCGTCTGGAAATCGTTGCTGCGGACGGCCGCGTGGTGAACGCCTACCGCAGCGGCGATCCTGCCGGCGAGTCAGAGCTGCCTGAGGTCGACATGGCCACTGGCGCGGTCTCCTTCCTGCCCCGTGCATCACTCAATGATGGAGCCGGCCTGCACCGTTTCCGTTGGAACATGCGTCATCAGGGTCCGTGGCACGAGAGCGCCTCGCGTCGCTTCGAAGGTGGTCCTTACGCGGTTCCGGGCGAGTATCGTGTGCGTCTCAGCTTCGACGGGCGGACGCTCGAGCAGGCGCTGACGCTCGTGTCCGATCCGCGCGTGGCGCAGGGCGGCGTCACCTTGGCAGACGTGCAGGCGCAATCCGTGCTCCGCCTGCGCATTGCCGATCTCCTCAGTGAGGCGCGGCGTCTGGCGGAGGATCTGGAGGAAGCGCGCGATGCAGCGCTCGAGGAAGCCCGCGACGCAAGTGCGATCGAAGCGCTGCTCAGCGAACTTGTCGCGGCCGATCAGATCTATCCGCAGCCGCAAATGCGCGAGCAGATTTCCTATCTTTACAACATGCTCGGCTATGCGGATCAGGCGCCGGGCGGTGAAGCGCTTGCCCAGTTCGAGGTACTCGATGCCGCCTTTGCAGATCTCAAGGCCCGCGCTGACGGACTGGTCGAGGCGGGGGAGTAAGGCGCGCCGCGCCCAGCCTGCGTTCGCCCGCTTGGGGTGTGCGCGCAGGGTCAGCGCGAGAGACGGTCGAGGGCGATGGCCTGGGTATCGAGGCCCCGGGACCAGATCATCTGCTTCCAGTCGTCGGCATCCTGATAGAACGCGGACCGGGCCCGCGCCTTGATGGCGCGGCCCTGCGCGGAGTCGAGGTCGCCATGGGCGTGGAGCCAGTTGTCCGCGCGCACGGCATTCAGCACCTTGTCGAAGGACTGGGTGCCGAATTCGAGGGCGACGGGCGCGACAGCCGCCTGTGAGAGGCGCCGCGTCAGTGCTTCGAGCATCGTGCCCGTGACCGGCGCGGAGCTCGACGAGCCGTCGGCGTGTGAGGTCAGGTCTCCCCACCACGCCTGCGCCAGGTCCCAGTGCGCGTCGCCGGGCGCGCCGTCGCCGATCCGTTCGCCGTAGCCATAGGGACCGAGGCCGGTGTGATAGTCGATGATCGCGATCCTGGACGCCTGCGTGAGCCGATCATCGACGATCGACTCGATGGTCTGCCGCGACCAGCTTGGCCCGTGGCCACCGAAGAACACGCCCTGCGGGTCTACGTATTGGCCTGCGGTGATTGCGCCCTGCATGGCCATCGGCTGGAGCGATGTCATGTGCCCCAGGATTGCCTGCGTCGTCTCGGCTTCGATCTCTTCGGACCAGTCGCTCGGGCAGATCAGCGCGCGGTACTGCTCGTAGCCTGCGTTTTCCGGCAGGGGTGCGCCGAAGTCGATGAAGTTCCGATTCAGGTCGATGTTGTCTTCGGTGGTCCGGCGCAGCCAGGCAAAGCCGAAGGGGTTGAGGGCATGCACCTGGAGCAGCGCCGTGTCGGCAGGTAATGCGGCTGCGCGATCGGATCGAAACCAGCCGACCTGGACGCCCGATCCGCAGAAGCCCTCTGCACCGTGGGTGCCCGACAGGGTGACAAGCACGCGGGATGCATCGTCTGGACCAAGCCAGGCGACGTCCGTTGTGAGCTCGATGCCGCTCGGGCCTTCTGCTGGATTGATGTAGCGCGCCAGCGTCGCACCGGCATCCTCAGCTGCTGCAATGAATCTGCTGCGCGCGTCGGCGTAGTCGGATGCGAACCAGTCGGATACGGACATCGGGTTTCCTTCGAGCGGGTATTCGAGGGCCGATGCTGAGCGCGTCGCCGGGCGGCGACAAGAGGGGACCCCCGGGCGGCGGACCGCCCGGGGAGGGCCGTCAGGCCGCGTAGCGCTCGAGATGGAAGTCGGCGTTGCCGAACTGCGCTTCGATCGCGAACTGGCGCATGAAGTAGTGGCCGAGGGCGAGTTCCTCGGTCACGCCCATGCCGCCGTGGAGCTGCACGGCCTGCTCGGATATGAACTTGCCTGCTTCGCCGATGAGGTGCTTGCAGCCCGAGATCGTGCGCTCGGCATCGTTGCCGTTCTGCACGAACTCCATGGATGCTCGGAGCACCATCGACTTGCTCTGCTCGTACTCGACGAACATCTCGACCATGCGGTGCTGGAGGACCTGGAAGTCTGACAGCGGATGGTCGAACTGCTCGCGCTCTTGCGTGTAGGCAACCGTGTCCTTGTACATGCGCTCAAGCCCGCCGAGGGCTTCTGCGCAGAGCGCCAATGTGGCCTCGTTGGAAACGGTACGCAGGAGCTCATAGGCGCCATCCACTTCGCCGAGCACGTCTGCCGATGGCACGCGGACGTCTTTCAGCGTGACTTCGGAGCCGCGATGGCCGTCGATGCACGGAAAGGTTTCGATCTTCACGCCGTCGGCGCTCGGGTCGATGAGGAACAGGCTGATGCCGTTCGTGTCCATCTGACCGCCGGAGGTGCGGGCGGAGACGATGATGCCGTTCGCGGTATGCGCGCCAAGCACCATCGACTTTGCACCGTTGAGCACGAACTCGTCGCCGTCAGCGCGGGCAGCGGTGGTGACGTCGCTGACGTCCCAGCGGCCCTGCTCCTCGGTGTGTGCGAGCGCGTACTTGTGCGTGCCGGCGATGATGCCGCCAAGCAGCTCTGCCCGGCGCTCGCCCGCAAGCGTGCGCTTGAGGATGCCGCCGCCGAGCACGACGGTGGCGAAGAACGGTTCGAGCACGAGGCCCTTGCCGAACTGCTCCATGACGACCATCACGTCCAGCGCATCACCACCGATGCCGCCATCTTCTTCCGCGAACGGAAGGGCGAGCCATCCGAGTTCGGCGAAGGTCGCCCAGTGCGTTTCGGAATAGCCCGGGTCTTCCGCGACCTGCGCGCGGCGCTTCTCGAGCTCGTAGTTGTCGGCCACGAAACGCGCGACCGAGTCCTGGATGAGCTGTTGCTCTTCAGTCAGTTC
This sequence comes from Pseudomonadales bacterium, assembly GCA_963691775.1. GTDB lineage: Bacteria > Pseudomonadota > Gammaproteobacteria > Pseudomonadales > Azotimanducaceae > JAZBPO01. Next base: position 828,774 of record OY829369.1, on the reverse strand, counting down.
GAAATTCAAGGTCGGGCTCCCGTTACTTCGCCGAGGAAGATTTCTTAATGCCGAGGACGTTCTTGGCGATGATGTCTTTCTGCACCTCGGATGCGCCGCCGAAGATCGTGTAGTAGCGGCTGTTGAGGTAGCTGCTCGTGCCGCCCTTGGCGAACTTCGGACCGGCTTTCACGTTGCCGTAGGCTGGGGCGTAGGGGCCCGCAGCAACCGTCGTGAGGTGCGCGATACGCTGCTGGATCTCGGTGCCCTTGAGCTTGAGGATCGAGGACTCGGGCCCGGGCTGCTTGCCTGCGGCGGCAGCGGACAGCGAACGCAGCTCGGTGAACTCCAGGGCCTGAAGGTCCACTTCGAGTTTGGCAAGGCGTGACTTGAAGGACGGATCGTCCATCAACGTGCCGTTGCCGCGCTTCACTTCGCCGGCCTGCACCTTGAGATTCTCGAGGGCGACGATCGAGCGGGACACGCCGGCGAGGCCGGTACGCTCGTGGGCAAGCAGGCCCTTGGCGTAGGTCCAGCCCTTGCCTTCCTCACCGATGCGATTCTCGACCGGTACCTTCACGTCGGTGAAGTGCACGGTGTTGACGGTGTGCGAGCCGCCAAGGGTGATGATCGGCTTGATCTCGATGCCATCCTGCTTCATCGGGAACAGCAGGAACGTGATGCCTTCCTGCTTCTTGCCTTCGCTCGACGTCCGCGTTAGGCAGAAGATCCAGTCGGCGATGTGCGCCATGGTTGTCCAGATCTTGGAGCCGTTGACGACGTAGTGCGTGCCGTCCTCGGAGAGCTCGGCCTTGGTCTTCAGATTCGCGAGGTCGGAACCCGCACCCGGCTCGGAGTAGCCCTGGCACCAGTTCACCGTGCGCGCACGAATATTTGGCAGGAACCGTTCCTGCTGCTCTTCGTTGCCGTAGTTCATGATGATCGGCGCGACCATGCCCGGGCCAAAGGGCAGGTCGATCGGCGTCTGATGGCGCGCTGTTTCCTGTTCCCAGATGTAGTGCTGGGTGGGGCTCCAGCCCGGTCCGCCGAACTTCGGCGCCCACTTGGGTACGTCCCAGCCACCCATTTCCTTTGCCTTGGCGAACCATTCGATGCGCCATTTGAAGTAGTCCTGGTCCGGCGTGTGTTGGTTCGCGCTGAGAAAATCGCGCACCTGCTCGCGGAACTTCAGGTCGTCGTCCGACAGTTCGATATCCATGCGTCTCTCACCTCGGGAGCCCGTAGGGATGATTGGAGAAGGTTTCGCTCGTGCGATGCCGGCGGCGAGTATGAAACAAGGATTCCGCATTTTCTAGAATATTGTTCTAATGGCCGGATGAGCCGGACAAGCACCCACGCCGCCACGCCCGATCGCCGTCAGAGCATTCTTTCGGCCGCCCTGGCGTGCTTCAACGAGGTGGGTATCGAGGCGGCGACCATCGAGCAGATCCGCGAGCGCGCGGGGTGTTCCATCGGCAGCCTCTATCACCACTTCCGCAGCAAGGAAGGGGTCGCGAGCCGTCTCTTCATCGACGGCATCGCGGATCTGAACGCGGGGCTCATCGCCCGTCTGGAGCAGTGCGAAGGCGCTGAGGCGAGCGTGCGGGCGTGCGTCCACCACTATGCGAGTTGGGTGGAATCGCACATCGAACTCGCGCGCTTCCTTCTTCACTCTCGCGACATCAACTTTTCGCTCGATGCCAAGGCAGAGCTGAAGGGCATGTACCACAACCATTTCGGTGCGGTGTTCTCCTGGTTCGGCCCCTTCGTGCTGCGCGGCGACATGCGGCAGCTGCCGCCGGAAACCTACATTCCGCTGATCAGCGGACCCGTCGAGGACTACGCGCGGCTCTGGCTGTCGGGGCGGGCGAAGCCGCCCCTCTCGGAAGTGGCCGAGGTGTTCGCCGACGCCGCCTGGGCATCGGTCGCCGGCTGAGTCTCAGCGCCCGCGACGCAGGCTCATGCGCCGCAGCGTGTCCTCAAGGAATGCCTCAAGGCGTTCCACCATCTCGCGTCCCGCAACTGGGATGCCGATCGCGCTCGCCGTGGGGTGTGGCTCCAGCGCCGGTGCGTGGACCTCGAGCAGGCCGTAGAGATCGAGGAGCGGGTCGTGACGCAGGCTGCATGCGTCTTCCCAAGCACCCCGGAACGCCGCTGCGGCGTCGACGTCGAGCAGCACTGCGAGATTCAGGCACATGCGGCCAACGTCTGCACTAAGCGGTCCGCGGCCGGCGTTTGGCCAGTCGAGCAGGGCCGTCGGTTGCGCGCCGTCGAAGAGCATGTTGCCCGGATGGGGGTCCCGGTGGATGAAGCCGTCCGCGGACGGCGGCACCTGGCGTTGCGCCGTGTCGACGCCCCGTTGCCACAATGGTTGTTTCAGCCCCCAGGTCGGCGCTTCAAGGGCGTCGAAATCGAACCAGGGCCGGTAGCGCCGCCCGGCGAGCAGATCGCGCGTTGCCCGGTGGAAACGCACGAGCATCCGGGCCATGGGTTCGATCGCGGCGCGGAGTTCGCCCTCGCCGCCGAGCAGATTGCCGGGCACGGGCGTCATGAGCAGGGCCGCGCGGCCCGAACAGATGCCGTGGGGATCGCTCGCGAGCACTTCAGGAACCGGTAGGTCGAAGGACTGCAGTGCTTCGAGCACTTGCGCTTCGCGACCGATGAAGTCGATCTCTTCCTGGGGCGAATCGATCGCGGCCTGTTTGGCGACGATCGACACGGCGCGGCCGTCGGCTGTCGCGTCGAAGCGCCATAGTTCGGCCACGCTGCCGCCCTGCAGGGCTGTGATGGCGTCGAAAGCGGCGCAGCCGCTGATGTCGGCCACCCATTCGCAGAGCCCTTCGGCGGGCCTCACGCCTCCTCGCCCGTCCATTGCAGCGTTCCGTTGCACGCTCTGCACAGGTAGCGCGCTCCAGCTTCGGCGCGCTTGTGGCGAACGGTCGTCAGCGCGTGTTCCCGGCACGCGCAGCGATAGCGCCAGCGGCGCTGGCGACGTGCGGCGGTGACGCTCGCGTCGAAGCGATGCGTACGTTCCGGTTCGACGCTGAACCAGTCCCGCATGATTCCGGACCAGAGCGCCCCGTGTGGCGGCTGGCGCCGGCGCGGATGCAGATGGAACACGATCAAATGCGCAAGTTCATGTGCGATGGTCTCGCGCAGCATCTCCTCCGGGTGGCGCGCGAGATACGCAGCGTTGATCTCGAGCGTCCCCGCCTCCCCCGGCTGCGGCGACGGTGTCGCCCGGCCGGCGTCCAGACGGTGATCGTAGAAGCGGAGCTCCGGACGCGGCAGTGGTGGTGAGCCGCGGATCATCAGCTCACTTTGTGCGCGTTCAAGGAGGTCCTCGAGACGCGTGATGGCACGCTCGCGCAGCGAATCCGGCAGGCCTTCGATGGCCCGATCGCTGCGCGCTGCCGACACGTCAGCCACTCAATTCGTAGCAGGGCGTGTATGCCCCGTTGAGTTTCATGCGGCCCGCTGCGACGAAGCTGCGCAGCAACTCGTCGAGCGGATCGAGCAGGGCTGCGTCGGCGCGCAGTTGGAACGGTCCGCGTTCGCGGACAGCGCGCACGCCGGGCTCCTTCACGTTGCCGGCGACGATGCCCGAGAAGGCGCGCCGCAGATCGGCCGCTAGTTCGTGGATCGGGCGAGCCCGTTCCAGCTTCAGGCCGGCCATGGCTTCGTGCGTGGGTTCGAAGGGGCGCTGAAACTCGAAAGGAATATCGAGCAGCCAGTTGTAGTAGAAGGCGTCGCCCGAATTCTTGCGGTCTCGGCGTACAGCTTTCACGCCGGCGGCGGCTGCCCTAGCCACCTCGACCTCGTCGCCGATGATGAGCTCGTAGTGCGCGCGGACCTCTTCGCCCAGGGCGGTGACGAGGAACGCGTCGACCGATTCCAGCCAGGCACGGCTCACTTCAGGCCCCGTTATGATCAGCGGCATCTTGATGGCCCTGTTTGCGGGGTGCAGCAAGATACCGAGCAGGTACAGGATTTCCTCTGCCGTACCCGCCCCGCCCGGGAACACGATGATCGCGTGGGCGGCCCTTACGAAGGCCTCCAGGCGCTTTTCGATGTCCGGGAGGATGACGAGATTGTTCACGAGCGGGTTCGGCGGCTCCGCGGCAATGATCCCAGGCTCCGAGAAGCCGAGATAACGGCCAGTTTGAACGCGCTGCTTGCCGTGCCCGATCGTGGCGCCTTTCATCGGCCCCTTCATTGCACCCGGGCCGCAGCCCGTACACACGTCGAGACGGCGCAGGCCAAGCTGATAGCCGACCGCCTTCGAGTAATCGTATTCCGCTCGGCTGATCGAATGGCCGCCCCAGCACACGACCATATTCGGTGGGCCATCAAGGCGCAGGGCGTTCGCGTTCCGGAGGATGTGGAACACTGCGTTGGTGATGCCGCGGGAACTCGTCAGATCGAACAGATTGCTGTCGGTGAGTTCCGTCGTGATGTAGATGACGTCGCGGAGCACGGAAAAGAGGTGCTCCTTGATACCTTCGATCATGCGGCCGTCCACAAAGGCGGTGCCTGGCGCTTCGTCGATGTGCAATTGCACGCCTCGGGTGCGTTGCTTGATCTGGATATCGAAGTTCGCGTAGCGGGTAAAGATGGCCTCGGCGTCGTCGGTCTCGTTACCGGTGTTCAGCACTGCGAGGGCGCAGCGGCGGAACAGATCGTAAGCGTTGCCGTGGCCGGCTTGGCGGAGAATCTCCACCTCCACCTGAGACAGGACCTCGAGTGCGCCGCGTGGATTGACGTCCACGCTGACGTCTTCCGCTTCGTAGGGGGTGTTCATCTAGTCTTCTTGATTCCTCTTCTGGCCCTCAGGGGTAGGGGTCCGCAATTCTGAAGCTCATGCCCAGCGCGGCGAGCCGCTCGCGGAGAATCAGGCCGATACCGCTGGCGGGCGTCAGGACACCACCAAAGCCGACCCCACCGGGCAAGTCGTCGCTGTTCAGTGCGAGCGCGAGCGCAGCTTCGCAGAGCATCTTTACAGTTGCGCGATTCCCCGGGTCGCCCTGGTCGTAGATCTCGAGGCAGATCCGCGTGCCGTCCTCCCCTTCAGCGAGGAGCTCGCAGCGGAAGAAGCCACCGTCCATGGTCGCCTCGCTCGGGCCGTCGCCTGGAGCCGGCAACATGCGTCCAAGCTGGCGTCTGAACGGCCCGAAGCCGACGAGCAGAGGGAAGACTGCCTGCCCCCATGCGAACCCTGCCGCTTCAGCAAACGCTAGAGGGCCCTCGCCCTTCCAGTATTCCTGGTAGGTGAACGCGTTGCCGTAAGGCGCCTGGCCGAGTTCTGCGAGCGCCGCAGACCGCCGCACGACGCGAGTATTGATCTGTCCCATCACGAAGGGCGCCGCGAAAGCGCCCATGTCGCGATCGCGAATCGGGAGTAGCGGATCCGGTTCTGCCTCGACGCGATCGCCTCCTCGCATGCCCTGTGGGTTCAGCAGCACGGGGTCCTGCATGTCAGCGGTGCCGCCCGACTCAGCCATGTTCAGGAAGCTTGCGATCGTGCCACCGTTCACGCCGCCGCGTCCGCGGTGGAACGCCTTCACCCGTTTCGTGCCCGTGCCGTGGTGGGTGCGCAGGTGATCGACCGCGATGAGTGCGCCCAGATCCGAGGGCACGGAATCGAAACCGCAAAACGGGATGATGCGGGTGCCGTCTGCGGCCGCCCGCTCGTGATGCTCATCGATGAGGCCACGCACCCAGGCCGTTTCGCCGGTGATGTCCGTGTAGTGCGTTCCCGCCTCGACGCAGGCCTCCACGATCGGCGTGCCATAGCGGGCGTAGGGGCCGACGGTGGTGAGGAGCACCCGCGTCCGCGCTGCCATCGCGCGGACGGCATCGGCGTCGGCGCTGTCGCAGACGATCTGCGGCCTCGGCGCGCCGTCGGGGGCCGGGAACTGCGCTGCGATTGCGGTCAGCTTCTCGGCGCTGCGGCCGGCGATGGCCCAGCGCAGCTCCGGCGGAGCGAAACGCGCGAAGTGCGCAACGGTCTGTCTACCGGTAAAGCCCGTTGCCCCGTACAGGACGACGTCGAAGTCGCGTTGTGTGGTCATGTGGTGATTCCGTGATGAGCGATGGACGGCCGCTTCAGCCTGCGCCGTCTTGGCGCGCGGCGAGTTCACGCGCAATGAGCACGTCCGCGACTTCGAGTACCTGGCGGCGGCTCAGCTGCCCGCCTTCGATTCGGTAGCGGCCGTCAACCACGACCGTGGGAACCGCCTGGATTTGGTCCTCCTGAGCGCGTTGCTGCCCCGAGGCAAGCGCCCTCCGCACCGACGGTGAACTCATTGCCCGGCGGAAAGTTGCGGCTTCGGTGCCGTGGCCGTCAAAGAACTGAGCGAGTGCATCTGTCGATTGCAGGGGCAACTGCGCGCGATGAATAGCCTCGAACAAGCGCGTGTGATTGCGTTCTCTGATCTCGAGATCTTCCGCTGCGTAATAGGCGGCGGCGAGATTGCGCCAGGGTGCCGAAAAGGCGACCGGTACGCGCTCGAAACGCACGCCACTGGGCAGATCATCCTTCCACGCCTCGATCTGAGGATCGAAGTTCATGCAGTGGACGCAGCCGTAGGAGAAGTACTCGGTGACCACGACTTCACCGGTGCGGGCGCGTTCGGCGGCGGGCAGCGTGGCGAAATGCTGTCCGGCGTCGACCTCGCCAACAGGCCTCAGGACGAAGAACAGGCCCACTGCGGCCACCGTCAGCGCAGCGATGCCGAGGCCCGCGGCGATCATTGTGCGCATGCGCTGGACTTTTACCGAGTCTCCACCCTTGCTTGCCAATGCAGTTCCTCCATGTGCTTAGGTTCGCGGCAATATCTCACGCAGCGTTCGCAGCCGACAACGAATCGCAGTGCGGTCGACGCCCTCTTCCGGGCAGACCTATACTCCGGCGGCAGCCACCTGCGCGGATCTGAGGAGAGACGATGAAACTGGGCATGATTGCCGGCTATTCCGGCGCGAAGATCAACCTCCCGATGGAGGCCATCAAGCACGCTGAAGCCTGTGGCTACGACTCCATATGGACCTCCGAAGCCTACGGCTCGGACGCCATCACCCCGGCCGCCTGGATACTTGCGAACACGAGCACGATCCGGGTCGGAACGGCCATCATGCAGATGCCTGCGCGCTCGCCCGCGATGGCAGCCATGACGGCCATGACCCTCGCACAGCTTTCCAACGAGCGTTTCATTGTCGGCCTTGGGGCCTCGGGGCCACAGGTCGTGGAAGGCTGGCACGGTGTGCCGTACGGGAAGCCCGTAACCCGCCTGCGCGAGTACGTGAAGATCATGAAGGCAATCTTCGCGCGTGAGTCGGCGATGACCTTCGATGGGGTCGAGTACCAGCTTCCGTACAGCGGTGAGGGCGCCACGGGCCTTGGCAAGCCGCTGAAATCCATCCTTCACTGCGGCGAGGACATTCCGATCTACGCAGCCACCATCACGCCGAACGGCGTCAAGGCGGCGGCTGAGACCTGCGACGGCTTCTTCCCGGTGTGGATGGATCCTGAGCAGTACTCTGTTTTCGCGGGTTCCGTCGAGGCGGGCTTCGAGAAGGCGGGCGAAAAGACCCTTGCCGACTTTGACATCGCGCCGTTCGTGACCTGCGTCATGGGCGACGACGTCGAGCAGTGCATGATGCCGGTCCGCGGTTCGATGGCGCTTTACATCGGCGGCATGGGCGCGCGCGACAAGAACTTCTACAACGACTACGCCAAGCGCCTCGGCTTCGAGGAAGCTGCCGTCAAGATCCAGGATCTCTTCCTCGCCGGTAGAAAGGATGAGGCAATGGCTGCGGTTCCGGCCGAGCTGATCGACGCGTGCCACCTCGTGGGTCCGGCGGATCGCATCAAGGAGCGTTTGACGCGCTGGAAGGAAGCCGATCGCCGCGGAGAGGTCGGTTCCATGCTCATCGGTTCGCAGCAGAAGGAAGCCATCGAGCTCATCGCGGGCGAGATGCTCTGATCAGAAACACGACTCGCAACACTGAAAACGGGCGCCAAGGCGCCCGTTTTCGTTTCTCTACCGCCGCCGAACCTGAATATGGGGTCAGACCCCTTGTTCAGGTTCGAGGCTGAGGGGTCAGGCCTGGCCTGCGGCCTCGACTAGGGACCATGCGAGATCGGAGCGCATGCGGCATGCCTCTGCGTAGGTCAGCGCAAGCTCTGAGCTGGCGTTGCCATCGAGGCCACGCTTGTACACGCCCTGGATGATCGCGGCCGAGCGGAACAGGTTGTAGACAAGATAGAAGGTCCAGTTGTCGATGCCGTCGCGACCGGACAGTTCGCAGTAGCGCTGGACCATCGCTGACTCGTCGGGGATGCCGAGCGCACCGAGATCTGCTGCCCCCAGTCCCTGGCCGTCGTAGCCGGGTGAGTGGTAGTCCATGCACAGGTAGCCGAGGTCCGCGAGCGGATGGCCGAGCGTGGAGAGCTCCCAGTCCAGTACTGCCACGATGCGAGGCTCGGTTGGATGGAGCATGACGTTGCCGAGGCGATAGTCGCCGTGCACGACGCAGCTTTGATCCGATTCCGGGATGCGCTCCGGCAGCCACTTCATGAGGGCGTCCATGGCGGCCAGATTGTCGGTCTTCGAGGCCTCGTACTGGCGTGACCAGCGCGAGATCTGTCGAGTGTAGTAGTTGCCGGGGCGTCCGAATTCACCAAGGCCGATCGCTTCGTGGTCTGCGCCATGCAATTTGGCAAGCACGGACACGAGATCCAGGTAAACGGCGCTGCGCTCGTCTTCCGGCAGCTCGGCGAGCAGCAGGTCTGTGAAGACGCGCCCCTCGACCTTTTCCATGACATAGAACTTAGTGCCGATGACGGAGGTGTCCTCACAGAGCGCGATCATGCGCGGTACCGGCACGTCGGTCTGGCCGAGGGCGTGCATCACGCGGTACTCGCGATCGACCTGGTGCGCCGAGGGCAGGAGTTCGCCCGGAGGCTGCTTACGCAGCACATAGTCACCGGCATCGGTGCGCAGCTGGAAGGTCGGATTGCTCTGGCCGCCCTCGAACTGCAGCACCTCGAAGGCGCCTTCGAAACCTTCGGCCTCTCCCGCGAGAAACGCCTTGAGGGCGTCAACGTCGAATTCGTGGCCCGAACGGATCGGCGTGAGAACCGGTGCGGAAGCACTCTGCTCGGTCATGGGGTCCCCCTCTGGTCAACGGCGCGGGAGAATACCACCCGCATTGCGCTTCGCCGTAGCGGGGCAGTTTCGTATCGGGTTGATCGGGCTCTGGCAGGGTGCGAGGCTCCGAAGCCGCACGCGGTCGGAGAGACCGCGATCAACACCCGAGGGAGAGAGCACCATGCAGAAGCGAGTCGCCGTCACGCTGCCCGGCGGACCCCGCGTCCAGGATTCGATCGATCGCGTCCAGTGGGCCGAAGCTCAGGGGTTCACGGATGCTTGGATCGCCGACGGTGCTTCTCCGGATGCACTCACCCTTGCGGCCATCCTGGGCGAGCACACGAAATCCCTGCGCATCGGCACGGCTGTTACGCCGGTCTACACGCGCGCGCCAACGGTCATCGCAGCGACGCTGTTCACGGTCGCCCAGCAGTTGCCCGGACGTTTCGTCTGGGGCGTGGGTTCTTCGTCGAAGAACATGGTGACCGGGTGGAATGGCATCCCTGTCGACAAGCCGAAGACGCGAGTCGTTGAAACGGTACAGGCAGTGAAATCCATGCTCCGCGGAGAGAAGTCCGCGTTCTCCGGCGATACGGTCCAATCGCACGGCTATCGCCAACCGCCCCTCGAAAATCCGCCGCCGATCTACATGGCCGCCCTGCGGGAAAAAATGCTTGAAGCTGCTGCGGAGCACGCGGATGGCGTGATCCTGAATCTGTGGCCGAAGGATGCTCTTCCGAAGATGATGGAGCACATCCGGCTCGGCGCGGAGCGCGCGGGCAAGACGGAAACCCCAGAGGTCGTGAACCGTTTCATGGTCTGCGTGACGGATGACGTGGAGCGTGCGCGGAACGCGTTCCGCGGTGCCTTCGCCCCGTACTACGCGACGCCTCAATACAACGCTTTCCTGGCGTGGTCGGGCTATGAGGATGCAGCGAAGACCATCGCGGAGGGTTGGGCCGAGAAGAACCGTGAGAAGACCGGTGGCGCGCTGGACGATGACCTTGTCGACGCGATCGGGGTCATCGGCTCGGCAGAGCACTGCCGCGAACGCATTCGCTGGGCCATGGAGACGGGCGTCGACACGGCGATCATCGCGCCGATCGGCGTGACCCCTGAAGAAGGGCAGGCAACGCTCGAGGCATTCAGCGCCGAAAACTTCGCGGTCTGAGCGACACCGTGACGGACTACGCGTGGATTGTCGTCGACCGACCGCTGGACGGTGTCCAGCGGATCACGCTGAACCGGCCGGAGAAGCGGAATCCGCTCTCGAACGCGCTTCGCGGCGAGCTTTTCGACGCGCTCCTGGCGGGTGACCGTGACCCCGAGATGAAGTGTTCGATTCTTCGTGGAGCCGGCGGGCACTTCTCGGCGGGGTACGACCTCAAGCAGAACGCGGCGGAAGGGCAGCCGTTCTACACGCCCCCTGGGCTCGGCAACTGGCCTCGGCACGTGGTCGACGGGTTCTTCTTCATCAATGACCTCGCCAAGCCAGTGATCGCGCAGGTAGAGGGCTACTGCCTCGCCGGAGGCACCGAACTGGCCACGGCATGCGACCTCGTCTATTGCGCCGAGGATGCAAAAATCGGATATCCGGTGGTCCGCGCCATCAGCCCGCCAGACAATCAGTTCTATCCCTGGATCGTCGGCCTGCGCCGGGCGATGGAGATGATGCTTACGGGTGACTCCATTTCCGGGCGCGAGGCGGTGGATTGCGGTTTCGCGAACCGTGCTCATCCTGCTGAGGCGCTGGAAGCAGCGGTCCTCGAGGTGGCAAGAAAGATTGCACGCGTTCCGACCGACGTGCAGCAGTTCAACAAGCGAGCCGTGCATCGGCAGATGGAGCTCATGGGGTTCCGCGCAGCGGTGCGCGCCGGCACCGAACTGCAAGCCCTCGCCATGCTGGGCGACTCTGCGCGTGCGCATCTGCGCGATATCCGTGACGGCGGCCTCACGCAGGCACTTTCCAAGCGCGACGCAGCCTATGGGGACTATCGCGAGGGTGGCAGCGATGAGTGAGGAGGACACTGGGGACGGCAATGTCCTCAAGGCTCTCGGCGACGGCGTGACCTTGGAGATGGACGGAGCGGCGGGTCGCGCGCGGGTCCAGTTCACGTGCACACCGCAGATGTGCCACTCGGGCGGCGTGGCCCAGGGTGGGTTCGTCACGGGTTGGGTCGATTCCGCGATGGCCCACGCATGCATCGCGCGGTACACGACGAAGTTCTGGATCGCCACACTTGAGCTGAAGATCAGCTTCTTCCGCCCGGCCGCGCCGGGCACCGTGATCGCCGAGGGTTGGATCGAGCGCGCCGGTCGGCAGACGGTGTTCACGGAAGGGCGGTTGCTCGACGCCGACGGCCAAGTGCTCGCGAAGGCGACCTCGACCATCCGCCTTGTCGAGAACCGTGTCTAAATTCTAGGCGGCGGACCGCCCGCAGCGAATCAGCGGCCCCCGGCCTGGGCTGCCTTCAGGGCGGCGATCCGATCGTCTAGAGGCGGGTGCGAGGAGAACAGCGCCTGCACGCCGCTGCGCATGCCCTGATTGATTGCGAACGCCTGCATCGTCGCGGGCATCTCATCGGGCATCTGGCTTCCGCCCTTCAGGCGTTCGAGCGCGGCGATCATGTTGCCGGTGCCTGCGAGACGCGCGCCCGCCGCATCGGCCCGATACTCGCGATAGCGCGAAAACCACATCACGATGGTCATCGCCAAAATGCCGAGCGCGATCTCCATCACGATGCGGGTGATGTAGTAACCGATGCCCAGGCCGCGCTCGTTCTTGAGCAGCACGCGGTCGACAAAGAAGCCCGCAAGGCGCGCCAGGAACATCACGAAGGTGTTCACCACCCCCTGCACAAGCGCAAGGGTCACCATGTCTCCGTTCGCAACATGGCCGACCTCGTGAGCAAGCACGGCGCGCACTTCATCGGTGCTCATGTTCCGCAGCAATCCCGTCGACACGGCAACGAGGGCGGCATTGCGATTCCACCCGGTGGCAAAGGCGTTCGGCTGCGCAGAGTCAAATACGCCTACTTCCGGCATGCCGATGCCGGCTTCGCGCGCGAGCTGCTCAACCGTACTGATGAGCCATTGCTCGTCGCGGTTCGAGGGCTGTGCGATGACGCGGGTGCGGGTGGACATCTTGGCCATCCACTTCGACAAGAACAGGGAGACGAGTGAGCCGCCCATGCCGAAGACGCCGCAGAATACGAGCAGGGCGCTGATGTCGAGGTCCACGCCGTTGCTGGCGAGAATCGACTCCACGCCGAGCAGACGCAGCGTGATGCTGCCGAGCACGATGACGGCCAGATTGGTCGCGAGGAACAGCAGAATGCGCATGATGGGCGAGAACTCCTTCGCTCTTGGCTCAGCTGCGGAGTGTTGGGGCGATCTTCGAGGAATCAAGCGTCGTGCGACGAGTCGAGCCTTCCAGGGGAATACGCGAGGGGCGTGTAACCCAAAGTTTACTTTTGCAATTGTAATAAAATAGTGACACTTTCGCGGAGAGAGAGACGGGAACAGGCTCTGCCATGGCCCTGGTGCGGCTCATATACGCGTCCCGAGCGACGCGTAGGCTCGATCGAAGCGATCTTGAGGACATCCTCGCCAGCGCACGCGCGCGGAACGCGGCACAGGGCGTTACGGGCTATCTGCTTTACGATGATGGGCAATTCATACAGGCGATCGAGGGCGAGGAGGCGGTCGTTCAGGAACTTGCCGACCTGATCGCTCAAGATCCACGTCATGAGCACTTCAATGTCCTGATCCGCGAGGCCATAGATCGGCGCGAGTTCGCTGATTGGTCCATGGGCTGTTTTCATGTCGATCAGGCGCATCGGCATGATGCACAGCGTTTGCAGACAGCGATGCGCGAGTTCCTGGCCGACTCCAACGAGGGCATTCGCGAGGCCCTCGGCTTTTTCCGCCTGTTCCTGCGCTTCGAGCGCGAGCACATCTGATCCGCGCGCCGTGCGCGAGTTGATTGTCGTCCGCCATGGGCAGACGGAGTGGAATCTCGCGGGCCGGGTCCAGGGTACGAATGATTCGCCGCTGACTGCGCTCGGCCGCGCGCAGGCGCGTGATCACGCAGTACGCCTCGGCGCGCTTATGCCCCAACCGGAGCGGATCATCAGCAGCCCACTCGGGCGAGCGCGTGCCACGGCCGTGTTGATCTCTTCGCACCTGGAATGTTCCGTTGAGTACAGCGAAGCGCTGCGCGAACGGTCCGTCGGTGTGCTTGAAGGGCGCACCCACGCGTGGGTTGCCGAACACGAGCCTGCCTTGCACGCCGACAAGCAGGCGCGGCCCTGGCGCTGGCGGCCGCCGCAGGGCGAATCGCTTGCCGACGTGGAAATGCGCCTGCGTCCGTTTCTTCATGATCTGCTGTTGCGGTCCTTTGAGCGGCTTGTCCTGGTTACGCACAGCGCGCTCGTGCGGCCCTTGTTCCGCGAGCTGCTGCAGCTCGATCCAGACGTGGCAGCCGATATCGACATGCCGAACGAGATTGCTTATCGAATCAATCTGACAGGAGCGTTGCCCACGGTTTGTGAGGTCGGTCCGGATGGCGAACGGAGCGGTTGGCGATCAGGTGCCCTGTCGAGGGCCGTGAACTATGATCCAGGGTCCCGCCCGGTGCCTCGTGGGGACGACGCGCCGACAGACCATTGATAAATGAAGGAGATCGCCCATGCGCGTCGACGGTGGACTGACGATGGACCTCGACAAAGTCGAGGACAACATCCGCGAGCTCGAAGAAATGGGCTACGACGGAGCGCTCGTCGCCGAAACGAGTCATGACCCGTTTTTGCCGCTGTTGCTTGGCGCCCGGGCCTCCGAGCGGATCGAACTCATGACGTCGATAGCGGTTGCCTTCGCACGCAGCCCCATGACGCTCGCGAATGTCGGTCACGACCTCAATGCCTACTCGAAGGGGCGGCTCACGCTCGGCCTTGGTTCACAGATCAAGCCGCACATCAGCAAGCGCTTCTCGATGCCCTGGGGTGCGCCCGCGAAGCAGATGCGCGAATTCATCTCTGCCATGCGGGCAATCTGGGCCTGCTGGCATCAGGGCGAGAAGCTCGATTTCAGGGGTGAGTACTACACGCATACGCTCATGACGCCGATGTTCACGCCGACGAACTGCGAGTACGGCGCACCGAAGGTGTTCCTTGCCGCGGTCGGTCCGCTCATGACGCAAGTAGCCGGCGAGGTGGCCGACGGCATCATCATTCATGCGTTCACGACTGAAGAGTACATGCGAACCGTGACCATGCCGGCGATCGAGAAGGGCCTGGAAATCGGTAATCGGTCGCGCGCGGATTTCCAGGTGACCTATCCGGGCTTTGTCGTCACGGGCGTTGACGAGCAGTCCTTCGAGCAGGCGCGAACGATCGCGACGAAGCAGATCGCCTTCTATGGGTCCACGCCGGCGTACAAGGGCGTGCTCGACTCGATCGATGCAGGTGAACTCCAGGGTGTTCTCAACACCATGTCCAAGGAAGGCAAGTGGGACGAGATGGGTACGCTCATCACGGATGACATCCTCCACAAGTTTGCCGTGGTGGGTGAGCCGAAGGACATCGCCGCAGAAATGCAGCGCCGCTTCGGTGATCTGGTCGACCGTGTGTCGTCGGCCTATGGGACGGTGCCGAAAGCGGTTCAGAAGGACATCATCGCGGACCTGCGTGCCGCCTGAGGCCGACGCAGGGGGAGAGAGACATGAAGGTAGACGGACACCTCGGCTTCGATCTGAAAGCGGTTCCGGGGCGGGTACGGGCGCTTGAAGAGCTGGGTTTCGACGGCGTGCGCAGCGCAGAAATGAACCATGACCCGTTCTTCCCACTGCTGCTCGCCGCAGAGCACTCGGAAAAGCTTGAGATTGCGACGTCGATTGCCGTCGCGTTCGCGCGTAGCCCGATGATCCTCGCGGGGCTCGGGCATGACCTCAACGCCTACTCCGGCGGGCGCTTCACGCTCGGGCTCGGTTCTCAGATCAAGCCGCACATCACCAAGCGCTTCTCCATGCAATGGGGTGCGCCCGCAAAGCAGATGCGCGAACTGATCCTCGCCATGCGCGCGATCTGGGCGAACTGGTACGAGGGTGAGGCGCTTCGCTTCGAGGGGGAGTACTACACGCACACGCTCATGACCCCAGCGTTTACGCCGCAGGACGGTGAGCACGGTGCGCCGCGTGTCATCCTTGCCGCCGTCGGTCCAAAGATGACCGAGGTTGCCGCAGAAACCGCTGACGGCATGATCGTGCATCCCTTCAGCAACGAAACCTACCTGCGCACGGTCACGATCCCTGCCATCGACGCCGCCCTCGGGCGCGTCGGCAAGACGCGCGACGAGTTCGAACTGTCCTGGGCGCCCTTCGTCGTGTCGGGTCGGGATGAAGCCGAGTTCGAGAGGAACCGGGTCGCAGCGTGTAATCGGATCGCGTTTTACGGCTCCACGCCCGCCTATCGCGAGGTGCTTGAATGCATCGGCTACGGTGAGATGCAAGGGGTGCTTAATCGCTTGTCCAAGGAGGGCAAGTGGCAGGAAATGGGCGAACTCATCGACGATGAGATTCTCGGGCACTTCGCAGTCGTAGGTGAGCCATCGACGATCGTGCCTGAGATCCTGCGTCGCTACGGTGATCTGATCGACCGCACTTCTGCGGCATTTGATTTCGCCGACCCAGACGTACAGGCCGACATGATTGCTCGCCTGCGGGCCGCCTGAGCGCCTCAGCCCAACCTATGGGCACGATATCTGACCGCGCGGGCACCGAGCGCGACGGTCGAGGCGCGGCCCTCGAACGAGGGGGGCGTCTTGGTGCTGGCCCGAGGCGGTACTGCAGTCTGAAGATGCATGGGCGGTGCGGGGAGGGACCGTGGAGAGTTTCAACGGGGCCATGGACGCCCGCTTGGTTGTGCGTGCGAGCGAGCAGGATTGGGTTGCAAGCCCGGCCGGTGGTGTCGAACGCAAGCGATTTCACCGCGTCGGGCCGCCCGAGTCCGGGCAGGTCACGTCCCTTGTGCGATACCTGCCAGGTGCGCGCTTCCCCAGGCACCCGCACCCGGAAGGTGAGGAAATCCTGGTCCTTGAAGGCGTCTTCTCGGATGAGCGGGGTGATTGGGGCGCAGGAAGCTGGCTCGCGAACCCCGAGGGTTTCGAGCACGCCCCGTTCAGCGAGGACGGCTGCCTGATCTTTGTGAAGCTTCGCCAGTATCCGGGCGACCGTCCGCAGGTCAGCGTGGATACGGCCGGTCCTGGTGCAAGCTGGCAGGTGGGCGCGCAAGGGGGCGAGGTGTTGCGTCTGCTCGACGACGGTCGTTTTCGTGAGCGCATCACCCTCGAGCGCTGGGCCGCTGGCCAACGCCTTGCGCTGTTTGCGAGTGGGGGGGTTGAAGTCTTTCTTGTTTCCGGTGCGATTGCCGTAGACGGCGAGCGCATGAATGCGCATGCGTTCCTCCGGCTGCCTGCGGGGGAGCCGGCCCGAGCAGACGCGATTGAAGACTCGATAATCTGGATCAAGCGAGACGGCGTTGCTGCTCTGCGCCGCGCCTGACGCGCCGCTTTCCGCGCATGTTTCCAGGGCGGCAGCACACCCTTCGCACCAAGGAAATGCGTATCTTCCGGGCGCGCTGTACCTCTCGTGCGGCTTCGGTTGACGCCTTGATAACAAAATGAACGAATAATGGACACTCGATGGAAATGCGCTAGAATAGCCCCATCAAAGTATGGAAGCTGGCCACGGACAGGCCAGATTGAGGTTCATTGTGGACGTTGCTCGGCGCCGACTGCGGCGTTTTTTGCACAGCCTTGGCGCAAAGCTCGCCCGGGTGCCCGTCATTGTGCTCATCGCTGGATTCGGCGCCCCAACTGCGCTGGCGATGAGCGCGTTGGTGGCGATCCAAGTCGATGCCGGGCGCGATGTTCAGCGCGTCATTGCGCTTCCGGTCGCGGAGGCTCGCGTTACCTGGGCAGAAGAGATCGAGGCATTTTCCGTGCGCTTGGAAGATGGCTTCGGTCTCCGGGCAGAGCAGGCGGATGCATTCGCCGGTTGGATCCTTGAAGCGAGCACCCGCCAGGCCGTATCGCCGGAGCTTCTGGCGAGCCTGATCTACACCGAATCGACCTTCCGCACTCGCGCACGCTCTTGGTCTGGCGCAATCGGGCCCGCGCAGGTCAAGCCGCGCTTCTGGACGCATTTCTGTGGCGGTGCCGATCTCGCCGATCCAGAACACAACATCTATTGCGGCGCTCAGATCCTCGCCCACTATGCTGAGCAGTGCGGCGACTTCGAGTGTGCTTTCCGCCTCTACAACGTCGGTCCGAGCAATCTTCGCGATCCGTATTACGAGGAGCGCAGCGACGTGTATCTGGCAAAGATCGAGTCGGGTCGAGCACGGCTGGAAGGAGCGCCCGCCGCTGCCGCCCTCTGAAGGGTGACCCGTGTGGCATGCTTCCCCGGTTCGGAGAGGAGCGCGCCATGATCGAGCAGTCCGCCACCGGGCCGCGTTTTGGCCTGATGATGTTTCCCGCTGATTTCGCAATGGACCCTGCGCGCTTCGCCGCTGCGGCTGAGGCGCGAGGTTTCGAATCGATCTTCTTTCCCGAGCACACGCATATCCCGTCGAGCCGCTTGACCCCATGGCCGGGTGGCGGCGACCTGCCCCTCGAGTACTCACATACGCACGATCCCTTCGTGGCGCTCGCCATGGCTGCGGCAGTCACCACCACCATTCACCTTGCGACCGGTATTGCTCTCGTCACCGAGCGAGATCCCATCCTGATGGCCAAGCAGGCTGCAACGCTCGATAAGCTGTCCGGCGGGCGGCTCTTGCTCGGCGTGGGCGCGGGATGGAATCGCGAAGAGATGGAGCACCATGGCACGGTGTTTTCTGAACGATGGAAGCTCCTGCGTGAACGCGTGCTCGCCATGAAGACGATCTGGCGCGAGGACGAGGCCGAGTTTCACGGGGAGTTCGTAGATTTCGATCCGATCTGGTCCTGGCCAAAACCGGCTCGCCCTGAGGGCCCCCCTGTGCTGGTGGGCGCATCTTCCAAGTACGTCTTCGACCGGATTGCAGAGTATGGCGACGGATGGATGCCGATCGATGGCCGAAACGACGAAGTGCTTGCGGATGGTATTCGACTGCTGCGAGAGGCGTGCGGGCGGACGGGACGCGACTTCGCTGCGATGGATCTGTCCGTCTTCGGCGTGCGGGGCAGCGCAGAGCGCGTCGAGGCGCTCCTCGCGCTTGGTTTCGAACGGATCATATTCACTGTGCCGCCGGAGTCAGCGGACAAAGTGGTACCGCGCCTGGATCGGCTTGCAGACCTTGCGGCGGGCTTCGCGGCCTAGGGTTTCGTCGATTTCTCCAGAATCGTCAGGCGCTGGAGTGCATCTGCTCGATCCTTCCCGCACATGTCGGGCTCGGCGGTGAAGTTCGCGCAGAGCTGCGGTCGTTCGGGCCGTCCCCAAAGCGCGCAGCGGGCATTCATTTCAAGATGGACACAGCGTACGCCAGCGGGTTTTCCGTTCGGCATGCCGAAGAACGGATCTCGAATGGACGGCGCGATGCAGCAGGCGCCGCAGCTGGGCCTGCATGCCATGGGCGGGTGGTCCGTCAACAGACTCAGAGCGCGGCGACCGCATCCGAGAATTCGCCGCGTAGGCGGGCCCACTCGATCTTGAACCAGGGCGTGAACCGAGTGTTCTGGGTATCTTTCGACAGCTCTTCGTCCAGCGCATCGCCTTCGATCCAGCGCCAGGCGTCGATCTCATTGGCATTCACGGATGGGTCTTCGCTGCTGCGTCCGATGAACACGGTGCAGTGTTCATGCTCGGAGCCGGCGTCACCGAAGCGCGCCTGATACGTGAAGCTGAATACCCTTGCGAGCGAGCAGGCGAGGCCCAGCTCTTCGTGCAGGCGACGGCTGATGGCCCGCGTCATGGACTCCCCTGATCGCGGGTGGCTACAGCAGCTGTTTGACCAGTAACCCGGCCACAGCCGCTTGCCCGGGGCTCGCCGCTGCAGTAGCAAACGATCCTCCTCGTCGAAAACGAAGAGCGAAAACGCGCGGTGAAGGATGCCGTCGCCGTCGTGGCATGCCGCCTTCGAAAGGGTGCCGATGGCGTTGTCTGCGGCGTCGACGACGATCAACTCGTCGCGCTCGTCAGAAACGACGCGGTGGACGTGGGCGCTGTCTTCCATGAATGAATCCGTCATGACAGAAGCGCGTGAAGCGCTTGAGTGACACATGTATGTGTCAGCTTATCGCATCAAGCAGCTCGCAGGTATGGCGCGGGTCGCGGACGAGCTGCGTGCGCATGCCGATCCGTTCGGCGCCACGGAGGTTTCTGGGCGAATCATCGAGGAACAGGATTGCCTCCGGCGCGACGCCTACTGCCTCAACAACGTGTGCATAGATTGCCGCATCCGGCTAGCGGAGCCCGAGTTCGT
The DNA here is from genome assembly GCA_963691775.1 of Pseudomonadales bacterium. Lineage (GTDB taxonomy): Bacteria > Pseudomonadota > Gammaproteobacteria > Pseudomonadales > Azotimanducaceae > JAZBPO01. The sequence continues at coordinate 809,186 of OY829369.1, read as the reverse complement.
GTGAAAGGAACTGACCGTGCAGCGTGTCGAGCATCTCGGGCAGTTGGCGTTGGAAGTGTTCCGCATGTGCCACGTTGGTGTTCGAGAGCGCATAGAGCCGGTAGCTGTCCCGAAGACGGAAGAGGCGCGCGCGTATGCCATCCACTTCGGGTCCGAAGATCGCATTCCAGCCGCGCCGGATCGTTTCCGGGGCGAGGCCGAGGCCGAGTGATTCGGACACGCCGGCGAAGAACGCCTCGCAGGACAACTTGCCGCGCTCGTGGTCCTGAAAGCGTTCATCAATGACGAAGCGATCACGCACCGCCTCCGGCCGCATTCCGGCCGCGTGAGCCCATGCGGCAAAGCAGCGGTCAAAGTCGATGTCGATCAGTACGCGCCCCAGATCGAACAGCAAAACTTCGGGGCGAGCGTGCATCCGATCAGGGCTTGATGGTGAGGATGTCGCAGCGAGCGGACTCGAGCACCTTCTCGGCCGTGTTGCCAACGAGCATCGCGGATACGCCCGATCGTGCAGTCGTGCCGATCACGATGAGTTCCGCCTGAAGCTTCGCCGCCAGACCGCAGAGCGCGACGCCCGGCTTTCCGTTCGGGGTGTGGATGCGCTGGTTGGGAATACGGAACGTTTCGGCCAATTCCTCGAGGCGTGGACGCATGGTTTCGACGAGTTGCGACCGATATCTGTCAGGGTCGAGGATGTCGAGGTCGGCGAGAATCTCCGGAGCCTGGACGCTCCAGCCCAGGTGAACCTCCGCGTCGTGCGTCGCGGCAAAGGCGAGCGCGCTCTGTATAACCTGCCGATTCAGGCGTTTGTGTGCCCGGTCCTTCCGAGTTGGATCCACGGCTGCGAGAACGCGCGCCTGCGCCGGCCATTTGCTGGTGGTTGCAATAAGCACCGGGGCGGGGCAGTCGCGCAGCAGATGCCAGTCGGTAGGCGTGTGCACCAGCGTCTTCGAATTGTGTGCAGATTTGAGTACGAGGTCGAAGCGCTTTGCGGCACACGCTTGCGCTACCCATTCGTGGAGATGCTTCTCCCAAACGACCTCGGTGGTGACGTCTGCCGCATCCACCTTGGCGGCGCGCACGCGGTCCGCAAGCCACTCTGAGCGCTCGGCCTCCAGGGCATCGCGCACGGCTCGTCGCTGTGAAGTCTCGAAGACGTCCTTTTGGTCATACATGTCGTGGTGCACGAATGCTGCGAGGTGCAGACGTGCGCCAAGCTGCTTGGCGAGCGCGATGCCTCTTTGCAGCGCTAGCTGGCGCTGCTTTGGCCGGTCCATGACCACGAGCAGATCTTTCACTTTATCCATGTGTCTCAGTCCATCGATCCGGGCGGATCGCTGCCAGCTGCATCCGAGTAGGGAACAGGGTATGCGCCGCACGTATAAGCGGGCAATTGCCTCTCCGCACGCCGGGCTCGCCTCGACCATCGGCCTGTGCTGAGCTTGCTGGAGATGACCGGGAGGAGATACGCATGAATCAGTGGCAAATCGGCAAAGTGAAGGTGACGCGGATCGTGGAGCTCGAGTCGGTCGGCGGATCGAAGTTCATCCTGCCTGACGCGACACCTGAAGCCTGTCGCGAGATTGACTGGCTGGCGCCGCACTTCATGGACGACCAAGGGCGCCTGCGCATGAGCGTGCACGCCCTTGTCGTAGATACTGGTAGTCGCCGGATTCTCGTGGACACGTGTATTGGCAACGACAAGGAACGCTCCGTGCCGGCGTGGAGTCATTTGCAGACGCGCTTCCTGGAAGACCTCGAAGCGGCGGGGTACCCGGTAGGGAGCATCGACACCGTGCTCTGTACGCATCTGCATGTAGATCACGTCGGATGGAACACGCGGCTCGTCGACGGCCAATGGGTGCCGACCTTCCCGCATGCGCGCTATCTGTTCTCTGAACGGGAGTGGGCCCACTGGAACGAGGCAGGCGACGATGGCTATGGCCCCGTCATAGACGATTCCGTTCGCCCTGTAGTTGACGCGGGGCTCGCCGTGCTCGTCGGTGACGAAGCCGTGCTCTGCGACGAGGTTCGCCTGCAGCCCACACCAGGGCATACGCCCGGGCATGTCAGCGTGGTGATCGAGTCTGAAGGGGAGCGCGCGCTCATCACGGGAGACTTCGTGCATCACCCGTGTCAAATGGCGCGCCTCGACTGGGGCAGCAGCGCGGACTGGAATCCGACCGCTGCGCGGAAGACGCGGGAGGATACGCTCGCAGAGCTCGCCGATGCCCCCGTACTCGTGATTGGCACTCACTTCGCGACCCCGACGGCAGGGTTGGTGCGGCGCGATGGAGGTGCCTATCGCTTCGAGGTCGACGCCTAGCTGTACGGCCTGAAGGCTTCGGCTCAGACCTGCATCGGCGCCTCGCCTGGGGCGTCGTGTTCCGTTCGTCGACGCCGCGCGAGATCGGGGTCGATCGATCTGAAACGCCACACGCCGCCAGCGTCCGTTGTTCGTTCGATCCGATCGCGGTGCATGAGCAGGTGCAAGTGTGCGATGCCTTCGCCGAGCGCCATTGTGAGTTGCCGCTCATCGAGCTTGCGACGGAACAGGACCGGCAGCAGATCGCGCGCCGACGACGGTGTTTCGCAGTGCTCCTCCAGCGCGAGCATACGATCCTCGTGGTGCGCGATCAGCGCGCGGAGCCGCTTGCGCAGGCCTCGGAACGGTAGGTTGTGTGCCGGGAGTACGAGCGTCTCGTCAGGCAGTGCGAGGAGTCGATCGTGCGACTCCATCCAGTCCTTGAGCGGATTTGCTTCCGGCTCGTTCGGATGAACCGAAACGTTGGACGTGATGATCGGGAGTATCTGATCGCCCGCGATAAGGATGCCGAGCGCGCGACAATACAGGCATGCGTGTTCCGGGGAGTGTCCAGAACCGATTACCACGCGCCAGTCGTGGCCGGCGAGGGTGAGCGTGTCTCCCTCGCGCAGGCGCCTGTAGCTCATCGGCATGGGCGTGACCATCGACCCGTAGCCTCCGCTCGAGGACATGCGCACCTGCAGCGCCTGAAGCTCTTCTTCCGTAAGGCCGGCTGCGCGATAGAATTCTTCTGATTCCCAGTTGCTCGAGGTCGGCGCCGAGCCCGCAAAGGTGCGCGCCTGGTAGTACTCCGCGCGCGTCATGTACAGCGGGGCGCGTGATCGCTCTGAAAGCCAGCCGGCTTGTCCGACATGATCGGGGTGCATGTGTGTGACGATGATTCGCTCGATGGGGGCGCTGTAGAGGACGCCTGCGAAGAGGCGCTCCCAGTGTGATCGGGTCGCGTCGTCTCCGAGGCCCGTATCGACGATCGTCCAGCCCCCTGCGCCCTCGAGCAGGTACAGATTGATATGGTTCAGGGAGCCGGGCATGGGCATGCGCAGCCAGTGCACGCCCGGCGCGAGTGCCATGGTCTCACCGGGTGCCGGAGCGTCCGGCCAGGGGTATTCCAGCGCTTCCATTCGTCTCTCCTTCCGCGGCCGTCGATTTGAGCATGGCGGCCCTAGCCCTCGCCAACCTCCGGAGCGCCGTCGACCCATGCGCGCTGCAGATTGCTATGCTTCCACTAACGGATGATCGGACCAAACGTTCCGAGGAAGTGGCATGAACGACGACGATCGCAAGTCGAGCCCCGGAGCGGATGAAGAGGACGCGACGGAACTGCGTGGAACCGATGCCTCTGACGCAGAGGACGCGACGCAACTGCGCGGAACCGATGGCGCCGACGACGAGGAAAAGACGCAGCTGCGCGAGACGCCTGCGCTGAACGACGACGAGCCCAGAGGTGGCTCAAGGCCTCGGCTTGAGAGAACGCAGATCCTACCGACGGTCGGGCCGGTCGAAACTTCTGATTCCGGGGCGGTCGATATCCTCGTTGAGAAGAGCGATCGCCGGCACGGCGACGGCGACGGCGACGGCGAAGCCGCCTTGATGCGAGGCAAAGGCCCTGCGGACGACGGCGCCGAGGACGATGCACCGACCGAATTTCGAGGCGGCACAGGGGTTCGGGAGCTCGCGGAGACCACGGAGCGTCCAAGCGTCCAGCTGGATGAGGCGGGCGTCGATGCAACGATGGTCCGCGGTGATGCGGACAGCAGGCAAGATGAGGATTTCCGCCACACCACCGTCCGTCCGGGCAATGAGCAGGCGAACGAAGATCGCACCGAGCTACGGGGCGATGAAGATGCGACGGAGGTCAATTCGATCACCCGGACCATGCCGTCCGTGGGCAGAGCATCGCTCGGTCCGGCCGAGAACGCACCGCGACTGCAGAACCGTCTCGATGACAATCAGGTGGACGACGACGACGCTACCGTGCAGGCGTTTCGCGACGGCCCCGGGCCGACTGACGACGCCACTTACATGCGGAACGTTCCCGCTGAAACGCAGTCAGACGCCACCCGCATGCGTGCGGCTAACTTGCCGTCCGATGATGACATCACGGTAGCAGCCGCAGACTTCAGCGACGACGATGCAACAGTTCAGGCCTTCAACGACGCGCTGGACGACGACGACGCTACGGTTCCAGCGACCCGCCCACTGATCGCTGATGACGACCCGACCATTCAGGCAACTGGAGCGCCGCCTGCGCGTGCGGCCACTGGGTTAAGCGTCAGCGACCGCGATTCGACGGTGCCTGCGAGTTCGCGGTCTGTACCGCCGCGGGCCTCTCGGGGTCCGACGACGGTGGGTCCGGGTACGGTCCTGAAGGGACGCTTCACGCTTGAAGACAAGCTTGGTGCGGGCGGTATGGGGGGCGTCTTCAAGGCCGTCGACCTGGTGAAGAAAGAAGCGCGTGACCGTAATCCCTACGTGGCGGTCAAGGTTTTGAATGAGGCGTTTGCAGAGCATGAAGACTCTTTCCTGGCGCTTCAGAGAGAGTCGTCGAGGTCACAGCGCCTGACACACCCGAATATCGCCGCTGTTTACGACTTCGATCGCGACGGCGACACGGCCTACATGGTCATGGAGTTGCTCGAGGGTTCGCCGCTCGATTCCTATCTGAAGAAGAACCGCGAGGGCATGGGGCCCGAGCAGGCGCGGAATGTCATTCGTGACATCGCGGCCGCGCTTGCCTACGCGCATACGCAAACGCCCGCGCTCGTACACTCCGACTTCAAGCCCGGCAACATCTTCTACACCGATGATGGCGCTGCGAAGGTCTTCGATTTCGGCATCGCGCGGGCGGCGACGGGCCAGTCGGACGACGTGATCAAGAACGAGGGGCCCGTCGACGTCGACGCTATGGGCGACGACGACGGCGAAGACGGCACCCTATTCGATGCGGGCAAGCTGGGCGCCCTGACGCCCGCTTACGCTGCGGTAGAGATGTTCGAGGGGCGTGATCCTGCGCCGCAGGACGACGTCTACGCCCTGGGCATCGTGGCCTACCAATGCATCACGGGTAAGCACCCCTTCAATCGTCAGAAGGCGCCCGTGGCTGCTGCCCAGGGCATCGTTCCGGAGCGCCCCGACGGCGTCACTACGCGCGAGTGGAAAGCTATCCGACGCGCGCTTGAGTTCAAGCGTGAGGACCGCACGCCTGATGCGCAGACGTTCCTCGACGAATTCTTCTACACCGGCACCAAAACTTTCCTTGCCGTGGCGGCAACGGCGGCAACCATGGTGGTGGGCGTGGGCCTGCTCTACGTCACGGGCGTCATTGCGCCGGCCGATCCGACGGCGGATCCGAACCAGGACTGGGTGGCTCTGGAGTCACAGATCGACGTCCCGCGCGCAACCGTGCTCGATGAACTGGAAAGTGCTGCATTCACCACCAACGATGAATTTGTCGCTTGGGAGGGCGTGATCCGCAGGAATATCAGTGCGTGGGAAGACGTCGCGGCTCCGACCATCGTGATCGACACACCCTTTCCGTCGGAAGCGGCTGCGTTGGCTGAACAGGATCGGATTTTCAAGCGGAGTGGCGAGACCATTTCGGTGGCTGTGAGAGCGCCTGCGCGCGCGGGAGGTGTTTGGAAGCTGACGGCCGGGCCATTCCGGTACGAGAACGATCGGGCAGTCGAGGCAAACGTGGCTGCTGGCGACACTGCATGGCAAGACCGCCTTTCCTATGAGGCGTTCAAGCTTGCGCTCGACGAACTCGCGATCTCGTACACCATCGCGGAAGATGATGAGCGTATCGCTGCGGCGCGGGATCGGGCTTTGACTGTCTACCTGCAGGAGTTCGACCGCCGGTTGCCCAGCGAGCGCCCAACTCGTCTGCGGCCCAAGGTTCGTCAGGGCGAGACCTATCTTGCTGACGTCGACCCTGATCCGAGCAACGAGGCGACGAAGAAACTGTTGGAAGAAGGTGGGTTCTGGGTCGTCGATCCAAGTGAGCAGGCCACGCTTGCATCCGTGCAGGCGCGTATTCGCGCCGCAGGCATGGACTCCAACAACGAGGATGCGCTGCGGGGACCGTCGGTGTTGGCCCGGGCGATGAGCTACTTCCCAACGCGCCCCGAGGACATTGAAGCGGCGCGTGTTCGGGCGCGTGAGCTGCATGATTCGTGGGGGGCGCCGATAACAAGCGCGCAGTCGTTGGCTAGCCAGTACCAGACGAACTATGCGCGTTCGATCGAGAACTTTCGCGACGAACAGGCCAAGCAAGCGGAAAGAGATCAGGTTGCTGCTGCGCGTCGCGACGGTGGTTTTGTCGAACTTTCATACACGTTCGAGGAGTTCGGGTTTACGGAAGCACAACCCTTCAAGCGGGAGGAAGAAACCGAGGAGATTCTCCGCGATGACAACGGCGATCCCGTTGGGGGCGTTGAGTTTCCAGGTGTCTTTGCGGTGTTCAGCCGGCAGTGCAATCAGCCGAACCGCGTGCGCGCGGCGCTCGATGACTTCCCCCAGCTGACGGAGAGTGAGAGGCGCCAAGCGCTGCGCTATCTGACGGATTGCATGGTGGCGAAGCTCGAGAAGGATTCGGATTCGATCCTGAGGAGCAAGGACCTTCTTCTTGCTACCGTCGACCATGCCCCGATTCGGCAGATCGAGCGGCCGGACCCCTGTGGTGCGCTTGGTTACGTCGGCGCGGGCAGAAACGCGTTCTGCCGCGACACCTGGACTGGCGGCGCAGCGCCGCCCGTAGTCATTATCGACGGCGAAGGCGCCGAAGCGAACTTCGCGATAGGGAAATATGAAGTCTCAATCGCGGAATTTAACGCGTTCGCGCAGGCCACGCGCCGTGAAACGCTCTCGGGTTCGCCGCGGCTGCCAGCAACCGGCGTGAGTCTCGATGACGCGCGGGCTTATGCGGGCTGGCTCTCGCGGCAGACGGGTCGCACCTACCGGTTGCCCACCAAGGGTGAGTGGCGTCATGCAGCATCGGCGGCTGGCGATCGGCTTGACCCCAACAGAAACTGCTATTCCAACGTTCGCGGCGTGATTCGTGGGGACTCACTTGTAAATGTAGGGCAGGGCGCGCCGAACGCCTGGGGCCTCGTGAACCACGTCGGCAACGTGGAGGAATGGGTCACGCTCGTTGAGAACGGAAGCGACGTGGAACTTGTTGGCGGGCGACACACGGACCCGATTGCAGCCTGCACGGTAGCGACCGAGAGACCCGATGCGGGCGCCCCAGATGCGGCCAAGGGGTTCCGGGTTCTACGTCAGATCGATCGTATCGATCTTGGCGCTGCGGAGATCGCTCGGATCAGATAAAAGCCTAAGAAATTAGCATCTTGTAGTATTTCAACGTCGCCGCCGGGCGTTGAATCCCTACGCCGCGTCGCTTTCCGCGATAGCGGCACCTTGCTATCGTCAGCACCTTCATCGGCGACGGGGAGCCGGGGACCAGGCCGGCGCGCCATCAAGGTGCCGCAGGGCCAGGCAGGGTGTCGTTTTCATCGAAGGCTCGCGGAAGCTGTCCGACCGCGGGCGAAGGCGTGCGTCCTGGATACGTTCCCTCGGCTTGCTCGTTCGTCGATGCGGCAATGCGGCCCACGAACGGGATGACTAGCGTGCAGCAGATCCACCGAACGACCCGCGCTGGCGCTGGACTGGCACTGATGCTCGCGCTGGCCTCGATGACTGTCACGCCTTCTGCCCTTGGGGCCTCGGCCGAGAACGTCCCGGATCTTCGAGACACGCGCGCATCTGCCATCGACACCGAGCGCCCTTCGAGCTTTGCCATTCCCGACGTGATCAAGCGCCCGACGCTGCCCACGGCCGGACCCTTCTTCGAGGTCGAGCGCGTGGTCATCGAGGGGATCGCAGACCGCCCTGAAATTGGCCTCAGCATGGACCAGCTGGACGCTGTCGCCCGGCAGGAGCTTTCGCGACAGGCCAACGAACAAGAGATTGCGGATCAGGGCTACTCCGACGAAGAGCTTCTGCAGGTCGCGCGCTATCTGAGCCAGTTCAAACGGCGGCTTGAGCGAACGGAGCAGGAGGGCGGAGACCTGGACTTCGTGAAGCTTGCGCTCGCGGACGAGCTCGACGAGCTGCTTGACGACTTCGAAAGTCGCCGCGGTATCAACGTCTTCAACCTCGGCGAGGTTGCGCAGCGAGTCGAGGACAGCATCCGTTCCACTGGGCTTATCCTGGCTCAGGTCGTGGTTCCGCCGCAGACCGTGCGCGATGGCGTCGTGCGCCTGCGGGTGTTTCCGGGTGAGCTCGGCGAGGCGCGCGTAGCGGGCAATGAAGTCGTCGCGGCAGAGCCTCTTGAGCAGGCGTTTGCCGATGTCGAGGGCAAGCCGGTGCTCCTCGACGAGATCGATGAACGCCTTCGCCTCGTGAACGACCTTTCAGGCGTGGATATCACCGGTGTTTTCGTTCCCGGCGCATCGCCCGGTGAAACGCAGATCCGCCTCGACACCGTGAGCGAGAAACGCTGGAGTATTTCTGAGCGCATTGACAATCACGGGACCAAGATCACCGGGCGAACGCGGGGGTTGATTACGGGAACGGTGCACGATGTGTCGGGCAACGGAGACGAACTCACGCTCACTGCACTGCGATCGGAGGGACCAAACGAGGTCACGCTCCTCAACGCTTCCTACTACCGTCCGCTGCCAGGCTTGCGCAGCTTTGTGCAAGGCGCCATCAGCAAGAACGAGTTCACCATTGCTGGGGCGCAGGACATCATCGGCGACACGACGAACTATGATGTCGCGATCGGAACGTACTGGAGGCGAGCGAGAGACCAGAACCTGAACCAGACCGTGTTTGCCTCCTACAAGGACGCCGAGCTGACCCTGCCGGGACCGGCTGGTGGGGGGCTGGATCGCACACAGAAGATCGTCGACTTCGGTACGACTCTGAATTACGACACGCTGGTGGAAAGTTGGCGCGCCGTCATCGACGGCTCGACGACGCTGCGCATCGGTTCGATCACGGATGGCCGTCGCGAGGGCACGATTGATGCCGCGACGGGCGAGGTCTTCCCCGGTCAGGATCAGGACTTCGTAGTGCTGCAGCAGCGGCTGCGCCTGTTCAAGCTGCTTGACATCGACTGGCCCGTTTTCAACGCCACTACACGTCACTCACTGCTCATCAATCTGAATGCGCAGTACACGGAGCAACTGCTCCCGGCGGTGAACCGGTTCAATCTTGGTGGCGCGGACGGTGTTCGTAATCTCGTCGTCGACGACATCTCCGTCGACAAGGGTGTGGTTGCGAACATCAACTTCTACACAAACATTCCCGATTCCTGGGATTTCGACCTGCCGGACTACTTCAACCAGACGTTTTCCGAAACCTTTCGGCCGTTCATCTTTTATGACTACGGCTACGGCGTCACAAAGGCCTTCCGCATAGACGCGTCGACTGAAGACGACACCTGGTTCGAGTTCACCGGTTTCGGCGTTGGTATCGAGTACAACCTCTTCAAGGACGAGCGGGGTGACTTCGACATGCGCGGGTCGGTCACCTGGGCGAGGCCCTCGACGTCTCGCTTTGGCGACGAACTCTTCGAGACTGTCATCGAGGATGAAGACCGGATCTATGCGGACTTCACGGTCGCGATCGATCAGAACGACTGGCCCTTCTGGGGCGGTCGGGCTCAGCGGTAACAGGCGAGGACCATGAGCAACGGCTTCAGGGATTTCTTCACCCGGCGCTCGCCCAATTCGGGGCGAACGATCGTCGGGGTGTGGCTGCTGTCCTATCTGTCGGCGTCGACACCGGGCCTGGCACTGCCGCAGAACGGAACGGTCACGGGTGGTGAAGGCACCATCACGCAGACCTCCTCGACCACGATGCAGATCGACCAGGCGACCCAGCGCATGGTCGCCGACTTCACCAGCTTCGACATCGGCGCGAACGAAGCCGTCAACATCATGCAGCCCGGCCAGACGGCCGTGTTTCTTGGCAACATCACCGGCGAATCCGCCACCACGATCTTCGGCACCCTGACCGCCAATGGTCAGGTCGTACTCATCAACCCGCGCGGCGTCGTCTTCGGCGAGAACTCCCGCGTCGACACCGCAGCGCTCCTCGCCTCGACGCTCGGTGTGGACGTCGACAAGTTCATGTCCGGTGCGCTCGAGCTCGAATTCAGCGCGGATTCCGCGGGCCGCATCATCAATCGCGGTGTCATTCAGGCCGCCTCCGGAGGCAGCGTAACGCTACTCGGTGACGAGGTGGTCAACGAGGGTCTGATCGTTGCGGATCTCGGCCGCGTCAATCTCGCCTCGGGTTCCGAGGCAGTCGTCACCTTCGACAACGACGGCCTCATCGGCGTCGAGGTCACGCAGAGCGCGCTCGGCACGCTCGGTGGCGAAGCTGCCGTGCTCAACACCGGCACCATCGAAGCGAACGGTGGCCAGATCTTCCTCACGGCCGATGCCGCCCAGGATCTGTTCGACCGCGCCATCAACAACGAGGGCATCCTTCGCGCGAACACGGCGCAGGAGGTGAACGGCGAGATCGTCCTCATGTCGACGGGCGACACGTTCACGTCCGGCGAGCTGTATGCCACGAATGATGCAGGCGCAGGCGGCAGTGTTCAGGTGCTCGGTGACCGCGTGGCGGTCACGGACGGCACCATCGACGTATCCGGTACCGAAGGCGGCGGTGAAGTGCTCGTCGGCGGGGACTTCCGCGGCGAGGGCGATGTTCCGCGCGCCGAGCGCACCTTCGTCGGCGCCGATGCCGAGATCGCCGCCGACGCCACCGAGCGCGGCGACGGTGGTCAGGTCGTCGTCTGGGGCAACACCGAGATCCGCTACCTCGGCCGCATCAGCGCGCAGGGCGGTGCGGAAGCTGGCGACGGTGGTTTCGTCGAGCTCTCAACGCGCGACAGCTTCGATATCCGCGGCGAGGTCGATACCTCGGCGGCGAACGGTGAGACCGGCACGCTGCTCATCGACCCTACGGACATCTATATCGTCAACGACGCCGATGTGACCGGCGGTGTCGCTGGCGATCTCGACAGCACCATTTCTAGCAACTCGATCGTGTTCGCTGACAGCAACGCCGTGAACAACGAGGTGTCGGTCGGTGCCCTGCAGGGGCTCGGCGACACCAACATCACGCTCGAGGCGACCAACCAGATCACGGTCGGCACACAGGCTGGTAACGCGGCGGATGTCGATCTCACGCTGTCCGATACCAACACGCTGACGCTTTCTGCCGGCAACGGCGATGGAGATGGCGCGGGCCTCGGGGATATCTCGTTCAACACTGGGTCTCGCATCGATACAGGCAACGGCAACCTCGTCCTGAATGCTGGTCAGTCGGGTGACACTAGCGGGGCCATCACGCTCGGCGAAGTCGTAACCGGCACGGGCGCGCTCACGCTCAACGCGATCGGCGCTGTCAGCCTCGTTGAAGGAACGAGCTCGGTTGGCGCGTTGACAATCAATGCCGCTGGGACCGTCACCAATGCGAATGGCGTCGATGTGGCGGTCGCGGGCAACGCGGACCTGACCGGTTCGAGCATCACGCTCGGCAACCAGGCGAGCGACGCAATCAACTTCGGGTCGCTGACGCTGAACTCTGCGGGCGCGGTGGTGATCGCCGAGGATTCGGCGACGGTTCTTTCGGGAACGAGCACGGCTGACAGTCTTGACCTGGATTCGACGGCGGGCATCACCAATGCCGCTTCAGCGTCGCTGACGGTTTCGAGTAACGCAGACCTGAACGGCACGTCGATCGCGGTAGGCGATCAGGCGAGCGATGCGATGAACTTCGGCTCGCTGACGGTGAATTCAACAGGCTCGGTTTCCATCGACGAGGACTCTGCGACTGAGCTGGTCGGAACCAATGTCCTCATGAGTCTCGCGCTTCGGTCCGCAGGTGTTGGTCTTGTCAACGGAACTATCACAGCGGCCGGCAACGTCGACATCACTGCGACGGGCGTGACAGTGAATCAGGCGATCACGACGTCGGCTGACGGCACGGTGAGCCTGGAAGCTGGAACGGGTGCGCTGACGATTGCAGCGGACGGTGATATCGGCGCCGACGGTGCAGTGAGCCTGTTCGGTGATTCGGGCATCGCGACGGCGGGTAACGTCACGACGACCGCGGACGCGATCACGTTCGACGACGCGACGGCGCTGACGGGCAACGTTGCGCTGGACAGCGCGGACGGCCAGATCGACTTCCTGTCGACGCTGACGGGTACGACGGCGAATACCGAGACACTGACGCTCACAGCAGGTGCGGGTGCGATCAACTTTGATGCAACGGTCGGCGCGACGTCATTGGGCGACGTTCAGATCGTGTCGGCCGGCAACGTTGGTATCGACTCGACGTTGGATGCGGCGTCGTTCACGCAGACGGCGGGAACGGGTACGACGACGATCGATGGCGCGATCACGACGACGTCGAGTGGTACGGGTTCCGTCGACATCACGGCACTGCAGATTGACCTCAATGCGGCAATCGACACGAGCGCGGCAACCGGGGCCGGCAACATCCTGCTAGGCGGCAGCGGCGTCGACTCCGTCGCAGGCGGCACGCTGACCACGGGTGGCGGAACCGTCGATCTGAATGATGTGACCGGCGCGATCGAGCTCGGCGGTGACGTAACGACCGGGGGCGGTGCGTTCACGGCCACCGGCGCGACCTCCTTCGACAGCACGACGGGCGGCGCGATCGCCGACGCCGCGAGCATCGATACGAGCGGTGGGGTCGGCGGCGCGGTCACGATCATGACCTCGGGAGCCGGCGGGCTCTCCGTCGATGCCGTCACCACGGACGACGGTGCGATCGAACTCACCGCAGGGGGCGATGAGAACCTGCTGAGCATTGCGGGGGCGCTGTCGAACAGCACGGGATCGTCGGCAATCGACTTGTTCGCCGACGACATCTCGATCGCTGCGAGCGTGAACGCCGGGACGGGTGTGGTTTCGCTCGGCTCCGATCAGAGTGCGGACGCGATCAATCTTGGCGCGGTTGGGGACGGCACTGCCGATACCCTCGAATTGTCGGACGCAGAGCTCGATCTCGTCACCGCTACAACACTCCGCATCGGCGCGACGGATGCAGGACAGATCACGGTTTCCGCGCCGGTCTCTGTCACCACTGCGAATACGCTTATTCTGCGATCCGACGCGGGTGCGCGAAATGCAAGCTCCACCGATACGTTGTCGGTCTCTGAGCTTCGTATTGACGCCGACGATGAGATCTTCTTCACGGGCAGCAATGACGTAGACAATCTTGCTGCGTCGGTCACTACACCCACCGAGCAGCTGGTATTCGAGGACACCGACGGTTTAGTTATCGGCACGGTCGATGGCGTGTCTGGTGTCACCACGAGCAATGGGTCGATCGCCCTGAATTCCTTCAGCGGCGTGCTCACCGTCGATGAGGCAATTAGCACCGGCGGCGGCAACACCACGGTGTCTGCGGAAGAGATGAGCATAAATGCGTCGATCGACGCAGGTACGGGCGAAGCAGCACTCCTGCCAGCTATCGCTGGAACCGAGATCGCGCTCGGTGCGGCCGGCGACACGATCGCGAACACGCTAGAGCTTTCCGACGCCGAGCTCGATCTCGTCACGGCCTCCACGCTTCAGATCGGCGCGACCAACGCAGGCTCGATAACAATCGTCAGTGCCATTTCTCCCGCCCTTGCTTCGACGCTCGCACTCGTTTCGGACGGGGGCGTGACGGACAACGCTGGCGCCGGGTCCATTTCGGTCGGGGCGCTTCGGGTCGACGTGGATGAGGCGGTTTCGCTCACCGGGGGCAATGCGGTTGCGACGCTTGCAACGGCGGTCGCGGACGCGGACCAGGCATTCACGTTCAACGACGCGAGCGGTGGACTCCTGGTCGGCTCCGTCAATGGCACGTCCGGGATCGCAACGAACAACGGCGCGATCGATGTGACCGCGGCAGGCGACGGCAACACGCTCACGCTCAACGAAGCGGTCGACGCCGGCACGGGAACGGCGGGTATCTCGCTCACGGCAGATCGCATGATGCTCGGCGCTGCGGTCGGCGCGGACACGGGCACTGTTTCGCTGAGCACCGCGAGTGCGGGTGACGCGATCGATCTGGGTTCCGCGACCGATGCCGAAGCGAACACCCTCGAGATCTCGCAGGTCGAACTCAATCAGATCACGGCGTCGCAGCTCGACGTCGGCAATGCCGCCACGTCTGGATCGATCAGCGTCTCGCTCGCCGATCTCGCGCCTACGAACGTCGGTATCCTGCGCTTGCTGACGGCGGCCGGCGTCGACGACGCGGGCGGAATCGGCTCCATTTCCTTCGACGGGGGTGCACTCGAGATTCAGAGCGGCGGGCCCGTTCAGCTCGGCACGGTCGCATCCGACGTCGACGCACTGAGCGCCTCTGTCTCCGGCGACGGTGATGCCTTCGCATTCACGGACGTCGACGACGTTGACATCACCAGCGTGTCTGCGCTGTCGGGCATCACTACTAACAACGGCAATGTCTCGGTCGTCGCAGGCGGCGACGACGCCGGTATCACTGTGAATCAGCCGGTATCTGCCGGTACGGGGACCGTCGACTTCACGGCCGACAACATGAGCATCGCCGACGCGGTTTCAGGCAGCACGACCACGCTCGTGTCCAACAACGGATCCGACGCCATCTCCATCGGCGTCGCCGACGACACCAACCTGATCGCGAACACGCTGGAGCTCAGCGCGGCCGAGCTGAACAACCTGTCCGCAACGACCGTCCAGATTGGCGACCTCACTACAAGCAGCGCGACGGTGCTGGCAGCCGGTCTCGCCCTGACCAGTGACTTCGATCTCGTGGTCAAGGGCGCAACGGTTGCCGTCAACGGCACTGTCGGCAACACCGGCGGCGGCGTTGCCTTCGATGCCTTCACCAACGCCCTGACGATCACGGCCGGCGGGGACATCACTGCCGCGGGCGACGTAGCGCTGTCCGGTACGGCGGGGATCTCGACGGCCGGTGACGTGACGACCTCCGACGGTGGCGCGATCGACTTCAATGACGTTGCCACCCTCACCGGCGATGTGGCGCTCACCACTGGCGCGGGCGGCGGCGACGTTTCCTTTGCGAATACGGTCGACGGCGCCTTCGCGCTGGGTGTGACGGCTGGCACGGGCGCAGTTTCGTTCGCCGGCGCCGTCGGCGGCACCACTGATCTTGCCACGCTCACCGTGGTCTCGGCTTCGCTTGCCGATCTCACGGACGTTGCCACGACGGGCGACATTGCAGTGACGGCGGACGACATCGATCTGAACGGCACTGCCGTCACGCTGCAGACCACCGAGGGTGGCGCGATCACCCTCACGGGCCCGGTCGGCCTGGATGGTGATGGCCTGGCTTCTTTTGTCAGCGACGGCACCACCGACGGCAACATCACCGTCACCGACGTCATCACCGGTACGGATAGCGACGACGATCTTTCGATCGATCCGGGCACCGCAGAAGTCTCGCTCGCAGGCTTTGCGCAGATCGGTATGTTCACGCTCGTTTCGGGCAGTGCCTTCACCGACAGCGGCGTCAGCGACGCGTCCGATGTCACGGTCACGGGCGATGCGGGCGCCACCATCAGCTTCAATGACGTTGCGGTCGGCGGCACGTTCACCGCCAACGCGGGCACCTACGACCTCGTGATTTCCGGCGGCAGCATCGCGAGGGCCTTCAAACCCGCGAACACGGGTCAGGTCGACCTCGCGGGTACGCAATTGACCGGCGGCGGCGACCTTTCCGGCCAGACGACGCAGTTGGCCGGTGGGACGGTGACGGTCGCGAACAACACGGACTTCGGCGACTTGCTCGTTTCTGCCAACACCACGCTTTCCGTGGGAACCAATGCCGTGACCGTCACGGGAATCCTCGACGACGGGGCCGGAGGCACGACGTCAGCGGTGCAGCTCAGCGTCGGGACTGGTGGCAGCATCACATTCACCGGAGACATCGGTGGCGCGGGTGCGAATCAGGCGATCACGTCTCTCGTCACGAACGGCGCCGGCGACGTCGTCTTCGACGGCGGCAACGTGTTCGCGGAAGGCAACACGCTCACGTTCAACACCCCGGTCGTGCTCGACGCGGACACCACGTTCACCGACACGGGGGGCGGTGCGCCGGCAATACAGTTCAACGACATCGTTCGTAGTGGCGCAGCCAACTCCTCGCTCACGTTGGTTGCCTCGAACGACGGCACGATCGAGTTCAACAACACGGTCGGTGCCGGCGGTGCTGCCAACGTCCTCACCGATCTGATCATTTCGGATTCCGGTGGCGTCACCTTCGCGGCCGGCGCAACGGTAGAGCTCTCCGGCACGTTCCAGGTGCTCGACAGCACCGGAACCATCACGTTCAACGAAGTGCTGACTGCGAACGCGGTCGATCTTCAGAACGGTGGCAGCGACTACGGTATCGTGTTCGTGAGCGCGCCGGACATCGCCACCACGGGCGGCTTCGCGAACACCAATGCCGGTGGCTTTGCGGTGGAGTTCGACGCCGGCGGCGCGTTCGACGGCGGCCTCACGGTCAGCGGCGGTTCCACGCAGCTGGCGGGCACGCTTGCGACCGCAGACAACAACCTTTCCCTGGGCGCGCTCACGCTCGACGGTGACGCTACGATCAGCACGAGCACCGGTGGTCTGTCGCTCACGAGCACGGTCGATGACGATGGAGTCGGTGGCACTGGCAGCGCGCTGACGCTGAACTCGACCGGCGTGACGACCCTGGCCGGCGTGATCGGTGGCACGGATGCCATCGACAGCCTCTCTACGAACGCCGGCGGAACCGTCGCCCTTGGGGGCAACGTCACCACGGCCGACGGGCTCATCAGCTTCTCGGATGCGGTGACGCTTACCAATTCGGTCGAGCTCAGCTCCGGAGCGGGAGGCGGTGACGTCACCTTCGGCTCTACGGTCGACGCGACCAGTGCGTTCACCGAAGCCCTGACGGTCACGGCCGGCACCGGTGCCGTGACGCTGACCGGTGCAGCCGGAGGGACGACCCGGCTCGGCACCGTGACCTTCAATCAAGCTGCGTCCGTCGACCTCGACTCCGATCTCACTGCGTTTGGTGTGGTCGCGAACGGCGGCGGGGCGGCGAACATCGGCGCCTTCGATTCGGCAGGCATCACGATCACGGTCACCGGCGCAGACGATACGGCTGGTGGCAGCGTCGATATCGCGACGACCGGTGGGCTCACCGTGAACACGATCAACGCGATCGGTGGTACGGCGACCGCTGCCGGTGCTGGGTTCTCGGGCGGCTCGATCACCCTCGACGCAGGAGCCGCACTCGCCTTCGGTGACCTGAACGTTTCCGGCTCGGCTGCCAACACCAACGGCAACGGTGGTTCAGCAGGAGACATCTCGCTCACCGCGGGGACCGGCGACGTCGCGATCGGCAGCACGCTGTCCCTGTTCGGTGGCACCGAGGCCGGCGGCAACAGCGACGGCAACGACGGTGATCTCGTTCTCGAAGCGACGACGGGCGGCATCAGTCAGTCGGCCCTGTTCAACGCCAGGACGCTCGAGACGACCTCTGCTACGGCGACCACGCTGAACGCGGACAACACCGTCGATCAGCTCGCGGCCGTTACGACGGGCGCGAACGCGAACTTCTCCTTCAACAACACCGCGAGCCCGCTCGAGATCGGCAACACGGGCGGCGCGCTGACCGGTATCGATGCAACCGGCACGGTGACCATCACAGGCACCACGGCAGACGTCACGATATCCGAGGGCATCAGCTCCGCTGGATTGCTCAGCGTTTCGGGTAGTGCGGTGTCTGTCGAAGCGCTTCTCGACACGGCGACCGATGCGGCTGGCGGCGGTGTCACGCTGAACGCCACTGGCACGACGCTCTCGCTCACGTCCGCCGGCGACATCGACAGCGACGGCGCGGTCAGCCTGACGGGCACGGGTGGCATCTCGACCGCAGGCGACATAATGACCACTGCCGACGCGATCACGTTCAATAGTGCGACGACGCTGACGGAGAACGTTGCGCTCGATAGCTCAGGCGGCCAGATCGACTTCCTGTCGACGCTGACGGGAACGACTGCGAACACCGAGACGCTGACGCTGACGGCGGGCGCGGGCGCGATCAACTTCGATGCGGCCGTTGGTGCAACGTCTCTGGGCGACGTTCAGATCGTGTCGGCGAGCAACGTCGGTATCGACTCGACGTTCGATGCGGCGTCCTTCACGCAGTCGGCGGGTACTGGCACGACGACGATCGGCACGGGCGGTGGTCTCACGGTGGCGACGGGTGACGTGTCGATCACGACGGATGCGATCGCATTGGATGCCGGCATCGCGGCGACGGCCGGCACGGGCGTGGTTACGCTGAATGCCGACACGGGCGCGCTTACGATTGCCGCCGCGGGTGACCTCTCGGCAGCGGGTGCGGTCAGCCTTACAGGTACGACGGGCATCTCGACGGCCGGTGATGTCACCACGACCGGTGCCGACATCGACTTCAACAGTGCTACCACGCTGACGGGTGACGTCGCGGTCGACTCGGCCGGCGGCAACGTAGCCATCGGCGACGTCACGAGCGCCGGCTTCGCGCTCACGCTCGATGCACTGGACACGGGCACGATCAACGTTGCCTCTCTGGCGGGCGATGGCGACCTGACGGTGATCGATTCGGCCGGCGCCACCTTCGCCGGTGGCGTTGCTGCGTCCATTGTCACGCTGACGGACACGACCGGCACGATCGCGTTCAACGGCGACACGACGATCTCGACACAGCTCGCTACGGCGTCGCAGCCGTACAATCTGGCGTTCACTGGTGCGAACAACACCGTCGCTGGCGATACCACGCTCGCCAACATCGGTACGGTGACGATCGACAGCACGAGCACCCAGTTCACGGGCGGCTTCGATTCGCAATCGGCGGGGGGTGGCACGTCGCTCGCCGGTACGCTCCTGACCACGGGCGCAGGCCAGCTCGATCTCGGTGCGACGACGCTCACCGATACGGCGACGCTGAATTCCGGCACTGGTGCGATCAACGTGGCCTCCGTTGCCGGTGCTGGGCAGACGCTGAATCTCCAGTCGGCCGGCGGCACCGGCGACGTGAGCATCCTCGGCGACGTCACGGTTGCAGCCCTCACCACCGGTGCACAGGCCTACGGCGTGTCGCTGCTCGGCGGCGGCACGATCACGAATGCGGTGAGCTTCACGAACACCGGCAATACTGCGCTTGGCGATACCTCTGGTGACGCGCTCACGTTCAACGGCGGCGTCACGGCGACGGCGGGCACGGTCTCGACCGGCGGCACGATTCAGACAAGTGACGACGGCATCACCCTTGGCGTGGGCGCCGCGGCGACACCCGCGGCCGGCACGGTCATGCTCGATGCGAACACCACGTTGCTGTCGGGTTCCGGGGCGATTCAGCTCGCGAACGTCACTGATGGCGCGAACAACTTCACGCTCCAGGTGCAGGACAACAATGCCGGTTCCACGGGCGCTGTAACGATCAACGGCGCCTTGACCGTCAATGCGCTGGTCACGGGCACTGCGGCCTTCGATCTCTCGCTCCTCGGCGGCGCGACGCTCGCGGCCGACATGGATTTCACGAACGGCGGCGCTCTGGTGCTCGGCGATGCGTCTTCCGACGTATTCGACTTCAACGGCGGCCTCGATACGCGCAACGGTCCGAGCAGCCTGAACCTGGCGGGTACGATCCGCACCGACTCCCGGGTCATGGATCTGATCGGCGCGACGCTCGGAGCGAACACCACGCTGGTATCCGGTTCCGCCGCTATTTCCACGGGCGCGATCACCGACGGTGCATCCGCGTTCACGCTCTCGCTGCAGGAAGATACGGCCGGCTCCACGGGCACGGTTTCGATCGATGGCATGCTGGACGTCGACGATCTGGTCACTTTCGGGCGCGCCTACTCGGTCGAGTTGAACGGCGCGACGACGGCGGTCACGCAAGCGGTCGACTTCCTCAATACGGGTACGGTGACGCTGGGCAACGGCGGCGACTCGTTGACCTTCTCGGGTGGCCTCACGACGGCGGGCAACGCGTCCAATCCGGCTAGCACCATTGTGAACGGCACGGTGCAGACGGCCGGCGATACCGCGATCACGCTCGGCGCGACCACGCTGGCCGGCAACAGCACGCTGGACGCGGCCGGCACTGGCGCACTCACCACCGGTGCGATCACCGGCGCGACCTTCGATCTGGTACTCGATGGCAACGGTGGGGCGGTGGCGCTGGACTCGTTCTCCGGCGTTGGTGCGCTCAGCCTGATCGATGCTAGCGGCCTCACGGTCACGAACAGCTCCGATGCGACGTCCGTCGACCTGAGCGGCACGCAGAACGGGACCTACACGTTCAGCAGCGACCTTACCGCGGACACGCTCACGACCAACAATGCGGGCGCCGACGGCGTAAACGATCTGTTCACCCTTGATTTGATCGGCGGCCTTGCCATCACGAATGCGGTCGCGTTCGACAACAACGGCGACCTGCAGAATGGTGCGTCGACGATCGGCTCCACCTTCACCGGCGGCGTGTCGACGACGGCGGTCACGGGCCTGGTCACGCTCGGCGGCAACATCACGGCACCGGCCGGGATGATCCTCGGCAACGCGACGCTGATCGCCGACACGGCGCTGGATTCGGACGGCGCGGCGCTCACGGCGGGGACGATCACGAGCAACGACGCGTTCGCGCTTACGCTCGATGGCGGGTCTGCAGGTACGGTCGCGGTCGCGGGTCTCGCCAACGGTGGCGACCTCACGATCCTGGATTCCGGCTCCACGACGTTCAGCGGTGCGGTGAACGCCAACACGCTGACGCTCACCGACACGAGCGGAACGATCGCCGTGCAAGGCGACCTGACGGTCGATACCGCACTCGTCTCGCAGGTGAACCCGTATTCCGTCTCGCTCACGGGCGCGACGAACACCATCGCTGGTACGTCCGCGTCCACCTTCAACAACAGCGGCGCGCTTACCCTGGGTGACGGCGGTGACGTGCTGAACTTCACGGGTGGCGTGACGGCGGCCGCACCGAGCGTCGTGAACCTCAACGGCACGGTGACGGCGGCGGGCACGGCTGCGATTTCGCTGGGGGATGCGGATAGCAACCTTGCGATATCGGGCACTTCGCTTGTTGGTGGTACATCGACGGGCGCCATCACGCTTGCTGACGTTGATCTGACAGACGCCGCGCAGTTGACGGTCGGTACGGGTATCGCGAACACGATTTCGTTGGCGGGTGTCCTGGGCGACAACGGAGGCGCCGGCGCAGAAACGCTGATCTTGAACACGACCGGTGCGGTGACGGCCACAGGTGCCATCGGTGCTGACGGCAATGAGCTGGATCAGCTGACGGTGACGCAATCGGGCGGGACGACGTTCGAGTCCACGTTGGATGCGCAGACGGTCACGCTGACGGACACGACGGGCACGGTCGCGTTCCGGGGCAACACGAACATCGACACGGGTCTGACGACCACCGCCGAGGACTACACGCTGTCGCTCACAGGCGGTGCGAATTCGATTGCGGGCCCAACAATCGTCCTGAACACGGGCGCGCTGACGCTCGGTGACGGTGCGGGCGACAACTCGCTGTTTGTGGGCGGTCTGTCGGCGACGGCGTCCGAGGGCGGCATCTCCACGGCCGGCACGATCCGTTCGACCGACCAGGCCATCACGCTGGGCAATCTCACTGGCGCAGGTTCTGCGAACACGATCACGCTGAGCGCGGCGACAACGATCAACGCGAACGATGGCGTAGTCACGCTGGCGAACGTCACCGACGGCGCCGACGACTTCGGGCTGTCGCTGCAGCAGGCGGGAGCTACTGGTCAGGCGTCCATTGAGGGCTCGCTGACGGTGGATTCACTGATCACCTTCAACGGTGCCTACGACGTCGAACTGCTTGGTGGCGTGACGGTCGCTTCCGATACGACCTTCGCGAACACGACGCGGGTCCAGATCGGTGACGCGGCGGGCGATACGTCGAACTTTGCAGGTGGTCTTGATACGACGGCCGTGACGTCGACAGAGATTGCGGGCGTCGTCAGCAGCGGTGATACGCAGATCGATCTCGGTGCCACGACGCTGCTTGATGCCGCGACGCTCGACTCCGGTGCAGGGGCGCTGAACGTCGTATCGCTCACCGACGGCGCCGGCACGCTCGCGCTGACGCTGCAGGACATGGGCGCGACGGGCACGGTGACGATCACGGGTGCGGCGACGATCGGTTCGCTGATCACGTCGGGTGCCGGCTACGACATCTTCCTGAACGCTGGCGCAGGCGGTCAGACGAGTGAATTCGACGGCGCGGGCACGACGTTCACGAACACGGGTATCACGTCGTTCGGTAATGCGGATGCGGATTCGACGACGTTCGCGGGCGCGGTCAGCACGACGGCGTCGTCGAGCACGGAGCTCGCGGGTCTGCTCTCCACGCAGGCGGCGAACGGCCAGATCGATCTTTCTGCGGCCACGCTGAACGCGAACAGCGACGTCATCGCAGGCGGCGGCGCGATCAACATCGCATCGGTGACTGATGACCCGAACGCGTTTGATCTCCAGATTCAGGATGCTGCGTCCGCGGGCACGGTGACGATCGCGGGTGCGACGACGATCGACTCGCTGACGACCCTTGCGGGCACCTATGCGGTCGACTTGCAGGGCGGAGCGACGATCACGCAGGACACGAGCTTCCTGAATGGCGGCGCACTGACCATCGGTTCCGGTGCGGGCACGACGTCCACGTTCGCAGGCGGTCTGTCGACTACGGGTGTCGGCGGCACGGTGACCTTGAACGGCACGGTTGCGACGACGGGCACGAACCTGGACCTGGGTGCAGCGACGCTAGGCTCGGCGGTGACCGTGACGACGGGGGCCGGTGCGGGTGACATCACGACGGAGGCCCTGACGGCGGCGAGCAACGCGCTGACGCTGGTAGCGGGCACGGGCTCGACGGCGGTGGCGTCGGTGGATACGGCGTCGACGCTGACGGTGACGTCGTCGACGGACACGATGTTCTCGGATGCGGTTTCGGCATCGGACATCGCGCTGACGGCCTCGACGGGGACGATCACGTTCTCGGGTGACACGACGGCGACGAATGGTCTGACGACGACGACGTCGGTGACGGACCTGGTGTTCGGGGAAAACCTGAACATCGACACGGCGGCGGTGCTGTTCAACAACACGGGCGCACTGACGCTTGGTGTTGGTGGTGCTGACGTGCTGACCTTCGACGGCGGCGTGACCACGACGGGCGTGGGCGGCACGGTGACGCTGAACGGCGACGTGGTGACGTCTGCGGATGCGGCGACCTTTGGTGCGCTGACGCTTGCGGGCGCGTCGAGCATCGACACGACGAACGGTGCGCTGACGCTGGGCGCGGTGACGGGTGCGGGGAGCAGCCTGAGCCTGGATGCGGGCACGGGCGGTTCGATCACGGGCACGACGGTCGCGGACGTGAGCGATCTGGTGATCGTGGACGCGAACAGCACGACGACGGCGGTCGACTTCTCGGGGGCGGTGACGACGACGAGTTCGATCGACCTGAACGGTACGCAGGTCGGCACGTACACGTTCGATGGTGTGGTGACGACGCCGACGCTGACGACGAACGTGGCGAATGACGGCAACGGCGCATTTGCGCTGACGCTGAACGGCGGCACGTCGATCACGAACGCGGTGGCCTTCGACAACACGGGCGCCCTGACGCTGGTCGGCACGACGGCGGATCAGTTTTATGAGGGCGGCGTAGACACGACGGGCGTGGGTGGCACGGTGACGGTGTCGGGCAATGTGCGCACGAACGGCACGGGTCTGGTGACGGGGCCGGTGACGCTGGGTGGTACGACGCTGCTGGATACGACGAAGAACGGCGCGACGGGCACGGGTTCGACGCTGACGACGGGCGCAATCACGGGTGGTGCGAACGCGCTGACGCTGAATGCGGGAACGGACGGCGTGGTGGCGGTGGCATCGCTGACGGACGGCGGTGATCTGACGCTGGTCGAATCGAAAGACGCGACGTTCAACGGCAACGTGCAGGCGGTAAACGTCGATCTGCAGGAGACGACGGGCACGGTCGAGTTTGCGAACGGCACGACGAACACGTTCACGGGCGCGCTGACGACGTCGGGTGGTCTGTCGCTGTCGCTGCTGGGCAACACGACGGTGGCGGTGGACTCGACGCTTGCGAACACGGGCGGTGTGACCTTCGGCAACGAAGTGGTTGACGCGCTGACGTTCACGGGTGGTTTGGATACGACGGCTGCAGTGGATGTGGGCGATACGACGGGCACGACGATCTTCGGTGTGCTGACGTCGGGCGGCACGCAGATTGATCTGGGCCCTGTGACGCTTGCGGGCACGTCGACGATCGACACGGCGGGCGGCGTGCTGAACGTGCTCGACGCGGACGGTGTGGGCGTGGACGGCATTGATACGTCGAACAACGCGCTGACGCTGAATGGTGGCGCGACGGGTGTGCTCACGATCTCGACGCTGTCGGGCGGAGGTGCGCTGACGCTGACGGGCTCGGGTTCGACGACGTTCAACGGTGCAGTGACGGCGGGTGCGACGGACCTGCAACTGACGACGGGCACGGTGTCCTTCGCGGGCGACACGACGCTGGCGTCGCTGGTGACGTCGACGGACGATTACGACCTGTCGTTCACGGCTGCCTCGAACTCGGTGGGTGGCGCGACGACGCTGCAGAACACCGGTGCACTGGTGCTGGGTAACGAGGCGACGGACTCGATCGAGTTCACGGGTGGCCTCGATGCGCGCGGTACGGCCGGCGTCGACAGCCCACTGACCACGAGCCTTGCGGGCACGGTCGCGACCCAGGGCGGCACGGGCATCTCACTCAACGCTGCGACGCTCGCCACGACGACGACGCTCGATACGACGAATGCAGGCGCAGATGCGGCAGGGGCGGCCATCTCGACGGGCACGCTTACCGCTGGCGGCAACGATCTGACCCTCGACGCCGGTACCGGTGGCGTCGTGACCGTGAACGCGTTCGCCGCTGCCGACACCTTCACCCTTCTCTCCGCGGCTTCCCTCGACGTCACCAACGCAAGCACGGCGACGACGGCCGATGTCACCGGTGCGACCGGCGCAACGCTCCGCTTCAACGGTGATCTGGACGTCACCACCCTTACGGCGAACGCGGGCAACTACGACCTCGAGCTCAACGGCGCGGGCAGCTCGATCCAGAACGCCTTCAACCCGGCCAATGGGGGCAGCGTTCAGCTCAACGGCGTCACGCTGGAGAGTGGCGGCAACCTCGCTGCTCAGACAACAACCTTCGACGGCGACACCGTGGTAACCAACGGTGACACGACCTTCGGCGCGATCGAGGTCACGGCCGACACGACGTTCAGCGATGGCGGCAACACCGTCACCATCGCGACTATCATCGAAGCCGGTGGGGCGGCGAGCTCTGATCTCATCATCACGAACGATGGCGACCTGACCGTCACCGGTGCAATCGGCACGACGCCCATCGACACGCTGACGATCAACGGTACGGGTACGTTCACCTTTGGTGGCGGCACGATCGACATCTCGGGCAACACGAGCGTTTTCAATACGCCATTCACGCTCACGGCAGACACGGTGATCACCGACGCTGGCTCGATCACCTTCAACAACACGGTCGACGCGGATGCAGGCGTCCGCTCGCTCACGCTCGACGCCGGCACGGGCATCACCTTCGCTGCGGGCGCCGTGGTGGGCGGCACCAATCCGCTCAACAATCTGATCATTGCCAACTCGACCGGTGCGTCCTTCGCGGAGGCCGTCACGCTTGACGGCGAATTCGAGGTCCAGAGCACTGCGGGCGCATTGATCCTCGAAGCCGGTGGTGCCTTCGGTGGGGGGCTCACGGTCTCCGGTGGCACGAGCACCATCACCGGTGCCGTGACGACGACGAACAGCCCAATCGATCTGCAGCAGGCTCTGGTCCTCGACGGCGACGCTTCGTTCTCGACCGGGACCGGCGCGATCGACTTCGCGACGATCGACGACGATAACAGCGGCGCCACGACGTCGGCGCTGTCGATCACGAGCAATGCCGCTGTCACGCTGAACGGCGCGATCGGCGGCACCTTCCCGATCGATTCCATCACGGTGAACGACGCGGGCGCAGGCACGGCCACCCTCGCGATCGGCGGCGGCGCGATCACTGCGTCGGGCGGCACCATGGTGTTCAACACACCGGTGACGCTGACCGCGGATACTACGCTGGTCGACACGGGCGCGACGGGCATCACCTTCGGCGCTGCAGCGACGGTCAACAGCGACGGCACGGCACGTGCGCTCTCGCTTAATTCGAGCGGAGGCGGATCCATCGCGTTCAATGCGGCGATCGGCAACGTCGATCCGCTTGCATCACTGACGATCGTCGACTCTTCCGGCACGACCCTCGCTCAGGCCGCGAGCGTGGACGGGGCGGTCCAGCTCACCGACACGACGGGCACGATCAACTTCCAGGGCGTCCTCACTGCAGGCAGCGTGACGGCGAACGCCACTCCGTTCGTGGTCGATTTCGACGTTGCCCCGGACGTGTCGGGCGCGGGTTCCTTCTCGAACACCGACGGTACGGCCGGTACCGCGGACCTCATCTTCGATGCGGGTGGCGCCTTCGACGGCGGTCTGACGGTCAATGGCGCCGGCACGATCAGCGAAGGCACGGAAACCGATCTCGCCGGCACACTCACGACGCAGGGCGGCAACGCGAGCCTGACCCTTGACGAGACCCTCACGCTTATCGGCAGCGCGGCCCTCGAGACCGGTAACGGCACGCTGCTGACGAATGCCATCACCGACGAAGGCAACGACTTCACGCTCTCGATCCAGAACGTGACGTCCACTGGGGCGGCAACGATCCGCGGCGACCTAGACGTCGGCACCCTGACCACCTTCGGCGCCGGCTACACCCTGAACCTGCTCGAGAACGTGTCGATCACCAACGACACGAATTTCCTCAATACGGGATCGTTGGTGCTCGGTGACGGTGCAGACGACGTCCAGCTCTACGCGGGCGGACTCGCGACCACGGGCAATGCGACCAATCCGGGCACGACGAGCATTTCCGGTGCCGTGTCCACGACCGCAACGGACATCGATCTGGGCCTCGTGACCCTGGGCGCGAACTCGACCATCGATGCGGCGAACGGAACGCTCGACATCCAGTCGATCACCGATGGTGGCGGTTTCGATCTCGTCCTCGATGGCGGCACGGGTGCCATCGCGGTCACGAGTGCCGTCGACAACCTCGGCGGGCTCGAGGTTCGCGACAGCGGCGGCACCACGCTCGGCGGAACGGTCGAGGCGGGTGCAGTCACGCTGACCGATACGACCGGTCTGATCGACTTCCAGAACGTCCTCACGGCAACGAGCGTCACCGCGACGGCCCAGGCGTTCGCCATCGACTTCGACGCGGCCCCGAATGTCTCGGGACTCGGCAACTTCGACAATACGGGCGGCATTATCTTCGATGCCGGTGGCTTCTTTGGCGGCGGTCTCGACGTTGCGGCGTCCACGACGACTGCGGCCGGTGCATTCACGACGACGAACGACGCCATCACCCTCCAGGCGCTGACGCTGACGGCGGACACGTCCTTCGACTCGGCCGGCGGCAACGTAGCCATCGGCGACGTCACGAGCGCCGGCTTCGCGCTCACGCTCGATGCACTGGACACGGGCACGATCAACGTTGCCTCTCTGGCGGGCGATGGCGACCTGACGGTGATCGATTCGGCCGGCGCCACCTTCGCCGGTGGCGTTGCTGCGTCCACTGTCACGCTGACGGACACGACCGGCACGATCGCGTTCAACGGCGACACGACGATCTCGACCCAGCTCGCTACGGCGTCGCAGCCGTACAATCTGGCGTTCACTGGTGCGAACAACACC
This sequence comes from Pseudomonadales bacterium, assembly GCA_963691775.1. Taxonomy (GTDB): domain Bacteria; phylum Pseudomonadota; class Gammaproteobacteria; order Pseudomonadales; family Azotimanducaceae; genus JAZBPO01. Next base: position 780,914 of record OY829369.1, on the reverse strand, counting down.
GTTGCCGGCGATACCACGCTCGCCAACATCGGTACGGTGACCATCGACAGCACGAGCACCCAGTTCACGGGCGGCTTCGATTCGCAATCGGCGGCGGGTGGCACGTCGCTCGCCGGTACGCTCCTGACCACGGGCGCAGGCCAGCTCGATCTCGGTGCGACGACGCTCACCGATACGGCGACGCTGAATTCCGGCACTGGTGCGATCAACGTGGCCTCCGTTGCCGGTGCTGGGCAGACGCTGAATCTCCAGTCGGCCGGCGGCACCGGCGACGTGAGCATCCTCGGCGACGTCACGGTTGCAGCCCTCACCACCGGTGCACAGGCCTACGGCGTGTCGCTGCTCGGCGGCGGCACGATCACGAATGCGGTGAGCTTCACGAACACCGGCAATACTGCGCTTGGCGATACCTCTGGTGACGCGCTCACGTTCAACGGCGGCGTCACGGCGACGGCGGGCACGGTTTCGACCGGCGGCACGATTCAGACAAGTGACGACGGCATCACCCTTGGCGCGGCCGGCACGGTCACGCTCGATGCGAACACCACGTTGCTGTCGGGTTCCGGGGCGATTCAGCTCGCGAACGTCACTGATGGCGCGAACAACTTCACCCTCCAGGTGCAGGACAACACTTCCACGGGCGCTTTAACGATCAACGGCGCCTTGACCGTCAATGCGCTGGTCACGGGCACAGCGGCCTTCGATCTCTCGCTCCTCGGCGGCGCGACGCTCGCGGCCGACATGGACTTCACGAATGACGGCGCCGTGGTGCTCGGCGATGCGTCAACCGACGTGTTCGACTTCAACGGCGGCCTCGAAACACGCAACGGTCCGAACAGCCTGAACCTGGCGGGTACGATCCGCACCGACTCCCGGGCCATGAATCTGATCGACGCGACGCTTGGAGCGAACACCACGCTGGCGTCCGGTTCGGCCGTCATTTCCACGGGCGCGATCACCGACGGTGCATCCGCGTTCACGCTCTCGCTGCAGGAAGATACGGCCGGCTCTACGGGCACGGTTTCGATCGATGGCGCGCTGGACGTCGACGATCTCATCACCTTCGGTCAGGCCTACTCGGTCGAGTTGAACGGCGCGACGACGGCGGTCACGCAAGCGGTCGACTTCCTCAATACGGGTACGGTGACGCTGGGCAACGGCGGCGACTCGCTGACCTTCTCGGGTGGCCTCACGACGGCGGGCAACGCGTCCAATCCGGCTAGCACCGTCGTGAACGGCACGGTGCAGACGGCCGGCGATACCGCGATCACGCTGGGCGCCACCACGCTTGCCGGCAACAGCACGCTGGACGCGGCCGGCACCGGCGCACTCACCACCGGTGCGATCACCGGCGCGACATTCGACCTCGCACTCGATGGCAACGGTGGGGCGGTGGCGCTGGACTCGTTCTCCGGCGTCGGCGCGCTCAGTCTCGTCGATGCGACCGGCCTCACGGTCACGAACAGCTCCGATGCGATGTCCGTCGACCTGAGCGGTACGCAGAACGGGACCTACACGTTCAGCAGCGACCTCACCGCAGACACGCTCACGACCAACAATGCGGACGCCGACGGCGTGAACGATCTGTTCACCCTTGATCTGCTCGGCGGCCTTGCCATTGCGAATGCGGTCGCCTTCGACAACAACGGCGACCTGCAGATTGGTGCGTCGACGATCGGCTCCACATTCACCGGTGGCGTGTCGACGACGGCGGTCACGGGTCTGGTCACGCTCGGTGGCAACATCGCGGCGCCGGCAGGGATGACCCTCGGCACCGCGACGCTGATCGCCGACACGGCGCTGGATTCGGACGGTGCGGCGCTCACGGCGGGGACGATCACGAGCAACGACGCGTTCGCGCTTACGCTCGATGGCGGGTCTGCAGGTACGGTCGCGGTCGCGGGTCTCGCCAGCGGTGGCGACCTCACGATCCTGGATTCCGGCTCCACGACGTTCAGCGGAGCGGTGAACGCCAACACGCTGACGCTCACCGACACGAGCGGAACGATCGCCGTGCAAGGCGACCTGACGGTCGATAACGCACTCGTCTCGCAGGTGAACCCGTATTCGGTCTCGCTCACGGGCGCGACGAACACCATCGCTGGTACGTCCACGTCCACCTTCAACAACAGCGGCACGCTTACCCTGGGTGACGGCGGTGACGCGCTGAACTTCACGGGTGGCGTGACGGCGTCCGCGCCGAGCGTCGTGAACCTCAACGGCACGGTGACGGCGGCGGGCACGGCTGCGATTTCGCTGGGGGATGCGGATAGCAACGTTGCGGTATCGGGCACTTCGCTTGTTGGTGGTGTATCGACGGGCGCCATCACGCTTGCTGACATTGATCTGGCAGATGCTGCGCAGTTGACGGTCGGTACGGGTATCGCGAACACGATATCGTTGGCGGGTGTCCTCGGGGACAACGGAGGCGCCGGCGCAGAAACGCTGATCCTGAACACGACGGGTGCCGTGACGGCCACAGGTGCCATCGGTGCTGACGGCAATGAGCTGGATCAGCTGACGGTGACGCAATCGGGCGGGACAACGTTCCAGTCCACGTTGGACGTGACGGCGGCGACGCTGACGGCGACGACCGGGACGATCGCTTTCGAGGACGTGACGAACATCGGCACGCTGGGTACGGGTGGTGGCTACGCCCTCGAGTTCACGGGCGATACGACGACGGTGACGGCGTCGGCGACGCTGGCGAACACGGGCGCGGTGGTGCTTGGCGACGGCGGCGACGTGCTGACCTTCGAGGGCGGCTTAAACACGGTGATGACGTCGGGTACGACGCTGGCGGGCACGCTGCGCACGGATCTGACGGGCGGCGCGATCGTGCTGAACGGGACGACGCTGGGCGCGACGTCGGTGATCGAGGCAGGCACGGACACGATCACGATCGCGTCGGTCGACGATGGCATGAACGGCTTCGGGCTGACGCTGCAGAACGACGGTGCGTCGGGCAACGTCCAGATCACGGGCAGTTTCCAGGTCGGTGCGCTGACGACCGGTACGGGCGACTACACGGCGTCGCTGCTAGGCAGCGGTACGGCGACGGGCGCGGTGGTCTTCAACAACGACAACCTGACGCCGGCGACGGCGTCGGTGGTGCTGGGCAACGGCGGCACGGGCACGGACGTCCAGAACTTCAACGGCGGTCTGGACACCACGGCGGGCAGGCAGACGGATCTGGCAGCAGACCTGCTCAGCGCCGGTGCAGACATCGACCTCGGCGCGATGCGCCTGACGGCGAATTCCTCGATCGTCTCCGGCGCCGGCGTGATCGACATCCTGTCGATCGACGGCACGACGCGCACGCTATCGCTGCAGACGGCGGGTTCGACCGGCAACGTCACCATTGCCGACGGTGCGACCATCGGCACGCTGAACACGGCGACGGGCGACTACGACATCGCCTTCAACGCGAGCACGGCGGGCGGCACGGCGACGTCGATCACGACCGATACGACCTTCAACAATTCGGGGATCGTGTCCTTCGGCAACGAGACCGGAGACGATGCGACCTTCGGCGGCACGCTGAATACGCGGACGACGCCGTCGGGAACGGTGCTTGGTGGCGACTTGGTCACGGCGGGTACGACGACGCTTGGCCCTGTGTCGCTGACTGCAGGCACGGTGAACACGATCACCAGCACGAACAACGTGATTGACCTGCTAGCGGTGACGGGCAACGGCAGCGGCCTGAGCCTCGATGCGGGTGCGGGCCAGATCGACGGCACGACGATTGCGGATGTCACCACGCTGACCATCGTCGACGCCGAGGACGGCGCCGGCAACGCCGTGGACTTCTCGGGTGCGGTCACAGCCACCACCGGAATCTCTGTGAACGGCGCTGGCGCCGGTGCATCCACCTACGTGTTCGATGGCCAGGTGACGGCTCCGGTCCTGACCACGAACACGGGCGTCTATGCGCTGCAGCTCAACGGAGGCACTACGGTTTCGGGTGGTGCCCTGACCACCTTTGACAACACGGGCACGCTGACCCTCGGCGACGGCGGCGACGTGAACGCCTTCGCCAGCGGCGTGGTGGCGACGGACGTGGCGTCGATCGACGTGAACGGCACGGTGTCGGCGGCGGCGGGGGTGATCACGCTGGACTCGGCGGGCGGCGTGGATGTGTTCGGTGCTTCGCAGATTGGCGGCGCGTCGACAGGCGCGATCACGCTGTCGGCGACGCAGCTTGCCGACGGCGCTTCGCTGACGCTGGGTACGGGTGCGACTACGCCGATCACGGTGGCGAGCCTGGTGGGCACGGCGGGTGTCGGGGCCGAGTCGCTGACGCTGAACACGGGTGGCGTGGTCTCCTTCACGGACGACGTGGGCACGGGCGCGGTGCCGCTGGACGTGCTGACGATCACGCAGTCGGGCGGGGTGACGTTCGGTGACGACACGGCGACCGACACGGTCGACGTGGCGACGCTGACGATTGAGGACAGCCTGGCGGGCGCGGACATCGTGTTCACGGGTACGACGAACATCACGAGTGGGCTCGTTGTCGAGGCGGGTACGGCGGCCTATGACGTGGCGCTGCTGGGCACGAACACGACCGTGGCAGGTACGACGACGTTCGAGAACGGCGGGATTCTGGATCTGGGCGATGGTGGCGACACGCTGACTTTCGCTGCGGGCATTGCCGCGACGATCCCGAACACGATCAATCTGAACGGCATCGTGTCGGTGAACTCGGGGGTGATCACGCTGGGTGACGCGGATACGACGCTGAACGTTCAGACGACGACGACGCTGGGTGGTGCGGCGACGGCGATCAACGTCGGTGACGCGGTGCTGGCCGACGGCGTGACGCTGACGCTGGGCACGAACACGGCGGCGAACGTGACGCTGGCGAGCGTGATCGGAACGCTCGGTGGTGCTGCGGAGACGCTGGCGTTCAACACGAACGGTACGGTGGTGACGAGCGGGACGATCGGTTCGGACGCGAACCCGCTGGATCAGCTGACGGTGACGCAGTCGGGCGGTGCGACGTTCTCGGGCGCGGTGGACGCTGTGAGTGTGGCGCTGGACGACACCGCCGATGCCTCTGTGATTGCCTTCGACGCGGATCTGACGGCGACGAATCTGGCGACGGGTGCGGACGCCTTCGATGTGTCGCTGCTGGGTGGTGGCGCGATCACGAACGCGGTGACCTTCGCCAACACGGGCTCGACGACGCTGGGCGACACGGCGGGCGACGCGCTGGTGTTCACGAACGGGGTGACGGCGACGGCGGCGAACACGGGTGCGGGCGACGGCGTGTTTGTGGGCGGCTCGATCGACGTGACCGGTGCGGCGCCGATGACGCTGGGCACGGGCGCGATTACGGAAGGCACGGATGGTCTGGTGACGCTGCTGGCGGCGACGGACCTGATCTCCGACGCGGGCAACATCACGCTGGGCCGTGTGACGGACGGTACGGGCACCTTCGGCCTGACGGTGCAGGACGGCGACTCTACGGGCGACGTGACCTTCAACGGTTCGCTGACGGCGGATTCGCTGACGACGGGCGCGGGCGCAGTCGGCACGGGCTACGCGCTGAGCCTGCTGGACGGCGGGACGCTGACGGCGGATACGAACTTCACGAACATCGGATCGCTGGTGATCGGCAACGACTCGGCAGACACCTTTGCCTTCAACGGCGGTCTCTCGACAGGAACGCGTACGGCGCCGGAGCTGTTCCTGGCGGGCGATATCTCGACCGACTCGCGGCAGATGGACGTGGGCAACGCGACGCTGCAGGCGGGCACGACGACGACGCTGTCGTCGGGCGCGGCGGTGCTGAACGTGCAGTCGATCACGGGCACGGCGGCAGAGACGCTGAATCTGCAGAAGGCGGGCGCGACAGGTGACGTGACCATCTTCGACGCGCTGGTCGTTGGGACGCTGGGCACGGCGACGGGCGACTATGACATCGCCTTCAACGCGAGCACCGGCGTCGGCGCGGGCCCGGGTACGGCGACGACGCTCGAGTCGGCCACGACCTTCATGAACTCCGGCGAAGTGTCCTTCGGCAATGAAGCCGGCGACGACATGACCGTTGCGGGTGCGCTGGACACTGCCACCAATCCTTCGCTGACGCGTCTCGGCGGCGACCTTGCGACGACCGGCGGCAGCGACATCCTCATGGGTGCGGTGTCGCTGACGGCGGCGAGCACGGTGGACAGCGCTGACGGTGTGCTGACGCTGACGGGCGTGACGGGCAACGCGAACACGCTGTCGCTTGATGCGGGCACGGGCCAGATCGCGGGCGCCACGGTTTCTGGCGTTACGACGCTGACGATCGTTGACGGCGGGGACACGGGCGCGGGCTTGAACGATGCCGTAGTGTTCAGCGGCGCCGTGTCGGCGGACACGATAGACCTGAACGGCACGGACGGTGGCACGAGCTCGGGTTACGTGTTCGACGGTCAGGTGACGGCGGGGACGCTGACGACGGACGTTGCAGGCGGTGAGGACTTCTTCGGTCTTGCGCTGAACGCGGGCGCGACGGTCACTACGGACACGAACTTCGACAACGACGGCTTCCTGACCGTGGGTGGTGCAGGGACGACCTCAAGCTTCACAGGTGGTCTGTCGACGACGGGTCAGACCGGGGGCACGGTCACGCTGAACGGTACGGTTTCGACGACGGCCACGAACATGGACTTCGGCGCGGTGACGCTGGGTTCAGCGACGTCGCTGGCGTCCTCGAACGGCAACATCATGTCGACGGGCCAGGTGACGGCGGGCGGCAACACGCTGTCGCTGGCGGCTGGCACGGGCAACATCTTGCTGGGTGATGCGACGAACTCGGTGACGGGGGCGTCGACGCTGACGTTGACCTCCAGCACGAACACGACCTTCTCCGGGGCCACCTCGGCGAACGACATCGCGCTGAATGGCACGACGGGCCTGATCGACTTCACGGGCAACGTGACGACGACGAACTCGCTGACGACGGCGAACCAGCCTTACTCGGTGCGCTTCCAGGGTGCGGCGAGCTCGATCGCGGGCAACACGACCTTCCTGAATGCCGGCGCACTGACCCTCACGGGCGGCGGCACGACGGCCTTCGTGGACGGCGTGACGGCAACGTTGCCGAGTGCGGTGAACCTGCAGGGTTCGACGGTGGCGTCGATGAACGGTGGCATCACGCTGGGTGACGCGGACACGAACCTGGCGGTGGCGGGTACGTCGGTGGTCGATGGCTCGGCGGGCGGGATCATCACGCTGGGTGACATCACGCTGGCGGAAGCGGCGCAGCTGACGGTGGGTCAGGGCGATGCGAACGTGGTCTCGCTGCAGGGCGTGGACGGCACGGCGGGCGGTGTGGCCGAGACGCTGATCCTGAACTCGACGGACACGATCACGGTCGCGGGCGGCGTGGGCCAGGGTGCGAGCGGCGCCGACCTCGGCCAGCTGACGGTGACGAACTCGGGTGGTACGACCTTCGAGTCGACGGTGGACGTGACGGCGGCGACGCTGACGGCGACGACCGGGACGATCGCTTTCGAGGACGTGACGAACATCGGCACGCTGGGCACGGGCGGCGGCTACGCCCTCGAGTTCACGGGCGATACGACGACGGTGACGGCGGCGGCGACGCTGGCGAACACGGGCGCGGTGGTGCTCGGCGACGGCAGCGACGTGCTGACCTTCGAGGGCGGCCTGAACACGGTGGCGACGTCGGGCACGACGCTGGCGGGCACGCTGCGCACGGATCTGACGGGCGGCGCGATCGTGCTGAACGGGACGACGCTGGGCGCGACGTCGGTGATCGAGGCAGGCACGGACACGATCACGATCGCGTCGGTCGACGATGGCATGAACGGCTTCGGGCTGACGCTGCAGAACGACGGTGCGTCGGGCAACGTCCAGATCACGGGCAGTTTCCAGGTCGGTGCGCTGACGACCGGTACGGGCGACTACACGGCGTCGCTGCTGGGCAGCGGTACGGCGACGGGCGCGGTGGTCTTCAACAACGACAACCTGACGCCGGCGACGGCGTCGGTGGTGCTGGGCAACGGCGGCACGGGCACGGACGTCCAGAACTTCAACGGCGGTCTGGACACCACGGCGGGCAGGCAGACGGATCTGGCAGCAGACCTGCTCAGCGCCGGTGCAGACATCGACCTCGGCGCGATGCGCCTGACGGCGAATTCCTCGATCGTCTCCGGCGCCGGCGTGATCGACATCCTGTCGATCGACGGCACGACGCGCACGCTATCGCTGCAGACGGCGGGTTCGACCGGCAACGTCACTATTGCCGACGGTGCGACCATCGGCACGCTGAACACGGCGACGGGCGACTACGACATCGCCTTCAACGCGAGCACCGGCGTCGGCGCGGGCCCGGGTACGGCGACGACGCTCGAGTCGGCCACGACCTTCATGAACTCCGGCGAAGTGTCCTTCGGCAACGAAGCCGGCGACGACATGACCGTTGCGGGTGCGCTGGACACTGCCACCAATCCTTCGCTGACGCGTCTCGGCGGCGACCTTGCGACGACCGGCGGCAGCGACATCCTCATGGGTGCGGTGTCTCTGACGGTGGCGAGCACGGTGAACAGCGCTGACGGTGATCTGACCCTCGCTGGCGTTACCGGCAACGCGAACTCCCTGTCGCTCGACGCCGGGGCCGGCCAGATCGACGGCACGACGATTGCGGATGTCACCACGCTGACAATCGTCGACGGCGAGGACGGCGCCGGCAACGCCGTGGACTTCTCGGGTGCGGTGACAGCCACCACCGGAATCTCTGTGAACGGCGCTGGCGCCGGTGCATCCACCTACGTGTTCGATGGCCAGGTGACGGCTCCGGTCCTGACCACGAACACGGGCGTCTATGCGCTGCAGCTCAACGGTGGCACCACGGTTTCGGGTGGTGCCCTGACCACCTTTGACAACACGGGCACGCTGACGCTGGGCGACGGCGGCGACGTGAACGCCTTCGCCAGCGGCGTGGTGGCGACGGACGTGGCGTCGATCGACGTGAACGGCACGGTGTCGGCGGCGGCGGGGGTGATCACGCTGGACTCGGCGGGCGGCGTGGATGTGTTCGGTGCTTCGCAGATTGGCGGCGCGTCGACAGGCGCGATCACGCTGTCGGCGACGCAGCTTGCCGACGGCGCTTCGCTGACGCTGGGTACGGGTGCGACTACGCCGATCACGGTGGCGAGCCTGGTGGGCACGGCGGGTGTCGGGGCCGAGTCGCTGACGCTGAACACGGGTGGCGTGGTCTCCTTCACGGACGACGTGGGCACGGGCGCGGTGCCGCTGGACGTGCTGACGATCACGCAGTCGGGCGGGGTGACGTTCGGTGACGACACGGCGACCGACACGGTCGACGTGGCGACGCTGACGATTGAGGACAGCCTGGCGGGCGCGGACATCGTGTTCACGGGTACGACGAACATCACGAGTGGGCTCGTTGTCGAGGCGGGTACGGCGGCCTATGACGTGGCGCTGCTGGGCACGAACACGACCGTGGCAGGTACGACGACGTTCGAGAACGGCGGGATTCTGGATCTGGGCGATGGTGGCGACACGCTGACTTTCGCTGCGGGCATTGCCGCGACGATCCCGAACACGATCAATCTGAACGGCATCGTGTCGGTGAACTCGGGGGTGATCACGCTGGGTGACGCGGATACGACGCTGAACGTTCAGACGACGACGACGCTGGGTGGTGCGGCGACGGCGATCAACGTCGGTGACGCGGTGCTGGCCGACGGCGTGACGCTGACGCTGGGCACGAACACGGCGGCGAACGTGACGCTGGCGAGCGTGATCGGAACGCTCGGTGGTGCTGCGGAGACGCTGGCGTTCAACACGAACGGTACGGTGGTGACGAGCGGGACGATCGGTTCGGACGCGAACCCGCTGGATCAGCTGACGGTGACGCAGTCGGGCGGTGCGACGTTCTCGGGCGCGGTGGACGCTGTGAGTGTGGCGCTGGACGACACCGCCGATGCCTCTGTGATTGCCTTCGACGCGGATCTGACGGCGACGAATCTGGCGACGGGTGCGGACGCCTTCGATGTGTCGCTGCTGGGTGGTGGCGCGATCACGAACGCGGTGACCTTCGCCAACACGGGCTCGACGACGCTGGGCGACACGGCGGGCGACGCGCTGGTGTTCACGAACGGGGTGACGGCGACGGCGGCGAACACGGGTGCGGGCGACGGCGTGTTTGTGGGCGGCTCGATCGACGTGACCGGTGCGGCGCCGATGACGCTGGGCACGGGCGCGATTACGGAAGGCACGGATGGTCTGGTGACGCTGCTGGCGGCGACGGACCTGATCTCCGACGCGGGCAACATCACGCTGGGCCGTGTGACGGACGGTACGGGCACCTTCGGCCTGACGGTGCAGGACGGCGACTCTACGGGCGACGTGACCTTCAACGGTTCGCTGACGGCGGATTCGCTGACGACGGGCGCGGGCGCAGTCGGCACGGGCTACGCGCTGAGCCTGCTGGACGGCGGGACGCTGACGGCGGATACGAACTTCACGAACATCGGATCGCTGGTGATCGGCAACGACTCGGCAGACACCTTTGCCTTCAACGGCGGTCTCTCGACAGGAACGCGTACGGCGCCGGAGCTGTTCCTGGCGGGCGATATCTCGACCGACTCGCGGCAGATGGACGTGGGCAACGCGACGCTGCAGGCGGGCACGACGACGACGCTGTCGTCGGGCGCGGCTGTGCTGAACGTGCAGTCGATCACGGGCACGGCGGCAGAGACGCTGAATCTGCAGAAGGCGGGCGCCACAGGTGACGTGACCATCTTCGACGCGCTGGTCGTCGGCACGCTGGGCACGGCGACGGGCGACTACGACATCGCCTTCAACGCGAGCACGGCGGGCGGCACGGCGACGTCGATCACGACCGATACGACCTTCAACAATTCGGGGATCGTGTCCTTCGGCAACGAGACCGGAGACGATGCGACCTTCGGCGGCACGCTGAATACGCGGACGACGCCGTCGGGAACGGTGCTTGGTGGCGACTTGGTCACGGCGGGTACGACGACGCTTGGCCCTGTGTCGCTGACTGCAGGCACGGTGAACACGATCACCAGCACGAACAACGTGATTGACCTGCTAGCGGTGACGGGCAACGGCAGCGGCCTGAGCCTCGATGCGGGTGCGGGCCAGATCGACGGCACGACGATCGCGGATGTCACCACGCTGACCATCGTCGACGCCGAGGACGGCGCCGGCAACGCCGTAGACTTCTCGGGTGCGGTGACAGCCACCACCGGAATCTCTGTGAGCGGTGCGGGCGCGGGCGCCTCGACTTACGTGTTCAACGGTCCGGTGACGGCGCCCACGCTGACGACCAACGCGGGTGCCTTCGCACTAGAGCTTAACGCGGGTACGTCGATCTCGTCGCCGGCGATCTCCACCAATCTCGACAATGTCGGCGCACTGACCATCGGCGGGGCAGGGACGACGTCGAGCTTCGCGGGTGGTCTTTCGACGATGGGTCAGACCGGCGGCACGGTGACGCTGAACGGCACGGTTGCGACCAGCACTACGCAGATTAATGTGGGAGCAATCACGCTGGGCAGCGACGTCATGCTGGCTACGGCGGGCGCGACGATGAATGTGGGCGCGGTGAGCTCTGCGGCGAACCTCCTCGCTTTGGATGGTGGCGATACGGGCGCGGTGACGGTTGCGTCCTTTGCCGGCAATGGCGACCTGACGGTGACGGACTCGGCGACGACGACGTTCACGGGCACAGTTGCAGCCGACGCCATCACGCTTACTGACTCCATGACGTCGGTGAGCTTTGCGGACACCGTTACGGCTTCCAGCCTGGCGACGGCGGCGCAGGGCTATTCGGTGTCGCTGACGGGCGCGTCGAGCACGATCACGAACGCGGTGACCTTCCTGAATACGGGTGCGGTGACGCTGGGTGACGGCGGTGACGTGCTGAACTTCACGGGTGGCGTGACGGCGGCCGCGCCGAGCGTCGTGAACCTCAACGGCACGGTGACGGCGGCGGGCATGGCTGCGATTTCGCTGGGGGATGCGGATAGCAACGTTGCGGTATCGGGCACTTCCCTTGTTGGTGGTGTTTCGACGGGCGCCATCACGCTTGCTGACGTTGATCTGGCAGACGCCGCGCAGTTGACGGTCGGTACGGGTATCGCGAACACGATTTCGTTGGCGGGTGTCCTGGGCGATAACGGAGGTGCCGGCGCAGAAACGCTGATCCTGAACACGACGGGTGCCGTGACGGCCACAGGTGCCATCGGTGCTGACGGCAATGAGCTTGATCAGCTGACGGTGACGCAATCGGGCGGGACGAGGTTCCAGTCCACGTTGGATGCGCAGACGGTCACGCTGACGGACACGACGGGCACGATCGCGTTCCAGGGCGATACGAACATCGATGCGGGTCTGACGACCACCGCCGAGGACTACGCGCTGTCGCTCACAGGCGGTGCGAATTCGATTGCGAGCGCGACGAGCGTCCTGAACACGGGCGCGCTGACGCTCGGTGACGGTGCGGGCGACAACTCGCTGTTTGTGGGCGGCCTGTTCGCGACGGCGTCCGAAGGCGGCATCTTCACGGCGGGGACGATCCGAACGACGGACCAGGCCATTACGCTCGGCAACCTCGGCGGTGCGGGATCGGCGAACACGATCACGCTGAACGCGGCGACGACGATCAACGCGAACGACGGCGTGGTCACGCTGGCGAACGTCACCGACGGCGCCGGTGACTTCGGCCTGTCACTGCAGCAGGCGGGTGCAAACGGGACTGTGACACTTGATGGTGCTCTGACGGTGAATTCGCTGATCACCTTCAACGGTGCCTACGACGTCGAACTGCTGGGTGGCGTGACGGTCGCTGCCGACACGACCTTCGCGAACACCACGCGAATCCAGATCGGCGACGCGGCGGGCGACACCTCGACGTTCGCGGGCGGGTTGGACACGACCTCTGCAATCGGCACCGGTACGCAGATCGCAGGCGTGGTCACGACGGACAACACGCAAATTGATCTTGGGGCCACGACGCTGCTCGATGCGGCGACGCTCGACTCCGGGGCAGGGGCGCTGAATGTCGCATCGCTTACCGACGGCGCCGGCACGCTTGCGCTGACGCTGCAGGACACGGGTGCGACGGGCACGGTGACGATCACGGGCGCGACGACGATCGGTTCGCTGATCACGTCCGCGGCCGGCTACGACCTCTTCCTGAACGCTGGCGCAGGCGGTCAGACGAGTGAATTCGACGGCGCCGGTACGACGTTCACGAACACGGGTATCACGTCGTTTGGTAACGCGGATGCGGATTCGACGACGTTCGCGGGCGCGGTGAGCACGACGGCGTCGTCGAGCACGGAGCTTGCAGGTCTGCTCTCCACGCAGGCGGCGAACGGTCAGATCGATCTTTCTGCGGCCACGCTGAACGCGAACAGCGACGTCATTGCAGGCGGCGGTGCGATTAACATCGCATCGGTGACCGACGGCGCGAACGCCTTCGATCTACAGATCCAGGATGGGGCCGCCACGGGCACCGTGACGGTCGCGGGTGCGACGACGATCGACTCGCTGACGACTCTTGCGGGCGCCTATGCGGTCGACCTGCAGGGCGGGGCGACGATCACACAGGACACGAGCTTCCTGAATGGCGGCACGCTGACCATTGGTTCCGGTGCGGGCACGACGTCGACGTTCGTGGGCGGTCTCGACACAACGGGTGTCGGCGGCACGGTGACATTGAACGGCACGGTTGCGACCAGCACTACGCAGATTAATGTGGGAGCAATCACGCTGGGCAGCGACGTCATGCTGGCTACGGCGGGCGCGACGATGAATGTGGGCGCGGTGAGCTCTGCGGCGAACCTCCTCGCTTTGGATGGTGGCGATACGGGCGCGGTGACGGTTGCGTCCTTTGCCGGCAATGGCGACCTGACGGTGACGGACTCGGCGACGACGACGTTCACGGGCACAGTTGCAGCCGACGCCATCACGCTTACTGACTCCATGACGTCGGTGAGCTTTGCGGACACCGTTACGGCTTCCAGCCTGGCGACGGCGGCGCAGGGCTATTCGGTGTCGCTGACGGGCGCGTCGAGCACGATCACGAACGCGGTGACCTTCCTGAATACGGGTGCGGTGACGCTGGGTGACGGCGGTGACGTGCTGAACTTCACGGGTGGCGTGACGGCGGCCGCGCCGAGCGTCGTGAACCTCAACGGCACGGTGACGGCGGCGGGCATGGCTGCGATTTCGCTGGGGGATGCGGATAGCAACGTTGCGGTATCGGGCACTTCCCTTGTTGGTGGTGTTTCGACGGGCGCCATCACGCTTGCTGACGTTGATCTGGCAGACGCCGCGCAGTTGACGGTCGGTACGGGTATCGCGAACACGATTTCGTTGGCGGGTGTCCTGGGCGATAACGGAGGTGCCGGCGCAGAAACGCTGATCCTGAACACGACGGGTGCCGTGACGGCCACAGGTGCCATCGGTGCTGACGGCAATGAGCTTGATCAGCTGACGGTGACGCAATCGGGCGGGACGAGGTTCCAGTCCACGTTGGATGCGCAGACGGTCACGCTGACGGACACGACGGGCACGATCGCGTTCCAGGGCGATACGAACATCGATGCGGGTCTGACGACCACCGCCGAGGACTACGCGCTGTCGCTCACAGGCGGTGCGAATTCGATTGCGAGCGCGACGAGCGTCCTGAACACGGGCGCGCTGACGCTCGGTGACGGTGCGGGCGACAACTCGCTGTTTGTGGGCGGCCTGTTCGCGACGGCGTCCGAAGGCGGCATCTTCACGGCGGGGACGATCCGAACGACGGACCAGGCCATTACGCTCGGCAACCTCGGCGGTGCGGGATCGGCGAACACGATCACGCTGAACGCGGCGACGACGATCAACGCGAACGACGGCGTGGTCACGCTGGCGAACGTCACCGACGGCGCCGGTGACTTCGGCCTGTCACTGCAGCAGGCGGGTGCAAACGGGACTGTGACACTTGATGGTGCTCTGACGGTGAATTCGCTGATCACCTTCAACGGTGCCTACGACGTCGAACTGCTGGGTGGCGTGACGGTCGCTGCCGACACGACCTTCGCGAACACCACGCGAATCCAGATCGGCGACGCGGCGGGCGACACCTCGACGTTCGCGGGCGGGTTGGACACGACCTCTGCAATCGGCACCGGTACGCAGATCGCAGGCGTGGTCACGACGGACAACACGCAAATTGATCTTGGGGCCACGACGCTGCTCGATGCGGCGACGCTCGACTCCGGGGCAGGGGCGCTGAATGTCGCATCGCTTACCGACGGCGCCGGCACGCTTGCGCTGACGCTGCAGGACACGGGTGCGACGGGCACGGTGACGATCACGGGCGCGACGACGATCGGTTCGCTGATCACGTCCGCGGCCGGCTACGACCTCTTCCTGAACGCTGGCGCAGGCGGTCAGACGAGTGAATTCGACGGCGCCGGTACGACGTTCACGAACACGGGTATCACGTCGTTTGGTAACGCGGATGCGGATTCGACGACGTTCGCGGGCGCGGTGAGCACGACGGCGTCGTCGAGCACGGAGCTTGCAGGTCTGCTCTCCACGCAGGCGGCGAACGGTCAGATCGATCTTTCTGCGGCCACGCTGAATGCGAACAGCGACGTCATTGCAGGCGGCGGTGCGATGAACATCGCGTCGGTGACCGACGGTGCACAAAGCTTCGATTTATCGCTCTCGACAGCTCAGTCGGTGAGCCTCGGCGACCTATCTGTCCGATCTCTGTCGGTCTCAAATGTGGCTTCGTCCGTATCTGCAGCCTCAATTGAGTCCGAAGACTTCGTGGACCTGAGCGCTATTGGGAGTCTCAGCCAAAGTGGACAGCTGATCGCGGGCTCATTGACGATTTCCGACGTTGCAGACTTCTCGAGTTCCGGACTGTTGAGGGTAGAAAACGCCATCAGTCTGAATTCCACGGGGAGCTTTGCCCACGAGGGACTTTTGATTACATCCACTTTGGATGCCGCAGGGACCGACGGATTGATCTCCCTCAGGGGCGGTGGTGTGGTGCAGTCCTCTTCGGCTACGACTTTCGCAAATTCCGGCGGGCTCTTGCTCAGCAAGCTAGGTTCCGCAGATCAATTGGGTCTCGCGCGTTTTGCTGTTCCCATCGGTTCAGGCGAGAACGAGACCGTAAACGTGGATGACGGCCAGTTCTTTTTCGGAGGCCCAGTCGATACATCGTTGGCGGGCCCTGGCCTCTTCTTTACTGACGCCTCCCTGATAACGAACAGTGCGCCCATCACCGTTGGGAACGTGACCATACAAGCGCCGCAGAACGAGCAACCTGTTCGTGTTCAAGGTGGCCTCGATTCGACGCTCAATGCTGACTCCCCAGACAACGTAGGGGCGGAAATCATTGTGCTCGGGGACGTTGGAGCCTCTCCCGCCGAGGGTACATTCACGTTTGAAGTTAAGGGCGGCCAGGGGGATGTCGACCTTCAAGGTCGCGTCGAGGTTGGGTCGTTGTTCGTTCGGTCGGGCGCGGGCTTGTCTTTAAACGAAGTCAGAACCTCTGGGAATTCGGTAAGGGCGCTTGTCACCGGCGATGTCACGCTCAATGCTGACGTTATCTCTGAGCAGGGAGATGTGCTGATCGTCACGAGCGGCGGCAGCCTGAGACAATTTGTAGAATTCGAAAACCCTGATAGCGCTTCACCGACCAGTACGGGCCGCGGTGTGCTCGTTCGCTCGCGTCAGGGGAATGTGATCCTCGGCGCAAGAGACGAGATGACAATCAACCTAATCCGAGCGGACGAAGGAGACATTCTCTTGACGCTCTTTGGCTCCGCAGACGATAACGCTGTCAACAGCATCAATCGGGGCCAGAGCTTCGGTCGTGTCAATCTAAACGACGGCCCTGGTGGAATTGGTGGAGCCGACCTGCAGGCGGGGGGTACGGTCGCAATCGTCACTGCTGAAAGAGCAGACTTTGGAGCACGTGACAACGGCTTTCTGATCGATGCAACCAGCCAGTTCATTAGTTTGGGCGGCGGCAATTCATTTATCCAGAGTTCAAATGCGTCGAGCCAAAGCGGACTCGACAGCCTGACAGCAGCTAACTTTGCGGCCGCGTTGAACCCAGAAGGGGACGACTCTGGGGTTGGCGAGGCTTCGCTGCCTCCGAGTATTTTCCAGAATCTCGTGTCTGGACTTTCAACGGCATCCGACGCGATCGCCAACCGGACAAGTTCGGTGTCCGATTCCGAGGGCGCGCTGTCGCAGCTCTCCGAAGAAGAGGAACTGCTCACGAACCTCTCCGAGGACGTGTTCCAGGAGATCACACTCGTGAACCAGGACCAGCAGCCGCTGTGCCTGCCGGAATCGCTGCAGGGCTTCGATTCCGTCGGATGCTCCGGGGACTCAGAGCAGACGGTGTCCTGGATGGACGATCTGACCCGGCAGATCGTCGGCCGCGGTCCGAGGGGGATCGAGGGCGAGGTCATCACGCGTCAGCGCGATGATCGCCCGCTGCTGCTGCGCGCGCTCGAGTTCGGTTCGATCGGCGAGGACGATGACGACTGAGGTTCGATCTCGGCCCAGCACGACGGCCCTTCGGGGCCGTTGTCGTTTCTGGGAGCGCGCCAGGCGGGCTGGAGGCCTGCGCGCAGTCCCATCAGAATGAAGAGACGCTCCGTAGAGAGCGCGCACATACAGGAGGGGAAAGATGGCCATCAACGTCAATCCGGTGCCAACGCTCGATGCGGAAATCAACGACATTCGCATGCGAACGGCCGAGATCGTCAATTCGCACATCCTGCCGAACGAGCAGCGTCTCTGGGCCTGGCGCTCCGATTCAGCCAACGCGTCGGAAATCGTGCGCAAGGAAGCCGGCGAACTGCGCCATGAGATTCAGGAGACGGTGAAGTCGGCGGGCCTCTGGGCGCCGCATCTGCCCGAGGAGTACGGCGGCATGGGCCTGTCGTTCCTTCAGCACGCCTACATGAACGAAGTGCTCGCCTACTCGATCGGCGCGTCTTCGCTCTTCGGCGTGGTCGCGCCGAACTCCGGCAATCAGAAGATTCTCGTGAAGTATGGGACTGAGGAGCAGAAGCGGAAGTGGCTCGACCCGCTTGTGGCCGGGACGATGCAATCAGGCTTTTCCATGACCGAGCCCGACAACGCTGGCTCGGATCCGCGCTCGATCCAGACGACAGCGCGCCGAGAAGGCGACGAGTGGGTTATTAACGGCCACAAGTGGTTCACCTCGAACGGCCACCGTGCGGACTTCTACATCGTCATGTGCCGAACCGAAGGCGCCGATGGCGACAGTGGCGTGAACGGCAAGATGACGCAGATCATCGTGCCGAAGGCGACGCCAGGCGTGAATGTCGTACGGGGTGTGCCCGTCTGGGGGCGCGAGTCGGATCACTGCGAGATTCGCTACGAGAACGTGCGCGTACCACTCGACAACGCGCTCGGCCGCGAGGGCTCCGGGCACCAGGCGGCTCAGGATCGGCTCGGTGCGGGGCGGGTGTTCCACTGCATGAACTCGATCGGCCAGATGTGGCGCGCCTTCGACCTCATGAACGAGCGCGCAATCAGCCGTGAGGTTCACGGCGGCAAGCTCGAAGACAAGCAATTCGTGCAGGGGTTCATCGCGGACTCATATATGGATCTGCAGTCCGCGCGACTCATGACGATTCATTGCGCCGAGAAAATGGAGGCGGGGGGCGATCCACGCGTCGACATCTCGTCGATCAAGATTTTCGTACCGGCAGCCATGCATCGGGTGGTTGATCGCGCCATCCAGGTGTGGGGGGCCGCAGGTGTTTCCGGGGATCTGCCGCTGGCAGGTTACTACCAGGGCGCTCGCACCTTGCGCTTGGCGGATGGCCCCGACGAAGTCCATCGCGTGCTCATGGCGAAACTGATCTTGCGGCGCTATCACGCTGGCGACACCTGGGACTTCGCTAACTAGGGGCGTTCGTCTTGAGGCGGCCACGAGTGATGCGCTGACACCGCCCGCGGCCGCCGGGGCTGGACTCGACCGGCAAACATGCCAGAATAGTCATTCTTGTCAGTGCATTACGTATGAGTCCTAAGCGCTCGTCTAGACGACGGACGTAAACGCGGCTTATGGACGGGACGCATCGGCGTGGAATTGGAACGGATCGACGACTATCAGAGCTGGCGTATCCGCTGCGGCGGGCAGCAATTGCTCATCGATCCCTGGCTCGTGGACGACATCGAGATAGGGGAGGGGGGGCGCTGGTTGAAGCGTCGCCACGCTTCGCCTGTGGCGCTGCGTCCCCGGGACGTCGACCCCCACACGATCGTCGTGCTCACCTCGGCCTTCGGCGATCACGCCCATCAACCCACGCTGCGCGCGCTCGATAAACGGCTGCGCGTGATTGGCGCCCCGGCAGCCATCAAGCTTGCCCGGCGCCTCGGTTTCCGCAGCACGATTGCGCTGGCGCCATCGCGTCGCGTCGTGCTCGACGGTCGCGTCGCCATCACAGGAATTCGGCCGGCGTTTCCTTATGGCGTCGGCAGTATTGGCTTGTTGATCGAGACGCTCGAAGACGGTGTCCGGACCTATTTTGAAACCCACGTAGCGCCCGAGCGACATCCCGTTCTCGAACCTGCGGTCGACGTCATCGTCGCTCCCGTTCAGCGGGTCAAGCTCGCCGGTGTGCAATTGTCCATGGATGTCGATGAAGCCGTGAGTCTTGCGCAGCGACTGCGCGCGCGCTGGTTGCTGGCAACTGGCACCGCGCCTGCTGCCGGAGAGGGACTGCTTCCCCAGCACCTGCTCAAGGTTGACGGAGATCTCGAGACCTTCGAGGCGGTGACCGGCCTCCACATGGGTGATGGCCGCGGGCGCCTGCTCAAGCCCGGAGAAGTGCTCGAGGTTGCTCCGCGGCGCCGTCGCCCCAGGGCAGCCTGAGTCTCGACCGGACCGCGTTCGGTCGGGCCGCGTTCGGTCGGGCCGCGCTCGGTCGGGCCGCGCTCGGTCGGGCCGCGCTCGGTCGGGCCGCGCTCGGTCGGGCTGCGCTCGGTCGGGCTGCGCTCGGTCGCGCTGCGCTGAGCTCACGCGCCCTGCCTTGCCGACGTCTCTTGCGGCGCCCAGAATGGTCGGGTCGCGAGCTGAACCGGTGACATGGTGCCTGCGGATCTCCCTGACATCGCGGTTGAACTAGATGGTGTAAATCGCGCCGCCGATGTACTTGCGAGGGAAGAGATCGCTTCGCTGCGCCGCAAGTCGCCGCTCAGGACCTGGGCGATGATCGTGCACTGTTGGGGCACCATCCTCGCGGTATGGGTGGTCTGCTGCCTCTGGCCGCACCCGCTGTTGATCGCGCTTGGCGTGATGCTCGTGGGCTGCCGACAGTTGGGCCTCGGGATCATCAATCATGAAGCGGCCCACTACTTGCTCTTCGACGACAGGCGCCTGAATGATTGGGTGGCGCGCTGGCTGGTGAACCGACCCATGTTCGGTCAATCCGTTGACGGATACCGGAAGTACCACATCAAGCATCACCAGAACACACAGCAGGCTGACGACCCCGATATCGCCTTGTCAGCGCCATTCCCGGTGACCCGATTCTCCTTTTGCCGCAAGGTGTGGCGTGATCTGTCCGGCCAGACAGGGTGGAAGCAGCGTAGCGCGCTGGTGCGGTCGCACTGGAAGCCTGCCGATGCGCCCACCGCGCGGAAGCTCGCGCGGGTCCTGCGGCGGTTCGGCCCCAATCTCGCCATCAACGCCCTCTTTCTTACGGGCTTCATGCTTGCGGGGCACTGGTATCTCTACGTCCTCCTCTGGGTCCTGCCATCCTTCACCTGGGAGATGCTCATCACCCGAATCCGCAATATCGCGGAGCATGCAGTCGTACCGGACGATGACGACCGTCTGCGTAATACGCGGACGACACATGCGGGCTGGCTGACTCGGGCACTCATCGCCCCGTATTGGGTGAATTATCACCTTGAGCACCATCTGCTCGTGTCCGTGCCTTGCTACAACCTGCCGCGGATGCATCGGATGCTGCTCGACAAGGGCCTGGGCCCGCGCATGGAGATTCGCAACTCCTACGCGGAAGTGCTCGGGCTTGCGACCTCGAAACCGGATCCGATTGCCACCTGAGTTCCCGGGTTGCGATCGGCGCGCACCATCAGATCGCGGGCGCCACCGCGGTCGCGGGGCATCCGTGGGAGGAAAGCGATGAGGTTCGGAGTCTTCGGAGTGAATTTCGGTGTATGCGCCGATCCAGATGTCGCCGTTGAGGTCGCGGAACTCGCGGAAGAACTCGGATTCGACTCACTTTGGACTGGCGAGCATGTGGTGCTGCCCGACCCTCAGGTGCCGCCTTCACCGGCTGCGCCGCGCACGCCGATGCTTCATCCCTCCACTGCGCTGGCGTTTCTTGCGGCCGTGACCGACCAGGTCCGGCTGGGTACCGGCATCACCCTCATCGCCCAGCGCAATCCCGTTGTCCTAGCGAAGGAGATGGGGAGCCTGGATGTGCTCGCTGAGGGTCGGCTCATCCTCGGCGTTGGCGCGGGCTATCTCGAACAGGAGTTCGACGCGCTAGGCGTCGATTTTCGTGAACGTGGTCTGCGCACCGACGAAGGAATTGCTGTGCTGCGTGAGCTGTGGGGCAGTGAGGCACCCGAGTTCGAGGGCGAGTTTTTCGCCTTCTCGGGTATTCAGTCGCGCCCGCGTCCACCGCGGCGCGAGCGCACCCCCATCCATGGCGGCGGTACGTCGGCGGCGGCCTATCGCCGGGCGACAACGCTTTGCCAAGGCTGGTACGGCTTCGCGATGGACCTTGAGTCTACCTCTGAATCGCTCGACGGCCTGGACGAGGCAGAGTCGCGCTTTGGTCGCGACGACCATTTGGGTGAGCTCGAGATCAGCATCACGCCTCGAAGAGTACCGACTGTAGAGGATGTGGAGGCCTACGAGGATCTGGGAGTCGACCGCCTGATCTTGATGCTGCCGCAGCATGACGCGCTGGCAGCCACGGATTTCCTCGAGGCCGTAGCGGACGAGCTGTTCGATGACGACTAGTCTGCTTGTGACCCTTTGATGAATCCGTTGTCGCAGACTTGACCTTGAGCCTGCGTGCGCGCACCCTGCGCGCCATTCTTGCTGGGTCCCACGCGGACCCGACCGGACCCGTACGCATTATGCGCATCTGGAACGACAATCTGATCGCCATGCCGGCCGCACATTCGTGCGTCGCTGGTGATGGTGTCGTGTCGCTCCAGACGCGATACGGGTCACGGGGTTCACCGACCAGTTAGAACGTATTCAACAGCGTTCTGTGTTCAGGAAGCCCCGATGGACCCCGTCCATCGGGGCTTTCGCGTTCTGGGGTCAATAAAACGGGTCCATGGCTGCTGCAGGGGCGGGTATGGCGATAGTGCGTCGAAGTGCAGAGGTAGCGTCATGAACAGCTCAGCGCAGCAACGAGAGGGTCTGGAGCGCAACCTGATCGCGGTCCGCATCATGGCGTTCTTCCAGGTCTTCATGGTCATCGTGCCTGTTGCGGTGCCGCTGTTCGGGGATCGCGGCCTGGACATCGCCGAGGTCCTTGAACTCCAGGCGCTGTTCGGCATCACGGTCGTGCTCGGTGAGTTGCCCTCTGGCTACTTCGCGGATCTGTTCGGCCGCCGGCGAGCTCTCGTGGCCGGGGCCGTGTTCCTGGGCATCGGGCACAGCCTGCTGGTCTTCGCGCACGACTTTGCATCCCTGGCGCTCTTCGAGATTGCCCTTGGAGTCGGCGTGTCGCTGATTTCCGGGGCCGACGTCGCGACGCTCTATGACAGCCAGGCCGCGCTCGGCCACGGCGAGGTCGAGCGCCAGCGTGGCCTTGGCCGCCTGTTCTTCACCCGGCAGTTGTCGGAGGCGGGTGCGGGGCTCGCGGCGGCAGGGCTGCTGCTGTTCGCTGGGTTCGACGAACTCGTGTTCGTGCAGATGTTGATCGGCTGGCTGCCGCTCGCTTTCGCGCTCACGATCGTGGATCCGCCCGTGGAGCGAGCGCCGAGTGCGTCGCATCTCGAGAACGTGAGCGAGGTCTGGCGGGTGCTGTTCGCGTCGGACGAAATCCTCCGGCGAACCTTCCTCGTGATGGCGATCTGGAGCCTTTCGACCTTCTACGCGGTCTGGCTGCTGCAGCACCATCTCGCGGAGGGGGGCACGTCCGTGGAGGCGCTCGGCATCGCTTGGGCCGTGCTCGCCGTGATCGGAGCGATCTCGGGCCGGCAGGCGTCGTGGCTCGAAGAGGCGCTGGGTGCGCCGCGACTGCTTGCGCTCGTCGCGTTGCTGCCGGTGCTTGGCTATGTGCTGTTCGCGTTGCTGCCCGCAGTCTGGGCGCTGCTGGTGGCGCCGCTGTTCTGGATCGCACGAGGTGCTGGCTTTGTCGTGCTCCAGGGGGCACTGAATGCGCGTCTCGAAGCGACGCATCGGGCGACGGTGAACTCGCTGGTTGGATTCCTGTTCCGGGCGGTGTACGCGTTGAGCGTACCGCTCATGGGGGCAGCGCTCCGGGCGTGGTCGCTCGCGGAAGCGTTCCTGCTTCTGGCGTGCTTCTCGCTGCTGATCTGGTTATGCCTGGTGGCCCCCCTCGCGGGGTCTATCCGGCGTGCGTCTCAATGGGTGCCTGCCGAGGGGCTCTCCGCCGAGGGGCTCGAATGAGCCCCATCTTGCTCAGACGTGGACGCAGTCCACGAACTCCGGCGTCTGCTCAGCGCGGATCGGGGCTTCCAGCCCCGGGCGTGCGAGCGGGCGCCGTTCCTTACGCTCGTAGCGGCGGGCGGGCGTGTTGACGACCGGAATGAGCTCCGAGGCGGCGCGGCCGGCGCGGCGTCGCTCCCCGCCCACGTCTCCGTAGAGGGTTGTCCGCTGGCGCGGCTCTCTGCCACAGGCCTCGATCATCGCTTCCATGCGAAGCGGATCCGTTTCCTGGCCGTGGCTGGCACCAGCTGCACGCGTGATCGTCTCGTTCATCAGCGTGCCGCCGAGGTCGTTGCATCCGGCCGAAAGGCAGGCCTGCACGCCCGCGTGCCCCATCTTCACCCACGACGCCTGGATGTTCGTGATATGCGGATGAAGCGCAAGCCGCGCGACGGCATGGACAAGTACGGCTTCCCGGAAAGTCGGCCCTCGGCGCGCCTTGCCCTTGAGATAGATCGGCGCCTCCATGGGCACGAAGGGCAGGGGGACGAACTCCGTGAAGCCTCCGGTCCTGCGCTGCAGATCGCGCACGCGGATCAGGTGTCGTGCCCAGTGTTCAAGGCGGTCGACGTGGCCATACATCATGGTTGCGGTGCTGCGCAGGCCCTCGCCATGAGCAGTTTCCATCACTTCGAGCCACTGCGCCGTGTTGATTTTGTCCGGGCAGAGCACCGCTCGCACCTCGTCGTCGAGAATCTCGGCGGCCGTGCCGGGTAGCGTCCCCAGGCCCGCGGCTTTCAGCTTTCTCAGATAGTCGACAAGGGGCAGATCGAGTGTCTGCGCGCCCTGCCAGACCTCCAGTGGCGAAAAGGCGTGGATGTGCATGTCCGGCGCTGCACGGCGCACGGTATCGAGGATATCGAGGTAGGTCTGCCCCGTGTATTCCGGGTGGATGCCGCCCTGCATGCACACTTCGGTCGCGCCGCGAGCCCAGGCTTCGTCGACCCGGCGCGCGATCTCGTCGGCGTCGAGATCGTAGGGGCGTCCGCGTAGATTCTCCGAGAGTTTGCCCTTGGAGAAGGCGCAGAACTGGCATTTGAAGTAGCAGATGTTCGTGTAGTTGATGTTTCGGTTGACCGCCCATGTGACGACGTCGCCGCACTGCTCGCGGCGCACCGCGTCTGCGGTGGCGCAGACGGCGGCGAACTCCTCACCACGAGCGCGGAACAGACGAACGACCTCCGCCTCATCGAGCAGCATCCCGTCGCGCGCGCGATCGAGGATCGCGATGAGATCGTGGCTCACGCGGCTTGTGTCCCAGGGCCGCCCGATCGCATTCAGATCAGTTGCAGGTGGGTCGATGTCTGCGCCGGGGGTCCAGTCGTCGGTGCGCGGGAAACCGTCTGCGTCGACGGCGTCGCGAATGCGCTGAACGAGTCCTTTGTCCAGCCAACGCTCCGCGTCGCGCGCGTAGGCCGGATAGATGGTCATCCGCTCGGTAAGCGTTTTTCCGGCGAAGGCCGTCTCGCGTGCGAGCTGCTCGAGATGCGGCCAGGGCGCTTCCGGGTTCACAAAGTCCGGGGTCACTGGCGAAACGCCGCCCCAGTCATCGATGCCTGCAGCGACGAGTTTCGGCAGCACGCCGGGCGAGAGGTTCGGAGGGGCTTGAATGCTGAGCGTGGTGCCGAAGATCAGGCGGGCGATCGCGAGCGTCCAGAGCATTTCCTCGAGGTCAGGTTCCGGCGCCATCGCCATCTTCGTGTCGGGCTTGGCGCGGAAGTTCTGGACGATCACCTCCTGCACGTGACCGTGACGTTCATGAAGCTCGCGGATCGAGAGCAGAGCATCGATTCGTTCCGAGCGCGTCTCGCCGATGCCGATGAGAATGCCCGTTGTGAATGGCACGCGAGCACTGCCGGCGTGCTCAAGCGTCTGCAGGCGGACGGCTGGCTCCTTGTCCGGCGAACCGTAGTGGGGCATGCCTTTTTCGCACAGCCGGTCGGAAGTCGACTCGAGCATGATCCCCATGGATGCGGACACGCCGCGCAATCGTTCGAGTTCCTCCGGCGTCATGGTGCCCGGGTTCAGATGTGGCACGAGCCCGGTTTCCTCGAGCACGGCGCGCGCAGCGGCCTCGAGGTAGTCCAGCGTCGATTCGAACCCGTGCGCCGCCAGCCACTCACGCGCTGCGCGATAGCGGAGCTCAGGTTTTTCCCCTAGCGTGAAGAGCGCTTCCCGGCAGCCAGCAGCCGCGCCATCGCGTGCGATCTGTAGTACTTCGTCCAGGGGCATGAACGCCTGTTCGATATGGCGAGGCGTTGTTGCGAAGGTGCAGTAGTGGCAAACGTCTCGGCACAAGTGCGTGAGCGGGATGAACACCTTGCGCGAGTAAGTGACAACGCCGCCAAAACCACGATCGCGGATCGCGCCGGCGGCCTCAACTAGGGCCTCCAGGTCATCGCACTCTGCCAAGGCGCGAGCGCTTGCGTCCGGTAGACGCGCGCCGCCGCGAGCCTTCGCTATCGAAAGCAGCGTGTCTTTCTGCATGCCCCCACCTCGTTGACGGCTCTTGGCGGCTAGCATCCTCGCTGGACGTCACACCGCGCTTGTTTGTGGCCGTGCTCTCTGCGAAGCCCGCTTTGGCCCGGTGATCACCGGATCTCGATGACCCTTGATGCTATACCGGAGGCCTCAAGAAAGGCCACTGCGCGCCCATGCGAGTTTGCGCCACAAACCGCGTCAAGGTCTTCAATCCGATCGACGTCCGTTGCGAGTTCAGCACAGACCAGGACGCGTGTTTCGATACCTCGTGCGCGTGCCTCCGCGCAGTGTGCTTCGAAGCTCGCAGCGCCGAAGCGGAAGGGAATCAGATCCGGCGGCGAGGCGGCCAGGCAGTTGCTGCCGTCTCGGGCATGATCGGGCGCGATGGTGAGCGCGGGGGCTGCGCCATGGATCGCCAGAAGCTCGGAAAAATCCCTTGAACGCGCGAGCGGTAGGTCCCCGTGCACGACTAGGAGAACATCCGCCTCGCCAGCGATGGCGGCCTCAGCGCCTGTCATCACTGCCGCGTTCAGGCCCTGACCCGTCTCCGCGATCGTGGCTGCGCCGGCGGACGCCGCAAGGGCGGCAACCTCTGGTTCGCGCGTCACCACGAGGACACGATCGACCTCAGGGTTGGAGGCGAGGGCTCCGAGGACATCCTCTAGCATCGCGCGGGCGAGCTGTCGCCGTTCATCGTCCGTAAGTGCGTCAGCCAGGCGCCCCTTCGCGAGATCGAAGCGCTTGACGGGGACGACAGCCCACACCGTGCGTCCGTCGCTCACGATTGCATGAGATCTGCAGCGAACATGAGTACGTGACGGCCGAGCTCGATGCGGTCGTTCAGATCGCGCATCAGCGTCTGCGCGACGCTTACCTCCATGCCCAGATTCGTAATGATTTCTGCGAGCTCGGCATCGCATTGATCGAGGACGAAGCCATCGAGCAGTCCGCCATCTCTACGGGCACCGTAGTGACGAGCAACTGCGTCGGCGGATCGCGGTACGCCGAGCTCTTCCATCATCTTTGCGGTCGGTCCCTTGATCGCTGCGCCATCGATGATCGGTGAAACCGCTATCACGGGCGCGGCGACTCGTGCCAGCGCTTCACGCATGCCGGGTACGGCCAGGATCGGGTCGATGCTGACGAAGGGGTTCGAGGGGCAGACGACAACGGCGCCGAGACCGGGATCGGCGAGCGCCGATGCGACTTCGGAGGAAAGCGTCGCGTCCTCGGCTCCGTCGAACGCGAAGCCGGTGACGACCGGCGCACAGCGTTCGCGGACAAAGTAGTGCTGGAAGGCCAGACGCCCTTCCGGCGTGCAGATGATCGTGCGCAGCGGATCGTCCGTAACGGGCAACATCGCATGTTGCACGCCAAGGGCCTGCCCCAGTCGTGCACAGACTTCGGTAAGCGGTGCCCCCTGGGCAAGAGCGGCGCTTCGTAGCACGTGGGTCGAGAGATCCCGGTCGCCGAGCATGAACCAGTCCTCGCCGCCGTAGAGTTTCACGGCATCGAGGAAGTTCCAGGTCTCCTCGCGTCGGCCCCAGCCGCGGTCCATGTCGGACTCACCCGAGAGCGTGTACAGCAGAGTGTCGAGGTCCGGGGATATGTGCAGGCCCAGATGCTCGAAATCGTCGCCGACGTTGACGACGAAGCGAAGTGCTCGCGGCGGCAGGAGTTCCACCAGTCCGCGTGCGAGCTTGGCGCCGCCAACGCCGCCCGTGAGTGCGACGACGCTTCCGATCACCGGAACAGGTCCTCCTGGCCGGGGCGGATCAGCTCCGCAGCGGTGGCGTTTCCAAGATATGGAGGCAGTCCGCGGATGATGACCACGGGCGTGCCTTCACCGCCTTGACCCATCACCAGGCCGGCAGCGGCAGCGAGCTCGTCGCCGCGGCCGACTACGGTGATCTCGAGCGTTCGGCCCATCAGGTCCGGTTGCCCGCGCAGATCCTGCACGGCTTCCACCCCTGCAGATCCGAGGGCGATGCCGAGGGTGCCAACGCGCCATGCGCGCCCGGCGCTGTCAGCGATGACGATGCCGGGTGCGACGCCTGTGCGGGCTTCGAGGTCCGCGCGCAGGCGCGCGGCAGACGCATCGCAGTCGATCGGGAGGAGAAGCGCTGCGCCGCCGCTTTCGCCCTCGAGATTGGATTGGTCGATGCCCGCGTTGGCATGGACCCAGCCGCAGCGGTGCTCGACGATGATCACGCCGGGCCGTTCTGGCGTCCCCTGACGCTTGCGGACCACGTGATCCGATTCGTCGAGAATCAACTGGACCAGACGAGCGTCCTTTCCGGTTTCCGCCGCGAGTGAGATCGCGTCGGCATCGGGCTCGACATCGTCGAGGCGGATCAGCCGACCCTCCGCCTTCGACACGATCTTCTGCGCGACGATGACGACGTCACCGCTGCGTAGCTCGAGCTCCGCGTCGGCCAGAGCATCCGCGATGAGCTCCCCAAGATCGTCCCCCGCGCGAACGAGGGGGATGCCCGGAACCGGAAGGAGCTCGATGGAGGCGCTCACCATGCGGCTGTCAGTGCTCGTCCTGACCGACGATCTTGATCCCGGCGTGTGACACGACGCCTTGACCGTTGATGTGTATCAGCAACGACGTAAGGGCCTCGGCGGCAGCCGAGTTTGCAATGGGGCCCACGTGCCACGCCGTCATGCCCGCCTGCTGGGCAAGATCGATGACGGTCTGGCGAGCATCCTTCTTGTTTCCCGCCACGAGCACGTCACATTCGATCTTGAGGTCCGGGTCCTTGAGGAGGCCGGCGGAAATATTCTGAAACGCGGATACGACCATGACGTCGTCTCCCAGAAATTCCTGAGCAGCCTTCGCAGCGCTGCCGCCTTCGGGAAGCTGTACGGTCTTCACCTTCGGCGGCATGAGAGGGACGGTCACGTCGATGAGGATCTTGCCCGCAAGGTGCGCGCGTACGCCTTCCAGCGTCGAGATCTGATGGGCGAACGGCACGGTCAGCACGACGATTTCGCCAGCGGCAGCCGCCGCGGCGTTTTCCATGGCTTCGGCGGGTGTCTCTGGACTGATTTCCTGAAGCGCGGTGACGGCGGCCTCAGCTTTTTCTAGCGTGCGCGAGCCGATGACGATGGTGTGACCTGCGCGCGACCAGCGGATGGCAAGACCGGTACCGAGATCGCCGGTACCGCCCAGGATGGCAATGGTGGCCATGGAGTGTTCCTCGGGGCTGGAAAAACGGGGCGGCGCATTGTTTCAGAAAGCGCGGGACAGATGCACCTGCTCGACTTGACCCCGCTGCGCCGCATGTTTCGATGGGCTGCCTGGGGCAGCCATGAAGGAGATTGTTCATGGAGATCGGTACAGCCACGCGGGCGCTGCTGGAGCAGCACTTGGCCGAGGAAATCGTGCGCGCCCGCAAGGCAGCGAAACTGACCCAGCGTGAGCTCGCGGAGCGCGCCGGCGTCAATCAGGCCATGGTGAGCCGGCTTGAGAAGGGGGCGCGCCTGCCTCGGCTTGAAACCTTGCTGGCGATTGCGGAGGCAACAGGTTCCGTGCTCGATCTCCGGTTGACCCGATCGCGGACAGTGACAGGGCCCCTGAAGATTCGCTGAGCCTGGCCCGCGGTGCCTTCTTTTGCTGACGCAGAGTTTACCTTTTGTTAATGTTCTCGCGATCGGGTATGCGAGACGAATACATGTGCACGGGCTCCCAGGCGGCCGGGCTTGCCGACACCTCCTACAGCGTCGAAGACGGCTTCTTCCGAATGGTATTCCGCGGTCCCATTGCCTTTGAGGACTATTCCTCGGCCGCTCACGCCTTCCTTCGCGATGCGCGCGTCGAAACGGACATCTCCGGTGTTCTGGATCTGCGCGATGCCCAGCTCGAGACGAACTTCAGCGAGATCGCACAGTTCATCGCGACGCTTGGCAATGTGCCTCGGAATTCCAAGGGGCGGGTCGCGATCATCGCGGATGACCCCTTGGTCTTCGGACTCAGTCGTACCTTCGCTGCGCTGCAGCGCTTCGTAGACGAGCTGCGCGTGTTCATGGACCACGACGAGGCGATCGCTTGGTCACGTGGCGCTGCGCTGGCTTCGTAGATCGGGTAGATAAACCTGGCAGTAACATTACGCAGTCCCGTGAGCGCTTCGGTGCTTGCGGACATGGGTCAAGCTGCCAGAGCCGCTCACGTCCTCGGCTGCTGTGCATTCGCGTCCATTCGCGTCCATTCGCGACCGCACCCGCGCCCGGCCCGCGCCCGGCCCGCGCAAGTCCGCGAGGCCCTTTCATACTCAAGGTTCCACCGTCTGTGCACCGACGAATCGGCGCCCGGCGATCGCGTTCGCGATGTGGGCGCCCGCGGCAGGACTTTAGCTCGTCTTTGCTGCGGCCGCGCGGGAGAAGCATTTTCTCGATAGCCCCGCGAGGGACCCGGGGGTATCTGGAGCTGGGTCGATCAGGGACCGGCTCTCTGGCCTGAGGCACCAGGCCTGGACCGGTCACCCGACCGGGTCAGGGCCGGGATCAGCGATCGCGGCTTGCGGTCTGTCAGGGGCGCTGCAGCGGACGTGAGCGCGTCCCGAGATACTCATCAGAGGCCTATGGCCGCCATGGTTGTGAAGATTACGCCTGCCCAGGCCATCAGCAGCCCATAACGTGGCCACCAGCGGCGCTCAAGCCCTGGCAGAAACGCTGGGCTCGCGTTCACCGCCGTTGCAGGCACGTTCCCAGGCCACAGCAGCGCTAAGACTACGGTGGCGCCGAAGCCCGTCACGTTCCACCACAGCCAAGACACCCCAGGCTGGCTGAGCCATAGCCAGAGATTGAGGGCGAAGCCCGCGAAGAGGCCCAAGAGCGCGGCAGTCTGCCCCACTTTTCTAGTAAGGATGCCGATGAGAAAAACCCCCAGCAGCGGGCCGTTGACGAGTGAGCCGATCTTGTTGATCGCGACCAACACCGAAGAGGCGATGTCCTCAACGTAGAAGGCAAGCGTGACCGTCACGATGCCCCATGCAACGGTCAGAAGTTTTGCCAGGAGAAATTCCTGCCGCGCTTCCAGCGGCGTTTTGCGCAAACGCCGAACGAGATCCTCCATGGTGGTCGCCGAGAGAGCATTGAGCACGGAATCCAGGGAAGACATTGCGGCTGCGAACAGGCCGACCATGACGAGGCCGACGAGGCCAGGGGGAAACTGCTCGAACACGAATTGGGGCACGGCCAGGTTGTAGTTTGGCGCGCCATCATCGCGCAGAGGCAGTCGATCGATGAATCCAGGATCGGTGGCGGCGAGCGCGGCGATGCACAAGCCGAGGGCGCAGTACGCGAGCACGAGCGGAAAGCGCAGCACGCCGTTGTAGAACAGCGCACGATTGCCGTCGGCGACATCGCGAGACGCGAGCAGCCGCTGCGCCTGCGACTGATCGCAGCCGTAGTAGCTGACGTACAAGAACAGCCCCCCGAAGAGCATGGGCCAGAACGCGTAATCAGCCCCGTCCCCCAGGCCTGTGCTGGAGAAGTCGAGGGTCTGCATGCGTGCTTCGGGCACCGCCGAGACGACGGCATCGAAACCGCCCAGGAGCGCCGCTGCGACGCCAATCGCAATGAGAATCGTACCGAACAGTACGACCAGCTGAACGACATCGGACAGAATCACGGCGCGCATGCCACCGATGGCGTCGTAGACGACCGTAACGACGCCAAGCAGGATCACGGCGGTCACGAAGTCGGTCTCCAGGCACACGGTGAGCACCAGCCCGATCCCGTACACCGTCACGCCGGTCGCGAAGGCCCGTACAAGCTGAAAGGTCAGTGAAAGGGTGAGACGTGTGGCCAGCCCGAATCGCCGCTCGAGGAACTCGTAGATCGAAATCAGACCGAGCCCTCTGAACGTGGGCAGAAGGAGGGCCATCACGGCGATCATGGCGAGCGGTACGGCAAGTTCGTACTGCAGCCATAGGAGCCCCCCGCCGGCGGTGAAGGCAACGAAGGCGGGCGCGCCAAGGATGCTGTTGGTCGAGCATTGCGTTGCCATGGTCGAGAGGGCGATCGGCAGTGCGCCGGAACGATTCCCGCCCAGATAGTAGTCGCTTCGATCGAGCTGACCGCGTGCGATGACGATCGCGAGCCCGATCATTGCAACGAGGTAGGCCGCAACGACAAACCAGTCCAGCGTGGTCATGAGGTCAATCCTCTATCGCGTGGCATCATCGGCGGGGCCGATCGGGTCGCGGTTTCCTGGTCCGGGCCGGGCGGTGATGCCCGGTTCCAAAGGATGCTCGCGGTGCGCTCATGAGGCGAAGGATAGGAGATGAAACCGTGAATGACGCAAGGGTGACCGAGGGCGAGACCGACCCGGCGCGGATGGCGCGCATCGTCTCCCTGCGTGAGCAACTTGAGGGAATTTATGGCCGTGAACGTGGCGCCGCGCTGCTGCCCGTAGTCTGCGCTATCGCAGATCGGACGCGCGCCGCGATTCTCGCGGAAGAACGCGCGCAGCGCCCGCGCGCGCCTGGCTCTGCGCGGTGGTCCGAGCACGACGTTGCCATCATCACCTACGCCAATACGCTGCGGGTCGTGGGGGAGGCGCCGCTTGGGACGCTGCGCCGCTTCCTGCGCGACCACCTTGCGGGCCTCGTCAGTACCGTGCACGTCCTGCCTTTCTATCCCTGGTCGTCCGATGATGGCTTCGCGGTCATCGACTACTACGGCGTTGATCCCTCGCTCGGCACGTGGGCGGATGTGGAGGCCCTGGCGGACGACTTCGCTGTGATGGCCGACCTGGTCATCAATCACGTCTCCCGCGAGAGTCTCTGGTTCATCGATTTCGTAAGTGACCGGGATCCCGGGCGAAATTATTTCATCACGGCGCCGCTCGAGACCGACGTGTCCGCCGTGGTGCGGCCTCGGGCGACGCCGCTGCTCGTGCCCATTCACACCTACCGCGGCCTGCGCCACGTCTGGGCGACTTTCAGCGACGACCAGATCGATCTCGATTTTTCCAACCCCGATGTCATGGCCGAGATCGTGCGGGTGCTGTGCTTTCTGCTTCAAAACGGCGCCCGTGTGCTCAGGCTGGACGCAGTCGCATACCTTTGGAAGGAGCTTGGCACGGCCTGTATCCATCACCCGAACACCCATCGTGTCGTGCGCGCGCTGCGCGGCATAAGCGATCTTGTTTGTGATCCGCAGACAGACCCCGTCGTTCTCATTACCGAGACGAACGTCCCGCATGAAGAGAACATCAGCTACTTCGGCAGTGGCGACGAAGCGCACATGGTGTACCAGTTCGCGCTGGCACCATTGACGCTGCATGCCCTGATCACGGGACATTCGCGCGTATTTATGCGCTGGCTGGACGATCTCGCGGATCCACCCGCGGGCTGTACGTTCTTCAACTTCACTGCGTCGCACGACGGCATCGGCCTCAGGCCAGCGGAGGGTCTGCTGACGGACGAGGAGGTCGACACGCTCGTGGATCACGTCCGCGCAATGGGCGGATTCGTCAGCATGCGTTCGACGGCGGGCGGTGGAGAACGTCCTTACGAGGTCAACGTGGCCCTCTTCGATGTGCTGGCCGGTACGATCGAGGGCGGAGCGGATGCTTTCCAGATCGAACGCTTTCTTGTCTCGCAAATTCTCACGCTGTCGTTGCGCGGTGTCCCTGCGCTCTACATTCATTCGCTGCTGGCGACCGGCAACGACCTCGCGGGTGTCGAGCGCACGGGTCGAACCCGATCGATCAACCGACCGCATGTCGATCTCGCGGACGTCGAGGCCGATCTGGTTGATATGTCGACGGCAAGGGCGCAGGTATTTGCCGCGCTCACCCGTGTACTTCGCGTTCGCCAGCGGGAGAGCGCGTTCTCGCCGAACGCCACGCAGACGGTGCGAGTGATTTCCGATGCGCTGGTCACCTTTCGGCGCGGAGAAGGCGCAGCCGCAGTGTTCGTGATCGTGAACGTGAGTGACATGATCCGCACGCTGGATGCTGAGCTGCGCCGCGATCTCGGCATCGAGGGCGTACAGGCCGAGCTTCTTGGCGAGACGCGGCTCGAAGCAGGCCAGTCGCTGCGCATCGAGCCCTACGCGGCGCTCTGGTTGAAGGCGGCGCAGGACTGAACGGCCGCGCGTGTCAGGCCTGTTGGCCAACAACGCGAAGCGGTGGGCGGGCGCCGAGGTTGTCCTGCTCAACGGCGGCGCGAAGCTTGTCGAAGACGTCCGGCACGGCGCTGCGGACCCGGTTCCAGCTCGGGATGAATGGCGTTTCCTGCGGCTTCTCCAGGAAGACTTCGCCCGCGGTGAGAATGTTCGCTGAGAACAGTTCGACGGCGCGCTCCTCGCGATCGCGGTCAAGCTGGAGGCCGTTGATGAGGGCGTCGTGTGCGTAGCTTTCCACGAAGTCGAGCGCGAGGCGGTAGTAGGTCGCCTTCAGCGTGCGAATGTTCTCGGGACTGAACACGACGCCGTTGGTCGCCAGCTTGCGCAGCATTGCTTTCACGATGTCCACGGACATGCGCGACAGTCCGGCCGCCGGATCGTCCTCTGACAGCGGTTGATGCTTGTGATCGTAGTTCTGTGCGACGTCTACCTGGCAGACGCGGCGCGCGCCATAGTTACGGTGCACCTCCGATAGCACGCCAATCTCCAGGCCCCAGTCGCTTGGAATGCGAAGATCCCCAAGCACGCCCGTTCGCATGGAGAATTCGCCCGCGAGGGCGTATCGGAAGCTGTCCAGGAAGTCGAGAAACTCGCTCTGTCCGGTGACCTGGCGAAGGGAACGGATGAGTGGCGTGACGAGAAGGCGGCAGACGCGGCCATTGAGCTTTCCGCTCGCAACGCGAGAGTAGTAGCCCTTGCAGAAGTCGTACTGAAACAGTGGGTTGACGACTGGATAGAGCAGGCGTGCGAGCATCTCCCGGTCGTAGGTGAGTATGTCGCAGTCGTGGAGCGCCACCGCGTTGGCGATGCCGGAGGCCTGGATGTAGCCGAGGCAGTACCAGACGTTCCGTCCCTTGCCGAGTTCAGCGGGCGCGAGGCCGCGTTCCGCCAGCGTCGCGTCTATCGCCTTGAGCTTCGGGCCATCGTTCCAGAGCACCCGGTGGTGCTGCGGCAGGCGCCCGAAGTACTCCACGGCGTGCCGGTACTCGTCCTCGGTCGCGCGATCGAGGCCGATGACGATCTGGCTGATGTACGGCACCTCCGCGAGCTCTTTGATGATGTTCTCGAGGGCACGCCCCCTCAGCTCGGAGTAAAGGGACGGCAGCACAAGCGCCATTGGACGCTCGCGAGACAGACGAACAAGCTCGTCTTCCAGATCTTCGAGGGAGCGGGTGCCGAGCTGATGCAGCGTCGTGATACTTCCGTTCTGGAAGAAATCGCTCATGGCGTGGCCTCCGTGGCGGGGTGATCCACGCTGTTGCGTGGAACGCCTAATTCGTCGAGGAGTGTGCTCATGCACTCCGCCCAGCCCGCTGGTCCGATCGCCCTTGAGTGGCGCACGCCGTCCTGTCGGTCGAGGTGCAGCCAGCTACCGTCATGCCGCCGCACGACGATCGCCTCGTCGGCCGCATGCAACATGGCAGCGTCGTTGGCGCTGTCCCCGGCGGCGATGCAGTACATCCGATCGACGCCGCGAACGGCGGCAAGCTCGGCGGCAACGCGATCCATCGCCATTGCTTTGTCCGCACGCGGCATCACGTGCTGAAAGCGGCCGCCAAGGACCAGACGCAAGCCTTGTTCGTCGAGGGCGTTCGCAAACCGCTGTTCCACGTCGCCCGGTCCGCTCAGGACACCGGGCTCGCTTGCTTCCCGTTTTCGCGCAAGCCTGGCGTCGGCCAAAGGCAGCCCTGTCCGTCTGGCGACCTCCTCATCGTCCATGTCGCCAAAGCCGCGGAAATCGATCCCCAGGCGCCTGCGCAGCGTCACCACGGTCGAGCGCAGCGATGCGTAGTCGGGGCCGAATCGCTCCACCGAGCCAAGGGCACCAGGCATCGTGATTCCGCAACCGTTTTCGAAGATCAACGGCTGTCCTGGCGCAAGCGCCTCACCCAGCGCGAGCATCTCGAGACGCGTCTTGGAGGATGCAAGGACAAGCGGAATGCCTGCCCTGTGCAGCCGACCGAGTACGGTCGCTGCGTCATCCCACCGATAGCAGTCGTCAAGAAGGGTTCCGTCCAGGTCGCTGAAGACGGCGATGGGGCGGTCTGCATAGCGCGCGTTCATGCGCACGAGGATGGGTGTCTGAATCCGTCCATGGAGTGCCTTACAGGCAGGATGCGTGCCACGGCGCGCACGCCGCGAGCGGTGGGATGGAAGCACTTTCCAACCCGCCGACCGGCCGATCTCGCACCATCATGGTGCGTTTGTCGGCTTCGTTGTATCAGGCGGCAGCAGCGCTGTTCATCTCTGCGATCGCTGGCAAGACCTCATCAATGAGTTTCTGGGTCTGATCGATCATGTCCGCGGTGCCGTCGGCGATGGGGCGCAGAATGAACTTGTGGATGCCAGCGTTCCGGTACTCGAACACACGTCGCATGATCTCGTCTGCGCCTCCGATCGCGACATACTCGCTGCCATCGCGGCCCAGACGCTTCTCTAAAGCTTTTAGTGTCTTGGTGCAGGCGGAGTCAGTCGGTGCGCCGAAGCGATACGCGAAGCCCGCGCCATAGTGATCCTCATCGATAGATCGGCCGTGAGCGTGCAGGCGCTCCTTGATCCCGTCCACTACGGGCTTTACCTGTTCCGCAGTCTCGAGACCGGCTTGCCAGCCCGTACCCCATCGCGCAGTGCGTTCGATGGCGGCGGGCGCGATGCCGCCAACCCAGAGCGGCATGGGGTTCTGGATCGGATGGGGCGCAATGCTGGCGCCGCGATACTGGTAGTGCTTTCCATCGAAGTCGACCTCGGTCTCCCGCCACAGGCGCGTCATGATCTCGAGGCCTTCGTCGGTGCGCTGGCCCCGTCCCTGGGTCGCAACCCCGCGCGCGCGATAATCGGAACCGATCGCAGAACCAACGGCGACCATCGGCAGGATTCTTCCACCCGAGAGCACGTCGATCGTTGCGCATGCCTTGGCGAGGATGAATGGATCACGCAGGCCCAGCGAGGCTACGTTCATCCCGAAGCGGATGCGCCGCGTTCGGCCCGCCAGCGCTGCCATCACAGACATGCATTCGAGATTGGGATCAGTGCCGACCAGGCGGTCAGACTGCCAGAGCGTACCTACGCCGCCCGCCTCGCACAGATCGACCCATTCCCAGAAGCCATTCCCATCTGCGAAGGGAAAGTTGCCGATGCCAAGGCCTGCGTTGAAGGTCATGAGCGCGCGTCCGTTTCACGGTCGTGCTTGCATCGAATCATGTGCCGCTCGGACCTCGCAAGTGCTCGTTGTCACGGCCGGCTTTGCATTCCCCGGCGCGTGTGGCTTCATGCGGGGCATTGCAGCTGCCATTTTACGGATCAACCTTGGACAACACTGAACTGAAGAAAGCTGGACTCAAAGTCACGGTCCCGCGACTTAAGATTCTCGAGATTCTCGAGAAGGCGGATCCCCATCACTTGTCAGCGGAAGATGTCTATCGACGGCTGGTCGAGTCGGACGAAAGCATTGGCCTCGCGACCGTGTACCGAGTACTGACGCAGTTCGAGTCGGCGGGTCTGGTCGCGCGGCACAACTTCGACGACGGTCATGCCGTTTACGAGCTCGCTAGCGACGAGCACCACGACCACATGGTTGATCTAGATTCCGGGCGAGTGCTGGAATTCTTCGACGAGCGCATCGAGAAACTCCAGCGCGAGGTCGCCGAGCAGCACGGTTTCGATCTCGTTGACCACACCATGGTCCTGTATGTGAAGAAAAAGGACTGACGTCCAGCGACGGACGCGCGAGCGCCTCCGGGGAGGGAAGCGATGCGCACTGCGATCGGGATCGGCAGCGCCGATTCAGGGAAGAAGCGCGATTTCGACGATGCGGTCGCATTTGCAGTGGAAGCGGATCGTATGGGCGTCGACTGCGTCTGGTCTGCGGAGGCCTGGGGGCAGGACGCGATAGCGCCGCTGGCATGGGTCGGCGCGCGGACAGAACGCATCCGTCTCGGAACCGGCATCATGCAGATCAGTGCTCGAGCGCCGTCCATGACGGCGATGACTGCTCTGACCATGGCTGCGATCTCTGGCGACCGATTCAATCTCGGTCTTGGCGCGAGTGGGCCGCAGGTCGTCGAGGGACTACACGGACGTCCTTTCAGAGCGCCTCTGGCACGTATGCGCGAAACCGTCGAGATTGTCCGCCTGGCCTTCGAGGGGGAAAAACTCGAGTACCAGGGCACACACCACCAGATGCCGTTCAATGGTGAGGGCGCGACGGGTCAGGGCAAGGCGCTGCGTCTTTCGCAACCCGGGAATACCAGTGTCCCGATCTATCTTGCGACGCTTGCGCCCAAAGCGTTGGAATTGACTGGCGCGATCGCCGACGGGTGGCTCGGCACCTCCTTTACCCCTGAAGGGGCTGAGGCGCATCTGGCGCATCTCCGCCGCGGTGCAGAGGGCGCGGGTCGAAGCCTCCACGATATCGACATCCAGGTCGGCGGCATGCTTGCTTTCGGCGACCCTGAGGCCCTGGCTGAGCCACTGAAACGAAACCTGGCGTTCACGCTCGGCGCGATGGGTTCCGCGCAGACCAACTTCTACAACGATGCCTTCAAGCGGGGCGGGTGGGAAGAAGACGCGCGAGCGGTCCAAGCGCTCTGGTTGGAAGGGCATCGGGACAAGGCGATCGCGCGCGTACCGACAGAAATGGTGCTGCAAGCGAATCTGCTTGGTGACGAGGCCATGGTCAGCGAGCGCATGCGGGCGTTTCGGGACGCCGGCGTGAACACGCTGCGCCTTGCGCCCCAGGGCCGGAGCGCTTTCGAAAGACTCGATGTGCTAGGTCGCGGGCTGGAACTCTTGTCTGCACTCTGAGTTTGGTGCGGATCAGGGCTGGTTGCGCCCGCGTGCCTGTATATCCGTGCGCCGCTGGGCGACGCTCTCTGCGGTAACGGCGTCCCGCATGTGCCGCCGACTCGCCGCCGCCTCGATCGCGAGACCGCGATCTAGTGTTTCGCCCCAGCCCGCATCCATGATCCTTTTGATTTCCGCGCGCGTGACCGGATCGGTGGTGAGGATGTCTCGCGCAAGTGCTATCGCTTCATCCATTAGCGTCTCGTCCGGGACAACGCGGTTCACCATGCCCCACGCTTCGGCTTTCTGGGCTGTGAGAAAGTTTCCGGTCAGGGAAAGTTCCTTCGCTCGCGGCAGGCCGATCAGGCGGCCAAGGCGCTGGGAGAGGCCCCAGCCGGGGACGACGCCGACGCGTGCGTGCGTGTCCGCAAAGCGCGCGGACTCACCGCAGACGAGGATGTCGCACATCAGCGCAAGCTCGAATCCGCCCGTGATGGCATACCCGTTTATGGCGCCGATCACGGGTTTCTCGAAGGTATCAAGCTCGGCGCCTACATCAGTATCTTCAACCTGTGCTCCGGCAGGATTGCCTTCCGTTTCACCGCCAAGCTCCTTCAAATCAAGTCCCACCGTAAATGCTCGCCCGGCGCCCGTGAGGATCACGACCTCCGTCTCGGGATCCTGCTTCAGCGCGCGAAAGGTCCGCACGAGCGCCTGTCGCAGCCCCGTCGACAGGGCGTTCAGCGCCTCAGGGCGATTCAGGGTGACAATGGTTACACCAGCATCACGCGTGACCTGAACGAGTCTCTCAGCCATTTTCGGCCCTCCGTGTAGCGTTTTCGGCGTGCGCCGGGTACGCGAGATCGACGCGCACCGCGCCTAGGTCCCGACCAGCGATAGGCAAATGAACACCATCAACGTCGACCGAATCCGCCCGGGTCATGCCTGCTCGAGCCGTATCCTGCGCCTGTCCATCGCGGCCCGCAGGCGCGCGTGGCGCTTCGCGGTCAGCGGCCAAGTCCAGCAAACCCAGAACGCAAACACGAACAGTGCGGTCGGGACGAGTGCATAGAGCGCCCCCAGCCAGGTCAGGGCATAGGTGTCGTTGAGGGCGTCTGGCGCTGCGGAGTAGCCGGTCAGCGCAAGCAGCGGAAGAGAAAAGCCGCCGAATGAAGCGGCACACTTTGTCATGAAGCCATGCAGGGCAAAGTAGCTGCCCGTTCGCGGATCGCCAGAGCGTGCCGTGTCGATATCCACCACGTCCGCCATCATGGCCAGGGGCAGATACGCGAAGGCGCCGTAGCAGAGTCCTTTGATCGCGAAGAGGATGCGGAATAGCTCGACTTTCCAGAAATCGAAGAGATAGATCGCAAAGATTGCGATCGAGTCGATGCTCACCAGCAACATCGCAGCGGCGAGAGATCGGTGCTTGCCGAAGCGTCGCGCGATCCAGTCCCAGAGCGGGATGGCGCCAAGACCCATTGCGAAATACAGCACGTACAGCGTTCCCGCGCGCTCAATGCCGATGGCGTCCTGCATGAAGAACAGCGACAGAGCGTTGCGGAATGATTCCCCGCCGGTAATGACCAGCTCG
Source organism: Pseudomonadales bacterium (assembly GCA_963691775.1). Taxonomy (GTDB): domain Bacteria; phylum Pseudomonadota; class Gammaproteobacteria; order Pseudomonadales; family Azotimanducaceae; genus JAZBPO01. Next base: position 740,172 of record OY829369.1, on the reverse strand, counting down.
ATCACGAGCACGGTTCGGAACAGGCCGTTCTTCCACATCAGGCGCAGGGATTTAAGCAGGGGCGTGCGGCCGCTCGCGACGGGCGCTGGCGGCTCGGTGACGCCGATCAGCATCAGCACCGCCGCCAGCGGCAGGCAGATCAGGACAAGCCAGCTGTAGGACTCGAGCACGATCAGGGCCGTTGCATCGTCGTCGAGCATCGATTCGACGACCGCGGGGACGAGCGCCGCCGCGATCAGGCCCGCGATCGCAAAGCGCTGCCTGAACGAGTTCAGTGCTGTCCGCGTGTGGTAGTTGGGCGACAGTTCGGCGCCGAGCGCGCCATAGGGAACCAGGACGAGCGTGGATCCGACGCGCAGGAAAAGGAACCAGAAGGCGAGATAGGCCACAGCGTCGCCACGATCGGGATTCAGAAGCATCCAAACCGCACCGGCGAGAAGCGGCGCGCCAACCGCGATCCAGCCGCGCCGCCGCCCGGCAGGCGTGCGCACTCGATCGCTGGCGAAACCGATCACTGGGTCCGTGACCGCATCGAAAATTGCGGCCGCGGTGATCACGAAGCCGATCAGCGCAAGGTCTACGCCGACGTCGGTGCTATAGGCGCGAGGCAGCCAGATGCCGAGAGGATAGCCCAGCAGGGCGAGCGGAAAGCCAAGAACGCCGTAGGCCCAGAAAGAGCGTCGCGCGAGGCTCGACGCGCCGATTTCGTTCAATCCTGTCCCTCCCTCGCGGGCTTCTGCGCTGCGCCGGCGCCCGAATTCTATCCTCCTCGGTGAGGGAAGGGCTGTCAGGCGGCAGCCAGGCGTCTCTCAGCAAGCACTTGCGCAACGGCCAGAGGGGCTGTTTGGCGCTGATCCGCCTGCTTGAGCACCTCGGAGACGGTGTCGCCGATCTGGTCGACCCGGCCGCAGATCTCGGTGTCACTGTGCGCCGCCCAGGCGAGCGCTGCATGAATGACGCCTCCGGCGTTGAGCAGGAAATCCGGTACGTAGAGAATCCCGCGCGCAGCGAGTGCGCTCGCGATGTTCGGCGTGGCGAGCTGATTGTTGGCGGCGCCTGCCACGATCCGGCAGTCGAGCGCCGCGACCGTCTCGCGGTTCAGGACGCCACCGAGGCCACAGGGGGCGAGCACGTCGCAAGTCGTTTCGAGCAAGGCTTCGGGCGCAACAACGTGCGCGCCGGTGGCGGCGGCGATGGCCTCCGCACGGTCGGCGACCGGATCAGCGATGACGAGTTCTGCTCCGGCATTGGCCAGGCCGCGCGCGAGGGCGGCTCCGACATGGCCAACCCCCTGGATCGCGATGCGCGCCTCGTCAAGCGATGTCCCGCGCCTTGCCAGCGCAACCTCTATCCCTCGATACACGCCATGCGCGGTGTACGGAGAGGGATCGCCCTCTGCGTGGGTGCGGCCTGACACGTAGCGCGTGTTCTGGCCGATTGTGTCCATGTCTGCGGTCGTGGTGCCTGAATCCATGGCGGTGATGTAGCAGCCGCCGAGTGCCTCGATCTCGCGACCAAAGGCTGCGAACAGGGCGTCGCGATCGTAGGGCTCGCGGGGTTCCATGATCACCGCCTTGCCGCCGCCGAAGGGAATCCCGGCGAGCGCATTCTTCAGTGTCATACCGTGGGCCAGCCGCAGGGCGTCCGTACGCGCTGCGCTGCTGGACTGGTAGGGGCGGAAGCGGCAGCCGCCGAATGCGGGGCCCAGCTGCGTGCTGTCGATCGCTACAAACGCATGAAGGGCGCAGCCGGCTACGCGGATTTCGCGTACGTCGGCGCGCGGGTGACTATCCCGAGCGGTGTTTCGAGCGGTGTTCATGTCGATGTCCTATGCGCACTTGTGGTGCGGTTGAGGTCAGGTCGCGCCGTGCGGGGATCGCCCGCCGTCGGCGGTGCGCATTGAAGCACGGCGGGACCCGCGCAACTAGCGGATCCTGTGGCCGGATCAGAGCGTGCGCTCTATGCTCTTGGATCCCCCAAGGCCCACGCCATCCTCTGTGAGTACAACGACACCCATTGATTCCCCCGAGAATCTGGCCGCGCTGCGCACCGACGGCCTGCCGACCCGTGCATTGATCGCGCTGCTGGCGTCGATTACGGCGACGGGGCCACTGGCGATGCAGATTTTTCTGCCGGCGCTGCCGGTGGTGCAGTCAGACTTCGCTTCGACATCGGGCGTTGTGCAATTGACGCTCTCACTCTCGATGGCCGCGATCGCCATGTCGACGCTCGCTTATGGACCGGCCTCGGATCGGTTTGGGCGCCGGCCGGTATTGCTCCTTGGCCTGGGCATCTTTGTACTCGGCTCGATGCTGTGTGCGATCGCGCCAACGATCGAATGGCTTATCTTCGGACGAGTTGTTCAAGCGGCGGGCGGCGCCGCAGGCATGGTGTTGGCGCGCGCGGTCGTGAGGGACCTCTTCGGCGCGGAGCAGGCCGCTGCGGTCATCGCACAGCTCACCATGATCATGGTTGTCGCGCCGATGATCGCGCCTGCGATCGGTGGTGCGCTCACCGACGTGGTGCATTGGCGTTCCGTTTTCATTTTTGCCGGCGCGACCGTACTGATCATTATGATCTGGGTTCTCCATGCGCTGCCTGAGACCCATGACGACGTGGGGCGCTCAGAGAATCTGGGCGGCATTCTCATCGGCTTTGGACAGCTGCTTCGTTCACGCCGCTTTGTTGGCTACGTCGGCCACACCGCGTCCTCGTCGGTGGTATTTTTTTCCTTCATCAGCGGTGCGCCGTACCTCATGGTGACTACGCTCGGCCGCCCTGCGACAGAGTACGGCCTGTGGTTCGTGCTGCTGTCCGCCGGTTTTATGATGGGCAACTACATTGCCATCCGGACGACCGGGCGCTTTCCGCTATTGCTTCTTATGGGGCTGGGGTCGTCACTTGCGCTCGCTGCTGTGCTCGTAACGGTCGTATTCGTTGCGAACGATGCGCTTTCACCCATGACGCTGTTCTTGCCCGTTTCCGTCGCGATGATCGGCAACGGTCTGGCCATGCCGAACGCGCAGGCGGGCGCGCTCTCCGTTTTTCCGAATCGGGCCGGAACCGCCTCTGGCTTCTCCGGGTTCGCTCAGATGACCGTCGCGGCCCTGGCGACTCAGGTGGTGGGCGTGTTCCAGGACGGGAGTGCGCTGCCCATGCTTGCGTGCATGACGCTCGGATGCATCGCAGCGCTGGCATCGGTTGCGCTGGTGGTGATGTCGCCGGAAGCCTCAGATTGACTGAGGCCGGTTCCGGACAGACATCCGCAGGCGCGCCACAGGATTCTCGACCTCGGTTCGGAACCCTTCGCTGTGCCAGAAGGCGAGGGCAGGCGCGTTGTCCTCGAGCACACGCACTTCCACCGTCTCCGCCGACGCAAGGGGACCGACAAGCAGCGCCTGGACACAGCGGCGGCCCCAGCCATGGCGGCGCACGTCCGCCTCAACGCGGAACTGCTCGATGCGCACGCGGGTTCCGGCTGAGCTGCACAGGGCAAAGGCGATCGGTGGCATCCGATCCGGGGTACGGAATATCCAAGCGCGCCCGCCCGTACTCAGACGGCGGTGCAAACGCAGCCTCATGCCATGCATCGAGGGCGCCTGTGCACCTTCATCCTCAAGCAGTGCTCGTGCGGCATGGACCAGCGTATCCAGCGCCCACCGGTCAACGCGTTCGCAGATGAGCGAAGACTGCTTGTTGCTCTGGACGGATGGCGCCATAGAGGGCTCATTTCGGATCGTAGGACCGGCTGAGCATCCTTCAACTACCCGGTTGTCTTGACCCTCCCGGACCGTCGCTGGCTCAATACCGCGCGTGAACGATCCTACCTCCCTGCAAGAGCATTGGTCCTGCCTTGATCTCTCGACCGGTCCTACCCGCCGTTGTGTTCGTCTGCCTGCTCCAGGTGAGCGGATGCGCCAGCGTGGTGTCGTCTGCCGCAAGCGGCCTCGCCGACAGTCTCACTGGCGCCATTCTCAACAGCGACGACCCTGAAACGGTCGCGGCGGCAATCCCCGCGTATCTGCTTCTGATCGACGGTCTCGTTGCGGACAATCCGGACGATCCCGCGATGCTCAGGGCGGCGGCGACGCTTACCAGCGCGTTCGGGAGCAACTTCGTCGAGGCCCCGGAGCGCGCCGCCCGCCTGCAGAGCCGAGCGTTGGGGCTTGCGCTGTCTGCCGAGTGCGCACAGGACGCCAGCGCCTGCGATCTTCGCGCGCGGGACTTCGACGCTTTCGAGGCCTGGGTTGCCGACAACGAGGACGTCGGCGCGCTCTTCGGCCTCGCATCTGCCTGGGCGAGCTACGTGCAGAGCCACAGCGAGGACTGGAATGCCGTTGCCGAGCTCGCACGCGTGCGTGCGCTGCTGGACCGGACGCTGGATCTCGACGAGGGATTCGAGCAAGGCGCTGCTCATATTTATCTCGGCGTGCTCGACACGCTTGTTCCCCCGGCGCTGGGTGGTCGGCCCGAGGACGGTCGCGTGCACTTCGAGCGTGCTATCGAGCTGTCTGACGGCGCGCACCTCACTGCAAAGGTGCTTTTCGCTGAGCAGTACGCCCGCTTGGTCTTTGATCGCGAGCTCCACGACCGGCTACTCAAGGAGGTGCTCGCCGCCGATCCGCGCGCGCCGGACCTCACGCTCGCCAACGTGCTCGCCCAGCGCGACGCGGCGGTTCTTCTTGCGTCTGCCGACGATTACTTCTGAAGGAGCGGTCCATGTTGCGGATCCCTGTGCTCAGCCTTGTCGCCTTTCTGGCCATCCTCGTAACGCCGCCCGTGGGCGCGGAGACGTTCAAGATCGCGACGCTCTCACCGGCGAATTCAAGTTGGATGCGCCTGATGCGTGCCGGCGCTGAGGAGATTTCGGCGCGCACGGACGGGCGGGTGCAGTTCAAGTTCTATCCAGGCGGCGTTATGGGGGACGACGCTGCAGTGATCCGAAAGATTCGTTTCCGCCAGCTGCAGGGTGCGGCGCTTACGGTCGGTGCCCTTACGCCGTTCTACACTGACATCCAGCTGTACAACCTGCCCATGATGTTCAACGACTACGAAGAAGTGGACGCGGTGCGCGCTGAGCTTGATTCGGTTCTAGAAGCCGGGCTCGCCGAGTCGGGATGGGTGGTCTTCGGGTTGGGCGAAGCTGGTTTCGCATATGCGATGTCGAAGCGTCCGGGTGCAACGCTCGAGGAAGCGCGCACGCAGAAAGTCTGGATTCCCGCCGATGACGCTGGCGCGCTCGCGGCCATTGAGGGGTTCGGCATCACGCCCGTACCGCTGTCGATGGCTGACGTGCTCACCGGCCTGCAGACTGATCTGATCGAGGCGGTTGCCGTGCCGCCCGTCGGTGCCCTTGCACTGCAGTGGTATACGCAGGTCGACTATCTGCTCGATTTGCCGCTCATGTACGTGTACGGCGCGCTCGCGGTCGACGACAAGATCTTCGCGAAGCTTTCCGAGCCGGACCAGATGGTGGTGCGTGAAGTGATGGAACGCCAGTTCGAGGAGATCACCGCGATCAACCGCCGTGACCACGCATCCGCGGAGGATGCGCTGCGTAATCAGGGCATTGAATTTCTCTCGCCCCCGGACGACGAGACGGCGGCGGCCTGGATTGAGGCGGGCCGCGCGGCTAGGGCTCGAATGATCGATACCGGGGCGGTGTCAGCTGAACTCTTCCTTCGTGCCAACGAGGTGCTCGAGGCCCACCGGGCCGCCCAGTGAAGAGCGTTCTGCGCTGGCTCGCGCGCCTTGAAGCGGCAACGCTCGCCTGTCTGCTGCTCGCGATGATCGGGCTCGCTTGCCTACAGATCATCCTGCGCAACGGCTTCGACAGCGGCATCAGCTGGGGAGACGATGCGGTTCGCACGCTGGTGCTCTGGGTCGCCATGATTGGCTCCATGGTCGCTGCGGGGCGAGGCGAGCACATCCGGATAGAAGCACTTGTCCGCTACCTCCCTCCGCTTGTGGCAGCGATCGTCGCGCGGTTCGTTGACGTACTGACGGCGGGCCTGTGCGCTGCGCTTGCCTGGTACGGCTACGAGTTCGCCGCCCTTGAATACGAGGATGGGTTCACGGCCTTTGCTGCGGTGCCGTCCTGGTTTGCCGTGTCGGTCATTCCTTTGGCCTTCGGCGTCATTGGCGCGCGCTACATGCTCCATGCGCTGTTTGGGCGGCCCGCTGCGGACGAGGAGGGCGCAGCGCCGTGACGCTGCTGCTTGTGCTGGCTGTATTACTGCTGGCGCTTGCCGGTGCGCCCCTGTTCGCCGTGATTGTGGCGGCGGCGTTCGTCGGCTTCTGGATAGCGGACATCCCGCTTGTAGTGGTGGCGGTAGAAATCTACAGAATCGCCGATACGCCCCTGCTACTTTCTCTGCCGCTTTTCGCGTACGCCGGCTACGTTCTCGCTGCAGGCAAGGCTTCGCAGCGTCTGGTCACCGTTACGCGCGCGCTGATCGGGTGGATGCCTGCGGGCCTCGCGCTTGTCGGCTTCGTTGCATGCGCACTGTTCACGGCCTTCACCGGCGCTTCGGGCGTCACCATCGTGGCGCTCGGTGCGCTCCTGTTCCCCGCACTTGTCTCCGAGGGCTACAGCGAACGCTTCTCACTTGGTCTGGTCACGTCAGCGGGCAGCCTCGGTCTGCTCATCGTCCCGTCCGTGCCGCTGATCCTCTATGGCGTGATCGCGCAGCAGATGGAGGTCGGCGCTTCTTTCTCACTCCGCGAATTGTTCGTTGCGGGGCTGCTACCCGCGCTCGTGATGATCGTTCTTCTCGGCGCCTATGCGCTCTGGCACGTGCGTGGCCGCGGCCTGGAGTTGACACCCTTCTCTGCGGGCGACGTGCGGGCAGCCCTATGGGCGGCGCGCTGGGATCTCCCGCTGCCCGTATTCGTACTCGGAGGCATCTACGGTGGCTTCTTCGCCGTTTCCGAGATGGCGGCCGTGACCGCGCTGTACGTCACGATTTCACAGGTATTTCTCTATCGAGATGTCGCCCTCCGACGATTGCCGGCAGTCATGGTGGACGCCATGGTCATGGTCGGGGGCATCTTGCTGATTCTCGCTGTCGCCTTAGCGTTCACGAATGTGCTCGTTGACGCGGAGATACCGCAGCGGCTGTTCGAGTTCGCGTCGGTCTACATCGAGAGCAAGCTCGCGTTCCTGCTGTTGCTGAACCTTACGCTGCTCTTGCTTGGCGCCATCCTGGACATTTTTTCGGCACTCGTGATCATGGTGCCGCTGTTGTTGCCTGTGGCCGTGGGTTATGACATCCATCCGGTCCACTTCGGCATCATTTTTCTAGCCAACATGCAGATCGGCTACTTCACGCCGCCGATCGGTATGAATCTCTTCATCGCGAGCTATCGCTTCAAGCGCTCAATAACGGACCTTTATCAAGCATCGTTGCCGTTCATGCTCGTCCTCCTGATCGCGCTTGTGCTGATCACTTATGTTCCCTGGCTGTCTCTCGGTCTTCTCTAGGGTTCTCGCAGAGGTGGCATTGGCGCGGATGAACCAATGGACAGGTCGTGCTACCGACGCCGCTCGATCTTTGGCTGCGGCGTCGCTCTGTGCCCTGACTTTTCTGGCGGCCGACGCCGCGGCGGACGCAGCGTCCGACCGCGATCCCTGGATTCGTTTCAATCGGCCCGTGCATGCGTTCAACGAACGCGTGGATGATTTTGTCTTCGAGCCGTCCGCGCGCCTTTACCGACGCGTTGCGCCGGATATCATCGAACGCGCGGTACTGAATGTATTCGCGAACCTCTCGGCGCCCCTCTCGATCAGCGGCGCACTGCTGCAGGGCAAGGTTGATCGTTCAGTGATCGCTAGTGGGCGATTCCTTGTCAATTCCACGTTGGGGGTGGCGGGCGTGTTCGATCCGGCGACGCCACTCGGCCTGCCGGACGTTCAGGAAGACATCGGTCAGGCGCTGGAAGTCTGGGGCTTCGACCAAAGTCCATACCTTGTGCTGCCGTTCGTGGGCCCCATGACGCTGGTACAGGTGCCTGACCGCGCACTCCGCGCGTGGCTACCCCAGGCCATGATGGGTTCCGCTTGGCAACCTGGGTATCGCGTACTTGACGTTGTCAGCTTTCGTGCCGACGCCCTCGCCGCGTCAACGCTCCTCGATTCGACGGCGGTCGACGCATACACCTTCACGCGCGAGGCGTTCCTGCAGCGTCGCCGCTATCTTCGCTACGACGGCGAATTGCCGAACAGCGACTGGGACGAGTTCCTCGACGACTTCTGAGGCAGCGCCTCAGGTGCCGGTTTCGCTTTCCCCGGTTCCGAAGAGGTACTGACCGACGATTGCCTCCGCCTCTTCGAAGGGGAGGGGTTCGCCGAACAGGAAACCTTGCGCGAGTTCGCAGTTTGCAGCGGCAAGGAACTCGAGTTGAGCGCGCGTTTCCACGCCTTCGGCGACAACGTCGAGCTTGAGCTGGTGCGCCATCGCGATGACGGCGGACGTAATGGCGACGTCGTCCTCGCTGTCCGGGATATCCGAAACGAAGCTCTGGTCGACCTTTACGCGATCAATAGGCAGGCGTTTGAGGTAGTTCAGAGAGGAGTAGCCGGTACCGAAATCATCCACCGCAAGACTCACGCCGATGCCATGAAGGCGCTCGAGCATTGCGATGGCCTCCTCGATGTCATGCATCAGCATGGTCTCGGTAATCTCGAGCTCAAGCGACGCTGGATCCAGCGCCGACGCGCGCAGGGCCTGCTCGATTACGTCGGGGAGGTTCGGGTCTGAAAACTGGCGCGCGGATATGTTCACCGCGATTCTCACCGAGCTTCCCGTGCGATTGCGCAGGATTCTGATCTGTTCGCAGGCCTTGCGTATCGTCCATTCGCCGAGTGGCACGATCAGGCCGCTTTCCTCGGCGACGTGGATGAAGTTGTCCGGGGCAAGAAGTCCGCGGCTTGGATGGCGCCAGCGCAGGAGTGCTTCCATGCCCGCGATTTTCTGTTCATCGACGCTGACCTGCGGCTGATAGAAGAGTTCGAATTCCTCCCCTCCAAGCGCGCCTCTCAGTTCGTTCTCGAGGATCAGGCGATCCATGGCGCGGGTATTCATGTCTTCCGAGAAGAATTGATAGTTGTCGCGACCGCGCTCTTTGGCGCGGTACATGGCAAGGTCAGCGTTCTTGATTAGGGTTGCCGGATCGATCCCGTCATCGGGCGCCAAGGTAACGCCGATGCTGGTCGTCACGCGGAACTCGTGATTTGCGATCACGATCGGCTCCACAAGGGCCGTCAGCACTTTACGCGCCACTCGGCCGGCGGCCCGGCTGTCTCTCACCTGATTCAGCAGAATCGTGAACTCGTCGCCGCCGAAGCGGCCGACGGTATCTTCTTCCCTTACGCACTGCTGGAGACGGCCAGCAACGCCGCGAAGCAGTTCATCGCCCGCCTCATGGCCGAGGCTGTCGTTGACGCGCTTGAAGTTGTCGAGGTCCAGATACATCAGGGCCGTAGGCCTTCCCGTGCGGACCGCATGGCGCACCGCCTGCTCCAGGCGGTCTGTGAACAGGCGTCTGTTGGCGAGGCCCGTAAGCGTGTCGTAGAACGCAAGCTTCTCCATTTGCTCGCGGCTGTTCTTCAGATCCGTAACGTCGGTGATCTGCACGATGATATGTACGGGCGTGCCGTCCGGAGCACGCTGAAGCACTACGTGGCGATTCGTCCAGATGGCTTCGCCATCGGCACGCAGATAGCGGGTTTCGCGTGAAATCTCGGTTTCAGTCCCGGACTGCAAGGCCGCGAGTTCATAGTCGTGTTCGGCGCGGTCCTCGGACGGAAGCAGCGAAGCGGGTCTTTTCTTAAGCAGCACCTGCGGATCGTAGCCAAGCAGATCACACAGCATGCGATTGACCTGCGTTATACGTCCGCGCTCCGGATCAATGAGCATCATGCCTATGGGCGCATGTTCGAAGGCGCCTCGGAATCGCGCTTCACTGTCTTCAAGTGCCCGTCGTGCGCGCTCCAGCTCGCTCATGTCTTTGATCAGCGATACGGCGCACGGTTGGCCGTTGATCTCGGCGATCGTGGTCGAGACAAGGGTCGGCACTGTGCGATCGTCTATCTTCAGATCGACCTCGACGTTGGCGAATTCAGCGCCGTCCGTGTCACGGCTGGCGAGCTCGGCCATGGGCACGAGGCGATCAAGGTCAAGGGTCGGCTGCAGCTCCATGATGGCGCGACCGACTATGTCTTCGGTGCGACGCTGAAACAGCTGCGTGAAGCGTTCGTTTACGTCGACGACAACGCCGTCGGCCAGACGCACGATGGACATTGCGTCTGGTGACCGGTGGAAGGTGCTGGAGAACTTGTGTTCGCTCTCCGCAAGGGCCATTTCCGTGCGTCGGTTTTCCGTGATGTCGCGGAGGACCGCGACCACGCAGCGGTGTCCATCGATTTCGGCGTAGCGCCCGGACATGGTGATCTCGATGACGCGCCCGTCGCGCCGCACGATGGCCGTGTCGTACTCGACGTATTCGCCATCGCGATCAAGCAGCGAGAACACCGTCGCCAGATCGGAGGGATCTGCAAGCGGTACGACCTGATTGATGCTGTTGCCCAGCCCCTCGTCACGCGACCAGCCGGTGAGCGTCGTCAGGGCGTCGTTGAAATCTACAATCACGCCATCCTCTCTGCGCGTGATCAGCAGCGCATCACGGGACGTGGCGAACAGCGAGGCGAAGCGCGTTTCGCTACCCGCGAGCGCGGATTCCGCACGAACTCGCTCCGTCACTTCAGTTGCACCCATGACGATGCTGCCGCGCTCGGGGCCCCCCTCGATGCGGTTGATGCGTGCTTGCAGGTAGGCGTGATCGCCGTTGGCCACGGCAAGGCGCAGCGGAGCGTCGGTCCGTGTGATGGCCGCTTCCCCGACCCTCGTCGCGGCCAGGAGTGCCGCGAGCGTTTCGCGATCGTCGACGTGGAAGAGTTCGATGGCGGGTCGGCCCACAAGCGCATCCAGGTCGATGCCGAGGAGGCGGAGGAAAGCGGGGTTTGCGTAGCTGGTCGCGTCCTGCTCGTCGGTTACAAGGGTAAGCAGATCAGAGTGCTCAAGAATCGATTCGAAGCGACCGCGCACCACGGGCTCACCGCGTCTGCGCGGCCGTTGGGCCAGGATGGCGAGGAGCGAAAGTGCAGCGAGGGGGACGAGGCTCTGCGTCAAGTCCAGGGCCGGGGTCACCAGAACTGCCAGGGCCGCGGCCCCGGCGACGATAAGTGCCCTGCGGGAGGCTCGTTGCCAGGCCAGGACCGCGACGGCGGCGAGCGTAGGTAGCCAGGCGACATCCGTTGCGAAAAGCACCGGCGGCAGGAGCATGAGCAAGGCCCCGGCGAGGCCGATGATAGGCCTGAGGCGTTCGTGCGCCTTCGATTTTGTTTTCATGATCCCCCAACCGGGATCGACGGCGCCGTTCAACGCGTCCCCGCGCTGATCCCCCTGGGCGTCTCGATCCCCGCAGGCCGGCTTGTAGAGCGCATTCCCTGCGGCGATGCTGCTTCCTTCGCGGGCTCCGTCCTGTGCCCTGGAGAAGTCCTGCATGCCTGCCAGCAGCGTACTACGAATAGCCACCCCCGGTCAGGGGCTCGCGAACATCACCGCGCGAGTTGTTGAAGTCCTGGAGGACCTCAGGGGGATAGTATCGAGTCAGGGTGAAGGCCTTGAGCAAGCGGCACTCAGCGGTTTGGTCACTCTGTTCGTCAGACATACTTCTGCAAGCCTGCTCATTCAAGAGAACGCAGACCCGAGCGCGCGAAGGGACATCGAGGCCTGGCTGTCGCGGCTCGTGCCCGAAGGGGATTCACTTTATACGCATACGCTGGAAGGGCCCGATGACATGCCTGCCCATATCCGCGCGGTGCTGACTGCGACGCAGATCAGCATTCCGCTGCTGGGGGGCCGTCTTGCACTGGGCACTTGGCAGGGAATCTATCTGTTCGAACACCGGCGTGCGGAACATCTGCGTGAGGTGGTCGTGCACCTCGGCTGAGCAGGAGCCTTCAGTCCCCTCGATGTGCGCGGACCGCCGCTGCGAGCCCGTGCGGATCGATGATGAGCGCTCCGATCCGCTCGAGCATGCGGCGATGAGCCGCGGGGATGCGATGGCGTCCCATGGCCTGCTCTCCTGCTTGAGTGAGCAGGAAGCTAAAGCTGGCCCGGACAGCGTCATCCTCGCCAAGGACGTCCCGTGCCCGGATGTTGAGGTAGTCGTGGAATGCTTCCAGATCGTCTTCGGACAAGTCTCCGTCTTGCGGGTCGAGGACGACGTTCGCCCATACGGTCGCGAGCAGAATGCGGAACGCTTCCCGGTCGATGTAACGGTCGGTGACTGCAGCGCGCCGCTCGATTTCCGCAACGATCGGGTCGTAGAGGGCCGCGAAGCGGATTTGTCTGGGATCTTGGGCTGTCATGGGCGTGGCTCGTGGTCAGCACCCGCATCCTCGCGTGAGCGCCGCTCGCGGGCAAGGTCAGCGAGATTGCATCGCTGCGGCGCCCCCCTTATCGTCCTGCGCCTTGCGCGGGCGCTGTATCAGGAGACTTCGCATGGGACAGGCCCTTAGCTTCGACCCTTTGACGCTTCCCGAGGAAGCCGAGGCTCTACGTGCCGAGGTGCGCGCTTTCGTTGCCGAAACGCTTCCTGACGCATACCTGCGGACTTCGGACTTTGGCGCCAGCCACGATCCCGAATTCAGCCGCAAGCTGGGCGAGCGTGGATGGATCGGCATGACCTGGCCCGAGCGCTACGGCGGCGGGGCGCGAAGTTTCTTCGAGCGATACGTTGTCACCGAAGAGTTGCTCGCAGCGGGAGCCCCTGTCGGCGCCCATTGGATCGCGGATCGGCAAAGCGGCCCGCTTCTGCTGCGCTACGGTACGGAGGCGCAGCGCCAGTACTTTCTTCCCAAGGTTGTGGCCGGCGAGTGTTTCTTTTCCATCGGCATGAGTGAGCCGGATTCAGGCTCTGATCTCGCGTCCGTGCGGACCACGGGCACGCGGGTTGATGGCGGCTGGCGCGTGAACGGCACCAAGCTCTGGTCGTCCCATGCGCATCGCAACCACTTCATGATCACGCTTATCCGGACCGAAGCGCCGAGCGAAAATCGCCATGCCGGTCTCTCCCAGGTGATCGTTGATCTGCGCAACTCCGAAGGACTCACGATTCGGCCTATCCGCAGCCTCGCCGGTGAAGCAGAATTCAACGAGGTTGTCTTCGAAGATTGCTTCGTGCCCGACGAGCGCGTCGTCGGAAGCACCGGCCTTGGCTGGGAGCAGGTCACAAGCGAACTCGGCTATGAACGCAGTGGTCCTGAGCGTTTCCTGTCAGCGTTCCGCGTGTTTGTGGAGCTCACCCGTGAGATCGGAGCAGAGCCTACGGAACATCAGGCGATGGTGCTGGGCCGGCTCGCCGCTCACATGATGACGCTGCGCAAGATGTCCATTTCGGTCGCCGGCATGCTGCAGAGCAACGCCAACCCAGTCGTTGAGGCGGCCCTGGTCAAGGAACTCGGCAACAACTTCGAGAAGGAGCTGCCGGAGATCGCCCGTTTGATTGCGCCCGCGGGCGCAGCTCGGCTGTTCCGCGACACGCTGGATCACACCGTGCTGCACGCACCGTCGTTCACGATTCGCGGTGGCACGCGCGAAATTCTGCGCGGCATGATCGCGCGCGGTCTCGGTCTGCGCTGAGGAGGTCGTCATGACGATTGGTCTTGGCGAGGATGCCCGCCTGGCCTATGACGCTGCGGAGCGCATCCTGCGCGAATCCTGCAGCAAAGAGCTCGTTGATGCGGCTGAGGCCGGTGAGTGGCCCGCTGGGCTCTGGCGCACGCTGGAGGAGGCCGGGCTGACGCGAGCCTGTGCGCCCGCGGCACTTGGCGGCGCGGAACTGCCGCCGGCCCAGGGCTTCGCGCTGCTGCGCCTTGTTGGTGCCTATGCAGTTCCCGTACCCCTCGCGGACACGCTCGTGGCAACGTGGTTGCTCGGCGAAGCGGGTGCAACAGAGGTGCCCGACGGCCCGCTGGCGATCGCGCTTGCTACGCCTGAGCAGGCGAGTGCTGTGGAGCTTGCGGGGGTAATTGAGCGGGTGGCCTTTGCACCGCGGGCTGAGCGGGTGCTCATCGTCGTTCCCTGTGCCGACGCAACGCGCTTGTTGCTCGCTGACCCGACCGGCCGATTGGAAAACGCCGGTCTGAATCTCGCCGGTGAGCCCATCGCGAGCGTGCGTTTGGACGGTCTTCAGTTCGAGCAGGCGCCGGCGTGTGCGCTCGGTCTGGAAGCGGTACGCGGCCACCTTGCGCTCACGCGCGCCCTCATGATCTCCGGCGCACTCGGCTCCATGCTGGAACTTGGAACGCGTTATGCGCTCGAGCGGACTCAATTCGGGCGTGCCATTGCCAAGTTTCAGGCAGTGCAGCAGCAGCTTGCGGTGTTGGCTGGAGAAGCGGCCGTCGCGATCCGCGCTGCGGACGGGGCGCTGGAAGCGCTTGAAGGAGACGATGCGCTTACCGAGATGGCCGTGGCCAAGGCCCGTGCCGGAGAGGCCGCGGGTCGGGGCGCAGAGATCGCGCACCAGGTCCATGGCGCGATGGGCTTCACTCATGAGCATCAGCTGCACCATCGCACGCGCCGCGCCTGGGCCTGGCGTGACGAGTTCGGTCACGAAGCGTACTGGCAGGCCTGGCTTGGCCGCCGCGTTGCCGCAGCGGGTCCCGAACGTCTCTGGGCATTTATGACGGGCACTGCCTGAGCGACTGTCCTTCCCGCGCGGCGCCCTCGCCGCGCTCCGGAGTGCTTCTCCATGAGTGACATCCAGCTTGTCTGGTTTCGCAATGACCTGCGTACCTACGACCAGCGCGCGCTAGCCGACGCGGCGCAGTGCGGGCCCGTTGTTGCCGTGTATTGCCTGTGTCCCGGGCAGTGGCATGCGCATGACGTCGGCGGAAATCGCGCCGCGTTCGTACTCGCGCATCTCGCTGCGCTGCGAGACGATCTTGCAGCGCTCCGCATTCCCTTGCGCATCATCGAGTCCGAACGCTTTGCGGGGGTGCCGACCGCGCTTCTGGCTCTGGCGCAGAAAATCGGTGCCGGAACCCTGTGGTTCAACGATGAGTACCCACTCAACGAGCAGCGGCGCGATGCGCTGGTGGAGCGCGCGTTCACGGAAGCGGGGCGGTCGGTGAAGCGGCGCACCGATGCGCTGATCTTCGCGCCCGGTTCGGTGCAAACTGGTAGCGGCGGCCCGTATACCGTGTTCACGCCGTTCCGGCGTCGCTGGGCCGCGCTGTTCGATCGCGCTGCGGCTGCGCCCGTTGCTACGCCCTTCGCGCAGCAAGACACGGGCATCGATAGCGATGCGCTGCCGCGGCTTCCCGCGGGCTTCGAGGTGACTGCCGATCTTGGCGCTTGGCCCGTTGGTGAGGCGAGCGCACTTGATCGCTTGTCGACGTTCATCGAGACCCGCATTCGCCGCTATGGCGTTGATCGAGACTTCCCGGCGCTCGACGGTACCAGTGCGCTCTCACCCTACCTTTCCCTTGGGGTGATTTCGCCGCGAACCTGCCTGGATGCTGCGCTTGATGCGAACGAGGGGCGCCTCGATTCGGGGGATGAGGGGATCGTCACCTGGGTGAGCGAACTGATCTGGCGAGAGTTCTATCGCCACGTGATCGTGGCTTTCCCGCACGTGAGCCGCGGGCGGGCGTTTCGCCCCGAATACGATGCATTCCCCTGGCGCGACGATGTCGAGGCGCTTGCGGCGTGGGAGCAAGGGCGGACGGGCTTTCCTCTCATAGATGCTGCCATGCGTCAGCTCGTTGCGACCGGATGGATGCACAATCGCCTGCGCATGGTAACGGCCATGTTCCTCTCCAAGAATCTCTTGCTCGACTGGCACGCGGGCGAGCGGTTCTTCATGCGTCACCTGCTGGACGGAGATTTTGCGGCGAACAACGGCGGTTGGCAGTGGAGTGCCTCTACGGGCACCGATGCAGCGCCCTATTTCCGTATCTTCAGCCCAGTCAGCCAGTCCGAGCGATTCGATCCAGAGGGCACCTTTATCCGCAGCTGGATTCCTGAACTCACAAAGATGCCTGCGCGCGCGCTCCATGATCCGAAACGCCTTGGGGCGGTGGAGGGCTATCCGTCCGCCATCGTTGATGCGAAGACAACCCGACAGCGCGCAATCGACAGTTTCCGGGCCTACGCGGGCGGCTGAACAAAGTCGTCGGCGATGTCACGCTGCCAGCATGGTGCGTAGCCAGGGGCGTGACTATGCTGGATACGTCTTGCGGTTGATGAGGGCCGACAGCATGGAATGCGCGACATCCTCGATCGATCTCGAAGCCTTTCCGGGCGCGCTCTGCCGAATCATCCTCGATACGGGCGAGGTCATTGAAAGGAACGCGTCGGCCGGAACGCTCCTCGGCCCGCTGTGTAACCTCTCGCGTTTGCTGGGCCGCTCCGAATACGAAGCGCTATGCGCGGAAGCGATCGCCTCGGCTTTCTGGGCGGAGCAGGACTTCGGCACGCGACAGGGGCGTATGCGCGTCCGCCTCAAGCGGCTGGATGACGCGGAAGGATTGATCGCGCTCGAGGCGCTCGCGCCGCGCGCGCACGCGGAGGATCTCGACGCGCTCATCGATCTCGTTGCCGATCTCCGTTGGGAATGGGATCTCGCCAACGACCGCGCGCACCATCATGGCCCTGGTTTGCTCGTCTCTGGGCTCGCCGACGGGTTGCCGCGCTCGCCGGTAGGGTTGCTTGCGCTGGTTCACCCGGAGGACCGGCCGGCGGTGGAGGTCGCTGCACGCGATCACATCGAAGGACGTTCGCCGGATTTTGTCTGCGAGTACCGAATCACCGCCGGGGACGATCGCTGGCGTTGGGTCGAAAGCCGGGGGCGCGTCACGGAGCGGGATCATGAAGGCAGGGCCCTTCGGGTCGCGGGCTTGATCACCGACGTGACCCACCGGCGCACAGCGGAAGCGGATCAGGCACAGCTGTCGCGGCAAGTCCGGCACATGCAGAAGCTCGACGCGCTCGGGCAGCTGACGGGCGGTATCGCGCACGATTTCAACAACATTCTCGCAAGCGTCATGGGCTACGCTGAGCTCGGCGTGATGGCACTCCAGAAAGGCCCTAATGGGGCTGCGGCAGCAGCTACGCGGGAGCGCCTCGACACGTGCCTTTCGGAGATTCGCGGCGCTGCCGATCGCGGCCGTGAGCTCATCGGAAAGATGCTGATGTTCTCCCGTGGCGGGATCGCGGCAGATGGGCGTGCCGAGCGGATCGCGCCGATCGCAATCATCGAGGACACCGTACGCATGCTGCGGCCGATGCTGCCGGCAACGCTAGCAGTTCGCCTGCGCCTGGGCGACGACGTGCCGGCGCTCGCCGTCGACCCGACCCAGCTTCAGCAGCTGCTCCTCAATCTGGTGATCAACGCCCGCGACGCGGTCGGGGAAAACGGTGTTGTGTCCGTACAGGTCAATCGAGCGTCGGCGGGTGGCTGCGTGTGCGCGTCCTGTGCTCAAAGTGTCGTGTACGGCAATGATGACGTGCTGCTCACGGTGCGCGACGACGGCCCGGGCATACCCCGCGATCTGCGCGAGAAGGTCTTCGACCCCTTTTTCACGACGAAAGAGGCAGGTCGAGGCTCGGGCCTCGGCCTTTCCGTTGTCCATGGCATCGTGCACGAACACGGGGGGCACATTTGCCTGGACAGCTCTGATGAGGGCACCGCGATCACGCTGGTGCTGCCCTCGGCGGAAGCACCCGTTGAGGAGATCGATATGGCCGCCGCCCCGACGGAGATCGACGGCGGCGGTCGCAAGGTGCTGGTGATCGACGATGAGGAGCCGATTGCACGCTGGATAGCGACGCTGCTCGAAGAGCACGGCTTCGTCGCTGACATCTACCACGACCCGCAGCACGCGCTGCGTCGCTTCGCGATCACGCCCGATCACTGGGACCTAGTGATTACGGATCAGTCCATGCCGGGGTTGTCGGGCGTGGAGCTGGCAGATGAACTCCTGGCCGAGTCGCCCGATCTGCCCGTAGTCATCTGCTCTGGCTATAGCGAGTTCGTTGCCGCCGGCGATGCAGAGGAATTCGGTTTTCGAGCGTTCCTGCCCAAGCCTGTTTCCTCGGAACGCCTGCTTGCCACGGTAGCTTCGGTACTCGAGCGCGCGCCGAAGCAGCTGAATTTTCGCGTCGTCGGCTGATTCAGGCGAGTTCTCCGATCGTCATGCCCTGGGTCGAGCGCTGTGCCTGCTGCGTTCGGTAGAGGGTTGCGTAGGCGCCGTTTCGCATCATCAGGGTCGCATGATCGCCCTGCTCCAGGATCGTGCCTTCCGCCATCACGACGATGTTTGCTGCATCTCGGATCGTCGAAAGGCGATGCGCGATGACGAGGGCGATGCGATTTTCGAGCAGGGCCGCCATCGCGGCCTCGATGCGACGCTCCGTCTGTGAATCGATCGAAGAGGTTGCTTCATCGAGCACGACGATGTCGGGATCGGCGAGCATGACGCGCGCGAGCGAGATCAATTGCTTCTGGCCTGCAGACAGGCGACTGCCCGCCTCCCCGACCTCGAACTCCATCCCCCCGGGCAGTGCGCGCACGAAGCTCATAGCGCCGACGGCATCGAGCGCCGCGTGAATCTCGCGCGCATTCGCGTCCAGGCGCCCGAAGCGGACGTTGTCCGCGATTGAGCCTGCGAACACGTGGGGCGTTTGCAGGACTACGCCGAGTCGGGTCTGCCAGGCCGCAAGGGGGAGGTCTCTGTACTCGAGGGCGGAGCCGTCCGCAGTACGCAGGTCGATGCGGCCCCCGGTCGGCTCGTAGTAGCGGCAGAGCACCGAGGCGAGCGTCGACTTGCCCGAGCCCGTATGGCCAACGAGTGCGGTCGTGCGGCCGCGCTCGAGATGCAGATCGATGCCCTGCAGTACGGGCGCGGCGGCAGCGTAGCCGAAGCGCATGTCGAGAAGGTGGATCGACTGGATGTATCCCTTTGGATTTGCGGCCTCGCCGCGCGCGATGACCTCCGCGCGATCTCTGACGTCCGGTTCCGCGTCGACAAGGGAGATCACGCGTTCAGCGGATGCTTGCGCCATCTGCAGTTCGGCGAACCAGTGGGCGAGCTGCTCCACTGGATCGAAGAAATGCCGCGCATAGGTAAGAAAGGCGACGAGCGTCCCTGCAGAGATCGCACCTGCCAGAAGTTCAGTGCCACCCAGCGCCAGCGCGATGCCGAAGGCAAGCGATGCAAGTGACAGCACCACTGGCAGATAGAGCGCCGAGTAGATGAGGTTCCTCACCGATGCTTCATACATGGCATCGGTGAGCGCGCCGAAGCGCGCATGATTGTCTGCCTCTCGGCCGAAGGTCCGCGTGGTGACCACGCCCGTGACAGACTCGTTGAAGCTCGCCGTGATGCGCGCATTGCTGCGCCGAACTTCGCGCGCCGTGCCGAGAATGCGCTGTTGGAACCGACCTGACACGATCGCCAGAATAGGCACGATACTGACAACCACAACGGTCAGTGCGGGAGACATCAGCAGCATCGCAATCACTGACCCGAGCATCACGGTCGTGCCCCATACAAGGTCGAGCACGCCCCACGCAAAGATGTTCGACAAGCGCTCGCAGTCCGAGGTCATACGCGCCATTAGCCACCCGACCGGACGCTTGTCGAAGAAAGCAAACGACAAGTGCTGCACGTTCCGGAATGCGGCCTGGCGGATATCGTGGCTGATCCGCGTTCGGATTCGGCCGCCAAAGTAGATGAAGCTCGCAATGGACGCAGACAGCAGCGTTGCGCACCCGGCGAACGCAAGGCCCCAGGGCCAAAGCACCGCGTCTGCGCCATCCTTGCCGATGGCGTCGATAACGCCGCGCATGATCAAAGGCAGTGAGACATCCATGGCCGCAGTGGTGACCGCGCAGAGCGTGAACCCAATGAAGCTGCCGCGATAGGGCGCGGCGAAGCTTGCGAGCCGCCGCCAGAGATTGCCGTCAAGCAGACGTTTCGAGGGGTCGCCGCGGTCGAAGCCGTCTTCGTAGAGATCGTCGTCGTACATCGTTCCCTCCTCAGGTGGCCCAATCGGCGACGTCGAGCATGCCCTGCTCAGCGGCCAGCGTTCGGTAGGGGCCGTCCGCCGCGATGAGTGCGTCGTGATTGCCGATCTGTGCGCATCGGCCCTCGTGCAATACGAGAATCCGATCAGCATCGCGCACGGCTGAGAGGCGATGCGCGACGATGAGGGTCGTCTGTCGGCCCCGTCGCGTAGCCAGGCGCTCCAGGATGTGTACTTCTGTATGCGCATCGACGGCTGACAGCGCGTCGTCGAGTATCAGCACGGCAGGCCGACGGAGCAGCGCGCGTGCGAGCGCAAGCCGTTGGCGCTGCCCTCCGGAAAGGTTCACGCCGCGCTCACCGATTTCGGTGCGCAGGCCGTCGGCGAAGCCCGCGACCGTTGCCGTAAGTGCCGCGTCCTCGATTACGGCTGTGACCGCAGCCGGCCCCGCATCTTCGCGTCCGATTCGCAGATTTTCCTCAAGGCTTCGCGAGTAGAGGAATGGTTCCTGGAGTACAACGGAAAGCTGCGCGCGCAGGGCGGCGCGATCAATCGCCTCGAGCGCGAAGCCGTCGAAGCTGATCGTTCCTGGGGGCGCTTCGTAGAGGCCGAGAAGCAGGCGAATCAAGGTCGTCTTGCCGGCGCCCGGCGGGCCGACGATGCCGATCGTTTCGCCGGCCGCAACGTCAAGATCAAGGTCGCTGATGACTGGGGCACCCCCGGGGTAGGCGAAGGTCAGACCCCGTATGCTGAACGCCCCGGACAGGGCGATGTCGCTCGCCTCGCGCCTCGTTTCTTCTACCGGGGCATCGAGGACCTCGGCGAGGCGCCCAAGCGATACGGTGGCCTTGCCTGCGTCCGTCAGAATCCGGCCCACCATGCGGATCGGATGCAGCACGATCATGATCCAGGTCAGGAACGCGAACAGATCGCCTACCGACAGCCGTCCTTCCGCTACGAACGCGCCGCCGACCATGAGCACGAGGCCGAGCTGCGCAAGGCACAACAGATCGCTCACTGACCAGAACACGGCCATGAGGTCGATGAGCTTTTGCGTGAGATCTCGAAAGCGGGCGTTATGAGCCCCGAAACGATCGATCTCGAAATCCTGCCTTGAAAAAGCCCGCACGACCCGGATACCTGTCAGATTCTCCTGCAGGCAGGCCGTCATCTCGGCTTCCGCTTCGTCCGTGCGGGTGAACACCTTTTGAACGCGACGAAAGAATAGCCAAGCGAAAAGAAAGATCAGGGGCACCAGCGCTACGGACACGACGGCGAGTTGCCAGTCCAGCCAGAACAGCATGGGCAAGAGCACGATCAGCAGCACGACGCCGCGTCCTATCTCGACGAGGTCCTGCGCGAAGAAGACGCGGAGCGTTTCGACGTCGGAGCTGCAGCGCTGAACGAGGTCGCCCGTCTCCATGCCGTCATGCCACTGCGCCGGGAGATGCTCGACGTGACGATGCACGAGCGAGCGCAAACGCCGGATCAGTCCCTCCGAAGCCTCAGCTGTCGCCCGGCCGCGCAGATAGTGGAACACGCCCCCGACGGAGGTGATGGCCACAACGGCCGCGCCAGAGAGGGTCAGATACGCAAGCAGCGCGTGCTCGCCGCCACTTGCCAGCTTCGCCAGAACCGGAATGCCTGGCGTCAGCGATCCCTCGAGTGCCACGTCGATCGCATACTTCGCAACCAACGGCACGAGCAACGTGAGCGCGCTGGCGAGGCCAAGCATGACAACGGCCAAAGCAAACTGCCGGCGATATCCGTCGGTGAGGGTCCAGAGATTAGATTGCAGTGAGCGCGCCATGCTTAGTTCCGGTAGCCAGGGTGTGGCCCGGTGCGATGGCGGCGGTGTTCAGGAAGAGGGCGGGAGATTCCGCCGGGGGTTCCGAATCAGCGGGCGATGGGCACCGGGATAGGAGAAGTCGAATGACGATCTATCATTGCTTTCGAGGCCCCGGCGGCAGACTCGGTTAGGTGGGCGGATAATAGCGGCCCGATCCAGAAGCGCAAGCATCGGTTATGCAGTGTGATGAAGGTGAGGTTTGCGCTGCGGCCCTGCGCGAGGTCTTCTTTCGCAAGACGCGGCTGTTGCTGGCGCTTTCCAAATGGGGAGGCGCAATGGGCGTGTAGTATCCTTGCGCACCGCGCAGGCCTGTGCGGATTTTTCGCCGCGTTCGGAGCTCTTTCATGCATGCCGCGCTCGCTGATCTCGTTGAGCTCTTGACGCTCGAGCGCGTCGAGTCGGACTTGTTCCTGGGACGAAACGAGCGCGAGGGGCCTGCCCGGGTCTTCGGGGGGCAGGTGCTTGCGCAGGCGCTCCAGGCTGCTGCCGTTACAGCGCCAGACCGGCCGCCGCACTCCTTGCATGCGTACTTCCTGCGGCCCGGTGATCCGAAGCGCCCGATCCTCTTCGAGGTAGAACGGGTGCGCGACGGGCGGAGTTTCGGAACGCGGCGGGTTCGGGCCATTCAGGACGGGGAGCCGATCTTCGCCATGTCTGCGTCCTTCCACGTGCGCGAAGCTGGCCTCGAACACCAGGCCGGGCCTCGCGACGTGCCCACGCCGGATAGGCTTGAAGATGATGTCTTGGCAGCGCGGCGCCTAGCGGGAAAGGATCCAAACGTGATGCCTTGGCATGTTCGGGAGCGCGCCTTCGAGGTACGCTCGGTGTTTCCGCCCGGAGTCGAAGCGCCGAAAGATCCGATCAAGCCCGCGTGGTTCAGGGCGCGCAGTCCGCTCGATGGCGTCGATGCAGAGCGGGTCGCGCTGCACGAGTGTCTGCTCGCTTATCTTTCTGATATGGGGCTCATGTCGACGTCGTTGGTGCCGCACGCGAGGTCGGCGCCCCGTGATCGGATCATTGGCGCCTCGCTCGATCACGCCATGTGGTTCCACCGTGATCTGCGCGTCGACGACTGGATTCTCTACGACCGCGACAGTCCGACGTCGGCGGCGTCACGGGGTTTCAACAGAGGTGCCTTCTTCACTGCAGACGGTGCGCTCGTAGCGTCTGCAGCGCAGGAGAGCCTTATTCGCCTGAAGCGGGATCGATCGTCAGAATCTTGAGGGTGGATTCGCGCAGTGCGAGTTGCGCGTCGAGCTCTTGGCCCGCAGGGAAGGCAATGCGGTCGGCGTCCTGCACGATCTGCCCCCAGGTTGGGTCGACTAGGATCCATCCGTCGGCTCCCCGGACGCGATTCCAGGCATGGGGCATGAATGCCGTTGGTGCCGCTGCGCTCCAGGCGAGACCCGTGACCACCTCAGCCTCCATGCCTGCGCCCCGAGCGAGGGCCTCGAACAGGAGAGCGAACTCGTAGCAGTCACCGACGCCGGTTGCGAGTAGATCCTCGAGGTCGAGGGCGCTCGCGCCCGCTTCATAGCGCAGACGTTCGCGTACGACCGAGATGACCGCCTCGATGCTTGACCGCAAAGGCGCGCTCGGCGCCGGGGGCGCAGAGAGCTCCAGCGCTGCATCCGGAGCCAGCAGGTCCGCCGCGGGTCCACTTACCCGCAGCGTCAGCGCGTTGATGCGCGCATGCTGCAGTCGCGAGCGTGAAACGTCGAGCTTGAGTGGACTCTGCATGGGCGAGTCGGGCAGCGTCACGTAGTGCTCGGTGCGGCGCAGAAGGAAACCCTCTCCGATTCGGTATGCCGTCAGATTCCCGTTGGCATCCTGCTCGATGCCGGAGCCCTCGTCGGCTGCTGAGTCAAGGGCCGCCGCCAGACTCGGGGCGCCGGACGGGGCGGGCGCTGCGCGCCTGATCACGCGGCCGTCGGCGCCGCGCTGCCAGAGCAGCGTTTCGATGAGGCGATGGGGTGGCGCCGCTTCGTAGCGCCGTGTTTCGCGGCGCACGAGGCGACCGCCACCTGGCAGGTCGAGCTGCGAAACCACGCGCAGCAGCGGGCGGCCGGCCTGGTCGTATTGCCGCTGGACGTGCATGCGCCCGGCGAGGGTGCCCGCGAGGTCGATGGCGAAGAAACGGTCCTGTGGCAGCGCATTGAAGCGAGTCAGCGTGGAACGTTCGGGCGCGCAGGCGCCGAGGAGGAGTGCGAGGGCCAGATTGACGAGCGCGCGCGCTCCAGCGCGCAGGACAGTGCCCTCGGCGCGGCGAGTTCCACTAGAATACAGCGCCTTTTCCGACCGACCCCCGATCGGAAGCGAACAATCCCGAGCCACCATGAGCGAAGTCGAAGCGGGCGCAGCGCGTCCGGAGCATTTCATAGAACAGATCATCCGTAGCGACGTCGAGGCCGGCAAGCACGAGGCGCAGGTGATCACTCGATTCCCCCCGGAGCCCAACGGTTTCCTGCACATTGGCCACGTGAAGTCGATCTGCCTGAATTTCGGCATCGCCGAGAAGTTTTCAGGCCGCACCTTTTTGCGCATGGACGACACGAACCCGCTCAAGGAAGACGATCGCTTCGTTGACGCGATTCGACGTGACGTCCGCTGGCTCGGGTTTGATTGGGAATCGCGGGAAACGCACGCCTCCGACTACTTCGAGCGTCTGTACGCGTTCGCCGAGGAACTCATCGAGCGGGGTGATGCGTACGTCGACAGCCAGAGTAATGAAGAAATTCGCTCGCAGCGCGGAACGCTGACGGAGCCGGGCGTGCCGAGCCCGTATCGGGATCGTAGCGTGGCGGAGAACCTTGAACTCTTTCGCAGCATGCGTGCCGGCGACTTCGAGGATGGCGCTGCCGTGCTGCGCGCGAAGATCGACATGGCGTCCGGCAACATCAATCTGCGCGACCCAGTGCTCTATCGTATCCGCCATGCTGCGCATCAGCGTACGGGGGATGCCTGGTGCATCTACCCGATGTATGACTACACCCACTGCCTGTCGGACTTCCTCGAGGGCATCACGCACTCACTGTGCACACTTGAGTTCGAAGATCATCGGCCGCTCTACGACTGGGTGCTCGCCACGCTGGCAACTGCGCACCGCCCGCAGCAGATCGAGTTCTCGCGACTCTCGCTCGAGTACACGGTGCTGTCGAAGCGGAATCTCGCCATGTTGGTGAGCGAAGGGCACGTCGAGGGCTGGAGTGATCCGCGGATGCCCACGGTTGCCGGTATGCGGCGACGCGGAGTCCGGCCTGCTGCGCTTCGCGACTTCTGCGACCGCATCGGCATCACGAAATCGGACGGCACGGTGGAGATGAGCCTTCTCGAGCGCTGTATCCGGGACGATCTTGAGAACGTGCCGCGGGGACTGGGTGTGCTCGATCCATTGAAAGTGGTGATCACGAATCTGCCTGAGGATTACGAGGAATGGTTCGAGGCGCCGAATCACCCCAAGGATGAATCCATGGGCGTGCGACAAATACCCTTCGCGCGCGAACTCTGGATTGATCGCGAGGACTTCATGGAGGATCCGCCGGGCAAGTACAAGCGCCTTGCGCCGGGCCGGGAAGTGCGTCTCCGCCACGGCTACATCATTCGCTGCGACGAGGTTGTGCACGGCAATGACGGCGCGCCGGTGGAGCTCCACTGCAGCGTTGATCTCGAGTCGCGCGCAGGTGGCGCGAATGCCGACCGGAAGGTGAAGGGCGTCATCCACTGGGTTTCCGCGGTGCACGGCGTGCACTGTGAGGTGCGTCTTTACGACCGTCTTTTCACGGCGCCGAATCCCGGCGGTTTGAAGGATGGGCGCACGCTCATCGACGTACTGAATCCGGATTCGCTGCAGGTAAAGCAAGCGGTCGTGGAACCGCACCTTGTCGGACAGGGTCCGGGACTACGCGTCCAGTTCGAGCGCACGGGCTACTTCTACCGCGATCCCGAGACGGAGGAGGGCTCGGTACCGGTCTTCAATCGGATCATCACGCTTCGCGATACCTGGGCGAAGCTCGAGAAGGCCAGCGCCGGCTGACTGCACGAGGAGGTCACCGATGAGCGACGCACCCGACATCGCGGCAGCCGCTCCGGACGCATCCTCCGTTCCGGGCCCGCTCGCTGGCCTGCGCGTGCTCGAACTCGGCCAGCTGATCGCCGGGCCGTTCTGCGGCCAATTGCTCGGTGACCTTGGGGCCGAGGTGATCAAGGTCGAAGCGCCGGGCGCGGGCGACCCCATGCGGACCTGGGGTCAGGGCGTGCCCGTCTGGTGGTCGGTTATCGCCCGCAACAAAAAGTCGGTTGCGATCGATCTGCGCGTCGAAGCCGGACAGGCGCTGCTCCGCGACCTCGTCCGCGATGTGGATATCCTCATCGAGAACTTCCGGCCCGGTACGCTCGAGAAGTGGGGGCTTGGCCAGGACGTACTCCTCGCCGAGAACCCCGGCTTGATCATGGTTCGCGTGTCTGGCTTCGGGCAGACCGGCCCCTATGCGGCGCGCGCCGGCTACGGTTCGATCGGAGAAGCGATGGGTGGCATGCGGTGGCTCGCGGGCGAGCCGGATCGCCCGCCATCGCGCGTCGGGCTATCGATCGGCGACGCGCTCGCGGCTACCTTCGGCTGCGTCGGCGCGCTCGCGGCTCTGGAGCATCGGCGGCGCACAGGTCGGGGTCAGGTGGTCGATTCGGCGATCTATGAAGCCGTGCTCGGCATGCTCGAGTCGACGGTGGCCGAGTACACGGTTGCAGGCGTGATTCGCGGCCGAACTGGGGCGATCCTGCCGAAGATCGCTCCATCGAACGTGTACCCGACGGCGGACGGCGAAATGATCCTCATCGGCGCAAATCAGGACAGCGTATTCACGCGCCTCGCTGACGCCATGGGGGAGCCTGGGCTCGCAACGGACCCGCGCTATGCCACGCACATTCCGCGCGGGGAGCATCAGGCAGAGCTGGATGCGCATATCGCGGAGTGGACGGCGACGCTCGCGGCCGAGGAGCTGCTGTCTCGTTGCGAGGCGCACGGTGTGCCCGCGGGGCGAATTTATCGCGTGCCCGAGATGCTCGATGATCCGCAGTTCCAGGCGCGCGAATCGATCATCCCTGTTGCCGATGGGGAGCACGAGAACCTGCATATGCAGAACGTCTTTCCGCGCCTGTCTGAGACGCCGGGCAGCGTGCGCTGGTCGGGTCCTGCGCTCGGGGCGCACACGGACGAAGTACTGCAGGAAGCCCTGGGTCTCGATGTAGACCAGATCGCTTCCTTGCGCAGGGAAGGCGTCATCGGATGACGGCTGCCGCCGCGCGCATCGGGCTCATCGGTGACGTGCACGCCGAGTGCGAGCGGCTGGAGGTGGCACTTGATCACTTCGACGCCCGCGGCGTTGACACCGTGCTCTGCACCGGAGACATCGTCGATGGGAAAGGCTGCGTCGATCGTGCCTGCCGCCTGCTCGACGAGCGGGGGGTCCTGTGCGTAGCCGGAAACCACGAGCGCTGGATTCTCGGCAATCGTGTTCGCCACATCCCCGACGCCCACGCGCTCGACGCGCTTGACGAATGGGCGCGCGCGTTCCTTGCAGGCTTGCCCCGCACCCAGAGTCTGCCCACCCGGGCAGGCCGCTTGCTGCTCTGTCACGGCATCGGTGAAAACGATCAACGCAAGATCTTTCCAGGCACGGAGCGCACGCCCGTCGAACGCTCCGAGGAGCTAGACGCGATCATCGCGCACGGTCGCCATCGCATCCTTGTGAACGGCCATCTGCACTACCGCATGATTGTCGATTTCGAGGGTCTTACGCTGATCAATGCCGGTACGCTGAAGCGTGACAATCGTTCAGGCTTCATGGAGCTGGATCTCGAAGCAGACGTCGTTCGCTTCAATGGTTTCGATGATGCACTGAACGTCTACGAACAGGCGGTGTATCCCTTCGCCGGGCATTCCCGCAGAGTCTTTCGCGATACGCGCTGCTTCGACCGCGACTGGACACCTTTTCCGCTCTTCGACTGACGAGACAGACCATGACCGATGCCCTCGAGCCTGCGCGCCTGGCGACGATGATCGACGAGATGGCCGCCCTCCAGGACGCGCACAACACGGAGGTGGACGCGCGCTGGCGTGAAGCCGGGCTGGCCTACGACCGGGCGATCTGGGTGGAGTGCGCGGAGCTTCTCGATCACTTCGGCTGGAAGTGGTGGAAGCTCCAGCGGCCCGACCTCGATCAGGTCGAGCTCGAACTCGTCGATATCTGGCACTTCGGGCTCAGCCTGCTGCTCCGCGAGGGCGGCCCGGATGATGCGCTTCGCGATCGGGTGAGAGAACGTTTGCCGGCCGTACGATCCGCGCCCGCAGCGGATGGAGAGGCCTTCCGGTGCTCGGTAGAACGCATCGCCGCAACGGCACTCACCGAGCATCGTTTCGACGTTGAAGCGTTTCTCGACTGTCTCGCCTGGCTCGGGGTCGATCCGACGTCGCTTTACGTGTCCTACGTCGGCAAGAACGTGCTCAACGGCTTCCGACAGCAAAACGGCTACAAAGATGGCTCCTATCGCAAGCTCTGGTCGGGGCGTGAGGACAACGAGCACCTCGTGGAACTGGTGGCCGAGCTGGATCCGGCCAGTGCCGACTTCGCGGGGGCTCTCTATGATGCGCTGGCGGGGCGCTACGCAGCGTCCGCCTGAGGCGGCGGTCACGAATATTTCGCAGCAGTGATATCCCGGCGAGATCGCTTCGTCATGTCTGGTTCATCGGCCAGGAGGAGTCTTTCCCAAACCGGCTGAGCAGGCTCTCGGGAATGGCGCCCTCCGACACGCGCAAACAGCATTACAGAACGATTTTTCTCTCTGATATTCATCTCGGTTCTCGTGGCTGTCGCGCCGATCGATTGCTCGACTTCCTGAAGAGCCACAGCTGCGACCGCCTGTACCTTGTCGGCGACATCGTCGACGGATGGCGCATGAAGCGCTCTCTGTACTGGCCTCAGTCTCACTCGAATGTTGTGCGCCGCGTGCTCACGCTCGCAAAGCGCGGTACGGAAGTCGTCTACGTCACCGGCAACCACGACGAATTCTTGCGCCGCTACAGCGATCATCAGTTCGGCAACATCGCGCTCTGCGATCGCGCCGTGCATGTCCGGCCCGACGGTGAGCGGTATCTCGTCGTCCACGGCGACGAATACGACCTCATCACGCGCTATCACCGCTGGATCGCCTGGCTCGGTGACATCGGCTATAGCGTGCTGCTCGAGATCAATCGCCTCAACAATTGGGTCCGCGAGCGTCTCGGCTTCGGACGTTGGTCGCTGTCGGCCTGGGTCAAGCATCGCGTAAAGCGGGCCGTGAACTTCATTTCCGAGTTCGAGGCCGGCGCGGCGCAGGACTGCGCGCGAGAGGGGTTCGACGGCGTCATCTGCGGCCATATTCATCACGCTGAGATGCGTGATGTCGGCGGTATCCGCTACCTCAACTGCGGTGACTGGGTGGAATCCTGTACGGCGCTCGTCGAGGACGAAGCGGGCAACATCGAAATCGTGCACTGGCTGCCAGAAACCGTTGCGCCGGCCGTGCCTGTTTCTGGTCCGGTCAGCGTTCCGGATTTTGCCTCCGTTCTCGATGAGGCTGATCGCGTTGCATGAAGATCGTTATCGTCACGGACGCTTGGCATCCGCAGACCAACGGCGTCGTCACCACCTACGTCAACGCGATCGCCGAACTTGAAGCGATGGGGCATTCGGTCGACGTCATCGAGCCAAGCGCCTATCGCCACATTGGAATCCCGACCTACAGCGAGATTCAGCTCTCGGTGAATGGCTTCGACGTCGGCCAGCGCATCCTCGATGCGATGCCAGACGCTGTGCACATTGCCACTGAGGGCCCGCTCGGATGGTCTGCTCGGCGTTTCCTCAAGCGTGTGGGGGTGCCCTTCACCACCTCGGTGCACACGAAGTTCCCCGAGTACGTGCGGTGTCGTACAGGAGTGCCCCTGTCCTGGGGCTACGCGGTCATGCGCCGATTTCACTCCCCCGCCGCGGCAACGCTGTGCACGACGCCGACGCAGCAGAGTGAGCTTGCTGCCTGGGGTCTCGATCGTCTCTGTTCCTGGGGGAGGGGCGTGGATACCCGGCAGTTCCGACCCGATCCTGATTTCGTTCCGAACGCTTCGAATCCGGTGCTCCTCTATGTGGGGCGGGTGGCGGTAGAGAAGAACGTCGCCGCCTTTCTCGAAACAGACGTGCCGGGTCGCAAGATCGATGTCGGGGACGGGCCCCAGCGCGTGCAATTGGAGCGTCGCTTCCCCGACGTGGAGTTTGCTGGCTACCGCTTTGGAGACGAGCTCGTCTCCTATTTTTCACGAGCGGACGTTTTGGTGTTTCCGTCGCTGACGGACACCTTCGGGCTCGTCATGCTCGAAGCCAATGGCTGCGGGACGCCCGTTGCGGCCTATCCGGTCACGGGCCCGAAGGATGTCGTCGTGAACGGGGTGAACGGCGCCCTCGACGAAGACCTGGGAGCGGCCATCGAGCGTGCGCTCGCCTGCGATCGACGGGTGTGCAGGGCGCATGCGGAGGCGAACAGCTGGCGAGCGATCGCGCAGCGCTTTATCGACCTGCTCCCGCCCTGGCGGAGCGCAGAGCTCTTGCACTAGCCGCTCGGAACCTGACGTGGAAGCCGGCACGCGTTAGCGTTGCCGGGTGAGTGATGCATCCGACACAGTGCAGCCGCGCACCCTGACGCGGGCTGATCGCCCATCATGCCTCCAGCTGTACCTCGACCGCTGTGCCTGGTTTGCTTCGCGCGGGATCGAGCAGTGGTGGGCGGATGAACTTGATGCATTCGCCGGGCGCCTCGACGCATGCCTCGCAGCAGAGGCGGTGCTCGGCCTCGACGGACCATCCGGATTGCTGGCCCTCGCGCTAGTACCCGAGCACAGCACGCTCTGGAGTGCCCACCGCCATCCCTGGAGCGAGCCGGTCCGCTACGTCGAGAAGCTCATGACGGCCCCCTTGGCGTCACCAGGACTGGGCGGGCGCTTTCTTGCGAGCGTGGAAGTCCGTATGCGTGCTCTAGGCGTGGCGTGCCTGCGCATGGACTGCATTGCGGGATCGCTGTCCTTGCAAGCTTTCTGGCAGGCGCGTGGCTACGTGCCCCGCGCGGTGGTGCGCCACGCCTCCGGGTTCGACGTGCTGCTGCACGACAAGCGCCTGCTGCCGCTGCCGGCCGACGCCTCTGTGCTGGAGCTGGCGCATGACGTGCTGGATGCGCCCTTCGAAGCCCAGCGAGCAACGCTGCTGTTTCTCGTCGACCGCGAACGCGTCCTGCTTATCCACAAGAAGCGTGGTCATGGCGCGGGCTACATCAATGGCCCGGGGGGAAAGTGTGAACCCGGCGAAACTCCACGTGCGTGCGCAATCCGGGAGGTCCGCGAAGAAGTGCGCGTCGAAGTCACGGCGCCCGAGTACCGCGGCCAGCTACGCTTCATCGATTCGCGCGGCGCGCCCATGCAGGCCTTCGTTTTCGTTGCGCACGGATTTGCTGGCGTGCCCGAGGAAACGGAGGAAGCACTTCCGGAGTGGTTCGCGCTCGACGCCGTTCCGTACAGGAAGATGTGGGCGGACGACCTCATGTGGTTGCCCTGGGTGCTCCGGGGGCGCGGCGTGCAAGCGGCGTATCTCGTCCACGACGGCCGCGCGGAGGCCAGCGTGTTCCGCTTCGGTGCCGGCGAGGAGCCGGGGCCGACACCGCCTCGGGCCGGTAGCCGGCCGATTGCGGTTGCGGCCGGAGCATCGGAAGAGGATGGTGGCGCGCGTGTGCATCGCAGCCGTCCCCCGAATTCGTGAACCCTAACGAAGCTCGTCTTTCCCTGCTTATCCAAGCCGACGACCGCACGGGTGCTCTGCGCGAGCTTCTGGCGCACTTCACGCGTCATAAGGTCAACCTCACGCATATCGAGTCGCGGCCAGCGCGTGCCGGCTCCTTCGATTTCTACGTCGACTGCGAGGGCGCGCGTGAAGATGCGCATATCCGGGCGCTGCTTGGAGATCTGGAGGGCGGTTATCGTCTCCTCGTGCTCGGAGACCGTGAGGTGCCTTGGTTTCCGCGGGGGATCGAAGAACTGGATCGCATCGCGACGCATACGCTCGATGCGGGCGGAGCTCTGGAGGCGGACCACCCTGGCTTCAATGACGCGGCTTATCGGTCGCGGCGTGCGCGCATCGATGCCCTCGCAAGGGCCTATCGCCACGGCGATGCCCTGCCGGAGGTCGAGTACTCGCCCGCCGAGCATGCGACCTGGCGCGAGATCTTCGAACGTTTGCAGCCACTGCATGCGCGCTATGCCGCGCGCAGCCACCAGGAGACCCTGGAGCAATTGCGGCGGCAAACGGGGTTCGGGCCTGAGCGGATACCCCAGGCAGAGCCGCTTTCCAACTACCTTCAGCGCCGGACCGGATTCCGTATCCGCCCCGTACCGGGCTTGCTTCAGTCGCGGGACTTTCTAGCGGGTCTTGCGTTTCGCGTGTTCTTCGCAACGCAATATATCCGGCATCCATCGCTGCCGCTTTACACGCCTGAACCGGATGTGTGCCACGAGTTCATCGGTCACGTCCCGATGTTTGCAGATCCCGCGTTTGCTGATCTCAGTCAGGAGATCGGCCTTGCCAGCCTCGGTGCATCTGACTCCGAGATCGAGCGGCTGGCCCGCTGCTACTGGTTCTCGGTGGAGTTCGGCCTGGTGCGAGAGCAAGGGGCGCTCAAGGCGTATGGAGCGGGCCTCCTGTCGAGTTTCGGTGAACTCGAATACGCCTGTGCGGCAAGCGGCGGAGGCCTACCGCTGTATCGGCCCTGGGCGCCTGCGGAGGCCGCTGAGCAGGACTATCCGATCACCGAGTATCAGCCTGTTTATTTCGTCGCTGACTCGCTCGCCGACGCGAGCGAGCGCATGCGGACACACTGCGAGGGTCTGCCGCGTCCTTTCCACGCGCGTTATCAATCTCTGACGGAGCGCATCTGGGTCGATCGCGCCGTTCGCCGCGGCGCTTAAGGCTCAGAGCGGGAGCGGCCCGGGACGTTTCACGGCGCGCATGCTGAAGCTCGATTCGATGTGACGAACGCCCGGGAACTGCAGGATTCCCTCCATGCAGAGTTCCGAGAAATGGTCGATCGATCGTGCAACAACCTTCATCAGATAGTCGTGGCTGCCCGAGGTTGCGTGACACTCGACGATGTGGGGTTCCTCTGCGACGCGCGAGAGGAATGCATCTGTTTCCCGGGCGGGCTGGCGCTCCATGGTGACCTCCACGAATGCGGTCACATCCAGACCCAGGCTGCGCTGGCTGAGCTCTGCGGCATAGCCGGAGATAACGCCGGTCTCCTCGAGACGCTTGACGCGTCGAAGGCAGGGGGACTCCGTGAGCCCGATCTCCGCGGCCAGGTCCACGAATGACTGGCGTCCGGCCCGCTGGAGGGCGCGCAGGATGCGTCGATCGGTGGAGTCGATCTCTTGGGTTGAATCCATCTTTAAAATCCAATCTTGAGCAGTAATCCTGCGCAATGGTTAACCATGGTGGTGGAAAAAGGAACCATCCTGCGTCCGCCTGTCGCTACACTCTCGCCGGTTGAGCCAGCGGAGAATGTGTGATGACAGCGAGCGACAATCCCATGGGCCTTGATGGCTTCGAGTTCGTCGAGTTCTGCGCCCCCGTGCCGGGAGTGATCGAGCCGGTGTTCGAAGTGCTCGGTTTCCGTCGCGTCGCTGAGCACCGTTCCAAGGACGTGCATCTCTGGCGGCAGAACGACGTCAATTTCGTCCTCAACTATGAGCCCGCCAGTCTTGCCGCCTTCTACGCCGAGGAACACGGGCCGAGCGCGTGCGGTATGGCGTTCCGGGTGCGTGACGCGCACCGAGCCTACGAGCGCGCGCTCAAGCAGGGGGCCCAGCCGATCGAGATTCCGACGGGGCCCATGGAACTACGCCTTCCAGCGATTCGCGGCATCGGTGGTGCCCCCCTCTACCTCATTGACCGCTACGGCGATGGCAACAGCATCTACGACATTGACTTCCGCTGGCTCGAGGACGAGCAGCGCCCCGAAGGTGTCGGCCTCAAGGTCATCGACCATCTGACCCACAACGTCTATCGAGGGCGCATGGAGTGGTGGGCCAGCTACTACGAGCGTCTGTTCAATTTCCGTGAGATTCGCCACTTCGACATCAAGGGCCAACAGACTGGCCTGACGTCGCGAGCCATGACCGCGCCAGACGACAAGATTCGCATTCCCCTCAATGAAGAAGCGAGCGGCGGCGGTCAGATCGAAGAGTTCCTGATGGCGTACAACGGAGAGGGCATACAGCACATCGCCTTCGCCACGGACGACCTCATTGCCGTGTGGGACCGCCTGCGGGCGCGGGGGGTGCCGTTCATGACGCCGCCGCCGGATACCTACTACGAGATGCTCGCTGAGCGTCTGCCGGGGCACGGCGAGGACGTCGACGCGCTCAAGCAGCGCGGGATCCTGCTCGACGGCACCACCGACGGCGGTGAACCGAAACTGTTGCTGCAGATCTTCTCGGAAACGGTCGTAGGACCGATCTTCTTCGAGTTCATTCAGCGCAAGAAAGACGAGGGCTTCGGCGAGGGCAACTTTCAGGCCCTGTTCGAGTCCATGGAGCGCGACCAGATGCGGCGGGGTGCACTGCAGGCCGACGACGCAGGCGCAGCAGCATGAGCGCGACCGTGCTCTGTGGCATCCATCACGTCGCCTATCGATGTCGTGATGCGAAGGAAACGGTGGAGTTCTACCGGGACCTGCTCGGTATGGAGTTCCAGCTCGCGATTGCCGAGAACGAGGTGCCTTCCACGGGAGCACCCGATCCCTACATGCATGTGTTCCTGGACGCGGGCGCCGGCAACGTGCTGGCGTTCTTCGAATTGCCGAACGCGCCCGAAATGGGCCGCGATCGCAACACGCCAGAGTGGGTGCAGCACATTGCCTTCCAGGTCGAGGATCTGGCGACGCTGGAGACGACGCGCCTGCGTTTGCAGGATGCGGGTCTCGATGTGCTGGGTCCGGTGGACCACGGAATTTTTCGCTCGATCTACTTCTTCGACCCCAATGGCCATCGCCTCGAACTCGCGGCGAACACCGCAACGGCGGACGACCTCGCGCGTCTGAAGGACGTCGCGCCGGACATGCTCGAGGAGTGGTCTCGCACGCGGCGGGCGCCGCGCCACGCGGCCTGGCTGCATGAGCGGGTCAATGCTGCGCGGCAGGCAGAGCGCCCCAACGCCAAGGAGTCCACGCCCGCATGAAACTCGCATCCCTCAAGGGCGGCAGAGATGGTCGTCTTGTCGTCGTATCGCGCGATCTTACCCGTGCCGTGTCTGCCGAGAGCGTCGCACCGACCCTGCAGGCCGTGCTGGACGACTGGGCGCATGCGGAACCCCTGCTGCGGGCGCTTGCAGCTGCACTCGAGCAGGATGCGGTCGACGGCATCTTCGACTTTGACCCGGCTGCTGCTGCTGCGCCCCTGCCCCGCGCCTATCAGTGGGCGGACGGCAGCGCTTATGTCAATCACGTCGAGCTCGTGCGCCAGGCACGCGGGGCCGAGATGCCGGAGTCGTTCTGGCACGATCCACTCATGTATCAGGGCGGCTCAGACGAATTCCTCGGCGCCCATGACCCGATTCGCGTGCTCGACGCTGGCTGGGGGCTCGACTTCGAAGGGGAGATCGCGGTCATCGTCGACGATGTGCCCATGGGCGCATCGCGCGAGGAGGCGCTGGAGCGCATCCGCCTTGTGCTTCTCGTCAACGACGTCTCACTGCGCGGATTGATTCCAGGCGAACTCGCGAAGGGCTTTGGTTTCTTCCAGGCCAAGCCCGCTACGGCAGCTTCGCCGGTCGCGCTGACCCCGGACGCGCTCGGTGATGCCTGGCGAGAGGGGCGCCTGCATCGGCCGCTGCGGATCACCTACAACGGTGAGCTCTTCGGCTGCCCGGACGCAGGGGTCGACATGACCTTTGACTTCGGCACGCTCATCGCACACGCAGCCCGTACGCGGAACCTCGGCGCCGGGTCCATCGTCGGCTCGGGTACCGTCTCCAACAAGCAGGGCGCCGTCACGGTCGGCGGCGACCACGGCAGCGCGATCGGGGACGGAGGGGTCGGCTATTCGTGCATCGCTGAGATCCGCATGATCGAGACGATTCGCGATGGCGCGCCGACGACGGCCTTCATGGACCACGGAGACACGGTGCGCATGGAGATGTTCGACGCCTGCGGCGCGAGCCTGTTCGGTGCGATTAACCAGCATGTCGCTGTCGGGCCGCAGTGATGCAGCTCTACGATTACTACCGCTCTTCGGCGGCGTTTCGCGTGCGTATCGTCCTCGAGCTGAAGGGAATTGATGCGGTGCGTGTGCCGGTGGATCTGCGTACCGGCGAGCAGTCGGGTGCGGCGTATCGAGCCGTGAACGCACAGGGTCTCGTACCCGCGCTGGTGACCCCCAGCGGCGTGCTTGGGCAGTCGCTGGCGATCGTGGAATATCTGGACGAAGTGGAACCGGAGCCTCCGCTCCTGCCCGCACGCGCTTTTGATCGAGCGCGCATGCGCGGACTCGCGCAGACGATCGCGTGCGATGTTCATCCACTGAACAATCTGCGCGTGCTCAACTACCTTCGCGGCCCGTTCGGTCAGGATGAAGACGCCGTGCAGGGTTGGATGGGCAACTGGATTCGGCGCGGCTTTGCCGCGCTTGAGGGCGAGGCGCCAGAGCAGGCCTTCTTCGGTGGATCTGCCCCCATGCTTGCGGACGTCGTGCTCGTGCCGCAGATGTACAACGCCCGGCGCTTCGGTTTGGACCTTCGTGCTTTCCCGCGCCTCGTTGCGCTTGATGAGCGCCTGCGCGCGCTACCCGCCTTCGAGCGCGCAGCGCCCGAGACGGCGGCGGCCCAGGTTCGCACCGCCTAGTTTCCGCTGACCGATCGCAGGCAAGACGTGTCCCTCATGTAGGCTGTCCCGTGCATCCAATCCGAGGGAGAACCATTCGTGACACTGCCTGCGACCCAGAAGCAACTGCGCACCCTCGTCCGTGAGGACGGGAAGCTCGAGCTTACGCTCGCCGATGTACCGGTTCCGACGCCTGGCGATAATGAGGTGCTCGTTCGCATCGACGCATCGCCCATCAACCCGTCCGATCTCGGGCTCCTGTTCGGGGGTGCCGATATGTCCACGGCCGAGATCGGTGGTTCGGCGGACACGCCTACGCTCACGGCGTCGATACCCGAGGTCATGATGCGCGCCATGAAAGCGCGGGTTGGCCAGTCGCTGCCCGCGGGCAACGAAGGGGCAGGTGAAGTGGTGGCCGCAGGGGCCGATCGCGATGCGCAAGCGCTCCTCGGCCGTATCGTCGGCGCTTTCGGCGGTGCCATGTATACCCAGTATCGTCTGCTGTCGGCGAACCAGTGCCTGCCGCTGCCGGATGGCGTGACGGCAAGGGAGGGCGCTTCGTGTTTCGTGAATCCGCTCACCGCGCTCGGCATGGTCGAGACCATGAAGCTCGAAGGCCACAGCGCGCTTGCGCACACCGCCGCCGCGTCCAATCTTGGCCAGATGCTGCAGAAGATCTGCAATGCCGACGGTATCGAGCTTGTCAATGTTGTGCGCAAGCCGGAGCAGGTCGCGATCCTGGAGGGGATTGGTGCGCGCCACGTCTGCAATTCCGCGGACGATGACTTCATGGCGCGCTTGATCGATGCGCTCGAGGCTTCTGGCGCGACGCTCGCCTTCGACGCCACGGGGGGCGGTGAGCTGACCTCGACGCTGCTCACGGCCATGGAACAGGCGCTGCTGCGCAAGCAGACGGGGTTTGCCGGTTACGGTTCGCCTGTGCACAAGCAGGTCTATGTCTATGGCGGTCTTGATCGGGGCCCGACTCTGCTGACTCGAGGCTATGGCATGGCCTGGGGGGTTGGGGGCTGGCTCCTGCCGCCGTTCCTCGCGCGGATCGGCGCCGAGGCTGCTCAGAAACTTCGCGAACGGGTGGCAGCGGAAATCACGACCACCTTCGCGTCGAGCTACACCGC
Organism: Pseudomonadales bacterium; assembly: GCA_963691775.1. Taxonomy (GTDB): domain Bacteria; phylum Pseudomonadota; class Gammaproteobacteria; order Pseudomonadales; family Azotimanducaceae; genus JAZBPO01. The sequence goes on along the minus strand of OY829369.1, from coordinate 702,154 downwards.
TGAAGTCGGTCTCTCTCAGATGCTCACGTTTGATGCGCTCAAGGGCTATGGCCGCATGGCCACGGGTGAGAAGTATCTGGTCTGCCCGAACGCGTGATGCGCTTCGCGGGCAACGCCCGCGAGCCTTCGCAAGCTCGAGGCGCCGATTGGCGCCTCGGGATCAGCCAAATAGGTCTGCGTAGGTCTCGTCGTGAAAGCCGACGACGATGGTCTTGCCGCGCTTGACGGTCGGGGCCCGGAGGTTGCCGGTGGGGCCGAGCATGGCCGCGACGGCCACGTCGCGATCATCATTCTTCAGGTCAAAGGTCAGAACTTTCTTGCCCTTTGCGGCAATCAACTTCGATGCGCCTTCGAGCAGACCCGCTGCGTCTTCGGCGCCCAGCTTCTTAGATGCCGAGACCTGCTCGACAATGGTGATGCCATCTGCCCCCAAGACCTTGGCGGCTCGCGTGCATCCCGTTCAACCGTTGCGGTGGTAGTACCAGTCGACCTTCTTTGCCATGCCGATCAGCTCCGAGAAAATGTGGAAACGGGAGCCTACCGTCTTGAGCGAAGCGAAAGAAATATGTCGGCCGGTATGCACGCCCATGGGGCGAGCGCCCCTGACCCTCAGCCCCCGGTCCCGAGGCGGAGCCGCTCGGCGGAGCGAGAGGTGGATGGCCGCCCGCGCGCGAGGGTGGTCGGCCTGCGGTGACGGCGCGGTCGCTTTGCGTCCTGTCACGTCGCCCCCCCCAGCGCATGCATGGCGAAATTGGGCGGCGCGCTGATCACCTCTTGAATCCTGCCCGCGCTTCACGGCGATTCCTTGCCTTGCCAAGGCAACTTCGGCCAGCTCCGGTAGTCCGCTGTCGTATCAGCTACCGCATCAGCTACCGCATCAGCGGACGCGCGTATCGGGCGAAACTGGATTCGCGCGCGGCGAAGCACCCAGGTCAACGAGACCGTGCGCTCGGAGAGGCTGTCCAGCCTGCAGTGCAGCTGCGCTGTGGCGTAGGGACCGCCTGATGCTCTCAATAGCTGGATCAGAGCGCGGGGGTGGGTTCCCGCGGCCGCCAAGACGGGCAGGCGCCGCGCTCAGCTGACGGCCGGTTCCAGCAGCGTGAGGGTGCCGGCGTCGACGTCGAGACGGGCGCTGGCGCCTATGGGCACCACGGTCTGGTCGTCCACGTGACCGATCATGAGGCCGCGAAGCGTGGGCAGGCCCAGCGGCTCGAAGCGATCACGCAGGACGCTTTCGACGCTGAATGTGTTGCCGTCGGTTTCCGTCTCCGTGAACTTGCCGAGCGCGATACCCGCGCAGCGCTGCAGACGGCCCGCGAGCCAGAGATGCGTGAGCATGCGGTCGATTGAATAGGGCGCTTCATACACGTCCTCGAGCACCAGGATCGCGCCCTGGTAGTCCGGCTCGTAGGGCGTGCCGACGAGATGAGCGAGGAGTGTGAGATTGCCGCCGATGAGGCGGCCTTCCGCACGCCCACCAACGATCGGGGTCAGGCGATTCTCCCGTTCAACGACGCCGGGGCGTAATTCGATCTCGGGCGGTGCGCCGAGCGCGCATGGCCCGCATCGGTCGATCAGTACTTTCTCGTACTCGCTGTAGGTGTACTCCGAGAAATTCTGCGCCGCGATCGGTCCATGGAACGTGATCAATCCAGTGCGCTGATACACGGCATTGAGCAGGGCGGTGATGTCGCTGTAGCCCATGATCACTCGCGGGCGACGTGCGAGCGCGTCGTAGTCGATGGCAGGCAGAATGCGCGCGGTGCCGTAGCCGCCGCGCAAGCACACGATGGCGTCGACGGACGGATCCCGCGCGATCTCGTTGAAGTCTGCTGCGCGAGCAGCGTCGTCGCCCGCCAGATATGCGCTGCGCTGGAAGATCTGACGCCCCGGACGGACCTCGAAGCCAAGGGATTCGAGCAGATCGACTGCGGCGCGGGCGTCCTCGTCCTCTGCGACCGGGCTCGCGGGGGCGACCAGACCGACCTTCATACCAGCCTGCAACCGGGGCGGCCGGACCGCTCTGGTCGAGGCCGCCGCGGCGCCTGGCGCTGCGGCAAGCAGCGCGGTGGCGCTGACCAGGCTCAGCAGGGCGCGTCGCGTCACGCTCATGGGGTGAGCACCAGCCTTGCGCCGAGCCCGGCGAGGACGACAGCGGTGATGCGATCCACAATGTGCTTGGCGCGCTCATAGCGGGAACGGAACGGTGCGCGCGTGCACGCCATGGCGACCAGGCCGAACCACAACAGCTCCACGGTAAAGCAGCTCAGCAGCGCCGTGATCTGGAACATCACAGAGGGTTCCGGTGGCAGAAAGGTCACGAAGATCGAGCCGAAGAACACGGCGACCTTCGGGTTCGCGAGCTGAGTCAGGAAGCCGGTCCTGAGCGCACCGATGAAGCTGGTGTCGACCTTGGCGGCCTGGGCTTCTGGAAGCGGCGCGTGCGCGTGTCGCCAGAGCATGAAGGCCATCCAGAGCAGGAATGCCGCGCCGGCGATGCGCATAGCGAGATAGAGCCAGGGGAAGATCGCGAACAGCAGGCCGAGGCCGAACAGGGCGGCGCTCGCCCAGACCAGCGTTCCCATGGCGATACCGACTGTGGTCCAGAGCCCCGCGCGGGAGTCACGCGAAAGGCAGGTGCGAACCACAACCACGAAGGTCGGGCCTGGACTGATCACGGCAACGGTCTGAGCCAGGATCAAGCCGGTGAGGGCGAGCAGCATCTGCGGTTCCTTTTGCGCGGCGTCAGGCGGACAGCGCTTGCGCCTTGGCCCAGCGATAGTCGGCCTTGCCCGCCGGGCTCCGCACCACCTTGTCGACGGTGACAAAAGCTTTGGGCAGCTTGTAGCGGGCGAGGTGCATCGCGCATTCGGCGAGCAGGGAAGCCTCATCGAGGGAAGCGCCTGCGCGCAATTGTACAATCGCGACCACTTCCTGCCCCCAGCGCTCGGACGGACGACCCGCCACGACTGCGTCCCAGACGTCCGAGTGCTGTTTGAGTGCGTGCTCGACTTCCTCGGCGAAGATCTTCTCGCCTCCGGAGTTGATGGTTACAGAGTCGCGGCCGTGCAGTTCGATGGAGCCATCTTCAAGGAGGCGCGCGCGATCGCCGGGTACGGAGTAGCGCACCCCCCCGATCAGCGGAAACGTGCGTGCGGTCTTCTCGGCGTCACCGAGGTAGCCGAGCGGGACGCGGCCTTCTTTCGCCCACCAACCCATACCGCGGTGGCCGGGTGCAAGGACCTCGCTCAGATCTTCGCTCACGACCACGCTGCCCGGTCCGGGCGTGAAGCGGCCGGTTGACGAGCCGGTCTCTGCCGTCGAAACGGTGGAGCCCTGTCCACCCGCTTCGGAGGAGCCGATGGAATCCATGATCGTGAGCTGGGGCAGGCGCTCGAGCAGCTGCGCCTTGTAGGATGCATTCAGCGCGGCGCCGCCCGAGATCAGTACGAGAAGCGAGGCAAGGGTTTCGTCATGACGCTGAAGGGCCTCGATGAGCGGCTTGCCGAACGCATCGCCGACAATGAGGAGCATGTTCACGCCTTCGCGCGCTACGACCTCGATGACGTCGTCGGCATCGAAGCGCTCCGCAGCGTCCTGGATGATTACGGTGTTGCCCGCATGCCAGGCGCTGAGGGCGACCCAATGCCCTGCCCCATGCATGAAGGGTGGCGCTGGCAGCACGCGCATACCGCCCTCACGCGCGCGCGAGGCGAACGCTTCATGCGTTTCGATTATGGCGCCGGTTGCCGCGTCTCGCCCGCCGAGGGCCGCGATGAGAATGTCCGCCTGGCGCCAGAGCACGCCTTTGGGCATGCCCGTCGTTCCGCCCGTATAGAGTACGTACAAATCGTCGGGTGACGGCAGGGCTTCGGGCGCCGCCGCGGACGCCGCTGCGAGCGCGGCCTCGTAGCGCAGGGCGCCCGGGAGCAGATCCGCGCGGGTCTCGTCCTCTACCTGCAGCAGCACGCGCAGCGTCGGCACTTGATCACGGATGGCACGCACGCGGTCCGCGAAGCAGTCATGGTAGATGATGCCGGTCGCTTCCGAATCGTTGAGGAGGTAGACAAGCTCCTCCTCGACGTAGCGGTAGTTCACGTTGAATGGCGCTACCCGCGCCTTGAATGCTCCGAGCATGCCCTCCAGGTATTCGTTGCCGTTGTGCAGGTAGAGGGCCAGGTGGTCCTGGCCGCTTTCGTGGCCGGCGAGGGCGCCGCGCTCCGTGTGGCAGCCGAGGCCAGCCGCGATGAGGTGATTGGCCAGGCGCCGCGTGCGCGCCTTCAGTTCAGCGTAAGTGAAGCGTCGATCGCGCCACACGAGCGCTTCTCGCTCGGGTACCGCGTCCGCAACGATCTCGCTGATCGTGCCCAGATTGAAGCTCATCGTGTGCGCCCCCTCGTGCGCTCGCGTCCCGTCCCGGAAGCGGATTTTCCACGGAGGGGGCGTTCACGGCCAGCGATCGGGCTTCCGCACTGCCGCGGCGGGGGTCAGAATCCGCCGGGCATTCGAAACAGAACTCTTGAAACGGGAGAGAAGACATGGGACAGCTCGACGGCAAGGTCGTCCTCATTACCGGTGCAGCACGCGGTATCGGTCGTGAATGCGCATTGCTCGCGGCGAAGGAAGGCGCACGTGTGGTGGTCAACGACCTTGGTGGCGGCGTCCGCGGTGACGACGACGCACCGGATCTCGGCCCTGCGCAGGAGACCGTCGAGGAGATTCGTGCAGCTGGCGGTGAAGCCATCGCAAATTCAGGCAGCGTGTCCGACCGGGCCGACGCCAAGGCGGTGGTCGAACAGGCCCTCGATGAATTCGGCGGTCTTCACGCAGTGATCAATCCGGCGGGCATCCTGCGGGACAAGATGTTCCACAAGATGGATGACTCGGACTGGGATGCCGTCATCGACGTCCACCTCAACGGCCACTACAACATCGCTCGTGCCGCGATCGGCCATTTCCGGGCGCAGGAGGAGGGCGCCTTCGTCATGTTCACGTCGACCTCCGGCCTCATCGGCAACATAGGTCAGGCGAACTACGCGGCTGCGAAGATGGGGATCGTTGGTCTGTCGCGCATCATCGCGATGGAGGGCGCTGCGAAGAACGTGCGTTCGAACGTCATCGCCCCCTTTGCGTGGACGCGGATGATCGCGACGATCCCGGTCAAGGACGAAGCCAGCGAAAAGCGCGTCAAGATGTTCCAGGAGAAGATGCGTGCGGATCAGGTTGCGACCGCGGCCGTGTCGCTCGCCGCTGCCAAGGAGGTTTCCGGTCAGATCTTTGCCGTGCGCGGTAATGAACTCTTCCTGATGAGCCAGCCGCGTCCGGTGCGCGGAATCGGACGTCTCGAGGGCTGGACTCCGGAGACGCTCGTCAATGAGGGGCTGCAGGCGCTCTCCGGCCAGTTCGAGGATCTCGGCGCAACCAATTCCGTGTTCAGCTGGGATCCGGTCTGATCGAACCGCCGCGGTTCAGCGTGCGCTTGGCGCTACGGGTTCAGCGGTTTCCTTAAGGCCGCTGAACCCGTCCCAGGCGCCACTTGCGCGGAGCCATAGCGCCGTGCCGCCTGCGACGGCGGCCGGCGCCACCAGCAGATTCACGAGCGGTATGCCGATGCCGACCGCTGTCGGTACGCCAAAGCCGAGCGTCAGCGCGCGCCGTCGCGCGAGCGTGGCCCGCGTTTCCTTGAACGGCAGCCCGTTGTTTTCCGGCGTGAAGTCAGCGAACTGCACAGCCATGATCCAGGCGCCGAGCAGGAAGGACAGCGGCGCAGCGATCACGTTGACCCCCGGTACGAAGCTCAGCAGCAGCACTGCGAGGAAACGGGGCAGCGCCCAAGCCAATTTCTGCATTTCGCGCACCAGGCCGGCGCCGATCTCGGCGGCCAGGCTGCGGTTTGTGCGCGGCGCTCGTCCCGTCAGGCGCGTTTCGATGATCCCCGCGATCTGCCCGTAGAAGGGGCTCGCCAGCGTGCTGGCAACGAGCACGCCCACCCAGCCCACGAGCAGAACAAGCAGCGCTGCGAGCAGGAACTGCACTGCCGTGATCATCCAGCCGAACCACTCCAGTACCCATCCGGGTGCGCCGTCGCGCAAGCCCGCTATCCAGTCGAGCAGACTCGGCAGAGTCAGCATGAGCGTGCCGCCGTAGATCACGAGCGTGAACAGCAGTGGTACCGTCAGCCGGGCCGGCACGCCTGGGGTTCGCAGCAGCCTGAACCCGAGTGGGAGCGCCCGTACGCCGGCGTCGAACTGTTCGGTGAGACGCATGATCGGCTCAGGCGCAACGCGCAACCGCGGCGTCAACGGCTTCCCGAAGCACGTCCACGGTGCGGTCGAGCTGGACATCGTTGATCACGAAGGGGGGGCCCAGGCAAATGATGTCGCGGATCTCGCCCGTGCCGCCCCAGTAGAAGTAAACACCCCGTTCGAGGCCTTCCGCGACAATCTCCTGGGTAAGCCGAGCCTCCGCGGGAAAGGGCATGAGCGTTTCGCGGTCGGCGACCACCTCGATTGCGCGGAGCATCCCGCGGCCACGCACTTCAGCGACGTGTGGATGATCGGCGAAGGCATCGGTGAGACGCGCTTCGAGCCGGTCTGCGCGCGCTGCAGCGCGCGCCAGGAGGTCCTCTCGCTCAAGGATGTCTAGGACCACGTCTGCAGCAGCGCAGGCCGCCGGGTGAGCGCCAAAGGTGTGGAACATGACCTCGGCACCCGCGTCTACGATCGGCATGAGCACGTCGCTGCGCGTGAACACCCCACCGATGGGAGCGTAGCCACCGGCAAGCCCCTTTCCCGACACGAGGATGTCCGGGGTGATGCCCCAGTGTTCGCCCGCGAAGCAGGGGCCGGTGCGTCCGAAGCCCGTCATGACCTCGTCAAGAATCAGCAGGATGCCGTGTTCGTCGCAGAGCTCGCGAACAGCGGGCCAGTAGTCGTCTGGCGGCACGATTGCGCCGCCAGAGGAACCGACGATCGGTTCTGCTATGAGCGCTGCAATGCTGTCGGGGCCGGCAGCTTCGATGGTCGCCGCGAGTGCATCGACGTAGTGGCGACCTGCATCCGGATGATGCGAACCGAGCGGGCAGCGCAGGGGATAGGGCGTAGGCGCCTTCGGGTTTCCCTGAAGAATTCTCTCCAGTCCGACGCGTCGGGCGGCGTGCCCACCCACGGCGGTCGTAGCGATCGTCGTGCCATGGTAGGAAAGGCTCCGGCCAACGATCTTGTGACGCTCGGGCTGGCCCTGTGCGGCGAAGTGCTGGACGGCTACCTTGATCGCGGTTTCATTTGCTTCCGAACCGCCCGAGGCAAAGTACGCGCGGTCGAGCGGCTCCGGGAGCCATTTTTCGCGCAGGCGCGTCACGAGGCGTTCCCGGCTCGGGGTGCTCCATGGCGGTAGCACGTAGCTCCGTTCCCGGGTCTCGCGGGCCACGGCCTCGGCGACTTCCTCGCGGCCGTGTCCGATGTTGACAACGATCGCACCCGCCGCGGCGTCGATGATCTCCCGGCCGCGGTCGTCGTACAGCACGGCGCCCTCGGCGCGATCGACGCGGGGTACGTCGCGGCCCGGAAGAAACGGCCAGAGATCGTTCATGGGGCGATGATTCCTCGTTGTTCAGGTCTGTGGGTAAAGGGCCAGAGGCGTGCTGCCGGCGCGCGCGCATACTCTATACGGCGCACGTCCCCGGCAAGGGCGCCTGGCGCGCCGCAGTAGAGTACCGCGCTCGCGATTGGCGCGAAGCCAGCGTGGAAGTGCTGAGTCGACTTGACGACCACGAGCCGGGCCCCGCTCGGTTCCAACCCGAGTGCCGTGAACAGCTCCGGGCTGCCTGCCTGGATGCGACGGGAGGCCAGGACGACGACCGGTCCGCCGGGGGGCGCACCGCAACGCACGGCAGCACAGGGTCCCAGATGGGCCGGTGCAGCGTTCAGCACCTGACGTACGTCATCCGCCACCGCGAGCACGACCGCGTCAACGTCCACGGGCAGGCCGGACTCTGCACAGAGCTTGCCGCCAATCCGCAGCCGCATGCGCGCGCCGACGCCGGCGTCATGGCAAAGCGTCACGGCGCCTGGGTCGTAGAGCGGGCCGATGAGCGTGTTGCTAACACGACGCGCAAGGAGTGCGTCCAGGAAGAAGGTCGAGTCACCCGGTGCACCGCCGCCGGTATTGTCCGCCGTGTCTGCAATGACGACTGGACCGGCGGTCGCGTCGACGGCCAGCGCCTCGTCCAGGACTGAATCAAGATCAATCGGGGCATTGGCGATGCTCGCGCGCGCATGCCAGGTAACGTCGGCCATCCGCAGCGCGCTCTCCTTTGCGCGCTCCAGATCGCCATCGGCAATGGCGAGCACGCGCGTGCCGAGGGCGTCGACGTCCCCCCAGGGAAAACCATGGCCGAGCCACACGTCGATCATGCCTCCACGCGCACTTTCGGCCTCGAACGCATTGACGAGCTGGCGCATGGGCGTCGTCGTCGTCGGATACATTCCGAGCATCCCGCAGTCTGCGAGCGCCATGACCGGACGCGTATGCCCCTCGACGCAATCGGCCAGCGCATGGAGCAGGCTTCCGAGCCGTGCATAGGTGTCGATGTGGGGATACTCGCGATAGCCGAAAAGAAGGTCCGCATGCTGGATCATCCGTGGCGTCAGATGACAGTGCAGATCGAGCAGCGCTGCCAACGGCCTGTCGCCGATCGCACGGCGAACCGCGCCCAGCAGGGCGCCTTCGCAGTCGTCTTCGTCGTCTGCGACCATGGCGCCGTGGAGATGCAGCAGCACGCCGTCGATCGCGCCGGCATTGTCGAGATCCGCGAGCAGCTCCGCTTCGAGGGCTGCACGGACCGCCGCCGGTGTGCGTCCGGATGGCGCTGCGAAGGCCTGCAGTCCCGGCACGATCTCTGCGCCGCGCGCATTGGCCACGTCGAAGAGCGGACGAAAACTGCGCTGGTGAGCATGCAGGGTCGGAGCGCCGTCAGCGGTGCGGCGCAGCAGGGTCTCTCGCCAGACGTTCCAGCCCGCGGGTATCGGCGAGAAAGTGTTCGTTTCGGTGCCGAGCGTGGAAAAGAAGATGCGCATGGTGATCAGGGCCGCGACGCGTTCCGGCGGAGCATGCCACCTGCCGGCGTGCGCGCCCAAGCGCCGTGCGTGGCGGCGTCGCAGCGCTTCGTGGCAAGCTCCTGCGCAGTTCCGGGACGCCCTTTGCTGCGTCCCCACGATCGAGGGGAGGGCGATCGGCATGACTGAAGGCGTGCACCAGGCGCGCGTAACCGGGTGGCTTGAGGCCAACGTTGTCGGCATCGAAGGACCGCTCGTTTTCGAGCTGATCGCAGGGGGGCACTCTAACCTCACCTACGCGGTGACCGACGCGGCGGGCGCGCGATGGGTACTGCGCCGGCCGCCGCTCGGGCACGTACTCGAAAGCGCTCATGACGTAGGGCGCGAGCACCGGATCATCTCCGCCCTCGAAGGCTCCGGAGTGCCCGTCGCACCAGCGGTCGGACTGTGCCGTGACGTCGAGGTCAACGACGCTCCGTTCTACGTCATGCGTTTCGTCGACGGCCTTGTGCTGCATGACGGCGACCATGCCGAGCAGGTGTCGGGGGAAGATCGGCAACTGATCGGTGAGAACGTGGTGGACGTGCTCGCGGCGCTGCACGCCATCGATCCGGACGATGTCGGGCTCGGTGATCTGGGCCGCAAGGAAGCGTACCTCGAGCGTCAACTCAAACGCTGGACCAAACAGTGGGAGAACTCGAAGACGCGCGAGATCCCCGCCATGGAGGCGTCCCGAAGACTGCTCGCGGAACGCATGCCTGAGCAGATCGGCGCTTCGATCGTTCATGGGGACTATCGCCTCGGCAACATGCTCGTCGCGGATGGGCGCATCGAGGCAGTGCTCGACTGGGAGCTGTGCACGCTGGGGGATCCGCTTGCAGACGTCGGCTATCTGCTCAACGCCTGGCTGCAGCCCGGCGAGGTTGATACGCGCCCGGGCGATCAGGCACCGACGACGGTCGGGGGGTTTGGCACGCGCGAGGCCCTCATCGAGCGCTATGCAGCAGCAACTGGCAGGGATCTGTCCGGGATCGACTACTACAGGGCGTTCTCTCACTGGCGCCTGGCGGCAATCGGGGAAGGGGTCTACAAGCGCTATCTCGTCGGCGCCATGGGCCAGCGCGACGATCTCGATCTAAGCGCTTTCGCCGACTCGGTAGTCAACCGTGCTGAAGCGGCGCTCGCGCTGCTCTCCTGAGGAGATTCGTCATGCAGGATCGACCGCACGACACCGAGTTGCTGCAGACTGTCGGAGATTTCCTCGAGCGTGAGCTGCTGCCCGAGCTGTCGGGTCCGCTTCGCTATCGCTCGCTGGTCGCGCTCAATCTGGTGCGCATTCTTCATCGTGAACGCCAGCAGGGTGCGTCGTTCTTGCTTCGCGAACGTGATCGGCTCTGCCGGCTGCTTGACCTCCCAGCGGAGGACCTGATTCCCGGGCCGCTTGCGGAACAGGTAGAGGATCTGAATCAGCAGCTCATCATGGAACTGCAGGCACCGGGCGCGACCGTCGCGTTCGAGCGTGCCGCGCGCGACGCGCTCATGGAAGTCACGCGGGACAAGCTGGCAATTGTTCGCCCGGGCTATGACGCGTACGACGGTTCGGCAGACCGGCCCTGAGCCTGAGGAATACAGATGGAGAATGAAACTGCTGAGGCTCGGCAAGCGCGCCTCGGCACGGGTCTTGAGGGGCTGCTCGCGAAGGAGTTCGGCGCGCAGGTCGAGGTGTCGGGTATCGTCGAAACGTCGGCCGGTGCGCGTCGAAATAATGTGCTGTTTGATGCTCGGGTCGGCGGCGCGATAGGGCGCTACTGCGCCACGATCATGCCAACCCCGGATATCGAGCTGAAGCCGATTCCCGAAGAGGCGGCCCTGATTCAGCTTGCGGAGCAGGCGGGCGTTCGCGTACCGCATGTGCACTTCGCGAGCGAGGACGCGTCCTGGGTCGGCGGCCCGGTCTTCGTGTCCGATTGCGTCGAAGGGGAAACCGTTCCGCGCCGGGTGCTGCGCAGCGTTGCGGAGCACGGGTCCGGATCCGTCCTGACCGCGGATCTCGGGCGTGCGCTCGCCGCCCTTCACGGAATCGAGGCGGACGTGGCGCCGCCGTCACTCAGTCGTCCGGGCACGGGCTCGCCCGCAGCGCTCGCGCTCGAGCACCTCGCCGAACAGGTGGACGGTTTGCTCCAGCCGGGCCCCGTGTTTCAACTCGGATTGGCCTGGCTGCGACGCAACAAGCCACGCGCGCCCACGCGCCTGACGATCGTCCACGGCGACGTGCGTAACGGCAACATCATCGTGGCGCCCGACGGACTGGCGGCCGTGCTTGATTGGGAGCTCGCCAAGATCGGCGATCCCATGGAGGACCTTGCCTGGCTCTGTCTACGCTGCTGGCGCTTCGGGGAGGACGCGATCGAGGTCGGCGGCTTCGGGGCGCGCGAGACGCTGGTGGACGCCTACAGCGCCCTGGGCGGAAACTTTGATCCGGTTGCTTTCCACTGGTGGAAGGTGCTCGGGACGATGCGCTGGGGCCTCGGGCTTGCCGGGCAGGCTGCGCAGCATTTGTCCGGTGCGTTCTCCAATATCGTCATGGCCGCCAGTGGCCGTCGTGTTGCGGAGCTCGAATACGATCTGCTGACGCTGCTCGAGGGTTGACGCCGGCCGGTACTCAGTCTCTTTTCGGGAGGATTCGATAGCCCTCGCCGGCACTTTCGCTGCGTGCGCTGCGGCGATTGACATCGATGCTTGTCCGAAATGCCGTCACGAAGTCGAGATCGTCCCGATCGCCTGAGATGTCTACCTCCAGCGGAGCCTCAATCGTCGGAAACACGCCGCAGGATTCCGAGGCCTCGCAAATGACGCCGTCATTATCGAGATCGCTGCCGACGACAATTTCGATGCGGCCCGCGCCGACATCGGTGCGCATGAAGCTGTAGACCCCGTTCTCGGCCTCGAGCACGTCTGCGGGGAAGCCCTGCGAGGGCGGCGCTTCGGGATCCCTGAAGATCAGAAAGCTCGTGCCGGCGTCGCCGGTGCCACCGAAGGTCGCCTGCTCGAGGCGGACGGAGATCGTGAGCGTCCCGGTGTTCGCGGTCACGGTCAGGGTGCCCGCAAAACTGCCCTGCTCCGGCAATTGCGCGCGATCGGCGGTCACTCGGTAACTGCCGACGCCGTCAGCGTCGGTATCGAGGGGCGTCACCGTGAGCCAGCTCCGACTCGCCGCGACGCCAGTGACCGTGAGCGTCTCGCTGCCCCCGTTGCGGAGTTCGATCGTGAGCTCGTCCAGCAGTGCGCCGAAGCTGAGCGTGGATGGAGAGGCGATGAGAATCGCTGGCAGGCCACCGGCGTCTTCGAGTTCCAGAGCGGCGATCACGGCTTTCTGAGCATCAATAAGGCCGTGGCCGAAGCTGTCGTCACGTCCGGCTGCGCCGAGGTCCTGCGTCAGGCGGCCGCTCTCCAGTAACGAGTCGAACTCGATCGGAGTGAGGCCCGGGCGGACGGCATGCATGAGTGCGGCAACGCCTGCAACATGCGGAGAAGCCATGGAGGTGCCGCTCAGGGTCGCGATGGTGGGCGTAGGTGGCGTGGCTGTGTTCGAGTCTGCGTCATTACCTAGCGTGCTGAGCACGCCATCAGGAATGCCGTCGTTGTTCAGATCCGTCGCGAGCAGGCCTCCGGGCGCTGCGATGTCGATCGTGCTGCCTCGGTTCGAGTAGCCGGCGAGCGTGTCCTCTATGGTGGTCGCCGAGACGGAGACGACGCCCGCATAGCCCGCCGGGAACTCCGTTTGCGACGTGCTGCTGTTGCCCGCGGCAGCGACGATGATGATTCCGAGATCGCGCAGTTCGTCGATGGTAGCCTGGTCCGCGTCACTCGGTGGACCGCCGCCGAGCGATAGGTTGATGACGTCGGCGGGCGCGGTGGGCACCGTCCCGGAGGCATTGTCGAGGCCGCCGGCGAAGCGCATGCCCTGGCGGACGTCGAAGGCAGTACCGCTGCCTTCCCCGTCGAGGACCCTCAGTGGCATGACGCGGGTGTTCCAGCCCACGCCCGCGACGCCCTGAGCATTGTCCGTGCGGGCGGCGACGGTGCCGGCAACGTGCGTACCATGAAAGCTGCCCGCGCCGCCGAACGCGGTGCTGCCCGGATCCGTTGGGTCGGCGTCACCGTCGACGAAGTCGTAGCCGGCCACGAGCTGTCCCGCGAATTCCGGATGATCCGGCAGGATTCCCGTGTCGACGACGGCGACGATGACGTCAGGGTCGCCCTGAGTCAGATCCCAGGCCTGCGCAAGATTGATTGACTCGTAGTGCCACTGAGCGGCCAGAAAGTCGTCGTTCGGCGCCAGCTTCGCGCTGCGAATCCAGTTTGGTTCAACCCATTCCCAGGCGCCGCTCGCGCGCATTTCCTTCACGGCTGAAAGGGTTCGCATACGCGCAGCGCGGGTATCGTCTTTCTGCGCGCGCGCGGTGCCTTGTCGTTCATGCCAGCCGCGATAGTCGGGTGCCAGCGCATGGAGGCGCTCGCGCGCATCACCCGCGAGGCGCTTCGTCGGAACGGCGCTGCGTACCGCGACGGCGCGCGCTGGCCCCGTGACGACTTCTCCGGGGACAAGTGCATGCTCCGGGGACCAGCTATGTGCGCTGACCGCGACATCAAGCTGGCCTACGGACAGCACGTAGCCGCTCGCCGCATTCAGGAAAGCGGATACCTCCACGAAGTAGGTGCCCGGCGCGGCGTCCGGAACGCGAACGATCTCGAGGTCGGTAATCCCTACGGACTGATCCACGGGCGCACCGCCCGGCGCGTCATAGAGTGCGAGGTCCAGGTCTGCATTCGGGTCGGCGATGCTCAATATGAGCGTTTCTCCTCCGATTGCCTCGAACGCGAAGAAGTCGCTGACGTCCCCTCCGTCGCTCAGCGCCCCGTCCGGCCCCGCCCCGGGGGCATTCACGTAGCCGCCGATCGTGGCTGGGTTCGGTACCTGCTGTGCATCCGTAAAGTCGTTGTTGCGAATGGGGGTAGAGAAGGTGTCGTTGACGTCCGAATCGGCGACGGAGGTCGACTGGATGCGAATCTCTCCGGACAGCTCGAAGACCGTGCGAACGTCTGTGGTTGTCGTCGACCGGCTGCCGGCGTCGTCGGTAACGGTGAGCGTTGCGGTGAAGCGTCCCTCCGAGGTGTAGCTGTGCTGGACGTTTATGCCCGTTCCGCTCTCGCCGTCGCCGAAGTCCCAGTCGTACCGGTCTATCGTGCCGTCCGTATCGCTCGAAGCGCTCGCGTCGAAGCTGACCAGAAGTGGTGCGGGGCCAACGCTCTGGTCCGTGCCTGCGACAGCGACGGGAGGCGCGTTGGCCGTCACCGTGCGGGCGATTGAGGCGCTGGCGCCGTCATTGTCAGTGACCGTCAGCAAAACGGTGAATTCGCCGCTGGCGGTATATTCGTGCGTGACTTGCGCGCCCGTCGCGCTCTCGCCGTCCCCGAAGTCCCATTCGAAGCGGCTGATGGTTCCGTCTGTATCGGCAGAGGCGCGTGCGTCGGCGGCCACCGACAGGGGAATGTCGCCCGATAGGGGCGTGATGATGAAACTCGCTATGGGTGGTGTATTCGGGCTGGGCGCCGGCGGATTACTGCCGCCGGAAGCCCCCCCGCCACCGCAGGCTGACAGCAGGAGCGCCGGGGCTAGAGGGAGCAGTAGGCTCAGGGCACGAGGTAGCATCGGCAACGACCGTGCAGAACGTTGTCGGGCGATGGTAACGGGGCATCAGCCCCCGACGCATTGCGTTTTGTCAAACGATGTTAGCGAGTTCACGACCTGTGCGAGGCCTGGTTCACGGCGCGCATGTCGCGCCGCGAGGTCGGCTGCTCGCGCCCGGCTTTCGAAGCTGAAGTCTGCCCCACCCCTCATGGGTCCGGCCTACCAAGGTGAGCAGGCGGGGCAAGCGACGGAAGCGAAGGGGAGGGCATCATTGGGCGCAAAACTGCCCCGGAAAGCTGTGATGAACTCGATTCCTGAAACGTCTGCCTGAACATCGAGCACGGCCGGGGCATCGAGGGTGTGCCATGCGCCACAGGATTCGCCCGCATCGCAGATCTCATCGTCGTGATCGGAGTCGCTGCCGGCGTACAGGCGATAGCGACCGGGGGCAACGCCCTCAAGTTCAAAGTCATACTCTCCGCCGCGGGCGAGAGCGGTGGTCCGGTAGACGACATGGCTATCGTCTGCTGCCGTCAGGACGACATAGGTGTGTCCCGCATCTGCGGATAGGTCCACGGAAGCCTTCTGTATACGCACGGGTAGGGTGACCGGGTTCACGTCTGATTCGAAGCGAATATTCGCGGCGAAAACACCGTCGCCCGGAAGAAGATCACGGTCGACGCGTGCGCGATAGGAGCCAAGGCCATCCGCTCCTGTTGCGACCGCCTCGATGCTGAGCCAGGGTGCATCGACGGTTGGCGGCGTTGCCGTAAGGGTGCTTTGGCCCGCGTTCGAGAGCCGAAAATCGAGGACGTCGACGAAGGCGCCGAAGTTCAGCGCCGCCGGAGACGCAACGAGCACCGCGAAGTCACGCGCTTCGCCGCCCGCAGCTTCCACTGCAGCCATGACCGCGCGCTGCGCGTCGATCAGACCATGGCCGTAGGCGTCGTCACGGCCCGGTGCGCCGAGATCCCTGCTCAGCAGGCCCCTGGCTAGGAAGGCGTCGAACTGCTGCGGCGAGAGGGCTGGATGCACGGCCTTCATGAGGGCAGCAACCGCGGCCACGTGCGGGGCAGCCATGGATGTACCGGTCAGGGCGGCAATGCGGTGCTCTGGCGCTGTGTCCGGATCGCCGTCCTGGTCTTCACCGATCGCGGACAGAACACCGTCCGGAATGCCGTCACCGTTGACGTCCGAAGAGGTGTCGCCGCCGGGTGCCGCGATGTCGATGGTCGGGCCATGGTTTGAATAGAAGGCGGGCTGATCGGTGATCGTTGTCGCGGCGACGGAGACCACGCCCTCGTAGGCGGCGGGATAGCGCGGTTCAGCCGTAGCTTCATTGCCGGCCGCGGCAACAACGATGATGCCGCGCTCGCGGAGCGTCTCGATCATCGTGCGCTCCGCCTCGCTGAACGCGGTGGAACCCAGAGACAGGTTGATGATGTCTGCTGGTCGTGCCGGGACCGTACCCGATGCGTTCTCCATTCCGCCGGCGTAGCGCAGGGCCTCGATGAGATCCGCGCTAGTGCCTCCACCGTGGCCCAGCACGCGCAACGGCATGATGCGCGTGTTCCACCCCGCGCCCGCCACATTGCCGCCTTCGCCGTTTCCGTCGCCGTCGTTCGTGCGTGCCCCGACCAGAGCCGCGACGTGCGTGCCGTGGAAACCGAACGCCGCGTCAAGCCCCTGACTGCCAAGATCGGTGGGGTCGGCGTCGCGACCGTCGCCGTCTAGGGCGCGTGACGCATCGCTGATGAAGTCGTATCCGTCGACGATTTTGGTGTTTGTCGGCGCGTGCGGATCGGTAAACGCCGGGTGACCAGGCAGGATGCCGGTGTCGATGACGGCGACGATGACGTCTGTGCTGCCTTGGGTCAGATCCCATGCCTGGGGCAGGTGAATCGAGTTGTAGTGCCACTGGTTGGGGAAGTATTCGTCGTTTGGGTTTGCAAGGGGCTGGTGAATGAAGTTCGGCTCAACCCAGGCGTATGCGCCCGAAGCGCGGAGGCGCTTCACAGCTTCCAGCGTGCTGCGCTTTGCCGCCTGCAGCGCGGTGAGCGGTGCAGCTCCAATGAGATCGACGCGGCTCGCCTCAAATTGACGTCGGATTCGAGCGACCCCTGCGTTTTCCTGCCGGCCTTGGCTGCGCGCTTCGATGATCTCCGATAGATCGATTGCTGATGCGCGGGTGGCGATGGCCGGCCCGAGCAGGACTTCTCCGGGCACGAACTCGAGGGAGCTGCGCAGCGATGCGAGGGCATTCGCGGGGGGCTGGCCGATCGTCAGGACGTAGTTGCTCGCGGCATCGCCGAAAGTCGACACCTGTACGAAGTACTCGCCAGGCGAAGCGATGGGCTCGAGCATCTCGCTGTCGCCGACGCCCATGGATTCATCAACCTGGCTGTGTGCTGCATCGTAAAGGCGGAGATCAAGATCCTGACCGGCGGACGCGATCGACAGCGCAACCACCTCTCCGCCCAGTGCCTCGAAGCGATAGACGTCAGTTCGATCGCCGCGTTCGAAGTGTGCCCCTGTATCACGGCCGTGGCCTGCAGTGCCGACGTAGCCGCCGATCGTGGCCGGGCTCGCGACGTGCTGAGCGCTGGCAAAGTCGTTGTTGCCGATGCCTGGGTGACTGGGATCGTTTGTGTCCGAGTCGACGGCGCTTGCGGACTGGATGCGGATCCTGCCGCTGACGCGGTGTCCGGTGGTGCTTGTTTCCTGAACTGTAATGGTCCTTTCGGCCGTGTCGTGGGCACCGTCATCGTCTTCGACCGTCAAACGCACCGTATAGATCCCGGGTGCGTCATAGGTATGGCCGACGGAGGCGCCGTCAGCCCGAACACCATCGCCAAAGTCCCAAGAGAATTGCGCGAGCGAGCCGTCGCTGTCGGAAGAGGCCGTGCCGTCGAAGGACAGGTCGAGCGGGGCTTCGCCGAGGGTGGTAGAGACCCAGACCGACGCCTTGGGCGCTGCATTCGCCTGTGCAGGCAGAGGCGCTGCTGTTGATGCCCCCGTCGATGGCGGATTGGCTGTTCGCGCTGGGGGCGTGTCGCTGCCACCGGCGCCGCCACCGCCGCAGGCAGTGAGCAGGACGCTGGTGAAGGCGGTGATGAGCTTTAGCTTCGTCGCATTGGGGCGCATGCGTCGACCTCTCCGGACTGCGTTGTGTTCGCGTGGCCACAGGGCCTGTGCGAACGCGATGTCTCAGGAGGTCGGCGCTTGGTAAACGTGCTTGACGACGGGGATGTACGGGTCTGTTGCAGCTGTCACGCAACGTGCATTTGTAACGATTCGCTCGTGCAGAACAATTGCGCGTACTGCGTTCGCGCGTGCTGGTTTGGCGGCCCAGGACACAGGCCCTGATGTGCGAGAGCCCGCGGCGGAACGCACGCCGTTTGCTGGCCTTATTGCAGAAAGGCGAGCGGCCAAGGCGACGGTGCAAGCTGCATGCGGGGATTCGTCGGCTGGCAAGGGCGCGTGGGGAGAGCTGCGTAAATGCTCGAAACGAAAAACGGCGCCATAAGGCGCCGTTCAGGGAGAAAAAGGCGTGTGCGATGAAGCGAGAGGCGCTTCGGGTCGCAAACAGTCGGAGTCGAGGGAGGGAGGGAGGGGGGGATGCTCGACTGTGCCACGCCTGAACTGTGAAACTGCTTAACTGCGTGTTTCTGTGTGGCGTCTAGTATATGTCCAACGACGTCCTGGACAAATATCGTTTTGTCATATGTATGTCCAGGTTTGCGCGTCTAGATAGCATAGACGCACCCTGGTCAGGGCATTAGTCCTTCTACTTCTGCGACGTTTTCAAGCGCTTCTTCGATGAGTGCGCGCGCATGCGCCGTGATCTTGTGTAAGTAGGCGTGAAGCGCGGCATCGTCGGGGTTGCGATGCTTGCAGGTCGCACTGTAGGCCTCGAACGCAGCGAGCGACCCGACCAGGGTGACAAGATGTTCAGGGCACTCGCACTCTACGGAGCGCGACATGCTCGCGAGGCGCACGAGGTCTTCGTCGTCGAAGCGTCGAGCGGGGATGACGTCGCCGAGTTCAGGTCGTAGAGATGCGTTGTCTGCGGGCGCCTGCGCCGCCGGTGCGGCAACCGACTCGCTCCGGCAGGCGAGCTCGAGCTCTTCGAGCGAGACTGGGCTGCGAAGTACTGTCGCGCCGAGATCGGCAAGCGCTTCGAACACCTCTCGCCGGCCGAATCCGCACACGAGCACGGCGCGTCGCGTTCCGGCGCGCCGCATCAGCTCCCGAACCTCTTCGATGGTTTCGTCGTGCACGCCGGCGTATTCGATCACGATCACGTCAGGGGCAAGGGTCGCGACAGAGCGCTCGAAATCGGTGAAGTGTCGGAAGGTGCCGAGCAGCTGGGTGCCCCGCAGGCGATCACGCGCATCTTCCAAATAGCTCACGAGGGTAGTGCCGAGCGCTGCAATGCGCGCCGGCGCAGCAACCTGGCCCTGCAGCTGCCTGCGTGAGCGGTTGTCCTGCTGCAGGCGCTCCCGCAGCTGCTCGTCACTGAGCTGCGCCACCGAGCTGATTGGATTCCCGAGGTCGACAAGCTGTTTGATCATGGTCAGCCGCTCGACGTCGTCGCGGGTGTAGATGCGCCCCAGGGACTCGGTGCGTCTTGTCTCGACCACGCCATAGCGGCGCTCCCAGGCACGCAAGCGGTCAACTGAGATGCCGGTAAGGCGCGCAACGGCGCCGATGCGGTAGGTCTGACTGTGATCAGTAGAGGCGTTTTCGCTCATGATGCTCATCTGTGGGCGGAGCGCGCCTTGGACACGCGCAAACAACGGAAGTATATGCGGTTTTTGCCTCATGTACAGGCTTTGTCCGGCTGTTCGCCGGGTGGGTGTCCAGGGCTGCGGGCGCCGTTGCCTGCGGGCACAATCAACGGGGAGCAAGTTTTCCGGGGAGGAGCTCATGGAGCAGAACATCGGAGCGCTGCTTGAGAAGCGCGCATACCTAAATCCCGCGCGGGAGGCGTTCGTAGACGGCAGCAGTGACCTGCGGCTCGACTATGCATCACTTGCCGAGCGAAGCCACCGCCAGGCCAATGCGTTGCTGGCAGCGGGCGTCAGTAAGGGTGACCGGGTCGGTTTGCTGCTGATGAACAGTGCCGAGTTCGTTGAATCTTTCTTTGCCGTAGCGCGTATCGGTGCTGTCGTTGTGCCACTGAACTGGCGTCTGGTTGCCGACGAACTCACTTTCATCCTCGCCGACAGCGGTACGCAGACGCTGATTTTTGGTGAGGAGTTCGCCGACGTCGTCGCGGAACTGCATCAACGCGGCTCGGCGACTTCGATCTCGCGCTGGATCGAAGTCGGGGCGGGGGCCCCCCTCGCCTTTGCCACGCCCTACGAATCATTCCGTGACGCGGCCGACGCAACGCCGCCCCCGGTCGGTGCCGTCGGCGATGACATGCTTTACATCATGTACACGTCAGGTACGACCGGTTTGCCGAAGGGGGTGGTGCATACCCATGCAACTGCACTCTGGGCCTGCGTGACGATCGGCGGCACCGCAGATATGCGTCCAGGTGATCGGTATCTCCAGCCGCTGCCCCTCTTTCACGTCGGCGCCCTGACGCCGGCGACGCTCTGCGTACACAACGGCGGCACGCTAGTGAACATGCGCAGCTTCGAGCCGCGCCTTGCCTGGGAGCTCATCGACCGCGAGCGCATCAATACCTGTCTCGCCGTTCCGGCAATGTTGAATTTCATGCTCCAGGTTCCACCGGAGGCGCGCGGCCGGACCGACAGCATGCGCTGGTGCATGTCCGGGGCGGCGCCAGTGCCGGTCTCCCTCATTCAGGCCTACGCGGATCTCGGGATCGAGGTCATTCAGATCTACGGCTTGACCGAGACCTGCGGACCCGCCTGCATCATCGATTCAGAGCATGCGCTTTCACGCGCGGGCTCCACGGGCAAATCCTTTCTGCATACGGACGTGAAGCTCGTCGACGGTGAGGGCCGGGAGTGTCAGCCGGGGGAACCTGGCGAAGTACTGGTGCGAGGTAAGCACATCATGCGCGAATACTGGAACCGGCCGGACGCGACGGCGGAGGCCCTGATCGATGGCTGGCTATACACGGGTGATGTCGCGGTTACAGATGAAGATGGCTTCGTCTACATCCAGGACCGGATCAAGGACATGATCATTTCCGGCGGGGAGAACATCTACCCGGCCGAGATCGAGAGCGCGCTGCAGGCGCACCCGGGGATATCCGAGGCGGCCGTCATCGGGCAACCCTCGGCGCGCTGGGGCGAATCGCCGTTCGCGATCGTGGTCCGCACCGCTCCCGAGCTCACGGAAGCCGAGGTGCTCAAGTTCGCGTCCGAGCATCTCGCCCGTTTCAAGTTGCCGAAGGCCGTTGTCTTCGCCGAAGAGATTCCGCGCAACCCCTCGGGGAAGATCCTCAAGCGGCTCCTGCGCGAGCAGTATCCGGGGCCGGCTGCGGAGTAGGGCCATGGAACTCGATGAGCTCCGCATGCGCCTGGTGCCCTTCGTGCGCGATCGCTATGGCGATTCAGATGCGCGTGTTGACGGTGTGCACAAGATGCCCGGTCATGCGGGTTTCGCCTACGGGTTCACGGCGCACGCGGCTGGCGGCGAGGAATCCTGGTTCCTGCGCTTGCCCCCGCCTAACGTGAATTGGCGCGGCACCGCAGACGTGCTGCGCCAGGTCACGGTGCTGAACGCGCTCGACGCCACCGACGTCCCGCACTGCTCTGTCCGCTGGAGCGGTGGTGACGGAGAGGAGCTCGAGTGGTTCGGTCGCCCATACTTCATCGTGCCAAAGCTCGACGGCGACGTTCTTCGTCTCGGTCCGGGCGAATGGGGAGCGGCCCTTGATGGCGCGTCACTGCGGGCGCTCGGCGCCGAGGTCATGAGTGCGCTCGCTGGCATCCATCGTCTGCCCTGGCGGGAGCTTGGCTACCTGGGCGATCCCATGCCCTTCGCGGATGACGTGACGCGCTGGGACACCTTTCTCGAGCGGGCGGCCGATCCTGAGCGCCTGGACGGTGCTCGGGCAGTGCGTCAGGGGCTCCTTGATTCGATCCCTGAAGCCGCTCCGGTCGGGGTCTTCCACGGCGACTTCCAGACAGCGAACCTGTTCTGCTCTCCGGATGCCAGGCTGCGAGCCGTGATCGACTTCGAACTTACGGGCATCGGTGCGACCCTGAACGATGTTGGCTGGATCTGTACCTTCTCGGACGCTGCGGCCTGGGCGAGCGAAGGCAGACAGCGGCCGGTGTTCCTGGATCCCGAGCAACTGATTGGTCTGTATGAGGCGGCTTGGGGCGACGATTTGCCGGACCTAAGCTGGTTTCGCGCGCTCGCTGCTTACAAATTTGCCGTAATCACTGGCTTCAATCTGATGCTGCACCGCCGCGGCAAGCGTGACGACCCGCTCTGGGAAACGTCCAAGTTCTCCATGTCGACGTTGATCGCGCGCGCAAGTGATCTACTGGATACCGCCTGAAAGGGGTCATTGCAGACATCCGGTGGCGATGCCTTGAGGGCCCGCGGGGCGCGTGCGAGCCTTGTCGGCGCGCGCCTGAGCTGCCCTGCTCTTCGAGCGCACCCACAGGAGTCCGGATGCATAGCGCACGTCCCTTCCCGCTGCCCGAGCGCGCTCGGCGCGCAGACGGCGAGATGCGTCGCCCTGGTGTCGAAATCGAGTGCGGTGGTCTCCAGGGCCCGGGAATCGTCGATGCGCTCATCGGCACGCTCGGCGGCACCGCAACGGCCCTGAGCGCTGTCGCGTGGCGGCTCGATGACACGTCGATCGGCCCCCTGCGGATCGAACTCGATTCCAGGCTCGTCCAGCAGGTTGCAAGCGATGTGAACACGGCGGCCGTCCCGAGCTGGCTCGCGGAGATAGCCGAGTGGATCTCTGATGTGCTGGAACGCTTCGTGGGTCTCGTGTCTCGACATCGCTGTGGCATCAACGCGATCCATCGGCAGGCGGTGTCACGCATCGGCGCGGGCCTTCGGGTGGTCGTCATGAATCCGGACGGGATTCCGCAAGCCGTCGAATATGCCGACGCCACGTTCGTGATTGGCGTTCAATGGCATCCAGAGTACGTCGCCCGGCAACCGCTGCAGCGCCGTCTCTTCAGCGGACTTCAGCAGGCCGCACTGGGTCGGGACCCACTCGCTTGAGCGACGTGCTCCTCGGGCTGGCGGAACAGTGGGCCGTCCCGGGCATACCCGGCCTCGATTATCTGGCGCTGTTCGTGTCCGCGTTCGTGGCGGCAACCTTCTTGCCATTCTATTCCGAGCTTGTGCTCGCGGGTTTGCTGATCGCGGGCCGGGACCCCCTGTTGCTCTGGTGCGCCGCGACCTGCGGCAACACCCTTGGAGCCGTTGTGAACTGGTGGATCGGGGTGCGCCTTGAAAACTGGCGGCGCGAGCGCGGGTCGCCGGGCTGGCTCAAGCGGCTGCGCTTAGATGATGCGCAGATTGGACGGGCCCAGGCATGGTTCGGTCGCTACGGGCGGATCTCGCTTCTGTTGGCCTGGGCGCCGGTCGGAGGCGATGCGCTGACCTTCTATGCGGGTCTGATGCGTGTTCGGCTGTTGCCGTTCCTGGTTCTCGTAGGCACAGGAAAAGGCTTGCGCTTCGCGGTGGTGATCGGGCTCACGCTTTCCGGCGCCGCGCTCGTGGCTGGCGCTTAGGGATCACGCGACCTCAGCAGGCGTGCGATCTCACCGATCGCCTCGACGCCCGCGATTTCGCTGCTGGCCACCGGCATGAGATTGAAGCGCCGGCAACCTGCTTCCAGATAGGGTGTCAGCGCGTCTGCGACGGTCTCGGGCGAACCGTATGGGGCGTAGCGTTCGAACCGTTCGTAGGGCACTCGGTAGAACTGCTCCATCCGGCGTGCGAGGCGCGACCGGGCGACTTCCGCGTCCTCATCGACGCCCACCCAGATCTGCATGCCGTGGGCGCGACAGGCATCGAGTCTGCCGGCGGCCTCCGCGTGGGCTTCTACCTGTGCCACCGCTGCTTCAAAGCGTGATGCGGAACTCCATACGCCGAGCCAGCCGTCGCCGAAGCGCCCTGCGCGGCGCAGGGCTGCGTCCGCGCGTCCCCCGACGAGGATCGGAATCCGTTCCGCCGGGCGCGGTTTGATGATCGCGTCTTGCCAAGAAAAATGATCGCAGCTGTAACTGCTGGGCGCGCCGCTGAGCAGGCCCTCGAGTGCTGAAAGACAATGGTCGGTGCGATCACCGCGACGCTTTGGGTCAACGCCACAGATCTCGATCTCGTGGCGGTCCTCGCCGCCTACGCCGACGCCCAGCACGATGCGACCGGGCGCACTGCGGGCAAGCGATGCAAGCTGACGAGCGACAGCTACAGGATGTCGAAGCGCTAGCAGGTAGACCCCGATACAGACCTCAAGGCGCGGGCAGAGCGTGGTCAACACGGCCGTGTCGACGAGGCCGTCCATCCCGGTTCCGTCATGAAAACTGATGTGGTCCGCGACGAAGAGGTGATCGATATCGGCCGCTTCGATGGCCGCGGCGAGGCGCGCGCGGGCGTCAAAGGGCCCCGTGAGCAGGGCGTCGCTGCCCAGGGTGCCGATGCGCAGGGGCACGGATGTCATCAAGCGCCCTCCGAAGTCAGATCCACCGGTGCTGCGGGGCGCAGGTCTCGACGCATGCGAATTGCCGATTCGCGACCGCGGTAGTAGCCGGGCACGTAGTCGCGAGCCTGGTAGCCGAGGTGCTCGTAGAACGTGCGCGCGCCCTTATTGCGGGCACGAACCTCAAGGCCGATCCACTCCACCCCGGCAACGAGCGCCGTCGTCTCCAGCCATTCGATCAGGCGACTGCCAACCCCCGCGCGGCGCCAGCGAGGGGCAACTGCTAGTAGGCTGAGATGGGCGCTACGATCGCGATAGAGCATGGTCGCGAAGCCCGCGATCTCAGGCCCTGAACGGGCCAACAGCACTACGCTTTCGGGATCCTGGACTGCGGCCGCGATTCGGTCCGGTCGCCACGACCAGGGCAGGCCGACCTCAACGAGGTCGCGTGACAGCAGGGCCAGCGGCAGGGCGTCCGCCAGGGTCGCGGGCAGAAGAGTGATGGGAGCGGCATGTGACATGCAGCGAGTATCGCGAGCGCCGCCGGCGCCGTCCATGGGTCAGGCCTGCGGCGCGCCAAAGGCCCAGTGGCAGTGCCGACGCGCGAATTTCCACTCCCCTTCGACACATCGATATCGGTCTTGGGCGTGGCCGACGGCGACTGCGTTCGGAGCCTTGCCAGCCAAACCCGCGTACACGGTGCAGTAGCTCAGGCCTCGTGCCTGAGCGTCGTCGATGACATCGATCCAGATATTGCTCACGACATGGCGAGTCGTAGTGTCGCGGGCTCGGCTGCCCACAAACCGAGCAATGGCGGAGTGCCCTTCGCAGCGATCTGCATACACCAGCACGGCATCGTCGGTGAAGAGCTCGAGGAAGTGATCCTGGTCGGTGAAATCAAGCGCCCGCGCGAAGTCGACGCACAAGGCGGCGCACGCGTATTCAATCCGCTGCCGCTCGAAGGAGACGTCGTGAGTCATTCAGTCAGCTCGCTTCCCACTCCAGAAACACTGGCCAATCGGCGAGGGCCGGCTCGCTGGCGTCTACAAGCAAGCCGCGCGCGGCGCCTTCGTTATCCATATCGACGCGCAGCTCGAGGTCCACGCCGGCAACGACGAAGCGGCCATTCGGAGCAGGCAGCAGGGGGCGCGAGCGGCCGAGTTCTGCTGGGAGGCCGGTGAGCGTGAGTGTGTCAGCGGTCGGCTGCAGTACGAGCTGCTGGGCCTGGCCGCCATAGCGTCCCGCGATGCGCGTGGCCAGATTCGGTGCAAGGCTGATCTCCCGACGCGACATGCCCAGGACCGCAAGTACCTCGTCGACCCGCTCTGTCGCCGTCAGGCGGGCTCCGTTGAGCAGCGTGCGGTGAGCCTGGAGGCCTGCGAAGGCCGCGTCACCCACCTCATCGCTGTCGCGGCCGCCGAGATAGACGAGGCAGGGTTCGAGTGGCGCAAGCGCATCGAACAGTTCGGCCGCAAGCGCTGCGGCGCCAGCAACGTCCAGCATCCCCTCCGCTGCGAGGGTGCGTGGCGCGTCCAGCCAGACCCCGGCACAGATCCACGGCACAGCGTCGGCCTCGGCGCGGATCGCGAAGTTCTCCCATTGATGTACGAGCGTATGCGCGAAGCTGTTGGCATCGTCGTAGCCGTTACAGTCCCAGCTGCGCCTGAGCGGATGACCCTTCTCCGTTGCGGCCGGGCATCGTGCGTCGACGCCATGCGCCTCGTATTGCAGACCGACGGCTTGAGCGAGCGCAATGCGATCGCGACCGGGCAAACCTTCGATGATGATCATGCGGGGACGAGGCACGTGTAAAAAGCCAGAACCAGGGCCGCGGAAGTCTAGGAAGTAGCGTGTCCATGCGTCCAGCCCCGACCCGCGTCCGGGTCGACGGGTGATTGGTAGGTCTCAGCGCCGTTTTCTGGAGACGAGGCGCTGAGGCCGGGCTGAAGTAACATCCGCGTCCCGATCAGCCTTGGAGAACGCTGTGCTCGGCACGCCCCTCGAACGCCTTGCCGCTTTGACGACGACGCTGCGCCGTGATGTGCCTGCGCTTGCGACAGCGTTACCGGATTCCGAAGACCTGTTTCGTGCTTCGCGCCCACGCTATGAGGTGTATTTGCTGGGCACCATCAAGTCCGGTAAATCGACGCTCGTCAACGCGCTTGTAGGTCGCGACGTCATGCCGCGCGGTTCGGGTGTCAAAACCTTCAATCTGACCCGGGCTCGGCACGCAGAGGCGCTGTCTGCGCGGGTGCTGTTCGCCGATGCAGAGTTGTTGCGCGCGCGCCTCGAGTTCGACTTTCGCATGGTGGCTCTGGCTGAGGAGGTGCCGGCGAATCCCTACTCGCCCGAGGGTACGGCTGCGCTTGTTCAAGCGCTGTCCGCGTTCGAGGATGCTTGCCGAACGAACAGGCGACTCGCCGACGTTGACGCCGATGCACCCTTGCTCGGCCTGCTGCCCCGCTCTCTTGCGCGCATCCGTCGCAGCATCGCCGGGCTTGTCGAGCTGCAGACGCGGGAGGCGCCGGAAGTCGTCGAGCAGATCGCCCGCGAGGGGGCGCTCAGCTATGACGCAGACGCGTTCGACGCCTATCTCACCTGGACTGAATCCGTGGACATGGCGGCACTCATACAGGGCATCGATCTTGAGTTGCCGCCGGGGGAAGTCCCCCTGCCGCACAATCTTGAACTGATCGACTGTCAAGGCAGCGACAGCCTGAACGCGCTCGACTTCGCCGATGTGGAGTCGGTCATCCAGCGCGCCGATGCGATCCTCTATGTAGTCCAGTCGCGCCTTGGTCTGCGTCAGGGGGACCGCGATCTCTTGCGCCTCGTGGCGCAATCTGGCGCAAGCGACCGCGTGATTCCCGTGCTCAACGTCGATGCCTTCGATCCGCTCGATCTTGAGAGCCTGGAGGGGCTGCGCGATCGCGTACAAGCGGACCTCGAAAAGACGCTCGGTTTGGCCGCAGAGCCGCGCGTTTTAGCCGGGCTCGAAGCGCTTGCTGCGGCGAGCGGTGAGGACCCCGAGCTCGAGTTGATGATGGCGCTGTGGAGGCGGCGCGGCGCGGCAGCGAGCTGGGAACAGGTCCGTGCCGGCGCATCGTCCCTGCGTGCTGAGCTCACAGCCCTGGCGTATGCGCCTCGGGAAGGGGAAGAAGGTCGCCGAGCGCGCGCCGCCGCGCAGCAGTGTCGCGCCGTCGTTCGCTCTGCGCTTGATCGTGATACGACGCTGCTGGGCACCGACGCGTCGGGCATGGCGCGTGCAGAGGCGCTCGCAGCGGTCCAGCGCATCCTCGATGGAGAGCGGCAGCGCATTCGCGAAGACGCGGCGGCCGAGGTGCTTGAGTCCCTTGCGGATGACGGCCGCTTTGCCCGGGAGCTTGATGCCTTCATGGAAGAGCAGGGCACGCGCTATCTGCTCAGGCGCCCGGTACCTGAAGCCCTGCTGGCGGAGCACAATGCGCCGCGCATCCTTGATGCAGCCCTGGCGACCTTCAACGCTGACTGGCTAGGGGCAGAAGGCACGGAGCGCGCTCGCAATCTTGCCGGGCTTCGTGCCTGGCTCGTGGAGCGACTCGGCCAGGCCTATGAACGTATAGAGCGCATGCTTCCCGATGCGGCCCGTAGCGGTGCACTGCTTAACGAGCGCGCGGAGCGTCAGATGATGCGGGACGATCCCGTCGGTGCAGTCGAGAAGCTCATCGAGCGCGTTCCGGTGCCGCGCGTACTGTCTCCCGTGCTGTTGCCGGCGCCGGTTCGGCAGGCGCTCATGGCGGTTTTCGTGTCGCGGGGGTTGGTGTCGCGCCTGCGACGTACCGAAGGCGACTCGAAAAGCAACGTGCTCGCGCGGCGCGTGGAGACGCTCTGGCGACGTACGCTCGCCGCGGGCTTTCGGCAGGCCCATGACGAGCGCGCGCATGCGTTCGCGAATGCGCGAGAGAACTTTAAGTTCCAGTACTGTTTCCGAATTGCGGATCTCTTCGTTGGCATGCTCACCGCGGAATTGTTGGCCGACGTGGAACGGCACTACGCGCGCTTGGCGCGCCTTGCCGCTGACGATCAGCTTTTTCTTTCGCACACAGCCCGGATGCGGCTGGAAAAGAGCCTGGAAGAGCTCGATGAACTTGCCGAAAGGCCTGCGGATGGGACCCCTTCCGGGGGGCGCTGAGCACCGTATACTCAGATGATTCACGCAGTTCGCCGAACGGCGATGCGCGGTGCTGTGTATTGGGGAGACTTGCTATGAGCTATGAACGCCTGAAGCTCGAGTACGAGGGGGCGGTCGCGGTCCTTACCTTCGATCATCCGGAAGTGATGAATGCCGTCGGAGCGCAGATGCTGCGCGAATTGCAGACGGCGGTTCGTGAAGTGCGCGACCGTGGCCCGCAGACGCGCTGTCTGCTCATCACGGGGGCCGGTCGAGGCTTCTGTGCTGGCGCCAACCTCGCCGACGAGGAGCGGAGTCGGGAGCGGGAGACGCAAGGAGCCGGTGACGGCCTACGGACCGGCTATCACCCTCTGCTGTGCGGTTTGCGCGATCTGCAGATGCCGATCGTCACCGCAGTGAACGGCGCAGCCGCCGGCGTCGGCATGAGCTTCGCGCTCATGGGCGATATTGTGTGCGCCTCTCCGCGTGCATTCTTTCTGCAGGCGTTCGCCCGCATCGGCCTGATTCCTGATGGTGGCGCGACCTTCTTGCTCCCGCGCCTCATCGGTTGGGGCCGGGCGATGGAGCTGTCGCTGCTCGCTGAGCGCCTGCCCGCCGAAAGGGCGCTCGAGTGGGGCCTGATCAATCGCGTCTTCGAGGACGACGTACTGCTCGCGGAGTCCATGAAGATTGCCGAGCGGCTCGCGGCCGGGCCGCGCTCGCTAGCACTTATTCGTCGCGCCTACTGGCAGAGCTACAGCAACAGCTACGAGGCGCAGCTCGATCTCGAAGCGCAACTGCAAAACGAGGCGGGTCGTTCCACGGACTTCAAGGAAGGGGTCTCGGCCTTTCTCGAAAAACGCGACGCGCAGTTTAGCGGACGGTGAATTCTCGTTTCGGTGGCCCCCCGGTAGACATTGGGCTGGGGCGTGCGTCGGATCGAGCAGGGGAGGACGCGAGGGCGTTTGCAGGGTAGTCTGCAGGGCATGCTGTCAACTGGAGTTTACGGCTATGCCTGTCTCAATGATCGTAGTGACTGCAGCAATTGCAATCGGTTCCTTATGGCTCTTCCGTAACGCCATGGTGAACGGGATGGTCGTTCGCGAAGACATCATCAGGACGAAGCGCGCGGCGCGTGAGAAAGCTGCTGAGCAGTCGGCCGACTGAGAGTCGCTGCCGTCCTACGCGCCCCGATCGTCGGGGCGCGCAAGAAACAGGTCTTCAGGAAGCGGTGATCGTGAAGGTCCCCTTCATTGCGGACCAGTGCCCCGGGAACGAGCAGTAGAAGGTGTAGTCTCCGGGTGCGAGGCCATCAAGCGAGAACTCCACGGTGTCGCTTTCGCCGCCACCGATCAATTTCGTATTGGCGATGACGCGCGCGTCACCGGCCGGGACGTAATTGCCCGCGACGCCGGCGGACATGCCTGCTGGCGCAACGGCTTGAAAGTCTGCGCTCCGCGTTAGGACCCAGTTGTGTCCCATTGCCTGCTTCGGGAGGCTGCCCGTGTGGGTGAGCGTGACGGAGACCGTTCCGCAAGACGACTCTGCGGTCATCGCACTTACCGGGAAGCCCAGCGAGTCGGCTACGTCGATCTGAAAACTGCAGTCTGCATAGGCGCCGCGTGCGGCGAACAAAAGCAGGACAGCGATTGCGACTAACGACTTCTTGATCATGTGAGGACCTCTTTGTGGAGCCCTTGTGAAAGGGGCGTAGGGCGTTCGCAGTGAAGCGCCGATCACTACGGGGCGCTAACGCTACCACCGGTCTCTTGCTGGGGAAACCGCGTGCGCGGCGCTTCTGACATCGTTTTCCGGACGCGTGGCGAATACCGTTCTTCCGCTGACTGCGCCTGCTCGGTTGTCAGTTGCCAAGCAGCGCTGCAACGTGCAGGGCCGCGCACCGCCCAAGTGCGTCCAGGTCGTATCCACCTTCAAGCATGGACAAGATGCGGCCGGACGCCGTTGCTTCTGCTGCGGCTCGGATCGAACGCGTAATCCAGAGGAAGTCCCCATCCTCCAGCTGCAGATCGCCCAACGGATCGACGTGATGTCCGTCGAAACCGGCAGACACGATCACCAGTTGAGGCCGAAAGGCTTCGAGTGCAGGCAGCCAGTCTCGCTCGATCGCGGATCTGAAGGCTGTCGAGGATGTCCCGGCTGGAAGAGGCGTGAAGCACTGGTTTGGGGCGCATGCTTCTGTCCAGCGATCCGGGTAAAAGGGGTGCTGAAAGCTCGATGCGACGAGCACGCGGGTATCTTCCGCGAAAATCTCCGCGGTGCCGTTGCCGTGATGGACGTCAAAGTCGAGTATCGCGACGCGGTCTAGACCGTGAACGTCCAGCGCACGACGCGCCGCAATGGCGACGGAGTTCAGGAAGCAGAAGCCCATGGGGATCGTCGACTCGGCGTGATGCCCCGGGGGACGGACTGCGCAGAACGCGCGCTGGTAGCGCCCGTCGAGGATTCCGTCCAGGGCTGCGGTTGCGGCGCCCGCCGCATATTCGGCCGCCTGCAGCGTGAATGGGTTCATGAAGGTGTCGCTGTCCACGTGGCGCAAGCCCTCGCGCGGCGCGAGCGCAGCGAGCCCCTCGATGTGGCATTGCGGATGAACGCGCGCTACGTCCGCCGGCTCGACTGGCGGGAAGTCCTCTCGCATATTCAGATCGTCGAGCAATCCTTCCCGCGCAAGTGCGTCCATGACGCTGAGAATGCGGGCGGGTGCCTCAGGATGGGAGGCGTGCAGTCGGTGCTCGAGACACAGCGGGTGATGGAGTAGGGCTACCGTCATCGATCCTCCGGATCCGGCGACTGCATCGGCGCGTCGTCAAGCAGCAGGGCGTCTGCCTGCACGCCTTCGGCAAGCAGCGCTTCGAAGGCATCGGCGTCGACGCCGCGCCCTATGAGAAACCCCTGTGCTTCGTCACACCCGGCTGCGCGCACGAATGCGAGTTGCGTGGGGTGTTCTACCCCTTCGGCGACCACCCTCAGTCCCAGCGCATGGCCGAGCGCGACGATCGCACGGACGATTGCCGCGTCCTCCTGGCTGTCCGGCAGCGGTGCGACGAAGGCTCGATCGATCTTCAGCGCATGGACCGGAAAGTGCTTCAGATACGAGAGCGAAGAGTAGCCGATGCCGAAGTCGTCAACTGCGAAGCCTACGCCGAGGGCGGTCAGTTCGTCGAAGAGCGAGAGATGTTCGGTGATGTTATCGACGAACATGCGCTCCGTGATCTCGAGTTCGACCGCGTGCGCTGGTACGCCGCTGCGGTCAAGCTCGCGGCGAACGCGGGCGACAAAGTCGTCGCCGAGGAACTGGCCCGCCGAGACGTTGATACCGAGATGCACGGCGTGACCTGCCGCGAGCCAGCGTCGCAGGTCGGCCATCGCGGTCTGCAGGACCCAGGCGCCGAGCCGTGCGATCGCCCCGGACGCCTCCGCCACCGGAATGAAGCGGTCCGGCGTCACTTCGCCGAATTCGGGCGAATGCCAGCGCGCGAGCACTTCCGCACCAGATACGCGCATGTGCTTGAGATCGAGACGGGGCTGATAGCGCACCGCGAGTTCACCTCGCTCTACGGCTCGGGGGAGGGCGTCCTCGATGCGCAGGCGCTCGCGCGTTACAACAGCCACGTCGCCGACTACGAAACGGAAGTCGCCGCCGCCCGCGAGCTGTGTTTCGGTGAGCGCGGCGGCTGCTTCTGATAGCAGCGCCTTCGCGTTCTCGCCGGCTGCCGGGTAGACGGCGAGCCCGAGGCTGCACCGCACGCTTGAGCGCTCCCTTTCCAGCGTGCGGATGTCCGCGCTTGCGGACGCGCTTGCGGACGCGCTTGCGGGCGCGGTTCCGGACGCGATTGCGGCCAGAAGCTTGTCTGCCGTGCTCGCCAGATCCTCGGCATCGCCTGGTTGCTCGAGAAGGAGCAGAAACTGATCGTTCACCCCGCGTGCGATCAGGTCGCTTTTTCGCAGGACACGTTGGATGCACCGCGCAACAGAAACGAGGAGCGCTTCTGTACCCGCTTGTCCCAGGTCTGCGGCGAGTACGTCGAATTCGTCGAGGGCCAGTCTGCCGACGGCGAGGCGCCGGCGGTGTCGCTGGGCGCTCGCCACAGCCATCTCCAGCTGCCGTTCGAAGAGTCTGACGTTTGGAAGGCCGGTTAGGAGATCGCGCTGGGCGAGGTACTCGACTCCATGCGTCAGCGCCGTGCCGCTGTACTGAAGGCGCAGCGTGCGTTCGAGGACGAGCGGACTGCACTCACCCTCCGGGATCAGTTCGACGGCAACGCTTGCAAGGCTTTGCGCATCAGCGTCGGGACGAAGTATGGCGATGATGGGTAATGACTCCGGCGCCTGAAGTGCGTCGATCAGGGTGACTGCGTCGCTGTGATCGATCAGCAAGGCGTCTGCGTCGGCGAGGCCACGGCTCGTCTCCGCGACGGTCGTGCACGCTATGACTGACCACGGGAGCGTAGCTGCGCCTGGCACCGCATCGATCGCAGCCAGACGTTCCATCAGAACGTGCAGGCGATCGGCGGCATCCGCATGCACAAGTAGCCGCGGCGAGTGTGTCGGGCGTGCCACGGTCAATGAGATTCCTTCGTGTCGTGCGCGCGGATCAAGTCTCTCGCGCCGCTAACGTCAGCGATTTGTGGTCGCGCTGGATTGTGAATGCTGCTTCCAGGGCAGCGATATGGCGGCTGCTTCTCGCCGGCCCGGCGTCAATTTCTCGAACCTCCAGTGTCGCTTTGCGCGCAGAGAGTGCCGCTGCGAGCGCTGCGAGCGTACGCGCCACAGCGCCTTCGCCGACCGTGGCGTCAATTGTAAGCCGCTTACCGCCCCGTTCCGTGACGAGTGCAACACGATCGCCATCCAGGACCAGTGCCACGCCGGCGCGCCGAGCCGGCGCAGGCAGGCCCTGAAGAGCGAGGCCGAGAGATGCGGGAGAGGCGGGGTCGCGGCCATCGAGCCAGCGCGCAGTCTCGGACATTGGCCGCGCGCCCAGGTCGCGAACCAGTGCGACGGCATCCGGGGTAGCGAACTGCGGACCCTGGAGGCCATCGAGGAAATGTCCGCTCGTGACCTCGCCGGCCAGTTCCATCAGGCGTAGGGCTCGGAAGAGATCCCCCCAGCGCAGACCCCGCATCTCCCGCGCCAGCAGATCCGGACAGGCGATGCCCCACCGGTCCAACACAACGCGGGCTCGACGCCGTGCGAGGTCCAGGCGCTCTATTTCGTCGCGGGGTTCTTCCTCGTGCGCTATGCGTTGAAACCGCCCGGGAATGCCGTGCACGCGCGCCCGAATGCGGGCGCGCAGGCCACTTCGCGTTTGCGAAGACGTAGCAGGTGTCGCTGACGGCAATCGAAAGCCCGTGGCCAGACCATGGCGCACGGTGGCGAAGCTCTCGATGGCGACATGCCCCTCGAAGATTCCTGCCCAGAGCAGTTCGGCCGCCGCCGCCGGGTCTCCCTCGGCCTCGAGCAACGCGTCGAAGCCGTAGCGAGCAGCCGGGTCGGGGAGTGCGCGCCGAAGACGCGCATCGAGCTCGCGCTCGATCGCGCCCTGAGAGGGGGCGAGATCGACTTCGTCTGCCGCAAGCAGCAGAAGCTCCCGGCGCTTGTGGTGCGGACCGCCCGCGCCGGTCAGGATCATTGCGCCGGTCCCCAGGAGGGCGTCGAATTCTGCTTCGCTGCTGCGCCGGGTACGGGCTGGTAGCAAGGCGTCTTCCCAGAGCTCCGCGGGCACGGGAAGGAGCCGCAGCGGTTCCACTGCATCTACCAGGTCGTCAGCCTCGCCGACTCGCTGCCAGCTCAGGAGGTACTCGGCCACGCGTCGCTGCGGCAACGCCGCGAGATTCGGACGGCGTGCCGCTCGCTGCATACGCAGCATGGCCTCATGATTGTCGGCGTCGCAGTAGAACGCGCCCGTATCGCCGTCGATCAGCGTCCCGACCACCAGCGATCCGTCGCCGACCAGGCGCTGGAGATCCGGAAAAAGCAACGCCTGCGGGCCGGGCCACGCGGCGGCGAGGTCCTCAGCGTCTCGCGGCGGCTCGAAGCGCAGCCACCTCATCAGCCAGCGCCGCCGTTCATCGTCTGACGCGGAGCCGTCGACCAGTGCGCCGAATGCCTTGGCGTCGCGAGTGTCCACGATCCAGTCATCGGGGGTCGACACCCAGAACGCTCGGAGGTCGTCGAAGGCGTCGCCGAGCGCTGAGGTCAGTTGTTCGAACTCCTCCCGTCGCAGGAGGCCGCGCTCCCGAAGCCAGTCACGAAGCTCAAGCGGTGAACGGGGATGCCAGCCGGCTTGCAGACGGCGCCGCCTCTGGACGAAAGCCTCGGTGACTGCCCGTTCGATGGTGGGGCGCAATTGCGCCTCTCGCACGGCGGTCTCGATGAGCGTGGTCGCAGTGGCGGAACGCTGGCCCGTCCGCGGGCGATCGTCCGCATACATGTACTCATTGATCTGGCGCCAACCGCTTTCTGCGGCAAAGGGGGACGGGGTCTGCGTCACCACGTCGCTCCATGCCAGATCCCGTTCGGCGATCCGGTTGATCGTCGCCGTCAGCCGCGGCAGATCGAAGTGTTCGTCCAGGCAGCTTCGCCAGGCTTCCAGCAACACGGGAAAATCTTCGAAACCCTGGACGCGTCCGAGGAGGCGCTGAGAGGCGAGACGGCGCATCCACAGTGGGATGCGTTCTCCGAAGCGCCCGCGCTGAATAAGCAGGCTGCGTCCGGCTGATTCTCGAAAGCGAGCGCCGAACAGGCCGCTGCCTTCGAGCTCGTGTCGCAGCAGATCGATCAACCCGGTTGGACTGAGCAGATCCATGAGCGTTTCGTCGCCGACATGGCCTCCGCCCTGGACGACGATGACGTCGTTCGCGGTATAGACCTCCGGGAGTTCGCCGAAACGTTCGCGCCAGCGTGCCGCAAGCGCGAGGCCCCAAGGCCGATTCACGGCGCCGCCTGCGAGGCTGTGCAATACGAGTTGGCCGCCTCCATCGCTTCCCCTGTAGCCACCGGGGCCACTGCGGACGCGCTCTATGAGCAGATGATCGACGTGGGGGAGGGCGCAGCCGGTGTGGGCGCGCTGACTGAGCAGATGGTCGCGCACGATTTCCACCGTCGCGCCATCGACCGGCGCGTCGCCGAGGAGTTCCTCGAGGCCAGCCGTTCCCCTGTTCGCGAGGGCCATGTCGGCGTCGCGCAGAAATTCGCCGATGCGCTCGGAAAGGTGTGCGTCTCGATCGCGGTCTTCTGCGCGCCAGAACGGCGGGGCAAAGGCGGCGTTTGGAGCAGGCGTAACGTAGACGTCGTTGTGAGTGACGCGTTGTACGCGCCACTGCTGGGATCCGAGCGCAAAGGTCCGGCCGGGACCATTCTCCCAGACGAACTCCTCGTCGAGCTCACCGAGGCGGGCGTTGGAGTCCGCGTGCCGCAGCTGGTAATAGCCGCGGTCGGGGATCATTCCGCCGGAAGCATATAGCGCGAGAAGGGCGCCCCTGCGCAGTTCTATGCGCCCCGTATCTGGATCTTCGAGCAATCGCGGGGAGAGCTCGGGTAGTCGTTCGCCAGCGTAGCGGCCGAGAAGCATGGCAAGGACGGGGTCAAAGAGCTCGCGGGCGAGGCTGCGGTACGGGGTTATGGTCCTGATGGCATCGTAGAGGGCGTCAGCGCTCCGCGGCTTGATTGCGAGACGCACGACGATCATCTGCGCAAGAACATCGAGCGCGGGTCCGGGCGTGTGCGTCTCCTCGATATCGCCCCGGAGTGCCGAGCGCGCCAGAACCGCGCACTCGAGAGCGTCTCGTGGATGGGTTGGATGCAGGACGGCGCGACTGATCTCGCCAACACCGTGCCCCGCGCGGCCGGCGCGCTGTACCGCCGCCGCGATGCTTGGCGGGGCCTGCACCATGACGACCTCATCGAGTGCGCCTATGTCAATGCCGAGCTCCAGCGAGCTGGTCGCGACAATGGCGCGTAGATCCCCCTGCTTCAGCCGCCCTTCCACCTCGTGACGGATTTCTCTGGACAGAGAGCCATGGTGGGCGAAAGCGAGCGGCGTCGAGCTGGCCTCTGCGCTGTCGTTGACGCGCATTGCCAGCTTTTCGCACAGTGCCCTGCTGTTCGTGAAGACTAACGTCGACCGATTGCGTTCAGTCGCGGCGCCGATGGCCCGCGCGATTGGCGTCAGCGCGTCGAGGCCTCCGTCCCCCGGCAGTTGGTCGGGCAATAGCGCACGCACCTCGATTGCGAGCTTCTTGCGAATATCGGATTGCACGATCTCGACCGGACGGGTGCGCGCCTCGGGCGTGCCGTCGGGGCTCCTGCGATGGCCGCCGAGCATGGCGGCGATGCGCTCAAGTGGCCGGACGGTTGCAGACAGCGCGACGCGTTGCACTTCCCCCGCGAGCTCTGTGAGCGCCTCCACGCCGTGCATGAGCCAGAGGCCGCGGCGGCTGCCCGCGACCGCATGAATCTCATCAAGGATCACCATGCGCACGCCGCCGAGCATGCCCCGGCCGCTCGCCGAGGTGAGTAAGATGTTCAGGCTCTCGGGGGTCGTGACCAGAATCTCCGGCGGGTGCCGTGCCATGCGCCGTCGGTCTTCAGATGAGGAGTCTCCGCTCCGCACCGCGACCCGCACCGGTGCGGCGGATCGACCTGCACTGCTGAATGCCTGGGAGAGTGTCTCGAGCGGCGACAGTAGATTGCGTTCGATGTCGTTGTTGAGCGCCTTCAGCGGCGATATGTAGAGCACCCGCACCGTGCCGCCATCCCATGCACCGGTCAGCAGACGCTCGATCGGCACCATGAACGCGCATAGCGTCTTCCCGGAGCCTGTGGGCGCGGTGGCGAGAACGTTCGCCCCGCGCGCTATGACCGGCCAGGTGCGCCTCTGGACGTCCGTCGGCGCGCCGTGTTGTCGTCGAAACCAGGCGGCGACGTCCGGGTCAAGCCCTGTAAGACCGTCGTCGGGCGGCACGGGTCAGGCGGGGCCGGTGTCGGCACCCGCTTCCACCGGACGCAAGCGCATGAGCGACTCTTGCATGGCGGAGGCGACCAGGGTGCCATCGCGGGCATAGAGGACTCCGCGAGAGCAGCCACGACCCGATGCCGCGGCAGGTGCGTCCTGCGCATAGAGGACCCAGTCGTCGACGTTTGCATCCTGGTGGAACCACATCGCGTGATCGAGACTGGCCACCTGTGCACGTGACCAATCGAACACGTCCCAGTGCGGGCGCAGCGCCGTGTCCAGAATCGAGTGATCGGATGCGTAAACAAGCAGTGCCGCGTGCAGTGCGCGCGCCGATACTTCCTCGAAGCCGTCCAGCTCGCTCGGTGCGAGCGCACGAGCAAGCCGGAACCAGCAGATCTGGGACGGTGGATGCGCGCGTGATTCGAGATCGATGAAAGGATCCGGGTCCCACCGAAAGTCGAAGGGTCGCGTCGAATCCGTGAGCTCCGCGCTGCGTTCCGGGTGGCGAATCCGAAGTTCATCGAAGGTCTCGCGCAGTGTCCTCAGTGCCTCTGGCGGGCGCGTGGCTGGCATCGGCGCCTGATGTGTCAGGCCGGATTCGCGCACCTGAAACGACGCGTCCATTGAGAACACCGCCTTGCCTTCCTGGCGTGCAACGATTCGCCGCGTCGCAAAGCTGCGCCCGTCGCGGATCGGCTCCACCATGAACAGGATAGGGCGGCGTGGATCCCCGGGGCGCAGAAAGTAAGCATGGAGTGAGTGGATCGGCCAGTCGTCGGCGAGCGTGCGGGTTGCGGCGAGTACGGCCTGGGCAGCCACCTGCCCGCCGTAAACGCGTCCATCGCGTCCATCGGGCGAGCGACCCAGAAACAGGTGCGCGTCGATACGCTCCAGGCGCAACAGCTCGAGCAGTGCTGGCAGATTGCCGCGCAGCATCTAGGGTCTCCAAAGGTAGGTCGCTTGCCCGCTCCGGGCTCACTGCTGATCATACCTGCACGTGGGGCGAGCGGCTGACCGCCCACGATGAGATTCGGGAGTCATCAATGACCGAAGTTTCCATGGCGCGAGCAATTGACCTTCTTGCCGAGCAAGACCCGCAGCGCGCTGCGATCACGCACGAGGGCGTTACCGTGACGCGCGCCGAGCTGGCGCGCTCGGCCAATCGGCTCGCGCGCGCCTACGCCGAGCTTGGGGTGGGGCAGGACGACCTGGTCACGATCGCGTTACCCAACGGCATAGAGCACTACGTTGCTTCGATCGCGTGCTGGAAGCTCGGCGCAACGCCCCAGCCGATTTCCGCACGCCTCCCTTTCAGCGAACGTGCAGCGATCGTCAAGCTTGCAGCCTCGCGCTTGGTGATCGGGGTCGAGGAAGGTACGCATGCGGATGTGCGCTGCGTGCCTGCCGGCTTCATGCCGGAAGCAGGCCTCAGCGATGGCCCGCTCCGGGACGCTGTTGCAACGGCCTGGAAGGCGCCGACATCGGGGGGTAGCACAGGGCGCCCGAAGATCATCGTTGCCGCTCAGCGCTCAACGATCGATCCGAACGCCCTGGAGATGTGCGGTCAGTCGCCGGGTGGCGTGCAGCTCGTGCCCGGGCCGCTCTACCACAACGCACCGTTCGCGTTTTCCACGCGCGCCCTGTGCTCGGGCTGTCATCTCGTGGTGATGTCGCGATTCGACGCTGAAACTGCGCTCAGGTTGATCGAAGCCCACCGCGTGGACTGGACGCTACTGGTGCCGACGATGATGCAGCGCATCTGGCGCCTTGGGCCTGCAGTGCGCGATCGCTATGACCTTAGTTCGCTTGCTGCCGTTCTACACCTTGCCGCGCCATGCCCGCCGTGGCTGAAGGAGGCGTGGATCGAGTGGTTGGGTCCGGAACGAATCTGGGAGCTGTACGCGGGAACCGAAGCGCAGGGCGTGACGATTATTCGCGGTGATGAGTGGCTCCAGCACCGTGGATCCGTCGGCCGCCCCGAGCCTGGAACCATGTGTGTGCTCGACGAAGCGCGCGAACCCTGCGCCCCCGGTACGGTGGGCGAGATTTTCATGCGGCCCGCGGCCGGTCCAGGTTCGACCTATCGCTACATTGGCGCGCAAGCGCGTCGTCACGGCGACGGATGGGAGTCGCTCGGCGACATGGGCAGCTTTGACGAGGCTGGCTACCTCTATCTCGCCGATCGCCGGACCGACATGATCCTGACCGGCGGCGCAAACGTGTACCCGGCAGAAGTCGAGGCCGCGATCGACGCGTGCCCAGGCGTTCGCTCAAGCTGCGTTGTCGGACTCCCCGACGAGGATCTCGGCGCGCGAGTGCACGCGATCGTCGATGCCCCTGGTGCGTCGCTTACGCACAACGAGCTCCTTGACCATCTTTCAGATCGCCTCGCTCGTTACAAGATCCCACGCTCACTGGAATTCGTTGATCAGCCCGTTCGGGACGACGCGGGCAAGGTCCGACGTTCACAGTTGCGCGCTGAGCGCTTGGCGCGCGAAGCGTGACCCCCCTGCGCCCCGCAGTGGTTGGAGAGGACTTTACAGTCGCCTCGACGGGTGGCGAGATGGTCGTGCGCGGCGCAGGAAGCGGTCGCCCCGTGTTGCTTGTGCACAGCATCAACGCGGCTGCCTCGGCAGCAGAGATGGCACCGCTTCACGCTTGGGCGGCCGAGCGATTCCAAGTCTTTACTCCCGACCTTCCTGGTTTCGGTCGCTCCGAGCGCCGCCGCCAGCGCTATACGCCTAGGCTCTACGTGGATTCGGTACGCTCGCTTGCAGCTGCGATTGGCGAACGCACAGGGCTCCCGCCGCTGACGTTAGCGCTGTCGACCTCAGCGGAATTCGTGGCGCGTGCCGCCAGCGAAGCACCTGAAGCCTTCCGCGGTCTCGCATTCATAACCCCGACGGGGTTCGACCGCCGCAGCGCGCGAGCGTCAGGCGCCGCCGGCGAAACACGGGAAATCCGGGTCGTGAGCAGCTTGCTCTCACGCTCCGCCATCGGGGGACGTGCCTTCCGCCTGCTCACGCGTCCCCCTGTCATCCGCTACTTTCTGCAGCGAACCTTCGGCAGCAAGGAGATCGATGAGGACCTGTGGGCGTACTGCTGCGAGTCCGTGAGTCAACCAGGCGCTGAGCATGCACCGCTATCGTTCCTGAGCGGCGGGCTGTTCAGCAAGGATGCGCGCTCCGTTTACGAATCGCTGCACGGACCTATGCTGCTTGCGCACGGTACGCGAGGAGATTTCACCGACTTTTCGGGCGCTGACTGGGCTCGAGAAGATTGCCGCTGGACTGTGGTCCCGTTCCCGACCGGCGCCATTCCCTGGTTCGAGACGCTCGACGACTTCACTGAGGTCTTCGAGCGCTTTGCAGCCGGAATTGAGGCCTGAAAGTGTCAGGCTAAATTGACACAAGGCATTGATCCGTGCGTTGACATCAACGATGCTGCGGTCATCAGGGCGCCGGCTTGGGGCGCCCCACTGCGGGAGGCGGGAATTGTCGTCGACGGTCAACAACTATCCGTTCGCGGCGATCGTGGGCCAGGATGAGATGAAGCGCGCGCTGCTCATTGCCGCGGTCGATCCGCGCATTGGCGGCGTAATGGTTTTCGGTGATCGCGGAACGGGCAAGTCGACCGCCGTCCGCGGCCTCGCGGACCTGCTGCCGCAGGAGCAGGTGGTGAGCGACTGTCCCTATCGACGGCGCGCAGACGAACCTGCCGAAGACTGCCCCCATTGCAGTACGCGATCAGAGACGCGCGTGAGGTTGCGCAAGGAAACGGTACCGGTCGTTGACCTTCCCCTCGGGGCGACCGAAGACCGAGTGGTCGGTGCGCTCGACATCGAGCGCGCCCTCACTGCCGCAGAGAAGTCCTTTGAACCGGGCTTGCTTGCGCGTGCGCACCGTGGATTTCTTTACGTCGACGAGATCAACCTGCTCGAGGATCACCTCGTCGATCTGCTACTTGATGTGGCGGCGTCCGGCGTTAACGTCGTCGAACGTGAGGGCCTGTCGATCCGGCATGCAGCGCGCTTCGTACTCATCGGTTCTGGCAATCCCGAGGAAGGAGAGCTGCGACCGCAACTGCTCGATCGCTTCGGTCTGGCGGTGGATGTCGCTACGCCCAAGGGGCTTACCGATCGCGTGGAAGTCGTGAAGCGGCGGGATGCTTTCGAGCAGGACCCGAGCGCCTTCGTCAAGCGATTCGCGCGCCGGACCGGGGCGCTGCGCCGGAGCATCGCTCGGGCGCGGACTGCACTAGACGAGGTAAAAGTGCCTGATGCTGTACTCGAGCGTGCAGCAGCGCTCTGTCTCGAACTCGGCACGGACGGACTGCGTGGAGAACTCACGCTGCTGCGTGCGGCGCGTGCTTCTTCTGCGCTCGACGGCGCTTCGATCGTGAGCGAGGAGACCCTTGCCGCGATTGCGTCGCTTGCCCTGCGACATCGCTTGCGCAGAGATCCTCTCGACGAATCTGGGAGCGAGGTGCGTGTGCGGCGCGCCCTCGAGAAGGTTCTCATCGCGTGAATGCGCGGGCTTCGATCCCGGTCGTTGCCCCAGCGCCGG
Source organism: Pseudomonadales bacterium (assembly GCA_963691775.1). Taxonomy (GTDB): domain Bacteria; phylum Pseudomonadota; class Gammaproteobacteria; order Pseudomonadales; family Azotimanducaceae; genus JAZBPO01. The sequence goes on along the minus strand of OY829369.1, from coordinate 660,116 downwards.
CGTTGATCGGCGATCTGTCTCTCGCGCTTTCGCTCTTCGCTCTGGACCCAGCCGGCAGCGGACTGCTGCTGCGGGGCGGGCACGGTCCCGTCCGTGAGCGCGTGCTCTCCGCCCTCGCCGGCCTGCTCTCGGCCCTGCACGTGGACGGTTCACCTTGGCGGCGCGTGCCGCTTGGAATTGGTGACGATCGACTCCTTGGCGGCCTTGACCTGACCGCAACGCTTTCTGCCGGACGGCCAGTGGCAGCGCGTGGTCTGCTCGCGGAAGCCGATGGGAGCGTGTTGCTGTTGCCGCTTGTCGAGCATGTGCCTGCTTCTCAGATTACCGAGATCTGTTCGGTCCTCGATCGGGGCGAACTGTCGCTCGCGCGCGACGGCGTCACAGAGCACATCGCTGTGCGCTTAGGCGTACTGGCCCTCGACGAGAGCGAGCTGGACGAATCTGGCTGCTCGCCGGCGCTCGCGGATCGATTGCTCCTGCACGTTGATCTTCCTGCGGTGTCCACGCTCACGGGCGAGTTCGACGTATTTGAACTTGCATCCGCCTCTGAACTTCGCCGCGCGCGCGAGCGACGCGCCAGTATCTATCTGCCGGATGTCAGCGCTGCGCGCGTCTGCGAAGTGGCCGATGCGTTCGGCGTGCTCTCCCTGCGAGCCGTGCGTGGCGTTCTGGCGATCGCGCGGAGTCTTGCCGCACTGTCGGGGGTAGACGCGGTCGATGATGAGATTCTGGCGAGCGCGAGCCGCCTCGTGCTGGGGCCGAGGGCGACGCGGATGCCCGCGGTAGATTCTGAGATCGACCCGGTTCCGGAGCCGCAACGGCCCGAGGACAGCGCCTCGCCCGACGCGGAGTCGAAGTCCGAGTCGGAGCCTGATGATGACGGTGATCTCGGGCCAGATCTCTCATCGTCCACCGATGTGCTCCTCGAAGCAGTTGCAACGGCGGTCCCGGCGGATGTGCTGGCAGGCCTTGCTGGAACGACCCTGCCGCGCCTTGCGCCGCGCAGTGGTCGCGCGGGTGCGGCACGGAAGGGGAGCGGCCGTGGTCGCCCCGCAGGCACGCGGGCGGGGCTGCCGCGCCACGGCGAGCGTCTTGCACTGGTCGAGACGCTGCGGACGGCGGCCCCGTGGCAGGCACTGCGTGGTCGAGCGGGCCCGCACGCGCGGGTGCAGATACGGGCGGAAGACTTCCGGATCGTGCGCCGCAAAGTGCGCACACCGACGCTCACGATCTTCGCCGTCGACGCCTCTGGCTCTGCGGCTGTTCAGCGCCTCGCTGAGGCGAAGGGCGCGATCGAGCATCTCCTCGCCGAGTGCTACGTGCGCAGGGATGAGGTCGCGCTGGTCGCGTTCCGAGGGACTGGGGCGGAGGTCCTGCTGCCGCCGACGCGCTCATTGCTGCGCGCCCGTCGCAGCCTGAGCGCATTGCCTGGCGGCGGCGGCACTCCGCTCGCAGCGGGCCTCGTCGCGGCCGATCGGCTGGCGGCAGATGCAGAGCGTGCCGGGTCGACGCCTGTGCTCGTCCTGCTCACGGACGGACGCGCCAATGTGACCCTGGCGGGTGACGGCGATCGGCGGGCTGCGCGGACAGAGCTCGAAACGCTGACGCGACGCATTGCTGCGCGTGGCGTTGCGACGGTTGTCATCGACACCTCCCGTCGGCCGGGGGCCGCTGCGCAGACGCTCTCAGATCAGCTCGGCGCCCGATATCGACCGCTGCCGGTGGCTGATGGCGCTGCTGTTTCTGCGGAAATCCGGGCCCTGCAGACGGAGATCGCTGCATGAACACCTCGCAGCATCTGCCGCCACGCTGGTCGCACGTCGAGCATTCGAGTTTCCATTCGGCCGCCGACGTCCGCTGGCATGTGCAGCGCCTTGGCGCCGCGGATGCAGCCGATCGCGTTCTGCTGTTGCACGGAACCGGCGCCTCCACGCATTCGTTCCGCGGACTCATGGAGGCTGCCGCTGACGAGTTTGACGTACTCGCGGTCGATCTGCCGGGACATGGCTTCTCTTCGAGCCTGCCGCCTTCTCGATCTGACACTCATGGCGTCGCGGCGGCGCTGGGCATGCTTCTTCAGCACCTTGATTTCTCACCCACGATTCTTCTCGGCCATTCCGCGGGCGTTGCCGTGGCGCTTCGCGGCATCCTCGATAAGGTTCTGCCCGCAGTGCCGACGATATCGGTGAACGGTGCGCCTGTAGCACTGGGAGGCTTTGCCGGGCGCTGGTTTGCGCCCTTTGCCCGGGTGCTGGCTGAACGCACGCTGCTGGCGCGGTTGATCGCACGGCGTGCCCACAATCGACGGGCGGTTGCCGCGCTCCTTCGGGCGACGGGCACGCCGTATCGCTTCGAAGACGTGACCTTCTATCAGCATCTCATGGCCGATCCAGAGCATGTCGGAGGCGCTCTGCGCATGATGGCCGCATGGGATCTGCCCGCCCTCGAGCGGGATTTGTCAGGGGTGCGGAGCCCGGTACGTCTGTTGGTTGCACCGGACGATCGGACCTTGCCCCGCGATTATCTTGCGCGTGTTGTGGCGGCCTTGCCGCACGCGACCACGCGACGCCTGAAGGCGCCCGGGCATCTTTCACACGAGATCGATAGCGGACCACTTATCGAGGAAATGCGGGCGTTCGCAGCCGTCCGTTCGCGCGCGGAAGCTAGGCCTGCGCCTGTGCTCCTGGCCGGAGTTCATTGACTGCCGGCGAGAACAGCCGGTGTGGAGTAAACGATGAACGTTTCACAGAGTAGTCAGCTTGCTCGGGCGGTCGTAATCGGCAGTGGTTTCGGAGGCCTCGCAGCTGCCGTTCGTCTAGGTGCCAAGGGCTATCGCGTAACGGTGTTAGAACGCCTGGATGCGCCTGGTGGCCGGGCCTATGTATTCAAGCAGGACGGGTTCACGTTCGATGCTGGGCCCACAATCGTGACAGCTCCGTTTCTGTTCGAGGAACTCTGGCACCTCTGCGGCCGCTCGCTTGCGGATGACGTCGAGATCGTTCCCTGCGATCCGTTCTATCGAATCCGCTTCGATGATGGAGAGACATTCGAGTACACCGGGAACGCGGCTGCGATGCGTAAGGAGGTGCAGCGCATTGCTCCGGACGATGTCGCGGGCTACGAGCGCTTCCTTGCATATTCGGCGGAGGTCTACCGGGTCGGCTTCGGGCAATTGGTTCACAAGCCATTCCACACCGTTGCGTCGATGATCGGCGTAGTGCCCGATCTGCTTCGACTGAAGGCCTACAGGTCTGTGTATGGCCTGGTCTCGAGCTACGTGAAGAGTGAGAAGCTGCGTCAGGTTCTGAGCTTCCATCCTCTCCTTGTCGGCGGCGATCCGACGCGCACGTCCGCCATTTACTCGCTTATTGCGCACCTGGAGCGTGAGCACGGCGTGCACTTTGCAATGGGCGGCACCGGGCGCCTCGTGCATGGACTCGTGGATCTGATCGAAGGGCAGGGTGGGCAGGTGCGTTGCGATGCGACGGTCCGCCGCATTCTGGTCGACAATGGTCGTGCGACGGGCGTCGAGTTGGAAAGTGGCGAGCGGATTGCGGCGGAGATCGTGGTCTCGAACGCCGATTCCGCTCACACCTATCTGGACATGCTGCCGGATCGGCGCAAGCGGCGTTGGGGGGCAGGGAAGATCGAGCGCACGGCCTCCTCCATGGGACTCTTCGTCTGGTATTTCGGGACGCGTAAGCGTTGGCCTGATCAGCCGCATCACATGATCCTGCTCGGACCGCGCTACCGCGAGCTGCTCCACGACATCTTCCGCAGCAAGCACCTCGCCGAGGATTTCAGCCTCTACTTGCATCGTCCTACTGCAACGGACTCGAGTCTGGCACCCGAGGGTTGCGACGCCTTTTACGTGCTCTCGCCTGTGCCGCACCTCGAAGGGGATGTGGATTGGGCTCAATTCGGGGATCGCTATCGAAGCGCGATCGAGCAAGCACTTGACGCCACAGTGCTGCCAGGCCTCGCCGAATCTGTGGTCACGTCGCGCATCATGACGCCGTTGGACTTCAGGGATCGGTTGTTGAGCTATCGGGGTGCCGGCTTCGGCTTCGAGCCGAGGCTGCTCCAGAGCGCCTGGTTTCGTCCTCACAACAAGAGCGAAGAGATCGACGGGCTATATCTTGTGGGCGCCGGCACGCATCCCGGCGCTGGCTTGCCGGGCGTACTCAGCTCGGCAAAGGTTGTTGAAACGCTCGCGCCGGCGGCGGGGCACTTCGCTACCTCAAGCGTGTCTTTCGGGTGATGAGCATGGGGAGCATTCGCGCTGCGCCGGACCTGCACGAACTCTCGGCCCGAGATCTCGAAGCTTGCAGGGCGAAGTTGCGAGGTGGATCGCGTTCATTTCACCTGGCTTCGAAGCTCTTGCCCGCGCCTATCGCCGACGGCGCCACCTGCCTGTATGCCTTTTGCCGGGAAGCGGACGACGCCATCGATCTGGCGACGCGACCGCCGGACGCCCTCGAGCGCTTGCGCGAGCGCCTAGCAGACGCCTATCGCGGCCGGCCGCAGGACTCGCCTGTCGACCGTGCCTTTGCGGTAGTCGTCCGTGCGGCCGACGTGCCCAGGGCCCTGCCCGACGCGCTTCTCGAAGGCATGCTCTGGGATGCCGAAGGGCGGCGCTATGAATCCTTGGGTGATGTTCGCGCCTACTCGGCGCGCGTCGCAGCCGCTGTGGGCGCCATGATGAGTGTGCTCATGGGCGGGCGAAGCGAGGAAACGCTCGCTCGCGCATGCGATCTCGGAGTCGCGATGCAGCTCTCGAACATTGCTCGCGACGTCGGCGAGGATGCCACCCTCGGCCGCGTCTACCTACCGCTTGAGTGGCTCGCTGACGCGGATATCGACGTAGAACGGTGGCTCGCTGAACCTGTCTTCTCGGACAGGCTCGGTTCTGTCGTGCTGCGACTTCTCGACGAGGCGGACCACCTGTATGCGCGTGCTGCGCCTGGAATCAGCGATTTGCCGGCGCGTTGCCGCTTCGGAATCCACTCCGCTGCCCGCGTCTACGCGTCGATCGGCCATGCGGTGCGGAGAAACGGTGGGGACTCCATAAGCAGGCGGGCGGTCGTCTCTGCCGCCGGCAAGCTTTCCTGCCTACCTCCGGCCGCCTGGGACGCGCTCGCTTCCGGCGCGCGGTCGTCGGCGCCGTGCCTGCCCGAGACTCGTTTTCTCGTGGACGCGGCCCGCCTCGGTAGTGAGGTCGGACATGGGTGACGACTGGATGCTCGTGAAGGTAATGATCCCGAGTGGTCTTGTTTTCCTTTTCCTGATCCGCGAGTACCTCAAGACCCGCAGCCTTCTCCGCGACGGCCATTCGGATGACGCTGCTCGGGAAAAAGCGTCATCATTGCGAGCGCCTGAATCGGAAGGGCTCGACCCCTAAACCTGCTCCGGTCGCCTGATCGCCGCGCTCCGGGCGCCTCGTCAGGTGCGGCGCGGCATTCTGAATGGCAGCAACGTCTGTACCCAGCGGCTCGCGAAGCGGTCGAGGTCTAAAGACTCTTGCATCATCGGGACGGTGCGGTCTTCGAGTCGTCCGGCAACCATCGTGCGCGCATAGAACGGCGTGTCTTCTGCCGTGCGCTTCACCGATGCGCGCTTCTCTGAGCGCACCGAGCGCTCGACACGCCAGCCCGTCGTCGGCAACGAGACAACGTCGGCACCCGCTCGGCGCTCGATCGTTCCATTGTCTCCGTAGTGAACACCAAGATTCAGGTGAGTACCGTCGCGTCTGACCGCGTCGTAGCTGAGCCTGGCGCCCCCGTCGACTACAGCTCGAGACCAATGCCAGCGAGAGAACCCGTCTTCCAGCGGCTCATCGCCCCAGTTTCCATCCAGATAGCCACTTCCACGCCAGCTAAGTTCCGGCTGCAGGAAGTCCACCTCGACCTCTGCGGCGGGCGCGTAGGGCTGCCAGTGATGACGATCTTTACTGTCGAGTGACCACACCCTGTCGAAGCGAACCGGCGCGCGAAGGCGAATTTCTCCGCGCAGGCGTCGCAGCCAGGGCACAGTGATTTCGTCGACCTGGACGATGAGCGAGTCATCTTCAAAGCTGAGGCTGCTGGGTCCAACGGTGAAGCGGTGAGGGGTCCGCGCCACGAAGCGCCGCCCCCGTTCCGTCATGGCCCAGTGGTCGCGATCCGGACCGTACAGCGCCACGTTGATCGCGCAATGCTGCTCCGGATCAGCGGGGCCGCGGCGCCTCGCGCGCGCGTAGTACGGCGAGAAGACGCTGCCGACGAAGGCGATTACCGTGAAGCCGGCTCGGCCGTCGTCGCTCAGACCGTCGAGGTACCACCAACGGTAGCCCGAGGCCGGAACGTCGTCGTCGAAGTAAGGTCGGTCAACGCCGCACTCGCTGCCAGCCGCCCCGACGTCGCTACCATCGGTATGCCTGCCCCCGGATGCACGCCGCCGCCCGCCAGATACAGTCCCGGTATCCGAGTCCGCCCTGCTGGACGCTGAAACGAAGCCATGAACCCGTGGATCGCCCGCCCGTACAGAGCCCCTCCGCTCCCCGGGAACGCCGTCTCGAAGTCCGCGGGGGTCGTGACCGTCCAGTCCGTTTCGGCCATTTTCAGGCCGCTCGCTCCAAGTCTGCACTCAAGCTTCTCCTTGATCGCGTTCGTCTCGTCGTCTGCGTAGCGCTCGCGGTCGCCGTCGGCTCGTGCATTCACGAGCAGGAGCAAGCGCTCGGCAGCGGGGTCCGCTCCGGCGCGAAGTGCGCCTTCGTCATCCCGGTCCTGGGCGCAGATATAGATCGTCGGATCGTCCGCAGGTCGACCCCTGCGTTCGATGGCTTCGAACTCCGCGCCGTAGTCGCGGCTGAAGAAGACCGAATGGTGAGCGAGGGGAAAGCCCTCCACCCGCGCGCTGCCGGTAAGCGTGACGGCCGAAAGCGATCGCGGGGCGTTGCGCATGTGCGCGAATCCCGTGCGCACGGTGTCGCCGAGCGCACCCGTTGCGATCGCGCCTAGATCACCGTTGTATACGACCAGATCAGCCGGGTGGCGCACTGCAGCTGCGGTGACGACTGCGCGCACGCCACCGCTGTCGCATTCCAGCTCAGAGACCGGGCAGTCATATTCGATGACAGCGCCGAGGTCGCGGGCGAGCGTCTCGAGGGCGCGCGCAAGCGCGTACATGCCGCCCCCTACACGCCAGACGCCTGCTCTCTCGGCGTGCGCGATCAGCATCAGAGTGGCGGGGGCAGCGAATGGGTTCGCGCCGCAGTAGGTCGCGTAGCGTCCGAACAGCTGGCGCAGACGGTCATCCTGAAAGTAGTCGCCGAGCGCGCTCCACAGCGTCGTGAACGGGCGCGTTGCAAGAAGATCGGGGATACGCTGGAGACCGATATCGAGGGTGAGCCGAACCGGATCGGGTCGCTGGGCACGCATGAAAGGCTTGTCCAGCACCTCGAACATGTGTGCCGTATCGGCAGCGAAGCGCCGATAGCCCGCAGCATCCCGCGCGCCTGCAAAGTCTTCGATAGCGGCTGAGGTCTGGTCGACGTCTTCGAACAGATCGAGTACGCCGCCGTCCTGCCAGTGGTGACGCGCAAGCAGCTCGAGGCGGCTCAGCTCCAGCGCTGATCCCAGATCGCGCCCCGCGTCCTCAAACAGTGATTCGAAGACCCATCGCATGGTGAACACGGTCGGTCCAGCGTCTATGGGCGCCGCTGAGGAACCCTGTTGACGCATGCGCCCTCCGGGCCCGGAAGCGCGTTCGAGGACGCGGACGCTGACGCCAGCCCGTGCGAGGTCGATGGCTGCACACAGGCCGCCGACTCCGGCGCCGACCACGATCGCGCTGGGCGTTCGCATACTGGGCTCCCTCAGTCGTCCGTGCCGTGCGTTGACGTGATGTCCATCTTACATGACACTTTGTGGTGTCAGCACGAATTTACGTATCGCGCGCTTCGCGCTGAGCGCATGTGCAGAGGGAGCAAGGGAGCCGCCGCATGGACCTATCCCGCCGTATCGAGTCCAGTCTCGAAAACGCACTGAGCGATGTGGACGCCGTTGGCCGCGACCCAGCGCCGCCACGTCTGGCACAAGCGATGCACTACGCGGTGTTTCCCGGCGGCCACCGCATTCGGCCCCGTCTGTGCCTGTCAGTCGCACTCGCATGCGGCGACAGTGAACCCGCGTTGGCCGATGCTGCCGCCGCGGCAATCGAACTTCTGCATTGCGCCTCGCTTGTGCACGATGATCTTCCGATGTTCGACGATGCGGATCTGCGTCGTGGCCGACCGTCTGTGCATCGCGCCTTCGGAGAGCCGCTTGCGCTGCTCGTCGGCGACGGCCTGATCATTCAAGCGTTCGAGGCCATCGGGCGCGTTGCGCACCTCAACTGCGAGCGCACCGGTCCCCTGCTGCGCGCGGTGAGTCGCGCTGTCGGCTCGCCTTCGGGAATCGTGGCCGGCCAGGCCTGGGAGTGTGAAACAGAGGTTGACCTCGCGGCCTATCACCGCGCCAAGACCGGCGCACTGTTCGCCGGCGCTGCCTTGGCCGGGGCGATTGCGGCCGGCGTCACGGACCGCGGCGCTGCGCTTGCGAGCTGGTACCGCCTCGGTGCCCGCCTCGGTGAGGCGTATCAGGTCGCCGACGACCTGCTCGATGCCGGCGGAGATGCCGACGTCCTAGGCAAGCCCGTGGGGCAGGACGTCAGCCTTGATCGTCCCAGTGCCGTGCGCGAGCTCGGAATCGCCGGTGCGCAGGAGCGTCTGGCGATGCTCATCCGCGAAGCGCTCGAGTCGATACCCGCATGCGCGCATCGTGATCACCTGTGGACGGCCCTGAGTGCCGAAACCTCAAGACTCGCTGGTGCTGCGCGTGAGCACTGCGCTGCCTGAAACTGCAACCTCCATCGACTCCCCCGGTGCTTCGGAGGGGTTGAGGGGGGTGTACGGGCGTCTTGCTGACGCCGTCGAGGCGCGTCTGCGCGCCATTCTGACGCCCGAGCGATTGCGCGCTCTTTCGGCCTCACGATTCGCACGCCCGATCGCACGCCGTAGTGCGCGTGCGGTGTTCGATGTCGTCGCAGGCTTTACGCACTCGCAGGTACTCGTCGCATGCGTCCGTCTCGGCATCCTCGAGACGCTGGCGCATGAGGCCTTGAGTGTCGAGGCGCTCGCAGCGCACACCGAAATGCGGGCTGAGCGCATGCGAGTGCTGCTGGACGCGTGCGTTGCCGTGGGCGTCCTGCATCGTCGGCACGATGGTCGCTACACAACGACTGTCGAAGGACGCGCAATCAAAGGGGACCCAGGCGTTCTCGCAATGATCGAGCACAACCAGTTGCTCTATCGCGATCTGGTGGATCCGGTGGCGTTGCTGCGTGGTGAACGCGCCGGCGCGACGGAACTGGCGCAGTACTGGCCCTACGACGGGGATGACGCACGTTCGGGGCTGAAGGACCCGGAGGCGCGTCGCTATTCGGAGCTGATGGCTGCATCCCAGTCCTTCGTAGCCCATGAGGTGCTGGCGGCGGTAGATCTGTCCGGGCGACGACGCCTGCTCGACGTCGGCGGCGGGACGGGGGCCTTTGTTGAAGCGGTCGGCAAGGCCTGGCCGGACCTTGAGCTTGAGCTTGCTGACCTTCCAGCCGTGGCGCGGGCAGCCGGCGAACGACTGCAGAGTACGACCGTAGGTGATCGTGTTCGGTGCCACGGCGTGGACTTCTTCAAGGATCCGCTTCCCGACGGCGCTGACGTGATCAGTCTCGTCCGAATCCTGCACGACCATGACGATGGTCCGGCACTCCAGCTGCTGCGCGCCGTTCGCCAAGCCCTTGGTGCGCGGGGCACCCTCCTGATCGCGGAACCGATGCGCCGAGAGCCATCGGCGGAGCGGATCGGCGATGTGTACTTCCCGCTCTATTTCATCGCTATGGGGCGTGGCCGTGCACGCAGTCGCGAGGAGCTTGTCGAGTTCTGTCGCCGAGCGGGCTTCACACGCTTCTCCCATCCGACGACACATGTGCCGCTGCAAACAAGCGTAGTCCTTGCCCATGTGCGCTGAGCATCGGAAGGCGTCGTGTGCGTCCGGGTCTCGTCCAGGACGCATTGGGGGCAATGGACGAACGGCACTGTCAGAGAGGTTGACAGATATACTTGTCAGGCTAGAGTGACGCTCTGGTCTGGCGCATCTGGCGTCAGCAACTAGTGGGGGGCGCGCTATGGGGGCAGCTCTCGATACACAAGCAGTCGTGCTCGCGCAGCCTCACGACATCGGGCTGCGTGCATTGCATCTTGATCCACCGTCGCGCGACGACCTCGTCGTGGATCTCGAGTGGAGCGGGATAAGTACGGGTACGGAGCGTCTGCTCTATTCAGGCGCTATGCCGCCGTTTCCCGGCATGGGGTATCCACTCGTGCCGGGTTACGAATCGGTTGGTCGCGTCGTCCAGGCTTCCGCGAGGGCTCAGTGTGAGGTGGGTGATCGAGTCTTCGTGCCCGGCGCCGCGTGCTATGGCGAGGTGCGTGGTCTCTTCGGCGGTGCGGCCTCTCGCCTTGTCGTCCCGGAGCGTCGCGTAGCGCTGCTCGATGATCGCGTCGGCCGCGAAGGCACGCTGCTCGCGCTTGCTGCGACGGCGCATCACGCGCTCGTGCCGCAGGATCGCCCCGGAGCCGCGCTTCCCGAACTTATCGTCGGCCATGGCGTTCTCGGTCGCCTCGTTGCGCGGATGTGTATCGCGCTCGGTGGACGGCCTCCGGTCGTCTGGGAACGCGATCGCGCGCGCCACGGCGGTGCCGAGGGCTATGACGTCATCACGCCAGATGAAGATCCGCGCTTCGACTATCGGGTGATCTGCGATGTGAGCGGGGATGCCGGCCTCCTCGACACACTCGTCGCGCGGCTCGCGCGCCGAGGAGAGGTGGTGCTCGCGGGTTTCTACAGCGAGCCGATTCAGTTTGTTTTCGCGCCCGCATTCATGAAGGAGGCTCGGCTGCGCATCGCTGCCGAGTGGGAGTCCGGCGACCTCACGGCAGTTCTTGGTCTCCTCGATCTGGGGCGCCTGTCCCTCGACGGTCTGATCTCCCATGAAGCTCGCGCTACCGCGGCGCCGGAGGCTTATCAAACGGCCTTCGAAGACGGGTCCTGCCTGAAGATGATCCTTGACTGGAGCGACCTATGAACACGCTCGTGCGACCTGAAGTGCACCAGCACATACCCGTTAGTGAGGCGCTTCCTGACGACGCAGTTCAGGGCACGCAGGTCATTGCGATCTACGGCAAGGGTGGGATTGGCAAGAGCTTCACGCTCGCGAACCTCAGCTACATGATGGCGCAGCAGGGCAAGCGCGTACTGCTCATCGGCTGCGATCCGAAATCTGACACTACGTCGCTGCTCTTCGGCGGCAAGGCCTGCCCGACCATCATCGAGACGTCCGCCCGGAAGAAGGACGCGGGCGAGGACGTCTCTATTTCCGACGTGTGCTTCAAGCGCGACGGCGTTTTCGCGATGGAACTCGGCGGCCCCGAGGTGGGACGTGGCTGCGGAGGGCGAGGCATCATCCACGGCTTCGAGCTCCTCGAGAAACTCGGCTTTCACGAATGGGGCTTCGACTACGTTCTCCTCGACTTTCTGGGAGACGTGGTCTGTGGGGGCTTCGGTCTGCCGATCGCTCGTGACATGTGCCAGAAGGTGATCGTGGTCGGCTCGAACGACCTTCAGTCGCTGTACGTGGCGAATAACGTCTGCTCAGCGGTGCAGTATTTCCGCAAGCTCGGCGGCAACGTGGGTGTCGCGGGCATGGTCGTGAACAAGGACGATGGCACGGGTGAAGCGCATCGCTTCGCAGAAGCCGTCGGCATCCCCGTACTGTCGGCGATCCCAGCGCACGAGGAGATCCGCCGGAAAAGCGCCAACTACCAGATCATCGGGCGCCCAGGCACGGAATGGGCGCCGCTCTTCGAAGAGCTCGCGACGGGTGTGGCAGACGCACCGCCCGTATTGCCGACGCCTCTGGAACAGGACGGGCTGCTTGGTCTGTTCGCGCCGGATGAAGTTGGCGGCAACGTCGAACTCCAGCCGGCGACCCTCGAGGACATGTGCGGCGGCACGATTGTCGAGCGCGAGAGCCTGGAGGTTGTCTACGACGATGTCTGAGACGCTTCCGCCCCCGGACCTGATCGCTCGCCAGCCGGCAGAGGCCCGCGTGGTCGAGGGTGGCTGCAATTCCGGAGAGGAACTCGCGAAGGCAGCTGCGGCAGCTGGGCAGTCCGAGATGCTTGAGCGCTACGCTGAGGACTATCCGCTCGGCCCGCACGATCAGCCACAGAGCATGTGCCCCGCGTTCGGTTCCTTGCGGGTTGGTCTGAGGATGCGCCGGACAGCCACGATCCTTTCGGGATCCGCATGCTGCGTCTATGGCCTCACCTTCACCTCTCATTTTTACGGCGCGAAGCGCTCTGTCGGGTACGTACCCTTCAATTCCGAGACGCTCGTGACCGGCAAGCTCTTCGAGGACATTCGCGACGCCGTCTTCGAACTTGCCGATCCAGAACACTACGACGCGATCGTGGTCACGAATCTCTGCGTACCGACTGCCTCGGGCGTGCCGCTTCGCCTGCTGCCGGACGAGATCGACGGGGTGCGCATCATCGGTATCGACGTGCCTGGATTCGGCATCCCGACGCACGCAGAAGCGAAGGACGTCCTCGCGGGCGCGATGCTCGCTTACGCCCGTAAGGAAGCGGAGCAGGGTCCGGTCATGGCGCCGCGAGCCGGCGTTGACGAGCGCCCGCGCGTGACGCTCGTCGGAGAGATGTTCCCGGTCGATCCGGTCGGGATCGGCATGATGCTTGATCCGCTGGGTCTCGCCGCCGGCCCGGTGGTTCCGACCCGCGAATGGCGTGAACTCTATGCAGCACTCGACTGCGGCGCCGTCGCGGCGATCCATCCTTTCTATACCGCGTCCTTCCGCGAGTTCGAAGCAGCAGGACGGCCGATCGTGGGCTCTGCGCCGGTGGGCGTCGATGGCACGGCGGCCTGGCTGGAGGGCATTGGCGCTGCCTGCAACGTCGCAGCCGATCGCATCGATGCGGCGAAGCAGGCGATCTTGCCGGCCATCAAGGGCGCACTCGCCGCCTGTCCCATCGAAGGGCGCATCACGCTGTCCGGCTACGAGGGATCGGAATTGCTCGTGGCGCGCCTGCTCGTCGAGTCAGGCGCGGACCTGCGCTACGTAGGTACTGCATGTCCGCGCACGCCTCACTCCAGTGCCGATCGAGACTGGCTCGAGGCGCGCGGCGTGCACGTTCAATACCGTGCGTCCCTGGAGCAGGACATCGCGGCCGTCGAGTCCTTTGAGCCGGATCTCGCGATCGGGACGACTCCGGTAGTGCAGCACGCGAAGGAGCGTGCGATTCCCTCCCTGTACTTCACGAATCTGATCTCCGCACGCCCGCTGATGGGACCTGCAGGTGCGGGGTCTTTGGCGCAGGTGATCAATGCCGCGATGGGCAACCGTGGGCGGATGGACACGCTGCGCGAGTTTTTCGACGGCGTGGGCGCCGGTGAGACGGCGGGCGTTTGGCCCAGCAAGCCGGAACTGCGCCGGAAGCGGCGCAAGGGCAAGGCGCCGAAGGCGACCGGTCCCGTGGCGGATTCCGTCGTCCAGGACGATCCCGCAGAGGCCGCGCTTAAGCTCGCGCAGGGAGCGATCGACTGATGTTCGTTCTCGACCATGATCGTGCAGGCGGCTACTGGGGCTCGGTCTACGTTTTTGCCGCTGTCAAAGGGCTGCAGGTCATCATCGACGGCCCCGTTGGCTGCGAAAACCTGCCCGTGACGTCTGTGCTGCACTACACGGATGGTTTGCCGCCGCATGAACTGCCCATCGTCGTGACCGGGCTCGCCGAGGAAGAGCTCGGCCAGAACGGCACCGAAGGCGCCATGAAGCGCGCCCATGAGACGCTCGATCCGGATCTGCCGTCGGTTGTGGTGACCGGCTCCATCGCGGAGATGATCGGGGGCGGCGTCACCCCTGAGGGCACGGGCATTCGGCGTTTCCTGCCGCGCACGATCGATGAGGATCAGTGGCAGAGCGCCGATCGCGCGCTGAACTGGCTCTGGAGCGAGTACGGCAAGAAAAAAGGACGGGCTCCAAAGCCCAAGAAGCGCGAGGAGGGGGCTGCGCCCCGCGTGAACATACTCGGACCCGCGTACGGCCACTTCAATTCCGCGTCGGACCTTCACGAAATCAAGCGTCTTGTCGAGGGGATCGGCGCCGAGATCAATCTGGTCTTTCCGCTCGGTTCCCATCTGGATGACACGCCAAGGCTCGTCGATGCCGATGTGAACATCTGCATGTACAGAGAGTTCGGCCGCCTGCTCTGCGAAGACCTGGACAGGCCGTATCTGCAGGCGCCGATAGGGCTTCACAGTACGACCGCATTCCTGCGCACGCTCGGCGAGCTCCTCGGGCTTGATCCGGAGCCGTTCATCGAGCGCGAAAAGCATACAACGATCAAACCGCTCTGGGATCTGTGGCGCTCCGTGACACAGGACTTCTTCGCGACCGCGAGCTTCGGGATCGTCGCGAACGAAACGTACGCACGCGGGGTTCGGAAGTTCCTTGAGGACGATCTGGGTCTGCCGTGCAGTTTTGCATTTTCTCGGACGGCGGGTGTCAAGCCCGACAACGCTGCGGTACGGGCAGCGATACACAAGACGCCTCCCTTGATCCTGTTTGGCAGCTTCAATGAGCGCATGTATGCGGCTGAGGCGGGTGCGCGCTGCACGTACATCCCGGCTTCCTTCCCGGGCGCGATCATCCGAAGGCACACCGGAACACCCTTCATGGGCTACGCCGGCGCGACCTATCTGGTGCAGGAAGTCTGCAACGGTCTCTTTGACTCGCTGTTCCACATCCTGCCGCTCGCAACGGAAATGGATCAGGTCGATGCGACGCCGGCGCGGGAACCGCGTGCGCTTGCATGGGCAGAGGATGCGCGCGCTGCGCTCGAGGCGCACCTCGCGACCGTGCCGGTGCTCGTTCGTATCTCGGAGGCGAAGCGGCTGCGCGATGCAGCGGAGCGCAGAGCACGCCGTGATCAGCACGACACGGTCAAGGTCGATCACCTGAATCTACCTGCCGCGATGGCGGCGGGCGCGGAAGGGCAGCCAGCGTGAAGCTGTCCGCCAACACGGGCTTCGAGGTGCGCGCGACGCGCGCTCTCGACAATGAAGGCGTCTCTTCTACTCCGGTGGAAGGGGCCCTCGGCGAGACGGATTCGTCTCGTCGGATCGGCCATTGCAGTCTGATGGCCATCGATAACCCATCCGGAGGGTAGTGGTTATGTCTGAAGAGTCTGGGTCGATGTCTGGCCTCAATGCGAAGCAAGCGCAGGAGTTCCACTCTGCGTTCGTTCAGGGAATGTTGGGGTTCGTCGGGGTCACCCTGGTCGCTCACATCCTGATCTGGTTCTGGCGTCCTTGGTTCTGAGTGCCTCTGCATTCGGCTCACCAACGACATAGGAGAAGAGAATCATGTGGCGAATCTGGTTGATGTTCGATCCTCGCCAAGGCCTCGTCGGCGTACTCGCGTTCGCGTTTGTGATTGTCATGACCAATCACTTCGTGCAACTCAGCACGCCTCGCTACGGAAGCTGGCTGGATGAGGCTGCGCCTGGCGCAGCTGTCGGAATGCAGTCCGAAGCACGCGAGGAAAGGATCGCACAGGCGCACTGAGTGCGCTGACGCGATTCCTTGCAGGAAAAGGGTCAGGTGGTGGTGGTTGTCGGGTGGTTCTCGGGAGCCATCGCCACCCGCCCGATCTTGAAAGACCGGACGCGTAAGCGTCCGTTGATGCTCACACCGGGCGGGTTCGGCCACGCGCCCCGGTGGCGGGGTCGACGGAGATCGACCACGCCGGGCGATGTGGTCTGCAGTCGTGACGCGAGGGGTACGCCATGGCACTACTGAGTTTCGAAAGAAAATATCGCGTAAGAGGTGGCACCCTCATGGGTGGGGACCTCTTCGACTTCTGGGTCGGACCGTTTTACGTCGGCTTTTTCGGCGTGTTGTCCGCCTTCTTCGCGGTGCTCGGCACGATTCTGATCGTGTTCGGCGCCTCCCAGGGTGACACCTGGAACATCTGGCAGATCACCATCGATCCACCGCCACTCGAGTACGGGCTCGCGCTGGCGCCGATGATGGAAGGGGGTCTCTGGCAGGTGATCACGATCTGTGCGATCGGGGCGTTCGTGTCCTGGGCGCTCCGTGAAGTCGAAATCTCTCGCAAACTCGGCATGGGTTATCACGTTCCCATTGCGTTCGGGTTCGCGATCCTCGCCTATGTGACGTTGGAGGTGATTCGGCCGGTGCTCATGGGCGCCTGGGGACACGCATTTCCCTACGGCATCTACACGCACCTGAACTGGGTCTCGAACGTTGGCTATGCCTACGTGAACTTCCACTACAACCCGGCGCATCTGATTGCAGTGACCTTCTTCTTCACGACGACGATGTTCCTTGCGCTGCATGGCGCGCTCGTGCTGTCGGCGGTCAATCCCAAGAAGGGCCAGGTCGTGAAGACGCCTGAGCACGAGAACGCCTACTTCCGTGATGCCATCGGCTATTCCGTCGGCACGCTTGGAATCCACCGTGTCGGCTACTTCCTCGCACTTCAGTCTGGCCTCTGGGCGGCGATCTGCATCGTCATCAGTGGGCCCTTCTGGGACAAGGGTTGGCCAGAGTGGTGGAACTGGTGGCTCGAACTTCCGATCTGGAGCTGAGGGGGACTGCACGATGGCATTGAACGAGTATCAGAATTTCTTTACGCGCGTGCAGGTCCATGGTCCCGCCGATCTGGGGATCGAGACCGAAGAAGGCGTCTTCAATCGCGGTGACAAGACGTACTTCTCATATTGGATGGGGAAGATCGGTGACGCGCAGATCGGCCCGTTCTACCTAGGCACCTGGGGCGTTTTATCGCTGATGTTCGGCGTGCTTGCCTTCGAAATCATCGGCATGACGATGTGGCAGTCCGTAGGTTGGGATCCGGTGCAGTTCATCCGCCAGCTGTTCTGGCTGTCGGTTGATCCACCGGCCGCCGAGTACGGACTCGGATTTCCGCCGTTCGGCGAGGGTGGTGCCTGGCTGGCCGCCGGCTTTTCGCTGACCATCGCCATATTCTTCTGGTGGATTCGGCTGTACACGCGAGCGCGTCAACTCGGCATGGGCACTCACGTTGCCTGGGCCTTTGCCGCGGCAATCTGGCTGTACTTGGTGTGCGGCTTCATCCGCCCGATCCTGATGGGCAACTGGAGCGAGGCGACGCCATTCGGCATCTTCTCCCATCTAGAGTGGGTCAACTATCTATCGCTGACCTACGGGAACTTCTTCTATAACCCGTTCCACGCGTTATCGATCGTGTTCCTGTATGGGTCCGTGCTGCTCTTCGCGATGCACGGTGGCACGATCCTTGCCACGGACCGCTACGGCGCCGCCCGCGAGATCGAGCAGATCGTCGATCGTGGCACCGCTTCCGAGCGGGGTGCACTGTTCTGGCGCTGGACCATGGGCTTCAATGCGTCGATGGAGTCCATCCACCGTTGGGCCTGGTGGTTTGCTGTCCTGACACCGCTGACCGGCGGCATCGGGGTTCTGTTGACCGGTACAGTCGTAGACAACTGGTACCTCTGGTCGTTCAAGCACGGCGTGGTGCCAGGCAGCTGAAACGTTGTGCCGGCCATGCGCCGGCACGCTTTGTCATGGCGAACTCCCGGGCGGGGACCCTGTGGGCCTCCGCCCTTTTTTTGTCCAGGTCATACCGTGCAGCGCCTACGCTCGCGTCATCAGAGCAGCCGACCGAGCTCGTCGCGTTGGACTTCAAGCTCGGCTGTGCGCCCAGCCGATGTGCGTCAAGCGCGCCAGGCTGCAGAGAAAAGCGCTCGAAGCGTGTCACCCAGGCCTGGAAGCCTCACTGGGGCTAGGCAGGCGTTGACACAGATCGCAGGGTCCACGGTCGACGCCGTTGGCGGTCAGCCGGGCCCGTCCGCTGCGCGAAAGCGAAGGGTGAGGTCGGTCACGTGGGCGATGCCCCCCAGCACAAGCCAGAGGCCGACCCAGAACGTACCCTCACCTATGATTGCGCTCCGCGTCGCGAGCGCGAGGCATCCGCCGGCACAGGCATTGCCGATGACCTGCGCCATCGGCAGGCCACGGCCCGTGCTCACCCTGAGCGCTGCGAGCGCGATCGTCTCTATGAGGAGCACGAGCAACACGACGGCGATGATCGAGCCGTCCTGGATCGTGTCCTCCAGCATGCTCATGCAGGTGCGCTCCGCGGGCGCGGTTGGCGCAACAGGATCACCCGCCACTGATAGAGAATGATTGCGAGACCCGTGACAAGTGGAATTGCCCACAGCACCGGGCTCAATGCCAGCTCCGGAACGAGTCGCACCGCGCCGAAGGCGAGAAACGCCGTATACACGGAGATGCCGGCACCGACGAGTCCCTTCACGTGCTCGAGCTGCCAACTCACGCGCGACGGGGTGCCGTAGATGAAGCGCAGATTCGTCACGCCGGTGGCGATGCCCACGATCGAGATGCCCATCATGAGTGCCTGGTCGATCAGGAAGCCCTGGACTGCGGTATTGAGCGCGAGTGCCATGACGATGTACTGCAGGGACACATTGCGCCATTCGGCGTTGCCGCTGTGGTCACGGCGATTCCGGATGCACTGCAGGCCGTACCATGCGAGATTCACGGTGAGAATCGCGAGGTAAATCATCATCCAGCCGAAAATGCCGCTCACAAGTGCGACATCGGCTATATGCGGATGCGTACCGAGTGGATCGATTAGTGTGCAGGTGCTGATTCCGATCGCGAATGTCCCCGTCGCAAGCATGCAATAGGAGAAGATGCGGCCGATCCGGACATGGTCTGCGCTCCCCTTGCGGGTAAAGATGGGTACCCAGAACGTGACCAGACCGACGGCGCCGGCGCAGATATGACTCCAGAGAAAGATGTGGAAGAGGGTGGAGATCAAGGGCTGATACCTCCGCGCTCGGGCGGTGCCGTCAGTCGGAGCGTCGAAGCCTCAGGTCGCTTTCGGCGGTGTGCCGGATGAGCGATCTTCCGACATTCGTGCCCCCCGGCCCCCGGCCCCTTTCCCCCTTCGTCGCGCTCATGCGCACCGCGCTCGGCGACGAGGGTAATCTGCTCAGCCTCCTTCCCAAGGAGGCCTACGAGGTGCCTATCGGGCCCCTCGGCTATTCGCGGCGCCAAATTGTCGTCGTGAATGAACCGGCGCTCGTGCGCCAGGTGTTGAACGATCCGGACGAGATCTTTCCGAAGAGTGACCTGATGGTTGACGCGACGTCGCCGCTTATCGGTGATGCGATGTTTGTCTCGTCCGGGGCACGCTGGCGTCTTCAGCGCGCGATGATCGATCCGGCGTTCTCGCACATGCGCGTCGGGCACGCCTTCCCCTCCATGAGCGCGGCCGTAGATGCTTTCGAGACGCGACTCGACGGCGCGGTTGAGCGCGGCGAGGACTTCTCGCTCGATCTGGCGATGAGTCAGCTCACCGCGGACGTTATTTGTCGCACGATCTTCACGACCGAGCTCGGCACGGATGCGTCGCGCGAAGTGTTCGAGTGTTTCGATGTTTTCGAGCGTGGTATCGGGCAGGTGAATCTGCTGCGCATGATCTTCGCACCGGCGTTTGCGCCGACGCCGCAGTCGCCGGAAGTCATGGACGCATGCGCGACGATTCGGCGTCACCTTGGTGAGTTCGTTGACCCCCGCCTGAGCGGGGCGGTCGCACACGACGACATTTGCGGCGCCCTGATCGCTGCGCGTGATACGGATACAGGGCAGGGCTTCGATCGTGAGGAGCTTGTGGACCAGCTCGGCGTTTTCTTCCTGGCTGGGCATGAAACCACTGCCAGCGTGCTTACGTGGCTGTTCGGTTTGCTCGTTGAGCAGCCTGCGCTCGGCGAGGCCATCGCCGCCGAGATCGAGAATGTGGTTGGAGACGCGCCGATCACGTTCCAGCACACCAAGAGTCTGCCGATCCTGCGAGCCGTATTCAGAGAAACCGCGCGGCTCTATCCGCCGATCACTTTCCTGCCCCGGGTTGCCATGGATAAGACTCGACTCGGTGGCTATCGCATTCGTCGCGGGGCGCTCGTGATGGTGTCGCCTTGGACGATTCACCGGCATGCGAAGAACTGGCGCGACCCGCATCGTTTCGATGCGTCGCGATTCCTGCCTGGCAGCGAGGAAAAAATCGAGAGCGGCGCGTACATCCCGTTCGGCCATGGCCCGCGCATCTGCATCGGGGCGGCGTTCGCAGTGGTCGAGAGCTGCCTCATCATCGCGCGGCTCGTCCGGCGCTACCGCTTCGAACGCGCGAACGAGGTACCCCTGGAGCCGGTCGCGCGCCTGACTACGCGCCCGCGTGAGGAAATCCGCTTGCGGGCGCGGCGCCTTTAAAATCAGGGCCACGACGGCGGCCATTGCTTCAGGTCGCCTTCACCATGCCGAGCAGGTGCGCCACGTCGCGCATGAAGATGCGCATGTGGGCACCGGGCCGAGCCTGAACGAGCTCCTTGTTCATGTATGCCGTCCAGGTCAGGTACTGCACATCTGGGTCGTCGCACATGGTGACAAATCGTTCGCGACGCTTGTCCGATGAGTACCAGAACTTCTGCAGCAGCCCCAGCACCCAGAACACGCGACCATGTGCCTTCATGAACGTCTTTCGTGCTCGGGTCAGCGCGCGCGCGTTGCCCGTCTCGAGAAATGCGTCGGCAGCCTCTGCAGCAGTCTCCCCGCCGACCATGGCGTAGTAGATTCCTTCGCCCGAAGCGGGCGCGACAACGCCTGCCGCATCGCCCGCAAGGACCACGCAGCGGCCGTCCTCCCAGCGCGGGAGCGGCTTAAGGGGGATGGGGGCGCCTTCGCGCCGGATCGTGCCCTCTGACAAGCCCAATTCTTCGCGTAGTCGTTCGACCGTGCGCCGGATCGGATAGCCCTTTTGTGCCGTGCCCGTTCCCACGCTGATCACGTCGCCGTGCGGAAACACCCAGGAGTAGAAGTCCGGAGAAAGGTCGCCGCGGTAGTGAATGTCGCAGCGGGCACCGTCGAAGTCCGGATCGTCCGGGGTCTGCACGATCTCGTGATAGGCCGCGACGAAGACACCCTCGTCTGAGCGGGGCACGCACTGCTTGGCGACCTTTGAATTGGCACCGTCGGCGCCAACGACGACGCGTGCATGCACCGTCTGCGTTTCGCCCGTATCTACGTCGGTGTAGTACACGCAAGCGCCTCGGTCACCGTTCAGGTACTCAAGGTGATCGAAGCGGCCGCTGGCGCGATCGGCACCGGCAAGCTTCGCGCGTTCTCTCAGCCACTCGTCGAAGTGTTCGCGATCGACCATGCCCACGTAGCCGCCCTCGATCGGCATGTCGATTTCGCGCGATGACGGCGAAACGATTCGAGCGCAGTTCGCGCGCGCGACGATCTGCTCATCGGGGATGTCGAAGTCGCGGATCAGACGCGGTGGAATAGCGCCACCGCAAGGCTTGATGCGCCCCGGGCGATCGATGAGCAGGACGCTGCGCGAGGCACGGGCGAAAGCGTGAGCTGCAGTTGCGCCGGCCGGTCCGCCGCCAATGACGACAGCGTCGTAGCGCGGAATTCCCGAGTCTTGTTCAGTAGTCATCGGACGTGCCCCTCCAAGTGATCTGCGCCTCAGGCCGGTGCGTAAGCGTTGCTATCGGAAGACCGAACCGGGGTTTCTGGCGTTCCCATAGACCAGAGCGCGAGCCCGGATGCGACGATGAAAGCTGACGCTTCGAGCACGAATACGAGGCCATAGGCCAAGGCCGGATCTGTGAGCAGGGCTCGCGTCAGGTCTATGGCGGCTGTACCAACGAACCCGCCGATGGCGAAGGCCAGCGCTTGCGCGGCGCCCCAGAGACCCATGCGCAGGCCTTCGCGCGACTCACGGCCTTCACCCACGAGGCTCATCATCGATCCGATCGCGGCCACGGCAAACACGCCGTTGGATGCACCCAGAGCAAAGACAGAAGCCTCGAGCGGCCAATCGGGTCCCTGCAGACCTCCGGCCGCGAGGACCAGAAGTGCAATCGCAGACGCAAAGCAGCCGCCCGCGGTCCAAAGACGCAAGGTGCCTATCCTGTGACCGAAGAGTGCAAGCACGATCATTCCGACGAGCACGCCGGAATTCTGCACGCCAGCGAGCTGCGTGGACTCACCCGGACTGAAGCCGAACACTGAGCCGGCGAACGGCTCCAGAATCAGATCCTGGGCGCTGTAGGCGAGCATCGATGCGAAGACGAAGATCGTGAATCGCCGTGCCCGCGTTTCGGCCCAGATCTCGGCGAGCGCTTCTCTGAAGGGTGCTTCGCTGCTTCCCACCTCGACATCATGGGCAATCGCCGCGTCCTTCGTTTCGAACGTGCGCTCCACCCCCCAGACGGCAGCGGTCGCGAGCAACACGGCGATCACGCCAACGCCGCCAGTAATTGCCAGCAGGCGGTCGAAGCTGAACGGATCCAGCAGCGCGCCCGCCAGGCCCGCCGTGAGAATGAAGCCGATGATCATCATGACCCAGACGATCGTTGCTGCTGCGGGCCGGCGCTCAGGTGCCGTCTGCTTCGCAAGGAGCACCAGGAGCGACGTGCCCGATGCGCCAACGCCGACACCGACGAGCAAGAACGCGAGCGTCGCCACGAATGTTCCGAGCCAGATCGAATCCGCCATCAGCGATGTTGCGACCGCGGCGCCGAAGCCTCCGGTCGCGAGCGCGATCATGCCGCCGATGATCCAGGGCGTGCGCCGGCCGCCCACATCAGAGCCGTAGCCGAGCCGTGGTCGCATGATCTGAATGAAGTAATGCAGGGCGACGAGCGCGCCGGGCAGCATTGCGGGCAGCGCGAGCTCGACGACCATTACCCGATTGATTGTGGACGTGGTGAGCACGACGACGGCGCCTAGCGCTGTTTGCACTAGGCCAAGGCGGACGATGCCGAGCCAGCCAAGGGTGTTGTCACGGCCCATCGCGATTGACCTCCCGTACGGTCCTCAAGGCAGATCCCGGAGTGCGTATGCCGTCACCATCATTCCCGACACGAAGAGGCTGACGCCGGTGCCGTTGTACCAGGGCGCATGCGCGCGGGGATCGGAAAGCAGGCGCGGCATGCAGGCGAACTGGGCGAGAACCACCGCGCCGACGCCCAGGGCAAAGAGAGGACGGCCGATCGCGAAAAGTGCGACGGTAACGAGAATCTGTGGCGCGACCATCAGCGCACAGGCCGTGCGTGCTGCGCGCGCCGGGCCGAGCAGCACTGGTACGGAGCGCACCCCGTGAAGCCGGTCGCCGTCGAGCGCCTTGAAGTCGTTGAGAATCATGATGCCAAGTGCGCCGATGCTGAACAGCAGCGCCGCGGCGAGGATCTCCAATCTCGGTAGTGCGGCGACCATTACTGCCGCACCGGTTAGCCACGGTAGGCCTTCGTAGCAGAGGCCGACGGCTGTGATACCCGCCCAGCCGTTGGCCTGTTTGAGGCGGAACGGCGGCGCGCTGTATGCCCAGGCAAGCGCGAGGCCGAAGATCGTTGCCAGGAGCACGACCGGGCCGAGCAGGGCGCCGATACAGAGGGAGAGAAAAGTCCAGAAAAATCCTATATAAAGCGCGCTTCGACCCGGGGCTCTGCCCGAGGGTATGGGGCGTTGGGGTTCGTTGATCGCGTCGACGTGGCGATCGAACCAATCGTTGACGACCTGACTCGTGCCACATACGAGCGGACCCGCGAGGGCGATTCCCAGTGCGATGTCGAGGGCGCGGCCCTCAAGGGCTACGCCGCTGGAAACGACGCCACAACCGTAGGCCCACATCGGCGGAAACCACGTAATGGGTTTCAGCAGCTCCAAGGCTGCAGATGCCGAGGGACCTTGCATGGAAAGCACGGTATAGTTGACCCTAAACAATGTCAATCAAACCTGACACTCGGCCGCCAGCGCTCCAGCCGGCAGGCGAGGGGAGGTCCGCAACCGGCGTGGACGATCGGTTCACATTGCTCCTCGACGGGCTCCGTGGCATCGACGCGGCGCATCTCGCAACGCTCGCCTCGCTCGCCTCGGACGTCGCGCTTCTCGTCGACGGCGAGGGGGTCGTTGAAGACATCGTCTTCGGATCCGACGTGCCGGCTGCCGCAAAGTCGTTGCGCGTGTTGAGCGGCAAGTCGTTCGCCGACACCGTCACGCCCGAATCCCAGCACAAGGCGCACGAGATTCTCGCCGAAGCTAAAGACGGGCCTACTCGCTGGCGTGAGCTGAACCACCCAGGGGTCGATGGCGTCGATCGGCCCATGCGCTACTGCGCATTTCCCGCAGGCCAAGGCGGCCATTCGATTATTGTTGGGCGCGACCTCGATGGGATTGCCGCACTTCAGCAGCGCCTCGTCGAAACGCAGCGCTCACTTGAACAGGACTATTGGCGGCGGCGCCAGGTCGAAACACGCTACCGTTTGCTGTTCCAGGTCGCCTCTGAGGGTGTGCTGATCGTCGAGGCGAACAATCTCAGGATTGTCGAAGCCAACGATTCTGCAGAGCAGCTCGTATCCAAAGGTATGGCCGAGCTGGTGGGGCAGCGCGTCGTGGATTGCTTCCATCCCGACCATCGCGATGCGGTCCAGGAGATGCTCATCACCCTCCGCGGCAGCGGGCGTGCCGAGCGCCTCTCCGCGGCGCTTGAGTACGGCGAGCGCGAGGTCGCCCTTTCCGCTTCGCTGCTCAACGCAGAAGCGTCCTTGCAGATCCTGCTGCGCCTGACGCCCGCCGGGGTCGAGGCGCCCGTAAGCGAGAGCCCGCGCGCCCGGCAATTCCTCGGGCTGCTCGACGGCGGTCCGGACGGCGTCGTGATCGCGAATGACGCAGGCATCATCGCCGCGGCAAACAGCTCTTTTCTGCAGCTGCTAGAACTCGCGAGCGAAGAGCAGGTGCGCGGTGAGCACCTCAACCGATGGCTCGGCCGTACGAACGTTGACGTCAAGGTCCTCCTTTCGAACCTTCGCGAGTTCGGTTCGCTCCGTCATTTCGTGACGCGTGCGAGGGGCGAGTACGGTGCGGACACCGAAGTCGAGATCAGCGCATCATCGCTTTCCGATGGAGGCGAGCATTACTTCGGTTTCGTGGTGCGCGATCTTGCTCAACGGCAGGTGCCGAATGAGCCCGTCCTTGCGCGCGCGACGCCGAAGTCTATCCAGCATCTGACGGAGCTTGTCGGCCGCGTACCGCTGAAGGAAGTCATTCGCGAGTCCAGTGACATCATCGAGCGCCTGTGCATAGAAGCTGCTCTGGAATTGACGGGCGACAACCGTGCATCGGCGGCAGAGATGCTTGGGCTCTCTCGCCAGAGTCTGTACGTGAAACTGCGTCGGCACGGGCTTATGAACTCGGACTCCGACGACCGCTGACGTATACCGAGTGCCTCCCCGGGCGCGCGAGCTAAGTGGCGGCGTGGTGTGCGCGCGCTTCCAGTGCTTCTATATCCTCGATGATGCGGTCGGCTCCCGCTTCGGCAAGAAGCCCGGGCGTCGTCCGCGCAAGCCATCCGCCGATCACCAATTCTGCCTGCTGGTTTGCGGACGCGGCGCGTAGCTGCGGGATCAGCGTCTTCAGCGCCGGGATGTGACGTGCGCTGGCAATTGATAGTCCGATGACATCGAACCAGCCCCCGGCCGCGCTTGCGAGAATGCGGGCGGGGGACGGTGTGTGCACGAGCGTGACGTCCCAGCCGGCGCGGTGGAGGATCGTTCCCGCAAGGGAGGTGCCGAAGTCATGCTCCTCGCCGGGGGCGGGGCTGAGGAGAATGCGCTCTGCCTCGTCGCTTGGCGCAGGCGGCAGGGCATCAAGATCGGCCAGCTCGCGATGCAGGCGCTGGAGGATTCCAGCGCCAAGCGTAACCTCGGCGAAGCGGGCTGTGTCTGCGCTCCAGAAGTCTCCCAATAGGCGCGCCGCGCCCATCAGATCGGTCCGCAGCAGGGTGTCGATCTGCGTGCCCTGTGCCATACGCGCTTCAAGACACTGACGGGCCGCCCGGGCGTCGCCGCAACGGAGTGCTTCCGCGAGGCGCAGCACATGCTCCGCCACGTCTCCTCCTGCGGAGGCTGCCGGGTGGTGTCTTTTGTCTGCGAGGTGTCTGGAGTGCTCCATGTAGGAGGCGCGTCCCGCTCGCGAAGACGCCAGCGCGGCGTCGTCCCGTTCGCGCAATGTGTCATGAGATCGGTACGTAAGGCAAGGTTGACACTACTCGGGGTCAAGCCCATATTGCCCCCGTGCAGCGTTGGGGAAAGGGTTATGCCCGATCGGCGCGAAGCTCGCGCCGGGCCGTCAGCTCGGCGACAGCTCTATACAGCGGAGGAGCGGCAGCGTCGTGACGACACTGTCTGGACCCTCGTGCAGGGCGTGCTTGCCCCTGCCCAGTTTCTCGTCTTTCTCGCGTCGCTTCTGCTTGTGCTCCGTTTCATGGCTACGGGCGAGGGCTATGGTCTTGCAACGGGCTCCATCGTGCTCAAGACGGCCATCCTGTACACGATCATGGTCACGGGGGCGATCTGGGAGAAGGTTGTCTTTGGCCGTTGGCTGTTCGCTCCAGCTTTCTTCTGGGAAGACGTTTTCAGCTTCGTCGTCATCGCACTGCACACCGCTTATCTCTACGCGCTGATCGTTGAGCTTTCGCCGCGCGCGCAGATGGTCATTGCGCTTTGCGCTTACGCAGCCTACGTCGTCAACGCGGCGCAGTTCCTGCTCAAGCTGCGCGCTGCGCGGCTGCAGGGGGGGGCGGAGCGCGCTGCCATGACCTCGCAACAGGAGCTCGCTGCATGACGGTCGTCGATGATTCCGTCCGCTGCGTGACTCCGGCGCCGGAACTGAAGCCGCGTGATCTTCTGCGCGAGCGCGGCCAGCGAGAAGTGTTCTGCGGTCTGACAGGCATCGTCTGGCTGCATCGAAAGATGCAGGACGCTTTCTTCCTCGTTGTCGGTTCGCGTACCTGCGCGCATCTGCTGCAATCCGCAGCGGGCGTGATGATCTTCGCGGAGCCTCGCTTCGGCACGGCGATCATCGACGAGCGTGATCTGGCAGGGTTGGCTGATGCGAACGAGGAGCTCGATCGCGTGGTCGCGCAGTTGCTCGCGCGCCGTGGCGATATTCGTACTCTGTTCCTGGTCGGATCCTGCCCGTCCGAGGTGATAAAGCTCGATCTGTCGCGGGCGGCCGAGCGATTGTCGCAGAAGCATGCACCGGCCGTCCGGGTACTGAACTATTCCGGTAGTGGCA
Source organism: Pseudomonadales bacterium (assembly GCA_963691775.1). Taxonomy (GTDB): domain Bacteria; phylum Pseudomonadota; class Gammaproteobacteria; order Pseudomonadales; family Azotimanducaceae; genus JAZBPO01. The sequence continues at coordinate 632,769 of OY829369.1, read as the reverse complement.
TCGAAACGACCTTTACGGAAGGCGAGGACACCTGCCTCGCGTCGCTCGTTCCCGAATTGCCTCATGCGGCGAATGACGTCCCGCGCCTGCTGGTCGTGGGGAGTCTCGCTGACGTCGTCGAGGATCAGTTCCGCCGTCAATTTGCGGCATTCGGTCTTGCCGATGTCGATTTCCTGCCGCCGCGGAAGACATCCGCGTTACCTGCGGTCGGGCCGAATACGCAGTTTCTGCTCGCGCAACCGTTCCTTACAGAAACTGCCCGCGCGCTCGAGCACCGCGGCGCTCGTCGTATCGCGGCGCCGTTCCCGTTCGGCGTAGAAGGCACGCTCGCGTGGCTCATGGCGGGTGCATCGGCCTTTGGCGTGGGCGAGGAGCGCGTTCTGGAACACACGGCGCCCGCGCGTACCCGGGCAACGGAAGCTCTTGCACGCATCCGGTCGCGCCTCGAGGGACGGCGGATCTTCTTCTTCCCGGATTCGCAGCTCGAGATTCCGCTCGCGCGCATGCTCTCGCGTGAACTGGGCGTATCGCTGACGGAAATCGGGACGCCGTATCTGAATCGAACGCTGATGGCGGAGGAGCTCAAGCTCCTCGGCGATGAGGTGGCTCTGTCGGAGGGCCAGGACGTTGAACGCCAATTGGATCGGTGCCGCAACTTCGCGCCGGACCTGATCGTCTGTGGACTTGGGCTGGCCAATCCATTCGAAGCCGAAGGTTACGCGACAAAGTGGTCCATCGAGCTCGTCTTCACGCCTATCCAGGGCTTCGATCAGGCTGCCGATCTGGCTGAACTCTTTGCCCGGCCGCTCGATCGGCGTGCGCGCATCGGAGGTCTTGCGCCATGCAATTGACGCTCTGGACCTACGAGGGGCCACCGCATGTTGGGGCCATGCGCGTTGCCAATTCGATGCGAGACGTCCACTACGTGCTCCATGCGCCGCAGGGGGACACCTATGCGGACTTGCTGTTCACGATGATCGAGCGCAATCGCGCTCGGCCGCCCGTGACCTATACCACCTTCCAGGCGCGCGATCTGGGGGGCGATACGGCGGAGCTCTTCAAGACTGCGGCCCTCGACGCCTACGAGCGCTTCCAGCCGCAGGCGATGCTGGTCGGTGCATCTTGCACCGCAGAACTGATTCAGGACGATCCAGGTGGCCTTGCCGCCGCGCTGGGCCTGCCCATACCGAGCATTCCACTCGAGCTGCCGGCGTATCAGAAGAAAGAGAACTGGGGCGCGGCGGAGACCTTCTATCGGGTCGTGCGCGGGCTCGCCCGCCGGGAGCGGAAACCGCGCGGTGAAGGGGCCCGTCCTGTCTGTAATCTGCTTGGCCCGACTTCGCTCGGGTTTCGAAACAGAGACGATGTCGTCGAGGTGCGGCGCCTGCTGGACCTTCTCGGTATCGACGTGGCTCTTGTTGCGCCAATGGGTGCGTCCCCGCATGACATTGCCCGAATCGGCGATGCCGATTTCAACGTCGTGCTCTATCCCGAGATCGCAGAGAGCGCTGGGCGCTGGCTGGAGCGCGAATTCGGCCAGCCGATGGTGCGCACCGTTCCGATCGGGATCGGCGCAACGCGCGATTTCATTCGCGAAGTCGCAGCGCTCGCGGGGGTGTCCCCTGATCTCGCGCTCGCCGAGCAGAATTCGCGATTGCCCTGGTACTCGCAGTCGGTGGACTCCAACTATCTCACGGGCAAGCGCGTGTTCGTCTTTGCGGACGGCACGCACGCGCTTGCGGCCGCGCGCATCGCGAGCGAAGAACTCGGGTTCGAAGTGGTCGGGCTCGGGACCTACAGCCGTGAGCTCGCCCGCGACGTGCGCGGGGCGGCCAAGGCGCTCGGCCTTGAGGCAGTGATCTCCGATGACTACCTCGCGGTGGAGGCGGCGATCAGCGAGGCGCAGCCAGAGCTTGTCCTAGGCACGCAGATGGAACGCCATGTTGCGAAGCGGCTGGGTATTCCCTGCGCCGTCATCTCCTCGCCCGTGCACGTGGAGGACTTCCCTGCACGCTATTCGCCGCAGATGGGATTTGAAGGCGCTAACGTCATCTTCGACACCTGGGTGCACCCGCTGATGATGGGTCTTGAGGAGCACCTTCTCGGTATGTTCCGCGACGATTTCGAGTTCGCGGATGACGCGACGCCATCGCATCTCGGTGGCGGGCCGCGCGCCGAAGAGCAGGCGGAAAGGACGCTGCCGGAAGCTCGGGACGCGAGCGAGGGTGCGTCGGTCTGGGATCTCGACGCCGAGCGCGAACTTCGCAAGATTCCCTTCTTCGTGCGCGGCAAGGCGCGCCGGAACACCGAGGCCTTCGCCCGCGAACGCGGTCTGCAGTCGATCAGTGTGGAGACGCTTTACGATGCCAAAGCGCACTTCGCCCGCTGATCGCCCACGCCACCGGTCGAGGGCCGAATCCGGCGCCTCTGCGAGCGGTCACCGCCGCTCGGAGGCCACGGTGAAGATGGTGATCGTCACGCTCGACGACCATCTTGCGGGCGCGACTCAGCGAACGAATGCGGCGCTCGCGCGGGAGCGCGTTCCCGTGACGGTCACGCAGCATGCGGCCAGCTCTTTCGACGATGCGGCGGCGCTCGCGCGCTGTCATGAGGATATTGCGGATGCGGACCTGATTGTCTGCACCATGCTCTTCATGGACCCGCACATTGATGCGGTCATTTCGGCGCTGACTGCGCGGCGGGAAGCCTGCGACGCGATGGTCTGCTGCATGTCTGCGCCTCGCGTCATGCAGCTGACCCGTATGGGCGGCTTCACTATGGATAGCGAAGCCGGGGGGGCGCTCGGTTTCCTGAAGAAGCTGCGCCCGAAGCCGAAACCTGGACAGAGTGCCAGCGCCGGTGCGCAGCAGGTCGCGATGCTCAAGCGCCTGCCGCAGATTCTTCGCTTCATCCCGGGAAAGGCGCAGGACGTTCGGGCATGGTTCCTCACCCTGCAGTACTGGCTTGCAGGCTCAGAAGAAAATCTGGGGCAGATGGTGCGCTTCCTGGCATCGCGCTATGCCGATGGTCCGCGCAGGGCGCTTCGGGGATCGATCAGCTCGCGTCCGCCGATCGATTACCCGGAAACGGGCGTCTATCACCCGCGCATGCAACGCCGCATCGGAGCCGAGGCTGAATGCCTGCCCGGTGCTCGTAGAGGCGGCGGTGGCCCGCGCGTTGGGCTGTTGTTGATGCGCTCCTATCTGCTCGCCGGTAACACGGCGCATTACGACGCGGTCATCGCTGCCCTGGAGGATCGCGGCATGAACGTTGTGCCGATGTTCGCAAGCGGCCTCGACGCTCGCCCCGCCATTGACGCCTTCTGCCGCGACGAAAACGGCAACGCGAGCATCGATGCGCTCGTTTCGCTTACGGGCTTCTCGCTGGTTGGGGGACCGGCCTACAACGATTCCGATGCGGCCGCAGAACTGCTTGCTCTCCTGGACGTGCCCTATGTGGCGGCACACGCGCTCGAGTTTCAGAGCATGGACGACTGGCAGGCGTCCGAACGTGGCCTGTCGCCGGTAGAAGCGACCATGATGGTGGCGATTCCCGAACTTGATGGCGCAACGGGCCCCATGGTGTTCGGCGGCCGAACTGGCGGGGCGCTCGATGAGGATCGGGACATGGCGGCGCAGGAGGAGCGGGCCGAGATGCTCGCGCGCCGCGTTGCGAAGCTTGTGCATCTGCGCGCGAGCGAGCGCCACGAGCGCCGTATCGGGATTGTCATCTTCAATTTTCCACCCGGGTCCGGGGCTACGGGTACAGCCGCCTACCTGGGCGTTTTCGAGTCTCTGCTCAATACCCTTCGCCATCTTTCGCAGGAGGGCTATGACGTCGAGGTGCCCGATGACGTCGAAGCGGTTCGCAAAGCGATTCTTGAGGGCAATGCGGCACGGTACGGCACTGATGCCAACGTGCTCGCGCAGATCAGCGTCGATGATCATGTCGCGCGTGAGGTTCACCTCGAGGCCATCGAGGCGCAATGGGGACCTGCTCCCGGGCGCGATCTGACGGACGGCCATCATCTGCACGTGCTGGGCGCGCGCTTCGGCAACGTCGTCGTCGCGGTACAGCCGAGCTTCGGTTACGAAGGCGATCCGATGCGCCTGCTATTCGAGCATGGCTTTGCACCGACGCACGCCTTCTCGGCCTTCTACCGCTACTTGCGCGAGGATTTCGACGCGCATGCGCTCCTGCATTTCGGAACGCACGGTGCGCTCGAATTCATGCCCGGCAAGCAGGTCGGTCTCTCTGCTGACTGCTGGCCCGACCGTCTCATCGGTGATGCTCCGAATTTCTACCTCTATGCCTCGAACAATCCCTCTGAGGCAGCGATCGCGAAGCGTCGCTCCGCCGCGACGTTGATCAGCTATCTGACGCCCCCCGTGACCCGCTCGGGCCTCTATCGTGATCTTCTCGATCTGCGGGCATCCATCGATCGCTGGCGTGGCCTTGAGGAGGGCTCTGAACGCAGCGAGCTCGGAGCGCTTATTCAGGCGCAGGCCGTGACCGCGACGCTGCGAGACGAGGGCGCGAGCTGGCATGCAGATCAGCGCGAGCGGGAAATCGACGCTCTGCGTCACGAGATCCTGGAGATCGAGCAAACGCTGATCCCCGAGGGCCTTCACGTGATCGGGAAGCCGCCGGCCGAGGCGGCGCGCAGCGAGTTGCTCGGGCTCCTGGCAGAAGCATCTGCCCCAGCTGGTGTGCCTGAGCAGGCGCTCGCCGCCCTCCTGAGGGGTGCAGACGAGGTGGACGTCCGGGCGGCCTGGCCGCACCTTCCGGCCGAGGCGGATGCTGCGCTGCCGGCTCTTGTGCGCACGGCCCGTTTGCTCGGAGAGGACCACGAATTACCCGGGCTCGTGCATGCCCTTGATGCCCGCTTCGTGGCGCCGGCTCCGGGCGGCGATCTGCTGCGCACGCCTGATGTGCTGCCCACAGGCCGCAACGTGCACGGTTTCGATCCTTTCCGGATTCCGAGCGCGCACGCGCTGGCCAGCGGCGCACGCCAGGCAGCGCAGCTGATCGAGCGGTTCCGGGAGGACGGCGGCGCAGCGCCGGAAACGGTCGCGCTCGTGCTCTGGGGGACAGACAACCTGAAGAATGAAGGCGGGCCGATCGGTCAGGCCCTCGCGCTTATCGGCGCTCGCCCCCGCTTTGACGCCTATGGCCGCCTTTCCGGTGCGGAGCTGGTGCCGCTTGAGGTGCTCGGCCGGCCGCGCGTGGACGTGGTCATGACGACCTCCGGAATCTTCAGGGATCTGCTGCCTCTGCAGACACGGCTGCTCGCCGAGGCCGCCCTGCTCGCGGCGGAAGCGGATGAGCCGCTGGAGAAGAATGCCGTGCGCCGGCATGCGCTCGCCTTCGCTGCCGAGCACGAGTGTGATCTGGCCACGGCCGCGCTGCGGGTGTTCTCGAACGCGGATGGCGCCTATGGCGCCAACGTCAACCTGCTTCTGGAGTCCGGTGCCTGGGGTGAGGCGGAGGAACTCGCGGACGCGTACACGAAACGGAAGTGTTTTGCCTACGGCGCGGACGGTCAGGCAGCCGCGCAGCCCGAATTGCTCGGCTCGATCCTTTCGGGCGTCGATCTTGCCTATCAGAACCTCGAGTCGGTCGACCTTGGCGTGACCACGATCGATCACTACTTCGATACGCTCGGCGGCATCAGTCTCGCCGCGCAGCAGGCAAGCGGGCGTGAAGACGTGCCTGTCTACATTGGTGATCAGACGCGCGGTGAAGACCGAGTGCGCACGCTCTCGGAGCAGGTCGCACTCGAAACCCGGACGCGGGCGCTCAATCCGCGCTGGTATGAGGCGATGCTCGAGCACGGCTACGAGGGTGTCCGTCAGATTGAGGCGCAAGTCACGAATACGCTCGGCTGGTCCGCGACGACCGGACAGGTCGACGCATGGGTCTATGGGCGTTTGAGCGAGACCTTCGTGCTCGACGACGCCATGCGAGAGCGGATCTCGGCGCTCAATCCGACGGCATCTCTGAAGCTCGCCGAGCGCCTTGTAGAGGCCTCGGAACGCAATTACTGGTCACCTGATGCGGAGATGCTCGATGCGCTCCGCGATGCCTGTGAAGAACTCGAGGATCGACTCGAGGGGGTCGTCGGTGCCAGTGAAGCACCGGCGGATACGTCGACCCATGCCGCTGTGCGCGGCGAGATCGCACTCGCATGATCGGGGTGCGCTCGACAACTGAAGCGGAGGCCACGTGTCACTGAGCTCTATACCCGTGCACGAGATCCGGCCTGATGGGCCCGGTAGTCTGCAGGTGCATCAGGATCCCAACGTCGCAATTGAGGGTGCGAAGGTTTTCGCCGTCTATGGAAAGGGCGGAATCGGGAAAAGCACCACCTCATCCAATCTTTCGGTCGCGTTTTCGAAGCTCGGACACCGCGTGTTGCAAATCGGTTGCGATCCGAAGCACGACTCCACTTTCACGTTGACCAAGCGGCTCATGCCCACGGTCATTGACGTGATGGAGGAGGTCGACTTTCACAGTGAAGAACTCCGCGTCGAAGACTTCGTCTGGGAAGGCTACAACGGCGTCATGTGCGTGGAGGCGGGTGGACCACCCGCCGGCACGGGTTGCGGCGGCTACGTCGTCGGTCAGACGGTCAAGCTCCTCAAGGAGCATCACCTGCTGGACGATACCGACGTCGTCATCTTCGACGTTCTGGGGGATGTCGTTTGCGGCGGATTCGCGGCGCCGCTCCAGCACGCACACCGTTCGCTGATCGTCACTGCAAACGACTTCGATTCGATCTTCGCCATGAACCGGATCGTGCAGGCGATCAACGCGAAGGCGAAGAACTACAAGGTCCGCATCGGTGGTGCGATTGCCAATCGAAGCGCGGACACGGACCAGATTGAGAAGTTCAACGCCTGCTCAGGCCTTAAGACGATTGGCCACTTCCGCGATGTTGATGCGATTCGGCGCTCGCGATTGTCGAAGTGCACGCTCTTCGAGATGGATGCGGAAGACCCAGCTATTGCGGCCGTTCAGGCGGAATACCTGCGGATCGCGCAATCGCTCTGGGATGATCTCGAGGCCGGGGCCGAACCCATCGAGGCGCAGTCTCTGAAGGACCGGGAGATCTTCGATCTCCTCGGCTTCGACTGAGGCTCGCGCCGTGCCGACTTTGAGCTACCCCGAACGCCGCGGAGAGATCGAAGACTACTTCGACCGAACCGCGGTCGATGCTTGGAAGGCGCTGACCTCCGATGCGCCGGTCTCCGGCATACGCGCGACGGTTAGAGCCGGGCGTGACCGCATGCGGACTCGCCTGTCGACTTGGTTACCAGACGACCTCGCCGGTCAGCGCATCCTCGATGCAGGGTGCGGGACTGGTGCGCTCGCGCTCGAACTTGCCGCGCGCGGGGCCGATGTTGTCGCCGTTGATCTTTCGCCGTCGCTCGTCGACCTCGCCGCCGAGCGTGCCGAGGGCATCGTGCTGCGCGGATCGGTGCGTTTTCTCCCTGGCGATATGCTTGATCCGCTGCACGGAGACTTCGATCACGTCGTTGCCATGGACTCGCTGATTCACTACGAGTCCGAGGATGCGATTGCCGTGCTCTCGGGGCTGGCAAAGCGCACGCGGCGCTCCATTGCATTCACGTTTGCGCCCTCGTCGCCACTGCTTGAGCTTATGCATGCGGTCGGCAGACTGTTTCCGCGAAACGATCGGGCGCCTTCGATCGTGCCAGTGCGTGGTGCGAGGCTCGCCGCCCTCATCGATGCCAGCGAATCCTTCGCTGACTGGTCCTGGGAGTCCAACGAGCGCGTTCATTCTGGCTTCTACACGTCCGAGGCGGTTTGCCTTCGGCGCGAGGCGAGTGCGTAGCGATGAGCACCACGCCCGAGCAAGCGATCACACAGTTCTGGAACAAGCTTGGTTCCAACTGGTTGCCGTTCGCGGACGCCGCGTCGGTCTCGCTTCCGCTCGGGCGCCTCATTCGGCTTTCTGCCTTTCAGCTCAGCGTCGGCATGGCAATGGTGCTGCTGAACGGCACGCTCAATCGCGTGATGATCGTCGAGCTCGGCGTTTCGACCACGCTCGTCGCGGCGATGATCTCCCTGCCGCTGCTTTTCGCACCGTTGCGTGCGCTCGTTGGACATCGTTCTGACAACCACGTTTCTGCGTTCGGGCTGCGTCGCATCCCGTACATGTTCATGGGCACGATGCTGCTGTGGGGCGGCCTGGCTGTGATGCCCTTCGCGATCATCCTGTTGTCCGGTGACTCGAGGGGGCCGGAGTGGCTTGGGCAGGCGGCGGCAGCCGTCGCGTTTCTCGCGGTCGGAGCTGGGTTCCACATAACTCAGACGGCGGGGCTGGCTCTTGCGAATGACCTTGCTACGCCCGAAACGCGTCCGCGCGTTGTCGCCTTCCTCTACGTAATGCTTCTTGTCGGCATGATCGCCTCGGCGCTCGCATTCGGAGCGCTCCTGGAGAACTTCGGCAAGGTGCGCCTGATCCAGGTGATCCAGGGCTCGGCCGTGGTGGCACTCGTGCTGAACGTCATTGCGGTCTGGAAGCAGGAGCCTCGGAACGACAAGTTTGCCGACCAGACGCGCCCTCGACCGCCGTTCGGTGAGGCGTGGCGCAGTTTCCTTGGGGGCGGCAGAGTCGGACGCCTTCTCGTTGCCCTGGGCCTTGGAACAGCTGCCTTCGGCATGCAGGACGTGCTGCTCGAGCCCTATGGTGGCGAGGTGCTCGGCCTCAGCGTGAGCGCGACCACGTTGCTCACGGCGCTGCTTGCAGGTGGAACGGTCGGTGCGTTCCTGTTGGCTTCCCGCCGTCTGCGGCGTGGCGAGGACCCTCATCGGCTCGCGGCGATGGGCACGATGATCGGCGTCGTAGCTTTCTCCGCCGTGATCTTCTCGAATCCGCTGGGCTCCACCGTGCTGTTTCGCATCGGGACCCTCCTGATCGGTTTCGGCGGCGGACTCTTTGCCGTGGGCATGCTCACCGCTGCCATGGATCTTGCCGAAGAAGGGGCCTCTGGCCTCGCGCTCGGCGTCTGGGGTGCGGTTCAAGCCACCTCGCTTGGGCTTGGAATCGCGATCGGCGGAGGCTTGCGAGACCTCGTGGCCGCTTTTGCGACCGAGGGTCGTCTCGGCCCTGCGCTCACCGACGTCGGCGCTGGCTACGGCGCCGTCTATCACCTGGAGATTCTGCTGCTCTTCGCCACGCTCGTGGCGCTTGGGCCGCTCGTTTCACACGTGCCGCACGCGCGGGCACGCACGCATGGGACTCTCGGCCTGGCCGAGATGCCGGGCTAAGCGAACGACCGGCGGTCGATCATCGGAGGAACGCGCAATGGAAATGGGGAACATGGGACCCTACATCGACGCCACTCAGATCCTGCTTTATCTGTTCTGGGGGGCATTCTTCTACCTCGTGTACTGGCTCAACAAGGAGAGCCATCGTGAGGGCTTCCCGCTGGAGGCCGACCTCGGCAGCGCCAGCAAGTCCGGCCTCGGTGGTCTACCGAAGCCGAAGACCTACGTCATGCCCGATGGCCGCACGCTGGTTTCGCCGGGTGATCACGAGGAGCCGCCGCTGAATGCGAAGCGACAGACGCCGTATCCCGGTTCTGGGTATATCCCGGACGGCGACGGAATGGGTGCGGGCCTGGGGCCGGGGGCGTGGGCGAATCGAGCAGATGTTCCGGACGCGATGTTTGATGGCTCTCAGCGCCTCGTGCCCTTGCGCGTCGCCACGGACTTCAACGTGGCCAGTCGGGACCCCGATCCGCGTGGCAAGGAAGTGGTCGGAGCAGACGGCGTCGCAGGCGGCAAGATCGTGGACGTCTGGGTCGATCTCTCGGAGCATATCCTGCGCTATTACGAGTTCGAGAAGTACACGGGTGAGCAAGCGGAGGACGGTACTCCCGTCACGGGCGCGCGCGCGCTGCTGCCGGTGAACTTCACCCAGATCAAGAAAGCCGACGATCCTGTGCTGGTTGTGTCGGTGCACGGGAGGCACTTCGCCGATGTGCCGGAACTCGCGAATCCGGACGTGGTCACGCTGCTCGAAGAAGACAAGATTTGCGGTTACTACGGCGGCGGATATCTGTACGCGGATGCGCGCCGGGCGGAGCCTGCGCTATGACGATGGCGCCGTTCAGCGACGAAGAGCCTGTCAACGGTCTGCCTGCTGAACTGCCGCAGGGCGAGCGACTCTTATGGCAGGGGTCGCCCGATTCCTGGCGTCTTGCGCTTTCCGCTTTCCGCATCCGCGAGGTCGCGTTCTACTTCCTCCTCGTCGCGTTGTGGCGAGGTGGCAGCGCGCTGTATGAGGGGCAGGGGCTGGCGGATGCTGCGATCGCGGCGGCGTTCATCGCGCTGCCGGCAACGCTCGCGGTGGCGACGCTCTGGTGCATTGCGCTCGGCTACGGGCTTGGAACGGTCTACACGCTCACGAGCGAGCGAGTCGTGATCCGATCGGGCGTGCTGGTGACCATCGCCATGACGATTCCGTTTTCGTTGATCGATGGCGCAGCCCTGCGCTCCGGTGGCGACGGCAGCGGTGACGTGGTCCTGAGGCTCAATCCGGACCACGATTTCTCGTGGCTGATGCTCTGGCCAAATACCCGGCCCTGGCATGTCCTGCGTCCTCAGCCGATGCTGAGAGCGATTCCGGAGGCGAATCTGGTTGCTTCACTGCTCGCGCGCGAGCTGCGCCGCAGTGCTTCCGAGGTCGCGGGTCCGCGGGTGGAGCACGCTGCTTCTGACACAGCCGGTGGCATGACGCCGGCCTTTGCGGGGACTAATTGATGGGCCGATTCATGGAAGGCGAGATGAAGGAGAGCGACAACCTCCCCCTGATCGATCAGCGCTTCATTTCGTTAGGCGTCTCCATGATCGTGGCGAGTCTGCTTGCCGCGGTTTGGGGAGTGTTCAACCCGACGCCATCATTGCTCTCGGACCGTGGCGGCGTGGAGGAGGTCCACGCGCTCCGATTCGAGGATGGCGCAAATGGTTCGGTGGTCGTACTCCGCGAGGGTGAACAGATTGCAATCATCGAATCGGGCGAGGGGGCATTTGTCCGTGGTTCCCTGCGAGCCCTTGTTCGCCAGCGACGTCTCCACGGCCTGGGATCCGAGCAGCCTTTTCATGTCGTGCGGTGGCGGGGTGGTCGGGTCACTCTGGAGGATCCGGCAACCGGGCAGGCAATGGTTCTGAATGCCTTTGGCCCGTCCCAGGTGCTGTCATTCACGCGGCTTGTCGACGGGCCGATTGATCTTCGGAGCAGTGAGGGGATGCGTCTGGCGAGAAACGGCGAGGCCTGATGATGCTGCAGCGGTAAGCAGGCATGGTACTCGTCGGCGCACCGCTGCTTGCGACGCTGCTTTTCTGGTGGGGCAGCACCGCGCTCATCCTCTATTTGGCGACACGAGGCGGGCTCGGCCGACGCGCTCTGTTGCCCGGCGGAGTGCTGGCCGTGCTCGCGCTGACGGGCATGACGCTGGCGCGAGAACAAGCGACCGCATCAGGCGCATTCATATCCTTTACGTGTGGGCTGGTGCTGTGGGGTTGGATCGAACTCAGCTATCTGACGGGCCTCATCACGGGGCCTGCACGCTGGCAGCGCCCCTGCCCCAGCGACGCGACAGAAGGGCGCAGGTTTCTTTTGGGGATCGGCACGAGCCTGTATCACGAGCTATCCGTCGTTGCCTCGGGATCCCTGCTGCTTTGGCTGTGTGCAGGGGCGGAGAACGCCGTGGGTGCCTGGACCTTCACTATCCTCTGGCTCATGCGCTGGAGCGCGAAGCTGAATCTCTTTCTTGGTGTCCCGCGCGTGAACGTCGAGTTCTTTCCGCCTCATCTCCGATTTCTCGAGACCTACATGGCGAGGCGGTCGCTCAATCTGCTGTTTCCCGTGTCGGTGACCGCGGGCACCTTTGCGGCAGCGCTCCTCCTCGATCATGGTTTCAGCGCTGCGGCGGCAGTCGAGCAGGTTACGGGTTTAACGCTCGGTGTACTGCTCGCGCTGGCCGTACTTGAGCACTGGTTCATGCTGCTGCCGATCCGCGATGCGGAACTCTGGAGCTGGGCGCTGCCTAGAGAACCTCGCGAGGAGGCCGTGCCTGCAGCGAGATCCTGATGGGCGCGATCGTGTTGACCGTGTTCAAAGACCAGCGCGATGACCGCTTGCATCCTCGAGGATCGGAGTTCCGCACAGCAGGCGGTCGCGGCCGCTGCGCGGCGGTGATCGCCGTCGCCGTTCTACCCCGCGTCGGATTCAATAGCGTGAGACGGCCCACTCGATCCAGTTGACGAGCAGCTCAAGGACCTCGGCCCGATCGATCTCATTGAGCGGCTCATGGCGCGCGCCTGCGCGCCGCTCGACGATGATCTCGGTGAGCCCTGCACCGCGCAGGCGCGTCACAAGCTCCTCGATCAGTGTCCAGTCCGCGTTGAGCGGATCCGCGTCACCCGCAACAACCATCACGGGCAGATCAGCACGGATCCGGCGCAGGGCGTCCGGATCCGCGAGCTTCGCTGCTGCCGTGAACATCCCGAGTACTGCATCCTCTGCCAGATCGAATCCGCAGCGCGGGTCTGCGACATAGGCGTCTACGCGCGCGGGGTCTCGGGATAGCCACTCGAAGCCCGTTCGACCTTCGCCCTCGGCCTCGAAGGGGGCGTTGAAGTGCTCGAGTCCTCCCTCGAGTGCGGCGTCGGCAAGCGCGTCGAAGCAGGTTGTCCCGGAAAGCACGACGCCATCTAGAGTGCGTGAACGATCCAGCATGATCTGCTGGGCAGCAAGCGAGCCCATGGAATGCCCAAACAGGATCGTGGGCGCACCCGGATGGCGCTCACAGGCATGGCTGGTCAGTTGGTTGAGATCTGCCACGAGCGCTTCCCAGCCACCCGTGCCGAAGGAGCCGAGCGCGTTTTCGGCGCTCGCGCCATGGCCGCGATGATCGATGGCCCACACGGCAATCGCACGGCGCGCGAGCGTATCAGCGAATTCGTCGTAGCGTCGTGCGTGTTCGGCTGCGCCGTGCGCGATGATGACGTTAGCGCGGGCATCCTTGACGGGCGGCCAGCACCAGCCCGCAAGTTCCAAGCCGTCGACGACAGAAGTCAGGGTGAACGCTTGAGCCATGGTGCGCATTGTCCTCGTCGGCGCCCGATGCGCTCGAGGATCGCACAATTCTCGAGCCGGGCTGCCGCGCGCGGGGAATCTCTATCGGCGCGACCGCGGTGAAACCTGGGTGTTGATGCTTGGCGCAGGCCGTATCAGCCGTTGGGCTGAGCCGGTTGGGCCGAGCCGCCGCTCATGCAGCGAGGCGGGTCACGCCAAAGACAGAGCCTGGGCCCTGGTCCGCACTGGTACGAGCGCGCAGGCGCACACCGCCGACAGTCGAAGCACGTGGGAACGCGCACGTGCCATTGCTGGCGCGCGAACGTCTGCCGGGCGAATGAAACGAGAAGCTGCCCCCGCCAGGGCAGGGGCGCAAAGAGTGCTTGCGCAGCTCAGCTGACGGTGACGTTGGCCGCTTGCGGACCTTTCTGTCCCGTCGTCACTTCGAACGTAACCTGCTGGCCTTCGACCAGGGTTCGCCGTCCTGTTCCGTTGATCGCACTGAAGTGTACGAAAACGTCCTTGTCGCCTTCACGCTGAATGAAGCCGTAGCCCTTTTCGTCGTTGAACCACTTCACGACGCCGGTTTGCAGATCCAAATCCAAATCCTCACAGCTATTTCGTTCGCGGGTCGCCCGCCGTTTCTTCCACAGCAGTCCACTGCGGACTTCGAACTCTACCTGATCAGCTCCTGACGAAAGGGTGTTCCGACGAACGGTTGCTCATAACGCTTGACGATCCACTTATGGCCTTTTGGAGGTTCGATGGTGGACTTTGATCCTCCCCCGCGGGTCCCGGGGCAATGGCTGCGCAGTCGCTCGATGATCGTGATTTCGGCGATTTCGACGCTTGCGCACGGTGTTTGTGCTCCCATCGTCTTCTCAAGTTTGCGCGGGGCATGCGCGAGAGTGGCTACGGCGTCGACGATCGCCGAGCGGGGAATGCTCGCGAGCGGATCGATGCCGAGTGCCGTGGGTCGTCTTTGCTCACCATCAGAGCGGCTGATGCGCCATGGCATGGCGGCAAGGCGCGAGATCACAGTGATTGCTCCGATGCGCGGATCGCGACGGTCGCCGTCGTCGGCTTCACGTCACTCACCAGGGTGATCTTGGCGCATAACGCGGTTCTTGCCGACTCGAACAGCGGTCAGTCTTCGCGGCTGCCTGCGCAAAGCGAAGGCAACGACGGGGCTCCGATCGATCGTCTTGTTCTTCTGCCCCCGTCTCTGCATCAGTGAACCGAATGACTGTCACGTGCGTGTCTGCGGCGATGACGCAGTTCATCACTGCCAGTTCCGAGAAGTTCAAAGCGTGCCGCGGGGAGCCGTTCAGACGATCGATCCAGGTGGCCGGAACGGACGCGGGCAAGCGGCATGACGATTCGATCTTGCGCGCGATGTTGCCTGCGATGTTCGCGAGCTATTCGCGAGCTATTCGCAAGCTATTCGCGAGCTGTTCGCGAGCTGTTCGTCGACCAGAGCCAAGCAAGACAGGTTGCCCTCCTCGACGAGCACTGACTCGGCATGAGTGCGAACGACACGCTTGCAAGGGACAACGCCGGCGGAACGGACCATCGACGGTACGCGCGGCCGAGACGATGAAGTCGCCTGCCATGGAGGTAAGCGCCTTGTGACGGCCCCCACGGTCCGCCTCGCCTTGGCGCTCCGATCCGGCCGGGTAGCTGAAAGGGGGCGGATCGTGCTGCCCGGGGCTGCGCATGGCGCCTCGAGGTGGCAGATTGATGATTCGACCTCTGGAGATCGCTATGTGCGGCCGGTTCAACATGACAGCGGACCCGCTAACGCGCCTGTTCATGGCGTTGGTCGGAGAGGTCTTTCCGGGCGAGGACCGACTGAACGTAGCGCCGACCGAGACCGTGCCCCTAATTGCCGCCGAGGATGGCGATCGCCGCCTCGCTGAGATGCAGTGGTGGCTCGTACCGCACTGGTCGAAGACCGCTCAGGTGAACTATGCGACCTTCAACGCACGCTCGGAGAAAATGGCGACCTCAAATGCGTATCGCAGTCCATTCCTGCGTCGTCGCTGCGTCGTTCCGGTGAGCGGTTTCTATGAATGGGTCAAGGACGCGAAGGGTGGCAAGCAGCCTCGCTATGTTGTTGCAGATGACGCTGAAGCAGGGCTCCTGCTCGCCGGTCTCTGGGATCGCTGGCAGGGCGAGGGCCGCACGCTGGAAAGCTTCACCGTAGTGACCACCGCTGCTCACGAATCGCTGTCCTGGCTCCACGCTCGCCAGCCGGTCATGCTCACGAACGCAGAGGCTGCGCACTGGCTGGATCGAGACGCGGATCAGGCGGACCTGCTCGCATTGTGTCGTTCGCGCATCACCCGGCCGCTCGCGGTAGTCCCGATCTCATCGCGGATGAACAATGCCCGCTACAAGGGCCCGTCATGCCTCGAAGCGGTTGGCGCGCCCGAACACCTGGCGGCTGTAGATGATGATTAAACTAACGGGAGGAAGCGCGGAACGGGTGAGGTTCCGGGCTGCTTTCACCCGCGTTGCCCAGCGCTCACGTCGATGCGTATGGCACGGGCGATGCATGCTCGTTTGTACCGGTCGCTGGCGACTGCCGCTGGAACCGCAGCTTTGCAATTCGCACTATCCGGGCGGGAGACACCAATGGAAGTGCAGGAAGCGCCGCTGGCAGGCGTGCGCGTGTTCAAACCTCCGCGCTTCGGCGATCACCGAGGCTTCTTCAGCGAGACCTGGAACGCACGGACCTTCGCCGCGGCGGGGGTAGATGCTGTGTTCGTTCAGGATAATCAGTCCCTCTCCCGAGAGATCGGAACGCTCCGTGGGCTGCACTTCCAGCGGCCGCCGTTCGCGCAGGCGAAGCTCGTCCGCTGTGGCCGAGGTCGCTTGCTGGACGTGGTCGTCGATATCCGTGCGGGCAGCACCAGCTATGGGCAGTCGTTCAGCGCAGAGCTGTCCGCCGAGGGCGGTGAGCAACTCTACGTGCCCGCAGGCTTTCTGCACGGTTTCGTGACGCTGGAGGCGGACACCGAGATTCTCTACAAGTGCACAGCGTTCTATTCGGCCGAACATGATGGATGTGTGCGCTGGAACGATGCGTCGCTTGCGATTGACTGGCGCCTGGGCGGCAGAGCCCCCGTACTGTCAGAAAAGGATGCCGCCGCGCCACTGCTCTCTGAGTTGGACAACCCCTTCACGATTGAGGAATACGCGTGAGAAGAAGGCTCATCGTCACTGGCGGCGCCGGGTTCATCGGCTCCTCCGTGGTCCGTACGGCGATCGAACGAGGCTATGAAGTCCTCAACGTCGACGTCCTGACCTACGCAGCATGCCCCGAGAACCTGGCATCCATCGAGGGCAGCCCTCGGTATCACTTCCTGCAGGCTGATATCCGCGACGCCGAAGCGATGCGGGGTGCGTTCGATCAGTTTCGGCCGGACGCGGTCATGCACCTTGCAGCGGAAAGCCACGTGGATCGCTCCATCGATGGTCCGCGCGAGTTCGTGGAGACGAATATCATCGGCACCTACACGCTGCTCGAGGCGGCGCGCGCGTATCTCGCGGCGGATGCTGCGCCGGACGCGTTCCGTTTCCACCATGTGTCCACTGATGAAGTCTACGGCTCGCTTGGCGCTGACGGGCAGTTCACGGAAACGACGCCCTATGCGCCGAGCAGCCCGTACTCCGCATCGAAGGCCTCCTCGGATCATCTGGTCCGGGCGTGGCAGGAGACGTTCGGACTGCCCGTGGTGGTCACGAACTGTTCCAACAACTACGGGCCTTATCAGTTTCCGGAGAAGCTCGTTCCGGTGGTTATTCTCCGCGCCCTCGCCGGCGAGGAAATTCCCGTCTACGGAGCCGGTGAGAACGTACGGGATTGGCTCTACGTGGACGATCACGCTGACGCGCTCCTGACCGTTTTGGAGCGTGGCGCAGTCGGCCGGACCTACAACATCGGCGGAGAGAACGAGGTTCGGAATATCGATCTTGTGCAGGAGATCTGCCGCATCATGGACGCGCGGCGGCCCGACGCTGCCCCTCATGCGGGGCTGATCAGGTTCGTCGAGGATCGCCCCGGGCACGATCTGCGCTATGCGATCAATCCAGACCGAATTCGCACCGAGCTCGACTGGCGTCCTTCAGTCACGGTCGAGGAGGGTCTGGCCCTCACGGTAGATTGGTATCTGGACAATCGGGCATGGCTGGATGCGCTTGCGGATCGCGCCGGCGTGGGCGAGCGGCTCGGACGCCGCGTGTGAAGGTTCTCGTATTCGGGCGAGCCGGTCAGGTGGCGGGGGAACTGGTCAGGCGAGCGCCAGCGGGCGTTCACGCGACCGCCCTTGGCCGAGGCGATGTCGACCTGATGGACCCGGGCGCGGGTGCGCAGGCGGTGCTGGAGCGCCGTCCGGACGTCGTGGTGAACGCGGCAGCCTGGACCGCGGTCGACGCGGCCGAGGCTGAGCCGGGCGCAGCTCATCGCCTGAATGCCGAGGTGCCGGCCGAACTTGCCGAAGCCTGCGCGCGTTCGGCGACGCCCTTCGTGCATCTTTCCACGGACTATGTGTTCGCTGGATCAGGCATGCAGCCGTGGCGCACGGACGATCCGGTCGAGCCACGGTCTGTCTACGGGCGGACGAAGCTGGAGGGTGAACGCCGAGTCTTGGCAGCGCACCCCGGCAGCGTGATCGTGCGCACGTCCTGGGTATTTTCTGCGCTGGGGTCCAACTTTGCCCGCACCATGCTCCGTTTGGGTGCGGAGCGCGATGCGCTCGCTGTCGTGGCAGACCAGATCGGTGGGCCAACCTGGGCCGGCGCGATCGCCGACGCGTGCATGCGCATTGCGCGGGCCCGGCTGGCCGGAGAGGGGGAGGGAGGGATCTACCACTTTGCCGGAGCGCCGGATGCGAGCTGGGCCGATTTCGCGGAGGCGATCTTCGAGCAGAGCGCCACGGAGGTGGTCGTGAAACGCATCCCGACCTCCGAGTATCCGACTCCTGCCGCCCGGCCTCTCAATTCGCGGCTTGACTGCGAAGACATACAGCGGACGTTCGGGATCGCGCGTCCGGACTGGCGCCAAGACTTGCGCGTCGTGATCGCTGAACTCGTCAACTGTAAGGAACAGGCATGAACCGCAAGGGCATCATTCTCGCGGGTGGATCAGGGACGCGCCTCTATCCGGTGACCATGGCCGCGTCGAAGCAGCTTCTTCCGATCTACGACAAACCGATGATCTATTACCCACTCTCCGTGCTCATGCTTGCCGGCATTCGAGAGATTGCGATCATCACGACGCCGCAGGATCAGGACCAGTTCCAGCGTTTGCTGGGTGACGGCAGCCAGTGGGGCGTCGCGTTCACGTTTGTTGTCCAGCCTGAGCCCGAAGGCCTGGCGCAGGCGTATATGCTGACCGAGGGGTTCCTGGACGGCGCGCCTTCGGCGATGGTGCTGGGCGACAACCTTTTCTTCGGCGTCGGACTTGGAGACATGCTGGAGCGCGCAAGTGCGCGTGAAGGTGGCGGCACGGTGTTCGGTTATCGCGTTGCGGATCCCGAGCGCTACGGGGTCGTGGCGTTTGACGGTGAGGGCCGCGCGACGCGGATCATCGAGAAGCCGGCGAATCCGCCCTCGAACTATGCGGTTACCGGGCTCTATTTCCTCGACGGCGATGCGCCGCATCGCGCGCGCAGCGTCGAAAAATCCGCGCGGGGTGAGTACGAGATCACCACTTTGCTTGAGCGCTATCTGGACGAGGGCGCGCTGCGCGTTGAATTCATGGGGCGCGGATTCGCGTGGCTGGACACGGGTACCCACGAGAGCCTCCTCGACGCGGGCAATTTCGTTCGAACGCTCGAGAAACGCCAGGGCTTACAGAGCGGAAGCCTCGAGGAGATTGCGTTCGCGCGCGGCTGGATCGATCGAGAGGCGCTGCTGGCGCGCGCCGCGGTGTTTGCGAAGAACGACTATGGCGCCTATTTGCTGCGGCTTGCGGATGAGTAGGACAGGCGCTCACATTTCCCCGGTCGCGCCTGCCGACTAGTAGCCTGCCCCTTCTAGGTGGCGAGCAAGGGCGGTGAGCGTCTCGGATTCCAGCTCGCGCAGATAGCGCAAGTATGCGCTTGTCAGTCGCTCATGGGCGTCTGAATCCAGGTGCTCGAGATATTGATCCATGTCGCCCGCGTCCAGGGTATGGAAGGTGTCGGCGGAGGCCATCGGCTGCTCCGCGCGCTGCTGCGTTTCCATCCGACGCTCCATGCGCGCTGTGGCCTGCTCAAGCCGTCTGAGGTTCAGGCTCGAGGAGCCGCTCTCGACCACGAAGCGCACCACGGCCGTGGCCATCATCCGGGCGCGCTGTTGCACGACGTCGAAATCGATCGAACCATCTTTCTCTCGGATTGCGGAGAGCCGAGGTGCAAAAGCCGGGTCGTCGCGTAGTCGATCTCGTGAGGTTTGCGCTGCAGCTGCGGTGAGGGGGACCTGGCTGCCCCGCGTAGACGCATTGATGCGTACTGCGAGTTCGGAGGCGTACCAGTCAGCGAGTTGACGGCGATGCTGGATTCGTAGTCGCGCCTCCAGCTGCGCTCTCAGGCTGCCGTCGGCAAGCCGCAGCTCATGGATCGACTGCGGCGTGGTAAGCAGTCGGGCCCCTAGACTCGGATGCAGTGCGCTTCCGTTGCCCTCCAGGTGCCACATCGCCTCTTCCACGCCGGCAGCCATGGCGTCGGTGAAGCCGTTCAGCTCTGCTGCGAGCGCACTGCCCACCAAGGCCTGTTCCAGCGTGATCATGTCGGGCTCGGCGCCGCGCGCAAATGGGTGCGCCAGCCCACATAGCGTGAGGATTGCCGCGGCCAGGATCGGACGCATTTTCGTGCTCGTATCTTCGGGTTCGATTCGGGCCGGATGGTCGCGGACGACATGCCGCCGCCTGCCTCTCAGGACAGGCAGCGGCGCCGCCGCGTGCATCTCTGGACGCGCTCACCCAGCCGCGCGCTGCACGGCAGGGTGAGACCGGCGCACTGCCCCGTTTCAGACAGCTTTCGGGAACGGGAGGCTGTGCGGATTGCCGTATGCGTGATCGGCAGGCACGACCGGGTCCACATCCGGATATTTGCCGAGCTCCATGCGGGCAACGGTACGGCGATGGACTTCGTCGGGTCCATCTGCCAGCCGCAGGGTGCGCTGGCCCGCGTACATGCGCGCGAGCGGGAACACCTGGGAAACACCGGCGCCGCCGTGCATCTGGATCGCGTCGTCGATGATCTTGCAGGTGATGTTCGGCACGATGACCTTGATCTGGGCGATCTCGGAGCGTGCCACCTTGTTGCCGACCGTATCCATCATATACGCGGCCTTGAGCGTGAGCAGGCGAGCCATATCTATATTGATACGGGCGTCCGCAATCTTGTCGTAGTTGCCGCCAAGATCGGCGAGGCGCTTGCCGAATGCTTCGCGCGACATGCCCCGACGGCACATGAGCTCAAGGGCGCGTTCAGCGGCACCGATCGAACGCATGCAGTGATGAATGCGGCCTGGACCGAGGCGGCCCTGCGCAATCTCGAAGCCGCGGCCGGAGCCGAGGAAGATGTTTTCCTTCGGCACGCGCACGTCCGTGAAGCGAACATGGCCGTGGCCGTGCGGCGCATCGTCATAGCCGAATACCGTTTGCATCTTCAGCACTTCGATTCCGGGCGTATCGCGCGGCACGAGAATCTGCGACTGGCGTGCATGCTTGGGTGCGTCGGGCTCGGTGACACACATAACGATAAGCACCTTGCAGCGCGGATCGCCGATGCCCGAAGACCACCATTTTTCGCCGTTCAGCACCCACTCGTCGCCGTCCAGGCGTGCTTCGAGTTGGATGTTGGTCGCGTCGGAGGAGCCGACGTAGGGTTCGGTCATGCAGAACGCGGAGCGAATCTTTCCTTCCAGGAGCGGTTCGAGCCACTCCCGCTTCTGCTCCTCGGAGCCGTAGCGCTCGATGACTTCCATGTTGCCGGTGTCGGGCGCTGAGCAGTTCATCGCCTCGGAAGCCAGTGGGAACTTGCCCATCTGCTCGGCCAGGTGCGCATAGTCGACGTTTGTCAGCCCTGCGCCGCGCTCGGATTCCGGCAGGAAGAAGTTCCAGAGGCCGCGTGCCCGCGCGGCTTCCTTCATCTCTTCCATGGCTGCGGTCTCGCACCAGCGGCCGCCCGCTTCGACCTGCTCTGCGTAGACCTTCTCGTTTGGAACTACAACCTCTTCGATGAACGCGATGACGTCGTTCAGAAGTGGTTTGACGCGTTCAGAGACTCCAAGATCCATCGTCCGATGCCTCTCCATCAAGGGGTGATGTGGCGGTCACTCGATCGCAAACCGATCTGCGTGCCGCGTGCTTCACACCGGGCAAAGCTCCCGGATGTGCGGCCTGAGTCTCGCACAGGGTTGCGCATCGGGCGAATCGGAAGCTGCTGAGAGCGCGTCGCCCTTTCGCGAGCATTCACGTTGCCTCGGCCAGCGGGGGCGGCGAGACTCGCGCTCGGGCCAGAGCAGGGGAATTGGGCATGGGTGACACCTTCGGGGTGCGCACGAACGCGCTTGTAGATCGACTGCGAGCCGCGGGTGTGGAGCGCATGACGCTGCTGATACGCCATTCCGCGCGCGAATATGCGCCCGGGCGGCACGATCTTGAGAATCCACTCACCGAAGACGGGCGGGCGCATGCGCGCGACTTTGGCCTGCGTCTCGCCCCTGAGCTGACGCTGCGCGCCTATGCGTCTCCGGTTGCTCGCTGCCTCGATACCGGACAGATTATTCATGCCGCCCAACTCGAACGCGGCGGCGGCGCCACTGGCGGCTGCCGTCCCGTGGAAGCACTGGGCGTGTTCTACGTGCTTGATCAGATGCGGATGTTCAAGGCGCTCGGCGCGAGTGAGGGTGGCCTCTCGGGATTCGTGCAGATGTGGACGCGCGGGAAGGTTCCGGACGACGTGATGATGGCGCCGCGCGGGGCGGCAAAGGCCCTCACGAAACTGCTTGCTCGCAGATTGGCGGAGCGGGCAGACGCGCCCGCGATGGATCTGTGTGTCTCGCACGACATCACCCTATATCTGATGCGCACCGAGCTGCTGGCCCTCGACCCTTCGATCGGCCCCGTGCGCTATCTCGACGGCCTCGCGCTTTGGTGGGAAGGCGATCGTCTCCTGGCAGCGACGCATGATCAGGAGGCTTGCGACGTCAGCGCCTTGTTGTGTTGATGCGTCATCGCGATTCCCAAGCCCCCTAGCAGTGCTGCATGCTCAGCGCTGGCTCAGGAACCTGGGGAGGGAACAGTGGCCAGCTTCGACGCGCGCACCAGCGATCTGGAATCTGCAGCACTGCATGGCATGACGCTCGCTTGGCATGCCGATCGGCAACCGGACGCATCCGCGATCACGACGCAGTTCGAGGAATACACCTGGGCTGAGCTCAACGCCCGGACTAATCAGCTTGCCCGACTCTTCGAGGCCTATGGCATTGGGCCGGGTGATGCAGTCGCCATGGTGCTCAAGAATCGATCTGCCTTCGTGGAGACCTACCACGCCGCCATGCGATCGGGTGTCCGCGTGACGCCGGCCAACTTTCATCTCAACGGCGAGCAGGCCGGATACATCGTCGACAACTGTGAGGCCAAGGCGCTCATATACGATGGCGCGCTTACAGCAGGTGCCGAGACCCTGTCGAACGCGCCAAACGTGCGGCTGGCGCTGGCAGTCGGAGGCTCCGTCGACGGCTTTGCGGACTACGAGACAGCGATTGCCGAGGCTTCCGGGGCAGATCCGCAGGCGCCGGTGCTTGGGAGCTCGATGCTTTATACGTCTGGTACGACCGGGCGGCCCAAGGGCGTCCACCGCAAGGCCACGCCACCGAATCGATTGCAGCGCGCCAGTGACTACGCCGCCTTCCGAGCGGGTGAGGATCGCTGCCTATGCACGGGCCCCGCGTACCACGCAGCGCCGATGGCGTTCAACGTGATCGGGCCGCTGGCGGCCGGAGTTGGCATCGTTCTGATGGATAAGTGGGATGCCGAGGCGTCCCTACGGCTCATCGAGCAGTATCGAATCACGCACACGCACATGGTTGC
This sequence comes from Pseudomonadales bacterium, assembly GCA_963691775.1. GTDB lineage: Bacteria > Pseudomonadota > Gammaproteobacteria > Pseudomonadales > Azotimanducaceae > JAZBPO01. The sequence goes on along the minus strand of OY829369.1, from coordinate 609,571 downwards.
GACCATGTTCCATCGCTTGCTTGCGCTGCCAGAAGAGACGCGATCTCGCTATGACCTGGGCAGCCTGCGCTATGTGCTCCACGGCGCTGCGCCGACACCGGTGCATGTGAAGCAAGCCATGATCGAATGGCTCGGGCCGCATCTCTACGAGTACTACGCTGCCACCGAGGGGGGCGGCGACTACTTCATCACGAGCGAGGAATGGCTGCGCAAGCCGGGCAGCGTGGGACGCTCTCCGACTCCGGAGTTCACGCGAATCCTCGGTGACGACGACGCAGAAGTGGAACCGGGTGAGGTCGGGAGGCTTTTCTTCCAAGCCCCGGAGGTGGGCGCCTTCGAGTACTTCAAGGCGGAGGAAAAGACGCGCGAGAGCTACCGTGATGGTTTTTTCACCCTCGGCGACATGGGCTTCCTAGACGAGGACGGCTATCTCTTCCTCACCGGGCGCAGCGCAGAGACGATCATCTCCGGAGGCGTGAACATCTACCCGCAGGAGATCGACGCAGAGCTCCTCAAGCATCCGGCCGTCGGCGACGTGTGCACGATCGGCGTGCCCAACGAAGAGTGGGGCGAGGAGGTGAAGGCCGTGGTGCTGCCTGCGCCCGGCGTGACTGCGGACGAGACCCTGCGTGACGCTTTGATGGTGTTCGCACGCGAGGTCCTGCCGAGCTTCAAGTGTCCACGGACCATCGACTTCGCCGACGACTTGCCGCGCCTCGACAGCGGAAAGATTCAGCGTCGCCTGGTGCGTGAGCCCTACTGGGCCGGCCGCAAGCAGCAGATTTGAGGCGCACGCCGTCCCGGCATTCCGCCTGCGTATACTCGCGCCCGATCCGAAGCAGGAGGCAGGCGGCATGCGTCGTGAACTTTTCGAGCCGACCCGAGCGGGGGCGGACGACTATGAGACTCTGGCCATCGAGCGCCGTGGCGCTGTTGATTGGGTGACGCTGAACCGGCCCGATTCACTGAACGCCATGAACCGGACCATGATGCTGGAGCTTCAGCACTACTTTGGTGATCTGTACACGGACCACGATGTGCGCGTGGTCGTACTTCGGGGCGCCGGGCGCGCATTCTCTGCTGGTCTCGATCTGAAAGAGGGGCGAGAGGAAGGCGAGGGAGGGCCGGTCAACGGCCTGCGCGTCCAGCGCCGCGTCTCCGAGATCGTGATGCGCATGCGGCGCGCACCTCAGCCGATCGTCTCTCTTCTGCACGGGCCTGCGAGCGGCGGGGGATTCGCGCTTGCGCTTGCCTCGGACATTCGTTTCGCGAGCCCTGGAGCCCGAATGAATGCTGCGTTCATCCGTATTGGTCTGACGGCCTGCGATGTGGGCGCATCCTATTTTTTGCCGCGGCTCGTCGGCAGCTCCCTTGCTTCGGAGCTGTTGCTGACGGGGGACTTCATTGACGCGGATCGCGCCTTGCGAGTGGGGCTTGTTTCAGACGTTGTTCCGGAGGACGCGCTCGAAGCGCGAGCGCAGCGCACGATCGACGCAATGCTCGCGAACTCGCCGGTCGGCGTCCGGCTCACCAAGGAGTGCCTGAACATGAGCGTGGATGCCTCATCTCTGGAAGCGGTCATCGCGATGGAAGACCGGCAGCAAATCCTTTGTGCGCAAACGAGGGACATGCGAGAGGGGGTCTCGGCGTTTCTCGGCAAGCGCCCCCCCGAGTACAAGGACGACTGAACGCCCATGAAAACGGAAACACGGCAAGCGTCCCTCCCGCGCTTTCTGCTGCCTTCGCTGCTCGGTGCGAGCATTTTCCTTGCTCCGGTCATCGCCGATGGCGCAATCACCATCCCCTTTTCCCTGGTAACGAGCGCGCTCACCGCCGCGCTTGGGGAATTTCACGCCTGGCTTCTGGTGTTGGTGCTGATCGTCGGTGCTGCCGGTGCGCTCGCTTGGCCGCTTGTGGCGCGCACGTCGCTCGGGTCTTTAGCGATCGTCCGCCTCTGGTTCGAGGTGCATTGGGTCTGGACGCTGCTGCGCTCGCTAGGCGCGATCTTCGCCGTTCTCGTCTTCCTGGAAATCGGACCGGCATGGCTGATCGGCCCGTCTACGGGCGGTACGGTCTTTCGCGACATCTGCATGTCGGTCCTCGTGATCTACATCGCGAGCGCGTTTCTCATGGGGTTGCTGACTGACTATGGCCTCATGGAGTTCGTCGGCGAGCTGCTGCGCACGCCGTTCGCGAAGCTCTTTCGGCTGCCTGGCCGAGCTGCCGTGGATTCGGTTGCCTCCTTTGTGTCCGCGGCGGGCGTCGGGCTGCTCATCACGGTGCGCCAGTATGAGCTCGGTACATATACTGCGCGTGAGGCGTGCGTGATCTGCTCTAGCTTCTCGGTCGTGTCCTTGCCTTTTGCACTCCTCATCGCGCAGGTCTCCGGCATAGACGCGATGTTCCTGCCCTGGTACCTCACGATCGTCGTCGCCTGTCTCATCGCAGCGGTAGTGGTCGCCCGCATTGGACCCATGGCAAACAAGCCGGAAACACGGTTCAAGGACGCGCCAGCCCCTTCGCCGGCGGAAGAAGGTTCGGCCCTGGAGCGCGCGCTCGGAGCGGCGGTTCAGCGCGCGGCGAGCGCGGTGGGCCCGGCGTCCTACCTACGCAACTCCGCCATCGCGATGATCGACTACTGTTGTGGGCTGCTGGGGCCGATCATGGCGATCGCGACAATCGCCTCGGTGCTGGTGTTCGAGACGCCGGTCTTCGACTGGCTGGCGCTGCCGATAGCGTGGCTGCTCGAGCTCTTCTCGTTTCCGGAAGCGTTCCTTGCTGGTAAAGGCTTTCTAGTCGGCGTCCTCGACCAGTTCATGCCCGCATTGGTGGCCGGTGGCCTGGAATCGGAATTCACGCGTTTCATGTTGGCGGGATTGTCCGTGGCACAGCTGATCTACCTGTCGGAGTACGGGATGATCCTGCTGCGCTCCTCGCTCCCGATTTCCCTTGCCGACCTTCTCGTGACCTTCGCGCTGCGGACCGTGGTCGTCACGCCGGTGCTGTTGCTGGGCGCCGCGGTGCTCACTGGCTGAACGGCGTTCAGGGCGCAGCGCCCGTTGTCAGCGGACGATCCGGATCGGCGACCCATTCGGCCATCGAGCCATCGTAGACGCTGACCTGCCCATTGCCGAGCGCGGTCAGGGCGAAGGCAGCGCAGGTCGCGGAGATTCCGCCGCCGCAATAGGCGATCACCGGGCGACTCATAGCACCCTGTGCCTCGAAGCATGCGCGCAGCGTGGATGCGTCGGCGAAGCAGAGGGTCTCGTCTTCGAAAAGCGAGGCGTAAGGCACGTTCACGGAGCCACTGATATGGCCTCTGCGTCCGTAGTGGCGCTCGCCTTCACCGCGATACATCGAAGGAGACAGCGCGTTTAGGGTGCACACGCTGCCGTTGCCGATCACCGCACGCACCCGAGCGTGATCTGCCCATGCGCCCGGGCGCGGATTGACTGACAGCGCTCCTGGGGTGTGCGCGAATGCACCCGATTCGATGGGTAGCCCCGCCGCTTGCCAAGCGGCGAGCCCCCCGTCGAGCACGGTTGCGCTCACGCCGAGGGATCGAAGCATCCACCACACGCGCGTGGCCCACATCGGGTGATTGCTTGCGTAGAGCACGATGCGAGCGTCGTTGACCACGCCCGCCTCACCGAAGGCCGCCGCCGCGTTGATGGCAGAGGGCATGGTGAATGCCGTTCCGCCGTCGGGGTCGGAGAGGGCGCCGGTGAGGTCGAGGAAGCCGGCCCCGGGCAGGCGTGCTTGGCGCCAGTCAGCGGAGCCGCTTTCGATTCTGTACGGCCGGGGGGAATCCGCCCGCAGATGCACGGTGCAGTCGAAGATGCGCAGTTCTGGTGCGCTGGCGAGGGCCGCCGCTAGGCCGGCTGCAGAAATCAGGGTCGCGTCGTCCACGATGCTCATGGCGTTACTCCTGTTGCCGCGCGAGACGGTTCAGTTCGGATCTGAGGGCCCGAGCATTGCCCGACGTCTTGATCTCCTGCCAGTCGATGCGGTCACAGCCGTCGCGGGCGGCGAGGTCCCACGCGGCAGCGTGGAGGGCGGGTGCAAGAACTTCTGTACCTGCTCTTGATTCGACGAACAGGCGGCGAATCTCGAACCGTCTGCCCGCGCGATCGGCCTTGCAGTCGGCGCGGCCGATGAACTCGGTCCCGTACAGGATCGGCAGCACGAAGTACCCGTGGCGACGTTGTGCAGCCGGAACGTAGCACTCGAGTTGATAGGCGAAGTCGAACAGACGTTCGCCCCGATCGCGATGGAGTACGAGCGGATCGAAGGGCGAGAGCATGCGCGCGCGTCGGCTGACGCGGGGCGGCTGCAACAGCGTAGCGGCATCGGCGAACCAGCGCGTGGCGGGGCCGGCGTCAGAAAGGGCGATCTCGATGAGCTGGCCGCCGTCCACCGCATCGTTCAGATGCTGTAAAACCGCTTCGCGCAGCGCTGCGTTCCGCCTCAGCCAGGTGACGTGCGCGGCGCTGAAAATGCCCAGCATGCGCCGCGCGCGAGCGACGAGGTGCGCCGCCATTTCCGCGGTCGACGGTGTGCGCATGTCCGTGGACTCCGGGAGCGCTCGTTCGATGAGGTCGTAGGTCTTCTCGAAGCCGTCGCGGCCGACGATCAGCAGTGAACCTTGATGCCAGAGCTGCTCGAGCGCGAACTTGGATTGCTTGTAGCGTCCCCAGCCCCCCCAGACGGTTTCGCTGTCCTCGTTGAAGTCGCGGATGCGTAGGGGGCCTTCAGCGCGAATACGGTCGAGAACGAATTGTCGGCTTGCCGCGTCGGCGCGCTGCGCGAAGGGCGGGGCGGCGCGCATGCGCTCCATGCGCGGCAGCGAGAAGCGGAAGTCCCGCATGGGTAAGTAGGCGGCCGCGTGGGTCCAGTATTCGAAGGCTTCACCAGTCTGTACGAGTTCGTTGTAGTGCTTGGCATGGAAGTCCCGCGCGCGCGCATCGACGATGTGTTCATGCGCCCGGCGCACAACGGAAATGGTGTCGACCTGAACGTAGCCGAGGTGCCTGAGCACTCGAGCGCCCGCGCGACGCCCGCGTCCGAAGCCTGCGCTGCGGTGCAGGCCGGCCGCGGCGACCGCAACGCGGCGTAGACGATCGACCGGGAACTGTTCACCGCGCCGGCGAGCGATTGCGCTCATCGCGCATCTCTACGGCTGAGCAGGCGGAATTGCCGAGGGGCTGTGACGCGAAGCAGAATCGGCGCCATGCTCATCGGAGAAATCGCGTCATGAATCGTGCCTTCCTGTCCCGCATCGGCGATCTCTGCGTGGGTGCCGTGCTTGCTTTTGCGACCTCGGCGGAGGCGGCCGTACCAGAGCCTGTGCGCGGCGAGCGCGGTGCGGTGGCGTCCCGCTCGATGATCGCATCAGAAGTCGGCCTCGACATCCTCCGTGCCGGAGGCAACGCCATCGACGCGGCCGTTGCAACCAGCTTTGCACTCGCGGTGACCTGGCCCTCGGCGGGCAATCTCGGCGGCGGGGGGTTCATGGTCATCCGCCTCGAAGACGGCACCGTCATCACCAATGATCACCGCGAGACCGCGCCGCTCGCGGCGACGCGGGATATGTATCAGGACGAGGACGGCGCAGTGATCGAGGGCCTGTCGACGCACTCGCATCTCGCCGTGGGCGTGCCCGGTTCGGTGGCGGGCATGCTCGATGCGCTAGAGCGCTACGGAAAGCTCGATCGTCGCGCGGTCATCGGGCCCTCGATCCGCCTTGCTCGAGAGGGCTTCGAGTTGAGCTATGACCAGGCCAGAGACTTTGCCCGCGTGCTGCCGCGCATGGCTCCCTACGCCGCGAGCATGGCGAAGTTCTCCCGTGAGGGTACGCCCTATGCAGCGGGCGAAGTGTTCAGGCAGCCAGCGCTCGCGCGCACGCTCGAGCGGATTGCCGAATTCGGCAAGGCCGGTTTTTACGAGGGCGAGACGGCTGATTTGCTGGTGGCCGAGATGGAAAGAGGGGGCGGTCTCATCACGCATGACGACCTTGCGAGCTACGAATCCGTATGGCGCGAACCGATCCATGGCGTCTATCGAGGGTATGAGATCTGGAGCATGCCGCCGCCGTCTTCCGGCGGCCTTCTGCTGGTGCAGATGCTGAACATGCTCGAGCCCTTCGATCTTGCGGGCATGGGCTATGGTTCCGCCGCGCGCACCCACGTCATGGTGGAGGCGGAGCGACGCGCCTACGCGGATCGCGCCATTCATCTTGGTGACGCCGATTTCTATCCCGTGCCGTTCCAGATGCTCACCGACCGTGACTATGCAGCAAGCCGCATGGAGAACTTCGACCCGAAGCAGGCAACGCGCTCCAGCGAGATCGCGGCAGGCGCCTGGCCAGAAGAGAGCCCGGATACCACGCATCTCTCCACGATGGATGCGGCCGGCAACGCAGTGGCCTACACGACCACGCTGAACCTGTCCTACGGCAGCAAGATTGTTGTCCCCGGCGCAGGCTTTCTGCTGAATAACGAAATGGACGATTTTTCGTCCAAGGCGGGGGTGCCTAACGCATACGGCTTGCTCGGAGAGGAAGCAAACGCGATTGCGCCGGGCAAGCGCATGCTGAGTTCGATGACGCCCACCATCATCACGCGCGACGGCGAACCCTGGCTCGTGACCGGGTCGCCGGGCGGGTCGACTATCATCACTACGACCATGCAGGTGATCCTGAACAGCATCGATCACCAGATGAGCGTCAACGATGCGGTCGGTCGTCCCCGGTTCCATCATCAGTGGCAGCCGGATCAGGTCTGGTTCGAGCCATTCGGCCTTTCCCCGGACACGCTCTCGATCCTGCGCGATATGGGCCATGAGATGATTCCGACGCCGTGGGGTGGCGACATCGGTGATGCAAACTCGATCAAGCGTGTCGATGGGGAGATGCGCGCCATGAGCGATCCGCGAAACGACGGAGGCGCGGCCGCTTTCTAGAACGACGGCAGAGCCCGGGGAGGGGAGTCGTGGACGAAGCATTCTGGCTCGATCGCTGGCAACACGATCGGATCGGTTTTCATGAGGAAGACGTCAATCCGCGCCTGGTGGCCCATGCGGGCGAGATGCCCTGGCCTGATGGCGGGCGCATCTTCGTGCCGCTCTGCGGCAAGTCTGAGGATCTGATCTGGCTGCGAGACCATGGGCAGCGCGTGATCGGCGTCGAACTCGCCTCGATCGCGTGTCGCGCGCTCTTCGAGGAGCACGACGAGGACTTCGAGATTCGCGATGCGGGTCGTCATCGCCTCTACGTCGGCGACGCGATCGAGGTGTTCTGCGGGGACTACTTTGACCTGAACGCGAAGCGCCTCGGCAAGGTGGACGGGGTCTACGATCGTGCCTCGCTCGTTGCGCTGCCCCCTGAACTGCGAGCGAGCTATGCCGAGCATCTGCGCGAACTGGTGACGCCCGGGACCGTCGTGTTCCTGCAGACGCTCGAGTATGCACAGGAGGAGATGAAGGGCCCGCCGTTCAGCGTCGGGGAAGACGAGCTGCGGGCCCTGTATGCGGCGGCCTTCGACCTGGAGGACATCGAGATCGGCGAGTGGGTGGCGCCGCCAGGGAAGTTCGCGGAGCGGGGCATCTCGCGCATGCGCGAGTGCTGCTGGATGCTGACTCGCAAGGAGGATGCATGAAGGGTCCGATCGACGATCGCGGCGTGCAGATCGCCGCATTGCCCGGAGCGCAGATCGCGTGGAAGTCCTTCGGTCAGGGGCGCCCGCTGCTGCTCGTCCGCGGCCTCGGGACCCAATTGATCGAGTGGCCGCGGGCCTACGTCGACGCCTGGGTGTCCGCTGGATATCGCGTCATCGTCTTCGACAATCGTGACTGCGGCGCCTCTTCGGACCATGCGGGGGAGGCCTACAGCGTCTCCGACATGGGAGACGACTGCGTTGCCCTGCTGGATCATCTGCGCATCGAGCGCGCACTGTGCTTCGGGATATCCATGGGCGGCATGATCATCCAGCGGCTCGCCGTCGATCATTCCGAACGCTTCGATGCGCTTGTCTCCGTCATGTCGAGCACTGGGAATCCGGAGTTGCCTCGACCTGCGCCCGAGGTCCTGGAAGCGCTGACGGCGCCCGCGCCGGCTACGCTGGAGGAAGCGGTGGCGCGTAATGCGGCAGATCGATTGCTTTTCGGATCACCACACTGGCCCCTGCCGGAAGCGGAACGCCTCGTGCTCGCTCGACGGGCGCTCGAGCGTGCCTGGCGACCCGACGGGGTGACGCGGCAGTTTGCCGCGATCCTGCGCGACGGCGATCGGCGCGCAGCGCTCGCGGACGTCAATGTCCCCATGCTGGTGATTCACGGCCTCTTGGACCCGCTGGTACCCGTCGACGGCGGGCGCGACATCGCCGCGTCAGTGCCGAACGCCGAGCTCGAACTGATCGATGGAATGGGGCATGACCTGCCGGAAGCCCTCGCGCCCACGATCACGGAGCGCGTCCTGCGATTCTTCAGTGCGCGCGCGCCGCTGTAAGCTGTCTCAACGGACCGTCAGGGCAAGGACCGCGGTCAGCGTAAGCATCGATGCCGGCGTCGCGATCGCCACGGTCGCAGCCGCTACGGCTTCGCCGGCGCGCTGCTGCGCGGCAAACAGGTATACGTTGACGCCCGTCGGCAGGGCCGCCATCAGAACAGCCGTCTGCCACCACAGGTGCGGTATGCCCGGCAGCAGCGCGAGTACAACCGCCACGATCAGAGGATGGACGACGAGCTTGGTCGCGCACACGCCCATGGCCGGGGCGATGGCGCTGCGCAGACCGTAGCCGGCGAGGCCGATACCCATCGCAACGAGGGCGAGCGGCGGGATCAGCTTCGACGCGGTTGCCGTCGCGCTCTGCCAGTCTACCGGAAGTGGGCCCTGAATGAGGTTCCACGCCAAGCCGCCGGCAATCGAGAGGATGATCGGGTTGCGAAGGAGACCGAGGAGGATGTTCCGGAGCAACGGCGCGAGGCTGGACTCGGTATCCGGACGCGCGATCTCTGCCAGAGCGCCCGTGGCGAAGGCGAGCAGAGGTGCGTGGAGCCCGATGAGGGCGAACAGCGGCAGAGCGGCGGCGTCGCCCAGCGCGGCGGTGATCACGGGTGTTCCAAGCAGTACGGCGTTCGCGTAGACGCCCCCAAGCCCCTGGATATTGGCTGTGCCCGGGCCGGATCGGCGCCAGGTCAGCGCAGTGACGAGCGCATACAGCGCGAGGGTGGCGCCGTAGTAGCCAAGAACGTAAGTGATCGGAAACCGCTCCGGGAGCTGCACGCTTGCGAGCGTGCGGAAGAGGTAAAGCGGGAGGATCAGGTCGAAGACCAGGCGCCTGAAGGTTGTCAGCAGCGCAGCCGGGATGCGCGGCGCGCGGGCCAGGCCCCAGCCGAGGGCGACGATCGCGTAAGCTGGCAGCACCAGCGTTGCGAAGACGTCCAGCAACCGCGCGATCATCAGCTGATTTCCGTTGTCATGGCTGCGAGCGGAGCAGGACTCTAGGAAGCGCCCGACGCTCCGTCCAGCGCAGAACCTTTGCGCGGCCCTGCGGCATGCCTGAGAATTCGCGGCCTTCTGCACGGACGTCGGTGTGCCGCTCCGCGCCGACCACACCGGAGGCCCCGTGGCCATTCACGTTGCGCTGCACCATCGCACGCATTACGCGTTCGATCGGCCCACAACCATCCTTCCGCACACGCTCCGCCTGCGCCCGGCAGTGCATTCGCGCACGCCGATCCTGTCCTATGCGCTCAAGGTCGAGCCCTCTGACCACTTCGTGAACTGGCAGCAGGACGCCTTCGGCAACTTCCTTGCACGGCTCGTATTCAACGAGCGTGCCCGCTCGCTCACGTTCGAGGTGGATCTGGTGGCGGATCTTACGGTCATCAACCCCTTCGACTTCTTCCTCGAGGAAGCGGCTCGCAGCTTCCCCTTCACCTATGGGGCGCGTGAACAGCGCGATCTCGCGCCCTATCTGGAGGTCTCCGAGGAGAGCGCGCTTCTTGATGAGTGGATGAGTGCCGTGGAGCGCCGGGAACGGCCTACGGTAGATTTTCTCGTTGACCTCAACCGCCGCCTTGCGAACGACATCTCCTACACCGTGCGCATGGAGCCAGGTGTACAGACGTCGCAGCAGACCTTGCAGCGTGGCTCCGGCTCCTGCCGGGATTCGGGCTGGCTGCTCGTCCAGATCATGCGCCGTCTTGGCCTCGCGGCGCGCTTCGTTTCGGGCTATCTCGTCCAGCTTGCGCCTGACCTTCAGTCCCTCGATGGCCCGAGCGGCCCGAGCGAGGACTTCACGGACCTGCACGCGTGGACCGAGGTCTATATTCCCGGCGCCGGCTGGATCGGCCTGGACCCGACCTCTGGGCTCGCCGCAGGGGAGGGGCACATCCCGCTCGCGTGCACGCCCTCTCCGCAGTCTGCTGCGCCGATCACCGGCGCGACAAGCGAGTGTGAGGTCGAATTCAGCTTCGATAATCGTGTCCAGCGCCTGCACGAGGACCCGAGGGTCACGCTGCCCTACAGCGATGAACAGTGGCAACGCATCTGGCAACTGGGTCTCGACGTCGACGTCGAATTAGAGGAAGGCGATGTCCGTCTGACCATGGGCGGTGAGCCCACCTTCGTATCGGTCGACGATCAGGAATCTGCGCAGTGGAACACTGCCGCCGACGGGGACGACAAGCGTCTGCTCGCCGAGCGCCTTACGCGCCGCCTTCGCGAGGCCTTCTCACCGGGTGGCCTGCTGCACTACGGGCAGGGCAAGTGGTATCCCGGTGAGCCGCTGCCGCGGTGGGCCAAGACCTGTTACTGGCGTGCCGATGGGGAACCGCTCTGGACCGATCCTGAACTCCTTGCGCGGCCCGAGTCTGACCTCGGCCACGGCACGGCTGAGGCTCGATGTTTTCTGGAGCACCTTGCCGCGGCGCTCTCGTTACCCGCTGACTGTGTGATGGCCGCCCACGAGGATCCGGTGCACCACCTCTGGCTTGAGGCGCGTCTGCCCGAGGGACTCGACGAGCAGACGTTAGTGGACGCCGATCTCTCGGATCCTGAGCGTCGTGCGGCGCTTGTGAAGCTGCTCACTGCGGATCTGGGCGCGGCTGTGGGCTACGTGCTCCCCCTTGAGCACAGCGCCGATGCCCGGCGCTGGCTCACGAGCGCCTGGCCGCTCCGCGCAGGACGCCTGGTGCTGATGCCCGGGGATTCCCCCATGGGCTTCCGCCTGCCGATCAACTCCCTGCCTGCCTGGTACGAAGCCCCGGAGCGCAGTGCGGGTGAGCGCGTGCCTGAGCAGGGTCCGGACCCCTTTGCGCCGCGCGAAGCGCTGCCGCCGTTCGAGGTGCGTGGGGCATCCTCTTCCGCCGAACCGGTGCGCTCGCCCATAGCGGGGGCACTTGCGGACGCCGACCGCGTGATCACGACAGCGCTCGCCGTCGAGGCGCGCGACGGTGTGCTGCATGCCTTCCTCCCGCCGCTGCAGACGCTGGAGGCATGGATCGAGCTCGTCGCCTGCATCGAAACCGTCGCGCGGGAGACAGGCCTGTCGATTGTCCTGGAGGGCTACGAGCCGCCGCGTGATCCGCGCCTGAGCAAGTTCGCCGTCACGCCGGATCCCGGCGTGATCGAGGTCAACATTCACCCGGCGTCGGACTTCCGGGCGCTCGTGGACCACACCGAGCGGCTCTATGAGATCGCACGCGAATGTCGTCTCGGCGCCGAGAAGTTCATGCTCGACGGCAGGCACACCGGCACCGGCGGCGGCAATCACGTCACGATCGGCGCAGCGTCGCCGGCTGATTCGCCGCTGCTGCGCAAGCCTTCGCTGCTTCGCAGCCTCATCACGTACTGGCAGAACCACCCGGCCCTGTCCTATCTGTTCTCGGGCATGTTCATCGGCCCGACGAGCCAGGCGCCGCGGGTAGACGAGGCGCGCGACGACCGTCTCTACGAGCTCGAAATCGCGTTCGAGCAGATGCCGCCGGACGATGCCGCGTCGCCCTGGATGGTGGATCGCGTGCTCCGTAATCTGCTGACGGACCTGACCGGCAACACGCACCGGAGCGAGTTCTGCATCGACAAGCTGTACTCGCCGGACGCCTCTTCCGGGCGCCTCGGATTGCTCGAACTGCGTGCCTTCGAGATGCCGCCGCACGCCCATATGGCCGTGGTTCAGATGCTGTTGCTGCGCACGCTGCTGGCATGGTTCTGGCGCGCGCCGCTGGAGCGCGAACTGGTGCACTGGGGCACGGGCCTGCACGACCGTTTCATGTTGCCGCACTACGTCTGGGAAGACCTGCGGGAGGTGGTGGCGGACCTGCGGCGGGCCGGATACCCCTTCGAGCTGGAATGGTTCGCCCCGTTCTTCGAGTTCCGCTTCCCGCGTCTTGGGGGCGTGCACGTCGGTGACGTCGAGCTCGAGCTGCGCGCAGCCATAGAGCCCTGGCACGTCCTTGGAGAGGAAGCGACAGGGTCTGGGACGGCGCGTTACGTCGATTCGTCCGTGGAGCGTCTGCAGGTACGCGCAAGCGGTCTGATTGGCGATCGCTACCAGATTCACTGTAACGGCCAGCGCGTGCCCCTGCGTGCCACGGGCACCCGTGGCGAAGGCGTTGCAGGCGTGCGCTACAAGGCCTGGGCGCCTCCGTCGGCGCTGCATCCGTCGATCGGCGTCGATGCGCCTTTGGTGTTTGACGTGGTCGACAGCTGGAATGGCCGCGCCATCGGTGGATGCACTTACCACGTTGCTCATGCCGGTGGCCGCAGCTACGACAGCTTTCCGGTGAATTCGTGGGAAGCAGAGGCGCGGCGTGTGAACCGGTTCTGGGATGTGGGTCACAGCTCGGGAGAAATTCATCCGCGCCCCATGCCGGGCCAGATCGTGGGTGAGTTCCGCCCTGAAGGTAGCCCGCCCGATCAGTTTTCCATCATCACTTCCGAGGTCAACCCGGCCTATCCGCTGACGCTCGATCTGCGCCGCGGGCGTGCCCGGACGGGATCCCGCCCGTGAGCGAAGCTGCTCCCCGCGGTCGCGGTTCTCTGGTGGGTCCTGATTACGGGAAGCACCGGGGCGCGCATGACGAGCTCTTCGCCGTGCAAGGGTCCGGCCTGGGCGTGCGGCCGCACTGGCAGCGTCTGTTTGGCGCTTTCGAGCAGCTTGGTGCTCGTGAGCTCGAGGCTCGCTGGCAGGAGGCGCGGCGCCTGTTCCGCGAGAATGGCGTCAGCTACAGCGGGGCAAGCGACGAAGCCGGGCTGCGGCCGGTCGAGCTCGACCCGGTGCCCTATCTGATACCTGCCGAGGACTGGTCGCGGCTGGAATCCGGCCTTGCTCAGCGGGCGCGCCTGCTCGATGCGATCCTTCGGGACCTGTACGGGCCGCGCCATCTGATCAGGGGTGGCACGGTGCCGCCGCAATTGATTCTGCGTCACACGAACTTTCTTCTGCCCGTCGACGGCGCCCTCGCCGACACCGATGCGCGCCTTGCGATGTATGCAGCAGACGTAGCACGCGGTGCGGACGGTAATTTTCGGGTCGTGTCTGATCGAACGCAGTCGCCTTCCGGTCCGGGGCTGGCGCTGGAAACGCGGATCGCTTGCTCCCGCATTCTTCCAAACCTTATCCGCAGCACGCACGTGCATCGCCTCGCGCGTTTCTTTCGTCTGCTCCGGGATCAGCTCGTCGCCCGTGCGCCTCACCAGAAGCATGATCCGCGCATTGTCGTGTTGGGGCGGGGGCAGAGCGACCCGAACTACTTCGATCACGCCTATCTGGCCGCCTATCTCGGGTTTCCGCTTGTGGAAGGTGAGGACCTGACGGTGCGCGACGGTCGCCTGTGGCTCCGGACAATCGGTGGCTTGAAGCTTGTCGATACGGTGTTGCGACGGCTCGCCGACCCCCTGTGCGATCCCCTCGAGCTGGAGCCGGATTCGCGCGGGGGCATCCCCGGCTTGCTTCAGGTTGCGCGCAGTGGATCGGTGAGCCTGGCGAATCCGCTGGGTGCAGGCGTACTTGAAAACCCTGCGCTCATTCCTTTCCTGCCGCGCATCGCACGCCAGTTTCTCGGCGAGGAATTGCAGCTCGAGTCGCTGCCGACCTGGTGGTGCGGCGACGAGGAAGGGTGCACGCAGGTGCTCGATCGCCTGCCCGAGCTCGTGATCAAGCGCATGGACCGCGGGGGGCGCACGCTCTGGGGCGGATCACTGGATGCAGCGGGGGTGGCGGCGTGGCGCGATCGGATTCGTCGCGACCCCGAACTCTACGTTGGCCAGGAAGCGGCGGCCGGAGCAACTACGCCTGCGCTGATCGGCGGGTCGTTCAGGCCTCGGCCAGTCGTGACACGATGCTTCGCGGCGTCGGTGAGCGATGTCACCGGCGATGCTTTCACGGTAATGCCCGGTGGGTTCACGCGTGTGGTTGGCGACGACGAACTGCCGGGTTCTCTTGGTGCCGGCCTGCGGGGTGTGTGCAAGGACACCTGGATTCTTGCCTCCGAAGAAGAGCGGCATCTGATCCTTTGGCCGAGCGTGCGCGCGCCAGCGGCGGCGGCCGATGAAAGCCTGCCCTCGCGCGCCGCAGAGAATCTCTACTGGGTGGGTCGCTATGCCGAGCGCGGCGAGTATCTGACGCGGCTCGCGCGGACCTGTCTGCGCAAGTACAACGAAGCGCGCGATTACGGTGATCCCGCGGATGGCGGCGCGCTGACGATCCTGCTGCGCGCGCTGCGCGTGCTGTCGACCGGTCAGGGTGCGGAGCCAGGTGGCAGTGCCCTGGCCGGCACCCAATTCGTCGAGAACACGCTGTTGGAAACGGTTCGCGACGCGACGCTCGCGGGGTCGCTTGCTTCGACCTTCAAGTCGCTCGAGGGTGCTGCGCTGTCGGTCCGCGATCGTTGGTCCACGGACAGTTGGCGCGTGATAGACGACATCAGCGAGGCGCTTGAGGAGCAGCGCCGCTACGACTTCGGAGGGCTTGCTGCGCTCGAGGACACGCTCGATCGTCTCGTGTCAGCGCTTGTCGCGTTCACGGGCTTGACGGTTGAATCGATGACGCACGAAGCGGGCTGGCACTTTCTGCTTGTCGGCCGCCGGGTGGAGCGCGCGACCAAGCTGCTCGAGCTTCTGCGCGCAACGGTGCTCTCCGAAGCCGACGAGGGCGTGGAGTATCAGCTGCTCGAGGCGCTGCTCCTGGCAAACGAGAGCCTCATGACCCATCGCAGGCGGTACAGGGCGAGCCTCGATGCGCGCTCTGCATTCGAGGTCATCGTGCTGGACCGGGGCAATCCGCGTTCCCTCGCGCACCAGATGCTCGAGCTTGCTCGGCATATGGAGGATTTGCCGCGCGAAGCGCCGTCGCGCGATCTCGACGCGGATCAGCGGGCGCTGCTCGCGGCCGGAACCCGCGTTCGTCTCGCGGATGCGGACACGCTCGCCCGGACGCAAGGCCATCGCCGTGAAGGTCTTGTGGAGCTTCTCGACGCGCTGGAGCGTGACCTTGATGCAGCCGTCGCGGCGCTGAACCATGCGTTTTTCACACACGTCCAGCCGACCCAGCAGCTTGTCGCGGTGTCTCTGGACACAGGGCGGCCTGACAGTGCGGAGTTTCTTGAATGACGCACTACAGGATCACGCACACGACGCGCTACCGCTACGGCGAACCGGTGACGCTGTGCCATAACGAAGCCCGCCTCACGCCCTGCGATGACGGCCGTCAGAAGCGACTTCGCAGCGTATTCACGATCGAACCTTCGCCCAAGGTATTCCGCGAGCGTCGTGACTATTTCGGCAACATGGTCAGCTACTTCGACATCGAGGTGCCTCATGATGCGCTGACCGTGAGCGTACTTTCGGAGGTCGTCACGCATCGCGCGCCCGGTCAGCTCTCGCTCGGCATGGACCTGCCCTGGGAAACCGTGCGCGACCGCCTGCGTGCAGGGACGGAGGAGGAACTGCGCAGCGTTGTCCACTTCGCGCTTGCCTCACCGCTGGTTCGCGACGTCGGTCCCGCAGTGAAGGCCTATGCCGATGAGTCGTTCGCGCCAGGCCGCGGCATTCTTGATTCCACACTTGATCTGACCCGCCGTATCCATCGGGACTTTGCCTACGATCCGACCGCCACAACGGCCTCCACGCCGCTCACCCAGGTCTGGGAGCAGCGGCGGGGCGTGTGTCAGGATTTCGCACATCTCGCGATCGCGATGCTGCGCTCGATCGGGCTCGGCGCAGGCTATGTGTCCGGATACCTCGAGACCCTGCCGCCACCGGGCCAGCCCAAACTTGTCGGCGCCGACGCCTCGCACGCCTGGTTCTCGCTGCACGTTCCGGAGATTGGCTGGGTAGAGTTCGACCCGACGAACGACCAGATGCCTACGGAGCAGTACGTGGTGATCGCGCGCGGCCGGGACTATTCGGATGTCCCGCCGCTGAAGGGCGTGATCTATGGCGGCGGCCAGCATTCGATTCAGGTGAGCGTGGACGTTCACCCGCTGGAGGACGGCGAACGCGGCAGCGCTGCGCTCGACTAGCAGGAGACACGATGGCGATCGACTGGAAACGATATCCGCAGGTGGCGGCCTTCGATGAGATGGTGGCGCAGAGCGGTCGCGTCCGTCCCGGGGCCGGCAAGCTCGCGCAGACGCTTGCGCGCATGAGCAATGACGAGCTGGAGACCCGTCGCGGCGCCCTAGAGCTCGCGATCAAGGAAATGGGGATTACCTTCACGGTCTATACCGAGGAAGAGGGGTCCATCGATCGCAGCTGGCCCCTTGACCTCATTCCCCGGATCATTCGCAAGCGCGAGTGGGATCAGGTCGAACGGGGCCTCGTCCAGCGGGTTCGGGCGCTGAATCTCTTCATCGACGATCTCTATCACGATCAGCGCTGCATCAAGGACGGCGTATTTCCTGCGGCGATGCTCGAGAACTCCGCGAATTTCCGACCGCAGTGCATGGGGGTCAGCCCGCCGCTCGGCGTCTGGGCGCACATCTGCGGCACCGATCTCGTTCGTGATCGCGACGGCACCATGTACGTGCTCGAGGACAATCTGCGTGTGCCTTCCGGCGTGTCCTACGTTCTCGAGAACCGTGCGGTGATGAAACGCGTGCTGCCCGAGCTGTTCGAGGACTACGCGATTCAGCCCGTTGACGACTACCCGTCGCAGCTCTACGACATGCTCGCGGCCCTGTCGCCGCGGCCGGCCGCGCGCCCCGAGGTTGTCGTGTTGACGCCAGGCATCTACAACAGCGCCTACTTCGAGCATTCCTATCTGGCGCAGCAGATGGGATGTGAGCTCGTCGAGGGTAGTGACCTGTTCGTCGATGACGACGACTGCGTTTACATGCACACGACGAATGGTCTGGCGCGGGTCGACGTCATCTATCGCCGCATCGACGATCTGTTCCTGGATCCGGAGGCGTTCGATACCGGTTCCATGCTCGGCGTGCCTGGCCTCATGCGCGCTTGGAAGGCTGGCAATGTCGGGCTTGCGAACGCACCCGGGGCGGGCGTTGCCGATGACAAGGCCGTCTACACCTATGTCCCGGATTTGATTCGCTACTACCTTGCCGAAGCGCCGCTCCTGCCCAACGTGCCGAGCTATGTGTGTGAGCGGAAGGAAGATCGAGAGTACGTGCTCGAGCACCTCGACGAGCTCGTGGTGAAGCCGGCGAATGAATCTGGCGGCTACGGCATGCTCATCGGGCCGCGCGCGTCCAAGAAGGAGCGCGGCGAGTTCGAGAAGTTGATTCGCCGATCGCCACGGAACTACATCGCGCAACCGACGCTGGCACTGTCCACGGTGCCTTCATTGATCGGCACTGACGCGGAACCTCGCCATGTCGATCTGCGTCCGTTCATCCTGTCGAGCGATCGTCATCACGTCACCATGGGCGGACTCACGCGCGTGGCCATGCGGAAGGGATCGCTCGTGGTGAATTCCTCGCAGGGCGGCGGCAGCAAGGACACCTGGATCATCGACGAGGACGCCGGCTGATGAGGCAGAGCGCTTCAGGTATTGCAGGGAGGGGGGGGCATGCTCGCGCGCGTTGCTGAGAACATGTACTGGATGTCGCGTTACGTGGAGCGCGCCGAGAACATGGCACGCCTGGTAAACGTCAACTCGAATTTGCTGCTCGATCTGCCGCGGGGCATTGCGCCCGGTTGGCGTCCCCTTATCACCATTGTCGGCGCCGACGAGGTGTTTGCGGAAAAGTACGGCGATGCCGAAGACGAGGCCCGCGTAATTCGCTTCCTCATTGCAGATCGCGACAATCCGCAGTCGATCCTCTCTTCCGTGACCTGGGCGCGGGAGAATGCGCGCACCTTCCGCGACGCGACGCCCCAGGAAGCCTGGGAAGAGGTCAATGCGCTCTATCATTATGTGCGCGACAACGTGCAGGGGGGGCTGACAAAGCGCGGCCGCTTCGACTATCTCGCAAGCGTCATCCGCCGCTCGCAGACCCTGACGGGCCTGCTTTCGGGATGCATGAATCACGATGACAGCTATTCCTACGTTCATCTTGGTCGTCACATCGAACGCGCGGACATGACAACCCGCATCCTCGACGTGCGCAGCGCATCACTGGTCCCCGCGGACGTGTCCGAACTACGGCCCTACGACAACATCCAGTGGATGAGCGTGCTGAAGTCGCTCACCGGCTATCAGATGTATCGCCTTGAGATGCAGACGCAGATCCGTCGCGTGGATGTCCTGCGCTTTCTGCTGCAGTCCCGGCACTTTCCCCGCGCGGTGCTGCGCTGTCTGGATGAGCTTGAGCGCCGTTTGGCGCTCCTGGGCCCGAAGCGCGAGGGGCCGCAGCGCCTGGTCGCGCGCCTGCAGCGCAGCCTCGATGAAGCGCGGGTGGAGGATCTCTCGAAGGAAACGCTTGGCATGTATATCGACGAGCTGCAGATCGGCCTTGCAGAGATCCACGTCGCGATCGAAGAGGCGTTCTTCTCCCGCGGCCGCTCGGCGACGGGCTGATGCAGTGAATCTGCGGCGGTTGATCAAGCTCGGACACGAAATCGGCTCGGCTGGCTTTGCCGGTGCGCTCGCGATCCACATTGTTCTGCTTTCCGTAACGCCCGCACCGTCCGAGCTTCTTGCCTACGCGACCCTCCGTGGCGCGATTGCGGCGGTCGGAACCTGGGTCCTGTTTCCGTCCCTGTTCCTTGTGCTCTTTTCCGGTTTGCTCGCGATGATGGTGAATCGCGCCTTTCACAATGCGGGATGGGCATGGCTGAAGTTCGCGACGGGCATTTCCGTGTTCGAAGGGACTCTGGTCGCGATTCACGGCCCGGCCCGGCGCGCCGCCGACGAGGCTGCGCTAGCCGTCGCAGGGGAGCTTGAGGTGGCGGAGCTGAGCGTGAGCGCAGGAGAGAGCGGGGCGCTCTGGGTCGTGCTGGCGATCGCCCTCATCAATTTCTGGCTGGGTGTGTGGCGACCGCGCTTCTCCAGGCGCGTCACGGACCCCGACGCCGGCGTCGCACAGGACGGCGGGGACGAGGGTGCGTCAGCTTCTGGCGTCGAGGCTCGCTAAGCGTTTTTCGAGATCGGCGCGCGTGCGCACGTCGATCGGCACTGCTAGCAAGCGTTCGATCTCGCCTCTGTCCAACCGCCGCTGGACGGCGTCGAACACCTCGAGAGTGTCGACCTGGAACCCTGCGGGCGGCGTCACGGTGAAGGTATCACCGGCTGCGACGACGCCTTCTTTCAGCACGCGCAGATAGATTCCCGGTCTGCGTGCCAGCAGGAACTTCTTGACGAATCCAGGATCATCCATGCGTTGTGCAAGGGTCCGGCAGGGGATGCGGGGAGCGCTCACCTCGAGGACCAGGTCCGGCCCTTCGAGCCGCGTTCCGATCGCCAGGCCGGGCTCGCGCAGGCCTGCAGCTGTGAGGTTCTCCCCGAAGCTGCCAGGCGCGACAGGGCGTCCCAGCTGCTCGGAAAACCATGCGTAGTCTTCGCTGCGGTACAGATACACAGCCTGGTCCGGGCCGCCATGGTGCCGCGTATCGATCACGGCATCGCCGTCGAGCCCTAGTGCGTGCACTGCCACATGGCCTTCCCGGGCCGTCTTCAAGATACCGGTCTGCCCGTCGAAGATGGCTCCGGACAGGCGCTGAGCTGCGCCGGTGTTGACCTGAATGATGCGCATCGGCGCCTCCTTTCAAGGAGCGCATGCTGCCGTATTCAGCGACCCGCGTCTGCGTGCGTCTGCGTGTCTCACGGGCCATGATGGGGCGTGGGCGACCGGGGGGGCAGCGCGTGCGGGTAGAACTGGTGAGGGAGTGGAGATCGGCATTGCCGGAAAGCGATGCGCACCCGTATCGCACGGGTCCCTGGGCGCCGAACGTTCGCGAGTTCGACGCTTGGGACCTCAGGGTGCAGGGTGCCCTTCCGGAGGGCCTCGAAGGCGTCTATATCCGGAATACGGAGAATCCACTCTTCGATTCAATCGGTCGTTACCACCCGTTTGACGGCGACGGCATGCTCCACGCCATGTCCTTCGCCGATGGTCGCGCGGAATACCACAACCGATTCGTGCGCACCGCGGGCTTCGAGGCGGAGCAGCGCGCGGGAGAGGCACTCTGGGCCGGCCTTATGGAGTCGCCGAAGAAGTCGCTCCGGGATGGCTGGGGGGCCCGCTCTCGCTTGAAGGATGCCTCCAGCACGGACGTGGTCGTGCATGCGGGGCGAGCGGTGTCGAGCTTTTATCAGTGCGGGGATCTCTATGAGGCCGATCCTCGTACGCTGGCACCCCTCGGTACGAGTGCCTGGACTGAAGCGTTGCCCGCGGGCTGGGGCGTTTCCGCACACACCAAGGTCGACGAAGCCACCGGCGAACTCTTGTTCTTCAACTACGGGAAAGAAGCGCCCTACATGCACTATGGCGTCGTTGACGCCCGCGGGGCGCTTGTCCACCACACGCCCATTCCGCTGCCCGGGCCACGTCTACCGCACGACATGGCGTTCACCGAACATTACGCAATCCTCTGCGACTTCCCGCTCTTCTGGGATGCCGAGGCGCTGAAGGTCGGCGCCCATGCCGTGCGTTATCACGCCGACTTGCCGTCACGCTTCGCGGTTATTCCAAGGCGGGGTACGCCCGACCAGATTCGCTGGTTCGAAGCCGACCCTACCTTTGTCCTTCATTTCATGAACGCCTACGAGGATGGACCGGAGATCGTGCTCGATGGATTCCACGAGGAGAATCCGAATCCCGAGCTGAGAATCGATCGGGCGGAGCCCCGAAGTCTCTTTCGCATGCTGGACATGCACGTGCTTGGCGCGCGGCCCTATCGGTGGCGGTTGAATCTCGCTACGGGCGCGGTGCGCGAGGGGCCATTGCATGACGAGGTGGCTGAGTTCGGCATGATCGATCCCCGCCGGGCGGGCCGCCCTTATCGATACAGCTGGGCGATGACAACGCGTCCCGGCTGGTTTCTTTTCGACGGCTTGCGTCGTATCGACGTCGACACCGGAGACGTTCAGCACTTCGCGTTTCCTGAGGGTGTCTACTGCAGCGAAGCACCTTTCGCGCCGCGGCCGGATGGATCTGCCGAGGACGACGGCTGGGTCCTGACGTTCGTGACCGATATGAATCGCGATGCGTCCGAGGTTTGGGTATTCGAGGGTGCCGATGTGAGTCGGGGGCCGATCGCGCGCGTAGCGTTGCCAGAGCGGATCTGCGTGGGCACGCACAGCTGCTGGGCGAGTGCTGCCCAGCTGGAACGTTGAAAAGGGAGGTCTGATGGCAACGCTGCTGCAACACTTCGAGGTACTGATCTCGGCCTGGACTGAGCGCAAGGACATCGACGGGGTCCTCGCCTGCATGACCGACGAGGTCATCTGGCACCCGGCCGTGGCCGTGATGCCCCCGGTTGTGGGCAAGGCCGCGGTGCGGAGCACCCTTGAGCGTCTCGGCGGTCTCGTGGCCCGTTCCGAGTGGCGCATCGTGCGCTCCGCAGAGTCGGGCAATGTGCTGTTCGTGGAAGGCGTGGATGCGAACGAACTAACCAGCGGCGTTCGCGCGGAAGTACCCTATGCGGGGGTGCTTGAATTCGAAGGCGATCGGATCTGTGCGTGGCGCGATTATCTCGATGGGGGCTTGTTCAGGGGCGCCATGAATGGTGAAGCGCCGCCCGATTTCGTAGGGGAATTGCTTTCGGCGTCAGCCCCGGCGTCAGCCTCGGCGTCCTGAGAAGACCCCGCGTGAGGGAGGAAGAATGAAGTCGAAGACGCTCATTGGGCTGGGGTTCGCGGCGGCCTGTCTGCCGGCAATGGCCGGCGCGAGTGATGCGCCCGCCGAGCGACATCTGCTGTGGGGCGATACGCACCTGCATACGTCCTATTCGTTCGATGCGTTCCTGAACGGGAATCGCACTGCGGATCCGGAAACGGCGTACCGCTATGCGCGCGGATACCCCGTCATTCATCCCTACAATCGGACGCGGGTGCAGATAGAAACGCCGCTCGACTTCCTGGTCGTTTCTGATCACGCGGAGTTTTACGGCGGGATACGCGATATCTACAACGACGGCATCCAGGACCCAGATCCTAACGTGATCGAGTCGCTCGTGTACTGGTATCGCGAGAATGAGATTCGGGACGCGATCGACTCCGGAAACGGCGCCGCCTACTTTGCCAGCCTGCTGCCGCAGTTCGAGGACCCTCGCGAGGCGGCCGCTCGCTGGGTGGAAGACAACAGTGCCGCGGCGCCGCCCGGGGCGGACATCTCGGCCGCCAATGCGTGGCACCGGATGCTCGAATCCGCTGCCAAATATGACGAGCCCGGGACGTTCACGGCGCTCCTGGGGTGGGAATGGAGCACCATTCCGGGCGGTGCGAACCTGCATCGTGTCGTGCTGACCGATGCGGACCACGAGACCGCGCGCGAGTTCATGCCTTTCGCCTCCACCGACAGCCCCTTTCCGGAAGATCTCTGGGACTGGATGGATGCCACGGGCGAGCGCATCGGCGCGCGCTTCGTTGCGATTCCCCACAACTCGAACATCTCCCGCGGGACCATGTTTTCGCGAACGACCATGCGCGGGAATCCGGTCGATCGCGACTACGCAGAGAAGCGTCGGCGCCTAGAGCCGATCGTCGAGATCACGCAGATCAAGGGCGATTCGGAGACGCATCCGCGCCTGTCCCCCGATGACCCTTTTGCCGATTTCGAACTCTATCCCTGGTACATCCTTCAGACGCCCACGCGTGACTACACCGCTATGCGCGCCGATTACGTGCGTACGGCGCTGATGACTGGTCTTGAGCTCGACGCCGAGCTCGGCGTGAATCCTTTCCAGTTCGGTGTGATCGGGTCCACGGACAGCCACTCAGGTCTGGCGTCTGCCGAGGAGCCGAATTTCTGGGGCAAGATGGCCTTCGATTCGATCCCGGAGAACAAGCGAGGACGGAGGCCCGCCGCGGGTCCTACCGGGTGGAGCATGCAGGCGGCCGGGCTCGCGGCCGTCTGGGCGGACAGCAACACGCGCGAGGGGATCGTCGACGCGTTCATGCGTCGCGAGACCTACGCAACTACGGGGTCGCGTATCCGCCTGCGCGTCTTTGCCGGCTATGGCTTCGATTCCGAGGACGTGGCTGCGACGGGATTTGTACGGATTGGCTACGCCGGTGGCGTACCGATGGGGGGCACCCTGGAGCGGGACCGCGACGATCGGGCACCCGTGCTGATCATGCGCGCCGAGCGCGATCCCGCGTCGGCGGCCCTCGACCGGCTGCAGGTGGTGAAGGGTTGGCTCGATGCCGACGGCCAGAGTCGCGAGCGCGTTTTCGATGTGGCCTGGGCAGGCGAGCGGAAGGCCGATGCGGATGGCCGCGTGCCGGCGATTCCCAGCACGGTCGATCTGACAACGGGCGCCTGGGACGATTCGGTCGGTGCTCCGGAGCTCGCTGCGCACTGGGTCGATCCGTCCTTTGATCCCGACCAGCGAGCGTTCTACTACGTACGCGTACTGGAGATTCCGACGCCCCGGCACGCGCAGCTTGATGCGATTGCGCTCGGTCTCGACGCCCCTGCCGAGGGTCCGCAGACGATCCAGGAGCGGGCTTACGGTTCGCCGATCTGGTATCAGCCCGGAGACTGACGTGGCAACGCGTTCCCCTACGGGCGATGACTACAAGGTCAGCGGGGAGCCGACTGACACGATCGAACGACTTCGCCGTTACCGCGGGCGTCATTCGGGCGGTAGAACGGAGATGCTCACGCGCTCGGAACTTGATGCGCTGCAGGCTTTTAGCGGTGGACGCCCGCAGGCGAGTGCGCGCTTTCCCGCCCGGCCCCGGTTCGTTGCGATCGGTGCAGCAATCGTCCCGCTGCTCGCCGTTTTATCGATCTTCGGACGGGAGTGGCTTGGCACAGCGGCGGTGGTAGCGCCTGCCCGGGTCCGCGATGCAGGCCTTCCCGACACGGCGCTGGTGCATCGGGGCGCGGTAGTTCAGGCTGCGCGATCGGTAGGGGACACCGCTGAAGCAGGGACGCCTGCCGATTCAATTCCTTCCACGGCGCGCGTCGCGATCGCTCAATTGGCGCCAACGGGCGGCGGTGCAGCTTTTTTCTTGGCTGGAGATGCGTTCCCCGGTGAAGCTTCTGGGGCCGCGGCGCGCGAGGCCGGGGGGGATTGATCTACCCCGGTCAGCGGCGTCGGTCTCGGTGCTGGGCGCGTCGTTTGAGGCAGCGCACGCCGCCTTCGAGCGCTGGGTCACGGCCTGGCGCGCTCGCGATGCTGATGCCTATCTCGCCGTCTACGATGGGGGCGTCCCGCCTGGGGACTAACGCCGGAGGCCTGGGCGCGCTCACGACGCAATCGCCTGTCGAGCGTCGACTGGATTGAGATGGACATCGAGGACCTGGTGCGCGACGCGATCATGGCCGACATGGTGCGCCATACCTTCCGGCTGCGGTATCGCGATCCCGCCTATGCGGATGAATCGCTTAAGGTGCTAGTGCTCGAAGCGCGCTGCGGCCGCTGGTGGATCACGGCCGAGTCGGATCGCGTCGTGCGTCGCGGGCGCATCTTAACGGCCAGCGGGCGCCGGACGCCCGCGTCCCCGCGGGGCGCAGCGCCGGCGGCCGGCTCATCCCTTTGTACTGTCTACCCGCTCCGCAATGATCGGCACGTTGGCCCCGTCCTCGCGATTGCGCAGGAAGGCGTAGCCCCAGATGTCGTCGAGGGGGGGCGTCGCGGTGAGCGCGTGCGAGGCAAGCTTCCCGCTCATGACAGCACCCTCGAAGCTGCCGATGTTGATGCCGGTGAAAATCCAGTCGCCTGCGAGCGCCATGTTGTCGAAGCCGGACTCCCAGGCCTTGCGGCGATATTCGAGATGGCCTGGCTTGGAAAGCACGTAGCGCTCGTTTGGATCTATGTTCGGCCGCAGGTGTTGCGCTAACAGGCGCATTTCACCGACGAGGCCTGCATCGTCGCCGTCACAGACGAGCAGGTCGAAGTCGAGGCTGCGCGGATTGCTCGCGAGCGTGGCGTTCGGCAGGAGATTGCCGAGCGTTCTGAAATCCTGTGCCGTCGACCATTGCACGCGCTTGCGCTCTTCAGCGGGAAAGCCATGGTCGTGGAAGGGCGCCATGCCTTCGTCCTGCATCGGTCCGCACCAGTAGATGAGCGTCTGCGGGACGGTCTCCTGCCAGTTCTCCAGTGGAATGAGATCCGAAAAATCCGTCCACAGGTTCAGCGGCAGCGAGTAGGAGGGCCCGGCATAGCGCTCGCCGCGGAACAGTAATTCGCGATCGGGCAGACCGCAGGTCTGTAAATCCGGCTTCATCCAGATCTGTACGGCTTGCGAGGGAATGGTCTCCATGCCCTCGACCATGGTCTGCCAGTCAACGCCGCCAGCCGGTGCGTGGCCCGTCGCAAGCAGGCTCGGGCACGCCCAACGTTGCGCACCGACAGGGATCGCCATGACAACGTAGTCGAAGTCCTCGCCGAGGCGCAGCGTGCGCTGGCCAACTGGTTCCCAGTCGGCCCACCAGGATTCCAGATTCACCTGGCGCGCGCGCATTTCTTCGCCGCGTTCGAGCTTGGCGTATGGGGTGTTCGCGTTCCACACGGCGCGGCCGTCCTTCGCCACCTCCAATGGTTCGTATTCCCCCCCAATACCGCGCGCCTGGATGTCGATTTCCACGCGCTCGATCGAACTACCATCGGCGTTGGGCACGACGTCCGTGACTTTCTGGAAGAATTCGAACTTCACGCCGAGCGCCTTCGCCTTGCGGTACCACGGCAGGAAAACTGTCTCGCCCGTGCCGGCCCGGAAGAAGTGAAACGCGTTGCCGCCGGCCATCACCTGTCGGAGCACGAACGTAAGATAGGCGGCCGCCGACATGCTCGGCGGTTTCGTGGAATCTCCTCCAGGGAACTGCAGGCAGATGCTGGGCGCGGCGCTGACGACTGCGGAATTCAGCGTCATTTCGCTGATGCCGTGATCGCGTAGCCATTCTCGGTGGTCCCAGGAGTCGATCGCGTCAATGCCGCGGGTGGCGAGATCGTCGACGGTGAAGCCGTGGAAGGAGGCGATCAGCGCGTCGATCTGCTCGTACTGGTAGCGCATGCGGCTTGAAAGATAGGCCAGGGCGCGGAAGATGCCCATCACCAGACGTAGGCCGAGCGGATAGGGGTGCGAAGGCGGTGCCGAGCTTGGCGGCCGCGGCAGCGGCTCTCCGGTGTAGCCGTCGGTCTTCGCGATCCGCTTCGCGAGCTTGTGCACGAAAGGCTCGATGAACCAGGACAGGATGGTGACGCCCGGCGGTGCATCCAGCGAGGGCCAAGGCTTTTCCTTCGGCCCTGAATCGAGACCGACCGCATGCTTGATGCGGGCGAAGCGCAGCTGCCACCCCGATTTGAGGATTGCGCGCAGCGAAAGGATCAGCTTTTCAGGTAGCGCTTCTATGTTCACGGGCTCCGGGTCCTGCCATGGCTCGGAACCTACGTGCGCATAGCGCGTCGGAAACAGCTGCCAGCGGCGGTCTTGCCATTCCGTCATCACCTGGAGGTTCGAGGGAATGAAGTCGTGATAGCTGACCTCTTGGACCTCTTTCATAACGCCAAACGTGTTCGGATAAAAATTCCCGAACAAGTGAATGCCGTGTTCTTCGATCCGCTGCGAGCGTTCGAAGTTACAGCCCGCCGCCCCTTTTCCGCCGAGCCGCCATCCCATCGTGTAGACGGTGATGTCGAGGTCTTCGCGGCCCTGCTTCGCGAGATGGTAGGCCGCCGAGAGACCGCCAGGGCCGCCACCGAGTACTGCGATCCGCTTCTTCATCCTGATGAAAGCCCTTGATCGCGGCGCAGCGGGGATCGCTGCACGCCTAGCATATGGTGCCGATTCTGCCTGCCGGCGACCAGCCAGATTGTGACCGACCGCGATGCGCGTCGGATCCCTTTGCGGTGCCCTATGCAGCACGCATGCGCATCTTGATATTTCCGCATCCTTGCACGTAAATGCTGCGCGGAGCGTGAGGGCAGCAGCGTATGTCTGTGCTCATGTGTCTTTCGCGCGTGTTTTTGTGGGGGTATTCCGGCCGACGGCGCGGCCATCTCGCCTCCACCTAAGCGCTGAGTAGGACGTATTTTATTCGGCCGCATTGGCTGGACTGGCCGGGCCCGCGGCTCCAGGCACCTGACGCTGCTCCGTACGCGTCGGCGCATCGCCGAAGGGCCTAACGGCAGGTCGCATTACGACCAACGTGTCCAACCGCACAGTGCGGACTGGATCATCGGCGGGCTTGCATGCCCTGAAGGGCGCTAAGCTACGGTGCCCGATCAGGAAAGCGATGGTGCCCGCAAACCCAGCACAGCCATAGGAGCTGATCATTGAAGGCCGCTACCATGCCCGCTCTCAACGGTTTCCGATTGTCACGTGAATACGCTGCAAGCGCCGACGGGCCTTCAGCTGGTCGCTGCGACTCGTTGCGGGCGGCACATCTAACCGGTTTTCTCGAAAGCGCTGTCTTCGCCAGGGGCGGAAAATACGCATGAACAAGTTCTTTGATCTTTCGAATCTTCGCGGTGATATCTACGGCGGCATCACCGCCGGCGTCGTCGCGCTACCTCTCGCACTCGCCTTCGGCGAAGCCTCGGGCGCCGGGCCCATCGCTGGCCTATGGGGCGCGATCTTCACGGGTTTCTTTGCCGCCCTGTTCGGCGGTACGGGCTCTCAGATCACGGGCCCGACCGGCCCGATGGTCGTGGTTTTCGCGGGCGTTTTCGCCACCCTTTCTGGCGATCCGGCCCTCGTGTTTGCGGCAGTCGTGCTTGCGGGTCTGCTGCAGATCTTTTTCGGATTCACGGGTCTCGGGCAGTACATTCGACTGGTGCCCTATCCGGTTATTTCCGGATTCATGACGGGTATCGGCTGCATCATCATTGCGCTGCAGGCCTCGCGTCTGTTCGGGCACGAGCCGGATGGGGGCGGCACCATTGCGGCGCTCAGGGCCATTCCCGGCGCCGTCGCGGCACCTAATTTCGCCGCGCTCGGTATCGGTGTCTTGTCCCTCGTCATGATTTTCAAGTGGCCGCCAGCCTGGGGGCGGTATCTGCCTGGCCCGCTCGCTGCGCTGATCGTCGGTACGATCGTCGCCACCTTCTTTGACGGCGTGCCGATTCTTGGCGACATACCCACGGGGCTGCCGTCGCTGGTCGTGCCGGAGTTCACTCAGAGCACGTTCCTGATCGTGCTTGAAGCCGCGTTCATCCTCGCGCTGCTCGGAGCGATCGATTCGCTGCTCACCTCGCTGGTCGCGGACAACATGACGCGCACGCGGCATGACTCCAACAAGGAGCTGATCGGCCAGGGCATCGGCAACACGGTCTCTGGCCTGTTCGGAGCGATCCCGGGGGCGGGCGCAACCATGCGCACGGTGGTGAACATCCGCACCGGGGGCGCGACCAAGATCTCCGGCATGCTGCACTCGGTCCTCCTGCTTGCCGTAGTCATCAGCCTCTCACCGCTCGCGTCGATGATTCCGCACGCGGTACTCGCCGGTATTCTTGTGAAGGTCGGCTGGGACATCATCGACGTTGCCTATATTCGTCATGCGCACAAGGGCCCGCGATGGGATCTCGTGCTCATGGCGCTGGTGCTCGGCCTGACGGTGTTTGTGGACCTCATCACCGCGGTCGCGCTCGGGGTCGTGCTTGGTGCCCTTGCGTTCGTCAAGCGGCTCGCCGATGAGCAGCTTGCGCGCGTCGATGTGGCATCGGCGGACGACGCCACAGACCCGGAACAGAAGGCAATCCTGGAGCAGGCGAAAGGCTCGATCCTGCTGTTCGATTTCTTCGGTCCGCTGTCCTTCGGTGCTGCTGCTGATCTGGGCCACCAGGTGCGTGAGAAGACCCGTGAAGGCGCGTCCGCGATCGTTCTCGATTTCTCCTCCGCCTCGCACTTTGACGTCTCTGCAGCACGCGCGGTCGAAACGATCGCCAATGATGCGCGCGCGGCCGGCAAGTCGATCTATCTCTGCGCGGTCAGTGACGATGTGCGGGCAACGCTCGTCGGGCTCAAGCTAGATGAGAATCTGCCGGAAGAGGTCTATCTCGCATCGCGCCTAGACGGGCTGCGTGCGGCCCTTAGGGGGATTGAAGGCACAGGTCCGGAGCCGGACGAGGATGCACCGGCAGCAGCGCCGGCCTGAGCACGGCGTCCTGCATCGGGCCGGCATCTCGAGCGGATGCCGGCGCGATGCGCCTCGCTGCGACCAGTCCGTGACACACTCTTCGTCCCGTGACGGCAGTGGACGGGTGCTGCTGTGAGCACAGGCCGCGAA
This sequence comes from Pseudomonadales bacterium, assembly GCA_963691775.1. Classification (GTDB taxonomy): domain Bacteria; phylum Pseudomonadota; class Gammaproteobacteria; order Pseudomonadales; family Azotimanducaceae; genus JAZBPO01. The sequence goes on along the minus strand of OY829369.1, from coordinate 579,772 downwards.
TCAGATTCAAGTGAGCGACCCGCGGTCCGGCGAAGCCGTCGTGACCGTATCCGTCTCATTATCTTCGAATCGGAGACGCGGGCCGGGCGCACCTTCGACGTACTGCTGATTCTCGCGATTCTCGTCTCGGTTGCAGCCGTGCTGCTCGAGAGCGTACCGGCCGCCAATGCGCGCTTCGGTGATGCGCTGCGCGTCGTCGAGTGGGGCTTCACGATCGCCTTCACGATCGAATACGGCGTACGCCTGTGGTGTATAGAGCAGCCGCGCCTGTATGCGCGAAGCTTCTACGGCATCGTTGATCTGCTAGGCATCCTACCTACCTATCTGAGCCTGCTCTTCGTCGATACGCAGTACGTGACGGTTGTGCGAATCCTGCGTGTCTTGCGCGTGTTCCGCGTGCTGCGCATGGGGCGCTGGGTGAGCGAGGCGAGCCTCCTGTGGGAGGCGTTGCTCGCGTCACGGCGAAAAGTGCTTGTCTTTCTCTTCGCCGTCCTGACCCTGGTCGTGGTTTTCGGATCCTTGCTCTACGGGATTGAAGGGCCGGCGCACGGCTTCGACAGTATTCCGACCGCTATCTACTGGGCGATCGTCACGCTTACGACCGTCGGGTATGGCGATATCGTGCCGCAAACCCCGCTCGGCCGCGCCCTCGCTTCATGCATCATGATCATGGGCTACGGAATCATTGCCGTGCCGACGGGGATCGTGACCGTCGAACTCAACGAGGCGGCGCGTCGTCGGGCGAATACGCGTACCTGCCCCGTCTGCAGCGCCGAAGGACACGCCCGCGAGGCCAGCTATTGCTGGCGTTGCGGAAGTGAGCTATTTCGTCGTGCCCCGGACCCGGACCCGGACCCGGACCCGGACCCGGACCCGGACCCGGACCCGGATCCGGCGCCGGCCGAATAACCCAACAGATTCAGCGCCTTGATGTGCTGATCCTGTAGAGCAGTAGCGCGTTCGGCCCTGCTCGCGAGTTGAGTTGGCCCAGACCGGCGCGCAGAATTTGCCGATGAGCGACAGGCGCTGCCGCGACGTCGCTGCGCGTCTATGCGGGCGCGCGCGGCATGAGGCGCGCAACATGCACATCCGATCGGCCAACCGCGTGCGCTGAGGCGCTCGTGTCGCAGTGCGCCGGTCCAGAGTAGGAGCACGAGAAATGAGTCAGAGGCCCCAGGACAGCCTGAAAACGCGCCGGACGCTGGAAGCCGGCGGGCGCGCATACGCGTATTACTCGCTGCCTGCGGCTGAAGCGGCCGGGATCGGGGACCTGTCGCGCATGCCGATTTCCATGAAGGTCCTGCTTGAGAATCTGCTCCGCTATGAGGACGGCGCGACGGTCACCGCCGATGACGTGCGCGCCGTTGGCGACTGGAAGCGGGCGGCGGGATCTCGCGAGATCGCATATCGACCGGCGCGCGTGCTCATGCAGGACTTCACGGGCGTGCCCGGCGTCGCGGATCTCGCAGCGATGCGCGAGGCGGTAAAAGGTGCGGGCAAGGACCCCGCTATCATCAACCCGCTGTCACCGGTCGATCTCGTCATCGATCACTCGGTCATGGTGGATCGCTTCGGTACCGATTCGGCGTTCGAGGAGAACGTCGACATCGAGATGGAGCGCAATGCTGAGCGCTACCGTTTTTTGCGCTGGGGCCAGAAGGCGTTCGACAACTTTCGCGTGGTGCCGCCTGGCACCGGAATCTGTCACCAGGTGAATCTCGAGTATCTGTCGAAGGCCGTTTGGAGCCGGACGGAAGCGGGCGGCGAAACGGTTGCCTACCCCGACACGCTCGTCGGTACCGATTCACATACGACCATGGTGAATGGACTCGGCGTACTCGGCTGGGGCGTCGGCGGCATCGAAGCCGAGGCCGCAATGCTCGGCCAGCCCATCTCCATGCTCGTGCCGGAGGTCATCGGCTTCGAGCTCACAGGTGAGCTCGCTGACGGCATCACCGCAACGGATCTCGTTCTTACGGTTGTGGAGATGCTTCGCGCCAAGGGTGTCGTGGGCAAGTTCGTCGAGTTCTTCGGCGACGGTCTTGAACACCTTTCGCTGGCTGACCGCGCCACCATCGCCAACATGGCGCCCGAGTACGGTGCGACCTGCGGCTTTTTTCCGATCGATGCGGAAGCCGTGAATTACCTGCGTCTGTCCGGGCGCGATGAGGAAACCTGTGTGCTCGTTGAGGCGTATTGCCGCGCGCAGGGCATGTGGCGGGAATTCGGTGCGCCGGCGCCGGAGTTCACGGATACGCTTTCCCTGGATCTCGCGACGGTCGTGCCGTCCCTTGCCGGCCCGAAGCGGCCCCAGGACCGCGTCGCCATGGGTGAGCTTGGTCGTGCCTTCGCTGAAGCGCTCGAGCTCTCCGGCAAGGGCAGCGACCCGGACAAGCAGATTCCCGTTGACGGGGAGGACTTCACGCTCGGTCACGGTGATGTCGTGATCGCAGCGATCACCTCCTGTACGAACACCTCGAACCCCGCTGTCATGCTCGGCGCGGGTCTGGTTGCGAAGAAGGCTCTCGAGCTTGGCATCGCGGTGCCCCCCTGGGTGAAGACGTCACTTGCCCCGGGCTCGAAGGTGGTCACCGAGTACCTCGAGGCCTCCGGACTGCAGGACTCCCTGGACGCACTCGGCTTCAACCTCGTCGGCTACGGCTGCACGACCTGTATCGGAAACTCCGGCCCGTTGCCGGAAGCCATCGAGGGTGCGATCGAGGCGGGCGATCTCGTCGTGTCCTCCGTGCTTTCGGGCAACCGCAACTTCGAGGGCCGGGTCCACCAGATGGTGCGAACGAACTGGCTCGCCTCGCCGCCCCTCGTTGTTGCTTACGCCATTGCCGGCACCACGAAGATCGATCTGACAAGCGAACCGCTGGCAAGGGACAGGGAGGGCAAGGAGGTCTACCTGAAGGACATCTGGCCCTCGACGGCCGAGGTCCGCGAGGTCGTCAATCAGGTCGACGCTGATATGTTTCGCCGTCAGTACGCGGACGTATTCGCGGGTACGCCGTCCTGGCAGGCGATCAACGTTTCGGACGACACCACCTACACCTGGGATGAGTCGACGTACATCAAATCGCCGCCGTTCTTCACCGGCTTCGGCGGCGACCCCCAGAGTGAAGCCGTGTCCGGTGCCCGGGTGCTCGCACTGCTCGGCGACTCCGTGACCACGGACCACATCTCTCCGGCCGGCGCGATCGCTGAGGAGAGCCCCGCGGGGCAGTATCTGATGGACCGTCAGATCGGTCCCCAGGATTTCAATTCCTATGGCTCCCGTCGCGGTAATCACGAAGTGATGATGCGAGGGACCTTTGCCAACACGCGCATTCGCAACGAAATGGTGCCTGGCGTCGAGGGTGGCTACACGCAGCACGTTCCCTCCGGCGAGCAGATGTCGATCTACGACGCTGCCATGCAGTACGCGGCAGTGGGCACGCCGCTCGTGGTCATCGCAGGCAAGGAATACGGCACAGGGTCCTCCAGAGACTGGGCCGCGAAGGGGACCTATCTGTTGGGCGTGAAGACGGTCATCGCCGAAAGCTATGAGCGCATTCATCGCTCCAATCTGATCGGCATGGGCGTAATGCCGCTGCAGTTTGCTGCCGGCGTATCGCGAAAGACGCTCGAACTCGACGGCAGCGAAACCGTCGATGTGCTTCCGGTCGAGGGCGGCCTGACGCCGCGCTGCGACGTCACCGTGCGGATTACGCGCGCCGACGGTTCGATGAGCGAGATCGTGGCCCTGTGTCGGCTGGACACCGAGAACGAGATTGCCTACTTCCACGCCGGCGGCATCCTCAGCTACGTGCTGAACGATCTCGTGGAGAACGCGGCCTGACGGCGCGCTGTTCTGCGCAGGGCGCGGCCGCCATGGCAAAGAGGCGCGATCGCGGCGGCGGCACGACGCCAGCCATTGCATTGCTCATGCGCGAAGGCGTGAAGCATGCGCTGCATGAGTACGTGCATGACGCGCGCGCAGAGTCATATGGTCTGGAAGCGGCCGAAGCCCTTGGGGTTGAGGCCGAGCGGGTCTTCAAAACGTTGCTCGTAGCGCTCGACGGCGACGATCGCCGGCTCGGCGTCGCCATCCTGCCCGTTGGAGAGAAGCTCGCGGTGAAGCGCGCGGCTGGTGTCTTAGGTGCGCGCAGCGCCGCCATGGCAGACGTGGCGCGCGCGGAGCGCGTTACGGGCTATGTTGCCGGCGGTATCAGTCCGCTGGGCCAGCGAACGACCTTGCCGACGGTTGTGGACGAAAGCGCCTTCGCGCACCAGACGATTTTCGTTTCCGGCGGGCGCCGCGGGCTCGAGATCGAACTTTCCGCTGACGAGCTCGCGCGTCTCACAGGCGCCGTGCGGGGGCAATTGGCCGCGGGCGTGTGAGCAGCGCCCGCGTCCAGACCCCGGACGCGGACGGTGGGCGCTCAACTCAGGCGGACGCCGTCTCCTCGACGAAGCTGCGCAGCGCATGGGCCATCTGCTCGCGGATCTTCGCCCCCGAGAGGATCATGCCGACGGCGGTGAGCGAGGTGTGGGTATGGCCCCGGCAGGGTACGTGGGTGACGGACACGCCGGCTTCTGCGAGCGCTTCTCCGTAGGCCGCGCCCTCATCGCGCAGCGGATCGAACTCGCTGGTGAAGATCGCCGCGGGCGGCAGGTTGGCGAGCGTCGCCGAGTGGATCGGTGATGCCGCCGGGTGCGTGCGCTCGTCCGGGTCCGCGTAGTGATTCCAGAACCACTCCATGAGGTCGCGCGTGAGCCCATAGCCTTCGCCGTTTTCTTCGTAGGAGGGGCGTGAGAAGTCGCAATCGACGACGGGCGTGACGAGGAGCTGACCTGCGATGGCAGGACCGTTCTCGTCGCGGGCGCGCTGACAGACGCCGGCTGCCAGATTTCCGCCTGCACTCCAACCGGCCACGATCAGGCGCTCGGGATCGCCGCCCAGGTCGGCCGCATGCGCGGCAACCCACTGCAGTGCGGCCCAGGCGTCGTCCGGTGCGGCGGGGAAGGGCGCTTCTGGCGCATGGCGGTAGTCGAGAGAGATCACCGCGACGTCCGCTCGCTTGCACAGATCCCGGCAGAAGGCATCGTCCGATGCATGGCTGCCAAGAACCCAGCCGCCGCCGTGGAAGTAGGCAACGATCGGATGCGGACCCGCCGATTCGGGCAGATAAAGGCGATAAGGGAGCTCGCCAGCGGCGCCCGGATAGACGCCGTCGCGCACGTCGCCGACGTCTGGTCCGGGCGGATTCATCTCGCCGACCTGATTCGACAAGGCTCGCGCGTCGGCCGCGGACAGACTGTCGAATGCCGGCAGGCCGGCCTCGCCCATCATCTTCAGCACCATGGACACATCGGGTTGGAGGCGGTTGACCACGCCATCGCGGCATTGCTCCCCGTTCGGCCCTCGAAGCCGGAAGCCGAGATATCCATCGGCGCGGACCGTATCGCAGGTCTCGCGATAGGTTCCCACGCCGCCTACATAGGGCAGGAACACGCGTGGTTTGCCGGGCACGTTCGCGCCCATGTACCAGGACGCGGTTTTCTCATAGAGCGTGATGGCGGCGCAGTCGTTCACGTGCACGCCCCAGGCGGCCTCGGCGGTCTCCGTCGGTTCGATGCGCGTGTAGCCCTGTTCGCGCAGATCGCCGAGGCAGTCGGTGATCCATTCCACGTGCTGTTCGATGGACACGACCATGTTGGACAGCACCGAGGGCGAACCCGGGCCGGTGATCATGAACAGATTGGGGAAACCTACGGTAGTCAGACCGAGGTAGGTCTGCGGACCGGCAGACCACTTTTCCTTGAGGGTGGTGCCGTCCCGGCCTTCGATATCCACCGAGACAAGCGCGCCGGTCATGGCGTCGAACCCCGTCGCGTAGACGATGGCGTCGAAGTCGTGCTGTTCCCGGGCGGCGCCCGCACCGAACTCGATGCCGGTCTCCGTGATCGACTGGATCGGCTGCGCATGGAGATCGACGAGGCGAACGTGTTCCTCGTTGAATGTCTGGAAGTAGTTCGTGTCCAGGCAGGGGCGCTTCGTACCGAAGTGATAGCCTCGCGGCGACAGCAGTTCTGCAGTCTTCGGATCCTTGACCGTGGCCTGGATCTTCGCGCGGATGAAATCGGTCCAGGCGTCGTTCGCGGTCTCGTCTATCGTGACGTCGCGAAAGTGCTCACCCACGGCCAGCAGTTCCCCCTGCTGCCACGCCTGTTCGAAGCGGCGCTGGCGCTCGGCCTCGTCGACGTTGAAGACGCCCTCCATGGGTTCTTTCACCACCACGCCCGCGGCGGTCCAGCGGGCTGCTTCGTGGTAGGCCGCGGGATCGCGCTCCACAGCGCTGCGTTTGTCCTCCGGGATCGGACCGTTGCCCGCCGGCATGGAGTAGTTCGCCGTGCGCTGGAAGATCACCATCTCGGAGGCCTGTTTCGCGATCAGCGGGATGGACTGGATGCCCGACGATCCCGTGCCGATCACCGCGACGCGCTTGCCCGTGAAGTCGACCTCCTCGTGCGGCCAGCGGCCGGTGACATAGACTTCGCCCTGGAAACGATCCGTGCCCGGAATGTCCGGGTCCTTCGGCACAGACAGGCAGCCGGTCGCCATGACGTAGTAGCGGCCGGTCAGTTCGCTGCCGGCGCCGCCGCCGGCAGGCGCCGTCTGGATGTGCCAGAGGCCGTCGTCCTCGTGCCACTTCGCATGGTCGACGCGGGTCTCGAAGCGGATGTCCCGGCGCAGGTCGTAGCGCTCGGCAACGTGCTGCAGATAGCGCAGGATTTCCGGCTGAGCCGCGTACTTCTCGCTCCACTGCCAGTCCTTCTGCAGCTCCGGGTCGAACTTGTACTGGTAGTCCATGCTCTGGATGTCGCAGCGCGCGCCGGGATAGCGATTCCAGTACCAGGTGCCCCCTACATCGTCGCCGGTCTCGACGGCGATCGCACTCATGCCCAGGCCGCGCAGGCGGTGGAGCAGATAGAGGCCGGCCATGCCGGCGCCGACCACGACGACGTCGAAGTCCGGGGTGGTTCTGGACGCTGCAGTGTTCATGAGTTTCTCTCCCTCACTGGTCTGGATCGCGCTGGCGTCGCCGTGTGCGACGGTGCCGCCGATGTCGCCGGAATCGTCGCTCGCATGTCGGCGCGCGTGCCCGCTGCGGTCTCTGCCGCATCGCGAGTCACATCGAAGCGCGGTGCCTTGCTGGCCCGGTCCCCAAAACTACGACTTCCGCCATCGAATCGCACCCCTTCGATGCGGCGCTCGAGCGGTATGCTCTTCGCGCGCGTCGGCCATATCGATCCTGTGGAGGACCCTGACCCTGAACCTGCTCCAGATCTCCTCTTTGATCGTGGTGCTCGCGGCTGCCTTCGGCGTCATCAATCATCTCTTTCTGCGGCTGCCGCAAGCCATCGGCATCCTCGTCGTCGCATTGGCTGCGTCGCTGGCGGCCATGGGGCTGGATGCGGCGCTGCCCGCCCTCGGCATCGCGGCGACGCTCCGCGGTGTCGTGCTTGGTATCGAATTCTCCGATGCGCTCCTCGAAGGCATGCTCGGGCTCCTGCTCTTCGCTGGTGCGCTCCACGTCAAGCTCGATCAGTTGAGGGCTCAGGCCTGGGCGGTACTGCTCATGGCGACCATTGGCGTTGCGCTGTCCGTCACCGTGGTGGGCGCGGGGTTCTCTGTCCTCGCAGGCGTCCCGTTGCTCGTGGCTCTGGTGTTCGGTGCGATCGTGTCTCCGACCGATCCGGTGGCGGTGCTGGGTGTGTTGCGCGAAGCGAGGCTGCGGCCCGAGCTGGAGACGAAGATCGCCGGCGAAAGCCTGTTCAACGACGGCGTCGCGTATGTCGTGTTCCTTGTCCTCGTGGGTCTGGCGTTTCCCGCACCCGGGGCAGAGCCGGCCACGGCCTTCGATGCCGGCCTGCTGTTTGTGCAGGAAGCCGTGGGGGGCGCGCTGCTCGGTGCAGCGCTCGGCTGGAGCGTCTTTCAGCTCATGCGCCGCATCGATGACTACTCGCTTGAGGTACTGCTTACGCTGGCCCTGGCCTTCGGAGGATACGAACTGGCGATCGCGCTCCACGTCTCCGCGCCGATCGTGGCCGTTGTGTCGGGCCTTCTGATCGGGCACGTCGGCATGAAGCAGGGCATGTCGGTCACGACGCGGGAATATGTCGACGCGTTCTGGAAACTGCTGGACGAGATCCTTAACGCAGTCCTGTTTCTTCTGATCGGGATCGAGGTGTTCGCGTTGACCTTCGAGGCGAGTTTCGTGCCCGGCATCGTCGGCGGGATGTTGCTCGCACTCGGTGGCCGCTTCGCTGCGGTCGCCGTACCCGTGCTCCTGCTGAAGCCATTCAAGGAACTGGGGCGGGACGTCATCCCGATCATGACCTGGGGCGGGCTCAAGGGCGGAATTTCCGTTGCCCTCGCGCTGTCGCTGCCGGACAGCGAATACAAACCGCTCATCCTCACGGCGACCTATCTGATCGTTGTGTTCTCGATCCTTGTTCAAGGGCTCACGATCGCGCCGCTGGCCCGGCGATTGGGTCGCCGGCTGGATGCAGCGAGAGACTAGGCGTCAGGATGCAGTACGCTGGGTGCGCGAAGAGCCGCTGCGCTTCGTCCGCCGTCGCTCTCTGCTCTTCCGGCTGCCGTGCTCGCGCATGACGCGTGCCGACTCCTGCCGGGCTTCCGGCGTCGCGAGCGCCGAACCCAGGCGAGTGCGAGCGACGCGCGCTGCTTCGACGTGGTCGACGATCCGCATCGGATAGTCGCGATCGAGTTCGATCCCCGCTGCAGCGAGTTCGAGCGGTCCAGCGGCCCACGGTTCATGGACGGAGGGCCCTGCAAGGCCTGCAAGCTCCGGCACCCATCGCCGGACGTAGTCTCCCTCCGGATCCTGGTCGTGGCCCTGCTTCACGGGGTTGTAGATACGCAGCGTGTTGATTCCGGTCACGCCCGACTGCATCTGGATCTGCGAGACGTGGATGCCCGGTTCGTAGTCGATGAACTGGCGGCCGAGGAAGTCGCGGAAGTCGCGCCAGTCGAGCCACAGATGATAGGCGGCGGTCGCGACCAGCATCGCGCGCATGCGGAAGTTGATCCAGCCGGTGGTCTGCAATTGGCGCATGCACGCATCCACGAATGGCAGGCCCGTGCGGCCGCTGCACCATGCCTCGAGGTGGCCCGCCGGTCCTGGCCGCGGGCGCACTTCGTCGATCGCTCGATTGAAGCAGTGGAACTCCAGCGCCGGTTCGCCCTCGAGCTTCTGCATGAAGTGACAATGCCAGTGCAGGCGCGCTCCGAACGAGACGAGCGCGCCGCGGGCATAGCGAACGCCGTCCGCCGTGTGTCCGTCGTTTGCCTTCAGTGCTCGCTGTGCCTCTCTCGTGTGCGCAACGATGCGACGCATGGACACGTTGCCCCACGCGAGCGATGCGGACAGTCGCGAACAGGCCTCTGCGGCCGAGGCGGGGCTCGACATCTCCTTGTGATAGGCCGCTCCGCGATGGGCGAGAAAGCTGTCGAGGCGTGCGAGGCCAGCTGCCTCGCCCGGCGCCTGATCCCAGCGGCGCGACGCCACGGCCGGATGCAGCGCCTGAAGTTCCGGAACGGGCCGTTCGGGCAGTGCCGTGCTGCCCAGCCCTGTCAGCTCCGCGCCGCCCAATTGCGCGGGTAGGGTCGCCTCCGGCTCCGCCATGAGCGCTTCCCAGCGCCCGGCCCAGCCGTCGCGATTACCCTGCGGGCGAAACGCGCCGAACTGCATGTGCTGATGCCACGGAATTCCGGACGCGCGGCAGAATGCGGCGACTGCGCGATCGCGGGCGAAGGTAGTCTCGAGCCCCGTTTCCTGATGGCTGTGCAGGCTGCGAATGCCCCGGAGCCGGTGGAGGTCCGCGAGCACGTCGACGGCGTTGCCCGCGCGCACGAGCAGGTGCGCGCCCCGTTCCGCAAGGGCGTCGCGCAGCTCTTCCAGGGATGCGCGGATCCATTGCCAGTGCTGTAGATCGAGATCGCCTGCGCGCCAGAGTGCAGGTTCGAGCACGTAGAGCGGCAGGAGGGTGCTGCCCGCGTGCGAGGTTTCGCGCGCAGCGGCGGCGAGCGCGGCATGATCGTGCAGACGCAGATCGCGCTTCAGCCATGCGATGGACAAGGGAGACATGGGCGAGGTTCCGATGCAGCCACGCCCGTGGTGTCGGAGTGGGGCAATGCCCCTCGGGTCGCGCATTGTAGCGATCAGTCGGGCACACTGCCGCGCTTCCGGACGCCGCCAGGGCTCGGCCCATGAAGCTCGTGATCGGCAATCGCAATTATTCATCCTGGTCGCTCCGCGCCTGGCTCGCCGTGCGCTTTGCCGGCCTCGCCCCGGAGGTGGTGCGTATTCCCCTCGATACGCCTGAGTTCGGCGACCAGATTCGCGTCTACTCGGCGGCAGCGCAGGTCCCGGTGCTCATCGACGGCGATCTCACGATCTGGGATTCCCTCGCCATCTGCGAGTACGTCGCAGAGCACACCGGTCACGGCTGGCCTGCAGAACGGGGTCTGCGAACACATGCGCGCTGTGCGGTCAGCGAGATGCATTCCGGCTTCGCGGCTCTGCGTGACCATATGCCCATGAACATTCGGGCCCGGCGTACCGTCGCGATCGATGCCCAGCTCACCGGGCAGATCGAACGGGTGATCGGTCTCTGGTGCGAGGCGCTGACGCTTCACGATGACGAGCGCGCCGGACTTTATGGCCCCTGGGGCATCGCCGATGCGTTCTGGGCGCCGGTGGCCTTCCGCTTCAGAACCTATGGCGTCGCCGTCCCGGAACTGGCGGCATTGTGGATGGAGCGGCTCTTCGAACATCCGGAGGTGCGCGATTGGTGCGCCCTCGCCGAGGTCGAGACCGAGGTGCTCGACGCTGAAGAGACGGGCGAAGCCCGCTGAGGAGCGAACGTGTTCGATCGAGAGGATGGCAGCGGACCGGGCGGGCGGCGCGCGCGGAACGTGCTCGGAGGCGAACTGGCGCCCTGTTCACACGAACCGCTCACGGGTTACTTCCGCGATGGCTGCTGCCACACGGACGCCAGCGATCTCGGACGACACGTGGTCTGTGCGCGCGTGACGGACGCATTTCTCGCGTTCTCGGTCGCGCGCGGCAATGATCTCGTGACGCCGCGACCGGAGTTCGCGTTTCCGGGCCTGAAGGATGGCGACCAGTGGTGCCTGTGTGCGGCGCGCTGGCTGGAAGCGCACGAGGCCGGCGCGGCGCCGCCGGTCGTGCTTGCGGCGACGCACCTCAGCACCCTGGAGCTTGTGCCCCTCGAATTGCTGAAGGCGGCTGCCGTCGACTGAGGTCAGGCCGATCCCTGGTCGTGCCAGGGAAACGCGCGGTAGTCGAAGTGTTCGCTCAGGGTCGGCTTGACGACGCCGAAGTAGGGCGATAGGTCGAAATCTCGCGGGGTGATGAAGCTGTGATGGCGGCGCGAGAAACGCGGACCGTCCGGATGTTCCGCATGCACTTCCGGGATGATCGGATAGCGCACGCTGTGGAAGGCGCGGGCGATCAGGGTGGAGCAGATTGCACGCGTGGGTTCGCCGGATCCCAGCATCATCAGGTGGCGGCGCATGCGCAGGGGAACCGGCGGTTCCGGCAGCAGGTAGCGAGCAAGGTCAAGAACGTTGCGCAGATCGTACTGCTGCCCGAGCGCGCCCACCGCAAAGCGCACAACGCTCGCGGCATCCTCGCGCGTCAGTTCCGCCGGGCGACAGATGCGGACGTTGTAGGCTGCATACGCCGCCAGCGGCATCGCCCGCACCCCCTCTGTCATATCGGCCTCGATGAGCGTTGCGGGGGTGCCGTCGCGCTCCAGTCCGGGCATCTCGCCGACGTACAGGGCCGCGTGGGACCAGGTTGACTGGGTCAGGTACTTGATGGCCGCAGACACTTTCGACGCGCCGTCGACCAGCAGCACATCGCAGGGCTGCAGATGCTCGCGCCAGTCAACGCCGCCGGCGACCGGTGCAGGCCGGAGATTCGGTCGAGGCCGGGTCAGATAGCTCGCGAGCCGCTCGCCCAGGCGCTGCAATATCCCGCTCACGCAGAGCCTCCACTCAGCTGTGCCTTGCCCGAATCAGGGGAAGGCCCGCGCCACGACCTCCGCGAACTCGTCAACGAAGTCGATGTGCAGGCCGGCCACGACGTGGGCCGGAATCTCCGCGACGTCTGGCGCGTTTGCTGCCGGCAGGAGCACCCGCTTCACGCCTGATCGCTTGGCCGCGAGGAGCTTCTCACGGATACCGCCGACCGGGTACACCTTGCCGGTCAGGGTCAGCTCGCCGGTCATGGCGAGATCCCCTGCCGGTGCACGTCCGGTGGCGATGGAAACGAGGGCCGTCGCCATGGTCACCCCGGCGCTCGGGCCATCTTTCGGGGTTGCGCCGGCGGGGACATGGATGTGCAGGTTGGCTGCGTCGAACCAGTGCGCGTCGATGCCGTAGCGCGCTGCGTCCGCGACGACGTGATCGAGGGCAATGCGGGCGGATTCCTGCATGACGTCGCCGAGCTGGCCTGTGACCGTCAGCGCGCGTGAATCGTCATGTATGCGTTTCAGTTCCACGGGGAGCGTTGCACCGCCCATGGCGGTCCAGGCGAGGCCCGTCACGATGCCGACGCCTCTGAGCGGCGTATCGTCCCGAAAGCGCGGCTGCCCGAGGAAGGTCTCGACATCCTCGGCCCGGACCGTGACGCGGTCGCGCTCGCCGCGCAGCATCTGCATGACCGCCTTGCGCACGATCGTGCCGAGCTGCTTTTCAAGTTGCCGGACGCCTGCTTCGCGCGCGTAGCCGTCAACGATCCGGCGCAGAGCCTTCTTGTGGATGCGCAGCCGATCGCGCTTCAGTCCGGCTCGGCGTATCTGCCTGGGCAGCAGGTGATTGCGGGCGATCTCGATTTTCTCCTCGGCGAGATAGCCGGAGAGCTGGATGATCTCCATCCGATCGAGCAATGGTCCGGGAATCGTGTCGAGCTGGTTCGCCGTGCACACGAAGAGAACCTTCGAGAGGTCGACGTCCAGGTCGAGATAGTGGTCTCGAAAAGTGTCGTTCTGTTCCGGGTCGAGCACTTCCAGCAGAGCGGATGCGGGATCGCCCTGATAGCTCGCTCCGATCTTGTCGATCTCGTCCAGCATGATGACCGGGTTCTCGGTGCCGGCTTCTCGTAGTGCGCGGATCAGCTTGCCGGGCAGCGCGCCGACGTAGGTGCGGCGGTGGCCCTTGATTTCGGCTTCATCGCGCATGCCGCCTACCGAGAAACGATGAAACTTCCGGCCCATGGCGTCGGCGATGGCGCGCCCGAGGGAGGTCTTGCCAACGCCCGGGGGGCCGACGAAGAGCAGGATCGAGCCGCCGACGTCGCCCTTCATCAGACCGAGGCCGAGAAACTCCAGAATGCGTTCCTTGATGTCATCGAGCCCGTCGTGGCCAGCATCGAGGCCCGCGGCGGCCGCTGCGAGGTCCTGCGCGTCCTCGCTCGAGACCCCCCAGGGTAGATCCGTCGTCCATTCGAGCCAGTTCCGCACGACGCCGTACTCTGGAGAACCGGTCTCCAGCAGGGCCAATCGGCCGAGCTCTTCCTCGATGCGCTCGTGCGCCGCTGTTGGCAGCGTGCGCTCGGCGAGGCGGCTGCGGAAGTCCTCTATCTCTGCTGTGCGGTCGTCCTTGGTGAGCCCCAGTTCGCGCTGGATGAAGTCCAATTGCTGCTTAAGGAGCGCCTCACGCTGGTTGGCGGAAATCGTGGATTCGACGTGCGCCCGGATTTCCTGCTGGGTGCGCGCGATCCCGACCTCTCGCTGAAGGAGTGAGAGCACACGCTCGAGGCGCGGCAGGAGCGCGAAGGTTTCGAGAATTTCCTGCAGCTCCTCCCGGGAAGACGTGGTCAGGCTTGCAGCGAAATCTGCGAGCATGGCCGGCTCGTTCGGATTCGAGCGAGTGAGAAATAGCTTCAGCTCCTCGCCGTACAGGGGGTTGAGCGGTACCAGTTCCTTGATCGTATTGATGATCGCGACGGCGTAGGCCTTGATCTCCTCCGCATTTGCCGGGTCCGGGTCCGCTGCCTCTGGGTAGTAGCGGACCTGAGCGGCAAGGGGGACTTCGGAGGCAAGCCAGTTGCGGATGCTGAAGCGTTGCACGCCTTCGAGGAGCACATGCAGCTGTTCGCCGTCGCGGTGGACTCGATGAATCCGGCACAGGGTGCCGATCTCGAACAGGTCGCCGGCGTTCGGGGCGGAATCGAAGGCGCGACGGCTCGCAACCACGCCGATGACGTTCTGGTCGCGCGCCTGCACGGCTTCCACGGTGCTCTGCCAGTGCTCTGCATGCATGACGATGGGAAAGGCCTGGCCCGGGAACACGGGACGCGCTTCCTGGGGCAGGATCGTGATTGCGCCCGGAAGGGCGTCACGTGGTAGGAGGATGCTCTGACCGTCCCCCTTCGAACGTTCGACGGCTTCACCGGTATCGTGCTCGATATCCATTCGTGCCTCGCTGCGCTGCCCGATGATTCACATATCTGTGCGCAGAGGGTGAATTTCAATCGTGGGCGAAGCTCACCAGAACTCCGTCCCGGGCTCACCCTTGAAAGGGCCGCGAATACCGGGCGTGATCCAGCCTCCGTAGAACTGTCCAGGCTGTGGCGTCACACGGTGGTCCCCGACCCAGCAGGCGTCCATGGGGCCCGCATAGAGCGAGAGATGGCCAGCGAGCGCAGCGTACTCGGCGGTGGGTGCGGGGTAGCGCCAGGCACAGCGGGGGGCGCGGGCGCCGTCTGCGAACACGTCGAAGTACTCTGCCACGCCCTTCCATTCGCAGAACGAACGCCCGAGGCAGGGCTGAAAAGCATCCGGGTCAGCATCCTCGAACGGAAGGTAGAACGTCGGTGGATGACTGGTCTCGAGCATGCGCAGCGCTCGCGTCGTGTCGATGACAACGCGGCCCCCGAATTCGACGCGCACCCGTTCGGCAACGGACTCCAGGCGTGGCGGGCGCGGATACTCCCAGACGGATTCTTCGCCCGGCGCGATCGGATCTGGCTGCGGATGCCGACCGCTCACGCCTCGGCGCCGAACGCGACCGGAGTCCGGAGAGGCGCCGGACGAGGATCGGCCTCATCCGGGCGGCCCACCATCTCGTCATAGGGAGACGCGTGCACCAGCCAGCCTCGCTCCAATCCTGCCTTGCCCAGCGCCCGGCTCGCGGCGAAAAGGCTCGGAAAGCGCAGCGCCTTTGAATCGCCTGCGGGGGTGAGCACGTCGTCCGCGACGTGTACGACGTAGACGACGCCTTCCACGGAATGAATCTCGGGTTCGTGCTGCTCGCCGCGCGCGACGCGGCGCTTCAATTCGGAGAGGGTCATCGCGAATCCTGCGTGTCTTTCGATGCCCATGTGCGCCACAGCGTAGCACGGGCCAAAGGGTGGCTCAGTCCGCGCCGCCTTCTCCGATTTCCTCCAGCACGGCGTCGAGCGCCGCGAGCTGACGCTGCCGCAGTCCCAGTTCGAGACGGTGTCTGCGCGCGTCCATGCCGGAGGTTGCTTCGCCGTCAGCCTCGAGCAGACTGATCTCCGCCTGCAGGCGCCGGCGCTCTTCCTTGAGTTCCGTGAACCGCGCCGCCGTCTCTGCTTTTTCAAACATGATCCGATCGCTGTCGGACGCTGAATGGGCCAAGGTGTCTGTCGCATGCGGTGGCGGCGCCGCAGGCGGGCGCACCGCCGTATCCGGCGGCAGGATGCGCTGGCTGACGTAGGTCGGCGAGACAATCTCGATGCCTGCGCCGTGAAGGGCGTCTAGCGCGCAGGCGTTCAGGCGAGCGCGCGCCGATACGAGCGTGCGGACGTCTTCGAGGAATCCGCAGACGCGATAGCTGACGCTGTAATCGCCAAGGCCGACGACCTGTACGAAAGGTTCGCCAAGATCTGCGTCGAGGGCGGCTTGTTCCAGGGCAGCTGTCACGCGGTTGCGGGGGAGGTCATAGCCGAGCGAGAGAGAGCAGGTCACGAGCGTCCCGGAGGCGTGCACCACGCGGACGGGCTGGGTAATGAGGTACAGATTGGGGAGCGTCACGAGGTCGCGGTCTTCGGTCTGAATCTCTGTATGCAGCAGACCGCGCTCCGTGACCCGACCGAAGTGGCCCTCGACGCGCAGAAAGTCGCCGGCGCGAAAGTTCGCGAGGGAACGCAGCATGAGCCCCGCCATGGCGTTCGAAACAAAGGTCGTACCGGAGAGCGTGAGCAGTGCGGTGATCGCCAGACCGAACAGGCTGAGGAGCTGGCCGCGGAGTTCCGAGGCGACGGGCAGCGCGATGATAACGAGCACCACAGCGAATACGCCGCCGACGACCGTTACCAGCTGGCGTCTGAAGTAGCCCGCGTGCGGATGGTCTGAGTCCTCCTGCCGGACCGGTAGGCGGCGGACGATCGCGAGGGCCGCCACGCAACCGAAGAGCGTGAGGCCCAGGCGGAGCAGATCATTCCAGGGTGCGAGCTCGTTCACGAGGCCGCTGCCGCCGCCGCCGCCGCAGGATCGGCTTGAATCGCGGTGAGGTGGTCATGCGCCCGTGCGCGCTGCTCCGCATTCATCTGCTCGCCCAGCTCGCGGGCGAGGCGCCGGACTTCATCGTGCCCGGAGAGGGCCTCTATGCTCGAGAACCAGGCCCAGGCCCAGAGCGGTCGACTATCGCCGAGTCGACCCGACAGCATGAGCACGCCCAGATTGTAGCGAGCCGCTTCGTCGCCCCCGGCAGCCGCCCAGCCGTACCAGCGCGCTGCGGACGCCGGATCTCCCTCGTCGCCGCGCTCCAGAAGCGCCGTGGCGAGGTCGTATTGAGCAAGGGCGAGGCCCGCCCGCGCCGCTCGCTCCAGTCGGGCGATCCCGTCCGCCTGGGCGTCCTCGTCGAGACGCAGATTGCCGAGGACGTGGTCAGCTTCTGCAAGCCCGGCGTCAGCGGCGCGCTCAAGCAGCGAGCGCGCCTGGACGGGTGCTGCGTCGTGCATGAGCAGCGCGAGATTGAACGCGTCGACCGCGTTCAGGTCTGCATCTGAACCCGTGCGACACGTTGCCTGTGCCGCCACAAGGTCGTTCGCCTCCACCGCGGCAAGGCAGGCCTCGGTGCCTGCTGTGCCAACGTCCCATGCAGCCTGCACGGACACGGTTGCAAGCTGGAAGAGGGCGGCGCAACGCGCCACACGAGTCAGGGACGTCACGGGCATGGTGCTCCGATGGCCTCGATCTGTGTTGGCAACGGATGGTAGCGCGAAGATCTTCATGCTGAAGGCCCTGCGCGCAGAAATGGATGCCCGATCCTGCGCGCAGGCGTGCCCCCTCGGTCCCGTTAGCAGAAGGGCGCTATAGAATCCGGGAGGCGCCGTGCCCCTCCCAGTACTTGTCTCGAAGCAGGCGCTTGTAGAGCTTGCCCGTTGGATGTCTCGGCAACGCTTCCATGAAGTCGACGCTGCGCGGGCACTTCACGTGCGAAAGTCGCTCCCGGCAGTAGGTGATGAGCTCTTCTGCGAGGGCGTCGTCGTGCGCGCCCCAGTCCGCCGGTTCTATGACCGCCTTCACCTCTTCGCCGAATTCCGCGTTCGGCACCCCGAATACGGCGACATCGGCGACCCTCGGATGCGTGATCAGGAGGTTCTCGATCTCCTGCGGATAGATGTTCACGCCGCCCGAGATGATCATGAAGGTCTTGCGGTCTGTGAGATACAGGAAACCTTCTGCGTCGACGTAGCCCATGTCCCCGAGCGTGGTCCAGCCGCGCTCGCTCGGATGCTTGGTGTCTTCCGTCTTGCCCGGGTCGTTGTGGTAGACGAACTCACCGCCGCCGCCAAAGAAAATGGTGCCGACCTCGCCCTGGGGGACTTCCACACCGTCGTCGTTGCAGACGTGAATCTCCCCGATGAGCGGCCGACCGACCGTGCCCGGGTGCGTCAGCCAATCTTCCGGGCCGACCGCGCAGAACCCGTTGCCTTCCGTGCCCGCGTAATACTCGTGAATGACAGGTCCCCACCAGTCCATCATCTGCTGCTTGACCTCTACGGGGCAGGGTGCCGCCGCATGGATGGCGACCTTCAGCGACGAGACGTCGTAGCGCAAGCGCACTTCCTCCGGAAGTTTGAGCATGCGCACGAACATCGTCGGCACGAACTGAGCGTGCGTGAGCGCTTCTTCCTGAATCAGTTCGAGGGCGGCTTCCGGCTCGAATCGCTCCATGACAAACGACGTGCCGCCAAGCCGCGAAACGGCCATGTTGTAGCGCAGGGGGGCTGCGTGATAGAGCGGCGCGGGTGACAGATAGCGTACGTCCGCATCCATGCCGTACAGCGCGGTTACAAGGCCGAGCATGGCGGCCTGTTCGCCGAGCGCTGACCCTGAAAGGGGCACTTTTATACCTTTGGGCCGCCCGGTGGTTCCGGACGAATAGAGCATGTCCGCGCCTTCGGTTTCATCGGCAATCGGCGTGTGCGGCTGGCCGGCAACTGCGTCCTCCCACCTCTCGAAGCCGGCGATCGTGCCGTCGAGCATGAACGGGCTTACGTCGGCGCCGAGCCGGCTGATCAGTCGTGAGGAGATCTCGCGCTGTGCATAGGTCGTGATGAATGCTTTTGCGCCGCAGTCCTCGACGATGTAAGCGACCTCCTCTTCCTGCAGGCGATAGCTGATCGCCGTGTAGTAGAGCCCCGCGCGCTGCGCGGCCCAGCACAGGACGAAGAAGGCCGGATGGTTCTCCATCATGATGGCGATGTGATCACCAATCCCCAATCCCATGGACCGGAAAAGGTGAGCGGCTCGGTTAGAGCCTTCTTCGAGGTCGCGATAGGTGACGGTGGCGCCGCGTGCTGGAAACACGAAGGCGGGCTTGTCTGGATTCGCTGCCGCATGAATGCCTGGGTGCACGTTCTTTCCCCCTCCTGGATACGAAAACGCCGCGGCCCCATGCCGGACCGCGGCGTTCAAGGAATGCGCGGGCTCAGTTGGTCGCCGTGCGGTCGCGCTCGCCTGCGGCGTCCACCTCCGCGACGCTTTGCGCCAGCGTGATGTAGTCGAGCAGGATCTGCCCGCTCTCGACGAGCAGGGCGTCTGGCTCGTCGTCTTCCGTTTCGGCTTCGCCGTCCGTTGCCATGGGCTCGGTGGACTCGTCGGCAGCATCGGGCGCCAGGTCGTCCCCCGGTACGAGAATGTCTGCGTTCCCGGCGGCGATCGAGGCATCGGCCTGGGCAGGAATGTCGTCTGCAGCGTCGTTGTCCTCGTCCTCGTCCTCGTCGAGTTCGTCGAGGCTGGCGAGAGGTGCTTCGCCGAGTGCTACGCGCCGCGTGTTCTCGAGTGCCAGGCGCCAAGCATCATCTTCTTCCTGCTCCGTCCGGCGAGCGGTCTCGGACAGGGAGATGGTCGTGCGCGCATTGCGCTCACGATTTCGTTCAAGCAGTCGCTCGATGTACTCGAACTCCGGATCGTCCTCCACGCGCGCTTCATGGCGGTGTTCGAGCATGGACAGGAGTGGCGCCAGCGGCTCTGCGCGGCGGAAGCGCGTTGGGCGAATCACGTCCCAGGGCAGTGCATCATCGAGCGTCGATTCGCCGATCTCTTCGTGGTCGTAGAGCTCTGGATACTCGATATCGGGAATGATGCCCTGGTGCTGCGTGCTCTGGCCGGACACCCGATAGAACTTGGCCTGGGTCATCTTCAACTGTCCGCGATTGAGCGGGATCAGCGTCTGCACCGTGCCCTTGCCGAAGGTCTGGCCGCCGATGATCAGTCCGCGCTGATAGTCCTGGATCGCGCCGGCGAAGATTTCCGACGCGGATGCGGAAAGGCGATTGACGAGCACCGCCAGGGGGCCGTCCCAGGCGACTTCGCCGTCCTCGTCGTTGAACAGGTCGACGCGGCCGGAGGCGCTCCGAATCTGCACGGTCGGCCCGGCCTTTATGAACAGGCCGGTCAGCGCATTGGCTTCCTGCAGGGAGCCGCCACCGTTGTTGCGCAGATCGATCACGAGGCCATCGATGTCTTCCTTCTCGAGTTCCTCGATCAGGCGGCGCACGTCGCGCGTCGTGCTCTTGTACTCAGGGTCGCCTTCCTGCTGTGCCTTGAAGTCGATATAGAAAGTGGGAAGGTCGATGACGCCAATCCGATGGGCCCTGCCGTTGCGTTCGATCTCGATGACTCTCGATTTCGCCGACTGCTCCTCGAGCTTGACCGCTTCGCGGGTGAGCGAAATGAACTCGCTCTTGCCCGAGGCTTCCTCGCCGTCGTGGACGACCTCCAGGCGCACGACCGAACCTGCGGGTCCGCGAATCAGGTCCACGACGTCATCCAGGCGCCAGCCGACGACGTCCACGAACTCACCCTCCGACCCCTGCGCGACGGATGTGATCCTGTCCTCGGGACCGATGAGATTACTTTTTTCCGCGGGTCCCGCCGGCACAAGCCGCACAACAGTCGTGTACTCATCCTCTGTACGGAGGACGGCGCCGATGCCCTCCAGTGACAGCGACATGTTGATATTGAAGTTCTCGCTCGTGCGCGGCGAAAAATACTGCGTGTGGGGGTCATAGGAGGTCGCGACCGCATTCATGTAGACCTGGAAGGCGTCTTCGGACTTGGTCTGCGTTGCCCGATGCAGGCGATTGCGGTAGCGCTTAAGGAGGACCTCCGTGATCTCGTCCATGTCCTTGTCGTTGAGGCGCATGGCGAGTGCATTCGCCTTGAGGCGACGGCGCCAGAGATCATCCCGTTCCGCTTCGGTGGTGAGCCACTGAGCTTCAGAGCGATCGACCTCAAGCGATTCCGCCGTCTCGAACTCCCAGTCGGAGAGGCCGGCGTTCAGCAATGTCACGACGTGCTCGAGGCGGTCCACGAGAATTTCATGGTAGCGATTGAAAACCTCGAAGGCGGGGTCGAGATCACCGCGCTTCAAAGCATCGTCTATGACGTAGCGGTATTTCTCGAAGGCAGCGACGTCGCGTTCCAGAAAATAGGAGCGCTGCGGGTCGAGCATGGCGAGATAGCGGTCGAAGACGGCGCTGGAGAGATCATCGTCAATCGAGCGGCGTACGTAGTGATGCCGTGCGAGCTGCTCCACGACGTTGATGCTCGTGCGCGGATGCACGTCCAGGGGTTCGAGGGGCGTGCCCGGCGCCGTCTCGATCGTGATTGCGTGCGTGGCGGCTGCGGTGAGCAGCGCCAGGGGGATGAATGCACGCATGAAGCGTACGGCGGAGATCGGCATGTATGCCTCCCTTCGGCATGACGTCGGCGCCACGCGCATGGTCGCGGTCAGTGAGACTTCGACGGCGGCGTGGCGGGGCAGTTCCCCAAGGCCCGCGCTGAGTGTGGTGCTAGCAGGGCACAGCCAAGGAAAGATGACGTAGGTATAGTAGGCAGCGCCGTTCGCGGCACGCAACCAGCGCACAAGGGCCCTCATGGAGGCCTCGCGGCCCCTCGGGCCACGTTCGTGCGCGACCAGACGCCATCGGAGGACTTCATGCCTTATCGACGAGACGGATCGCCGTCCCGGACCCTGCGCGCCAGTGTTTCCATTGCCTGCCTGGCATTGCTCGCAGCCTGCGAACAGCCCGCGGATTCTGCGGGTGCAGCAACCGCTGAGCCGGAAGCGGCCGCCGCCGTGCCTGAGGCGCCGACATCGGCCGAGGGCAAGGTCAGCTACAGCGCGGGCTATCAGATCGCGGAGCAGTTTGCCGGACAGTTCGGCGGGGATTTCGACGGTGGTGCGTTCCAGGCAGGGGTGAAGGATGCGGTCGAGGGCGCGGAGCGTCGCGTGAATGAAGTCGACTTCGCGACCGCCCGCGGTGAACTGCTGGAGCGTCGCCGCGTGGAAGCCGAGGCGGCCGCGGCGTCCAATGAGGCAGAGGCGCAGACCTTCCTCGCGGAGAACGGGGCGCGCGCAGAGGTGACGACGACGGACTCTGGTCTTCAATACGAGGTCATGGTGGCGGGGGACGGCGCTATGCCCGATGGCCCGACGGCACGCGTCGTCACGCACTACACGGGACGGCTTCTGGATGGCACGGTTTTCGATTCGTCTGAGGCGCGCGGACAGCCTGCGACCTTCGGTCTCGACCAGGTTATTCCCGGCTGGACCGAGGCGCTTCAGCTCATGGCCGTAGGCTCGCGCTGGAAGATCTGGCTGCCGCCGGAGTTGGCCTATGGACCGCGGCCGCCGAGCCCGGACATTCCGCCGAACGCGCTGCTGGAGTTCGAAGTGGAACTGCTGGAGATCGCCACGGACGGCTGACGCGGGTCAGCCTTCGACCTCGAGGCCGAGCGCCTCGAGCAGAGCCGGTGCCTGCAGTGCGAGAATGCGAGCGCCCGTGAGATCGACCTTGGACGGATCGAGGCCTCCGATCATTGCGCCTCGCAGATCTGCACCGCGCAGCGTTGATCTGCGTGCCTCGATGGCCGACAGGTCCGAATCCCGGAGCGCAGCGGCCGTGAGGTCCACGTCATCAAGTACGGCCTCCCGCAGGCGGCACGCGTTCAGTACCGCGCCTTCAAGATGCAGGCCCGTGAGCGCTGCGAATGCGAGATTGCAGCGTTGTGCGGTGAATGCCGTACTCGATGCGCGGCGACCGAAGTGGCGAGTGAAGTTCACGCCCGCCACGTTCAAGCCCTGCGCGGTGCAGTCGTTTAGAACGAGGTTCCACGCGGAGCCCTGCTGCCATTCGCACAGGGAAAGGTCGCAGCGCGTGAAGGTCGCTTCATCAAGGACGCAATGGCGGAATCTGCAGCCTTCGGCCGCGCGCGCCTCCTGCGGCCCCGCGTAGAACGAGCAGTCATCGAAACGCGCTTCATTCAGTTCCACGCGTTCGAACGTGCAGCGTTCGAAGGTGCAGTTTTCAAATCGCGCAGCGAGGAGGACGGATCGATCGAAATGGGCCTCAACGAATGCGCAGTCGCCGAAGGTCAGGGGGGCCTCGGGCACGCTCGGCATATCGATGGCCTCGATGCGCGCGCCGCGCAAGCCGTGGTCTTGCTCGAGCCGCATGCTGATCGCAACGCCGTCCATTCGGCACCCTCCGTACGGAACGCCGGCAAGCTTGCACGAGCGGTCTTGCCGCCGCCAGAAAACGAATCGAGCCCCGTCTCGTGAACAGCGCCTTCCACGGCTGGCGCATGGTTGCGGCCGCGTTCTTCATCGACTTCATCGCGGTGGGCTTTTTCTTCTACTCCTACGGAGTCTTCTTCAAGGCACTTGCAGCGGACTTCGGCGGTGCGCGTCTGGATGTCGCCCTCGGCCTTACGCTGGTCAATGTCGTTGGGGGCCTCATTGCCCCTTTTATCGGCGAGGCGCTTGATCGCTTCCCGATTCGCCGCGTGATCACCGTCGGCACTCTGGCTATGAGTCTCGGCTTCTTGCTCTTGTCCGGAGTCACCGCGCAGTGGCAGTTCTATCTCATCCTCGCGACGCTGATCGGGTTCGGGTCCAACGCCATGGGCGGCCTGGCGACGGCAAAGCTCGTGGCGAACTGGTTCGAGGCCCGGCGCGGAACGGCTCTTGGCATCGCGACGATGGGCATCTCCCTTTCCGGCGTTGTCATGCCCATCGCCTCCGCCGTGCTCATCGAGCAGATCGGCTGGCGGGGCGGCTTCGGTGTCTTCGGCGCATTCACCCTCATTCTGGTATTACCCGTCGTGCTGCTCGTGGTCGTCTCCCGTCCCGAAGAGATCGGTCAGCATCCGGACGGCCGCGCGCCTGTCGTGCACGCGCCGCCCCTGCGCCGGCCGGCGCTACCGCTGGGCCGGTTGATGCGCGATCGCAATTTCTGGGTCCT
The DNA here is from genome assembly GCA_963691775.1 of Pseudomonadales bacterium. Lineage (GTDB taxonomy): Bacteria > Pseudomonadota > Gammaproteobacteria > Pseudomonadales > Azotimanducaceae > JAZBPO01. Next base: position 555,944 of record OY829369.1, on the reverse strand, counting down.
CAATTTCGCGATCGGTTTCCTGTTCTGCGCCATGAGCGCGACCTTGACGCATATGGTTCCGCGCGTCACCGATCTCGGCTTCAGCCTGATCGAGGCGGCACCGGTTCTGTCCTTCGGCGCGGGCGCGGGCGTGCTCGGAAAGCTGGCCTTCGGATGGCTGGTCGATCGTCTTGACCCGCGCTTCGCGTTGCTGGCGGCGATCGGCAGCCAGTTCGTCGGCCAGATTGGCATGCTCGGTGCTGACGGCTATGCGGCTTTCGCCATCGGCGCCGCGGTGTTCGGCTTTGGCATGGGCGGCGTCGTCCCACTGCATGGAGCGATCGTCGGCCAGGTGTTCGGGCGCGATCAGTTCGGTCGAGTCATGGGATTGATGCGCCCGGTGATGATGCCGCTGCAGGTGCTGGGCCTGCCGTTCGCGGGCTGGGTATTCGACGTGCAGGGCAGCTACGACCTCGCCTTTCAGCTTTTTCTCATGCTCTATCTGGCGTCCGCTGCCTGTACCTGGCTGCTGCGCGTAGAACGACCGGACGATCCGAGGCGCGTTCGGTCCGTTGCGGAAGCGGCGCGTGCCAACGACGATGGGGTGCCTCGGCGGAACGTGGATTCAGCATGAGCGAACCTCAACTTGATCGGGATCATGGGGCGCGCAGGCGCGCACTGCAGCGTCGGGTGTTCCTGGGCACGCTTACCATCGTCGCCTTCATGTGGGCGCTCTGGGACATCTGGGGTGTGCCCCTAAGCGTTTTCGTCGAGGCCCTGGTCGGAATCGGTCTGATGGTCGTGCTCGCCGTGGGCGCGGGCGCGCTGGCCGGGGGACTGCTTTCGTGGCTGCGGCGCCGGCGCGACTGACGTTGGTGCCGTTGCGGATAGCGTACGCGCGAGGAGCATGCGCAGCACGCTGGCGAAGCCGGGCGCCTGGCCAGAGCTGAGGATACCTATGCGAAAGAGGCGCGCGCCGAGTCGAAATGCGAGCGCTACGGAGAACAGCATCAGGAGCGTCGTGCCGATGTAGACCTCAGCAGCCGGCGGCTGCGCAGCGCGGTTCATCATCACGAAGGGCGTGAAGGGGGGCACCCAGGTCAGCACTGCGGCGAGCGTGCCCGAAGGATCACGCGCGATTGGCACCATGGCTAGCAGCGGCACGAACAGTGCGCTCTGCACGGGGATTGCCAGGGTCTGTGCCTCTCGAACGGTGGTGCACAGTGCCCCCAGACCGCTGAGCAGCGCCGCGTAGAGCAGGAAGCCGAGCAGGTAGTAGACGATGAACGAGATCAGGTAGACGGGGTTGGCGGCGAGGCCGCCGAGCTCCAGTGCGGCCGGGATGCCGAGCAAGGCCGGGAGGCCAAGGGCCGCGCCAACAAAGGTCGTCAGCCAGGTGATCACGATGACGCCCCCCACGCTCGCCGTGCCGATGATCTTGCCAGCCATGATTGCGAGCGGATCGGTCGCCGACAGCAGCACCTCGACGAGTTTCCCGGACTTCTCCTCCACGGTGCTTGAAAGAAGCATCTGGGTCACGACCTGGATCGAGATCCAGAGGATGTACACGAACGCGACGGGTCCCCACTGCATGAGCACGTCGCCAGCAGAAGCGGCGCGCGCAGCGCCGCCTGCATCAAGCGTGCGCACTTCAAGTCGCAACGCGTTCGTCAACCATGCGAAGCGCGCCTCGGAAAGATCGATCTCGCGCCGGCGCTGCCCTCGAATCGCTCGATCAGCGCCGGTTTCGAACCACTCCCGCAGATCTCGATTGGTGAGGTTTGCCGCAACATAGTGAATCGGGTCCGGTGCAGCTGCGGGCCGCCCCACGGGGTCTTCGGGAATTTCTATCCAAGCGAAGATGCGGCCTGCGCTCAGGTTCGCTTCTGCCTCGTAGGGCGGTACGTAGCGATCTGCGGCATGCACGAGCTGGAAACGCGCTCGCCACAGGCCGGGGTCAATCCTGCGCGCCGCGGGCGGATCGAGTCTTCTGTACCAATCGAGAAAGGCCCGTTCGACATCATCCGCTGGCCCGGTGAGGAGCGCATCGACCCGCGCCGCCAGCGCAGCTGGATGTTCCACGCGCCAATGGCGTCTGAGGGCTGCGAGTGCATCGTTCTCTCCCTCCCGTTCCGCACGCCCGAGGATTCGCTCGAGATCGCTTGCGTCCGCGTCGCGCACGATCTTGTTCAGCAGCCAGCCACTGCGGTCCGTTACCGCGAAGGACAAGTCCGGGCGGGAGAGTTCCGATGCGACCGGAATTGCGAGAGAAAGCAGCAGGATCAGAGGCACGGTGCCGAGAGAAAGCCAGAATCCGCGTGTTCGTACATGCTCAAGGAACTCGCGTCGTGCAATCAGAAGGGCCGCCTGCCAGCGAGTGTTCATCATGCTGTTGCCGCAGTTTCGTCGCGGGCGATCTGCGCGCTGTGGACGGCTTGGACGAACACCTCATGCAGGCTGCGCTGAGTCACTTCGAAGCGGTGAATGCGGATGCGTCCGACCAGCGCAGCGAGTATGGCGTCTGGATCGGCTGCGTCCATGAGGGTCAGTTCAGCGCGCGCGCCTGCGTCGGCGACGCCGGCGACGCCCGGCAGCCCGGCGAAGACGCTGCCGTCGCCAACGTAATCAACGCGCAGGGTCCTTACGCCGGTTGCGCGGACGTCGGCGAGCGTCCCCGAAAGCACCTGGCGGCCGTGCGCGAGCAACAGGACGCGATCGCAGATCTGCTCCGCCTGTTCCATCACGTGCGTGCAGAGGATGACTGTGCGCCCATCGCGCTTGAGTTCCAGCACGACGTCCCGGACCGCTGATGTGTTCACCGGATCGAGGCCCGAAAATGGCTCGTCGAGAATGATGAGCTCGGGTTCGTGAAGGAGGGCACCTGCAATCTGCAGTTTCTGGCTCATGCCCTTGGACAGGGTCTCGCAGCGATGATGAGCAACCGCGCCGAGCTCGAAACGCTGAAGCCAGTACTGGCCCCGTATGCGCGCGTCGGTTCTGGAAAGACCCCTAAGGCGACCCAGAAACTCCAGGAATTCGAGCACGCCCATGCGCTTGTAGAGGCCTTTTTCTTCGGGAAGGTAGGACAGGCGCGCTCTGTGCCGGGTCGGATCAGCGTCGCCGAACACTTCTAGGCAGCCTCGATCGGGCATGAACATGCCGAGGATCATGCGCAGGGTGGTCGTCTTGCCTGCGCCGTTCGGACCCAGAAACCCGCATACGCTCGCGGCCGGAACGTCGAAGCTGAGATCCGTCACGGCGGGTTTGCCGTTGAACGCCTTGTGTATGCCCTGCAGGCGCACGGGTACGACTCGCAAACTGTTCACGGCGCCTCCGCGCGGGATCGGGTGGGCATCGGCATACTAACGCCCGCGCAAGGATCGTCGGGAGTCCGACCTGCACGTTCTCAGTCTCTCTGCCTACGCGGCCGACAGTCACCGTCGACTCGTCGATGTTCTGACCACGGGGTTTCCAGAGCTCTCCTGGACGTCCGTTGCTCTGGCTCCGCGCCACTACGCCTGGCGCGCGGGCGGCAATGCACTCGCGCTTGCGGATCGTGTGCCGCGCTCGGACTTCGACCTGATCCTTGCGTCAGGTCCCGTGGATCTCGCCGCGCTGCGAGGGCTGCGCCCCGATCTCGCAGCCGTGCGTACGGTGCTTTATGTCCATGAGCACGAATTCGCCTACCCGGAGAATGCGCGGGAGCAGGGGCGAGTGGACCGGCAGTTGCGCCAGATTCTTGCGCTGCTCGCGGCAGACCACGTGCTCACGAATTCGCGCTGGTGCGCCGACAGTCTGCTTGCGGGCGTCGATGCGCTGCTCGCACGGATGCCCGATGAGGTGCCGGACGGAACGCGGATGCGCATCGCCGAACGGATCGACGTTGAACCTATCCCCCTTGCCGATGACCGCTTCGCCGCACGCTCGCTTCGAGCGGCGCGGCAGGCGCCGGTCCAGCTGGTCTGGAACCACCGCCACGAATGGGACAAGGGCGTCGATCGTCTTCCTTACCTGCTCGGAGCACTTGCGGCTTCGAGCCAGGACTTCCGCTTTCACCTGCTCGGTCAGCGCTTTCGCTCTGCGCCGCCCGCTGTCGCGGAAAGCCTGCGCTGGCTCGATGCGAATCCGCGCCATCGCGGACATACGGGATTCCTCGCGTCGCCGGCTGCGTACCGCTCACTGCTGGCTCAGAGCGACGTGGTGCTGTCGACTGCGCTGCAGGAATTTCAGGGGCTGGCGGTGATGGAGGCCGTGGCACAGGGCTGCGTGCCCTGCGTACCCGACCGCCTCGCCTATCGCGATTGGGTACCAGCCGAAGCCCGCGCGCCGTCTTTCGAAGCCGACGCGCAGACCGATGCCGAGGCGCTCGCGACGCGGCTGCCAGCTGTGCTGGCGAGCCGCACCGCCGTGTTCGAGGAGAGTCTTTTTGCACTCGAAGCGTTGCGTTTCTCGCGCAGGCGGGATGCGTGGCGCACGCGACTTCTCGGGGCTTGATTCAATCGTTCTGGCGCGCTGCGAGCTGTGCCATCTGCTCCGGGGTCGCCTGCGCCTGGAATTCCGATTTCCAGCGGTCATAGGGCATCCGGTACACCGTCTCGCGCGCTTCGTCTTCGCTCAGGTTCACGCCGTTATTTTCGGCCGCCTCGCGATACCACTTCGACAGGCAGTTGCGGCAGAACCCGGCGAGGATCATGAGATCGATGTTCTGCACGTCGCGGTTCTCGTCGAGGTGCGTGAGCAGGCGGCGCAGCGTGGCCGCCTCGATCTCGGTGCGTGTGCTGTCGCTCAGATCCGTCATCGCTGTGCGCTCCGTTCGAATGCGGCTGGCCCCGTGCCGCCAAGGGTCATGAGGGGTTCGGTGGCTGATCGCGCGTGAAGACCAGTGCGCCGTCCGCGGCTTCTGCGGTAAGGGACGGATTGAGGGCATAGCCGTCTTCGGCGAATGCCTGCAGTCCCTGCGCCGTGCGCACGCGTGACTTGATGATCCAGCGCGCCATCGCTCCGCGGGCCTTCTTGGCGAAGAAGCTGATGATCTTGTAGCTGCCCTTGTGCAGGTCCTTGAACACTGGCGTTACGAGCGGGCCGGGAAGCGCCCGGGCATCAACGGCGCCGAAGTATTCCTGGCTCGCCAGGTTCACGGTCAGCGGCGAGCGCTGCGCCTCGAGCTCCTCTTTGAGCGAAGCGGTGATGCGCGCGCGCCAGAACGCATAGAGATCGTTTCCGCGCTCATTGGGCAGGCGCGTGCCCATCTCGAGTCGATAGGGCTGGATCAGGTCAAGGGGACGCAGCACGCCGTAGAGGCCAGAGAGAATCCGCAAGTGCTTCTGCGCCCAGTCGAAGTCTGCTGCCGTGAAGGCATCCGCCTCCAGCCCTGTGTAGACGTCGCCCTTGAAGGCCAGCACGGCCTGCTTGGCGTTATGCCGATCGAACGGTGGAGACCACTCGCTGAAGCGACGCGCGTTGAGCTCCGCGAGCGCGTCGGAGATCTGCATGAGCGAAGCGATGTCCGACGCGGGCTTCGGCCGGAGCAGGTCTACGAGCGCGGTCGAGTCGTCGAGGAAACGCGGCGCGCTGTGCTTGCGGGTCACTGGCGCGGATTCGAAATCCAGGGTCTTCGCCGGAGATATGAGGATGCGCATGGGACGAAGAAAGCGTCTCTGAGGAAAAGGACCGGGCGAGTCTACGGTGCGTGCGGCGCTTCGAGAAGTCGTTTGCCTCAGTCGACTGCGCGGCCTCCGAAGGCCGGGAAGAGCGTTTCGAAGAAGCGCGTCAGGGTAAGTCCCAGCAGGGCGAGGTCGGCATCGATGCGCGCTTCAGGTGATTCGTCACCCAGCGCGTCCGGGTCGTCGTCAGGCAGATGCAGGCGGCGGATCGCGCCGTCCTCGCACAGGACGCAGCGTAAAGGTTCCCCGGCGTCGGTGTCCCAGAGCAGCTCCAGAGCCGTGACGCGCAAACCACGGTCTAGGGTGGCCATCACCTCGTCTTCATCCAGAGGTTGCCCGCGAAAGCGCACCTTGTTCCGCGTGTCCTGCGGGTGTTCGAGGTCGCACCATTCGCCAAGCGCCAGACCCGTCGGCAGGGTGCGATGCCGCAGCCAGCCAGTCAGCACGCCATCTATGGGGTGTGCGAATGCGAGTGGCCGCAGCGCCAGGCTGCCCAGGCTGCCTCGAAGCAGGCTGAGAAGCGCCTCGCCTCGGTTCGCGATGGCGCTGTCCACCATCACCAGGCCAGCGTCGCGATCGACCACCAGCCACTGCCGAGCTGATTTCAAGAGCGCGCGAGGGACCAGTGAAGCGCGCACTTCGTCGGCCAATTCGCGCCGCCGGGCACCTCGAACCGGTGTGCCTTCGCGGGCCTCGATCTCCTGCATCCGTTCCGCCAGCACTTCGTTGACCGCCGCGCCGGGCAGGACCCGCTCTTGAACCCGCGCGCGCAGGAGCTGGCGGCCCGAGACCTCGCGAACAAGCTGATCCTCGATCGCCTCGACGGGCGCTTCCCACCCGATCGTCTCCAATTGCCCCGGTGCGCAGGGTCGAAAGGCGTTTGCCGACAGGGCTGCGCTGAGCGCTTCCGCCGAGATGTCCCAGGGGGCGTCGAGCTGCCAGATACGAAGATTCTTGAACCACATGGCGCAGGCCTGTCGAGCGGGGGCGGCGGAGCATAGCGGGTCGGATCGGCGCCGGTCGATGGTCGGGGAGCGCGTGGACACACCCTGCTCATTGCAGCAGTATCTCCTCGCATCTTGTCGATAACGACGGCCGGCCAAGCCTTGAGCTTGCTCCGCGCGGCGTGCCTGCACAGCACCGTCGCTAGCAGATGCGTCTGAGGGTGAGGGTCCCGATCGGGGTATGCAGAACCTCCTGAAGCGGTACGACATTCTGTGGACGGTGGTCATCTTCCTGCTGATGATCCCGGCGGAGCGCTTCGAGGCGTTCAGCCTCATCGAGGACGAGTTTCTCGGCTTCCGTCATTTGCTGCGCTGGCAGTTCGCCGAGCAGACAGACGTCACCTTTTCGCAGAATCAGATCGTCCTCGTGAACACGGACGAGCAGTTCTACGAGGCCTATGGCGGATTTCCGCTGCGTCGTGCCGACTACGGCGTCCTTGCCGCGAATCTCGCCAAGTTGGGCGCAAAGGTTGTTGCGATTGACGCCCTTTTCGACTACCCGAATTCCTACGGAGAAGATCCGCGAACGGCAGCGCTCTTCGAGGCTGCCGGCAACGTGTTGCTCGTCTCCAAGGCGAACATCGATCCTGACGGTCGCCGCTTCGTCGATCTCACCTATCCGATCTCCGCGTTTCGTGATGTTTCGGCTTCCGGATACTCAAACATTCAATCGCAATCGGGCCTGCGCACGCGGATCACGCGCCTGCGGGTTTTTCCGGAGATCACCGAGCGCCCCAACGGCTGGCCGTTCGCGGTCCAGGCGCTTGCGATGTGGCAGGGCGTGGAGCCGCAGCTTGTCGACGGCCGCCTCGTGATCGGCCAGCTCAAGGTCCCGCTGGATAAGGGGCTGGACTTCTATATCGACTATCCGGAATTGCTCGCGGGCACGCGTTATATCTCAGACAGCTACGGTTTTTCGGCCATGGACGTCCTGCGCCTCGACGAACTCCGAGCCGACGAGGTCGCTGATATTCGCCTCGACGTCGAGGGCAAGATCGTCCTGATCGGCGACACCTCCGACGCTGCGAACGACATCTTTGATACGCCCGTTGGCCGCGTTTACGGCGTCGAGATCATCGCTGATTCGATTCATACGCTGCTCAAGGGTGCGGCGCTGCGCCCACTGTCGACGCTGGGTGAAGCCGCGGTAGGCCTGCTCTTTCTGCTCGCGATTCTCGCGACGGCGCTGGTGCGGCAGCCGGCGACGCGGGTACTTGTCACGCTCATTGCAGCGGGCGTCTTCATTGCGCTCGCGGTGGTCGTCTATGTCGCTTTCGGGGTCGTGGTCAGCATGAGCACGAATCTCCTTGTGGCGCTCACAGGTGCGGCGCTGATCAACCTGCGCTACTACATGGCAACCGATGAGACGCTGGCCGTTGCCGAGCGTGCGGGCGCTGAAAGCAATCGCATGCTCGCTCTGTCGCTGCAGGGGCAGGGTCAGCTCGACATGGCCTTCGACAAGTTTCGTTCGATTCCGCTCGACGAATCGGTTGCGGATCTTGTCTACAACCTCGGACTCGATTACGAGCGCAAGCGCCAGTTCAACAAGGCGGCATCCGTTTACGACTACCTGTGTGCATGGCGCGATGATTATCGCGATGTGGAAGAGCGCGCAGAGCGCATGAAAGTGATCGATGCCAACCCCATGAAGGGCAGCGGCAGCGCTGGCGCAACGATGATTCTCGACGGCTCCGAGAAACCCATGCTCGGCCGCTATGAGGTGCAGTCGGAGCTGGGCCAGGGCGCGATGGGCATCGTCTACAGGGGCGAGGACCCGAAGATCAATCGCGTGGTCGCCATCAAGACCCTGTCCCTCGCGCAAGAGTTCGAAGGCGACATGCTCGTCGAGATCAAGGAGCGCTTCTTCCGTGAGGCCCAGTCGGCCGGGCGGCTCAATCATCCCAACATTGTCGCCATCTACGACGCGGGCGAGGAACAGGACCTCGCATACATCGCAATGGAATTTCTTAAGGGCTCGGACCTCGACAGGTATACGAAACCGGGCACGCTCCTGCCGCTCGAAACGGTGCTCGATCTCGTGGCTCAGTGCGCGGATGCGCTCGAGTACGCGCATGCGCAGAACATCGTTCATCGCGACATCAAGCCCGGCAACATCATGTATGACCCGGAGTCGGGGGTCATGAAGATCACGGACTTCGGAATCGCGCGGATCACGGACGCGAGCAAGACCCGTACGGGCACCGTGCTCGGAACGCCGAACTACATGTCGCCCGAGCAGGCGCTCGGCGACCGCGTGGACGGGCGCAGCGATCTCTTCTCGCTAGGCGTTGTGCTCTATCAGATGTCGACCGGGCATTTGCCATTCAACGCTGAATCGATGGCGACGCTGCTCTACAAGATCGTCAACGAGCCGCATCCGGATCCGGCGAGCCTGCGTGAGGGACTGCCGTCTGCCTTGCGCAAGGTGATCCAGAACGCCCTCGGCAAGCAGCCCGATCGGCGGTATCAGTCAGGTGCGAAGTTTGCTGAGCACCTGCGCATGGTGCGTCAGCGTATGGCCCAGGGTGCCGCTGGATGACGCTAAAGCGGAAAATCTCGATCAGCGGTCTGACCGACACAGGCAGGGTGCGCGAGCACAATGAGGACTCGATCGGCCAGGATCTTGATCGCGCGCTGCTTGTCCTCGCGGACGGCATGGGGGGCCTTAAAGCGGGCGAGGTGGCGAGCGCCATGGCCGTAGAGGTCGTGATGCGTGAAGTGCTGGCGGTGCTCGACGGTCTCAAGGCGGGTCAGCACGATGCCGAAACCGGCTACGCGCTCGAATCGCTCGCCGTCGGTCGTGCCGTGGTTCGTGCGAACGAGACCATCTTTCAGGTGGCCCAGAGCCAGCCTCAATGTGCGGGTATGGGGACGACGCTGGTAGTGGTGTTGTTCTACGACAACCGCCTTACGGTCGCGCACGTTGGTGATTCGCGCTTGTACCGCCTGCGCGATGGGACGCTTGAGCAGGTGACGCTCGATCACTCGCTCGTACAGGAGCTCGTCAACCGAGGCTTCTACACGCCGGAGGAAGCGCGTGAAGCGACGCACAAGAATATCGTGACGCGCGCGCTCGGCATCGGCGAAGCGGTTGAATATGACATCCAGGAGGAAGTGGCCGTGCCGGGCGATGTATACCTGCTCTGCTCAGACGGTCTCAACGACATGATCGACGATGCAGCCATTCGTTCCATCCTCCTTGAGAATCGGGATAATCTGAACGCGGCGGCGGAAGCGCTGGTCGCGTCAGCAAACGAGCACGGCGGACGCGACAACGTTTCCGTGCAGCTCGCGCGCGTTGACCGGCCGTACCCGCTCAAGTCGGGGTGGCTCAGTCGTTTCGCGAGCTGGTTCGACTGATCACGCCTGGGGTCGGGGGAAGCAATACGCATGGCGGGAAAACTCATTCTCAGCTTCAACGACCAGGAGGTCGGTGAGTACGAGCTGGACAAGGAGTCGCTCATCATCGGGCGTCGCCCCGAATCCGACATTCACATCGACAACCTAGCCGTGAGCGGTCAGCACGCGCGGATCATGACAATCGCGGGCGACTCCTTTCTCGAAGACCTCGATTCCACGAATGGCACCTTCGTCAACGGCAAGCGCGTGAAGAAGCATCCCCTTGGCGCCGGCGACCTCGTCACCATTGGCAAGCACAGCCTGCGATTCGTCGCGGAGGGAGGCTCCGCGCCAGCCCCAGCGGCGGGCGGCAGCCTTGCGGAAACGATTGTCATAAGCGCTGATGAGACGGCTGCGCTGCGCCAGGCGGCGAGCCAGGCCGAAACGGCGCGCGCCCAGCAGGCAGATCTCGACAGCGGGGGCAGGGCGCCCGTGGCGGGCGGGGTTGCGGCGAATGTGGGGCCCGCGCGGCTGCGGCTGGTCACGGAATCGGGCGGCGGCAAGGAAATGTCCCTCAGCAAGGCGCTGACGACCATCGGCAAGCCTGGCGTTCAGGTTGCCGCCATATCACGTCGTCAGAACGGTGATTTCATCGTCCACGTTGATGGCGGGGAGAACAACGCCGCACGTCCGGTCGTCAACGGTGAGGTGATTGGGGTGAAAAGCCAGCGCCTCTCGGATCGCGACATGATCGAGATCGCAGGCGTGACCATGCAGTACCTGCTTGGCTGATGAGCCGGGCGGGCTCATCCGCTTGGCGTGGCCGGAGCGATTGTATGCGGTGGCGTTGCGCGCACAGCGTCGGGCCTCAGGGGCGGCAACGGCCTCGCAAGCGCTGCCATTCATAGCTGCGGCCGTCCTCGCGCGGCCCGTTTCGATGATCCGGAAGACCGCCCACTCCCGAGAACCCTCCGTTCGTCGCAGGACGCGCCTCCGTTCGCGCCGCCCATCCTCGCAAGGTGACCGTTCGTCTCCCCTCAGCGTGACCGTCGTCACGCCAAATCTGGGGGCGACGCAGGCATCTGTTGTTGTCTGTTAGCACGCTCTTTACGATTCTCAAGGAATGCCCACAAAGGCAACGCAAACGTTTGCTGGGCGACCATCGGGGCAGATTGGGGGATCGATGAGCGGAATGCTGGAAGCGCTTCAGTTCGGATGGAAGGCAGGGCGTCTGGGCGCCACGACGCTATTGCTAGTTGCCTGCGCGACCCAGGGGCCGGCGCCCCAAGAAGAGGGCGCGGAGTCGCTTCGAGCTGCAGCCGAAGCGCTGCTGGAGCAAGGCGATCTCGCCGGCGCTCTAGATCGGTACGACGCGGCCATCGCCGTTGCGAGCACTGATACTCGCCTGCTTGGTGACCGTGCAGCACTTCATTACGAACTCGGGAATTCTGAAGCTGCGCTGGACGATCTGCGCGCCGCTGCCGGATTAGCGGCCACGGCAGGCGATGTGTCCGGCGCGGCGCTCTTCGGTGAACAGATCGCCGAGCTCCTCGATCTGCCGCCCGCCTGGGTTCAGTCGCGCGCCGATGAGATCGAAGCGTTGGATGAATCTGACGAGACCTTTGAGGTGCTCGATTTCATTGATGCGATGCGTGCTGAGCTGTACGCGAGTGCGGAGCTTGGCGACATGGCGGGCGCCGTGGAGCTTGCGGAAGGCATTCTGCAGGCCGCCGAGGACAGCTTTGGCCCTCTGCACAGGCTGTCGCTCGACGCTGCTGTGGAGCTCGGGAATGTCTACTTCGCCGCCGGCGATCCAGTGGGCGCAGAAACCGTGTTGATGCTCGCGCTCGAGCGCGCCACGGAGGCGCTCGGTGCAGAGCACACCTACAGCGTGGATCTGCTGACCAACCTCGCGGACGTCTACGAGGCTGGGGGGCGCTACGACGATGCGCTCGCCATGACCGCCGAAGCCGTGATGACTGCGGAGTCGATCTTTCCGCCGGGTGCGCCGACGCTGCTGGGCCTGCACTTCACTGAAGCGCGATACTTCGAAGCGCTCGGCGAATACGAATCCGCTGCGCTGGATCTCGAGGGCACCTGTGAGCAGGCGCGCCTTGCCCTCGGCACCTGGCACGCGCTCACGGCCGACTGCATGCAGCAGTACGGCGTGCTGCTGGCGCGCGGAGGGGATCTCCCTGGCGCGCTCGACGTCCTGGGCGAGGTCGTCGCGATCCGTACCGGCGTGCTCGGCGAGACGGCGCTGCCGACCCTGTCCACTGGCATCGACCTTGCCATGTTGCAGCGCCAGGCCGGTGACTTCGACGGTGCGCTGTCGAGTCTGGAGACGGTCGCGGCCGGCATGATCGATCCGGACTCCGACGCGCTGCTCGCGCCCCTTGCTGAAAGCCGGGCTCGAGTCTTCTTCGATCTCGGGAAGATCGATGAGGCGATGGAGAGTGCGCGTTTTGCCTATGAACTGCGCGAGGCCGAACTCGGCGCGGATCATCCGCTATCGATCGATGCCTTGAATCTGATTGGCGGTGTGCGCTTTCGGGCGGGTGATCTAGTGGGCGCGGAATCGGCCTGGCAAGCGGTGTACGAGGGCTACTTCGGTCTGTACGGCGAGCGGAGCCTGAATACGATCACTGCGAGTGCGAACCTTGGTCTGGCGCTTGAAAGCCAGGGCCTCTACGACCAGGCGGAGCCGCTGCTGCGGGACGCGGTAGAGCTGTCGACCGATCTGCTCGGGACCGGCCACCCCCAGACACTTGCGAGCATGAACAACCTGGCGTTGCTTCATGAAAGCCAGGGCCAGTTCGACCGCGCCGAGCCACTGTATCTGCTGCCGATCGAAGTGCTTACGTCCACGCTCGGAGCAGCGCATCCGCGCACAATCAGCGTGATCAACAATCTCGCGTATCTCTACATGCTTGAGGATCGGCCGGCGGAGGCGCGGGCTTCCTTCGAGCAAGCCTATACGGGCTTTGCCGCGGCCGTTGGCCCAGAGCACCAGGACACGCTCAAGTCGCTGAACAATCTCGGACGAGCTCAGCGCCGCCTCGGCGACCTGGACGCCGCCGAAGCAACGATCTCCCAGGCGCTGGAGGCGCGTCGCCGGGTGCTCGGCCCGAAGCACATCGATACGCTTCGCTCCATGCGCGATCTCGGCGTCGTGTATTTCGATCAGGGCCGTCTTGATGAAGCAGAGGGTCTGCTGCGGGAGACGCTTAACCTCGACGAGAAGGTGCTTGGCCCCCAACACCCTTACACCTTCGAGGCGCTCAATGCCCTCGGTGACGTGCTCGAGGCGCAGGCGCGTCTGGACGACGCATTCGAATTGCGCCGTACGGGCTTTGAACGCCGCAGTGAATTCCTCGATCGCATGCTCTGGGTCACGAACGACAATGCGCGCGAGGGCTATGTGCGTCTGCATCGCCCTGAGCTCGATGCGTATCTATCGCTGCTGCCGGAGATGCCGAGCACCGTCGGCGGCCGCGAGGCGCTTGAAGTATCGCTGCAGCGCAAAGGGCTGCTCCTGCAGATCAGCTCCCAGATTCAGCAGATCTCGAATCTGGGGCTCGACCCCGAACTCGCACAGCTTTCCGAGGCATTGACGATCGCGCGTGAGGCACTTGCCGCGCGCACGCTCGCGGGCCCGGAAGGCGCTGATCCTGAGGCGCATCTCGAAGCGATCCGTCAGCTAGAGACGCGCGTAGAAGGCCTCCAGAGTGAACTCGGGCGGGCATCGATACGCTATCGCGAGGCGATTGCCGGCATCACTGCACAGGACCTGTACGACGCGCTGCCGGACGATTCGTCGCTCGTCGACTATCTGGCGTTTACGGATGCGGACGGCAATCGGGGGCTGCTTGCCGGCGTGCTTTATCGCGACGCGGCTGGTGATCCGGCGATCGACCTCGTCATTTACGAGGACCTCGCGGAGATCGAGTCGATCGTCCAGGAGTACCGAGAGATCATTCAGGACGAGGGCGCGGGCGACGATGAGGTCGAAGAGATCGGCAATATCGCCTGGGAGATGATTTGGGAGCCCGTAACGCCGCTGCTGCCGGAAGACGGCCCGGTGTTTCTAGTTCCCGATGGCGTGCTCAACATTCTGCCCTGGGATGCGCTTGTAGATGCGGATTTCGAGTACCTGATCCGTACGACCGATCTGCGCATTCTTTCCTCAGCGCGCGAACTGCTTCCGAGCAGCATCCCGCCGGCGACCGGCGAGTTCATGGTGCTCGCCGGCCCGGACTACGACACGGAAGAGGTCGCGGGCGTTCAGGTGCTAGCGGAAGCGCGGGGCAGGCGTGCCGCGCGTCGGTCCGCAACGAGTTCTGCGGAGGCTGCGGCCGCCGCTGACGATGAGATAGAGACCGCCGCGCCGGCGAGTGGCACGCGCGGATCACGGGCCGGGCGCTTCGAGGCCATGCGCGGGATCTCGCTGGAAGATCTGGATTCGCGGTCCGCTGTTGCGCTCGCCAGCCTGCGTGCGGCGTCCAGCGGTTTGCGTGGCCTCAGCTTTTCACCGCTGCCGGGCGCAGAACTCGAAGGCAATCTCATCAGCGAGCAGGTGGCTTCAGGGGGCGGTGCGCCCGTGATCTTCACCCGCGGCGAGGCGGAGGAGTCCATTCTCGGCGCAATCGTTGAGCCGCCCCGCGTCCTGCACGTCGCGACGCATGGTTTCTTCCTCGAACCGGACGAGGAGCTGCGCGCGCGCTTGCTCAAGGCGCAGCGCAGCGCTGACGTACAGATTCCACCTCCGGGGGACAACCCGCTCCTTCGCGCGGGTCTGGCATTTGCTGGAATCAACTCCAACGCACCTTTCCTTGGCGAGATCGAGACCGGCAACGACGGCGTACTGACGGCGCTCGAGGTGCTTGCCCTCGATCTCACAGGAACTCAGCTCGCTGTCCTGTCCGCCTGCGAGACCGGTCTGGGGGAGATTCACGAAGGTGAGGGCGTCTACGGCTTGCGGCGTGCGTTTCAAGAAGCGGGCGTCGATCAGGTGGTGACGTCGCTCTGGGAGGTCAGCGATGCAGGAACACAGGCGTTGATGACGGCGATGTACCAGCGGCTGCTGGAGGGCATGCCGCCGCGGCAGGCTCTTCGCGACGCTCAGCGTGAACTCATGGACTCGCCACGCTGGGGTTATCCGTATGTCTGGTCCGCATTCATGATTGTCGGAAACTAGGGATCGGTCACGGTTGATTCAGTTTTGTGAGTCTATGATCTCGTCACGAATAGCCGATGCACTCGGATCGGCAAGGAGAAACGATATGTCGAAGTTCGTACGCAGTCTCACGGCGATCGTGGCTTTTGTGGTCGCAGGCGTGGCCTTCGCCGCAGGACCCGTCGCAAAGATCACTCAGATCGAGGGCACGGTGGAATTCTCCCGCGATGGGGAGAAGTGGAGCGCGATCACCCGGAACAAGTATCTTTTCCCCGGTTATCAGGTACGCACGGCCGGCGACGGCAGCGCCAAGGTCCTCAACCAGGGCTCCGGCGTGACCCACGATCTGGGGGAGGCAACGACGATTGCGGTGCTCGAGGACGAGATCGAAGTCGTCGCCGGCAGCAACTTCAGCGATCCCGAGAGTGCCGACGGCAGCTTCTGGCAGGCGCTGGTCAACAAGTTCAGCACGACCCAGCGCTACACCACGGTGCGCCGCTCCGTGAAGCGGGACGGCGAGGCTGTGCGTATCGGAACCGCACGCGATATCACGCTCTCGCCTACCTACAGCGATCTGGTGTGGACCAACGTGGGCCCGGAGTACGCCTACCGCCTGACGATCGACGATGATGTTGCCGAGGTCCAGCCGTCGTCCACCGGAGAGATGATCCGCTTCACGGTCAAGGATCTGACTGCGGGCGAGCATTCCTATCAGGTCGAGGTTGTCCTCGACGGCGAGGTGCAGTACACGCCCCGCCGCCCGAGTACGCTCGTGATGCTTTCCTCAGAGCAGGAAGGCGCGCTGCTGAGCGGTCTCGATGACATCCGCAACGATCCGGTCCGCAACGACGCATTCGTGATTGCAGATTTCCTCGAGACGCAGAACCTGCTCGTGGGCGCGATGGATGTCTACCGGGACTACTTCGCGGCCTACCCGGAAGACAACGATATGCGCCCGTTCCTGATCAAGTCCTATCATGATCTCAAGCTGCTTCAGCTGAAGGAAAAGGAAGCGATCACGTACAACACCGTTCAGATGCAGGACACGGAAACGCTCTGATTTCGGATGAACGCCGCCGCTCGACGCCGCGGTGGGTAGCGCCGGACGCCGTGGGTGCCGTAATCCGGCCCCGCGGCGTTCTTGTTTGAGGGGACGACACCGCGCGCGGTGGATCAGTAGACTCCCGCGCCTGGCCAGGGCCGGCCAACGCGGCAGTTGGGGGAAGGGTGATCGATGGAAGAACTACGCAAGCGCTGGGACATTCCGCTCACGGCGATCCTGGTCATGCTCGCATTCTTCGCAGAACGCGCGGAGTGGTTTTCGGTGGTGGAGGAGCAAACGGTCGGCTTCCGCCATCTGCTGCGCATCTCGGGAGACGGAGTGCCCTTTCCGGATGACGTGATCACCTTCGTCAACCAGGACGAGCGTTTTTTCGATGAGTACGGCAGCTGGCCGCTGCGTCGCGAGGACCTGGGTCGAGCCGCGCGGAACATGCACGCGCTCGGCGCGCGCGTGGTCGTGATCGACAACCTGTTCGATTTTCCCTCTTCCTATGGTGAGGATGCCGGCACGGCTGCGCTGCTTGCTGAAGCCGGTACGCCCCTGGTCGTGTCGCAGGGACAGGTCGAAGACGGCCGCATGAGCGTCATCAACTACGCCGTCGAGCCGATCCGGGGCGTCACGCGATCCGGCTACACGAACATCGAATCGGAGAGTGGGCTGCTCGAGACCATGAGCCGCATCCGAGTCTTTCCGGAAGCTGCGGAGCTTGAGGATGGCTGGCCCTTCGCCGTGCAGGCGGTTTCGCTCTACCTTGGCGAGGCGCCGTCGCTTGGTGACGGCGTGCTGCAGTTCGGCGAGGCGCTCTCTGTGCCGCTTTCCCATCGAAGCGAGGTTCACGTCGACTTCCCGGCCTTCGGCGTGGGCGTAAGCTCCTATGCGAAGGAGTACGGCATCTCCGTGATGGACGTCCTCGATATCGACGGCAAGAGCGAGGAAGAGCTGGAGGAACTGCGCTACTGGATGGATGGCCGCATCGTGCTTTTCGGTGACATCTCCGAGGTGTCGCACGACTATTTCGAAACGCCCGTTGGCCGGCTTTACGGAATCGAGTATATCGCCGCGACGATCGCCACCTTGCTTTCGGGCGGTCAGCTGCAGCCCGCGGGCTTCGGGCTGGAACTGATGCTCGCGCTGCTCGTTCTCGGTGGCCTGATTGCATCGAGCGTGCTGCAGCAGCCTGGCGCGCGGATGGGTGCAGAGCTCGGCCTGCTGGTGGTGTGGGCGGGCATCGTGACCTGGCTCTACGTGTCCGGCGGCGTCATCGCCTCCATGTCCTACATGCTGCTTGCAGGATTCCTTTCGCTCCTTGCAACGAATATTCGCTACTACCTCGCCGAACGAGGCCAGAAGACGCTCATCCGCGACGCCTTCGGTCAGTACCTGTCGCCGAAGGTCGTGAACACGCTGATCAAGGATCCGAGCAAGCTCTCCCTTGGCGGCGAAGAGCGGGAGATGACCGCGTATTTCTCGGACGTCGCGAGCTTCTCGACCATCTCCGAGCAGCTTACGCCCAAGGAGCTGGTTGCGCTGCTGAACGACTACCTTACAGCGATGTGCGACATCATCGCGGACTACGATGGCACCGTGGACAAGTTCGAAGGCGACGCCATCATTGCCTTCTGGGGGGCGCCGCTTTCACAGCCCGACCATGCGCGCCTCGCGTGCTTTGCCGCCATCGACATGCAGAACTACATGGTGGGCTATCGCGAGCGTCTTGCCGCTGAGGGTCGTCCGCTGCTCAACGTTCGCATGGGCCTCAACACGGGGCGCATGCTCGTCGGCAACCTCGGCTCGGCTCAGCGCATGGACTACACCATGATGGGCGACCCGGTGAATCTCGCGGCGCGCCTTGAAGGCGCCAACAAGTTCTACAAGACCTACTCGATGATCTCTGACTTCACCTATCAGCAGGTGGCCGACGAGGTTGAAGCGCGCGAGCTGGACCTGATTCGCGTCGTCGGCAAGCGCGAAGCGGTGCGCGTGCACGAACTGCTCGATCGCCGCGGTCGCCTGGACGAGGAGCGTACGGAGCTGCTCGTGCGCTATAACCAGGGGCTCGATTTCTACAAGGCGCGGAAGTTCAAGGAAGCCATCGGTGCGTTTCGCGGTGCGATCGAGGTGGTCCCGCTGGATGGACCGTCGCTCACTTACATCGACCGCTGCGAGGACTACCTGTCGCAGCCACCGCCCGATGATTGGGATGGCGTCTACACCCTGACGTCCAAAGGCTGATCGGTTCGACGTCTTTCGGGCGCGGTCCTATCATCCGCGCCTGGACCCCGAACGGAGACGCAGATGTCGGTTCAGGCCTGCATCGAAGCAAAGGTGCGTAATGCCCTTGCGCCCGAGTACTTCGAAATCGCCAATGAGAGCGGGCAGCACAACGTGCCGCCCGGTTCCGAATCGCACTTTCGGCTTGTCGTTGTCAGCGCCGCGTTCGAAGGCAAGCGCCTCATCGCGCGTCACCGAGCGCTCAACAGCGCGCTCGCCGATGAGCTTGCGGGGCCCGTGCACGCACTGGCGCTGCACACCTACACCCCACAGGAGTGGCGCGCGCGTGAGGGCGCACCCGAGTCGCCGGCCTGTCGCGGCGGCGACGGATCTTTCACTTGAAGCGCGTTGCGTCTGGTTACTGCTTTGCGCCCGTTGCGGATCCGGGTGCGCTGCGCACGCGTATTGCTGAGCAGGCAGAGGTGCTGGAGCTGCTTGGCACCGTGCTGATCGCACCGGAAGGCGTGAATCTGTCCGTGCACGGCACCGCGGCCGCCCTCGACGCCTTCCAGACGTTCCTGCAAGCCGAGCCCGGCTTCGGGGCCCTTGTGCTCGCGCGCAGCGGGGACTTTGGCGTGCAGCCATTCCGGCGCCTGAAGGTGCAGGTGCGCGCGGAGATCGTCTCTCTGGGGCGCGGAGGGGACAGCTTCGATCACGCAGGGGCTCGTCGCCTTTCCCCTGGCGCCTGGGATGCGCTGCTCGACGATAGCTCCGTGACGCTGGTGGACCTTCGCAACAGCTATGAGATCGACGCGGGCACCTTCCCCGGCGCGATCGATCCCGGTACGACAGGCTTTCGCGAGTTTCCCGCCTGGGCGGAAGCGTCGCTGCCGGACAAGGATGCGCCGGTCGCGATGTTCTGCACTGGAGGGATTCGCTGTGCCAAGGCCGCCGCCTGGATGCGCGGGCAGGGGTGGCGGGACGTGCGCGAGCTCGACGGCGGAATTCTTCGCTATCTTGAGGACGTGCCGGCGGAGGAGAGCCGTTGGGTCGGCGAATGTTTTGTCTTCGATGATCGCGTCAGTCTGTTGCCGGGGCTTGGGCGCGGGCAGACCGAGGTCTGTCACGGCTGCCGGCGCCCCCTGCGCGGCGCGGATCGCGACCACGTCGACTTCGAGCCGGGCGTGAGCTGCGGACGCTGTCGCAGCACTGCCAGCGAGGACGATCTGGAGCGACGCCGGGAGCGGAGGCGCCAGGTGGAGTGGGCGCAGTCGCGTGGCGAGGAGCATCTGGCGCCGCAGAGAGACCGAGCAGGCGAGGAGCAGCCATCATGAGCGCACTGGATCGCTTCGACCTCCGTGGCCGGATCGTGTTGGTCACCGGCGCATCGAGCGGGCTTGGGCATCATATGGCGGGCCTGTTCGCGGAAGCTGGAGCGCGCGTCCTGCTCGCAGCGCGTCGTGCCGACAAGCTGGCGGCGCGCGTTGCGGAGCTGACGGCAGCAGGACACGGCGCGCAGGCCCTGACCCTCGACGTTACTGACGGCGCCAGCGTTGCTGCAGCCTTCGACGCTGCCGAGGCGGGCGGGGGGCTGCCCGATGTCGTGGTGAACAATGCCGGCGTCGAGTCCGGCGCGTTTTCCTACCTTGAGCTCGAGGAGGACGCCTGGGATTCGGTCGTGAACACGAACCTCAAGGGTGCATGGCTGGTCACGCGAGAGGTCTCACGGCGCTGGATGGCGACGGAGCAGGGTGGCAACGTCATCAACGTCGCGAGCATCCTGAGTTTTCGTCAGCAGAAAGGGGTCACGCCCTACGCGGTGAGCAAGGCTGGCCTGCTTCAGCTGACGAAGCAGGTTGCCCTGGAGGGCGCGCGCTTTGGCATCCGCGCCAATGCCATCGCGCCGGGCTACTTCCACAGTGCAGTCTCCTCACGCCTGCTGGAGAGCGACGCCTTCACGGAATTCGCGAAGAAGATTCCTCAGCGTCGTGCGGGCGCGCTGGAGGATTACGAAGGAGCGTTGCTGTTGCTGGCCTCGGATGCATCGGCGCACATGACTGGGCAGTGCATCACCATCGACGGCGGTCATCTGGTGAGTTCGCTCTGAGCGCTGCTGTGAGCCCCGCTCAGGGGTGGGCGACAGGCGCCTCGAGCCCCCCCACCAGATAATCGAGGAAGCGCACAAGCGCTGCGTCGCTCGTGGGCGCGCTGAGGTCGCCGAAGGCGGTCTCGTTCCAGCTTCCGGTGGCCGCAAAGCCGTGCACCATCAGCGACCAGGTGTAGACATAGCGCGTTCGGCGAATTGCGTCCGGGAGCTCCGGCAGGGCGAGTGCGAGCAGGGCATCGAAGCGGCGCGCGACGTCCTGATCGTCCCGATTGAGCAGGCGCTGAATTTCCGGACTCATGTCGGTCTGAAGGCGAGCCAGGAAGCGGACCGCGGCCCTGCCGTGGTCCGACTCCCGGTTCATACGCACGTAGGCGTCGAAGAGCACGTGGACGACGTCGCGGGCGGCGGGCTTCACGCCAGCTGTGACCTCTGCCTCCAGCGCTGCCAAGGCGGGGAGGCGGTGCTTGTCAACGGCACCCTTCACGAGGTCAATAACGGCCTCGATGATCCCGAGCTTGCTGCCGAAGTGGTAGTGCACGGCGGAGGCATTGCGCGCCCCCGCAACGCTGTTGATGGTGCGCATGGAGACCGCATCCACGCCTTGTTCGGCGAACAGGTGCAGGGCGGACAGGATCAGGTTCTGCTTCGTGTCGACGCGGCTTCGGCTTGTCGTGTTCAACGCTCGCTCCGTCGGAAATCCGCGCGGGACGCGCGCGGCGCGGTCATTCTAGCGTGACGCGCACTTCAACTTGTGTGGCCGTCGCATCAGGGGCGAGTCCGAGCATGGGCGCGAGCGTGGGCCAGACGTTGTCGAGAAGACGTTCCTGGGCTTCGGCAGTGGGATGAATGCCGTCGTCCTGCATGAGACCCGGTACCGTTGCCACCCCCTCCAGCAGGAAGGGAATGAGGGGGATTCCGGCTTCGGCGGCAACGCTGTGGAAGTTCTGATGGAAACCGTTCATGTAGCGTTCGCCGTAGTTCGGCGGTACGAACATGCCGACGAGGAGAACGTCGGCCCCGGCTTCACGTCCCATAGACACCATGCGTGTCAGGTTGTCGCGGATTCTAGCGATCGGATACCCTCGCAGGCCGTCGTTTCCGCCGAGTTCGATCACCACCACGTCTGGCGCGTGGCGTTCGAGCGAACCTGGCAAGCGTACGACGCCGCCCCCCGTCGTTTCTCCGCTCACGGAGGCGTTGACGACGATCACGTCCGTTTCAAGCGCTGCGAGGCGCCGGGCGAGGAGATGGACCCAGCCCTGTTCGGTCTCGATACCGTAGGCCGCACTGATGCTGTCGCCCAGGACGAGCAGCGTCCGTTTCGCGTGAGCGGGCGACGCCGCAAGGAGACAGCCGATGCACAGCAGCGAGAGGAAGCGGATGACTGAGGACACGGGTGACGGGATCCTGGTCGCGGGCGGCGTTGAAAAGGTGGTGCCGACCGCAGCCGGACCGTTGACGATACTGTCGGGCATCGAACTCACGATCAAGCAGGGTGAGACAGTCGCCCTCGTGGGCGAGTCCGGCTCCGGCAAGACAACGCTCCTGGGATTGCTCGCGGGGCTCGACGAACCGAGCAGCGGCCGCATCGAGCTTGGTGGCCATGCGCTCACCGAGCTGGACGAGGAAGCCCGTGCTCGGGTGCGCGGCGAGCTCGTCGGTTTCGTGTTCCAGAATTTCCAACTATTGGGCAGCCTCACGGCGCTCGAAAACGTGATGCTGCCGATGGAGCTGCGCGGGGATACCGATGCCGAGCGGCATGCCCGCGATCTGCTGGAGCGCGTTGGCCTCGGCGATCGCACGGACCATCAACCGCGCCAGCTCTCCGGCGGTGAACAGCAGCGCGTTGCCGTAGCGCGGGCCTTCGCGGCGCGCCCCGTCATCCTGTTTGCAGACGAACCTACGGGGAATCTTGACCGTGGTACCGGAGAGCGGATCGCAGATCTGATCTTCGATTTGAATCGGGAGATGGGCACGACGCTGGTGCTTGTCACGCACGATCTGACTCTCGCTGATCGGTGCGATCGCGCCGTCACGATCGATGCCGGCCGTCTCCTGGACGGCGCGTCGACGCCTGAGGTCCCGCCGGCGCTGACGCCGGTCGGACAGGCGAGCGCCTGAGGTGAACCGCTCCGTGGCCCTGCGCCTGCTTTGGCGCGACTGGAAAGGGGGTGAACTCACCCTGCTGGTGATCGCGCTCGTGCTTGCGGTCACAACGGTGTCCGGCATCGCCATCTTCATCGACCGGCTGCAGCAGGCGCTGCTGCTCGAGTCGAGCGCATTTCTGGCCGCAGATCGGCGTATAGAGTCGAACGATCCCGTGCCGCAGGCTTTCCGCGATCTCGCGACGGATCTTGATCTCGAGATGGCCGATACGCTCGTGTTCTCGTCCATGGTCTTCGCGGGCGACCGCAGTCAGCTCGTGGGCGTGAAGGCCGTCACGGAAGGTTATCCGCTGCGTGGAACGCTCAAGGTGGCGGACGAAGCCTTTGTGCCCGGCGTCCCCACGGACGCGCTGCCCGGAGCTGGCGAGGTCTGGCTCGACGGCCGCCTGCTGCCGTCTCTGGACGTTCAGCTCGGTGCGATCGTCGAGGTGGGCAATGCCGCGTTCCGACTCACCAAGGTCATCACCGATGAGCCCGATCGCGGTGGCAGCTTCTTCGATTTCGGGCCCCGCCTGCTCATGCGCATGGACGATGTCGATGCGACCGGTGTGGTTCAGCCTGGCAGTCGGCTCGACTATGGCCTCTTGCTGCGTGGCGAGGAGTCAGCGCTCGAGGCCTATCGCGCATCCCTTCCCGACGACTTCGATGACCTCTACGACTGGGATGACATCAAGTCGAACAACGCCTCCATCGGCCGCGCCCTCGAACGCGCAGAGAGTTTTCTCCTCCTCGGCGGTTTGCTTGCGGTCATCCTTTCCGGCGTTGCGGTGGCGCTCGCCGCGAATCGCTACAGCCAACGGCAGCACGACCCGGTCGCCGTCCTGAAGACGCTCGGCGTCACGCCGAGCGAAATTCAGCAGCTCTATCTCGGCAACCTCATCTGCCTCGGGGGCCTGGCGACAGTGCTGGGACTCAGCCTCGGGTTCGCAGCGCAGATGGCGGCGCTCGAAGCCGTGAAGGACTTCGTGCCGGTCTCGTTGCCGGCGCCGGGTTCGACGCCGTTCATCGTCGGCGCGGTAACCGGCTTCGTGTGCCTGCTTTCGTTTGCCCTGCCGCCGCTGCTGCGTTTGCGCAGCGTGAGTCCGCTGCGCGTGATCCGTCGCGATCTGGACCCTACCGATGCGTCCATGGCGGCGGCCTATCTCTCGGGCCTGATCGGCTCGCTCGTCCTGCTGATCTGGTACTCCGGCTCGCTCGTGCTAACCGGCTGGCTGCTCGTGGGCAGCTTTGGAACGGTTGTATGCCTGCTCGGCGTTGCAAGCATCCTGCTCCGTACCGGACGCGTCGTCGGCATGCAGGCCGGCAGCGGCTGGCGCATCGCGCTTGCAGGGCTTCAGCGCAGGCGGGGCGAGAACAGGGTGCAGATCCTCGTCTTCGGGCTCGCGATCATGCTCCTGCTCATCATCTACCTCACGCGTACGGCGCTCCTCGACGAGTGGCAGAACCAGATGCCGCCCGATGCGCCCAACCACTTCGTCTTCAATATCGCGCCTTTCGAGGTTGATGAGCTTCGCGGGCTGCTGCAAAGCGAGGGTGAGGGCGCACAGCCGTTCTTCCCGATGATGCGCGGGCGGGTTGTCGCACTGAACGGCGAGGCGCTCGATACGAACGGTCCACAGCGCTGGCTCACCCGGGAGCGAAACCTGTCCTGGGCCACTGCGTTGCCGGAGGGGAACACGATTGTCGAGGGCACCTGGTGGTCCGAGCAGTCGGACATGGCAGAGGTGTCGATCGATGATGAGTATGCGCGCGACAACGGCCTTGAAGTCGGCGACGTCATGCGCTTCACGCTCGCCGATGTCGAGTTCGATGCGCGGCTGGTGAATCTGCGGCGCGTGGACTGGGACAGCATGCGCCCGAACTTCTTCATCCTGCTGTCTCCGGGCTCGCTCGATGGCTTTCCGTCCACCTATCTGACGAGCTTCCGCCTCGACAAGGCGCGCAAGCCTTTCCTCAACAGCCTCCTGCGCGAGTTCCCCACCGTGACGGTGATCGAGATCGATGCGGTGGTAGAGCAGGTTCAGAACATCATCGACCGGGTCACGCTCGCGGTGGAGATGGTGCTTTTCCTGGTGCTGGGCGCCGGCGCGCTGGTGCTCATCGCGTCCATTCAGTCGAGCATGGACGAACGCCTGCGCGAATTCGGGCTGCTGCGCGCCCTCGGTGCGGGGCGCGGACGGATTCTCGGTGCGCTCGTGATCGAGTTTGCCGCGCTCGGTCTGTTTGCTGGCGTGCTGTCCGCCGTTGGTGCGGAGATCACTGTCTTCCTCTTGCAGGAGCAGGTGTTCGAGCTGGAAGGTCAGGTGCATCCCTGGACCTGGCTCGGCGGGCCGTTCCTCGGGGTGCTCGTCATCGGCGTCATTGGCACGCTCGCTACGCGGCGCGTGGTCGAAACGCCCCCCGCAATCGTGCTGCGAGAGATTGGCTGACATGAAAGACGTCCGCGAGTCCACGCCGCGCGCCGCGGAGGCGCTACGCACCCGCATGCTCGGCGCTGCCGTGGCACTGCTCTTTCTGGGGCTGGTGGTCATCATGTACACCGAAACCGCTCCAGAGTCTGCGCCCGAGGTGGTCTACCCCGAGCTCCCGGATTTCGCGGCGATCAGTGACGTGCGTGAGAAGAAGCAGGCGTTCTTCCGCTATCTGGAGCCGATGATCGAAGCGCACAACACCCGGGTGCGGATGTCGCGCCGACAGCTTGAAGCTTGGCGCGCCCAGCGTGCAGCGGGCGATCGCCTGGGCGACGAGGTGCGCGCGGTGCTCGCAGTGCTCGGCGAGCGCTATCGCGTTGATGTTCCTGCGCAGGGTCCAATCCCGATGGAGCGCCTGGATGCGTTGCTTGCGTGCGTGGACGTCATTCCACCATCGCTCGTGCTCGCCCAGGCAGCGACGGAGTCGGCCTGGGGGACGTCGCGATTTGCGCGCGAGGCGAACAATCTCTTCGGTGAGTGGTGCTTCACCGCGGGGTGCGGCCTCGTGCCGAATCGTCGATCGCAGGGCGCGACCCACGAGGTCGAGCGTTTCGCGACGGTCTCCGCATCGATCGACAGCTATTTCCACAACCTTAATTCGCATCCTGCCTATGCGGAGCTGAGGGCGATCCGTGCGCGCGCGCGCCAAGCCGCAAGCACGATCAGCGGTGCTGATCTCGCGGCCGGTCTCACGCTCTATTCCGAGCGCGGCGAGGACTACGTGGACGAACTGCGCCTGATCATTCGCGTGAATGATCTGGGCCGCTTCGACAGTGCCCCCGCCACGCGCACCGCGCGCGCGGACTAGGGCGGCGCTTCACCGCCGGGCCCGAGACGCAGCCAGGGCTGCGAGAACCAGCGCCAACGACCGTCGTTGCCTTGGCCCGTACAGTTGTAGCGTGAGCGGCCCAAGGGGAGCGCCTGCGGTGGGCGGGTGGTCAGCAGCAACCGCCCGTCTCCCGCGTCCTCGATGACGGAATCGATGCGGCCCTGATCGGATGCGTAGCAGGCAATAGAGCTTGCGACGAGATCGGCGGACGCGAGGGGCAGGGTCAGCTCGGGGCGGGGGTCTTTGGTTGCGAGGGTGGGTGATGGCAATGCCTGCGGATCAAGTACTGGCAGGGCGCCCATGCGCAGTTTTTCGCGCACCGATTCGGTCTGTGAGTACGGGCCCGAGACGGGAAAGCGAGGCAGTGCGAGGGGATCTGCATAGCGGCTGGCGACCCCGGAATGCTGTCCGAAGGCGCGATATCCCCGCGCTTCGAGCCACTGGCGCAATCGCGAATCGTATTCACCGTAGGCGTAGGCGAAGAGACGGTGCGATGCGCCGAGTTCTGCGTTGATGCGACGTTCAGCGACGGTGATTTCCGCGCCGATGCGTTCGGCATAGTTGTCATCGGATTCCGCGGGCAGGGCCGGGTCCCTGCGGACGAGGAACGCGTGGCGCATGCCGTGATTCGCGATGGTGGCGCCCGCGTGCTGCATCTCCCGGAGCGCGGCCCAGTCGGCGTGCGCCTGAGAGCCATTGTCGATCGCCTCCGGATTCACGAACACCGTAAACGGCCAGGACCGCTCCGCGAGGCGCGGAAAGGCGTGTCGATAAACGCTGACGTAGCCGTCGTCGAAGGTAATGGCGACGGCGCGTTCGGGCAGGGCGTCCTGCTCGGACAGCGTATCCAGCGCCGAGGGGAGGGCCACGACGGCCAACCCCTCTTCTTCGATGATGCGCAGATGAGCTTCGAAGCGCTCCGGGCTGACGGACGTGCTGTCCGGCCCTGCATCGCTCACGAAGTGGTACTGCAGGATGATCAACTCTCCCGTCCGGCCCTGTCTCGGGGTGAGCAGGCAGAGCAGGCAGAGCAGGCAGAGCAGGCAGAGCGCCGGGGTTCGCATCGTCTCTCCGTGTGTTCGCTCAGCAGCGTTGTACATGCCTGAGATGATCGGGTAAAAACCGCGCGTCCCCCGAGGCAGACATCATGGCAACGTCAGAACGCTACGAAATCAACAAATTGCAGAAGCGCCTGCGGCGAGAAACCGGCCGGGCGATCGCCGATTTCGGGATGATCGCCGATGGCGATCGCGTGATGGTCTGTCTGTCCGGGGGCAAGGATTCCTACACGCTGCTCGACGTACTGCGCATGCTCCAGCAAAGCGCGCCGATTCGCTTCGAGCTCATCGCCGTCAATCTCGACCAGAAGCAGCCGAACTTTCCGGAGGCGGTCCTCCCTGCCTATCTCGAGACGCTTGGGATCGAGTACCACATCGTCGAGAAGGACACCTACAGCGTCGTCAAGGAATTGACGCCCGAGGGCAAGACTTTCTGTCCGGTCTGCTCGCGCTTGCGGCGGGGCACGCTCTACGGGTTCGCCCAACGGATCGGCGCGACCAAGATCGCCCTCGGGCACCACATGGACGACATCGTCGAGACGCTTTTCCTGAACCTCTTTCATGGCGCGACGCTCAAGACCATGCCCGCGAAGCTCCTTTCGGACGATGGCCGCAACATCGTCATCCGCCCGCTTGCCTATCTGCGCGAGAAGGACATCGCGCGCTGGGCGGCGCATCAGGACTTCCCGATCATTCCCTGCGATCTGTGTGGCGGCCAGGACAATCTCGAGCGCCAGGTCATCAAGCGCATGCTCGCGCAATGGGACGCGCAGCATCCGGGGCGCGTCGAGAAGATAGGCCGCGCGCTGGGCAACGTCGCGCCGTCTCATCTCCTGGACAGGGATCTCTTCGACTTCGCTGCCCTCGAGGGGCAGCGTGAGCAATCAGCGCGTGCGCACGCCGCGCGCTTCATCGACGCAGCCGAACTCTGAACGGCCTCAGCGCGTGGGCGTGCGCGTCTGCGTCCGCGTCTGCGTCCGCGTCTGCGTCCGCGTTCGCGTACGCGTGCGTGTAGTCGTCAGTACGCGATGCACTGAATCGAGCACTTCGGTGAGGGCGTCCTCCCAGCGGCTGAGCAGGCTGTCCACGTGGAGCGGATCCTGCTCGATCGCGCGCTCCAGTTCTGCGGAACGGGCGCGCAGGTGCTCGGCACCAAAGCTGCCTGCGACGCCGTGCACGTTATGCACGACGCGTGCGGCCTCGACGACCCTGTTTTCGGCAAGCTCTGCGCGCACGGTGCGACCGGCCTCGGCGTAGTGCTCGGGGAATGCCTCGAGCATGCGCAGATACAGGCCCTCGTTGTGATCGTGGTTCCGCAGGCCCAGCGCGAGATCGATCCCGGGAACGATCTTCATCTGCACCATGGCTGCGCTCGGCGCAGGGGCCGCGTCTTCCGCTGCGGGCGCCGGGCTGGCCGCAGGGCCGGGCGCCGCTGCGATGGTTCCCGGCAGTAACCGGAGCAGGGCGCCGATCAGCGCGGTTCGATCGATCGGCTTGAACACGATGTCGTCAAAGCCGGCCTCTCGCGCGCGCAGCGGGCCGTCGCCGACGGCGTCCGCCGTCACGGCAATCACGGGTAGATCGTGGCCCCAGCGCGCAGCGCGGAGCTGGCGGCAGGCTTCGATGCCGTCGAGTTCCGGCATGTGCAGATCCATGAGCACGGCATCGAATCGCCGAATGCGCAGCAGCTCGAGCGCGCCGCGCCCGGTCTCGGTGACGGTTACGTGGGCGCCGGAGCGCTCGAGAAATTCCAGGATCAGGCGCTGATTGATTCGATTGTCTTCTGCGAGCAGCAGATCGCGGCCGGCGAGGGGGCGCGTGCCCGGGGCGCTCATCGGCTGCTCCGTCTGCGAGGGCGCAGAGAAGGGCATGCGCAGGGCGAACGTGAAGCGGGTACCGACGCCCTGAGTGCTCTCAACTGAAAGCGCTCCACCCATCAGCAGCACGAGTTGACGCGAGATCGCCAGGCCCAGCCCAGCACCGCCCTTGCGTCTGGTGGTGCTCGCGTCGAGCTGTTCGAAGGCATCCCAGAGGCGTTCGAGGTCGTCTTCGCTGATGCCGGTGCCGGTGTCGCTGACCTCGAAGGCGAGCTCCAGACCGCTTGCGTAGGTCTGACGCACCTGCAGCACCAGGGCGATTTCGCCTCGGTCTGTGAATTTCAGCGCGTTGTCGACCAGGTTCACCAGCACCTGGCGCAGGCGTCCGGCATCGCCCAGCAGGCCGCGCTCGCTTCCAAGCGCTTCGGTGAGCGCGTCCATGCCCTCCACGCGCAGGGTGAGACCGCGCTCCTGAGCGCGAGCAACGAAGAGCTGTTCAATCTGGCTCAGCAGCTGAACCGGGTCGAAGTGGCCTGACACAAGCTCCATCCGGCCCGCTTCGATGCGGGACAGATCCAGAACGTCGTTGATGATGCCAAGTAGCGCACTCGCGGCGTCTCGAATCGTGCCGAGGTACTCCTGCTGCTTCGGTTCAAGCTGCGTTTCTAGCGCGAGTTCGGAGAAGCCCAGAATCGCGTTCATGGGCGTGCGGATTTCGTGGCTCATGCTTGCGAGGAAATAGCTCTTCGCGCGCGTGGCCTCCTCGGCGAGTTCGCGTGCCTGCTCTGCTTCGTCTCGTGCGCGTCGCTCGGTGACGTCCACGAGCGAACCCTCGAGGCCGGTAGGTCGGCCGCTTTCGTCGAGCAGAGCCCGCGCGGACAATTCGAGCCAGGTGCGCGACCCATCGCGCTTCAGCGCCTCAAACTCCACAGCGTGCACGGAACCGTGCTCGAGCACCGCGTCGAGTACGCCCGCAATCGCCTCTGGTTCCACTGCGATGTCGGTCGGCAGAAAGCGCACTTCCGCGAGGAACTCTTCCGTCGAGCGGTAGCCGAGCGCCTCCGCGAGTGAGTAGTTGACGATATCGACGCGGCCGTCGGGGTCGAGCTGAAAAATCCCCTCAACTGCGTTCTCGAACAGCAAGCGGTACTGATCCCGAGCGCGCGCGAGCGCGTCGTACAGCCGCGCATTCTCGATTCCGGTCGCTGCCTGGGCCGTCATGGCCGCCAGGATTCGCACGGCGGCTTCGTCAAAGGGTTGGGCGCCGAAATCACGCTCCACTGCAAGCACGCCGATCAGCTGTTCACCTGTTCGCAGAGGTAGGCACAGCATCGGTCCTGTGTTGTCGCCAGCGTCATTGCTGAGGCGCGTTTGTCGGCGCTGGGTGCGTGCCGCTGCCAGCATGAGTTCCGCGGGCAATCGAGACATCCCCTTGTGAATGGGCTCATCGTGGAATCGGATGACGGCTGCGGAGGTTGCTTCGGCTGTGGCGTGCAGCACGAGCTCCGTTTCACGGGTGAGGGCAAGCCAGGCTCGGTCGGCGAGCGAGCCGCCGAAAAGGTAGTCGAAAAGCGCCGTGACGATCCCTTCGACATGGATTTCCGCAGCAATGATCTGCGTCGCGTCGAGTACCGCGCGAGCATCGGCGCGACGTTCTTCGCCACGGAATCCTTCGGTGTGATCTTGTGCCTGTGCCTGTGCCTGTGCCTGTGCCTGTGCCTGTGCCTCGGGCCGAGGAGGACGCCCATTGCAGAGCCGGGCACCATCTGCAAAGCGCTCCGCCAGCACTGGACGCCCGCAGCGTGCCAGCGTTGCGGCGGCGCGCTGCCACGCGAGGCGTTCGTCGTTCAGAAATGCGCTGTTCCGGGCTGCGGAAATGGCCTGCTCGAAGGCGCGCACCGCTGCATCCGCGCGTCCTTCGCGAGCGCGGATTTCGCCTTCCAGGATGAGCGCTTTCGCCGCGGCTTCTTCAAGGCCCTTGCGGACTTGGGCGCGCACGGCCCGGCGCGCGGCGCGCGCTGCTTGCAGGCCGCGTGCCTCGGACACATCGAGCGCCGCGAGACCGCGCATGAGATGAATCTGCGTTGAGAAAAGCCCGCCGCGTGCAACGAATGCGGTATCCATGATGGGTTCGAGCAGCGCGAGGGCGGATGTGCTGTTGCCGCGCTCCATCGCGCGCCATGCGGCGAGGGCGGCGGTCTGTGCGCGCAGCCCTTCGGCGTTCGCTTCCAGGACGTCGTGCCCATCCGGCTCGCTGCCCTTCAGATGCGCTCGATACAGGCTCAGCAGCTGCAGGCCGGGCGCATTTCTGAACATCCGCAGCGAACGGTCGAGGTGTTCCAGTTCCTGGAGTAAAGGTTCGCGGGGGGCGCCCCGGATCAATGAAGTTACCGCGTAGCCGGCGGCTGCGTAGCTCGCGCACTCGATATCGCCGGCAGCGCGGGCGTCGTCGCGCAAGACTTCCAGTTCGTCAAGGCATCGGCCGGCGGGCTCGAACCAGGGCCGGACGAAGATCTCCAGCACGAGGCGCGCGCGCAGGGGCAGGGCGCTTGTGGGTCCGTCGAGCGCGATGCGTCGTTCCGCCGCTTGGCGATAGCGTGCGGCGGCACGGCGCTGGCCGAGATTCATGTGCGTCGCGGCGAGAGTCGCGAGAACCACCGGCAAGGCGTCCACGCCGGGTGCTCGCTGCACGAGCGCAAGTGCCGGCACCAGGACCGCGAGCATGTGTCCGCGCTCGTCCCGCGTGGAACCCTGCAGCAGGTGGGTGTGCAGTACGGCCGCGAGCCGGTCTGCTTCATCCGCGGGCGGCAGCGCCTCTCTTGCGTTTGCCTCGCGGGTGAGGCGGGCCAGCAGTTTGCGCCCGCCGAGCATGACGCGCAGCAGGTTGCGCGTGGGATTGGGGGCCGCCGGACCCGCACCGATGGCGGTGAGCGCCTGGCGGGCGAGTGCTTCGCTCGCTACCGTATCGCCAGACAGGCGCTTGGCCTGGATGATCATGAGCGTCAGATGCATTCGCGTTGCGGATACGGTGGTCTCCTGCAACGCGGCCTGACCAAGCCGCTCGACCTGTTGAACATCGCCGCAGCGCATGGCGGCTTCCATAGCGGCCTGCGTGAGCGCTCGAGCCGCTTCGGGGTGCCGCCGCCAGGGGTGTGGGCCGAGCATCGCGAGCCCTGACCGCAGGACGCGAAAGGCGCCTCTGGGCTCGCGATCCGCCATCGCCTGCTGGCCTGCGGCGAGGCACAGCGATGCGAGCCGGTCCGGCGCAGGCGTGGTGGCCGACCGCATACGCGTTGCGACTTCAAGGTGGCCGACGGCATCGCGCAAACGATGATTGCCCGTAGCGAGCAGCCGGTCGGCGATGCGCGCGTGCAAGTCCGCAAGGGCCGCCGCCTCGATGCCTTCCACATACCGGGCTCTGACCGCTTCATCGACGAAGGTCATCGCGAGCGGCGGATGTGCACCGCTGGCGAGTGCGCTCGCGGTCGCGAGGTGCGCCGCGCGCGCCGGTTCAATGATCAATGCCTGGGTCGCGGGCGCCAGTCGCGCGAGCACCTGCTCCTGCGGCAGGTCAGCGACCTGGGCAAGATCGCCAATGTGGAAGTCGGAGCCGAAAACGGAAGCCAGCGTCAGCAGTTGCGCTGTTTCATCGCCGAGGTCGGTCGAGGGCTCCGGACCCTCGGTCGCATGGAGCCGCCAGCGCCCCCCCGGGCGGTCATAGGCAAGGCGACCGGTACGCCAGAGCGCGTCGAGTGCGTCCAGCACGCGGCTCGGACGCCCATTCGCGCGGGCGTGAATTTCTGTCGCGAGCGCTTCCACGTCGCTCTCGTCGCTGTTCAACGCGTCGGCGATAAAAGAACGTGTTGCCGCAGCGTCCAGGGGCAGCACCGTGAGCGAGCGCACAGCCGCATACGCATCCTTTCTGTCGAGCGTGCGCTTGAGGATCGCGGCAACGCGATCGGGTGCGCGCGTGCTGGCGATCGTGAGCAAGTGCGGGATGTCACCGAACGCTGTGATGCGCGCCAACTGCGCGAAGCTTTCCGCCTCGAGTTGCTCGCAGTCTTCGATGAGCAGCAGCAGCGGGCGCTGCGCCGTGCACAGGGTTCGCAGCAATTCGCGCAGCGCATCTTCGAAACGCTCGGCCGTTCCTGCCAGCTGTAGCGTTGGCGCCATGCGGAGCGCTGTCGATTCGAGAGCGGCGGTGGCCTGATCCATTTCTGCCTTCAGGCGCGCGAGAGCAGACGCCGCGGCCGGGTGCGCTGCCCGCTCCGCGATCGGGAGCAGCGCCTTCGGCAGCAACGACTGTTCGTCGCGACGCCCGTCACGGCGCGGTTGAATCGTGAGGCGCTCGAAGCCGTCGAGCCTCGCGCCCCTGGCGAGGTGGTCGAGCAGCAGGCTTTTTCCGATACCGGGGGGGCCAGAGAGCACGACAAAGGCGCTGTGTCCGTCGGCCGCGCTTCGCAGCGTGTCGCGCAATTCCGCGCGTACCGTGGCACGTCCGAGTGGTTCAGAGGGGCGGGCAGGACGGGCCGAAGGGACGTGGGTCGCCGGGACGAGATCGGCGCTCGAGCGGCGGTTGCGGAGCGCGTCAAGCGTCTTACGCAAATCGTCGGCAAGGGCCTCGGCGCTTTGATAACGATCTTCCGCTCGTTTCGCGAGCAGGGCCGCAACGATCCGGGCGAGGGCGGTGGGTGCTGTCGGGCAGTACGTGAGCAGCGAGGCGGGCGTGCGCGCAAGGTGCGACTGGATGAGCGTAAACGGCTCGGTTGCGTCGAACGGCGGACGCTCCGCAAACAGTTCGTACAGGCATGCACCGAAAGCGTACAGATCGGCCCGCCGATCCGAGTTACGACGCGTGCGGCCTGAGCGCTCGGGCGCCTGAGTGCTCAGGGTGCCGGGAAGGTCCAGAGGATGGAGGGCTTCACAGGCCTCGCGTGCGGCAAGGGTAGCGAGCTCAAGGTCGATGAGCAGGACCTGTCCGTCGCCGCCTACGAGCATGTTGTCGAGGCTCACATCGTTGTGCGTGACCCCAAGACGGTGAAGCTCGGTGAGGGCATCCGCTGCACAGACGGCCAGCTCGATACGTGTTTCGAGCGTCATGGGCGGGACGCGCTTGCGGAGTGGTTCGGCGTCGCCCGCCCCGAACAGGAGCGCGGGCGTGCCATCGATTGTTTCAAGCGCAAGGGCAGGTCGTGGCGCGTGGGGACCGAGCGCGGCCGCCAGCATGAATTCGTTCTCCAGGCGGGCCCGAAGCA
The DNA here is from genome assembly GCA_963691775.1 of Pseudomonadales bacterium. Lineage (GTDB taxonomy): Bacteria > Pseudomonadota > Gammaproteobacteria > Pseudomonadales > Azotimanducaceae > JAZBPO01. The sequence continues at coordinate 521,807 of OY829369.1, read as the reverse complement.
TTGACGAATCAGCGTCCGCACGGATGCGTTTGACGATCACGTCTCCGTAGACTGCGTGTCGGCTGCGCTGAATCAGGTGGTGCGCAGTGCGTGCAAGCACCACCGTGGGCGCCGCACTTTCGGCCGGCCGGTCGCGGTGCGTCTGCGGCGTCGTTCCCGATCTTTCGTTCGGTGTCACGTGATCTCTGGCGTGAAAAGGTAGCCGCTGCCGTGGATCGTTGTGATCAGTCGTGCGGTGGACGCTGTTTCGCCCAGTTTCTTGCGCAGTTGGCCCACCAAAACATCGATATATCGATCGTCTGGGTACCACTCGCGGTTGCGAATGCGATTCATGATGAAGTCGCGCGTCATGACCTCTCCAGCATACTCTATGAACGTGAGAAGCAATTGGAACTCGCCTGCGGAGAGGTGGATCTTAGTTCCCTCCGCGTCGGTCAGGTCTCGGCGGTTCAAATCCAGGCAGTAGCGGTCGAAGTAGCGTTCGTGGCCGCGTCGCAGCTGCTGGCGCTGCGCCTGAACACGCAAGTGCAGATTGCGTGCGCGCGACAGCAGCTCCCTCGGGTCGAAGGGCTTCGTGACATAGTCGTCAGCGCCCGATTCCAGGCCCACGATGCGGTCGACCTGATCGTGGCGGCTTGTGACCAGGATGATGCCGACATCTGAGGACGCACGCAGTGTGCGTGTCAGCGTAAGGCCGTCTGCGCCCGGCAGCTTGATGTCAAGGAGGACGAGTGCAGGTGCGCGCTCGTTGACGATCCGTTCCAGACCCTCGCCGTCTTCTCGGCAGAGCGTTTCGAAGCCAGCGTCCTCGAAGTGTGCTTCGAGCTGGGCGCGCGTGATCGGTTCATCCTCTACGATCACGACGAGCGATGCGTCCTGCATGCGACCTCCCCTGGTTGCCTGCGGCATTGTGATGGCACTCACCTCCCGTGAGCGTTCAGTCGGAAGTTTAACGGCCCAAAGGAGGCACAGCATCGCCCATGGAAATTCCCTACGACCGCCTCGATACGGAAACGCTTCGCGCCGTTGTCGAGGACTTCGTCACCCGTGAGGGCACCGACTATGGAGATCGCGTGTATCTGCTTACGGAGAAGGTCGGCCAGGTGATCGCTCAACTGAAGCGGGGGGAGGCCGTCATCGTATGGGATCCCGCCAGCGAAAGCCTGACGCTCGAGCCACGCTGATGGTCCGCGGGCGACCCCGTCTGGAGCGGTGGCGTGCAGCTTCGCCGCGTTCGAGCGCGAGTGGATCTGCTTTTGATTAACGGCTCATCGACAAAGTTGTAAGCAAGTTCTTACATACGCATGGAACTCAACAGGTACAGATGTGCGCTCATAGTGAAATAAGCGGTACATGTGTACGTTTTTCGTGCGCCGTCTCGGCCCGCTTGGAACAATCATAAAGAGCTGATAAATATAGTTTTATCGCCTTCCCCCCGGCGCAAATCAGCGGCTCACCACACCTCACATCGTGACCGTTCGTCCTCACCGCAATACCGCCCACGCAGCGACAGGGTGAGTTCGGCTGCTTGACTTTTTACAATCCGATAACAACTTCGGAGCGGCAGGCGCGTAAGCTCCTCCAATCGCAAGCGCAAGTACGGAACGGATGTGTTCCGTGCGCACGAAAAGCAAAGAAAGTTTCGAGAAACTGGCACCAAGTGTCTGAAATGTAATATCGTCGGCGCGGGCGACCACGGAGTGGTTACGCCTACCGCACGACCGAGGCGGGTGAGCCGGGCAGGACGCTCGGAACTCATCCGCCATCGGGCTGGATATACGGATTCATCCGCCTGACCGAGTCGCAACCTGGACGCAGGGCGCGACGTGGCCAAACGAATACAGGGCGGAACTCTTGATCCGGCGCTTCCCTCTTACAGTACGCGCACCCGCGCACCCTCACGTACGCGCCTACCCGCGCGGAAATATGCGGATCCGGCGCACGTTCAGGTTCGCGTCGCGATCTCTCGCATTGCTTGCTCCTCTAGTACGCGCACGTCGCGCTGGCGCGGTTTTTTTTTGCGCGCCCGCGGTCGCGTACTGGAAGCTAGCCGCGCGCGCCCCGCTGACCGCCCGGTGCGCTGCCCCCTCCCGGCCCGCCGCCGTTCACCCCTGCGCCGTTGACACGGCCGCAGCGCTCGCCCCCGCCGCTTCGGCGGGCCCCAACCGATCCATCCCCGAATCCGGAGCCGAGCGGCTTGTCCGCTCGGCCCCTGATCGCCACGCCGACGACCGGACGCAGATCGCGTGCGGCGCTCGGGGTGGTGTGTTCAACCTGAAGAGGACCTTTGCAATGAAACGACTGCTAGCAGTCATCGGCATCGCCGCCACGGCGGTTGCTGGTACCAACGCCTTCGCCGTAGGGCCTGTGGATACAGGCACCGAGGCGGGGACGGTGATCTCCAACGTGGCGACCGCCACCTACAACGTCGGCACCACTACGGGCCTGACCAGCGCCTCCCCCGCCTCTGAGTTTGCCGTCGAGGAAGTCATCGACGTGAACGTGAGCGGCCCAGTCAACCAGAGCGTGACGTCGCCGCAAGCCGTGAACGTCACGGCGTACACGATCACCAACAACGGGAACGGCGAAGAACAGTTTGACATCGGCATTGACCAATCCAGCTCCGATGACTTCGACGTCGTCCCCGCGGGCGACCCGGTTCCGACCAGTTATCTGTACATCGACGATAATGACAACGGTGTGTTCGACGCGAACGACACGGCGGTCGATCCCACCAGCACGGGCGAACTGACCCTCGCCCCGGGTGCATCGAAGGTGGTCTTCGTTCGCGTAAGCGTGCCCTCCGGTGTTCTTGATACCAATACTGCCGACCTCACGCTGGCGGCGACGTCGCAAACTTCGGGCGCATCAACGGCCGGTCAAGGAACCGTCCTTGTTGGTCAGGGTACTGACAACGTCAATGGCACAACGATTGATGCCGTCGTGGATACGTCGGTGGCCTCCGCGACGGTGACGTACACGGTGACTGGCGTGGCCGTGGAACTCACGAAGACCTTCACCAGCGCCCACCCGGATTTCGGTGCCGGCATCGAAGTGCCTGGCTCGATCATCACCTACCAGATCGTCGTCGAGGTCACCGGTTCCGGGACGGCAGGCACTCTGGTGATCGACGACGCGATCGCCCCATCCAGCACGTCAAACGTTGAGTACATACCAGGTTCGCTGACACTCGGCGGTACGCCGCTCACGGACACGGACACCGACAGTGATGTGGGCAGCGCGACGTTGGTAGGCGCAACGATTGCCGACGGCGTCAATGTCCAAGTCCAGCTGGGCAACGTCGATGGAGGAGACCCCAGCTCAACCATCACCTTTCAAGTCGAGATCCAGTGATGGACGGATTTCGCGACGTCATGAAGACGATGCGCACGCTGTGCGCCCTTGTGCTGCTGTCTGGAGTGACGGCTGGCGCCTTGGCCGATGGCGAAATTGTTCTCACGAACACCGTGCAGAAGGTGGAGTATTTCACCAATGAGCAGGGTGAGACCGAGAGCCGTTTGGTCGAGGCCGCTCAGGTCATTCCGGGTGATGAGCTGGCCTACACGATCACGTTCGAGAACGTCTCGGACGACGTGACGGTCGACGCGGGCAGCGTCGTCATCACGAATCCCGTTCCCCCCGAGGTGCGCTATCTCGAAAGCACCGCGTTCGGGGCCGGCACGGTGATTTCCTATTCCGCCGATGGCGGCGAGTTCTTCGGTGCGCCGGACGAACTTGTGGTTACCGGTGAGAACGGCGATCGGGTTGCCGACGCCTCCGATTACACGCACATCCGCTGGACCTTCGAGCCCGCGCTCGAACCGGGCCAGACGGGAAGCGTGAGCTTCAGGGCTCGACTCCGCTGATGGTTGCCGCCCGGAGACAGGTCACTTCACTCCGACGCTGCGTGCGCAAGCACGCCGGCGGGGTAGACGTGTGTCTGCTCGGGGCGAACACGCGCCGTCAGCGCAAGGAGTTCCTCGCCCAGGCCATGGCCCGTCAGCGGGACGGACCCGGACATGGTGCCGGTCCTCCCCATGGCAGGGGTCCGCCGAGTTCGACGGGTCCACCTGGAACAGGACCTCCGCAACAAGAAGTTCGGGAAGGACCAGTCGGCAATGGACCGCCGGCTGAAAGAAAACCAAGGGAAATGAATTTCAAGACAGCCAAATAGGACAGACGAAATGTCTATTCGAAATCAACGTTTCAAGAAGGCCGCCCAGCTGCTGTTCGCAGCTGCACTGGCGGGGTACAGCTCCGGAGCCTTAGCTCAGGCTTCAACTGCAGTGGAAGATCAAACCTCATCCGTTAATTCGATTTCACTTGCGGGGGGCGGTACCGATGTTTACACCGGTGCGTTCACTGAGGCCGGTTCAGAAATCGAAAACGACGCCATTTTGTCGTACGCGGTCGGCGGCACCGATCAAGACGGCATCGCAGCGAGCGATCCTGGTCAAGGCGGAACCGCCACGTTCCTGGTCGACCGCGTCATCGATATAAACGTGTCGCGCAACGGGAGTACGAAAACGGGTACCGGATCCGATTCTTACGTTGCGTTTGACGTCACGAACGAGTCGAACGAACGGCTCGACGTCTTCCTGAGGGCAGTCGTGCTCAATAGTGGCAGCAGCGCGGATACCGATCTTGACGGGCTAGATACCGTAACCAATTCCGAACTTGACCTAGCCGATGTATCGATCGTCGGAATCTGTCATGACAGCGACGGCGATAACGAATGTGGCGGGGGTTCAGACACAGATCTGGTCGAGACTGGGCCGGGGATCTACCTGTTGCCCGACAGCCTCATGTCGGCTATCTCCTTCTCGACGCGTGTCGCCGTGCAGGTGGACCTCGGCCCATCGGGTGAAACCGACGACTACGTGACCATCGCCCTCGCGGCAGCCCTAAGCGACGATAGCGACGGTTCTGGCAGCCGGATCGCGGAAGACGACAACGGCAATGCGGCACCCGATGGCACCGCCGTTACCGGTTCTGCTCTGCTGGATGACCCAGACGTAGTCGAGAACGTCTTTGCCGATGCAGGAGATCCCAATCCGGTCAGCAACGACCTCATAAACTTTAGCACCGGCACTGCTACGGATTCGGATGAAGAGCGGAATGGCCAGCACTCCGCCCGTGATCAGATTCAGGTGCAGGGTGCCGATCTCGTGCTCGCCAAGCGGTCCGAGGTGATCTGGGATCCGATCTATGGCCTGAAGTATCCGATGGTTGAATCCGGCAATGGTGCGCTGCCCGACACGAGCACACCGGTCACGGAAGGGCCGAACGCGATTCCGGGCGCGATCGTGATGTACGTGATCACGGTACAGAACGATCCTGACAACACCGACGAGCCGGCGGCCACAGCAGAAGACGTAGAGATTACGGACACGCTGCCCACCGATATCTTGCCGGGTAACAATTCGACCGAAAGTGACCTGAGCACCTGCCCGACTACGGGAAGCGGCTCAGGTCTTGCGGGGTCCGGAGCGCTCTGCGCAGGCGGTTCATCGATTGATCTCGACACGCGCCTTGACCAGTACCTGATCTTCCAGTGCGGCACCGTCTCGTCGAACACAGTCACGAGCTACCCCGATACGACTACGTTCCCGGCCGCTGCGGCACTACCGGACGACGATGGTGCGGTGACTGGAACGTTGTCGGGCCTTGAAGTGGGCAAGGACCTGGACGGCGCTGGTCCTGAAACGACGCGTGGTTGCGAGGACTCTGCGGGGAGTCCCGGTGAAGTCGCGGTCATCGTCTTCTACGCGACGCTGCCGTAAGCCAGACCGCATTTCCTGAAGATGCTGTCCTGGCTGCCTGAACGCGCACGGCGCGCACGCCCCGGTCTTCGGACCGGGGCGTGCGCGTGCGTGCGCGTTTCTTGCAGCCGGAGGCAGGACCGGCGCCTCGCCGGGGCAGAGATGCCCTGGTGGGTCCGTCGGTCGATGGCCATGCAGACGCGTGGCCATCGACGGGCGGATCGTGCCGTGAAGGCGTTCGTCGCCTTCATGGTTTCTTTGGCGCTCGCCATGTCCGCAGCGGCCACAACGCCGCCGGGGACGGTGATCTCGAACACGGCCTTCGGCCGATACGACGTGGACGGCGCATCGCTGGTGTCGTCGGGCAGCGTCGATTTCACGGTGCAGGATCCGAATGACTTCGATCCTCCGCCAACGATCGAGCTCGACGATCGAATCGTTCCTTCTCGCGTTTCGGGCGCCACCATCGGGCCTGTCCGTCTGGTGACGGACAGGCCCGAGGAGTTCTCGCTCGCGGTCGACGATCCTCGCTTCGAAATCGTGGACGGCGTGCTTCGCCTGCGTCCCGGCGTATTCGTGGACGCAGCGATCGAACCGGTCGTGAACGTGACCTTCACGGCGACCGACACAGACGGCCGTGAAACCACGGCCACCTTCGCACTCCAGGTGCTTTCGCAGGCGATTCCGTCGACACCTGCAGCGTGCAGCGCGCCAGACCTTCGCAACAGCGATGCCGTCGCCGCCGCGGCCTTCAGCCTTTGCGAGAACAGTGCAGGGGCAACGGTCGTGCAGTTGCTTGCGTCGGGGGCGACGGCAGCAACGACCGTCGACGATCCGCGATTCGTGGTCGACGCGGATGATGTGCTGCGGCTCCGGCCTGGGGTGGTCGTCGACTTCGAAGCCGAACCAGTGATCGCCGTCACGCTCACGGTCACGGACGGAGGCATCGTTGTTGACGAACGCACGTTCCCCATCACGATCGGCGACCGCAACGAAGCGCCCGAAATCGTGACGGACGATGCCTTCCGCCTGACGGAAGGTGCCGATGGGGCCGTGATCGGTCCGGTGACCGCAACCGATCCGGACGCGGGCGACGTGGTCACGCTGACCGTGGACGATCCGCGCTTCGAGATTGTCGCCGGTGAGCTTCGCGTTCGCAGCGGCGTTGCCCTCACTCGTGAAGACGGGCCGGTGGTGCCGCTGGTGGTGAAGGCCGCCGACGAGGGGGGGCTGGTCACCACCCGTACGCTGTCGATCGAGATCGCGAACGTGAATCGCGCCCCGGTTCCTGAGGACGAGGAGATCGACACGGGCGTTGCGCTGGCCTCACCCGCCGGCACGTTTATCGCGCGCGTTCTGGCCGCAGACGATGACGCCGGCGATCAGCTCAGCTACGAGATTGTCGAAGGCAATGACGCAGGCGCGTTTGCGATCGATGCAGACGGCGCCGTCACCGTGCTCGATCCGTCCGCTCTCGGCGCCGACGGCAACGCGTTCGAACTGCGCGTCCGCATCACGGACGACAACTCCAGCGCGGATCCGAACGGTGCTCGGTCGGCGGAAGTGCAGGTGCGAATCGCGGTAACCGACGCGAACGCGCCGCCCTCCATTGAGGACCAGCCCTTCGATCCGGTCGACGAGAACAGCCCGATTGGCACAGTCGTTGGCGTCGTTGACGCCGTCGACGCGAACGGACCGCTCACCTATCGGATCACCTCCGGGGATCCTGACGGCGTGTTCGCGATCGATCCGGCGACGGGCGAAGTCACCGTTGCGCAGCCCGACCGGCTCGACTTCGAGCGCGTGCAGGCGTTCGAACTCGAGATTTCCGTCACCGACAGCTTCTCCGTACCGCTGACGTCTGTCGGGACGATGACCGTCCCGGTGCTCGACGTGAACGAAGCGCCCGAGATCGACAGTGCGAGCTTCCAGTTGCCTGCGAATGCGCCCCTCGGGGCGTTCGTGGGCGAGGTTGTGTTCTCCGACCCCGACGTGATCGCCGGCGACACGGCGCGCCTCGCGATTGTGGGGGGCAACGACGCCGGCGCCTTCGTCATAGACCCGGTAACCGGGACGATCAAGGTCACCAATCTTGCACTGCTCGGCGAGGTGACCTCCGTTGCCCTGCGCATTCGCGCCACGGACCGGAATGCACCCAACAGCGCGTTTGGTCCGCTGTCCAGCGAGGCGATCGTGACGATCACGATCGATACGGAAAACAGTGCTCCCACCGGCATTTCGCTCGACAATCTCGTCGTCGATCCCGACGTTCCCGGGGCGGTGTTCGGTGCGCTCACGACGACCGACCCGGACGTCGACGACGCACACAGCTATTCGGTGTCAGACAATCGCTTCGTGGTAGAGGGCGGCGTGCTGCGCCTCGCCGACGGGGTGTCGCTGGCCGCGGGCGAGGTGGTTGCCCTGCGGGTCACGTCTACGGACCCCTTCGGCCTGTCCGTCACGCGCACCTTCCAGGTTGGCACCGTTGCCGTCGCGCGCAATCCAGCGATCATCGATTTCCTCAAGTCGCCCCTTGGCATGCAGCGGGAAGAAGGCATCTCGCTCTCGAGCGTGACTGCGCTTGCGCTTGAGCAGTTCGACCTGCAGCAGCCGCAGTGCTCGACCGGTCCCTCGCTCGAGGGACCCTTCGTGGACACCCCCACGCCGCGTTCGCTCGGTAACTTCTCGCTCCCGGTACCGGGGAACATCGACCTGCAGGCGGCGGATCTCTACAAGGTGGGCGAACCGATGTTCGTGCGCGTGCGGGACGCCGATCCGAACAAGGACCCGCTCGTTCGCGAATCGATCGTCATCACGCTGTCGGTGGATGCATCGCGCGACATCGAGATCCTGCGGCTGATCGAGACCGGGCCGGACACTGCGGAGTTCGTCGGCTACGTGCAGTCCACGAGTCGGGCCAACGACAACTACGACTGCGTGCTCTGGGTCGCAGACGCCGTGGAGATCGTCGCGAGCTACTTTGATTCCGAGGACGGAACCGACACGGCCGCCGCGGCAGCCCTGGTGGATCCGTTCGGCGTCTTCTTCGATTCGGCGACCGGTCGGCGCATCGACGGCGCGCAGATTCGCATTATCGACGTGAGCACGGGGCAGCCCGCCGAGGTGTTCGGTGATGAGCCCTTTGCGCCCTATCCCTCGGAGATGATTTCCGGACAAACTGTTCGGGATGAGGCCGGCGTTGTCTACACCTTCGGTGCCGGCGAGTACCGCTTCCCGCTCATCAATCCGGGCACCTATCGTTTCGAGATTGTGCCGCCGAACCGGTTCAGCTTCCCGAGCGCGCGCAGCGATGCGGACATCGCGACCCTGCCCGATGGCCCCTATGTGATCGATGCGGGCTCCCGGGGTGAGGACTTTGTCGTGCCCATCGGTCCCGCGCTGCGGATCGATATTCCGCTGGACGTGCAGGAGCTTCCGGCATCGCCCGCATCGATCGAGTTCTTTGCCCTGGCAGAGGCAGGTGAGGGTGAGGCGGTTCAGGTGGGTGCCACGCAGTGCGCGGATGGTACCGATGTGCCGCTGCCTCGCGACGCTGACGGTACTGTTCTGGCGCTGCCCGCGCTGCTCAGCCTGACGCCGGTCGAGGCGATCGCCTCGGGCAGCAGCTTCTATATCAGGGTGGTGGATCGGGATGAGGACCGGGATCCCTTCGGCGCCGATACGATCGAGCTTGATCTCGCAGTGGGCGCAACCGGCGATCTGGAACGCATTGTGCTGCGCGAGACGGGCGCCAGCACGGGCGTGTTCACGGGATACTTCGGGACCTCTGCGAGTGCCTCGGCAGCAGGCGACTGCGCACTGGCGGTGACGGTCGATTCGGATATCGAAGGTCGCTATGTGGATGCGAACGATGCAGGCGACAGTGTGATCGCGCGACTGCTCGTGGACCCGATATCGGTTGTTTTCGACGCCACCACGGGCGAGCCGGTCGACGGCGCAACGGTTCGGCTTCTCGACGCAAGCACGGGCGCGCTTGCCCAGGTGTTCTCCAACGACGGGGTCACGCCGTATCCGGCGTCGATCGTGACCGGCGAACCGGTCCGTGATGCGGCAGGGAATGAGTTCGAGTATGGGCCGGGTGCATTCCGCTTCCCTGTTTTCGCCGAGGGCACCTATCGCCTCGAGATCGAGCCGCCGGCTGGGCTCGTGTTCCCGTCGCTGGTTGGGGACGAGGCGATTGCGCAGCTTCCGGGCGGGCCTTTCCTGATCGATGCCGGCAGCCGAGGCGAGACGTTCGACGTGGGCGCGGACGATCCGCTGACCTTCGATGTTCCGGTCGATCCGATCACCGCCGAGATATTCCTGTCGAAGCAGGCGGCGCAACAGACCGTCTCGATAGGCGATTTCCTTCAATACTCTGTGTCGGTCCAGAACACAGGGGGCGCGGCGGCTGACGACATCACGCTGGTCGATACGCTGCCGGTTGGATTCCGCTACCAGTCCGGATCCGTGCGCGTCGACGGTCAGCCCGTCGCCGGAGCGCGGGTCGATTCTGATGGGCGGACCCTGCGCATCGATCTCGCAGATCTCGAGCTCGGAACAAGCACCTCCATCCGCTACGTCGTCGAAGTGACCGCGGGCGCGGCACTCGGTGAGGCGATCAATCGCGTGACCGCGACCGGTCCGCGCGTCTCGGGCGCAAACACCGCAGAGGCGAGCGTCATCGTGCGCGAGGAGCTCCTGCGGTCAGAAGCGATCCTGATCGGTCGTGTCTTCGAGGGCGGCTGTGATCTGCCCGCCGAGGAACGCACTGGCATGTCCGGCGTACGGATCTTCCTCGAAGACGGCACTAACGTGATCACGGACACGAATGGTCGCTGGCACATCGAGGGAGTGGAGCCGGGTACGCACGTCGTACAGCTTGATCTCGAGAGTCTCCCCGAATCGCATCGAGTACTGCCGTGCGAGGACAACACGCGCTTCGCGGGGCGCGCATTCAGCCAGTTCGTTGACGTACAGGGTGGCGCCTTGTGGCGAGCGGATTTCCACGTTGCCCTCAAGCCGCCGGTCGAGGAAGAGATCAGCACGCGTCTGCGCGCCGAGGTCAGTGGCGATCAGGTGCTCGTCTCGCTGGAAGCGGAAGGTGCGGCCGTTCCGCTGACGGGGGTGACGCTCGTGACGATGCTTCCGCCCGGCCTTGAGTTCGAAGCCGGCAGCACGCGGCACAACGGGTTTGGAATCGACGACCCCGCGGGCGCCGGGGGCCCCGCGCTGACCTTCAGACTGGGTGATCGGACAGGGGCCTGGAAAGATCGCCTAACCTTTGCCGCGCGCATCACGCCCGCGCTGCCGGTCGGCCGGTCTAAGGTGTCGGCACTCGCGATGTTCGGTACGCCCACGGAGCGGCGTGTGCGCTCTGCGCTTGCCACCACCGAACTCGACGTTGCGCCGCCGCCGCCGCCGAGTGCGGCCGCAGATCTTGTGCTGGCCCTCGGGGACGATGCGTCCCGCATGCGAGCCCTGCGCATGCTCGAGCGGGCTCGGGCGGAGCTAGGCGAAGGGCTGGATCTCGAGGTCGCGGACGTGCCGCCGTTCTGGCTCGTTGATCTCGCCCTGGAGCAGGGCGTGGGCCTGCGCATGGTCGACTCGAACGCATCGGCACTTGAGGGCAACGCTGCTGAACCGGCGGCAGCGGTCGACGCATCGACCGACCCGATGGCCCGGGCGCGGTTCGTGCGCGCTGAGGCCGAGGCGCCGCGCCTCCGGGTCAGTGCGCCGCGCTCTGATTCAGGCACGGTGTTGACCCGTGTCGTCGGCGATGTACCGGGTGCGGATGAGGCAAGCCGCGCTTACGAGATGCGTCAACTGCCCGATCAATTGCCACCGGACTGGACACCGGATCTTGTCGGCACGGCTGCGGAAGGTCCGGCGATCCTGTATCCGCAGGCCGGCTTCCTGCCCCGAATCACGTCGACATGGTTCGTGGTCCGTGCAGGTATCGCCGACAAAGTAGAGCTCAAACTGAATGGCGAGCCCGTTTCGCCTCTGAATTTCGAAGGCAGGAAGAAGTTCGAGCCGCAGGGCGTGGCGCTCTCCACCTGGCGCGGAGTGGATATCCGGTTCGGTCACAACACCTTCGAAGCGAGCGTCACCGGTGTCGATGGCTCGATCCAGACAATCGTCCGTACGGTCTATTACACCGGTGCGCCCGTGCGCGGTGAATACGTGCCTGAAGCCTCGCGGCTGATTGCGGATGGCGTCAATCCGCCGGAAGTCGCGATCCGGTTGTTCGATCGCACCGGCTCTCCGGTGCGGCCTGGCATGACCGGCGAGTTCAGGGTCGCCGCGCCGTACGCGGCGTTCAATCCGGACCGCGAAGAAGTCTCCCTCAGCGGACGAGCACTCGAGCGCAATGATTCTTACGTCGTGTTCGAAGATGGAATCGCCTACATACCGCTTGAACCGACTGCGCGTTCCGGTGAGGTTCGGCTGTCCATCGACTTCGGGCCGCAGTACGGGGTCGAGGAATTCGTCGCGCGACTTCTGCCAGATGAGCGTGACTGGATCGTGGTCGGCTTTGGCGAAGGCAGCGTCGGGCACACCACGCTTTCCGAGAACATGGTCGCTGCCCGCGAGGCCGGAAACGACGACGGCCTGCGAACCGACGGTCGGGTTTCCCTGTTTGCGAAGGGCATGATTCAGGGCAAGTATCTGTTGACGCTCGCCTATGACACCGACAAGCGGGATACGGGGCGCTTCGGTCAGCAGATCGATCCAAATCGGTTCTATACGCTGTACGGGGACGGTTCTCAGCAGCAATTCGAAGCGGCAAGTCAGGAAAAGCTCTATCTGAAGATCGAACGCGGCGCCTTCAGCGCGCTGTTCGGTGATATCGACACACAGATGGGCAATGGTGAGTTGACCCGGTTCTCGCGCCGTCTCACCGGTTTGAAGACAGAGTGGGCCGATCAGGACTGGCAGGTCGTCGTGTTCGGAGCTGAAACCGAGACCGCCTTCGTGCGCGATGAGATTCGCGGCAACGGCACCTCTGGCCTGTATCAGCTCTCGAGCAGCAGGCTCCTCGAGAATCGTGAGCGAATCGTGATCGAAACGCGTGATCGATTCGATGACGCGGTGATCATCGCGTCGTCCCCGCAATCCCGCTTCCTCGATTACAACATCGACTACGACGCCGGAACGATACTGTTCAAGGCGCCGGTGGCGCCGCAGGACGTCGAGCTGAATCCGACGTTCATCGTGGTCGAGTATGAGGTCGAAGGGGGCGGCGACGGCCGTACCGATCTCGTGGCCGGTAGCCGCGTGGAACGAAGACTCGACGACGCCGAGATCGGCGTAAGCGTCGTGCACGACGGTACGCGCGGTGCGGAAGCAACCCTCGGCGGCGTCGACGCCGAATGGCGACCGGATGAGAGCACCGAAGTGCGTGCGGAGGCAGCCTGGTCGCGCGCGAAGGGTGGCGAGGCCGACGCTCGCTCGGGTGCGGCCTGGCTTGTCGAGGCGGAGCGCCGCAGCGAGCTTGGCCGTACGCGTGCCTACTACCGCGAGCAGCAAGCGGACTTCGGTGTCGGCCAGCAAAGCGTCTCACAGGGCGGTACGCGCCGCTTCGGTCTGGAGCTCGAATCCCGGATGGGAGAGCAGACCCGCGTGACGAGTCAGGCCTACCAGCAGATCAATACGGGCACCGATGCCGAACGCAACGTGCTCGAGGTCGAGGCCAGCTGGAATCGAGAAGGGACCGATGTCGGTATCGGAGTGCGCGCCGCGCTTGAGGAAGACGGCAAAGGCGAGGAGACAGAAACGACGCAGCTCACGGCGCGCTTGGCGCAGGTGCTGTTCAGCGGACGCCTGCGTCTGGGGGCGAATCTGGACCAGGCGCTGGGAGGAACCAACTCGCGAGACTTCCCCACCCGTCTTGGCCTGACGGCGGAACTCATGGCGCTGTCGAAGCTCACCATCATCGGGACACAGGAGCTCACGTTTGCGGACAACCGCGATACGCAGGACACATTCTTCGGTGCGCGCTCGCAGTTGTGGGACGGCTCCAGCGTAGACGCAGGCGTTGTGCAGCGCATAGGTGAGAACGGCGAGCGCATGTTCGCCACGCTCGGCGTCACGCAGACGCTTTCGATAACGGAAAAACTGGCTGTCGACTTCGGCCTGAATCGCGAGCAGACGCTTGAGGATCTGATACGTGGTGATCGGTCGGCGCCGCTGAATGACCGTGATAGCGACCCGAACGACGGTGACTTCCTTATTCAGGATCCGGAAGGTCAGTTCCCTGCGAGGCCGCCGGCGTCCGGCGCAGCTCAGGATTCCGACTTCACGAGCGGCTATGTCGGAGCGTCCTGGCGGGAGGAGACCTGGGAGGTCACGAGCCGCATCGAGCACCGACATGCGGATCAGGATGATTCCACGAACTTCCGGCTCGGATATGCCAGGCAATTGGATGAAGGGCGCATTCTTTCGATTACGGGCTCCGTGTTATCTAAGCAGACATCCGCGGAGGACGCGCTGTCCGCCGATCTCCGGCTCGCGCTCGCATGGCGCCCCACCAGTGGCGCGTGGACCTTCCTAGATCGACTCGATCTGGTTACCTCAGAACGCAAGGGTGCAGCGCTGGACATCGCCGAGCGCAAGCTCGTCAACAACTTCGCCGCCAACTTCAAGCCCAACGCGCGCAATCAACTGGCGCTCCTGGTCGGAACGAAGTACCTGCTTGGCGAGATCGACGCGCAGACCTATTCGTCGTTCACGACCCTCTTCGGCTCCGAGTATCGCTACGACTTCACGCGACGCTGGGATCTCGGCCTGCACGGCAGCGTGCTGAGTTCCTGGAGTTCGTCGGTGCACGACGTTCAGGCGGGTCTGTCCATAGGCCACACGCCATTCGACAACTTCTGGATCAGCCTCGGCTACAACTTTGTCGGCTTCACCGACGACGACTTCACGGCGGCGGATTTCACGGCTCAAGGGCCGTTCGTGAAGTTCCGCTTCAAGCTCGATCAGGAATCGCTCGCCGAGTACCTCGGCGAGATGCCGTTCACGCTGGATTGATGCGATGAGTGCATTCGACACACGCCCCGTCCGCCTCGGCCTGCCCCTCTGGGGGCAGCCCGACTGGAAGGGTTCGCTCTACCCGGAGCATGCAAGTCCGCGCGATTTTCTCGAGCACTATGCACGGGTGATGGATGCGGTCGAGGGGAACACCACTTTCTACAGCGTGCCGCCCGTTGCGGCGGTGGCGCGCTGGGTGGCGCAGACGCCCGCCGAGTTCCGCTTTTCCTTTAAGTTCCCCCGCGTGATCACGCACGATCGCGCCTTGCGCGGCGCAGAGCAGGAAACAACCGAGTTCCTGCTTCGTCTTGAACCGCTTGGCCCGCGCCTTGGCAGCTATCTACTACAGTTCTCCCGGCATTTTGCGCCTGGAGATCTGCCGGTCCTCGGGCGCTATCTGCAGCGATTGCCGAAGGACTATCGCTATGCGGTGGAGGTGCGCCATCCTGATTTCTTTTCCCGTGAGGGAAGCGAGCGCCTCGATACGCTCCTGTTCGCCCATGGCGTCGAGCGGGTGGTCATGGACACGCGCGGCATGCGCGCGGGCGACCCCGACCACCCCGACGTGCGCGCTGCCGCCCACGAAAAACCGGACACGCCGGTGGCAATCCGAACGCTGACGCAGGCTCCGGTCATCCGCTTTGTGGCGCATCCGACCCGGTCGGTGAACGCGCCCTTCCTGGCGCGCTGGGCGGAGGTTCTGTCCGACTGGGTGAATGCGGGGCGCCGGCCGGTGTTCTTCATGCACTGTCCGAACAATGCCCACTCGCCAGAGCTGGCTCTCTGGCTCGATCGCCTCGTGCGCACGCGCCTGGACATGCCGGCCCTGCCGCTTGTGGAAGCTGCCGCTGCGAACGGTGCGGCGCTGGACACAGCGCAGCTCTCGTTGATCTGACGTCCCCGACGGATTCGGGTACGGGACGGTCGTTGCCGCCCAGTGGCTCCCCTTAGTATGGTCTCTCGCCGTCGTGTGCTGCTCGGGCACAGCACTCTTACGTGTACAGGGAGTCCTCTCTTGATCGAACGTGTTGTCCGTATCGCCGCCCGTCCGGGGCAGGCGTCGCTGCGTTTTCTTGCGCTCTGTCTTCTTTCTGTCTCCGCTGGCGCCCAGACGTCCGGTGAACAGAACGCCGGCCTCGAAGAGGTACGCGTTGTCGGTGATGCCTCGCTCGCGTCCGCCTTCGAACAGGTCGGCAACTATGCCCGCGTGGATGAAGCTGCGATCGCGCTCACGGGCCCGATCCACCCCAACGAGACGCTGGTGCGCGTGCCCGGGGTGTGGGTGTCGCGGGGGTCCGGCCAGGAGCATCTGACCGCGATTCGCTCCGCGGTTCTCACGGGTCCCGGGGCCTGTGGTTCGTTCCTGCTGCTGGAAAACGGCGTACCGGTACGGCCCTCGGGCTTCTGTAACGTGAACGGCCTGTTCGAGGTGCACACCGAACTTGCCTCTGGCATCGAAGTGGTGCGCGGGCCTGCCAGTGCGCTGTACGGCGGCAACGCCCTGCGCGGCGTGATCAACGTACAGTCGCCGGGTACCCCTGCGGGTATGAGCGTTACCCTGGAAGGCGGCCCCTGGGATTATCTGCGCGCGGGGGTCCGTGCGGGCATGGAGACCGAACGCGGCCAGGTCGGCGTCGCCTTCACGGGCGTGACGGCGAATGGCTGGCGCGACGCGACCGGGCATGACCAGCAGAAGCTGAGCCTGAACTGGGACACCGTGGTCGGAGCCTGGGAGGTCTCGACCCTGCTATCCGCCGTGAACCTGAACCAGGAAACGGGGGGGTTCGTGGTCGGCTTCGAGGCCTACAAGGACGGCGACCTGCGCGATACGAATCCGAATCCGGAAGCCTTCCGCGACGTACAGGCGGTGCGTCTTTCCAGCGCCTGGTCACGGGATCTGGGCGATCGCCGGCTCGTGGTGACGCCGTACCTGCGCATGAGCGACATGGATTTCCTGCAGCACTTCCTGCCCGGTCAACCCCTTGAGCAGAACGGGCACGACAGTGCAGGGCTGATCGCACGGCTGCACGGCCGCTCCGGCATCGTGGACTGGACCGTGGGTCTGCAGACCGAATTCGCGGACACCTGGCTGAAGCAGAACCAGGAGGGCCCCACGGTGGGCTCCCCCTTCCTCGTTGCAACGCGGCCCCCCGGCACGCACTACGACTACGAGGTCGACAGTGTCATGGCCGCGGCCTTCGTGGACCTGCGCGCGCAGGTCGAGGAGCGCGTTGCGCTCGTGGGCAGCGCGCGGGCCGAGCGGCTCGCCTACGACTACGACAATCGCTTCCTCGACGGCAACACGCGCGATGACGGTACGACCTGCGGCTTCGGTGGCTGCCTCTACACGCGCCCCGCAGATCGCGACGACACGTTCACGGATTTCGCTGGCCGGCTCGGCGTCGAGTTTGTCCCGAGCGAGGGCACTCGGACCTGGCTCGTCGGCGGCGTCGGCTTCCGTGCGCCGCAGATGACCGAACTCTATCGCTTGCAGCGCGGTCAGCTCGTTGCCGATCTAGACAGCGAGCAGTTGCTGTCGCTCGAAGCCGGCTTCGAACACGTGAGTGATGACTCGACGGTGTCAGCGCTGCTGTTCACGCAGCGGAGCGAGGACGAGATTCTGCGCGATTCGACAAGCGCCAACGTTTCTGCGGGCAAGACGCGCTCCTGGGGCGTGGAGTGGAGCTATGTGCGAACGCTCACGCCGCGCCACGAGATCGATCTGGTCGGAACCTATGCCGAGCACGAATACGACTTCGATCGAGATCTCGGCCGCGGCAACACGATCAGCAGCGGCGACGCCGTCGACACGGCGCCGAACTGGCTCGGCTCGGCACACTGGCGTTGGCGTCCGAACGATCCGCTTCTTCTGGAACTCGAGGCCGTCTACGTCGGAGAGTACGAGATCGATCCTTCGAACACGGCGGACTATGAAGGCCATCTTGTCTTCAATCTGCGTGGCAACTGGCAGGTGCAGGACAATCTGCGCGTGGCGGCGCGGATTCTGAACCTGACCGATGCGGAGTACGCCGATCGGGCAGATCTCGCGTTCGGGAATTTCCGCTACTTCCCGGGGCTGCCGCGGCGCCTGCACGTTGCCGTGACCTACGATTTCTGACCTGCCACAGGTGAGCACGGAGACGCTGCCCTTCGACCGGATCGTGGCGCTCTGCCGCCCGGGGTTCGAGGGTGATACGGCGGCGGAATTGTCGGCGCGGGCGGCGGCCTCCGACACCTGGGGGCATGCGCGCACGCGCGTAGATGAAGGGCTGCTGGAGTTCTTTCCCGGGGACGATCCACTGGCGCTGCTGCAGGAGCCGGCCTTCGCCTCGGTGGTGTTCCCGCGCCAGTTCTGCGCTGCAGGTGAGGCGTGCGAGGATCTGTCGCCCGGTGATCGCATCTCGCCCCTGCTGGAGGGCTTCGACATCGCGGTGTGCGATGCCGTGGTGGAGACGGCCGATGGCGAGGCGCACCGGCTCCTTGGGCGGCTGACGAAGCAGCTCGCGGGCCCGCTGCGGGGGGCGCTGAAGCAGCGTGGGCTGCTTGTCGATCGTGCCAGCGCGCCGCGGCTCCATCTCGTTTTCGATAGCGGCACGCGGGCGTGGCTCGGACTGTCACCGCCAACGCGCTCGAGCGCGGCGCCCGGCGGCGTCGTGCGCCTGCGCCAGGGCAGGGGCGCGCCCAGCCGGAGCGCGCTCAAGCTTCAGGAAGCACTCTTCCGCTTCCTGACCGAGCATGAAATCCATACGCAGCTGGGAGACCGTGCGACGGCCGTCGATCTCGGCGCGGCGCCCGGAGGCTGGACCTGGGTGCTGCGTCAGCAGGGCGCGCGCGTGACGGCGGTGGACAATGGCCCGCTGGCGCCGGCGCTTGCAAGCGACCCCTATGTCGAGCATCTGCGCGCTGACGCGTTCACCTACCAGCCCCGCAAACGCGTGGACTGGCTGGTTTGCGATGTGGTCGACAAGCCCGCTCGGGTCGTCGAGCTCATGGCGCGCTGGCTGCGCCGGGAGTGGGCCCAGCGCGCGATCTTCAATCTGAAATTGCCCATGAAGCGTCGCTGGGCCGCCGTCGAGGACGCCGAGGTTCGGTTCCGGCGAACGCTCGGCGGCGCCGCCGACGACTGGGACCTGCAGATTCGCCAGCTGTGTCACGATCGTGAAGAGGTCACCTGCCTTGCGCGGCCCCGCAGCGAGGCATGTTGAAGAGGGGAAGGGCATGCGTATTTCCACCCTGCTGAGCTACGCCGGGGGATTCAAGGAGGCTGCTGCCGAGGTTTCGGAGCTGGAGAAAGCCGGCCTCGACGTCGCCTGGGTACCGGAGGCGTATTCCTTCGATGCGCCGAGCGCCATGGGCTATCTTGCGGCGCGCACGGAGCGGGTGGTCATCGCTTCCGGGATCCTGCCGATCTACAGCCGCACGCCCACGCTGCTGGCCATGACCGCCGCCGGGGTCGACTACCTCTCGGACGGTCGCTTCATGCTCGGCATCGGCGCGTCCGGTCCCCAGGTGATCGAGGGCTTTCACGGCATCCCGTATCACGCGCCGGTCGCGCGCATCCGCGAGATCATCGAGATCTGCCGCATGGTCTGGCGCCGGGAGAAGGTCGAGTACGCCGGTAAGCACTATCAACTGCCGCTCTCCGCGAACAAGGGGTCGGGCCTCGGCAAGGCCCTGAAGCTCATCAACCACCCGGTGCGTGACGAGATCCCGATCACGGTTGCGGCGCTGGGCCCGAAGAGCGTGGCGATGACGGCGGAGATTGCGGACGGCTGGCTGCCTGCCTTTTATCTGCCCGAAGGCGCAGACGAGATCTGGGGCGACGCCCTGCGCACAGGCGCGGCGAAACGCGAGCCTGAGCGCGCACCGCTGGAGGTCTACAGCGGCGGCATGGTCGGCATCGGGGTAGGCCTGGAGGCCGAGCGCGATCGGATGCGATCGCAGATCGCGCTCTACGTGGGTGGCATGGGCGCGAAGGAGAAGAACTTCTACAACCAGGTGTTCCGCCGCTACGGCTACGAGCGGGAAGCGGACGCGATCCAGTCGCTCTATCTCGAGGGGCGCAAGGATGCGGCAGAGGCCGCGATTCCGGCCGATTATCTGGCGCGCGCGTCGCTCATCGGTAATCCGACGTTCGTCCGGGATCGGCTGCAGGCTCTGAAGGCCTCGGGCGTGACGACGCTCAACGTCTCATTCCTCGGGGAGTCGCGCGCGGCGCGGGTGCGCCAGTGCGATCGTTTGCGTGAGCTCGTGGAGCAGGCCGCGTGAGTCAGCGCGTTGCGATCCTCGGCGCCAGTACGAACCCGGCGCGCTACGCGAACCGCGCGCAGCGCAAGCTGCGCGACCATGGCCACCACGTCCTGCCCTTCAACCCGGCGCTGGCTGCGGTCGAAGGGGTACCCACGGTTGCGCTCGATGCCTTGCCGGAAGGGCTCGATACGGTCACGGTGTACCTGGGCGCGGAGCGCATGCTGCCGCTCGTGCCGACCCTTGCAGCGCGTGCGCCCCGCCGGGTGATCCTCAATCCCGGCGCGGATGACCCGAGCGTCGTCGCGGCGCTCGAAGCGGCGGGCGTGCGCGTTCAGCTGGACTGCACGCTGATCCTGCTCGACACCGGAACCTTCGACGCCGCGTGAGCACCGAAGGCACTGTACGGACCGCTGCGCGCGCGCTGATCATCGAGTCGGATGCAGTGCTCGTTGTCGAATACCGCGACGCTCAGGGCCCCTGGTACCTGCTTCCAGGGGGGGGGCAGCGACATGAAGAGACGCTGGTGGCCTGTGTGCGACGGGAGGTGCGCGAAGAGCTCGAGGTAGACATCGAGGTGGGGCGATTGCGCTACGTCCGGGAGTTCCTATCGTCCGACCATCCGGACTCGCACCTTGGCGCCGGTTTTCACCAGCTCGAAGTCGTGTTCGAGGCGCGGCTCGCGGCCGGATCGCGTCCCCGGATGCCTGCTACGCCGGACCCGCTCCAGTGCGGCGTGCGCTGGCTGCCCATCGAGACGCTCATGGAGCAGCGTCTGCATCCACTCGCCCTGCGAACGCACCTGGTCGAGAACCGTAGTGAGGTGGCCTACCTCGGCGCCTCGCTCTAGCGCCGCTCAGCCCGTGCTCACAAAGAACTGCTTGAGCTGGTTTGCCATGCCGCCGCAGGCCTGCGTCTGCACGCGCGCGATGATCGGTACGGGGACGATGAGCGCTGGCATGTAGGAGGTGCCCGAGGCGTCGGTCGAAACGCGGCCGATGTTCTCGTGGGTCTGTAGATCCCAGATCGACGCCTCGTAGGAAGAGTCGCGCGCCCAGGATACGAAGCCGAAGCAGCCACCGCCGCCGGGGCTGATGGTGCAGGTCATGGAACCCGTCTGATCCGTTGTGTTCGTGGAACCGTCGAGCCAGACAAGGTAGCGCAATCCTTGACGTTCTATGCGCTCCGAGACCAGTGGATTGGACAGCAGCCCTGGAAGGTCTTCGGTCCGCAGCGGCGCGGTGCGCGGCTCGAACCAGGGAAACAATTCGTCCACGAACTGGGTTTCCGGTACCACAGCGACGGCCGCATCGCCCCGTGCGAGCGCTCCGCCCACGCAATCGACGAAGTCCACTTCGGTCTCGTAGCCGTTATTTTGACGGCGGCCGAGCACGACGATGCGGTCGCCGCTCGTCATCACGGCCTGGCTTTGCTGGAACTGCTCGATGGTTGCATCGACGCAGCCCGTAGCCGCGACGGTCGCAGCGAGGAGCATGAAGGCGCGTAGTCGTGTGTGCATAGGATGACTCCCGGGTGCCCGCGGGTCAGCTTTCCTCGCCGTAGGCGAGGGTTTCGGCCTCGGCGGCGGCCTCGGCGGCGGCCTCGGCGGCGGCCTCGGTAGCGGCAGCGGCCGCAGCCGGAAGTTTTTCTGCCAGCCAGGGCGCGAGCTCTCGCGTTTCGGCGAAGTCAATCGCAAGGAACGCGGCTGCATCGCGCAGTGCCATCACGGCAGCCTGTTCGATCGCGGCTTCCGCGCCCTCGAGGAAGGCGTCGCGCGTCCGGCCGTAGGCAGTCAGGGGCCAGCTCGCGATGATGCGTTCGCTGCCGGGTTCCGTCAGCGTCAGTTGATAGCGAATCCAGACCTCGAAGAAGTTGCTCTTGGTCTGGAAGGGAATGGCGAACTGCATGTCGTCCACGCGCGGCCGCAGTACAGCGTCGACCTCTGCGGGGGCGGCCGGATCCTCGAGCTCGATCACCCGCTCGAACATGGCGGGGAGCACGGTGCGGAACATCTGGAGCTGCGCGCCGCCCATGGAGATGCTCCAGTCGCCGCGCTGGGGGACGGGTTCATCGATCTGGTAGCTGGCGAAGGACTCGTCGAAGTGGATGCCGATGGTGAGCGGCAATTGCTCTATGAGCGGTTCGGACGGAAATTCACCCTCGACCTGTACGCTCGTCGTCGCGCAGCCGCTCAGCACCACGGCGAGCAGGCAGAGCACGAAGGGGGAAAGGCGAACACGCATCGAGATCGGAGGCCTTCGATCGCCACGGAGGATCGACTGTAGCACGCGCTCCGCTACCCCCCAACGCACCTTGCACGGCGCATGGGTGGGGCTCATTGCGCGGCTTCCAGGCCGACGAAGGTGCCGCCGTTGCGCCGCGCCAATTCGCGCATGAGCGTGGCGAAACGATTGGCCGACCCCTGGAGATTGCGCGGCGCGCCGAGAAGCACGGGAAAGCCCACGGTGTGAATGCGTACGCGCCGATTGCCGTCCTCGTCCGCGCGGTTGATGCGGTCCACCGTATCGATCACGGCCTCCACCGAGCCGCCCTGGAAATCGTCGCCGAAAACGTAGATCGAGATCTTTCGATCGGGCGCCCAGTAGGTGCTGATTGCCGTCGTGATGCCCTCTACGGGGGACGAGTTCGAAAACGCGTTCCAGCCCTTCAGGCGCTGCAGGATCTGTCCGCGCCGCGCCGGCGTGTCGGGTATCCATCGGCCCTCGTAGGCCGAGAACATGTAGGTGCCCTGGTCGTTCATGACCTGGATGCCTTTCACTTCGGGGTAGAGGTCGAGCGCCTCTTCCATCTTGTCTGCGACGGAGGTCCAGGCGTTCTGGAACATCGACCCCGAGGTGTCGATCACGAAGATGATGTATTCGCTGTCGACGGGGATGCCGCCGGCGAGCTCGTTCTGCGGACGGAATTCGTCGCCGAGCAGGCGCTGCATCTCTTCGCTCAACGTCTGGCGCGCGTCGGCGAACTGCGACAGCTCCGTTTCCAGCGTATCGGCGCGCTGGCGCGTGGTGTCGAAATCTGCAGTGATGCGCGAGAAGTTGCGTTCCAGCACGGCGACGCGATCGAGCGCTTCCTCCAGCTGCCGGCGCTTGTCGGTCAATTCGCGGCGCACCTCGCGGGTGTCTCCCCGGATGTCGAAGAGTTCCTCCTGCAGCTTGATCAGCAATGCCTCAAGGTCGTCCGTGGACTTTTCGAGCACCACCGGCTCTACGGTCTTGGTGATGATCAGAAGCAGAATCACGGCGCCGAAGCCGCAGGAGATCACGTCCAGGAAGGAAAGCCCGGAGTCCAGGATCTCGCGGCGACCCCCGCGCCCGCGCCTCATGGCCAGTCTCTCGACGGTGCGAGGAAGCTGCCCTGCGTTTCGAAGGCGAGGCGCCAATAGCTCGATGCAGCCATGGGATCGCCTTCGAGGTGCAGGAGCACGATGTTCACGGGCACGTTCGGCGGCAGGGCTTCGACCGCGTCCTGGAAGAGGTTCAGGCGCTGCTGGCCCGTGACCGTTCCGCGGCGGGGTTCGCGCGCGTCGCGCGTCGGCAGGCCGTCCGTTACCAGAATGATGTTGTCTGGAGGCGGGCCGAGTTCGCCGATCGCCTCGAAGATGGATTTCAGATTGGTGCCGCCCTGCGGCAGCAGTTCGGTTGCGCGCAGAACCGCCTGATTCAGCTGGCCACCGGTCACGTCCAGCCAGCGGCCCTCGGTGCCTTCGATGGCGGGCGCCCAGGTCTCGGAGAAGGTGTAGAGCTGGAAGCGACTTTTCCGGGGCAGTTTCGCGGAGAGCCAGCGCAAGGTGCCCGTTGCCTGTTGCCATTTCGGCGCAGCGCGCTGGCGCGCCTCGTCCATGTTTCTGCGGCGGATGATGTTGACGATGGTTTCGTCGAGCATGCTTGCGGAGTGATCGAACAGGATCAGGATCCGATCGCCGTTGACCTGCAGGCCGGTGAGGTATTGCCGCTGTCCGTCGCCCGCGATGGATAGCACCGCGCTTGCGAGACGATCGTCGCCGAGGTTCATCTCCTCGGCTTCCTCTGTCTGGGCTTCGAGGGACTCGACGTCGGAACGCAGCGTCTTCAGCGTCTCTTCCCGCGCAAGCGTGATTTCCTTCAGGCGCGTGAGGTCGATCTCGCGCGCCTCGAGTTCTTCCGCGCGGCTCGCCGCCGACGCCTCCGCTTCTGCGATGCGGCGCTCGGCGTCGTCGAGCGCCTCCACGAGTTCCACCAGGTTGAGCTCGCCGTCCTCGACGTCGACCTCGATCCGGTCAACCTCGGCGAGGAGCACCTCGTTCACTTCCTCGGCGTGCACGCTCATGGAGTGCTTGGTGATGAGGAACACCAGCACTACCGCGCCGAAGCCGCAGGACATGATGTCCAGGAACGACATGTTCGAGGGCGTACCGCCTCGCCGCCGTCGCGCCATTTCAGTCGCGCTCCACCCGGACGAGGGTCACCAGCGTGTGCGCGGGGCCGAGGACCCGTGCTTCCCCCGGCGCCATCACCGGAAGGGCCGGGCCGGGGACGGCAGGTGTCAGATGCCAGCCGTCGGCGCGCTGTTCGAGGGTGCCCAGATGGAGGGGCAGGCGCGCACTGTCGAGGCCGTTCGGTCCGCCGATCTCGATTCGCGCCTGTGACAGGGGCCAGGCGCGGTGGCCGAGCAGGACGTGGGTCACGGCGTCGTCGTGCGTCGGGGCGTCCGCTTCGGTCGCCGAGACTTCCGGTGCCGCCTGTGGCGCCGCCACGGGCGCGGGGTGCGGTGAAACCTCTGGCGTCGACTCGCGCTCGGTGCCGGACGCCTGCACTGTCGGCGTTGCGCCCGCCGGCAGGCGCGTCACGAAGCGCAGGGCATCGCCGTCCTGACGAATGTCGTCCTCGTGCGCGAGGGTGCTCGCGGTGACGGCCGCCTCGGAGAATGCTTCCACGGCGCCGCTGGCAGCTTCGCGCAGGCGCGCCATGAGGCCAGGGATGGCGGCGAGGCGGGGCCCAACCAGGAGATCTGCTCCGGCGGGCAGCGCTTCCAGGAGGGCATCGAAGCGCGGGCCGAGCTTGTCTTCGATCCGACGCGGCCTGAGGTTGACCCGATGCACCTGGGCTGCGGTCTGGAGTTCGAGTTCCGCTTCCTGGCCGCGCGCGAGCTCGGCCAGCCAGGCGTCCAGGTGGTCGTACAGGCGCTGTTCGGTCTGTGCATCGTGGAGCGGATCGAAGCGTGTTTCGCGCACGAAGCAGTCAGCGATGACGTTCATGGTCGCTTCGCGCAGCGGCGCCAGGCCGAGCGCCGGCAGGTCGATGACAGAACTCCGCTGAAGGGTATCGCCGTCCCGGTCGATGACCGTAAGCGCGGCGCCGTGCATCTGGGCGTCGATGACCGCGATGCGCCTGCCTTCAACAGTGCTGCCGGCCGCCGCCGCGACCGCGGCGTCGACGAGGCCCACTGCGCGGAACGGGCATTCGCGAACGATGCCCAGGAGCAGCGCGAGCTGCTCGCGCTCGAAGGTGCTCGGGATCGCGAAGATCACTGTGTCGTCGGCGTCGTCGTCGGTCTGCTCCCAGAGGTCGAGCAGGTGGGCGTGCGCGAGATCTGCCAGTGTGCGCGCAGACGGGTGCGTCACCGGGAGCGGATCCGTCGATAGGCGGTGCCAGAACTGGGTCGTGGCGAAGCGCGGTTCGAGGCGCGCCTGTGCTCTGGCTTCCGTGCCGACGATCAGGCGGCGCGCGTCGACGATCGCGTACCCGGGACTGCTTGCGCGCAGGCCGCCGGCGTCCGCGAGGCGCAGGGCGACGTCGGAAAGCTCGATCACGCGGGTCATTCGCGCACCTGCAGATGTCGCACAAGGCGGCTGTCGGCGTAGGCCTGGGTGTCGAGCACGAGGCGATCCTGAAGGAGCTGTAGCTGGTGCATCAGGAACATGATGATGATGCTGATGACCAGGGCGATGAAGGTTGAGTTGAAGGCCACGCCGAGCGATTCCGTCACGCCCGCGATATCGCCTTCGACCGCCCGATTTGCCTGGCCGAGGGCGTCGCCGATTCCGCGGACGGTACCGATGAAGCCGATCGAGGGGATTGCCCAGGCGATGTAGCGCACCATCGAAAGCTCCGAGTCGAGGCGATCGGATTCGCTGTCGCAAAGCGAGCGCACTGCTTCGGAAACGTCTTGAACGTTGCGTGTTGATGCAAAGCGCTGGAGCGCGGAGAGAAGCGTGCGCGGCAGCAGGAATTCGCGTTGTTCCTCGGCCAGGGCCTGGATGGGCCGCATGTACTCGCGCGAATCCTCGGGCAGGATGCTGATGCCTTCGGGCACCGGAACGAGCGATTCCTCGAGCAGCGTGCGCTCGGCCAGAGCGCCGCGGGCCTTGTAGCCCATGATCGCCATGGCCCAGAGCATGAGGATGAAGCACGCCTCCTGCTCGAAGTCGCGGAGCACGACGAAGATGGAGCGCTCTGGTACGTAATCCTCGATCTCGGCGGCGAGCGCGCGCTGCTCGGCGAGATCGGCGGCCGCCTCCGGCCGGATCAGCGTGACGTACACAGCGTGTACGAGGATTGCCGCAAGCAGCAAGGCGAAGACCTGGTAGAGGAATTCGAACTTGAGATTGCTCTTCATCTTGCTCCTTCTGCCGACCGGTCGGCGGCTTCAGATGTCGACGGGAAAGGGAACGGAACGATCTTCGGAGACCTCCACGCTGGGCACGAACACATCGTTATCTTCCTCGGCTGCAGGGTCCTCTGATGTGGCTGGCGCATTGCTGTCGGCTGCGTCCACCTCCGTTGGTGCGCGCCCCTCGGCTTGGGCGTCCGCCGGCGCTTCGGCCGCCTGCGCGCCCATGAGCACGAGCAGGGTGCTGAGCAAGACGCCGATCTGTCTGCAGTGTTTCATTCAAGCCACCTCGCAATCCGGAAACCGACGTCCGGACGACCCCCTTGGCCGTAATCCCGGAACGACAGCCGCAGGTCCACCAATTGCCCGTGCATCCAGCTTGAACCGCGGATCACATGATACTCGCCCCCTCGCGGCCCAAGCGGGTCGACAGCGCCGGATGGAAGGTCTGCGGCCGTGGCGGCGTAGAAGTCGTTGATCCATTCGGCCACGTTGCCCCCGAGGTCGTGGAGGTCGAAGCGGTTCGCGTCGTAGTTGCCGACCGGGGCAGTTGCTACGTAGCCGTCCGTATACTCGGGGATCGAACGCGCCAACAGATTCTCGGCGGCCCGATCCGCGTAGTTGCCCATGCGATCTTCCGGGGGCCGCCGCTCGTCTCCCCAGGGAAAGCGCATCAGTGACTGGTCGGCCTGAACCCGAGCAACGTAGGCCCATTCGGCCTCCGTGGGCAGGCGATAGCCATTCGCGTTCGGGTCGAAGCCGCGGACGTCTCCGCGCTCGATGCGGTACACCGGGCGGAGACCGTCCTGGGCGGAGAGCCAGTTGCAGTAGCGGGCGGCGCCTGCCCATGTGACGTTCACGGCCGGGCGATTATCGCCGTCCAGGTCGTACTGCTCGAAGCTGCCGGCATCGTGGCCGCTCTCGAAGGCGCGGTACTGCGCGTTGGTGACCTCGGTCGTGGCGATGTAGTACGGACGCCGAACCTCGACCTCGCGCAGGACCTCGTTGGCGCGCCGGCCAGGCTCCCGGCGCGATGCGCCCATGTCGAACGGTCTCGCCGGGCGGATCAGCTTCAGCGTCTGCCCGTTCGCTGCGACGAGCTCGGGCTTGATCGATTCGAGACGCGCCTGCTCGATCGTTTTCAATGTGAGCCGTATTTCCTGCGAAAACTCTGGGCGTGGCGTCACGGTCGCGCTGTAGGTCGCATAGCCATCGAGGCGAATCTCGATGTCGTGGGCCTCGGCGGTGAGCTCGAGTACCTGATCTGCCTGGCCGCGGTCCGCGCCGTCGACGAACAGGCGCGCGCCGGGCGGGCCCACCGCCACGCGCAGCTCGCCGGTGACCGGTTCGAGATCGACCGCCAGCGCCTTCTCGAGATCGGGCTGGACCGAGACCTGACGCGTTGCGGGCTTGTGTCCGGCCTTGAACAATTCCAGGCGATAGGTCCGTTCAGGCCGCAAAGGCAGCGTGATGGGCGTTCTGCCGCGAAATTCACCGTCGACGGTCACGCTTGCGCCGGTGGGGCTGGTGGTCACGCGCAGCCGCCCCGCGACGCGCTCGAGTTCGAACCGGTCGAGCGTGAGCTGCTGCGAGGGCACCAGCGCAAGGCGTGCTCGGGCCGGCTCGTGTCCGGCCAGGTGCAGGGTCACGACGCGGTCTCCCGCAAGGATCTCTGCCGTTGCCGGCGTGCGCACGCCCGTTGGTTTGCCGTCGACGTGGATTTCCGCGCCGGGCGGCGCGGAGGTGAGGGTCACGTCGGCCCAGGCGGGTTCAAGCTCGACCGCAAGATCAAAGGGGCGGTCGAGTCCTTCGACGAGGACGAGGCGAGATGCGTCCAGATGGCGCTCGGTATGGATGGATATCTCATGCTCCCCCGGCTCCACGAGGAGCGTTTCCCCGGGGTGGCGGCCGATAACAATGCCGTCGACGCGAATTTCTGCATCCACGTCCGGCGTCAGCGCGAGCCGAAGGCGTCCGGGGAGACGGCGCATCTCGTAGCGAACGACATCGCCATCCTCGGGAACCGAGAAGAGCTCATCGAGCGGGTGGTGGCCCAGCAGCGTCGACTCGACCCGATAGGCGCCGGAAAGCAGCAGGAACCGATCGCCGATGGCGAAGCTCGGGCCGCCACTGAGCTGGAAGGTTTCGGGCTTGGGCGTTACGACGATCAGTACGGGATGCGCGATAAAGGTGAAGGCTGCGACCATCGCGACGACGAAAAGGGCCAGCGAGACGCCGACGGAAGCGAGCGAGAAGCGTCGTTCGCCGACAGCGTTCGACGGATCCGCGCGTCGGAACTCGGCCGGAGCGATTGCATCATCGTCGCGGAACTCGGACACCTCAGATCCTAGTCGTGCAGCGGATGGCTATGGGTGCATCCGTGCCTGTCGGCGTCACGATGAACTCGACTCGAACGTCGCGATAGCCGATGCGTGCGCCGGTGGCGATGTAGCGACCCGGAAGCAGATTCAAGCGCTGGTCGACGAAGCGTCCGATGGATTCGATGCGCAGCAGGCGCACGTCGGTGAAGCCGTCGGAGGTCAGATCCACTGCAACTGGGATCACCGCGAGGCGCAGCGTCTCTTCCAGCGTCTCGATCTGTTCGTTGAGGCGGGCGTCCGGCCCTGGTGTTCTGCGCGCGCGCGTCAGCAGCGCCCGAGCTGCATCAAGTTCACCTGGCTGGTTGAGTTCTTCCGGCGCATTCAGCGTCGCTGAGAGCGCCTCGTCGAGCGCTGCGCGCTGCTGGCTGCGCGCGAGCCCTTCGCGTGCGAACGCGAGGGTGCCGTCAAGGGACACGGCTTCGCCGTACGCCGCCGCGGCGGTTTGCCAGGCGCTGCGCGCTTCTGCGGCTTCGCCGGTGGTGCGCAGTGATTCGATGCGTACCGCGAACTGCTCGGCGGCTAGGATGCGGCGGCCTTCGATCACTTCGGCCGCGCCGGGTTCACGCGCATCGGCCTGAGCGAACGCTGCTTCGGCCTCATCAAAGCGACGCGCGCCGAGGGCGGCGTAGCCCGCTGACATGTCCTTCAGGAAGTCGGCCCGCGCAAGCTGGGCGTCGAGCTCGACCGCCAGGGCCTGCGCAGGCGCGCTGTCGGCGTCCAGGGACAGGGCCTGTGAAACGAGGCTGCGCGCGGCGGCGATGGCGCCGTCGGAGGCTACGGCGCGCGCTTCCCCGACCAGATCCAGGACCTCCGCCAGGACAGATGCACGCGCCCAGGCCCGTGCGGCATCCGGACGTTCGGGGTCGACCGCGCGAACGAATTCCAGCGCGGTCATGGCGGCAGACACTTCGCCAGCCTCGATGGCTGCCTGTGCTCTGGTCAGCTGTTCCAGGTACAGCGCCTCACCGTGCGCGATCAGCGCATCGAGGGCGGTAAGGGCGTCTGCGTAGAGCGTCTGCGCCGCTTCGTACTCCTGGGCCAGGAAGGCGTCGTCGCCGGCTTCTGCAATCGCCCGGCTTTCCGTCAGGGCATCGGCGCCCCACAGCTCTACGGCGCGATCTTCCAGCGTTTCCATTCGCGCGAGCATCTGCTCGAGGATTTCCTGTGCAGCCAGACGCTCCCGCTCGAGCTCCATGGCTTCGAATGGCGCTACGGCGGCTTCATCACCGATCGGCGCTGTCCCCGGGCCAGCATCGACGGCCGCTGCTTCAGCGCCTTGAGCATCGCCCGTGGAACGTCTGTCAGCGCTGCTCGCATCGTTGACCATCCTCGGTAGGAGAAAGACGACGACGAGCGCCAGCATGAGCAGGAGCACGCCGCCTACGATCAGCGGCACGGGCACACGCGCCGGTGCCGGGGCTGTCTCGGCCGGAGGCGTCTGCGCACTCCGGGCGAGCGTGATCTCGGCGGGTGCGATCGCGTCGAGGTCAGCCTCGACTTGCGGGGGGGGGTCGGCGCTCATGCGTGTCGAAAGGGTGCCTTGGAATCGAGCCCTGTCCGGCGTTTTGTCTATGACCAAGGTTCCCGCGGCAGGTTCCAGACCGGCGGTCAGGAACGCGTGTCCTCCATGGGATCCTGTGCTTCGCCCAATGCCTCCAGGGGGATGCCCTGTTCCTCGGCATAGAGTTCGCGAAGGATGCCGCGCCAGCGCTCGTATTGCTCGTCTACCGTACCCGTAAGCGTGAACGTGCGATCGTCGAGCTCGATCACCGCGGGTGTGACTTCGCCCTCCAGCGAAGTGCCGAGTTCCCGGATCGCCTCCATGTGAATGCGGGCTTCCGCGCGCTTCTCGAAGGAAGACCGCAATGCCAGGCCGCCGGCGAGAAGACCGACGGCGCCAGCGTTGCGGGCGTAGGGGCTGTCGGAACCTATGGCGGCGGCGAGGCCGCCGATGGCGAGCACGGTGCCCGCTATGAGCCGGCGCCGAGACTCGGCCTCCAGACGCCTGAGCGTGACCGCTTCCTCGTACGTGAAGCGACGGTAGTCCTGATAGGGCCGTGCCATGTCGCGCCGGTACGCAAGGTAGTACTCATCGAGCGTGTCTATGAAGAGGTACTCCCGCTCCCGGACCCGCCGGATGCGGTCCAGCATAGGATCATTTTCGGCCGGCAGGCGCTCGAGCTGCCAGCGACCGCGGCGGTCTTCGATGGCGTAGCCTGAGAAGGCGTCCGGTGCAAAGGTCTGTGCGAAGCGCATCTCCGCGATGCTGCGTATGCGCTGGCGCTCGCGGCGATCCAGGCTGCGGTAGATATCCAGCAGGTCGTTCGCGATCCTGTTGTAGAGCGGCTGAAATGGATCGATGCGCTCCGGCGATCGGGTCTCGTACGCGTACTTGCTGGTGAGGTAGGTGTAGTCGTTTTCGATCCATACGCGCCCGGTTGCGTCGACGGCCCGGATACGCAGCTTCAGCTGCTCCCCATCCGATTCGAGCAAGCTGCCCTCTACTGCCAGCTCAACTGCTGCCGAAGCGCGTGGCAGGACGCGTACGGCGCCCCAGTTGCCGGACTCTTCCAGCGTCGCCTTAAGCACCTGCGGCAGATAGCGCGCTTCAGCACGGCGGACGTCCGGGAGAATGTTCTCCGCTTCCTGTTCTTCCCATTCGTCAGGAATGTTGGGTTCGAAGATCGCGATGCCGACGTCGAGCAATTCGTCCTCGGCGATCTCGGTGGCGCTCTCCGCCGAGTCGAAGTTCACCGTCTTGACGGTTGTGGTGGTGCAGCCCGCGAGCATCAGCGTCGCCCCCAGACACAAAAGGGCGCAAGCAAGCGAACGCGGGAGGGACAGGGCGCTCACTGGCTTGCCTTGTAGCTGCGATATTCGTCCCAGAGCTTCTCGCGCAAGACTGGATCGGGTTCGTTCATTGCAGCTTCGCGAAGTTGTCTTGCGATGATGTCGTCATCCTCTCCTGACGGGACGTCGTCCGGCACGGTTTCGGCCTTTGCGACCTGCTCGAAGTCACCAGTGCGTTGATTTTCCGGCATCGGCGCGCCGCTGCCGCCCCCGCTGTCGCGAACGGGGGGCGGTGGTGCGGGCGCCCGCTGCGGCCGTGGCTGTTCCGGAGCCCCCGCACCTTGGCTGCCGCCGGACCCGCCGCCGCTGCTCGATTGATCGGGGATGTCTTCAAGGCCGTCGGTTCCGCCACCGCGACTGGCGATGATGATCTCGCGTTCATCGAGAATCGTGCCATCGAAGTCTCCAAGTGCTTCTTCGAATTCCGCTTCCGCGTCACCTCGGCCGCCGGGGCGCCCATTCGGGGAGCCGTCAGGGCTGCCGTCGGGATGGCCATCCGGAACGCCGTCAGGCGAGCCATCCGGGGATCCGGTCGGCGAGCCATTCGGCGCACCCTCGGGACTGCCCCCGGGGGTTCCATAGGGGTCGCCGTAAGGGTCCGTGCCGCCGCCCGCGACGACGGGGCCGCGTGGCTGATACCAGCCGTCACCGCCGCCGGAGGTGCCGCTTCCGTCGCCTGAGCCCGAGCCCCTTGCATCGCCGTCGCCGGAGCCTTGGCCCGAACCGCCGCCGGGCATCCCGCCGGGCGCCCCACCGGGTATCCCCCCAGGCATTCCACCGGGCAGTCCACCGGGCAGTCCACCGGGAAGGCCGCCCACTGATACGTTCGGCCCGCTGTCGCCCGAGCCGTTACCGGAGCCTCCGTTGCCGCTCGGGCTGCTGCCTCCGCCGCCTCCGGAACCCCCACCACCTGGTGCGCCGCCCCCACCTGAGGAACCGCCGCCTCCGGGCCCGCCGCCACCGCCGCTGGATCCCGGCGAACCACTGCCGCTGCCGCTGCCGGCCACTACGTCACCATTGCCGCCCTGCTGGCCCTGTTGTTCGCGCTGCGCCTGATCGAACACATCCCAGACGCTGCCGCCGCTGACCGTGACGTCCACGTCCTGGGTCTGGTCCTCCTCTGCAGCCGCGGCGCCGCTGGTTGCCAGCAGCGTGCAAACGAGGAGAGCCGGGGCGCTCAATCCGCCGCGCCGCCGCGGCGCGCTGCCTGAAATGATTGGGGACATGGTCTGGGCCTCGCTTCGGGGCATGATCCGAGACTGTGGACCGGGGCCTGAATGCTGCCTGAACGGTCAGACGATGAAACCGTGCAAGAGTAACGGGCCGGGCGTCATACCCGGGTGAAAGGTCACTCGGGTGTTGCGGCCGTAGCCTCGGGCCGCGAATCGTTCGCAGCCGTCTCCACCGTGGGCTGTGCGTCCTCGGGGCGCTCGAAATAGACGAAAGCGTGTCGGTACTCGACGCCGAACGTGTTGGCGGGCACACCATTTTCGAAGCGTGGGCGAAAGCGCGCTGCCTTGATGGCCTTGCGAGTGCGGAAATCCATCAGCCCAGGCGGCTCAGATGCTGCGACGTCGATGCGGCGCACGCGCCCTCGGTCCGTCACGTCATAAACGACGTCCACGAAGCCCTCCTTGGGCGCTGCGCCGGATCCGTAGTTCGCGCGCCTCGGCCCCTCCGGAAGCGGGAACACAAGAGGCGTGGGTGCTCCGAGGAAGCTGTCGATGCGCTCCGCATCCCATTCGCTTTCATCCATGAGCGCGCGTGCGCTTGCGTAGGCCTCGAATGCGGCCGTCCACTTGTCAAAAATAATGTACCAGTCACCGAGGTCCATGCGTGCCTGCACGCGCTCGCGCGGGGTACTTGCCGCGTTGCCATCCACGACGCGTACCACGCGCAGCAGCGCTTGCTCGCCGTCCCCATAGCGATTCATCTGACGCAATCGTGCATCTTCGTAGAGCCCGCTTTGATTGCCGAAGCCCCCGCGGACGGTTGCTAACTGGATATCCTCTTCGCCCTGCGGCGAGATCAGTGGACGGGTGGGATAACGCTCCTGGCGGAATGTGGCCGCAAAGCCGTGCAGCGCGTCAATGAGGCGGCTGTCCTCGGGCCCGAAGTTCACCTCGATGATGGCGATCGCCTGCTGGTAGAGCGCGCGGGCCGAATAGATGTTACCCGTCCGTCGGTACCAAGTTGCGAGGCGATAAAGACCGGGCAGGATTGCCGGGGAGCCGCGTCCGTAGGTGCGTTCGAGCACGTAGAAAGCGTACTCCTGCAGCTGGTTTGCCGCTTCGAAATCACCGAGCTGCGTGTGAACATCGGACAAGTCCTCCAGGATCTCGACCTGAGTGACGTCGTGCAGACCCTGGTTGACGCGGTTCAGATGAACCGCTTCCTGGTAAATGCCGATCGCCCGCTGGAAGTTGCCGAGGGCTTTGTGAACGCTTGCAAGCTCGGTGAGCACCACCACATTGCGCATATCCCACTGCCCATGGTCGTCTAGCACCTGATCGCGCAGGTCTTCGAGCGTGCGGATCGCATCGACAAATTCCGTGTTTGCGCGCTGGATGCGGGCGCGGTCAAGCTCGAGCTCGAAGGCGTCGTCGGCCTCGATGCCGGCGCGGAACAGCTCGAGCGACGCGGTGCCTTCGGCGCGGGTGCCCGCGGCGCCGAAGCACAGGAAAATCAGTGTGAACATGCGCGTCAGGTGCGACGCGGCGCCCGCGGGGCGACGTCCATTGGGCATGTGTTGCTCCAGCAAGGCCCGTTTTAGTCCGGTGCGCTGAACGCTTCGGCCCTGTGATTGAGTGGGGCCCGCTCCTTGAAGTCAAGGGCCGCCTGCGCGGACTGCCTTGACGCTCCGACTGCCGGTTGCAAGCATTTCGACTCGCTTGGAGATCCTCATGGTCGACGCCACCAAAGATTCCAGCGCCGATTGGCGCGCGAGCGCAGACGAGGTCCTGGACACGTCCGGTCTACGCTGCCCGGAGCCTCTGATGCTGCTCCGCAACCGCATGCGCACGCTTGCCGCCGGTACGCGTGTCCACGCGATCGCGACGGACCCGGCCTCCGTCCGTGATTTCGAGCAGTTCGCGAGCTTTTTGGGCCACGCCATCATCGAGCGTTCGACAACGGAGAAGTGCTTCGAGTTCCTCATCGAGAAGGGAAGACGCTGAAACGTGCCCGTCGTTCACTATTTCGCCTACGGGAGCAACATGGATCCGGCGCGGATGCGCGCTCGCGGCCTTCTGGTGCGCTCCATGTGCGCTGGGCGACTGCCCGGTTACGCGCTGTGTTTCGACAAGCAGTCGGCAGCGCATGCCGGCACGGGGCACGCGAATCTGACGCGGGACCTTTCAGCGATTGCAGAGGGGGTTCTTTACGAGCTCGTAGCTGAGGCCGAGATCCTGAAGATGGATCCGTTCGAGAACGCCCCGATCAACTACGGCCGGGAAGTGGTCGAAGTGCAGACGCATCGCGGCGTTGTCCCTGCCTGGACCTATTTTGCAAACGACGCAGTGCGCGTCGCCGACGCGCGCCCGGAGCAGGCCTACCTTGCGCACCTCCTCGCCGGTCGCCCCTTCCTGTCGGACGCCTGGTATGCCCGCCTGGCGGCCTGGCCCACGGTGGAATCGTCGTGAATCCGTGCTCTCGGGATGTCGAGCGAGCTTTCGAGGCGACCTTCCTTGAACGTCATCGCACGCGGCTCGTGGGCGGCGCGCCGGAACCGCTCTATCTGCCCTCTACCTCGGCGCAGCCCGCGGAAATCCGCTATCGGGCCGACTTCGTGTCGAGCGCTCTGCACGAGGTCGCGCACTGGTGTATCGCCGGGGCAGCGCGCCGCAGGCGCGTCGACTACGGCTACTGGTACGCGGAGGAAGGGCGCAATTCACGGGCGCAGGCTGCTTTTGAGCGGGTCGAAGTGCGCCCGCAGGCGCTGGAGTGCCTGTTTTCCGAAGCGCTCGATCAACCGTTCCGGGTCAGCATCGACAATCCGGGGTGCGAACTCGATCCGGCACCGTTCATGGCGGCTGTCGCAGCGCAGTGCCGGTGCTACGAACGCCATGGCTTACCGCCTCGGGCCGAACGTTTTCGGGCAGCCCTGCTGGCGCTCCGGCCTGCGGGAACCTTTGCCGCGTGACGCCACGCGCGCGCCGCCGCGTCGTCATCATCGACGCCAGCATCTGGATTTTCCGTGCCCACTTTTCCTTGCCGGCCGCCATTCGTGATGACCTGAATCGGCCTGCCGCGGCGCTCCAGGGTTGGGCGTCAGTCCTGCTCGGGGAGCTCGCGCATTGGCCCGCGGCCATCGGCGTTGCCTTCGATGAAGCGCTGTTCACGGGCTTCCGCCATCGCCTGTATCCCGCGTACAAGGCTGATAGAGCCTTGCCGGATGAGGATCTTGCGGGGCAATTGCTGCGCGCGCGCGCATTTGCCGAAGCGCTCGGCCTGTGTACGGCTGCGAGCGAGGAATTCGAGGCGGACGATCTCATCGCGACCGCGGCGGCCCGGGCCCGGGCCGCCGACCACGCGGTCGAGATCGTCAGCCGGGACAAGGATCTGCTGCAGAGCGTGCGTGCCCCCGACGATGTCATGCGAGAGATCGATCCAACGCGCTTTGTCGACCTCGCCGCTGCCGAAGCGCGCTTCGGCGTCGCCACCGGGCTTATCCCGGACGTGCAGGCGCTGTCGGGCGATGCCATCGACGGGATTCCCGGTATTCGGGGGATCGGTGCACGCACGGCATCGCAGGTGATCGCTCGCTACGGGCCACTCGAGTCTCTTTATGAAGCGCTCGAGCAGGATGAGACGGCGCTCAATGGCCTGCGCGGTGCGGCGCGCGTGCGGCAGCGCCTGCTCGAGGCGCGCCGGGAAGCGTTCCTTTTTCGGGAACTCACGCGCGCCCGCGACGATGCGGATGTGCCGTTCGCGCCGCATGCTGCGCCAGTACCCAGCCCGCGCCGCGAGGATGTACGTCAGGCGCTTGCGGCGGTCGGCCTGGGTGGGCGTCTAAACACGCGGGTGCGTGCCTTCCCGGAGGCAGCATGAAGCTTCTGTGCGACGAGAATCTCTGGGGAGGGCGGGAGATGCTGGCCGGCCTCGGTGAGACACGCTTTCGCGCCGGCCGCGACGTGACGCGGGCCGACATCGCGTGGGCCGATGTGCTCTTGCTCCGTTCACAGACCCAGATCGACTCGGATCTGCTCGGTAACGCCCGGCCTCGGTTCGTTGCCACGGCCACGGCCGGGACCGAGCACGTGAACGAAGCGCTGCTGGCGCGGCGCGGCATCCCCTTCGCGAGTGCCCCCGGCTCGAACGCCGCGCCCGTCGCTGATTGGGTGATGAGCGTGCTGGCCATTGCCATGTTGGAGCGCGACTTCGATCCGCAGGGCGCCCGCTGCGCAGTGCTTGGCTGCGGCGAGGTCGGCTCGCGGGTCGCTCATCGCCTGACCGCGCTCGGCGCCGACGTGCTTGCCTACGATCCGCCGCGGCAGGCCATGGGGTTGCCGTTGCCGGGGCGTGCGGTGCCGCTCGATGAAGCGATCGCCGCCGATCTGGTGACGCTGCACGCGCCGCTCACGGCTCAGACGCGGCACCTGCTTGGT
The DNA here is from genome assembly GCA_963691775.1 of Pseudomonadales bacterium. Taxonomy (GTDB): domain Bacteria; phylum Pseudomonadota; class Gammaproteobacteria; order Pseudomonadales; family Azotimanducaceae; genus JAZBPO01. Next base: position 484,316 of record OY829369.1, on the reverse strand, counting down.
CACAGGGAGATCGCAGCCCTGCGCCCCGGAGCGATTCTCCTGAACAGCGCCCGGGGTAGTGTCATCGACGATGCCGCGCTGCGTGCGCGTCTCGAACGCCGCAAGGATCTCTTCGTGGCGCTCGACGTGTATGAGCGCGAGCCGGTGCCGGACGATGGACTGCTGTGCCGCTGCCGGATCGCGACACCGCACATTGCCGGCCACAGCATTGACGGCAAGTACAGAGGAACCGCCATGGTTCGTGACGCGCTATGCCGCACCCTTGGTCTGGACGTGCCCGATGCCGGCCTCGAGCTGTTGCCGCCCGCACCTGCGACCGTAGTCATTGGTGAGACTCTGCGCGACGCGCTCGTTTACGCGGCTTCGGCGCGATCGCTGGAGCGCGACGCACGGGCGTGGCAAGCGCCTGCCAAGGATCCTGCCATCAGGCGCGCGCGTTTTGACGCCATGCGCCGGTCGTACGCCGCGCATCGGGACTTCAGCGAACTGCGCGTTGTTGCGACGGGTTCCGCAGCACGGTTCCTTCAGGGGTGCGGTTTTCGGGTAGAGGTGCCGGCGTGACGGACGCTTTCGTGGATACCGTGGTTGTCGGTGCGGGCGTTGTCGGCCTTGCAGCTGCGCGCGCGCTCGCGCACGCGCGTTCTGAGGTGCTCGTTCTCGAAGCGGAGGCATCGTTCGGAACGGTTACCAGTGCGCGGAACTCCGAGGTGGTCCACGGCGGCCTCTACTATGAAAACGATTCCATGAAGGCGCGCACCTGCATCGCAGGGCGGGAGCGCCTGTACGCCTTTTGCGCCGAGCGGGGTGTGCCGCATCGGGTGACTGGAAAGCTTGTCGTCGCGACCACCGCAGGCGAGCGGGATGCGCTCGACGCCCTCTTCGCGTGCGCCAGGGCCAACGGCGTTGAAGGCGTCGAGTGGCTTGAGGGTTCGCGCGTCAGGGCGCTCGAACCAGCGGTGCGCGCAGACGCCGCACTTCTGTCTCCGCGCACCGGCATCGTTGACGGCCATGCGTTCATGCTCGCTCTGGTGGGCGATCTGGAGGCGGCCGGTGGGCAGGTGGTGTGTCGCAGTCCGGTGTGCCGGGTCGAATGGGGTGATCGCGGTTTCGAGCTGGAGGTGGGCGGGCGCGAGCCCATGCGCCTCGGCTGTCGACAGCTCGTCAATGCGGCCGGACACGGCGCGCAGGCGCTCGCGCGCGCCACCGAGGGGGTGCCGGATGGCGCCGTTCCCGAGGCCTTTTTCGCGCGCGGCCGCTACTACGGATATGCCGGCCGAGCGCCTGTTTCCCATCTGATCTATCCCGTGCCGGTCTCCGGGGGACTCGGTATTCATGGCACGCTCGATCTGGCGGGCGCACTGCGTTTCGGCCCGGATGTCCAGTGGATCGACGCGCTGGACCATGGCTTCGAGGATGACGCGCGCGATGCGTTCGTCAGATCGATTCAGCGCTGGCTGCCCGAACTCCGGCCAGATCAGCTGGTCCCGGGCTACACGGGCGTTCGCCCCAAGATTGTCGGGGAGGGGGCACCGGCTGGTGATTTTCGCGTGGACGGTCCTGCGCGACACGGGGTGGAGGGGCTCGTGCAGTGTTTCGGCATCGAGTCGCCTGGACTGACAGCTTCCCTCGCGCTGGCCGACGAGATCGTCTCGGCGTTAGCAGGAGAGCGCGCGCGGGAGGGTACGGCGTGATTTCTGTGGGTCTGGTCGTGAATCCGCTGGCTGGCATCGGAGGACCGGCGGGTCTGAAAGGCTCCGACGGTGTTGCCGCCGAGGCGATTGCCCGGGGAAGCCTGCCGCAGGCGCAGGTGCGCGCTGGGCGCGCACTTTCAGCATTGAGCGCGCGGGGCGACGAAATCCGCTGGCTCAGCTGGGGCGGCGCCATGGGCGATGATGTCCTGCGCGCCTCGGGTTTCGCGGCGACGTGTCTCGGCGCGCCTGACCCGGGGGGGAGCTCGGCGGACGACACTGCACAAGCAGTTGCCGCATTCGCTGCGGCGGGCGTGGATGCGCTGCTCTTCGTGGGCGGAGATGGCACGGCCAGGGATGTGCTGGGCGCCCTCCATGAGGCACGGGAAGATGCCCTGCCGGTGCTGGGAATCCCGGCTGGCGTGAAGATGCATTCCGGCGTGTTCGCCGTCACGCCGGAAGCTGTGGCAGACGTCCTGAGGGGACTGCTGGACGGCGCTCTGATCGGTTTCGAGGCTCGCGAAGTGCGCGACATTGACGAAGCGGGCTATCGCGAGGGCGTGGTCCGTACGCGCCACTTCGGCGAACTGCAGGTGCCTACGGCACCGCGCTGGGTGCAGCAGACGAAGGTGTCCGGCCGCGAGTCCGAACCGCTTGTCCTCGATGAACTCGGAGCGTGGATTCAGGAGATCCTGGACCCGGATGACTACTGGGTGTTCGGGCCCGGCAGCACGACCGCGGCGATACTGGAACATCTTGGACACGCACCGACGCTCCTCGGCGTGGATGTGTTGCACGGCGGCGCGTGCGTGCTCGCCGACGCGAGTGCGACCGAGCTCGAGTCGCTGCTTGCGCCTCATGGCGAGCGCGCGCGCATCGTGCTCACCGCGATCGGTGGGCAGGGGCATGTGCTGGGCCGCGGCAATCAGCAATTCACACCGAAACTGCTGCGCATGCTCGGTCGCGAGCGGCTCATGGTGGTTGCAACGCGCAGCAAGCTCACGGGGCTCGAGGGCCGGCCGCTCGTCCTCGATTCCGGTGATCCGACGCTCGATCTGGACTGGGCCGGGCGCTGGCCGATCCTTGTGGGCTACGACGACGTGGTGCTGTACCCCGTCGGCGACAGCGAACATGCCTGATCCGGATTTGACCGAGGTTGCTGAACGCGTGCGGGCGCGTATCGCGCAAGGGGAGTCAGGGACCGATGCCTGTCGTCTCTTTCATGGGCGCGGGAGGGCCTATGCGGGCCTCAATGCGCTGGTGATCGACCGCTATGGCGACACGCTGCGCGTTGGTCTCCACGAGCGCTGGTCGCAGGCGGCCGTAGGCCGCCTTGCTGATGTGCTGCGAGAAGAGTGCGTACCCGCCGGGATTCGCGGCGCCTGGCTGCAGTGGCGGGGCGAGGTTGGTGCGCCCTGTGAGGTTCTGTTCGGTGAGCCGCAGAGCCAACTCGTCGTTTACGAGGAAGGGCTCGCCCATCAGGTCCGCCCCGGCGAGGCCCGCAACGCGGGCCTTTTTCTCGATGCGCGGCCGGCTCGGCGCTGGCTCCGGAATCATGCTGCCGGTCGCCGTGTGCTCAATCTGTTCGCCTACACCTGCGCTTTCTCCCTGGCGGCCCTCGCGGGCGGCGCCCGCGCGGTCGTGAATGTCGACATGGTGCGCTCGACCCTCGTCACCGGACAGCGCAACCACGCCCTGAACGGATTCACGGATGCGCAATTCCTGCCCCACAACATCTGGAAGAGCAAAGGGGCGCTGCGCAAGCGGGGGCCCTTCGATGTGGTGGTGCTGGATCCGCCGAGCTTCCAGCGTGGCAGCTTCGAAGCGAATCGGGACTGGCCGCGGCTGTTCGCGCGGCTCGGGGACTGGTGTGCCCCGGGCGGCGACGTCCTCCTGCTGGTGAACTCGCCCTTCATCGATCGAGGGCAGCTGGACGCCTGGCGAAGCGCCTGGGCGCCGGGCTTTGCGGCGAGCGGAGAGGTGTGCGCATCGCCCGACTTCCCCGAATCGGAGCCCGAGCGAGGGTTGAAAATCCTGTGCTGGCGCAGGGTGCGCGCCGCAGAGAGCGCCTGAAACGCTGGCGTCAGCGACTCGCGGCGCGATCGAGGACGTCGAGTGCGACCGAACGCAGGCGATCGGAGGATTTCGAGCGCAGGGCGAGACGCAAGCGATTGATGTTCGTCCGCTGGCCCTGGATCACCGAGTCGGGCACGGCGTCACCGAAGGCTTCGCTCGCCGTTGCGCGCAGGGCCGCGGGCAGCCCCTCCGAGAGATCGGCGCGCTCAGCGTCGCTGAGGGTTGTTGCGACCGCGGACAGGGCGGAGAAGGTGCGTCCAGTGAGCACGGCCTGATCGACGGCTTCCTGGCGAAGCTCGCTTTCGAAGCGGATGTAGCCTTCTTCGGCAAGCCAGATCATCGCGCCCAGGCAGGCGAGATAACGATTGGAATGCAGGCCGAACTCGTCCGGTTCCTCGAAGCCTACGATGTCTTCGACGTATAGCGTCGTCTTGCGCGGAAACGACTGGTACAGGTGGTTCAGGACCTTCGCAATGTCCTTGTAGAAATCGTCAATGTGCAGATCGGACATCTGCTCGCGCCGCCTATTGGCGATAGCCATCGAGGAAGCCGCCGAGCCGGGTGACGGCGTCGGTCAGGTCCTCGGTGCGCGGAAGGAACACGATCCGGAAGTGATCGGGTTCTGCCCAGTTGAAGGCCGTGCCCTGCACAACGAGGATTCGCTCGGATGTGAGGAGGTCCAGCACCAGCTTCTCGTCATCGTGAATCGGGTAAATCTCGGGGTCCAGGCGCGGGAAAAGATACAGAGCGCCCTTTGGTTTCACGCAGGAAACGCCTGGAATCTGATTCAGCAGACCGTGAGCCAGGTCGCGTTGTTCGCGCAAGCGCCCGCCCGGTGCAACCAGGTCCTTGATGCTCTGATAGCCGCCGAGTGCGGTCTGGATCGCGAATTGCGTTGGGACGTTGGAACACAGGCGCATGTTCGCAAGGATCTCGAGACCCTCAACATAGTCTCGCGCGCAGCGGCGAGCGCCACCCACGATCATCCAGGCGCTCCGGAAGCCCGCAGCGCGATAGTTCTTCGAGAGGCCGCCGAAGGTCAGGACCAGTGCGTCCTCCGTGAGCGAGCCAAGGGGTACGTGCACGGCATCTTCGAACAGGATCTTGTCGTAGATCTCATCGGCGAAGAGCACGAGATCGTGCTCTTCTGCGATCGCCACGAGTCCTTCGAGCAGCTCCCTGGAGTAGACCGCGCCCGTGGGATTGTTCGGATTGATCACGACCAGGGCACGGGTCCGATCTGTGATCTGTGCGCGCAGGTGCTCCAGATCCGGATACCAGTCCGCGCCTTCGTCACAGCGATAGTGACGGGGCGTGCCGCCGCTCAGCGCGACGGCGGCCGTCCACAGTGGGTAGTCAGGGGCAGGGATAAGGACTTCGTCACCATCATTCAGCAGGCCCTGCATGGCCATGACGATGAGTTCGGAAACACCGTTGCCGATGAAGATGTCCTCGATGTCCACGCCGCTGATGCCTTGCTGCTGCGTGTACTGCATGACGGCCTTGCGGGCGGCAAAGATGCCTTTGGAATCGGAGTAGCCGGTCGCATTCGGCAGATTGCGAATCACGTCCTGGACGATCTCATCCGGTGCGTCGAAACCGAAGGGTGCGGGGTTCCCGATGTTCAGCTTCAGGATTCTCTGACCCTCTTCTTCCATGCGCTTCGCTTCCGCAAGGATGGGGCCGCGAATGTCGTAGCACACGGAGTCGAGCTTGTTGGACTTCAGGATCTGGCGCATGGCGCTTCCGACAGATGTTCCGCGCATGGCAGACTCCGGCGCCGTCCGCCGGGCCCGCCAGAAAAAGGGCCGCGAAGCGTAGCAGGCCCTCCGGGGCAGAACGAGGTCGACCATGAGCAAGATCGAGAAGACAGATGCGCAGTGGCGCGCTGAATTGAGCCCTGAGGCATACAAGGTGACGCGCAGGGCGTCCACGGAGCGCGCCTTCAGCGGTACCTACTGGGACTGCGAGGATCCCGGAACCTACGTGTGCGTATGCTGCGGGGCGCCGCTCTTCGACGCAGCGACCAAGTTCGACTCCGGTACCGGTTGGCCGAGCTTCTGGGCGCCAGTAGACGGCGAAGCGGTCGAGGATCGCGAAGACCGCAAGTTCTTCATGAAGCGCACAGAGACCCTGTGCTCGAACTGCGATGCACATCTCGGTCACGTCTTCCGGGACGGCCCGGAGCCGACGGGGCTGCGCTACTGCATGAACTCGGCGGCGCTTCGTCTCGTGCCGCCTGAAGATGACGAGACGCGCTAGCCCCGCTCAGCGGGCCACAACGCCGCCTTCCTTGCGCGGATCCGAGCCGCCGCACCAGGCCCCGTCGGCGAGGCGAAGCGCGATCTGTGCCCCGCCGAAGACATGCTCCTGTGCTTCGGTCTCGACGATGTGGCCGCGCGCGCGCAGGGCGTCCGCCACCGCGGGATCGAAGCCTGCCTCGATCGCGATGCGACCGTCCTCGCGCACGTGCCAGCGCGGCGCGTCGATGGCCGCCTGCGGGTTCTGTCCCCACAGCACGGTGCGCAGCATCATCTGTACGTGCCCCTGGTGCTGCATGTGCCCGCCCATCACCCCGAAGCTCATGAACGGTTGGCCCGCACGCGTGGCAAAGCCCGGGATGATCGTGTGGAAAGGGCGCTTACGCGGGGCAACGCAGTTCGGGTGTCCCTGCTCCAGCACGAAGCCCGCGCCCCGGTTCTGCAGGGCGATGCCCGTTCCGGGCACCACGACCCCGGAGCCGAAGCCGAGGTAGTTCGACTGGATCAGCGAGACGGCCCGCCCCTCTGCATCCGCAGCGGTGAGGTAAACGGTGTCCGGGGTGGCGCCGCCGCGCAGGGGCGTCGGATCGGCGCGCTCCGCGTCAATGCTTGCCGCGAGCGCGTCGAGGCGCGCGGATTCGAGCAGGGCCTGGGGGTCCATGTGCATCGCGTCGATATCCGCGACGTGTGCGAAGGCATCCCGGATCCCGATGCGGCAGGCCTCGATCTGATAGTGAACTGCATCGGGGCCGTCGGGCGCCGCGAGACGATCGCGTAGTCGCTCGAGGATTCCGAGCGCGATGAGCGCACCAAGGCCCTGGCCGTTTGGCGGAATCTCGTACAGCGTTGTGTCGGCGAAGTCCGTGCCAAGAGGCTCGACCCACGTGGCCTCGTGGGCCGCGAGATCATCAAGTGTGAGGGCGCCGCCGGCCGCGGCGGACGCGGCGGCGATGCGCCTGGCGATGGCTCCGCGATAGAAGCTGTCGGCCCCGTCCGTAGCGATGGCCTCCAGCGTCTCGGCCATATGTGCGGGTACAAAGCGCTCGCCCGCGCGCGGTGCGCGTCCGTGCGGGCAGAAGTGCGCCTGCCAATCAGGAAATTCCGCGAACTGGCGCTGCGCCTGATGCCAGTAGAAGGCTGTCTTGGGGCCGACGTGATAGCCCTCGCGCGCGTAGCGCACGGCGTCTTCAAACAGCCGAGCAAAGGGAAGGATGCCGAAGCGCTCGGAGAGCGCGCGCCACGCGCTGACCGCGCCCGGCACGGTGATCGTGTCCCAGCCGAGAGCGGGCATCCTGGTTCTCCCGGCGAAGCGCCCGGGCGTCCAGGCCGCTGGAGAGCGGCCTGATGCATTCAGACCGTGCAAACGTTCGCCGTCCCAGACGAGTGCAAAGGCATCACTGCCGACGCCGTTGTTGTTCGGCTCGACCACGGCAAGTGTGACGGCGGTCGCGATCGCTGCATCGATCGCGTTGCCACCGTCCATAAGTGCGCGCAGGCCGGCCTGGGCAGCGAGCGGCTGCGAGGTCGCCACAAGATCGCGTCCCACCACGGGGCTGCGCGCTGAGGGGTAGGGCTGTCTTGGGTCGTACATCGGGGCTCCGGCCGTTTGTCCGGCAACAGACGCTAATGGGCGATGCAGCACCGTTGCGTGCGTTAACGATGCGTCGTGGTGGGCGTAAATGTAGACGCCCGTCCACCGCTCATTTCGTTCCGGCTATGGTGTCGGCCCATGGTGGGCTCCTAAGTCCACATTGCTCGTTCATTGTGCGCGCGCCTGCTGCAGGCCGCATTTGCGGTGTCGGCGTCGTACGGTGTGCTCACCTCTCACGGGATCATTACTTGCCGGCATCAACGGCTCTCTGGCATCGGGCACCGCGATCGGTACACGATCTATGCATCCGGATCGTGCGGCTCGAATCGCACGGGCAACCTGCCCGTCAAGAAGTCGTGATCAAAGTGCGGAAGCCCTCCATTGACGTGCGCGATGGCAGCGCACTGATTCAGGTTCTGGATGCTGAATCCTTCAAGAACTCGGGTGAAATCTACGAGGTGAACGGTTGAACGATCGGATGCGCCTCTTGCCGGAGGACGAAAGCGGCTCATGGCTTGCGGACGTCACGATCTTTAATCCGACCCAAGGGGATCAGCACCTCGACATAATCTTACAGCGGCAGGCGACCACGCCATACACCGCCGGACTTTCGACGTCGACGACGGCTTTGGATCGATCACTCATCGGCGGGGATTCGGAGCGGGCGTCACCGGTACGGAGTCCGGCAACTACACCCACAGCAATGGCGGCAACACGGACACCAGTGCCGAGATCATCAATGGTCTTGACACGGGCTCCGGCGGGACGAGCATCGATGCCTGGACCAGCGAGGTCGGGAAGCCGAGTGCGAACAGCCAGGCCCGCTTTGAGGTGCTCGACCGAAACATTGATCCGTTGCCGACCGCCGCTGCCGCAGACGACGACGAGACAAATTTCGGCACCGTGGCCATGACGGGCAGGCACTAGAGGATTTTCACCGGTGAGGTGAACACCGACCGTGCCGTCGGCACGTTCGAGGACGAGTTGCCCAACTCCCTGATCATGAAGTTCGCCATGAGCGTACTCCGATGCTCTGAATGGCGAATAGAATCTCAAGCCGATTCCGGGCGCAGTGATCGCCTTCGAGATACAGGTGTCTAATCAGGGGCGCGGACACGTAGACGACGGATCGGTGGTCAGCACCAACAGTCTTGCTTCGACGCTGCGCCTCGGCCTGGCTAGGAGCAGCAATTTCTCGTACGCGAGCGGGTTTGGATGATGACACTGGCAGTTCGTCCAGCCTTTTCCTCGACCACCTAGACGAGACCACGTTTATCGTTTCTAACGGTTAGCCGCCTGACGACGCGGACTCGAATGGGTGCTATGGCAACTTCGATGGTCTTGTCGTCACACCCACGAGGCGCGTCAACGGGCGGGCGCCGCCCGCGCCGCACGTCACGTTGTCTTGCCTCGCGTACGTTCAGTGATCTCTTTTGCGGCACATAGTTAATGGCCTAGTTACAATCGTTACCTTCTCTAACGGGTGGCCGGCTACAGCTCAGTGCCTGTATTTCTGCAACGTTCACTGATCCTGATGTGCGTCAGCGTTGGCGCGCTGACGAGCCTGCACGCTCTCGCGGACACCGACGTAGAGCTCCGGCAAAGCTTTGCCGGAAGTCTGGATTTCGAGTCGACGGGCGGTACGTTCATCCCGGCTCCTAACAGCTGCACACCCAACACCACTGCGACTGCCACGCTCCCGGCATTGCCGGTGAATCGAAGCGAGATCGTCGCGGCGTATCTCTACTACGCGGGTTCGACGAACGCACTGGACGACAGCGACGCGCTCGTAACGCTGCAGATCAACGGCACGACCTACTCGATCGATGCGGACAGGACCTTCACGTCTCGCTTCGTCTTCGGTACAAGCAACATCGACTTCTACGGCGGCTTCGAAGACATCACGCTGCTGATGCAGGGCCAGGGCTCGAACGCCGGCGCCTCTACCAGCATCACCATGAGTGATCTGTCGATCTTCACCGGCGCGCCGCATTGCCCAAACGGCGTGCTGGGTGGGTTCGCGATTGTCGTGATCTACGAAGACCCAACCGATCCGCTGCGCGTCATCAACGTGTTCGACGGCTTCCAGCAGTTCCGCAACGCTTCGTTGACTCTTACGCCGACGAATTTCCTGACCCCTTCCGATCAGGCGGACGTCGACGGAAAGCAGCTCGTCATCACCTGGGAGGGCGACGACGGGATCTTCGACACTGAAGGGATTACCTTCAATTCAACGCCTATTCCGGTCCCGGGAGATCCGTTCAATGTCGGTGGCGTTAATAACAGCAACAATGACTTCAACTCGACGATCAGCGCTCAGGGACTGACCAACGTTTTCGGCGTGGACGTTGATACCTACGACCTGACCAGCATCCTCGGCACAAACGAGACTTCCGCTTCGACGGAATACACTGCTGGTAACGACTTAGTCTTCCTGACGGCTGAAGTCATCAGCGTGACGAATACAGCAGTTTCGGATCTCGCCGTCACGAAATCGGGCCCAGGGACCGTCACGGCTGGCGATCAGGCGTCTTACACGCTGTCAGTGACCAACAATGGTCCGAACGACGAGAACGGCACGATCACGGTGACCGACGACATCAGCGGGCTCTCAGGCGTCAGTTTTGTGAGCGCGACGGGCACGGATTGGAGTTGTGCCGAGACGGGCGGCGTGATCACCTGTGATTACACACTTGGGCTCGCCAACGGTGCGACGGTGCCGGACGACATCACGGTTTTGGTCGATGTTGCTGCTTCCGCTGCGCCGTCGTTCACGAACACTGCGTTCGTCTCCGGCGTGAACTTCGACAACGTTAGCGGCAACGACTCCGATAGCGTCATCAGCGCCGTCGTGGTGCCGGATCTTTCGACATCGGTAAAGGTCGGCGTCGATGAGACCGGCGGGGATCTCGGCAACGGCGAGTCGGTGCTCTATACGATCACGCTTACGGAGACCGCCGGCGTGGTGGCCTCGAATGTCACGGTGACGGACGAGCTCGACCCGATCTTCGACAGCGCCAGTTTCGTAGAGGTATCTGCGGGCACCGGAACCGGCGTGTTTGATCCGCTTGGCGGATCTAACGGTCGCTGGACAGTGTCCGGCATCAGCATTCCGGCCGGTGGTTCAGTGAATCTTCAGTTCAGAGCAAACGTCAGTGGTGCGAGCGCCGGTGACATCGTCGAGAACACAGCGGTTCTTGAGTTGCTCGGTGCGACCACGGACCTTGTGGCGAATACGTTTGTCATTGATCAGTCGACACTACCCACGGAAGGCGACAAGCCGCTCTATTTCCAGATCAACAACGACAACTCGGAGCCGACGAATAACGATTCCCCCGATGGGCTGAGGCGGGCCCTGCTCGACATCAGCGGGCAAAAAGCGCAGCGTCGTGTGGAGGTGGACCAGGGTGACGCAGACTTCTGGGATCTGACACCGCCGCTCGTGCGCCCCCTCGTGATTGATGGCGATCTCCGTTTCCAGCTCTGGATGATCGAACGAGGGAATGGCAACTCCAGGAGCTTCACGATCGACGTTGAGCGCGTTGCGGGCGGGACCGCTACCGTCATCGGAAGCGCAGATTACGTCGTCGTCATTGGCAGTACGGCCAATCAGAACCCGGTACTCATTACGCTACCGGACAGCGATCCGAATGGATTGCCGCTTTCGATATCCAATCAGACGATCGCTGTTGGCGAACAGCTCCGAGTCAGATTTACGAACACGACCACCGGCGGTGGTGATCGACGCTTCCGGATTTTCATGCAGGCCGCGAACGAATCTAATGAGTTCATCAGTCGTTCGAAGCTGCTGCTGCCAACCTCCACAGTGATCAACGTCGACTCGGTCGGGGCTTTCGACGACACGCTTGCGAACGGCGGGGGCGCTCCAGTCACCGCCACGGACCCGGGCGAGGTGATCTACCTGCGAGCGTCCGTATCGGATCCGTTCGGTGACTTCGACATCGCGGGGGCGAAAGTGACCGTCCAGGATGCGCAGGGTGCGAGCGTCGGCTTCGACGCTCAGACGATGAACGATGTTTCCAACTCGGACCCTGGCGATACATCGGCCACCAAAACCTTCGAGATCGCCTACGCGGTGAACGATAACGTCACGCCGCCGACGCCTTTCGGGCCGACAGGCGATTGGACGTTCACAGTGACAGCGGAGGAGGGCGACAGCCAGGAAGGCGAAGCCAATCAGCTCTTCGATTCCGACCTTGGCACCTTCGAATTGGGATTGCCCGATTTCCTAATCATGAAAAGCTCGCCGGTCGTCTATTCGGACCCTGTGAACTCGAGCAACTTCAAGCGCATACCGGGGGCCGTCGTCGGCTACGACGTGAACGTCTCGAACCAGGGGCGTGGCCGAGCATCGCCGGAGTCGGTCGTGATCACCGACAACTTCCCTGAGCAGCTCCTCTTGAGCGTGCCGGCCACGCTCGACGTCGAGGATTCGATCAGCTTCGATCCCGGCGACTCGGGCCTCACGTTCGCTTTCGGGGACGACGTGAACCTTCTCTTTGATGGTGGTGGAACCGGGCCTGCAGAAGACGCGGACGGCGACGGCTGCTACGACAACGTCACGGGATTCGTGGTCACGCCGAGTGGCCAGATGGGGCGCTTCGATGGATCGGCGCCCAGTTTCACGCTGTCCTACCGCGCCTGCATCCAGTAGCGCTCATTGCGAGAGCAGATTTGCCGGCGCGTATTGATCGGTGAGCAGGCGAGCCGTCTGGTCGTACTCGAACTCGCGGGTCATGTTTTCCGCGAGCGCATCCATTTCGACGCCGTAGCGGCGCATGACGCTACCGAGCGATGCTGCGCGCTCTGCTAGGAGCGCATCCACCGGCCAGTCTCCGTCGTAGGCGACGAGAATCCGATTCAGTGACGTCGGCAGCGTGACCTCTGCGAGGTGCTCGAACACGGCTTTGTAGGTCGAGGTCTCGTGGTCGTAGAGCCGCGAGGAGGAGAAGGTGTTCGCCACGAGCACGCCGCCCGGGGCGAGGATCCCGCGAACTTCTTCCAGGAATTCCTTCGTGAGCAGATGTTCGGGGATGTATTCCCCCGTGAAGGCGTCGAGCATGACGTAGTCGTAGGTCTGTCCGCGGGCGAGGGCGCGCTTCACGAACACGCGCGCATCGCGCACGTGCACGCGCATGCGCTCGTTCGGAGTGAACATGAAGAAGCGCTCGGCGACGCGGACGACGGCCTCGTCGATCTCGACGAGGTCTTGCTGCGCATCGGGGTTGAGATCGTGGAAGGTGCGCGGAATCGAGCCCCCGCCGAGGCCGACTATGAGGATGCGCTCGGGTTCGGGATTCACGAGCAGGCCAGAGAACATCATTCTGACGTAGGGAAAAACGAGCCGATCCGGATTCTCCAGGTCGATGCACGACTGGTTGCGGTTCGATCGTCGAACCGTGAACAGCAGGCATCGGCGGTCGTCCTGCTCGCGCACGATGATGTTGCGATAGAGCGAACGCTCCTTGTGGATGACCTCAGCCGCCTGCGCGAACGTGGCAAGCGAGAAAGCGAGCAGCAGGATCGTGCGGATGACGGCGGTCATGCGGATTCCTCGAACAGGCGATCTGCGGCGACGCCGAGTACGCCGCAGGCGATGAGCGCGCCGATCAGACCGATCAGGATCTGGTCGACCTCGAACCAGAGTACGAAATAGAACGAAGTGCCGAGCGTGCCGAGGGCGCTGCCGAAGGTGGACACGAAGTACAGGAATCCGGCCACCTGTCCGCTTTCCTCCGTCTGCTGAACGAGCAAGCGCACGGAATACGGCGAGATCATGCCCAGCATCACGGTGGGCAGCAAAAACAGCGCCGTGGCCGCGATCAGGGAGCCATAGCGGGGGTCTTCGATACGGATGAAAACCCATTCCATGATCGGCGTGCCCGCGAGCAGGAGTGGGCCGATCAGGACGGCGCCCGCGATGAACAGGAGACCGAAGCGCGTAAGCGACGGTGCGTGCAGGGAGAAACGCCCGCCGATCAGATAGCCGCCGGAGAGCGCCAGCATGAAGATGGTAATGATGGATCCCCACACGTAGACGCTGGAGCCGAAGAACGGAGCGAGGATGCGGCCGCCGAGCAATTCGATCGACATGATCGTGAAGCCGCCGATAAAGGCCAGGAAGTAGATCACGGCGTTGCGCATGTACGTTCGGTCCCGGTGGATCGCAAGTGAAGGACGGGCGCGGCAGTCTAGTGGTGCGCCCCGGGGCTGACCACCCGCAGCATCAGGCTGCCGACGGCAGCCAGGTGCGCTCGTGGGGGCGCGCCTGTAACCGTTCGTCTTCCAGGCGTGCGAGGAGGGCAGCTTCACCCGCGCCGGCCGCTGTGGCTGCGAGTATCTGGGCGAAGAGATCGCGCTGCGCGTGGGACCCGCCGAGACGGCTCCAGTGCGGACGGGCTCGGAGCAACAACTCGAGTGCTTCCTCAAAGGCGCCGGACCGGAAGGCGATCAAGCCCTTGGCGGTTGGCGCGGCGGCCAATCGGTAGGCGAGAGCATCGGAGCGGATCGATGCGCCGGCAGATGCAAGCCGGTCGAGAAGAGCGCGCACCGCTTTGGCGCGCCCCGCAGCGGCCAAGCCCAGCGCCCAGTGCACGTCGCAGAAGGCGAGGGTCGTCGCGGCCGCGCGCCGTTCGACAGCGTCGGCGATCTCGACCCAGCGCCTGCCCACGTCCACGCCGCGCAGTTCGAGGCGCTGCAGCATGGAAATGTCGTTGCACAGATCCAGGTACTCCTCCGAGCCTCGGATGCGAATGCCGTCGTCGAAATCAGCCAGCACAGCCTCCGGGCCGTCTGCCTCGAGCGTAAAGAGGGCGCGATGCCAGCGCAGGTGGCCGTCCATGGTGCCTGCGCCCGACCAGTCGCCTTCGAGGCCGTCGATCCAGTCTTTGCCTTCTTCAGGCGCAGCGCGCGTTTCGAGGCAGTGCGCGACGGCGTGGATCGCCCAGGCGTCGTGGCGGCCCCAGACGACGGCCGCGCGCCCATCGTGCTCCGCAGCTGCGATATCGCCCGCTTCCTCCAGCGCGAACGCGCGGGTGCCGAGGTAGCGTCCATAGCGCGGGCTCGCGTCTGACCAGGCATCCGCGACCTGAAGCACGGATCGGCGCATGGCGTCGCTGTCGCCGGCATAGAAGTGGGCAAACTGCGCGAGCTTGAGCGCCAGCAGGTCCTGCGGCGCCTCTAAGAGGATGGTCTCCCAAAGGCCGCGTGCGGTCGCAACGTCGTCGGCCGCCCAGGCGACCGCTGCGTCCGCGTAGCGTCGCTCCCGCCGCGTTGCCTTGGCGGCAAGCGCTGTGGCTCGATCGGCTGCAATGCGCGCCGGCTCCAGAAACTCGGCCTTGCCGGAGAGCATCAGGAGGGCGGATCGGACGGTCCAGGCGAGCGTCAGCTGAGGGTCCGCCTCCAGCAGCTCCCGGAGCCGATCCGGTACGGAGCTCCGGAAGATCGCATAGTCGTCCAGAAGTGCATTCCAACGCTGCGCGGCAGCTTCGGACGCTGTCGTGAGTGCGAGCCCTGCATCATCAAGGTGCCATTCGTTCATCACGCTTCTCCACCGTTTTCCGCAGTGTAGCCGTCCGCCCCCGTTCGATAGCCGGGCGGTCCGAGGAATGTGCTCGATGACCGTCAATGCCGGAATCCGAGAGGATCCTTCGCTGGCGCGTCCTGCGCCTGCAAGTGGACTTTTGTACGGATGGCTCAAGCGCTCGAGCATGGCCAGCGCCGCAGCCCAGGAGATGGCGATGCAGCATGCGTTTACGTGCGTCAATCGCACTCGAAGTCGATGGTGCACAGTGCGCCTGGTTCGGGATTGGTGCCGAGCGCGAACCGGCCCTTGCCCGTGAGGACGGCCTGCTCGCGCTTGAGCAGCGCCTGCGATCCGTCCGAGCGCAGGAGATGGGTGCCGTTGGTGCTGGTATCAATCAGCACGAATTTGCCCCGCCGGTGTTCGATTCGGCAGTGGAGGCGGGAAGCCGTGCTGCAATCGATCGCCACATCGCACTGGCGACTTCGCCCAAGGGTCACAGGCGTCATGGCGCTGCTGAGCGTCTTTACGTCCCCTGCAACTCGCATCGCCAGGCTGTCGGCGGTGAGGTCCTGCAGGTATCCCGTGTCGATCATGGCGGAGATGACCGATGTCTTGTTCAGATCTTCGGGCGCCCAGAGGGCTTCGAAGAGCGTCAGCGGGCGCGTTTTGCCCTTCACGACGACTCGATCGAAGGGCCGCATGAGCGCGCGGCTTTGTTGCGGCAAGGTGATCTTCGCTTCCCAGGTCATGAGGATGCGCCCAGGCGTGCACTGGCTCTTCACGCGTGCTGCCGTATTCACGCTATCGCCATAAACGCCCGTGTCTTTGCGGATGGCCGCGCCATAGTGCATGCCTACGCTGAGCGAAACGCGTGGATCACGGAGTTCTGGGCGCTGATGAACGTCCTTCTGCATGAGACATGCGCACTGCAGCGCTGTGTCTGCGCGTTCGAACACGATGAACAGCTCGCTGCCGATCGCGTCCACGACCTCGCCGCCGTTGGTCGCTGCGAGAAAGCGCAAGTGGTCGGTCAGGCGCTGCAGGGCAACAACGGATGCGGCGTCACCGTCATGGCGCGCGACCTGGTCGATGCCGCTGAGTGCCGTGAACATGACGGCCAAACGCGCACTGCTGTGCTCTGACACAGGGAGTCCTCTTCCTCCGGCAGCGGAAGATACCACCCCGGCGGACGCTGTGAGTGCGACCCGGTCACGGTTCTGCAGACGCTGCCGATGGCCCCTCGGTCATCCCCTTCTGCGCGGGCATCACAGCGCCGCGCGCGATCGTGCGCTGAAGACCCGGGGCGCCGCGGACAGCTTCCATATCCGCAGCTGTTCGCTTCAGGGCGCGTGCCTGGGTTCGGGGACGAAGCGGACGACCATCCAGCCCCCAAGAGTGAGAAAGCAGATCGACGTCAGGAAAACGGACCCGTAGCCGAAGGATGCGGCGAGTACGCCGCCGAGGATCGGCCCAATGGTTCCCGCTGCTTCCGAACCAGAGTTCGCAAGTGCGATGCGCATGGGTAGGTCGTCTCGCTGGCCGAATTCAAGGGTCAGGTTCATCGCTGATTGCTGGAAGCCCTGGAACGCGGCGCCGATGCCGACAAAGACGATGATCGTGGGCAGTAGTCCATCGGTGACCATCAGGCCGAGCGTGGACGCGACCCAGAGCGCGATGGAGCTGAGGAATGCCAGGCGGAAGCCGTAGCGATCGGCAAGGGCTCCCCAGACGAGATTGGAAACGGTTCCAGACAAGGTGAATGCGATGGTCAGTGCCGCGAGCGTCGACCCCGACAGGCCGATCGCTCCGCCGGCGTAGAGAATGTAGAAGGGGGCCGCCATGCGGCCGAGCGTGGCGAGTGCGCGCGCGAAGACGTAGCGAGCAAAGCTCGCGTCGTCCCGCATCAGCGCCGGTACTTCCTTCAGCCGCCGCCCCAGAGGCGTTGCCGTCCGAACGGTGGGCGGCTCTGGTTCCCTCATGAACAGAAGCATCGCGAGGCCTGTCGTGGTCAGCACGAACGCCATCATGAAGGTCCATGAGTAGCCCGCGATCGTCGGTTCGGCGCCGATCAGGAACTCGCCTCCGATCCACGCAACGATCGCCGACGTGATCCCCGCGAGAAAGTTGCGCAGGCCCGTCAGGCGCCCTCGCTTGCTGACCGGAATCACCTTTGACATCAGGAAGTTGAAGATTACTCCCTGCATACCCATGAACAGCCCGAAGCCGAGCACGAAGAGGGCCACCGCGGGCAGCGCCCAGGATTGGGGTAGCACCAGCCCCGACAGGGCGATGAAAAGCACCATGAGACGCATCATGCCGCCGGTGGCGAAGCCCACGGGCAGCACGCGCGTCCGGTGCTCGATGAGGTTGGCGCCGATCGTTGGCGTGATCAGCATGCCGAAGGCCTGCAGGGACAGGACCAGACCCACGGCTATGTCAGAACCGCCGGAAAGCAGCATCACATACGCAGGGAGGAATGTGGGGGCGTTGAGCAGTCGGAAGCCGGTCTGCCCGAGCAGGCCGTGTGCGAGATGGGCTGCATAATTGCGTACGAGATGAGTTTCCACCTCGCGAGTGAACGCCGCCTCTCGGCTGGCAAGAGATTCGATTTCGCTCAATGCGAACGTCCTTTGCAGAGCGCGAAGACGCAGTGCAATTTGATATGCCAGCTCCCATACGGACCTGACCGCTCAGGCTCAGGTGTCAACGTGAAGCGCGCGGGCTGGGGGAGCGGCCTCATTACAGTTGGTAACCAAATCATCCTCTGGGTGGGCACGAATGCTGCGATAGCGTCAGCAACAACAAACTGGCATTGGGTCCACGGCTTTGGCGCAACAACCGACCGAAATAGAACACTATGCCGGCCAGTTCGCCCCCCTGGCGGATCCGCTTGCAATTGCGATTCCCCGCGAAGAAATTCTCGCCGAGGCAGTCGCGATCGGGGAGCGCGCGGCACTCGACGCCGTCTGTCTTGCCGTTGCTGTTGCCCTTGAGGCGCTCACACAGGCTGCGATTCCTGAAAGCTGATCGACCTGGGGGTCGGCGCAGGCGTGTGCTCGCAAGGATACGCTGCGAGGCGCGGCGATGGGGCGCCCGGGCCGATTTTGTGCCCGCCCGTTGGGCTCTCGCTGGCGGGTTCAGCCGATTCCGTCCAGGTGGTCCGTGCAGTTGAATCGGCCGAGCGCCGCTTCCGGTTCGAGACGCAGCTCAGTCACGCTGCAGTTGGCGACGTGGTAATTGCGCCAGGCGAGGGGGTCGTCGTGCAGCAGTTCCCCGAGCAGCAGGCCCATGGCGGCGCCGTGGCTTACGACCACCACCTCACCATGGGGGTGCGCCTGCGCGATCGCGCGCGTCGCGCAGCGCATGCGATTGACGACGTCGCGAAGTGACTCTCCCGCCTCCGGCGCCCACTGCGGATCGTTGCGCATCCGCTCCATGAAACCGCCAGGCACCATGAGATCCGCGTAGGGCGTACCCTCCAGCACGCCGATGCCGTATTCCCGCAGATCGTCGCGGGCCTCGATGTCGAGTGCGAGCGCGCGCGCAATGGCCTCTGCCGTGTGTCGCGTGCGCTGCAGGGGGCTGGTGTAGACCGCTTCGAAGCGCACCCCAGAACCGGCAAACCAGCGCCCGACAGCCTCGATCTGCCGGTGGCCCACGACATCCAGAGGTGAATCTGTGGAGCCGTGCCAATGGCCACTGACGTTGGCTTCGATGCGGCCGTGGCGGACGAGCCAGAGGCGGGCGCTCACAGCCCCAACACTGCCTTTGCAATGATGTTCCGCTGAACTTCGGACGACCCCGCATAAATGGTGGCTGCTCGATTGTTCAGATAGAACGGCACAGCGGTGACGCCATGAGCGGGGCCGATCGGCGTGCTGTTCGTCCCGGCGCGCGTCGCGTCCGGCTGATAGACAGCGCCCGCATAGCCCACTGCCTCCACGGCGATTTCGGTGATCGCCTGCGAAAGCTCTGTGCCGCGCAGCTTGAGCATGGACGACGCGGCGCCCGGGGACCCCGTGCGTTCGGTCTCCGCAAGGCTTTGCAATTCTGCGACTTCGAGTGCGAGGACCTGCGCCTCGAGGCCGTCAAGGCGCAGGCGCGCATCCACGACCTCTGCGGCGCGCGCGTTCGCAAGGAGTGCGCGGGCGTTGCCGATTGATTCGAGCAGGCCGGGCGCTGCCGCACCGCCGCCGCGCTCAAATTCCAGCAGGTACTTGGCGACGGTCCAGCCGTCGTTCTCGTCGCCGATGACGTTCACGCGCGGGACGCGCACGTTCTCGAAGAACACCTGGGCCTGCGTCGCCGCGCCCGAGCTGAAAACGATCGGGTCGACCGTGATGCCGGGTGAACGCATGTCCAGAAGGAGAAAGGTGATGCCGCGCTGTGGCCGATCCATCTGCGCTGTTCGGACCAGGCAGAACATATGCGTTGCGTACTGGGCGTGCGTCGTCCAGATCTTGGTGCCGTTGAGCACGTAGTCCGTGCCGTCCACGTCTGCCCGGCACTGCAGTGAAGCAAGGTCCGACCCCGATTGCGGCTCGGAGTAGCCCTGGCACCAGTAGTCTTCGCCGCTGAGGATACGCGGCAGGTAGTGCGCCTTCTGCGCCTCGGTGCCGCAGCCCAGCAGCGCGGGGCCAAGCATGGAAAGGCCCATGGGCGAGAGCGCAGGCGGGCGTGCCCGAGCGCGTTCGCAGGCGAAGATATAGCGCTGCGTCAGGCTCCAGTCGCAGCCGCCGTAGGCGCTAGGCCATGACGGCACCAGCCAGCCGCGGTCGAACAGAATTTTCTGCCACGCGAGCGCATGCTCTTTACTCGAATACACGCTCGTCATGAGACGACCGGCCTCGCGCAGTTCGTCCGTGAGCGAGGTTTCGAAGAAGTCCTGAACCTCGGCGCGAAACGCCTCTTCTGATGCGGTGAATGCCAGATTCACGGGTGGCCTCGCTCAGTAGCCGGAGAGTGCTGCGTAGCGATCACGGTGGAATCGCTCACCGCCGAAGGCTGCTTCCTGGACCCGCGCGCGTTTGAGGAAGAATCCGATTTCGTACTCGTCGGTCATGCCGATGCCGCCGTGCATCTGGATCGCTTCGCGGGAAATCAGATTCAGCGTTTCGCCCATGCGTGCCTTGGCGAGCGATGCGAGCCTGGAGACGTCGTCACGGCCCTCATCAAGGGCGGAGAGCGCGTCCATGACGACGGAGCGGGAGATTTCGAGTTCGGTGAAGGCGTCCGCGGCCCGATGCTTGAGGCCCTGGAAGGAGCCGATGACCTCACCGAACTGATTGCGTTCTTTCAGATATGCAACGGTGCGTTCGAAAGCCTCGGCGGCGGCCCCGAGCATTTCCGCCGCCATGCCGATGCGAGCGCCGTCCAGGACCGCGTCGAGCACTTCTGCGCCATCGCCAGCGCTGCCGATCAGGGCGCCAGCGCCCACGCGGACCCCTTTGAAGGTCACGTTCGCCGCGTTTCGAGAATCTGCCATGGTCGTGCGCGTGCGCTCGATGCCGGCGGCGTCTGCCGGCACGATGAACAGCGACAGGCCGTCTCGGTCTCCGGCGCTGCCGCTGCTGCGCGCGACTACGATCAGTGCATCCGCGCTGTGGCCGTCGATGACAAAGCACTTGGCGCCGTCGAGCACATAGCCTTCGCCGTCCGCGGTTGCAGTAAGCGCGCTGCCATAGGGGGCGTGGTGGGGGCCTTCCTCAAGGGCGAGTGCAAGGGTGACCTCGCCCGCTGCGACTCGCGGCAGCCATTCGGTCTGCTGGGCCTCGGAGCCACCGCGGAGCAGGGTAGATGCGCCGAGGAGCACGGTTGCGTAAAGGGGCGATGCGGTGAGCGTGCGTCCGGTTTCTTCAAGGATCACGCCGAGCGCCTGCCAGCCGAAGCCCGTACCGCCGTGGGCCTCCGGAATGACAATGCCGGGCCAGCCGAGTTCGCTCATTTCACGCCAGGTGTCGGCGGAATAGCCGAGCGCGTCAGCGTCGTCGCGGAGCGTGCGCAATTGCGTCACGGGCGCTCTGGAGGCGCAGAACTCCCGCGCCGTGTCGCGAATCAGGGCCTGATCTTCATCGAGTACGAACGCCATGCTGTCCCCCTTCTGTGAGCGGCGGCGACGGATGGTAGCACTCGTCGCCGCGGGTCAGTCCTGGAACTGCATCGCGTGCAAACGCGCGTAGAGGCCGCCGGCGGCAAGCAGATCACGGTGCGTGCCGAGCTCACGGATTTGACCGCCCTCGAGTACGAGGATCCGATCCGCGTCTTCGATCGTCTGAAGGCGATGGGCGATGACGATCGAGGTTCGGCCCTCGGTGATGGTGGCGATCGCCTCCTGGACAAGCCGCTCCGTTTCCGTATCGATCGAGGCGGTGGCCTCGTCCAGCACGAGAATGTGAGGGTCGGCGGCAAGGGTGCGTGCGAAGGCGAGCAATTGCCGCTGACCCTGCGAGAGGTTTGCCCCGCGCTCGGCCAATGGCGTGTCGTAGCCCTCCGGTAGTGCCTCGATGAAGGCGTCCGCATGCACGAGCCGCGCGGCTTCGATCGCGCGCTCGCGATCGATCTGCGGATCGTCGAGCGTGATGTTGGACAGGATCGATCCGGAGAAGACGTGGAAGTCCTGGAGGACGACCCCGATGCTGCGCCGCAATTCGCTGGTCTCGACGGATCGGATGTCCACGTCGTCGATCTCGATCGTGCCCGACCAGCTGTCGTAGAAGCGCGACAGGAGGCGGATGAGCGTGCTCTTTCCCGAGCCGGTCGGGCCGACGACCGCAAGCGTTTCACCCGGGCGCACCTCGAAGCTGATGCCATGGAGGATTTCTTCGCCCGGACGATAGGAGAAGCGGACGTCGGCGAAGCGGACGCGGCCTTCGATCGGGGCGGGTAGCGAGCGTGGCGCCGCAGGCTCTTCGATCTTCTCTGACCAGTCGAGAAGCTGAAAGATGCGCTCCATGCTCGCCATGGCGCGGAACAGCACGTTGTACTGCTCCCCGAGTGCGACCACGGGGCGGAAAAGCATGTCTACGAACTGGGCAAAGAGCACCATCGAGCCGAGGGTGATGGCGCCTTGCAGTGCCTGCCCGCCGCCGAACCAGACAATGGCCGCAAGCGCTGCGGGCGCCATGGAATCCATGAACGCGCCGTACAGCACCTCGAGCTGCACTGCGTGCTGTTCTTCCTCGCGGTTTTCCCTGTTGATCTCGCTGTAGCGAGCGAGGTTGCGGCCCTCTCGCCTGTGCAGCTGCACGACGGTTATGCCGCTGATGTTTTCCTGCAGATTCTGGTTCAGACGCGAGATGGAGTTGCGAATCGCGCGGTACACCCCGCGCGTGCGGGCGCGAAAGGCAAGGGTCGCGAGCGCAACGAGCGGGAGCGTCAGGCCCAGCACGCCCGTAAGTTCACCGCTGATGGAGAGCATGATTGCGGCTGCGATGAAGAAGGGTACGAACTCGCCCACGAGTGCCCCGAAACCCGCCAGCAGCTGGAAGAGCACTTCGACGTCGTTGGCAACGCGGGTCATCAGGCGGCCGACAGCCACGTTGTCGTAGAACGGTGCGGGTCGGAATTGCAGGTGGGAGAACATTGCCAGGCGCAGGTCGCGAAGCGCGCCGAGGCTCGCGCGCGAAAGCGTCATGCGGTGGAGATGCATGGTGAGGGACCACGCCGTCGACACCGCCAGGTAGAGCAGTGCGGCCGCGAGCAGGCCGTCGAGATCGAAGGTCCGGACCAGCCACGCGTGGACGTCGATCATGCCGAGATCGGGCAGCGCGACCGACTGCTCTGCGACAAGCATGCCGTCGATGACGACGCGGGCGACCACGATCGGCATGAGCACTGCGAAATAGCTTGCGGCCAGGACGGCGATGACGCTCGTCACCACCATGCCGCGATAGGGCCGGAGCCAATGCAGGAGGCGCCCGAGCAGACGTCCTTCGAACGCGCGCCCGGAAAGCTCCGCGTCGAAGGCAGCGTAGTCAGCTGGGTCGCGCGGTGTACCGCTCACGCGTTCGCCTCCGAATGCGCGGCGCGATCCTTCAGGCGTTGATTGCGTTCGAGTTCCGCGTAGGCATCGCAGTGCTCGAGCAGGGCGTCGTGCGTGCCGAGCCCAAGGACGCGACCGGCGTCGAGCACCAGGATGCGATCGGCAGTGCGCGCCGTCGACACGCGATGGGTCACGAGTAGCGTACTCGCGCCTGCCCGTAATGCGCGCAGGCCTTCAAGGATTCGGCTTTCCGTTTCCGTATCGACGCTGGAGAACACATCGTCGAGCAGCAGCAGCGGGGCGGTCTGAACGATGCCGCGGGTCAGCGTCGAGCGCTGTTTCTGGCCGCCGGAGAGGTTGACGCCGCGCTCGCCGACAAGGGTGCGCAGGCCCTCGGGCAGTCGGTCTATGGTCTCGGTTAGGTCTGCGCGTCCCGCTGCCGTCAGGATGTCCTGGGCGGCACGGCGCGGATCGTCGTAGGACAGGTTCGCGCCGAGCACGTCTGCGAACAGGAATGGGTCCTGCGGCACCAGAACGACCCGCGCCCGCAGATCGGACAGGGCGTACTCGCGAACGTCTAGACCATCGAGGAACACCGTTCCCGGGGGCGGGTCGAGGAGGCGTACGAGCGACTTCAGCAGCGTTGTCTTGCCAGAGCCCACCGGTCCGGTAATAGCCACGAGTTCCCCGGCCTTTAGCTCAAGAGACAGATCGCGGAGCGCCGGGCGAGCGGCATTCGGATGCTGGTAGCGCAGCGTGCGGATAGAAAGCGCACCGCGCGCTTCCGGCAGCGCTGTGCAGGGGCCGTCTTCGACCTCGGGCTCCGCATCCAGGATCTCGAACAGGCGTTCGGTCGCCGATGCGCCCTGCTGCCAGAGGGTGACCATCTGACCCGCCTGGCGCACCGGCCAGAGCACCATGTTCAGATACCAGAGGAAGGCTGCGAGCGTGCCGACCGTGACCGCACCGTCGCGGACGAGCCCGCCGCCCACGACGATCAGAGAAAGCACGCACCAGGCACCGAGCCATGGCATGGTCGCAAGGATCAGTGAATTGAGGCGGACGAGATGCAGATAGCGCTGTGCGTACTCGGTATTCACGGCGTCGAACGCCGCGATCTCGCGCTGCTCCTGAACTTGCGCCTGCACCGTGCGGATGCCGCCGAGGTTCTCCTGCACCTGCTCTGAGAGATTCGCGAACCCGGCCTGGACCGCCGTCGACGCCGCAAACACCGAGCGCGAAGCCCGCCAGCCCACCCAGCCGATGACTGGCAGCGGAGGCAGCACGACCCAGGCCAGGTCCGGGGCGAGGGCGAACATGAAACCAAGCCCCGTCGCCGCGGAAAACAGCAGTACAAGAATTGTCCGCAGGCCCATGCCGATGAGTTGGCGAACGAGCTGGATGTCGTTGACGGCCCTCGCCATGAGATCACCCGTCGGGTGCCGCTGGAAGAAGGCGGGCCCCATACGCTGCAGATGCGCATAGACCCGCTTGCGCAGGTCGTAGGCGATCACGACACCGATGCGCCGGATCACGCGGCGGGAAACGATGATGAACGCATAGCGGGCGGCGACGCAGGCGAGGATCGCGACGGCGGGCGTGAGCAGCGCCGGGTCCGAGAGTGTCCCGTCGAGCGTCTGTTCGACCCGATCGATGCCGTCGCGCAGGTAGACCGGTATCAGGGCTTCGAAGATTCGTGCGACCAGCAGGCCGCCCATGCCAAGCCAGAATGCGAGGGCGTAACGGCGGTGATAGGTAAGGAGTCGTGCGAGCGGTGACCGGGACTTCATTGCGTTCGCTCGCGCGGAAGGGAGCGCGGATTCTCGCGCGCTCTTCATGCGCCGTCGAGGCCAGGCTGCACGACCTTTGCTGCGCGCATACAATTCGGGCACGCCGTCCGCTTTCTGCGGCGTGCCGGATCACGGAACGCATGAACAAGCTCTACGGACACTCGCTCACTCGATCGACCAGCACGCTCCTTCTCCTCCTTGCGTTTTCGTTTGCCCGCGCCGGCGATGAGGCGCCGGACGTGGCGGGCGCGCAGCGGGCAGTCGCGCAAGGGGATGATGGCGCAGCGCTTGCCCTCGTGAGCGGTGAACTGCGAGGAGACGTGCGCGCGGTACCGCTGCTGAACGAACTCGCGATCGCCGCGGCGGCGAAGGGGCGCCTCGAGGAAGCCGTGGTGCGTCTTGAAGCGGCCCTCGCGACCGCGCCTGGCTATCGGCAGGTCTACGAGAACCTCCGAGCCATTCGCCGCGCCATAGCCCTGCAGGCCTACCGAACGTCGCTTGATCTTCCGGCGAGCGATGCGCCGCCGCCGCCCCTTGCATCGATTCCGGCCGACGCCCGCCTGTTGTCAGGCCCGCTAACGGGTGACACCGCCGTAGCGACGGTTGATCCGGGCGCGCCCGAGCGATTTGTCGCCGCTTGGGCTGCCGCCTGGGCCGCACAGGATGCTGACGGGTACCTGGCGGCGTATGCACCCGGATACTTCGATCCTGCGAGCGGCTCGCGCGCAGACTGGGAACGTCTGCGCCGTGAGCGGGTCACAGCGCCGGCGTTCATCGAAATCGCGCTGGAAGCCGTAGAAGTGCGCCGCTTCGGCCTCGATGGTGCTGTCGTGGAGTTCCAGCAGCGCTATCGGTCCAACAGCTTCGGTGACCGAACGCGCAAGGTGCTTGTGCTGCGCGCCGGCCCGGACGGCTGGCGCATCCAGCGTGAGTACGCGGTCCGATGAAGATGCGGATCGCATTGCTTGCTTCGGTGCTGCTGGCGTCGTTCTCCTTTGGCGCGGATCTGCCCGAACAGGAGAGCCTCAGGGTCATGCAGGCCCTCATTGAAGGCGACCTCGACGGAGCGCGCAGCGAGGCCGAACGTCTGTCGGCGCGGCATCCGCACTTTCGCGCTGCCCAGGTGCTCAGGGCAGACCTCGCTGCGATCGATCAAGGCTTCATTCCGGACTCGCTCACGCCACCTTTTGCCGGTGATTTCGGGCCCGCAGACTGGCGCTCGGAGGCGAGCGTTCGCTGGTTGCACCATCTGGACCCGAGCCGCGCGCAGCGCCTGCCTGCGGCTTTGCTCCACATGCCCGCGTCTGTGCCGATCGCGATCGTCGCGGAGATGAAAAACGCGCGGCTGTACGTATTCGAGAACGCAGATGGCGTACCGAGACTGATCGCTGACTACTACATGGGGATCGGTCGCGCCGGCTATCTGAAGACGGTGGAGGGCGATCTGCGGACGCCGCTCGGCGTTTATCGCGTGACGCGCTGGATCGAAGACGTCGAACTGCCTGAACTTTATGGAGCGGGGGCATTTCCGGTCAGCTACCCGAACGGCTGGGATCGTGCCTTGGGGCGGACCGGTCACGGCATCTGGATTCATGGTGTGCCGCGCCCCGAACATAGTCGGCCGCCGCTTTCGAGCGAAGGCTGCATGACGGTCAGCAACGCTCAGCTCCAGGGGCTCAAGAAGTGGATCCGCGTTGGACAGACCCCGGTCGTCTCGGTCGAGTCGGTAAGCTGGATGAATCCCGGTGAATGGGAGGCACTGCGCGCCGAGGTTCACGGAGAAATCGAAGCGTGGCGCTGGGCCTGGGAGAATGATCCGGTGGCGTTCGAAGGCCGTTACGCCGCGGATTTTCGAACGGAAACGCTTGATCTCGAAGCCTGGCTCTCCACGCGGCGCCAGTTCGCACCTGGTGAAGCATCTGTTTCCGTCCGCATCGACGACCTTGAGGTGTTCCGCTATGACGGCACCACGCCCGATCTCTGGCATATCGCCTTCCGCCAGCGATTCAGGCGGGATTCCTTTTCTTCCGACGTCCGCAAGGAGCAGGTCTGGCGCCGAGCCGATTCGGGCTGGGAAATTCTTTATGAGGCAATTCGTGAAGGCTGAGCGTCTAGGGCTCGCGGCTGGCTTCCGGCGAGGCCGGTAGGTGCGTGCCGAGCCACGCGTTGAGGTCGGCCCAGAGCGCATCCTGCTCCGCCTCGGATGGCATGATGCCGGCCCAGGGAAGCTCCAGAGTAAGCACCGGGACGCCGAGCTCCATGCTGCCATAGCGGCCCAGCGATCCCGGATAGGTGCCAAGAGGCCTCAGCTGCAGGAAGCCGAGTTTCTGCGGGGCAGTCATGCGTGCGCTGGCACCGGCATCGAAGTCGAGGAGCGCATGGGGCGCGTGCACTGACACGATGACGTCCGGACGCCAGCTGCTGAGCATGCCCTGCAGCCAGCGCGTTTCGGGCTCGCTCGCCGGCGCTGGACCGGGCTGGCGCCTGGGATCGCTGCCGGTTCGATCCGTCCACCAGCGTCTCGCTTCCTGCGTCCAGGCCGATGTCTCGAAGTTACGGTTGAGGTCGACGCCTCGCGCGTTCATGCGTTGAGCCGGCCTGACCTCGAGCAGGCCATCGGGATTGGAGGCCGGAATCAGACGCCATGCCCGGGTTGTGTCGTGTTCGTCGCGCAGACGCTCGATCCACCTGAAGACGATGCTGATGGACGAGTACTCGTCGCCGTGAATGCCACCGATGACCAGCACGCGCGGTGCGTGTGGGGCGCGGGCGGGAAACGCGGCCCATGCAAGCGGACGCCCGCGCGCGCTGCGCGCAGGCCCGTGGACGAGATCTGCGGCGAGACATGCCTCAATGCTCACGCTGCCGAGTCGATTGCCGAGTTCTGTGCAGAGTTCCGGTATCGATGCTCGAAGCGCGGGCGTCGCTCTTAGCTCAATGACGGGTTCGATGGTCGGCACGGGCGTGAACACCTCGTCGGCGGTGGTCATAGCAGCGCGTTGTTTCGCCGCCCAAGCATCGGTCTGCGCGCCAGCCGGTAGCGTGGCCTGTGCGTCCGCTTCGGGGGGCGGACCGGGAGTTCTGGTCGTCGTGCAGGCAGTGATCAGGAGCGAGAGGACGAGGAGCGGGACCGCCCGCGTCACAGGCTGACTTCCTCGGTGATCCGCCAGCCGCCACCGGCGCGCTCGAGGAGCAGTCGCTTGCGGGTCGTATCGCGATAATTGCTGGCTCGATACTGCTGCTCGAAGGTGACCTCGATCCGGTCTTCGCTCCGTCCCGCGAGCGCCAGATCCACAAGCTCGACCTCGATCCATTCCGGTCGCGAGATGCGTGCCCGGCGCTGCGCGCGCCATGCCGCGCTGGAGAGCGAGGCGGGGCTTGGGCTGTAGCCGTTCACGTAGGCGCCGAGGTAGCCGTTGATGTCCTGTGTGCTCCAGGCTGCGCGCCACCGTTCCACGGCTGCCAACGCTTCGCGGCGATCGACGAGCGCGAACACGGGTGAGGGCTGGCGCCGGTCGGCTTTTCTTTGCTCCAGGGCCGCCGCCGACGCATCAGTCACCGGAGCCGCAGCGTCCTTGCCTGCCGCACGGGGTGCTGCTGTAGCGGTCAACTCTGCGTCTGCGCGAGGCAGCGTCGAACTTTCTGCGGCGGGTCCGCCCGTTGCACGCTCGGCTTCGCGGATCGCGGCCGCGCGGGCGTACGCCTGGTCAGCCATGAGCAGATAGAGATCGCCGAGGTTGTCGCGCGCACGCGCATAGCCTGGGCGGAGGCGTGCGGCTGCGAGAAGGGCCGTGCGTGCTTCCTCGAGGCGGCCCTGCTCCACAAAGATGACAGCAAGGTTGTTGTGCGGTTCCGGTCGGCCCGGAAAGTCCCGGGTCAACGCGACGTAGACGTCGATCGCATCGTCGTAGCGACCGAGGCCGGTCAGGATATTGCCGAGCAGAAAGCGTGGTTCAGGGACGTCGGGGTTCGCCTCTACCAGCGGTTCGAGCTGCGCGAGGGCGTCTTCGAACCTGCCTGCTTCCGCGAGTGATTCTATGGCTCGAAGACCCTCCTGCGCGGCAATCGCGGGGCCTGCAAGGACGAAGAGCAAGACGCCGGCCCAGACGGTGGTCCGGTTGATCCCGCGCGCTGCGCAGCGCCATCCGTGACGCCCTGTTCGGCAGATATCAGTGTTCACGAGGCAATGGTCCGACAGGCTCACCAGCAAGTCCACGGCGCGCGAGTGTAATGCGATGATCCTAGGAGGGCGAAGCGGTATGGTCGCGACCCTGCGCATGGAAGGAGCAATCAATGGCTCGTCTGGAACCGCTGCCGAGCGATGCGCTCGCCGAGCTCGAGCCCCTCATGGCGTTCGTCGAGCAGAACATGGGCTTCAGGCCCAACAGCATGGCGACGATGGCCCGGGTGCCCGGTTTGCCGCAGGCATTCGCGCAATTGACCGGGGTCGTCTGGGGTTCCACCGGAGTCGATCCGGCACTCAAGGCGCTTGTTGCGGTGATGGCTTCGCAGGCGGCTGGCTGTCGCTACTGTCAGGCGCATACCGCTCACCGCGCCCACGAGCAGTTCGGCGTGTCCGCCGAGAAGCTCGCAGCCTTGTGGCGTTTCGAGCAATCGGATTGGTTCGACGCGCCGGAGCGGGCGGCGCTGCGGGTGGCCGCCGCTTCGGCGCAGGCCCCCAGCGCGGTGGACGATATGGCCATGGCAGAACTTCGTCGCCACTTCGACGACAGCGCCGCCGCGGAGCTGGTTGCGGTGATCGCGCTTTTCGGCTTCCTCAATCGCTGGAACGATACGCTCGCGACCGAGCTCGAAGACACGCCCAGAGCCTTTGCCGAAGAGGCGCTTGCGCCCGTGGGCTGGACGCCGGGCGCCCACGAGGGTGCTCGCTGATGCGTGCACTGCTGTCCGCCTGCCTGTTTGCACTCCTCCTGGGCTGTGCCGATGCGCCACCGCCCGAGCCCCCGCTTGTAGGGCTCGATGGCCGAACCATGGGCACGAGCTGGAGCGTCCGTATCGCGGCCCCGCCCGATGGCTTCGACGCCCAAGCCCTGAAGATGTCGATCGAGGAGCGCCTCGCCGCTGTCAATGCGCTGATGTCGACCTATGACCCGGGGTCTCAGCTATCGCAGTTCAATGAGGCCCCTCCGGACGTCTGGTACCCGGTGGACCCAGAGCTGCTCGAGGTGGTGGCAACCGCCGCAGCGCTTTCCGAGCGGACAGATGGAGCATTCGATGCGACGGTGGGTCCGCTGGTGAACCTCTGGGGCTTCGGCCCCGGCGAGATCGTAGACCGCAGCGCTGTACCTGCTGACGTGGAGGTGTCCGCGGCTATGGCACGGACGGGCTTCGCGCGCCTGGAGATGCGCACTGACCCGCCGGCGCTGCGCAAGGACGGGCGCCTGTACGTTGATCTGTCCGCGATCGCGAAGGGATACGGCGTCGACGTGATGGCTGATCTGATCGAAGCGGCGGGCGTGGAGCGCTACCTCGCCGAGATCGGTGGCGAATTGCGCGCACGCGGGCGAAATGCCCGCGGCGTGCCTTGGCAGGTGGGGATCGAAGTTCCGGACGCGAATCGACGCGGCGTGGCGCGGGAGGCCGTCGGCCTGCCTGTGGGCGCAGTTGCGACCTCCGGGGACTACCGGAACTTCTTCATGGTCGATGGTGTTCGCTACTCGCATACCATTGATCCTCAAACGGGCCGACCGGTCGCGCACGATGTCGCCTCTGTCACCGTGATCCATCCCTCGGCGATGTGGGCAGACGGATGGGCGACGGCGCTTAATGTCGCCGGCGCAGAAAGGGGACTGGCCATCGCGGAAGCGGAGGACCTGCCGGTATCATTCCTGCTGTACCGCGACGACGGGCTTGAGGAAATCGCCTCCAGCGCCTTCATCGCCCATCGGAGTCAGCCATGAGTCTCTTTCTTGTTGTTTTTCCCGTGATGCTGCTGCTCGTCGCCGCCATGGCAATTGGCGTCATCTTTGGCCGCAAACCTATCGCCGGCACCTGTGGTGGCCTGAACATGATGGGCGAGGACGGAGTCTGTGAGCTCTGCGGCGGCCGCCCGGAGGCATGCGAGGCTGAAACCGCCGAGGCGCCGACCGACGCGCCCACTCCTGTTGTCCGAGACGCCATGAAGGGCTGAGCGCCGCGCCGCACGCTCTTGAGTCTCCCGCTCCGCATCGCCCTGCGCTACAGCTCCGCGCGCAGCGGCTTTCTTTCCTTCGTCACGCTCATCGCCGGGGCTGGACTCGCCCTTGGCACGGCGGTTTTGGTTATCGTGCTGTCGGTGATGAACGGGTTCGATCGCGAGCTCCGCGAGCGGGTTCTCGGATCGCTGCCGCACGCGATCATCGTGGCTCCGGCTGGCCTGCAGGACTGGCAGGGTGTGGCCGCGCTCGCTGCGCGGGATGCGCGCGTCGCGGCCGTTGCGCCTCTTACGCGAGGGGCCGCGTTGCTCGCGGCTTCCGGGCGCGTTGAAGCGATCCAGCTCACGGGGGTGGAACCGGCCGCCGAGGCCCGCGTGTCGATCGTGCCTGATCGGATGATCTCCGGTGATTTCGAACTGCTCGAAGCGGGCGCGTTTGGCGTTGTGCTCGGTGTCGAGCTGGCTGCTGCCCTCGGCGTCGCTGAAGGCGATGTCGTGACGCTGGTGATGCCGGATCCGCGGATCACCTTTGCCGGCGCCTTTCCGCGCCAGAAGCGGCTGCGCGTGGTCGGGCGGTTCGAGCTGAACACGGAACTGGATGAGTCAGGTGCCTACGTGCATCTCGCGGATGCCCGCAGACTGCTGCGCGTGCCCGGGCCCGTCGAAGGGGTGCGCCTGCGCGTGAGCGACCTCTTCGCCACGGAGGAAATCGTCCGCGGTCTGCTTGCGCGGATGCGTGAACCGGATGCGCGCGGCTATGACTGGCGCGGCAGCCACGGCAACCTCTACGCTGCCATCGGCCTCCAGAAACGCATCATGTTCGTGCTGCTGAGCCTGCTTGTCGCCGTTGCGGCCTTCAATGTCGTGTCCATGCTGACGATGGTCGTTCGCAATCGTCGCGGCGACATTGCCATCCTCCGCACCCTGGGCCTCGCGCCGCGTGCACTGGTCGCAGTCTTCTTGAACCAGGGACTGCTCATCGCCGTTGCAGGCATCGCGGTAGGGCTGGCCATCGGCACCCTTGCGGCACAGGGGCTGCCCCATATCGTCGGCTTGATCGAGCGTCAGCTCGGGCGCGATTTGCTGGCCGAGTACTTCGTGCGTGAATTGCCGATCATGGTGCGCGCGGGCGATCTTGCACTCGTCGGTCTTGTTGCATTCGCGATTGCCCTTGCAACGACGTGGTGGCCCGCGCGTCGCGCCCTCGTGGTGGAGCCTGCGGAGGAACTGCGTCATGAGTGAGCGTGCAGCGGTAGAAGCTACAGGGCTGTGCAAGCGCTTCCTTCAGGGCAGTGATGAAGTCTCTGTGCTCACGGATGTTGCGCTTCGCGTGGATGCGGGGGCGCGCATGGCGATTACCGGTACCAGCGGCTCCGGCAAGAGCACTCTCATGCACCTCCTTGGCGGCCTCGATACGCCTGATGCCGGCACCGTTCATTGGGAGGGGCGCGATGTCGCGATGCTGTCTGAAAAAGCGCGCGCTCGGGCGCGGAATGCGCAGCTCGGCTTTGTCTATCAGATGCATCATCTACTCGCTGAGTTCACCGCCCTCGAGAACGCGGCCATGCCATTGCTCATCCGCGGGCTGTCGCCCGCGGCAGCCGAGGACGCGGCCCGTGCTCTGCTGGCTCGAGTCGGTCTCGACCATCGATTTGACCACCGGCCGGCTCAGCTGTCCGGTGGGGAACGTCAGCGTGTCGCGATTGCGCGCGCGCTGATCGGTGCGCCTGCGGTACTGCTTGCTGACGAACCCACCGGCAACCTCGACGCACGCACCGCGATGCAGATTCTGGATCTTCTCCTCGAACTCAATGCAGAAACCGGCACGGCGCTCGTGATCGTGACGCACGACGCCGCCCTCGCTGCGCGCATGGATCGCGTGCTCCGCCTCGAGGATGGCCGGCTGCAGCCCGAATGACCGGTAATGGGCGCATGATCGCCGGAATCGCACGCTGGCCGTGGCTCATGATCGCGCTGCGCTATCTGGGCGCCGTACGCCAGACCCGCGGGGTCTCGGTCATCTCCACGATCTCTGTTTTCGGGCTCGTGCTCGGAGTTGCAGCGCTGATCACCGTTTTGTCGGTGATGAACGGATTCGACGCCGAATTGCGCGGGCGCATTCTCGGCATTGTTCCGCACCTTCTGCTGGAAGCACCGGATGACGCTTCTGAGGAATCCCTCGAGGTCGCCCGTCGGGCGATTACGGCGATGCCGGGCGTGCGCGGGGTTGCGCGCTACGCAGAGGTGCGAGGCATGGTGACGACGGGCACGAGGGTTGTGCCGCTCGGACTCGTCGGGCTCGAGCCCGGCCGCGAGGATGGGCTCTCGCCCCTCAGTGGCGCCATGGTGCTGGGTGCCCTGGATACTCTGGAGGTTGAGGGAGGCGTAGTGATCGGGGTTCCGCTTGCCGCTCGCCTCGGGCTCTACCCCGGAGACACGCTGAGTTTCATTTTGCCGCGTGCCACGGGCGATACGGTTGCGCCCCTCCTGTTTGCGGCCGAGGTCCGCGGGTTGTTTCGGCTCGGTGCGGAGCCCGACCATCTTGTTGCGTTCACTCACGTGGACGAGCTCACGCAGCGCGTCGGCTCAACGCCGATCGCATTGCGCGTGGCGCTGGAAGACGTGTTCACCGCGCCAAGTGTCGCCGCGGCGCTGCGCGAGGACCCTCGCTTTGCATCGTGGCGCGTCCGCGACTGGACCGATCGCTATGGGGCGCTCTTCGCCGCCGTCGGCATGGAGAAGACCATGATGGGATTGCTGCTCGGACTGATCGTGGCGATCGCTGTCTTCAATATCGTCGCGAGTCTCGCGATGGTCGTCGACGAAAAGCGCGGGGCCATCGCCGTCCTCCGAACCCTGGGCGCAAGTAGAGGTGATGTGGTTCGCGTGTTCGTGCTTCAGGGCGCCCTCGTTGGCGTTGCGGGGGCGCTGCTGGGCGCGGCCCTCGGTGCGGCGCTGGCGCTCCACGTAGGCGAACTCATGTACCAGCTCGAGCAGCTGTTCGGCTTCCGCCTGCTCGCCGGTACGTACTTCGACCGGCTGCCGTCCGTACTGCTCGCCTCGGACATGATCCTGATCACCGGAGCAGCGCTTCTAATGGCCATTGCCGGCGCATGCTATCCAGCCCTGCGGGCGGGGCGCGTAGATCCTGCGCCTGCTCTGCACGGTCTTTGAGGGCTAGCTGTCGCGCAGACGACGCAGGGCTCGTCGTCGTTCCCAACGCTGGATGACCTGCCGGCGCCACAGCCAGGCGCTGAGGAAGTAACCCGTGCTTCCCGCAATGCATCCGCAGAGCAAGCAGCCGAGCAGCAGCGGCCTCCACACGCGCCCGGCCTGCGTCACGAGCCAGTCCATGGACAATTCAATGCCTTCGACCTGTGTAGGCATGTCCAGCAGCCACGCACCGACCCGATAGGTGAAATAGAACATTGGCGGGATCGTGATCGGGTTGGTGATCCACACCAGCGCGACCGAGAGCGGCAGATTGCAGCGCAGGACCACCGCGGTGGCCGCGGCCAGGAGCATCTGCGTGGGAAACGGGAAGAAGGCGAGGAAAAGTCCCACGGCACATGCAGTCGAAACGGACCGCCTGTTCAGATGCCAGAGCTCAGGATCAGAGATGGCCGACCCCAGAATGCCGAGGCTTCGCTGCCTTGCGAGGCTCGCTGGGGAGGGCAGATATCGTTTGATGAATGTGCGCGGCATGGATGCGTCAGTGCGCCCGGAGACGCGGGAGTTCGTGCCGGCGGAGGCAGGGGACACGTATTGTGCCCGCCGGCTCGGGTTGCCTCCACCTTCCGGAGCGAATGGGCCTCGCCTCGCTGCAGCGCTCCTCCTCGGCGCCTGCGCGGTCGGCGCGCTCGGCCCCGCCGGTGGGCCCTGGATTGTGGCCCTTGCGTGGACGGGGGCGTGCGTAGCGCCCCGCTATCGAGCGGACTGCGCAGCGCTCGCAGTGGGCGCTCTGCTGCTGGCGGCGCCGCTGCTCGGGCAGCAAGAGCGTCGCATCGAAGGCGCCGAGCGCCTGGAGGTGAACGTCAGGGGCCGCGTGGAGGCGCCCTTGCTTCTGGATGACCAGGGCCGGGTGGGTCGATTCGACCTTGTGCTGGAAGACTGCCGGCCGGTTTGCCGTATACGCCTGTCCAGCTTCGAGCCGCAGGTACTCCTGGCGGGGGAGATCTGGCAGGTGCAAGCACGATTGCGCGCCCCTAAAGCGCCTCAGAATCCAGGCATGCCGGATCGAGAGCTTGCGTTCTGGCGGCACGGAATCGAGGCCCTTGGCTATGTGCGTGGCATGCAGCGGGTCCATGGTGTGCCAGCCAGGAACGCGTTCTCGACTCATGGCGTCGACGCGGTGCGCGCAACGCTATCCAGCCGCATCGCAGCCGTTGGTTCGAACGGCGACGATCTCTTGCGGGCCCTGCTGCTGGGGGACCGAGCCGCACTGGGTGCCGGGCGCTGGCATCAATTGTCCATGGCGGGGCTTACGCATCTCTTCGTGGTTTCCGGACTGCATCTTGCGTTGCTCGCAAGCTTCTTCCTGGTGTTCAGCCGAGTGCTGGGAATCGAACGCGGTGGCATCGCGGCAGGCCTCTGGGCGCTCCTTGGCGCGGGCGCGTTTGCCTGGCTGAGCGGTTTCGGTCTGCCGGTGCAGCGCGCGTTACTCATGCTCGTGATCCTGCTGTTTGCGGAAATGCGCGCGCGGGCGCCCTCGGGTTGGCAGCGCCTCCTGCCGGCCGCGGCGCTGCTGGTGGCTGCAGATCCCCTTGCGATCCTTTCCCCTGGATTCTGGCTGTCATGCATCGCGGTCGCGGCGCTGCTCGGCGCGGCGGTGGAAGGGGGGCGATTCAGGGTAGTGGCGACACAGGCCGTGCTCACAGTGGTGCTTGCTCCAGTGCTGCTCACAACCTTCGGGTGGGTTCCGCTCCTGGGTCCGGCCGTGAACGTACTTCTCGTGCCGGTGGTCGCCGGGCTCGGTCTGCCGATCGGCCTGCTGGCGCTCGGAGTAGAGGCTGTGCTGCCTGGAGCGGCTACGCCGGTCTTGAAGCCGCTTGGGGACATGCTCGATCTGGCAGTCGACCTCACATCGGATGCGGGGATACCGCTTGCCCTGCAGGCGACGCCCCTGTGGCTGATGCCTGTCCTGATCGCCCTGGCGCTTGCCGTGTTTGCCCCCGTGCCAAGTCGCACGCGAGCGGCGGCTCTGGCGCTTACGCTGGTGTTGATGATTTCGCCGCACGATTCTCCGCCAGAGGGGGATTTCGAGGTTCACGTGTTCGACGTCGGTCAGGGTCTCGCCGTATTCGTGCGCACTGCGAACCACAGGCTGCTTTTCGATGCGGGCGGGCGCTTCGGTCCCGAGGTAGATGCGGGTGGGCGAATCGTCGCGCCCGCGCTCGCGGCGCTCGGTACCGCGCAAATCGATCGCGTGATTATCAGTCATGCGGATGTCGACCATGCAGGGGGGCTGGAAAGCGTGCTTGCCCGGGTCTCCGCTGGCGAGATTCTCGGGCCGGCATCGATCCGACACACACAGGCGCGCTGTCGCGCCCCACGTTCCTGGCGCTGGGACGGCGTTGCGTTCGATGTGCTCTGGCCAGACCGCAGCCTCGCCCCGGCCGCGTCGCGCAATCGAAGTTCGTGCGTACTGCGCATACGGGCCGCGTCGGGCGTCACGGCTGTCCTGCCGGGAGATGTTGATCACTATGTCGAGCGTCGCCTGGCGCCGGAGATCGAGGGCGCCGAGCTGATGATTGCGGGTCATCACGGTTCGCGCTCGTCTTCAGGCAGTGCCTGGGTACGATACGCGCGATCGCGCCATGTCGTATTCGCCGCGGGCGTGCCAAGCCCCTTCGGTCACCCACACCCTGATGTGGTGGAACGTTGGGCCGCCGTAGGCGCGGAGCAGTGGGTCTCGGGCGCAACTGGGCGCTTGCTCTGGCGCAGCGATGCGCCCGGGGAGATGGCGTCGTGGCGAGCCATGCGCTCCGGGTGGTGGAGCTGGCGTTCCCCAGCGGCGCTTCAGCGCTCGACTGATTCCTCGGCCAACGAGTCGACCATCCGCCGTAATTCGCTGACGAGCAGCTTCTTATCGTCGGAGTTGAGGAAGTCGCCGATCGTGATCTCCTGGCCATGGCTACGGACCGCGACGCGCGTGCCGTACCAGGGGTGGCGAGGCCTGCGCACGAAGAAGCGTGCAAACAGGCGCTTGAACACGTGGCGCGTCTTCGG
The DNA here is from genome assembly GCA_963691775.1 of Pseudomonadales bacterium. GTDB lineage: Bacteria > Pseudomonadota > Gammaproteobacteria > Pseudomonadales > Azotimanducaceae > JAZBPO01. Next base: position 447,001 of record OY829369.1, on the reverse strand, counting down.
GCGCTCGTTACCGGCTTCGATACGCAGCTCGTCAGCCGTGAACGTCAGCACCTCCTGCCGGTGAGTTCGTCGCACGCAGTACCAGAGGCAGCCGCCGAGGATGCTCATCTCAAGCAGATTGAAGGGGAGAATCATCCAGTAGCCGCGAAGCAGGAAACTGGTACCGATCACAACCGACAGCGCGGTGATGATGGAGAGGAAAATGATGTTCGCGCGCCAAGTCCAGGATCGGTTTGGGCGGAGGACGATGCGGCCCGTACGCATCTCGTCGTCGAAGGTGGCAGAAACCATGTCGGCAGGCATCCCGAGGGGGGAGACCAGAGTCTACTGATCGCCTCGCAAGGCGGCTAGAACCCTCCCAGGCGAAGTCTGGATGTGTGGCGGGGTGATGCGCTGCGGGCAAGCACTGGCGCTCATAGGGCGCTCTGCGATAGTCGCGGCCAGCCGGCAAGGCCCGGGTTCGGTCAAAGCGCGTGCACCCTGGAGCCGCCGTTTTCTCGAGGCGCTTCGTTGCCGGCTCCGTTGCCCGCCCGTTGAAATCCGGTGTGCGTGACCGCACTCATTGAACCAAGACGGTTTACGAAGGGGACTTCCCATGCGGATGGACCGAATGACTTCACGACTCCAGAGCGCCCTGTCTGATGCGCAGTCGCTTGCGGTGGGTCGGGATCACGCTCAGCTAGAACCTGCACACCTGCTGCTGACCCTCCTTGAGCAGAGCGGCGGCGGCGCTCGCGCGCTCGTCGAACGTGCGGGTGGCCGTGCGGATGTGCTCGGACGCGCCCTGGCAACGCGCATCGATCAGGCGGCGCGCGTCACCAATCCCACAGGAGAGGTCGGAGCGAGCCCGGGACTGGTCCGCCTTCTGAATCTCGCGGACCGGGCAGCGCAGCGGCGCGGAGACAGCTTCATCTCGAGCGAACTGATCCTTCTTGCAGCCTGCGAGGGCGGCGCAGAACTCGATTCTGAGCTGAAGGCGGCCGGTCTCGAAGCCCGGCAACTCGAGGCAGCGATCGACGCCTTGCGGGGCGGAGAGCGCGTCGGGGATCCCGGCGCCGAGGATCAGCGTGAGGCGCTCGAGCGTTTCACCGTGGACCTCACCGCGCGGGCTGAGGCAGGCAAGCTTGATCCGGTTATTGGCCGCGACGACGAGATTCGTCGCACGGTTCAGGTGCTGCAGCGCCGGACCAAGAACAATCCGGTGCTCATCGGCGAGCCGGGCGTCGGCAAGACGGCGATCGTCGAAGGACTGGCGCTGCGTATCGTCAACGGCGAAGTGCCAGAGGGGCTGCGCGACAAGCGCATCCTGGCACTCGATATGGGCAGTCTCGTTGCGGGTGCCAAGTATCGAGGCGAGTTCGAGGAGCGTCTGAAAGGCGTGCTCAGTGAACTGTCAAAAGAAGAGGGGCGGGTGATCCTCTTCATTGACGAAATCCACACGATGGTCGGCGCAGGCAAGGCCGAAGGTGCGATGGACGCCGGCAACATGCTCAAACCCGCCCTCGCGCGCGGGGAACTGCATTGCGTAGGGGCCACCACCCTCGACGAATACCGGCAGCACATAGAGAAGGACGCGGCGCTCGAGCGCAGATTCCAGAAAGTGCTGGTGGAGGAACCGGGTTTGGAGGACACCGTGGCGATCCTTCGCGGTCTGAAGGAGCGCTACGAGATTCATCACGGCGTCAGTATTACTGATCCGGCCATCGTGGCCGCGGCGCGCCTTTCGCATCGCTTCATCACGGATCGACAATTGCCTGACAAGGCGATCGATCTGATCGATGAGGCTGGCAGCCGAATTCGGATGGAGATGGACTCCAAACCTGAAGAAATGGATCGCCTCGAGCGTCGGCTCATCCAGCTGAAGATCGAGGCAGAGGCGCTGCGCAAGGAAACAGACGACGCTTCTCGACGCCGTCTGAAGGATCTCGAGACGTCCATTGCCGACCTGGAGCGTCAGTACGCTGATCTTGAAGAGGTGTGGACCGCCGAGAAGGCCACGCTCCAGGGTGCGACCGCGGTCAAGGAAGAGCTCGATCAGGCTCGATTCGACCTGGAGGCGGCGCACCGGGCGGGTGATCTCGCGCGCATGTCCGAGCTGCAGTACGGGCGTATCCCTGCGCTCGAGAAGCGTCTGGCGACGGCCGAGGAGGGTGATGTTTCGGAACATCGCCTGCTCCGAAATCGCGTCTCGGAAGAAGAGATCGCAGAGGTTGTCTCGAAATGGACGGGCGTGCCCGTCCTGAAGCTCCTCGAGGGTGAGCGAGACAAGCTGTTGCGGCTGGAGGAAGCGTTGCACGCCCGCGTGATCGGACAGAACGAAGCGGTCACGGCCGTCGCGAATGCGGTACGGCGGTCGCGAGCAGGGCTCGCCGACCCCCAGCGCCCGAACGGTTCCTTCCTGTTCCTGGGTCCGACGGGCGTAGGCAAGACGGAACTGTGCAAGGCGCTTGCCGAGGTGCTCTTCGATTCCGAGCAGTCCCTGGTTCGTATCGACATGTCCGAGTTCATGGAGAAGCACTCCGTCGCCCGCCTGATCGGCGCACCGCCTGGTTACGTCGGCTATGAGGAAGGCGGCTACCTGACCGAAGCCGTACGTCGGCGGCCTTACTCACTCATTCTTCTGGACGAGGTGGAGAAGGCGCACCCGGATGTTTTCAATGTGCTCCTGCAGGTGCTCGATGATGGGCGTCTAACGGACGGGCAGGGCCGAACGGTGGACTTCCGCAACACGGTCCTAGTGATGACCTCGAACATTGGTTCGCACCGGATCCAGGAGCTCGCCGGTCAGGACCGTCAGGACGAGGTTCATGATGCGGTGATGCGTGAGGTCGAGCAGGTGTTCAGGCCGGAGTTCATCAACCGAATCGACGACTCGGTCGTGTTCCATCCACTTACGCAGGCGCAGATTCGGCGCATCGCAGACCTTCAGCTGGCATCGCTCCGTGGGCGCCTGCTGGATCGGGAAATCCGCCTTGTCGTGTCAAAGCAGACTCTGGACGTGCTCGCCGAGGCTGGCTTCGACCCCGTGTACGGTGCGCGCCCATTGAAGCGGGCCGTGCAGCGGGTGGTCGAGAATCCACTTGCGGAAGCGCTGCTTGCCGGCCGGTTCATCCCGGGCGACACCATCGAAGTCGATCTTGGCGAAGAGGGTGCCCTGGTGTTCAGCGCCCGCCAGCAGGCTGGCGCGGCTGCCTGATCCTATGGGTGCATCCGGGCGTGGATGTGCATACAGTGTTCTGATACTGTATGCCCATCCACTCCGACGGGAGTTCGTGATGACCAACGTAGACCTCTTCGACGATCTGCCATCAGTTCACGGCGCACCTGCCAGTGCGGATGCTGCGATACCCGCCGCGGGAACGCGGAAGCGGCACCCGCGCAAGGGCATGAGTGAGGACAAGCATTTTCGCCTGGCCATGCGGGCCGCGAAGCGTCTGCCCGCGAGCGACCGCCCGGTAGATGCGCGTCGGCTCATTTGCCATCACCTCCGCTGCATGCTGGATGGCGGTCATTCGAGCCCCGCTACGGTCCGCGGGCGCTTCTGATCCTCGATCTGGCGAGCAGCCAATCCCCACGCACGTGTTATCGACGTGTTGCGCGCCCACAGGCGCTGCCACGAAGCGTCCTGAGAAGTCTGCCTGGGTGATCAGCGCCCGAGCGCCGATCGGGGCGCAGACCTTGCTGCGGCCGTGAATGATGCCGGGGGCGCGGTCGTGACGAGCAATGCGGTGACGTGCACATCGCCTGATTCGATCATCGCCGTCCGCTCCCGGTGCGGCGGCGAGCGTAGGGTCAGGATGCACTTGCCCATGGCGGGACGCTTGCCCACCTTCCGGCCATACGCGAGGTTCACAGCCGGCGAATGCTTGGCGGTAGCGCAGGCACTCGTGACGCTGCGCGCGGTTGTCGCTGACCCTCCGGTGATGTCGCATGCAGGTCTCGACTTTGCGTTCGATGATGCGGACAGTGCACGCGGTGCGCGTGTTTGCATCGTATTGCTTCACGCCTAGCCGAGCGCCGTGCTCGGCGTTGACCCACGCAACATGGTCGGCGGGGCTCTCGATCCGTGTCCGAAACCGACCCTCACAACGTTCGGAGCGCGTCATGATCACGAAATGTCTCTTCCCTGTCGCCGGCTACGGCACTCGCTTTCTTCCTGCGACGAAGGCGATGCCCAAGGAAATCCTGCCCATCGTCAACAAGCCGCTTGTCCAGTACGGCGTGGAGGAAGCGGTGGAGGCGGGTTTGACGGATTGCTGTTTCGTGACCGGACGCGGCAAGCGTGCATTGGAGGACCACTTCGACATCAGCTACGAGCTGGAGCAGGAGATTGCCGGCTCCGGCAAGGAGAATCTGCTCGAGGGAATCCGCGCCCTCATGAACGATGCAACCTTTTCATACACGCGCCAGAACGAGATGAAAGGGCTGGGCCACGCGATTCTCATGGGGCGGCGCCTGGTGGGGGATGAACCCTTCGGCGTCGTGCTCGCCGACGATCTCTGCCTCAATACCGGCGGCGACGGCGTACTCGCCCAGATGGTCCGGCTCTACCGTCAGTTCCGCTGCAGCATCGTCGCCGTCATGGAGGTTCCGAAGGAAGACATCGGCGCCTATGGCGTCGTTGCGGGCGACGCGATCAGCGACAACATTGTTCGCGTGACCAATATGGTCGAGAAGCCGAAGCCCGAGGACGCCCCTTCAAACCTTGCGGTCATCGGGCGCTACCTCCTTACGCCCGACATCTTCGACATCATCGAACGTACGCCGCCGGGCAAGAACGGCGAGGTGCAGATCACCGACGCGCTGCTCACTCAGGCAAACGAGAGCTGTGTCATGGCGTACAAGTTCGAGGGGCAGCGCTTTGACTGCGGTTCCGTCCCAGGCTTCGTCGAAGCCACCAACCACGTCTTCAAGCATCTGTATGGAGGTTGATGGGAAGGCTGCCAGTCTGCTCGCTCAGGGGCTGATGTTGCTTTCAGCGACGTCGCAGCAGAGCACCAGCCGCTGTCCTTCGTCCTCGAACGCGATGGCGAGGGTCAGGCAGTGGTGGCCATCGGGGAGGGAAAAATACGGCTCGGTCATCATGACCTGGCCCGGATGGGCGACGGCGCTGCGAAAATAGGGGCGATGCGCCCAGTTTGCGCCGACCGCGTTCGCAAGCGGCCAGAAGCGCGGATCGGAGCGTTGTCCGATGCGTGACAGATTGTCCGTGAGCTGAGTGCCCTGGCCATCCAGCAGATAGCAGCGAAGCACGGTTTCTTCGCCTAGAAGTGCCTCGCAGGCCACCTCGAACACGTCTCCGTCTGCAATGGCGTTGCTGCACGCGGCGACGCGTTCGCGCAGTCCGCCAAGCGCGCCTGCCGCAGGCTGGCTGAGCCCGGGGTCCGAGAGCGCATCTGCACGGGTACCTTCTAGGAGGTCCGCGTCCGTGCCCAGTACCCGATTCAGCGTGTCCGGATCGTCCACGTCGCGCACGGCGACCATGGCGCCGCACTCATGAAGCACGCGCGCGAGCGCTCCCAGCACGCGCTGGAAGTGATCGCCTGCGCCTGCGCTCAGACCGCGCGGCGAGATGCTGACAATGTCCGGCCGAGTGCTCCAGATTCGCGACAGATCCGCATATCGATCGCCGAATTCGGACAGTGCGACGGCGAAGCCGAGCTCGCGGTGATAGCGCACGAAGTCGGCGGCCTGTTCGGAGCCGGCCGCTTCCGCACGGATTTCAAGGACGATATGGTGCGGCGCGTAACCAGCGCTGGAGAAAAGATCCTGCGGCAGGGGTGGCCAGAGGCTCGGATAGCGCACAACCTCGTCAGGCAGCCCCAGAAGCAGCCAGCCCCGATCTTCCTGTTCGGCGTAGTTGCCCATGTGCAGGCCGGCGCTGAGCGCACGAGCGCGGTCCTCGCAACGCCGCTCGCGGAGTTCATTGCGCGCGCGGTCGGCACCGAGGCGCTCCTGCCCGAGCCATACTTCGAGCACCGCGCGATGACCCACGGGCCGTCCGTGTGCGCGCGAGTACAGTGGTTCGAATCGACTGCCGAGAGACAGCCCTTCTACCTCCACTGCGCGACCACCGCGGGCCGCGCGCAGCCGCAAATGGCCGGTACGAAGTTCCTGTTCGTAGAGTTCTACGTCGAAGTGCGAGGCCATGATCGGATCCGGAGCCCCCAGGGCGGCGCGGAGTCTATGCCCGTGCGTTCATACATGAAAGGGTTACGGGTTGATGTCGACACCCTGGCCCCGGATTATCCAAGCATTGCGGAAGGGTCTTTTTCATGCAGACAGAGCTCGACGCACATCTACGCGCGCAGACCCGCCGGGCGAGGGACACCGTTGTGCTCCAGGCACCCGTTCCGGTGGCGGAGATTCCAACGCCGGCGCTTGTCCTGGACCTCGATGCGCTCGAGCGCAACCTCGACCACATGGCTGATTTCCTTGCCCGCCGTGGCGTCGGGCTGCGGCCGCACGCAAAGATGCACAAGTGCCCCGAGGTCGCGAAGCGTCAGCTTGAACGTGGGGCCGTGGGCATCTGCACGGCGAAGCTCGCGGAGGCGGAAGTCATGGCCGCCGCGGGCATCGACCGTATCTTGATCACTTCGCCTGTGGTTACGGCCGGTGCGGTGCGCCGCCTCGTTGAACTGGTCGCCGCAGGCCATGAGGTGTGGTCGGTCGTGGACGATGCAGCCGTCGTCTCACGCATCGGTGCGGCCGCGAGCGCGGCCGGGATCGAGCTCACGGTGATTGTCGATCTGGATCCGGATATGGGCCGAACTGGCATCGCGCGGGGCGGGCCCGCTCTCGAATTGGTGCGGCACATTGCCCGGACGCCCGGGGTTCGATTCGCAGGCCTGCAGCAATATTCCGGGCAGCTGCAGCATCTTCAAGGGCACGACGAGCGCATCGATGGTGCACGCTTGGCCCTCGCCGCCGGGCGAGAGACCGCTGCACTCATCGAAGCAGACGGGCATCCGGTCACGGTGTTCACCGGCGGCGGCACGGGGACGCACGACATTGATTCCCGCCCGCTGGAAAACGGCGCGGGGTTTACCGATCTCCAGTGTGGGTCTTATGCGTTCATGGACGAGGAGTACGCGGCGCTTCACTTCGGCAACGCGCAGCGCTTCGAGGTCTTCGAGCCCGCATTGACCGTGCATGTCACTGCGGTCAGTCGACCGCGTGCGGGCGCGATCACCGTTGATGGCGGGATCAAGACCTTTGCATCCGATACGTCTCGCCCGGTAGCGCTCACGGCTGAAGGCGCGCACCTATCTGGCGTGCGCTATCACTTCGGTGGCGATGAGCACGGCATCTTGTCTCTGCGCGAGGGTGCTCCGGATCTCGCGGTGGGTGATCGACTGCGCTTCATGACCTCGCATTGCGATCCCACGGTGAATCTCCATGACTGGATCTATGCGGCGCGCGGGGGGAATGTGATGGAGCTGTGGCCGGTGGCCGCGCGAGGCTGCGGCTGGTGACCGGATGGCAGAACTGGTCCGGCGCGATTCGGTGTCCGGATGCAATCCTGCAGTGTCCCAAGGACGCAGACAGCGTCAGCGCCTGCGTGCTTGGCCTTGCGGCCGATGAACGTCTGCGCGTCGTCGGCAGTGGGCATTCCTTCGTACCGTTCTGGGCGCCGGGCGATCGTCTTCTTTCTCTCCAAGAGATGCATGGGCTTGAAACGGTCGTGGGAGACGTCGCACGGATCCGCGCCGGAACGCCGATCCACGCTCTCGGCCCCCTCCTTGCGGCACGCGGGCGAGCACTTCTGAATCAGGGAGACATCGACCGACAGGCGCTGGCGGGGGCCGTCGCGACCGGTACACATGGAACGGGACGTGGTCTCGGCAGCCTGTCGTCGGCGGTCGCGGCGATGGAATTGGTCGATGGGACCGGCGTGCCGCGGCGGATCGAGGACCCGGACACCCTCGACGCCGCCCGGGTGTCCATGGGCATGCTCGGAGTCACCACGCACATCGAGATGCGCACCCGTCCTCTCTACGGCCTGCACGAGCGCAACTGGATGGAATCCTCGGAGGCGACCATCGAAGCGTTCGAGGCGCGGGCAGACGAGCACCGGCATCACGAATTCTGGTGGGTCCCGCGGGGAGACGTGAGCATCGCCAAGACCCTGTCCGAGATCGAGGTGCCGGACGCTGCGCAGCTCGATGAGATTCCGTTCGGCGATACGGGTGAACGATGGGGCGCGTGCTGGCAAGTGTTCCCCTCGGCCCGTGAAGCGCGCTTCAACGAACTCGAGTTCTCGGTGCCGTCGGGCGAGGGACTCGCGTGTTTTGCTGAGCTGCGGGCCGCGCTCCTTGATGCATTTCCGAAGCTCCCATGGCCGATCGAGTATCGCATTCTCGCGGGCGACTCGGGTTGGCTCTCGCCAACCGCAGGCGCCGAAGTGGCGGCAATCTCGGTGCACCAGGATGCGCGCCGCGATCCGGCGCCGCTGTTCGAGCTGGCTGAGCCAATCTTGCGCGCCTACGGCGGCAGACCGCACTGGGGAAAGTGCCACTCGCTAGATCGCGAGGCGCTTGTTGACTTGTATCCGCGCCATCGTGACTTCGTTGAGTGCCGGCAAGGCTACGACCCCGAGAATCGGTTTCTCACCCCCTGGCTCGCGGAGCGGTTCTGAGGGCGCAGTGACAGCAGCTGAATGGCAGTGCTGTGATACATTCGCCGCCCATCCCACGAGCCTGCTGAAGGAAGACCCGCGTGCTCGAGATCGTCCAGTCCGGTGGTTGGCTGATGGCGCCGATCATCCTCTGCTCGGTGCTCGCAGCCGCGATCTGCGTCGAGCGCCTGTGGACGCTGAGCCCCTCGCGTGTTGCGCCGCGGCACACGCTTGCGACAGTTTGGGGTTGGCTGAAGAAGGATGAGCTCGACAGTAAGCGCCTGAAGCAGTTGCGCATGGGTTCTCCGCTTGGGGAAATCCTTGCCGCCGTGCTCGTCAACCACCGGCGAGGAAGGGGGGCCATGAAGGAAAGCGTCGAGGAGGCTGCGGGGCAGGTGCTGCATGATCTCGAGCGCTACCTGACTGCGCTCGGCACGGTCGCGGGCATTGCGCCTCTGCTTGGTCTCCTTGGCACCGTCATCGGCATGATCGAAGTCTTTAATGTGATTCGTTTCGAGGGCACGGGTGATCCGAACCAGCTCGCAGGCGGAATCTCGGAAGCGCTGATCACCACGGCGGCGGGAATCAGCGTCGCGATTCCCGCACTCACGTTTCATCGTTTCTTTACCCGTCGCGTCGATGATCTTGTGCTCACCATGGAGCAGGAGGCAAACAAGCTCGTGGAACTGCTGAACGCTGATGACGAGCGGGCGGTGCAGAGCCGCGTGCCGGCGCAGACGCCTCAAGCGCCCCGGCCGTCGTCGGGCGCCTTGACGGAATGAAGTTTCAACGGCGCCGCGCGCCGGAAATGTCCGTTGACCTGACACCCCTGATCGACGTCGTGTTTCTCCTGCTCATCTTCTTTATGGTCACGACGACCTTCGTACAGGAGGGTCGATTGTCTCTGGAGTTGCCCGAGGCGGAGACAGAAGCTGTCGCAGAGCCCCAAGAGCCTGTGCAGGTGATCGTGAGCGCGGAGGGCGACTACGCCGTCAACGGGCAGCCCTTGGCCGATCGAGCGATCGCGACGGTGCGTGACGCGCTGCAGGATGCGTCGCGGAACGATTCCGAACAGCCGATGGTGATCACTTCGGATGCCGGCGCACCGATGCAGTCTGTGATTCGCGTGATGGATGCCGCCGGCCAGCTCGGCTTCGAGCGCGTGCGGATTGCGACTCGACCGACGGACGAGCCGTGAAACGCGCGGCGGGTGCTGCGCAAAGCGTCTATCCGCGCCTGCTTTCGCACGTTCGACCGTTTCTTCACTTCCTCCTCGCCAGCTTTGTCGGCTTCGGTATCTATGCGATCTCTCAGGTGGGCTTCACTGAGTTGCTTGGCGCCACGGTCGATACGGTGCGCGCCTTTGCGGAGGGAGAAGATACCTCGCGAGCGCGCGTTCTCTTGCCCCTTGGCATGATCTTGACGGTTGCGGCGCGTGGCCTAGGCGGTTTCGTGGGCCAGTACTTTCTCGCCCGCGTATCCTTCTCGGTGGTCCACCGCCTGCGAGTGCTGCTCTTCGAAGGATTGCTGACGTTGCCGGTGGCGTTCCTCGAGCGGAGTGCGCGCGGACATCTCGTTTCGCGGGCGACCTTCACTGTTGCGCAGGTGACCGGCGCCGCAAGCAAGGCGCTGGAGGTCATCGCGCGTGAAGGGCTTACGGTGATCGCGCTGACAAGCTGGATGCTGTGGATCAACTGGCGTCTGACGCTGGCATTCCTCCTCGTGGCCCCGGTGATTGCGCTTGTCGTGGCGATTGCTTCCCGGCGCTTTCGGCGGATCGCCCGCCGCATCCAGACTGCGATGGGGGACGTCACGCAGCGTGCGTCCGAGGCTGTGGCGTCTCATCGCGAGATTCGCATCTACGGTGCAGAGACGTATGAGCGGGACCGCTTCGAGGACGCGAGTGCGTTGAACATGCGCCAGGACTTGCGCATGGCCGCCACGCGGGCCGTGTCCACTCCGGTCATTCAGCTGTTGGTGGCAATGGCGCTCGCGAGCCTCGTCTGGTTGATCCTTGATCCAGTCTTTCTCGCCGGCATGTCTGGTGGAGACGTGGTCGGTTTCATTACTGCTGCGGGTCTGCTTGCCAAGCCGATCCGGCAGCTCTCCCAGATCAATCCGGTGATTCAGCGCGGTCTTGCGGCGGCTGAGGATGTGTTCGAGCAGCTCGACGTGCTGCCGGAACCGGATGGCGGTGGTGTAGCAATCGAGCGTGCGCGCGGGGCGCTTCGCTTTGAGGGCGTGTGCTTCGGCTACGACGCCGCACATCCCGTGCTGGAAGATATCAACCTTGAAGTTCCTGCTGGTTCGACAACTGCGCTGGTCGGCCGTTCGGGCAGCGGCAAGTCAACGCTTGCCAGCCTCCTGCCCAGGTTTCATGAACCCGATCGGGGTGCGATTCGTCTCGACGGGCGGCCCCTCGGGGACTATGCGCTCCATGATCTCCGTCGTCAGATCGCCTACGTGGGACAGGACGCCGTACTGCTCGACGACACGATCGAACACAACATCGCCTACGGAATGCTGGTGGGCGCTTCGCCCCCGGCAATTCGCGCTGCGGCGGAGCGGGCACAGGCGCTCGACTTCATCGATGCGCTGCCCGAAGGCATGCAGACGCGGATCGGCGAGGATGGGGTGCTGCTCTCCGGCGGTCAGCGGCAACGCATTGCCATTGCGCGCGCGCTGCTGAAGGATGCGCCGATCCTCATCCTCGACGAGGCGACTTCAGCCCTGGACGCCGAATCAGAGGCGCGTCTGCATGAAGCGCTTGAGGCCGTCACGGAGGGTCGGACGACGATCGTGATCGCGCACCGGCTGTCCACCGTGGAGGCGGCTGACTCGATTGTCGTGCTCGATGAGGGGCGGATCGTCGAGCAGGGAGGGCACACCGAATTGCTGGCTGCGAATGGAGCCTACGCGGCGCTGTGGCGACACTTCGAGCGCGAATCACAGCCGGCGCGCGTTCCCGTCAGCGAAGAGGTCGCGCAGCCGGACCATGACGGCATGCGAGCGCCCATCGAAAAGGTCAGACCGCTCCGCGATTCGATCGAGCAGCGGGTGCTGGAGAGCTGGTACGGCACATCCCGCTTGAGCGCCGTGGCTGCGCCACTTGGCACACTCACGGGCTGGATCGCAAAATGGCGCAGACGTCGGGGGAAGGGCTGGCGCGCACCTGTCCCGGTCATCGTCATCGGAAACCTCACCGTAGGCGGGACCGGAAAGACTCCATTCGTGATCTGGCTTGCGACCTGGCTGCGCGAGCGGGGCTGGACGCCGGGCATCGTTGCGCGCGGATACGGTGGTCATGTGACCGCCCCCCGCCGCGTCACGGCGCATACGTCGGTCGAAGCCGTGGGTGACGAAGCGCGCCTGCTGAGTCAGCGGACAAAGATGCCGGTCGTGGTCGCCCCGGACCGTGCCGAGGCGGTGCGTATGCTTCTGACGCAGGCGCCGGACGTAGATGTCGTGTTGAGCGATGACGGCCTTCAGCACCACGGCCTCGCTCGCGACCTCGAGATCGTTTTGCTCGACGGTATGCGCGGGCTCGGCAACGGCCGCTGCATGCCCGCGGGGCCGCTTCGAGAGGACGCATCCCGGCTGGATTCGGTTGATCTCCTTGTGTCCAAGGGCGAACTGCGAGCTCCTGAATGCACCCGAACGCATGAGCGCTTCGAACTCGTGCCCGTGCGCTGCTATCGCATCGCCGACGGCGCGGAGGTGTCCCTCGACGCCCTCCAGGGCGTGCATGCCGTCGCCGGTATCGGTCATCCGGACGGCTTCTTTGCCATGCTCGATGCCGCGGGGGTCGAGCACGTTCCACATGCCTTCGCGGATCACGCGGCCGTTGGCCCCGAGGCCTTAGAATTCGGTGATGATCGAGCAATCCTGTGCACGGAGAAGGATGCCGTCCGCTTCGGCTCCTGGATCGGGGCGCCCGAGCACGCAAGGCTCGCGGCCCGATGCTATGCCCTCGCCGTCGATGTTCGCCCCGGGGACGGGCTGGAAAGGGCCCTCGCGCGCCGCGTGGCTGCGCTGGATGCTGCAAGGAGGGTGGAACCTGCATGAGCTTCAAGGTCGTCATTCCTGCCCGTTACGCGTCCTCGCGCCTGCCGGGTAAGCCGCTGGCGGACGTTGCCGGCGTCCCGATGGTCATCCAGGCCTGGCGGCGTGCCTGCGACAGTGGTGCGGAGGAGGTGGTGATCGCCACCGACGATGCGCGTGTCCTCGATGCAGCGCAGGCCTATGGAGCGCCTGCGGTGATGACGTCCCCGGACCATCCCTCCGGCACGGATCGCCTGGCCGAAGTGGTCGAGGCACGGGCCTGGGGGGACGAGACGCTGGTAGTGAACGTGCAGGGGGATGAGCCTCTGATACCGCCTGCGGTCATCGACCAGGTGGCGCGCAACCTGGCGCTGCACGCGGGCGCGAGCATGGCAACGCTGTGCGAGCCGATCATCGACCGCGCTGTCTTCGATGACCCCAATGCGGTCAAGGTCGTCACGGATCGAAACGGCCTGGCGCTCTACTTCTCTCGAGCGCCGGTGCCCTGGCCGCGGGATACCGAAGACATCATGGCGTTGCCGGCGCCGCCGCTTCGCCACATTGGCATCTACGCCTATCGTGCCGGGTTGCTTCGGCGTTTCGTGACATGGCCGCCAGCGCCGGTCGAGCGCATCGAGATGCTTGAGCAACTGCGCATCATGCATGCAGGGGAACGCATTCACGTCGAGCAAGCGTGCGAAGAGGTCCCGGGCGGTGTCGATACGCCAGAAGACCTAGAGCGCCTGCGGGCGCTTCTTGGTGAACACTGAGGAGAAACGGATATGAGCATGCGTTACGTCGTGGTCACGAAGCAGGACTGCCCGACCTGTCGTCTTGTCGAACCCGTTCTCGCTGAGCTCGCCAAGGCAGCTGAAGTCCGGGTGTTCAATCAGGACGCGGCGGACTTTCCGAGGGTCCCCGGTGCACGCGTGGTGTTCGATGAGTCGCTGGAAGAGAGCTGGGGCTTCGGAATCGAGATAGTGCCGACGCTTCTGCGCCTTGATGGCGATGCCGAGATCGAACGCACGGAAGGCTGGGACCGCGATGCCTGGCGGGCTGCCACCGGGCTTGCTTCGCTGGGTGCAGCTTTGCCGCCTCTGCGACCTGGCTGCGGCTCGCTTACGCGCGACCCTGCGGTCGAGCCGCGTCTGCGTGATCGGTTCGGGGATCCGCGCCTGTCCGCGAGGAAACTTGAACTCGCGCCCCTCGAGGATCCGCTCGAGGTGTGTTTCGAGCGCGGTTGGTCCGACGGTCTTCCGGTCGTGCCGCCGACGCCTGCGCGCGTTTCGGCGATGCTGGATGGCACGACCCGTGACGCACAGGAGATCGTGGGCACGGTGCCGCCGGATCTGGTGGCCTGCACGATCGAGAAGATCGCCATCAACGCCGTGATGGCCGGCTGTCGGCCCGAGTACATGCCGGTCGTGATCGCTGCGGTGGAAGCGGCTCTCGAGGAGTCCTTCTGCATGCATGGTCTACTCGCGACAACCTATTTTTCTGGCCCCATGGTCGTAGTCAGCGGACCGGTCGCGCAGCGCATCGGCATGAATGCGAAGGGCAATGCGCTCGGCCAGGGCAATCGCGCAAACGCGACCATAGGTCGCGCTCTGCAGCTGCTGGTCCGCAATGTCGGCGGCGGCAGGCCCCAGGGTGTGGATCGCTCCGCGCTTGGTAATCCCGGCAAGTACACGTTCTGTTTCGCCGAAGACGTTGACCCTGCCTGGGCCTCTCTCTCGGAGGACAAGGGCTTCGCGCGCGATGACTCGACGGTCACGCTGTTTGCTGCCGATGGGGTACAGGGCGTTGTCGATCAGAAGGCGCGAGAACCGGAAGCTCTTTGTCGCAGCTTCGCGGCGAGTCTGCGAACCGTAGGGCATGTGCGCATGGTGCAGGCCGCAGATGCATTCCTTGTCATTTCTCCGGAGCATGCCCGGGTCTTCCATGACGCGGATTGGAGCAAGGCCCGGGTCATCGAGCGCCTGCATGAACTACTGACGATTAATGGCGCCGAGCTTATAGCGGGTTTCGACGGCATTGCGGAGGGCCTGCCCGCGGCGCTGGCGGACAAGCAGATCCGTAAGTTCCGCGACGGTGGGCTGACCCTGGTGCGCGCGGGCGGCGCGGCAGGTATGTTCTCAGCGATTATCGCCGGCTGGGGCGCGAGCGGCCGTATCGGTTCGTCCCCGGTCACCCGGCGCGTCAGCGCCTGACCCCCTGGAACTGGAGACAGTCATGAGCGAGAACGTATTGCTCGATCCGGGCTCCGAACGAGATCCGGAACGGCGAGAACCGCTGGATCGCGTGTCGTCTCTCGACGGCCTGGTGCTCGGTATGCTCGATATCTCGAAGCCGCGAGGGGATGTGTTCCTTGATGAGCTCGAGCGGATGTTCGCGGAGCGCGGCGCGCGAGTGCGGCGCTACAAGAAGCCGACCTTCACGCGCCCGGCACCGGACGAACTCCGCGGACAGATCGCGCAGGAGTGTGACGCGGTCATTGAAGCACTCGCCGACTGAGGCTCCTGTACGTCGTGCAGTTTGCATGACATCAGGGACCTTGACGGGCGCGGTCTTCCCGGAGGATTCATTGCCTCGGAGGAGTTCATGGAAGCGGCGGCCGCGCAGGAGGCTTCACTCGGATTTCCGGCGCGGCGCATGTTCATTCCGCACCCCATCCAGGATCGTACGGACGACGAGATGCGTGCTCTCGCGCAAGAGGCGTTCCGCGCAGTCGCGGCGCTCGTGACCTCAGCCCCTCAGAACTGAGGGGCTGGGCGGGCCTGAAGAGCCCGCGGCGCAGGGCTTACTTGGGCTGCATCCTGATGCCGCCGTCCAGACGAACGGTTTCGCCATTAAGGTATGGGTTCTCGACCATCTGGGCGGCGAGGAGAGCGAATTCCGGCGCGTCCCCAAGCCGCTTCGGAAACTGGACCATGTCAATCAGCGGCATGCGAACCTGATCCGGCGCGCCCATCATCATCGGCGTTTCGAAGATTCCTGGGGCGATCGTGTTCACACGGATGCCGGAACGCGACAGATCCCGGGCTATGGGTAGAGTCATGCCGGCGACCCCCGCCTTTGATGCGCTGTAGGCGGCCTGGCCGATCTGGCCGTCGAATGCCGCTACGGACGCCGTGTTGATGATGACGCCGCGCTCGCCGTCTTCGTTGACGGGCTCGTTCTTGGCCATCTGTTCAGCGCACAGTCGCAGCGTGTTGAAGGTGCCGATCAGGTTCACGCCGATCACGAAATTGAACATGTTGAGCGGCATCGCTCCGTCGCGGCCCAGGGTGCGGGATGCCGCGCCGATGCCTGCGCAGTTGACGTTGACGTGGATCGCACCAAAGCGCTCCATCACGCCGGCGACGGCCGTTTGCACCGATTCTTCCTCGGCGACGTTCGCCGTGAACGCAGCCGCGTCGGAGCCGAGCTCCGCGGCCGTGTTCTGCGCGAGTTCCTCGTTCAGATCGAAGATGGCGACCTTCGCGCCGCGCGCCAGGTAGGCTTCTGCCGTCGCGCGGCCTAGGCCGGATGCACCGCCGGTGATGACGGCAACCTTGTCCTGTAGATCCATGTGAAAATCTCTCCGGTTGTTCTGCGGGTTGCTTCGGGCGGCGCGCAGTTTACCGCAGGGAATCGAGGGTGCACCGAGGGAATGATCGAGCAAAGGCGGGGCGCGAAGGGCGACGAATTGCCGCGGGGCGTCGAGCATAAGCGCAGGTTTCTGTGCAGTAGGGCGGCAGCAGAGCTGAACGCGCACCTGCGGCGGGTCAATAGCTTTGCGGTGCGCGAGATACGCATGTTCGTGCGCCTCGTCCCCATGCCGCGTGAGACGGCTTGGTTCGCGCCTCCCGGCATGGACTACGCCTATTCAGGTCATCTCCATTTAGGTGGCGGCGTGCCGCGCTGGCTTGATGCGGTCCGGGCCGATGTGGCGGGCGCCTGTGGGGCAGCCTTCGCATCCATCCTCGCGACGCGCTATCGGGATGGGTCGGACGCTGTTGCCTGGCATTCAGATCAGGAGCCGGAACTTGGATCGATGCCCACCGTCGCCGTCTTGAGCCTCGGTGCAACGCGCGATCTGTGCTTTCGTGAAAAGGGGAAGAGCGGTGCTCGCTGGAAGGTGGCGCTGGCTGAGGGGGATTTGCTGATCATGCGGCCTGGCGTGCAGGAACGCCTTCAGCATGCAGTACCCCGGCGAGCGCAGGCCGGGACGCGCGTAAGCCTCTCCTTTCGGCCCTTCGAGGCAGGCCGTTGAGCAGGCTTGACTGGCGCTCGGAAGCTGACCTCACCGACTCGAACAGTCTCCGCCTGCCGAGCAGGGCGCGCGTGCTCGCGAGCGCATCCGGCCGCGACGCAGTCCTTGAAGCTTTCGAGCGTGCGCACGCGCTCGACCTGCCCGTATTTGTGCTCGGAGCGGGATCCAACGTGGTGTTGCCGCCTCGGGTCGAAGGCGTGGTACTCAGGCTCGCTCCGGCGAGCGTGCCTGAGTTTGACCGTGCGCAGCTCGTCGTGGACGGAGGATGTGACTGGGATGCGCTGGTGCGCGCGAGCGTGCGCGCAGGCTATTGGGGCATCGAAAATCTTGCAGCGATCCCGGGCAGCGTTGGCGCAGCGCCGGTTCAGAACATTGGTGCGTATGGCGCTGAATGGGCGGATGTCTGCGTAGCGGTGGAGGCCTTCGATCGAGAAAGCGGGGTGTGTGCATGGCGAGATGCAGCGAGTTGCGCATTCGATTATCGAGATTCGCTCTTCAAGCGCTTGCCGGAGCGCTGGCTCATCACCCGAGTGGAAATACGCTTGTCCCTTAGCGGAGCGCCTCGGCTCGATTATCCGACGCTGGCGCATGCTTCCGGATCGGCCTCGGGCCCCGGGTTCCGCACTCCGCTCGAGGTCTCCGAGCGGGTGACGGCCGTCCGTTCGCATCGCCTACCCGATCCCGCGCGCGAGCCAAACGCCGGCAGCTTCTTCAAGAATCCGGTGCTCGGCACGGATGCTTGGTGGGCATTGCGCGAGCGGGCGCCCGAGTGTCCTGGCCACAGGCAGGGGAACGGTTCGATCAAGGTGCCTGCCGCCTGGCTGATCGAGGCTGCCGGTTGGCGCGGCCGGTCCGAGGGCGCGGTGGGGGTCTCTGAGCAACATGCTCTGGTGCTGGTGCATCATGGCGGCGGCAACGGCCGAGATGTGCTGGCGCTCGCGTCACGTGTTCAGGAGGCGGTAGAAGCGCGCTTCGGCGTGGTGCTGGAGCGAGAGCCTGTCGCACTGGGGTGGGGCGACGCGCCGATCTGATGTGACCGGCGCGCCGTCCGTCAGGCCGCGCTACACGGGGTCAGCCGCTACCGTCGGCCGCGCCCTCGCTCGCCGCGGGAGACTCCGCGGGCGTGGACTTGCGCGCACGCGGATCGTTGGCCGCGCGCGGTGTTGCGGTCGCTTCCCGCGGCGCGACCGGCATCGGCTCCGCGGTCACTGCATCACCGCGGTCCGATCGCTTCTTCGGCGCTTCGTTCAGGAACACAACCTGCTCGGTTGCGCGACGAGCGGCGCGTGGATCATTGCTGGCACGGGTGCCGGAACCTGCGTTCGGTGTCGCTGCTGCTTGGCCTGCTCCGCTTTCCGGCCCAGTTTCGGCGTCGGCGTCGCCGGTCGTCACGCTTGCGTCTGCTTCGTCCTGAGCGTGCTCAGGGGCCGCGTGTTCCGCCAAGGTGCCGGCGGATTCAGCTTCGGCCGCCGATGCCTCGCCGCCCTGTGCTGCGAACGCTTCCTCTGCGTCTGTCGCGGCCGCTTCCTTGCCGGCGAACTCAGTATCGGCGTCAGTGTCAGTGACACTGTCACCCCCTATATCTGCTTCTGCTTCATCGACGTCATGGGCGTCGCCATCGGCGTCGTCATAGGCGTCGTCATAGGCGTCGTCATAGGCGTCGTCATAGGCGTCGCCGCCAGATGTCTCGAAGGCAAGGGACGCCTGCGCTTCTTCCGGCGTCGCGACGGCCGCCTCGTTGCCATCGGTGTCAGCCATCATGCCGGCGGCTGCGAGCATTGCTGCCTGATCGTCCGCTGCATCCTCGATGTCGGCATCCATGGCGTCCTGCTCGATCATCGCCGCCGCAATGGAGTCCTCACCGCCAACCGGACCACTGATCACGGGTTGAGGGGCTTCGCTCCGCTTGCGCCCGCGCTGGCGCCGCGAACGGCGTCGTGTCCCGTCGGGGACAACGTGTGCCTCTCCAGGCCCGGGGCGCCCGGCACGGGAAGTGGACGCGCGATTGCCGCGATTGTCGTCGTCGTCCTCGTTGCCGTCCTCGTCGTCGACACGATTGCCGCTAGGTTCGGCGTCCAGGCGCTCATCCAGACCATCCGCATCGCCTTCGCCGCGGCCACGGCGACGTCGGCCGCGACCGCCGCGGCGACGTCGGCGCTTCCGATTGCCGCTGTCTTCATCGTTCGCGTCCGCGTTTGCGCTAGCGCCACCCGCCTCGACCAACTCGTCCGTATCTTCGTCCAGCTCTTCGCCCGCCTCGGCGCTCACGGTCTCTTCAGTACTGGCCGCTTCGCGATCGGCTCCGCTGCGACGGCCTCCACGGCGGCGTCGACGACGGCGTCCGCCTTCACGACCTTCTGAATCGTCTTCGGCTGCTTCGGAGCGAACCTCATCGAGTTCTTGTTCTTCTGACGCGGTTTCCGCGCCGGCTTCGCGTTCTTGCTCGGTCCCGCGACGGCCGCGTCCTCCTCTCCGACCGCGTCGACGACGATTGCGTCCTTCGTCTGAAGGCGTATGTGCGGCGTCGGTTTCGGCGGATGCCGGCACATCTTCTACGACGTCGGTCTCCGTATCTTCAATGACCGGTTCTGCCTTCAGGAACAGGCTGCGCGCGATACGACCAAAGAGGCTGGGTCCTGCACTTTCCTCGGCCGAGACGGTCGCTTCGGCAACCGGTGCCGTCGCAGTGGCTCCGGCTCCGGCTTCGGCTGCGACCGGCGCGGCGGCGGAGGTGCGCGGCTGCACCGACTTCACCACTGGCTGCGGCACCGGGGCAGGCGGATCGTCCTCGACCCACTCCGGATCGGGCGCCTCGGCAATGGCCTCGGTGACCTCGTGACTCGGTGTGCCGAATTGCTCCTCTAGCTGGTCATCGCGAACGCGCTCAAGCTCGTACTGCGGCGTATCCATGTTCGGATTGGGAACAATCTGAAGATGGACACGATTGCGTGATTCGATCGCTGTCAGGTGACCGCGCTTTTCGTTCACAAGGTAGGACGCGATCGAGACGGGAACGATCGCTCGAACGGCAGCGCTTCGTTCCTTCAGCGCTTCCTCCTCCATGAGGCGCAGGATGGAGAGCGCGAGGGACTTCACGTCGCGGATCGTGCCCTGGCCCTGACATCGGGGGCACACGTGCGCCGTCGTTTCCTCCAGAGATGGACGCAAACGCTGGCGTGACATCTCAAGGAGCCCGAAGCGAGAGATCTTGCCGATCTGAACGCGGGCACGGTCCGCCTCGAGCGCGGCGCGCATCCGGTTCTCTACGGCGCGCTGATTCTTGTTCGCCATCATGTCGATGAAGTCGATGACGATGAGTCCGCCGATGTCGCGCAGGCGTAGTTGGCGTGCGATTTCATCCGCAGCTTCTAGGTTCGTGTTGGTCGCCGTCTCTTCGATGTCGGAGCCTCGCGTCGCGCGGGCCGAGTTGATGTCTATGGATACGAGCGCTTCAGTTGGATCGATGACGATCGAGCCGCCGGACGGCAAACGTACTTCCCGCTGGAAAGCTGTCTCGATCTGCGATTCGATCTGGTACCGATTAAACAGGGGCACCGGATCGCTGTAGCGCTTCACCTTGTCGAGGTAGCTCGGCATCACGCGTTCGATGAAGTCCACGGCCTGGGCGTGTGCCTCGTCGGTGTCTACGAGCACTTCACCAACGTCCTGCCGCAGGTAATCGCGGATCGCGCGCAGGATGACGTTGTTCTCCTGATACAGAAGCTGCGGTGCCTTGTGCTCTTCGCTGGCGCCTTCGATCGCCTCCCACACCTGAAGTAGATAATCGAGATCGCGCTGGAGCTCCTCACCGGAGCGACCGACGCCGGCAGTGCGGACAATCGCTCCCATGCCGTTGGGAATGTCGAGCGCTGAAAAGGCCTCGCGAAGCTGGTCGCGTTCCTCGCCTTCTATGCGGCGCGAAATGCCACCGGCACGGGGGTTATTCGGCATCAGGACGAGGTAGCGGCCCGCGAGCGAGATGAAGGTCGTGAGCGCGGCGCCCTTGTTGCCGCGTTCTTCCTTGTCGACCTGGACGATAATTTCCTGGCCTTCCTTGATGACATCCGAGATGTTCACGCGATCGCCCGAGGGCTTCTTCGAGAAGTATTCGCGCGCGATTTCCTTGAGCGGCAGGAAGCCGTGTCGATCGGCACCAAACTCGACGAAGGCCGCTTCGAGGGAAGGTTCCACGCGCGTGATACGCGCCTTATAAATAGATGCTTTCTTTTGTTCCCGGGATCGGGATTCGATGTCGAGGTCGTAGAGTTTCTGGCCGTCGACAAGAGCGACCCGCAGCTCTTCGAGCTGGGTCGCGTTGATGAGCATACGCTTCATGTAGCAGCACTCTGCAGGGGCTGCCGTCCGCACGCGCCGCACGGTTCGCACGAGTGCTTCCATCCAGCGGCGGGGCCGCAAGACAGGCCATCCAGGGCCGAGCGCATTACGCCCGCGACAGGACGCACCTGCTCCGGTGCGCATGCCGACCTGATACGGCTTATACCGGGGGGGGGCCTGCAGAACCCTAGCGTCCTAGCGGACGCTGCGGTCGCAGCTGGCCTGCTCCGTTCCCCGGCCCCGCGCAGCATCGTTCGGGTGGCTGCTGCAGGGCGCTCTCGTACGAGCGTGTGACGATCGCGAGGGCGGCTGAGCCGTTCGCTTTCGCATCGGACTGCGGGCCTTGATCGCCGCGTCAGTCCATCCATGTGGCATCGATGTTCAGCGGCCGCGGTTCGTTTCGCGACCTTGGCGCGACGGACCCCATGCGCGTGTGCGAAGGTGGCCGCGTGCCGGGTTTCAGGTGAGCAGCGCGCCTTTGGCGCCCAAACGTGCGCGGCAGCGGTAGCAATACTCTGTACGAAACCTGAGGTAATCTTAGCAGCAGGATGCAAGTGGTTACAACGAAAGGAAAAACGAGCTCCGGCGTGCGTTATGTGCACATAGGCGATGATGACGCCGGGCAGCGCGTCGACAATCTCCTGCTGCGGGAACTGCGTGGCGTACCGCGCGGTCGCATCTACAGCATGCTGCGCCGAGGCGAGGTTCGGATCAGTGGGCGCAGGGTTAAGCCCGGCTACCGCCTCGCGGTCGGTGATTCGGTGCGGTTGCCGCCTGTGCATACGCTCCGGGCGACGGAGGCGCCCAACGTAGGTGCTGGCCTCGCCGATGCCCTTGAGGCGTCTATCCTGCATGAAGATGAGGCAATGCTTGTCGTGGACAAGCCCTCTGGACTCGCCGTGCATGGGGGGAGTGGCGTGAAGGTTGCGCTCGTCGAGTCCTTGCGCGTGCTGCGGCCAGATATCCGCAACCTGGAGCTTGCGCATCGCATCGATCGTGATACTTCCGGTTGTGTGCTCCTTGCCAAGCGGCGCAGCGTCTTGCGCCGACTGCATGACGCATTGCGCGAACGCACGGCGAAGAAACGCTATCTGGCGATCGCGGAAGGCGCATGGCCGCGACATCTCCGGCACGTCGATGCACCCTTAGAGCGTGTCCTCGCAAGGAACGGTGAGCGCTTCGTTCGTGTGTCGGCGGCGGGAAAAGCCTCCTCCACCCGCATAAGGGTGATGCGCAGGCTGGAGGGGGCGACGCTCCTCGAAGTCTTTCCAGAAACCGGACGTACCCATCAGATACGCGTGCACCTCGCGCACGCGGGACATCCGATCCTCGGTGATGAGAAATATGCTTCGAAGGCACAGCGAGAAGCGGCGGCCCGGCGCGGCGTCACGCGCCTGTGTCTGCACGCGGCTGCCATTGCGATTCCTGACTGGCGCGATGGCCATGGGGGTGAAATGCGGCGTTTTGAGGCGCCAACACCGCCGGCGTTCGACGAGGTCGTGCGCCAATACGAGGCGTAGAACGCTGGTCAGGCAGAGCCTGCCAGCGCCAGCAGGTTGATGTCAGCGGCCGCGAGCTGTTCCCGCAGAGCGATCAGCGGCAGGCCGACAAGCGCATTTGGATCGCGACCCTCGAGTGCATCGAACAGGGTGATCCCCAGCCCCTCTGAGTAGAAACCGCCCGCCGCGTCGAACGGCGACTCGACGTCGACGTATCGCACCACGTCAGCGTGAGTCAGCTTGCGGAAACGGACGTCAAACGGCTCTACGCAGGTCTGCACCCGGTCGCTGCCCGCCAGCGCGAGCGCTAGACCCGTGTGGAAGCGGACGCGCCTGCCGCTGCAGGCGAGCAGTTGCTCGATGCAACGCGCCCGCGTCAGCGGCTTGCCGAGCGCTGTCCCATCAAGGTCTGCAACCTGATCCGAACCGATCACCCACGCCCCGGCGAGCTCAGGTGCCGCGGCGACGGCTTCCGCCTTTGCCTGAGCGAGTCGCTCTGCAAGCATGGCCGGCGCTTCGCCGGCCAGCGGCGTTTCGTCTATGCCCGGCGAGCGCGTTTGAAAAGGGATGCGCAGGCGCTCTAGAAGAGCGCGGCGATAAGGTGACGTCGATGCCAATACCAGGCGCATGCGGCGCGTTTCCGAAGACTGCCACGGCGATGATTTTGCCTGCGCCGTGGGCATGTTAGATGCTTTGACAGCATACGGACGCATCCCTATGATTGCGCGCCTGTTTAAGGCCGCAGTGGCGCGCCGTGAGGCTCGAACCCCGTCAACTGGCCCGTGACCAACGCGATCTGAGCGTAGATCTTCCCCTCGAAGAGTTCCCGAGACTCCGCGAGCTGGTGGCCGCGACCGGCGGTCCCGTGGCGGTGCGCGTTGGCTTTCGGCGGGATGAGCACGGGCGCATCCGTATTGACGGTCGCGCCGTCGTGTCGCTGCGCATGGTTTGTGGCAACTGCGGCGAAATGGGTCCTTTGGAGATCGACGTCCCGATCTCGCTTTGCGTGGTTGGGTCAGATGAGGCGGCGAGGACGCTCGGAGACGACGTCGATCCGCTCATCCTGACGACGCCGGAGGCGACACCGGCGGATCTGTTCGAAGACGATCTGCTGCTGGCGCTACCAGATCGGCCCTGCCGAGGCAGTCTCGACTGTCCGACGCGGCCGCAGACGGATGTGGCCGAGCCCGATCGAACCGCGGGCGAGGTGCGGCAATCGCCATTCGCGGTTCTCGCCTCGCTTAAGAACAGTGCAAATGAATAGTTAATGGTGAGCGGTGCTCACTTTAGGAGATCGAAATGGCAGTCCAGCAAAACAAGAAGACCCGCTCGCGTCGTGGCATGCGTCGTTCGCATGACGGCATTTCCGGCCCAACGCTGTCCATCGACCCGATGACGGGCGAGACGCACCGTCGCCATCACGTTTCGGCCGATGGTTTCTACAAGGGGCGGAAGGTTGTCCCTGGCAAGGACGACTGAACCGAAGGTCGCGAGTCATGCGTACTGATCTTGCGTTGATGTTTCCCGGCCAGGGCTCCCAGGCGCTCGGCATGCTTGCGGACTTGGCAGAAGCCTTCGACGTTGTGGGTGCCACCTTCGAGGAGGCTTCCGACGCATTGGGCGAGGACCTCTGGGCACTATCGCAGCAAGGCCCTGAAGCGGATCTCGACCGCACCGAAAACACGCAACCGGTGCTGCTGGCGGCGTCGGTCGCGGTGTACCGCAGCTGGCGGGCCGCCGGCGGCGACGCGCCCACTATCGCGGCCGGGCACAGCCTCGGCGAGTACTCGGCGCTGGTCGCCGCCGAGGCGTTGACGCTTGCCGACGCTACCCGGCTGGTGCGTCGGCGCGGGCGAGCCATGCAGGCCGCCGTGCCGCAGGGCGCCGGCGCCATGGCTGCAATTCTCGGGCTGAATGATGAAGCGGTGGAGCAGTGCTGTGCGGAAACGGCCGAAGGGGACGTCGTTTCCGCGGCAAATTACAACGCGCCTGGCCAGGTCGTAATTGCAGGGCAGGCCGGCGCGGTCAGCCGAGCGATCGCGGCATGCAAGGCCGCAGGCGCGAAGCGCGCGATGGCGCTCAGCGTGAGCGTGCCCAGTCACTGCGCGCTCATGTCACCTGCGGCTGAAACACTCCTTGAAGCGCTCGACGCGCTCGAGATTTCCGCGCCAGCGTTCCCCGTTGTGCAGAACGTCGACGCGTCTGTGGCGGCTGACGCTGAGGGTATTCGCGCGCGGCTCGTGAACCAGCTTCATGCGCCGGTCCGATGGACAGATTGCGTCCGTGCCGTAAAGCGGGCGGGCGCTACGCGCCTGGCCGAATGCGGCCCCGGCAAGGTTCTTTCGAGCATGATCAGGCGCATCGATCGGGAGTTGACTGCGCAGGCGCTTGGCTCCGTCGATGGACTGCGCCTGGCGCTCGACGGCTGAGGAGCGAGGCATGTCCGCACGGGTCGATGGTGGGCGCGTCGCCCTTGTCACTGGGGCGAGTCGGGGGATCGGAGCAGCGGTTGCGGATGGCCTCGCGGCGGCGGGCTATCGCGTTGCGGGCACGGCGACCAGCGAAGCCGGCAGCGCCGCCATCGACGACCGCCTGGCTGATCGCGGCCGCGGTTTCGTGATGGACGTTGCCGACGACGCTTCCGTCGAAGCAGGGCTCACGGCGGTCAGGGACGCCCTTGGGGACCCGGCGATCCTCGTGAACAATGCAGGCATCACCCGCGACAACCTCATCATGCGCATGAAGCCGGATGAATGGGGCAACGTCCTGGACACCAACGTGGGCGGACTCTTTCGGCTCACGCGGCGCGTGCTCCGCCCGATGATGAAGGCCAGATTCGGGCGCATCGTCAACCTGAGTTCTGTGATCGCTCGCATGGGCAACGCTGGTCAAACCAATTACGCCGCTTCAAAAGCAGCGGTCGAAGGATTCACGCGCGCGCTTGCGCAAGAGGTCGGTTCACGCGGCATTACCGTGAACGCGGTCGCCCCAGGGTTCATCGAAACAGAGATGACAAACGAAATAACCGAGGCGCAGCGTGAGCTTCTCCTTACACGCGTACCCCTGGGGCGCCTGGGGACCACTCGTGAGATTTCCGGCGTCGTGACGTTTCTCGTTTCCGACGCGGCCGCCTACGTCACCGGCGAGACGCTGGCCGTCAATGGCGGGATGTACATGGGCTGAGGGCGGTGCCCTGACGTGCAGCGGGTGTTCGGCATTCGCTTGAAGCGCGATTTCACGTTCACTTAAACTACGCGCGCCTCGCTGAGGCGCCTCCTTGCGGGGACCATAACGGGAGTTCGACTGTCGATGAGCAGCGTTGAAGAACGGGTCAAGAAGCTGATCTGCGAGCAACTTGGCGTTAAAGAGGATGAAGTGACCGACGAGGCCTCCTTCGTCGAGGACCTGGGAGCCGACTCCCTAGATACGGTCGAGCTGGTGATGGCGCTCGAGGAAGAGTTCGAGACCGAGATTCCGGACGAAGAAGCCGAGAAGATCACGACCGTGAAAGAAGCCATCGACTACGTGCTTGCGCACCAGTGAGTTGAGAAGGGGGGCGCTGGCCGCCCCCCGCTTCCTGATTGCGATCGCATCGAAAGCCGCGCCAGCCAGTCTTGCGCGGCTTTCGTGTTAATCAGCCCCTGATCGCGCACTGCGCTCCTGGAGGACGAGGATGAGTGCTCCGACCCAAGGTCGCCGCGTTGTTGTGACCGGCATCGGCATGCTCACGCCCGTCGGAAACGACGTGGCTTCTACCTGGGAGAACATTCTCGCAGGCGAGAGTGGCGCGGCCACGATCGACAGTTTTGACGTATCGGACTTCAGCGTGCAGTTCAGCGCTTCCGTAAAGCATTTCGACGTTACGCGGTACATGTCTGCGAAAGAGGCGCGCCGCGTCGATATCTTCGTCCAGTACGGAATGGCGGCGGCGATTCAGGCCATCGAGGACTCCGGTCTGGAGGTTTCGGAGGCGGAAGCCCCTCGAGCAGGCGTTGCCATCGGTTCCGGTATCGGTGGAATCGTGACGATCGAGAAAACGCACGATACGTTGACCCAAAGCGGGCCGCGCAGGGTTTCGCCGTTCTTCGTTCCCGGCAGCGTCATAAACATGATTGCTGGGAACATTTCCATCAAATATGGCCTTCGAGGCCCCAATCTTGCGGTGGTCACGGCGTGCACGACGGGCACCCACAACATCGGGCTCGCGGGACGCCTGATCCGTGACGGAGATGCAGACGTCATGGTGGCTGGGGGCGCAGAGATGGCGACTTCGCCGGTGCCGCTTGCAGCCTTCTCGTCCATGAAGGCGCTCTCGCAGCGCAACGATGATCCTGCAGCGGCATCGCGGCCCTGGGACAAGGACCGCGACGGCTTCGTGCTCGGTGATGGCGCCGGCGTGATCGTGCTTGAGGAATATGAACGGGCAAGAGCGCGTGGCGCGACGATCTACGCGGAGCTTGCGGGCTTCGGCATGGGGGGCGACGCCTTCCACATCACATCACCGCCGGAAAACGGGGCAGGTGCGGTTGCTTCCATGCAGGGCGCGCTGCGCAGTGCAGGGATGAATCCTTCCGATGTGGCTTACGTCAATGCGCATGGCACTTCCACTGGTGCAGGTGACGTCGCTGAGACGGCTGCGATCAAGCAGGTTTTTGGCGTGGATGCGCCGCCCGCTGTGAGTTCGACGAAGTCCATGATTGGTCACTTGCTCGGTGCGGCAGGGTCGGTCGAGGCTATTTTCAGCGTGCTTGCGATCCGTGATCAGGTCGCCCCCCCGACGATCAATCTTGATAACCCCGACGAGGGCTGTGATCTCGACTACGTGCCTCACACTGCACGGCAGATGGATATTGGCGCAGTGCTGTCCAACTCGTTCGGGTTCGGTGGCACCAACGGCACCCTCGTCTTTCGACGCGTCGACTGATCGCAGAGGCATATGGCCTCTGCGGCTCGCAATCCCCGGCACCGCCTCGACGGCCTCGCCGTTGAGGCGATTCCGGCTGACGACCGAGGCGTGCTCTACGGGGACGGGGTGTTTCGCACGCTGCGCATCGACGACGGGCGCCCATGGGCCTTCGAGCAGCAGGTTGCCACGCTTCAGCGAGACGCAGCCCGGCTTCAGCTTCCGCTTCAGGCGAATCTCGCTCGCGCGATCCGCGACGACATCGCGGCGCTCGCGGGTGCTGACAGCGGCGTTCTACGCATCACGCTCACGCGTGGTAGCGGTCGCAGGGGCTATGCGGCGCCAGCCGCTCCGCAGCCAAGGCGTCTTGCAACCTTCACGTCCGGCCGGGCCGGGCTCGGCAACGCCGTCGGAAGGTCGCTCGGCGTTGCGGCTACGCCGGTCTCTGTGTCCCCGGTGCTCGCCGGCGTCAAGCATCTTGGCCGCCTCGATCAGGTGCTAGCCGCAGCAGAGGTGATGCCGGAGTCGGTGTTTGATCGCTTGATGCTCGATCCTGATGGACATCTTGTCTGCGGGACGCGCTGTAATCTGTTTCTGCGCTTCGGCGAGACGCTGCGGACCCCTGCGGTCGATCGCGCGGGTGTCGCGGGCGTGATGCGTGCGAGGATCATGGGCGGCCAGTTCGCGGATGCGCATGCGAGCCTGGTGCAGGTAGAGGCGATGAGTCTGGGGGTTGACGCTTTGACCGACGCTGACGAGATCTTCGTTACGAATTCGGTGTTCGGGGTCCAGGCGATCGCTCGCGTCGTAGGCCGAGACGGTCAGGTGCTGTTCCAGGAAAACGCTCACCCGGTCGCCGGTGCGCTCGTGCGTGCAATCGAGAGCGAGCTCGGCGCGCCGTGCTGAGAATCCTCAGCGCTTTGCTCATCGTCACGTTTGTGATCGCCGGGTCCGCATGCGTTTTCGTGGAGCATCAGTTGTCTGCGCGTCTGTCGCTGCCCCACGAGCGGGTGTTCGACGTCCCATTCGGTGCCACCCTGAGGCAGGTGCTGCGCCAGCTCGAAAGCGAAAGAGCGATTGAAGATGCACGGGCGGTCGAATGGGTCGCTCGCCTGCGCGGAGACGCCGCGCGCATGAAGGCGGGTGAGTACAGCCTCCGTCCTGGCATGACCGTGGACGCACTCCTTGGGAAACTCGCGAGGGGCGATGTCCATCAACGCAGCTTCGTACTTGTTGAGGGGTGGCATATGGGCGATCTGCGCGCCGCTCTGACGTCAGCACCGCGTCTCGAATCAACGATCGATGCCCTCGCCGACGCGGAGCTGATGGTTGCCCTCGATCGCCCGGGCGTTGCGGCTGAGGGGCGGTTCTTTCCGGACACCTATCTGTATGAAGCAGGCACTACGGATCGGGCCCTCCTCGCGCGGGCCGCGGCCCGGATGGATGCGGTGCTCGAAGCAGAATGGCGCGAGCGGCGCGCGGATCTGCCATTCCATGATGCATACGATGCCCTCGTGCTCGCCTCGATCGTCGAGAAGGAAACGGGCATGGCGAGAGACCGCACGGAAATTGCCGGGGTGTTCGTGCGCAGGCTTGAGCGCGGGATGCGGCTGCAGACGGACCCCACGGTCATCTATGGTCTGGGAGACGCATTCGATGGCAATCTGACGCGCCGGAACCTTCGCGATCCGCATCGCTGGAACACGTACGTGCACGAAGGACTGCCCCCGACGCCCATCGCCATGCCTGGCCGCGCCGCTATCCACGCCGCGCTTCATCCGGCCGACGGTACGGCGCTCTATTTCGTGGCGCGAGGGGACGGCAGCTCCGAGTTCTCGGACACGCTGGAGGCCCATAACGACGCCGTTCGGCGCTTTCAGATCGAGCCCGCGAGCCGCGCGCCAGCAGAGCGCATGCCATGACCGAGCCGGGCCGCTTCATCACTGTGGAAGGCGGAGAGGGTGCCGGAAAAAGTACCAATCTTGCGCTTATTGTGGCGGAGCTCGAAGCGCGAGGTATCCAGGTAGAGGTCACCCGGGAACCGGGCGGTACACCGCTTGCGGAGGAGGTTCGTACGCTGCTCCTCGCACCGCGAGGGGAGACGCTTGTGCCACAGGCAGAATTGCTGCTGATGTTCGCAGCGCGCGCGCAACACCTCGCCGAGCGTATCGAACCGGCACTCGCTGCCGGTCGTTGGGTCCTGTGCGATCGGTTCACGGATGCAACCTTCGCCTATCAGGGGGCAGGCCGTGGGCTTGGAGAGCGAATGATTCGCACGCTTGCAGACCTCGTGCATCCGCAGCGCTGGCCCGATCTGACGGTGTATCTCGATCTCGCGCCGGAGACGGGGCTGGCGCGCGCCCGCCAGCGCGGTACGCCGGACCGCATAGAGAGCGAATCAAACCCCTTTTTCCAGCGCGTGCGAGCCGCCTACGTTGCGCGCGCCCAGGCTGATCCCGGGCGCTTTGCCGTGATTGATGCGAGCCGCCCTCTGGAAGCAGTGCAGGCGGACGTCGTTGCTGCGTTGGGGCTGTTCTGCGACAGGGTGCTCCGCACGTGAGTGCGGTTTTTCCGTGGCACGCTGCCGAATGGGGGGAACTTGGCGAGATACTGGGCCGGGGCCGTCTAGGCCACGCGCTACTGCTCCATGGCCCGCCCGGGTGGGGCAAGGGCGTGTTCGCGCGTCAGTTCGCGCGGAGGTTGCTCGGTCTTCCGTGCGGGTCTTTCGACACTGCGGCTGCGGGCTTGGAAAGCGCCGACTCTGATCTGCTGGCGCATCCGGATGCCCGCGTGGTCACCCGAGAGCCGGCGCCGACGAGCGGCCGCCTGCGCACCCAGATCACAGTCGATCAGATTCGCGAGCTCGCAAGTTTCCTCGCGCAAACATCCGGTTCCGGAGGACGGCGCGTAGTCGTGCTCGAGCGCGCCGAGGAGCTGAACGTCAACGCCGCCAATGCGCTGCTCAAGTCCCTTGAGGAACCTGGTGCTGATACACACCTGCTGCTCGTCAGCGACGCGCCGTCGCGCACGCTCGCGACGATTCGTTCACGCTGTCAGATGCGCCCGCTCATGCCGGGTACGGCGACGCAGGCCTCGCGCTGGTTGTCAGGCTACCTGCCCGAGGAGGACGTGCCGGCGCTGCTGGCGCTTGCCGGCGGCGCACCCCTGTCTGCGCTCGATCTGAATGCGTCGAACGGCGTGGACCTGGCGCGCAGCGTTGATCGCGCGCTGACGGAGGGTAGGGTAGCCGAGCTTGTCGAGATGCCGGGGCGTCTCGATCCGGACGAGCAGCGTGCGCGAGCCCTGCGGATCGTGGACTTCCTCTACCGGGCCCTTGCCCGGCGTATTCGCGCCAACGCCGAAGGCACCTCAGTGCTTGGGGAGCATCGTCTCCTGGATCGGGTGCTCGCGGCGCGGCGCATGCTTGCGTCCACGTCGAACCCGAACGTCACATTGCTCCTCGAGGACCTTCTGCTGCCGCTGGGCCGCGATCCGCGCGCACGCTAATGCGGGGTGGCACCCGGTAAGGTGCTGGCATTATCCTGTGCAACCGCCGATTTGAAGAGCGATGTGTATGGCTGCGCGCAGAAACACGCGAAACGGCATCCTTTCCCTTGCGATCAAGGACAAGGCCGTGCTTTACGCAGCGTACATGGCGTTTGTCAAAAATGGCGGTCTCTTCATCCCGACAAACAAGGACTACCAGCTCGGGGATGAAGTCTTCATGCTTCTGAACCTTATGGACGAGCCCGAGAAGATACCTGTCGCTGGCCGCGTCATCTGGGTCACGCCTAAGGGTGCGCAGGGCAACCGCGCCGCAGGCATTGGTGTCCAGTTCAATGACCAGGACGAGGCGGCCCGGGCGAAGATCGAAACCTATCTCGCCGGTTCCCTCGAGTCGGATCGGCCTACGCACACCATGTGATGCTCGTCCGGCGGCCCATGGGCCCTAACGTCATGCTCATTGACTCTCATTGCCATCTCGACAAGCTCGACCTGTCCGCGCGCGCCGGCAGCCTCGACGCTGCGCTTGCTGATGCGCGCGCCCAGGGAGTCGGTGGTTTTCTTTGCGTGGGCGCAGAGCCGGCCGAACTTGGCAACGTGCTCGCCATTGCGGAGGCTCATGATGATGTCTGGGCGAGCGCCGGTATCCACCCGCTTGCGGTGGACGGTTCCCACCGTCAGCGCGCGCAGGTGCTTGCCGCCCTGGATCATGCTGCCGTGCTTGCAGTCGGCGAGACGGGATTGGATCTGTTCAAGCTTGAGGCCGCACGCGATCCCGATTTCGACACGCAGATCGACAGCTTCGGCTGGCACCTGCGCGTTGCCGGTGAGCGTGGTTTGCCGGTAATCGTGCATACCCGCGCTGCGCGGCGGCAGACCCTCGAATGTATCCGCACGCACGGCAGTACCCAGTCGGCTGGCGTCCTGCACTGCTTTGCCGAGGATTGGGCAACGGCCGACGCGGCGATGGACATGGGTTACTACATCTCCATCTCTGGCATCGTGACCTTCCGCAGTGCCGATGAGCTCCGAGACGTGGTGCGCCGGATGCCGTCTGACCGCCTGCTTCTGGAAACGGACGCGCCTTGGCTTAGCCCTGCGCCACATCGAGGCAAGCCTAACGAGCCGATGCGGGTGCGTCGCGTGGCGGAGTGCGTGGCTGAGGTTCGCGGCGTCACCCTCGATGCGCTCACGGCGCAGACGACGGAAAACTTCACGTCGCTGTTTGGAGCCGCGCCCGCGTCCTGAAGGTGTGGGCCCCGGTTACGGTTTGCGCTGCCTCGCCGGTGCGCTTCGACGCGTTTTTGCACCCGGCACTGCGCCGAGGACGGCTTGCAGTTTGTCGCCACCTCCCCGTTGCGCTCGAGATCGCGCGCCGTTGATGCTCTGCTCAGGACGCGGCTTCGAACTCGACTTCGTATATCCGATAGGCCGTTTCCCGCATGCCCAGATGGGCATAGGCGCGCTGGGCGCGCGCGTTCTCCCGTTCGACGTATAGCCGCAGGCCGCACACTTCAGGATCGCTTCGGGCCTCGTTCTCGATTGTTCGATACAGGGCCTTGAACACGCCCCGGCCTCGGATTTCGGGCTGTACAAACACGGACTGAATCCACCAGAAGAAGCCGCAGCGCCAGTCGCTCCACTCCTGCGTCACTGACAGCGTGCCCACGGCCTCGCCGTCAGCAGTCGCGATCAGGCAACGGCCGAGGGATGGGGTTGAAACGACGCGCTCGACGCCCGCGCGCAGAATCTCGCCCTTCAGGTGCCTGTCCTCGGTCTCCAGGGCCATCGCGGTGTTGAAGTGGACGAGCGCGTCGACGTCCTCGAGCGTCGCGCTGCGGACCAGTACGCTCACGCTTCTTCCCCGAAGCGTCGTGCAAGGAAGCGCTCGATCACGGAGAAGCGGTGCTTCGACGTCGCCGCGCCCGCAATCCCGTGCTTGGCGCCCGGATAGGTCATGAGGTCGAATTCAATGCCCCGATCCTGCATCTCTCTCATGAGCCGGGTGCTGTGCGTGAAGAGGACGTTGTCGTCGGCCATGCCGTGCATCAGCAGGAGCGAGCCGGGATCAGCCTTCTCGAGCCCGTCGAGGTGTGCGAACACGGATGAGTCTTGGTACGCGGTCGCGTTCGGTTCGGGCAGTCCCATGTAGCGCTCGGTGTAATGCGTGTCATACAGGCGCCAGTCGGTGACCGGCGCGACGGACACGGCGCCCTTGAACAGGGTCGGATGCTGGGCGAGACACATGAGGGCCATGTATCCCCCGTAGCTGTGGCCGAAGACTGCGATGCGATCGGCATCGACCCAGTCGAGCGCGCGCAGGTAGTCGACGCCCACGAGCTGATCGCGCACCTCTACGTCGCCCATGTTCTTGTGAATCGGCGCTTCGAAGCTGCGCCCGCGATCGGAGCTGCCGCGATTGTCGAGCTCGAGGACGCCCCAGCCCCGTCGCGCGAAGTACTGATGCAGGAGTGGCGACCAGGCGTCGGTGACGCGGCGGACGCCGGGTCCGCCGTACACCGCGACGATGACTGGACAGCGCTGGCCGCTGTATTTCGGGCGGGTAAGCCGATAGCACAGGGGCGTGCCGTCATCGGCCTGTAGCTCGCCCAGTTCGGGCGTGATGTGCGTCGCGTACCACGGATGATATGGATGCGCCGTCGCACTTGGGTCGTTCTCAACCAGCGTAGCGATGGCGTCGCCGTTGCGATCGCGGAGTATGAGAGTCGGAGGCCGCGTGAGGCTCTCGGCCCGATCCAGCCAGTGTGCTGCGCCGGGACCGAGCGTGGCGCCGTGGCAGCCGGCGCCGTCGCTGATGCGTGCATGACCGCTGCCGTCCAGAGCAACGGCGTAGACCTGGCGCCGGGAGCGGGCCTCGAAAGTCGCCTCGACCCAAGCGGTCCCGCCTGCCTCGTCGAGCTGTACGACCCTTTCCACCATGGCATTCGCCGGCGTGATGGCCCTTGCGCGGCCGCTTGCAAGCTCGATTACGAACAGGCGCCGCAGATCGTCGCGCTCTGAGGTCCATAGGGCGCGCTTGCCGTCGCTGAAGATCCGAAGATCGTGAGTCAGATTGACCCAGCTGTCGCTGTGCTCCTCCAGAACCGTACGCACCGTACCGTCGAGGCCGATGTGCACGAGCTCAAGGTATGACTGGGCCCGATTCTGCCGCTGAAGGAGCAGACCGTCGTCGTTGGTACACCAGTCGATGCGGGCAAGGTACTCGCTGTCGTCGCCGCGCCAGGCAAGCTCTGTCTGCGTGCCAGCGTCAACGTCGATGATGAACAGCCGTACCGCTGCATTTGCCTGGCCTGCGTACGGATAGCGTTGCGCGTGCACCGAGAGGCCGCTGGCGCCGATCTCTTCTCGCCACGTGATGTCGATGGGGGCCTCGTCGACGCGCAGCGCAGCGATCCAGCGCCCGGAGGGCGAAAAGAAGTAGCCGTCGAAGCGGTGCATTTCTTCTGCGGCGATGAAGTCCGGCAGGCCCCACGAGATCGTATCGCCACCGTCTTCCGTGAGTGCGCGCGGCAGCGCGTCAGGCGCCATGCGATAGAGGTTCTGGCCGTGCACGAAGCCGATCGCGCCCGTGGCACCGCAGACGCGGACGTCCGTGACGAAATACGCCTCGGGCGTCAGCGCTTCCGGTGAGCCGTCGGCAGCCCCGTCGCGGCCAATGCTGACGCCATGCAGGCGTCCTGCGAGGGGGAAGAGCAGGCGCGCGCCGTCGGCGCTCCAGACGAACTCGACGATCCCCACGGAGAAGATGCGAAGTCGCTCACGGCGCGCCTTCTCCACGTCTGAAAGCTCGCGCTCGTCGCCGAGCGTGCGGGCGTCTACAACGCAGCGCGCGTGGCCTTGATCGAGGTCGTGGACCCAGAGGTCGAGGCGCTCGTGATCGTCGTCAGCCGGTCTCAGCCAGGCGATTCGCCGCCCGTCAGGGCTGAAGGACGCCAGGCTCGGGGTCGGTCCGGACAGATTGGGAGCCTCGAACAGGCGCGAGAGCGACAGGGCCGGTGTGTGCTCGCTCATGCGGCGGACTCGAGTGCGGCAAAGGCATCGCGTGTGAGGTTCTCGATGCCGCCCTCGACTGCGCGTACGTTGTCCTCGATTCGAATCCCGCCGAACGGCATGAGGGCCTCGATTGCAGCCCAGTCGAATTCGGCGCCTATGGGGCTCGCGCGCAACTCGTCAAGGAGCATTGGAATGAAGTAGAGCCCGGGCTCGACGGTGACCACCCAGTCGGCCTCGACGGTTCGCGTCAATCGGAGGGTCGGGAAATCGTCGGGAGGGGGAAGCGGTGCGCCGTCCGGCCCGGCCATATGCCCGCCTGCATCGTGGGTCTGCGTGCCCAGCAGGTGACCCAGGCCATGAGGCAGGAAGGCGTGGGTCGCGCCCTCTGCCATGAGGGCGTCCGCGCTTGCGCGCGCAAGGCCGGCCTCAACGAGGACTTCGGCAACGTGGCGATGGGCGTCTCTGTGCAGATCCGGCCAGGACATACCCGGGCGTATGGCGGCGCACATGGCCTGCTGCCGCGACTCCATCGCCGCGAGAAGATCGGCGAAGGGGCCCGCCGATGCTGCGTAGCTGCGCGTTACGTCGGCCGCGTATCCGCCGACATCGGCGCCTGCGTCGATCAGAAAGCTCACCGCGCCTGCATGTGGCGCTGCGCGCTCTTTGAATTGGTAGTGAAGGACAGCAGCGTGCGTATCGAGCGCAACGATGTTCCTGTAGGGAAGTTCGGCGTCTTCGTGTGCGGTTGCGCGTAGATACGCCAGATGAATTTCGTATTCGCTCGCACCGGCGCGGAACGCGTCTACCGCCGCGCGGTGTCCGAGCGCCGCCCGCATGCTCGCGCGACGCAGGCATGTGATTTCATAGGCGGTTTTCCGCGCACGCTGATAGTCAACCTCGGCCAGGAAGCGCGCGTCGATAGCATCCGTGCCGGGGCCAATGCGCCCGATGCGTCCGCGTGCGAGGTCTGCGATGCGGGTCTCGCGCGCGCCGTCGGCGCTCATTTGCTCGATCTCGAAGCTCGCCGTCCAGGCGCCGCTCGGTGGCCTCGGCGGCAGGTGCCAGAAGTCTGCGGGTGCGAGTTGCAGCAGTACGGGCGCCATTCCCGGACGCAGTATCAGCGAGCAGCCATCTGCAGGTTCGAGGGGCGTGAACAGGCGGAAATGGGGGTTCACCCTCCAGTCGGCGGAGATGTCGTCGCGGTACCAGGTCGGCGGTGCACCTGCATCGACCACCAGCGTGTCGAGCCCGCAAGTCGCCATGGCCGCTTCGTAGCGCGATCGCACGATGGCGAGATGGGCGGTGAAGAGTTCGGCATCATCCGGCGGCGCAAATTCGGCGGTCTGAGGGTTCATGCAGGGCTCCTGTGGGCTGGCGACGAAATTGTACACGGGGCCCTTCCGCCGAGGCCGCGTACCCGTGCTATACATGGGCATGTGCACCGCGGCGGGCGGACGCGGCGCGGTGCGATCGCAGGTACAGGAGACAGGGGACTCGCAATGGGTGGATTCGCCTACGAGGCGCCGACAACGCTCGACGCTGCTCTCTCATTACTCGCAGTGAAAGCCGGGGCCAGCGAACGGACGCAAGTGCTGGCGGGCGGCACGGACATGCTGGTGCAAATGCGAGGCGTGGACTCCGAGCCGCGCTGTATCGTGGATATCAAGGGCGTCCCAGAGACGAGCGCACTCTCGCTCGACTCTGATGGCCTGCACATCGGTGCAGCTGTCCCTGCAGCGGTCATCACGCGCGCGGCCGACGTGGCGGCCGCGTTCCCCGGGCTGGTCGAGGGCATCGACCTGATCGGGTCGACGCAGATCCAAGGCCGGGCCTCACCGGGGGGCAACCTCTGCACTGCATCGCCCGCGGGCGACAGCATTCCGATCATGATCGCGAACGGCGGCGTTGCGCACGTGGCGTCCGCGAGCGGTCGCCGTGAGGTCCCGGTCGAGGACTTCGTCGTCGGCGTGCAGCGCAATTGTCTGCAGCCTGGTGAAATGCTGGTCGCGTTGACCTTTCCGCATCCGGGTGAGCGTAGTGGTGACGCCTATCTGCGCTTCATTCCCCGCACCGAGATGGATATCGCGGTCGCGAGTGCGGGCGTGCGCCTGGCCGTGGACGAAGCCGGGGTGATCACGTCCGCGCGCGTCGCGATCGGTGCCGTGGCGCCAACGGCGCTGTTGGTCGTCGCGGCCGGGAATGCCCTTGTTGGCACCACCGGTGACGATGCAGCGCTCGCCGCGCTCGCGGATGCGTGCAGCGCTGCGGCCAATCCGATTTCAGACAAGCGCGGCACGGCGGAATACCGCCGCCGTGTTGTCGGCGTACTTGCACGACGGGCCACACTGCAAGCGCTCGCTCGGGCACGCGGCGAAGCGGTAAAAGGAGCACACGCGTGAAACAGCATGTGAGTACAACGATCAACGGCGAGTCCGTCGAATTTCTCTGCGAGCCGCAGCAGACCCTGCTCGATGTGCTGCGCGAGGAACTGGATCTGACCGGAACGAAAGAAGGGTGTGGCACCGGCGACTGTGGTGCGTGTTCGGTATTGCTGGACGATCGCCTGGTGTGTTCCTGCCTTGTGCTCGGCGCGGAAACAAACGGCCGAGCGTTGACCACGGTGGAGGGCGTCGCGGAAGCCGAGGCGCTTCATCCCATCCAGCAGAAGCTCCTGGAGCACGCCGCCCTGCAGTGCGGGATATGCACCCCCGGCATCGTCGTGGCTGCCAAGGCGCTGTTGGAGGAAAATCCGGATCCGTCGGAGGAGCAGACGCGCTACTGGCTCGCCGGCAATCTGTGCCGGTGCACGGGCTACGACAAGATCATTCGCGCGGTGCTCGATGCCGCGGCTGAAATGAGAGGAGCAGCCTGATGGCCGAAGCACGTGATTTCCGCTACGTCGGCACTCGTCCGATCCGTCCCGACGGCGTCGATAAGGTCACCGGTCGCGCCAACTACGGTGCTGACTTCGCGATGCCCGGCATGCTCTACGGTGCCGTGGTCCGTTCGCCGCACGCGCATGCGAACATTGTTTCCATCGACACCAGCGGAGCCCTCGCGCTCGACGGCGTGCGCGCCGTCGTCACCGGAGCGGACTTCCCGTCCGTCGCGCCGGGAGAGATCGAGGGGGGCGAGGGCGAGGGTGACTACGCTGACATGGCGCAGAACGTCATGGCCCGCGGCAAGGTGCTCTACCACGGCCACGCTGTGGCAGCGGTCGCCGCGACCAGTCAGCGCATTGCCAACGAAGCTGCTCGCCTGATCGAGGTCGCCTACGAGGTGCTGACCCCGGTCCTCGATCTCGATACGGCGATGGCGGATGACGCCACCCTTCTCGATCCGAACCTCTTCACGAGCGGATTGCCCGAGCAGCCGAGTGAGCCGTCGAACATCGCAGCGGTCATGCAGCTCTCCGGGGGCGACCTTGATGCCGGCTTCGCCGAGGCGGACATCGTCGTCGAGCGGACCTACTTCACGCCGACCGTTCATCAGGGCTACATCGAGCCGCACGCCTGTGTTGCCCGCTGGGGACAGGACGACCAATCTGTACTCTGGTGTTCCTCGCAGGGCGCTTTCGACATCCGCTCCATGACGGCGCGTGTCCTCGGTGTTTCAGTCTCGAATCTGAAGGTCATTCCCGCAGAGATCGGTGGAGGTTTCGGCGGCAAGACGACCATCTACCTCGAACCGGTGGCAATCATGTTGTCCAAGCTTGCCGGCCGGCCGGTGAAGTTGACCATGAGCCGGGAAGAAGTGTTTCGGGCGTCCGGTCCGGCGTCGGCCTGCAAGGCGCGCGTCAAGGTCGGTGCGCGCAAGGACGGCACGCTGACGGCGATCTACGCGTGGCTCGGCTATGAAGCCGGAGCCTTCAAGGGGTCACCCATGGCGCCGGGCGTGATGTGTGCGGTTGCGCCGTACCGGTGCGCGAACTTCCACGTCGAGGGCTACGACGTTCTGGTGAACAAGCCCAAGGTCGCGGCTTACCGCGCGCCGGGTGCGCCACAATCCAATTTCGCCGTCGAATCCGCCCTCGATGAGGTCGCCCGCGAGATCGGGATGGATCCAATCGATCTCCGTCTCGCGAACGCCGTCGCCGAAGGGGACCAGGCGCCGTATGGGCCGAAGTACCGGGCCATCGGTCTCATCGAATGTCTGCAGGCGGCGAAGGCGCACCCGAACTACGCGAAGCCCATCGCGGACGGCGAGGGCCGGGGCGTCGCCGTGGGCTTCTGGTTCAACGCAGGCATGCAGTCCTCC
The DNA here is from genome assembly GCA_963691775.1 of Pseudomonadales bacterium. Taxonomy (GTDB): domain Bacteria; phylum Pseudomonadota; class Gammaproteobacteria; order Pseudomonadales; family Azotimanducaceae; genus JAZBPO01. The sequence continues at coordinate 407,576 of OY829369.1, read as the reverse complement.
GCAGAGGTGCACATCAACGAGGATGGCACCGTGACCGTCATCGAGGGCAATCCGGACATCGGTGGTTCGCGGGCGTCCATGGCGCTCATGGCTGCTGAGGAGCTTGGGGTGCCCTATGAAAAGGTGCGTGTCGTGGTGGCCGACACGGAAACCGCGGGCTTTACGAACGTGACCGGCGGCTCGCGCGTGACCTTTGCAACGGGCATGGCCGTGATCGAGGCTGCCCGTGACATCGTCGGTCAACTCAAGGCCCGTGCCGCGGCGCTCTGGAGCGTGGACGAGGACATGGTCGACTACATCGACGGGGAGGTCGTCCCGAAGCCTGGCGTGAACGTGGACGCCAAGCCGCTTTCCCTCGCCGATCTTGCGGGCATGACGGCAAAAACAGGGGGGCCGCTGCTGGGCCGCGCATCCCTGAACGCGCGCGGTGCGGGCCCCGGGTTCTCGGTGAACATTTGCGATGCGACGGTCGACCGCGAAACGGGGAAGGTCGACGTCACGGCGTTCACGGCGATTCAGGACGCAGGCAAGGCGATCCACCCGAGCTACGTGGAAGGGCAGCTCCAGGGTGGCGCCGTGCAGGGCATCGGCTGGGCCCTGAACGAGGAGTACGTCTACGACGATGCGGGCGTGATGCAGAACGCCGGCTTCCTCGACTACCGCATCCCCGTTGCATCCGATCTACCCATGATCGATACGCAGATTGTCGAGGTGCCGAACCCCGGCCACCCTTACGGTGTCCGCGGGGTCGGGGAGACGCCCATCGTCGCGCCTCTGGCCGCGGTCGGCAACGCCGTGTCGCGTGCGGCGGAAGTTCGCATGACGCACCTGCCGCTCGCCCCGCACAAGGTGTTGGCGAATCTCGACGCCGGTGCAGACGCCCAGCTCGGCTGAGCCTCCGCGGCGTTGGCGCACGTTCATCTGCCACAGCAGGTCGCGCACCTGGCTGATGGCGTGCGCCAATGCGAGATCGAGGCCGAGGACTACCGAGGCATGATGGCAGCGCTCGATGCGCGCTGGCCCGGACTGCGCGTCGCCCTTGAACAGAACCATGCCGTAGTTCTGGATGGCGACATCATCGAGACCCCGCTGCTCGAGTCGATTACGCCCACGACGGAAGTCCATTTCATCGCCCGCATCGGCGGAGGGTGATCAGCTGATCTGCGGGCGGCTTCATTGCGGCGGTTAATGAGAGGCATTAGGGTGCGCGTCGACCGTTTCTGCGCCGTTTTGGAGTCCCAATGGCCATCGAGACCGTAACGCTCTACGGCGTTCCCCATTCGCTCTACACGGGCCGTGCGCGCAGTTATCTGATCAAAGCAGGCATCTCGTATCGCGAACAGGCGCCGATCAGCGCGCACTTCCGTGATGTGGTGGTGCCGGCCGCTGGTGGCCGCCTGGGTCTGCCGACCCTGGAATTCCCCGATGGCGCGGTGATCCGGGATGGTGCAGCGATCATCGATCACTTCGAGGCTGCCTCGGGATATGCCTTCTCACCGTCCTCGCCGCGGCAGAACCTGATCAGCCTGCTGTTCGATGTCCTGGGTGCCGAGGGGTTGCTCAGGCCTGCCATGCACTATCGATGGAACTTCCCCGAGCGCAATCTCGCGTTCCTCGAACATCACTTCCGTCTGCTCTTTCCAAAGGGTCCGGCGCAGGCCGACCTCGCCCGGCGCGCGGCAGACAGCATGCGGGCCGCGACGCTTGCCTTCGGCGTTGCGCCGGACGCCCGGGAGATGGTCGAAGCGGTTTATCTGGACGTCCTTACAGCGCTCGACGCGCACTTCGAGCAGTATCCGTACCTGCTTGGCAATCGGCCCTGCATCGGCGACTTCGGCATGATCGCGCCGCTCTTCGCACATCTCGGGCGTGATCCCGAGCCGCTTGCCATCATGCAGGCGCGCGCCCCTTCGCTCCTGCGTTGGGTCGAGCGGATGAATCGCGCTGAGCCTGATCGGGTCGAGTTCGAGGATGATGATGAATCGTGGCTGGCTAATGACGCGATCCCGGACACGCTGAGCGCGGTGATGAAGGCGCTCGCCGAGGACTTCGTGCCCGAGACGCTTGCGGCGGCGAAGTGCATCAATCAATGGCTCGAGGCACAGGAGGGTCTGGAGTCAGGTGCCGAAGTGCAGCGCGGTGTCGGGTTCGGCGAGTTCGAAGTGCGAGGTGCGAGCGTCAAGGCGCTCGCGCAGCCGTATCGCTTCTACCTGCTGGCGCGGGTGCAGCGCGCCTACACCGAGCTCGACGGTGAGGATCGTGAAGCCATGGACGCTCTGCTGGCCGCGGTCGACATGACGCCGCTGCTCGGCGCGACGCTGACGCGTGCGATCGGCCGCGAACGTAATCTTGAGGTGTGGCGCTGAGGTGCGCCGCACGAAGCCTCCGGAGGACTCCCCCTTGGCCGACTACGTTGTCTATGGATCGCCCCTTTCGCCGTTCGTGCGCAAGGTCGTCGCTGTGCTGCACCACGCGGGTGTCGCCTACGACTTCGAGAACGTGAACATCATGGACATGCCGGACTGGTTCAAGGAAATCAGTCCGGCACAGCGCATTCCCGTGTTGCGGGACCGCACGGTAGGCGAGGAGGGTGTCCTGGGCACCATTGCCGATTCCTCGGCCATTTGCCTGTACCTAGATCGAAAGCTCGATCTCGGCCTCTATGGTCGCACGGCGTTCGATGCGGGTCGTGCGACCTGGTTCGAGGAATACGCGGACTCTTCTGTCGCCGTGCCGCTCGGCATGGGGCTCTTTCGTCCCTTGATCTTCCCGCGCTTTGCGGGCGGAGAGCCGGATCTCGATACGGCGAAGAAGACCTGGAACGAGACGCTGCCGCCGGTTTTCGATTATCTCGAACAGAGCCTCGATGGCCGCGAGCACTTTGTGAGTGGCGTCTTCTCGATTGCCGACATCGCGGTTGCGTCGCAATTGACCCAGCTTGAGCTGGTCGCGGGAAGTCCTGATGGGGCTCGCTTCCCCACATTGGCGGCACATCTGGGCGCGACGAAGGCGCGACCGGGTTTCGTCGAGAACCTGGCTGTCTGCGCAAAAATGCTCGCCGCCATCATGCCCGAACCGGCCGATCTTTCCGTCTGAGATTCCGTGTTCTGCGCGAAAGCTCGGCTCCGACCCGGGCCTCGTCCTGCGCCGGCTGCCCCCGAGGCCCAACGAGGCGCGCAGTACAGCCCAGGGCAGCGCGTACACGCTTCGCGTCCAGCAAGACGCTTGTGGACGAGATCGGGCAGCACGCGGCCCCCGCGCAATTCGTCTGGACGCAGCTCTGGCGCTGGGGTGACGTGATCATCCGGGACACGCGGCGGGTGCTGCGTCGGCGCGAAGGCTTCGACCATAATCGGAGCCGATTACTGAGACGCTTTCAGGTGCTGAGCCGTAAGGCCGTTGCGTGATTCGAGCACTCGCCCGCGACGCGGCGGCTCAGCTGCGCTAGGTTCTTCGCCCACCGCTGTTGACGCGCGTTCGGCCAACTCCGGATGTCGCTGCGTGATCTCGCTGATCGAGGATGCCCATGAGTACAGGCCGTACGCGCCGCTTCGGCGCATTGCTGTTGTCGTTCCTGCTGACCAGCGTCGCGCTCGGCGCGCCGCGCGACGCGTCGGCCGAAGCCTTCGCCCCGGCCCTCTATGACGCCATCGAGTACCGCCTCGTCGGTCCCTATCGCGGCGGTCGTTCGGCAACGGTGACGGGCGTGCCGGGCGATCGCAGCACCTACTACTTCGGGTCGGTCGGCGGCGGGGTCTGGAAGACGACCGACGGCGGCGCCAAATGGCGGAACGTTTCCGATGGCTTCTTCGGCGGATCCGTCGGCGCTGTGGCCGTGTCGGAATCCGATCCGAACGTCCTCTACGTTGGTCTGGGCGAGAAGACGATCCGCGGCAACGTCTCCTCGAACTTCGGCGTCTGGAAATCGACGGACGCGGGCAAGAACTGGCGCTTTATCGGTCTGGAGGACACGCGCCACATCGGCCGCATCCGCGTGCATCCAACGAATCCTGACATCGTCTACGTCGCTGCCATGGGCGATCTCTGGCAGTCCAGCGACGCGCGTGGCGTGTACAAGAGCACCGATGGCGGTGAGACCTGGCGCCGCGTCCTGTTCGCGAACCAGGACGCTGGGGCCGTTGATCTGGTGCTCCAGCCGGGCAATGCCCGCATTCTCTACGCGAGTACCTGGAACGTTCGGCGCACGCCCCACAGTTTGTCGAGCGGCGGCCCCGGCTCCGATTTGTGGAAGAGCACGGATGCGGGGGAGACCTGGGAGAAGCTGACGGATCTTCCCGGCTTGCCTTCGGCCCCGCGGGGCATCATCGGCGTCACGGTGTCGCCGGCGAACCCGGAGCGGGTCTGGGCGATCATCGAAGCCGAAGACGGCGGCGTGTTCCGCTCGGACGACGCCGGCGAGAGCTGGAAGAAGCTCAACAGCGATCGCGCACTGCGCTCTCGCGCCTGGTACTACACGCGGATCATCGCCGACTCGCAGAACGAGAACCGTGTCTACGTGATGAACGTCTCCTATGGCGTGTCGGAGGACGGCGGCAAGACCTTTTCGCTGCACCGGGCACCGCACGGCGATCACCACGATCTGTGGATCGATCCCGAAGACAATGCGCGCATGATCATTGCCGACGACGGCGGCGCACAGGTGTCGACGGATGCCGGCGCGAGCTGGACGACTTATCACAATCAGCCGACCGCGCAGTTCTATCGCATTGCGACGGACGACCACTTCCCGTACCGGATCTACGGGGCCCAGCAGGACAATTCCTCGATCCGCATTGCCCATCGTGGCAGCAACGGCGCTGCGATCACCGAGCGTGACTGGGAAGTCACGGCGGGCGGGGAGAGCGCCTATCACGCGATCGATCCGACGAACCCCGACGTCGTCTATGGCGGCAACTACAAGGGCTATCTCTACCGGTTCGACCACGGCAATGATCAGCGCCGGTCGGTGAACGTCTGGCCGCTGAATCCGGCGGGTTCCGGCGTGGAGGTCATGAAATACCGATTCAACTGGAACTTCCCGACCTTCTTTTCCCACCACGATCCGAAGCGCCTGTACGCCTTCTCCCATCGCGTTCACGTCTCGACGACCGAAGGGCAGAACTGGGACACCATCAGTCCCGATCTCACCCGTGCGATCCCCGACACGCTCGTGTCTTCCGGCGGACTGATCACGCAAGACAACACGGGCGTTGAGTACTACGCGACGATCCTTACGGCGAATGAGAGCCCGCTCGAAGCAGGGGTGCTGTGGACCGGGTCGGATGACGGCCTGCTGCACGTCACGCGCGACGACGGCGAGACCTGGCAGGACGTCACGCCCCGGGGGGCGCCGGAGCGGATCATGTGGAATTCGATCGACGTGCACCCGACGCAAGCGGGCGGGGCGTATGTCGCCGGCACGCTGTACAAGGCAGGCGACTTCACGCCCTACCTGTACCGGACGACCAATTACGGGCGCACCTGGACGCAGATCACCGACGGTATCGATCCCCTGCATTTCACCCGGGTCGTGCGCGCGGATCCCGACCGTGCGGGCCTGCTCTATGCGGGCACCGAGTACGGCATGTACGTGTCCTTCGACGACGGCGAGCACTGGCAGTCGTTCCAACTGAATCTCCCTGAAGTGCCCATCACCGATCTACAGGTGCGCGACCGCAATCTCATTGTCGCCACGCAGGGTCGGAGCTTCTGGATCATCGACGATCTTTCGCCGCTGCATCAGCTCGAGAATTTCGTTGCGGAAGCGGATTTCCACCTGTTCCAGCCGAAGCCGAGCTATCGCATGCGCAGCGGTCGCGGGCGACGTGATCCGCTGCTCGACGGGCAGAATCATCCGGCTGGCGTGATGTTCTACTTCAACGTCGATGGCGACGCGCGCGAGGGCGACGGCGTCCGCCTCGAGATCCTCGAGGCCGATGGCACGCTGGTGAAGCGCTTCGCAAGCGATGCAGAGGGCGATGAACCCTCGCTCGACGTCGACGCGGGGGCGAATCTCTTCGTCTGGGACATGCGCTATCCCGATGCGCTTTCCTTTGATGGGCTGATCCTTTATTCGTCGAACACGCGAGGTCCGCTGGCGGTGCCGGGGACCTATCGCGCGCGGCTCTCCATCGGTAATGACAGCGTCGAACAGACCTTCGAGATCCTGCCCGATCCGCGCATCGACAGTTCGATCGCGGATCTCCAGGCGCAGTTCGATTTTCTCATCGCCGTGCGCGACAAGCTTTCCGAAGCGCATCAGGCGGTGATCGACGTCCGGACGGTGCGCGCCGATCTGGACTACCTGGAAGGCAAGCTCGACGAAGCCGCCCCGCAGTCGCTCCGCGAGGCCATCGCGCTGCTTCGCCACGAGATGACGATCATCGAGAACAACATCCATGAGACGCGCAACGAGGCGTATCAGGACCCGCTCAATTTCGGCATCAAGCTGAACAATCGCCTCGCGTATCTGGCGACCCACGAGGCGGCTGGCGACTTCCCGCCGACGGATCAGGCGGTTGCCTATCAGGCCGAGGTGTCTGCGCAGATCGATGCAGAAATCGCTGCGCTCGATGCCCTGTTCGAGGATCGCATCCCAGATATCAATCGCTTGCTCGGCGTGCAGGGCGTCAGCGTGCTGGGGAGACCGTGATGGTCGTTCGGGCCAAAAACGCGCGCCCGAATCGCGTAACGATGGGCTTGGTCACAGCGCTTCTCGTCATGATGTCGATGCCGGGCGCAGCAGAACCGATTCGGATCATGACGTTCAACGTCGAGAACCTCTTCGATACGACGCACGATGAGGGCAAGAACGACGAAACCTACTTGCCCCTCTCCGCTAAGCAAAGTGATGCTCATCGAGCGAAATGCGCGCGGATCTCGGTTGAACGCTGGCGCAATCAGTGTCTGTTCTGGGACTGGAACGAACGGGTGCTCGACAGGAAGCTTTCCGCTGTAGCGGATGCGATCAAGCAGGTCGATGACGGCCGCGGTGCCGACATCATCGCGTTTCAGGAAGTGGAGAACGTTTCTGTACTCGAGCGCCTGCGGACGGAGTACCTGACCGGTCTCGGCTATCTTCCTGCGGTGCTGCTGGAGGGGAAGGATCGCCGAGGGATCGATGTGGCCTTCCTCAGCCGTTTCGAGGCTCGCGATCCGCGCCATCACGAGATCGAATTTCCGCCTGAGGTGGCCGCGCGGATAGGGGACACTCGTCCGATCCTCGAGGCGACCTTCGTTCTCGATGACGGCGCGCTCCTGACGGGCTACGCCGTGCATTTTCCGGCGCCCTTCCATCCGACGGTGATGCGCGAAAGTGCCTACGCGACGCTCAATGCGCTCGTGGATGCACTGCCCGGCGAGCGGAGTGCGTTCGCGGCCGGGGACTTCAATACCACCCGAGAGGAAGATGACGAGAAAGCCATGCTCGAGCGCTGGGTCAGGCCTCGTTGGGAGGTCGCACACGATCTGTGTGGCGAGTGCCCGGGTACGAGCTACTACCCTCCGCGCGACGACTGGTCCTTCCTCGACATGGTGCTGTGGCGATCAGGGGGGGCGCTTCGAATGGCTGCAAGCTATCTCGCCAACGAAACCGAGGCGCAAATCACGGACGCGGGGACACCTCGACGCTTCGAGCTCCCCGAGGCGACGGGCGTTTCTGACCACTGGCCGCTGGTGCTGGAAGTGGCGCGGGAAAGTTAGACGGGGCGACATCCGAGCGGCCGGGGCGCTCACCAGAAGCGCGTTTCGACCATCAACTGCAGGGCGAGGCCTGCCGCCGCACCGGAGATGAAGACGTTCCAGTCACGGTGCCGCGCGCCGAAGAGATTCAGGCAGGCGAACGCAGCCCCGACGATCACCGCGACAATCATGATCTGTCCGAGCTCGATGCCGACGTTGAACGCGACCAGCGGTACGAGAATGGATGACTCGTCCATGAGCAGCGCGCGGAAGTAGTTCGAAAAGCCCATGCCGTGGATCAGACCGAAGAAGAGGGCCATGGCGTACTTGGGCAGCATGTTCACGCCGGAGCCTTCTGCGTCCGCCGCGAACACGTTGTGGAGCGCCGTAAGAAGGATCGTGGTCGGAATCAGGAACTCGATGATGGTCGACGGGATGCGCACCGCGTCGAGGGCGGCGAGCGCCAGCGTGATGCTGTGTCCGATCGTGAATGCCGTGATGAGAATCAGGACGTTCCGCCACTGCTCCAATCGGTAGATCGCGCACAGCGCGACGAGAAAGAGCAAATGGTCGTAGCCGGCGAGGTCGGTAATGTGTTGAAAGCCGACCTGCAGATAGAACAGAAATGGATGCATCTCAGTACGTCAGCTCGGTTTCGGGCGTGTTCTTGCTCAGCATCAGGCTGCGCGAATCATCATCCACGTGTACGTACACGATGTTGTTCTGATCGAAGAACAGGTCGGTGAACACAGCATTCCTGACGCCCAGGGTCGCGAGCGGTGCGTCGAGCGTGTGTTCGAACTCGACGGCGAGCGCGGTGTTGTCGCCTTCGCCCTTCAGACGCTTGCTGTGAATCTGCAGCTCGATCTTTTCCCCATTCGCGCGGATCTCGAAGAACCGGTCAAGGTAGTTCAGCAGTAGGGTCTCTGCGTTCGGGGCTTCTTCGGGCAAGCCTAGGGACAGCGCCGTACTGTCCGGATCGAAGACGATGGCTTCATTCACGTCCATGACGAACAGGCGCAGGCTGATCGCGAGTCTGCCGGTCCCGGAGGCGTACTCGATCTCGCAAAGCGACAGGCGCAGCGGATGCGCTTCGGCGGCTCCGGGCTGCCAGCACGCGACGAGCAGCAACAGCGTGCAGACAACCCGCGGGGGCATGAATCAGGTCGTACTCTCGGCCTGGATTTCCTGCGCGGCGGCGCGCACGTCCCGGAACACCCGCATCAGATTGCCGCCCCAGATCTTCTCGATCTGCGCTTCCGTGTAGCCGCGGCGGACCAGTTCGATCGTGATGTTCGCGACTTCGCTCACGTCGAAAATGCCGTCAATGCCACCGCCGCCGTCGAAGTCACAGCCGATGCCGACGTGGTCGATGCCCGCGATCTCGACGATGTGGTCAATGTGGTCCACGACGTGCTGCACGTTCGCGGAAGGGGCCGGAAACTGCTCATTGATCTCATCGAACGCGGCGCGCATTGCGGCCCGCTCCTCGTCGGTCATTTCGCTCGGCGGCTTCATGGACGCACGCAGGGCCGCGACGGCGGCGTCGCGCTCCGGGTTCTCCGGCATGTCACGAAGATAGGATGACAGCATGGTGAGCTGAACGACGCCGCCGTTTTCGGCCATCAAGCGCAGCATTTCGTCGGACATGTTGCGTGGGTGATCGGTGACGGCCCGCGCGTTCGAGTGGCTCGCGATGATCGGTGCCTTGGAGATGGCAATCGCATCGTAGAAGACCTCCTCGCTGCCGTGCGAGACGTCGACGATGATCCCGAGGCGGTTCATTTCCAGAACCACTTCCTCCCCGAAGGCGCTGATGCCGTCGTGTTCTGCCCCTTCGGAGTCCGTGGCCGAGTCGGCAAGGTCGTTGTTCGTGGAGTGCACGAGCGTGATGTAGCGCACGCCCTTGTCGTGGAAGAGCTCGATGTTCGACAGGTCCGCACCGATCGGATACCCATTCTCGATGCCGATATAGATGGCGCGCTTGCCTTCCTCTTCGAGGGCGTACGCATCTTCCGGCTCCAGAGCGAGGCCGACGATGTCCGCGTTGGCTTCCGTGGAATCGATGATCGCATCGATCATCTGCAGGCCCAGCGCCTTCGCGCGGCCGTTGCCGGCGTCGTCTCGGATGTCCTGGGCCACGAATGCAGCGAAGAAGATCGCGTCGAGGCCGCCCTCCTGCATGCGGGGATAGTCCACTTTCGAGCCGGTCTCGTTCGGATCGTGTCGTTCCGCCATGTCGAAACCGGGTTCGATCATCCGCAACGGCGTGTCGGCGTGAGAATCGAAGGTGAGCACGCGATCGTGAATCTCGAGTGCGCGCGCGACGAGTGCTTCCTCGGATTCCGCGGCAGGCGTCGCGGTTTCGGCCGGTGCCGCCTCCGCGGCGGGCGCGGGTGCCTCCTGCTCGGCGGAACAGCCTGCGAGCAACAGCACGAGGAGGGCGGGGGCGGTCCGTGTGGCTGAGAGCATGATCAGAGTCCGTCTGGTGGATAGGGATCGGTGGCGCCTGTGCTGGAGCGGCAGCTCGCACCTGCGATCAATCGCATGGTTACGCAGGACCGTCCTCAAGCCAAGGTGCGCGGCGAACGTTCAATCGGCCGCCATCGCCGAGAAACTCGACTCCAACATGCCGGCGAAGCGTGGCCAGAGCTTCGCGATCCATGCCGGATCGTCATCTGCGAAGGCCGCGCGCACCTGACGACGGATGGCGTGGGCGCGCTCTGACAGCGGATCTCCATAGCCATGCAGCCAGGCATCGGCTCGAAGCGACTGCAGGACGGTGACAAGGTCGACGGTGCCGTACTCCAGCGCACAGGATGTGACTTCCGTGTCTGCCATCCAGTAATCGAAGCGTTCCAGCCAGTCCCCGTGAAGGCGTGCCGAAACGCCGTCGCCGTCGATCATCGAGCGCACCCCGGTCCAGATCGATTCGGCGCGGCGATAGGCGTCCGTGTTCATGGGGTGGTGCGAAATGATCTCGCCTTCGCCCCAATTGCCGAGGCCTGTGTGCAGATCGATGACGGCAACCGCGTCGAGATCGGCGAGTTCGAGCTGCGTTATCTTGCGCATCTGCTGATACGACCAGCTCGGGCCGCATCCGCCGTAGAAGACGCGGCGCGGGTGCGCATACTGACCTTGCGAAACCGCAGCTTGCATAGCGTCCATGCCGTGGGTGGCGGCGAAATCCAGCAGGGCCTGGGTCGAGGCTTGCTGTGTATTCGCGTCCCACGTCGCCGGGACGATCTGTTCGGCGAGGCCATCATAGGCCTCGTTGTGGACGGGCACCGCGGGGGTGCCGCTGTCGCTGCCATCCCAGTCGATGTAGTTGCGATTCAGGTCGACATTGTCCTCATTGACGCGACGCGTCCGAGCAAAGCCGACAGGGTTGTGTGCGTGGAGCCAAACGCTCCGGACATCTGCGGGATGTCGATGGGCATGGTTGTGCAGCCAATGGGTTTGCAGCGGTGAACCTGCAAACCCCTCCACCCCGTGCGTGCCGCTGACGACGAACACCGCGCGTCGGGCGTGGCTCGGTCCGAGCGAGGCGATGTCCATGAAGACGTCACCGTCGGGGCCCCTGAGAGGGTGCCGGATGCTGCGCACGCGGGCACCGCAAGCGGTGCACGCTGCGAGGAACGCCCTGCGTGCGCCCTCGTAGTCGGTCGGTAGTCCGCTTGGTGGGGGCGCAGTCGTGGCGGTCATCGGGCGTCCTTCGTGGGTTCGGCGTGCGCGAGCACGGTCCGATCGGACGTCTGCATCGTGGACAGCTCGAAAATACGTTCGCGCAACTGTAATGAATTGCCGGGTGCGCACGTCAATGCCTGAGAACACCCATTTCGCGGGTGAATACGGAGATGAAAGAATGAGCGATCAGAATGTCTGTGCCTGCCGCGACTGCGGTGACCAGTGCACCTGTCAGGGCGTGGAGTCGAGTGCAGAGCAGTGCTGTTGCGGGTCGGCGTGTGCCTGCGGATCGAGCTGCGGCTGCGGTGAAGCCTGTCGTTGCCCGGGCGGGGAGGGCTGAGTCACACTTTGAGAATGGACGTGCACGCACCCTCATCCGAAGCGAAGACGCTCGTTGCCGAAGCGCTGCAGGTCCACGCGATCGCTCTGCGCGCTTATATAGCGCGCAGGGTGCCGGGGTCGGAACTGGACGACGTGCTGCAGAGCGCTGCGATGCGAGCGCTCGAGAACGCAGCATCGCTGCGCGATGCTGAGCGCGTGCTGCCCTGGCTCTATCGGGTTCACCGCAATGCCGCGGTCGATGCATTGCGGCGCAGATCACGCGCCGTGCAGCGCGAGACGGATGAGCAGATTGCGCTCGATGAACTCCCTGCGGCAGAAGCCGTGGTGGCGCCCTGTGCCTGCAGCGTCGTCCAGGCGCGTGCGCTGCGGCCGAACTACGCCGCCATCCTGGCACGGGTCGACGAGGAGGGGCAGTCGCTCACCGACGCAGCTTGCGAGATGGGTATCACCGTCAATAACGCCACCGTGCGGCTCCATCGCGCTCGAGCCGCGTTGCGCGCGGCGATGCGCGCCCATTGCGGCGTAGAGCGCGCCGAGGACTGTGACGACTGCCGGTGCAGCTATGACGGATGCTGCCTTGCGTGAGATTCGCGCCGCTCCGGCAGCCGCTGCGCCGGGGTCAATGCTCACTGGTTGATCGTGGCCTGCGTAAAGCCGCTCCGCGCGACCCCGGAAACCGGCCTGCAGCTGCTGCCAGCATCCTCTGGTACAGCGTCTGACGCGCCGGCAACGGTGCTCGCCCGCTACGCCCGCGGCTGCGCCCTGTCCAGGAGTCTGCGACTCACGCGCCTGGGCATGTATGAGGCCTCGTTTTTCGCGATGCTGTTCGGCCGTTGTCCCGCGTGAGACGCGCCGCACCGGGGCCGAGCCGGGGCCGAGCCGGAGCCGAGCCGGAGCCGAGCCGGAGCCGAGCCGGAGCCGAGCGGCAGGGGCGTAGGACGTTCGTCTGGCGGATGAGCGAGGCGAGCGGTCGAAAGGGTACGCCCTGGGCCACCGCCGCGTGCAATGGGCGGGTATGCCCCACATTTTTCTGGCTCGGGGTGCAGCCGCGCTGGCGGCGGTCTGATGCGTTGCACTGATGCGTTGCACAACCCGCATCTATCTGGTGTACCTTCGGCTGCCGGTCGGAGCATTACCCCTGCCGTGTGGGGTCTCGTGGCCGTTGGAACTGTCGCCGGCGTTCACCGCGCCGAGCCCCGTGCGCTTTTGATGGAAAGAACGCCGGCGCCCACGCCGGACCGCATGCACATCATGAGGAGTCAGACCATGGCGGCCCAGCCACTCGATCCCGACTGCGTCGTTTATGACGAGCTTCTGCCGGGCGCGCGGAACTGGTCTTTCGTCCTTAAGCGCGGCTTCGCGCTCCGCTTGACCGATCGCCGCGGGGGCGGCAACTGTTCGGCGCTGTTTTTCAACGCGCATGAAAAACTCGAGCGCTACAACATGGCCGACACGCTCAAGGCGCAGCACACGGCGTTCCTGACCCGTGGTCACGTCTGCTACTCCGACATGGGGCGCATCCTCGTTTCGATCGTTGAAGACAGCTGTGGCTGGCATGACCCGATCGGTGGCATCAGCAATGCCGCTATGATCAAGGCACGTTACGGGGAGAAGCGGTACCAGGAAGCGCGCAACGGCTTCCACCGAGATGGTCGGACCCAGTTTCTCGTCGAGATGGGCAAGTGGGGACTCGGGCGCCGCGACCTCATCCCGAATGTGAATTTCTTCAGCAAGGTCGGCGTCACGGAGACGGGGGAGATGAAGTTCGATCCGTCCAACTCGCCCGCCGGCGCCCACGTCGACCTTCGCGCCGAGATGGACACGCTTGTTGTGCTCAACAGCTGCCCGCATCCGCTCGACCCCTCACCCGAGTGGTCGTCGAAACCCATCGGCTTGACGATCTTCCGAATCGATCCCGCCGCCGAGGACGATGTCTGCCGAACGAGCTGTCCCGAGAACGGGCGCGGGTTCGAAAACACCGCCATCTATCACTGCCAGTACTGAGGCCTGCGTCATGAGCGAACTGAACACCACCAGTGCTCTCGATCCCGCGGATGCGGTCTACGACTACACGTTGCCTGCAGGCGAACCTTGGCTGCATGAAATGAAGATGGGGCAAACGCTTCGGATTCTGGATCTCGAAGGCAATCAAGCGGTGGATACGCTTTTCTACAACGCGGCGGACCCGGCCGAGCGCTACAGCGCGCAGGACACGATTCAGGCGCAGGGGAGTCTGTATCTCACGGCCGGCTCACGTCTGCTTTCGAACGCCGGCAACCTCATGCTCACGATCACAGCGGATACCTGCGGTCGACATGACACCCTCGGTGGCGCCTGCGCGGCAGAGTCCAACCAGGTGCGCTACGCGCTTGAAAAGCGGCCGATGCACAATTGTCGCGACAATTATCTGCTTGCGTTGGCCGAGTCGGACTACGACATGGGCAAGCGCGATCTCACCAGCAACATCAACTTCTTCATGAATGTGCCGGTCACGCCGGAAGGGAAGCTCACCTTCGAGGACGGGATCTCGCACGCCGGCAAATACGTCGAGATGCGGGCGGAGATGGACGTTATCGTGCTCGTCTCGAATTGCCCGCAATTGAACAACCCCTGTAACGCGTACAACCCCACGCCCGCAAGGATGATCATCTGGGATCCGGAAACGGAAGCGGCAATCGCCTGACCCTCGGCATCGAAGGAATGGGCGATGTGAGGGACGTCGTCGTCGAGATGCGAGACTGACGTCGCCTATCGGAGCGTGGCACGGCTACGTGAAAGAGTGCCTTCGCTTCGGTCTTCCTGCGCTGTTTCACGTCGTGGCGCAGCGGTGCATGTTCTGCCTCTCTGGTCGCTCCGGGTGAGGTGCCGCATGTCCTCGTCCCAAGCGAGGCCCTTGAGACCGGATGCGTCGCCGCGGATCGGCGCTGCGAGCCTCACGGTTTTCCGTGCAGCGCCATTCGACTCACCGCCGTGTCCGCTACGGACAGGACCGCCTTCTCCACGGTGCGCAGTTTGCCGCCGATGCAGTAGCGGACAGTTACGCTGGCCGGGATGTGGACGTCGGACGCATGGCGCTCCATGGCACGGGCGAGGATCGTCCCGATCGCGGCGTGGCTCAGGGCGAGGTTCTCATTCGTCACGGCTTAGGCATCGACCAATGGCGCGCCGTCGAAGCGCTCCAGCGTGACGAACTCCTCGACCGGTCCTCGCTTCAGTTTCGTGAGCTGCTTTCGCGGTCGTCCCAGGGGAATCATCGCGGCGAACGCGAAGGGCTCGGGCACGCCGAGCAGGTCCATGAGCGCATCCTGGGCAGCTCCGATCCAGGTCGTCGGCACGCCGCCGAGCCCCTCGTTGCGCGCGGACAAGAGTATGTTCTGCACCAGTGGATAGATCGAACCACCCGGAATGATCGTGCAGGGCTCACGGCCGAGGTCCATGACGGCCAGTTTCGAGAGGTCCACGAACACGAACAGGAGCACCGGCGCGTGGACGAGCCAGTCGAGGGCGCCGTCCGGGATGGGGAGGGCGTCGATGTCCGCGTCCTCGAGCGCAGTCGGATTCACCGGATTGAACGGCGCTTCCCCGGCGCGAGCCTGCGCCATATAGCGCCGAAAGGTCGGCTCGAGCATCGGTTTCAGAGCAGCCCGGGTTTTGCCGTCGCGGACCACGACGATGCGCGCGGGTTGGCGATTGCCGCCGTTCGGCGCGAAGCGCGCGCGTTCGAGGATGCGGTAGAGGAGGGCGTCGTCGACCGCGTCCTGGAGGTGATCCCGTGCAGCGAAGGTGGTGCGCATGACCTCGTCGAGTTCCATGGCGTCGATCCCGTTCAGTTGATCCGCCTTGCAATGTACTGGAGGCTCGTCCGGTCGTCGTCGCTCAGGCAGGGATCGGTGGATCGAGAGTTCAAGATCGGTGTGCAGCCGTGCGGGACCGGCGCCGTAGCGACAACGCGTGCGCATGGCTGACGCGCCCCTGCTTGTTGCCGGCGGCGGGATCGGCGGCTTGACCGCTGCGCTTGCGCTCGCGCACGCCGGGCGCAACGTGGTGGTGCTGGAGCAGGCACCTGCATTCACCGAGGCGGGCGCGGGCATTCAGATCAGTCCGAACGCCTCGCGTGTTCTTATTCACCTGGGATTGCGCGACGCTTTGGAAGCCGTCGCGTTTCTGCCGGAAGCGGTCGAGGTGCGTGACTGGCGAAGCGGGCGCGTGATCACCGCGTCGCCCCTCGGTGAGGCGGCGCTCCACAAGTTCGGCTCGCCGTACTACCACGTGCATCGCGGTGACCTGCTCGGGGTCCTTCACGCGGCGGCGGCGGCTCACGAAGCAATCGAATTGCGCCTCGACACGTCCGTCGAGCGCTTCGAAGCAAGCCCCGACGGCGTCGGGATCGCGCTGGACGACAGCATTGTCGGCGCTGGATTGATCGGTGCCGACGGGATCCACTCCCGCGTGCGCGCTCGCCTGTTCGGTGATGAACCGGCGCGCTTCACCGGAAACGTCGCCTGGCGTCTGCTGGTGCCGACCGAGCGTCTCCCGGATGGTCTGGTGCGCCCGGCCGCGACGGCCTGGTGGGGGCCGGGCGCGCACTTCGTCCATTACTATGTGCGCAGCGGCTCGCTCGTGAACTGTGTGTGCGTCGTCGAGCGCGACGACTGGCGCGAAGAGTCCTGGACGTCACCTGGCGAGCATGCGGACCTGCAGACCGACTTCACAGACTGGCACGCGGACGTGAGAACGCTGATCGATGCTGCCGATCCCGAAACATGTTTTCGCTGGGCGCTGTTCGATCGCACGCCCATGCCTCGATGGAGCGAGGGTCCGGTGACGCTGCTCGGGGATGCCTGTCATCCGACCCTGCCGTTCATGGCGCAAGGGGGGGCAATGGCCATCGAGGACGCGGCCGTGCTGGCGCGTGCCGTCGCCGCGTTTCCAGATGTGGCGCAGGCTTTTCGGCGCTACGAGACGCTGCGCCGAGATCGCACGGCGCGCATTCAGAACGGCTCCCGTCGCAATGCATCCATCTTTCACATGCGCGGGGTCGCCGCGAAGGCGCGCAATCTTGCGGCGGGCCGGGCGGGTGCAGGCGCAATGAACTGGCTCTATAGCTACGACCCGTGGGCCGTTTCGCTCGATGCGGGCTGAGCATGCGGTGCGCTGGGGGAGCGCGCACGAACAAGGTTGAAGGTCTTCACCCTTTCGCGATCGGCACGGCCGAAGCGCTTCGCCGTGGCCGTGGCCGTGGCCGAGGCCGTCGCGCTGCGTCCAGTTGCCGCCAATAGGTGTCGCGGGGGTCCACGAGGCCTCTGGCGGCACGTTCAGGGCGCCGCACACGCTATCCGGCGACGCGCGCTTGGCTCGGTAGCGGCCTTATCGTCGCCGATCTGCTCCCGTCGCTGAGGTTCAGATCCGGAAACGGATGATGTGATGGCGCAGCTCCGACTCATCCGTTCCGGCCCTCCCGTTCGCTTCGAAATCGGCAGAGAACGTCTCCGCGATCTCCAGCGTGTGCGCCCCTGGGGCGAGTGATTCGGTCGGAAAGTAGGCGAGCAGCGCGGTGACGCCGGAACCGGGTGCGGAATAGAAGTCCCAATCCACGGTCTGCGGGCGCGCGTCCAGTTTCACCTCCCAGAGGTCTGCAATGCACTTCAGCACGGCGGCCGTCGTGTCCGGGTCTGCGGGCGCGTCTGTCGGGTGTCCCCCTGCCAGCGCCGATGCGCTGCCGATAACGCCGACATCGGCGCAGACCTGCTTCGCCCGCCTGGCCTCGCGACGCATCACGAAGGGCAGTTCGAGACGCAGGTAGGGGCCTTCGATGATCTCGCTCTGGATGAAGGGGGCCGTCGAGGCCGGGTCTCGGGTCAGTGCGAAGTAGCGCGTGTCGACCGAGCGATAGCCCGGTCTGTTCGGCAGCAGTTCGTCCGCCGCCAGCACCACCGAACCCACGCTCAGCGCAAAGCTTGCGAAGAAGACCGCGTACATCAGCAGAATGAACCCGAGGTTAAGTGACTGGATCAATGGCCGCGGCACGCGAGAAAAGAGCACGAACTGAACCGGCGTGAACAGGGCCGAACCGGTGTAGCGATAGAACGCTCGCACGAGACGATCGATTAGACGCGCCGATGTGCTGCCTTCGTCCAGGCGGTCGCCGAGCAGGCGATCGGCGCTCACG
Source organism: Pseudomonadales bacterium (assembly GCA_963691775.1). Classification (GTDB taxonomy): domain Bacteria; phylum Pseudomonadota; class Gammaproteobacteria; order Pseudomonadales; family Azotimanducaceae; genus JAZBPO01. The sequence continues at coordinate 389,698 of OY829369.1, read as the reverse complement.
ATTAGAAGCTGCATCCCCACGAACAGGGCCAACAAGGACGCCCAGAGAATGCGCCAGTCGATAGCGGGCAGGAGCAGGCCCAGGAGAAAGGTCGGCACCGCAATGAAGGTAGCCAACGCGAGACTCTTGAGGAGGATTGCAACGCCCAGGAAAGCGAAGGCAAAAATTGCAGACGCGAAGCGATCGGTGCGCCGCGCCATGGTCGCAAGGGGCGGCATGAGCGCCTGATAGGCGCGCTTCGCAATCGGGCCGGCGCGCACTTCGTCCCAGTCCACGCCCTCCGGAAATGCCGAATCGAGACCGACGAGGCCGATCCAGTAGGCGCGGGCTACAAGGTGGAGTCCAAGGGAGATTGTCAGCGCATAGGCGATGAGCTTGAAGAAGTACCAGATGAAGAACAGGGCCCACCAGGCGGTGTCCGCAAGGCGTGGGCCGAGGTGGTCGAAGACCGAGTCCAGCAGTTCGGGCGCCTGCAGAAGCCCGAAGAGCAGGGCGCCCGAGACGAGCAACTCGGCTTCGTGCGTGTGGTCGTGAAAACGTCGCGCCCAGCTGCGGTCGTCGGTGGCGTTGGCATCTGATTCAGGGTTCATGATCTAGGTTACGACTCGTTCCTTCAGGTTCGCGCGCCCCTCGTCTCGGGCGCCATCGTCCAGTGTTTCGCGCGCGGAGCTTAGCGTGATGGGGTGGCCTGAGGGCACGCGGAAACGGCGCGCGTCAGGCGCCGCGCGCGTCCACCCATTCGCTGAGAAGGGCATGGAAGTGGCGTAACTTGGTTTCCTGGTAGCGCGCAAGGGTGATCGAGTCGAACTGCGCAGCTTCGAGCCCCGTTTGCACCTGCGGCAGATTGAAGGCGTCCTGCTGAAAGACCTTGGCGAGGATTCCAAGCTCGCTCGCTTCGGTCCAGTCGTCGTCGACGTCGAGCCAGTGCATCGCTGCAGGTGGGGGCCGCTCGCCGTTGAACGGCGCAAGGTAGAAGCACTCCATCACGCAGGCATCGTGACGATCGCCGTAGGGCCGGAAGCGATAGTTGATTCCGTTCAGTCCTCCCCATGGATGGAAGTTCGGGAATAGCGTGTAGTAGATCGAGTCGTTCGCTTCGGCGTCGGTGATCGCCTTGCCATCCTCAAAGCAGCCGCCCCATCGCTGACGCATGCTCGCACCGAGGACCGCCCGTGCGGTCGCCCCCTCGGGAATCTCCGCGAGCGACGACTGATTTCGATAGCGCATGGTCACGGCGTCGAAGAGCGCCTGTTCGCTGAGCTGATGCTTCAGGTGCGGGCTTGGCGTCCCGTTCGGCGTGATGGCGCGCGAGAAAGTGTCCCAGGCGTCGTACTGGCTGTTCTCGTCGCCGGTGCCCTCGAGGATCTGCGGGTGGGTCGTGATGACGTGAAACGCCTCCATGAAGGCCTCCTGCGTCACCTTCCAGTTCGTTGGCAGGACCTTTGCGCACCAAGCCTGCAGATAGCGCGCTTCAGGCTGCCAGTCGCGGAAGTGGTCGGGCAGAGCGCCGAGATGCTCGGCGAGCGGCGGTGCCTGGAGGTCCATGTTGACGAAGACCCAGCCGCCCCAGGTGTCCACCTGCACAGCCGTCAAAGCGAATTCCGCGCGATTGACGTGTGGGAAATCCCAGTCGGAGGTGACGCTGCGATTGCTGCCGTCAAGATTCCAGCTGAAGCCATGGAAGGGGCAGATGAAGCTTGCGGCGTGGCCCTGATGCGCATCGCACAGTTTGCGGCCGCGATGGCGGCAAACGTTGTGGTGGGCGCGCAGGCCCTCGGCGGTCCGCACGATGATGATCGAGAACCGGCCAATCTCGTAGACGTGGAAGTCACCGACGTCGGTAATCTGCTCCTCTCGACACGTCATCTGCCAGACCCTGGGCCAGAGATGCGCCATCTCCAGCTCGTGATAGCTGCGATCGACGTAGCGAGCGATGGGTACGGTAACCTGATCGCCTTCGTAGCGATTCACTTCCGTCAATGGCCAGCGCGCGGGGACTGCGTCGCTTGCGATCAGGCTCTGGTAGGAGACGCCCGATGAATCGGTTGGTCGCTCTGCTTGGGCCATGGAGCGTGCTCCGATCAGGTGTCGTCGCTATAGCGCCGTAAGCTTTCGGCGGCGGCGGGCAACTGGGGTCCTGCGAGCCAAAGCGTCATATGTGGATCGGCAACGCGAAGCTCGCCAGAAACATGACGCCCGTCGTGGTGGAACAGACCGCTGCGGCCGTTGATCTCCACCCGCACTGTGCCGTCGTCGAGCGCGGTGTAGACGGCGCCGGACAGCGGGTGCTTGAGAGTGCGTTCAGTAGGTCGGCCCGACATGAGGTGCGCTCGCCTAAGCTGCTCTCCCTCCAAGAGTACGGCGCAGGCTCGCCGGTGCAAGGGTGCGGGCGGCGCAAACCGTAGGTCTGCTGGCGCGATTTGCGAGTGCGCATGGGGCCCGGTTCGCGCATGCTGCGCTACCACTCGATGCGGGGCGCCGCTATGGCCGCGGGCAGCCGACACTTTTCCATCGGCGCGGGCTGGCGCCGGGTCCTTCGTGACGCAGGTCTGGAACCGATGCAGCTCCTGCGTGCCGCCGGACTGCCGGAGGATCTTTTCGAGCAGGGCGAGGTGCGGCTTTCGCCCCGGGACTATGTGCGCTTCTGGAACGCGCTCGCGCATCTTGATCCGGATCCGGCGCTGCCCGTGCGCGTGATCGAGAACGTCTCTGCGAAAGCCTTCGAGTCCTCCATGTTCGCGGCGATGGCGAGCCCCGACTTCGAGACGGCAATGCGACGCCTCGCCCAGTTCAAGCCGCTTTTCGGGCCCGTGCGTCTGGACGCGGGGGCACGTTCGGGTGGCTTCGCGATCGCTCTGGAGTTCGTTGATGCGTCCTTCGAGCCACCACCGGCCCTTGCCCTTGCCGAGCTCGCGATATGGCTGCAGCTGGCGCGCATGGGGACAGGCCATCCGATCAAGGCGGTGCGTGCGCGCAGCCCGGTACCGCTGACCGATGCGGAGATCGTGACGGACTTCTTCGGCGTGGCCGTCGAGGCTGGCCCGCGCATAGAGTTGGTGATGTCGCTTGACGACGCTCGACGACCTTATCTGAAGCGCAACGAAGCGCTCTGGGCGTTCTTCGAGCCGGAACTGCGGCGTCGCCTGCGCGATCTCACGCGCGAAGACGGCGTGCGCGAACGCCTCCGGGCCGTGCTCGTGGAGATGCTCCCGGGCGGGGAAACGTCGATCGATGCCGCGGCACGTAGGCTCGCTACCAGCACACGCACGCTGCAGCGGCGTCTCACTGAGGATTCGACAAGCTATCAGAGGGTGCTCGCCGAGGTCCGCGAACAGCTGGCGCGGCACTATCTGGCGCACTCGCGAATCTCCAACACCGAGATCGCACTGCTGCTAGGTTTTAGCGACCCGAATTCATTCTTTCGCGCCTTCCACGACTGGACCGGCCGAACGCCGGACACGGTACGCGGCGAGGTGCCCGCGGCGCGTCCCCAATGACAACTCCAGAGACGGTGGCATCAGCCCGGAGGACTCACAAATGATCCGCTTCACACTGAATGGCGAGACCGTGGAAACAGATCTTGCGCCGGACACGCCCCTGCTATGGGCGGTACGCGACGAATTCGGCCTCAAGGGTTCCAAGTTCGGCTGTGGTGCGGGCCTGTGCGGCGCATGCACCATGCACGTCGACGGTGAGGCAGCCCGTACGTGCATCCTGCCCATAGCCGCAGTCAACGGCCGCGAGATCACGACCATCGAAGGGCTCGGGACCCCGGATGCGCCGCATCCGCTGCAGGAAGCCTGGGTCGCGCACAGCGTTCCGCAGTGCGGCTACTGCCAGTCCGGTCAGATCATGTCGGCGGCTGCTTTCCTCGCCACCAACGCCTCACCGACCGAAGCCGACGTCGAAGCAGCGATGGCCGGTAACATCTGCCGCTGCGGCTGCTATCCGCGCATCAAGGAGGCAATTCTGGCGAGCGCCGAGGCGCTCGCCACCGACGCGATGGCAGAGGAGACGCGGGCATGAGTGCTGCGAATCTGTCCCGCCGGGCATTCCTGCGCGGCACTGTCATGGCCGGAGGCGGCCTTGTCGTCGGGTTCCTGCTTCCGGGCTGCAGCGAACCGGGCTTGCCCGTTGCGCGCCTCGACGGTGACTGGGTCCCGAATGCCTTTCTTCAGTTCACGCCTGACGGCGTGGTGCGCTTCTTCTGCCCTCGGTCGGAAATGGGGCAAGGGGTGACAACGGGCCTGACCACGCTCGTGGCTGAAGAGCTCGACTTCGCCCCCGACCGCATGCAGATCGAGCTCGCGAGTGCGCATCCGGATTATGTGAATCCGGACTTCGGCGTGCAGGCGACAGGTGGCAGCAGCGCCATGAAGGCGCACTGGTTGCCCTTGCGTCAGGTTGGCGCCGACACGCGCATGCTATTGCTGCAGGCGGCGTCCGCACAGACGGGCGCGTCCCCGGCCGAATTGTCGACGGACGACGGCTTTGTCCTCCACGGGACGCATCGCATTCCCTACGTGGATCTTCTCGAGACGGCGGCCGGCATGCCGATGCCGAGCGAGTCGCCGCTTAAGCCCGCCAGCGACTTCCGCTGGATCGGCAAGGACGCATCGCGCCTGGATTCGCTGCCGAAGGCCACGGGTACGGCGGTCTACGGGATCGACGTCGATGTGCCCGGCATGCACCACGCGGTCGTGCTGCGTTCACCGGTGTTCGGCGGGACCGTGTCCTCCCTGGACGCTGCTCCCGCTCTCGCGGTCGACGGCGTCACCGATGTGCTCGAGATCGATACGGGCGTGGCCGTCGTGGCGACGAGCTACTGGCAGGCGCGCAAGGGGGCGCAGGCGCTCAGCGTGCAGTGGCAGGGCGGGGCGTCCGCTGACGTCTCGTCCGCGAGTGTCCGGGCTGATTATGAGTTCGCGGCCGAAGATGACGGTAACGAAGCCCACGCCGAAGGCGACTTCAGAGCGGCCTTCGCCGCGGCAAGCGATACGCTCGAAGCCACCTGGTGGGCGCCCTATCTCGCTCATGCGCCCATGGAGCCCATGAATGCAGTGGCTCATGTGCGCGCGGATGCCGCCGAAGTCTGGGCGGGCACGCAGGGCCCGGGGCCGACCCAGGGGCTGGTTGCGCGCCATGCAGACCTCGAGCCGGAGCAGGTCACGGTGCACCAGACCTGGCTGGGTGGCGGCTTCGGTCGCCGCGGCACCATTCGTTATGTAGCCGAGGCGACGCAGATCTCCAAGGCGACGGGCAAGCCCGTGAAGGTCCTTTGGTCACGAGAAGACGATCTCCGTGCGGGCCTGTACCGTCCAGCATCCCTGATGCGCATACGCGCTGGACTCGACGCGGACGGTCGGATCAGCGCCTGGGAAGCAAAGCGCATTGGCGGCAACATCACTCCGGACACGCTGGAAAACGTGCTGCCCGCGGTGCTGCCCGGGGCGCCAGAGGGCGTGATCGACGCGGCCGTTGGCCTTGCCGACAAGGCGATGCGCGATTGGGTGGTCGACAACGCCTCGATCGAGGGGTTCCACGAGGATTACGACCTGCCCAATTTCAGCGTGCGCCACGTCACCCGTGATCACGGCATACCGCTGACGTTCTGGCGCTCCGTTGGGCACTCGTATACGGCCTTTGCCAAGGAAACGGCCATGGACGAACTGGCCGAGCGGGCAGGGCAGGATCCTGTGGCGTTTCGTGTCGCCCATCTGCGGGGCAATCCGCGCCTGCGCAACGTTGTCGAGGTCGCGGGACGCGAGATGGCGACCATGGGGAAGGCGGCCGGGCGTCATCTAGGCTTAGCTGCGCACGGTTCCTTCTTCACCGACGTCGCAGAGGTGGCCGAGGTGTCGGTGGAGAACGGCCGTATCCGCGTTCACGAGGTGCTCTGTGTCGTTGACTGCGGCACGGCCGTGAACCCCGACGTAATCCGCGCGCAGATGGAAGGCGCGGTCATGTTCGGTCTCACCGCCGCGCTCGACGGCGAGATCGAGATCGAGGATGGAGCGGTCAAGCAGTCGAATTTCCATGACTATCCGATTCTGCGCATGACGGAAGCGCCGAAAGTGCGTGTCGTGATCATCAACAGCTCCGATGCGCCAACGGGCGTTGGGGAGCCTGGTCTGCCACCGATTGCGCCCGCCGTCGCGAATGCGGTCTATCGAGCGACGGGGCAGCGTCTGCGCGCCATGCCGCTGGCAAAGGCGCTTCTGGCCTGATCGTTTGCGCAGGAAGGCCAGCCACACGCCATCTGGCGATCGAAGCTGGCCGCGTTGTGATCATCACGGGCGGGACGAGCGAAAGCGACCACGCTCGCGCCCTGTCTCGTCGTCCGTTGGCTGTACGACACGGACGGCGCCGCGCCGATGCTTCAACTGTTGAACGCTATGCGTGCCTTCGAAATCCGGCCGACGGGACCGGCCCTGTCCGGTTTCGGGGTCGGCCAGGGGCTGGCGCAAGGGCAGAGCCCCTTTGCATCGAAGGCGGCCACCATGTGTTCCACGAGCGGGTGTGGTCACCTGACGCCCGAAGCGATTCTCGCGCGTGTTGTCCTTGTGCCTCTGCGGGCGTGTTCAGGCTCGCCGATGCAGGACGACGGGCAGGTCCGCGATTCCGTGGATGAAGTTGTTCGGCTGCGTGACGACATCGCCGACGACTTCGACGTGCTCGAAGCGCGCGACGATCTCTTCCCACAGCAGGCGCAATTGCAGTTCCGCTAGCCTGTTCCCCATGCAGCGGTGCACGCCGAAGCCGAAGGAGACGTGCTGACGGGCATTCGCGCGATCGATGTGGACACGGTCCGCGTCGTCGAACACCGCCTCGTCCCGGTTGCCGGACAGGTACCACATGATCACTTTTTCGCCCGCGGGAATGCGTACGCCTGCGAGTTCAACGTCTTCCCGCGTTGTGCGACGCATATGAATGACTGGCGATTGCCAGCGCACGAATTCGGCCACCATGTTCGGGATTAGGCTCGGGTCGGCGCGCAATTTCGCGTACTCCTCGGGCCAGCGATTGAGCGCGTGCACGCCGGCGGAGATGGAGTTCCGGGTGGTGTCATTGCCGCCGACGATCAGCAGCAGGATGTTGCCAAGGAACTCGGTCGGGCGGGTGTGCATGTCGCGAGTTGAGTCGCCGCGCTGGAGCATCGAGATCAGATCATCGCCCTGACTGCCCGTTGCCGCGCGGTCGTTCCATAGCGTCATGAACGCGTCCGCGCAGGCCTGGAAGGCGGCCACGCGCTGCGCCCGATTGACGCCAGCCTCCCCCATCAGCTCCGGCGACGCCGTCGTGACGTCGGACCAGTAGATGAGATTGCGACGCTCCGCGTAGGGGAAGTCGAAGAGGGTTGCGAGCATGCGGGCCGTCAACTCCACCGAAACGTGCTCGACCCAGTTGAAGGACTCGCCGACGGGCAGGTGTTCCAGGATGTCCACGACGCGCTCGCGGATCAGGGGTTCCATACGCGCGAGGTTCGCGGGTGCGACGGACGGTGAGACTGCCCGGCGCTGCGCCGAGTGTGCGGGCTCGTCCATGGCGATGAAGTTGTCCAATCGAACCTCGTCGCCCGCGGGTACGTCTGCGATGGTGATGCCGCCGAGTTCGGACGAGAAGCGGCGATGATCCGTATCCACGGCCTTGATATCCGCGTGTCGCGTAACGGACCAGAAGGGCCCGGTGGCTGCGTGGGCGCAATAGTGGACTGGCGCTTCCTGCCGCAAGCGGGTGAACCAGTGGCGCCAGCTACCGTCGGCGAAGATCTCCGGCCGGCTCACGTCGATCTCTTCGAGCGGCGTAGCCGCCACGTCTGTTGCGGTCGCTGCCTCTGCGCCCATGGGCTTTCCCTCCCTCAGCTCGCAGGTCGATCTGTGCCGCCCGCGTGTTGCGGAACATCCTCCACCGCGAAGGCTAATGCGTCCATCCCGCACTGGCGCGCGCTGCAGGGCTTGCTCAGAATCCGCCATCCATCGCAAGGACGGTTCGACCTCACGTGGAGTCTTCCAACGATCGAAGCGCGCGGGAACGAGTCCTGGCCGCCGCGCCAGAGGCGCGTCTGTGCTTCGCACCGGGCCGTATTAATCTGATCGGCGACCACATCGACTACTTGGGGGGCACCGTCCTGCCGATGTCGATCGATCGTGGCACCTGGTTCGGTTTCGAAGTCGGCGCGACATCGGGGCTCACGCTCGAGGCACTCGATCGCGGTGAAGTTCTGCGGGTCTCCTCTATCGCGGACGTCGATGCGCTGGCGGTCGTGGATTGGCACGCGTTTCTCAAGGGGTTGTTTGCCCTCGGGCGCCCTACCGGAGCACCCCTTGCTGGGCGGATCGTCTTCGCGGGTGATCTGTGGGGCGGCGGACTGTCGTCTTCCGCATCCTTCGGCGTAGGACTGGCTCGGGTACTGGCGGCACTGGGGTTGCTGCCGCGCCTGGAGGGGATCGGACTCGCGCGCCTCGCGCAGCGGGTCGAGCATCAGTTCGTGGGTGTGCAGTGCGGTCTGATGGATCAGCTAGCGGTGGTGTTCGGCCGCAGCGGCGGCGCGATTGCGCTCGACTGCGCGCGCGGAGCGTTCACCCCCGTGTCGCTGGCCTGGCCTGACCACCGTCTGCTCGTCATGCGCTCCCGAACGCCGCGCACGCTTGCCAGTGGTGGCTATAACGCGCGGCGCGCGGAACTCGCGATCGGGCTCGATCGCCTCGGCCTTCCCGACGACGCAATGCCGCCGTCGGATGCGCTGAACGGCGTTGTCGTCGACGACGTGCCCTGGCGCCGCGTGCGTCACGTGATCAGTGAGCAGTTGCGCGTCGAGCAGGCGCTCCTCGCCGCCGAGGCGAGCGACTGGGCCGCGTTCGGCGCGCTCATGACTGCGTCCCATGCGTCGCTGCGGAACGACTACGAGGTGTCCACGCCCGCATTGGATGCGATCGTGGAGGCCGCGGTCGCTACGCCGGGTTGCGAAGGCGCGCGTCTGACGGGTGCCGGCTTCGGCGGCTGGGCGATCGCGCTGGTGCGCAACGAGGCCGTCGACGCGGTGCGGTCCGCCGTCGACGCGGCACTCGATGCGCCGCTGGCAGACGAGGAGTGGTTTGTCGCATACCCCGGCGGTCCGGTTCGACTGGAGAGTGCATCTGATGCCCTATGACGCGGTCCATCGACGCTTCGATCCGCTCCAAGGGGAGTGGGTGCTCGTCTCTCCCCACCGCGGCAAGCGGCCCTGGCAGGGGCAGGTGGAGGAGGCCGCGCCGCAGCGCGATGCCTATGCAAGCGACTGCTATCTCTGTCCGGGCAACGAGCGTGCCGGCGGCGCGCACAACCCCGATTACGAAGGCGTCTACGTCTTCGACAACGACTTTCCCGCGCTGCTCGAGGAGCCGAGTGGGGCGGGGAACGGCACGCTTCTGCGGAGTGAACCCGCCGCTGGGGTGTGCCGCGTCATCTGCTTCTCGCCGCGGCATGACTTGTCACTCGGCGAACTGACGCAGGCCGCGCGCGAGTGCGTGGTCCGCGTCTGGTGTGAGCAGATCGCCGAACTGGGTGAGCGCTGGGCGTGGGTGCAGGTGTTCGAGAACCGCGGCGCCATGATGGGCTGCTCCTCACCCCATCCGCACGGTCAGGTTTGGGCCCTGGACGCCGTGCCCACGCTCGTCGAGCGGGAGGCAGCGCGGCAGCGCGTCTATCGTGCAGAGCATGGTCGTCCCTTGCTGCTCGACGTGCTCGACGAGGAACTCGCCTCAGGCGAACGCATCGTGCTCGAGAATGCGCACTGGGTCGTGCTGGTCCCGTTCTGGGCGCGCTGGCCGTTCGAGACGATGCTCCTGCCGCGCGCACATCGAACCTGCCTCACCGAACTGCCGCATGAAGAGCGCACCTCCCTTGCTGAGATTCTTGGTCATTGGACGTCCGCGATGGACAATCTCTTCTCCTGTGACTTCCCATACAGTTTCGGGTGGCACGGGGCGCCGCCTCGTGCAGATGCGGCTACGCGCGAAAGCTGGCTGCTTCATGCCCACTGCTATCCGCCGCTCCTACGCTCTGCGACCGTGCGCAAGTTCATGGTGGGCTTCGAGATGCTCGCGGAGTCGCAGCGTGACCTGACCCCGGAAGATGCCGCTGCACGCCTGCGCGCCGCGGTCGGTCCGCACTTCAGACAGTGTTGATTGTTTTCGAGAATTATTCTCAAGTAGAGCGCTCGCCCCTTCGAGGACCTTGCCCATGAACGACACGCTTCAACTCCTGCTCACGCGCCGCAGCGTGAAGGCGATCGAGATGATCGAGCCGGGCCCGTCTCCGGACGACCTGGATCGGATTCTCGAAGCGGCCGCGCGCGTGCCCGATCACGGCAAGCTCGGCCCCTGGCGTTTTGTTCGTTTCACCGGTGATGCACGGCTCGCCTTCGGGCAGGTGCTGGTCGATGCATGGCGCGCCGCGCATCCGGAGGACGAGAATGCACGCGTCGAACTCGAGCGCGGGCGCCTCGTGCGCGGGCCGGTAGTCGTCGCGGTGATCTCCAGTGTGTTGCCCGAGCACAAGATTCCCGAATGGGAACAGGTGCTTTCAGCGGGCGCGGTGTGCATGAACATGCTGACGGCGGCGCACGCGTCGGGTTACGTCGCCCAATGGCTGACGGAGTGGTACGCCTACGACGCGAGCGTTGGTCGCGCGCTCGGTCTTGGCGCAGACGAGCGTGTGGCGGGCTTCATCTACATGGGTACGCCCCTGCAGGCGCCGAAGGAGCGTGTTCGGCCGGATCTGGCTGAACGCGTCTCCGATTGGAGTGCCTGAGGGCGCTCAGACCTCGAAAGTGAGGCCGGTCGCTGCCGCGAGATCGGCGAGTGCCTGTGCCTCGCTCACGACCTTGATGGTGTGCATGCCCATGGCTGCGGCCGGCTTCAGATTGATGCCGAGGTCGTCCAGGAACAGCATGCGGTCTGCCGAGGTGCCGAGGCGTTCCAGAACGATTTCGTAGGCCCGGGGTTCCGGTTTGCGTACGCCCTCGATGCTCGACTCGACCACCAGATCGAATTTCTCCATCACGGCTGCAACGGCGTCCGCGCGCGCGCTGTCCGTCGCCATACCCGGACCCTTGCCGGACTTCACGTTGTTCGTGAGGCAGGCGCAGCGGAAGTGCGTCTTGCACTGTTCCAGCGCGGCGACCATGCGCGGACGCACGTCTCCCGACAGGAGGGCGAGTACGTCGCGACCGCGCACGTCATGTCCCTGTGCGAGCGCTTCGGCGCGAAACGCCTCGTCGAAATCCTCGATGCCGATCCGCGAGGACTCGAACTTCGCCCAGGCGTTGCTGTTCGGATTCGTGGCATTGATGCCGCGTATGAAGTCCGTGGGCAGGCCCCGTTCGCTTTCGTAGCGGCGGAAGGCCTCGAAGGGCGACGTGGTGAGCACGCCGCCGAAGTCCCAGAGGATTGCGTCCAGTGATGCGTTGGCCATGGCGTTGCTCCGGCAGGTGGCGTCAGAAGACGAAGTAGCCACCGTCGATGAGGAAGGTCTCGGCGCTGTGGTAGGACGACGCCGTCGACATGATGTACACGGCGATGCCGGCGAAGTCCTCGGGCTGGCCCCAGCGCCGTGACGGGACGCGCTTCAGGACGTTATCCACGAACTTGTCGTTCGAGAAGGCCCCCTGGGTCATATCCGTTTCGATCCAGCCCGGCAGGATCGTATGCGCGGTGACGCCATAGCGGGCGTACTCGACGGCGAGTGCCTTGATCATGGAGACGAGGCCGCCCTTGGTTGCGGCGTAGTGCTCGCCCCGGGCCTGGCCCGAGATGGCGGCGAGGCTCGCCGTGCCGACGAGGCGGCCGAAGGCGTCGCCGTTCTCTGCGCGCTGGCGCATGTGGCGAGCGGCTGCCCGAAAGGTCCAGAACACGCCGTCGAGGTTCACCGCCATGATGCGGTTCCACTCCTCGGTGCTCATGTCATCGAAGGCGCTGTTGCGGCCGCCTACTCCGGCGTTCGCAAAGCAGCCATCGACCCGGCCGAATTCCTCTACCGTCTCGCTGAAGCATCGATCTACGGCGGCTTCGTCGGCCACGTCACACACCTTCGCCGAGGCGTGCGTGCCGTGCACTGCGAGCCGCTCCAGCGCAGCCGAGTTCTTGTCGGGGTTCGTGCCCCAGATGCAGACGTCGCCGCCCGCAGCCGCGATACCTTCCGCCATGCCGAGGCCGATGCCGCCGTTGCCACCCGTGATGAGCGCAACGCGCCCACTGAGATCGAATGGTTGGAATGCCATGTACGCTCCCTTCTCCCGTGTCGGCGCCGGATGGTAGGAGCTGCAGCGATAACTCGCCAGTGCGCCTTGCGTGGAAGAGAGTCGGCGCTCCAGACTGCCAACCGCAAACAGGGGCGTTTCAAGGGAGAGTCCAGCATGTCAGAAACACGTCGGGTCGCCATCGTCACCGGTTCCTCGAGCGGCGTCGGCGCCGCCACCGTAGAGCAGCTCGCCGCCAAGGGGTGGAATGTCGTCATCAACTACTCCCGCTCCGACGCGGCGGCAGAGGCCGTCGCTGAGCGCTGTCGAGTGGCGGGTGCCGAGGTGCACGTGCAGCGGGCGAACGTGGCAGACGATGGTGATTGCAGGGCGCTGGTGGCCGGCGCGTTAGGGCGCTTCGAGCGGCTCGACGCGCTCGTGAACAACGCGGGCACTACCAAATTCGTGAACCACGCCGATCTGGACGGCCTTGATGCCGATGACTTCCATCACATCTATGGCGTGAACACGGTAGGGGCGTATCAGATGACCCGTGCCGCAGCGCCGCATCTGCGTGCTTCAGGCAACGCTGCCGTGGTCATGGTTGCGTCTATCGCTGGGATAAAAGGCATCGGTAGCTCCATCGCCTACGCCGCCTCGAAAGGCGCGATGATCACCATGACCAAGTCGCTTGCCCGTGTTCTTGACCGGAAGTTCGGGTGAACGCCGTTTGCCCGGGATTCATCCAGGGTGAGTGGCTGCGTGAAGGCATGGGCTCGGAGGTCTACGACCGCAGCAAGGCATTCCTCGAGGGATCGGTGCCGCTGAAACTGACGGCGACAGCGGGCACCGTTGCCGAGTCGATCATTGCGCTCCTTGAGAGCGCGCCGCTCGTCACCGGTGAGACGCTGCTGCTGGATGGTGGGCACCACCTGATGTGATGTCGTTCAGGCCGCGCTCGTGGGGTCACCCGGTTCCGGGCGCGGCCGATGGCGTACGTCGCGACCACCCGCGAGATAGACCACATACTCACAGACGTTCTTAGCGTGGTCGCCAATGCGCTCAAGGGCACGCGCACACCAGACGATGTTGAGCAGCGGTCTGACCTGCGTCGGCTCCTTTTCCATGAGCGCTACCAGGCGCGCGATCTGTTCGTTGTAGAGCGCATCTACCCGCTTGTCTCTGCCGATGATTTCATGGGCGTCGTCGGCATCAACGCGCGCGAAGGCGTCGAGTGCTGCGCGCAGGTTCTCCCGGCACAGGCGAATCATCTCGCGCAGTTCCGTAAGGGGATCTTGCGGGTGCGCCATGCTGCTCATCTCAAGCGCCATCTTGGCCATGCGCTGGGCTTCGTCGCCGATGCGCTCGAGGTCGGGTACGGTTTTCAGGATGGCCATGACCAGGCGCAGGTCCCCAGCCGTCGGCTGGCGCCGCGCGATGATGCGGTTGCACTCCTCGTCGATGAGAACTTCGAGTCGATTGACTTCGGCATCCTGGCGAATCGCCAGCTCCGCAAGTTCGGCGTCGTAGTGCAGGAGGGCGTCGGCGGCATCGCGAAGGACCGTCTCAACGACGCCCCCCATTTCCATGACGTGGTCTCGCACGGCATCAAGCTCGGCGTCGTACTGTCCGGAAATGTGTTCGCGCATGAGTCCCTGCCTGGTCCCGGCGTCAGCCGAATCTGCCCGTTATGTAATCTTCCGTCCGCGATCGTGACGGATTGGTGAACATCCTTTCCGTCGCGTCGAACTCCACAAGCTCACCCATATGCAGGAAAGCCGTGAAATGGGATACGCGGGCAGCCTGTTGCATGTTGTGGGTCACGATCAGGATCGTGTACGACTCGGCGAGCTGCGAGATCAGTTCCTCGATCCGCAACGTGGAGATCGGGTCCAGGGAGGAAGCGGGTTCGTCCAGCAACAGGATGCTGGGGCGGATGGCGATCGCGCGGGCGATCACGAGACGCTGCTGTTGGCCGCCTGAAAGTCCGAGTGCAGGCGCGTCGAGGCGATCTTTCACCTCGTCCCAAAGTGCTGCGCTTCGCAGCGCCCATTCGACCCGTTCGTCGAGCGTCGACCGTGCATTGATGCCTTCGAGGCGCAGGCCGAAGGCGACGTTCTCGTAAACGCTCTTTGGAAAGGGGTTCGGCTTCTGGAACACCATCCCGATGCGTCGTCTCAGCGTGTATGGGTCGACGTCGGCGCCGTAGATGTCCTCGCCCTCGAACAAGACGCCACCACTGACGCGCGCGTGCTCGATGAGGTCGTTCATCCGGTTGAAGCAGCGCAGCAGCGTTGTCTTGCCGCACCCTGAGGGGCCGATGAAGGCAGTTACGCGCTGGCGCGGAATGGGCAGGGCAATCCGGTCGAGCGCCATGACGCTGCCGTAGTGGACTGAAAGGTCTCGGACGCGGAGACAGACGTCGGCCTCGGCGAACTGCGGACCGATTGCCGCTTCGCTCATGATTTTCGTCTGGCCCATGCACGGATCTCAGCGCGGATGTAACGCCTCGAATTAGACATCGAAAACACCATATCGGCGGTGCAAACGATTGCGCAACACGATCGCCGTTAGGTTCAACGCCACGATTACAAGAACCAAAAGTAGAGCGGTCGCGAACACCACGGGTCGAGCAGCTTCGACGTTCGGGCTCTGGAAACCAACGTCGTAGATATGAAAGCCGAGGTGCATGAACTGGCGATCGAGATGAAGAAACGGTGGCTCTCCATCGATCGGCAGGCGCGGCGCCAGCTTGACCACGCCAACCAGCATCAGCGGCGCGACTTCCCCCGCGGCGCGCGCTACGGCCAGTATCACGCCGGTGAGGATCGCGGGTGCCGCGCTCGGAAGGATGACGCTGCGCAACGTTTCCGACCGCGTGGCTCCGAGCGCGAGGCTGCCTTCCCGGACGTCCTTCGGGATACGCGAGAGCCCTTCCTCCGTCGACACGATCACGACTGGCATGGTCAGCAGGGCGAGTGTCAGTGCCGCCCAAAGCAGGCCGGGCGTACCCAACGTGGGTGAGGGAAGTGTGTCGGCAAAGAAAAGAGCATCGAGCGAACCGCCGAGCACGTACACGAAAAACCCTAGACCGAAAACGCCGTACACGATCGATGGGACGCCCGCGAGGTTGTTCACGGCGATACGCAGCAAGCGCACGCCCGGGCCGGGGCGCGCATACTCGTGCAGATAGAGCGCGCAGAGTACGCCGAGGGGCGCCACCATCACCGCCATGAG
Source organism: Pseudomonadales bacterium (assembly GCA_963691775.1). Lineage (GTDB taxonomy): Bacteria > Pseudomonadota > Gammaproteobacteria > Pseudomonadales > Azotimanducaceae > JAZBPO01. Next base: position 374,244 of record OY829369.1, on the reverse strand, counting down.
CAGGACAAGCACAACCGTGCCAACGATGGCCGGATAGATGCCCCCTTCCGTATTGCCTTCTCGCGGCGATTGACTCAGGAATGCGGCGATCGAATCGGCCTGGTGGGCGAGTCGCGCGCCAATGCTCATTTCATTGGGGCGCCACATGCGTTCGATGTCGACGATCGGGACGCGGTGCAGCGTGCCATCTGCGAGTCTGAGCAACAGAGCCGTGCGAGCAAGCTCCACCTCACGTCTTCGCAAATCTGCAGTTGCTTCCCGGTACGCCAGGCGCGCTGCATCTGCCTGTGCGCTTCGGGTCTCCACTGCTGTCCCCACGCCGGATTCAGCCTGCGCGCGCCGCAGGCGTGCCTGTGCATCGTTGCTTGCTCTGGCAAGCGCCGCGATTCGCGTGCGCCGCTCCGACTCCAGACGGGTGCGCTTGAGTTGCACGTCCGCGAGTAGCTTCTCCGCGAAGGCCCAGCTCTCCGGACCCCGCGCCAGGGCACGTTCGCCAAGCAGCACCGCGTCTACGTAACCGTGTGCATTGCCACGCGCTCGACGTTCGATCACGCCGGCGTCTGCGGGCCGGCTCCGGGTGCGCATGTTCCGAGCATCGACCCAGAAGAACTCGGGCGGCGCAAGATCGCGATTGCCGCTGCGCAGGAGCACGCGCCCGCGGTTCGCTCCGGAACGGTCCGTGGCGGTTTCCTCGTCCGCGATGATGGCGAGGACCGCGCTCGGGGCGCCCGCTTCCGCGGCGAGTTCGATTTCCCAGAGATCATCCGGCCAGAAGTGACCGAGCCCGCGCGTGGCAATGAGCGAGAGGATTCCGAACACGAGCAACAGGGCGAGCGCGATCATGCCGGCGCCTATCCAGAGCCACGCCTCGCGCATGCGTCGCGGAGCTGCAAAGCTAGAGTTCGCCATAGCGTTCCCGCAGCCGTTGGCGGACCGCCTCACCGATCGTGTTCACCAGGAAGGTGAACGCGAAGAGTACGAGTGCGGACAGGAAAAGGACGCGATAGTGGGAGCTCCCAACCACTGATTCAGGTAGCTCTATGGCAAGGTTGGCGGCAAAAGTGCGCATGCCGGTAAAAGGGTCCCAGTCAAGAATTGGCGTGTTGCCGCTCGCCATGAGCACGATCATGGTTTCTCCGACGGCACGGCCGAAGCCGATCATCAAAGCTGAAAAGATGCCTGGAGACGCCGTGGGCAAAATCACCAGGAACAGCGCCTGCCAGCGCGTCGCGCCAAGCGCAAGGGCGCCGTGGCTGAGCCTTGCGGGCACCGAAGAGATGGCGTCTTCGGCGATCGCGAAGATCACGGGTATGACAGCAACGCCCATGGCAATGCCAACGACGATGGCATTGCGCTGGTCGTAATCGATCGCCAGCTGCGTACGTAGCCACGCCCTGATGTCGCCCACGAGGGCATGCTCCAGCGAGGGGCCGTAGGCATTTGCAAGGCCCGCGGCAAACAGGAGAACGGGAATCATCGCGAGCGCTTGCCAGCCATCCGGAAGGACGCGCAGTCGTGTCCGCGGAAGCAGCTGGATGAATGCGCCGAGGGTCACGCACAGAACGGGTGCGAGCACTGCGAACAGCAGTACCGAGGGCAGCGCTCGTTCAATGATCGGGGCCAACCAGAGTCCTGCTAGAAAGCCGAGAATGACCGTAGGCAGCGCCGCCATGAGCTCAACGCTCGGTTTGATCCAGGCGCGCAACCCAGGCGCCATGAAGTAGGCGCAGTAGATCGCCCCCAGTGCGGCTACGGGTATTGCGAAAAGCATGCTGTAGAAAGCGGCTTTCAGCGTGCCTACGATCAGTGGCGCCAGAGAGAATTTTGGTTCGAAGTCGGTCGAGGCCGAGGTGCTTTGCCAGGTGTATTGCGGGGCAGGGTAGCCTTCGTACCAGACGCGATCGAGCAATGCGGATCGGGACACCTCTGGGTGTTCGTTGTCGATCGCGATCCGCTGGAGTCCTCCGTTTGCGTCCTCGAGGATCAGCTCGTCGCCCCTGGCCGATAGTGCGAATGCGTTTGGTGCGGCGCTGAGGGGGCGCGCGACGGTGAGGGTGGTTGCCGCCGTCGTGTGATGAATGGAGATGTCCCCGTCGACAGCGAGGACCAGAAAGCCGCGTCGTCTTGTTTCGGGGATAAGGCTCGCGATCTGCTTCCCGATCGGGAAATCACGGACGCGCACCCACTGGAAGCCCCCACCATCGAGGCGCGTTGGAAACCAGTGCGCAACGGAAACGTCAGGTCCTTTGCCTTGGGGTACGAGCAGGGCACCGCCGCCGAGCAGCAAGGTCACCGCGTCTACGTCCGCAGGCGCAAGGGTGCGGCTCGCGAGCCGACGTGCGTCTTCGGGGAAGCGGACGTCCCAGGCATCAGTGCGGCCGTCGGCGTGCAGGACGAATAGCCACTGAAGGCTTCCGAGGAACAGGCGAACCGGATTTAGGCCATCCGCGTTGAGCCAGTGACGCTCGGGCGGGAGCAATGGCAGCCCGGCTTCTGCATCCGCGTAGCGCAGGATCTGGAGCGAGTCGCGCCCGTCCAGTATGGCGACCGAGAGGGTCGCCTCTTCAAGGTGCACAGCAAGGTCTTTGACGCCTGCGGGCGCCCACTGTTGAAGATCGATCACCGAGTCCCGAAAGGGTGGTTCAACGCGGATCTGGCGTTCCCGCGTTCCCGTTGCAAAGGACACGGGGAACGTGAGTTCCAGAAAATGCAGATGACCGTCCGCGCTTTCGAGGGCGTAGAGCGTGCGCCCCGGATCGGGCCGATGAACGCGGTGAATGCCCGCGCCGATCTCCAGCTGGCGCGTTGCGATCGGCAGGCCGCTGTCCACGTCGATGAAAGTGAGCACACCAGTGGGAACCAGCCGGTAGGCGATCTCGCCGGACTCGTCGAGATCGAAAAGCACCGGTGCTTCGGGTTTCCCGGACGGTTTTTCGAGGGCGGTGGGCGCACTGATTGAAGCCGGCGTGAACAGCGGCAGGGCAACCGAGAGCAGATAGGAAAAGATGCCGGCAACAAGGAGCATCACGGCGATACCGCCTCCGGCAACGATCTGCGTCGTCAGGCGGTCGAGGCGTGCACGCCGCTTGACTGCGGCGTCGCGCCGCGCGCTGGTGGATTCGCTCATGGGTCAGTGGTTCCGGGCACGACCGAGACTCTACCGGGCTAATCGAGGCGCGACAGCTCGCGCGCGGCCATGACGGCAGGAAGGGGCACATATCCGTCCTGAACCACGAGTTCCTGGCCGCGTCTGGAGAGGACCATGCGGACGAACTCCCGCTCCATGTCCGTCAGGGACGTGTCTGGGCGCTTGTTGATATAGAGGTAGAGATATCGCGAAAGCGGGTAGGAGCCGTTGGTCGCGTTCTCGGGCGTGGCCGCTATAAATGGCATGCCGGGACGGCGCGATATGGGCAACGAGCGAATGCCGGAGGTGCGATAGCCTATGCCCGAGTAGCCGATCCCGTTTGGCGATGTCGAGACGGCCTGCACGACAGACGCAGATCCGGGCTGTTCATTGACGGTTGCCCGGAAGTCGCCCTTGCACATTGCTGAATCCTTGAAGTAGCCGTAGGTGCCCGACACCGAGTTCCGTCCGAAGAGCTGTATCGGGCGATCGCGCCAGCGCCCATCGAGACCCGTCTGGCCCCAGAGGTCGATGGATTGGAGATGCCCGCATCGGCGCGTCGCAGAGAATACGGCGTCCAGTTCTGGCAGTGAGATTCCCTTCAGCGGATTATCGCGATGCACGAAGACCGCGAGCGTATCGACGGCCACGCGGATGCTCGTGGGGCGATAGCCATGGCGCGCTTCGAAGGCCTCGACTTCACGCGCCTTCATCCGTCGGCTCATGGGTCCGAACCGAGCGGTTCCCTCGATAAGCGCCGGCGGCGACGTGGATGACCCCGCGCCCTGCACCTGGATGACCACATTTGGATGCAGGCGCTGAAACTCTTCGGCCCATAGGGTCATGAGATTGACCATCGTGTCCGAGCCTACGCTCGAGAGCGTGCCTGAAACATCTCTCTGCGCCTCGTATTCGGACAGCTTTGGGTCGAGCCCGGGGGCCGTGCGAAGCACCACCGTTGCGTCGATCTCCAGAGGCTCTACTGCGGCCGCGAGCATCGGCCCCAGTGCAGCGCAAAGGAGCAAGGGCACGACCAGGAGGTGGACCGCTCTAGGAGTCTCCCGGTGCTTCGCCATTTTTCAGAGAGCGGCCAGGTCTGCGCCGCTCGCGTGTTCCTGAGCATGCATGGTCCGCGCTGGCCCGAACCAGCAGGAGAATGTAGAGCCAAGTCCCGGGGTGCTCGCGATCTCCAGCGCACTGTCGTGGCGCCTGAGTACATGCTTGACGATCGCAAGGCCAAGGCCGGTACCCCCCGCATCCCGTGATCGGCCAACGTCGATACGATAGAAGCGCTCGGTGAGGCGGGGCAGATGTTCTTCAGCAATGCCGAGCCCCTGGTCCTGGACGCTAAAGCGAGCACCGTCGCCTTCCCGATGCCAGCGCACGGTGATCACGCCCCCATCCGGGCTGTAGCGAACCGCGTTCAGGATCATGTTGCTGAAGGCGCTGTGCAGCTCTACGTCGAGGCCCAGCAAGCCGATGCTCTCGTCCAGCTCCAGCGCGAAGGTGTGCAGCGACCCCGAGAGCGCCTCCGCATCGGCACCGATTCGCCGTACCAGCGCCGCAACGTCGATCTCCGCCAGGGCGTCCTCCTCCGGAGGCGGTGCCGTATCCAGCCTGGACAGAAGCAACAGGTCTTCGACAAGACTTTTCATGCGTGCCGCGGGTCTGCGTAATCGCTTGAGCGTCGCGTGCAGCATCGCTTCGTCGGTTTCGTCTTCGAGTGCTTCCAGATACCCAATGACCACCGTGAGCGGCGTCCTGAGCTCATGGCTTACGTTCGCGATAAAGTCCTGCCGCATCTGCCGCAGGCGAGCGATCTGGGTGATGTCGCGGAAGAGCAGCACGCGCTGTTCTTCTGTGTACGGAACGAGGCGTACGTCGAGCGTGACGTTGTCATCGAAAGGAGATTCCAGCTCGAGATTGTCTTCGCCTGCCGCCTCAGCAAGAAACTCGCGCAGATCCTGTGATCGGAGCAGGCGCGTCAGGGGGCGTCCAACATCGCCGCGCTCAAGTCGAAGCAAGCGCGCCCCTGCGTCGTTGAACCACACGATTTCATCTTGCAATTCGATCATCACGGCCGCGTCAGGAAGCGCATTCGTAGCGCCTTGCAGCTGCCGTGTGATGCGTGCCAGACGTCGAGTGCGTTCTCGGTTGGAGCGGCGCTGGCGCCAGATTCGATGGGCGGCGTCCTCGAGGAAGCCGCGCAGTACGGGAGGTCGAGCCAGGCTGTGAGAGAGCCATCGTTCGAAGCGGGCGGCATCGCGCAAACGCACGAGGACAAACAACAAGAGACCGAAGAAGGCGCCTGCCCAGGGCTGGTCGGCAAGCGCGCCGGAACTCGCGCCAACGATCGTTGCAAGGGTGAGCCAGGCGAGTTCCGCCGCCCAGCTACTCATTCGACAGCAGCGGTGAAATCGCTTGTCTCGGGAGAAAAGCGATAGCCGATGCCGCGCACGGTCTGAACCCATCCGGAGAGGTCGAATGGTGCGAGGACCTTGCGCAACCGAAGGATGTGCACGTCCACGGTTCGCTCCTCGACATACACGGAACGCCCCCAGACGCGATCGAGCAGCTGCTCGCGATCGAAGGCACGCTCTGGATGACGCATGAGGAATTCGAGCAGGCGAAACTCGGTGGGCCCGATATGCACGTTCTTGTCGCCGATCGAAAGGCGATGTGACTGGGTGTCGAGCACCATCCGTCCGAACGTGAGCTGTCCGCCCTCGGGCGCGCTGCTGCGACGAAGCACAGCCTTGATGCGGGCGACGAGTTCACGCGGCGAGAACGGCTTGGTCACATAGTCGTCGATCCCGACGTCGAAGCTCTTGAGCTTGTCGGTTTCATCGCCCTTCGCCGTAAGCATGATGAGTGGCAGGTCCGCCGTTAGCTGATCACGGCGTAGGCGCCTCGCGAGATCGAGACCGCTCATGCCAGGCAGCATCCAGTCGATGATGACGAGATCCGGCAGGGGGCCGTCAAGACGCTTCAGTCCCTCCTCGGCGTCTGCGACCTCAGTGACGGAGTAGCCAGCACGCTCAAGTGCAAAGGACAGCATCTCGCGAATGTCTGCTTCGTCTTCGACCACGAGTATCGAGTTGCCACTCATGCGATTTCTCCCGCTCGCGCGTGGTTGAGAGCTGGCCCCGGGCCGTATTGGAGAGCTGTAATGTTACAGACGCGTGATCATTCCCATAAGCAGTCGCGCGACACCGGGCAGCCAGCAACGCACGGTGCCGGCGCGCTTGCCCTAAAAGCCATTCGGTAACGGAGAACGCATGGGTACGCAGATCGAATTGAGCGGTGCAGACGGGTTTCATGCCGGCGCCTATCGCGCCGAGCCGAACGGGCCCCCACGCGGCGGCGTCGTGGTGATACAGGAGATTTTCGGCGTGAACGCCCACATCCGCGAGGTCGCGGATGGCTATGCCAGCGCTGGCTATCTCGCCGTCGCACCCGCGTTGTTCGACCGACTCGAGCGTGGTGTGGAGCTCGGCTACGACGCGGCGGGTATGGAGGTGGGCATCGATCTCGCACGCGGCAAGCTCGATATTACTGATGCCATGACCGATCTTGCGGCCGCCATCGATGTGGCGTCCGAGGCGGGCAAGGTTGGCGTTGTCGGGTACTGCTATGGGGGCCTGTTGACCTGGCTCGCGGCCTGTCGCCTCGACGGCGTTGCAGCAGCATCAAGCTACTACGGTGGTGGCGTGCCCGGACACGCGAAACTGCGGCCTAAGTGTCCGGTGATCCTGCATTTCGGCGCGCTTGACGCGCACATTCCGCTTGAGGATGTAGAGACATTCGCGGCGGCGAATCCAGAGAGCGCGGTGCACGTCTACGATGCGGATCACGGCTTCAATTGCGATCACCGGGCGAGTTTTGATGCCGCTGCGTCCGAGCTTGCGCTTGAGCGGACCCTCGCGCACTTCCGGTCGCTCATAGGTTAGGGCGCCAGCCCAGCTGTTCGATCGGCGCGCCTCCTGTGCAACCAACGAAACAAAGATACTGTTTCACTTCTGTAACGAACGGTGTTAACAAAGGCTTGGAGAGACGAGGCTGTGTAAGAGAAGCACGTGGTTGGTGCGGGATAGTGCGCTCGCGGTGACCCAGTGCAGAAGAGAGCTGCAGCCGAAAACAAAGTAGCTGGGGAGCATGTGTATGTCCGCGATTGTGCTGCGCAAAGCAGCGTTCGCCTTCGCCCTGCCGATGGCCGTTGCCATCGCTTCCGGGTCGGCGATCGCCGCAGAAGAGATCGAAGAAGTGGTGGTCACCGGATCGTTCATCCGCGGCACGCCACAAGATGCTGCACTTCCTGTTGATCTGATATCTCAAGAGGATCTGATCGACAACGGAAGCCCGACGATCACGGAGATGATCCGGAATCTGAACATCTCCAACGGTAATCTCGGTGAAACGAACCAGTTCAACGGTTCGGGCGGACAAGGCAATGAAGGGGTCGCCACGATCAACCTTCGCGGCCTTGGGCCACAGCGCTCCCTGGTGCTCATCAACGGGCGCCGGCACGTCTCTACTGCCAACATCGGCGTCGACATCAGCGCCATTCCTTCGATCGCAATCGGGCGCCTTGAGGTACTCAAGGACGGCGCTGCGGCGCTGTACGGTTCCGACGCGATCGCAGGCGTCGCCAACTTCATTACGCGCGAAAATTTCCGCGGCTTCGAGGTGCGCGGCGGCGCGCAGACGTTCGAAGAGTCTGACGGGGAGTACAACTTCGGGGTGATCGGCGGCGGCGAGTGGGGGAGGGTCTCCGCGATTGCCGCGTTCGAGTACGAGTATCGCAGTGAAGTACAGCTGCGCGACCTCGACGACCGCGTTCGGCCCTTCGCCGACAATCCCCAAGGCGGATACTCGGCCATCGGTAATCCGGGAACCCTCACGCCCACCCCCGGCTTCGGTGATCTATTTGCCGACCCCGAGTGCGCGAACTTCGGCAACACGCCCGCCGGGCTCTGCCGTTTCCAGTTCACGCAGTTCGATAACCTGGTGGAAGAACAGGACACCTACAAAGCCTATGCCGAGGTAAACGTCGATCTGACCGACAACGTCTCCTGGCATACGGAAGCGCTCTACTCGTACATGGATATCCCGGAGTGGGATACGTCTCCGTCCTACCCGCCGCAAGCGCTTTTCGGGCCGGACCGACTGGTCACGATCGCAGACCACCCGGGCCTACAGGACTTCGTGAACACCTACCCCGATCTGCTTCCTGCTGGCACGGATGCCGTCTACCCGATCCAGCGGCACGCCGGTGCGGGTGGATTCGGTCCCGACGGCAGCCCCCGTTCCGCTGTTCGCCAAACCGACACCTACCGCTTGTCGACTGCACTCGACGGTACGCTGTTCGACGGCGAGCTCGGCTTCGACATCGCGCTGAGCTGGTCCAAGCGCGAGCGCTTCAACGGCGGCGTGGACATGTTCGTTGAGAACATCGCGCTCGCACTTGACGGCCTTGGCGGGCCCAATTGCGACGCGGCGACGGGCACCCCTGGGCAGGGCGACTGCTTCTTCTATACGCCTACGTCGAACGGGCTCGCCCGCTCGGCCATCAACGGATATGTCAATCCGAACGCGAATCCCGATCTGGTCGCCGCGAACGCGATCATTCAGCCCTGGCTGGAAGCTGAACTCGGGACGGAGTCGACCTATGAGCTGATGGTGTTCGATGCGACCTTCGATGGCGTGCTGCCGATCGAGCTTGCAGGCGGACAGGTCGGGTATGCGATCGGCTTGCAGGCGCGTGACGAGACATTCGATCTCACGCCTGATTCGCTCAATGACCTGACGGTCTCGCCATGTCCGTTCAACAATCCGGTGTCCGTCGCGCTCGGCAACACCGACACGCTGGACTGTACGCAGTCGACGCTGACGTCTCCGACCGGACCGTTCGCGTTCCTGGCGGGCACGTTGCCTCAGAGCACGGACCGGACGGTCTACGGCGCATTCTTGGAACTGGGTCTTCCGATCAGCGAGCGATTGAACGCGCAGCTGGCCGTTCGCTATGAGGACTATGGCGGCCAGGTCGGCAACACGATCGATCCCAAGCTTGCCGTTCGCTTCCAGGCCACCGACAGCATCGCGCTTCGTGGCTCTGTCTCCACGACGTTCCGCGGGCCCCCGCAGAACTATCTCGAGGGCCGTGGCACTTCGCTGAATTTCATCGGCGCCACTGGTGCGTTCAAAGCCGTTGACACGGTCGGTAATCCGCGGCTCGGACAAGAAGAAGCCGTTGCCACCAACTTCGGCATCATCTTCGACCGGGACGGGTTCTTCGGCTCTCTGGACTTCTGGCGCTTCGACTTCACCGATCCGATCCAGGTGGAGAACTTCAACGGAATCGTCAATCAGTACATCGGGCTCGGCTGTCAGGTCGGTGGCGCTGGCGAGGGCACCCCGGACTGCAACTCGCTTTCCGACCGCCTCACCTTCCAATCCAGTTCGACGACTCGGTCGGCCGCTGCGCTCCAGCGGATCGATGTTCGATTCGTCAATGGCGGCGACATCACCACGCAAGGCATCGACTGGTTCGGTCAGTACGACTTTGAAACCAACCTCGGTATGTGGTCGGTCGGTACGCAAGGTACGTACACCGATGAGTACGACGTTGATGACTTCCTCACCGAAGAGGGCGTTTTCCTGTCGGCGGGCGGCGACTTCGTGGGCAACCTCAACGACAACCGCAACACGATCACGCCGATCGTGGATCTGCAGGCAAATGCATTCCTGAAGTTCTCGCGGGCGAATCATCGGGCGACGCTTACGGCGCGCTACTGGGGTGAGTACGAAGACGAGGGCGCCGTGGCGTCCCTTCAGGACATCGACGATATGCTCACCGTCGATCTGAACTACAACGTGTCCATCCTGGATGATCGAGCAACCCTGAATCTCACGGTGTTCAACCTCCTCGATGAAGAACCGCCGCTGACGCAGACGGATTTGAACTACGATCCGTACACGCACAGTCCGTTCGGCCGCATGATCAAGTTCGGTGTGATCTTCAGCATCTGATCACTGGCTGATCCGACGCACTACAACCGGGCGCCTCAGGGCGCCCGGTCTCGTTCTAGCCCTGTTTTCGTGCTTGTTTCCTGAACTGATGCACGGCTGCAGAGCGCTTCTTGACATCCCCATACCACCCTAGGATGCTTCGAGCGGCTCGGGGCTTATAGCCCCCGAGACGTGGCTTATGCGGCTCGCTTCGAGTCGCGCGGGCAGGGCCTGGCAGGGGAAATGGTGACGCCGGCAAAGCGTCGGTTGTGGCTGGCACAGAACCAGCAGGCCCATAAGAAATGTCTGGGGAGTTTTCTTTACATCGAAGCGGGAGCCGGTTGCTCAAACCGGGTGCTTCGACGTCATTGTAACTTCACGGTTTCAGAATCCACTCATCGACTCGTAGGTAGAAGATGACGACTCATCGACTGAAGACGCTTGCGCTGTCCGCCTCGTTGGCGATCGGCGCGTCGGGCGGTGCGGCACAGGCTGCGGAGCTCGACACCATCCTTTCCAATGCCAACGAGGTACATGATCAGGCACGTCAGGCCCAGGTCCGGGTCGACGCGATCACGGAAGAGACGCGCGACCTCCTGAACGACTACAAGACGGTCATGAAGGAAGTCGAAGGCCTGCGCATCTACAACGCTCAGCTGGATCGCCAGATCGCGAACCAGGAGCAGGAGATGGCAGATCTGAACGAGTCTATCGACAAGGTCACCCTAGTGGAGCGCCAGGTTGCCCCGCTCATGCTCCGCATGATCGACGGCCTCGAGCAGTTCATCACGCTCGACGTGCCTTTCCTGCAGGACGATCGCCTCGGGCGCATTGCACGCCTGCGTGAGATTGCCGACCGCGCTGACGTGGAGGTTTCGGAGAAGTTCAGCCAGGTGCTGAACGCGTTCCAGATCGAGAACGAATACGGCCGTACGATGGAGGCCTACACGGGCGATCTGGAGCTTGATGGTTCCACGCTGGTCGTTGACTTCCTGCGCATGGGCCGCGTCTCGCTCGTCTATCAGACAACGGACGGTGAGCGGTCTGGCGTGTGGAATACCGCTGAAGGGCGCTGGGATGCGCTGGATGCCAGCTTCAACAGCTCCATCCGAAGCGGCATCCGGATCGCGCGCCAGCAGGCGGCGGTCGACCTCATCACCCTTCCGGTTCCGGGCGCGGAGGCTGCGCAATGATTCGTTTCCACAAGCTCGGTGTTGCAGCGGCCGCGCTGCTCTTGACGACCGTAGCCGCCGTCATCCCGGCCTCAGCGGCTGAGTACGAGATGCGCCAAGCGAGCGATCTTGACGAGCTGCTCCGCCTCGTACGCGAGCGTAGCCTGTTCGAAAGCGAGACCAATCGCCAGCGCGAGCAGGAGTTCCTGCAGCGCCGTGATCAGCAGTCGAACATGCTCGCCGAAGCGCGGGCGACGCGGCGCGCTGAGGAACAGCGTTCGGACCGCCTCGAGACGCAGTTTGAAGAAAATGAACGAACGCTCGGCCAGCTCCAGACGCAGCTCGATACGCGGCTTGGCTCTCTGCGAGAATTGTTCGGCGTGCTTCAGCAGGTTGCCGGCGACACGGTTGGCGTGTTCAACGGCTCCATCATCAGCGCCCAGTTCCCGGGACGCGAGGAGGAGCTCCAGGCGCTCGCCGTGAAGATGGGCACGAGTTCCCAGCTCGCGTCGATCGAAGAGATCGAAGGGCTCTGGATTGCGCTGCAGCAGCAAATGACCGAATCAGGCAAGGTCGTGACCTTCCCGGGCACGGTCATCATGCCGAACGGCGACCAGGTGGATACGACGATCACCCGCGTTGGTGAATTCAATCTGCTGGCTGACGGCGGCTACGTGAACTTCGATACCGAGGTGCAGCGTATCGTCGCCCTCGCGCGTCAGCCATCCAGCCGCTTCGCGGACACGGTCAGCAATCTTGAGGGCGCAGGGGGCGGTCAGATTGTCCCGTTTGCAGTGGACCCAACGCGTGGTTCGCTCCTTTCACTGCTCATTCAGGGCAAGACCATCGAAGAGCGTATTCAGGACGGCGGCACCGTCGGATACGTGATCATCACGCTCGGTGCCATCGGCGTTCTGATTGCGCTGCTGCGCCTTGTCGACCTGGCGATCACGGGTACCAAGGTGCGTTCGCAAATGAAGACGGCAACGCCGAACGAGGGCAACCCGCTTGGTCGCGTTCTGAAAATCTACGCGGACAACAAGCAGGCAGATGTTGAAACGCTGGAGCTGAAGCTCGCCGAAGGAATCCTCGGGGAGTTGCCAAAGATCAACCGCGGGATTGCGCTGGTTCAGGTCATTTCGGTCGTCTCGCCGCTCCTCGGGCTGCTCGGTACCGTTATCGGCATGATCCTCACGTTCCAGGCAATCACGCTGTTCGGTACCGGCGATCCGAAGACCATGGCTGGCGGTATCTCTACCGCGCTCATGACAACGGTGCTGGGTCTGTGCTCGGCGATCCCGACGCTCCTTCTGCACGCGATCGTGAACGGCAACGCGAAGAGCCTGATCCACGTGCTCGAAGAGCAGAGCGCAGGCATGATCGCCGAGCACGCGGAAGCGTCGGGCGAGGCGCTGGGCTGAGATGCTGACCGACGCCTACTACGCGATCATCACCTTCATGGAGCGGGGCGGGCAGGTCCTGCCCCTGATCGCGGTGCTGACGTTCGTGATGTGGACGCTGATCTTCGAGCGGCTGTGGTATTTCCAGACGGAGCATCGCCGGGTGATACGGCGTGCGGTGGAGAAATGGGAGGGGCGTGAAGAGCGCCGCTCCTGGACCGCACACCAGATTCGCGAAGCGATGATCTCCGAAGCCGCCGAAAAGATTCAGGGCACGCTGCCCTTCATCCTCACGCTCGTTGCAATCGCGCCTATGTTCGGCCTGCTAGGCACCGTGACCGGCATGGTCCAGGTGTTCGATGCAATGGCCACGCAGGGCGGAAACGCGCGCTCCATGGCGGCCGGGGTACAGGCCGCAACGATCCCGACCATGGCCGGTATGGTTGCCAGTTTGTCGGGCGTTCTGGGCACCACGGTCCTCTCCCGAAAGGTGGAGTTCGAGACCGAGCTGTTCCAGGATCACCTGACGATGGACCACTGACAGGAGCCTGCCATGCGCCGTGCCATGAGCCGATTCGCCAAGGAAGAGCAGGCGAAGCTGGACCTCACGCCCATGCTGGACGTGGTGTTCATCATGCTCATCTTTTTCATCGTCACCGCGGTGTTCATCAAGGAACCCGGTGCACGGGTGCTCAAGCCGGAAGCGAGAACGGCTGAGCTCAAGAAAACCGTTTCGATCCTCGTTGCGATCAGCGCTGCTGACGAGATCTGGATCGACAAGGATGAGGTTGGTCCTGCAGCCGTGCGCGGCGTGCTGGAGCGAATGATTGCCGAGAACCCGAAGGGCAGCATGGTGATACAGGCTGACCAGGGCGCCAAGAATGAACTGCTCATGCAGGTACTCGATGCGGCCCGTGCCGCGGGTATCCAGCAGGTAGCAGTGGCTGCGGAAAAGTAGGGAGAGCACTCCATGGTTGTGCGTTACGCCATTGGACTCGCCCTTGGGGCGGTCATCACATTTGCGTTGTTCTACCTGATGCAGTGGCTCATCTTGTCGGACCAGCTCAGTCTCGAGGATGACGACGCTGGCCGCATTCTCGATTTCGTCCGGGTGGAGGAAGAGCAGGAACTCCAGACCCGCGATCGGAAGCCCAAGCCGCCGCCGCCGCCGGATGAGCCCCCGCCGGATATGCCGGACCCGACCTTCGACTCGAACGTAGAGTCGGTCGGCGTGGACATCGGTGCCGCCAGCATGGATGCAAATCTCGACATTCAGGCAGGAGGAGGCTTTTCTGCCGACGGCGAGTACCTGCCGATCGTGAAGGTTGCCCCCGTCTATCCGCGCCGCGCACTTACGCGGGGCATAGAGGGGTACGTGCTGCTGGAGTTCACGGTCAACAGTGCAGGGGCAGTCGAGAATCCTGTTGTGGTCGAAGCGGACCCGCCCGGAATCTTTGATCGTGCCGCGATGCAGGCCGCGCTGAAGTTCAAGTACAAGCCCAAGGTCGTCAACGGTGAACCTATCGCCGTCGCGGGCGTCCGAAACCGTATTACCTTCGAGCTGACCGAGTGATGTCGGCGCCCAAGCAAGGAGGTTCCTCCATGACGAGGCTGTTGTCGGCCCTAGCGTGCGCAGCGCTGCTGTGCATCGCACCCGGTGCCTTCGCCGAGGAAGAGCAGAAGACCAGGAAAACGCCTGCGTTGACCGAGCGCGCCTACAAGCGGCTCGCCGAAGCTCAGGAAGCTATCGACGCGAAGGACTTCCCCCTCGCGCTCGAGGCGCTTCGGAAAATGAAGGAAACGCGGGGGCTGAATGCGTATGAGCTCGCCTCGATGGAGAACATGCGTGCGTTTGTCGCGTTCTCGATCGAGGACTACAACATGGCGATAGACGCCTACGAAGGCGTGCTGAGCTATCGCCCCGAGATTCCGCTCGCGCTCGAGGTCTCTGCGCTCTATGCACTTGGCCAGCTCTACTTCGTGAGCGAGCGCTACGAGCGCGCGCTGGCGTATCTGAACGAATGGTTTAGCGTAGCGCAGAACCCGAATCCGCAGGCCTACATCTTCAAGGCGCAGGCGCTGTATCAGCTGCAGCGGTTTGCCGAGATTCCGCCAGTCGTCTACGAGGCGATGGATGAGGCGCGGGAGCGTGATCAGCAGGTTGAAGAGAACTGGTGGTTACTGATCCGAGCGGCGCACTACGAGCTTGAAGAGTGGCCTGAGGTGCTCAAGATCCTCGAAGTGCTCGTCGAGAACTTCCCGAAGAAGCAGTACTGGGTGCAGCTTTCCGGTGTGTATGGCCAGGAAGGCATGGCCAAGCAACAGATCGCGTCGATCTGGGCCGCCTATATCCAGGGCTTTCTGGACCAGGAGCGGGAGATCATGAACGTCGCCGGCCTGCTGCTTCAAGAAGAGGTGCCGTACTACGCGGCCGTGATCCTTGAGCGCGAAATGGAAAAGGGCGTCGTCGAGAAAACAGCGAAGAATCTGCAGATGCTCGCTCAGGCTTGGCAGCTCTCCCAGGAAGTCGACCGGGCGATCCCGGTGTATCAGGCAGCAGCGGCCAAGTCCGATGAGGGCGAGCTGTATTTTCGTCTCGCGCAGCTCTATCTGGACAAGGACGAGTGCGAGGCGTCAGTCGATGCTGCGTCCAGTGCGCTCGACAAGGGCGGTTTGAAGAACAAGGCGCAGGTGCTGCTTGTCAAAGGCATGTGTCAGTTCGAGATGAAGGAGTACACCGCGGCAATCGAAACGTTCGCACAGGGACAGCGGGAAGCTCGCCGCGAGAATCTCGACAACGACCTGCGCGCGATCAACAACTGGAAGCGCTACGTGGAGAATGAGCGCGATCGAGCGCGTCAACTGGGCATCTCAGCGCGCTGATCGCACGAAGATCGCATCATTCGGACGGGGCGCTTGCGCCCCGTTCTTCGTTTCTGGAGCGCCTGTTTGCCTGATCTGATCCCTGCGCCGGTACTTCCGCGACTGCCGGTTCTTGATGAGCATGACGCGTACGTCGGCGATTTTCCGGTCGGGCGCGTGATTTGCGTTGGGCGCAACTACGCCGATCACGCGACGGAAATGGGGGGGGATCCAGACGGCGCCCCGCCATTCTTCTTCATCAAACCGGCCGATGCGGTTACCCATGCGAACGCGATACCGTTTCCAGCGCACACGCGGGACTTGCACCATGAGATCGAACTTGTCGTCGCACTGCACGAAGGGCGTCCGTTCGCTTGTGGTGTCGGGCTCGACCTGACGCGCCGTGACGTGCAGGCGGAAATGAAGTCCGCCCGGCGGCCCTGGGAGGCTGGCAAGGTTTTCCCGAATGCTGCAGCCTGCGGGGCGTTGCGCATCGGCGCGGCGGTGCTGAACCTGCCAGAAACCAAGCTCCGGCTCACCGTGAACGGTGAACTCCGGCAAGAGGGTCGGATTGGTCAGATGATCCACTCGGTGCCGACGCTTCTTGGCCGGATCGACAGGCTGTTCGGCGTGCGCAGCGGCGATCTGCTGTTTACCGGAACGCCAGCTGGCGTCGGCGCGCTTTCACCTGGTGATGTACTGCAGGCTTGCGTTGAGGGTTTGCCGGCATATGCCACTCGCGTTGGGGAGCGTAACTGATGTTTACCGGAATCGTTCAGGAACTTGCTGAGGTCGTCGCCATCGAGGATCGCGATGGCCTGCGTTTGCTGCACCTCGGTCTTTCGCAGGCGCGCTGTCAGGGGCTGGAGAGCGGCGCGTCGGTCGCGGTGAACGGGACCTGCCTCACTGTCGCGCGTCAGGACGCAGCGGGCGTCGGATTCGATGTCATTCGCGAGACGCTCGAGATGACCAACATCGGAGACCTCGCCGTGGGCGACCGTGTCAATGTCGAGCGGTCAGCGACCTTTGCGGACGAGATCGGTGGGCATCGGGTCTCAGGGCACGTCAGTGGCATCGCGAAGATCAGTGAGCGCGAGGTGACTGAGAACAACTGCCGCGTCCGCCTCTTGATTCCGGATACATGCGCGGATTTCGTTTTCTACAAGGGGTTCGTCGCACTTGACGGCGCGAGTCTTACGATCTCGGGGCTGGATCGGGAGGCTGGTTGGCTGGAGGTCAGCTTGATCCCGGAGACGCTGGGGCGAACGACCTTCGGCTTCAAGGGCGAGGGCGCCTCGATCAATATCGAAGTAGACGCCGAGACCGTTGCGGTCGTGGAGACGGTTCAGCGCGTGCTGGCGGACCCGCAGTGGCGTCAGCGCCTCGCGTAGAGCTTGAGCGCTGGCCCCGCGGAGAGTCGCTTGATCTCGTCCCTCGCGAGCGCGGCGTCGAAGGACGCGCGCGTACGCCAATGGAGAGCTTGACCCAGGGCGTCGCTCAGCAATACGTCAGCATCTTCGTGCAGCACCCAGCATCGACGTCCGTCTTCAAGGCGCCACGGCCCGGCGTCCAGGGGCGCCCTGCGCACTTCAGCGGACCCTTCGTCCAGCGTCGGCGCTGCCGCCACGGGAGCGTCGCTTGTGCGTTCGAGTGCTTCGTAGAGGGCGTCCAGCTCGGCCTCCACAGCGGACGCATCGGACAGAACAAGGGATAGAGCGTCTGCGTACGCAGCGCGGTCCCGGCGCAGATCCCGAACGGGGCGTGTGAGTAGTGCCTCGCCGAGCATGAGCAGGCGGCGCCAGGGTCCGCTGTCCTCGCCGTGCTGAAGCTGCGAGTGCATCAGGGTCTTTCGCCAAACGGATGCCACGAAGGGCTCGAGCGCTGTCCGTTCGAGAAGGCCCTTGCAGACCGACTCCGCTCGCTCTTCGGCCTGCAAAAGGCGTCGTTCCTCGAGGGCTGCATCCCGTGACCGGTTGCGTCGCTCGCGCTGATTCCGCAGGCACGGCTCCAGCCGGCTGTAGGCCCCTTCAAGAAAGCCTGCTAAGTCCGCGTCTGGCCCGCTGAAGCGGGTGAGCGCGTCGCATACGAGTTCCTCGAGCACATGCAGGCGTGGGTCGCGGGATTCATCCGTAAGATCGAGCGTCGCTTCCAGGAGGGTTTGCAGCCAGGCGTTTGCGGCTGGATGAACGGGGTGGTGCTGGATGTGAATGCGGGCAAGCACCGGTCCGAGCCTGCGCAAGTGCCGCGCAGCCAGCGGAGACGTGTCCATGGCGCCGCACAGCGCGACGAGGGCGTGTGCCTCCGCGTCGATTTCGGACAGCGACTGCTCGATGGCCTGAGTTCGGGCGCCCGCAGACGTAGACGCAAGCCTTTGGCGGAGCCGGCATGCCCAATCCGCTGGGTCTTCGTCGTCGAGGCCCTGGAGTTGCGCATGTGTCAGCGCATCAAGCACTGCGGTCGGCACGCGCAGGTCTTGCGCCTTGCCTGCTGGCTCGATGCTGCGTCGTGCCAGAACCGGGGCTGAGTCTTGTCGCGCGCGCCCCGCAAGTCCAGCCAGGCCGGGGAGCACGTTCTCTATGCGCCGGTTCCACGCCATGACAAGAACGTTGCGTGCGTGCGCCGGCAGGTTCTCCGTATCCAACGCGGCAGCCAGCAGGCCTGCCAGCTGGGCGGCCATTACGCGAGCGTCCGCCGGCTGGCCACTACGGCTGGCGCCGTGGAGCCGGCGCCCCAGCGCGCCGAGGGCTGCTGCTTGACTCGACAGCAATCGGTCAGCGCCCTGTGACAGCGCAAACGCGCCTGTGGATGTCTGCCAGTGCGCAGCGAGTCCGTCGGCGTCGAGGAAGAGGCCCAGCAGGGCGCTCGTGCAGCGCGCTTCGATGGTGTTGGTTCTGGCCGCGAGCTCCGATGCAGCTGTCGACGCGAGGCGGTGGCGATCGCTTCCCTTGCGTGCTTGATTGGCTTCTTCAAACAGGCTGCGAGTGCTGGTCGTGAGCGCCTCTTGCAGACACGCGGCGAGCGTCGGCGCGAACAGCTCCCAGCGGCGGCGTCGCGACCCTTCGATGCCTTCAGGGGCAGACAAAGGGCGGGCCACTAGGGGCACCAGTCGATCATGGTCATGGTCATGGTCTGGCGCGGAGGCGGCCATGGTGAACGGTTCCTTCTGCTCAAGCTCAGGTGGGGGGAGAGGCCGTCGCGCCGCGTAGCCCCCCTATGACAGACGCTAGGGTGTTGTCGAAAATCTGGTCAGAATTGATCGAGCGCAACCGTCCGTCCTGGATCGCGGCTGCAAGTTCGAGTCTTGACAGCGTCTCGACGCGGACCCCGCGGCGGTTGAGAAAGATGCAGCGCTCCGGAGGCTCCGTGACGGTCGCGAGGCGGCAGCGCAGGGTGGTGTCGGATTGGCGATCCATCTCGATCCACTCGCCAACTGCGAGACGATTGGCCTGGTCCATGGCGTTGCGGTCGGGCAGGGACTCTATGCCCGGCTCAACTTGGGTGTCAGCAGGGATTGGAGCGCTCTGCTCTTCGTCTTTGCGCTCGACTGCTTCCAGCAAGAGATCCAGCGCGCGTGCGGCGCGCTCGGAAGCTTCCGCCTCGCTGAGGCCGAGGCAGCGCAAGCCCTCGCTCAGCGCCGACTGAAGGGCAGAGTCTTCGAGATCGACGTTCCCAGTCAGCGAGCGCAGGACGCTGAAGGCACGTTTCCAGGCGGCGGAACGTCGGCCTTCGCGCTGATGAACTTTGAACATGACCTGCTGCCATTCAGCCATCAGGAACTGTCGTAGTTCGCCAGCGGTGATGCGGGCGCAGCGATGGGTCACGAGGCGCTCGACGAGGTCGCGGGTCTTTTCGGTCTCCAGGCGCGCGCGCTCCTGCTTGATTGCGCGCTCGGAGGCGCGTTCGAGCCTGTCGGCTTCCGCGATGAGTGCCTGTTCGATCGTTTCGTTGAAGCCCTTGATCGTCTCGGTGTCGAGCGCATCAGCCCGCGCGAAGGCGTCCACGCAGCCCTCGATGAGCTGGTAGAGGCGGTCCTTCATACGTTCGTCGGCATGCGTCCAGCCAATGCCGAGATGGGTGATCAGGTTGAGAAATCGGCGCGCGGGGTGGGCCGCGCCGGCAAGGAAGCCCGCATCGCTGAGCGCGATGCGCAGAATCGGGAATTGGATACGCGCAAGGAGCGCGCGCATCGGCACCGGCAGGTTGTCGTCCGCAAGCAAGCGGTCGAACAGCGCCTGAACCAGATTCACGACGTCCTCATCGGTGCCGTTGAGCGCAACGCTCTGGCCCTCCTGAAGCACGCTGTGTCTGAGCAGCTCTCCGAAGTCGATGCGGGCGGGGACGACGTCAAGACCCGCCTCTTCAAGTCGGGGCGCGATGTGCCCCTGCGCTGCCACGGCAACGTCCATGAGCATCCGGGAAACGAGGGTCTGTGCGCCTGCTACGGGTCCGTAGCGCCGTAGACGCTGCAGTCCGGGCAGCGCCGCCAGTTCCTCCGCAAGCTGTTGCGCATCGAAGCCCTCGAAGGCGAAGGCCAGCGCCGCATCGAAGGTACCTGGCCCGGTCGCGATGCGCTCTCCCGGATTGCGGAAGGACACAGGGGGGATCGCGGCGGCAGGTGGGGGAGCGGCGGGCCGTGAAGCGGCAGACTGTGAAGCGGGACGTCTTCGCGTTTGCCGAGGGGCCGCAGCCTGTGCCGCGGTGAGATCTGGCAGCACGCCAGCGTCTGCAAGCATTTCGTTCAGATCATCGAAGACTGCGCCGAGCTGCAGTAAAGCCTCCTGCTCGAATCGCTTGTAGATGATCAAGCGGACGTCCTTGTCGAGCTCAAGCGAGCGCATCGCGGCCACGAATCCGTGCGCGACATGGAGCGGCTCTATCGGGACGACCAGGTCGCGCGCGTCGGATTGGCTACGAAGGCGACGGATACGCGCCCGCAGCAAGGTCAGTCGGAGCTCGTGTTCTCGCTCGATCCGCTGGCTCATGGTGGTTTCGGCGATGCGCTGCTCGAGCGCATCGTTTTCTAGGAGCGAAAGAGGCGCACTGGAGCCTTGCGATGGCTCTGACGGTCGCATCTCGTTGGGTGCGGGCTCGTGCAGGCATGAACGGAAGTCATCGCGAATCGCCTCACGTCCTTGGCGAAGCGCGCGCATCGTATCGAAGAATTGCTGTTGTGCGCGGTCTGAACGCGCGCTTTCGGCAAGGGCGAAGAGCTCGTCATCCAGCGCAAGCAGCAGGTCTTCCAGAATCGCTGCCATGCGCTCGATGATGATGTCGCGACTGCGCGCCAGCAGTGCTGCCGACGGCAATCCGTCCTTTGAAGGGTGGTCTACCACCTTGACGCTCATGGAATCCTTCCCGTCTGGCGTTCGTCGTGAACGCCCTGGTCATCGGGATCGATCTCGCGTGGGACTGCGGCGGCAGCCACAAAAGGTGTCACACGTGAAACCGGATCAGTAACACGTGGTCAAGTAATAGCAGACCGTTCGAAAACTTCCGCCTCGATTCGCATGGACAGACGAGCGGCAGGTTTTGCCAGACCAGCCACAACGGGGCATGAGCTGTGGGATTCGGCTTAGCTGTGTAATTCCACCCATGCCGCGAAATCGGTTGCGGCGCCTTCCTCGAGCTCGATGCCCGTTACCGTGTGACCCTCTTTGCAGGGTCGGCTCCAGCGAACGCGCCCAGACAGGAAGAACTTCCCGGGACACGCCGCCAGATCAACCCACAGATCGACAAGTGCACCAGCGGGAATTGTCTGATCGCATAGAAATTCGAGGTGCGCTGCACTGACGCGCGCAGCGCGGCAGGACCAGGTGCATCCAACGAGTTCCGGCCGCGCATCACTCAGGACGACCTGTACGAAGAGTTTTTCGCTGGGCGCCAGCCCTGCTTCGAGTTCCGGGGCTTCGAATCTGAACATCAGCGGCCGTCGATAATCATCGAGGTGAAGGACCTTGGCAGTGGCTGGGGCATTCATGCTCATCCCTTTGTAAATGTACGTGCGCTTGGCAAGTCTGGATGCCAAGTCCGTGCCAGGCCGGGAAGAGGTGGTAGAAGAGTTTGATAAAACAATGCTTTAAGTGTTCGCCCAGTCAGGCGGGCAAGCATCCGTGCGGGATTCTGCTGCGATGAGCCGCGTCGGCTCGTGACCCTCCGCGTCAGTTGCTAGACTGTCTTCCATGAGCTCCGCTGACTCTGTCGCGCCCTTTCGCCGGCGTATGGAAAGGGCGTGGGTCGCCCATGACTCGATGCTGTGTGTCGGTCTGGACCCGGACCCGACTCGAATGCCCGCGGCCTTCTCCGGGGAGGCTGATTCGATCGCGCCTTTTCTGAGCGCCATCGTGGCCGCGACCGCTGACGTCGCATGTGCCTTCAAACCGCAGATCGCACACTTCGCAGCCGTGGGTGCCGAATCCGCACTAGAAGAAGTGATCGCAATGATTCGGCGCGAGGCGCCCCATGCGTTGGTGATCCTCGATGCCAAACGCGGCGACATCGGGTCAACTGCACAGATGTATGCCAGAGAGGCCTTCGAGCGCTATGGGGCCGACGCCGTCACGGTGAATCCGTATCTGGGCACGGATGGGCTTGCCCCGTTCCTTGCCTACGAGGACCGGGGGACTGTCGTACTTTGCCGAACGTCAAACCCGAGCGGTGCCGAATTCCAGAACACCCCTGCACAGGCGCCGCTCTACGAACGCGTGGCCACGATGGCGTCTAGGCAGTGGAATGCTTGCGGCAACGTCATGCTGGTTGCCGGTGCGACCCAACCCGAAGAGCTGAAGCGGATTCGGGCTATCGCGCCTGCGGTGCCGCTTCTGGTGCCCGGCATCGGCGCTCAGGGTGGAGATATCGACGCGGTCGTCGCCGCGGGCCTCGATGCTGATGGATGGGGCCTCGTCGTCAGCAGCTCGCGTGCGATCCTTTATGCTTCAGACGGCGGCGATTACGCCGGTGCCGCGCGCGCGGAAGCGATCCGCACGCGTGATGCGCTGCGCAGCGCGCGCGATCGAATTCATTGACGGGCCGCCACTCACAGGGAGACGAAGATGTTCAGGATCGGAAACGGGCTTCGTGCCAGCGTGCTCGCTTTGTGCTTGTGGGGTCCCTGTGCCGCGGCTGACTGGATCCTCGACGGGGATGCGTCAACGCTCGGATTCGTGTCGGTCAAGAATGGTCAGATCGCAGAGGGGCACCGCTTTACCGGTCTCGCGGGAAGCGTCGGAGAGACGGGTGCCGAACTCAGCGTGGATCTCGCGACGGTGGATACGCTCATTCCAATCCGCAACGAGCGCATGCGCGATCTCCTGTTCGAGGTCGTGGATTTCCCTACTGCCGTATTCCGCAGCGACATCGACCTTGCGCCCGTACTTGAAGCCGCGCCCGGCGAATCAATGACCGTTGCCCTCGCCGGAACCCTTTCGCTGCATGGCATCGAGGCGCCCTTCGGCGGCGAAGTCCGGGTGACTCGCGTGGACGCGGATACGGTTACCGTTGCGACAGTGCGGCCGCTTGTGCTCAATGCTGCGTCCTTCGGCCTCGAAGCAGGCGTTGAGCGCTTGCGTGCCATTGCGGGTCTGAACGGCATCACCGGCATGGTGCCGGTGAACTTCGCACTCAGCTTCGCGCGCGACTGACGGCCAGGGTCATTCGATCGCGACCCAGATCGGACAGTGGTCCGAGGGGCGTTCCATGGCGCGAATCTCGTAGTCTATTCCGGCATCGATGCAGCGCTCCCGCAGGGGCGCTGACAGCATGAGCAGGTCTATTCGCAGGCCGCGTCTGGGCTCCCGCTCGAAGCCTCGGCTGCGATAGTCGAACCAGCTGAAGCGGTCATCTTGATCTGGATGAATCTTCCGGTACGCGTCGGTCAGGCCCCAGTGAGTAAGTGCGGCCAACCACTCGCGCTCTTCTGGCAGGAAACTCGTCTTGCCCTCGCGCAGCCATCGTTTGCGATTGTCCTCGCCGATGCCGATGTCCAGATCCAGAGGTGCAACATTCATGTCGCCCATCAGTACGACCGCTTCGTCCGCAGAGCAGCACTCGTTCAGATACCGCAGCACGTCAGCAAAGTAGGCGGCCTTGTTCGGGAATTTCTGGGGGTGCCGACGGTTCTCGCCCTGCGGGAAATAGCCGTTCAGCACGTGCAGACGCGTGCCGTCCGACAAATGCGTACGCGATGCGATGAAGCGACGCTGCGCGTCCGGTGCGCCCCATGGAAAACCGCGCTGAACGCGCTCAGGAGGCTCGACGTCGAGCAACGCAACCCCGTAGTGCGTCTTTTGGCCGTGAAACGCCACCGAGCGGCCGAGACTTGCAGGAATGTCGGTCGGGAAAGCCGCGTCGTCGACCTTCGTTTCCTGCAGGCCCATGACGCGAGGATCGTGCCGTTCAACGACCGCCGCGAGCTGATGTGCGCGCGCGCGGATGCCATTGACGTTGAAGGAAACGATTCGGTCAGCCACGGGATTCGGCCGACAGGTAACCCAGCGCGCGCAGTTTCAAGACAATCGCCTGTGCGCCCTCGTCTGGGGCGATCTCGCTCGTGTCGATACGGATCTCGGGATTCTCGGGCACTTCATAGGGGTCGCTGATGCCAGTGAACTCCTTGATGAGACCTGCGCGAGCCTTGGCGTACAAGCCCTTTCTGTCGCGTGCTTCGCAGGTTTCGAGCGGCGTCGAAACGTGCACTTCCACAAAGCCGCCGCCACGTTCGATGAGGCTCCGCACGGCGCGGCGCGTGCCAGCGTACGGTGCGATCGGCGCGCAGATCGCGATGCCACCGTTCTTCGTGATCTCGGAGGCGACGAAGCCGATACGGCGGATGTTCAGATCCCTGTGCTCACGGGAAAACCCGAGTTCGCTGGACAGGTTCTTGCGCACGATATCGCCGTCGAGAAGCGTGACGCGGCGCGAGCCCTCTTCCATGAGCAGGCCGAGCAGCGCACGGGCGATCGTCGACTTTCCTGAACCGGACAACCCGGTCAGAAAGAGCGTGAAGCCCTGGGCGGCGCGAGGGGGCCAGGCCTGGCGCAGAGCGGGCAGGATTTCCGGCCAACCCAGCCAATCCGGAATCCGTTCGCCCGCAGCGAGGCGCTCGAGAAGCTCTCCGCTGTCGCAGGGTTGGGCGTTCGCGCCCTCTGGCGCCTCGTCTTCGAGGCAGAAAAGTCCGCGCTCCGCGACGTGATACGGACGCCCACCGGCGACAGCTTCAATCCCGATCACGGCGTCCAGACCCTGGAGCAGGTCGACATCGACGCCCTCAAGGCCATCCGGTCGGCCATCGGTGTCGAGCATGAGCAGGTGCGTCGCACCGTAGTTTCGGGCCACGAGGTGCCTGAGCCCGATTTCGCGTGGGCTGCCGAGGGGGCGGGGTAGGGGCGCGATCGTGATCTCCGCGCTTTGCTCTCCGAATCGGGGCAGTGCGATCTCCAGGGCGCGCAGCCGGGCGTAGTAGCGGGCGTCGCCGGGTGCCGCCATCCCGGCCTCGGGCAGCAACAGCACATTGGCTTCGAGCTCCCGTGCGCGGCGCTGCACGACGGCATGCTCACCCGGGCCAAGGGGACGTCGCGTCACGACGGCGAGAACCTTTCGCCAGCGGCGCCGCTGGATTCGACCAAGCAACTCGCTGGGCGGCGTGCGCAGGCCAGCGAAGTCATAGTGGAACACGGGCTCAATGCCGATTAAGCGGCCGGCGAGACGGTGCGTGTTCTGCCCTTGTGCCCAATCCCGGCCAGCGCTGGGTTCCGCATCGAAGAGCGCGCCGGATGGAAACAAAGCGGCCGCGACGGCGTCTGCATCGACGGCGTAGATCTCTGCAACCTCCAGCGTCGCCACGAGCAGGCCTTCCGAGTCACGAAGCGCGAGCGTCTCGCCAACATTCACAGTGTTTGCGAATGCTTCCGTCACTTCCAGGGCCAGCGGCCAGGGACAGGGCGTGCCATCGGCCAGCGAGGCACGCTCTAGGACCGCAGCGTGGTCGCGCGCTCCGATATATCGATCGTGCGGGGTCAGTGCTCCCGATAGCATGAGCTCGAGCAGGCAGAGCTGGCGTCCGTTAAGGTCCCAGGCCCGCAGGTCACTGCCGTCCGTGCGTCGCAGGCGTGCGCGCTCGGCATCGATAAAGAGCGGGCGCGGTGCGGGCCACGCCGGCTTGGATGTCTTGCTCAAGCGTTTCCCCTTTTCAGTCAGGCGAGGCGAGCGGCTGGGTTCGTAGATCGTCAGCGCGTCTATTACCGGCCGTCATCTTATCGGTTTGATTGACGTAGAGCGGCACTCCTTGCCGCTGCACGGTGACGCAGGGGGGCAGGGCTTGCCGAGTGGTCGCGGCATGGCTCTCAAGTAACTGAAAGATATATGATTAATGTTGCGTCGAGCGGTGCGGCTCTGTTGGCATGGTCTTTGTTTGTGCGTACGCAGTACCCACGGCCGAATCTGGAGGATCGGTTCGGATGCAGCTTGGACGACAGATCATCAGCCCCTGCGTCTTCGCGACGTTCGTCGTGTGCGTCGCACTGGCGGTGCTGAATTTTGCGCCGATGCTCATGGCACCGATCCTTGCGGTCGTATGCGGGTTCGGCAGCTGGACGCTGCTCCAGTTGACACCGGCGGTTCCAGACAAGAGCCAGTGCATCGATCCCCCAGGGCAGAACCGCGCGTGAGCACGGGTCGACTCGATTCCGAGGCGTCGGCCAACGGAGCCCGTTTCATCAGGGCGGTGGAGGCATGGCTCGATACGGCGATCAATCCACGCGCGACCCGAGATGCGCTTGTGGAAGCGATCGCTCTGGCCGGCGGCGCGGATTCGGGCGCGCGCGAACTACCGCGGTTACGCACTGCGCTTGCCGAGCAGGTCTTCGCGCTGCTCCAGGGCGGAGATGGCGCGGCGCGGCTCGCCGCGACGTCGAGCCGCAATGTGCTGCTCGATTGGACGGAAGCGCTGCTCAGGCTCGATGGTGAGGTGACGCGTCATGAGCGCGTCGCGCTCGATGAGCTGAGATCGGGCCAGCTGAGCTCTGATCTTGCGCTTGACGTGGAGGCGTACGCGGAGGGCTCGCTCGAAGCGCTTCAGGGTGCGCAGCGGCTCGTTCGTGTCTCCGCCGTTGCGCGTCGTGCGCTCAGGGACCTGGACGATGGTCGCCGTGCCGCTCGGAGCCTTTTGGCGCTGCCCCTCGGTGCGTTCGAGGATGTGGTTCTAGAGGGGCAGGGGCCCTCTGCCCGTAAGACCACAGCCGAGGGGCCGCTGCCCTCACAGCACGATCTGACGATGCGCGCAGAGGCGGTGCTGGCGATAGCGCGCGCGCTCTTCGGTCTCGCAACCGTCGATTCGGTGTCAGAAGCAGTCGCCGGTGTACGGGCCATAGCGGAACAGTTCGGCGAACGCTGCATCCTGGCGCTTGCTGATTCCGAGCGCGGGCTGGTGCTGCACGGCGCGAATGACCTGGACGGAACCGTCATGGAGCTCGCCAACGGTGACCTGCTGGCAGCGCGGGCGCTGCTTACCGGCGTTAGCGAGCGCCGGTCGATTGGCGCAGACACGCCGGTGATCGAATCTCAGGTCGCTCGGCGCCTGGGCGCAGAATCGCTTTGTGCAATCCCGATGTTTGCACCTGACACGGTTGGCGTGCTTTTTGTTGCGGTATCTGACGCGCACTTCGCGCTGCAGGCGCTTGCGGCACTCGCGGCGCCGGCGCTCCGGCAGCCGCTGCGCTTGAGGCGCTTGCTGG
Source organism: Pseudomonadales bacterium (assembly GCA_963691775.1). Taxonomy (GTDB): domain Bacteria; phylum Pseudomonadota; class Gammaproteobacteria; order Pseudomonadales; family Azotimanducaceae; genus JAZBPO01. Next base: position 346,949 of record OY829369.1, on the reverse strand, counting down.
ACGAAGCGGATCGCTCTGTTCGCAGCCGCTACGAGCAACGGCTGCGAGAGGTCGTGCATGAAGCGAACAACCCGCTATCGGTCATTCACAATTATCTTCACGTGCTCGGGTCAAGGCTGGACGAGGCGAGCGAGGACCGCGAGCAATTGCGCCTGATCGGCGACGAGATCAGGCGCACCTCCGACATCCTGCGCGCACTGGTGGATGCGCCGGCCGTGACCTCGGTGCCCAACGTATCTGCAGCTGTTGCCTCGCTCAACGAGCGGGTCTGCGATGCCGTCGGTTTGCTCGAGCCCGCCCTCATGCGAGAAGCAGGGATAGAGCTGTGTCTGGATCTGGACGAGGCGGATGTCGTGCCCGGCCCCGATGATGGCCGGCTGCGTCAGATACTGCTCAATCTGCTCAAGAACGCCGTAGAGGCGATGGCAGATGGCGGACGGATCGAGCTTGGCACGCGGACGTCGATCCTGCTGCCGGCAGGACCCGGATTCGAGATCACGATCGCGGATTCCGGCCCCGGCATCGAGCCAGAGCTGCTCGAGGGTCTTTTCGCTGCGGGTACTTCCACAAAGGGTGGGGGCCGCGGACTGGGGCTGGGCATTGTCCGTCAGCTCGTGGAGGAACTCGATGGGACCGTCAGCATCCAGTCGCGAATCGGGCACGGTACTGCATTCCGCTTGCAGTTCCCCCGCGCCTGAGGCGCATCAGCTCCGCGAGACCCTGCGCGGAGCGCTTGTTGCCCTCACGCGGCAGCTGAGCCGACTTGAGCAAGTGGTGGACGACTTGCGCGAGGAACCCGCGCCCGAGAGGCGGGCGCGCGCTCGCGCGTCGCTGCTTGCGCTGCTCGATCAGGCTTCCGATGCATGGGTCAACCGACCGCTGCATCCTTCAGCAGATTCCGCGCGATGATCATTTGCTGAATCTGGCTCGTGCCTTCGTATAGACGAAACAGGCGAACGTCCCGATAGAAGCGCTCGATGCCATATTCCTCCATGTAACCCGCACCGCCGAACACCTGTACGGCGCGGTCGGCAACTCGACCAACCATCTCGGTGCAGAAGTACTTCGAGGCGCTTGCGAGCGTTTGTGCATCTTTGCCCCCATCTCGCTGGCGAGCAGCATCCAGGACCATGCACCGACCGGCATAGGCTTCTGTCCGGCTGTCAGCGAGCATGCCCTGCACAAGCTGGAATTCGCCGATTGCCTGGCCGAATTGCTGTCGTTCGGCGGCGTAGCGAACAGATTCATGGATCAGTCGCTCGGCGGTGCCGCAGGCGAGGGCACTGATGTGCAGGCGGCCGCGGTCCAGGGTCTTCATGGCTGTCAGGAACCCCTTGTCGAGCTTTTCCTCGCCCCCGAGTAGTGCGTCGGCGTTGACGCGAACGTCCTCGAACACCACGTCGCACACGTGCGCGCCCTGCTGCCCCATCTTCTTGTCTGGCGAACCGAGGCTGATGCCTGGCGTTTCCGCCGGGACGAGGAATGCGCTGACGCCTCGCGCCCCCGGCTTGTCCTGGCTGGTGCGGGCAAACACCGTGAACAGATTCGCCCGCGGCGCGTTCGTGATGTAGCGCTTGCTGCCGTTGAGGATGAAGCCGTCACCGTCGGCGTCGGCTCGAGTCCGGACCCCGCCTGCGTCCGAGCCTGCGTCGGGCTCTGTGAGACAGAACGAACCGATCACCTCGCCGGAGGCGAGTTTCGGTAGCCAGTGCTCTTTCTGGGACTCGGTCCCGTCCATGACGATGCCCTGGGAGCCGATGCCGTTGTTGGTCCCGATGATCGATCGGAACGCGGGGGAGGTCCATCCGAGCTCCATGACCACGCGGCATTCTTCCTCCGTGTTGAGTCCCAGACCGCCATAGCCTTCCGGGATCGTCATCCCGAACATGCCGAGCGCTTTCATCTCCTCGATCAGGTCGTCCGGAATCCGGTCCTCGCGTGCGATCTGGGCTTCCAGAGGTACGAGGCGTTCGCGAACAAAGCGGCGCGCGGTGTCAATCAGCGCGTCCAGAGTGGCGGCGTCGAGGGGCATGGCTGTGACCTGGGCAGTGGACTTCAACAGGAGCGGGAGTGTACCGGTCCGTCGCGCGTCCGTTGAGCGACCGGGAGCCGTGAGGGAGAATGCACGCCTGCCGAACACACGGGCTCCTGGAGTCGAAACCATGTCTACCGAAGCCATCGTCGCCGCGACCGAAGCTCCGGCGCCGAAGAAGACCCTCGCGCCCTTCAATTGGGAGGATCCCCTGCTCCTCGACGACGAACTCTCGGCGGAGGAGCGGATGGTGCGCGATACAGCGCGCGCGTACGCGCGCGAGAGGCTGCTGCCACGGGTCATCGAGGCTACGCGCGCGGAACACTTCCATCGCGAGATCATGAACGAGCTCGGCGAGCTTGGAATGCTGGGGCTGACCCTTGAGGAGCAGTACGGCTGCGCGGGGCTAAATCACGTTTGCTATGGCCTCGTGGCACGCGAGGTGGAAGCCATCGACTCCGGCTACCGCTCCGCTATGAGCGTGCAGTCATCGCTCGTCATGCATCCGATTCATGCCTACGGCACCGAAGCACAGCGCATGAAATATCTCCCCAAGCTCGCCTCGGGCGAGTGGGTGGGATGCTTCGGCCTCACGGAGCCTGATCACGGATCCGATCCCGGTTCCATGGTCACGCGCGCCGAAAGGGTTGATGGCGGCTTCGTGCTGAACGGCGCAAAGATGTGGATCACGAACTCGCCTATCTCTGATCTTGCGGTCGTTTGGGCGAAGCTCGACGGGCGCATTCGCGGATTTGTCGTCGAGCGAGCGTTCGAGGGATATTCGACGCCGAAGATCGAGGGGAAGATGTCCCTGCGCGCGTCAATCACGGGGCAGATCGTGCTCGAGGACTGCTTCGTGCCGGAAGAAAATCTGCTGCCGCACGTGTCCGGGCTTGCAGGACCGTTCGGGTGCTTGAACAAGGCCCGCTACGGCATCGCCTGGGGTGCCCTTGGCGCCGCCGAGTTCTGCTGGCACGCGGCCCGCGGCTACACGCTTGAGCGCACCCAGTTCGGGCGTCCCCTCGCCGCCAATCAACTCGTGCAGAAGAAGCTGGCAGACATGCAGACCGAGATCAGCCTCGGTCTCGCCGCTTGCCTGCGTATGGGGCGGCTCATGGATGACGGCAAGCTGCCGGTCGAGACGATCTCGATGCTCAAGCGCAACAGCTGCGGCAAGGCGCTCGACGTCGCACGTCTCGCCCGTGACATGCATGGCGGTAATGGGATTGCCGACGAGTATCACGTCATTCGGCATCTCGTGAATCTCGAGACCGTGAACACCTACGAGGGCACGCACGATATCCACGCATTGATCCTCGGTCGCGCGCAGACGGGTCTGCAGGCGTTTACGGGCTGATCCAGAGCATGCTCCGGCCCTCAGGTGCCATCAAAATGCCATGATGGCGCGCTAACGGCGTCTGCGGGATGATTTCCCTACGTTGTGTACGTTATCTCTCGATCCGCAGCACGCGCGCTTGCATTCGTGCTCCGCGGGGATAGATTCGGGTAAGGGTACGTAAATGTCGTGTGATCGCGGTTTACATTCCGCGCACCGACGGAGCACACGAACAGGGAGGTTCGAGCCGTGATCCGAGTACTCATCGTCGACGACCACCGTCTGGTCCGCAAAGGCATCGCCCGCATGCTGGAGGATGTAAAGGGCATCGAGGTCATGGGGGACGCATCGAGCGGAGAGGACGCGCTGGTGAAGATTCGCGAACTCCGCCCGTCCGTTGTGCTCATGGACGTCCGTATGCCGGGCATCGGCGGGCTCGAAGCGACCCGCCGGGCGCTTCGCATGGCGCCGGACCTGAAGATCATCGCAACGACCGTTTACGAGGACGAGCCTTTTCCGACTCAGATGCTCGAAGCCGGCGCCGTCGGTTACGTGACCAAGGACGCCGATGTGCGCGAACTCGTTTCCGCCATTCGCAAAGGCCAGGTTGGGCAGCGCTATCTGTCTTCGGATATTGCGCGACAGATAGCCTTGCGCAGCTATGAGGAGCAGGACGTGTCGCCCTTTATGCTCCTGTCCGGGCGCGAGATGCAGATCGCTACCATGGTGGTCAACTGTCGAAAGGTGCAGGAAATCTCCGACTCACTGTGCCTGTCGCCAAAAACCGTCAACAGCTATCGGTACCGGATATTCGAGAAGCTCAACATCTCGAGCGACGTCGAACTCACGCTGCTTGCCATGAAGCACGGTATGGTCGACCCGCACGCGGTCGCCCACTGAAACACCTCGCGGCGGCGGCGCAAGCGCATGATCCAGGCTGTCGCCGATGCCCGCGGCTCGCGGCACACCTAGATGCTGTCCGTGATGCCGAACCTGCCTGGCACTGCGCCCCTGTGCCGTCCTGGGGGGAGCGCCGCGCGCGGCTGCTGATCGCTGGGCTAGCACCGGGGCGGGCGGGCGCGAACAGAACGGGCGTCCCCTTCACTGGAGATGATTCCGGATCCTTTCTGTTCCAGGGCCTCGTGCGTGTCGGCTTTGCGACGGCGGCGCAGCACCCTCGCTGGCCCTGGCGTCTGCACGGCGTCCGCATCACCAACGTCGTCCGTTGCCTGCCGCCGGAGAACCGGCCGACGCCTGCGGAAGTGCGCAACTGCCGTCCCTTTCTGAGCGAAGAGCTTGCTCGTCTGTTCGGTGCCGGTCGCCGCCGCGTAGCGGTTTTGGCGCTCGGCCGCGTTGCGCACGAAGCGGTGATGGATGCGCTCGGCCTGGCCCGATCCGCCCATCCCTTTGCGCACGGTGCCGCGTACCCCGTCGGCGCCAAGGGGCTTATCGTTGATTCGTTTCACCCCTCCCGCTACAACACCCATACGGGTCGTCTGACGACGCCCATGTTCTCCGCCGTGCTCGCGCACGTGCAGCGACATCTCAACGCCATCTGACACGCCTGCGAACCCGGCCGACTCATGATTCGATGCTCTATCGAGGCAGCTCGAACCGCGCGCTTCCCCCTGGGGATCGCGGGATCCTCATCGGGCATGACGAAAGGGCCTGCGCATGCGTGACGGGGCCACATCCGAGCGCTTCGACCACGAAACGTTCCTCGCGAATCTCACGCGCAGACCCGGCGTCTATCAGATGCTCGACGATGACGGCGAGGTGCTCTATGTCGGCAAGGCGCGAAATCTAAAGAATCGGGTTTCGAGCTATTTTCGGGCGTCTGGGCTCGCGGCGAAGACGCTTTCCATGGTGGCACGCATCGCGGATGTGCGGATCACGATCACGGCGACCGAGACGGAGGCGCTGCTGCTAGAGCAGAGCCTCATCAAGAAGGAACGGCCGCCCTACAATATCGTTCTGAGGGACGATAAGTCCTATCCGTACATTCATCTGACACCGCACGGGGACTTTCCACGCCTTCAGTTCTTTCGCGGGTCGAGGAAGCGCCCGGGGAAGTTCTTTGGTCCCTATCCGTCTGCCGGGGCTGTACGGCGCACGCTGAATTCACTGGAAAAGGTCTTTCAGCTCCGCAACTGCACCGACAGCTATTTCAAGAATCGCTCACGGCCCTGCCTCCAGCACCAGATACAGCGCTGCAGCGCGCCCTGCGTCGGTTTTGTAGATACCAATGAGTACCAGGAGGACGTGCGTCATGCGGTGCAGTTCCTTGAGGGCCGATCCGAGGAGGCGATTCGCGAGCTTGAGCGCGACATGCAGGCCGCGGCGGATGCGCTCGAGTTCGAGCGCGCCGCGAAGTATCGCAATCGCATTCGTCAGTTGCGGCGAGTTCAGCAGCAGCAGGACGTCGTCGGCGAGGAGGGCGATGCCGACGTCATCGTGGCCGTCGAGGCGCCGGGCGGAATGTGTGTGCAGGTAATGTCGATCCGGAGCGGCCAATTGCTGGGTTCTCGGGACTGGTTTCCGCGCGACGAGCTCGGCGGAGGACTCGAAGCGGTTCTGACGGCGTTTGCGTCGCAGTACTACTTCGGAGAGGGCGGCGCCGTTCGCGAGATTCCGCACGAGATCATCACCAGCCACGAGCTCGAGGACGCTGCGCTGCTGTCCGAGGCGCTGTCGGAAGTTGCCGGCTATCGCGTACGGCTGGCCTCGCAGGTGCGCACGCAGCGGGCGCGCTGGGTGCGCCTAGCGCTCACGAATGCCGAAGAGAACCTAGGCCGGCATCTCGCAGACAAGGACAACGTTCGTGCCCGTTTCGAGGCACTGACAAAGGGGCTGCGCCTTGAGAAGCAGCCGACGCGGCTGGAGTGCTTCGATATCAGCCATACGATGGGCGAGAACACGGTTGCGTCTTGCGTCGTGTTCGACGCGAACGGCCCGCTGAAGTCCGATTACCGTCGCTTCAACATCGACGGTATCACCGGAGGCGATGACTACGCAGCCATGGATCAGGCGCTCAGACGGCGCTATCGAAGATTGAAGAAAGGGGAGGCCCCACTGCCCGATATCCTCTTCATTGACGGCGGCAAGGGCCAGCTCACCCAGGCGCGCAACGCGCTTGCGGAACTGGAGATCGAGGGCGTTCGCTTGATCGGCGTCGCCAAGGGGCCGACGCGGAAGGCTGGCCTGGAGAGCCTGATCGACGGGGCCACGGGTGCAGAGATCGTCATTCCACCAACTGGTCCGGCCATGCACCTTATCCAGCACATCCGGGATGAGGCGCACCGCTTCGCAATCACTGGCCATCGTCAGCGGCGAGGCAAGCAGCGCACCACCTCCGAACTCGAAGAGATCGAGGGCGTGGGTCCCAAGCGTCGGCGCGCGCTCCTCCAGCACTTCGGGGGTATCCGCGGCATCCGCGGCGCAAGTATCGAGGAATTGACGCGCGTACCGGGCATCAGCCGTGCGCTCGCCGAGCATATCTACGGCGCATTCCACGAGGGTTGATGGGCACGCCCCTCACGCCGCCGTCGCACACGGGTACACTTGCGCTCATGTCGATGGCGTCGAGTCGCCGATGAATCTTGCGAATCTACTCACGAGCTTCCGCATCGTACTGGTGCCGGTATTCGTGCTCCTATTCATGCTGCCGTCGGATTGGACGCGCCTTGCTACCGCAACGGTGTTCGCGCTCGCGGCGGTGACCGACTGGATTGACGGCTACGTTGCGCGCTCACGGGGCGAGACGTCTCGCTTCGGTGCCTTTCTTGATCCCGTGGCGGACAAGCTCATCGTTGGCGCAGCGCTCGTCATGATGGCGGGCGCACACGCCAATCTCTGGTTCTCCGCGGCAGCGGTGGTGATCGTCGGTCGGGAGATCATCATCTCCGCGCTACGCGAATGGATGGCGGACATGCAACGGCGCGGTGTCGTCTCCGTGAGCTGGGTGGGTAAGGTGAAAACGGTCTTCCAGATGGTCGCGATCCTGGTCCTGCTCGCATTGCCTGCGGAGCTCGACTTGCTCTGGGTAAAGCTTGGCTACGGACTGCTCTACGTGGCGGCTGCGCTGACGCTCTGGTCCATGGTGATCTACATTCAGGCGGCTTGGCCGACCCTGCGCGAGGCCTATGAGGAAGCCGCCCCCGACCGTTGAAACGTGCGGGCTCTGGCATTGCCGTGGTGAATCGGTAAAATCGCGCCTCCACCCCGGCCGGGTGGCAGAGTGGTCATGCAGCGGATTGCAAATCCGTCTACGCCGGTTCGATTCCGACCCCGGCCTCCAAGTACTTCCGCCTCGCTTCGTCGGGGCAACCGCGAACTGCCGTAGGCCGTCCGCCGAGGGCGCCAGCCGACAGGCTGGCGACCCAGCCACTTTCTAACATCCTGAACGGGCCTAAGGAGATGTTCGCAATGCGAACGACTCATGGGGCGCGCCTGCGCGTGCTGCGCCGTCCTGAACTCGACACGGACGTGCTCATAGTCGCCGGCGGCACTGGTGAGCAGCGTCTGATCGGCAGGCAAATTGCGGGGGTGGGGCGCGTGGTGCCCATGGACGAGGCCTTCGAGGCGTCCTTCGGGCGCTACATCGAGCTCTACGCCTCCACGACCGACCTGGGGCGAGCGCGCCTTGCCCGCCTCCCGGCGCCACTGCGCGAGTTCCTTGAACTCAAGCTGCCGCCGCATCCGAATCTGGATGTGGACAATGTCGATGAGATACCACTCGACGTGGACGGCTACATCTAGACCTGTTCGTCGCAGCGGAACGGGGCGCCCAAGCGAAGACGCTCAGTGCAGGGGCGGTGCGTCGCCGTAGCTGGGTTCAGGCGACGGCGTCATGCGGTGCCCAGGTCGCGCAACCGGTGCGCCGCCGTCCCGCTCGACGTGTTCGTATTCGAGCTCTGAGAGGATGCGGTCGAGCGTACGGCTAATGCGCGTGCAGTTCCGGATCATCTCGATCCGCGGCCAGGTCGCCCGTTCACCGTCCAGCAGCAGCTGGTTCGTTTCCTCCGGCGTAAGCTGGGCGAGGAGTTTGCGCGGGTCGTAGAAACGCTTGCGGGGCATGATGTTGATGTCGGCGGTGTAGTCCTGTGTCGCGACGGCGTACAGGAAGCGCAGCGCCACGTTTGCCGGATAAACACGACGCCAGGTGCGCATTGCGAGTGGGTAGGTGGCGCGCAGAAACTCCTTGTTCGCGCGCTGGCCGATGTCCCAAACGCGCTGGAGCAGGCTCCCCGACATATCCGGATCGCGTACGGACCAGAGCACGATCGGATTGATCATGCTTGTGATGAAATGGTTCACCCCGTACAGGCGCGTAAGGCGCTTGGCCGGCAGATCGTCCGTCACCGAACCATCCACCCAGCGACGGGCCGGCAGATAGGGCTTGCGCTTGCCCTGTGCGTCACGCGCCGCCAGCATCACGGGTGGAAATACCCCGGGGATCGCGCACGACGCCAGCACCGCTTCGCGAATGAACACGTTCGGTGAGGTGATCGCGTTCATCAGGCGCGAGGTCTGGTGCAACTCACTGGGCGCGATGGAGATGTTGATCATCCGGCCGGTGTGGTCGAACGCGTCCTGAAATGTCATGTCTGGAACAAGGTCCGCGACGGCTTCGCGCACGTCGCCAATCGTCAATTGCTTGCCGACGCTCGTGTTTCCGACCACGGGTACATCTTCCGATGTAAGCAGTTGGTGAAGCTCGCGATCCGTGTGCGTGCCCATGATCGCGGCAACAAAGGCGCCGGCGCTCGAGCCGGAGATGACGTCCGGGAGCAGGTGCTGCTCCCAGAGCGCACGGGCGACGCCGAGGTGGAATGGGCCGAGAGAGCCCCCTCCGGACAGCATCAGGGCGCTGCGGCCATAGCAATGGCTTGCCCTGCGAAAGAAATCGAGTTTTTCCGGGAAGGAGATGAGCTGCTCGTCGACCTCTGCGATGTAGCGGATCGCCGCCTCGAGTTCCTCGAGATAGGTCGTGATGAGGTCCTTGGTGCCGAACTTCGCGACCGTATACATGACCGGCTTGCCGATGCCGTCCATGTTTCCGTGGATGCCCTCGTTCAGGTAGTACAGCAGTTCGTGCGGGTCGTCCTCCGCGCGCAGGCGGCGAAGCAGATCCAGGCGACGGCGGATGCCTGGATAGCCGTAGCGTGACGAACGGTCCTGGCGTTTCCACGCGGCTGCACCAGACGTGTCGTCGTGTGCCATAGCAGCGAGGCGCCAGGCCTCATAGCTGCCGGCGCGCTGCAGTGCCACTTCAAGATCTCGCAGGCTGCGAGTAGGCATCAGGTACTCCGCAGAGGGGGTTTATGCTGCAGTGCAGCAGAGACGGCACCGCACTGCAAGTTGACAGTGCGATGTGTCATAGGTGTAAGCGCGAGACGGTACTGATCAGGCCGCGTCGTCAAGGGAGAGGCTTTCTCTGACCTCTCGCTTGAGGAACTTGCCGTTCGCATTGCGAGGCAGGCGCTCGCGCTGAAACCACATGTAGCGCGGGATCTTGTGCTTGGAAATACGTTCCACGCAGTGCGCGCGGAGGGTTTCGGCGTCCAGCTCTGCACCGCTTTCAAGGACGATACAGGCGGCAACTTCCTCGCCCAGGCGATCGTCTTCGATGCCGAACACGACGCATTCGGCGACCGCAGCGTGGTCGAAGATCGCGCTTTCCACTTCCGCGCAATACACGTTCTCCCCGCCGCGCAGGACCATGTCCTTCTTGCGGTCAACGATGTACACGAAATCGTCTTCGTCGACGCGTGCGAGATCCCCCGTACGCAGAAAGCCATCGACGATCGTCTCTGCGGTCGCTTCCTCACGATTCAGGTAGCCGCGGATCACCGGGGAGCCTCGCACCGTAAGCTCGCCCACCTCGCCCACCGGGAGCGCGTTACCGTCATCGTCGATGATCTGCAGCTCGAACGTAGGCATGACCGGTCCGCAGGATTCCGGACGATCGACGAAGAAATCACCGGAAATCGCCGTGATGATGCCGCAGGTTTCCGTCATGCCGTAGCCCGTCTGGGGGCGGGCGTTCTGTACGGAATCGTCGAGGCGCCCGACAAGATCCGGCTGCAATTGTGCGCCGCCGCCGCCGATGGACAGCAGCGTCGATGTGTCTCTGTCCGGGAAGTCGGGGTGCGCGATGAGCTCGCGCGACATGACCGGCACGCCCGACATGCTCGTTACGCCTTCGCGCTCGATGAGGTCCAGCGCGTCACCGGCGTCCCATTTGTACATGAGCACGAGCTTGCCCCCGGAGAGGGTCGCCCCTTGCGCGACGCAGTTGTTCGCGGTGACGTGGAAAAGCGGGGTGGTCACTAGGGCGACGCCGATCGGCGGGTTCTCGACAACCGATGGATCAATCGTGCCCCTCAGGATGCCTGTTCCGGCGGTGACAGCCGCTGCGAAGGCTAGGTTCATGACGTTTGCAACGCAGCCGCGATGGGTCTGCTGTGCGCCTTTCGGAAATCCGGTTGTGCCGGAGGTGTAGAAGATACAGGCGTCAGAGTCCGGGTCGACGGTGACATCCGGGAGAGACCCGCCATGCGTCTTGACGTCGTCCTCATAGCTCACCGTGCCAGGGACAACTGATACGTCACAGCGCAAACCCACAAGCCTCGGCTCGGGGACCTCATCGCGAATCGAAGCGATGCGCGTGAGCCGTTCCGCATCGGCGAAAATAACTTTCGGCGTGGCATCCTTTATGCCGTAGACCATCTCCGGCCCGACCCACCAGGCGTTCATGCCGACCACCACCGCCCCTATGGACGTGATCGCCCAGTACAGGAGCATGTACTCGGGGTAGTTGCGCATTGCGATGGCGACCCGGTCACCGGGGCGCACACCCGTATCCCATAGCCAGGCGGCGACTGATGCGACTTCTGCGTGGGCATCCGCATAGGTCCAGCGGGCGTCCTCGTAAACGATGTAGTCGCGTTCGGCGAACTGCTGTGAGGAGAGCCAGAACTCGCGCAGGCTCGGGGGTGCGTTCTTGTAGACCCGTGTCGGGATGCCTCTGATGTCGATCGTGTCGATCTCGAAGTCGCCGTCCGGTCCCGTCAGGGCGCCCCACACCTGCTTGAATTCCGCGTACATCCGCCTCTCCTCCCGAGTCTGCGACCGCGGATGATGCCCAATGCTCGAAGGCGCGGAAAGAGCGGTCCGGGGCACCGGGGCCAGATGATGGGCCCTGCCGTCGTTCGGACACGGCGTCGCGAATGCTAAGCTCTTGCGCCAGCGCCCGGGTGGCGGAACTGGTAGACGCAGGGGACTTAAAATCCCCCGCCGCAAGGCGTACGGGTTCAAGTCCCGTCCCGGGTACCACCTCCTTTGGGCCGAACTCAACGCGGCTTCTCCGCTCGAACGTTCGGTTGTATTGCCTCTTTGGCGCATCCGCGGCCATTCGTTTCCGACGACTGTGCTTGCCGACGTGATCGTGTGGGCAGACGCCTTGCCGAGTTTCGCTGGACTGGGTGCAGAGCTGGGAGTCCGGGCCGGAATCTTGTCCACGGCACGCACGGCTCGATCCATTGCGCATGCCGACGCACTGCTCGCTGATCGCAAGCGAATGTGCGCGTAGGTGGATTCTCCGCGAGGGACGGACGCTGCAATGCTCGACCGGTGAGCGCTCCGGCGTCCTGCCGCTGCGCCGGAGACGTCTGGCTCTGCGGGCGTATACGCGCATCTTCCCTGCGGCCAGTTTCGACCCGCTTCCCTGCAACGACTACCCAAGCGTGCGGAAACAGATCGCGTTTTGTGCGAGTCTCGAATAGCGCAAGCGCGCAAACCTGGTCGACAAAAGGCCTGCAAAGGGCAGTGATCGCGGGGAGCGACACGACCGGGAAGGGGATCAAAACGTTGGCGAGGCGTGCAGACGTCGATGCCTACGGGCCCGCCAAGATGGCGGTCCGACAGCAGACATCGTTCGCATCCGCGTTCTCGCAGGGGGAGGGAATACATGCGCAAGCTCGCCTATGCGGTCGCGGTCGCGTCCGCCGGATCACTCGCTGCTCAGGCCGCAGCCCAATCTGCCGAAACGGTGATCGAAGAGGTCATAGTCACCGGCTCTTACATCGCTGGCACACCCGGAGACACGCCTTCACCGGTCCAGACGCTCGGACGGGACGAAATCGTCACCTCCGGCGTATCAGACGTCAGCGAACTCATCCGTAACCTCGAAATCGCCTCGGGCTCCGATACGGCGCCCCAGAATGAGTTCCGCTTCAACGGCAACTCGGGGTCTGGTCTCGCGAACGTCAACCTGCGCGGCGTCGGCCCGACGGCCACGCTGGTGCTCATGGACGGAAAACGTCTGCCCTTTGCGGGGCAGAAGCTGGCCGACGGCGACCGCTTCGTCGACATCAACTCCATCCCGATCACCATGATCGAGCGCATTGAGGTCCTGAAGGACGGCGGCTCGGCCATCTATGGTTCCGACGCGATTGCCGGCGTCGTGAATTTCATCACCCGCGCAGACTTCGAGGGCTTGGAGTTCACCGCCAAGTACCAGGAAACCGACACGGGCGGCCAGGATGACGTCACCTACGGCGGTATTTTTGGCTGGCAGAGCGACGACGATCGTTCGAGCTTTGTCATCGGCGGCGAGTACTTTGATCGCGGCCTGCTGCTCTCTGCCGATCGGCGCGACCTCACGCAGAACGTGTTCCCTCGTCAGAACGCCTCGATCGTGAATCGCTTTACCTTCAACGGCCCGGATCCGCGCTGCGAAGGCCAGGGGTTCTTCGTGAACACCGGCTTCGACTCCGATCCGAATGGGTGCTTCCGACCCGGAGCGGACACGGAAATCTTCATCCCGGAGCAGGAGCGCGCGAGCGTGATGCTCACGGCGTCGCACATGTTCAACGAGAAGCTTGAGCTCTACGGGCAGGCCTCCTATCTCGATTCTCGCAGCGGGCAGTCCGCGCCCGTGCACGCCGGACCCATCGAACCTAAGTACGCGTTGCCCGGCATTCTTAACGGACTCGTCGGCTTCGGCATCGGCTCCGATCCGGCCAACGATCCGGCGCTTGCGACCAACGGGGGCAGTACCTTGCCGCCGTTCCTGCCGCTGGAATTGGTGGACTACGAGGTCCGGGTGCCCGGCATCGACGCGGATCGCAGTTTCGATTCCCATAACGAGCAGACCACCACGCGCTTCCAGGTCGGCGCGCGTGGCGACTTCGAGATCGCCGATCGTGCCTGGAACTACGACGCGTCCTACACGCGGGGCGACTCCGAGTTCTCCACCAACTTCCTGGGCCTCGACTCGGATCGCCTCGAACTTGCCCACTACGGCCTCGGCGGCCCGAATTGTGTGCCTGACGGTGACGTATCCAATCCGATCGCGCGTGGCCTGCTTGCGGGTAGCGACGGCGTATTCGACAGCACCAGCGTGGTTCCCGGCGCCGTGGGTCCCCTGGAGGCGACCTTCGAATCCCTCCTTGGCACGGTTCCGGGGCAGCCCTTCATAAATCCCGACAACGTGGTCGTCGCCCTGACATCGTCGAATCGGGGCGACAACAGTCAGGGCTGCTTCTTCTTCAATCCCTATCTGACCAGGAACGGCACGCCGGGCCTCACGAACTCTGAGGAACTCCTGCAGTGGATGGAGTTCGAGATGCACGATGCGCAGAAATCGGAGACCTTCATTGACGTTGTCGATGTCGTCTTCGCCGGTGAGCTCTTCGACATCGCCGATCGCACCGTGTCCATGGCCGTCGGCATGCAATATCGGGAAGAGGGCCGCGAAACGACCGTCAATCCGAAGACCATCGGCGCCGTGAACAGCTTCGGCCAGCTCTCGGGTCAGGAGTCGGTGGCCGGCCTATCCGAGAACAGGAACTTCGATGATGAGCGCGACGTCTGGGCCGCCTTCGTCGAGTTCCAGGTGCCCCTCGGCGAGGACGTCGACGTGCAGCTTGCCGCGCGCTACGAGGACTACGGTGGTGACATCGGCGACACCTTGGATCCGAAAATCGGCGTTCGCTGGCAGGCGACCGAATCCCTCGTGCTTCGTGGCAGCGCGAGCTCGTCCTTCCGCGGCCCGGGCCTCGCGCAGATCGCCGAAGGCAATGGCTTCAGTCTCGAGTTCGGCGTGGCCGACGTGCTTGGAGAGGGGATTGATCCTGCGGGTCAGAACTGCGTGAAAACGGGCCGCTGCGCGGTACCCGATCCGCTCAACGCGCCCTCGATCATTATCGTCAAGGAAGGTCAACCGACGCCGGATCTGCAGCCGGAAACTGCGGTCACCTTCAACGTGGGTGCGATCTGGGCCCCGCTCGACGGCATGTTCGAAGGCCTGGAGATCGGCTTCGACTATTACTCGATCGAGTTCGAAGACAAGATCATCGACGTACCGACGCAATCCCTTCTTGCCGAGGAGCTCGAGCTGTTCAACCAGGCACTCGCGGCGAACGACTTTGTAGTCGCAGTCCCGGGCCAGCCTGATTTCGGTGCAGCCTGCGATCCGACGGCGGCCGAGTTCGACCCAGGCCAGCCTCGCGGTGAGTTCTGTCAGGTCAATCCGGCTGCCTATGCCGTCTCGGCCGCCAACTCCCAGTTCCCGGGCGGCCGCATCACGCGCCGGCCCGACGTGTCGCGTGATCTGCAGATCATCGCCTCCGGCGCACTCAACACCGGCAAGGTAGAGACGGACGGGATCGATGCCCATCTCATCTACCCCTTCGCCAATTCATTGGGTTCCTGGGTGGTAGATGCCCGCATGAACTGGATTCGTGAGTTCGTTGTGTCGGACTTTCCCGGCGGTCAGCCTGACTTCGATGCGGCGGGCTTCACGAACCTCGATCCGACCCGGCGCCTGGTGCGCTCCATGCCGGACTTGCGGGGCAATGTGGGCCTCTCCTACGCACGTGGAAACCACACGGCGCGGCTGAACATGCGCTGGATCGGTGAGTACGAGGACAACGCCGTGCCGAATGCCCGCATCGGTGATGGAGACATCGATGCCTACCAGGCGTTTGACTTCAACTACAGCTATCTCTTCCGGCTCAGCGGCGCGGACGTGCAGCTCTCGCTGGGTGCGATCGACCTCTTTGATGAGGATCTGCCAGAGCTGAAGAACGCGAACGGAACGGACCTGACCGTGTTCGATCCGCGCGGACGGCGCATCTATGGCTCCATCAAGGTCGCGCTCTGAGGACCGCGACGCCGCCCGGAGCGCTCTGCGTTCCGCGGCGGCGTCGAGCGAATAACACCAGCCCCTTGGTTCTTTGCCGGGGGGTAAGCAGTTCCCGGTTGTGGAGGGCCGCATGAGTGGCCGCAGCGCGCTGGATAGCCCTTGGGCCTGGCGGTTTGATCGGGCGGCCCCGTTGGCCGCGCCGGGGATGACTCACTGACGTTCGGCAGGCCGTGCGGCAACGTTCCTTCGCTGCCCCTCGCCCCACAAGGCGCGCCATACGGTCGATGCAATCAGCCTGCGCACTGGATGTGCCGATTGTCCAACGCGCGTTTTCAGGCGTTCGGTGGCGACGGTCTGCGATTTGGGTGAGGTAGGGCCGTGAAGTTCGACCACGCCGAGCGCCCGCCGCTTTGCCCGAGCCATCAATCGGATAGACCCGTTATCCTGTCTGCTCCCGCCTCAAGGAAGGAATGAACATGGCCTCGATTGCCGACGACACACGACTCGATCCCCGCCTGAAGGCGATGTTCAGTGCGTTGCCCATGGAAATGGAGACGACTGACGCCACAAGCAGGGAAGAGATGATCGAAGAGGCCAATACCGAAGCGGCCCTCGCTACCGCGACGGCGACGCGCGCCTTCATGGAAATGTGTGATAACGAAGAGACCGCGCCGAGCGCCGGGTTGACCATCCGCACGGAAACCTTCACGTCGTCTCCCGACGGGAACAGCATCAATATCCAGTTCATTCGGCCAGACAGTGACGCGGTGGTGCCTTGCGTGTACTACATCCATGGCGGCGGCATGATGGTGATGTCCTGCTATGACGGAAACTATCGCGCCTGGGGAAAGATGATTGCGGCGGCCGGGCAGGTCGCGGTTGCGATGGTGGACTTCCGAAATGCGCTCACTGCCTCGTCGGCGCCAGAGGTGGCGCCCTATCCAGCAGGCCTGAACGACTGCGTATCCGGGCTGAAGTGGGTTCATGCCAATGCTGAACAGCTGGGCATCGACGGCAACAACATCATGATCGCGGGCGAAAGCGGCGGCGGGAACCTGACCCTCGCCACCGGCATGAAGCTGCTCAAGGACGGTGACATCGGCCTCATCACGGCGCTGTATGCGCTCTGTCCTTACATTGCCGGTGAGTGGCCGCTGCCGGAGTACCCGTCTTCAACGGAGAACAACGGCATCCTGCTGGACCTCCACAACAACCGTGGCGCCATGGCCTACGGGATGGACGCCTTCGAAGCGAAGGACCCATTGGCGTGGCCTCGCTTTGCGAGCGCGGAGGACTTGAAGGGTCTTCCGCCGACGATGATCAGCGTGAACGAATGCGATCCGCTGCGTGATGAAGGCATCGCCTTCTATCGTCGCTTGATGGAGGCAGGGGTGGCGGCACAGTGTCGCCAGGTGATGGGTACGTCCCACGGCGCGGAGATATTCCCGGTGGCCTGCCCGGATGTGTCCAGGACCACGGCTCGAGACCTGGTGGGTTTCCTGAAAGACCAGGCTTAAAGCCCGTGAGAGCCGTGTTTGCCGCGGCTGACGGCGGGCCTTCAGGGTCTCGCTGTACCCGGAATCCGCGGTCTCCCGACTCCGTGCGGCTTACTGCGAGCTGACCCCGGCCACGAAGCGGCCTCTGGCTTCCTGCTTCCTGACGTCTTCGCCGGGTTGCGAAAGACGTTCAAGGGTCACGCTGGTGATTTTTCCGTTGAACGGAAAGCCGTGGGGATATGGACCCACGGGTGATCCGGTGTCCCGGCCGACGTCGAAGGTCTCGCCGCTCATGGAGTAGATCACCGGTACCGTGCGCTCGATCCGCGCTTCGGCGACAACGACGCCGTCGAGGCGCAAGCTGGCCATGCCGCCCTTCGCGAAGCCGCCGTCGTGCGCGTAGTCGACCGCCAGTTCGTGTTCGCCGGGGACAATGGCGTCTGCACCCCGGACAAAGGTCAGCTCATGGCCGAACCAGTTGTACAGATAGGTCGGGATGCCGTCTTCGTCCACGTACAGCGCCCACCCCGCCATATTGCCGCCCTGGCAGCACAGCACGCCCGAGGCAGGCTCGGCGGTGACGGCGAAGCGCGCGGAGATTCGGTACGAGCTGTTCTTGAGATTGATGATGCTGTGCTCGGGCATGCGCACATGCATCGGCGAGTAGGTCATGCGCGTGTGACCATCAAGGGAGTGGGGCACCGCATATTCGCCGCCGCGCCGCGCTGAAGCATCACGCAGGGGATATACGCCATAGCGCTGCGCTTCTTCCTCGAAGCGCTGCTTCAAGGCTTCGAGCTTGTCCGGGAACTGTGCGGCGAGGTCGTGGCCCTGCGAGTAATCGTCGGTGATGTGATAGAGCTCCCAGCGTTCCTGTTCGCCGTCGAACTCGAAGCCCGCGAAACGAATCCAGGGCAGGCGGCCGTGGAAGCAGGAGGCGATCCAGCCGTCCTCATAGAGCGCCCGATTGCCCAGCACCTCGAAGTACTGGGTACGGTGCGTACTGGGCGCGGCGCCATCATCGAAGCTGTACGCCATGCTTGTGCCATGAATCTCGTCCTGGGCGATGCCATTGACTCGCTCCGGCGCGGGTATGCCCGTCAGCTCCAGAATGGTCGGGAAAACATCGATCACGTGGTGGAACTGCGAGCGCAATTCGCCGCGGCTCTTGATGCCGTTGGGCCAGGAGAGGGCAAGCGCATTGCGCGTGCCACCGAAGTGCGACGCCACCTGCTTCATCCATTGGAAGGGTGAGTCGAGCGCCCAGGCCCAGCCGACGTTGAAGTGGTTCTCGCAGCGCTCCGTGCCGAAGTCGTCCATGTGCTCGAGCAGCCACTCGGGATCTTCATGCACGCCGTTCTGGAAAGAGGGGGCGCTCCAGGCGCCGTGAATGGTGCCTTCCGCCGAAGCTCCGTTGTCGCCGGTGAGGTAGATCACCAGTGTGTCCTCGAACAGCCCGGCCGCGTCGAGATGATCCAGCACGCGTGCCACCTGCGCGTCGGTGTGGGCCATGAATCCGGCGAACACTTCCATGAGCCGACTCGCGACAGGCTTGTAGCGATCCGGGTAATCCGCCCACGCGGGGACCTGTTCGGGACGCGGCGTGAGCGTTGTGGCCTCGGGGATCACCCCCAGTTCAAGCTGTCGCTCGAAGATTTCGGTCCGGAGCGCATCCCAGCCGTCGTCGAACCTGCCCTTGAAGCGGTCGCTCCATTCCGGGGCGACGTGGTGGGGCGCATGGACGGCGGGCGGGGCGAAATAGCAGAAGAAGGGCTTGTCCGGCGCCGCTGCCTTCTGCCGTGCGATCCACTCGATGGCGCGGTCGGCGAGGTCCTCGGAGAGGTGATAGTCCGCCTGTCCCAGGTGTGGTTCGATCGGCGTGGTTTGATCGTAGACCGGCGGCTCCCAGTGCGATGCCTCGGCGCCAATGATGCCGTAGAACCTTTCGAAGCCCATGCCGGTGGGCCAGCGGTCGAAGGGCCCTGCGGGGTTCTGTTCCCACGAGGGGGTGAGGTGCCACTTTCCGAAGCAGCCGGTGGAATAGCCCCGCTGCTTGAGGATTTCCGCGATGGTGGCGGTTTCCGGCGGAATCGCGCTGTCGTAGGCGGGAAAGCTGTTCGCGATCTCCGTGATGCCGCCCATGTGCACGCTGTGATGATTGCGGCCGGTCAGCAACGCTGCTCGGGTGGGCGAGCAGAGCGCCGTGGTATGGAACTGGTTGTACTTCAGGCCCGCGGCGGCAACCTTGTCGACCCCCGGTGTGGGCACGGGCCCGCCGAAGGTGCTGCAGGTGCCGTAGCCGACGTCGTCGAGCATGACGAGAAGAACGTTGGGTGCACCCTGGGCCGACTTGTCGAGGGTCAGCTTGCGCGGTTCCGAATCTGCGTAGAGCCGCGCTACGCGGCCGCTGAAGGGCTTGCTCGGACCTGGAATTTCCGTCATCGCTGGCTCCGTCCCTGCTGCGGCGCAATCTCGAAGCACGCCATGAAGGCCGCGAGGCGGGCTGCGTCATTGGTGCTGCAGTGTTCCGTCGCGAGGGCGTCAGCGAGGCTGAGCTTGCCCGCGAGCAGGTCGCCCAGCGTTGCAAGGTCGGTGTGCAGCTGTACGCCGTCATCGCAACCTTCGGTGGGCACGGCGACGCAGTTGCGGATGGCGAGTCCCGCGACGGTTCCGTCAGCGAGACGCACCGTGAGCTCGTCCGCGACGTCCGCGGCGGCCGCTGGCACCAGCCGCACCCGGAGAATGGCCAGAGTTTCCCTCAGCGGCCTGCCCATGACGTCCGCCTTGCGGATCCGGTGACCGCGGAGGCGCTCGATATCCACCAGCGCGTCGAGTTCCAGCGCGCGGGTAGTGCACCAGTTACGCACGTTGGCGGACGTGCTCGAGCGCGCTACGCCGCGCAGCGCACTGCCGAGTCGGGCTCGATCCTCGGGCGCACCCGCGTCGGCGCGTCCACGCGAGTTCTTTTCGCTGCGCACCAGCCACGACGCCAGCTCGATCGCCCAGCGATAGTCCTTTGCGTCGATGGCGGCGTCGGCCTGGGCGCGCACCTTCTCGATGCCGCCGAAGCCTTCGATCATCCGCGCCGCGCGTTCGGGTAGCGGCACGGGGAACAGATTCGCTTCGTTTTCATCGAACCAGCCAAACAGGCCCGTGTAGATCTGGCGCACATGGTGTTCCACCAGGCCATAGAACTGTCGGGTGGTGAAGTGCGCAGAGAAGGCTTTCGGCAGCGTGATGTGCGCGATCATCTCATCGAGGCCGTATCCCAGATTCGCGTGCCGCACCGTCTGGTCCCAAAGAAACTGGATCGCGTCGCGGTAGTCTCGTACGCGCTCCCGAATCTCGGCACCGCCGGACATGGGCGGGCCATGGGCGGCAATGAGGTGCGTGGCGTCGAGGTCCAGCAGCTCGTCGAGTCCGTTGATGAGAATGCGCGGATCCCGGTACTCCTCGCCTCGTATCGCGAACACGTTGAACAGGGCCGGCCAGAGCAGGTTGTTCACGGCGATGCCCAGTTCGGGAAACCAGACCGTGGCGGAATCGGTGGCGTCCGATGGGGCCGGCAGGAAGTGGACGTCCAGGCCTGCGATACGGGCTTTCGTGGGCGCCTCGAAGGTGTTGTTGGCGGTGACGTAGGCGCGGGTGAAAGGCGCGTGATCGGGATTCCGGTAGAAGTTGCCGAGGCCGACATTGACGAGCCCGTCGGGCCCCTGCGCCGGCATTGCCATTCCGAATTGGTGGACGAGTCCGCGCGACACCCGGGGCCCGACCTCGCCGCCGAAACGCTTGAGATTGGCTTCGATCCCGGCGTGCCCCCAGATGGGAAGATCCGGATTCCCGGACACCTCGAGCAGAACCTCGGTGCCGCCTACGTAGTGGAAGTGGGTGTAGATGCACGCCACGACTGGCGCGTCGGTCCGGGTCCTGATCTCTGCCATGGCTGCCGCCATCTCTTCGCGACAGTCACCGGTGTCGATGACGATGAGGCCCTCGGGGCCTTCGATGAAGGATTGGTTTGAAAGGCCGTTGCCCACCAGGCTCCACGCGCCTTCGCGCACCTGGTAGAGCTTGCGCACGAGGCGCTCTGAGTGCGCGAGATGATCGGGGTGGGCCAGCTGGTCTTCAGGTCCGACGGTTTCGATGCCTGGTGCAAACGAATCCTTCATGCGTCCGGCTCCCTGTTGGTCGGGATTGACTCTCCGCTGCGGACCCGCCTGCCATGCGCCGATGCTCGCCGCACCCTTCCTGCCGTACTGCGCATGCGAGGGATCGACAAAAGGACAGACGCATCGAGTTCGCAGGCAGCAGTCGCCGGAGCGTCCCTGACGGTACTCTTAGGCAAAACGCTCAGGCAAGGCGGAGGTGAGGAATGGGCCGTTGCGATATTCAAGCCAAGGGACGCAGCGCCGTCCTGTTCTGTCTTCTGGCTGCGGCTCTGGTCGGTTGTGATGCGGCTCCGCCGGAAGCGGTGCAGCCAGCGTCGCAAGTTTCCGCCTCCCTGCCCGGCACAGGCGCAGATGCCGGGAAGACCGTGTTGTATCGAGACACCTATGGTGTGCCTCATATCTACGCGCCAACGGTTGAAGCCGGCCTCTATGCCCAGGGCTGGACTCAGGCGGAAGACAGACCCGAGCAGCTGCTGATGAATCTCAAACTTGCCATGGGCGAGTTCACGGAGGTGGCGGGCGAAGAGGGCGTGCAGATTTCTCTGCTCGCCCACATGTTCGGGCATATGAGGAACGCTACGGCCTCCATCGCAAAGATGTCGGATGAGGAAAAGGGACGCATCACCGCTTTCGCGAACGGGATCAGCGATTTCTACGCAGCGCATCCTGAGGACCTGCCGCCCTGGTGGACAGATGGCGCGATCACACCTGAGATGATCGATGCCTTCGGGCGCATGTTCCTCTACAACTGGTCCATCGATGAGGCCCTCGGCGATCTGGCGCGTGGCGGCATCACGCCCGATTTCGTGGTCACCCAGCGCGGCTCCAATCAGTGGGCCGTCAGCCCGTCACGTACGGCCGACGGCAATGCCATCCTGCTGATCGACCCGCACCTGTCCTGGTGGGGACCGAGCCGATTCTGGGAGATGCGTATTCACGCCGGTGAGCTGCGCGGCAGCGGTGTCGGCCTCGCGGGGTCGCCGTACATCGGCCTGGGACACAACGACAAGATCGGCTGGGCCATGACAACCGGCGGGCCGGACACCGCGGACGTCTTCGCCCTGACCCTCGACCCGGATGACCCGGACCGCTACCGCTACGACGAAGGATGGCGCGAGATCGACTCACATACGGTCACGCTCGGTTTCCCCGACGGCAGCGCCCGGGACTATGTATGGGAGTCGACGCCGCAGGGCCCGATCGTTGCGCGCACCGACGGCATGGCATATGCCGCCCGCATTTCCTATGACGCCAGCACCGATCGCAATCGCGCCTGGGAGGCGCTCAATTTTGCGGACGACTACCGGGGCGCCATGGCGGCCTGCGCAACGCTGTCCCTGTTTCCGCAAAACGTGATGGTTGCGGACACCCGAGGGAATATCTATTACCAGAGGACCGGACGAGTACCAATCCGACCGGAGGGCTACGACTGGTCGCGGCCCGTGGACGGCAGCACGTCTGCTAGTGAGTGGCAGGGTATTCACCCGGCCAGCGATCATCTGCAGGTGCTGAATCCGGAGGCTGGCTACCTGCAGAACTGCAACGTTCCACCGGATGCGATGATCCCGGATGCGCCCTTTGCGCTTGCTGCGCAGGCCGACTATCTGTACTCAAGCGCCGATCACGGCGCGTCGCTCGAAGGCTGGACCAACCAGCGGGGCGCGAGGGCGATCGAACTGCTTCAGGCCGATTCGAACGTCACCGTTGAGGAAGCGCTTGCGTATGCGGTGGACGTCACGCCTTTCGGCTACAGGCGCTGGCTTGAGGTGCTGGAGATGGCAGGGCCCTCCGAATCGGAGGAACTCTCAGAGCTGCTCGCCTGGGACGGACTGCTGACGAAGGACAGCACCGCGGGGCTCAAGTACTTCTACTGGCGAAGCACGCTGCATGAGATGGAAGCGGGTCCAGCAATGCGCGCCAAGGTCGACGACCACTACGCCATCGTCGAGCAACGCACGCCGAAGGCGATTGATCTGAGCGAAACCGATCTCGCCCTGGTCAGGGAGGCCTGGACGCTTGCCATGGCGCACATGCGCTCTGAGCTGGGCAGCACAACCGAACCCTGGGGGCGGGTGTTTCGGGTCGGCCGGGACGAGCAGAGCTGGCCCGTTGGGGGCGGCGGTGGTGATCATCTCGGGCTGACGACGCTGCGCTCCATGGGCTACGGAGAGCCAGACGACAGTTTTCAGCGCCATGGCAATCGGGGCCAGACATCGACGCAGATCGTGGTCCTTTCGGACCCCATCCAGAGCTGGCTATATCTGCCCGTTGGGCAATCGGACCGACCGGGTTCACCGCATTACGATGATCAGGCGCGAACCGTGTTCAGCGATCGTTCGCTGAAGCCGAGCTGGTGGACGCCGGATGCGCTGAAGGACCATATCCGCTCCCGAGAGGAACTCAGCCCGCGGCTGTGAGGCGCCATTCAACGGGCAACGTGTCCGTCGAGCCGGGAGTTTACGGCCATAGCGGTCGCGCACGCCGACATGTTTGCCCAGCAGGGTGGGGCGCGAACCGCAGCGGAGCGAGTGCAGGCGCCCGGGCACGGCTCCAGCAGTGCTGCGCTCCAAGGAACCTGGCTTGCCACCAGAACTACGCGGACGCCATCCCCGTCTTTCGGCAGCCGGGTCCGCGTGTATGGATTGTACGAGTCCCCCGTGCGGGACTCGCCCGGTGAGCACTGGTGTCTGCTGACTGGGCAAGGACTTGCGTGGGCGGTGCCCTTGGGGCTGCAATTGTCCAGACCCGATCCTTCGCGGATCGCCTTGCGCGCCGGCACAACCCGACTAGGGCGCTGCCGAGCTGTCCTGGCTCTCCGAGCGCATCGAGACCAGAATCGCGGCGAAAACACAGGAACTCGTTGGCTCTGGCGGCGTACCATCGCGCGCCCATCGGTACGGGCGCTTTTCAGCACTGACGGCTACCTGATTTCCAGGGCATCAGCACAACAGGACCTGCACATGCGACTGCATCTCTCCACTTGGCCCGAGGTTGAAACTTACCTGCGCAGCAGTACGGCGATCCTTATCCCGATCGGGTCCACCGAGCAGCACGGGCCCACGGGACTAATCGGGACTGATGCACTCTGTCCGGAAATCATCGGCGGGCTTGCGGCTGATCGGTCCGGTCTGCTCATGGCGCCGACCTTCAACGTCGGCGTTGCGCAGCACCACCTGGCGTTTCCCGGATCCATGACCCTACGGCCTTCGACCTTCATCGCGAACATGGTCGACTGGGTAGATTCGTTGGCGCGGCACGGTTTCACGCACTTCTACTGGCTCAATGGGCACGGCGGGAACGTCGCGACGATCAACGCGGGCTTTGCCGAGATCTATGCCAGTCGATCGCTGCAGACAGGCGGCGACCGGCCCGCGGTGACCTGCCGTTTGCGCAACTGGTGGGAAGGCCGAGACACCTACGCGAAATGCAAGGCGCTCTATGGCAAGGCGCATGGCGCGCATGCCACGCCTTCTGAGGTCGCGGTCACGCAGTACGCATATCCCGATCACATCAAGGTCGCGCCGCTCGATCCAGAGATTGCACCGTCGGGTGGCTTCACGGACGCGGCGAACTACCGCAGGCGTTTTCCAGATGGCCGCATCGGCTCGAACCCAGGACTCGCGACACCGGAGCACGGCAGGGCGCTGGCGGAGCTCGCCGCACAAGAAATCATCGAAGACTTCGGGCAGTTTGCGCCCGAAATCTGAAGCGCTCGGACACGCTCCGAGCGTCATGGATTTCGAGCGGATGGTGCGCCTGCACGATCGCTGCGCGCGTTCTGAATCGGACTGATGCCTACTGAAACCATGGATCATGAAGACGATCTACAGGAAGCCTCGACCTCCCGGCAGACGCGGCGACCGCTGTCGAAGCTGAGCGCACAGGTGAACTGGCGAGCCGTAATCGCTGAGTCGGTCTTTATCGGCGCCAGCATTCTTCTGGCGTTCGCACTGCAAGACTGGGACGAAGCAACAGACATCGAGGATCGGACGCTCATCGCCCTGTGCAACGTGAAGTTCGAGCTTGAGTTCAACCGTGTGCTCATCGACCGGGACTTCATGCCGCGTCAGCAGGGCATGCTCGCGCTGTCCAGCGCGTCGATCGCTGCCCTGCAGATCGACTCTCAAGCCGAAACTGACAAGACCGACCTCTATCGACTCATGGTCAATGACTCGCTCCGGCGGTCGGCCTGGACCCTCGCGAGTGAGTCCGGCTATCTCCTGCACGCTGATTTCGAGATGGCTACGGAGATCGGTGCACTCATCGATTACCAGGAAGGGCAGTACCAGGTGATGATCGGCCTTGTGCGCGACGCAGTCTTCGAGCACAACGGTCCGATCGGGGATGTGCCGATCGATTACTACCTGCGGATCACCGATTTGGTAACGGAGTGGGTTGGCCAGACGAGCTTCCTTGATCGCAAGTACGAAGACCTGTTTGCCAACGAAACATTTGCCAATCTTGCCTGTGATGCCTGAAATGCGCGTTTGCCGCGCTCCTAGAGCGATCGCCGGGTCGCGCGCGTCCGGGTCTCGTTGATTCGCCTCGTTCACGGTGATCTCCAGCTTCCGCGCACGGCGGCGCGGCCGCGATGCGCCGAAGCCGTTGGCTCTGCCAACGCCGCTCCAGGGCTGGGTAAGGCTTTCGGTCTTGCCGGGATGCCTGCCTCGGTGGCAACGACGGTCTGCCGAAAGAACGGGCCGTGCGAAAGCACCCGCGTCTATCCGGGCTGGCGGCAAGGCCCCTGTGCGTGGTGTCCCTGATCGCGTGGCGCGCCCTTTGCCCTGCGCGATGCCATTCGCCCGTATTGGCGCCTGGATTGGCCCGCCTGGATTGGCCCGCCTGGATTGGCTCGCCTGGATTGGCCAGCCATATAGCGCGGTTGTCAGCGTGGTCGCCAAGCCCCGCTGATTCGAGCGCGGCGCGCTTCGCCGCGTCCAGGTCGCAATGCAGGCGCGTCACGATTCGCTGGGCGTAAAGGTGACCGCCGGCCCGAATCTGCGTCACGGCACGCCAGCCGCCGATAGGCGTGTGGTGGCGGCCCGAGAAGGGAACGTCGCGCCTGTCCGCGACTCGGCGGCGGCACGTCGCTCGAATCTCGCGCACTCCAAAGGGGAGCGTGGGGCGTGCCAGGCAGGGATCAGATGGGTTCGATTTCCGCCTGGACGTCGGCAACGGAGCGCACCCACGGGTTGCTGACGCCTGTGCGGCGTTCGAACTCGCGGGCAGCCGCCTCGGCGCGGCCGCGGTCCTCGAAGGGGCCCTGAAGGACGATCCATTGGCGCTCGGCACCCTGGCCACGGGCATATACGGCATAGCTTCCAGTGCCCTGCTGTTCGGTGAACCACAGTGCCGCCCGCGTTGCGGAAGAAACGACCATCACCTGCAATACGAGTGCGTCGCTCGGGAGTTCGAGAATCTCGCGCTCACCCGCCAGCCGTCCGCCATAGGCCTGAGCTGTCTGCGAAGACGGTACCCGCGCTGCAGTACCGGGCGCTGCGGACGCTGCGCCCCGAAGCCGATCAAGCAGCGAGGCTCTGGTGGCCAGCACATCGCGCTGGCTGGGCGACGTGCGCATCGCTATGCGTTCGCTCGCTGGCGTGGACGCCTGCACCGTCTCTGTCGGCTCGACGGCACCGGCGGTCATCGCAGCCGTATCGCGTCCATTTGCTTCCATGCGCGCGATCTCATCCGGCGGATCGGTATTGACCTCGGCAGGAAGGAGCTCGGTCTGCTGGATCGCGGGCGCTTCGACGTTCAGCGCGTAAGCGTCGGGCCGTTCGCCTGAGCTCGCCGAGGCGCCACCCTCAGGCGCGGCCAAGGCGCCGGGCTGCTCCGTGGGGGCGGTCGTCTCAGAAAGGCCAGAGACTCGCGCATCTACCGGGGCCGGGGCCGGGTTCGGGAGCGGTGTGCGTGCAGCGGCCGGCGCCGTTGTTTTGACGCCAGCGCTTCCGGGAACGGGCGCAGCCCCTGATGCGCCGTCGGCGCGATCGTTCAGCGCACCACTTGTCCGGGGCTGCTCGGGGGCTCCCGCAACCTGATCGAATGTGAGCGCGGGCGCGGGTGTCGATGATCCGACACTGATCTCGTTGATCCGGCCGCTTTCTGGGGGCGAGGGTGATAGCGCTTCCCGGGAGTCGACCGGAAGTGGCCGACGCGTCTCGACCCCATCCCTGGGCTGCAAGGGTCGCGATTGGCGCACGCCCGAACGCTCGGTGACAAGGGCAGCACCGTTTGCCGCGGCTATGCCTGACGCCGCCTCGGGTGCCCCGACTTCCTCATCACGCGCAGTGGGGCTCTCCTCGTCGGATGTGCCGAAGAACGAAGCAAGCGTCTGCAGGATCGTGCGTGAGTCGGTGGCCGTCGCCGAACGCTCCGTGGCCATGACTTCGCGCTCGTCGCCTGCTTCAGAGAGCGCCCTGCCGTTGCCGGCAGGGGTGGCCGATTCGAAGCGAGCGACGTCCGGATCGGGCGTCGAGAGCGTGCGAGGGGGGGCGGTGAAGCGTTGAAGGTTCGCGCGTGGAAGAGGCTGATTCGTTGCGCTCGGCGACTGTGTGCGTACGTCAGAGGTTGCTGCCGTGCGCGTGAGCGGCGCTCGCGCTTCGCTGCCCGAGGGCTGCGCATCATCCATGCCCGCCTCCGGCGCAGGGACTTCATTGGCAGCGCGCGCTCGTAGCTTCGGCTGTGTGCTGGGGCCCTGCGCACCGCCCTCGTCGGGCGGGGAGGGCGCAGCGTCCGCTGGCGCTTCTTTATCGCTGGCGGTGGGTGCCGATGTCGGCTCGGGCGGCTGCATGAGGAGACCCGCACCGACCAGTAATGCACCAATCAGGCCGACCGCGCCGGCAAGCTGAGTGCGCGCCAGGGCACGCGTTCTCTTCGATCTGCGTCGCTTCTTCGATTGATCCGAGCGCGCGCGACTCGATCGGCGACGCACGCGTGCTCGAAGCGTGCTGCGCGCCTGTGCTTCGATGCTCGCAGGATTGCCCCGGGCCTCTCGGATGATGCGCGCGCGCTCATCATCCGTCAGAACGAGTGTCTCACCGTTTGCGAGCTTAACGTCGCGCAGGCGCGTCGAGAGGTACGCCGCGGTGCCCGCCTCGCTGAGCGCCGACAGCGTTTCAAAGGCCATGCGGGCAGCTTTCGGGTGTGAGCTGAGGCGATCAGCGAGCGCCTTGTCCCCGACAAGCACGACGCGGAAGGGCCTCCTAGATAATGAACCGCCAAGGCCGATCAGCAGATCCAGGCAGCTATCGTCGTACTCGCCGGCGTCGTCGACCAGCAGATGTATCGCTGACCGCTCCTTTGACAGCGCTGCAAGCGCCTGCCCGAGTTCGCGCGCCGAGCCTCCGACGTTTGCGATCGGGCCTGCGGCTTCGGTCAGGGAGTGCCAAAGCTGTTGCGTCAGCGCCCCGGGGTCCGTGAAAAGATTGCCGTTGAGTGAAAGGCAGAGTGCATCGTCCGCGGCGCGCGCCCGTGCAGCTCTCAGGAGAGTGGATTTGCCGACGCCGCCGGCGCCAGTGACGACGAGGACCGGCGGTGTCCGGCTCGTCGCCTGCAGCATCCTGGCCAGCACGAGCTTTCGCGCTTCGTCGCCGAACAGGGTCGCAGGCGGTGCCGCGAACGGATCGGCTTCGAGGCCGAGGTCCTCATACCAGTGTCGCTGGCGGCGGCGCTTCGGCACAGCTGTTCAACCGTTGCGAGAGTGACTGGATGGTAGCGGGTTTGCGCTGGAAGTCCTCGCCCTGCGGCCCGTCGTTCGACCAGAGCCCGGCCTCTCGCGCGGTGCGCCCATGCGGGCCTCGCTAATTTGACCAGTACGCGAACTCGTCGCCTGGCTGGTCGGGCTGGGAAAGGTCGCGGTCAATGTTTTGCGGCGTGGTGATTGCCCAGGGCCACAGCGGCGTCGAGAGTTCTGCGTTGTGCGCGGCAAGCGCAGCGCGTAGTTCCGATGCGATGACGGGTTCGGATGCGAGCAGATCGGCCTGCTCACTCGGATCGTCATCCAGATTGAACAGCCACTCCTTGCGTGGTCCCCCTGGCGGAGCGCTCACATTCAGCTTCCAGGGGCCGCGGCGTACGCTTTCAGCGGCGCCGCTGCGGAAGAACAGGTGCTCATGGGGGGGGGCGGTGCGTTCGCCCGTCACGAAGGGCACGAGGTCGACGCCGTCGATGACCCGATCGCCCGGTGGCGTCGCCCCGCCCGCAGCGGCCGCCGTCGCCCACAGGTCCACATGATGCACGGGGGCCTCGTAGGTTTCTCCGGCCGGGAGACGGTCGGGCCAGCTCGCAAGGAACGGCACGTGGATTCCGCCTTCGAAGAGCGTGATCTTCCAACCCCGAAGCGGATCGTTCACGTCCGGCAGTCCGATGTAGCCAGCGCCGCCATTGTCGGAGGTAAATAGCACCAGCGTGTTCTCGTCCAGCTGCTGCTCGCGAAGCGTTTCCATCACGCGTCCGACGCCGCGATCGAGGGCCCGGATCATGGCCGCATACACGCGCTTGCGGTGCGGCTCCACGCCTTCGAGCGCTGCGTAGTCCTCTGCTGACGCCTGCAGCGGCGTGTGCGGCGCCCAGTGCGCAAGGTAAAGAAAGAAGGGGCGGTCTCGGTTGGCTTTGATCGCGGCCACCGCTTCGTCGGTGTACCAGTCAGTCAGATACTTCGGCGGCGCAAAGGCCGGGCCGCCATTGAAGGAGGCCGCAAAGCGCATGGCGGCCCAGAGGAAGCGATCGATGGGGTCGAAGTCCTGCTGTGCCCCGATGACGGCCGGGTCTTCCAGCGCACCGTAAAGCCCGCTCGCCATTAGGATGCTCTCATCGAAGCCGCGCTCATGCGGCGCGAATCCAGCGCTTCTGCCGAGGTGCCACTTGCCGATGTGCATGGTGTGGTAGCCGCGCTCCGAAAGAACGTTCGCCAGGGTGACTTCGGACAAAGGCAGACCCATGTCGGCGTACTCGATCTCCGCCGCGAACTCATTGGCGAAGCTGGGCGGTGCCAGCGGGCGCTCGACGCTTTCCGTGATCGTCTGGATTGTCGGAATCATGTTGTTGGGGGTGGGCGTGAACTCGAAGCCGAATCGAGTGGCATAGCGCCCCGACATGAGTGCGGCACGGGATGGGGCACAGGTGCCGTTTGCTGCATATCCGTTTCGGAACACGACGCCACTGGCGGCCAGTGCGTCGATGTGAGGGGTCTCGACCGTGGGCGGGGCGTCACCCATGTTCGTGTATGAGACGTCATTGATGCCGAGGTCATCGGCAACGATGAGGATGATGTTCGGTGGTCGCGCGCCTTCGACGCCCGTACCCGTACTCCACTCGATCTCCCGCGGGGGGCCGATGTCGAATTGGGCTGCAGCCATCCGCTTGACCCCGATCAAGATAAGCTCGGTGCGGAACAGCCATGCCGCTCCCGCAATCAAGACAAGGCCCGCGACCGTTCCGAGCAGCAGCTTCTGCCAGCGTTTCATGTTCTGGATTCCCTCGTTTCCCGACAGGAACGATAGCGTGCAATGGCCCTGCAGTGCGATGCGATGTGGGACCTGAGTCGAGGCTACTCCGGCCCCGAAACCTCGCCGGTCGGCGATGTCACGATGTCCTGGATCGTGCGCAGCTTCGAGGCGATCGCCTCTGCATCGGTCCGCGTCATGGGACGCTCGAAACTTGCCCTGAGTACGCCGAAATCATCGACCAGGCGCTGTTTGTATGCGCGCATGCAGGCGTGCCAGCGAGTCTGCCGTCGTTGTTCTCGCTTGATCGCGGCGTCGTCTCCGCCGCCCGCGACGGCCACGCCGAACATGCCCGCAGAGGTGTAGGTTTGTTGATGCCGGATGACGTCGATCTGGGCGGTTTCATCGCCGAGGCTCGTGAAACTGTCTGGTGAAGCGCAGCCGCTTTCCGGAAGAGACCACGCGAGCGCGGCCGCCACGTCCGGATGGCGCTCGGTCTCGGCGTCGGCGCCCGCAGCGCAGGAGAGCCAGAAGGCGCAGCACGCGAAGAACGCGCTGAAACGTCGCAGTCCAGGATGCGTGGAGCACTTAGCGGACGGTGTATAGGAGTATGTCTGCATCGTCGCCTCCTTCCGGTTTGTCTCCGAGCATGGCCATTTGGAAGGCGCTTGCTCGGGACGGCGCAGAAACAACCCGGGACCAAGCTAACCAAATCGGGCCCCGCCGCGTCCAAGTGGATTGGCGGGACTGCGGCCCGGTCGTCAATGCGCCCTAAGGCAAGCAAAGCCAGTCCGGGCGAGACGCCCCGAGGCGATCAGTGCCGCACCAGGGCACGAGCCTAGCGCGGTCGACGCAGGATCCGCTGTCCGAGAGGCGTTTGCTGCGACAGGGCGACCTCATCGCCGTGTGCGAGTGCGCGGCCCTGCCGCTGCGCTGTACGGGCCGAGAACCGGCTTCTCCGAACGCGTATGATGTGCACCGCCGCAATAGGCGCAGGAGCGCGCGCCAGTCGAATAGAGCGGCGAAGAGCACCATGAAGTGTGTCCGGTCGAGGGCGTCGGTCCGATCTTCAGACGCCCCGCGGCAGCGTCCGCTTGACCACCGCCGCCCGACGAAGACGCCCGCTCAGCGGCAGCGAAATGCCCTGATGCGTGCGTCACCGGACGGCCAAGGTCTCTGGGCCGCCTGCCACAGTATTCACGCGCCTCGCAGGCGCACTCTGACAGCGAGAAAAAAGAACCCACCATGTCCCTATATGCAGCTTATCTCGAAGAGATTGCAGTCCGCGCCGAGCAGGGGCTTAGCCCGAAGCCGATCGATGATGGCGCGCTGACGGCCGAGATCATCGCGCAGATCAAGGATGCCGCGCACCCGCATCGCGCGGATTCGCTTCACAGCCTGATCTACAACACGCTGCCGGGCACGACGAGCGCGGCGGGGGTAAAGGCGGCATTCCTAAAGGAGGTGGCCCTCGGTGACGTAGTCGTTGACGAGCTCTCTGTCGAGTTCGCCTTCGAACTTCTGGCGCATATGAAAGGGGGGCCTTCGGTTGCGGTGCTGCTCGACCTGGCTTTCAGCGCCGATGAAGGGATCGCGCACCAGGCGGCGGCGGTGCTGAAGACCCAGGTATTCCTTTACGACGCAGATACTGATCTCATCAAGGCCGCCTTTGAAGAAGGCAACCCGATCGCGCGAGAGCTCCTTGAGAGCTACGCGGCGGCAGAGTTCTTCACGAAGCTTCCTGATATCGCCGAAGAAATCAAAGTGGTCACCTACGTTGCGGCAGAAGGCGACATTTCCACCGATCTGCTTTCCCCGGGAAATCAAGCGCACTCCCGCTCTGATCGAGAATTGCACGGGAAGTGCATGATCTCCGAAGAGGCACAGGCGGAGATCGAGGCGCTGAAGGCGCAGCATCCGGACACGCGGGTGATGATCATCGCCGAGAAGGGGACGATGGGGGTCGGTTCGTCGCGCATGTCGGGTGTGAACAACGTCGCGCTCTGGACCGGCACGCCCGCGAGCCCCTACGTCCCCTTCGTGAACATCGCGCCGGTCGTCGCAGGTACGAACGGGATTTCACCGATCTTCCTCACCACTGTCGGCGTGACGGGTGGCATCGGTATCGACCTGAAGAACTGGGTGAAGAAGCTGGGCAATGACGGTAAGCCGGTGCTCAACAGCGATGGCAATCCGATCCTTGATCAGCGGTATTCGGTCGCAACGGGGACCGTGCTGACGATCAACACGCGTACCAAGAAGCTTTACGACGCCGAAGGCAAGGAAGCGCTCGCCGACCTGGAAGACTCTTTTACGCCCCAGAAGATCGAGTTCATGAAGGCGGGCGGTTCTTACGCCATCGTTTTCGGAAAGAAGCTTCAGACCTTTGCGTGTCAAACGCTAGGGGTCGAGCTGGAATCGGCGTTTGCGCCCTCCAGGGAAGTCTCGATCCCCGGGCAGGGTCTGACCGCCGTCGAGAAAATCTTTAATGCCAACGCCGTTGGCACGACGCCCGGTGCCGTGCTCCACGCCGGCTCTGACGTGCGTGTGCGGGTGAACATCGTCGGTTCGCAGGATACGACCGGGCTCATGACCTCCCAGGAACTGGAGTCGATGGCCGCCACTGTACTTTCGCCAACGGTCGACGGCGCATACCAGTCGGGGTGCCACACCGCATCCGTGTGGGACAAGAAGGCGCAGGCGAACACCCCTCGACTCATGGCGTTCATGAACAGGTTCGGTCTCATCACGGCGCGCGATCCGAAGGGCGAGTACCACGCCATGACGGACGTCATTCACAAGGTTCTGAACGACCTCACGGTAGATGACTGGGCGATCATCATTGGCGGCGACAGTCATACGCGCATGTCCAAGGGTGTCGCGTTCGGGGCCGACTCCGGCACGGTTGCACTTGCGCTCGCAACGGGCGAGGCCACGATGCCGGTCCCCGAATCGGTGAAGGTCACCTTCAAGGGCCGCATGGCCGAGCATATGGACTTCCGAGACGTCGTCCACGCCACTCAGGCGCAAATGCTCGACCAGTTCGGCGACAACGTCTTCCAGGGGCGAATCATCGAGGTGCATATCGGCACGCTGCTCGCGGATCAGGCCTTCACGTTCACGGACTGGACTGCCGAGATGAAGGCGAAAGCCTCAATTTGCATCTCGAACGACGACACGCTCATCGAATCGCTCGAGATCGCGAAAGCGCGCATCCAGATCATGATCGACAAGGGCATGGACAACGCTGCAGGCATGCTTGCGGGACTGATCGAACGCGCCGACGCACGTATCAATGAGATCCGTTCGGGCGCCCGGCCCGCGCTCGCACCCGACGAGAACGCAAAGTACTTCGCCGAGGTCGTCGTGGATCTGGACCTGATCAACGAGCCGATGATCGCGGACCCGGACGTGACGAACCCCGACGTCTCCAAGCGCTACACGCACGACACGATTCGCCCCATCTCCTATTACGCGGACAAGGTGGTCGATCTCGGCTTCGTCGGTTCCTGCATGGTCCACAAGGGCGACATGAAGATCGTTGCGCAAATGTTCCGCAACATCGAAGCGGCCGAAGGCAAGGTCGAGTTCAAGGCGCCACTGGTTATCGCACCGCCGACCTACAACATCGTCGATGAACTCAAGGCGGAAGGTGACTGGGACATCCTTGCCCGCTACTCGGGTTTCGTCTTTGATGACGATGCTCCGAAGACGGCTGCGCGCACGGCATACGAAAACACGCTGTATCTCGAGCGGCCGGGCTGCAACCTTTGCATGGGCAATCAGGAGAAGGCGGCGAGGGGCGATACGGTGCTCGCCACCTCCACGCGCCTGTTCAAGGGTCGCGTGGTCGAAGACTCCGAAGAGAAATCCGGTGAGTCGCTGCTTGCGTCGACTCCGGTCGTTGTGCTGTCAGCGATCCTTGGTCGTACGCCGACCGTCGAGGAATACAAGGCGGCGGTGGACGGCATCGACCTGACGACCTTCTCGCCGGCGAGCGCTGCTGCGGCCTGAGCCGTACCCCAAGCGCTCGAACGCTGCGGGGCGTGAAACGACGAACGCTCCGCCCAATTACTTCGGGGCGGGGCGTTTCGGTTTCAGGCGGGGCGGTTCCCGGAGCGAGACCCTCAGGCCTGCGGCGTTCTTGTCTGCCAGGGCGCTTCGCTACTGCGCTTGGCCTCCAGCCAGGTCCCGGCACCACGATCACGGCAATCCGGCCCCGAACCGGCTGAGAGCGATGGCGACTTCTGCGCCGGCGGCCAGGCGCAAGATGGCGAGCAGGACTCGTTGTCCGAGTCGTCCGTGCGCGAGCCCTTTCCGCCAAGCGCGCGCAATTGAGCGTGATGACGTCCGGGCCAGACGAGACGCAGGCGATGCTGACGTCGTCGTCGCCGGGTAAGTTGCGCCCCCGACTTCGCTGGCTCTTCTCAAGACTCATTTGGTGCGAGAAACGCGAGGTGGATCACCACGCTCTGATCAATCTGACAGAGGGGCCCCTCGCAGGGTGAAGCTCGATGCTCGCCGCGCTACAGCATGGCTATAGGCCGACATGACGGCTGCGTTCGCACACGATGCCGCTGCTGTGAGTGACAACGGCGGACGCCTTTCGGTTCCGATTCGCCCGCTTGAGGGTGCCGAGCCGGTAGTGCGGGTCTACCCGCAGCGCGTCGCGCACATGCGGGGCAGGGCGCGCCAGTCTTGCGCGTCATCGCCCGTGCCGCCGGCGCCTCGATTTGCTGCTCGTCGACGGCGAAATGAGTCCCTGAACAGACTGCGCTTGCGCGGCGGTCGCGCCGCGGCAATGGACGCCGCGTGGAATCCTGGGAAAGCGCAGCCGCGGGTGAGGAGCGCTCAACCCCACGATTGCGGATTGGTCTGAGCAGTCCCGAAGTCAGGGCGTTGCCTTCTGCCTGAGCGCCTCGAGTTTTTCCACGCGCGCCTCGGATGCCTCGCGTATGGCGAGGGCTTCGGCCTGCAGGGCCGCCCCTTGCTCTATATAGCCGCCTGGCGAAGACGGCAGTGCTGAGTTCGCTGGGGCCTCTGGCGTTTTCGTCGTATGCAGATGCATTCCCTGTACAAGGTTCGTGTCAGGGTCGACCACGATCTCTTCGGCATTGACGCCCTCTGGGGCATCCTGTGCGAAGTGCCATACACCTTGAGCGTCCTGCCAACGCACCACCCGTGTCATGCCGGCGCTATCCATCGGCTCGTCGCCGTCGAAGAGTCCATTCGCGGTACGTTCGACGCGCATCACAGCGCTTTCGAGGGATCGCTCTACCCGCTTTGCGTCCGGCAGGACATCGTCCACCGTCATGATCGGCTGACCGTCCGGTCCGCGTATGAGGAAGGGGGCGACCAGCGCCGCAAATACGACGAGCGCCATGAGCTTCGTGAAGAGCTTCATCAGGAGTTCCTGGGCCGAGCACCGCCCGCCGAGCATAGCGGAGGCGCAGAGGTGCAGGCGAATTTCGCCTTTGCGGTCAATCGGTGCACACTATTGCGTCCCAGCGCTTGCCCCCCGCGCCGTTCGCTGGCGCCGGACGTGAGCAGAGCCATGGATCGAGCCTTCGCACTCAATCTCATGCCCTTTCCGAAGGACGATGTCTCCCGCGTCACCCGTGCTGACCAGGCGATCCTTGGTCTTTTGAACGCTGCGTATGCGGCCGATCTCAAGCGTCCGGATCTCCGGTCTGATGGCGGCGGGCTGCGTGACTTCCGCGGCGCGTTGATCTGTCGCATGCAGCACGCGGTGGATTGGTTGGCCTGTCGCGCCTCGGTCGTGCTCGGGTCTGTGCTTGATTCAAGGCTTGGTCGCATGGCGGGCAAGATGATGCCCCTCGACGTGTCGCTCGCACGCAGCGTGACACAGGATTGCGAAGCGGCGCTGAAGGGGCTGCGAACCGACGTGCATCGTGGCATTCGCGCACGGCGTCACACGCATCGCCGCGCGATGAGGCGCGGGACGTGATCTGGTTCGTGCTCATCGCGCTCGTGCTCGCACTGATCTTCGGCCCCCAGCTCTGGGTGCGTTGGGTCATGCGCCGCCACGGAGTGCATATCGAAGGGATGCCCGGCACGGGAGGCGAGTTCGCAGAGCACCTGATTCGGACACATGATTTGGCGGGCGTCGTCGTGGAAGAAACGACCGGCGGTGATCACTACGACCCCAGCGCGCGTGCCGTTCGCCTTTCATCCGAGAACTTTGGTGGCAAGTCGCTGACGGCCGTTGCCGTTGCGGCGCACGAAGTTGGCCACGCAATCCAGCACGGCGAGGAAGACGGGCGCCTCGAACGCCGCGGGCGACTTGCGATGCAAGCCGCTCAGATCGGCCGTCTCAGCGTTGGTCTGCTTTATGCGGCCCCAGTGATCGGCCTGCTGCTTCGCCATCCTCTGCCCGTGACCCTGCTCGCGCTCATCGGCTTGTCCGGGATCGTGGCGCGCATGCTTGTGCATGCAGTCACATTGCCTATCGAATGGGATGCGAGCTTCGGAAAGGCGTTGCCGATTATCCGACGGGGTCAATTCGTGGCGCCCGACGAGCTCGAGCACGTTGAGCAGGTGCTCCGCGCGGCTGCGTATACATACGTTGCGGCGGCCCTCGCCGACATCCTCAATCTCGCCCGCTGGGCCTCAATCCTGCTCAGGCGCTGATCCCAATCTTCGCGATCCGAGATGCGCCGCGCTTCAGTAGGCGGGCTGGAGTCTGGTGCTGGTCGGTGCCGGTGGAACCTCGTTCGGAATCGAGGGAATTGTCACGAGGCCGATGAACGCCGCACCCGCCCGAATGCGCGCAGACATTTGGGCGAAGAACCGCTTCTGTGCAACGGCTTCTGCAAGGTCCGCATTTGCACGCTGCATCCGCGCGAGGTTTTTCGCCCAGCGTGGGTGCTCGATATCGAGCATGAGAGGAAAGACCTGACGCGAAATCTCCGTTGTCTTCTCGAACACGGCGTGCGCGTATTCGTCGGGGTCCACTCCAAGAGCATCGTGGAACGCCGGGCGCTGGTGGTCCCGTACGGACATCGTCGAATAAACCGCGGTCAGGAAAAACTTGATCCAGTAGCGATTCACGCCGCGCGTCAGCTTGGGATCGGTACGCATGAGCAGGGCAAAGGCCTCGCCGTGTCGGAACTCATCGTTACACCACTCCTCGAACCACTTGAAAATTGGATGGAAGCGATGTTCCGGGTGCGCCTGGAGGTGACGGAAGATCGTGATGTAGCGGGCGTAGCCGATCTTCTCCGACAGGTAGGTTGCATAGAAGATGAATTTTGGCTGGAAGAACGTGTACTTCTTCTTCTCCGTCAGAAAACCGAGGTTCACCGCAATGCCAGCTTCCCGGAGTGCATCGTTGATGAAGCCCGCGTGGCGGGCCTCGTCGCGTGCCATGAGCTGAAACAGCGTCACGATGTCTTCGTTCTTGCCGCGCCGTTTCATCTCCTTGTAGAGCACGCACCCGGAAAATTCCGCGGTGCAGGAGGAAATCAAGAAGTCGATGAACTCGGCCTTGAGCTTCGGCTCCATGCCATCCCAGTCGATCTCATCCCAGTCTTCGTTCTTTTTGAAGTGGCCACGGTTCGGATCGGCCTGCATGTGCGAGATGAGCTCGTCCCAGTCCTTTCGGACCGGCGATACGTCGATTGCGTCAAGCGCGTCGAAGTCCGTGGTGTAGAAGCGCGGCGTGAGCAACGTGTTCTGCATCGCAACTGCGGTCGCGCCCTCGCTGTCGGTCACGGCCTGGCTGTAGTTGCCCGCGGCGAGCGCAGAGTCGACGTCGGGGGCATCTGCGGAATGGGTGACCGGAGCGTTCTCGATGCTGTTCACAGCGTGACCTCCTCGGAGAAGGAAAACTCGCAGAGCTCCATGAAAGAAAGATCGCCCGTCAGGCGCGTCCACCATCGTTCGAGGCGTGAGGCGCGCGTGATCGTCGCAGTGCGCGCTTCTCGTACGACTTCGCCATACGGCGCCAGGACCGGCTTGCCGTGAACGAGAACTTCGTCGCCGGGATGTACGACAGCGCCGTTGAGGAACTTTACGTGCGCGTGGAGGCTGCTGAAGCAGTGGCTGACTTCGACCTCGCAGGGCGCGGTTTCGGTCGTCCGTGTCATGAATGCCATTTAGCTCTCTCCCCACTCGGGATCGCGCCGCTGATATACAGGCAAGGGTGTCAATTTTAACTGACATTCGTCAACGGCGGCGTTCTGCGTCGCGGAACCGGATCGCTCTGGCGGTTGGGCGATCCATGCGCTCTGAGTGGCGCTTGCGTCGCGCTAGACTTCCGACCCGCGAGCGCTGAGAAGCGAGCACGTGCCAGGGGAAGCGTTGAGGGAAGTCCTGAGCGCTGCTGCTTGCTTCGGCACTGCTCCTGAGCGCGTGCATGGCGACGCGGCTCTACCCGGTAGGTGGCTGGATTAGCCGCGCCAGGGCCGACTGCGAAAGAGAGGCGTACGCGCCGGGACCAGGCTCGCTTTGAACCGGATTGCCAGCTTTGAGTTAGCAACGAACGCGCGCGACTGGGTGGCGGCGCATTGATCAGGACCTCGTGGGCTGCAATCGGCGCCCGATAAGGTACGGATAGACCATGGAACTCGTTGTCTTCGATCTTGACGGGACATTGCTCGATGCGTCGGCGCAGATTTCGCCATTCACGCGAGAAACGCTCGTGCTTCTCGCGGCGAACGGAATCGCTTACACGGTGGCGACTGGACGTGCGCGGCATGCTGCTCAGGACATCCTCGCGTCTCATCGCTTCGAATTGCCGCAGGCCTTCAAGAACGGAGTTCTGATCTGGGATCCGAAGGCCGCCGGCTACAGTCACCATCAGTGGCTGACAGCGGAGGAGATCGGTCACGTCGTTGACGCGATGGCGAAGGCTGCGATTACGCCATTCCTCTCCACCCTTGAGGCGGACGGTCAGCACCGAATCTTCCATCCGCCGATCGCGGGAGAGCACGACGAAATGCTCGCGTCGAGCCTTGCCGATCGGCCAGGGGTGAGTCTGCATGCGATTGCCGAGCTGCCTTGGAACGCCGAGATAAGCAGCATCAGCGGCCTTGGCTCCCCTGCGGCCGTCGCTGCCATCGAAGTCCTGATCGCTGCGGAACGAAACCTCGTCGCCTACGGAGGCCCGGCGCTGGAGGGCCCGGATCTGGCGTGGATCGACATCCACCACGTAGACGGAACCAAGGGGAACGCGGTGCAGCGCATGTCCAGCACTCTCGGTGTCGAGCGCGTGATCTGCTTCGGCGACAGTGAAAACGACCTCAGCATGTTCGAGATCGCCCACGAGGCGTACGCGCCGCAGAACGCTCTGGACGTCGTCAAGGACGCCGCCACCGAGGTGATCGGGCACCACGACGAGGACGGGATCGCACGGTTCCTGCGCGATCGATTCTCGCTTTGAACGCCGACGCGCTCGTGACGCCGCAGACGCCGCCGGCGCTGCGCTATGCTCTCGCGAAGCAGTGATGCGCACGCATTAACCGGGAGGCAGCATGGACTTCGAGATTCCGCAGGAACTTGCCGATTATCTGAACGTGCTCGACGACTTCATCGAGCGCGAGATCAAGCCGCTGGAGCAGGAGAACGACAACATCCGCTTTTTCGATCACCGCCGCGAGGACGCGCGGACGGATTGGGAGCGGGGTGGCCTGCCTAACGACGAATGGGAAGCGCTGCTAGGCGAAGCGCGTCGCCGAGCAGATGCGGCCGGTCACTACCGTTACCCGTTTCCGAAGGAATACGGAGGCCAGGAGGGCACGAACCTCGGCATGGCCGTGATCCGCGAACACTTCGCGAGCAAGGGCCTTGGACTCCACAACGATCTCCAGAACGAGCACTCGATCGTCGGCAACAACGTCGGCCTGCTGCTGATGATCAACTATGGCACGGAGCAGCAGAAGGAAGAGTGGATAGACGATCTGGCGGAGGGGCGGCGCGGCTTTGCGTTCGGCATCACCGAGCCCCGGCACGGCTCCGACGCGACGCACATGGAGACCGCCGCGGTCCGCGACGGCGACGACTGGATCATCAACGGTGAGAAGACCTGGAACACGGGGATTCACAAGGCCAAGTACGATCTTATCTTTGCGCGCACGTCCGGCGAAGCGGGCGACGGAAATGGCATCACGGCATTCCTCGTGCCCACCGACTCGCCTGGCTTCAAGATCGAGGAGTTCCTCTGGACCTTCAACATGCCGACCGATCACGCACACATATCGCTGACGAACGTGCGCGTTCCAAATGACGCCATCTTCGGCGGCGAGGGCAAGGGCCTTCAGGTCGTCCAACACTTCTTCAACGAGAACAGAATCCGCCAGGCCGCGTCGAGCCTCGGCGCGGCCCAGTACTGCATCGACGAGTCGGTGAAGTACGCCATGGAGCGCGCACCGTTCGGCAAGCCGCTGTCGACGAACCAGGCGATTCAGTTTCCGCTGGTCGAGCTTCAGACGCAGGCGGAGATGCTGCGTGCGCTCATTCACAAGACCGCCTCGCTCATGGACAAGTACGGAGCGTTCTCGCAGTCGGACAAGGTGTCCATGTGTAACTACTTCTCGAACCGATTGTGCTGCGAAGCGGCGGATCGGGCGATGCAGGTGCACGGCGGCCTCGGATACTCGCGGCACAAGGCGTTCGAGCATATCTACCGGCATCACCGCCGCTACCGGATCACCGAAGGCGCGGAAGAGATTCAGATGCGCCGGGTTGCGGGATACATGTTCGGCTACATGAAGCAGAAAGCGCCGAAGGGGGTCAGCGGCTGATCTGCAAGCAGGAGAACGTACGTTGAAGATCGAGGAATTCGCACTCGAACGCATCCAGTCGCTGCATGAGAACGAGGTCGAGCTGAATCTCTCGGATAGCGGCGTGCACCCCTATGACCTGCGTACGCTCTTGACCGTCGAGGAGCGCGAGTCGCTCTTCGACATCGAGCTCGGCTATGGCCACACGCACGGATCGCCCGTGCTGCGCGAGGCCATCGCCGGGCTCTACGCGAATCGCACCGCCGATGAGGTTATCGTCACCACCGGGGGGATCGAGGCGAACTTCCTGCTGGTCATGACGCTCGTTGCGCCGGGCGATCGCGTCGTGGTGCTCACCCCAAACTATCTGCAGATCGCAGGCTGGGCCCGCGCGGCCGGGGGCGACGTGCGGGAGGTGCCCCTTGACGGGCGCAATGACTGGTCGCTCGATCGTCAGCGTCTCGAAGACGAAATCGTCTCTGGAACATGCCTGGTCACGCTTTGCGTTCCGAACAATCCCACCGGCACCGTGTTGAGTGACGAGGACCGTGCCTGGCTCATCGACCGCTGCGCGCGGGTCGGCGCCTGGCTGCACGTCGACGAGGTCTACAAGGGGTCGGAAATGGACGGCGATGAACCACCAAGCTGGGCCGACGCCGGGGCCCACGTGCTCGTCTCGAACAGCACCTCGAAGGCGCTTGCGCTACCAGGTCTGCGCCTCGGTTGGCTGGTCGGTCCGGCGGCGCAGATCTACGCTGCCTGGCAGCGCAAGGACTATACGACCATCACCGCCTCGGCGCTCTCCGAAGCCATTGCGGTCAGGGTGCTCGAACCGGGACGGCGCGCGAAGATTCTGCAGCGTTCCCGCGCCTGGCTGCGCGGTAATCGTGACCTCCTGGGTGACTGGGTCGCGGCCAACGAAGCATTCGACTGGGTGCGGCCCACGGCCGGCGGCATGGGCTTCCTGTCCTACGATCTGCCGATCGGCAGCGATGCGCTCTCGGAGCGCATGCGCGTCGAGGAAAGCACGCTGATCGTCCCGGGTACATGCTACGGACTCGACGGCCATTTCCGGGTCGGGATCGGCGCGCCGCCGGCCGTGCTCGAACAGGGCCTCGCACGCGTTGCCGCGCTCGCGGCCCGCATCAAGGGGACCGCCTGATACCGCTGCCCGCGTAGCCTCAGTCCTCAAGGCGCGCGTACAGCTCGGCGATCTCCGCCGCCCAAGCGGCCTGCCGCTCGGACTTCTGGAACTTGGGCTTCCGGCCACGATCGGCCTCGAGCAGCGTTTCCAGTTCCACGATGCGCGCGAGTGCGTCTTCGCTCGCGACGTCGTCCAGCCTCAGCGCGTGCGCTGTCTCTGATGCAGACGCCTCGGGCGCGCGCATCGCTTCCGGGTCGGCGTGGTACTGCGCCGGATGCGTCAGTTCGGTCAGCGCGCCGTTGTCGATCAACAGGAAGCGCTCTGCCACGGTCTCTATGAAGTCGCGATCATGGCTGGTGACGATCACGGCGGCATCCGTATCGAGCAGTGAGGCCTCAAGCTGCTCGCGCCCCTCGATGTCTATGTGATTGGTTGGCTCGTCGAGCACCAGAAAGTTCGGCCGCGTGAGCGTCTGGACGAGAAACAGCAACCGCGCACGTTCACCGCCCGACAGCGCCGACACGGGGGTGTCATGGCGGGCGAAGGGGAAGCCCGCGTGGATCAGCGCGTTGCGCGCGCGCTCCGTACTCACATCGGCCGTCTGCGCGAGCCACCGCGACATCCCCGCGACGGCGCTGACGCCTTCGAGTTCCTGGTCGTAGTACCCGGTGCGGACCTGGGGGCTGAAGCGAATGTTCGGGTCGTCCGCCGGCGCGGCGAGGAGCGTGCGAATGAGCGAACTCTTGCCCGCACCGTTGCGGCCGAGGAGGGCGATGCGCTCGCCGGGTTTCACCACCAGGCGCTCGATCTCGAGCAGCGCCGGTGCATCTGCATGGCCGCCCGCATGCACGGTCAGATGCTCGACCGTCAGCAGGCGTTTGGAGCGGCTATCGCCGAGGGCGAGTTCCAGGTCGAGGGGATTGCCCCTGCTGACCTCCGTCCGATCGGCCTCGAGCCGCGTGATCTGTTTCTCCATCGCCTTGGCGCGGCG
Source organism: Pseudomonadales bacterium (assembly GCA_963691775.1). Lineage (GTDB taxonomy): Bacteria > Pseudomonadota > Gammaproteobacteria > Pseudomonadales > Azotimanducaceae > JAZBPO01. The sequence continues at coordinate 303,442 of OY829369.1, read as the reverse complement.
CGAGAACTTGTCATTGTCGTGCTGCCTACCCCAGATCGCTAGGCGCTTCGCACTCGCCTTCAGACGCCGGATCTCTTTTTCCTCGTTGGCCGCATGATGGGCGTCCACGGCATCGCGCTCTGCGAGTGCTTCGCGCGCGTCGCTGAACGGAAGGTCGAAGCTGGCGATGCGTCCGTCGCGCAGGAAGAGCGTGCGCGCGGTCGCTCTGTCCAGGAAGCGACGGTCATGCGACACGAGCACCCATGCGAGGCGCGGCCGCGCCAGCAGGAATCGCTCGAAGACGTGCAAGGTGGCGAGATCGAGGTGATTCGTCGGCTCGTCGAGGAGCAGCAGGTCCGGATCGCCGATCATGGCGCGCGCGAGCATCAAACGATTCTGCTGACCGCCAGAAAGAGCCCTGGCCCGTGTCTCCAGATGTTCGAGGCCGAGGCCGAGTTCGGCGAGCAGGACCTCCGCGCGATAGCGTTCGTCCCGCTCTCGCTCGGGTAGTGCAGACAGGACGGCCTCGCAGGCGGTTAGCTCCGCCACCGCGTCGGGGAGGAACTGTTCAACGACTGCAAGCGACAGTCGATGCGCGTGCTCGACCCGCCCTGCGTCTGCTTCTTCGCGGCGGGCGAGAAGCGACAGCAACGACGATTTCCCAGAGCCGTTGTGGCCCACGAGCCCGACGTGATCGCCCGCAGATACGGAGAACTCAAGGCCGTCGAAAAGTTGCCGATCGCCGCGTGAAAATCGCAGGTTGCGAACCTGCACAAGTGTGCTCATGTCGGCAGTGAGGGCGTGTTCATGACGCCGGCCGCACGCGCAGCAGGCGTCCGGACTCGGCATCGGTCAGCACGTACAGTGCGCCGTCGGCGCCCGTACGGACGTCCCTGACGCGTTCATCGATCTCCGGCACGACCCGTTCGGCGCCAACGGCGCGGCCCGCCTCGAGATCCACTCGGAAGAGGCCCACGATTGCCAGCCCGCCGACGAACAGGTCTCCGGTCCAGTCGCTGAAGCTCGCGCCGTCGTAGTAGGCGAGACCGGAGGGCGCAATTGAGGGTGTCCAGTGGTGCAAGGGCTCCGCCATCCCTGGGTATTGCTGGAAAGGCGAGATACGGGCACCGATGTAGTCCATGCCGTAGGTCGCTATGGGCCAACCGAAGTTCGCGCCGGGCTCGATCCGATTGACTTCGTCGCCCCCTGCCGGTCCGTGTTCGTGCTGCCAGACGGTCCCGTCCGGCGCCACGGTCAGGCCTTGGGCATTGCGGTGCCCGTAGCTCCAGATTTCCGGCTCACCGCCGCCGGCGAAGAACGGATTGTCGGCGGGTACGGACCCATCGGCAGCGATGCGAATGGTCTTGCCGAGCAGCCCGGTCGTCAGCTGTGCTTCTTCCCGGTGATCGAACCCGTCGCCCGTCGTCATCAGCAGCGTACCGTCCTGCATGAAAGCCATGCGCGCGCCGTAGTGCTGGGGGGTTGTTTTCACTGGGCGAGTGGAAAAGATGTCCCGGCCGTCTACCAGTGCATCGCCCTCGAGACGAGCAGTATGAATCGTTGTGGTGTTCGCGCGGGTGGTTCCGCGGGCATAGGACAGATAAAGACGACCGTTGTCCGCGAAGGCGGGATCGAGCACCAGGTCCATGAGGCCGCCCTGACCCTGGAAAAGGACTTCAGGTACGCCGGCCACTTCGGCCGCGATGCGTCCGTCGGCCGCCAGGCGCAACAGACGCCCTGCGCGCTCGGTGACGAGATAGCCGCCGTCCGGTAGGAAGGCGACGGCCCAGGGCAGGGTGAGTCCGTCGGCGACGACCTCGACGATGGGGTCCTCTGCTGAGCTGATCGACGCGAGAAACAGGAGTTGGCTCAGGATGATCGCGCGGAGTTGCGGCATGGTCTGTCTCGCTCGACTTGCACCGGGGGCGAGAGGCGGCACACTGCGCGCTCCTGGCCGGTGGAAGAAGAAAATGTTCGGGCGCCGAATTCTCGCATTCCTGGCGGCGATCGTGGTTACGGAAGTGATGATCGCTTTCGTGAATGCTTCCTCTGTCCTAGCGCGCCTGGTGGAGCTTGGTGTCGACGTGCCGACAGGGCTGTGGCTGCAGACCATGCTGGAGGACGTTCTCGGCATTGCGCCGACCTTCCTCCCCGTACTCGCACTCGGCTTCGCGATTGCCTTTGGCGTCGCATGGGCCGTATTGCGATGGCTCTTGCCCTCTGGCCGCGCTTACGGATACCCGCTCGCGGGCGCCGTTTGCATGGCCGCGGTGCAGTTCGGGCTCGGACAGATCTTCCTCACCCACCCCATTGCTGCCTCACGCAGCGTGGTTGGAATGATGGCACTGCTTGCGAGCGGCGCCCTCGGCGGCTTGGTGTTCCTGCGCCTGCTACCAGCGTCGGCGCCCGATGCCGACGTGGAATGACCCAGGGCGCGACGAAGCCGCCGAAGCGCTGAAGGCGCGCTTTGCCCGTACTCGGAAACGCACCAGGTCCGCGTCCGCGAAAGCGCCGCGCATGACGCGGCGGCAATGGTGGATCGTCATCGGCGTCGCGATCGCTGTCATCGCGGCGTCGACGCTGACCTGAACCACCGGCTTATTCGGGCTTGCGGAAGAGCAGGGTGAAGCGGTCGGTGTTGCCGGTCACGCTTGCGCGTCCGACCTCGTACTCGAGTTCGTCGTCGGGTCGGAAGTGCAGATCGGACGCAGCCACGAGCTCGAAGCCCGCCGCTTGGATCTCGATGATCATGGCAACCGGGTCCATGCGCCGCCAGTTTTCCGACCAGTCCGGTTCCATGTGCCGGCGGGTGTGGTCGACGACTCCATACAAGCCCCCCGGCTTCAGCGCAGCGAAAGCAGCCTCATTCATGCGCGCCCGCCCGCGCTCAGTGAAGTTGTGAAGGTTGCGGAAGGTCAGCACGAGATCGACGTCGTCGACGCCAAAGGTGAACTCTTTGATGCCCACGCGGCGTCCCTCGCGCTCGCCGATCGCGTCAAAGGGCAACACCTCCACGTGCGCGTAGGCCGGATCGGTGAGGAGTCCCTCGGTCAGACGGCGCGTGCCGATCGACACGTAGTACTTGCCGTGCTCCGCCAGCGCGGGCGCAAGCAGCCGCGAATACCAGCCGCCGCCCGGGATCAGCTCGAGCACGGTCATCTCGTCGTCGAAGCGCATGAACTCGAGGGTTTCCTTGGGCTTGCGGTTCCGGTCGCGCTCGCGATCGGCTTCCGGCCGGCCTTCCGCTGCCAGGGCGGCATCGAGGCTGGCGGCCGTACGCGCGCTGAGCTCAGCATGGGCGGTGGGCATGAGCAGGGCGACGGCGCCAAGCAGGAGCATGGCGTGGCGGCGTTGGGGCATCAGGTCTCTCCTCGGTCTTGCGACCTCTTGTCATCGGATAGGGGAACAGTCACCCCCTCGCGCGCGAGCGCGTTCGGGTCGAACCCTAGCGCTTCGAGGATCGCGTGGCTGTCTGCGCCGATCGCGGGCGCATAGGCGGGTGCGCGCTTGCGCGCATCCTCGATCCACAGCGGGCTGTTGATCGTGTGCGTCCAGCCGGGGCGGGGCTCGGCCACAGGCGTGAGGACGTCCGCCGCGAGCGCCTGGTCATCCCCGGGCACGTCGGCCAGCGTCGTGAGCACCGCGGCTGGGATGCCGGCCTCTGCAAGACGCGTACGTGCGGACGCCAGGTCAAGTGCACCGAAGCGCGATGCGAGGTCCGCATGCAGCGCGTGCGCGTTATCCCGCCGGTCGTCGCGCGTTGTGAAGCGAGGGTCTTCGAGGAGCGGTGCCGCGTCGAGGGCTGCGATCAGGCGCGGCCATTCGCGGTCCTCGTTCAGCAGCGTGAGCTGGAGCCAGCGTCCGTCGGCGGTTTCGTACTGAACGGCAAGAGCATTGGCGACACCCGCGTCAGGGTCACGTACGGGGAGGTCCGCGCCCGAGAGCGCCATCGACGCCATCATGCCGTTGGACCACATGCCGTTCGCAAACAGCGAGGTCGTTACGCGGCGGCCCTTTCCCGTACGTTCTCGCGCCCAGAGTGCGGTCATGATCCCGGCGAACAAGGACATCGCCGTGGCGTGGTCGCCCATCCCCGGCGCGGACAGCGCGGGCCGGGCGCCCGGTTGCCTGACGTGATCGGCAAGCCCTGAACGAGACCACCATGCAGTAGTGTCGTAACCCGGTTTGTCCGCTTCCGGACCCTCGTCTCCGTAGCCCGTGACCTGCGCGTAGACAAGGCGTGAATTCAGGGCGCGCAGGCGTTGCCAGTCGAGGCCCAGACGCGCACCGATGTCTTCGCGGTAGTTGGTCACGAACACGTCTGCGTCACGTACCAGCGCGTCAAGAACGGGACGGGCCGCGTCGGCTTTCAGATCAAGGGCGAGGGAGCGTTTGCTGCGCGCATCGAGCATCCAGAAGTAGTCATGTTCGCTGTCCGGAAAAGACGGGTTCGCCGCCAGCGCCCGCAGGGGATCGCCGTCGAGCGGTTCCAGTTTCACGACGTCGGCACCGAAGTCAGCGAGCACCGTGGCCGCCGCTGGAGCGGCAATCCAGCTTCCGGCATCGATGACCTTGAGCCCGGTAAACAGCAGGTCTTGCTCAGTCACCTTCTTCCCCCTGTGTCGCCCCAGCGGCGAGATGGCGGTCTACCTCTCTGAGCAATTCACGAATCTCGAAAGGCTTCGGCAGCACCGCTGCAATGCCGGGATGCATCTCGCCCGCCGCTTCCTGGCCATACCCCGTGCACAGGATTACCGGCGGCGCGGGCCGCATCGCGGCGACGCGCGCGGCAAGCTCGATGCCGGTTACGCGAGGCATGGTTTGATCTGATATCACGAGATCGACCGTTTCGGTGTGACCGTCGAGCCATTCGAGTGCCGATTCAGGATCGTTGAATACGGTGGTGTGATGGCCCGCGTGCTCGAGCAATTCGCACAGGAAGTTTGCAACGGACGCTTCATCGTCGACGACCGCCACGTGAGCCCCTTTGGTGCTGACCAAGGCCGGCTGCGCGGACGGCGCCGGCGCCGATTCCAGCGCGGCAATCTCTGAACTAGGTAAATAAATCTGGAAGGCCGTGCCCTTTCCGCGTGCGCTCTCAACGCATATGTGTCCGCTGTAGCGGTGCACGATATTGTGAATGAGCGTCAGACCGAAGCCGGTGCCCCGGTGCCCCGGTCGCGCCGTGACCAGTGGCTCGAAAAGGTGCCGCAGCAACTCCGGAGCGATCCCTGCACCATTGTCTGCGACCTCGATGACTGCGAAAGCACCCTGGAAGGGCTGACCGCAGGCCGCGCATACGAGCGCGCCCGTGTCGAGCAGATCGCGCACTGAAACGCGGATCGCCCCGTCCTGATCGACGGCGTCGCGTGCGTTGATGAAGAGATTGAGCAGGACCTGCTGTAGATGCACGGGATCGACGATGACGGTCGCGTCGCTGCCGTTTGTCTCCGTTTCTATGCTGACGGACGCCGGAATCACGGCGCGGAGCATTCGCGCGACCCCCTCGACCTCGGTCGCAATGCGAACCGGGCGCGGGTCACCGTCGCCTGAGCGAGAAAAATTGAGTAGCTGCGCGATCAGGTCACGTGCCCGCTCGCCGGCGCCGATGACCTGAGCCAGGTAGCCGGACTCCGCCGCGCCCTCGCCGAGGTCCATCTGTGCCAATTCGGTATAGCCGATCATGCTTGCGAGGATATTGTTGAAGTCGTGAGCGATACCGCCCGCGAGCTGTCCGATGGCCTCCATGCGACGCGCCTGTTCGAGCTGCGCTTCGAGACGAACACGTTCGTCGAGTTGAGAGCGCTGCTCGGTGACATCACGCACGATGCCGTAGGTGCCTTCGAAGTGATCGGCGCTTCCCGTCCGGTTCGGTTCCGTGTTCACGCCCCCTGGCGTTCGGTAGAGGCCGGTCGCGCTTACCTGTATCCAGCGGGGGGCAATCAGTTCGTCCGCGCCGAGGCGTAGTTCCAGGTTCCGGGTCGCGCGATCGCCGGTGCGCCGTTCGTCGAAGCGCTGACGGGCGCGGTCATGCTCACCCGGCGCGAACAGTTCAGCCCAGTGCTGACCGAGCAAGGAGTCGGCTTCGCGCCCCAAGACGGCCTCAGCGCTTGCTGACACGAAGGTGAAACGCCCTTTTGTGTCCAGGGTGTAGATGACGTCCGGGGACTGTTCGACAAGAAAGCGGTAGAGCTGATCAGAGTCGCGCAACCGATCGATGAGGCGCTGCGTAGCGTCGAGCTGTGCGCGACGCGAAAGCACATCGTCGATGCTCGCCAGGAGTGCTTCCGGACCGTAAGGCTTTGCCAGGAAGTCGTTCGCGCCAAGCTGCAGCAGCCGCCGCATATCGGCGTCGTCTTGGCGGCCGGTCAGCACGATCACGCTCGGGCGCACCTCGCGTTTTCGGAGCGCCGACAGAACCTCGTAGCCATCCATGCCGGGCATGTTGAGGTCGAGAAGCATGAGGTCGATTCGCGCGTGTGCGTCAAGGAGGGCGGGCGAGTCGGCACCAGTCCCGGTCCCGACGACGACGTGGCCGGCGTCCGTGACCAGGCCGGCAAGGCTCTCACGATGCCGCTGATCGTCGTCGATGATGAGTAATCTTCCAGCGTTCACCTGGGCATCCTTGTCAGCCGCGCGTCCGTGCGGCCGCGCCCGCAGTGTAGTCGACTCTGGTGGTCGAACGCCTGTGAGTGAGACCGGCACCCCTCGACGCCCCAGGACAACCCGTTGAAGAGTTATCGGCGCCCAGCGCCGGCCCAGCGCCGGCCCAGCGCCGGCCCGTGCGGTCCCGATGCGCGCGGGCGCGGTGCCAGTGCGAATTTCTCGCCCGCATGCACTCCACGAGCACTTGGGCCGTTCGGACTCAATCGTGGATCGCCGGCCGCAGAACCTGTTCGTAGACCTTGGTGGTGAAGCTGCGCCTGAGCGCGTGCGTCCCGTTGCTCGAATCAGCGCGGGGAACGAAGACAGCCGGATCACAAAGGTCGCTGTCCGTCCGAAGCGCAGCTTCGCTGGTTTTCATCAGACCCCAGTCTCGTTCGAGGGGCCAGCGACGGGCAGGGCGAAGGTCCCCAGTACCAGGTTCACGGATGCAAGGCCGTGGCGAGTTCCGGGCCCGAGTCCGGGGCCCGAGTTCGGGGTCCGAGTTCGGTGTCCGAATTCGGTGTCCGAGTTCGGGGTCCGAGTTCGGGGCCGGCCAGGCAACCATGGTGCATGCCCGAGCAACGTCTGCGACGTTCAGGCGCAAAGCCTGCTCGCGTGACGGAATTTAGAGGGCCGGCAGCGGTGAAGGGCCATCGCGCAGTTCTGACTGGCGCGAGCTGCTTCGAGGCGGGACGGCTGACGCCGATAGACGCAAGCGCGAAGTCCGAAGGTATTGCGGCTGAGCTATCGCAGCCGGCGTCAGCGGCAGAAGAATGCCGCGGAGCCGCTGCAATGATATCGAGCGATCATGTCCGGGTGTCGCCGAGTTCCCGCGTCAAGCGCCTGAGAGGCGAGGGCGTAGAAGCGCGGTCTGAGCAGGTCACCCCGGCGCGGCGAGAGCGGTGGCCGGTAACTCTGTGTAAGGGCGTATTTACATCCCCGTTACAGTCGACATACAGTTCCGCACAACAGCGTGAGATAGCATTTTGACATCACGCAACGGGCGACAGGAGTGGCGCAGGAATGCTGGTACTGACACGCCGAGCCGGTGAATCAATCATGATTGACGGCGAAATCGAACTAAAAGTGCTGCGGATCAAGGGTAGCCAGGTGCATCTCGGTATCGAAGCGCCTCGCGAAACGGCGATCCATCGCAAGGAGGTGTGGGTTCGCCTGCAAGAGGATGAGAGCGAGGCGGACACCCCCTCCGGCGATGCCCCGCTTCGGGTAGTGGCGCACTCAGCGGTCTAGGGCCGCCTGCGCTCGATGTTCGCTTCAGCCAGCTGAGGCCGGGGCGGCGAGTCGAGCGGCTCGGACACTGGGTTGATACTGGACGTCGAGCGCACGCCGCGAGCGCAAGCTTTACCTCCTGTTGACCCTGAAGGTCGATTGCTCATGGCTTACCTGCCGCGCCCCCCGCGGCGCATGGCGCCTGCACGATGCGGCGGGAACGCAGATCAAGGCAGACAGGCCGGCGTCTCGCAAATCGCGTAGGTGTGCAGGCGCGCTGCGTCCAGGTGCTCGCGGCGGGGCCTGAGGCCCTCTCGTCGCTCACGCTCCAGGGCGAACTCCGCCGGGCGCAGGGTGATTGCATCCAGCTCGGCAAAAATCGGATTCATCTCACCCCCGTGCGAGAAGCGCACCCGTGTTTCCCGCGTGCTCGCAACCTCGTGCACTTCTATTTCCGAGACAACGGCCCATCTCGCAACGCGGGCCGGATTTCCCGAGACGAGGAGCGCATAGAAGTCCTCGCCGGCCGCCCGCGCAGCCGCGAGCATGTCGGCCGCGACCCACCAGGGGTCTGGGTCCCGGTAGCCCCCTACGGCGCCATCTTCCAGCAGGCGCTCAAGCGCGGTGGCATCGACCGAAAACGCAATACACCAAGGATGAGGCTGGGGCATCGGATGCACTCCGGATATACTGTACGAATAGTCAGTTCAAGGCGTGATGACCGTGCCAGCCCCCGCCGAGTTCTACACGCATAACTTCGATCACGTGCTTGCATGGGTGCGCCAGCATCACGGCCACCTCATTGATCCGGCGCTCGGGCGCTGGATGAGAGCGGTTGACGGCTTGTCGGAAGGCGCTCGTCACCTACTGGTTCGTCTTCTCATGCGCAAAGGGCCGCACTTCCGCCTCGATCTGCTCGACTATCCTGGCGTAGTCCGCATCCATTACGCAGCGCTTGAGCTTGCGCTGTCCAGGCTCGCAGCGATAGAGGCCAGCGCCTCGATTCGTATTGCATCGCTACGCGTTCCAGAGCTGGAGGTGCGGCTTGAAGCGCTGGGCGTTCGACAGCGCGGCGCGCGTAGAGCGCTGCTGCGTGAACGTTTGGAGTCATGCCTTGCCGCGGGCGCAACGGTCGAGTTGCCGAGCGTCCTGCGCCTGGAGAGTGGGGACGACGTCGCCTGCCTGCGCCTGCTTTATTTTGGCTCGCTTCGCCAGGACCTCAGCGAGTTCGTGCTGGCCGATATCGGGGCGCTGCGTTGGGCTAAGGTCGGGCTCGCGCCCAAGCTACCGTTCGCACACGCGTCCGAGGTGCGGCGTGCGGTTGCTGTCCATCGCCTGGCCGATGCGGTGTCATCGATCGAGCACGGGGTGCGGCCGCGTACAAAGGTTGAGCTGTCGTTTTGTCGCGCGCTTTCCGATGCGCTTGCGGACGCGAGCTCCTGTCGGTTGACGGAAGCGCGTCGTGCCCGTGCACTCGAGCGCGTTGCGCACTGGCAGGCGCGCCAGGGCGCTCATGGTGGCGCCCTGCGCACGTTGCGACGCGCAGCCAGTCCGGGTGCGCGCGAGCGCGCGTGCCGGCTGCTTGCGCAGCGCGGTCGACGCAAGGCGGCGGAAGCGTTGCGTACGCGTATGGCTTGCGCGCCGCAAACGGATGAAGAGGCGCGTTTCGCCGCGCGCTTCGATGTTGCTGCCGGGCGTTGTCGGCCGCAGCGACGGGGTGCGTCGATTCCCGTCCGGCGTTTGTATATTCGTCCCCTGCGAGAAGCTCGCGTCGAGCAGCGCGTGGTGGAGCACTACCGCGCGGGCGGTAACCGCGCCCTGCACCTGGAGAACAGGCTCCCGGGCATGCTGTTCATGCTTACCTGCTGGGACATTGTCTTCTCGCCTTTGCCCGGCGCCTTCGTGCAGCCCTTCCAGGCCGGACCGACAGACCTCTATACGGAAGACTTCTGGGCACGGCGCCGCGAAGCGATCGAAGCGCGCCTTGAGGCCGTGCGATGCGGTGTCCACGGCGTGGAGGATTGTCTCGGCGTTCTTGAGCGCGAGCTTGGCACTGTGAACCCGTTTTGGGGGTGGCAGGGGGCAGGGGTGGTTCCGCACATTCTGCGATCGATTCCTCGCGGAGTCCGCGCGGGTATCTGCGAGCTTGTCGCGAGAGAACCAAGGCGCGCCCGGGTTGGGTTCCCTGATCTGACGATCGCCAATGGCGCCCCATCCTGTCTGGCATTCATCGAGGTGAAAGGGCCCGGTGATCAGCTCCGTGAGAGTCAGCGCAGATGGCTTGAGGACCTGCAGGCCCTCGGCGTGCGCGCCGAGGTGCTTGAGGTCCGTTTTCCGTGAGCGAACGCCTCAAACGTCGCGTGTCCGTCGGGCATCTCGCGGACTTCATTCATCGCGGCGGTGACCTCGGTCCGCGCGATGCGCCGCGCGTCGCTGCCATCGAAGGCTTGCGCCGTCAGCAGCGTGCCCAGGCCGGCGCCGGGGCTCGATATCGCGCAGAAGTGTTCTTTCGCCATCAATGGCGCAACAGCCTTGTCGAGCTCACCGTGGCGGGGCGCGCTGACGGTGTCGAGGAGCGCGAGAGAAGTATTCGTATCGAAGAGATGAAAACGCATCGCAGCGAAGGCCGCCTTGTGCACGAGCGCGAAGGCCGTGCACATGATGCTCAGCTTCGCCTCTACGGGGGACTCTGGGCCCATCTAAATCCAGAGGATACGCGCGAGATCGCGCTCGAACTCATCTACCTCGACGCGGACTCCGATGATGCAATTCGCGTGGCCGTAGAGGCCGATCGGGAAGCGCTCCTGCGATTTTTCGAAGACACATGCCAAGCCTATGCCCTTTGGCTTACGGTCGAGGCGCAGCGGCTTGCCATGCGAGATGCCTATCTAGCGGAGCTGGCGTTTCCGGCGCCTGCATTTCGTCCGGGACAGCGGGCCCTCGCTCGCCAGGTTTGGCGTGCGTTGAGCGCAGGGGGCGCGCTCTTTGCCGAGGCACCGACGGGGATCGGGAAGACGCTCGGAGTGCTCTATGCGGCTCTGCGCCGGCTGCCAGGGCTCGATTGTGAGCGTGCGCTGTATCTGACGCCCCGCGGTTCTGCCAGGCAACTGGCTCTCGATGCTGTCGCGAAGATGGATCCGGAGGGACGCACGTTGCGGGTCGTGGAATTGATCGCGCGCGAGCGGATGTGCCCGACGCCGGGTACGCCGTGTCGGCGGGATGCCTGCGAACGTGCGCGTGGGCACTTTGACCGGCGCCGAGCGGCGCTGTCCGCTTTGCTTGGCCACGCTGATGATGCCGGTCCGATCACGGTTGCTCGGGGGCAGGCAGTTGCCGCGACGCACAAGGTCTGCCCGGCGGCGCTTCAGCATGATGCCGCGCGCTTCGCAGATCTGATCGTCTGCGACTACAACTACGCTTTTGATCCCTTTGCTCGTCAGCGCGCGCTGCTCGACCCGGAAGACGGGGGCGCCGCTTTGCTTGTGGACGAGGCGCACAATCTAGCGGACCGGGCGCGTGCGATGTTTTCCGCGGAGCTCGTCGAAGCGAGGTTGCAGGAGGCGATTCGAGAGGCGCGCCGACTGGATGCGCCGTTCCTGCGCATCCTTGAGCGCTTCGTCCAGCGCGCCTTTGCATCGGATGGGGCCCTGGACGCTGCGCTGCTCGATGTCCTTGATGCCGTCCTCGCTGAGCTCGTTCGGTGGCTCATCGAGGCGCCGCCCGGGCCGCCGCTGCAGCGCTTCGAGGAGCTGCGCAAAGGACTCTCCCGGTTTCTGGAGATCGGCCGCATCGCGACGGGGCCACAGCGCGATGGTTACCGTGAGCATCTCGCTTCGGATGCCCGCGGCATGCGGCGCCTGCAGTGCCTCGATGCGGCACCGCTACTGGAGGATGTCTTAGCCGAAGCCGCAGCGCTTGTCTGCTTCTCGGCAACGCTGGCACCCATGCCGCTGCGCATGCGTGAGCTCGGGGTCGATGCATCGGCCGCGGCCCTCGTCTTGCCGAATCCCTTTCCACCGGAACGGCGGCTGCTTCTGCTACTCGAGGATGTGGATCTGCGCGCCCGGCGGCGGTCGCAGGACATGCCGCGCCTGCTCGAGGCGATCGAGGCGATCGTTGCGTCACGCCCGGGGCACTACTTGGTTTTCGCTCCGTCGTTCACGTTCCTCGACGTGCTGGCCGACGCGCTCGAGGCGCGCAGGTCGTCATGGCGATTTCAGCGGCAGCGGCGAGCGATGACCGAAGCCGAGCGCGGTGAGTTCGTAGCGGCGATGCGTCAGACGCAGGGGGGGGGAACGCGCGTCGCGTTCGCGGTTTCGGGCGGACTCTTTGCCGAAGGCGTAGATTTGCCGGGCGATGCGCTCATCGGCGTGATCGTCGCAGGCCTGCCGCTGCCAGTCCCCGATGTCGAACGGAACGCGTTAGCCGACTATCATGGCGACGCCGGACGCGATCTTGCGTTCCGCACACCTGCCGTGACGCGCGTGCTTCAGGCCGCAGGGCGGCTTGTGCGCAGCGAGGAAGACGCCGGTATCATCTGCATCGCGGATGCTCGCTTATGCGAGTCAGGCTTCCGCCGCTTGCTTCCGAACGATTGGTCTCCCCTCATTGCACCGGCTCGTGAAGCGGGATGCGCTGCGGGTGCGTTCTGGCGTCGTCTCGACGCAGGTTCATGACCGGAATTCGCTTCAGGCAACGTCTGCGACCGACATTGCTCGGACCCCGCGGGGTCCCCATGAACACAGCGCACAGGGCTGAAGCATCATGCGCAAGACCAAGATCATCTGCACCATCGGGCCGGCAACCGCCAGCTACGCTGCACTTTCAGCGCTCTATGACGCGGGCATGAACGTTGTTCGTCTGAACATGTCGCACGCGGACCACGGGTCCGCAGCCAGGGTCATCAACTGGATCAGAACGCTCAACAAGAAGGTGCGCTATCCCGTACCGATCCTGCTCGACACGCAGGGGCCGGAGATCCGTACCGGTGACCTCGGGAAGGAATTGAATCTCATGAAGGGGGATGTCATCACGGTCACGGTCCGCGATGACGCCGATGTGGAAGCAACATCGATCCACGTTGATTACGCGGAGCTGGTCGATGCCGTTGCCGTTGGCGACCGCATTACGGTCGACAACGGCCTCGTGAACCTGGAGGTGCTTGAAAAGGACGGGCCGCAATTGACCTCCCGGGTGCTGGATGGAGGGAAGATCGGTTCGCGTCGACACGTGAACCTGCCCGGTATCCGCGTGAATCTGCCCGCGATCACCGAGAAGGATGCCGCCGACATTGATTTTGGCGTGAAGCACGAGGTCGACTTCGTGGCGCTCTCATTCGTCCGGCGCGCTGAAGATGTGGAAATGCTGCGCAAGCACCTTGGCCGAAAGGCGGGAAAGGTCAAGATCATCGCCAAGATTGAGGATGCGGAGGGGGTCGAGAACATCGAAGATATCGTCCGCGTGTCTGACGGCGTCATGGTGGCGCGCGGTGATCTGGGGGTCGAGATCGACATCGCCGAATTGCCGAATGTGCAGCGGCGTATCGTCCGCCTGTGTCAGGAGCACGGCAAGCGATCAATTGTCGCGACGCATCTGCTCGAATCGATGATTGAGAATCCGATACCGACCCGAGCGGAAGCGACCGATGTCGCCAATGCCGTCTACGAGGAAGTTGACGCCGTCATGCTCTCCGGCGAGACCTCTGTCGGCAAGCATCCGCAGCGCTGTGTGGGCTACCTTGATTCGATCGCGCGGGCGAGTGAGCGCTATCCGGGTCTCGGTTTCGCCCGGGCGCGCGAGCGAGACGGAGAGAAGTCGCATCTGGCTTCTGCGGCCGTCGAGCTCGCAGAATCTATCGGTGCCCGCGGAATTGTCGTCATCACCCGTCGTGGCGTCATGGCGGATCACGTGACGGCCTGCCATCCGCAAGGGGTGCCGATCTATGCCTTTACCAACGACTCCTCGACGCGGCGCCGGCTTATGCTGAATCGCCATCTTGTCTCGCACCGAACGGCATTTTCCTCCGATCCGGAGAAAACTCTGCGGACCGCGTTCCGCGCGTTGCGCCAGCGGGAGGACTTCGCCTCGAGCGATCGGGTGGTTGTGCTCTCGGACATCCTCGCAGGGCAGGGTGTCGACGCTATCCAGGTTCGCCAGATCGATCCGGAGGTCTAAGCTGAGAGCAGCCCCAAAGTTGCCGACAGCATGCGCATCGACACCAGCAGCAGGAGCACCCCGAAGGCGCGCTTCAGCTGAGCTGCAGGAATGCGATGGGCGACGGCGACGCCGATCGGCGCTGCGAAGAAGCTGAGCGTGGCGATTGCGACCGCGGCCGGCAGATGCACAAAGCCGAGCGTCCCGGCCGCCAGATTCGTACGATCCCAGCCCGCGACCAGAAAACTGATCGTGCCAGCCAGGGCGATCGGTAGGCCCAGCGCGCTCGACGTACCGGTTGCCAGACGTATCGGCACGTTGAAGTAGACAAGCGTCGGCACGATAACGTTGCCGCCGCCGATGCCGGCCATCCCCGACACGAGCCCCGCAGAGCCGCCGAGCGCGATGCCTGCCGGGCCGCGAGGGAGGGCGCGGTGTGGGGACGGCTGCCACGCCGACGACATGATGATGCCGACGGCGAGCAGGAAGCAGCCAATGAAAGCCTGGAAGGCGCCCGCGGGAAGCTGACCGGCGACGGGTCCGCTCACGAGGCTGCCGGCGACAAGGGCGGGTGCCCAGCGGCGGAAGAGTTCGACGTCTATGGACCCGCGTAGCCACTGCGCCCGGGCAGCGGCTGTGGAGGTCGCGATGATGGTGGTAAGCGACGTTGCAACGGCGATCGGCGCGGCTGGCGCCGCGGGTAGGCCGAAGACTTCGAAGAGGGCGAGCAGGGCGGGTACGATCACCACACCGCCGCCTATGCCGAGCATGCCGCCGAGCAGGCCGCCGAGGGCGCCGATGCCGGCGCAGGCGAACAGGAACTGGGGGTCGAGCGCGTCCATTGATGTCCGGCGCTTGAAGACTGAGCCGCGATTCTAGCGAAGCCAGGAGGGGCCCTTGAATCTTTACAAGACCATCTTCGACCGTGCACGGGGTGCGACGGCGGACGTCGCCTTCGAGTGCGACGACGGTACGCGCGTGACGCACGACGAGTTCCATGCGCTTGTCGGGCGCATTGCCGGAAATCTCGCGGAGGCCAGCGTTGAACCAGGTGATCGCGTCGTCGCACAGATCGAGAAAAGCGTAGAGGCGATCGCGCTCTACCTGGCCACGCTTCGAATCGGTGCGATTTTCGTTCCGCTCAATACCGCATACACGCAGCGCGAGCTTGAGTACTTCGTTGCCGACGCAGAGCCACGCGTACTGGTTTGTGCGCCGGCCAAAGCCGCGTTCGGTGCCGCGGTGTGCGCAGCTGCACGCGTGACCGCCGAGGTGCATACCCTGGCCGAGAACGGAGCGGGGTCGCTGCTTGAGCACCCCGTTGAAGCCGATGCGGAAATCGTAGAGCGACGGAGCGATGATCTTGCGGCGATCCTCTACACGTCAGGGACCACGGGGCGTTCCAAAGGCGCAATGCTCAGTCACGGAAATCTGGCTGCGAATGCCCTGACGCTTCGGACGCTCTGGGGCTGGCGCAGCGACGACGTCCTTCTGCACGTGCTGCCGGTCTATCACGTGCACGGCCTCTTCGTAGCCATGCATTGTGCGCTCCTGGAACCGAGCACTGTTCTGTTCCAGCAACGCTTCGATCCAGGCGCCGCGGTGAGAGCGCTCGCGCGCTCGACCGTGTTCATGGGGGTTCCGACGCACTATGTGCGCCTGCTCGAAAGTGAAGGTTTCACCGCGCAGGCATGTGAGGGTGTGCGATTGTTCATTTCCGGATCGGCCCCGCTCAGGCGGGAGACATTCGATGCATTCGAGGCGCGTACGGGCCAGCGCATTCTGGAACGCTACGGTATGACCGAGGCGGGGATGATCACATCCAATCCACTGCAAGGCCCGCGCGTGGCGGGCACGGTGGGCTTCGCACTGCCGGGGGTGGCGCTTCGTGTCGTAGATGATGCGGGCGGCATCATGGATGACGAAGGTATCGGGACCTTGGAGATTCGTGGACCAAACGTTTTCAAGGGCTATTGGCGCAAGCCCGAGAAGACGCGCGAGGACTTCCACGATGGGTGGTTCGTGACCGGCGATCTCGCGTCTAGGGATGCCGAGGGGCGTGTCTCCATCGTGGGCCGCGGCAAGGACCTCATCATTTCCGGTGGGCTGAATGTCTATCCGAAGGAGGTCGAGCAAGTTCTCGATACCCTGCCTGGCGTGAGTGAATCAGCTGTGTTCGGCGTTGCGCACCCGGATTTTGGAGAAGGGGTTGTAGCCGCCGTGGTCGGCGACGGATCGACCGGCTTCGACGAGGCGGCGCTGCGTGCACGACTGCGCGAGATGCTTGCAGCCTTCAAGGTGCCGCAGCGCATCGTCGAGTTGGAAGCGCTGCCGCGTAATGCCATGGGCAAGGTGCAAAAGAACCTGCTCCGCGACCGCTACGTGGATGTCTTTGGGTGACGCCTGGATGCAGCATGCGGACCAGACCAACATTTCACGACCTAGTGCTATGCGCTAGAGTCCGCGCGAGAAAACGCGGAGAAGACCGCGCCAAGTTTCTGATTCGGAATAGGTCGGGAGGCCCAGAGCCTCTGGGATACGGGATGCGCGCCGCCGCAAGAACCGCGTGTGATCGTCGGCTTCTGGGGGGGCTGGCGGTGCTTCTCTGCGGGGCCTTCTTGACGACTGTCGCTTTCGCAGCGCAATCGTTCGAGCTACTTCGCGACATTGCAGTTGACGCCGGTACGGCGAAGCGGGAGGGCGCCGCGGGGCTCGTATGGTCGGACGGCAGGCGCTACGACGGTGACCTGAGCGAGGGACTGCCTCATGGAGAGGGGACACTGGTTCTGAGTGAGGGCACGCGGGCGCGCGGGCGCTTTTATGCAGGAAGGCTGTACGGGGAAGCGCAGATTGTCTTCGCCGATGGCCGGCGATTCCGCGGCGTGCTTCACAACGGCGTTCCGCAAGGGCTCGGAACGCTGCGCTGGCCCGACAAGGCGCGATACACCGGTGAGTACGAAGCCGGCGAGCGGGCAGGATGGGGAGAGTTTCGTAGCGCTGACGGCGCGCGCTACGTTGGCGGCTATGCGGCTGGGGAACGAGAGGGCCAGGGCACGCACATCGATGCGGACGGAACGCTTTTTCGTGGCGCATTCCGCGCAGGGCGGCGTGAGGGATATGGAGTTACAGTGAGCGCGAACGGATCGAGTCTGACGCTCGAGCGGTGGAGCGGCCGTGGACGTGACTCCAGCAACGCCATCCGACGCAGCGAACATTGTCGACTGATCCATGGCAGGCACCGCTGGATGGTGCGCGGCAGCGCCTGTATTGACGGCCTCGCCCACGGACGGGGAAATGCGGTGAGCATCGACGGGACCCAGTTCATCGAGAACGGCCGTTTTGTGCTTGGCCGCCTTGTCGAGGGACGCACGATCGCGCTTGGCCAACCGCCTCAGGAGGATGCGTAAACATGCCAGACATACCCGGATATCGAATCGTGCGCGAGATCGGCCGGGGTGGCATGGCGACGGTCTTTCTCGCTATCCAGGAGAAGTTCGACCGTCAGGTGGCCGTCAAGGTCATGGATCCGGAACTCCTGCACGACGAGACATTCTCCAAGCGCTTCCGGCGCGAAGCGCGGATCGTGGCGAAACTCAATCACCCCCACATCATTCAGGTCTACGACGTCGGGCTCGCTGTCAATCACCACTACCTCGTTATGGAGCTCGTCACCGGGGGTGAATTGAACGACCGCCTCGAACAAGGCCTCGACGTCGGCACCGCCTTTCGGGTCACCAAGGAGATCGCGCGCGCCCTCGATTTTGCGCACGGCCAGAACTTCATCCACCGCGATATCAAGCCGGAGAACATTCTGTTCCGGGAGGATGGCTCATCCGTGCTCTCCGATTTCGGCATCGCCCGGGGCATGGATAACGAGACCCAGATCACGACGATGGGCTCGGTCGTGGGTACCCCGTATTACATGAGCCCGGAGCAGGTGACCGGCGAACGCCTCGATGGTCGCTCAGACCTCTACAGCCTTGGGGTTGTGTTCTACAAAACCCTGACGGGCAAGGTGCCCTACGACGGTGATTCGGCGCTCAACATTGGCATCCGCCACATCAAGGACCCACTGCCCAAGTTGCCGTCTGGTCTGGCGAAAATGCAACCTTTGATCGACCGCTTCATGGCCAAGATGCCAGCGCACCGCTATCAGAGCGGGGCGGAAGTGGTGGAGGCGCTGGAGGCCTACGAGAAGCAGAACGCCATGCCGAGCTCCGTCGCGCGTACGGAGATCATCGACTCCAGTATTGTCGATGAGATCAAGCGGCAGACCGGGCAGGGCGAGGCGAATCCTGCTCCCGGCGGGCAGCGCCCGAGCGTGACTCGAGTGATGCGCGTGAAGCCAAAGCGCAGATCCCCTCTGCGCTTTGTGGTCATTGGAGTCGGCCTCGCGCTGGTGATTGCGAGCGCAGCCTGGTTTGCGGTCCAACAGCGGGGCGAGGGAATCGAGGCCACGCCAGAGGCGTCCATGTCCGGATCCGAGGCGCCGGACGCCGGCATCGATGCAGCGTCCCTCGCAAACTTGGTCAGTGCGGCGGATGCGAAGCGGGCGCGTGGCCACCTCATTGGCGACGGCAGCGATAACGCACTCGCGCTCTACCGCAGCGTGCTTGCGCAGGCGCCGGGGCATCGAGGTGCCCTCGCCGGAATCGATGCCATTGGCCGGTCGCTCGCTGAAAGAGGGCTCGAGGCCGTCAAAGCGGGCGACCTGGAGGCTGCACGCGGTGCGCTTGCCCATGCGCAGCCGCTCGCGCCCGGTGCCCAGGTTGTGCTCAGGTTGGCCGCGCGCATTCACGAGCTCGATGGCGCCCGGGGTCTTCTCGCGCAAGCGCAGGCGCATCTGGACGCGGGCAACCTCACGCAGCCTGCGGAGGACAGTGCCGTGACGCTGGTGATGCGGTTGCTCGATCTTCCCAATCCGCCGGCAGGCACCGAGGCTCTTCGAGCGGCCCTCGTAGAGCGCCTTGAAGCTGTAGCCGCTGATGCGATTGCCTACGATATGACGCGCGAAGCCGCGCCCTACACGGCGGCGGCCAGAGCACTTTCCAGCGGCTGAATCCCGCCTCTCATGCATGCACGCGTCCTGAACGTATGCGCCAGCGCACTGTTTTCCAGCCACTTGCTCAGCCGCTAGACTCGCGCCACGAGAAACCTCGTCGTTGGGGGCGTGCGGGAGACGATGGCTGACGTCGAGGTGGAGCAGACTGTTGCGTTCTTTGATCTCGTGGAAGCATCAAAGCCAACGCAAGCAGATGCGACCGGTCGCAAGCATCTGCAGCGCCGTCTTGAAACCATGGCCGCAAGCGTTCAAGGCGCTGGCGGGACAGTGATCAAGCGGATCGGCGACGAACTCATGTGTGCCTTTGGGTCGCCGCGACAGGGCGTAGATGCTGCCATCTCGCTCGCGCAGGCGCTCCAGGACTTCGCGCTCGACGACGCTGAAGTCTGGCTGCGCGTGGGCTTGCACCATGGTCTTGTGGTTGCTGACGATCACGATCTCTTTGGCGATACGGTAAACGTTGCGGCGCGCATGACCTCCATCGCGTCGCCGGGCCAGATCATCATCACGGAGCAGGTGCGCCGTGCGCTCCGCGCAGACGTGCTCACTTCGGTAAAGCCGTTTGATGAGGTTCGCGTGAAGGGCTCGCAGCACACCCGGACCATCTACCGCGTGCTTTGGGCGTCGCGTGCCGAGACGCTCGGCCACACGCAGATGCCGGCGCTCCGTTCGCGCCGAACGGCGGGCACCCTTACGCTTCACCATATCGAGCGCGAGATAGTTCTTGCCGAGGGCTCAGGTGAAGTTCGGATCGGTCGGGATGCGCGCTGTGAACTTGTGGTGCGCAGCGAGATGGCCTCGCGGTTTCATGCCGTCGTTGAGGCGCAGGGTGGTAACTTCGTGCTGCGTGATCAAAGCACCAACGGCACCTGGGTTCGCATGCAGGGAAGCCCCGTCGTCAACCTTCAGCGCGAGGCGCTGTCGCTGCTCGGAGAGGGCATCATCAGCCTCGGAGAGGCAGTCGGTGGTAACCCAGGGCATCTGATACGCTTTACCTGTCTGTGATAATGCCGCGCGCAAACGCGCAGCGAGTGATCGGGCGCTCGACGGCGTCTGCGGTTCGGGATTGAGGATGACGGAAAGCGAGAGCTGGCATTTGATCCGTCAGGGCAGGGATGAGCCTTTCGTCGTAAACGGGGACGTTATTGTCGGCCGCAGCAAGCAGGCTGATCTCCGCATCGAAGAGGGTTACGTCTCTCGTCGCCACGCGCGGCTGTGGATAGAGGCTGGCCGTCTCATGGTCGAGGACCTCGGCTCCGCGAACGGTACCTTCTTGAACGGCGAGCGTCTGAAGCAGCGGCAGCCGTTGCTGCCCGGCGATCGCGTGTGTTTCGACGAAACCGAGTTCTACATCGAAGCGCCGGAGCGCTCTGACTCGGATCCGAATGCAACGGCACATCGATCACCCGATGAAGAGGATGCGTTCCCCGTTCCGGATCGCCCCGCTCATTGGGACGGAGGCGCCACGCAGCCTCCGAGCGGCGCAGGCATGACACCCGCCGCACAGGCCTCGGCGCCCATTTCCCCCGCTCTTCCCGTTGCGCCCGCATCGAAACCGGTGCGTGCCCCTACCGAAGCTGACTTCAATCTCGATACCGGCGCGTTTGATCTCGATGCCCCCGCTCAGGCTGCACCGCCGCCCACATACGCACCGGCCAGCGCGCGTCCACCTCGATCGCCTACGGAGGCCGATTTCGACCTTGGGCGCACGTCCAACTCAGAGTTCGATCTCTCTCTGGGACAGGCGCGCCCCGAGGATGATGCCCCGGTCGAGCGTCTTTCCCCGCTCATGGCGGCGCTGAGAGAGAACGATCAGCCCCTGCCTGCGGGTGGCAGCGGCACCGACGTCATGCTGCCGGACGAAGCGCCGAAGCCGCTGCCTGCTGAACCAAGCGGCGATGACCCCGGATTGCTGATCATGACAGGCTCGGATGAGGGCGCGCTGTATCAGCTGGCGGAAGGGCGCGTGAGCATTGGCCGCTCAGCCGAGTGCGATATCCAGATCGAGGAATCGAGCGTCTCGAAGCGGCATGCGGAGCTGTTGATTCAGCCCGGCCACTGCCGGGTTCACGATATTTCTCGCTCCAACGGCGTCTACGTCAACGGTCACCAGGTAGAGGACGTCGTGCTCAATCCGGGTGACGTGATCCGGCTTGGGCGGATAGAGCTGATGTTTGATGCGTACCTGAAGCTCGCCGAAGGCGGCGGCAGCGAAGAGGGCGTGCCCTGGCTACTCCTCATCGGCAGTTTTTGCGGGACCGTCGGCCTCGCCGCCGCAGCCTATTTTGCGCTCCAGTTGCTCTAGGGCATGCTTTTGGCGCTGCGCACAACGGATCGATAGCCCACTGCGTCCCCTTCGCGACGCCCTTTCCCCGAATCGAGGAGTGCCCCATGGCCGTCAACATCCCCTATCGGCGGGAAATGGAGTTCGAGTACGGTGCCGTCGACCGACTGTCGACGCGCATTCGTCGCGTGATCGCACACAACCCGAGCCCCTTCACTTTCCATGGTACGGGCACCTACATTCTTGGCGAAGGTCAGGTTGCGGTGATCGATCCGGGGCCGGACCTGCCTGAGCATGTCGAGGCCTTGCGCCGTGCGCTCGACGGGGAGGAGATTGCTCAGATTCTCGTCACCCATTGCCACATGGATCACTCCCCTGCGTGTCGAGCGCTGCGCGAATTCACCGATGCACCCACCTACGCTTTCGGTCCGCATGGGGCAGGGCGTCACGCGGGGATCGTCGAGGACGATGGGGCAAAGATCGAGGAGGCGGCAGACACTGCCTTCGAGCCTGACGTCCGTGTCGAACACGGCGCCGTCATCGAGTGCAACGGTTTCTCGGTCGAGTGTGTCTACACGCCAGGGCACACGTCGAATCACACGTGTTTTCAGCTGCGGGAAGAGCGCGCGCTGTTTACGGGTGACCACGTCATGGGCTGGTCCACGAGCGTGATTTCGCCGCCGGACGGCGACATGCAGGATTACATGGCGTCCCTGCGCATGTTGCTGACGCGCGACGACGAGGTCTACTGGCCCACGCACGGACCTGCGATCACGGATACCCACGCGCACGTACGCGCCTTCATCGAACACCGCGAAGACCGTGAGCGACAGATCCTCGAATGCATCGATGCGGGCGTGCATCGGATTGGCGAAATGGTGCCGCGGATGTACGCCGATTTGCCAGAGTTCATGTATCCAGCGGCTGCACGTTCCGTATTCGCCGCCGTAATTCATCTGGTGCAGCAGGATCGAGTATCGAGTGACGGTCCACTGCGCGCGGACGCCGCGTTCACGCGCCGCTGAGCGCGTCCGCCACGGCCCGCCGAAGGGCGGGCACAACTTCCGCTTCGAACCATGGGCGTTCAGAAAGCCAACGCCTGTTGCGCGGCGATGGATGGGGCAGCGGAAAGCGTTCAGGTAGATAGGCTGCGAAATCCCGCACGCGCTGGGAAAGCGTCGTACGTGCGGGCCCCAGGTCATAGCGCTGTGCGTGCGCGCCAACGAGAAGCGTGAGGCGCACGCGATCGAGCGCGGCGCGAAGCGGCGGATGCCAGCGTGGAGCACACTCCGGTCGTGGCGGTGCATCGCCGCCGCGGGCCCGTCCTGGATAACAGAGCCCCGCCGGCAGGATCGCGAAGCTGCGGGCGTCATAAAAGGCGTCTGTGTCCACATCGAGCCATGTGCGCAGGCGGTCGCCGCTCGCATCGTTCCAGGGGATGCCCGTTTCGTGGACGCGCGTCCCGGGTGCCTGACCCACGATCAGCACGCGGGCGTCGGGGTGCACGCTGAGAACGGGCCTGGGCCCGAGCGGGAGCGCGTCGGCGCACATCGTGCAGGCGCGTGCACGCGCAATGAGTTCATCGAGCCCGTACTGGCCGATGGCGATCACACCATCGTGAGAACGGGAGTGTCCCCTCACCAGGCGATCTCTTTGCCATCGAAGGCATAGAAGCGGCCCGTGTCGCTCGCGTCGACGCTGTCGATCACGGTCAACAAATGGTGCGCGCTCGCTCGTGGCGTGAGCACACCATCTGCTTCCGGTCGACGGAACGGCGCTGATAGGGCCGTTGCGACCGTACCCGGGTGAAGGGCGATGCAGGCCAGGCCGCGATGGCGTCGCCCGAGCTCTATGGCAAGGGTGCGGGTGAGCATGTTCTGGGCGGCCTTTGCGGCTCGATAGGCATACCAGCCGCCGAGTCGGTTATCGCCGATGCTGCCTACGCGCGCAGACAGAGTCGCCCAAACGGCATGCTCGCGACGGGGCAATCGCGCGGCAAGCGCTTGCGCAAGCAGCGCCGGACCGACCGCATTCACGTCGTAGCTGCGGTGCAGAGCGCTGCGGTCCAGATCGGCAAGGCGTTTCTCGGGTGCGATCCCCGCGGCTTCGTCGTGCAGGAGCCCCGCACAGATGATCACCAGATGCAGGGCATCAATACGGCCTTCCAGGGACCGTGCGAAGGCATCAATGGAAGTGTCGTCCGAAAGATCAAGGGCGTGCACGCCTGCCGCGGCTGCGCGCGCAGTTCGAAGGACGCGTGCAAAGCGGGGGTGTTCGTCCAGGGCGCTTGCCAGCGCTCCGCCAATGCCGCCGCTCGCGCCGACAACCAGCGCATTGGCGCCCTCTGGAAATTTCCCCAACGCGATGGACCTCGATGCGTGCACTTCAGCTCGCAGCGCGCAGGCGCACGGTTTGGACGCTGCTGACTACGAGGGGGAGGACCACGGTGACGGCAACGCCACGGTCCTCAGCCAGGTTCGCTGCGCGGACCGTCCCTCCGTGCCGTTCCGCGATGATGCGCACGACATACAGGCCAAGGCCGAAGTGCAGGCGATTGTCCGGGCTCGAGGCACGGCCGGATACCATTGAATCGAACAGATTGCCCGCGATCTCCGGGTCGAGGTTCGGACCAAGGTTCGACACCGTGATCTCAAGCGTTTCCCGTCTGACATCGAGGCTTACGTGGATGGGCGTGCCTTGACGGTGAAAGTCGACGGCGTTGTCGACGATTTTGTCGAGCAATTGCTCGATTCGATAGTCAGCGACCTCTGCGCGAACTTCGCGGCCGGTGCCCCTGAAGATGAACTCGCAATCCGGACGAACGGCGGCGCAGTTCGACACGTAGTTCGCGAGCAGCTCTTCGATGTCCAGCTCTTCGAGTTCCTCGGCGTCGAGGGACTCTTCGAGGTTCGCGGCGTCTGCGAGGTTCTGGACGATCGCGCCAATGCGCATGACGCCGCGACGCGCAGCTTCCAGATACTTGTTGTACGCCAGTGCGGGCTGTTCGTGCTCGAGGTTCTGCAGGGAGGTCGATAGCGTATTCAGTGGATTGTTGATCTCGTGGCGCAGCGTGCGCGGCATGTTCTCGAGGAAGCGGTTGTGCTGATGCAGCTTGGACAGCATGTTCGAAACGCTCCGCGCCAGGTCGCCGATCTCGTCACCCGCATCGATCTCCCGCTCGAGCTGATTCGTCTTCAGGCGTCCGTGTTGATCGATCGAATTGGTTGTTTCTGCCCCGAGCCCCCGGATTCGCCAGGCGAGTCGCACGGAGAATGCGAGGAGCACGACGAAGACCGCGAACAGGCTGACGACGGAACCGATGATGATGCGCTCCATGGCCTGGCGCTGGAGCTCCAGGATGTCATCCGTGTTCTGCTCTACGACTACGGTCCCTATGACATTTTCATCACTGCCGACGATCGGGTGCGTGGCCATGATGATCTCTTCACCATTCGCGAGGCGTCGCAGAACGGCGGTGGGTTCTCCGCCAAGGGAGTTCCGGATGACTTCTTCGCCAACCAGTGCGCCCTGCCGTACGTCAATGTCGGATCTGGAGGACGCAACCAGGCTCCGGACGAGGGGACGCAGTGGGTCAAGAAGGGCATCGGCCCAGTCGCGGGATGGGGTCGCGCTGGGCTGGGACGAGAAGGACCCGGATTCGGCGCGAACCCGTTGCTGTGGGTCGACCACGAGAATACGCGCGCCGGAGTAGGCGAGGCCCCGGATGATATTGAGTACCTCCGGTGAGCGCAGCACAACGAGATTGAAGCTTGCCGGGCCCGAGGTGGGCAGCGTCTGCGCCATGGTGCGAATCTCGCGCGCTTCTGGGTCGTCGACGTCAGCGACGGAAAGACCGAAGGAACGCCGTGAACCGAGCATGGAGAGCGGAATGCGAAACTCGACGAGATAGCCTGCGTCAGTTTCCGTCATATGGCCCTGAAGGCGATTTTCCGGTTGGCCGTCCTCTGCGAAGCGCCAGTCCGCATCCATGGCGTAGGCCGTGGTCACCCCGGGTGCCTGCAGCGCAATCTGCAGGCGGCCATCACCGCCTCTGCTGGTGACGTAGGACAGACGGACGTGATCGGCGTTGTCCAGGCGCAAGGCATTCGGATTCCGCCAGATGCGACTGTCGTCATACACCTCGAGAAGGAAATAGAGCTGGCCCCCCCGTTCGCCGAGGACAAGGTCGAAAGTGCCGTCCGGCGTTGCCTCAGGGTCGCGGCCAACGCCGAAGCGCTGAGTCTTGTCCATGAGCGCTTCCCAGTCAGCATCCCTGCCGTCGATGCGGATCGCGGTGCTCAGCGGGTGCGCATAGAGCGCTTCGTAGCCGTCGAGGGAGATCGGTAAGTCGTTGAACAGGTCTTCTCGGCCGTTGAGCAGGGTTGAGATGCCCTGAGCGGTGAGCAGCTGGGCTTGAGACTGTCCCTGAACGAGAAAGCTCTCCATCTGCACCAGTTGCCGGAAGCTGAACCAGGGCACGATGAGGAGCGCAAAGCCGAGCAGCATGAGCTTCGTACCGAGGCGGGGACCTCGGCGGAAGAACTTCATTACTTGGTCACCCAGCGATAGCCGTAGCCGTACTCGCTCTTGATGCAGCCGAACTCCGAATCCGCACGCTCGAACTTCTTGCGGATGTTTCGCATGTGCGTATTGATCGTGTTGTTTGTCACAAGGGACTGCATCGTTGCATTCATCAGCGTTTCGTACGACACGGCGTGGCCGGGTACGCGCACCAGCTTGGCGAGCATTCTGAACTCCGTCCCGGACAGCGAGATCGGGCTGCCGCGCCAGGAAACGAGCAGGGCATCCTGATCGAGCAGCAGGTCTCCGATCCTTCGCGCTGAGGATTGGGGCGTCGCATTGCCCTGGCTGCGCGCCGCATTGATGCGCAGCAACGAGGCGATGCGCTCGGCCAGATAGTCGAGTGAAATCGGCTTCGGCAGATAATCCCAGGCGCCGAGTCTGAGCCCAGATATCTTGTCAATCTCGTTGATGCGCTCGGTCAGGAAGATGACCGGCAGATCAGGTGACCGCGCAAGCAGATCGCGACAGAGCTCGAAGCCGGCATCGACTTCTTCTCCGAGGATGATGTCGAGGATCGCCAGGTCCGGGAGTCCTTCGTCGAAGCCTGCAAGTGCTTCGTCCCTGCTGCCGAAGGCGCGGACCTCGTAGCCTTTCTTCGTGATCGCGTCGCGATAGTTTTCGCGCTGATCGTTGTCGTCCTCGACGATGGCGATGACCTTGGGCAATGCCGACCTCGCTGTCTGTGTCCAGGGACCCTGTTTGTGGCCCAAGTGTATGCGAAAGCGCCGGGTCCTTGACGGCATCCGACGACGATGGCCAAAGTGCCGCGCCCAACGGACCGCGAGCGCTGCTGCATCATGAATGTCGTGCTGTCCCAGCTCCTGAGCATTGACTGGATCGAGTTTACCGGGCTTGTCGCCGGTCTGATCTGTGTCTGGCTGTTGATACGTCAGAACATCTGGACTTGGCCCGTCGGTATCTTCTACGTGTTGATTTCGCTCTGGGTCTTCTTTCAGGCACGACTGTACGCGGACCTTGGACTGCATATCGTGTTTCTTGTGCTCAACTGCTATGGCTGGTGGTTCTGGCTGCGCGGCGGCGAGGATGGGGCTCAGGAGGTGAGCGTGACCACAACGGCGCCGATGCGGCTCATCGGCGTGGTTGCGGTCGCGCTTGGAGCGGCCTACGCGTCGGGCAGCTGGTTTGCTGCCAATACGGATGCAGCGCTGCCGTACTGGGACAACACGACCACCATGCTTTCCCTTGCGGCGATGTGGCTATCCACGCGCAAGCGCCTCGAGAATTGGGTGCTCTGGTTCGTGGTCGACGTGATCGCGACTGGGGTCTATTACTACAAGGGTTTGTACTTTTACGCCGTGCTTTATTTCGTCTACTGCGGTTTGGCGGTTCAGGGCTGGCTGTCCTGGCGCGCATCGATGCGCGCGCCCGCTGAAAAAGCGATGCCGGCCTGAGTCCGGCTGCCGTGCCTGTGCCGCCGCCTGCGCTTGTCCTGGTGGGCGTGGAGTCCACCGGCAAGACGACACTCGCTCGACGCCTCGCCGCGGCGACTGGCCGCATGTTCGTCCCCGAGGTGGCGCGTGGATGGCTGGAGGCCCGCGGCGGTCGCTATGAGGAGTCGGATCTGCTCACGCTCGCGCGGCTGCAGAACGACGCCGAACTGGACGCCCGGCGGCGCTGGGGCGCAGTGGTCGTGGATACGGACCTCGTTGTCCTTCGGGTCTGGAGCGAAGCTCGCTACGGCCGCTGCGCGGATGAAATCCTCGCGATGCTTGCCGCAAGGGGGCCTGCCAGATACTTGCTGCCCGCGCCGGATCTACCCTGGCAAGCGGATCCCTTGCGAGAAACACCTTCCCTGGAGGCGCGGCATGCGTTGCATGCGCGCTACGTTCGGCTTCTCGATGAGCTCGGCCACCCTTGGGCCGAGGTGCACGGCGAGGGACAGGCGCGCTGGGCAAGTGCGCGAGCGGCGCTCAGGGGGCTGCACTGAGGCTTCGCAGTGCGGCGAGGCTCCCGTCGCACTGCCGGGCGATGGTTTCTTCTGTTCTGCCCTCGGCAAGGCGAGCCAGCGCCCAGGCGTGTTCTCTCAGCTCGAACAGTCCTTGGAGTTCGCGTAGCCGGTGTGCGCCCGGCTGCGTGCGCTGCGCACCGCGGTAAAGCGCCGCTGTTCGCTTGACGTCGAGATCGAGTGTGCGGGCCAGACCGACAAGATCGAAATCAGCGTTACCCCATCCGGCCGTTTCGAAATCGACGAGCCAGGGCCGCGCTCCGAAGAGCACGTTTGCCGCGATCAGGTCCCCGTGCGCTACTGCGTTGCGGGCAAGCTCCGGCAGCGCGCCCGCGAGCCGGATGACCATCGGGTCTATCGTGAGACCGGCGGCAGCGGCTCGCGCTAGATCAGCGCGAATCTCGATCCGAGGATCGCTAATTGGCAGCTGTCTGACAGGCAGCCTGTGGAATTTCCCCACCAGCAGGCCAATCGCCTCGAGGGCTGCATCGTCGGGTGGTGCAGTGGAGAGATCGAGGTCTCTCGCCCGGACGTCTTGGGTGACGAGCACGCCGCTCGCGGCATCGACATGAAGCAGAGGCGGGGCAATGCCAGCCGCACTGGCGAGGGCCCAGATCCGGGCCTCCGCGCGACGCCCTGCGATGCCGCGCTGACGCCGCGCGACGCGCGCAACACAGCCCATGCCGGCCCAGCGAACGCGCACCACCTCGTTGCTCCACCCGGACGCCATGCTCGTGACTTCAGCGCGGCGGTCGAAGCCCAGGGCGGTCAGCACCGGGCGCAGCGGGTAGGGTCTGAGATCCGCGGGATGCATCGGCGTCGGGGCTCAGGCCCCGTCCTTGAACGCCGCAAACGGGTTCGCGCCTTTCGCCCGAGTCGGCGCGCCCGGCCGTTCCGCGGGCCCGTCGCAGGCGTCTGCCCGCTCGGCCACGCGCGCGCTGTGCACATCATGCAACGTGCTCGATCTGGATGGGCGGCGCCCTCCCTTTGGTAAGGCAGCTGTCGAGGCTCGGCAGGTCGCATCGTTTGCACCGTCTTTGCCGAAGCCTCGTTCGCGCGCGGTGCCTGCACGGCTTACCTGCGTGTCGTGCACCGAGATACGCGTTCTGGTTGCTCGCAGCACTGGCTCCGAGCGGGCGTGCGAGCAGCAGTAGAGTAGGGCCAAGGTGGGCAACGGAGCACGGCGAGGTGGCGTCGAGGTCCTCGAAAGCGCTCTGGCAGTCCGCGTTGCGCTCAGCGTGATCACCGGGGCGGGGATGAGTGACTGCGTGGCGTGCCGAGTACCCCGCGCGTGGTGCGCCGCCCGGCGGAGTCCCCGGCTTCGATGCCCAGGATTACAGCGGCGTGGACGTTTGCGATCATCGGTGCTTCCGGTCGGCTGGCGACTACGACAGTCTAACGGCAGTGAGAAGCCGAAGCTGGGGAGTCATGGACGAGCTCATCATGCAGATTCACGCCGTGCGGGCGCAGCTGGACGCCCTCGAGGCAGGGCTGGCGTCCGCGCCGCGCCCGGAATCGCTCGCCTGGCTCGAGCTTGATCCTGCGGGGGCCGTGCTGCGGGCTTCTCCTCTCGCGCTCAAGCGACTCGAGGCTGATGCTGACCTGGCCGCAGGCACGCCGCTCGGCATGATTGCTGACGTCAAGGGCGATCCCCTGGTCGACGGGTTGCTTGTTCTGGCGACGACGGCCGGCTCGATTACCGCGCTCTCCCTAGCCGACGGGGACGGGCGCACGATTGTCCTCGGTGCGGTCGGTGGCGACCCGGTCGACGCCGCGCCGGCACCTCTGCCTCGGAAGTTTGTTCACGACATGTCGAACGTGATCGGGATCATGCGTGGGCGCGCAGAGCTCACGGCCATGCAGAGCGGCGACGACGCTGTCCGTCGCTCCATGATCGAGATCCAGAAAGCTGCCGATCGCGCCATGGCAATGCTAGATGAGTACTTCCCGCCGCGGGGGCTCGGCTGACTTCATTCGTCGAGGCCGACCGCGCGCGCGAGGGTGTCACCAATGCTTTCGTGGAGCACCAGCGCCGCAAGCGAATCCAGGGTGGTCTCCTCCCGATTCACGATGACCAGGGGGATTCCGGCGCGCGCAGCGTATTCGGGAAAGGCGGCGGCCGGGTACACCGTCAGGGAGCTGCCCAGGACTAGAAACAGGTCGGCGTTTAGCGTCGCGCGCTCTGCGCGCGCCATCGCGGCCTCCGGCATGGATTGGCCGAAGCTGATCGTGGCTGTCTTCACGATCCCGCCGCACCGGGCGCAGGGCGCTACGGCGCCCTGCTCGCGGTATTGACGCTCGAGCGCTTCGAGTTCGTAGCGCGTGCCGCAATCGAGGCAGGTCGCGTAGTGCGCATTGCCGTGCAGCTCGATGATCCGGTCTTCCGGGACGCCGGACAGCTGATGCAGGTTATCGATATTCTGGGTGATGATCGCCGCTGCGCGTCCCCTGCGTACCAGCTCTGCGACAGCGCGATGGCCTATGTTGGGCGCGGCAGTCTCGAGTGTGCGTTCGCCGTCGAAGCGTCGCCGCCATGACTCCTGGCGTACCTCATCCGATGCCAGGAAGTCCTGGAATTGAATCGGCTTCATCTTTGTCCACAGGCCGCCCGGGCTGCGGAAGTCCGGGATGCCTGATTCCGTGGAAATGCCGGCGCCGGTGAACACGACGGCGCTCCGCGCCTGATCGAGCATATGGGCAAGGGTGTCGAGATCTGCTGTCATCGGATCGGTCCTCCGAGTCGGAGCCTAGCGGAAGCATCCGGGGTGATGGGGTACGCTCTTACGCCGTTCGTCGTCATGGAGTGCGCATGGAACTGCGCGACGCACGCGTCCTCATCACTGGTGGTTCCGGCTTCGTTGGTCGTCATCTAGCGCCTCGCCTCGCAGCTTCTGGTGCGCACGTCACGGTGCTGACGCGTCATCCCCCCCGCGCTGCCGCGGTTCTCCCCGGCATCGACCTCATGGCAGACCCGCAAGCGGTGGCCTCGCGCGCGCCCGACGTGGTGATCAATCTTGCCGGTGCGGGCATCGGTGACCGGCCCTGGAGTGAGGGCCGTCGTCGTCTGCTGCGAGCCTCCCGGATTGACTACACCCGTGCCCTTCGTGAGGCGTTCACGACGCGACCGCCGGCGGTGCTCGTGAGCGCATCGGCCATTGGCTACTACGGCACCTCGGAACACGCTCGGTTCGATGAGACATCAGAACGCGGAGCGGGTTTCGCTGCGTCCCTGTGTGCGGACTGGGAGGGCGAGGCGCTTGCCTTCGAGGCGCTCGGGACGCGTGTCGTGCTGGGACGCATCGGCCTCGTGCTGGGTGACGGTGGCCTCCTTCAGCGCTTGCGTCTGCCGTTCTCTCTAGGGCTTGGTGCTCGCTTCGGTTCGGGACAACAGTGGATGTCCTGGATTCACATGGCGGATTTGCTAGCGCTCTTCGAGACTGCCGTGATCGATGAAGGCTGGCGCGGAGCCTATAACTTCACCGCACCGGAACCGGTGCGGAACGCTGACTTCACTGCGGAGCTGGCGGCGTCGCTGAATCGTCCTGCGTTCATCGCCGCCCCAGGTTTCTTGCTGCGAGCGCTGCTGGGTGAGATGGCTGAAGAGCTCTTGCTGTCCGGTGCTGCGGTGTATCCGCAGCGTGCACGCGCCGCGGGCTTTGCATTCGAGTTTGCCGAGTTCGCGTCCGCCGTCTCGAATGCGCTCGGGCGGCGCGGAGAGGCGGCATGAGTCTTTATGATCGCTATATCCTCTCCCCGGCAGTCGATCGGATGTGCGGCACGCCGGAGGTCATGTCCATTCGCGCAGAGATTGTCCCGGAGGCACAAGGTCGGGTCATCGAGTTCGGCATGGGCTCCGGTCTGAACCTTGGCCTCTATGATCCTGAGCGCGTGACGCGTGTTGTGGGCGTTGATCCGGGTGTGCACATCACTGCGCTTGCGGCGCGGCGCATTCGTGATGCGCCTATGCCGGTCGAGCTCCTTGGTCTTTCCGGGGAGGCCGTCCCGGCCGAGGATCGAAGCTTCGATAGTGCCGTCGTGACGTTCACGTTCTGTACGATTCCGAACGTCTATCGTGCCCTGGCTGAAGTGCGGCGATTGCTGCGTCCCGGGGGCCGGCTGTACTTTGCCGAGCATGGCCTTGCCCCAGACCCGGACGTACGGCGCTGGCAGCACCGGGTGAACCCGCTCTGGCGCGCGCTTGCTGGCGGTTGCCACCTGACCCGAGACACCCTGCGGCTGCTTGATGATGGCGGCTTTCGCATCCTCAGCGGCGTGCGCGCTGACCATGCGATGGCGGGCCCTCGCGTTGCCACCTGGGTGACGCGCGGGGTTGCCGTGGTCCGCTGAGCCTGACCTGGAACTGACAGGAGATTACCTATGGGATTCGCTCCCTCAACGATGCAACTGACGACTCCGGCGTTCGTGCCGGGTGGCCACATCCCGACACCGCATACTGGAGAGGGCCCTGACACCTCGCCCGCATTCACGTTCACGGATGTGCCAGAGGGGACCCTCTCACTGGCGTTGATCTGCCACGACCCGGACGCGCCGCTTGTGCTGCCGAACCGCTATGGCTTCGTCCACTGGGTGCTCTACAACATTCCCGGCGACGTACGTACCCTCGCGGCTGCCACCGAACTCTATACCTCAGGCCCTAACGACTTCGGCAATCCGGGCTATGGTGGCCCGATGCCGCCAGAAGGGCACGGCGTGCATCAGTACTATTTCTGGCTGCTCGCGTTGTCGCGACCAGCGGATCTGCCTGAGGGGCTGGGAATGTGGGACTTGCTCGGCGCGGTCCATGACGACGTGATCGGCATGAATCGTCTCATCGGCACTTACCGGCGCGACTGATTCACTGTCCGGCAGAACGTTCGTCTCGTCCACGGCTGCGTTGGGCCCTGAGTTCCGCAAAGGCCGAAAACGGGCTTGGATCGTCGAGGCGGCGCGAGATCCGCGCTGCGCAGGCCCTGGCTGATTCGACGCTCGTGTCGACCTCTAGATCGTAGACGCCGTGCGCGTGCACGGACGAGAAATGAGAGGTTGCGGTGCCGGGGAAGCGGCCGCTGCGCGCGTGCTCGCGAGCGTTTACGGTCGCGAGGTCCGCGCGTACGCCGACGAAGAGCACATTGAAGCCGAGGAGCGCGTCCAGGTAGTCATCCAGCGTGTCAGGCTCCAGGAAAAGATCGTCGACGATCGTGTCGTTGCCGGCTGCCGCAAATGCGGCGATCGCTCTATGCATACCAACCAGCATGCGGCGACCAACGTCCCCAAAACGTACCTGCGTGACGCGTTCGCCGCCGAGATCGACCGGCACCACGTTCAGGCCTCGGGCGCCAGGTGTCCCGTCTGGAGAATTCAGGCCGCGATAGGCCGGCGGCATGCCGTCGCGAAACTGATCAAGGGCGAGGTGGAACCAAGGCTCACGGCGTATGACCTGGACTGCTCGCGCCAGAGTCGTCTTGCCTGCACTAGAGGAGCCATTGAGAAGAACGATGCGGCCAGAATTCATCGACAACCCCGCATGGAGCGAGCAGCCACCCTATGCAGGGGACGGGCGGTGATCAAGCAGGAGGCGGAAACGAAAGGGGCCGGCAGGTGCCGGCCTCTACGATCCTGATCGGAGGCGGTGCCTCAGTTGTCGGCGATGCTACCGAGCTTTACGTCATAGACGCCCGCTTGGCGAGCGGAGTCCATGATGTGGATCAGGGCCCCCGTCGATGATTCCTTGTGCGGGACGATAATCACTGGCGCCTCGGGATTCTCTGCGTGCAGGCGTTCGATGTTGGCCCGAACAGAGCGGAAATCCACGTCTCGCTGCGCGATCAGGATGCGATCGCGGTTCGTGATCTTCACCACGATCGACTTCTTGTCCGGATCGGGCGGCGGCGGCGTCTTGTTCGGATCGGGCGAGTTTACGTCCAGCCCGATCTCCTTGATGAAGGTCGCCGTGACGATGAAGAAGATCAGCATGATGAACACCACGTCCAGCATGGGCGTGAGGTCGATCGAGCTCTCGTCGTCTTCCTGGGTGGCGGCGAGTCTTCGCAAGGGAACCCCTCCTAGCGGTGCCTGGCCGCAGGGCGGCCGGTTTGGTTCAGGTGGCCGGAGTGTACATCACTGTGCGCGGCCTGCCAGTGCCCGCCTCAGGTGCCCGGCAGCGCATCAAGGAACCTGCCAAGCATCTCGTCGAAGGCGTCCGGGGCGTCTAGGTTCAACGCGTGCCCGGCGCCCGGCACGCGCTCACTCACCACGTTCGCGACCTTCGCTGCAATGTAATCGGTTCCGTCGAAGTAGCGTGCGTCCTCGCTGCCGATCAGCAGCAGCGTGGGCACCTGGATGGAGCGCAAGCCATCGATCACGCTCGCGTCGCGCTGCGCAAGAATGCCCCGTGCGGCGAGCGCGAGCCCGCGTGCGGAGCGGTGCCCCGCTTGCGCAGTCATGGGTCCGCCAGGAACGGCATCGAGGCCCCGAGTCTCATAGCGCAGCGCCTGTTTCTCGGCGTAGGCATTCCACTGCGCGCGAGCTGCTTCCTTCCGATAGCCGGGGCCCGTGCTGAACAGCCCGAGTGCGCGAACGTGCTCGGGGTGCGTCAGGCAGAACGCGAGCGACAGGAACCCGCCAAGGGAGTGGCCTG
Source organism: Pseudomonadales bacterium (assembly GCA_963691775.1). Lineage (GTDB taxonomy): Bacteria > Pseudomonadota > Gammaproteobacteria > Pseudomonadales > Azotimanducaceae > JAZBPO01. Next base: position 268,902 of record OY829369.1, on the reverse strand, counting down.
CAACCACGGCCGGGCCGTCTGTGGTCGCCTCCAGGATCGCGGCCATGTCGCCGATGGACAAGGCGTCCGAGTAGGCGTCGGCGTCTTCGGGCGAATCGGAAGCACCATGGCCACGAAGATCCCAGCTCACCACGCGATAGCGATCTGAAAGGGCGGCCCGCTGGCGCGCCCACATGCGGCCGCTCGCGCAGAAGCCGTGGGTCAGTAGAACGGTGGGGCCGTTGCCCTCGACCTCGTAGTGAATGACAACGCCGTCACGATCGATCTGTGGCATATCGGTGTATTCAGTCGTTGAGATGGGGAAGCGGCAGGCCCGCCACATCCCACGGCAGAGCGACTAGACGTCCGGTCGTCGACAGGGTGACGTATGCCGTGCGCATGTCAGGACCGCCAAAGCAGATGTTGGTCGTCAACACGTCATCGAAGCGACGAAGCTCGGCCGTCCAGGCGGCCGGATCTATAACCGTGATCCCGCCCTGCACCAGGGTCGCAACGCATACGCGCCCCTCACTGTCGACCGCGAGCGAGTCGTATAGCAGGTAACCCGGAGGGGCGGGCAGCAAGCGACCGCCATCGGGCCGATCACGGCGTTCGCGCTTCAGACGACCGGGCCCGGCCAACTCCCAGGCCCAGCAACGTCCCGTAAGGGTTTCGGCGACGTATAGGGTTCCGCCGTCGGGCGCCAGGCCGACGCCGTTGGGTCCTTCCAGCGGATGAATGACTTCCTCGATGTGTGAGCCGTCGGCGCGGGCGTAGAACACACCCGTTCGATCGCGGACTCGCGCCCCGTGCTTGCCGTGATCCGTAAACCAGAAGCCCCCTTCGCCGTCGAAAACGAGGTCGTTCGGGCCGCGAAGGGGAACGCCGTCGCAGGCGTCGTAGAGCACGCTGGTGACGCCTGTTTCGAGGTCGACGCGTTCGATGCGGCCTCCGGAATAGTCCGGGGGTTCCTCGCCCGGAAACAGGCGATCCCCCCGTTCGTGCCAGACAAAACCGCCGTTATTGCAGACGTAGCACGCGCCGTCGGGGCCGATAGCGGCGCCGTTCGGGCCGCCTCCAAGGTTCGCAACTACCGAGACCGTGCCATCCAGCGCTACGCGCGTCAGAGTACCGCGCGCAATCTCCACCAGCAGAACGTCTCCGCCGGGCAGGGCAATCGGCCCCTCGGGAAAGCGTAGGCCTTTTGCAAGCTCACGCACATTCATGCCGCTGCGGCGCCACCTGGTGCGATCTCGTCACCGTCTGTGTCCTCGGGCGGCACCAGCCCTACGCCCAGTATGGCCCACAGAATGGAGAAGCCGAGCGACGCCAGATTGAACAGCACCCAGGGCAGATATGTGAAGGTCGCAACGCCGAGCGTTGCGGACATGTATGCGCCGCAGGTGTTCCAGGGAATCATCACGGACGTCAGCGTACCGCCGTCTTCCAGATTGCGGGACATGTTGAGCGTATGCATGTGGCGATCGCGGTAGGCGCGCTCGTACAGCCGGCCCGGAATGGCGACGGCCATGTATTGATCGGCTGCAAGCACGTTGGTGGTGAATCCCGTACCGAGCGTGGTCAGCTGCAAACTCGCCTTCCCGCGCGCCAGACGCAGTAGATTTGCCACGAGGCGCTCGAGCAATCCCGTCCGCTCCATGACGCCGCCAAACACCATCGCGCAGAGAATCAGCCAGACGGTATTAAGCATACTGCTCATGCCGCCGCGATCGAGCAGGTCTGCCATCTGCGGCAGTGCACTCTGCGTGACATAGCCGTCGAAGAGCGCGATCCACACGCCCGCAGCGGCGCCGGCGTAGCCATCGATGCCGTCCGGCGCGAGCGCAACAGCCGCGTCATGTTGCAGGAACAATGCGACCGCGCCGCCGAAGAGTGCGCCCAGGCCGATCACTGGCAGTGGTGGATAGCGGCGAATGGACAGGAAGAGAAGTAGGGCGAGGGGCAGCAGGGCGATGATGGAAAGATCGAATTCACGCTCAAGTTCACCGCGGAGCGTCTCGAACATGCCGAGGTCGGCCGCGCCCTCCGCGCGGCCGACCAGGGAAAAGACCACGAGCGCGACGATCATTGCCGGGAGTGCGGTCCAGAGCATGTTCTGAATATGGGCGAAGAGATTCACGCGGCTGACCGCCGCGGCGAGGTTCGTGGTGTCGGAGAGCGGCGACATCTTATCGCCGAAATAGGCGCCACTGATGACCGCGCCAGCCGTCATCGCCGGCGACATGTCCATCGCCTGCGCGGAGCCCATGAGCGCTACACCGAGCGTTCCGGCAGTTGTCCAGGAGCTGCCGATCGAGATCGAGATCAGGGCGCATATGAGACAGCTTGCGGGATAGAACCATTCCGGTGAAAGCAGGGTTGCGCCCAGAACGATCAGATACGGCACGGTGCCTGCCAGAATCCAGGTCCCGATGAGGGCGCCTACGGTCAGAAGAATCAGCGCAGCCGGTAGGGCGACGCTGATCGATGCGACAATGCCGTCCTCGATGTCTTCCCAGCGATAGCCGTGGCGAATGCCAATAAGTCCCGCGAGTCCAGCAGACACCATGAGCGCGATTTGATTTGGCCCGTAGGAGGAGTCCTCGCCGAAAACGTAAACGGAGCAGCCGAGGAGCGTCACCATGAGCGCAACGGGCGCGATGGCTTCGGCAAGAGAAGGCTCGGACCGGCCGCCTTGGCGGTCGACGCGGGCGTCGGTCGATGAACTCAAGTCGGCTTGGCTTCCCATGATCGAGGAGCCCCTGCTTCGGAGCTCGAAACGCGGACGGATGCGCCAAACCTCCCATCGCTAGTGGTCAGACCGACGCAGCGGCGGACTCTAACATGCGCATGGGCGCTGTCCACGGGCGCGCGGCGCGCGTGCGGTGCTCCTTAACTGGGGGGCCCCGGCATGCTTCAGCTAGCGTAGCCCGGGACCGAGTGCGCGCGTCGCCTAGTAGCGATGGCGAGCAAAGCAGCGGACGCGGCTGTGCCCCGCTAGCTGGACAATGTCTGGACAGCCAGATTCTGTCCGGGACGCGTGTTGCATCGCAGCAACGGGGCGAGCCGATCAGGTGGTTTCTTGGCTAAGCCAGCACCGGTGCGGGCTGGAGCGATTTCGGCGCGCCCGGAACGCGTCGTCAGAGCGTTATGCACAGTGTCGGACAGAGCGCCTCGATCCGATGTCGAGCTGGACGGCCTTCATTACGATTGTGTGAATCGGCCGCAAGCTATTGATTTTCAAAGCTCGAGCGGAGTGGTTGTTTTTCGATCAACGCGCGGATGCGCAGAGGCCAAGCGGCCTCCGGTTCGATCGCGACGGTTTGTCCCCAGAGTTATCCACAGCTTTTGTGGACAACCCGCCGCACTGTTCAGACGCCGAGCCAGTCTCGTGGCTGAATGAATCGCTCATAGAGCTCCGCTTCGGCTGAACCCGGCTCCGGTTGCCAGTTGTACTTCCATGAAACGAGCGGCGGAAGGGAGGCGAGCACTGACTCGATGCGGCGGCCGGACTGCAGGCCGTATTGGGTGCCGCGATCGATCGCGAGATTGAATTCGGCGTAGCGACCACGGCGATAAAGCTGGAAATCGCGTTCGCGGTCTCCGTATGCGATGTCCTTGCGCCGATTCAGTATCGGCACGTACGCGTCGATGAAGTGGTCGCCGACGCTGCGCGTGAGCTCAAAGGCCCGGTCGAAGCCGCCCTCGGTCCAATCGTCGAAGAAGATGCCACCGATGCCCCGTTGCTCCTTGCGGTGTGGCAGATAGAAATACTCGTCGCACCATTGCTTGAGCCTGGGATAGAGCGCGTCGCCGAATGGCGCGCACGCGGCGCGCGCCTGCTCGTGCCAGTGCACGGCGTCCGCGTCGAACCCGTAGTAGGGGGTGAGGTCGAAGCCGCCGCCAAAGTACCAAGCACCCGCATCATTGCCCCCTGGCGCCGCATCGTCCTGATCAACGATGAAGCAGCGAAGGTTTGCGTGTGTGGTGGGCGCGTATGGATTGCGCGGGTGGACAATCAGCGAGATCGCGGCGGCCTGGAAGCCGCGACCTGCCAGATGGGGATTACGCTCTGTGGCTGCCGGTGGCAGCGTTGGGCCAATCGAGTGGGTGAACTGTACCGCCGCCTTCTCGATGGCCGGGCCATCGGCGAGGACCCTTGGCCGGGACAGGCCCCCGGTCTCCGAGGGAATCTCCTCGAGGCTGAAGCGAGCGTTGCCATCCGCTTCTTCGAGTGCGGCGCAGATCTGCGCCTGCAGCCCCATGAAGTAGTCGCGGACAGGCTCGATGGACGGTTGCGTGGTCATGCTGGCCTCGATGGCAGTCTTAGCTACGGCGCGCCTTGCTCTTGATGCGCCCTCATGGCCCGCCGCTGTATCAATGCGGGGGTGCCCCTTGGCGTAGCTTCTCGCGACCACCGCCGTTGCGCCATACTCGGCGCTCCTTTGGGAGGGGGGTTACATGGCAGGTATTACTTCGTTTGGTGGCTACGTGCCGCGATTGCGACTTTCGAGAAAGGCCATAGCCGAGGCCCACGCCTGGTCCGATCCGGGCGTCATGGGGAAAGCGAAGGGCGAGCGTGCAATCTGCAATTGGGACGAAGACGCCGTGACCATGGGCGTGGAGGCCGCGCGCGACTGTCTCGACGCTCGCAGCGGAGATTCCGCGCCAGCGCCTCAGGCGCTGTATTTCGCGTCGACGACCTTTCCGTTCGTCGACCGCCAGAACGCAGGCATCCTCGCAACCGCGCTGGGCCTCGACGGCGACCTCAGCGCCCTTGACGTGACCGGCACTCAGCGCGCCGGAACGTCCGCGCTCCTGCAGGCCCTCGCCGCAGTTGAAGGTGGCCTCGCGGAAGAGGCGCTGGTTGTTGCAGCCGACAAGCGGCGCGCCAAGGCCAACGGTCCCGGAGACTACGCATGGGGCGATGCTGCGGCAGCGCTGTGCGTGTCGACGGATGATGGACTCGTGAAATTCCTCGCGGGCCACTCTGTGACAGTCGACTTCGTCGATCACTTCCGAAGTGCAACGGAAAGCTTCGACTACACCTGGGAAGAGCGATGGATTCGCGATGAGGGACTCGCCAAGCTCGTGCCCCCCGCGGTTGCGGCCGCGCTTGCCAAGGCGCGCGTCGAGCCGGGAGAGGTTGCGCACTTCTGCATGCCCTCGACGATCGGGCGGGCGGTAGCCGGCATCGCGAAGGCGGCCGGCATCGACGCCGGTTCGGTACGAGACAACCTGCACAGCGTGCTCGGCGAATCGGGGGCGGCGCACGCACTCGTCATGTTCTTGCACACGCTCGAGGGTGAGGTTGCAGCCGGGGACAAGGTTGTCGTGGCGGGGTTCGGTCAGGGCGTGGACGTGCTCGTATTCGAGGTCACGGACGCGCTGGCGAGCGCCGCGCGCGCCGGAGGCATCCGTGGCGCGCTCGCGGCGGGGCGCAGCAGTGAGAACTACCACCAGTACCTTGCATTCAACGATCTTGTGCAGCTCGAGAAGGGCATGCGCGCAGAGTCGCAGGACTACAAGACCGCACTCTCGGTGACCTATCGCAAGCGCGACATGCTCCTCGGTCTGGTGGGTGGCCGATGCACGCGCTGCGGCACGCTCCAGTTTCCGCGCACCGACGTCTGCGTGAATCCGCAGTGCCGGGCGCACCACACGCAGGAGCCGCATCCCTTCCGCGATACGCCGGCCAAGGTTGTCACCTGGTCCGCGGACTACCTGGCGTATATCCCGAATCCACCGAGCCACTACGGCATGATCGGATTCGAGGGCGGTGGCCGCTTCATGACCGATTTCACGGACGTCGAGCCGGGCGAACTCGACGTTGGTACGGATGTGCGGATGATGTTCCGCGTGAAGTCCTTCGATTCGATTCGTGGATTCGTCCGCTACTTCTGGAAGGCCGTGCCGGTGCGCGCGGCCGATCCGGCTGCTTGAGGAGGCATAACCAATGGCAAGAGGCATCAAGGACAAGGTCGCGATCCTGGGCATGGGCTGCTCGAACTTCGGCGAGCGCTGGGATTCCGGCGCGGAAGAGTTGATGGTTGAGGCCTTCGAGGAGGCCATCGCTGACGCCGGCATCGACACGAGCCAGATCGATGCGGCCTGGCTATCCACGCACTACGACGAGATCAGCGTCGGCAAGGGGGGGCTTGCACTGTCGACGGCGCTGCGCTTGCCCAACATTGCCGTCACGCGCGTCGAAAACTTCTGCGCGTCGGGTTCCGAGGCCTTTCGCGGGGCGGTGTATGCCGTTGCGTCCGGCGCATGCGACATCGCGCTCGCGCTTGGGGTCGAGAAGCTGAAGGACACGGGCTACGGCGGCCTGCCGGGGTCTTCGAGCCCACTGCAGGCCCAATGGGCCGCGACGGGGTCCGCGCCCGGCAATTTTGCGCAATTGGCGTCTGCCTACCGGGCCAAGCATGGCGTCGAGCGTGACGACCTGAAGCGCGCTCTTGCACATATCTCCGTGAAGTCCCACGCCAACGGAGCCAAGAACGAGAAGGCGCATCTGCGCAAGCCGATCACCGAAGAACAGGCCCTGAATGCGCCGCTCATTGCCGAGCCCCTTGGTCTGTTCGACTGCTGCGGCGTGTCCGACGGCGCGGCGGCCTGCATCGTGACCACGCCTGAAATCGCGAAGTCTCTCGGCAAACAGGACATCGTGACCGTCAAGGCGCTGCAGCTGTCGCTCTCCAACGGCAGCGAGGCGGGGCATGATTCATGGGACGGGAGCTACTTCCACACGACGCGCATTGCGGCTCGCAAGGCGTATGAGGAGGCCGGGATCAAGACCCCCCGCGACGAAGTGTCCATGTTCGAGTGCCATGACTGCTTTTCGGTCACGGAGCTCGTCACCATGGAGGACCTCCAGCTGTCCGCGGAGGGCGGCGCGATCAAGGATGTGCTGGACGGCTTCTATGACGCGGACGGGCAGATCCCCTGTCAGATAGACGGTGGCCTGAAGTGCTTCGGGCACCCGATCGGCGCCTCGGGCATCCGCATGCTCTACGAGATGTATCTCCAATTGCAGGGCAGGGCGGGCCCACGCCAGCTCGAAGCGCCACGTATCGGGATGACGCACAACCTTGGCGGTGCGCCGATGTCCAACGTCGCTGCGATCTGCATCATCGGTGCACACTGACCCAGGGGCGGCCGCCCCTGCCGCCTTCGATCCGGGCGGGTCTCTTCAGGACCCGCCTGATTCGCCCTCCGCCACCGCAAATGGGTCCCACCGATAGCCCACGCCATACACGCTGCCGAGCGGCGGGTCGTCGTCGAGCGCGATCGCCAGTTTGCGGCGCAGGTTCTTCACATGCGTGTCGATCGTGCGATCGGAGACCACGCGATGATCTGTGTAGGCGCGATCCATGAGCTGCTGGCGAGAGAATACGCGTCCTGGCGCAGCCATGAGCGTTTCCAGTACGCGGAATTCGACGGGCGTCAGATCCACCGGGCGGCCGTCGGCGCGTGCACGCATTTCCTCCGCGGCGAGCGTGACTCGGGCGCCGTCATAGCGCTGTTCGCTGTTCTCTTCGATGGTCCGGCGGCGCAGCTGCGCGTTCACGCGCGCAACGACTTCGCGCGGGCTGAAGGGTTTGCATACGTAGTCGTCGGCGCCGAGTTCCAGGCCCAGGATTCGGTCAAGTTCGTCCACGCGCGCCGTGATCATGATCACCGGAACGTTCGAGAACTCGCGTAGGGCTCGCAGTACCGACAGGCCGTCGAGGCCGGGCAGCATTACATCCAGGAGCACGAGATCGGGCGCCTCGGCGCGGAGCGCTTCCAGGGCAGCGTCTCCGGCAGCGAATATTTGTGGAAGGTGTCCGGCTTGCCGCAGGTAGTCCGCGAGCAGCGATGCAAGTTTCGGTTCGTCCTCGACAACGAAGATGCGCATGTCGGCCATCACCTCTAGCGCGCGAGTGGCAATTCGACTTCGACGGCGAGTCCGCCAAGCGCGCTCGATCGTGCGCGGATCGTACCGCCGTGTGCCACCACGATGCGCTCGACGATCGCGAGTCCGAGGCCCGCGCCGCCGGATGCGCGATTACGATGCGCGTCCACGCGGCGGAAGCGTTCGAACAGGTGCGCCTGTTCGCGCTCCGCGACGCCGGGGGCGCCGTCCTCGAAGGTCAGGTGGATGAGCGCACCTGCAGCGGCGGCGCGAATCCGCACCGGGCCGGGCGCATCCGTGTAGCGGAGCGAATTTTCCAGGAGGTTCGCAACCATTTGCCCGACGCGTCCAGCGTCGACGCGACAGGGCAGGGGAGTGGTTGGTGCCTCGTAGTCAAGCGTGAGTCCGGCATCGGCAAGGCGGTCGCGATAGCGCTCGGCGTTTGCGCCGAGCAACTCACCAAGATCGACTTCCTCGTAGCGGTAGGCGAGCGCGCCTGCATCGGCGAGGGTCAGGTCGTGCAGATCGTCGATAAGACGTGTGAGTCGCGCGACCTCACCATCGAGCGAAGCCAGTGCAGTCCCGTTCAGGGGGCGGACGCCGTCGCGCAAAGCATCAATTTCACCGCGTAGAACAGCGACAGGCGTGCGTAACTCATGTGCGACGTCAGCGACCCAGCGCGTACGCGCCTCTGCAGTGGCCTTGAGGGTGCGGGCGAGGCTGTTGAAGTCGCGTGCGAGACCACCGATCTCGTCGCGGCGGGAGGCTTCGAGAACAAGGTCGTAGCGGCCCTCAGCGAGCGTACGGGCACCCGCTGCGACTGCCTGGATCGGCACGATCGTGCGCCGGGCGAGCAGGAAACCGACAATGCTGGCGACGCCCGCCGCCGCCGCTGCGATCCATGCGATGGCCGCGAAGTGATCTCGGACGAAGCGCTGATCGCGTTCCCGTGCGAGCTCACGTGCGGGGACAAGAGTGAGCGTTGCGATGATTGCGCCGTCTACCTCTACGGCGCGCTGTATCCGTTCGGCATTGGTCGGCAGGCGTTCGGAGGCGCTCAGCACCTTGGTGCCGTCGGCGAGCGTCACGGTGAGGCGCGGAACGAGGCTGCCCACCCGGCGCCTGAGCTCCGTTTCGACGAACCGTCGCTCCACGTGCCCGCGCTCGCCATGGCGCCTGCGAGGCGGGCGGGCGCCCTTCGGTTCCATCCCTGGCCGCAAATGTGGCCGTGGGGGCGCGTTGTCGTGATAAGCATCCCCCTGCGGGTCCGGGTCCGGGTCCGGGTCCGGGTCCGGGTCCGGGTTCGGGTCCGGGTCTGGCTCCGAGTCCAGTCCCGGTGTTGGTTCATCGGCGCGCATGCCATTGCTCCCTCTCCAGAAGCGTTCGCGTGGAACGTCGGAGGGGGCGTTGTCCCAGCTCGTATGCGTGCGGCGCGATCCGCGCCTGCTTTCTGCAACAAATGCCCGACGCAGCACTCGAAGCATGGTGTGTGGCTCGGACAGCCCACTCAGGCTCCCTTCCTCGTCATGGAACGCAGCCAAGGTCTCTGCGAGGCGTTCCAGCGAGTCCCGTTCCTGTTCGCTCACATAGCTCAGAAAGCGCGCCTGGAATGCCCAGCGCGTGACGAGCGCGTCCACGGCAACGACACCCACTGCAAGCGCGACGACCGTCGTCACGACGCGCGCGGTCAGACCGAAGCGCATGATCTTGGCGGGCGGATGTCCATGGAGCGATCATACGGGCCGCCGCCCGCGACGCGCGCAGGGCGCATCGCGCTTCACGCTTTCTCCTCGATTCAAGCGCAGGGTCTGCGCATTGCGCATGCAACGTAGGCCGTGCTGCCGCTGGGCGCATGCCGCGGTAGCGCCCCCTTGGTGGGCCCGCGGGGCCTAGCCGATTCAAAGGAGACACGCACATGACGAGAAAGCGAACGTATGCCCCTTTAGCCGCGATAGGCACCCTGGTGATTGCTGCCGCTGTAGCGTTCCCGGTGCAGGCGAGTCGATATGATGGCGAGTCGCCGGCGCGCATGGAGCGCCACATCGAACGGATGGCGGAGCGTTTGGCGCTCGAGGACGATCAGATCGATCTCGTACGTCCGATTCTTGAGGGCAGCCGTGCTCGGGCGCGGGCAATGCGCGCAGGCTCGGCGGATGATCGCCGTGAAGCATTGGACGCGCTTCGCAGCGATACCGATGCGCAGCTCGCCGAGGTGCTGACCCCGGCTCAGATGGAACAGCTGACCGTGATGCGCGAACGCCGCAGTGAGCGGCGCAGCGAGCGGCGCAAGGAGCGCGCCGAAGAGCGCTTCGACACGCTAGCGGCGCGACTGGAGCTTGCGGATTCGCAGATTGATCCCGTACGCAAGATTCTCGCGGCATCGCGCGCGGACGGACGGGCCTTCTTCGCCGCGCTGCGCGAGGACAACCTCGAGCGTGACGAAATGCGCGCGCGCGCTCGGGAGAAAATGGCCGTCATCCGTTCCGAGACCGACGCCCAGCTCGCAGGGATATTGACGCCGGCCCAGATGGAAGCGCTTGCCGAAATACATGCCGAGAAGCGGGACGAGCGCCCGCGCCACCGCCGCATGCGATTCCCGGATCAGAGCTAGACGCGGTCATCGCGGGCGGCGGCAGTCGACGCGGTCCAGCTCCGTTAGATCCGTGCGCGTGCTCTTCGACCGGGGCGCATGCCCTGCTAGCATCGCGTGCTGACCAAGCCCGGGAGCCTTGCCGTGAGCACAGCAGTTTCCCTTGATGACGGCGCCGGCGAGCTGGCGGCGTTCGATGACGCCCTTTCGCACGCAGAGGCACGGCTGCAGGACGCCCTTGCATACGTGCGCGGTGCCGTCGCGGAGCGGCGAGAAGCCGGCAGCGGGGATGCGGACGACTTCCAGCTGCAGATCTACGACCTCGCCTTCCTGCGTGCGCATCTCTCCGCAGCCGCGGCCATCCTTCGCTGGGCGCATTTGCAGGCGCCTGGACATGCACAGGCCATGGCCGGGCTCTTCGTTGCGGAAGCCGTGAGCGAGCTGCGCACGCGAATCGGCATGCGTGCAGGCGATTTCGGATTGACGCGCGAGGCGATCGAGGCGCCCCTCGCCGGTCGGCTCGACGCGACCCTGCAGCGCGCGCTTTCCGCCCCCGTCATGGAGGCGCTCGGTGAGGCTCTGCTACCGCTCGCAGGGGAGCCCGCGGCGATCGAGTTGCCCGACGAGAAGCGCATGATGGCCGATACGTTCCGACGCTTTGCCGATGAGGTCGTCGCACCGCGCGCCGAGGCGATTCACCGCGAAGATCTCATGATCCCTGACGAAATCATCAGCGGCGTTCGTGAACTCGGCTGCTTCGGCCTGTCGGTCCCCGAGCGCTTCGGCGGCCTGCTGCCGGATGATGGCGAGGACTCGGTCGGCATGATTGTCGCGACCGAAGAATTGTCTCGAGCGTCGCTCGGTGCGGCCGGCAGTCTGATCACGCGCCCGGAAATCATGGCGCGCGCACTGCTGGCCGGTGGCACCGATGAACAGAAGTCTCATTGGCTGCCGCGCATCGCCGTTGGCGACCCACTCGTGGCCATCTCTGTTACGGAACCGAATACGGGCTCGGACGTTGCTGCAGTGTCTTTGCGTGCGACGCGTGTCGAAGGCGGCTGGCAGCTCGATGGCGCCAAGACGTGGTGCACCTTTGCGGGCAAGGCAGGCCTGCTGCTCGTGCTGGCCCGGACGGATCCGGATCCCGCCGCGGGCCATCGCGGACTGACATTGTTCCTGGTCGAGAAGCCGAGTACCGACGCGCACAGTTTCGAGTACGAGAATCCACGCGGCGGCCGCGTTTCGGGCCGTGCAATCTCGACCGTCGGCTATCGCGGCATGCATTCCTACGAGATGTTCTACGACGCATTCTTCGTGCCCGACTCTCATGTGGTTGGCGGCGAGAATGGCCTAGGCAAGGGCTTCTATCATCAAATGCGGGGGTTCTCCGGCGGCAGGATCCAGACGGCTGCGCGGGCCAATGGGCTCATGCGCGCGGCCTATGAGAAGGCGCTTCACTACGCGCAGGATCGCACTGTGTTCGGCAAGCCAGTCGCAGCGTACGGCCTCACGCGTATCAAGCTCGCCCGCATGGCGACGCATCTGATCGCGTCGCGCCTGCTGACGCTTGAGGTTGGTGACCAGCTCGATGCGGGCGAAGGTCAGATGGAGGCGAGCCTGGTCAAACTCTTCTCTTGCCGAGCGGCGGAGTGGGTGACGCGTGAAGCACTGCAGATTCATGGCGGCATGGGCTACGCCGAGGAAACCGCGGTGTCACGCTACTGGGCGGATGCCCGCGTGCTCTCGATCTTCGAAGGTGCCGAGGAGACGCTCGCGCTGAAGGTCGTTGGCCGTGCACTGGTCGGCTGATGTCAGCAGGATTCAACCAATCGCTTATTTTCTGAAGGAGCGCAGTATGTCTGCCGAAAGCAAGGGTGGCGCTGCCGCCTGGATCTGGGTCGTTATCGGGCTTGTGGTGGGGCTCGCCTCCGGTTGGTGGATGGGCCAGATTCTCCCCTACACCCTTCTCTTCACGCTGTTCGGTTGGTTCGCGGGCCTCTCTCTCGCGAACATGGATGACGCCGAGCACTGACCTGGCACGACATGACGCCCCGTCCCGGGGCGTCATGAAGCATTTCGTGGCGGCCGTCCGTTGCCGCCGAACCGTCAAGCTGCTCTTCGCGCGCATACGCGATTTCCGCAGCTCAAAAATCCCGGGCAGCCATTTCTGGCCGCCGGAAGGCGCTTGCTCAGGTTGGGCCGGAGCAGGTGACGGCAACCGTCACGTCTGATTCGAGCGTTCCGGTGCCGCTCTCGGACACGCTGCACGTGCCGGTATTGCTGGTGAAGCCCTCAACCTCGACCTCGAACTGAGTTCCGTTCACGAACATGCCGCTGAAGCTGGTCTCGAAGCCGTCTTGCGTGGCCAGATACAGCCGTTCGAAAACGAGGGCGTCGGCTGCCGTGTCCCGGATTCTGACGGTCCCCGCTTGCTGTTCCTCGAATCTGATATCGAGCGTGATGGAGGCGTAGTCCGCGCACGTCGTGGCGATGAGCGCTGGGTTGTTGGTGGCCGTTTGCGTCGGCGATTCGACGAAGCGGGTCGCGGCGCTGGTGAAGCCCTCCTCGTATGTGATCGTCGTCTGATCTGCCTCGAGCGTGAACTGACCGCCATTGAAGCCAAGGGTCCGAGCGCCCTCGGTGACAAGCAGCGTGCCCGATCGATATGCCCAGTCCCGGAAGGTCGGCACCGGTCCGTTTGCTGTCGTCCAACGGAAGCTGGGTCGCGATCCGGTGGAGTCGCCTGTCGGCACTTCCCCGCCGATCAGGAAGCTCCGGCACAGGGAGCTCGGAGCACCGAATGCAACGGACGCCGCGAAGTCTGCAGATGTCGTGTTCGACGCGTTGTCTTCGATGATCACCATTTCGACAATCGCTTCCGGAGGCGCGAGCGCGATGAAATCCGCGAAGTACTCAGTGAAGCCGTCCGGTAATGGGTCGAGTTCTCCGTACACGGTGAAATTGCGGGAGGAGAACTGCGAGATTCGAACCGAGCGTTGCATCTGGAGCGCCACGATCTCCCCCTGATCCACGTAGAGCTTGATGCCCAGCGTCCGGTCCTCGGACTCGGTGATGTTCAGTGAGAGCAGCGGTTCCACGCTCCCGGTCGTGGCGTCGAAGAAATTCACGGAATCCGCGTTCGGATCGAACATCTCGCCGTCGATCATGATCTGTCCTTCGGCGCTGATCACGATCGTGACCTGCTCGCCAAGCGCCTTGACGCTCGGGCAATCCTGATCGGTGCCGCACTTTGTCAGGAGCTTCACGGTGTAGGTGCCCACGAACGGCGCGATCGAGGCCGATACCGGAGGTTCCGGTTCCTTCAGCTGGCCGAGAAAGCCCGGTAGTCCGAAGGTCCCCTGGGGCATCGACGCATCGCCGACGTTGATCTCATTGAAGGTCGAACGCGCGTTGTCGGACAGGGCGTACTCGAGATCCGAGCTCGCGTCGTACCAGATGATCTCCGGAAGGTGTGGAGAGCCGTCCATGGAAAGAGATCGATTGAAGGGGTTCGAAAGCATGACCGAGCCGATCGTGATCGAGCCGTCTGCGGAAATCGTCACGGCGACCTCTTCACCGTCCATGAATGGATCACGGTCATTGTCGGCGCTGAGGTCGCTGTAGACGAGCGTGTAGGAATCAATGAACGCGCTGGCAACCGTACCGGCGGAGGTTGTTCCGTTGATGCCGTCGCCGTCCGGGTCGAGGGTACTCGTGCCGTCCGTCGGGTCGCTGCTGTCGTCAGATCCCGAGTCCGCATCCGAGTCCGCATCCGAGTCGGTGTTCGAGCCATCGCCCGAATCGCCGCTGCCACCGGATTCCGCGCTATCGCTTTCAGCAACCGCATTGGGATCGTCGGAGACGTTCACGTCGATCTCGATGCCGTTCGTGCGGTTCCGATAGACGATGCGCACAACCGAATCGAGCGCTTCGTTCAGGAAGAGCTGGACGACGTCCGCGTCGTCGTCGGCGCCATAGTTGATCTGGATGCGGCGGTCGACGGAAATGCGATCGAAGATCGCGACGATACGGTCAGCGGTGAAGGCGACGCCCGTATCGAAGTTGATCGTGCCGTCCGCGCCGATCGTGACGGACTTGCCTGCATGCGTGCCGGTCGTTGTCTCCGTCACCGTGTAGGTGCCAGCGCAGTTCGTCACGAAGTCGAGATCCACTCCTGCCTCCGTGATCGGCCCTGCGTTGCTGCCGCAGGCGCCGGCTGCGCCTTCGCCCGCGCCGTCGCCGCTGGCGTTGTCTCCGCCGTTTTCATCATCTCTATCAGAGGCGTCCAGGGTAACGCTTGCGATCGCGTCGGCCGCCGAGGTCTGCAGTGCGTCGGTACCGAATGAAGCCGCGAAATCACGTACTGCCGTGACGAAATCGCTGGCGAAGGTGGCGGGCAGATAGACCGGATCAGTGATTGCGCCATCAGCACCGACGCCATCGATGAGGCCGTCGCCGACGTCATCGGCCAGCTGTTGCAGGATCGTCAGCGCGGGCGCCGTGTCGCTGGTCGCGAGCATGGCGAGTGCCCCCAGGCGCGCGGCCAGGCGCCCGGCGTCGGAATCGTCGATGCTGCCGGCCGCAGTCGCACTGTCCACGACTGTCGGAGGCGTCAGCAGGTTTTCGACCTCCGGCGCCAGAGCAGCGCGAATGCGCTCGTTCGCGGCGCTGATCACGTCAGCGTCAAGCGTTTCCCCCGTCGCCTCTGCCAGTCGCACTGCGAGCTCCGTGAGGATGCTCAAGCCGACCTCTTCCGTGGGCGTCGCCAGCGCGACGCGCAGTTGCTGTCCCGCTGGAAAGTCCTCTTCCTGGCCGCTGCCCTCGTCAAAGTAGGTCGCGCCTGCCTTGCCGCGCATCTCGATGATGAGCGGACCGCCGTAGTTGGCTGGAATTTCGAGGATGGCCTTGCCGTCGCCGCCCGTATCCACTTCGCCCGAGAGGGCGGTGCCGTCGGGCTGGACGGCCTGAACACCAGCGCCCCGCGTGCGGCCGAGCGATGGCGTGACCGTGATCTGCTGCGTAGCGACGGCGATGGGCTCGACGACGCTCGTGCCCCCGTCATTGCTGCAGCCAACGAGGCCCATGGAAAGGAAGAGCAGCGCAAACAGACGCTGAAGTGAACAGTGGCGCATGAGTGTTCCCCCTGATGGCTCCGCAGCATTTGACAGTGCACGTGCCGCAGGGCTCTCCCCCCTGAACGGGGGCCTCCCCCCTGAACGGGGGAGGGAAGGGTGTGTGTTTTGTTCCTTTGACGCGGCGCGGGGACCGCGCCGTGCGCCTCAGTCGAGCTCGTGCGATCGGGCCAGATCAGCCTTCAGCGAGCGCGCCCCGAGCAGATAGAAGCCGGTCGACGCCACGTTGAACGCGAGCACGGTGACGAGGGCGATGCGCAGTGATTCGGAGCCGTATTCGGGCGCGAGGAAGTCGCTGACTGCTCCGACGAACAGAGGGCCCAGGCCGAGGCCGATCAGATTGAGGATGAACAGCAGAATGCTCGAGGCGAGCGCCCGCATGCGGATGCCTACGAGCGACTGCGTCATCGAGAAGGTCGGTCCGAGATAGTAGGAGCCGAGGAATACCGGGATTGCATACACCCAGAGCGCTGCCCAGGGGTCGTCGTTGGTGTACACCCAGAATGCGAACGGGACAGAAGCGAGAGTTGCGAGTCCAGGCAGCCAGAGATACCAGCGCACGTCGCGGCTAGCGAGACGGTCGCCCAGCCAACCTCCGAGGAAGGTTCCAAGCATGCCGGGAATGCCCAGCCAGAACAGAGCCTCGCCGATCTCGCCGCGCGTGAAGTCGTGGCTGCGAATGAAGAAGGGCGGGATGAAGTAGCCGACGCCGTAACCCACGAATGCGTGCAGGGCGCCTCCAAGTGACATCCAGCGAAAGCTTCGGCGCTGCCAGAGCGCCGCAAACACGTCGAGGATCGGAGGCGCGTCGCCCTGCGTTTCGATCTGACGTGCTTCGCTCGCGCCGCGGCGAGGCTCCTTCAGGGTCAGTCGGACGATCAGCGCGAGCGCGACCCCGGGCAGACCCACCACCATGAATGCCGTGCGCCAGTCGAAGGCTTCTTCGATCCATCCGCCCAGCAGATTGCCGAACATCGTCCCGACCGGGATGCCCAGGGCATAGATGCCAAGCGCCGTCGCCCGCTGATGCGCAGGGAAGATGTCGGAGATCATCGAATGCGCTGGCGGGGAGCCTCCAGCCTCGCCCACGGCCACTCCGATACGGGAGGCGAGCAATTGCCAGAACGTCACGGCCAGGCCGCACACGGCGGTCATCACGCTCCAGATGGTCAGGCTCACGGCGAGGATGTTGCGCCGCGTACCCCGGTCTGCGAGGCGCGCGATGGGAATGCCCAGAAACGTGTAGAAGACGGCAAAGGCGAGACCGCCCATCAGGCCGAGCTGCGTGTCTGAAAGCCCCAGCTCGCCCTTGATCGACTCCTGCAGGATCGCGAGGATCTGGCGATCGATGAAGTTGAAGATGTAGACGACAAACAACAGGCCGAGCGCATACCAGCGATAGATCGGACCGAAATCCGAATCCAGCCCGGCGTCCTCGCTGGCTTCTGCGTCCGCACTCATGCTCGCCCTCCTGGCTCGTTTTCCCGCGCGCGGGTGTCACGCACGTTGGCCCCGTGCCCTATTCGCGTGTTGGATCGCGCGGCCGTGTGTACTCATGAGCGCCCGTGGGGGTCAAGGCGCGCATCTGCGGTCGACCTCGATATACTCCAGGGCGAGGGAAGCATCAGTTCACCCGACGCGGGCGCACATGCGCGGGCACCAGACCCACAAGGAGTAGCCATGAATCTCGAGTTCTCCAGCGAAGACCTTGCATTCCAGACCGAGGTCCGCACTTGGATCGAGGAGAACCTCACGGCGGACATGCGCGAGGTCCTCGAGCGTAGCCCGACCGGCCATCTCGGCAAAGAACTGCAGATTGAGTGGCAGAAGCGGCTGAACAGCAAAGGCTGGGCCGTGCCGAACTGGCCTGCGGAGTGGGGCGGTCCGTCCTGGACGCCGACAGAGAAATACATCTTCGATCTGGAGATGTCTCGCGCAGGTGCGCCCCGCATGCTGCCCTTCGGTGCCACCATGGTCGCACCCGTGATCATGAAGTTCGGTACGCAGGAGCAGAAAGAGCGTTATCTGCCCGACATCCGGGAATCCAACGTGTGGTGGTGCCAGGGCTACTCGGAGCCGGGCTCGGGTTCCGATCTTGCTTCACTGGCGACCACCGCGCGCCGCGAAGGCGATCACTACATCGTAAATGGCACCAAGACCTGGACGACGCTCGGTCAGTACGCCGACTGGATCTTCTGCCTTGTTCGGACGTCGAAAGAAGACAAGCGGCAGGAAGGAATTTCGTTCCTGCTCATCGACATGAAGACGGAGGGCATCACGGTAGACCCGATCATCACGCTCGATCGCCCCCAGGTAGGACACCAGGAGATCAACACGATCTTCTTCGAGAACGTGAAGGTCCCGGCTGAAAACCTCATCGGTGAGGAAGGCAAGGGTTGGACCTGCGCAAAGTATCTGCTCGAGTTCGAACGCGGGAACGCCTACGCGCCGAGTCTGAAGGCGAAGCTCGGGCGCATTCGCCAGTACGCAGCGGCGAACGTGGCGGACGGCGCGCCACTGCTCGAGGACGCAAGTTTCTCGCGCAAGCTTGATGAGACCGAGATTGCCGTGTCTTCCATGGAGTTCACGGAGCTGCGCATCCTTGGCGCCCTAGCTTCCGGACAGAACGTTGGTCCGGAATCCTCAATGCTCAAGTGTCGGGGCACGGAGCTGCAGCAGCAGGTGGCAGAGCTTGCGCTCGAATCAGTCGGGGAGAAGGGCCTGCCCTTTCAGCACCCGGAGCCGCGCGTGGGCCTGAATGAAGAGCCGGTGTTCGACTGGTCTGCGGCGAATGCGCCCCTGCACCACTTCAATATCCGCAAGGCGTCGATCTATGCGGGCTCGAACGAAGTGCAGCGCAACATCATGGCCAAGCTCGTTCTCGGGCTCTGAGTCAGCGCCCGCAATGAGGTTCGGCGTTCTCGATCAGTCTCCACTGCGCGCCGGCGCAACGCCGGAGCAGGCGCTGGCAGAGACCGTCGACCTCGCGGTGCGCGCAGAAGCGCTCGGCTTCGAGCGCTTCTGGGTCGCCGAGCATCACGCATCGAGCGGCCTGATGGGTCCCGCACCGGAGATTCTCATCTCTCGGATTGCTTCCGCGACCTCGCATATGCGCGTGGGCTCCGGGGGCGTGATGCTGATGCATTACTCACCGTTCAAGGTGGCCGAACAGTTCGCGACCCTCGAAGCCCTTTTCCCCGGGCGGATCGATCTCGGCATCGGGCGGGCGCCGGGCTCCGATGGGGTGACCGCAGCAGCACTCAGCTACGGCAATCAGATTGGGATGGAGTACTTCGGAGCTAAGGTGGTGGACTGTGCGCACTGGGTGCGGGGCGAAAGGCCCCACACGGAAGCGCTTCGCAACGTCCGCGTCTCTCCGGCGATCGGCCATCCGCCTGAGGTCTGGCTCCTTGGGTCCACCGATCAGAGCGCTCAGCTCGCGGCGCACCTGGGCATGGGGTTTTCTTTTGCGCACTTCATCGCTCCAGAACAGGCGACGAACGTGTGTCAGCTCTACCGACAGCGCTTCGAACCGAGCGCTTCCATGCCGACGCCAGAGGTGATCCTCGGCGTCTTTGTGCTGTGTGCGGATACGAGAGAGGAGGCGGCAGAGCTCGCGCTCTGTCGAGATGCTTGGCGGCTGCGCATGCAGCAAGGAGATGCCGGCCCCTGGCCGACCGTGGCGGAGGCCAGAGCCGTGCTCGCTGCGCACCAGGGTCCGCCTATTCGCCGTGAACACCAGATCCTGGGCACTCCTTCGGACGTGCGCGAGCAACTCGAGGCGCTTGCCGCTGCGACCGGGGCGGATGCTTTCTCGTTCATTACCATTACGCCCGAGTTCGAGCAGCGCGTGCGCAGCTATGAACTGCTCGCACATGCTTTCGGTCTCGACGGCGCGGCTTCAGCGCCCCGTAGTATCCCGGCGTAGCGGCAACTGCGGCGCCACCAGTGCCGGCACTTGCACGTCGGGTGCGGCTTCGCCGAGCGGGTGCGCGGCAAGCACCCACCACATCTCTATGTTCGACCCGTCATGGCGCTCGCGACGCTCACGTAGATCCGCCCCCAAAATGGCGACGGCTGAGGTCATGCGCGCTTCAGCGAACGGTCTGACAAGCTGATGGGTGAGGGGGCCACGATCTGGCATGGCGAGGCGGAGGGCAGGCTCGCCGCCGAGGCGGAATACCTCGAACCCTCTTGGCAACAGCTCGAGCTTCCGCGCGTCCTCGGCCCGCAGCTCGATCGCATCTCTCACTTCGCCGGATTCTGGCCGCGCGAGCTTCCAGCGTGCGCCGTCTGCAACCATATCGGCGGCGACGAGCGCTGATTCGAGTGTGAGCGGTTGATGCTCTGCGCCGGCCGCCCGGAGCATGAGACGCATGGGCGTTTCTTCCATGCGGGGCGTGCCGAGTGCGGTGAGGCCGAGCCACGTAGCGACGCCGAGCGCAGCGGCCCAGGTCAACGCAAACGCCGTGAAAATCCGGGCCGGGCGCCACATCTAAGGTTCAGCTGGTGCACGCGCCGCAGCGGCCATGAATCTCCACCGTCTGCAGCGTGGGCTCGAACCCCCTGGCCTGCGCCGCGCTCGTGAGGTCTTCGAACAGGGGCCGCGAGTGCAGCTCCTGGACCAGGCCGCAGTCGTCGCAGATGAGGAATTGGCAGACGCGATGCAGGGCAGGCTCCTCGCAGCGAGTGAACCCATTGGAGGACTCGATGCGGTGAACGAGGCCGTGTTCGAGCAGAAAGTCGAGGGCTCGATAAACGGTTGGGGGCTTTGCGGACGGGTCCGACTTCTGCAGCTCGGCGAGCAGATCATAGGCGCCGACGACGTGGTGGCTGCCCCAGACAAGCTCGAGGACGCGCCGGCGATTCGGCGTAAGGCGCACGCCGCGTTCGGCGCAGATCCGCTCGGCGGTAGCCATCGCGTCTGTGACGCACTGATCATGGTCGTGGGCGTGCGCCATCGACGTCGGAACGTCTGAGCGATGCTCTCGCGACTCAGCTGCCATACAGCTCGACCTCCTGTGCGTCGATGAGATAGCCCGCGGCGGCCATCGCGCTATGTGTCGCCTCGACCTTGATTACGCCGCGCACTGTCCAGGGGTCATAGATCCGGTCCGCGGCGAGGCCGTCGCTGCTGCGAACGAAGATCACTTGATTCGGGGGCGGCGGCGGAACGTGCACACAAGCGCCGAAGTAGGGTACAAGCAGGAATTCGCGGATTCGATCGTCGTCGGATACCCCTAGCGGTACAACGAACCCGGAAATCTCGATGTCTACGCCATCGAGCTCCACAACCAGCATTTCCGCGATGGATAGATCGCCCCAGGGCGAAAGCTGGACGAGATCCGGTCCGAAGCCGGAGTGATTGATGGGCGGTGGCGGCACCGGACGTTCGGCGAGCGTGCGCGGGATGAGCTCTGGCCAGCGCAGTGCTCGAGCGGCGAAAGCATCGATGCTGAGCATTGCCATAAGCAGGATCAAGAGCCGTCGAGGCACGTTCGAATCATCCGTCAGAAACACACTCAGGTAGTGTACCTCCAGCATCGCTGGGTTGAATCGCCTTCGCAGCCTGCTGCGGCGACCCCGCGGACCCGCGTCAGGCGGGCGCGTGCGTCCAGGATCAGGCTTCCGATGCGCTGCGCAGCTTCGCGAAGGCCTCGAACAGGATGACGAGGAGGGCGCCGGAGGCCAGCCCGAACAGCCCGTTGAAGGTAAGCCCAGCCAGCATTGCTCCGAGCGGCACGTCCTGCGCCATGTGCTCGACCGCATGGAGGAGCTCAGCGATCGGGGGAAGGCCGTGTACAAGGATTCCGCCGCCGACCAGGAACATCGCGGCTGTCCCAATAAAAGTCAGGGCACCCATGAGCCTGGGCGCGAGGCGCAGGATGAAGGCGCCGAAGGCCCTGGCGATCTCGCCCTCGCGGTCGCAGAGCAGCAGGCCGAGGTCGTCGAGCTTCACGATCGCCGCGACCAGTCCGTAGACGCCAATAGTCATCATCGTTGCGATGGCGACGACCACCCCGATTCTTGTGGCGAGATCGGCATCGGCAACCACCCCAAGTGCGATGACGACGATTTCCGCCGAAAGTATGAAGTCGGTGCGAATTGCGCCCTTGATCTTGCGCTCCTCGTAGGCCGCGAGATCGAGATCCGGATCTTCCAGCGCGGCCAATTTCTCTGCGCGCTCGGCTTCCTGTTCTTGCCCGTGCAGGAATTTGTGGGCGAGTTTTTCGGCGCCCTCGAAGCACAGGAAGGCGCCGCCAAGCATGAGTAGCGGCGTGATGAGCACGGGCAGTATCGCGGAGATCAGCAGTGCCGCCGGTACGAGGATCAGCTTGTTCAGCGCAGACCCCTTGAACACTGCCCAGACAACCGGGAGCTCACGTTCGGCTCTGACACCGGTGACCTGCTGTGCGTTCAGGGCCAGATCGTCACCGAGGACGCCCGCCGTTTTCTTGGCGGCCACCTTGGTCATGACGGAGACGTCGTCCAGTAGGGTCGCGATGTCATCGAGCAGGACAAGAAGGCTGCTGCCGGCCAAAACTTTGCTCCGTGACGATGCGTGCGATGCGGAGTATGCGCACGACAAGCGGAGTTGTCGCTGACCTGAGGTGCAACGACTTGGTATCGCGTCGAAGCGGCGTGCACGGAGTTCAGGCCGGAATTTTCCGAGGGCGGCTGGGTTCTATTTCATTGTGGTTGGCTAACGCAGCCTTGTGTTCGGCGCGGGCGTCCCGCGAGGGCGGCTGAACGCTCAGCGGTCTTGTGTCGCTGAAGGCGCGCTGTGGACCCGTTTCGGCATCCGGCGATGCGAACCATAATTACGCATAACATTTATTATGTTAAATATAGGCAACATCCCGCAGCGCGCTGCCCGTGTCCCGCAGTCCGGGGCCAGGTGGCGCTACCAGCCGCGGTTACCTTCGCTGCCCCAACTACGGGGGCGTCGCCGTGCGCAAGCGCCCTCCGAGCAGCTCTGCACGATCAAAGCGGCGTTTCCCAAGGAATGCGGTCGCCTGTCGGCCGCTGCTTCGCATGGCGCCCGGGCTCGCAACCCCGCTCGGCCAGAGGAACCAACGTTCTTGGCGGGCAGTACCGCGCAAGATTCCGTCGCGTCCGAAGGGCGGACGCGTGGCGCCTGGGCGCAGGAGTTCGTCGTAGTCTGCGAGCGCATAGGCGAATGACGCGACCGAGGCGCCCTCCTCGGTCGCCTCGGTCATGAACCGGGCGTAGTGCGTATCCGGCGTGTAGTGCAGTGCAATAGGGGCACTGGAGTCCGGAGCGGTGAGCACGATGGCCGGCTCGGGATCGCTCGACGCGGGCGCTTCGTAGCGGATGGGGCGGTCCTTTGGCAGAAACAAGGTGTAGTAGCAGCCGCAGGGATGAATGCTCTCCCAGAGCAGTGGTCGCCCGTCTTCTGCAAGGGTTGCGCGTAGGACGATTCCGTCTATTGGGCCGCCGTAGGGGTCCAGTACACCGGTCCGTGGACGTTCCGTGAACCAGAAGGAATAGGTGAGCTGCAGGAGCACTTTTCCGCCGTGCCGAACGTAGCTCGCCTCCGTGTACCCAATCGGTATGCCCGTGTCGACGCGCGGCCCCCCCGCATGACCTTCGAGCCGACCGATTCGTGCGTACGCGCGTGTATCCGAGGTGTGCAGCGCTGGCGCGAACAGCGCAAAGGTCTCCGTCAGCTGATCGGGCGGGAGCGCTGGCCAGGCAAGGGGATGCCTCGCGCGCGCCGCACGGAGCCGGGCTGTCAGGGCCGTCATTGCCTCTGCGCGATTTCCCATCGCTGCTGCGGCCGGTTTGAAAGCCACGCGCGCGGCCGCCCTGCCCTCGGCAATCGCTGCCCGCTCGCGCGCGCGCCAGCGCGCCGCGCCGCGACGCAGGAAAGGCTTTGCAACTAGGTACGGACCAAGCGCGCGGGGCCATTTGCGGTAGAGATCAGCTGGCGTTTGAGCGCGCAGCGACGTCAGCGCCTCCGGCGTCGACAGGAGGCGATCGACGGCTTGCGTCCAGCAACGCACCGGGGGCGCGTTCGCTGCGGCCTCACCCAGCTCAAGCAGGAGCGCGGCACGATCGAGCTCGGCCATGGCGTCGAGCACGATGCGAATCGCCGCCCTATCGTCCGTCGCATCTAGCAGTTCGGCGTGAAGAAAGGGGGTTTGCCTGAGCCAGCGAATGCTTTGAAAGCGGTCGTGGCGCGGATCCGCTGAACCGGCGTCGGCGATTTGTGTATCCAGTTCCCGGCGGGTGGAGTCGCACGTGTCCGCCGAGGCGCCTGGCGCAGCAATCAGCATCAGTCCGAGCAATGCCTGTGCTGTAATGCGAGTTGGGAGGTTCATCTTATGTTCCATGCCTTTTCACGCCGCGCGCGGTCGCTCCTTCTTGCTTCCTCAGCGCTGCTTGCCGCGTCTCCAGCGCCCGCTGAAGATGCCGCGACACAACGCTTCAGCGTGGCCGGCCTTGAGGCCCCTGCGGAGATACTCGTTGACCGCTGGGGCGTGCCACACATCTACGCCACGCAGCCCTACGATGCATTCTTTGTGCAGGGATTCAATGTTGCGCGGGATCGACTGTGGCAGATCGACACCTGGCGTCGCCGTGGTCTTGGCAGGCTGTCCGAGGTGTTGGGCTCGGCCTACGTGGAGCAGGATCGCGCCGCGCGCCTTTTCCTTTATCGGGGCAGCATGTTTCGCGAGTGGCTCGCCTACGGCTCGGATGCAAAACGCATCGCTGAGTCGTTCACGGCGGGCATCAACGCGTACGTCGATCTTGTGGATGCGGGGGCCGTATCGCTGCCCTTCGAATTCGATCTGCTCGACTATCGCCCTGCACGCTGGGCGGCGGAGGACGTGGTGCGGATCCGCTCGCACGGGCTCTGGCGGAACGTCGTGAGCGAGGTCCTGCGTGCGCGCACGCTGTGCGATGCGGACCTCGAGTCCGATCTGGTGCGCCGGCCGCTCGAGCCTGAGTGGACCCCCGAAGTGCCCGAGGGCTTTGACCCCTGCTCCGTGCCCGAGCACGTGCTCGACGATTACCTGCTTGCGAAAGCGAAGGTGGACTTTGATGCAAAAGCGCCTGCGCGTGCTGCGCGCGTCGATCTTGACGCAGCGTGGCGCGAGGAGATCTCCTACGGCAGCAACAATTGGGCGGTGAGCCCTGCGCGCACGGCGACCGGCCGGCCGATCCTCGCCGATGATCCGCATCGTCAGCACGGGCTCCCGTCCCTGCGCTACATCGCGCACCTGTCGGCGCCTGGTCTGAATGTCATCGGGGCCGGCGAGCCGGCCTTGCCTGGCATCTCCATTGGTCACAACGAGCGGATCGCTTTCGGGCTGACCATCTTTCCGATGGACCAGGAGGATCTCTACGTCTACGAGACTGTCGACGGTGACCCTACGCGCTATCGCTACGGCGACGGATCAGAAGCCGTGCGCGTGGTGCGTGAGCAGATCGCAGTGCGCGACGACGATCCCGTGACGGTGGACCTGCGATTCACGCGCCATGGCCCGGTTGTTTTCGAGGATGTAGAGGCCGACCGCCTGTGGGCCGTCCGTGCCGCCTGGCTCCATGAGGGGATGGCGCCCTACTTCGGCAGCATCGACTACATGCGCGCCCAGAATTGGGATGAATTTGTCGCTTCGCTGAACCGCTGGGGTGCGCCGAGTGAGAATCAGGTCTATGCCGACGTTGATGGGAATATCGGCTACAAGCCTGCGGGCTTGCTGCCGATGCGCCCGGATCACGACGGCTTGTTGCCCGTCCCGGGCGACGGCCGGTACGAGTGGGGCGACTTCCACGACATGGACGCGCTTCCGGTCGAGTTCAATCCGTCTAGAGGGTTCGTTGCAACCGCGAATGCACTCACCCTTCCTCCCGATTATCCCATCGACGAGGTTCGCATCGGCTTCGAATGGACCGCTCCCTGGCGTCAGAACCGTGTGCGGGAGGTCCTCGCTCGCCAGCCGAAGCATCGAATCTCCGACTCGCTCGCACTTCAGCGCGACTATGCTTCGCTGCCTGCGCGCGCGATTACGGCGGCGCTCAGTAGCGTGACGCCGCGCGAGGAGATCGATGGCCGTGCGCTCGCCCTCCTCCAGGGCTTCGACGGCACGCTTGCTCCGGACTCCGGGGCCGCGGCCCTGTTCGAGGTGTGGTTCGCCCGCCATCTTCGCCCCGCCGTTTCTGCCGCGCTGCTCGGGCCTGACATCGGAGACCGCATCGGCCCCGCGGACACACGCGTCGTCGTGCGTGCCCTGACGCGCCCCGGTGAGCTGCTCACGACCGAGGAGCGCGATACGCTCATCCGCTCAACGCTCATTGCCGCCTGGTCCGACGTCGCCGGTCGCCTCGGCTGGGCGCCTGAGCTCTGGCGCTGGGGCGATCTGCACCGCAGCCGCTTCGAGCACCCGCTTGCGAACCGCGCCGAGGCCACCGATTCCGAACTGGCCGCGCGCTTGCGCCTATCGCCTCGGCCAATGGGTGGGTCCGGGGAAACCGCCAACAACACGCGCTACGGGGCCGATGATTTCTCCGTTCGCGGAGGCGCATCCTTTCGCATGGTGCTCGATGTCGGCGAGTGGGACGCCGCCCGCATGACCAACAGCCCTGGACAGTCGGCTGATCCGACCTCCCCTCATTTCGACGATCTGCTTGTGCCCTGGGCGGAACTCGACAGCCGGCCCCTGCTCTTTTCGCGCGAAGCCGTGGAGGCCGCGACCCTCACGCGCATCGAGCTGCGCCCGAAGTGAGCACCGGTCCGGGGGACAGGCGCGCTGAGGAGGCGGTGCCCGAAGCATCGGCGGCCGACTCGCTCAGCGAGGTGCCGTCAAATGGCGAATTGCTGCTGCGCCTTCTGCGGTTCCAGTTCAAGCTCGCGCTCGACGGACTGCGGGATGTTGTGCTGAGTCCGATCGCCATCGGCGCGGTCATCCTTGGCATCCTTCGAGCGGGCCGGCCCGATGAACCCTTCGAGGCCGTGCTGCGCTTCGGGCGCCGCAGTGACCTCTGGATCGATCTCTTCGAGAGCCACGCGCACGACGAGTCCTCGGAGGACGCTGCGCCAGCAGCGAATGCAAGCGCGCTGTTTGGTGCCGTTGAGAGCGCACTTCGCGACGAGTATGAAAAGAGCACTCCGCGCGCGCATCGTGGTGCCCGCGGTCGTGCGACTGATGCGCCCGGCGACGAAGGTTCGAGCGACCGCGAGTCCGGGCGTGATCAGTAGGAACGCGGTTGCTCGAGGACGCGTTCCGCTATGAAGTTCTTGATCATCTCCTGGCTCACCGGTGCGATGCGCGGAATCATCACTTCGCGCATCAGGCGCTCGACGTCGTACTCCTTGGCATAGCCCATTCCGCCGTGGGTGAGTACCGCTCGCTCACAGGCCTTGAATGCCGCTTCGGCGGCAAGGAACTTGGCGGCATTCGCTTCCGCGCCGCAGGGTGCGCCGGCGTCATAGCGTGCTGCCGCTTTCAGGGTCATGAGCCAGGCCGCTTCCAGCTGCATCCAGCATTCCGCAAGGGGGTGCTGGATCGCCTGGTTCTGCCCGATCGGACGATCGAAGACAACGCGCTCTCGCGCATAGCGCGCCGCGCGCTCCAGTGCGGCGCGACCGAGCCCGACAGCCTCTGCGGCAATGAGGATACGCTCCGGGTTCAATCCGTGGAGCAGGCAGCGCCAGCCATCACCCTCCTTCCCGATACGGTTTTCCTCGGGGATCTCGAGGCCATCAATGAAGAGAGCATTGGAGTCGACAGCGGCCCGTCCCATCTTGGGGATCCGGCGCACCTCCACCTTCGAGCGGTCCAGCGGCGTGTAGAAAAGGGTCAGCCCGTCGGTTGGTCGCGACGCGTCTTCGCGCCGTGTCGTGCGGGCAAGGAGCAGGATGTGCGAAGCGGACTGGGCCGTCGACGTCCACATCTTGCGTCCATGTGCGACGTAGCCTTCGTTCGTGCGTGTCGCGGTGGTGGTGATCGCCGTGGTGTTGAGGCCTGCATCGGGCTCGGTAACGCCAAAGCAGACGCGCTGCTCGCCCTTGATCAAGGGGGGCAGGATGCGCTCGCGCTGCGCGTCAGTCCCGAATACCACCACGGGGTGCGGGCCGAAGAGATTGATGTGCACGGCGGAGGCCCCTGACATCCCTGCGCCGGACCGCGCGATGCCATGGGCAAGCAGCGTCGCTTCCGTGATCCCGAGCCCTGCCCCGCCTTGCGCTTCGGGCATGGCGATACCGAGCCAGCCGGCATCCACGATCGCGGCGACGAATGCTTCCGGGAAGCTTCCTTCCGCGTCGCAGCTGCGCCAGTAGTCCGCGTCAAACCGTGCGCAAAGCGCATCCACGGCAGTGACGATTTCTTCCTGCGCTGAACTGAGCTCGAAGTCCATGGCGTCTCTCCCTCGGTTTTGGTCGCTTGACTACCGCGACTCTTTCCGCCCGAACGTGCGCTTGGGGGCACAATATTCGAGGACGCCGAGAAGAGTCATCCACTGTGTGATCGCTCGCGCCCGATCGGCGGCCATGCGCAGCTCGTCGACGGGGCTTAGATGTTCTGACGCCATGTTGCGGCTGCGGGGCCTCGGGTACCCGCTTTCCCGGAATGCTCGCGACTCGCAGGTGAGCTGCCGCGCGCCAGCTTCAATGAAGGACCAGGCGTACGCGCACGCGTCCGGATTCATCGCGGGCGTCAATGCTCGCCTGCCGGACAGCGATGCCTTCCTCGCTTGCAAGTGCTTCCAGCCAGCCGACAAGCACCCCGAAGGGTACGTCGTCGAGCGACACAGCAAGCGCGTCGTTGCCCTCTGGCTGGAACCGGTTGAGAGTCACGCCCGTACGGCGCGCCGAGTTCGCGACGGTCGAAAGCAGCGCCTGACCGCTGCGTCCTCCGCCGCTCGCTGTCTGAGCGGTCGCCAGACGCGCTTCTTCGCGGTGCGAGAGGATCCATTGCTGATCGCCGAGCGCATCTGCGTGGCGCGCCCGTGCGACGCTGAGCGCATCCTGGATCGGGGTCCACAGGAACAGATAGATTCCGACCAGTGCGAGGAAAGCACCGAGCAGCAAGAGCACGTTCTGATCTCGCGAGGACTGGCTGTAGAACCACTGCCCAGCACTTGTAGCAGCGGTGCGTTCACTCAGTCTGCTCCGGAATTCGGCATAGCGCGCCATCAGCGTCCACCGCCTTCGCTGATGCGCAGGCGGGCGCGCACCCCAGCCTGTTCCTGAACGGCTGAATCGATGGTGACGGGGTGGCCGCCGGCATCGAGCGCGGCCTTCAATCGATCTACCTGCGTGATGCCCGGAACGGTCAGGTCGACGGCGAGGTCGCCCCGCTGCGCGTTCCAGTTCAGGCTGCGTAGCGTTGTGTTCTGGCCCACGGTGCGGAGCTCGGAGGCGACCACGCCGATGAGCCCCATGAAGGATGTACTCGATTCGGTGCGGTCACCGAGCATGGCCTCGAGCTCCCTTCGAGGGTCCGGGCTTCGCGTCCGGTTCGGCATGATCTCTCGAAACAGCTCAAGGTTTTCCCCACGCAGTGTCTCTGTGCGCGCTTCGAGCCAGGCTGTTCGGCCAACGTCCAGCGCGAGCTGTAGAACGAACCAGCCAGCGAGCAATCCTGCTGCCAGTCCCCAGCGCGGCTGTGGTCCTTCTCTGCGCCGGTCCTGGCGGAATGGCCCGGTCAGCAGATCGAGGGCGGGTTGCGCGCGTGCAGCCCGGGACGCGAAAGCGACGGTGAGGGACGCGAGCAGCGCTCCGCCCAGTTCCGCGCGCTCGATCTCGATTCCGCTTCGCGTCGCGAGGAGCGCTCGGAGTTCGCCTTCGAGTATCTGCGCATCAGCGTCAGCCGTGACGCTGATACGCACGCGCGCGGCATCGTCCATATCCTCTAGCAGCGCAGCGACGAAGCCAGGGAGGTCATTCTTCGTAACGGCAAAGGAGGCCAGGCTGGAGGAGACCAGTGCTCGGGCTGCGCTGATCCAGATCTCGACGGTGTCCTGATCGTCGGGGAGTGCATCGAAATCGACGTGGGCTGAACGCACGCGCATGCCTGCGTCCGCGATCTGCTCAAGTGCGTCCTGCAGGACAATCGGGGCCACCGCGCGCACGGGAACCGCACCGTTTTCCGCTCGATAGGTCGAGACAAGGTGCAGCAGTTCCACGTCTTCAGCGAGACATTCTTCTGCAAGGTAGGGAAGCGTTGCCTCGATCTGTCGGCGCGACCGCGTGGGTACGGCAATTCGTGTCGCGAAAACGGTTTCCCCGGGAAGAACAAGTACCACCTCGTCGAAAGCGTCGGCCGCCGAGGGGTCCTCCCCTTCGCGCATGGCTGCGAGTGCTTCCAGTCCTTCCCCCGTGGCGAACTCCCCGCCGTCGCCGGGCACACACCAACGCCAAGGCGCTCGAGTCTCCTCGGGCGCGAAAACGTAGGCGTTGCGGCTCATTGCTCCTCCTCGAAGGCAAGCGGGTCCGTGTCTGCCACCCAGGTCGCGAAGCGCTGACCGAGATCTCGGCTCAGCACGGTCGTTTGCGCGGTCTCTGGATCTCTGAAGACGTGGCTTCGTAGTGTAACCGTCTGGCCACCGAATTCCGCTCGTACGATGACCTCGAAGAAGCGACTCGCTACGGCAATCATGCCCTGCTCCGGGGCGAATCCTGCTTCTTGGCCGACAAGCTCACCGGGCTGTGTATAGGGTTCTGTGGGGAAGGCATAGGCGCCCGCTGCCTCAGGCGTCATGCTCGGTGCGAGCGCTGCGAGTACGGGGCCGGGGGCCGTGTTGACGTTGATGCGGCGTGCACCCGGCGGCAGCGCTGAAACGAAGGGCAGCAGGCGCTTGTAGGTGTCCTCGTCCATCTCTGGCAAGAGGCGCAATTCACTGACCGACGCGAGCGGGCCATTACCCGCTCGATAGGGCGGCTCCTTCAGGAGATAGCTCCCATCCTCGGCGCCGCCCGTGCCAGAAATTTCCTCGTCTCCGTCTACCCAGTCCCCAATCGCGTCTGCCAGTGCCGTGTCTACGGCAAGCGCCGCCAGCAGGCGCCGCAGACGGTCCCGGGAAGCGAGATCCCCCGTGTTGTTGAGGTTGAGCAGACCGGAGAGGTCGCGGACATGAATCTCTATCTCACCCGCGGCCACCTCGAAGGGGGCCTCGATCTCCGCCCAGCGATCGGTCCGACTGTCGATGGGCGGATCGTTCGAGTCCTCCTCCCTGTCCGCGCGCAGTAGGGAGCGGGCATAGCGCTCCGCCCCGAGCGCGTAGGCGATCGCCTGCTGATGGCCCACAAGCTGTTGCGTGCGCGCAATGGCAAGGCGATGACGATCGATCATGCTCACGGCGAGGATCGATACCAGGGCGGTGATCAGCAGGACAGTCAGGAGCGCCACCCCCCGCTGTCGATGCTCAGGGTCAGCCCGCATCGTCCGCTGCTTCTCCTGCACCGGTGCCCGCGCCGGGGGCTACGGATGGGTTCTGCTCCATGCGATCTTCTTCCAGTTCGATCGCCTCACCGAGCAGAAGCAGCCGTTCAATTCGATCGAAGGGCGCGAGATCAAGGCTCATTCGGAGTGCGATCGGCACCTCGTCTCCCTGCATCCCGCTCGCGGGGGACTCACCCGGTACTGTTGCCTCCGCCGTCGGGAGGCTGCTCGCCTCGCGCGGCCACTGGCGTGAACTGCCGCCCTGCCCGTCTATGATCTCGACCTCGAAGGCGCGGACCGCACTGAGCACGGTCTGGCGCCGCGGTGCGCTGTCCTGAGCGCGATCCAGGACACTCCAGAACTCGCGTACGAGGTCGCCGTCTTCCGAAAGGCTCCAGCGCACGCGCTGAAGCTCGCTGCGAGGGAGCTGAAGCGGATTGCGCCAGCCGTGTACGGTGTACTCGAGGGCCCCGTCCGCGCCAAGGACGAGTGCAGGCTGCGTGTCCCCGAAACTGTCGCGAATGGGGCGCTGCGCATACTGCAGGGCATCTCGATCGAAGCGCTGAAGACCTCGCTGCAGGTCCTGCAGCCGATCGGCCCGCTCGCTGAGCAGGCTGCGCGCCTCCAGCGTGCGCGTGAGGAGCGCGGCAGCCACGAGGCCGATCAGCGCAAAGATACCGATTGCGATCAGTACCTCGATCAGCGTGAAGCCTCGAGGCCGTCTCATCAGTAGCGTCCCACGAAGCCAACGAGGTTCGCGCCGTCTGCTGTTGTTTCTACGTCGGCCGCAAGGTCACCGGGCTGTACGGAGATTTCCACGCGCCTAAGCTCGGGGTCGCTCGTTGCAGAGAGTTCCACCTGCACGCGCCAGCTGCGACCGGCAAGCGTGACAACGTCTGTGCGCTGGCCTGTGGGCACCGGGTCTGTGGTTCCGCGGACCTCTAGTGCGAGGGCACTCATGCGGTTCTGAGCCACCCAGGTCGCGAGCGTTCGCGTCTCGAGGCCTTGTGTTTGCTGGAGGACCTCGCCGATGCGTCCGTACACGGCAACCGAAACAATGGCGAAGACACCGAGTGCGACCATGATCTCGACAAGCGTGAAACCGCGTGCGGCGCTCATCGGCTGCTTCCCTGCGGGTCGTCCGCCGTGACCACGGCGAAGCCATCGGTGGACAGGGTGCGGTCTTCCGCCTCGCCGGCCGCGACAAGGCGCAGCGTGAACGGCGTCATCTCTCCTGAGGACAGAAGAAGCAGCACCGGGCGCGGACCGCTGCGATCGCGTGTGAGTACGAGCGTGTCCTGGCCGTCAATGCGGCCCCGGTCCGCGAGGGTGAGGCGCAGCGTCACGGCTTCCGGGAGCTCGCGTTCGTGGAAAGGGCGTTCCGCGAGCGGCATCCAGCGGTTCTCGTCGAGATCGAGGCGCAGGAACTGATAGGTCTCCGGCGTCAGCGTGAACCCCCACTCCTCGCTCTCGAGCATCGCGCGTTCCCGCGCCATCTCGATGAGGGCCGCGATGCGCGTCGCCTCGCGATCGACAACCCCCTGGCGATCGTCGCCGCCGAGGCGAATGACGACGATGCCTGCGACCACCGCGAGTACGAACAGCGTCACCAATACTTCGATGAGCGTAAAGCCCGCCATGCGCGCGCTGCGCCGGCGAGGTCGACTGATCATCGCCAGAACTTCAGACGTCTTCGAAACGGATGTCTGCGGACGTACCCTCGCCGCCTTCCTGGCCGTCAGCGCCATAGCTGAAGAGCTCGAAGCCTCGATCCGTGGACAGATACTGATAGGGATTGCCCCAGGGGTCTTCGGGCAGTTTCTTGCGCAAGTATGGCGAGCGCCAGTTGCGCGGCTCCGGGAAGCCTGAAGGCTTTTCGATCAACGCCTCGAGCCCCTGCTCAGTACTAGGATAAGTGTTGTTGTCGAGGCGATAGAGGTCGAGGGCATTGCCGATTGCTGCGATGTCGCTGCGTGCGGCAGTCACCTGCGCCTGGTCCTGGCGGCCAACGAGATTGGGCACGACGAGCGCCGCCATGATGCCGAGGATCACGATGACCACCATGACCTCTATGAGGGTGAAGCCGTCCTGGCGCTTGCGTACCTGTTTGTTCACGGATGTCCTTCAGACAACAAGTTGATTGAGATTGAGGATAGGCAAGAGTATCGCCAGCACGATGAGCAACACCAATCCACCCATGATCAGCAGCATGCCCGGTTTCAAGAGTTCGAGCATCACCGTGACGGTGCGCTGGAGATCGCGTTCGAGGTGGCCGGCGACGCGGGCGAGCATGGCGTCCAGATCACCGCTTGCCTCGCCGGAGCCCACCATGTGGATCATGAGCGGTGGGAACTGACCCACTTCCTCCAGCGCCATGCGCAGCGACGTGCCCTCTGCCACTCGCTGAGTTGCGCCCCCGATGCTTTCCCTCAGTCGAACGTTGGGGACGACCTGAGCCGAGATCGACATCGCGTCGACGAGTGGTACGCCGGAGCCAGTGAGGATGGCGAGCGTGTTGGCAAATTGACTGGCGTTGGCGGCGCGCACGAAAGACCGCGTGATCGGCAGGCGTAGAAGCAGACCGTGGAAGCGCTTCTTCGGACCGGGCAATTGCAGCCAGCGTGCGACGCCGACGATGGCGACGAGCACCGCGCCGAGCAGCGCTGCCCCCCAGGCCGCGAGAAACTCTGACAGCGCGATTAGCGCCACCGTGAGCCAGGGCAGTTCCTGGCCGGTGTCGGAGTAGACGCCGACGATCTCGGGCACGACATACGCGAGCAGGCCGCCCACGATGAGCAGTGAAATGAAGATCAGGATGACCGGATAGAGCAGGGCCATCTGTACGTTCTGCCCCGATTCCTGGCGCCGCTCCGTAAATTCCGCAAGGTTCTCGAGGACCTCCTCCAGATGGCCTGCGTGCTCACCTGCTGAAACGGTGGCTCGATAGAGATCATCGAAGGCTGCAGGAAACTCGGCGAGCGCCGCAGCCAGCGGATAGCCTTCGAGCACGCGTGCGCGCACGGCGAGGAGGATGCTTTTGAGGCGCGGGCGATCGGCCTGTTGCGCAGCGGCGTTCAGCGCCTCCTCGATCGGCAGACCCGAGCCGACCAGCGTTGCGAGGTGGCGCGTGATGATGGCGAGTTCGAGCGGTGAGAGACCGCGCCGGAAGCTGAACCCGGATCGCGTTCCGGTCGCGTCCTGCTGCGCGGTGCTCGCACTGGCGGTCGCTTCCACTGAGACTGGTGCCCAGCCACGATCGCGCAGCTGTTGGCGAATCTGGCGGACGCTGTCGGCTTCTAGGACGCCCTTTTGCCGCCGACCGCGCGCATCGAGGGCGATGAACTCATAGGCGGCCACGGGTCAGAAGGCCTCGGTCGAATTAGGCAATCGTGATCGCATGTTCAGTCCTCGCGTGAAACGCGCAGGACCTCGGCAACACTCGTGGCCCCGTCCAGCACCTTGCGGCGGCCATCCTGCACCAGGGTACGACTGCGTGCGTGTGCCTCACGTTCCAGTTCAAGCTCGGACACGCCGTCGTGCACGAGCTCACGCAGGCGCTCCTCGATACGGATCACTTCATACACCCCCGTACGGCCGCGGAAGCCGGTACCGCCACAGGCGTCACAGCCGACGGGCTCGTAGACAACGTCATCTTCCGATAGCTCGAGGGCCGAGCATTCCATCGGCGTCGGCTTCGTCGGCCGCCGGCATTCTGGACACAGCACCCGGACGAGGCGCTGTGCGATCACCCCCGTGAGGCTGGAAGAAAGGAGATAGGGCTCGACGCCGATGTCACGCAGGCGCGAGACGGCACCAATTGCCGTATTCGTGTGCAGCGTGGACAGAACAAGGTGGCCGGTCTGCGCGGCCTGGATCGCGATCTCGGCCGTTTCCTTGTCGCGGATTTCGCCGACCATGACTACGTCGGGATCCTGGCGCAGGATCGCGCGCAAACCACGCGCGAAGGTCATGCCGGCCTTGTTGTTCACCTGTGTCTGGCCGATGCCCGGCAGGTTGTATTCGATCGGATCCTCGACGGTGATGACGTTGAGCGCGTCGCTACGCACCTCGCCGAGACTCGCATAGAGCGTCGTTGTCTTGCCGGAACCTGTCGGTCCCGTGACCAGAACGATGCCGTGCGGGCGCGAGACGAGTTCGCGCATTCTCGTGAGTGAGTCGTGATCCATGCCGAGGTGGGCAAGATCGAGCTTGCCGGCCTGCTTGTCGAGCAAACGCAGAACGACGCGCTCGCCGTTTGCGCTCGGCAACGTCGAGACACGCACATCTACCTCGCGACCACCGATCCGGAGCGTCGTTCGGCCATCCTGAGGCACGCGTTTCTCAGCGATGTCGAGCCGTGCCATGACCTTGATGCGGGATACGAGCAGTGCTGCGAGCGCGCGCTTCGGTCGGACCACCTCTCGCAGCACGCCGTCGACGCGAAAGCGCACGATGAGGTCCCGCTCGAATGTCTCGATGTGAACATCCGAGGCGTTGTCGCGGATCGCCTCTGCAAGGATCGCGTTGATGAGCCGTATGATCGGCGCATCATCTTCCTGCTCCAGGAGATCCTCGGTTTCGGGCACCTGGTCGGCAAGCCGGGCCAAGTCAAGCTCGTCACCCAGATCCTCGACCATCTGCCGTGCTTCGGAGGCGTCACGCGCGTAGCAGCGCTCCAAGAGGCCCTCGAACTCGCCCTCCCCGACTTCGCTCCAGGCAAGGGGTTCGCTGGCGACGCGGCGCAACTCCGCCATTGCCAGTGCGCGCGCGCCGGTGCGGTGCGCGGCGTGAAGCCGCCCCTGTTCGTCGCGTTCGGCCGTGAGAACGACCCCGTGACGGCGCGCATAGGCGAAGGGCACCCGCGCGGCCTCGATCTCGGCGACGACAGGCGCCTCGGCGCCACTCGCTGCATCGATTTCGGGCAGTGCATGGACGGTCTCTTTGCTCATGCGCAAGTGCTCTGTCAAGTGACGCCGACGACCCGTATCGGCCCGCAGCGCATGCTATCAACGCCGCCACGCCTGCTCCATCTGTCGCCCAGCGTACGCGAAGCTGTAATACGCGCTTCCACGCCTCGGTTAGTGTGCTAGCTTCAACAACTTGCAGCGTCCATGTAATACGCTTTTCATGTCCGACGATTCAGCGCGGGACGTCCGCGCCCTCTTCGATCGTCATGGCTCCGCACTCCGTCGCTTCCTCCAGGGTCGCTTCGGCCCGGACGCAGACGTCGACGACATCTCTCAGGAGGCCTGGGTGCGCATGCAGCGCCTGGAGCATCCTGAGCGGCTCGACAACGCACGCGCGTTCCTCTTCCAGACCGCAGCGAACCTCGCCGTGGACCATCTGCGTCGCGTCGAGTTCGAACGCCGGCATTTCACTCCGGACGAGGAAGGCGTCGCGGACGCCCCGGCCGACCTCGACTCTCCCGAGCGCACACTCGACGCCGACCAGCAGCTTGGCCTCGTGGTGGACGCGATCGACGAACTGCCCGATCGGTGCCGCGAAGCCTTTGTCATGCACCGGACACAGGGCATGACCTATCTTCAGATCGCGAAAGCCCTTGGCGTGTCGACCTCCATGGTCGAGAAGTACGTCATTCAGGCCCTGAAGCATTGCCGTCGGCGCCTGGAAGCCGGTAATCGAGACGTCGCTCCGTTGCGAATTAATCGCGAACGCAGTTGAGGGATCGCCTCGCTCGTTCGTTTATGTGACAGGATAACGACGATCACTCGCATGACGCGGGCGGGACCGTAGCGCAACCTGGCGCACGGTTCGGGCATGACGTCCGGTACACCATGGAAGGGTGTCCGGCAGGCGAATCGGGATGGAACGATGACGGCGGAGGGTTCCGCAGCACGGAAGCGACCCGATGATCTGCTCCTCGACGAGGCGGCGGATTGGATTGGTCGTCTTCGCGCCCCGGACCTCACGCAGTCGGATCGCGTCGCGTTCTCTCGCTGGCTCGAGCGCTCTCCGGCCCATCGCGCGGCATACGACACCATGGCGGACCTGTACGACGGCCTTGGCGTGCTCGCGACGAGCAGGCGCTCGCCTTCTCCTCGTCCAGCCGCCGCCGTCCAAACTTCTTACTTTCCCCGCGTCGCTGCTGCGGCCTGTCTCCTCAGTGCTGCGCTGCTCGTGCTCGCCTGGAACTGGGCGACCGGCGACGCCCTGCGAATGGAGACGGCGCGCGGCGAGACGCTCGAGCAGCCCCTGCCCGACGGCAGCCTCCTCGTTCTGAACACGGACTCCTCTGCGACCTGGTCGATGGACGAATCCGGCCGTTACGTCGATCTCGCCCTGGGCGGTGAACTCTTCGTCGACGTCGCTCACGATCCGGCCCGGCCGTTTCAGGTCCGCACGGATCACGGCAGCGCCACGGCGCTGGGCACCGCCTTCGGCGTGCGCGCCGAGGCTGGCGGTGCGAGCGTGTCGGTGACGGACGGCACGGTAGCGGTACGCGCCCGCGATGAGGGCGAGCGACCCGTGGAGGCCCGCTTCGTCGAGGCCGGCGCGGCGGTCGTGATCACGGCCAACCGAGAAGGCACCTCGGTGCGCGCGATCGAACCATCCTCCCTCGCATGGCGCGAAGGCCGTCTCGTCTATGCAGACGTAACGCTAGCCGAACTCGTGGAGGACCTGAACCGCTATCTTCCGCGGCGCATAACCATTTCCGACGATGCCCTCGGTGCTCGGCGCGTATCTGCGGTCCTTCGCCTCAGCGATCAGGCTGCAATGCTCGATGCGTTGGGCGAACTGCTCCCCCTCGATTGGGTCGAAATCTCCGATCAGGCCGTGGTGATCTACCCGACCTGAGACACTGTCCCGGCCCACCGTGGCCGGATTCCTCCTCTGCTACACTCTCGCGGTCACTACTGCCTCGCGTTCTTGCATGGCAATACCGGATTCCGGAGCCGCTCGCCGTCAGCGGGTTCCCTCATTGCGCCCCCTGCGCCGTGTCCTAGGCGCAGCAGGTCTCGGCGCCTTGCTTCCGCTCACGCCTACCGCCCTGGCGGCCCAGTGCGGAGAGCTCGTATTGCCTGAAGATTCCCTCGATTCGACCCTGCTGCGGGTCGGTCGTGAGGCCGATGTCTCGATCCTCTTCCGCCGCGAGAACGTGGAGCCCCACCGCTCTGCCGCAGTGTCCGGTGAGGACGATTGCATGCGCCTGCTGCAGTCACTGCTCCAGGGAACCGGTCTCGGCGTGCGCCACGTCGGCGCCGACGTGTATGTGGTGCGTCCGCTCCCGCAGCAGGCTGCCGTGCAGGAAGTACAGGTTCCCGCGGGTGCCCAGCGCGTCGAGGCGCCGGGCGCTCTGGCGCTCGAGGAGGTCGTCGTGCGTGGTCGCGGGGCGACCGGCTCTCGCGTCCGCGACATGCGTCTCGATGGCAGCGCGCAGATCGACGTCATCGATCGCTACGAGATAGAGCGATCCGGCTACCAGTCCCTGTCCGAGATTCTCCGCTTCCTGCCCGCGGTCGCCGGCAACGCGGCCAGCACCTACGTCACCAACGGCGGTGACGGCA
Organism: Pseudomonadales bacterium; assembly: GCA_963691775.1. Lineage (GTDB taxonomy): Bacteria > Pseudomonadota > Gammaproteobacteria > Pseudomonadales > Azotimanducaceae > JAZBPO01. The sequence goes on along the minus strand of OY829369.1, from coordinate 230,362 downwards.
CGGCGAACGTGACGCTGCGCGGTCTGCCGGCGACGCACACCCTCGTCCTCCTGAACGGTCGCCGGATGAATACCGATGCGCTGAGCGGACAGGCCGTGGATCTCAACACCCTGCCCTTGGCAGCCATCGAGCGTATCGAGGTCCTCAAGGATGGCGCGTCCGCGATCTACGGGTCCGACGCGATCGCCGGCGTGGTCAACGTCATCACACGCGATGGCGTCGACGGTCTGCACATCTCTAGCTATGGCGGCATCGCCTCTCGTCGGGATCTGGAAACGCAGCACCACTCGATTCTCTTCGGCCATCAGGGTGCGCGCTCGAGCGTGCTCGTCGGTGCGGAGTTCTACGATCAGCGAGACATCGCGAGCCGGGATCGCGACATCTCTCGTTCTGCGGACGACCGCGCGCGCGGCGGCCTCGACAAGCGCTCGAGCGCAACGGCACCGGCGCGTGTGCTGGTCGGCGACGAGAGCCTCGTACTCAGCGAGGGCGGCGCAGGCACCACGCCGGGAAGCTTCCGAGCGGCCACGGACGAGGACAAGTTCGACTTCCGCGCGTTCACCACGGCGCTCGTGCCGTCCCGTCGCTACAGCGGTTTCGCCGAACTGGAATGGGATCTGGAGGACGGCACGACGCTCTACGCCGAGCTCCTGCATTCGCGAACCGACAGCACGGCTCAGCTCGCGCCCGTTCCGCTCTTCACGGGCTTCGAGTCCATCGAGCTCACCGTGGCCGAGGACGCCGCGTTTAATCCCTTCGGCGTCGCACTGAACGACGTGCGCCGGCGCTTCGTGGAGCTTCCTGCGCGCGAGCAGCGCAATCGCACAGAGACCGATCGCTGGGTCGTCGGCGTGAAGTCGGCAGGTGCGCGCTGGGACGTTGACCTGCACGCCGCCCAGCACCGGACGCGCTCCCGAGAGTCTCTCGCCAACTTGCTCTTCGGTCCGGCGCTGCAGGCGAGCCTGGGCCCGGCGGCTGTGTGCGCCGCCGATCCGGCCTGCCGACCCCTGAATCTGTTCGGGGGCGCCGGGACCATCGATCCCGAGGTGCTCGACTTCGTGCGTACGGATGCTCGGGCCAATGGTGATTCGGAACTGCTCACCGTCGCCGTCGATGGCGTCGTCGACCTCGCCGACCTGCCCGCCGGCATGGTGCGTTTCGCATCTGGTGCCCAATGGCGGCGCGAATCGCTCTCCATCGATCCCGATCCCAGAGCGGCCGCGCGCTTGCTCGTCGGAGGGTTAAACTACGGTGCGACCGACGGCGATCGCACCGTTTCGGAAGTGCACGCGGAAATGCTCATCCCCCTGCTCTCGAATCGACTCGGTGCGCAGCAGCTCGATCTGCAATTGGCGGATCGCTGGTCGCATTACTCTGACTTCGGCTTCACGCACAATCCGAAAGCGGTGCTGCGCTGGCGGCCCCTCACCTCCGTGCTCCTGCGGGCGAGCTGGAGCGCGGGATTCCGCGCTCCAACCCTGCGCGAGCTCTATCTCTCGACGCAGCAATCCGCTGCGTTCCTCGTCGATCCGTGCGCGCGCCCGGACAGCGTCGGACGCCTGCCTGGATGCCGGGTTGTGTCGGATCCAACGCTCAATCAGTTCCTGACCGTGCTTGGTGGCAATCCGAGCCTCAATGCCGAACAGGCGCACAGCCAGACCCTGGGCATTGTATGGGCCGTGCCGGGCGTGCCTGGTCAGGCGAGCCTTTCGGTGGACGTCTACGACATCGAGCAGGAGAACGTGGTCGATGCCTCGGCCCAGTTCATCGTCGACGAGAACGCCGCGCGCGGGCGCTTTCCCGACCGGATTCGTCGCGATGCGCTCGGCAATCTGCAGTCAGTGACGGCGACGAATCTCAATATCGGTCGGCGCGAAGTGGCGGGTGCGGACTTGGCAGTGAACTGGCGACTGCCGCCGAGTCGCTACGGACTGCTCGAGCTTGCGGTAAAGGCCTCCCACATTCACAGGTTCGAGGACCAACTGGATCCTGGCAGCGGCACGATCGAACGCGCCGGGACCTTCCAGGATGCGGCGTCGGAAGGGAACGGCGCCCTCCCTGACTGGAAGTTGAACATGGGCCTCACCTGGACCCTCGGGCCCTGGGAAACGCGCTACGGCCTGCACCACGTCACCGGTCTGCGTGAGCAGATTCCGCTCATAGGTACTTCGCGAACCATCGGTGCCTGGACCCGGCAGAACGTGCAATTGGGCTATCGCTGGCGCGAGCAACTGGACGGTAGCGTCGCGCTTGGTGTCCAGAACATCGCGGATGCTGCCCCGCCCTTTGCTGCATCGGCGTTCAACGACAGTTTCGACTCCCGCACGCACGACCTGATCGGTCGATTCGTCTACACGCGCCTCACCCTCAGCCTCTGAATCTCGGGCGCAGGCCCTCCACCCGAGGCTGCCTGGATGGGCAGGCCGCGACGCATGCATCGCGAACGCCGATGGTGAATTCGTACGGGATGAAGACCGGCAGGGGCTCAACCGCAAGCATGTGCTGATCGAGTGCGAAGGAGGCTTCAGGTGCGGTAGGGAACCGCCTTGGGCGGAAGTGTTCCCCGGCCCGAGGGCCGGAGAACACCGATACTGCAGTACTGTTTTCAGCTGAATCCGAACTTAGAAGTTCGCATCCAGCCGTAGCGTGAAGCGACGGCCCAGCGGATCGAATCCGAGGTTGTCGTTGGTCTGGAATCGACGGAAGTCCGTGACATTGTCCACGATAACCCGCGCGGAGATGTTGTCCGTGAAGTCGTAACCGATCGAGTAGTTGAAGCGGTTAACGGCCTTGAACCGGAAATCCCATGCCTGATTGAACTCGTTCCGGTTGTCATCAGCGACCGTGGCCGTGGAGTAGATCCACTGCAATTGGTGGTTGAAGCGACCCAGGACGTGCGTCAGGAACATGTTGTGCGAGTACTTCGGATCACCGATCTCTCCGGCGATTTCGTCCGAGAACTGCCCGAAGTCACCGGTCGGTGCCTGCTTGCGGCTCTGGAGGTAGTACATGTCGTAGTCGATATCGACAAGGCCGAAGTCACCCGAACCCGGGATCAGATCGCCGATTACGAAGTTGTAGTTGATGCCGCCCGACCATGCGCGCAACTGCTCGGAACCCACGTTGATCGTCGGGAAGAAGATGAATGCAAGGTTGCCAGCGGCCTGCTGGTCGGCGGGATTGCCCGGCTTCGCAATCGAAGGCACGGGGCGACCCGTGAGCGGACTGATCTCTGGAATGACGAAGCCCAGCGACGGATCCGCATTCGGAGCGAAGGGTCCGCCCGCTTCGACGTTGAACAGGCCCGCGTCACAGACCGGGAAGCTACCCACCTCGGTGTTCGGGAATGCCGGGCTGTCATAGCAGCTGTTGACCTGGAAGCTCAGCGCGATCTGGTCTTCGAGATTGATCTCGAAGTAGTCGACTTCGACGGTCAGATTCGGCACGAAGTCCGGTTGCCAAACCATGCCGATCGTGAAGCTCTCGGACTTCTCGTTCGCAAGGAACGGGTTCGAGCCTCCGGCCGCCGGTCGAGCGGTACCACCAGGGATCTGGAGACCATCGCCGGCGAGCAGTGCTGCCTGGCCGATCGTTGCATAGGCAGATTCGCAGTTCGCTCTACGAACGGCAGGATTCGGGCCGCCATCGATGTTGTCTGCGTCACAAGCGAAGTCCGAGTCGCCACCACCGGTGAAACCGGTGACGCCGGCGCCGACGAGTTCAACCACAGACGGCGAACGCACGGCTTCGGTGTAGTTGCCTCGGAAGGTGACGCCGTACTCCTCGAACGGCGTCCAGCGTGCGCCTGCCGTCCAGCTGAGGTCTGTGACGTCCTCTGCTCCGGCCGCAAGCGGATTGCTGTCCGACTCGATGTCACGGTTCACCCAGCGGGCCGCACCCTGGAGTTCGAGCGAATCCATGCCGAAGAAGGTGAAATCATCTCCGAACACCGGAAGGATGAACTCGGTTCCGTACTCAAGGAACTTCAGCGTACCTTCAGAGCTCTGCCCGAGAGTGTTACGCGCCAGACCCTGGCCGAAGACCGGTCCCGGCGTGAACTCGTTCTTTTCCTCGCGATACTCGGCCTGGAGACCAAAGAGCACGTCGCCCGCCGGAACCTCGATCACCGTGCCGTCGAGGGCTGCGGACAAGACGATCTGCTCGGACTCGTTCTTTGAATCGTTGCTGGCGGTCACGTAGTTGGACGCAGCCGTGCTCGGATTGCCGTAGCCGAACAGATTCAGCGGCTGGCAAGCATCGACCTGTGCCTGTGTCGGCGTCAGCGATACGCCCGTATTGATGAACGCGAGGCTCGGATTGCGGACCGCAATGGACTCCGGGGCCGCAAGGGTCTGCTGGCGGCAAACCGGTTCGCCGGTCGTCGGATCAGCGACAACGTCGGTCGCAAGGGCGAACTCGATATCAAGCAGATTCGTGTCGAAGTTGTCGCTCTCGTTCTTGCCGTAGATGAACGCAACATCCCAGTTGAAGTCGCGGTCGGCAAAGAAGAACGAACCCTCTACCGAGGTGACAGACCGGAAGGTCGTGGACTCGTTGCCCGATCGGAAGAAGCCGGTGACGTCAGAAAGCTCTCGGCTTAGGTAGAGCGCGCGCGAACCGCCGATATCATCGGGAGTGAGACCCTGTGCGACGAGGTCGTCGACTACGGCGAGGTTACCCGTCCCGAAGAAGGGGTTTTCGTCCACGAAGACGGGAATGCCGCGGCTGCCAGCGGAGTTGCTGCCGTACGCCGAATTGCCGAGAACACCTTCGGCTGACTCGTTGCGAATCTCGGCGTACACCAGATCCTGCTTGATGCTGATGTTTTCCGTGATGTCGTAGCGGGCGAGGATGTTGAACGACGCGCGTTCCTGTGCCGACCGGATGTTTGAACCCGTTCCATTCAGCAGGCCATCGCCTCCGACGGTCCCGCTGCGCTCAGCCGGGTTGTTCTGCACATCGCCGAAGCTGAACGGCGCAAGCGCGCCATTCGGCAGGAAGCGGAGCGGAACGGCCACGGAGGGGAAGTCCGCGCTCGTGAGCGGATCCACGTTCGGAATCGTGAGAGCGTTGCCGGCGCCCGCCGCAGATGAACCGATCAGGGCGAGCGGATTGAGACTAAAGAAGTCGCCGCGGAGACGGTCAGCCTCGGTCAGAAGGGGCGACCCGGCGCCGCCTGCACCGCGCGCGCGGCCGACGAGCACGCCGCCTTGGACAAAGCGCGGGTCGCTCACACCCCCGATGAGAACGGACGAGCGCTGCGTCGCGAAGGACGGCGGGGTCACGAACTCTTCGGCGGAGGTGTCGATGCCACGACGACCGCCTTTGCCCGGCTTGGCCTGGACGAGCTCGGTGTCGAGGTACTCAGCACCAAGCGTCACGTTCGCCCGGCCATCCATGAAGTTCTTGCCCCATAGGAGCGAGAAGCGTCCTTCTTCGCCGTCGCCGAGCTCGGTCATGCCGCCCTGGGCAACGATGTTGAGGCCTTCGTAGTCGTCCTTGAGGATGAGGTTGACGACGCCCGCCACGGCGTCGGCGCCGTAGATCGGACCACCGCCGACGGTTAGGATCTCCGAGCGCTCCAGTAGCGCCGGGTTGTAGATCGTGGTGTCGACCTGAGCGCCATTGGCGTTGCCCGGCACGAAGACCGTCGCCTGATTCGAGCTCACGAAGCGACGGCCGTTGACCAGGGTCAGCGTGCGCTGCGTGCCGAGGTTGAGCAGGTTCGGGAACGCCGAGTTGTCCCCGAACTGGGTGTTCGGGCCAGAGTTGGTCACGTTGGTACCGGACAGCGGTGATTCCGTGATGCCTTCGATGATGTTCGTGTAGGCCCGGATCTCGATGCGCTCGGCATCGATCGTCGAGACCTTGACCTGGTCATCCACGGACCGCTTGATGCGCGTGCCCGTGACGACCACTTCGTCGATCAGTTCTGCGTCTTCCGCCGATTGCGCGATCGCCGGTGTAGACGCGCCGGTTGCCATGGCAACCGCCACAGCGAGAGCGCTGCGGCTGAAGAATCTATGCCTCGTGGACATCGATTTCCCCCTAGAAGGTTGATTTACTTTGCAAAGTTTCATCATGACGCAACGCCCGATCGTTGACGCCCGGCTTCCGTGAACCCGTTCGAATAGCCGCTCGAACAGGGCGGAACCAGCGCACGGACTTAGCGCCTATCTTGTGGACGAACGGGCTTCAGAATCCCTCAACAATTTGTGACCGAAATGTTTCATTTTTTTCTCAGGCGGCCGTCGAGGGCAGAATCCGGGCACGATCCAGCATGTTTCGGAGCGGTAACGGCATGAGCCGATCGGAGTTCGACCTGAACCTGCTTGTGATCTTCGAGGCGATCTTCGAGGAGAAGAACCTGACCCGTGCCGGCGAGGACGTGGGGCTCTCTCAAACCGCCATGTCCGGCGCGCTGGCACGCCTGCGTCCCTGCACCGGGGACGAACTCTTCGTCTGCACCCGGGACGGCATGGTGCCGACGGCCGCGCCGCGGGCCATGATGGAGGCCGGTGCGCCAGGCGCTGAAGCTGGTCGACATCTCAATCCGGGCGCGCAGCGTGTTCGATCCCGGGACCGCTGAGCGGATCTTCCGCATGAGTCTCGGCGACCAGGCGGAAGCCCGATTGCTCCCGCCGCCACTTCAGTACCCGTATGGTCATGCCCCTGGCGTCGGCATCGAGAGCTACCGGTTCCGGCGGCGCGACGTGCTGCGCGAACTAGCTGGAGGCACGCTCGATTTTCTCGTCGATTCGCCGCTGCTCACGGATCCCAACGTCCCGCATTCATCACTGCTCGCCGACGCCTACGTTTGCGTTGCCCGCAAGGGCGGTCCTCGGGTTACGGACGGCCTCGATCTGGACGCCTTCCTCGAGGTCGGGCACATCCTTACCTTCTCTCGCCCACGCTGCAGCAGCCACGTCGATCTGGCCCTGGAGCGTCTGGGCGTACGCCGCCAAATCGCGCTCCGCTCGCAGCACTATCTAACGGCGCCTGCGATCGTCGCGCGGACGGACCTCGCGATAACCGTACCGCGTGGTTTTGCTGAGTCGCTCGTGCAGGATCAAGCGAGCCAGCTCCTGCCCCTGCGCCTGCCCTTCGAGGTCCAGCAGCCCGACTCGCACCTCTATTGGCACGCCTCGGCCGACCAGGACTCAGGCCATCTCTGGCTGCGGGGCCTGCTCATGGAGATCGGCATGCAGGACCGCTGAGTGCGCGGCGGCGAGGTAAGATCGTCGCCGCAACGGAAGGAGAGATCATGGATTTCGTCGGAGCCCACGTCCTCGCCGTCGAGCAGTTCGAGCGCGGCGATATTGAGCGCATATTCACGGTCGCGGATGAGATGCGCCCCTACGCGGCCCGTGAGCGCGTGACGCGTGTGCTCGAGGGCGCCATTCTCGGCAACATGTTTTTCGAGGCTTCGACGCGAACGCGGATCAGCTTCGGGTGTGCGTTCAATCTGCTCGGCGGCGAAGTTCGCGAGACCACCGAGATCAAGGCGTCATCCCTCGCCAAGGGTGAGTCCCTCTACGACACCGCTCGTGTGCTGTCCGGGTACAGCGACATCATCGTGATGCGCCACCCGGAGGCTGGGTCGGTTGCGGAGTTCGCTACGGCCTCGCGCGTACCGGTCGTCAATGGCGGCGACGGGCCGAACGAACATCCGACTCAGGCACTTCTCGACCTTTATACGATCCGCGAGGAGATGGCGGCCAATCGCCGGGGCATCGACGGTCTGCGCATCGCTCTGATCGGGGATCTGCGCTACGGCCGCGCGGTGCACTCGTTGGCCCAGCTGCTGGGTCTGTACGACCGGCTGTCGTTTCGGCTGGTGAGCCCGCCGGAATTGTCCCTGCCCGGACAGTACGTCGAAGGGCTGCGCGCGTACGGCCATGACGTTGTGGAATGCCATAAGCTCGAGCAGGGTGTTCAGGACGTTGACATCCTCTACGTGACGCGCACGCAGGAGGAGCGTTTTCCGTCACAGGAAGAGGCAAACCGTTACCGCGGCCTGTTCCAGGTCAATCAGGCCATCTATACGCAGTTCTGCGCACCCAACACCGTGATCATGCACCCTTTGCCGCGCGACTCACGAAGTGAAGCTCAGGAACTCGCCGACGATCTGAACAGCAACCCCAATCTTGCGATCTTCCGGCAAACCGACAACGGCGTGCTGGTGCGCATGGCTCTGTTCGCGCTTCTCCTCGATGTGGACCGCAAGGTGCACGATCACGCCCACTCGGTGCGCTGGTACACGGGGCGCCGCGGCGCCTGAAGGGCGCATACGAAAAAGCCCGGCAGGTGCCGGGCTTCTCGACGCTGCGCAAGCGAGGCTCGGATCAGAGCTTGCCTTCGATTTCCGGCACGGCCTCGAAGAGATCCGCGACCAGGCCATAGTCTGCAACCTGGAAGATCGGCGCGTCTTCGTCCTTGTTGATCGCAACGATGACCTTCGAATCCTTCATGCCGGCGAGGTGCTGGATCGCCCCCGAGATGCCCACGGCGATATAGAGTTCAGGCGCGACGATCTTGCCCGTCTGGCCGACCTGCATGTCGTTGGGGACAAAGCCCGCGTCAACAGCCGCGCGCGAAGCACCCATGGCTGCGTTGAGCTTGTCAGCGATACCCTCGAGGAGCTTGAAGTTGTCGCCGTTGCCCATGCCGCGGCCGCCGGAGATGACGACGCGGGCTGCCGTGAGTTCAGGCCGGTCGAGCTTGACGATCTCTTCGTTGACGAAGGCGGAGAGCCCAGAGTCGTCGATCAGGGTTGCAGCTTCGACCGTGGCGCTGCCGCCTTCCGCCGCAACTGGGTCGAACGCGGTATGGCGTACGGACAGGACCTTGATCGCGTCGGTGGATTGAACGGTCGCGATTGCGTTGCCGGCATAGATCGGGCGCTTGAACGTATCGCCGCTCTCGACGCCGATAACGTCCGAGATCATCGCGACGTCTAGGTGGGCCGCGACCCGAGGCATGAAGTTCTTACCGTTCGTGCTGTGCGCGCAGATGACATACGCAAAGTCCTTGCCCAGCGCTGCGACGAGCGGCGCGACGTTTTCCGCCAATTGATGCGCGTAGGCGTCACCGTCTGCGCAGAGCACCTTGGATACGCCAGCGGCGCCTGCAGCGGCGTCTGCAACCGCGCCGCAGTCCTTGCCGGCAACGAGGACGGTCACGTCTCCGCCGATGGCACCAGCGGCTGCGAGCACGTTGAGGGTGACGGGGTTGAGGGTGTTGTTGTCGTGTTCTGCGACGACGAGAATGCTCATGTTTTTCCTCTCCTGCGCCCGCTCAGATGACCTTGGCTTCATTCTTGAGCTTGTCTACAAGCTCATCGACCGACTCGACCTTGATGCCACCCTGACGCTCCTCCGGCGGCTCGACGGTAAGGGTTTTCACGGTTGCCGTGACCTCCACGCCGAGATCGGCAGGGCTCATTACGTCCAGCGGCTTCTTCTTTGCCTTCATGATGTTCGGAAGCGACGCGTAGCGCGGCTCGTTCAGACGCAAGTCGGTCGTTACGACCGCCGGTCCGTTCAGCGCCACCGTTTGCAGCCCCCCGTCTACTTCGCGGGTGACGTTTACCTGGCCTTCGGCGAGTTCGACCTTCGAGGCAAAAGTGCCCTGCGGCAAGCCTGCGAGCGCTGCGAACATCTGGCCGGTCTGGTTGTTGTCGCCATCGATGCTCTGCTTGCCAAGGATGACAAGACCCGGCGCCTCCTTGTCGTAAACCGCTTTCAGCAGCTTGGCGACCGCGAGCGGCTGCGCTTCTTCCTCGGTCTCAACCAGGATGGCGCGATCGGCTCCGAGGGCCAGTGCGGTGCGAAGCTGCTCCTGGCAGACCTTGGGACCAACGGAAACGGCAATGACCTCTTCTGCCGTGCCGGCTTCCTTCATCCGGACCGCTTCTTCGATGGCGATCTCGCAAAAGGGATTCACTGCCATCTTGACGTTGGTGAGATCCACGTCGGAGTTGTCCGGCTTGACCCGAACCTTGACGTTGTAGTCGATGACGCGCTTGACGGCGACGAGAACTTTCATGCGTGAGCCTCGTTGGGGTTCGCGAGGGATGGGGTGTGTGCGTCCACGGGGTAAGGGCATGCCGCGCCGCACCCTGTGCGCGCGATCGCCAGTCATCCCCCCGGAACGCGGCGCATTTTGAAGGTCCGTCAGGAGGCGGTCAAGGAACGTAGACACCGCGCACGTGCAGGCACGGGATCGCATCTCTTATAATCGGCAGGCACTCGGGCGAGCTGCACCCTGCACGACAGCGTGCGCGGGTGGGCGCAGGTCGAGAACGGACCTCCCGGAATCGTACCAACCCCGCCCTGAAGTCCCAGAGCGAACGTATCGTCGCGGAGGCGCACGGCCGCCGTGACGTTTCGTGAGCGTCACTCGAGATTGATTTGAAGGAGTACCGCAGGTGGAAACGGTCGAACGAGAGTCTATGGAATTCGACGTCGTCATCGTCGGGGGAGGCCCGTCCGGCCTGTCGGCGGCATGCCGACTGATGCAGATTGCCGAGTCGACCGGCCAGGAACTCTCAGTGTGCCTTGTCGAGAAGGGGTCCGAGATCGGCGCGCATATTCTTTCCGGCGCAGTCATTGAGCCCCGCGCGTTAAATGAGCTGTTCCCGAACTGGGCCGAGCTGGGCGCCCCGCTCAACAACCCGGTCACCGACGATGAGATCTACTATCTCCCCAACGACACGAACAGGGTGAAGATCCCGTCTTTTCTCGTCCCATCCGCGACGCATAACGAGGGCAATCACGCAATCAGCCTTGGCAATCTTTGCCGCTGGCTTGGCGAGCAGGCCGAGAACATGGGGGTGAACATCTTCCCTGGCTTCGCCGCCTCCGAGATTCTTTACGACGACAGCGGCGCCGTCTGTGGCGTGGCCACCGGCGACATGGGCGTCTCTCGCGACGGCGAGCAGAAGCCGTCTTTCGCGGCCGGCTATGAATTACGGGCTAAGTACACGATTTTTGCGGAAGGGTGCCGGGGTCATCTCGGCAAGCAGCTCATCAATAAATTTGACCTCCTTGCGGGCGCAGGCACGCAGCACTATGCGATCGGCTTCAAGGAGCTCTGGGATCTTGACCCGGCCAAGCATCGTCCGGGTCGCGTTGTGCACAGCATCGGCTGGCCGCTCAACGAGACCGCGGGCAACACCGGCGGCAGCTTCCTCTACCACCTTGAGAACGGTCAGGCTGTGGTCGGCCTTATCGTTGATCTCGCCTACTCGAATCCGCACCTGTCACCGTTCGACGAATTTCAGCGCATGAAGCACCACCCGCTGTTCGCTGCGGAACTAGAAGGCGGTACGCGCGTTGCCTATGGCGCCCGGGCGCTCGTTAAGGGCGGTCTGCAGGCCCTGCCGGAGCTCACCGTGCCCGGTGCCGTGCTCGTGGGTGATGACGCCGGTTTCCTGAATTTCCTGAAGATCAAGGGCAGCCACACGGCAATGAAGTCCGGCATGCTCGCAGCCGAGGCGATTGCCGAGAAAATCGCAGACGGTTCCGAGGGCGGCGAGGAAGTGCCGTCTTATCAGGAGAAGTTCGAAGCCTCGTGGCTCTACGAGGAGCTCTACACCTCGCGCAACTCCGCTCCATCCATGCACAAGCTCGGCATGCTTGGCGGCGCCGCATTCACCTATGTTGATCAGTCCGTATTCGGCGGCCGCCTGCCGATGACGCTGCAGGACCGTATTCCCGATCACGCCATGCTCAAGGAAGCCTCCGCAGTCCGGAAGCCCGAGTATCCGAAACCGGACGGAGTGCTCAGTTTTGACAAGCCCTCCTCCGTATATCTCTCGAACACGAATCACGAGGAGGATCAGCCTTGCCATCTCGTGCTCACGAATCCGTCGATTCCGATCGAGAAAAACCTGCCGAAGTTCGATGAGCCCGCGCAACGATACTGCCCGGTAGGCGTTTACGAGGTTGTCGAGGAGGCGGGGACGCCGTCGTTCGTGATCAACGCCCAGAACTGCATCCACTGCAAGACGTGCGACATCAAGGATCCGGCGCAGAACATCACCTGGGTCGTGCCCGAGGGTGCGGGCGGCCCGAACTACCCCAATATGTAGAGACCTTCGGCCGCGGGGCCCCGGATCGCACCGGGGCTGCGCTGCCGCGCCCGTTCGCCGAGGTCCGGTATGTAACTAAGTGCCCTTCGGCGCCCTCACCCGGGGTATTGCCTCCACGCGAAAATGCGCGGAGCGATCCAGGCCGAAACGCCGCGCAGGTAAGCCACAGCACGCTTTACACCTGACCGCCAGGCAGGGTGCTGCTTAGATCGGTCGCCAGCGCCGCAGCTAGTGTGGGGTATGCGCCCCCACTCGGGGGGGCGAGGCTGCGTACGCCATCCATGCGCTCCACCGCGTTGCGAACTACGAGCCTGGAGAATGCTTCGACGCCGGCGCCTTCCCCGCGGGCGCCGGGTCAGCCGACCTCGCCGATCGGGAAGAACAGGCCGCAGCTCCACACGCCGATCCGTCCCTGTTGATCCTCGGAGGAGGCCTCGTTCACCAAAGCGTAGAACGCCGGGCGGGTGAGGCGGGCTTCGAGGCCATCGCGGACGTGTACGTAGGGGCTGGGTTCGCCCATGGGGTCCTCGACGCGGATGGGGTGGCCTGCGTCCACGAGTACGTGATCGCCGCCGTTGGTGCTCAGCAGCACCCGCTGCGCAGTGCCCTCCCCTTCCACCTCCAGCGCGATCGCCATCATCGGTGCGTCTTCGACCACGATCTCCAGCTGCTCGACCGGCGTGACGAGATAGAACCGCTCCTCTTCTTTGCGAAGAATCGTCGCGAACAGGCGCACCATCGCGTCGCGCTTGATCATCTCGCCCTCATGAAACCAGGTCCCGTCTCGGGCGATACGGATGTCGATGGCGCCGCGCCGGGTGGGCTTCCACTCGCTCACGGGGGGCAGGCGGCGGGCACGCTGCTCCGCGAGCAGTGTCTCGAACAGGGAATCGGCGTTCATGGTTTCAGGCGTCGGCCAGATGTTCCGGCAGTCGGCGCACGACCTCCTCGGTAAAGCCCGTGGTGGTCAGCTTGCCGCCGAGATCAGCTGTCTTTTCCCCGTCTGCGATGGCGCCGAGCATGGCCAGGCGCAGCGCGTGGCCGATGTCGTAGCGGTCGACGTGGTCGAGCAGCATGCCAAGCGCCAGCATGATCGCGGCCGGGTTGGCCTTGTTCTGGCCTGCGATGTCCGGGGCCGTACCGCCGGCGGGGTCGAACATCGCAAGGGTCACCTCGTGGTTCTCGTCGAAGGCAAAGTTGCCGGACGCGCCGGTTCCCAGCGAGCCCACTAGCCCCGAGGCGAGATCCGACAGGAAATCGCCGTACTCGTTCAGCACGAGAACCACCTGGTAGTCCTGGGGGCGGATGACGATCTTGGCGAGTAGTGCGTCGAACAGCTCGCGGCGGTGCTCGACGTCGGCGTCGTAAAGATCGTGAACGTCGTCGACCACCTGTTCGAACAGCCCGTCCGTGATGCGCTGAATGGTGTGCTTCGAGGACGACGTCATGGTCATCCCCTTCTTCTTTGCCAGGCGAAAGGCGAAGTGCGCTGCATGCAGGCAGGGTTCGCGCTCCACCATGCGCAGCGAAACCGCCGCATGCTTGCCGATGAGCTTGCCTGGATCGTCGTAGGTTCCGCCCGTCGCGACCCGTACGATGTGCGAGTCCACGTTCTCCTTGAAGTTGGAAGAGATGCCGGGAATCGAAATACACGGTCGATAGATCACCGAAAAATCGAGTCGCCGGCGCAGCAGAGCATTCGGAGATTGCGTACCGGTGACCGTCGGGTACTTCAGGCCCACGCCGGTTCGCCGCATGGAGGCCTCGGCCTCGTCGATGGCGATGAGTCCTTTCTCTTCACGGGTTGCCAGTGACCAATCGATCTTCTCGAAGCTGAAGTCAATCGGCAGCGCATCGGCAATCGTCGCGATCGATTCCTCGAGCTCGGGACCTATGCCGTCGCCACAGAGTTCCGTTACTTCGAGCACTTGCTGGGTGGTCACGGCGCCTCCGATCTCATCCGCCGATGAGCTTCATCACTGTCGCACCGCCGGTGAAGGCGACTGGTTGCTTGTCTCCGAGCGCGCTTTTCAGCGGTGCCTCGATCTGTTGAAGCGCTTCATCCCAGGGCGCCTCTATCAGGTCGCCGACGAAGTGGCGCGAGGTAGACGACAGGCATCCGTACAGCCAGCCATCCGCGGACAGGCGCAGGCGCGTGCAATTCGCGCAGAACGGTTCCGACTCGTTGGGAATGATGCCGAACACGCCTCTGCCCGGTATCTCGAAGCGCACGGCTGTGGAATCGAAGGGCGCGTCGGTGCGCTCGAAGTCATGATGCTCGCTGATGACGCGAAGCAGTTCTTCCATGGGCAGGAAATCGCGCTCAAAGGCCGCGCTATGCGCAAGATGGCCCATGCGCATGAGTTCGATGAAGCGCAATTCGATGCCGCGCTCGAGTGCGTATTCGAGCATGGGTTGAATCTGCTCCGCGTTGCCGGTGCGCAGTGGAACCATGTTGATCTTGACTCGGATGCCCGCGTCCAGGCATCCCTCGATGCCCGCAAGTACGGTTTCGAGGTCGCCTCCGCGCGCAATCTGGCGAAAGCGATCCGCATCGAGGGTGTCGAGGGAAATGTTGATCCTGCGCAGGCCGACTTCTTTCAGAAGGTCCAGCTTGCCGGGTAGCAACTGGCCATTGGTGGTCAGACTCACGTCATCGAGCCCGAGTTTCATCACCCCGCGCAGGAATTCGTCGAACTTGGGCGTGACGAAGGGCTCCCCCCCCGTCAGGCGCAGTTTCTCGATTCCGGCCGCGGCGACGAGCAGTTCGACGCCGCGCACGAGCTGCAGCGCCGTCAATTCGTCACGCGCACGAAGCAGGCGCTTGCCGTCCGGCACGCAGTACGTACACGCATAATTGCAGGCCGCCGTCAGGCTGACGCGCAAATTGCGGAAACGGCGACCAGAGCGATCGACGATCATTGAGCGAGGTCCCTCTTCCAACGGCGTCGAGTATGCCACGGGGGCTCCGCCGACCGGATCGCATATTCGGCCCTTCGCTTCAGTCGACTTCGCGTGCTCTCGCCTCGAGCGCGGCGCACAGCGCCTGCACGGTGCCGGCGTGCCAGAAGATTCGGTTCGAGCCTTTCACGAGCACCACTGCGCCCGATGGAGCCGCGTCCAGCAGTGCCGCGCGGGACAGCGCTGCCGCATCGGCGGCCCAGCCGCCGCGCTGCGCGCGGGGCAGATTTTCGTACAGCGCCCGCATCAGAGTACCGACGCAGAACACCTTGTCGAAGCCCACACAGGCATCGGCGAGCTCCGCATGGAGCGCAGCGCTCGCCTCCCCAAGCTCCAGCATGTCGCCCAGAACTGCGACGCGAGGGCCTTCCGGACCTTCGAGCGCGCCGGCAAGCGCCTGGCGGACACTCTCGGGATTGGCGTTGTATGCGTCGTCGATGACGTGCACGCCGCCGTGGAGGGTGCGCCGACCGCGTCCTCTCGGCGGTTCGGTAGCGGCGATCGCGGCGAGCGCAGGGGCCGGGTCAAAGCCTGCTGCGGCGAGGGCCCCGATCACCGCACACGCGGTCGAACGACGATGCGGGCCGTCTGCGAGTCTCTCGTGGCTGACGGTCGCGCCTCCCGGAAGATGCACAGTGACAGAAGCATCGTGGTCGTCCAGCCGGATATCAGCGACGTGCGTGCGTCCGAATCGAAGGGTCCGATGCCTCGGCCGCTCGGGCGGCGCGATTGCGTCATGGAGCACGAGGCATCCGCTCGCCTCGAGTCCTTCGGCGATCTTCAGCTTCTCCTGGCGGACCCCCGCCAGGCTGCCGAGACCTTCGAGGTGTACGGGCAGGACGTTGATCAGGACGGATACGGTTGGCCGAACGAGTACCGAGAGCGGTCCGATCTCGCCGTGCGAATTGGTTCCGATCTCATAGACGGCGCTGCGCACATGGCGCGGCGTACGCGCCAGCGACAGCGGTACGCCAATGTGGTTGTTCAGGCTGCCGATCGAAGCGTGCGTCGGCCCCGCAACGACTTCGAGGGCGGCGGAAAGCAGGCCGCGTGCCGTTGTCTTGCCACTGGAGCCAGTGATCGCGAACACCGGAACGTCCTCGGCGAGGCGCGCGCGCGCGGCGCGGGCAAGGGACCAGAGCGCGTCGAACGGGTCGGCGACGACGATTTGGGGAAGGTCCACCTGCAACGGGGTCGCGACCAGCGCCGCCGCGGCGCCCGCTGCAGCTGCTGCCGCGACGAAGTCGTGACCATCGCGCCCACCGCCACCGGCACCGTGATAGCGCGGATCATCGCCCGCGAGTGCCACGAACAGGTCGCCGCGTTCCAGGGTCCGAGAATCGATGGATATGCCGGTGACAGCCGGTCCGGTCGAGCCCCCGTGTCCGAGTATCCGATCGATTTCGCCGACCCCGTAAAGGGGAACGGTATCTTCTACTTCGGCGCTCACGGCGTTGCGTCTCACGATCGCTGCTCAAGGGGCGCTAGACTGCCCGAGCGGCACGACGGTGCAAGTCTGCGCCCGGCAGGGAATCGCCAGCCCATGTTCGATCTCGTCATCTTCGATTGCGACGGCGTGTTGGTCGACAGTGAACCGCTTGCTGCTCAGCTCTTTAGTGAGGCGCTGCACAGCGTCGGCCTGGCGTGGTCACCGGGCGAGGTGGACACCGCATTTCGCGGCAGGCGCATGGCGGATTGCCTTGAGCGGATCGAGTCCGAGCTTGGCCGCGCCTTGCCGCCGGACTTCGGGGACGAACTCGCGCGGCGAGAACGCACGTGCTTCGCGGAGGCCCTCTTGCCGATTGCAGGCGTTGCCGAGACCCTTGCGCATCTCGCGGACGGGCTCGGCGTGCCTGTGTGCGTCGCCTCGAGCAGTGAACCGGAGCGGATCGAGCACTCCTTGCGCATCACGGGCCTGTTCGAATTCTTTCCACGGGCGCGTTTCAGCGGCGTCGAGGTCGCCAGCGGTAAGCCCGCCCCTGACCTGTTTTTGCACGCCGCTCACATGTGTGGCGCTGCGCCGCGCCGATGTGCGGTACTCGAGGACTCGGTCGCTGGAATCACAGGTGGCCTTGCCGCGGGCATGCAGGTCTTTGCCTACCGGGCGAAGGGCGGGCCCGCGCATCCCGGGCGGGTCGACTTCGATCGCATGGACGCGCTCACGGAACTGCTCATCGCACGTGCACCTTGAGTCGCCCGCGGCGCTGTTAAGATCGCTTTAGGTCCACTGGAGCCCTTGTATGTCTGAGTCCCGATCAGAGCGCCGAGGCTTCTTCCGCACCATCGGTGCCGGAATTACCACCTTGCGCCGTTTCCTGACCAACTTCGCATTTGTGCTTGTGCTCGTCGCGATTTTCATTGCCGTGCTGCGATCTTCGGATGCTGATCTCGTCGTGCCGAACGGTGCCGCACTTCTCGTGCGACTGGACGGTCCCGTGATGGAAGCAGCACCTGACCCGGACCCGCTGGCTATCCTGCTGAGTGACGAGGACGCGCCGCGTCCGATCCTCCTGCGCGATATCGTCTCGTCGCTTCGCAGTGCGGCCGAAGACGACCGTATTTCCTCCGTTGTCCTCGACGTCAACGGCTTCCCGGGTGCGAGCCCCGCCACCCTGCGCGCCATCGGCGACGCGCTCGACGCCTTTGCCGACAGCGGCAAACCGATTTACGCCGGGGCAGACGCCCTCGGGCAAAGCCAGTACCTGCTCGCGAGCCACGCGACCGAGCTGTATCTGAACCCTGAGGGTCAGGTACTGCTGCAGGGTTTCTCCAGCGAGACGGCCTATTTTGCGAGCGCACTGGAAAAGCTGAAGGTGAACGTTCATGTCTTCCGCGTGGGCGAATACAAGTCTGCGGTGGAGCCCTTCATTCGGGACGACATGTCCGAGCCTGCCCGAGAGGCCGCGCGCGTCCTCATGGACGGCCTCTGGGCGGAATATCGAGACAGGATCGCGACCAATCGCGCGCTGCCGGAGGGAGCACTCGACGGCCTGATCGACGACATGCCTGCTCGGCTGCGTTCGGTAGAAGGCGATTTCGCGCGCCTTGCCCTCGAAACCGGGCTCGTTGACGAGCTTTTGACGCGCGACGCGTATCGCGCGCGCCTTCGTGATGCGATCGGATCTGATGACGACGACGGCTTCCTGGCGATCGGATTACGCGAGTACGCAGGCGTTGCGCGTCAGGGTGAGCAAATCGCGCTCATGGAAGCGAAGCGGAAGGTCGCCGTTGTCGTGGCAGAGGGCATGATTACGGGCGGGCGTGAAGCAGACACCATCGGGGAGCTCACCGCTACCAGCATCCGTAACGCACGTCGCGATGATGATGTCGCGGCCATCGTACTGCGGGTGAACTCTCCGGGAGGCAGTGCCTTCTTCTCCGAGGTCGTTCGCAAGGAGCTCGAACTCGCCCAATTGCAGGGCAAACCTGTGGTCGCTTCCTTCGGTGGCGTTGCAGCCTCCGGTGGATACTGGATTTCGGCGACCGCAGACAGAATTTTCGCCGAGCCCGACACGATTACGGGTTCCATTGGCATCTTCGGGATTCTTGCCACTTTCGAAGACAGCGCGGCAGCGCTCGGCGTCAACGGCGACGGCGTGGGCACCCACCGCCTCGCCAGCGCGGGCAACCCCCTGGAACCGATCAATCCAGCGTTCGCGGACCTGCTTCAGCAATCTGTGGAGAACGGCTACGAGCGATTCCTGGACATCGTTGCCCGCGGACGTGACATGGCGCCGGAAGCCGTGGATGAGGTCGGTCAGGGACGGGTGTGGAGCGGGCGTAACGCATATGAGCTGGGTCTCGTCGATGAACTCGGTGGTATCGACGCTGCTGCGCGTGCCGCTGCCGTCGCGGCCGGCGTGGAGGGCTGGCAAATGGTCTATGTCGAGCCGGAGCGCTCTGCGCGCGACCTGTTCATCGAGCAACTGCTCGCATCGTCGGTGGGTGCTTGGGCAGAGGGGGCCGTTGCAGGCCCGACCGCCGATGCAGTGCGCGAGCTTCGCGTGATGGCGACTGCACCCATCCGCGTGCTGTCTCGCCTGCAGGATCCGGGGCATGTTTACGCGATGTGTGCGACCTGCCCCGGGCTGCTTTTCTGAGGCGAGGCCTCAGAATAGGCGGCGGCGGCTCCGCGTGCGGCGCCGCCGCATGCGGGCATACAGCGCCGTCCGCTTGGTGGCGAGCCACGCCTCGCGGTTGGCCTTGCCTTTCGGCGCCGTCTTCTTGTAGTCACAGAAGTCCGCGTAGGCATCTATTTCGGCGGCCAGATCGCGGACCACCAGCTCGATCATGATCGCGTCGTCAATGAAGCCGATGATCGGGATGTCATCCGGGATCATGTCTTCCGGATCTGCGAAGTAGGACAGCGCTGATACGACGTTGGCGCGCTCGTCGCCCTCGAGATTCCATTCCTTGTCGACGAGCATCTTCGTGAGGAGATCGATTTTCTTCAATCGCTCAGTGACGAAGCGCGGACTTCGCGTGCCCTTGACCGCCTTCAAGGCATCCTTGGCGGCAGCAATGACGTTCGCTTCCGACGTATCCTTCGCGGCCTTCTTTGCCTTGTTCATCTGAGTGCGGAAGAACTTGAGATCGGCCTCTTCGAGGTCGAAGGTCACTCGCAGCGTCATGGGGTCCCCTTGGTCCGAAGCTGGCTTGCGGCCATCAGGCGGGCCGCCGTTGCGGGGTGAAACTAGCAGTGGCCCCTCTGCGACGCCAGCGATCAGGCGCGCTCAGCGGGTCCGTCTGTACCGCTTGGGCGCGGCGCGTTGGGAAATTCGGTCCGGAAGCCGCGCCAGTAGCTGGCAATCTCGTCGCGTATCTCGGCTCGCATCATGACCAAACCCACTAGATTCGGGAGCGTCATGACAACCATGGTGATCGCTGCGATTTGCCAGATCAGCGTCGTGTCAGCGATGGCGGCAAGGAAGAAACCGACGATGTAGACGAGGCGGTAGGGCATTACCGATCGCGCCCCGAACAGATAGGTCATGCTGCGGTCGCCGTAATAGCTCCACGAGATCGCCGTCGAGAAGGCAAACAGCATGAGCCCGACCGCGACGATGTACTCGCCCGCTCCGCCGAGGAAGCTGCGATTAAAGGCTGCAACCGTCAGCGCCGCCGAGTGGATGAGCGATTCGCCGCGCAAGTAGACGTCGGGTTCTGCAATGCTGCCGTTCGCCACGCGCACGACGCCGGTGAAGGGGCGCGCCTCCCCGATCATGTACCGGACGTTCTCCGCGACCGAGCGGGCGTGCAGGATCGTGAAGTCTCCAGGCGCGGCGATGCCGTCGACGACGTTGATCTCTCCGCTGTAGGGGGTAACGGCACTGTCGCCCCCTGTGAGATAGGCCGAGAGCGAGGTGACGTCCGCGGCCTCCTCGTCAGTCCAGTTTCCCGACACGATCGTGATGTCCGAGCCTTGGAAGGTGTTCTCGAACTTCTCCTGCCAGACGCCTGATGACAGGATCACCAAGCCGGTGAGCGTGCAGATGATGATCGTGTCGATGAACGGCTCGAGAATTGCCACGAAGCCTTCGGATACCGGCTCCTTGCCTTTCGCCGAGGCGTGCGCGATCGGCGCGCTGCCTTGCCCCGCTTCGTTCGAGAACAAGCCGCGATTGACGCCGCGATTGAAGGCATATGCGAAGGAGGCGCCGAGAAAGCCGCCCGCGGCCGCAGAGCCGGTAAAGGCATCTCGGAACACCGCGAGGAACGACGGCACGAGGTTTTCCATATTCGAGAACACCACGGCCAGGCCGCCAACGATGTACGCCGCGGCCATGAGCGGGACGAGACGCGAGGTGACCGCGGCGATGCGCTTGATGCCGCCGATGATGACCAGGCCCAGCGCGACCGCAAGCACACCGCCCGTAATCGTTGGGTCGATACCGAAAGTCGCTTCTACCGCCTGCGCGATATTGTTGGACTGGGGCATGGAGCCCGTGCCGAATGACGTGGCCACGCAGGCCACCGCGAAGATCACGGCGAGCCACTTCATTCCCAGGCCCCGATCCATGTAATACATCGGCCCGCCTGCCTGATGGCCCTGATCATCCTCGACCCGATACTTGAACGAGATCAGCACCTCCACGAACTTCGTGGTCATGCCGAAGAAAGCCGTGGCCCACATCCAGAACAGCGCTGCGGGACCGCCGACGTGCAGTGCGAGCGCAACGCCGCCGATGTTGCCGGTTCCCACCGTCCCGGAGAGCGCCGTTGCAAGCGCCTGGAAGTGCGTCGTGTCGCCGACGTCGTCGCTGTGATCGTAGCGTCCGCGCAGTACGCGGAGCGCGTGACCGAAGTAGCGGAGTTGCGGGAAGCCGAGATAGAGCGTGAAGAACACGCCGGTGCCGAGCAGGAGGATCGGAAAATACTGAGCCGATCCAAGGTAACCATCGAGGGTGACAAGCGAATTGCTGAAGGCTTCCAAGAGCGACTCCGATCGACGCATGGCTGACGTCCCTGCACGGGCTCCGTGCAGGTGACGCGCGCTGTTTTCAGGGGAGGTTCTAGCTTCTGGCGCTACTCTGCGGGCGGCACGTCGAGCCGGTCTTCGAGCGCCGCTTCAAGAACGTAGTAGATCACACTCTGTTCCACCACGCCGCCGAGACGCTCGGATCCGGGACCGCGAGCATAGATGGCAACGTCTTCGCCGCCGTGCGTTTCCGACCCCATAGGGATCGGTGCCTCCTGAAGGTAGGACGGCGAGGTCGTATCCACACCACTCAGGTCGCTGCGGCCCTTCGGAAGTCCGTAGGCGCGCTCGAAACGATGGCCGAAGCGCTTGGGGCCCTCGGCCTGCGTGTCTGTGCGGCCCTGATAGCCCGCGCCGTTCGCGTAGCCGAGGGTGGTGTAAGGGCGGCCATTGACGTCGGTCATGGGGCCGGTGTCCGGCGCTCCGGTGCGATCGTTGGAGACCACTAGACCCAGGATGGGATTGCCGCGGGTCGGATAGCCGGCAATGGTCATGGTGTGGCTGTGATCGGCCGTAACGAGGATGAGCGTGTCCTCGCGGGACGTCATGCGGTCGGCAACGGCGACGGCGTCGGAGAGCGCGATTGTGTCGGTAAGCGCGCGATAGGCGTTGGCTGCATGGTGTCCGTGGTCAATGCGCCCTGCCTCGACCACGAGCACATAGCCTGCGGGGGATGCTGAAAGACGCTCGATCGCAAATGCGGTCATAGCGGCGATCGAGGGTTCGCCGCCCGTGTCGCCCGCCCGATCTGCTTCCCACTTCATGTGCGAGGGCTCGAAGAGAGCGAGCACCTTACCGTCGTCCGAGGGGATCGATTCGAACTGCTCGGTCTTCCACACGTAGTGTCCCGTGGGGTTGGCCGCTTGCCATTCGGCGATGAGATCCCGTCCATCGGCGCGGCGGCCGGCGAGGAACGGATACTCCGGGTCGTCCTGTGCTTCCGGCATAAACATGGCGCGGCCGCCGCCCATCAGCAGGTCGACGCCGTCGCCGTGATCGAAACTCAGGAATTGAGCGGCGACGTCCTCGCAGCCTGCTGCCCGCGCGCTGGCTGGCATACCCGTATCGACTTCCCAGTCGCGCTCGGGGGTGTGCGCGAAGGTTGCGCCCGGCGTTGCGTGCGTCACCCGAGCGGTCGACACCACGCCTGTGGCAAGGCCGGCGTCTTCGGCAAGCTCGATGAGGCTCGGTACGCTGGCCTCAAGGCTGGAAGCGCAGTCTCCGCGGCGCACGCTGCCGTTCACGGAGAGCACACCCGCAAGGGTCTTCACGCCGGTGATCATCGCGGTCATGGTGCCCGCTGAATCCGGCGTCTGCTGATTGGTGTTGTAGGTCTTGGAAAGCGCGAGCTGAGGGAAGCTTTCGAAGCTGAGGAGGTGCTCTTCACCGCTCCCGCCCGCAAGCTGACCCGCAAGGATCCGGGCGGCCGTAACCGTCGAGACCCCCATTCCGTCACCGACAAAAAGAATCACGTTCCGCGCGCGCGCGTCCGAGGCGCGCTCGGCAACGCGGGCCCTTCCTGCTGCGCGCCAATATGCGGCATCGCGTTCGTCCAGGCGCGCGCTCTGGGCATCGGTGGGCTCCACCGCCGAACAGCTTGGGCCTGAGAGCAATGATGCGATCAACGCAGCGGTTCTCAGCGCGTGCATGGAGGCGTCTCCTCACGATCGGTCAGGTGGCGGACGAGCTGGTCCGGATGGTCGGTGAATATGCCGTCGACGCCCAGATTCAGCGTAAAGGCCACGGCCGCGCTGAAGTCTGCGAAGGCGCCGAGCGCGTCAGCGCGCAACGTCCATGCGTCTACGTTCAGGTCGAGTGCGTGCGCTCGTGCGACGATGTCGTCGCCGGCTTCTAACGCACGCGTCAGATGCGTGATGCTCGGCCCGATCGCATCGGCGTAGGTGGCGATGTGCGCGAGCCCCGAAGGCGTTACTTGCTCTCGCGAACCGATGAGCTGCACGAGCACTGCGCCCTCGATCGGCTCGGCCGCGAGCGCTTCAAGTGCTTCGGGCTCGAAGGACTGAATACGCAGCGCTGCATCGAAGGGCTGTGCCGCGAGGGCACGCCTCAGCGCCGCGACCGGATCGAGATCGCGGTCTAGATGCCAACCTGGCGACTTGAGTTCCGGGTAGAGGCCTACGGAGCAGCCGGTGACCGCGTTCAGGCCGGACACCAGGGTGATCACGTCCTCGAAGCGAGGCACGGGAAAGAGCCGCGCGGTGCGCGGAAACCGCCCTTCGCGATACTCACGCGCGCGCAGCGTCGCCAGTTCTGCGTAATCAAGATCCGCTGCGTAGAAGTGGCCGTCCGCCGCGCGCCGATCCGGAAACCGTTCGGCGACGTCGGTGGTGTCGTCAAGCATGGCTTCGTGGCGGGCAACGAGGATGCCGTCGCGAGTGAGCACGAGGTCAGGCTCGATGAAATCGGCGCCCTGCGCATAGGCCATCGCGTAGGCTGCGAGCGTGTGCTCCGGGAGATAGCCGCTTGCGCCGCGATGCGCGATCACGGATGTGCTTGTGGCAGCGAACGCGCTGGCCATGAGGCCAAGGCAAGGGAAGAGGATGCACGCCCACTGCTTCATCGCGATTGCTCCCCTCAGGCCGGCGATTTCGATCTGCGCTTTTCGAGCGCATCAAGTATTTCGGCGTGCCGCTCTCGGTCGAGGTCATAGTGCGTGTAACACCACACGGAGACGATGGCGAAGCCCATGACGAGCGGGCCATAGGTCAGGCCCAGGCGCTGCAGAATCTCAGCGGGCACTGCTCCCGGCACTGCGGCCGGAGGAAAGGCGATAAGGTCCAGGGCGACCCCGCCGAGCAGATTGCCGATGCCGGATGCACCCTTTCCCGAGAAACTCAGGGCGCCGAAGAAGATGCCCTCCTGGCGCCTTCCGGACTGGAGCTCATGCTCGTCTGCAATGTCGGCCATCATCGACCCCGCCGTCACGAGCGCCTGCACCACACCTGCGCCGCCGATGAGATACAGGGCAGAAATGAGCGGCATCAGCAGCGGGTCGCCGTTCTCGGGAAACCATCCCAGCAGGCGAAGAATCGGCGGCGAGAGCTGAAAAATCGTATACCAGGCAGTCCCGAGCACGACTGATGGACGTTTGTCGAAGCGCTCGTTGATCCCTCGTGCGAACGGTGCTCCAACGAGCATGCCAAGGGCCGGCGCCAGCGATACGACGAGCAGTTCGTCGCTGTTGAACTCCCAGAAATAGTTGCCCATGTAGAGGCCGAGGGCCTGCTGTACCCCCACCATGACAAAAACGATGATCACGCCTGCGAACAGCCAGCGGAATGAGCGATTGCGCACGGCTGCGAGCAGGTCTGTGAATACCCGTAGCAGGGACGCTCTGAGCGTTACCCGGTTCGCGTCTGGCGCGGGCACCATGAGAGACGGAATGCGGTCATGCGTGCCCAGGGCCGACCATAGAATGCTCACGACCATGAGCACCGAAGCCGTCAGGGCGAAGGGGGGATAGGCTGCTGCGATGAGATTGCCTTTCGTTTCACCCTGGTCGACGAAGAACACGAGAAAACCCATGGCAAGGGTCAGGAGCGTTCCGATGACGCCAAAGGCCTGCCGATAGCTGACGATCGTGGTGCGTTCTTCATAGTCGTCCGAGAGTTCGGCCCCGAGCGCAAGATGCGGCACGTGATACAGCGTCATGGCGCCGCGCGTGAGGACGGCAAGCGCGGTCAGCCACAGGAACAGATTCAGCTCGCTCAGGCCTGCCGGCGGGACAAACAGCAGATAGAAGCAGACGCCCAGCGGGATGGCCGATGCGTACATGAACGGATGGCGTCGCCCCCAGCGAGAGCGGAGATTGTCCGAGAGCGATCCCGCGAGGGGGTCGGTGATGGCATCGAAGCAGAGGGCGATCATGATGGCGAGGCCAGCGAGACTGCCGGACAGGCCAAGCACCTGGTTGTAGTAGATCAGTAGAAATGTCGCGAAGCCCGTGTTCTTCACGCCTTCAGCGACCTGTCCAATCCCGAAGGCAAACTTGGTGCGCGAAGGAAGCTTGAGGTCGGCCATCTGGTCTCCGGTCAATTGCCGATCAAGATTCGTGGCACGACCATTTCCATCGGAAATCCGAACGGGTCGACCGTCGAGCGCTGTGGCAGGGTCCCGCGCTCGTGCGCTGGGCTGCGCGCAAGTGCAGCAAGCGCCATCGCATCAAGCACGTCGTCCGTTCCTGCTGCGACCGCGCCGTCCTTCAACGCGCCAACCCCCGTGATGTCGACCCCAAGTGCTTCGAGGATGCTCTTCCGCTGATGCTGGCCTGCCGCCGTCTTCTTGCTTTCGAAGTCCACCCCGCCCGAATCGACGAGCCGAGCAAGACCCCGGAATGCGAGTTCCGGATGCGCTTCACGGATCGGTGGCGTGCCGCCTCGACGACGCAGCCAAAGATCGACCTCGCGGATCTTCGGCAGGATGTTCCAGGCCTGAATGCTGAAGCCCTTGCCCATGGCACCCCGTGCGAGCGCTTGGGCCTCGCTGAAGTCGAGGGCATCGAAGACCGGACGGGGCGGCACCGTGAACACGGATGAAGCCGCACGCCCCAGTGCTGCTCGGGCCTCGACGTCGATCGGCCGCTCTCCCACGAGCGGCAGACCGATCGGTATGTCGATCAGAGTGGTGGGCGGGCGCGCGCCGAAGGCCGCAAGCATGGCTTCGAGGGCTTCGATCCGCGACAGCAGCGTCAGCTCGACGGCCCCGGACGCATGCGCTGTGGCCGCAATCCAACCGCCGCGGCAGCCATCAAGGCCGATCCCTGCTGTGGTACGCGGCACGCGATTCAGCTCCGCGCGGGCTCGCGCATGGTGACGAACTCTTCGGCCGCTGTCGGGTGGATGCCGACCGTGGCATCGAATTGAGCCTTGGTGGCGCCGGCCTTCAGCGCCACGCCGAGACCCTGGATGATTTCGCCCGCATCCGGCCCGACCATATGCGCGCCCACGACCCGGTCTGTTTTGCGATCGACGATGAGTTTCATAAGTGTACGTTCTTCGCCGCCGGTCATGGTGAGCTTCATCGGGCGGAATACGGACTCGTACACGACTACGTCGTCTAGCTGCCTTCGAGCTTCTTCTTCAGTCCATCCCACGGTGCCGATGTTGGGCTGGCAGAACACGGCTGTCGGGATCGTGTCGTAGTCGACCCGAGTCGGCTCATCCGCGAAGAGGGTGCGCGCAACCGCCATGCCCTCCGTGATGGCAACGGGCGTCAGCTGCACGCGATCGATCACGTCGCCAAGGGCGTAGATGTTATCCGCGGATGTCTTGAAGTGGTCGTCAACGACGATGGCGCCCTGTTGATCGAGCTCGACCCCCGCACGCTCCAGTCCCAAGCCCCCGACGAGGGGGCGGCGTCCCGTTGCGTACATGATGAGATCGGCTTCAAGGAAGCTCTGCTCGCCGTCTGTCGCTGATTCGTCAGCCCGTGAGGAGCCTGCGCCGAGATGGGCGCGCAGGCGCCCATCTGCGAGCTTTTCAATCTCGCGAATGTCCGTGTCGAATCGCAGATCGATACCCTTCTTGGCGAGTTCGTTGGCAACAAAGGTGCGGACCCCGCCATCGAAGCCGCGCAGGAACATAGGGCCTCGATAAACAAGCGTCGTGTCCACGCCGAGGCCGTTCAGGATCCCCGCGAACTCCACGGCAATGTAGCCGCCGCCAACGACGATCGCGCGATTCGGCAGAGTTTCGAGGTGGAACATTTCGTTTGAAGTGACCGCGTGTTCGATGCCCTTGAGGTCTTGCGGGACAAAGGGCCAGCTGCCGGTCGCAATCAGGATCTTGTCGGAGGTGACCGTATCCTCGCTCCCGTCCGCGGCGTGGATAGCGATGGTGTGTGCGTCGATTAGGCTTGCCCTGCCCTCGTGGAGCGTCACGCCCGCATTGCCGAGCAGATTGCCGTAGATGCCGTTCAGGCGAGCGATCTCGTTGTTCTTGTTCTCACGCAGAGTCTTCCAGTCGAAGCTGGGCTGCGCTGCCGACCAGCCGAACCCCTGAGCGTCATGGAAATCGTCGGCGAAGTGGGACGCATACACGAAGAGTTTCTTTGGAACGCAGCCTACGTTGACGCAGGTGCCGCCGAGATAACGGTCCTCTGCGATGCCGACGCGGGCACCGTAGCCTGCTGCCATACGGCTGGCGCGGACGCCGCCGGAGCCGGCGCCGATGACGAAGAGATCGTAGTCGTAGGCGGACATCTGTGATTCTCCAGAGTGCATGATCGACAGGTCGGATGACGTCTCGGGCGGGCAGCCGGAGCTCAGGCGTGACGGAGCACGGCGCGCCCGATGATGCGCCCTGCCTTCAGATCGGCGAGGACGTCGCCGGCGTCGCATGCCGGACGTTCGCTGATCTCGATGGGGGGGATGCGGCCCGCGCGCACGAGGCCCATGAGCGCCCCCATGTCTCGCAGACTGCCGACGTGATTTCCTTCAAGAACGCGTGCCTGCGTAGGAAGAAACGGCAGCGGCATGGTCAGCTGGCCACCATAAAGGCCCATCACCACAGGTCGCCCGCCCTTGCGCAACACTGACAGCCCGAGGCTCGCGCTCGACTCGGAGCCGTCAAAATCCGGTGCAGCGACGGCGCCACCTTCGGTCATGGCCTGTACACGTTTGGACGCGAGCAGCACCTCGGTGCCGATGGGCACCGCCGTCGGTGATTCCACGAGCGCAAGCGGCGCTGCCGCACCTGTGGTCTGGTACTCACGCATCGAGCGGGTCCCCCCACTGTGACTCTCGGCGCGAGAGGGTGAGGCGCGGCTGCGAGCGATGCAAGCGCTGGTCGCGGTGTATGCTCGCGCCCCGACGAAGACCGCCCTGGGGGAGAGAGATGAACGGCGCCGAATCGCTCGTGAAGACCTTTGTGGATGCGGGGGTGAACACCTGTTTCGCCAACCCCGGAACCTCCGAGATGCACTTCGTCGCTGCGCTGGATGACAATCCGGACATGCGCTGCGTTCTAGGCCTGTTCGAGGGCGTGGTCACCGGCGCCGCCGATGGTTATGCACGCATGACGGGTGTGCCGGCCGCAACCCTGCTACACCTTGGCCCGGGCCTCGGCAACAGCATTGCGAATCTGCACAACGCACGCCGTGCACGTACGCCGATGGTGAACGTCATCGGCGATCATGCGACCTATCACCGCCATCTCGATGCCCCCCTTACCTCTGATGTGGAAGGCGTCGCCCGACCCATGAGCGATTGGGTGCGTACCTCCCGGTTTGCGGCCGAGGTGGCGCGCGATGGCGCGGAGGCCGTGCGCGCCGCATTAACACCGCCGGGCGGCATTGCCTCCCTGATCCTGCCGGCGGACACCGCCTGGGACTCGGCCCCTGGGCCGGTTGCACCGCTTCCCGTTCCGGCACCGCTTGCGCCCCAGGACGGAGCGGTCACCGGCGCCGCGGAGGCGCTGCGCTCCGGTCAGCCCTGCGTGCTGCTGCTCAACGGCAAAGCGCTCTATGCCGGACCGCTCAGCCTCGCGAGCAGTATCTGTTCGGGGACGGGCGCGCGTATGTTCTCGGACACCTTCGTACCGCGCCTCGAGCGCGGTGCGGGTATCGCTCCGATCGAGGCTCTGCCCTATTTCGGTGAGCAGGCGGAAGCCGTGCTCGATGGAACGCGCCATCTAATCCTCGTCGGTACGCGACCGCCCGTTACCTTCTTCGCCTACCCCGGAAAGCCGAGTTCACTCGTTCCGAGCGGCTGCGACGTGCATTCGCTGTGTGGCCCGGAGGGTGACATTCCAGCTGCTCTGCAGGCCCTTGCAGAAGCACTCGGGGCGAAAGCAGCGCCGGTGCTCGCTGCGGCGCGCCGTCCCGAAGTGCCGTCGAGCGGTGTGCTCGACCCGAACACCATCGGGGCCGTCGTCGGCCATCACATGCCGGACAGCGCCATCGTCGTCAACGAGGCCGCCACCGGCGGCTTCGGCCTACCCCCCGCGACGGCAGGCTGCCCGCCGCACGACTGGTTGGCGCTTACCGGCGGCGCGATCGGTCAGGGTCTGCCGAGCGCCGCGGGCGCGGCGGTGGCCTGCCCCGATCGCAAGGTGCTCTGCATGCAGGCTGACGGCTCCGGCATGTATACGGTCCAGGCGCTCTGGACCATGGCGCGCGAGCAGCTCGACGTAACCACGGTGATCTTCTCCAATCGCAAGTACGCCATCCTGCAGGTGGAGTTCATGCGCGTCGGGGCGCACAACCCGGGTCCGAAGGCCATGAGCATGCTGGACCTCGCCAATCCCGAGATCGACTGGACGCGACTGGCGGAAGGCATGGGCGTGGAGGCGAGTCGTGCGACGACGGTCGCTGAGTTCGACGCGCAGGTCGATAGCGCCATGAAACAGCGCGGCCCGCGCCTGATCGAAGCGGTGATCTGAAGCGATCGGCCATGGCCCCTGGCGCCAGGCCTCGAGGATTACGCCGTTCTGCGCGCGATATCGGCGATCTGCTGGCGCAAATGCCGCGTCCGCCGTTGCCAGGCATCGGTCCATGCCGGTTCCCATGCTGCCCCGCAGGCATCTTCGAGCGCTTCGCCGAGGCTCTCGAAGAGTGCGTCGTACATGCTCGCTTCGGCGCCGTAGGCGTCGTGATTGCCGATTTCGAAGCCGAGGAAGCGCTGCTCCTCCTCAGCGTCGCTGATCAGTAGCAAGTCGTACACGCTCGCGAGCATGCGTCCGCGCATGTGCTCGTCCATGTGAAGCATGCGCGTCCGCGCGCCGGCGTGGCGATCGAAGTAGCCTGTCCAGAATGTCTCCGCCGGGTCTACGCCGCGCGCGCCGGCGCAGGCGAATGCGGCGTTGATGAGTTCGGCATCCAGAGCGGTCGATTCCAAGGGCGCCTCCTGGGTGGTGCGCGAGCGCACAACATCATCGCGCCTGCACTGCGGTGGCACCAGTGCGATCGAAGAGGCTGCTCAAAAGCAGCGGCGGAAGCAGGCTGCCGGAATCCTCATCGGCCCGTATGCGCGGGTTACGCCGGGCGCAGCAGTGACCGGAGGGACGGAAGCGCTGTCCATGCCGGCCGCGCCTGCGGTAGGAGGGCCTCGCGTTGCTGCGCCGAAGGACGCACCTACGTGCCCAGCAAGGCCGTCTGCATCCGAAGCTGTGCACGTGCCTGCCTTGGGCGCGCCGGGGCACCCTGCCCATCGGCGCTGCCCTGCCTCGCTTGCTCTGCGCCCGCGGATCGTCGACGCTCGGACAAGGCGAGGCTGAGGGGGAAACGCGATGGTCGTCGAATTCGAGCGTCAGGGGCGCGTAGGGCTCATCACGCTCAATCGTCCGGAGGCGCGCAACGCCGTCAATGGTGATGTGGCACGCGGCATGGAAGCGGCGCTCGACGCCCTGGAGAACGACCCGGAGCTCTGGGTCGGCGTTGTGACGGCTAACGGCCCAGTGTTCTGTGCCGGGGCAGACCTGAAGGAGATCGCGACCGGGAACGGCGCGGCGCTTTCGACGGAGCGCGGCGGCTTCGCCGGTATCGTGCGTCGTGATCGTGAGAAGCCGCTCATTGCTGCCATTCCGGGTACGGCGGTGGCTGGGGGCTGCGAGATCGCCCTCGCCTGCGATCTGATCGTTGCATCGCCCGGGACCGTTTTTGGCCTCCCAGAAGTGAAGCGCTCCCTTGTGGCGGCCGCCGGCGGTCTCTTCCGCCTGCCAAGGGCAATGGGACGAGCCATGGCGCTGGAGATGATCATGACGGGTGACCCGGTGCCCGCCGCGCGCGCCCTCGAACTGGGCATGATCAATGGGGTTGTCGCAGCCGAGGAGGTCGTTGCCGAGGCCATGAAGCTCGCTGACCGGATCTGCGCAAACGCACCCGTGGCGGTGCGCGAATCGCGCAAGGTCGCTCTCGGAGCCTTCGAACAGGACGACGAGAGCCTGTGGAAGGCAAGTGGCCGCGCATTCGGCGTGGTTGCGAAAACAGAGGATTTCTCGGAAGGCCCGCGGGCGTTCGTGGAAAAGCGCGCACCGGAGTGGAAAGGCCGCTGACGCGGTTGCGCGAAGGAGGCAGCGCCATGGCTCAGCTCATCGATCTTGACCGACTGGCGGCCGCGCGGGCCCACGCAGCGCGCATCCCGCTCGACGCGATCGACCTGATCCATTTCGATCTGCACCAGCAAGATCTGGCGCTGCCCTACTTCGAGCGTCTGCGCCGAGAAGATCCGGTGCACTGGCACGCGGATTCCCACCGCGGCCCTTTCTGGTCGATCACGCGATTCGAAGACGTGAAGTTCGTCGACACTCGCGCGGATCTGTTTTCGTCCGACGGCAGCGTTGTGCTGGAAGACATGGAGGACGATCTCCCCGTGCGCCAGTTCATTGCCATGGACCAGCCTGAACACGGTGTGCAGCGCAAGACCGTAGCGCCTGTGGTCGGGCCGCGTAATCTGGCCGCGCTGGAGAGCACGATTCGGGAGCGCGTGGTTCGCATCCTCGAAGCGCTGCCCGTCGGTGAGGCCTTCGACTGGGTCGATCGCGTCTCCGTCGAGCTCACCACGCAGATGCTCGCGACGCTGTTCGACTTTCCGTTCGAGGACCGGCGCAAGCTCACCTTCTGGTCCGACGTTGCGACCGGCGGTCGCCGCTCAGGCCTCGTGGATTCGCGCGAGGAGCAGGTCGCTGCGCTGCAGGAGTGCCTGGAAACGATGACACGCCTGCGGGAGGAGCGCCGCGCGTGGTCGGCTCCCGGCATGGACCTGCTGTCGATGCTCGCGCACGGCGAGGACACGCGCGACATGGACCCGATGACCTTCCTGGGCAATCTGATGCTGCTCATCGTCGGCGGCAACGACACGACCCGGAACTCGATCTCCGGGGGGGTCTTCGCGATGAACCTGTATCCGGAGGAAGCGCGCAAGCTTCGCGCAGATCCCTCGCTGATCCCTAACATGGTCGCCGAAACCATTCGCTGGCAGACGCCCCTGACCTATATGCGCAGGACTGCCCTTGAAGATGTGGAGCTCGGCGGGCGCATGATCCGTCGCGGTGACAAGGTTGCGATGTGGTATCTGTCCGCTAACCGAGACGAATCGGTGTTCAAGGATGGGGACCGGTTTCTCGCCGATCGAGAGAATGCGCGCTCGCACGTCTCTTTCGGCTACGGCCTGCACCGATGCATGGGCAATCGCCTGGCGGAGATGCAGCTGCGCGTGCTTTGGGAGGAAATCCTGCCTCGCTTCTCCAGGCTCGAGGTCGTTGCACCGCCAGTGCGGGCCCGCAACTACTTCGTGCGGGGCTACACGGAGATGAAGGTGGTACTGCACAGGGCCTGAGCGGTCGCACAGGCCAGGGCGCCCGTGGCTAGGCCCCCTTGGGGGGCCGTGGCCAGAGCACGGGCACGTTGTGTTGATAGGCTTGATAGTCCGGATCGGCGCCCCAGCGCTTCTTGCCGCGCGCTTCCAGCATCGGCACGCCGCTGATGCGGGTGAGCAGCACGTATACAAAGATCGGAGAGATCATCGTTGCCCACTGCCATCCTGACAGGACTTCCGCGGCAATCAGTGCAACGCCGAGCCAGAGCACGATCTCGCCGAAGTAGTTTGGATGCCGCGACCAGGCCCACAGCCCCTCGGTGATGAAGTCCGTGGCCCTGTCCTCGCGTTTACGGTGTGCGCGCTTCTGCGCATCGGCAATCGACTCGACGATGAAGCCGAAAGCCCAAAGCGCAACGCCTGCCCACGCAAGCGCGCCGAGCGGCGCACGCGCCGCGCTCGTTATGGCTGCGACGCCTGCAGCGAAGGTCAGGGTCACCCAGAGGCCCTGAAGCGTCCACACCATCAGGAAGCGTGGGAAGGAGACTTTCAGCGCATCGAAGCGCCCGTCGCGTCCGTCCTGCTTCACGCGCACGAACAGAAAGCTGCCAAGGCGCGCCGCCCAGACCACCACGAGCCCCGCGATCAACCAGCCGCGCGCGTCGGCGCCGGCGACGACGGCTGCGCCGATAGCGACGCTCGCGTAGGTCAATGACCCGGTGAGGTCGAAATAGTGTTCCGTCTTGGCGATGAACGATGGCACGAATACGATCCACTGGATGCCGAAGGCGATGAGGGCCGCGACCATGAACGCCGGCAGCCCGAATGCCTCGATGCTGCCCTGGCTGCCCGCGAAGGTGACGGCCGCGCCGACGACGATCGCCGCTGCGGTGCCTATCCAGGCCTGCCGCTCTGCCTCGGCGTTCTTTGCTACCTCGTTCATCTTCCGTCCCCGATCCAGATGGCCCGCCGAGTATGCTGCCGCGGCGTACACGCCGCGTGAAGACGCCAGTCCCCCCGCAGCTTTGCTAACCTCTCGCGCTCAACACAAGGAGGCGCGCATGCGCACGTTGCAGGTCATGGTCCGGCGCATTGCGCTGACGCTCGTTTTACCCATGGCAACGCCCCTCGCCGCGGCTCCTGCCACGTCCTACGGCGAGGAGATTCAGGCGTACTACGAAGATCATCTGGCCGAGCTCTTCGTCTGGTTTCACCGGAATCCGGAGTTGAGCCGACTGGAGATGCGAACAGCAGCCCGTCTGGCAGCCGAGCTGCGGGGCCTGGGCGTCGAGGTGACGGAAGGGATGGGCGGAACCGGCCTCGTCGGAGTCATCGAGAACGGACCGGGTCCGACGCTGCTCATCCGTGCAGACATGGACGGCCTGCCCGTCGAGGAAGCCTCCGGGCTTCCCTACGCGTCCACCGCGCGGCAGGTGAATCTGGTTGGGGACGAAGTGCCCGTGATGCATGCCTGCGGTCACGATGTGCATATCACTTCCCTCGTGGGCACGGCAAAGATGCTCCTCGACCATCGGGACGCCTGGCGCGGCCGCGTACTGCTTGTCGGTCAGCCTGCAGAGGAGCGCATCAGCGGCGCCAAGGCCATGCTCGCAGACGGCCTCTACGAGCGCTTCGGCGTGCCGGATCACGCGATTGCTTTCCACGTTTCCTCGGACGGGCCGGCGGGGCAGATCTCGGTTTCGCAGGGGTTGATCATGTCGAGTTCTGATTCAGTGGACATCATCGTTCACGGAATCGGAGCCCACGGGGCGAGTCCCCATCGCGGTAAGGACCCGATCTACATCGGCGCGCAGATTGTCATCGCGCTGCAGGGGCTGGTTTCGCGAGAACTGAGCCCTCTGGAACCGGGCGTGGTGACGGTTGGGTCGTTCCACTCAGGCTTCAAGCACAACATCATCTCGGATGAGGCCCGGCTGCAGTTGACCGTGCGCAGTGACTCCGAAGCGGCCCGCGCACGTCTGTTGTCCGGGATCGAGCGTGTGGCTCGGAACGTGGGACGCGTCAATGGTCTGCCGGAGGACATGCTCCCGGAGGTCATCAGCGGCTTCGAGTCGACCCCGACGACCGTGAATGACGCCGAAGCAACAGCCCGGGTGCGCTCCGTGTGGACGGACTACTTCGGTCGCGATCGCTTTTACAGCCGCCCGCGCTGGGGCATGGGTGCGGAGGACTTTTCCGAGTTTGTACAAACCGACGACGATGTCCCCGGCGTCTACTTCAACGTCGGCGGCACTCCGGAATCGGTCCTGCAGGGCTATATGCGCGGGGAGGGTCGCCTGCCCTCCCACCACTCGCCGTTCTTTCGCGTCGAGCCGAAACCTTCCGTGACCATGGGCGTAGAAGCGACCTTCGTCGCCGCCCTTGAACTGCTGGACGCCCCGTGAGCCGAGGCATCCGGCTCGGTGCCGCCCTTCTCGCGTGCATCGCGAGCGCGGCGGTGGCCGAGGAAGCCGTTCCTACGCCCGCGGCATCCGCCGAACATTTTGCCGCCTGCATTGCGGACATCGGGGCGCAGGCGCGCGCCGCGGGTGTCCGGCAGGAAACGCTCGATGCCGTCCTGCCGCGCATCGAGTACCTGCCGCGGGTCATCGAGCTGGATCGTCGGCAGCCCGAGTTCACTCAGACCTTCGCCGCCTATTACGATCGCCGGGTAACGCCCGGACGCGTGGAAAAGGGCCGCGCGCTACTGCGCGAGCACGCTGCGCTGCTTGCGGATGTGCAGCGGGAGACGGGCGTGCCACCACAGTACATCGTGGCGTTCTGGGGCCTGGAGACGAATTTCGGCAGCTATTTTGGCCGCGTGTCGGTGCCCGACGCGCTCGCCACCCTCGCCTGCGACGATCGCCGTCCGACCTTCTTTGCAGGCGAACTCGTCGCAGCGCTGCGCATTCTCGACGCAGGTGATATCGAGCTGGCTGCCATGGAGGGCTCCTGGGCCGGTGCCATGGGCCACATGCAGTTCATGCCGTCCACCTTCCTGAAGCATGCGGTGGACGGCGACGGCGACGGCCGACGCGACCTCTGGGGCAGCCTCGAGGACGCCTTCTCCTCGGCCGGTGGTTTCCTGGCGGGGCTGGGCTGGACGCCGGGTTGGCGTTGGGGGCGGGAGGTTCGCCTCCCTGCGGACTTCGACCACGCCCTTGCCGGCCGGGCCAATGCCCGACCGCTCACTGAGTGGCGCGCCCTGGGCCTTATCGATACGAGGGGCAATGCGATGCCCGCCCTCGACCTGGAGGCTGCCGTCCTTGTCCCGCACGGTCACGAAGGCCCGGCCTTCATCGTTTATGACAACTTCGAGGTGATCATGCGCTGGAATCGCTCGGAGTATTACGCGCTCTCCGTCGGTCGCCTCGCGGATCGGATTTCTGGCGCAGGCAGGCTTGACCGGCCCGCGGAGGATTCTGGCCTGCGCCTGGCTCGGGCTGACGTGCGCGCACTTCAGAACGCCCTCTGCGACGCGGGGTTTGACGCCGGCGGCGCAGACGGTCTGTTCGGCCCCGGAACAAGAGCAGCGCTGCGTGCCTGGCAGCGCGCGCGCGGTGACATTGCGGATGGTTTTCCGGACCGCGCGGTGTTCGCGGCGTTCGAGATCCCGCTGGTCGACGACGGGGAGGATGCGGGGTGAGCGTACGACCGAGCGCTGAGTTCCTCGGTCTTGCTCCTGTCGGCGAGACGCATCGCTGGACGCTGCCCGTTCTCGGGCGGATCACGGGCGGCCGGGGTTCTCTGTTCGGGGGCGCGGGTCTGGCGGCGGGTATCTGCGCCCTCGAGGCCGCATCCGGCAAGCCGATCGTCTGGGCTACGGGACAGTTCCTGTCGATCACGCAACAGCCCGTTGACGTCGATGTCGCGGTGGAGCTGCCGGCGATCGGTCGCAATGTCGTCCAGGGGCGCGCCATCGGTCGCATCGCAGAGCGTGAAGTCTTCAACGTCATCGGGGCGCTCGGGACCCGGAGCGTGCCCGTCGAGGGGATCTGGGTGGAGCGTCCGGATACGCCTGGCCCGGAGAACTCGGAACTGATCGTGCGTGACCACGGCGAAGAACACATTCATCGACACATCGAGACGCGTCTCGCACACGGCTGCTTCGGCTTTTCGGGTCAAGGGTCCTACAGCGGTGAGGGGCGTACCCAGCTATGGGCGCGCATGCCCGGTTACGCGAACGACGCGGGTGCACTCGCGATCATCGCGGACTACATGCCCTCCGTCCTGGGCGACGCCCTAGAGCGGACGACGTTCTGCACGAGCCTCGACAACACGATTCGCTTCGGGCGGCTGGTCGAAACGGACTGGGTACTCATCGACAATCACATGGAATACGTGGGCGATGGCTTCGGCCACGGCACGGCGCACATGTGGTCGCAGGACGGCACGCTCATGGCGACCGTCAGCCAGTCGATGATCGTGCGCCTGCCCGATGACGGCTGATGCTTCCGTGCCCTGCCCCTGCGGGGGCGGCGTCTTCGATGCGTGTTGCGGACCGATCCTCGCGGGTGCGCCTGCGCGGACTGCGGAAGCGCTCATGCGGTCGCGCTACACCGCTTTCGTCCGTGGCGACGACGCCTATCTCACGTTCAGCTGGCACCCGGATGCGCGCCCCCGTGACGTGCATGTGGCTGACGATCGGCGCTGGCTCGGTCTGAAGATCAAGGCCGCGTCTGCGGGCGGCGAGGACGACGCGATGGGCACGGTCGAGTTCGTCGCGCGCTGGAAGGTCGGGGGCCGCGCAGAGCGTCTGCACGAGCTTTCGGAGTTCGTGCGCTATGAGGGGCGCTGGGTGTATCTGCGGGGCCAGCAGAAGAAGAGGACGCGCGCATGAAAGAGTATCGCCAGCAACGGTTCGCAGCCCCATCCGGCGCGACCCGAATCCTGCTCGTGCGTCACGGTGAATCGCGGGCGGCCACGCCGGAATCACCCTTTCCGCTCGTAGACGGTCAGGGCGATCCCGAACTGCATCCCGCCGGGCGTGAGCAGGCTGCGCAGGTTGCCGTTCGCCTCGCGGGCGAGCCGATCAGCGCGGTGTACGTGTCCAAATTGCGCCGCACCACGGAGACCGCGACGCCGCTCTGCGAGCGCCTTGGCCTGACGCCGCGCCTCGATCCCGATTTGCACGAGGTGCATCTAGGCGATTGGGAAGGCGGGCGCTTCCGCATCAAGGCCGCCGAGCAGGATCCCGCCTTCGTTCGCATGCAGCAGGAACAGCGCTGGGACGCGATTCCCGGTGGTGAGTCCTCTGCGGCCCTGTCGGCGCGACTGGAGCGCGCGATCACGCGCATCGCCGCCGCACACCCGGACGAACTCGTCGCGGCTTTCGTACACGGGGGCGTCATCGGTCACCTGCTGCACATGGCGACCGCGTCCAGGCCTTTCGCGTTCAACGGCGCCGAGAATGGTTCCATCAGCATGCTCGTGGTCGGGGAAGCAGGCTGGGTCGTGCGCGGGTTCAACGAAACCACCCACCTTGCCGGAGTGCGAGCCGCCGGCGCTGGCCAGATGACCTGACCTGCCGTCCGGCGGATACGAGCGTCCGTTTTCGTTGCGCACGCCTGAATGGCAGACAGGCGTCCCCCCAGCGGTGTTTCGGTGGGCGCGTGCTTCGTTGCTCGAGCGCATGCGGTGCGCGCTGCACACAGCATCGAGATTGACGACGTCTCCCGGGACTGCGAGGGGCGCTATGCTCGACGGGCGCCGCCACCGCGCGTCGACCAGTGGTGGCTGTGCCTTGATCATGGGAATCCAACATGGCCTATCTGCAGCGTCTCGGCCCTGCGGAACCGACATCGACGGGCATGAGCGCCAGGCTATCCGAGGGCTATCGGCTTGCCGTCGACATTCTCGAGGAAGGCGTACTCCGCATTCTCGTTACGCCGGTCGAAGGCGCCCGCGTGGATCGCACCTGGTGCATCCGTCCCGATGCAAAGGCCCTGTTCCAGGGGCGGCCGCGAGACGATCTCGCGCCCTTCGCCTGTCCGAACGTCCTCCAGCAAGACGCGGGCTTTTCCGGCGGAGGCTTTCGTGTATCCGTGACGGGCGCGCCATTGGCACTGAAGGTACAGCGCGCGACTGACGGTGCCGTGCTTCTGGAGGACCGCCCTACCGGCGCCTGGCGCCGGCATCGCGACGCACTCATGCACTATGAGCTGCGCGCGTCCGGAACACGTCATCTCGGCCTCGGTGACGCCAGCGGACCCATCGATCGCAGTAATCGTCGCGTACGGTGCCAGCAGATCGATGCACTCGGCTACGACGCGGAGCGGTCAGGCCCCCTCTACAAGCACACGCCCTTTCTCATCGTGGATGAGCCCGACGGTCCCTGCTCAGCTCAGCTGTACGAGACGCTTGCGGATACGGACTTCGATCTCGGCGCTGAGCATTCGAACTATCACGCCCCCTATCGCTACGTGGAGACCGCCGACGACACGATTGCGCTCTATCTGCTTGATGGCCCGGAACTCCGTGACGTGATACCGCGCCTGCACGGTCTCGTCGGGCATGCGCCAGCGCTGCCCACCTGGGCCTTCGGCTTCGGCTTCACGTCCATGCACCACGCGGACGACGCGGACGCCCAGCGTGTGATTCACGACTTCGCGGTCGAGGCGCGGCATCGTCGCATGCCGATCGCCTCGATCCATTTCGGTTCCGGCTACACCGCTGGCGCAGATGGACGGCGCTACGTGTTCACCTGGAATCGATCACGCTTTCCCGATCCCGAGGGTCTCCAGCGAGATCTCCATGCATTGGGGTATCGCACCGTTGCGAACGTGAAGCCCAATCTCCTCACCGAGCATCCGGACTATGCCGACCTCGCGGAGGCCGGGGCGTTCGTGCGTCGCGACGACGGTACGCCGTCGACAGCGCAGTTCTGGGGCGGGACGGGTGCGGCCCTCGATTTCACGACCGCCTCGGCACGCCGGTTCTGGCGTGAGCGATTGACGCGGGACATTCTGCGCGTCGGTTTCGATGGTGTCTGGAACGACAACAACGAGATGGAGCTCGTGGACGATGGCGCGCAGCTCGCGGGCGACGGGCGCCCCTTGCCCGCCCTGGATGCGCGCCCACTCCTCGCCCTGCTCATGACCCGCGCCTCGGAAGCGGCTCTGCGCGTCGAGCGCCCTGACGCCGCGCCCTACTGCATCTCGCGCGCCGGGCCGCTGGGGATCGGTGCGGTCGCCGAAACCTGGAGCGGCGACAACTTCACGAGCTGGCACACCTTGCGCTGGAATCTCGCGCAGAGCCTGTCCATGAGCCTGTCGGGGATGCCGCTGGTGGGCCACGACATCGGAGGCTTCACCGGGCCGCGGCCGGGCGCGGAATTGCTGCTGCGCTGGTTCCAGTTCATGGCGCTGCATCCGCGGGCCGTCATGAATTCCTGGAACACCGACGGTGGCGGCGCCAACACGCCGTGGATGCACGCAGAGGTCGAGGACGAAGTGCGCGCAATCCTCGAACTCCGCTGCCGCTTCCTCCCGACCCTCACCGGCGCGCTCCAGCGCCATCTTCGAACGGGCCACCCGCTCATCGCGCCCCCGGTCTACTGGTGGCCCGACACGCCCTTCGAGGCGGCTCCGACCAGCTTCATGCTGGGCCCGGATGTTCTCGTGGCGCCCGTGGTCGAGGACGGCGCGCGCGTGGTTTCCGTCCACACGCCCGCGGGGGCCAACTGGATCGACTTCGCAACCGGCGCGGCCTACGAGGGCGGCGTCGTGGTCGAACTGCCCGCCCCGCGCGATCGACTGCCCATCCTGGTGCGCGAAGGCGCGGCGCTTCTGCTCGCGGACGCCTTCGATGAGAACGAACCCTGGCGCGCGACGGCGCGGGCCCTGCACGTCTGGCCAGGAGCGGGCTCAGGGAATGCCGAGAGCGTGATCCACCCCGCCGACGCGGAGCCAGTGCAGGTGGCCGTGAGCTGGACCCGTGAAAATGTGCACGTGACGGCGAGCGCAGCGCTGGCCGATGCGGTCGAGGTGGTGAGCCATGACCCTGCCCGGCGCCGCATCGATAGGCAGATCGCATGACTGGACGCTGCGCGATCGACTCGGCAGGCTCGGGCCTACCACTCAAGGGGAGATGGACCATGCGTTTCCACGATCCTCGTGCGGAGGTCGCCGTCACAGCGGATCCGTACACCCTCGGAATCGACCTCGAGCAGGCGAACAGCTGCAGGGTCGGCTTCCTGGCCAATGGTTTTCCCGACTCCGTTCCGTTTCTCGAGGCCCTCGCCGATGCCCTCGGCAAGCGCCTGCCGCAGCTCGAGCCGCGGCACTGGAACAAGGGCAACGCGTCGATCCCCGCGCCGGACGACATGCTCGCGGAGATCGAGGCGGACTGCGACGCCCTGATCGCCGCCTGGGGACATTGAGGCAGCTGCACCACCGGCACCGTGCGTGACGGCATTGCTGCAGCTCGACTCGGGCTTCCCTCGGTCGCGCTCGTTACTGAAGCCTTCTGGCCCCAGGGCGACTTCGTTGCCCAGTCGCTCGGTATGCCCGATGCGCCGCGCGTTCGCTTGCCCCATCCCGTGTCCGGCACCGGTAGCGAGAACATTGCGGCGGTCGCGGACGACGTCGCCGAAGCCGTTGTGGCGGCCCTCAGGGGCCAGGCATGACCGACTGGCTCGAAGCGGGCGACGAGAGCGCCGCGCTGGAGCAGCTGCACGCACTCGGATGCACGGACGGGCTGCCCGTCATCATCCCGACGGCGGAGCGCGTCGAACGGATGGTGCTTGCCAGCGGCCAGGCGGGCGACATGGTGCTCGGTGCCATGGGTCCGGGCCTGGGAGTGGCGACGATCGAGAAGGTTGCCGTCGCTGCCGTCATGGCGGGCTGCCTGCCCGATCATCTGCCCGTCGTGATTGCGGCGGTGCGTGCGGTCATTGATCCCGCCTTCGATCTCACGGAAATGCAGGCGACGACGCACTGCACAGCGCCGCTCGTCATGGTCAGCGGTCGCGCGCGGGAAGAATGCGGTGGCGTCGCGTCCGGATTCGGCGCCCTCGGCCCCGGACATCGCGCGAATGCGAGTATCGGCCGGGCCCTGCGCCTCGCCATGATCAACATCGGCGGCGGTCGACCGGGCAGCTCCGACATGGCGCTCCACGGGCATCCTGGCAAGTTCACCTATTGCTTCGCTGAGGCGCCTGATTCTCCATTCCCTCCGCTTCACTGTGCGTTCGGGATGGACGCCGACGACACGGCAGTCACCGTGATCGGCGCCGAGGCGCCCCACTCCGTGATCTTCAGCGGAAGCGGCGACCCGGATACAGATGAGGATGCCCTACTGACAGCGCTCTCCGCAGGGCTTGCCGGCATCGCCAGCAATAATGCGACGTTGACCGGTGGGCAGGCCGTGGTCGTGCTGAATCCGGACCACGCGCAGCTCCTTGCGGCGCAGGGGCGGAGCCGAGAAGACGTCCAGATCGCTCTGCATGCTCGCTGCGCCCATCCGCTGTCTGCCGTGCGCCGTGTCGCGCCTGGGCTGTTGCCGCCGGGCGACGATGATCGGGTCCATCAGGCGTTCGCGGAACCCGCGGATATCCTGGTGACCGTGGCCGGCGGTTCCGGGCTCTACTCGATGGTGATGCCGACCTGGTGTGCGGGTCCGCATCGCAATCGTGCAGTGTGTCAGGCG
Source organism: Pseudomonadales bacterium (assembly GCA_963691775.1). Taxonomy (GTDB): domain Bacteria; phylum Pseudomonadota; class Gammaproteobacteria; order Pseudomonadales; family Azotimanducaceae; genus JAZBPO01. The sequence goes on along the minus strand of OY829369.1, from coordinate 187,909 downwards.
ATCGAGCTCGACGTGTTCTGTGAGATCCCGGGGCTTGCGGGGGCAAGCTGAACGCCTGCGGAATCGGCTGCCAGCGTGTCTGTTAAGGTGCGACGCGCCGGAGTCACAGACGAGTCTGACGTGAGCGAACAGGAATCTGCCTCCCGATCCTCCGGCCCGTATGCGCACTTCGTGCTTGCCGTTCTGGTGCTGGTCTACGTCTTCAATTTCGTCGACCGAAACATCCTTTCGATCCTTGCCGAGGACATCAAGGCAGATCTCGGAATATCGGATTCCGAGATCGGATTCCTGTACGGCACCGCGTTCGCGGTGTTCTACGCGGTGTTCGGAATTCCGCTCGCACGCTTTGCGGATGTCTGGGTCCGGCGTTCCCTGGTGTCTGTGGGGCTGCTCTTCTGGTCGCTGATGACGGCGGCGTCCGGACTCGCCCGAACCTTCCCCGCGCTCGCGACCTTCCGTATCGGCGTTGGTATCGGCGAGGCAAGCGCGTCGCCGGCGGCCTACTCGATGTTGTCGGACTACTACTCGCCAAGACACAGGGCGACGGTCATCGGAATCTATTCCTCCGGCGTATACATCGGCGGGGGCGTGGGCCTGATCCTCGGAGGCACGATCCTGGACGGCTGGGCGGCAGCGTTTCCCGATCGAGCGTCCGCTCCGCTCGGGCTCGCGGGCTGGCAGGCCGCATTCATGGCTGTCGGGCTTCCAGGGATCGTCCTTGCTGGCTTCGTTCGCCTGCTGCGTGAACCGAAGCGCGGCCAGAGCGAGGGGCTGAGCACGCCGGATCACCCCGCCCCGTTCCGCGTCCTGTTCGAGGAACTTGCTGCGGTCATTCCGCCATTCACGATCTGGACCGTCTCGCGACATGGCGCCTCGGTAGTTCGCAATCTGCTGGCGGCCGGCATGACCATCGCTGCCGCCTGGCTGCTGATCAAAGCGACCGGCAGCGTGGCGCAGTGGTGCGCCATCGGCGCCGCCGTCTACATCACCTTTTCCTGGGTGCAAAGTCTCGGCGCGCGGGATCGCGCGACCTACGCAATGATGTTCGGCTCACGGGCGCTCATCTTCACGACCATCGCCTTCCCGACCATCGCTTTCGTTACCTACGGCACAAGCTTTTGGACGGCTCCGTTCCTGATGCGCGTGCACGGCGCTTCGGCGACCGATGTCGGTCTCTACGTCGGCGCGGGCAACGCCATCGGCGGTCTCATCGGCGTCGTGTCCGGCGGCGTCGTTGCTGACCGGCTCAAGGAACGGTTCGTGAACGGCCGGCTGTACATGGGCTTCATCACCATTGTCGGCACGGCGCCCCTGGTCCTGTGGATGCTCTATACGGAGTCGCTGACGACTGCGTATTGGCTCAATTTCGCGTATCACATACCCGCCTCGATGTGGGTCTCGATTGCTCCGACAACGGCGAATGACCTGGTCATGCCCCGCATGCGCGCCGTTGCGGGGGCCTGGTTCCTCTTGATGAACACGCTCATCGGGTTGGCGCTCGGGCCCTATCTCATGGGCCGTCTGTCCGACTTCTTCGCGCGCGGAGGGGCGGACAGTGGCGCCGCGCTCGCGGATGCGATCGCCTGCGGACTCGGAATATTTGCCCTCACGACCGTATTCCTGCTGCTCGCCATGCGTCATCTGCCGAACGACGAGGCGACTCGCCTGGCGCGCGCCAAGGCGGTTGGTGAGCGCTTCGAATCGAGCTGAGAGACTGCTCCCTACTGCGTCGGTAATCGGCGTGCGCGTGGACGCAGGCCTCGCTACGATCCCGCCACTCTTCGCTGCCGGATGACCCCATGCGTTGCCTCGCTCTGCTCTGTTTCGCCCTCCTTGCGGCCTGCTCCGGTGAGGAGCCGCCGCCGACGCCACCTGCCGAGCCCATCGTTCGTGAAGGGATGGTCAACACCGCGAATCCGCACGCGACCGCAGCGGGTGTCGCCATGCTCGAGGCCGGCGGCAGTGCCGTCGATGCGGCGATCGCCGCCCATGCGGTGCTCGGTCTCGTCGAGCCACAGAGTTCGGGCATCGGCGGCGGCGGTTTCATGCTCATCCATAACGCCGAGCGCGGCGAGCGCGAGGTGATTGATGGTCGCGAGACCGCGCCAATGGCAGCCTTTCCCGAGATGTTCATGGCTGACGATGGCACTGCGCTTTCGCATAGCGAGCGCGTTCAGAGCGGCCACGCAATCGGCGTACCCGGGGCGATTGCTCTCTATTGGACGGCGCACGAGCGCCACGGAGTTCTGCCCTGGGCAGACCTGTTCGTACCGGCCATCGAATTGGCTTCGAGCGGCTTCGAGGTGTCGCCGCGCATGCACGCATCGCTGCGGCGCATCGCCGGCTATACGAATATCGAGGACAACCCGGATACCGGCGCCTACTTCTACCCGAATGGCGAAGCGCTTCCCGTCGGGCACCTGCTCGTGAATCAGGCCTATGCAGATACGCTCAGGGGCGTGGCGAGCGAAGGGCCGAAGGCGTTCTACGAAGGCCCCGTCGCAGAGGCGATCGTCGCTCGAGCAACGCAGCCGCCGCGTGCAAGCACACTCACGCTCGAGGACATTGCCGCGTATGAGGCAAGGGTGCGCACGCCGGTCTGCGGACGCTATCGGGCGTATGAGGTCTGCGGGGCGCCGCCTCCCTCCTCCGGTGTTGCGGTCATCGAGATTCTCGGCCTCCTTGAGCGGCTCGCACCGGATGGCGTGCGCAACGATGCGAAGGGCTGGGGACAGTTCATTCAGGCACAGCTACTTGCCTACGCCGATCGTGACCACTACGTCGGCGATGGCGACTTCGTGGACGTTCCGCTTGGTGATCTGCTTGCGCAGGAATACTTGGACGCGCGCGCTGCTGGCGCTTTCGACCCCGGCGTTGCGCCGACTGCGGGCGACCCCGGAGCGGTGCTGCGCGGCGAACCGATCATCGATCGCTGGGGCCGTGACAGCACCGAGGAAGTGGCGGGCACCACGCATCTGTCCGTCATTGATCCCAGCGGCAATGCGGTGTCGTTCACCGCGTCGGTTGAGTTCGTATTCGGCTCTCAGCGTATGGCCGCGGGCTTCATCCTGAACAACGAACTGACTGATTTTGCGCCCATTCCGACCCTCGGCGGCAAGGCGGTCGCAAACGCCGTGCAGCCCGGCAAGCGTCCCCGCTCGTCGATGACGCCTACGCTCGTCTTTGATGAAGACGGTGACCTGGTCATGGCGACAGGTTCACCGGGCGGCAACTCGATCATTGCCTACACGAGCAAGTCCATTGTCGGGGTGATGGAGTTCGGGCTTTCCGTTGCGGATGCGGTGGGACTGCCGAACGTTGTCGCGCGCGGCCATCCCGTCCGAGTTGAATCGGTGCGAGCACCCGAGGGCTTTACCGACGCGCTGCGGGAGCTTGGCTTTCCGATTGCGGAATCTGCGGGGGAGAATTCGGGCCTGCACCCGATCCTGCTGCGCAGCGGAACACTTGAAGGTGCGGCGGATCCGCGCCGTGAGGGCGTGGCCACCCGCGTCGAGGTGACCTCGCCGTGATCGGACTCGGGCGCATGCGGCGCGTGCGCCCGGTCCTCTGGCCTCAGGCCGTGGGCTTTACGAACTTCAGCGTCATGCGATCGGATTCACCGATCGCCTGCCAGGTTGCCCTGCAAGCCGCCTTCGCGGCTTCGTCATCCATATCGCCGCACAGAGCGAGCACCGGTGGCAGCGTCCAGACGCCGTTTTCGTGCTCGTGCGTATCGTCGGGATTCGCATTGATCTCGCTGCGGGCCTCGAGGACAAAGCCGGCCGCTTCCGCATCCGCGATTACCTTGGATTCCTTCACGTAGCCGTCTCGGCGTTCCCTCTCGGCTGGCGCATCTTCCGGTGAGCGGTGCTGGACGACGCCAAGGATCCCTCCGGGCTTCAGCGCCGCAAACGCGTCCGCCATGATGTCGTCCTCTGTCTCGCCGCGGATTGCGTTGTGATAGAGGCGGAACAGGAGCACGGCGTCCGCGCTGGCGTCGGTACCGAGATTTGCGGCGGTGGGGTCCTCGTAGACAAGCGTCGTGACATTGCCGTACACGTCGGGGTTCGCCGCGAGCTTCTCGGCATAGGCGGTGGCCGCGCGACCGAAGTAGCCCTCCGATGCCGCATCGTAGCTCGCCGCGACGAGTTGCCCGTCCGCCAGCGTCGGCGCAAGTACTTCGGTGTACCAAGCGGATCCGCCGCCGGGCCAGACTTCGACGACGGTCATGTCGGGTCGTATACCGAAGAAGCCGAGCGTCTCGACCGGATGACGATAAAGGTCCCGTGCCGCGGCGCCCTCACTGCGGTGATCACCGCCGAGGGCGGCGAGGATCGCGGCTGCCGCTGCACCCTCATCGGCCGCCTCGCTGACGGTGTCGGTCAGTGCTGCGATGGACTCGGCCGAGGGCGCCACCGGCGTCTCGGCGGCCTCCTCAGAGGGCTGTGCGGCTGAGGATTCAGGCGCCGGGGCTTCGCTGCCGCTGCATCCTGCAACTGCAACCGCGCTCGCGAGTGAGCCTGCGAGAAGAAGGGAACGGGGGTCGAGATTCATTTACGGCTCCATTTGGGCTCGGGCAAGTTGCGGCGGACGGTAACACAGGGGCGTTCGCGGCAGTCCGAGCAGGTAGAGATCAGCGCCGTCCTGCCCCTGATTCCCGTTCGAAGAAATGCCTCGCCGGTCCATCGGATGTGCGCGTTCGCCGGCGACGGCCTGATCCGATTCGCCGATGCGTTCTCCGGAGCCTGGCGCGCGGCGGCCGTTTGGCAGCCAGCATGAAGCACCGCCCGGCGCATTCAATGCGTAGAGCGTCCATTTTGTGCCGAAAGGCGCCAAAGCGTTACGTCCGTGCGCCGTGGCTGCATGGTCACGGCCGTTCTGAGCTCCGTGCCGTAAAGACCTTGCGTTTCGCGCCGACTGCCCGGACAGGCCATGCGAGTCAGGCGTTTCCTATGGACATGACCTCCCGGTTGAGGGTGTATGCGTGCCAGCCCGCAGCGCAAGGCAGCGCTGAGAAGCGGCAGCCCCGGGACCCAGCGCCGGTGCCGCCGCAAGCCGTGGTTGACCGCAATGCCCGGCTGGTCGGCTACGGCCTCCCTTCGCGTTCCGGAGGGTCCCGTGGCACGCCCGCCAGTGTGAGCGCCTCGGCGCCGGCCGCGGCTGATCCATTGACGCTGGCGCTGATTGATCACGGCGCCAACCCCCTGGATATCGCCCTTGCGATCGACTACCGGGCACTACATGCCCCCTCCTTTTTGCCCGCCGAATCCATCCGCCTCGTACTCGAGGTCGGCGATGATGTCACGGCGGACGCAGCGTCCTGCGCGCGCCTGGCAGCCCTCCATGCGAGCGGCTGTCGCCTCGCCGTTGATGCTCGACGCTGGTGCGAGGACTGGGGTCGACTACGCCGCATGTTCAGCGTCGTGCGCATCGAGGGTGATGCGCTGCTGCGAATCGGCGGGCCCAACGATCTGCGCGTGCTGTGTGCACACGGCGCGCGCGTACTCGCCTATGGTTTGGAGACGCATTCGCAGTTCAAAGCGTTGCATACGCTCGGAGTCGATCTCTTTCAGGGGCGGCTCTTCTCGCACGCTGAACGTGGAGACGGCGGCGACTGCAAGCTGGCCGTGGTGGGTTTTCTGCAGTTAATCAGCCGGATTCACGCTCCGGGCCTTCGGCGCGCGGAACTGATCGCGCTTGTCGCTCGGGACGCGTTCCTGACACGGCATCTGCTTCGTTGCATGAACGCGCCCTCCAGCGGCGCGGGGGCGGAGGTGCATTCCATAGAGCAGGCGGTGCGCCAGCATGGATTCGAGCGAGTACGCGGCTGGGTGACGCTGCTGGCGATGATGGCCGTGCATGAGGGCCGTAGCGCACTTTGTCATACGGCGCTCGGACGCGCACACATGTGCGAGCGGCTAGCGCGTGAAATCAACTGCGGCAATCCCGAGGACGCGTTTACCGTGGGCCTGCTTTCTGTTCTCGATGAACTGCTCGAAATTCCGATCGACCAGATCGTCGCTGATCTGCAGCTGTCGCATCCGCTCGCCAGTGCGGTCGCGCGTGGATCGGGCATCTATGGCCTGCTGCTCGAGAGTGCCGTCGCGGTCGCGGAGCATGACCGCGAAGCGGCGCGCGTCGGCATCGAGCCGGGGCGCCTCGCGGAGCTACGTGCGTCGGCGATGCGGTCAGCCGCCACGGCGTTTGAAACCCTGGCGCCCCAGTGGAACGAACTGCACCCGAGGCGCCGCGCGCCTTCCGTTTGAGCGCGGTTGTGCCGGGGACCCTGGTTGCAGCGCCGTTGGCGCGAATCTGTCTTTTTCTGGGCGCTACTCGAGCGTCGCGTAGTTCGTGGAGCGATCTTCAGCGCGCTGGCCTGAGACCTCTTCCACGCATTCCTCCAGATCCGCCAGGTACTGCTCCATGACACCCGTGTTCGTGTTGCTGACGGACGAGTGAAGCGTGTCGGGTGGTCCCTGGCGATCATGGAACCAGCCGCGTTTCCCGAGAGCGTCTCCGAGGGCGAAAACATCAACTTCGCGATCGGATGCGGGATCTGCGGCCATAGCTACAAGATGATATCTGCCGTCTCCGAGCACGCGGACGCCGTCGATTGCGGCAATGCCTGCACGCATGCGGTCGGCGTTGGCAAGGGTCTGACGCGTGAGCTCTAGATAGCCCGCGACGCCGAGGTGCTGAATCACTGCCCAGGCCGCGGCCATGGGCAGGCCGGAGCGCGTGCCCTGCAGGCTCGGGGACGCGTAGAAGCCGCCGAGCCAGCCGTCGAAAACGAAGGTTTGATAGCGGCGACTTTCCTTCGTGCGGTGGAGGATGACTGACGCGCCCTTGGGTGCGTAGCCGAGTTTGTGTACGTCCGCAGAGATCGTGCTTACGCCTTCGACCCGGAAGTCCCATGGTGGTACGTGGCGGCCGAGGCGTTCGACGAAGGGCAACACGAAGCCGCCCATGCACGCATCGACGTGGCAGTTGGCGCCAACGCGCTGCGCGAGGGCCGCAAGCTCGGGAATCGGATCGACCACGCCCTGCGGGTACTGGGGCGCGGAGCCGACGATGAGCACGGTCTTCGAACCGACAAGCTCGGCCATGGCGTCGACGTCGGCGGTCCAGTCGCCCTTTACGGGCGCTTTGCGCACGCGCAGGCCGAACAGGTGGGCCGCTTTGTGGAAGGCGGCATGTGCGCTTTCCGCAAGCACGATTTCGCCTTCGCCGTGGCCGATGCCACGCTCGGCTTCCGCGCGTTCGCGTGCAGCGAGACAGGCGCACAGGATGGACTCGGTGCCACCTGAGGTCAGGAAGCCGGCGACCGAAGCGGGGCCGTGCAGCAGCTCGGCCGTCCAGCGGACGACCTCGGACTGAATCTGCCCGAGCGAAGGAAATGCCTTCGTGTTGAGCGCATTCTCGTGCAGGTACAAGCGTGCGGCACGTTCAGCGACTTCATGTACGCTCGGACCGCCGTCATAGACCATTCCGAAGGTCCGCCCTTCAGTCCATTTCACATCGTGTGCGCGCTTTGCTTCCAGCTCTGCAATCACGTCGTCGACGCTCCGTCCCTCTTCACTGAGCATGTCGTCCCCTTCCCCTCTCGAAGCACAGCAGATGATTGTTCGCAGGCAGGGCGCGCATCTGGGTGCGCTCCAGTCCCACAGCGTGCGCAAGGACATCGAGCTCGTCGATGCCGCGAATACCCCAGCGCGCGTCCCGCTCGCGCAGCGCCACGTCGAATGCCGCATTGCTGGGCGCGTGGTGTCTCCCATCGATCTTGAAAGGACCGTACAGCAGAAGGCGGCCATCGACATCCAGGTGTCGACCTGCGCCCGCCATCAGCCCCTGCATGACTTCCGCCGGTGCGATGTGAATGACGTTGGCGCTGTAGATCGCTGCAAGTCTCGCAGGCGGCTGACCTTCACCGCCGAGGGGCCAGCGGTCGCTGGCGGCGTCCAGGGCCTGGGCAGCACGCAGGCTGGGCGCCCGTGCTTCGCGTCGCCAAGCATCGGTGCTCGCCCGCTGATCCGGATCCGGATCGGTTGGCCACCAGGTCAATGCTGGATGCCGTGGCGAAAGCCCCGTTGCGTGCTGGCCGGAGCCACAGCCGATCTCGAGCAGGTCTCCACGTAAACCGTCGAGGAGCTGGTCGAGGGTCTTGGCGATCGGCTCCAGGTTTCGGCGCGCGGCCGGAGCATCTCGTTTCATTGCAAAGGGTCGGGTTGTGCCGGGATACCGCTACGCTATCGTGCGTCGGCCGTTGTGGAGAAGAGATTCGCCATGTTTCGTTTCCGCCCTTCATGCGCGAGCGGCGTGCTCGCGCTCTCGCTGACCCTGATCGGCGCCGGCAGCCGCGCCGATGAGCACGACGCCACGGCTGTCCAAGGCGTGGGCGAGCCGCTGAGCTTTGTCAGTGCGGGATCGGGGCGCTTCGGCGGCACGCGCATTGACTACCGGGTCGAAGCCGGCGAGATGCACCTTGTGAACGGGGCTGGCGAGCCGACCGCCGCACTCTTCTCGACGGCGTACATCGCCGAGGACGCAGGGCCGGACCGCCCGGTGACCTTCGTTTGGAACGGCGGGCCGGGGAGCGCGTCAGTTTGGCTGCACATGGGCGTGTTGGGGCCAAGGCGCGTCCGCGTCGCCTCGGAAGCGGACAGCGATGATGGCGCACCGCCTTACCCGATTGAGGACAACCCGGACACCATTCTGGATGTCTCCGATCTTGTGTTCGTCGACCCGATCGGCGTTGGCTTCAGTCGCGTGATTGGTGACGGCGACAGCGCTGACTATTGGGGGCAGGCGGGTGATACGGATTCGCTCGTACAGTTCATTCGGCGCTGGGTCACGGAACATGGCCGCTGGAATGCACCACGCTTCATCATTGGCGAGTCCTTCGGGACAACGCGCGCGGCTGCGGTGGCGGATGCGCTGCACGGAGGCGGCCAGGACATGGCGCTGTCCGGCATCGTCATGATCAGTCAGGCCATGGATTACACCGGCTCAACACCGTCCCCGGACAATCTCATTGCCTACGTGACCTATCTGCCGTCCATGGCAGCCACAGCCTGGTACCACGACCCGGACACGGACAAGCCCAGCCTCGAAGCGGTCGTTGCTCGGGCGCGCGCGTTCGCTACGGACAGGTACCTGCCGGCTCTATTCAAGGGCAGCGGTCTGTCCGGAGACGATCGGCGTGAAGTCGCCGCAGAGCTCGCGGAGTTGCTCCGCCTTGATCTTGAGTACGTGTTGCGTGCGAACCTTCGAGTCACGGTGCCGCGGTTCACCAAGGAGTTGCTTCGCGCTCAGGGGCTTGCGGTTGGCCGCCTCGACAGTCGCTACACGCTCGATGATCCGGACGACAACGCGGCGACGCCGCGGATGGGCGATCCGGCTTCGCTGGCCATCGGTAGTGCCTACACGGCTGCACTCATGACGCATTTTGCTGCCCTTGGCGTGCGCGTGGATCGCCCCTACCTCACGTCAAATCGAGCGGTCGGACGAGACTGGAACTACGAGACGGGTCCGGGCAGCAGCGGCGGGGAGCCGGCGTACGTGAATACGGCACGAGCGCTATCTGCCGCCATGCGCAAGAACGGTGATCTGCGGGTGCTCGTCGCGAACGGCTACTACGATCTGATAACGCCGTTCTTCGATGCGGAATACACCTTTGGTCGGCATGAGATACCGATGGATCGGGTTTCCATGACCTACTATCGAGCCGGCCACATGATGTACGTGCGCGACGCGGACTTCGAGGCACTGCTGGCGGACATTCGGGCCTTCTACGGGGCGCCTTGATCGGAAAGTTCCCTGGCCAGCTGCGCCACGAGCGCGGCGGCCGGAAGTGCTCGGCCGCGGCCGACGCCGGAGCCTGCCCAGTGCACGTCGAAGTGCGTTCTGCCGGCGGCGCGGGCCGCCGCGGCGAGTGCCTTGCCTGCGTCATAGGCGACCGGGTAATCAGGGACCGCGTCGCTGGGCAGCGATGCCCAGTCCTTTACGAAGCCGCGCGCCGGGCGTCCGGAAACGGCCGTCATGATTTCGGTGGGCGTGCCGCCGTCCACGACCGCAGTGCGATGCTCTGGCGCTGCGCTGCTCTCCATGCACGGGATGAAGGCGGTGCCGAGCTGAGCGCCGACAGCGCCTGCACGAAGTACGCGCGCAACGTCGCCCCCTGACATGAGGCCGCCCGTCGCGATGAGCGGGACGTCTACGGCGGCGCGTACGGCCTCGAGCAGCGCATGGAGCGCGAGCGGTTTCGGGTCCAGCGGATCGAAGCAGCCCCGGTGACCGCCTGCCTCGATGCCCTGGAGCACGATGAAGTCCATGCCCGCATCGGCACAGGCGAGCGCTTCCGTGACCGTGGTTGCGCAGGCAAACAGTGTCGTTCCCAGCGCCTTCAGCCGATCGATCTGGTCCGGGCGCGGCAGACCGAAGTGGAAGCTGACCACCTCTGCTCTGCCCGCAAGCAGCACCTGCAGCAGAGCGTCGTTCTCGACGAAGCTCGCGTAGGGCACCCGTAAATGCGCTGGAGGCGTCGTGCCGAGACGCGCAAAGGCGGGTTCGAGCGCAGTGAGCCAGGCTGCTTCACGCGTGGCATCGCGGATCGCTGGTGCATGGCAGAACACGTTCCAGGCCACCGGCGCCTGGGTCAGCATGCGCGTTGCCGCCATGGTTTCTTCCGCGGCTGCCGGTGAGAGTGCGCCGAGGGCTATCGATCCCAGTGCCCCGGCTCCGCTGACGGCGGCGGCGAGGGCCGGCGTCGACACGCCGGCCATGGGGGCTTGGACGAGCGGCAGGCGGGCAAGCGTTCGGCCGTCACGCGTGATGAGGCTCATATTCGACTCCAGGAAAGCCCGTGGCCCTGTCATTAGTGGCCTGCGGCCCGAAGGGGCGCGCCGGGGGTTGCCGCCGCGTATCTGCTTCCGGGTGCGACGATCAGCGGTTAATTGTGGAGCTTCAGGAATATATTAGTTGTCGTTCTTTCCATTTTTTGCGCTCGGAGCCGTTGCTAGATTGCGCCGCCACGCGCCGGGGCTTCCGGCCGCGGCTGTTCAATACACGGAGAGACACTGATGTCCGCCTACCTCGATCAGATCGAACAGGTTCGCAGCGAGTTGCAGGCCCAGCAGCCCGAGTGGGCCGCGATCAACCCCGAGTACGTCGTGCGCATGCGCATGCAGAATCGCTTCAAGACCGGCCTGGACATTGCCCGCTACACGGCAGACATCATGCGCGCCGACATGGCTCGATACGACGCGGACACTTCCCAGTACACCCAATCTCTGGGCGCCTGGCACGGATTCATCGCTCAGCAAACGATGATGAGCGTAAAAAAGCGTCACGGCACCCTCGACCGCCGTTACATCTACCTCTCCGGGTGGATGGTCGCCGCACTGCGTTCGAAGTTCGGTCCCCTACCCGATCAGTCGATGCACGAGAAGACGTCGGTGTCCGACCTCATCGAAGAGATCTACACCTTCTGCCGTCAGGCAGACGCCCGTGAACTGCGCCATATCTTCGTCGAACTCGACGAGGCTCGTGCATCCGGCCAGGACATTGCCCCGATCGTCGATCGCATCGACAACTTCGAAACCCACGTGGTGCCGATCATCGCGGACATCGACGCGGGCTTCGGCAACGAAGAAGCGACCTACCTGCTTGCCAAGCGCATGATCGAGGCAGGTGCGTGCGCGATCCAGATCGAGAATCAGGTGTCCGACGCCAAGCAGTGCGGTCACCAGGCCGGCAAGGTCACGGTCCCGCACGAGGACTTCATCTCCAAGATCAACGCCGTACGCTACGCATTCCTCGAGCTCGGCGTCGAGAACGGCATCATCGTCGCACGGACCGATTCCCTCGGCGCGGGTCTCACGCAGAAAGTTCCGGTCTCCGTCACGCCGGGTGATCTCGGGGATCAGTACTGCAACTTCCTCGAGACTGAGCCGGTGAACGACCTCTCGGAGTTGAAGGAGGGCGACATCACGATTCACCAGAACGGCCAGCTTTGCCGTCCGAAGCGTCTCGACAACGGCCTGTACGCATTCAAGGAAGACACGGGCATCGAGCGCGTAGTCCTGGACTGCGTGACCAGCCTTGAGCACGGCGCCGACCTGCTGTGGATCGAGACCGAGAAGCCGAACGTGGCCCAGATTGCAGAGATGGTGAACAAGGTCCGCGAGAAGCGTCCGGAAGCGAAGCTTGTCTACAACAATTCGCCCTCCTTCAACTGGACCCTGAAGTTCCGCGAGCAGGTGTATGGGGAATGGAAGGCAGCAGGCAAGGACCTGGCGGCTTACCCGGACCCGGCCGAGGACCTGCAGGCGCTCATGGACGTCGCGCTCGACGATACGGAGCTCGCCGCGGAGGCGGACCGCCTGATCCAGTCCTTCCAGGCAGACGCCGCACGTGAGGCGGGCATCTTCCACCACCTCATCACCCTGCCTACTTACCACACGGCGGCGCTGTCCACGGACATCCTCGCCGAGGGCTACTTCGGTGCCGAGGGCATGCTTGCCTACGTGCTGGGCGTGCAGCGCCAGGAGATCCGTCGCGGCCTCTCCGCGGTCAAGCACCAGGATCTTGCCGGCTCCAACATCGGCGACGATCACAAGGAATACTTCCTTGGCGAGAAAGCACTACTCGCGGGCGGCGCCGCCAACACGATGAACCAGTTCTGACCGAACCGGTTCATCGCAGTACGACGGAACGGGGCGCTTCGGCGCCCGTTTTCGTTTTCATGACCCGGATGCGGTCGTCCGGATGCGGTGGTCCGGATGCGGTGGTCCAGATGCGGTGGTCCGCATTCGGTGGTCCGCATTCGGTGGTCCGCATTCGGTGATCCAAACTCGATCGTCCCCATTCTGTCTCTCAAGGGGTCTCCTCCTCGACCGCAGGGCCGGTGAATTGCATATCTCCGAAAGGGGCGGTTGGCGCGCGTGACCAGAACTGGATAATCACCGGCTGCACTGGAATGCGAGTCCCCATGGCCAAACTCTCGAGCAGCGCAGGCGTCTTCACCACCCAGAAGCTCCAGGCCCTCCTGGACTGCCGCTGCAGCGCGACCGTCACCAGCCGAGCGAAACTCGCATGCGCCATCTCGGCGCAGGGCGAGAAGATCTCCGTGTCCGGGATCGACGCCTGGTTCAAGAAGAACGACCCGAACTATGGCTTCGAGCGCCCCTCGCTCGAAAGCAATCGCCATACGTACCGTATCCCGGACAAGCGCTGGGCGGTCCTGCTCGACCTGTTCGACCTGTCCGTCGACGACCTAACGCTGAACGACGGCGACTTTCGCCGCTGGTGTTTCGAGGCCCGGCGCGCGAAGAAGTCGCCAATCGCACCGGCGGCACCCAGGCGCGCCGCGCCATTACCGCAGATTGCAGTGTTCGGTGCCGGCGACGACGCAGATGCGGCGGCCGATATCGCCGCGCTCAGAGCTCGACGCTTCGAGATGGCTCTAGCTGATCCGGACAGCGGCGATCCCGAGGGTGACTTCGTCCGATGTCTGGATCAGGCCCAGGTAGCCATCGTTTATCTGCGCGAGGATGCTGCAGTTGAAGCTGCGCTTAGCGCACTCCGCCACGCGCAGCGGCGCGGGACGCCTGCACTCTGCGTGTGCACGGAAACGGAGTCGTTGGATGCCGCCTGTGACGCAGGCTTCGACGTGCTCGCGCCGTCGCCAGATGGGCGCACGGAAGAAGTGATCGGGCGAGTGACGGCGATCGCGCGTCCCGTCGCAGCGCTGCCTGCGTCAACCGAGCGCACCTGGACGCCGCCCGATCCGGTGACCGATCGACCCTCGATTGCGGTATTGCCCTTCGTCGATCTCAGCGGTGACGAGGACGGTGCGCTGTTCGCGGAGGGTTTAACTGAAGACATCACGACCCTGCTATCGCGAATCCCAGAATTCTTCGTGATCGCCCATTCCACTACGCAGGTCTATCGGGACCGTGCCGTGGACGGCGCGCGTTTGCGCGACGAACTCGGTGTGCGCTACTTCCTGAAGGGCAGCGTGCGCAGTTCGGAAACAAAGGTGCGGGTGTCGGTCGAACTCGTTGATACGACGAGCCGGGTGTCGGTGTTCGCGCAGCGCTTCGACCGGCCGCTTGACGATCTGTTCGAGGTGCAGGACGAGATCACGGTCGCGATCTGTGCCCAGCTAGAGCCGAAGGTGCGCGCGGAGGACATGGCCTACGGCGCGCGCAGCGGTTCCGTGACGGCCTGGCGACTTTGGCAGGAAGGCTGGCACTGGATTTTCGTCGATGCGCCCCAGCCATTGCCGAAACGTGCGCTCGATCGCTTCGAACAGGCCATCCGCATGGAGTCGGACTACGCCCTCGCCCACGCCGGCAAGTCTATCGCCCTGTCCACGGCCGTGCTCTGGGGTGGTCTCGGGCCAGAGCGCATGGACGAGGCACGTGACCACGCAGAGACGGCCTACAAGCTGTTGCCGGAGAATCCGGTCGCGCTTTACGCCATGGGTCTGCTCACCTTCGTCGAGCCCGTGAGCCTGCGCATTCCGCTCGACTACGTGCAGCGAGCCGCGCAGCTCGAACCTAGCAACGCCATGTACCAGGGCGTGGCGGGCTATCTCGTCGCGAACCTCGGCGATGCCCAGGCAGGCGTGGACCAGTGCGAACTGGCGACGCGCCTGTCACCGAAGGACAGCCGCGAGCCCTTCCTCTGCTACATGCTTGGCTCGGCCTACATCGCCAATGAACAGTACGAGCTCGCGGTGGAAACAATGATGCGCTGTCGCCGCTTCTCCGAAGTGGACTTCATCTGGCTCTTTATCGCGTATGCGCGCGCGCAGCTCGGTGAGATCGACCGGGCGCTCAAGGCCCTGCGCAGCATCGAGACGCCGCGGCCCTATCGTTTCTACCAGTTTGCGCTCCACAAGAGTCTCTGGCTCGGCCTACCGCCGCAGGACAAGCACAATTTCCTGCGTCTGCTCGAGCTCGCCGGCATCGAGTGAGCGGGTGTTCCCGGCGGCCTTCGTGTACAAGGGCCGCCCGGACACCGATTCAGTAGGTTCGCCGTGAGCGTCTGGCAGCTCCTAGATAGCTTCGGCATCTTTGTCTTCGCCCTCTCGGGTGGCCTTGCGGCCGCGCGCCGGCAGCTGGATCCCTTTGGTTTCCTGGTGCTCGCCTTCCTGCCCGCCGTCGGCGGCGGGACCCTGCGGGACCTGCTGCTCGATCGGCCCGTGTTCTGGCTCGAGGATCCCCTGCCGCTCTACGAGATCGCATTCGCTGCGCTGCTCACCTTCTTCTTTGCAGGCGCCCTCGCCCGGCGCGAGAAATGGCTGCTATGGTTCGACGCCCTTGGCCTGTGCGTGTTCGCCGTACTTGGTGCGCGCCGTGGCCTGCTGATCACCGGTGATCCAGCGATCGCGGTGATGATGGGCGTCATCACCGCGGTCGTTGGCGGCCTGCTTCGCGACGTGGTTGCGAACGACGTACCGCTCGTGCTGCACCGCGAGATCTATGCGACGGCGGCCTTCGCCGGTGCGCTGACCTTCGTCGCCGCCGTGACGCTCGGTGCCCCTTCGGATGTGGCGCTCGCGCTCGGCGCTGGCGTCGGCTTCGGACTCCGCGCAGCCGGCATCCTCCGGAACTGGTCCTTACCACGGCCGCCGAGCGGCTTCTGAGGGTCTACTCTGTATGTCTGAATAATTACGGTATGGGCGGCAACCCAATGAAAAAAAAGGAAAAGGTAGTTCTTGGGGCGATGCCTTGCCGTACTTTCACGTAGTTCAGCTTCCTGCCCCGATCCGTATCCTTGGCGGTGGTTGCATACGAGGGATCGCCCAGCAACCTTCAAGGTGGGCCAAGGACGGCTCACCGCCCTACAGGGATCGTAGGCACAGGGAACGTGTGGTCCGTTTGCCAGGGAATTGGTGCTGCGGATCGGTCAGGGATGGCTTCGATATAAGGCACACAGCGCGGGGCTTCTGCCCCGCGCTGTGTTCTAGTGCATCACGGTTCGCTCCTGCTCTCTGCCTGCCCATGGCTCGCCGGCCATGCGCGACACGAGTCCGCTCGTCGCTCGGGCGTCATCTGTCTTGACTGAATACTGTTCGTGTATACAGTAACTGGACATACAGACAGCTGAGTATTCGTCATGACCCGACCGATCGAGGATCTGCTGCGCCATCGTCATCTGTGGCGCGCTGCCGACGGCCCCGGCGCCGACCGCGGTACGTTTACCACTGGCTTCTCCGCTCTCGATGCTGAACTCGCCGGCGCAGGCTGGCCTGAGGATGGCCTTACCGAAGTGCTCTCTGACGCGGCCGGCGTCGGTGAACTGCGCCTGTTGCTCCCGGCGCTGGCTCAGCTGAGCCAGCGTCGCCCACGCTGGATCGCCTGGATCGGTGCGCCGCACCTGCCCTACGCGCCGGCACTCGCGGCAGCCGGCGTGGACACTGATCGCATGCTGCTGGTGCATCCGAAGAACCATCAGGATCAGCTCTGGGCTACGGAGCAGGCCCTGAAGTCGGGGACCTGTAGTGCCGTGTTGAGCTGGCCCGATCCGAACCATCTTCGCCATGCGGACCTGCGTCGCCTGCAGCTCGCTGCGCGAGAAGGCGGGACCTGGGGTGTGCTGTTTCGCCCTGAAGTGGCCGTGGCTACGGCCTCTCCCGCGGAGTTGCGATTGCTTATCGAGTCCTGGGACGGCGATGCCGGCACCCTGGGGCTGCGTGTGCTCAAGCGTCGAGGTGGCTGGCCTACGGAAGGCATCGGCATCGAATTCGAGGATACGCTCACCCGGCGCATGGCTGGTCCGGGTCAGTCTGCGGCCTTGCGTCAGCTCGCGCTGTGGAAGCCGGCACGCGGTGCGGTTCATCCCTCTGCGGGGCGCGCCGGTGTGCTGGCAGCTGTGACCGGCGGTGCGCGCGGACACCGTTCGCTGTCTGCTCGAGGGCAGGCTCCGCAAAATACGGTGACACCGCTGCCGAACCGCGGCCGCCCTGATGCCGGTGGTGCGCCAATCCGACACTGACCTTTTGATCGCGGGTGTATCCGACCGCGTGCGTCGACGGCGCGCGCGGCGTCCCCGTCCCCGAACCGACCTGCTCCGCCTCGCGGGCTGGCATTGCCAGCCCGGAGCGCGGAGCGGGCCGGACCAACCCGGCACCAATCCACCATGGCGAGCGATACCGACCGACCCCTCTGGCTTTGTCTGCATCTGCCGCGCCTCGGCCTAGAGATCGTGACCCGCAGCCTGGTGGACGGTGCGGCGGAGCGTCCGGTCGTACTCGTGGAGGCGCATACCGTCGTCCAGCTCAACGGAGCGGCGCGATCCCGGGGGCTCAAGGCAGGCATGAGCCTGTCAACGGCCGAGAGCATCTGCAGTGATCTCATGATCACTTTCCGTGAAGCCGATCGCGAGGCGGTCACGCTTCAGCGCCTCGCCTTCTGGGCCTATCGCTTCACGCCCAGGGTCAGTCCGGAACCGCCTAACGGACTGCTGCTCGAGCTTGCGGGCAGTCTGCGCCTTTTCCGTGGCCTTGATCGTCTGCAGCAGCGCATCCTGAAAGGGTTGGCCGGGCTTGGTTACTCCGCGGTCCCGGGTATCGCGCCGACGCCGAGAGCAGCAATCGCTCTCGCCCGTTCCGGTCGTTCGCCGGATGTCATGCGTCTCGCCGACGAACTGGATCTTGACGGACGCGGTGATGACGCCCTGCGCATTGCCTGGGGCGAGGTGGTTGCGCGGGCTGCAAGGCCGGCCCTTGCGCATATGCCGCTTGCTCATCTCGGTCGCCCCCGGGCCGAGATCGACAAGCTCGAGGCCATGGGATTGCGCACCCTTGGCGATTTGCTGCGTCTGCCGCGGGGACCGCTCGGCAAGCGCACGAGCGCGGAATTGCTTGCGCACCTGGACATGTTGACCGGACGGCGGCCGGAGCCCCGGAAAACCGTGATGCCACCGGAGACTTTCGTGTCCACGGTGCACTTCCTCGAGGATCTCGAACACAGCACGGCCCTCGCCTTTCCCATGCAGCGCCTGATCGGCGAGCTCGAAGACTGGCTGCGCATACGCCAGCTCAGCAGCGACCGCCTTGAATGGCTGCTGTCGCATCCGCGCTATGGCCAACAGGTTCTGCGTGTCCATTTCGCCACGCCACAACGCGACCGGCGTCGCATGCTCGAGTACAGCCGCCTGCAGCTGGAGCGCGAGCGCAAGGAGGACGGCCTCGCCGCGATTGCTTCGCTGGAATTGCGCGTTACGCGTCTGACCGCACTTGAAGCGCGGGATGCAGGCTTGTTCCCGGCGCTTGGAGAGGACGGCGGCCAGCGTGAAGATCCAGCGCAGCTCGTGGATTTGCTGCGGGCGCGTTTCGGTCCGGAAGTTTGCTGCGCGATCGCTCTGGCAGATGACCATCGACCGGAACATGCCTGGGCACCGGTGGCGCCCCGGCCTCAAAAGTCAGGTGGGCGCCCGACAGGGCCGCTCCCGGTCGGGCCTCGGCCCCTGTGGCTGTTGCAGACGCCCCGCCCGCTCTCCACGCGTGACGGTCTGCCGCTCCTCCGTGGGGCTCTGCAGCTCTGTCGTGGACCGGAACGGATCGACATTGGATGGTGGGAGCGCTCCGAGCGTGTGTTCGTGGCACCAGGCGCGTTCGAGTCGGTGCAGGGCGACGTCCCGGAAACAGATGGCCTGACTGCAAAGGCCGACCCTCGGACAGCCGACCCTCGGACAGCCCAACCTCTTTTCATGGCGGACACGGACTCCGCGCGCCGCTCCGATCCCTATCAGGTTGCGGAGACTGTGTTTGACGATGCGGCGTTCAGTTCAGCCGCAGGGGGTGAGGATGCGCCGCCGCAGATGCCCGCAGCCCTCGCCATCGCCCCGCCCACGCCGCGAGACTACTGGGTCTCTCGACACGCCGACGGTAGTCACTACTGGATCTATCAGGATCTGGCGGATGGTCGCTGGTTTCTGCATGGAATATTTTCATGACCAAAAAATAACTAAAACAGCAATTTGAGACATTTTTAGAGAATTTTTCTCAGATGAGATACGCCGAGCTCCACTGCCTTTCCAATTTCAGCTTCCTGCGCGGTGCATCACACCCGGAGGAGCTTGTGCAGCGTGCTGCGGAGCTTGGCTATGGAGCCCTGGCCATCACTGACGAGTGCTCCGTGTCGGGCCTGGTGAAGGCCCATATGGCAGCAAAGGAAGCCCATCTGAAATTGGTGGCGGGCAGTGAGTTCAGGCTGACGGAGGGCGAAAGGCTCGTGCTCCTGGCGCCGGATCGGCGTGCCTGGGGGCAGCTCTGCACCCTCATCTCCATCGGTCGACGGCGGAGCCCCAAGGGCAGCTACGCTCTTTCCCTGTCCGATCTCGAGCGGGGCCTGGATGCGGTTCTGGTGCTCTGGGCGCCGGATCCGGGGGTGGATCGGGAGCAGAATTTTCGCACGGGCCAGCGCCTTGCCGCCGCCTTTCCGGATCGACTCTGGATCGCCCTTGAGCTCTTCTGCGCGGGCGATGACCTTGATCGCACGGCGGAACTGCTGACGCTGGCGATCCGCCTCGAGCTGCCAATGACGGCTGCAAACGATGTCCATATGCACGATCCCGCGCGCAAGCCGCTGCACGACGTGCTCACTTCGATCCGCGTGGGCAAGCCCCTCACAGAGCTCGGTCATGCGCTGCATCCGAATCGGGAGCGCTGCTTGCAAAGCATCGAGCGCCTGCGCACGCGCCATCCCCCGGAGCTGCTTGAAGAGAGTGCGGCCATCGCCGATCGCTGCACCTTCTCTCTTGACGAACTGCGCTATGAGTATCCGGAGGAGCTTGTACCGCCGGGCATGAGCGCGATCGAACATCTGCGTGCCCTGACCTGGGCCGGGGCTGAACAGCGCTGGCCCGAGGGGGCGCCGGAGAACGTCATCCGCCTCGTGGTGAAGGAACTCGAGCTGATCGAGTCCCTCGCCTACGAGCACTTCTTCCTCACGGTGCACGATCTCGTCGCCTTTGCCCGCGGCCGCGGCATTCTGTGCCAGGGCCGTGGCTCCGCAGCCAACTCCGCCGTTTGCTACTGCCTCGGGATCACCGAGGTCGATCCGGCGCGCATGAATCTCCTGTTCGAACGCTTCATCTCCAAGGAGCGTGGTGAGCCGCCTGATATTGACGTCGACTTCGAGCATCAGCGGCGCGAAGAGGTCATCCAGTACATCTACACGCGGTACGGCCGTGATCGGGCTGCATTGGCCGCGACACTCATCACCTATCGTCCGAAGAGCGCGATTCGGGACGTGGGCAAGGCCCTCGGCCTTGATCTGGGTCTGGTCGATCAGCTCGCCAAGTCCATGGCCTGGTGGGAAAAGCGCGATGAGATCGTGCAGCGCTTTGCGGCCGCAGGCGTCGACCCGGACAGCCCAGTGATCGAGCGCTTCGTGGTGCTGGTCAAGGAGATTCTTGGCTTTCCGCGCCATCTTTCGCAGCACGTGGGCGGTTTCGTGATTTCCCAGGGGGCCCTTGCTCAGCTCGTTCCGATCGAGAACGCCGCCATGGAGGACCGGACGGTCATCCAGTGGGACAAGGACGACCTCGAGGCGCTCGGCCTGCTCAAGGTCGACGTGCTTGCCCTCGGCATGCTCTCGGCGATTCGTCGTGCCCTCGAACTCGTCGCTCGCTTCCGGGGCGAGGACTTCACCATCGGCGATGTGCCAGCGGAGGATACGGAAACCTACGAGATGCTCCAGCAGGGGGATTCCGTGGGCGTCTTCCAGGTCGAATCGCGGGCCCAGATGTCCATGCTGCCGCGCCTGAAACCGGCCTGTTTCTACGATCTGGTGGTGGAGGTGGCGATCGTTCGCCCGGGGCCGATCCAGGGCGACATGGTGCATCCCTATCTGCGCCGGCGGCAGGGTCTGGAGCCGGTCACCTATGCGAACGACGAGATCCGGGAGGTGCTCGAGCGGACGCTGGGCGTACCGATTTTTCAGGAACAGGTCATCAAGCTGGCCATGGTCGCCGCGGGGTTCAGCGGCGGCGAGGCGGACGCCCTGCGCCGAGCGATGGCCGCCTGGAAGCGACGTGGGGGACTTGAGCACTTCCACGACAAGCTCGTCCGCGGAATGCTCGAACGCGGACACGCTCGTGACTTCGCCGAGCGCGTCTTTTCTCAGATCAAGGGTTTCGGCGAATACGGGTTCCCTGAGTCACATGCGGCGAGCTTTGCCCTCCTGGTCTATGTCTCCGCCTGGCTCAAGCGACACGAGCCTGCGGCGTTCTGCGCGGGGCTCCTGAACAGCCTGCCCATGGGCTTCTACTCCGCCTCGCAGCTCGTTCAGGATGCGCGCCGCCACGGGGTCGAGGTCCGCGCCGTGGACGTGCGCTCGAGCACCTGGGATCACGGCCTCGAGCATTCATCGGAAGGGCTCGGGCCGGGCACCGGGCCGGACATGCACGGCTTCCACTATCGGCGCCAGCAAGGTGCGCTGCGGCTTGGCTTTCGGCTGGTTACAGGCTTCAACGAGGGCGCCGGCGACCGCATCGCTGCAGCGCGCATCCAGCGCCCCTTCGAAAGCGTGGATGATTTGGCGCGACGTGCCGATCTCACGGCATCGGAGCTGCAGTGCCTGGCTCGTGCTGGGGCTCTGGAGGGGCTTGCCGGTGATCGTCATCAGGCGCACTGGGAAGCCGCGGCAGTGAAGCGCGCCCTACCCCTGTGGCAGCAGGCGGACGCGAGCGTTTCCCGGGGCGCGGAGGCCCCGAGCGAAGATTCAGGGACGCTGGGACTGTTCGAGGATCGGCGCCTCGGCAATGGTTCGCACATGGCACGTGGCCAGAGCTATCCGACGCCTCGGCTGCGCAGTGGCGTAGATGGTGTGTCGTCCAGTGAGACGCCGCTGCCGGCGGCCGCGGCAGTCATCGAAGCGGCAGCGCCTATGGCCAAGGCCGATGTGCTCGACGGGCCTCTGCCGGCAGCGCCCTCCGCTCCTGAAATCGACGCGGACGAAGCCCTGGTTAGGCTCGACGCACCCACACGGGGGCAGGACATGCTGGCTGACTATGCGTCCCTCGGTCTTACGCTCGGCGCTCATCCCATGGCCCTGCTCCGGGGGCGCGCGGAGTTCCACAACGGCAAGCGCGCCGCTGAACTCACTCGGCTGAATCACGGCCGCTTCGTCCGCGTGGCAGGCCTCGTCACCGGGCGGCAGCGCCCGAGCACGGCGTCAGGCATCCTTTTCCTCACGCTCGAGGATGAAACAGGGAACATCAACGTGGTCGTCCGGACGTCGATCCTCGAACGCTTCCGCGGCCCGATCCTCGGGGGCCGCCTGCTGCTCGTGAAGGGCGTGCTCGAACGCGAGGGTTCGGTCATCCACGTGGTCGCCGGACACGTGTCCGATCATTCCGAACGCATCGGCGAGCTTCGTGCGCGCTCCCGCGATTTCCATTGACGCCGGACCTATAATCGCCGCCGCATCCCACTGCGGACCGTAAGGACAGGCCCATCAACATTCTCGTCACCGGCGGTGCCGGCTACATCGGCAGCCATACCGTCATCGAACTGATCGCCGAAGGACACCAGGTGTGCATCCTCGATTCGCTCGAGAACGCGCACCCGGAAGTGCTCGCGCGCCTGCGGCGCCTGTCCGGCGTCGAACCCGGCTTTGCCCATGCGGACATCCGCGACCGGGACGCCGTTCGCTCCGCACTCGAAGCCGGGATCGGCGGTGCACCCTTCGATGCAGTTATTCACTTTGCGGGCAGGAAGGCCGTGAGCGAATCCGTTGAGGACCCGCTTGGCTACTGGAGCACGAACGTCACCGGCACCCTTGTGTTGCTTGAGGAACTCCACCGAGCGGGTGTGTTCCGCTTTGTGTTCTCCTCCTCCTGCACAGTTTACGACATGACCGCAACGCCCCCTTTCGACGAGACGCTCGCCACTGGCCCCATCAATCCCTATGGCCGGACCAAGCTTGCCGTAGAAACGGTATTGCGTGATCTCCCGGCCGCCGACCCGCGCTGGTCGATCTCCATCCTTCGCTACTTCAATCCGGTCGGAGCGCATCCGTCCGGTGACATCGGTGAAGACCCGAACGGGATTCCGAACAATCTGATGCCCTTCATCACTCAGGTCGCCGTTGGCCGCCGCGAAGAACTCGCTATCTTCGGCGACGACTACGATACGTCGGACGGCACGTGTATCCGCGACTATATCCATGTTGTCGATCTTGCCCGCGGCCACGTGGCGGCGCTCGCGCATGTCTCGGCGCGCACGGGCTGCCACACGCACAACCTTGGTACGGGCAACGGCTATAGCGTCAAACAAGTCGTCGAGGCATTCGGGCGCGCCACCGGCGTCGAGATCGCCCACCGCATCGCGCCGCGCCGCGCGGGCGACGCGCCTGCGGCCTGGGCAGATACGCGAGCTGCGCGCGAAACGCTCGGCTGGGAGGCCGCGCTGGGACTAGACGAGATGTGTCGCGATGCCTGGAACTGGCAGCGTCGAAACCCGAACGGTTTCGGCAATGAGGATCATGACTGAGCCCCGATGACGCCCGATCGAGCCGCAGCCCAATGACTGACCAGGATTTCGTGACTCACCTTGAGTGTTCCATGACGGGCTCGCACTATCCTGCGCACGAGGTACATGGCCTCTCTGACGTTGGTCGCCCGATGCTCGTGCGCTATGACCTTGAGCGATTGCGCAGCACCCTCGACCGCGACGCAATCGCCGCCCGCAGCGGGGGCTTCTGGCGCTGGCATGAGCTCTTGCCGGTGCGCCGCGAGCGTAATCGCCTGCGCCTCGGCGAAGTCGTGACGCCCATGATCCGCACGCCGGAGCCGGGCGCACCTGAACTCTGGATCAAGGACGAGGGCCGACTGCCCACGGGGTCCTTCAAGGCCCGCGGCCTCGGCGTTGCCGTTTCCATGGCGAAGGAACTGGGCCTGACCCATCTGGCCATGCCCACGAATGGCAATGCAGGTGCTGCGCTCGCGGCCTATTGCGTGCGTGGCGGACTGCGCGCGACCGTGTTCTGCCCGGCCGACACGCCGGATGTGAACGTACGCGAGATCGCCCTGCAGGGTGCGGACGTGTTCCGCGTCGAGGGTCTCATTGATGACTGCGGCCGTATCGTCGGCGAAGGCAAATCGCGCCTGGGCTGGTTCGATCTCTCGACCCTAAAGGAGCCCTACCGGATCGAAGGCAAGAAAACGATGGGGCTCGAGCTTGCCGAGCAGTTCGCCTTCGAACTTCCGGACGCGATCTTCTATCCCACTGGGGGCGGGACCGGACTGATCGGCATGTGGAAGGCCTTTGATGAGCTTGAGGCGCTCGGCTGGATCGGTTCGAAGCGTCCGAAGATGTTTGCCGTACAGGCCGAAGGCTGCGCGCCGATCGTCCGAGCCTTCGAGAGCGGTGAGGAACATGCACCCCGCTGGGAGGATGCACGCACGATCGCCGCCGGCATCCGTGTCCCTGTTGCCGTCGGAGATTTCCTGATCCTGCGCGCCGTCCGAGAGTCCGGTGGGCGCGCGATCGCTGTCTCCGACGCGGACCTCATGCGTGATCAGGCGGACTTCACTCGGCGCCACGGCCTGCTCCTCTGTCCGGAGGGTGCTGCCACCTACACGGCCTGGCGCCGTGCCGTTGACGAGGGCTGGATCGATGCGGACGCACGCACTGTGTTGTTCAACTGTGCGACGGGCCTGAAGTATCCGATGAGCGATGCGTCCATGCCGTTCGATCCGGCGTCGAACTCGGACTGGGTGGCCCTGGAGGCCCGATACGGCGGCCCCGCTCCGTGACGACGCACGAGGGAGTCCGCATTCGCCATGTCCATCCGCTGGTTTCGCCGGCGGTGCTCGCGGAGGAATTGCCAACGACGGCCCAGGATGCAGCGTTCGTGTCCACGGCGCGCGATGCGATTCGGCGAATCATCCATGGCACCGACGAGCGTTTGCTCGTCATCGTCGGTCCGTGCTCCATCCACGATGTCGATGCTGCGCTTGAGTACGCAAGGCGCTTGCAAACGATCGCCGAACGGGTCCGCGAACGGCTCTACGTGGTCATGCGCGTGTACTTCGAGAAACCGCGCACGGTCACGGGCTGGAAGGGGCTCATCAACGATCCGCGCCTCGATGGCAGCTTCAGGATCAACGAAGGCCTGCGCCTGGCGCGGTCTCTGATGCTCGAGGTGAACCGGATGGGGCTGCCCACGGCCACGGAATTCCTCGACACCACCTTTGGGCAATTCTATGCGGACCTGGTGAGCTGGGCTGCGATCGGTGCGCGGACAACCGAAAGCCAGATTCATCGCCAGCTGGCCTCGGGCCTGTCCATGCCGGTCGGTTTTAAGAATCGCACGGATGGCGACGTGCAGGTTGCCGTTGACGCCATGCGCGCCGCAGCAGCCTCACATCTGTTCCCGTCGCTCACCCGTGAAGGCGCCCCTGCGATTCTCGAGACCACCGGCAATCCGGATGGTCATCTGGTGCTGCGTGGCGGGGATGGACAGCCCAATCACGATGCAGCTTCTGCCGCCAGGGCTGTCGAACTGATCGAAGCCGCGGGCCTGCATCCAGCCCTCGTCATCGATGCAAGTCATGCCAACAGCGGCAAGGACCCTTCGCGTCAGCCCGCTATTGCGACTGACGTGGCGCGGCGCCGCGCAGCGGGCGAGCACGCTCTGCGGGGGCTGATGATAGAAAGCAATCTCCTGGCGGGCCGCCAGAATGTAGACGGCCGTCCACCCGAGGCCCTCCGCCGCGGCCAGAGCATCACCGACGCGTGCCTCGGTTTCGATGAAACGGCGACCCTTCTGGAGGCGCTCGCCGCCCTTTGAGTCAGCGAGGGGAGAACAGCAGTTCCGTGAGCGCAGCGGCCTCGGCGCAGCCTTGCGGGCTGCTCCGTCGATAGGCACCCGCAATCTGGGTGAGCGCGTCTGCAGCACCCGCCTCTGCACGATAGAGAACCGTTTGGTCCGCGGCGGCATGTTCGCCCAGCGCGGTCAGCACCTGACCGAGGACGTCAAGCGCCTCCGGATCGTGGCTGAGCGCCATGACGGTCACGCCGCGTTGCGCCTGTCGCAATTGCCTCAGGCTCGGCGAGGGCGCCGCGAGTAAAGCCCGTGTCCGTTCGAGAACCGCAGAGCGATCGCCGAGCCGGGACAGCGTACGATCGATCTCCGCTGCCGAAGGCATCGGCCACCCCTGCCCCGCAAGCGCTTCGCGCTCGCGACGGAGCAGTCGACCCGCGGGCCGGTGCTGGTCCCAGATCTCAAGTAGTTCAAGCGTTGCACGCATGTGCTGCTCTGCATCGCCGTTTGCCCGGATCGAGAACCACCGAGCAACGAGGGCAAGGTCGCGAACCGATGCGTCGCGGGCGGCGAGTGCGGGCATGAGGGATTCGGGGGCCAGCTTTATCGCTGCCGCCTCTAGATCCTGCAGTCGAGGTTCGACGAAGCGTAAGGGGCACTCGCCTTGCACCTCGGGCGATCCAAGCAGCAAGGCGACTGCCGTGATCAGGGCACGCACGGAGGGCCTTGCTCAGTATCCGATCAGGCGCATCAGTTCGCTGCGCGATTTCTCGTCTTCCCGGAACGCTCCGAGCATGCAGCTCGTAGTCATCGTCACGTTTGGGGTCTCGACGCCACGGCAGGTCATGCAGCCGTGTGATGCCTCGACAATCACGCCGACGCCGCGCGGATGCAGGGTCTCGTCGATACATTCAGCGATCTCTGCCGTCAGTCGCTCCTGAACCTGCAGGCGGAGCGCGAAGGCATGCACGACACGAACGAGCTTGCTGATGCCGACCACTCGCTGGTTCGGGAGATACGCGACATGGACCTTGCCCTGGATGGGGGCCATGTGGTGCTCGCAGTGCGAATGAAAGGGCACGTCGCGTAGCAGGATGATTTCGTCGTAGCCGCCCACCTCTTCGAAGGTGTGAGCGAGATGGGTTCGCGGGTCTTCTCCGTAACCGCGAAAGTACTCCAGGTATGCGTCGACGACCCGACGCGGCGTACCCGAGAGGCCTTCCCGTTCAGGGTCTTCGCCGATCCAGCGGAGAAGTTCACGCACGGCCTCCAGGGCGCGTTCGCGTGCTTCTGGCGAGTCGTCGGGGGGCGTCAGGGCGGTCGGATTCACGTTGCTCTCCTGGCAGTGGCCTTCAGGCGCGCTCGAAGATCGCGGCGATGCCCTGTCCGCCGCCGACACACATCGTCTCGAGCCCATAGCGACCTTCGCGGCGGCCGAGTTCATGGAGCAGCGTCGTCATCATGCGCACGCCGGTGGCACCGATCGGGTGCCCAAGAGAGATACCGGAGCCGTTGACGTTGAGGCGCTCGGGATCGTGCCAGCGCCACCCCTTGAGCACGGCGAGTACCTGACAGGCGAAGGCCTCGTTCAATTCCACGAGATCCATGTCATCGAAGCCTAGACCCGTCTGAGCGAAGAGCTTGTTGACAGCCGGCACCGGACCGATGCCCATGGTTGCAGGATGGCATCCGGCCGCGGCCCAGCCCACGAACCAGCCTATCGGATCGAGGCCGAGGGTCGGCAGCAGATCCTCGGCAACAACAAGGCAAGCTGCGGCGGCATCGTTCTGCTGGCTCGCATTGCCCGCTGTGACGACGCCATCCTTCATCAGCGGGCGCAGCCGCGCCATGGACTCCATGCTCGCATCGCTGCGAAACCCTTCATCGCGCTCGAAGCGGATCGAATCGCCGCGACGCTGCGGCACGTCGACGGCCACGATCTCGTCGTCAAAGCGCCCCGCTGCCCAGGCTGCGGTTGCACGCGCATGGCTTTCGACGGCGAATGCGTCTGCGTCTTCCCGACTGATGTCGTATTCTCGAGCAAGATTCTCGGCGGTTTCGATCATCCCCGAGATTGCTCCGAAGCGTTCCTCGGGCTGCGATCGCTCGCGGCCCCGATCAAGGCGGTCGAACATCTGCACGTTGCCGCTGCGGGCCCCGCCGCGCATGGACGTCGTGTAGTACTCGATGTTGCTCATGCTTTCGACGCCGCCCGCGATGACCACGTCGGCGGCGCCCGTCTGGACCATCATCGCGGCAGTCGCGATCGCCTGCAGGCCGCCGCCACAGCGCCGATCCGTCTGGATACCCGGTACCGACAGCGGCAGGTCCGCGGCCAGTGCGGCCCAGCGGCCGATGCAGGGCGCTTCGGAGTTCGCATAGCTCTGTGCGATGACGACTTCCTCGATCCGCTCCGGATCGATTCCAGAGCGCTGCACCACCTCCCGGATGACCACGGCCGCCAGGCGCTCTGCCGGGATCGGTGTGAGCGTGCCCAGAAATCGCCCGACCGGCGTCCGTAGAGGTTGAACAATGGCGGCACGGCGCATGGCGCTCTCCTCGGAGATCGAAGGCGCCGAATGCTACAGATTTGCCGGCGTTTACGCCCTCCCTGCCGGTATTCAGCCGCGGAAGTGGAAGTCCTCCGGAAGCGGCCGTTCGGTGCGCCTCCAGTACTCGACGAGCGTGAACGGCCAGTTCTGGGTCACGCGCCCTTTCGCGTTCTTGTACCAGCTGCTCACGTTCGGAGCGCCCCAGGCCATCGTGAGGTTCCCTGCATCGATTTCCGCGTTATAGGCGTCATGCACGTCCTGGCGACACTCGATGCTCGCGTGGCCCCCATCGATCAGTTGCTCCAGGCAGCCAAGGATGTAGCGCATCTCGCATTCGCTGAAGAACACGATCGAACCGTTGACCACGATGTTGGTGTTCGGTCCGTACATGAGGAAGAGATTCGGGTATCCCGGGATCGTGATGCCGAGATAGGCGCGCGGATCTCCGTCCCAATCTGTCTGCAGCTCGCGGCCACCCTGCCCCACGAATTCCATTGGCCAGGCGATCTTCGAGGCATGGAAGCCGGTGCCGTAGATCAGTACGTCGAACTCGTGCGTCGTTCCGTCTTCCGTGACGAGGCCAGTCTCGGTGACTTCTCGGATCGGGTCGGTGAGCAATTCGACGTCATCGCGCAGCAAGGCTCTGAACCAGGTTCCGTCGTCAACGAGCATCCGCTTTCCGGCAGGTGGATAGTCGGGCGTGCATTTCTCGATCAGATCTTCCCGATCACCCAGCTGCCCTTTCATGTACTCCGTCAGCAGGGCCCGCAGCGTGTCGTTGGCCTCGCTTACCGCATCGTCTCGATCTTCGAAGGCTGCTTCCCTGCGGACCATGGAAAGGATGCCCTCGGAGGTGCGCCAGAACATGAACAGGCGGAACCACTTCGCGTAGAACGGAATGTGGTTCAGGAGCCAGTGCTTCTCCGCAGTGATCTCCTCCTGGTACTCCTCCCGCGGACTTACCCACGGCGGGGTGCGTTGGAACACGGTGACCTTTTCTGCAGCGTTCGCGATCCGTGGCACGAACTGGAAAGCGCTTGCGCCGGTGCCGATGACCCCGACGCGCTTGCCTGCAAGATCGATCTCCGAGTTCCACTGCGCCGAGTGCCAGCTTGGGCCCGCGAATCGCTCCCGGCCCGGGAGGTCCGGGAGGCGCGGCCGATTCAGCTGTCCGGTTGCGCTTATGATCGCGTTTGCGCTCAGGACTTCCTCCGCGCCCCCTTTCGTGCGGACCGTCATGCGCCACTGCTTGCCTGCTTCGTCCCAGGTCGACCGCACGACCTCCGTTCCGAACCGGATTCGGTCGCGTATCGCCATCTGGTCCGCACATGTCCGGAAGTAGTCGAGCAGCACGGGCTGAGCGGAGAAATGCTGCGGCCAGTCATTGGGTGCGAAGGAATAGGAGTAGGTGTGGTTGGGGCTGTCCACGCGACAGCCGGGGTAGATGTTTTCCAGCCAGGTGCCGCCGACGTCATCGTTCTTCTCGACGATCTCGTAGTCCATGCCCGCCTGGCGAAGACGATAGGCCGCAAGCAGGCCCGACATGCCGGCGCCCACAACGATGACCTTGAAGTCTGCCTTGGCGCTGTCGTCCAGCGTCTCGAGACCTGGCTGCCAGTAGGCATCACGGCCATCGAGCGCCAGTTCGCTGAGCAGGAAGCGCTCATAGTCGTCCGGCAGCGTCTGGCCCGTCAGGAACTCCATCAGTTCGCGTACAACGGCGCTCGATGGTGCCGGCGGCAGCGCGCATCCACGATCACGATAGGCTTCGAGCATGTCGAGGGCCTGTGCGCGAACGGTCGCCTGGTCGGCATCGCTGATGCCCCCATTCGCATCTCCGAAGAAATCGCCAGAGGGTCGAATGCCCGCGCGGATGATCGATGCATCGCCGCTCACGTGAACCATGGCAGCCATCAGCGCAGGTATGTTGGCCGCTTCGAGTGCTGCTCCGAGCTGGGCCCGGTCGGCGTCCAGCGTTTGCCAGGAATCGAAGCGGTCGGAGAGCTTGACCATCCTGCTTTCCCCCTCGTTGACGTTGTGCATGAGCCTGCACCGGAGCGTGAAAATACTCGATGCGCACTGCTCCTTGCACGGCCGCTGCGCCTCGCAAAACCATCCGTGACGCGACGACCTCGTCGGCCTCTGCTAGAAACACGATTCTGCTGTGGGGATGACGACGATGACCGACGCCGACTGGACTTCAGTGCTGCCACCGATCCTGGCGATCGGCCTGGCCATTGTTTCGCGCCAGGTCATCCTGTCCTTGCTTGCGGGGATCTGGCTCGGTTACGGCCTGATCGGTTCCGGGAACCCGTTCACGGCGCTCGCTGATGGCCTGGATGGCATCGTTGCCGTGCTTGCGGATCCCGGCGACGCCAGGGTCATCGGCTTTGCGCTCGTGATCGGTGCGCTCATTGCCGTGATGGAGCACACGGGTGGGGTGCGCGGCTTCGTTGCGTGGCTCATAGGTCGCCGCTGGGTTGATGGGCCTCGACGTGCACAGTGGCTCGCCTGGTGGGTCGGCATCGTCGTCTTCATCGAGTCGAATCTGACGCTGCTCGTGGCCGGAGCGGTCTCGCGACCGCTGTTCGATCGTTTCCGACTCTCTCGGGAGCGCCTCGCGTACCTCATCGACGCAACCTCAGCGCCGATCTGCATCCTGATTCCCCTGAATGCCTGGGGGGCATTCAACCTCGGACTGCTCGGGGGTACGGAGGTCTCGGACCCCGTTGGCATCTTCCTCGCAGCCATTCCCATGAATCTGTACGCCATCGCCGCGGTGCTGCTCGCCGCGGCTAGCATCCAGTTCGATCTGCTGCCCGGCCCGATGCGTGCGGCAGAGGAGCGCGCGCGCCGCGGCGAAGTCCTGCGCAGCGGCGCTACCCCGATGGTAGATCCCGCGGTGATGGCGAGCGCCGATGAAGAGGGTGACCCGGCCCGCGCCGGCTTCATGGTATGGCCGATCGTACTGCTCGTCCTTGGCGTGCCGATGGGGCTATGGCTCACGGGAGACGGTGACATGACGGCCGGTTCGGGCTCGACCTCCGTGCTTTGGGCCGTATGCGCGGGCCTCACCCTTGCTTGGGTGCTAGCCCTCCGAGCGGGAGAGCGGATGGACAGTCTGATGCAGATATCGTTGCGCGGCGCAGGGGCGCTGTTACCGGTAGCAATCATTCTCTTGCTCGCGCTTGCACTTGGCGATGCAACCCGTGCTCTGGGCACCGGGCCATTTCTCGCGCAGGTGATCAGCGACGCCTTTCCGAGCTTCGCGCTGCCCGCGCTGGTTTTCGTGGCTGCGGCGTTCACGGCCTTCTCGATCGGGTCGAGCTGGGGCACTTTTGCCATAACCATCCCGATTGCTATCCCCATGGCACTCGAGCTGGGACTCTCGCCGGCGCTCTTCCTGGCGGCCGCGCTTTCCGGTGGCGTCTTCGGGGACCATGCAAGCCCAATCAGCGATACGACTGTGGTTGCCTCGATGGCGGCTGCGACCGACCACATCGATCACGTCCGAACGCAGCTGCCCTACGCCCTCCTCGCAGGTCTCCTCGCAGTGCTCGGATTCCTGATTCTGGGGACCTTCGCGGGCGCCTGAGCGACATCCCGCCGCGCGGATCTTTTCCCCTCAGAGCCGACGGAGAACATTGACAGGATTCAGTGCCGGGGCGATCGTTCATCAATCATGAGCCACGGCTCACCTTTTGCGGATCCGACCCACCGCCCCAACAGAGGAAGGTTCAATGAGCGAAGCGCCCGTCGTACCGAGCCCGGCCGAATCGAATCCCGTCGACATTGACCCATACACGTTGCCTCTGGACGCGATCAACGTCGCACAGGGCCGGCTGTTCCAGGAGGACGTCATCTATCCCTGGTTCGAGCGGCTCAGGAACGAGGCGCCCGTGCACTACTGCCCGGAGAGCGAGTTCGGTCCCTACTGGTCGATCACTCGCTACGACGACATCATGTACGTCGATACGCATCACAAGATCTTCTCCTCCGAAACCGGCATAACGATCGGTGACCAGGACGAGGACTTCACGCTGCCGATGTTCATCGCCATGGATCCGCCTAAGCACGATGTCCAGCGCAAGACAGTGCAGGGCGTCGTGTCCCCCCGCAATCTGTCCCTCATGGAGCCGCTGATACGCGAGCGTGCGGGCACGATTCTCGACGCCCTGCCGATCGGCGAGGAATTCAACTGGGTCGAACATGTTTCGATCGAGCTCACCACCCAGATGCTCGCCACGATCTTCGACTTCCCTTTCGAGGACCGTCGCAAGCTGACGCGCTGGTCCGACGTGGCAACCGCGAGCCCCGAATCCGGCATCATCGAATCCGAAGAGCAGCGTCGCGCCGAGCTCATCGAATGCCTCGAATACTTCACGAGGCTTTGGAACGAGCGCGTCAACGCAGAGCCCGGCAACGATCTCATCTCGATGCTCGCGCACGGCGAAGCCACCCGGGACATGCACGAGCGCCCACTGGAATACCTCGGCAATCTGATCCTGTTGATCGTCGGCGGCAATGACACGACGCGGAATTCGATCACCGGCGGCGTGTACGCGCTGAACAAGTTCCCGGAGGAATACGCGAAGCTGAAAGCGGACCACAGCCTCATCCCCAATATGGTCTCGGAAGTGATTCGCTGGCAGACGCCGCTTGCGCACATGCGCCGGCGGGCCCTCGAGGACCATGAGGTCAATGGGCAGCTGATAAAGAAGGGTGACAAGGTCGTCATGTGGTACGTCTCGGGCAATCGTGATTCGGCGCAGTTCGAGGACCCCGACCGCCTCATCATCGATCGCCCCAACGCGCGAAGCCACGTTTCCTTCGGCTATGGCATCCACCGCTGCATGGGCAATCGTCTCGGGGAGATGCAATTGCGCATCATCTGGGAAGAGATCATGAAGCGCTTCAGCCATATCGAAGTGCTTGCGGAGCCAACCCGGTCGCTGTCCGCATTCGTGAAGGGCTACAGCCACCTACCCGTGAAGCTGCACGTCTGACCGCATCGCGGGCGGCCAGCGCTCTGGCCGCCCGCGTTGGCCCCTGCCACTATCGCCCTCCGCTTCCGCCACCGCAGGAACTTGCGATGAAGCCCTCGCAGCGGCCGCTGCGCTTCACGACTGCGCAGCTCGAGACCTGGCGCGAGGATGGCGCTGTCCTCATCGAGGGCTTCTTCACCCCGGAAGAAACAGAAGCGTGTCGAGCCGACATGGAAGCGCTGTACGGGGATCGACGGCCGGTCTCGGGCACCGTGCGCAACGACAAGGTCGATGGACAGATCGGCGTTTTCAGCCGCGATCAGTTTCGCAATTTCGACGACGCGCCCTTCAACAGTTCCCCAGCCCTCAATCTCATCGGTCTTCACCCAGCGCTCATCGATCTTGCGCGCGCCGCGCTCGGCGTCGAACAGGTGCATCTCTATCAGGCGCATTCCTGGGCCAAGTTCACGGGTGAAGCCGATTTCGACCAGACCTTCCACTGTGACTTCAAGAACCACACGTTGACCGTCCCGTCTGACGATGCGCGGCTGCGCACCCTCAACGTCATGATCTACTTCACCGACGTTACGGATGCGCACGGGGCGATTCACTACGTACCGCAGACCGCTTCCGACGCGCTATTCGACGGTGAGCGAGACCCGTTCGCGGCCCCTGAAGCGCAAGGCCCCCTGAGCGCACACGAGCGCTCCGGCGCAGCCCCGGCGGGCTCGATCTTCGCGTACGGCATTGATGTCTATCACCGTGGTACGAACCTCTGGGCGCCGGGTGCATGTCGCTACACGCTGACGGCGAGCTTCAAGGCGGCGGGCAACGACATGATCGGCTGGAGCGCCTGGCCATTCTCATTCACCAAGCCCTGGCACTTGATCTTCGATCACGCCACGCCGGAACAGCTCGCCTGCCTCGGCGTTCCCGCTCCGGGCGATCCGTTTTGGACGCAGCGCACGATTGCGCGCACGCGGGCGCGTTGGCCCGGCTGGAATGCCCAGCCCTATCTGGAAGCGCTGCAGTCGGACTGCTGACCCTGAGCCCGGCATTTCCCTGGCGTGCTGCCTGGCACGCCTCCCAGCTGTGCGCGGGTCTTCGCCACCGCTACACATCGAGACGTCCGGCAGCAGCGCCCCGAAGAGCGACTGCGCCACGTTCAGAGCTTGGCCCCAGCGGCCCGGGCAGACACACTGGGCGCTTTGAAGAGGAGAACGTGATGAGCCAGTTCCACGAAATCACCATGACAGATATCGATGGCGATACCGTCAGCTTCGACGCCTTTGCCGGGCAGGTGTGCGTCATCGTGAACGTCGCCTCCCGCTGAGGTCTCACGCCGCAGTACTCCGGGTTGAGTGCTCTGCATGAGAAGTACCAGGATCGTGGTGCCGTTGTGCTCGCGTTCCCCTGCAATCAGTTCGGTGCCCAGGAACCGGGTACGAACGCCGAGATCGCGGCATTCGCGCGCTCCAAGTACGCCGCGACCTTTCCGATGTTCGAGAAGATCGAGGTGAACGGTGACGGCGCCTGTGACCTTTATAAGTGGCTCACGGCACAAGCGCCGGGAGACGATGGCAAGCCGGATATCCCCTGGAACTTCACGAAGTTCCTGGTCGATGGCGATGGCAAGGTCGTAAAGCGCTATGCGCCAACGGTCACGCCTGAGGAGATAGACGCCGAGCTTGAAGAGCTGCTCGGCGCATAAGTGACACGCGGACCCGCCCCCCGGGGTCGGGTCCGGCCGTCAGACTCAGGGCTGGAAGCCGCCGTTGTAGTTTTCGGCCCCCTCGCGCTGGATGTCCTCCAGCCAACCGCCCTCGTAAGGCCAGTCGGCCTCCTGCCCGGGCTTGGGACCCTGCCAGAATCGTGCAAGGGGACCTGCTTCGGGCACGGTTTCCAGCGACCAGGCCTGACGACGGAAGGTCCAGCTGTTCGGCACGAGTTCGTGGGCGCGACGAAAGTGCGGGACCGCCGCGGCATGATTCCCCCGTGCCTCGAGCCACGTGGCGAGTTCGAAGTGCGCGTGTCCCTCCGCCACGCCCAGTCCGCGAGGTTCCGAGCGACGGATCACCTCCTCAGGCTCGAGCGCAAAGCGCGAGTTCGAGCCCTTCTCCACCCAGTCCCGTAGCGCGCTGTGATACTCCGCGCCACTGCTCGGAATCTTGGCGGCTTCCTCCATCATCAAGCGGAAGCGATCAGGTACCTCGTCCGGCATCGCTACATTGATGCCCCGATCCGGCTTCGGCGGTGCAGGAGCCGCTTCCGGGGGACGGACAATCCTGAACGACTCGTCGATCCAGATACTCTGCGGAATGTTGGTGATGCCGAAGCGATCGGCGAGCTGATGGTGCGGGTCCAGCAAAGACGGATGCCTGGGATTCGCCGCCTCGATGAAAGCTCTGCAGCCCTCGGCGCCGAGCACATCAAGACCGACGGTTACCAGTTCGAATCCTTTTGGGTGGAACTCTTCTCTCAGTGCCGCCCACACGGGGAGGTCGCCAGAGCAGCCTCAGTACGGCGCCCAGGCGTAGACGAGAATTTTCTGCCCACGCAATCGCGACAGTTCGAAGGCGTTGCCGCTTACATCCTCGAGAGTGATCGCGGGCACCTCGACGGTGGACAGGGCATGCCCGGCCAGGGTCTCGGGACCGAGTGCCCAGAGCTGAGCGTCGGCATCGTGAACGAGCGGCATGCCCAGCTTTTCGGCAACGGCCGGGACGTCCACGGTTTCCCCGGGTGCACTGCCTAGCGGGACGTAGACCTCTCCTTTGCATGCACCTTCGGGCTTGAGGGCCCAGCCCGTGCCGGCTTCGAATACTTCGAGTAACGGATCGAGTCGATCGAGAATCATGGTTGTGTCTCCTGATCGCCGCAGATGGTACCGCCAGTGGCCAAGATCGCCACGACGGCTCAGGAAAAGAGATCGTCGAGCTTGCGTCTGGCTGCGGCTTCCGGGTCTTCTTTCTGACTCATCAGCGCGCCCTCTCGGTGCTTCGAGGCGTCAGTGGAAGAATTCGCGTCGGCCTCGAACAGTGCGTCTAGTGCGGAACGCGCTTCGCCTTCGGTGCGCCCCGCACCAGCGAGCCCCAGTCGCGGTGTGATCCATTCGCAGACGTTCGCAGCCTCTGCATTCGCGGGCGGCTCTGCTCGTTCCTCGCGGCAGCGATCGGGCGCCGCAGCATCGAAGTGTGCGCACATTCGGCAACAGTGAAGTTCGGCGCGGCAGGCGGCGCAGTCGGCGCGCCGGCTGAGGGGAAGCAGCACCGTCTCAAGCGCTGCGCCACAGTTCCAGCAATTCAGCGTGCTCACGAGTCCGGGCCGATCCTCGGTCGTCGTCGGGACGCCGAGCGCGTTACGTGCGTCGGCATGAAGCGCAAGACGAAAACGCCCAGCATGCTTTTGAGCACGACGCCCGGCAAGTAGGCACCCCAGGCCACGAAGGCTTCGAAATTCCGCGCTGGCAGTGCAAACCACAGGAATCCGAGCAGGAGCAGGGCCCCATGGGCCGCGAGAAAACTGCTGAACCAGACCCCTGACCAGCTTCCATCGACGCGACGCGCGAGATGCGCCAGGGGCGTCGGGATGAGAAGAAACACCCAGAGAAAGCCCGCGGTGGACCCGGTCAATGCGGCGGCACCGCTCGCAGCATCGGCAAATACGGGCAGGCCAAGGCCGCCCAGACACAGGTAAAGCGCAACGCCTAGCGTTCCGGCGCGGGCACCCACGATCGGGCCCGCAAGGACGACCGTCAGGCTTTGCAGCGTAAACGGGGCTGCCAGGCCGCTGAGTGGCACGGAAATCTGAGCGGCGGCCGCGAGTGCGAGTGCCACTAGGATGGCGTTGCGAGCGATCACGGTAGGCGTGAACTCAAGGACGCGTCGTTCGGTTTCTTGCTGGTTCAATCCAGAATGCGAAGCCATCTCATGATCTTCCGCCGCAGCGGCGGCGAAGCCTAGCAGCCGCGCTTGCCACTGCCCACGGACGGGCCGGCTTTTCGGCGTCAGCTGTGCTCATGCCCAGCGCTTGCCATCGACTCGGCACTGCGCGAGCCAGCTTCCCTCCTCGTGCTCGAGCACGCGCAGTGGGGTCAGACCATCGAACCCGCGCCCTTGATCGAAGCGTTTCGGTTGAGCGTTCGGGTGCGTGGCGGCAAGCGGCGGTGCGCCGATGAAGGTGAGATCGAGCTGATGCAAGGCGCCCATCTTCGCGAAGGCGCCGAGCGTGCGGCGTCCTCCATCGTGTGCCGCCATGCGCACTTTCAATCGTTCCCGGAGCATGCGTGGCACCGTTGCGATATCGATTCGTGAGGGTGCTTGCGCGGTCGAGTGCGGCAGAAGCATCTGCGCAAGTCGATCGCACGCTATCGGTGCCTTCGATCCCGCGGCTCTGCAGCGTTCAAGCAATCGGCGAGCACCGTCGCGGCTGGTGAGTATCCAGCTGTCAGAGGCCTGCAGCGCGGGCGCCCGGAGCCAGGCTGGCAGGGTCTCGGTCGTGCCGCGCGTGATCACGATCAGTGCCGGCCGGGTTCTCGATGAGCGCCACCCCTCTGCGTGAAGCCTCGCTCGCGCAGCCGCAAAGGCCGTGCTCAGCGAACGGGCATCAGGGGCAAGCACGGGGAACCTCAGTGGTGTGTCGAGCGCCCAGGTCCATCCGCCATCTCCGGGTTCGGCCAGCCCTTCCTCGGCGACCGTTGCGGACCCCACGAGCACCGCATCGAGAAGACCGTAGCGAAGCGCGAGGCGTCGCGCGTCGAGGAGGGAGCCGTTGGAGAGCACGAGTCCGGCTGAGGCGCCCTCGACGGCGTGACACCAGTCGTTGATCTCGAACAGGGCATGTGTGCCCCGGCTCTGGACTTCAGAGGCCGAAACCCGTCCCGTCGCGGAGCGCAGGACGGCGCTGCCGATGATCAGCGCATCACCGCTCGCACGTGGATCGAATGACAGCGTTTCATGGGGCTGGTCGAGCAGCTCACCGAGCGCACCATCCAGCGGGAGGCGGGCTGCTGTGCGGTCGAGCGCTGCTTCAAATGGAGGGGCGGTTCGAAACAGACGTGTCACGTGAGCGGGTTTCCATGGGGAACACGGAATCAGTCAACCAGCAGCCGCGACAATTGCCCGCGCCCTGACGGCTGAGCTCGAAGAGGTACCCGCGCTCCTCGCCGCCGGCATCGGTCACCACTACGCCGACGAGTGCGCGATCGCCGAGCTGGCGTGGGTCGCTGTAGCGGGCCTCGATGTGATCGACCATCGGACCGTACACGGGCCCTTCGAAGAGCGTGCGGAACCGCGGCATGGGACCTGTGACCGCCCGATTGCTGGGAGAGGCGAATGCCCAGCTCGCTTCGATTCCGGCATCCGTGAACGGGTGATCGTTGCGTGCAAGGGCATTGACCTGGGCACGCACCGCCTCGGCGGGACTGAGGCCATGGTTCGGGCGCGGACGCGCGTCGCCGCTGCTGACCGATCCGGCGAAGACAACGAGCGCTGCAAGCGCGCCGATTGCGCCGGCGAGGGAGATGTAGACACTACGTTCGAGCATGGGTCGACCTCACGTACGACCCCTCCTCAACACAGCATACGTGACGGCGGCGCCCTGGGCCATGTGCCGGAAAGGACCGCCCCTTGCGGACGCTTCAGGCTGCGGGGGCGAGCCTTCGGCCGCTTTTGGAGGGCGTGCGCCTTCGGCAGCACCATCTGTGGGTGCGCCTTGCCCGGGAAGCGCTGGACATGATCTGGCGCCCGCGCGCCGGGCTCAGGGCAGCGGGAGCCTGCCGGCAGGCGGTCGGCGCCGAAACATGCCGACTACCGCCCCGCCGTCCCGGGTCGTCTCCACGACCGAGTACTGCACTCTTCTAATCATCGATCTCCGGCGAATGGATCACGGTCATTTTCTGCACCTGCATCTCGTGCATGGAGTGTGGCACGCCTCCAACGCCGTGGCCGGAGGTCTTGAGCCCGGCAAACGGCATCCAGTCGACGCGGAAGGCCGTATGGTCATTCACCATCACCGCAGATGCATCGAGGCGCGATGACGCGCGCATCGCAGTGTCGATCGCGTCCGTGAACACGGCTGCCTGAAACGCATAGGGCAGCGCGTTGGCGCGTTCGATCGCCTCGTCGAGTTCATCATAGGGATAGACGCAAACGACCGGCC
The DNA here is from genome assembly GCA_963691775.1 of Pseudomonadales bacterium. Lineage (GTDB taxonomy): Bacteria > Pseudomonadota > Gammaproteobacteria > Pseudomonadales > Azotimanducaceae > JAZBPO01. The sequence continues at coordinate 148,429 of OY829369.1, read as the reverse complement.
CGAAGATCTCCGCGGTGGATACTCTTGCGTCTGCGGGGGGATCGAAGAGCACCGTCGGGGAATACGCTGTTGCCGAAATCGCGGCTCCGCCACAGAGGACCTCTGCTCCGCCTGCTCGAGCCTCCTCAACCCACTCGTGCACGCGATCCACCTCCTTCGGCACGATGAGCGGACCCACTTCGGTGTCGGGTGACGTCGGGTCTCCGACAACAAGCGCGTTTGCTGCTTCGGCCAGACGCACCGCGAAATCCCGCGCCTGCGCGCGCTCGACGAATACGCGCTGCACAGATACGCAAACCTGGCCCGCATGATAGAAGCCGCCTTTGGTGATGGATGGCAGCGCCCGTGAGGTGTCCGCGTCCGCTGCGACGATCACCGGAGCGACGCCTCCGTGCTCGAGGGCGCAGCGGGTTCCCGGCGCGAGTTGACTGCGCAGCGACCAGCCAACAGGCGCCGAGCCGATGAAACTGAAGAAGCCAACCCTCGGGTCGGTCACGAGCGCAGTCGCATCGCTACGCTGCGCCGTGACCACCGCCTGACACCACTCGGGGGGCAGGCCCGCCTCGTGGAGCATGCGCACGAAGGTCATGCACGACAGTGCCGTTCGATCGGAGGGCTTCACGATGCACGGGCAGCCGGTCGCGATGGCCGGTGCGACCTGATGGGCGATGAGATTGAGCGGGTGATTGAACGCGGACACCGCAACGACGACGCCGATAGGTTCCTCGCGCGTATAGGCCACGCGCTGCTTGGAGCTTTCGGTCATGCCCATGGGCACCACTTCGCCAGCGCGTGAGCGGAGCTCGTCAATGCAGATATGGACGGAGTCGATTGCGCGGTCGACCTCGACCAGCGAATCCACGAGCGGTTTGCCCCCCTCGCGGGCCGCCTCGATCGCAAGTGTTTCGCGGCGCGATCGCATGATCTCGATGACGCGCGAGAGAATCGCGACGCGTTGCCGCTTCGGCAGCCATCGGTCTCGGTCTCGATACAGTCCGTACGCGGTGGCGAGGGCGTGCTCGATGACCCCGCCGTCTGCGCGCTCGACGTGAGCAATGGGTGCGAGATCCCAGGGGGCGACAACGGTTACGGGCTCGGCGGTCGTGGTCGCGCCGGGAACAAGCAGCGGGATAGTCTCCAATGCGTCGGTCATCTATTTGCTTCCTTCCATGGTCTGGATTCGATCCTAGCGCGCGCCTCGGCGTAGCGCTCACGGTCACGAGAATTTGATGTCCATGTCGTCTGCCGGTCATCTGCACTTGAGACGGTTCCAAGCGCAAAAGCGACGCGAGGTTCGAGATGGAGCTTGATGAGTGGTTCGAGCGGAATCAGGACGCGTCCGAATTCGATGGGCTCGACGAATTCGACGACGGCGAGGAAATGTGAAGCGCACGGCGTGCCACACCTATGGCAGTGCGGCGATCGCTTCGATCTCGACGACCGCGCCTGGCAGCAGCAGTCCGGAAACGACGGTTGATCGGGCCGGCGGTGCGCTCGGGAAGCGCGCCGCATAGGCCGCGTTGAATGCTGCAGCAAGCGACGCATCCGTAATGAAGGCCGTGACCTTGACGACGTCGTCCAGGGTGCAGCCACCTTCTGCCAGCGCTGCCTCGAGGTTGTCGATCGCCTGCCGGGTCTGGGTTGCGACGTCATCCCCCGCGAGTCGGAAAGAAGCATCGGTTCCGAGCTGTCCGCTCAGGAACAAAAATCCGTTTGCGCGGACCCCGACGCTCAAGGGCAGCGTGCGGCCACCGACCAATAGCGGCTCCCCGATGATTTGCTTTGCCATGCGCAATCCCCTGCGAAGCTGTGCGGAGCGCGCGCTGACTTCAAGCGCACGCACTCGATCACGGAGCTGACATGAAGCCAACTCGCGTCGCGATCGTCCATCCCGGCGCCACGGGAGGCCCTATTGGTGCCGGGCTCGAGCGCCGCGCGCTTTTCGCCGGAAACGATTGTGGCGCAGCGGCGCGCTAGCGGGCTGCGCGCGGGCCGCGGCAGATGGCACTGAGGATGTCGGGTCTTCCGAAAGGCTTGGCGATTCGTCGGCGAGGTGCACGAGATCGCAGTGCGCTTCGCAGGACAGGAGCTGGCCAGGGGATTTCATGCAGCTGCAGCGGCGGTCTACCGTGACCTGGCAGGCTTAATCCCCGAGCGATGAGGCATCATCCAAAGCGGGGAGCCCGCTTCTCGCGAAACGCAGCCACCCCCTCCTTCGCATCCGGATGATGATCGGAAACGGCGGTGCGCGCAGCAATGTCGTCGAAAGCGGCCGCCAGATGCTGATCGGCAGCGGCGTACAAGGAGCGCTTCAGCAGCCGCATCGCAGTCTGCGGACCCGCGGAGAGTTCGCGGGCCAGTGCCAGCGCCTCGGCTTCGAGCAGATCGTCGTCCACTACTTCGTGCACCAGGCCTAGGGCGTGCGCGCGATCCGCGTCCACGATCCGGCGCCGCATGAGAAAGTCCATGGCGCCTGCGACGCCGAGGTGCTGTACAAGAAGATAGTGGCCGCCCTCATCCGGAAGCAGCGCAAAACGCAGCGTGGCACTACCCATGCGCGCCGAGCGCGCTGCAATGCGGAAATCGCACGCAAGGGCGAGTGAAAAGCCCGTCTGGATGGCGACGCCGTTGATCGCTGCGATCGTGAGCTTGTCCAATTCGCGGACGGCGCGATTGACGCGCTGCGAGATCGTCCGAAGTGCCGAATAGGTGCCGATGCCCGAGTCGTGCCCGGGCGCGATGGGCTCCATGCGCCCGGGGCCCGTAGCAGCGGGATCGGTGTAGCCCTTGAGGTCGTCGCCGGCAGAGAACGCAGCGCCGGAGCCGGTGAACAGGACGACGCGCACGGCGTTCGACATCTGAGCCTGTGTGAGCTGTTCGATGAGATCGCGCTTCATGGCGATGCTCATGCCGTTCATGCGCTCCGGGCGATCGAAGCGGATCGTGAGGATGCCTTCTTCCGAAAGCTCGGTCGTGAAGCCCGAACAGGTACCGGTTTCCATGCGTGCTCCCCTCCCCAAGCGACGTCAAACAGTCTAGGCGGGGCCGGGGACCTGTGCCAACGCGCTGGACGGAGGCCGTTGCGCATGCGGGCGAAGCGATGTTCTCGTCCGCGCTGCGCTCCCGTTCAGCAGCATCTGAACCGTCACGCTGTCTTGATCTGCGCTCGGGTTGAATGGCGGCGTCGGTTTCACCGCTCGGGCTCATCTGATGGCACGCGATCTCTCCACATCGCCCTTCGCAAGGCTCATGCGCATCGGCCGGGTGACGACTCGGGTCGGCACGTCGCTTGCCACGCGTCGTGCGCTGGATGCGATCTTCTCGACGCCCGGCGAGAACCTCCGGCGTACCGAGCACTTCGTTCGCAATGCGCAGCGCGTTACGGAAGCGCTGGGCGAGTTGAAGGGTGCGGCCATGAAAGTTGGCCAGATGCTCTCTGTCCATGAAGGGTTCCTGCCACCCGAGGTATGTGCAGTCCTGCAGCAGCTGCAGCGAGAGGCGCCCGCCGTACCCTGGCCCCGCATGGAGCAGACTCTGGAAGCAGAGCTACCTGGCGGACTCTCCGCTTTCGAGTCCTTTGATCGGACGCCCCTCGCTGCCGCGTCCATCGGACAGGTTTATCGTGCGCAGCTCCGTGATGGCCGTGACGTTGCTGTGAAGGTCCAGTACCCGGGAATCGATCGCGTGGTCGCCGCGGATCTCGCAACCCTGAAAAAGCTGTTCGGTTCTTTGCTCGAAATGTTCGTGGAGATCGATTTCGAGCCGCTTTGGGCGGAATTGCGTGCTCGCTTGCTCGAGGAGCTCGATTACGAACAGGAAGCGGCGAACGTGGAGCGCATGCGTGCGCACTACGCGAATGATGACGCTGTGCTGATCCCCGGGGTCGTACGCGAGCTGAGCACGCGCCGCGTTCTCGTCCTGGACTACGTACGAGGCATATCGCCCGCGGCGGCGACATCAGGGGCCTACGCCCCTGCGCTCCGAGATCTCTGGGGCCGTCAGCTGCTGCGCTTCGTGATGAGTGGACTCCTCGAGCATCGATTCCTGCACGCAGATCCGAACTTTGGAAATTTCGCGTTCCGCGAGGACGGTCGGCTCGTTGTCTACGACCATGGCTGCGTGAAGGACGTACCGGAGGACCTCGCGCGCGGCTGTGCGCAGGTTCTGGCCGCATGCCTGGATCAGGACATGGGCGCTCTCGCGCTTCGCCTCAGGGCGCTCGGCATCTACGATCGCAGCACCGGTGCTGCGGTTCCGCCAAGCATCGTCGAGCCCCTTGGGCGTGAAGTCATGGCACTCGTCGGTACGGCGCCCGTACGCTTCGAGCGGACCTCACCGCTCTACACCACCCTTCTGGATCATGATGGCGCGTACATTCGGGAATTGACGCGTCTCGAACTGCCTGCGGATCTGATGTTCGTGAATCGCACGCTTTCCGGTGTGTTCGGTAACCTCTGCCTGCTCGAATCGAAGGACAGGTGGCGGGACGTGCTCGCGCCCTACGCGCGCTCTGCATGCAAATCCTCGCACCTGTGAGGCACAGCGCCTTCGCCTCCGGCCGCGCCGCTCGCGCCATGCCATGATTCCTTGAAGGCTCACTACAACGGCGATGCACATGGACGATTTCTATACCCCAACGCAGCGCGCGCTTCAGGACCGATTCGGCGCACGGCCCCTCGCGGACGGCCTCGCAGGGTCCATCGTTGCGCCAACGCTTGCGCCCCCGCAGATCGACTTCATAGAGGGGCGCGATAGCTTCTACCTGGCGACCGTGGACGATGCTGGCTTTCCATCAGTGAGCTACAAGGGAGGCGCCCCGGGCTTCGTGCGGGTGCTCGATCCGGGCACGCTCGTGTTCCCGAGTTACGACGGCAACGGCATGTTCATGTCGATGGGCAATATCGATGGCTCGGCGAAGCTCGGCCTGCTGTTCATAGATTTCGAGACGCCGCAGCGACTGCGCGTGCGCGGAGCGGCTCGCCTGCTGCACGAAGGTCCCGTTCTCGACAGCTATCCTGGCGCTCAGCTTGCCGTAGCGGTCTCGATCGAAAGCGTGTGGGTAAACTGTCCGCGCTATGTGCATCGCATGGCCCGCGAGGAAGCGTCCCGCTACGTTCCAGACCAGCAGGGGCGTGCGCCACTGCCGGCGTGGAAACGCATAGACTCGATCCAGTCGATGTTGAGCGACACCGATCGGCAGGCAGCGCGTGAGGCCGGATACATCACGGCTGCGGACTACGCGGCCCTGGTGGATGCCGGCCGTGCGTGAGTAGAACGCGGCGACGTCAAGAAGCGCTCTAATCTGGCATTCGGGGGCTTCAGCGAGGATTGCCATAGCTTCCCGACGCACCTTTCTTTGCTAGCGAAGCTGCGGGCCGCTGGCTCAGGCGCCTGCGTCGGACGCACTGCCCAGGCACCGCCCCCTTGGCGCGCCTTCAGCCCGCGGCGGTCGCGGCAGGCGCTCCTGGTCGCGCCGCAGGTGACTGAGGCTCGGCTTATGGACTGGCGCTGCTGCAGCTAGCTGGCGCAAATGGTGCCCTTCAGCGCTCCGACCCGTCGCCGGGGCTCAGGACTGATCAAGTAGCACCGCATAGACGCGCCCCGAATCTCGGATTTCGAAGCGTCGAACCACAGCCAGGACCAGCTGCAACGGCCAGGACGGATTCATGATCCGCTGCGCGAAGTCCGCGGTTGCGTTGGCGAGCGCCGCGGGCGATTTGCGTTGCTCCGCAAGCGCGCACGCGTTTTTCCAGGCCTTCGCGCGCGCGGCCTTGATCGAGAAGCTGACGAAGGCTTCGTCCACGAACAGAAACAATCCGTCGAAGAACGCGAGTATGGGTGAGATCCGGCTGATCTTGTTACTCACCTTCGGTACGAGAGCGCCCAGGATGTCGTTCAGGGTGTCGAAGTCTTCCTTCAGCTCCGGATCTGGCCCGTCGCACAGGGCGGGCCCGCAGATCTCCGCCATGATGATGGGCAGATCCAGGCCGATGTGCGCGACCGAGCTCAGCATCAGGGCCTGAGCATGGGTGGCACGCCGATCCTCGGAAGCGACGAACGCGATCTGCCAGGTTCGCGTGGGCTTCTGCTCTGCTGCGCGCCACGCATCGAGCGCTTCGAAATAGCGCGCAGCGAAGGCAACGTCGATCTGTGCCATGCGCGGCCCGTCATGGAATCGGCCCGCGTCAATGGCGGTTTCAACCTGTCGAGTGACGGCGAGGTAAAGCGCAGCGAAGTAGCCCGTCGGGTCGCGTTGGCTCTGCCCCTCCCTCACGATCGACTCCAGACGTGCGACGACGGCAGCAACGTCCCGAGAAGCATCCATCATTACAGGGAGGCTCCAGGGGTGCCCGCGCCGCCGGGCGCGCAGGCCGGCAGTCTGCAGGCGCACGGAATCGAAGGCGCACGTTTTGGGAAAGGTGCGTGTGTTTGCAAGCTCGGGCGCGCGCCCTTTGCGCATAAAGAATGGAAAGCGCGGGTGAGAACAGCTGTTCGAGGTCGCGGCACTGAGGACTCCTTTCCTGCTGTCGCCTGGAGGCCCTGCCGGGCCCGCTGCAGTTGACCACAGCTCTGGGCGATGCACGAGTTTGGAGTGCAGGCGGGCGTCGATGGTTGCTGTGCGCCTGGCTGCGACTGCGTCTGTAGGCGTGCACGCCGTCACAGCCCGGCCTGAGGGCAGGTCCAGGGCGATCCCAAGGCGATCCCTACGCGGAAAAGCGCAATTGCCGCAGTGCTGCAGCGCAGCGGTCACATCTTCTTTTCGCGGTGTCAAAGCTCGCGCCGCGCCCAGCGCATCAATGAGGCGCCTCTGGCGTCGGCAACACCTCCCGCTTTTTTTTAACGCGAGCACGCTTCGCTTAGTCCCAAAAGCTACGAGAGCTGTCCGCGATCCAGTAGCATGCGCGCCGCGAAAGGGGCCCCTTCCGGGCCGGCTGTGCCCATGCGGCGCGAAAGGAGATTCAGGTGCTCAAGCTCGACCAGGTCACGCACATCTATCCCAACGGCACCAGAGCGCTCGATGCTGTGTCGATCGAGATCCCGAAGGGCATGTTCGGCCTGCTCGGCCCGAACGGGGCCGGCAAGTCGACGCTCATGAGGACCGTGGCGACGCTGCAGACGCCCACGAGCGGCAGCATCCACTTTGGCGACATCGATGTGCTCGCGCACCCCGAGGCGCTGCGCGAGAAGCTTGGCTATCTGCCCCAGGACTTCGGCGTGTACCCGCGGGTCAGTGCCTACGACATGCTCGACCACATGGCCGTACTCAAGGGCATTGCGGACAAGGCTGACCGCAAGGCCACGGTCGAGACGCTGCTTTCGCAGACCAATCTCTGGGACGTGCGCAAGAAGGCCATTGCCGGCTTCTCAGGCGGCATGCGTCAGCGCTTCGGCATCGCCCAGGCACTCATCGGCGATCCCCAATTGATTATCGTCGACGAGCCCACGGCCGGACTCGACCCCGAGGAGCGCAATCGGTTCCTGAACCTGCTGGCGGAGATCGGCGAGAACGTCGTGGTCATTCTCTCGACCCACATCGTCGAGGACGTCGCCGATCTGTGTCCCCGCATGGCCGTCCTCGCCGGTGGCGTGATCCGACTCGAGGGGGCTCCCACCGATCTCATCGAGGCGACCCGCGGTACGGTGTTCTCGAAGGTGATTCCCCGCAGCGAGCTCGCAGACCATCAGACGCGCTACGAGGTGATCTCCACGCGCCTGTTCGCCGGCTCGACGATCATCAACGTGCTCGCCGATTCCGATCCGGGCGACGGCTTCGAGGCGGCCGAAGGCGGGCTCGAGGACGTGTACTTCTCGACGCTCACGCGCTCGCGGCGCGACAGCGCCCGCGCTGCGGCCTGATCGGAGCGCATACACATGTTCGCCAGCATTGCGGCCTTCGAGTTCCGCTATCAATTGCGCAATCCGGTCTTCTGGTTCGTGAGCATCCTGTTCTTCCTGCTCACGTTCGGCGCCGTCGTCTCCGAGAACGTACAGATCGGCAGCGGCGGCAACGTCAACGTCAACAGCCCCGGCGCGATCAGCCTCACCATGTTGGTCCTGACGATCTTCTTCATGTTCGTGACGACCGCGTTTGTCGCCAACGTGATCGTCCGGGACGACGACAGCGGCTTCGGCCCCATGGTGCGTTCGACGCGCGTCAGCAAGTTCGACTATCTGATCGGGCGCTTCACGGGCGCCTTCGGAATTTCTGCGTTCTCCTTCTTGAGCGTGCCGTTGGCGATCCTGATCGGCTCCGCAATGCCGTGGATCGATCCCGAGACCGTCGGGCCGACGCGCCTCAGCTACTACGCGGTGCCCTATCTGGTGTTCGCCCTGCCGGGGATCTTCCTGACCTCGGCGCTGTTCTTCGCAGTCGCGACGATGACGCGCTCGATGATGGCGAGCTACGTCGCCGTGGTCGCATTCCTGATTCTCTACCTGGTGTTCAGCGCCGCTACGGAGTTCGACCCGGAGCTCATGCTCCTGGGCGCCTGGCTCGACCCCTTCGGTGGTGGCGCCTACGAGATGCTTACGCGTTACTGGACCGCCGCGGAACGGAACTCGCTCACGGTGCCGCTCGAAGGCGTGCTGATCGGCAATCGGGCGCTGTGGATCCTGGTGGGTCTGGCGGCACTCGCATTCGCGTACGGCCGCTTCACCTTCGCCGAGCGTGCGTCGAGCAAGCGGCAATTGCAGAAGCAGGAACGCGAAGCCGCGGCGCTGGCGGATGAATCGCCCCTGCGCGCGGATACCCTGCCTGCACCGTCCATCGAGGGTCTTGCATCGTCCCGCCTTGTCGTCCGCACGCGACACGAGATGCGTCAGGTCTTCCTCAGCCCGGCGTTTTTCATCCTGATCGCCTTCGGCCTGTTCAATTCAATCGCGGCGCTCTCTTTCTCCACCAGCCTCTACGGTACGCCGGCCTTCCCTCGCACCTTTGCGGTGCTGGAACTCCTGCAGGGCACATTCACGATCATTCCGCTCGTGATCGCCATTTTCTACGGCGGCGAGCTTGTCTGGCGGGATCGGGATGTGCGCATCAGCGAGATCATCGACGCGAGCGCCGTTCCGAACTGGGCGTTCATGCTCCCCAAGACCCTAGCGGTGGTCGGCGTGCTGCTTGCGTCCCTGGCCATCTCGGTTGTCGGTGCGATGCTGGTGCAGTTGCTGAAGGGCTATACGACCGTCGAACTGACGAAGTACCTCACCTGGTACGTCCTGCCGACGACGGTCGAGATGTTCTCCCTCGCGATCCTGTCGGTGTTCGTCCAGGCACTGTCGCCGAACAAGTACATCGGCTGGGCACTGATGCTCGTCTACCTCGTCGCGACCATCACGTTCAATTCAATGGGCTACGACCACCCGCTCTACCTCTTCGGCCGTGGGATTGCGGTTCCGCTTTCAGACATGAATGGCGCGGACGTGAGTGCCGCTGGCGCCTGGTGGCTGCGTCTGTACTGGCTTGCTTTCTCTGTGATGCTTGCAGTGACTGCCCATGCGCTGTGGCGCCGTGGCACGGCCGTGAGCGTGCGTGCGCAGATGCGGCAGGCGCCCCGGCGCCTTACGGGCCTTGCCGGCATGGTCATGGCCGGCGCCGCAGTCGTATTCATAGGAACGGGCGTATTCGTCTTCCACAACACCAATCAGCTCAACGTCTATGAGACGAACGACGCCGGTGAGGAGCGCCTCGCGGACTACGAGAAGACCTATCTGCAGTACGAGTCGCTCAAGCAGCCTTCCTTCACGGACATGGTGCTGAACATCGACCTCTACCCCGAGGCGCTGCGCATGGAGGCGTCCGGAACGCTCACGATGATCAACGACACGGGTGCGCCGGTAGAGTCACTGCACGTGCGCTTCGAGGACCAGCGCGTCCGCGTGGACGCCGTTGACATCCCGGGTGCCGTACTCGTTGAGCATGACGAGGCCAATCGCTACCGCATCTACGCGCTCGACCCGCCTCTGGAAGTGGGCGAAACGCGCGCGCTCTCGTTCCGCTCCTCCCGCGAGCAGCGCGGGTTCAGGGCCAAGGGCAACGACACGCGCCTCGTGCGCAACGGCACCTTTTTGAACAATGCTGAGTTCGCGCCTTCGCTCGGCATGTCCAGGGATGGATTGCTGAGTGATCGAGCGACACGGAGGAAGTACGACCTGCCCGCCGAGCTTCGGCCCGCACGGCTCGAGGACGAGAGCGCCCGTGAGCGCAACTATGTAGGTGATGCCGACTGGGTGACCTCCGACATCACGGTGAGCACCGTGCCGGAGCAGACTCCCATCGCGCCGGGCAGCCGCGTTTCGGACGAGATCGTCGACGGCCGCCGCGTCGCACGATTCGTCGCGCGCAGTCCGATCCTCGCGTTCTTCTCCGTGCAGTCGGCGAACTACGAGGTCCGCTCACGTACCGCCGACGGCGTCGACATGGAGGTCTACTTCCACCCGGATCATGACTTCAACGTCGACCGGATGCTCGATGCCACAGAGCAGTCGCTCGCCTACTACAAGGCGAACTTCGGCCCCTATCAATTCGACTACGCCCGCATCATCGAATTCCCTGCCTACGCGAGCTTCGCCCAGGCCTTCGCGGGAACCGTTCCCTACTCCGAGACCCTCGGCTTCATAGCCGACGTTCGCAATCCGGACAGCATCGACTATGTAACCTACGTGACGGCGCACGAGTTTGGTCATCAGTACTGGGCCCATCAGCTCATCAGCGCCGATCAGCAGGGCGGTACGATGCTTGTCGAGAGCATGGCCCAGTACTCGGCGCTGATGGTCATGAAGGCGATGCTCGGCGAGGACAAGATTCGCCGCTTTCTGAAGTACGAGCTCGATCGCTATCTCAGCGCGCGCGGCAGCGAAGCCATCGAAGAGCTTCCGCTCTACCGCGTCGAGAATCAGCCGTACATCCACTATCGCAAGGGCGCCGTGGTTCTGTACCTGCTCCAGGATCGGCTCGGCGAGGCACGCGTGAACGCAATGCTCGCCAGGCTCCTCGATCAGTACCGCTTCAAGAGCCAGCCGTACGCGTCGTCCCTTGATCTCGTTGCCGGCTTCCGGTCACTCGCCCGCGATGAGGCCGAGGAGACGCTGGTCGCGGATCTGCTCGAACGCATTACGATCTACGACCTGAAGGTGGAGGATGCGGTCGTCGAGATGCTCGACGACGGCCGCTACCGGACAACGCTGAGCGTGGTGGCCGGCAAGGCCTACGCTGATGGGCTCGGCAGCGAGACCGAGGCGCCGCTCGACGACACCTTCGACGTGGGCTTGTTCACGGCGCGACCGGGGCTTGGCGTGTTCGGCGCAGAGAACGTGCTGCACATGGAACGCCGAGCGGTCACGTCGGGCGCTCAGACGATCGAGGTGATCAGCGACGTGGCGCCGACCTACGCCGGCGTTGATCCGTACAACAAGTTCATCGACCGCAACAGCGACGACAACGTCGTTGCGGTCTCGGGGGAGTGACGGGCGGCGCGCCTTGCGCGCCTCTGCGGTGCGGCATGCTGGATGTAGAGACGCTCGCGGACGCGCGCGATGCCGAGGGTTGCCGAGTTGGCGGAGAGGGTGGGATTCGAACCCACGGAGCCTTTCGACTCGCCGGTTTTCAAGACCGGTGCTTTCGACCACTCAGCCACCTCTCCAGCGGGCGCGAGTATAGCGGTTGGCGCGGTTGAAAACGCAGCAGTCAAACCGTATATAACGATGTACACGGTCGAGTTCGGGTGCACGAAGTACCCTTTCCGTATCCACAGGAGAAGCAATCCATGGAACAGCGACGTCCGGTCTACACCAGCGAGGCCACCGCCCGCCCCGGAGCGGTCTCTGGCGCCTCTCTCGACGCAGATGCCGTCAAGGTCCTGCGCAACACCTACATGCTCCTCGCGATGACGGTGGCCTTCAGCGCCGTCACGGCGACGATCTCCATGTTAGTGCAGTTCCAGCCGATGGGCCTGCTCATGCTGCTGCCCTACGTCGGTTTGCTGTTCGCGATCGAGAAGACCAAGGACAGCGGCTGGGGCATCGTCTGGACCTTCGCGCTCACGGGGTTCATGGGCCTGACCCTCGGCCCGATCCTGAACTACTTCCTCGAATTTCGGGGCGCTGAGACCATCGTGCTAGCCCTTGGTGGCACCGCCGTCATCTTCACCGGCATGAGCGCCTACACACTCATCACGAAGAAGAACTTCACGGCCCTCACCGGCTTCATCTCGATCGGCATCATGATCGCGTTCATCGCGGGTATCGCGAATGTCTTCCTGGGCATTCCGGCGCTCAGCCTGACGGTCGCGTGCATGTTCCTCGGCCTGTCTTCCCTGCTTGTGGGCTGGCAGACAAGCGCGATCATCCATGGCGGTGAGCGCAACTACATCTCGGCGACGGTCACGCTCTACGTGTCGCTGTACAACATCTTCCTCACGCTGCTCCAGCTCATCGGCTTCGCCGGCGACGACTGAATGCATGCCCGGGCTTCGGCTCGGTGACCACTTCGACGGCCCCGCGCGTCTCGACGCCCGGGGCCGTCTGCTTGCAGGGACACCGGATGCGCTTTGCGATTCACGTGCAGGGCGGCCCCGCCGACGGGGACTGCGCACGCGCCGCCCTCGATTTCGCCGAGGCGGTGCTGACGGCGGGGCACGAGCTGGCACGCGTGTTCTTTCAGGGCGCGGGCGTCCACACCGCCTCGGCCCTCACCGTTGCGCCCCAGGACGAACGTGACGTAGCGGTGGCCTGGGCCGAGTTCGGCCGGCGGTACGAGGTTGATCTCGTGGTGTGCGTGGCCTCAGCGCTCCGTCACGGCCTGCTGGACGAAGCGGAGGCGCGGCGCTACGCGCGTGGTCAGGGCAATCTCGACACCGCTTTCCAGATCTCCGGCCTTGGCCAGTTGATCGATGCGGCGCTGAACGCCGATCGCGTCGTGACCTTCGTGCCGTGATGCGCCTCGTCGTGCTGACGCGCAAGGCGCCGTACGGCAGTGCCGCGCCTCGAGAAGCCCTCGACACCGTGCTGGCGGCTGCCGCCTTCGATGTGCCGACCACCCTCGTGTTCGACGGCGACGGCGCCTGGCAGCTCGTTCGGGCGCAGCGCGCACAAGCGATCAGCGCGAAGAACCTGGGGGCAAATCTGGAAGCATTGCCGATGTTCGAAGTCGAAGACCTCAGGGTGACCCGCCGAGCGCTCGAACAGCGAGGTTTGACGACGGAAGATCTCCTGCTTCCCGTCACGGTGCTGGACGATGACGATCTCGCCGCGCTACTCGCCGATGCCGATCAGGTTCTGAGTTTCTGATGGGCACGCTACATGTCGTGAGTCACGCGCCCGGAGGCAGCGAAGCGCTCGCGGACTGTCTGCGTGTGGTGCGGCCGGACGATGCAGTCCTCTTCATCCGCGATGGCGTCTACGGGGCCTTCGATGCGCGACTGGATGTCCTGCCCGATGCGATCTCGATCTGTGCGCTGGAACCGGATGTGCTCGCGCGTGGCCTTGATGCACGCATAGGCAATCAGGTCAGGCGTCTCGATCAGGTCGGCTTCGTTGCCCTTTGCGCGGAGCACGACCGCGTCGTGAGCTGGAGCTGACCCGTGCTGCCGCCCCTTGATCGAGACGGCAATCTTGCGAATCTCGCGGACTGGAACGAAAACGTCGCGCAAACGCTCGCCGAACGTGAAGGCATCGAACTCTGCGCGGAGCACTGGGAAGTGATCGAGGTACTGCGTGCCTTCCATGCGCGCTTCGAGCTCTCACCGGACAATCGCGCCCTCGTGAAAGCAGTGCGCACCGCGCTCGGCGAAGAGAAGGGCCGCAGCATCCACCTGATGCGTCTTTTCGGAGGTTCGCCTGCGAAGACGGGTGCACGGATCGCGGGTCTGCCGCGCCCCACCAACTGCCTCTGAGTCAGTCCTCGATGACTGCCCCGTCACGCCAGGCCAGATTCGCGCGCAGGCTGACTACCTCGCCGATGATCAACAGCGTCGGCGCCTTGGCGCCCGCGGAGCGCACGCGCTCACCGATTGTCGATAGATCGCCGACGATTACGCGCTGATCCGGGAGGGTCCCGGACTCCACGAGGGCAACCGGTGTTTCCGGTGCACGCCCGTGATGGATCAATTGTGCACAGATCTCTTCCAGCGCCACGAGCCCCATGTAAACGACGAGCGTTTGTCGTGGATCCGCGAGTTCGGGCCAGGAAAGATTGACCACCCCCTCCTTCAGATGGCCCGTGACGAAGCGGACCGACTGGGCGTGATCGCGGTGCGTGAGCGGAATGCCCGCATAGGCCGCACAGCCGTTGGCTGCGGTGATGCCTGGTACGACCCGGAAGGAAATGCCCTCCTCCGCTAGCGTCGCGATTTCTTCACCGCCGCGTCCGAAGGTGAACGGATCGCCGCCCTTCAGGCGCAATGCCCGCTGCCCGTTCTGCGCTTCCTCCGCGAGCAGCGCATTGATGCGGTCCTGGGGCACGGCATGCTCACCGCGGCGCTTGCCGACGTAGACCCGCCGTGCGTCACGCCGCACCAGATCGAGGACGCCTGCAGAAACGAGGTTGTCGTAGTAGACGACATCCGCTTCCTGCATCAGTCGCAGTGCAGCGAGGGTCAGCAGATCCGGATCACCCGGGCCTGCGCCCACGAGCCAGACCTCGCCGCGCGTGAGATCCGCGTCGGGTCCGGCCGCGATTGCGGTCTGCAGCAATCGATTCGCTTCTTCTTCGCGGCCGGACAGGACTGCCTCGGCGATCGGTCCGTCCAGGGTCCGCTCCCAGAAACGGCGCCTGGCATCGGGATCGGAGAATGCGGCCTTCACGGCTGACCGAGCCTCGCCCGCGAGCGCTGCAAGACGGCCGTAGGCGGCGGGCAGCTCCGCTTCGAGGCGCGTCCGGAGCCGGCGCAGCAGCACGGGCGCCGAACCGCCGCTCGACAGCGCGATGACGAGCGGCGATCGGTCCACGATCGACGGCACGATGTAGGTGCAGAGATCGGGTTGGTCGACGACGTTCACCGGCAGATTCGCGGCGACGGCCGCGTCGTGGACGGCGCGGTTCACGATCCCGTCGTCCGTGGCCGCGACCACGAGCGCACAATCATCGACGTCGGCGGCTTCGAACGCCCGCAGTGCGATCGAACCGTGGGTCGCCTCTACGAGGGCGCGCAGTGCGTCTTCGACCTCGGGGGCGATGACGCGGAGTCGTGCGCCTGCGCGGGTGAGCGCCTCGCCCTTCCGCAATGCGATCTCACCACCGCCCACGAGGAGGCACTCGCGACCGGTGATGCGATAGAAGATCGGGAAGAAGTCCAGCGCGCGCCCTCCCCGGGTCCGAGTCAGGCCGGCTCGATGACTTCGAGACCACCCATGAACGGCCGCAGTGCTTCGGGTACCACGACGCTACCGTCCTGTTGCTGGTAGTTCTCGAGCACGGCGACGAGGGTGCGCCCGATGGCGAGCCCGGATCCGTTCAGGGTGTGCACCGGCTCCGGCTTCTTCGTTTCCGGGTTGCGCCAGCGCGCCTGCATGCGGCGTGCCTGGAAGTCCAGGAATGCAGAGCAGGAGGAAATCTCGCGATAGGTGTCCTGCGCCGGGAGCCACACTTCGAGGTCGTAGGTCTTCGCGGCGCTGAAGCCGAGATCGCCACCGCAGAGCACGACGCGGCGATACGGGAGGCCCAGACGTTCGAGAATGACCTCGGCATGTCCCGTGAGGGCTTCTAGCGCGTCGAAGCTCTGCTCCGGCGGCACGATCTGGACGAGTTCGACCTTCTCGAACTGATGCTGGCGGATCATGCCCCGCGTATCGCGCCCGTAGCTGCCGGCTTCACTGCGGAAGCACGGCGAATGGCAGACGAAGCGCAGGGGGAGCGCCGTGGCATCGAGGAGCTCACCGCGGACGAGATTGGTGACCGGTACTTCGGCGGTGGGCGCGAGGAAATAGTCGGACTCCGTATCCAGACGGAACAGGTCCTCCGCGAACTTCGGCAACTGGCCCGTGCCTCGGAGCGAATCGGCGTTCACCACGTAGGGAACGTTCACCTCCTCATAGCCGTGTTCCGTGGTGTGGACCTCGAGCATGAACTGCGCGAGCGCCCGATGCAGGCGCGCGAGCGCGCCGCGCATGACCACGAAGCGGGTACCGGTGATGCGCGTGGCCGTCTCGAAATCGAGGCCACCGAGCCCTGTTCCGAGGTCGACGTGATCGCGCACCTCGAAATTGAACGACGGCACCTCGCCGGTGCGGTGCAATTCGACGTTGGCGTCCTCGTCTGCGCCCCGGGGCACGCTCGCGTCCGGAAGATTCGGAACGCCCATCAGGTATGCATCGAGCTCTGCGGCGACCGCGTCGAACTCGGCTTCGACAGCCTCGAGCTTCGACTTCAGTTCCGCCACCTCGGCCTTGGCCGCTTCGGCCGCCTCGCGCTCCCCCTGTTGCATCAACTGGCCGATCGCCTTCGACCGCGTGTTGCGTTCGTTCTTGAGCTGTTCCGTGGAAACCTGCAGCGCCTTCCGTCTTTCCTCGAGGCCGCCCACTAGCGCGACGTCCAGCGAGAATCCGCGATGCGCGAGGCGTGCAGCCACCCCCTCAAGGTCGGATCGCAGTAGTCGAGCGTCGAGCATCGGGTTCTCCGGTTCGTTCGTGGTTCAGAGTGCGAAGCGTGCGAGGCGCATGCCGAGGGCACAGCCCGCTACACACAGGGTCAGGGACAGGATCGCGTAGCCCCCTGCAGCGAGCAGCCGGCCTTCTTCGAGCATGAGCAGAGTTTCAAGGGAGAAGGTCGAGAAGGTGGTGAAGGCTCCCAGGAATCCAACGGTCGCCACGCTCTCCCATTCACGCCGCACGTCCTCGTTCTGCACGATCAGCAGGAAGCATGCGCCGATGCAGATCGATCCGACCAGGTTGACGCTAAGCGTGCCCCAGGGGAAACCACGGCCGAACCAGAGCGCAGCCAGCTGACCGACGCCATACCGTGCGAGCGCGCCGCAGGCGCCGCCGACGGCGATGGCCGCAAGATTCGGTGCGAGCGCACTCATCGGTCCTCCTCCTCGTCGCGCCGCCAATCCGACGCGGCGTCGAGCTGGCGCAGCCAATCGAGCTTCTGGCCGATGCGCTGTTCGGCCCCGCGGTCGGTTGGCGTATAGAAGCGCTCGCCTTCAAGCGCCGGCGGCAGATAGCGCTCGCCGGGCACGTAACCTTCCGGCCAGTCGTGCGCGTAGTGATACGTCGCCCCGTGGCCGAACTCCTTCATGAGCTTGGTCGGCGCGTTGCGCAGGTGCAGCGGCACCTCTTCGGAAGCCCCCGCCTCGACCCGGGCGCGCGCCGCGTTCCAGGCGCTGTACACGGCATTGCTCTTGGGCGCGCAGGCAAGCCAGACCAGCGCATGAGCGATGGCGAGCTCACCCTCGGGTGAGCCGAGACGCTCCTGCACCTGCCAGGCTTCGAGCGCGATCGTGAGTGCTCGAGGGTCGGCATTGCCCACATCTTCGCTGGCCATGCGAACTGCGCGGCGCGCAACATACAGAGGATCCACACCACCGTCGAGCATGCGCGCGAACCAGTACAGCGCCGCATCAGGATCGGATCCGCGCACCGATTTGTGCAGCGCAGAGATCTGGTCGTAGAAGACGTCGCCGCCGGCATCAAAGCGCCTACGTTCGCCCGTAAGGACCTGCTCGACGATCGTGCCGTCGACGCATCGGACGCCATCCGAGAGGTCTGCGAGATCGGACGCGACCTCGACCAGGTTCAACAATCGCCGGGCGTCACCATCGGCGGCCGCGACCAGGCGCTCGCGCTGCGCCGCATCCATTTCCAGATCACCGATCTCCGCGACCGCGCGGTCGACGAGGGCCAGTAGGTCGGCATCGTCCAGCGACAGCAGACGATAGGTACGGGCACGGGAGAGCAATGCGGAGCGAACCTCGAAAGACGGATTCTCGGTTGTTGCTCCGATCAGAGTGAGCGTGCCGTCTTCCACAAACGGCAGGAACGCATCCTGCTGCGCCTTGTTGAAGCGATGGACTTCGTCTACGAAAATAACGGTTGCAATGCCTTGCAGTCGCGCGCTGCGTGCTTCGTCAACCGCAGCACGAACGTCTTTGACGCCAGACATCACGGCCGAAAGTACAACCATGCGAGCGTCCGCGGACTGAGCAAGCATGTGCGCAAGCGTGGTCTTGCCGACGCCCGGCGGTCCCCAGAGGATCATCGAGTGCAGACGCCCGCGTTCGGATGCGACCCTCAGCGGCTTGCCCTCCCCGACGAGATGTCGTTGGCCGACGAACTCATCGAGTCGCGTTGGCCGCAAGCGTGCAGCGAGTGGCGCGCTTGCAGGCTCTTTGAGCCCGTCGAGCAGATCGGGCTCAGCCATCAGCGCCTGGACCCGCAACGCCTTCCCGCAGAACGTCGGCGCCCTCGGGAATCTCGAAGGTAAAGCGGTCGTCAGCGATATCGACGTCCACCCCCACATCTTCGAAAAGGACCTCTGTGCGCTGTCCGAGACTGTCGTGGACAACCAGTGCTCGTGGCACACCTCCGGTGAGGATGATATCGAGGCGTTCGAACAGCCCTTCGCCGGCGAGTGGCCGCAGTTCATAAACAGAGCGCTGCTCCGTTCGCACGCGTGCAGTGATATCGAAACTGTTGACGACATCAGCGGCGCTGCCGGACAGCAGGCGCGCAGGCGTCTGAGCGAGACGGTCGTCATAGGGACGAATGGTCAACTGTTCGAGATCTGGATCCCAGAGCCAGAGCATGCGTCCGTCGCCAATGAGGAGTTCAGCGAAAGGGGTTTCGACCTCCCAGCGAAACCGCTCCGGCCGGCTGGCCTCCAGGGACCCGGCGGCCTCGCGTAGCAGCGTCCCGCGACTGTCTTCAACGCGCTGCCGGAAGCGCGCTCGCAGGGTCTCGAAGCCCTCAAGAGCCTGCGTGAGCGCTATGGCTGCAGGTGAGACGGTCGGTGAGGGCCCCGGTCGCGCCGCTTCGATCAGTGCCGTATCCGTGCTTGCCGCATCTGCACCTGCGGCCTCTGCGCGCTCGTCGTCGGCTGTCGTCGCGTCCTGTTCCAACATGGGGCTGGTAGGGAGAAGCGGAAGGATCAGGGCGCTGTCAGGTGTCGTCCCTGCCTCGCTTTCATGGCTCGGACGGTCGTCGAGGTTGGCGTTTCCGACATTGTTTCCAGCCGCGGATGCGGTTTCGGCCGCAGCTGGGGCCGCAGCGCCTGCCGTGTCGCCCTTCGACAGCGCGGCCATGGATGCAAACCCACCGGAATGCGGCTGCTGCTCGAAGGCTTCGTACGCTGGGTTGCCTGTTTTCGGAGCCGTGGGCCCTGATGCCGCCGCGACGGTCGCGCTGCCCTCGCCTTCGCCGCAGGCAACGCTCGCAAGCGCCAGCAGGGCGTAGAGCGCGCGCATCACTCTTCCCGCGCCGGGACCAGCACTTCCCGACCGCCGCTTGCGTCCATCGCGCTGACGACGCCGGCAGCCTCCATCGCTTCCACGAGCCGAGCCGCACGGTTGTAGCCAATGCGCAACTTGCGCTGAACCGAGGAGATCGATGGCCGCCGCGATTCGATCACGTAGGCGACGGCTTCGTCGTAGAGCGCATCTTCCTGCTCTGCATCGCCGCCCCCGGCCCCGGCCCCGGTGACCGCAGCAACATCCAGTTCTGCCGGCCCGTCGATCACTTCCTCTAGATAGCTCGGCTCGCCTCGCTTCTTCCAGTCTGCGACGACGCGATGAACCTCGTCGTCTCCGACGAAGGCCCCATGAACACGGACTGGAACAGCCGTCCCCGGAGGCAGATAAAGCATGTCCCCGTGGCCCAGCAGCTGTTCGGCTCCCCCCTGGTCGAGGATCGTGCGCGAATCGACCTTGGAAGAGACCTGAAAGCTCATGCGCGTTGGAATATTCGCCTTGATGAGGCCCGTAATGACGTCTACGGACGGCCTTTGTGTTGCGAGGATCAAGTGAATGCCTGCGGCTCTTGCCTTCTGGGCGATGCGCGCGATGAGCTCCTCAACCTTCTTGCCGACGATCATCATCATGTCGGCGAATTCATCTATCACCACGACGATTGCCGGCAGGGGCTCAAGGGGGTCCGGCTCGGGGGGCGCATTGCCCTCCGTAAACAGGGTGGGATCGATCGCCGGCGCGAGTGGATCCGGTATCGGTTCTCCCGCCTCGATCGCCGCCCTTACCTTGCGATTGAAGCCCGCAAGGTTGCGCACGCCCAGGGCCGCCATGAGACGGTACCGACGCTCCATTTCTCCAACGCACCAGCGCAATGCCGATGCGGCTTCCTTCATGTCGGTAACCACTGGCGTGAGCAGGTGCGGAATGCCCTCGTACACGGAGAGCTCGAGCATTTTCGGATCGACCAGAATCAGGCGCACGTCGCTCGGCTGAGCTCGGAACAGGAACGACAGCAACATCGCGTTCACGCCGACGGATTTGCCCGAACCGGTTGTTCCAGCCACAAGCAGGTGCGGCATCTTTGCAAGGTCCGCAACGACGGGCTGGCCCGAAATATCTTTGCCTAGCGCGAGCGTCAGGGCGGACGGGGATCCCTCGAAAACCTTCGAGTCGAATACGTCCCGCAGGCGAACCATCTCACGGTCCTCGTTCGGGATTTCTATACCGACCGTGGATTTGCCGGGAATGACTTCGACCACCCGGACGCTGATCACGGCGAGGGACCGGGCGACGTCCTTTGCAAGGCCTGAGATTCGCGCGACCTTGACGCCTGGAGCGGGCTGAATCTCGAAGCGCGTGATCACGGGCCCCGGGTGTACGGCGACCACCTCGGCGTCGACCCCGAAATCCTTCAGCTTGAGTTCCAGTAGGCGGGACATCGCCTCTAGCGCCTCGGTGGAAAGCGCACGGCGTTCACCGGGTTCGGATTCATCGAGGAGCTGCAGCGGGGGCATCGCACCGGTCACCGGCAGCTCGAACAGCGGTTGCTGCTTCTCCGCAACGGCACGTTTGCCGGGCGCCGGCGGCGGTTTGGGTTGCTCGATCTTCGGCGCGGGCCGCTTCTCCCTGCGTTCCACTTCCTTCTCTATATTCTCGCGCCGACGCGCGACTTCTCGTGCCTGCTCCCGATGCGCTGCGCGTGCGGCCAGGAAGGCGCGCATCCGTGCTTGCAACAGCTGAAACCTGTGTACAGCTTCCCGCCCAAGCCACTCCGCAAGCCCGATCCACGACAACCCCGTCGCGAGTGTGATCCCGAGCAGGAAAGCCGCCAGGGCGAGCATTGTCACCCCGGTCAAACCCACAGCCGACAGGGTGAGCGAGAGCAGTAGATCTCCAAGAATGCCCCCTGCGCCAACGCCTGCGGGCAGCGAGCCATCTGGCACTGCGACGTGAAGCTCTGCAAGAAGACAGCCTGCAAGCATTGTCAGGAGGATGCCGGCGCCGCGGAGGACAAGAATGATTCGGTCCACTGGAGGCGTATTGCTACTGCGCCGCCAGCGGCGCACGGCGATCACGACGAGTGCAAGAGGCGGAAGCCACGCGAGATAGCCGAACAGGGACAGAAGCACGTCCGCGCTCCAGGCACCGGTTGCGCCTGCCAGATTCTCGGGCGTACGCACCTCGCCGGTGTAGCTCCACCCGGGATCTGCGGGCGAGAACGAGGCCAGAGCGAGCAGGAACCAGGCGGCGACCGCTACTGCCAGGATCAGCAGCGCCTCACGTACGCGGAGTGCAACCGGTGCGACCACCGGGCTCGACGTCCGATCCTCGACGACCTCTGCGGCGGCGGCTTTGCGTGGCACGGGAACTCCCTACGTCGGAGAATGGGAGAAGTCTACGCGCAGCATTCCCGCGCCTCCAGATTCCTTTCGAACTTTCAGTAATTTAGGGCTGATATCTGAACTGGCATGGGGGTGCTGCACTCGGGCGCCGGGAAATCGTTAGAATGCGCGGCCGCAGCGCACCCAGAGGAGCAGGTGATCCGCCATGGCGACTCGCCGCGACAAGGAAAAGGTCATCGACGAGGTCTGGGACGAAGACCGGATTCGCAGCTTTTTGGCGCGGGCGCCAGCACCCGATGCCGGCGTTCACCGCGACCACTTTCGGCTTCTGAACGCCTACCAGAGCATGCGCGTCGGCGATTTTCGGCGCTTTCTCGTCGCGCTGCGAGGGGAGGATGGCGATCTCGACGCGCCTGATGCGCAGGGCCGCTCTGTTGCCGACGTCGTCGCGCGCCATCGCCACGGCGCTGCCTTTGTCGAGGCTCTGATAGCCGAGGGCGCCCGCTCCCCGATCACAGCTCAGGAGACTTGATCCATGACCGATACCATTCATCGCCGACTCGTGATTCTCGGTTCGGGTCCCGCAGGCTGGACGGCGGCGGTATACGCCGCACGCGCCAATCTTGCACCTTGCGTCATCACGGGCGTGGAAACGGGTGGGCAGCTCACCACCACGACCGACGTCGACAATTGGCCGGGCGGCCCGGAGGGCCTTCAAGGGCCGGGGCTCATGATCGACATGCAAGCCCATGCGGAGCGCTTCGACACAGAGGTCGTCTACGATCACATCACCGAGACGAATCTTGCACAGCGCCCCTTCCGGCTCATAGGCGATAACGCCGTCTATACCTGCGATGCGCTGATCATCGCCACCGGCGCGTCTGCCAAGTACCTGGGGCTGGATTCTGAAGAAGCCTTCAAGGGTAAGGGCGTGTCCGCATGCGCGACCTGCGACGGTTTCTTCTATCGCGGCAAGCCCGTCGCGGTCGTTGGTGGAGGCAATACAGCGGTCGAGGAAGCGTTGTACCTTGCCAACATCGCGAGCAAGGTCTACCTCGTCCATCGCCGTGAAGGCCTTCGGGCGGAGAAAATTCTCCAGGATCGCCTGTTCGCGCGCGCCGAGGCCGGAGACGTGGAACTGGTGTGGAACCACACCCTGGAAGAAGTGCTCGGGAACGAAATGGGGGTCACCGGTGCCCGTCTGGCTGCGCGCGATGGGAGCGCCCGCGAACTCGCCGTTGACGGCGTCTTCATCGCCATCGGTCACCACCCCAACACCGACATCTTTAAGGGGCAGCTCGACATGAAGGACGGCTGGATCTCGACCCAGTCCGGACTCGACGGCAGCGCAACAGCAACCAGCGTGCCCGGCGCCTTTGCAGCGGGGGACGTCGCGGACCATGTCTACCGGCAGGCGATCACGTCGGCAGGATTCGGCTGCATGGCGGCGCTCGATGCGGAAAAATTCCTGGATGGAGAAGAGGTCGCACCCGCCAGCAATGCGGCCTGAGCACGCTCTTGCGCCCCCTGCCCTGGCTCGACCCGGCCCGCCTTGATTTCCCCCCGGGGGCGCGGGCGCTCGATGAGCCTCCGGGGCTCCTCGCAGCGGGCGGTGATCTGCGCCCGGAACGACTCGAGCGCGCCTACGCCCTCGGCATCTTTCCCTGGTATGAGGATGGCAGCCCGATCCTCTGGTGGTGCCCGGCCGAGCGCGCGGTGATCGAGCCCAGCGGCGTTCGCATCAGCCGATCACTCCGAAAGCGGCTGCGGCGCGAGGACTACGCGGTCACCATGGATCGGTCGTTCGAAGCGGTTATCCGAGCCTGTGCCGGTCCTAGAGCGGGCGCGCACGGGACCTGGATCACGGGTGAGATGATCGATGCCTACCTTGCGCTGCACGCCCGTGGCAGCGCCCATTCGGTAGAGGTGTGGATGAACGGCGAGCTTGCTGGCGGTCTGTATGGCGTCTGCATCGGACGCTGTTTCTTCGGTGAATCCATGTTCACGCACCGCACTGATGCCTCGAAGATTGCCTTCGTGCACCTGCTCGGGCAGCTCGCGCTGTGGAACTTTCCGCTGGTTGACTGCCAGATGCCCAATCCACATCTCGACCGGCTCGGCGTAGGCACCATGGCGCGCGATGCATTTCTGGCCAGGATCGCGCACCTTGTCACGCTTCCGGGACCGACGAATCCCTGGCAGATGGGCTACGCATGGCCTACAGGAACGGGCGAAGCACGCAGCCCAGGGCGGAAACGATGAGCCGAGCAAGCGCCGTGTGCTGACGGACGCGCTCGGCCTCATCCGAGTGCTATGCTCGCCAGCGAGCCTTCCCCGAGCGCCGTCCGTGACCGATCTCGCACAGCTCAAGTTCTTTGCAACCCCTCCGCACGACTGCAGCTACCTTGACGAGCAGCAGGCGACGACGTTGTTCGTCGACCCGGCGGCAGAGATCGACAACGCGCTCTACTCATCGCTTTCGGAATTTGGCTTCCGTCGCAGCGGTCGCCACGTCTATCGACCGCACTGCGCAGACTGCAACGCGTGTGTGCCCGTCCGGATTCCGGTCGCAGACTTTCGTCCGCGGCGGAGCCAGCAGCGGATCATGCGACGAAATCAGGACCTTTCGGTGCGGATCGCCGAACCCGGTCTGACCGCGGAAAACTACGATCTGTACGCGCGCTACATCGAAGCGCGACATGCCGATGGGGACATGCATCCGCCGAGCCCTGAACAGTTTCGCTCTTTCTTGCTGTGCGATTGGAGCGAAACGCGATTCGTCGAGTTTAGAGAAGATGATCGGCTCATCGCGGTTGCTGTCACCGATCAGGTCCGCAGTGGCCTGTCCGCGATTTACACGTTCTTCGACCCGCAGGCGGAACGACGCAGCCTGGGCGTCTACTGCATCCTCTGGCAGATCGAGGAAGCGCGGCGCATCGGGCACGCGCATGTTTATCTCGGTTACTGGATTAAGCAGTGCCAGAAGATGCGCTACAAGACGGATTACCGTCCGCTCGAGATGTTCATCGGCGAGCGCTGGGCTCACGTCGCTTGAAGTGCGGCCGGCCATACATCGCCTTCGGTGTGCTTTTGCGTCGCAGCTGGTGTATTTTTCGCGCGCTTCGGCGCACCGGGTTCGTCGATTGCAGCTGATAAAGACCAGGGACGAATGGCGAAAGAAGAACAGATAGAAATGGAAGGAACCGTGGTCGACACGCTTCCGAACACGATGTTTCGCGTTGAGCTTGACAACGGGCACACGGTGACCGCCCACATCTCGGGCAAGATGCGCAAAAACTACATTCGCATCCTCACCGGTGACCGCGTTCGGGTGGAACTCACGCCCTACGATCTCAGCAAGGGTCGAATCACGTACCGCGAGCGCTGATTGCCGCGCTGTCTGGCGCGGCGCTGCGCCTCTTCCCTCGGCTACCGAGCGCCGATGCCCAGGTGACCATCGGCGCCCGTGTGGGGCGCCACGTCAGGCAGACGCGGGCACAGGCGCGTCGTCTATTTCCAACGCCAACTCATCGTTCTGTACGGTGATCCGGACGGTTCCGCCACGCTCGGAAAGGCGGCCGAAGAGCAGGTCTTCGGCAAGGGGGCGCTTGATCTTCTCCTGAATCAGACGCTGCATGGGCCGCGCGCCCATCTTCTCGTCATACCCCTCACGGGCCAGCCACAAGCGGGCTTCCTCGTCCGCCTCGATGGTCACGCCCTTTTCGTCAAGCTGAGCCTGCAGTTCCGTAAGGAACTTATCCACCACGGTCGCGATCGTTGCGATATCCAGAGGATTGAACTGGATGATCGAGTCGAGCCTGTTGCGGAATTCCGGCGTGAACATCTTCTTGATGGCTTCCGCACCGTCGGACCGGTGGTCCTGCTCGGTGAAGCCGATCGACGCACGGGCCATCTCCTGGGCGCCGGCATTGGTGGTCATGACGAGGACAACGTTGCGAAAATCAGCCTTGCGGCCGTTGTTATCCGTGAGCGTCCCGTTGTCCATCACCTGAAGCAGCAGGTTGAACACCTCGGGGTGTGCCTTTTCTATCTCGTCGAGCAGGACCACGCAGTGCGGGTGCTTGGTCACGGCCTCCGTCAGCAAGCCACCCTGGTCGTAGCCGATGTATCCCGGTGGAGCGCCTATCAGGCGGGACACCGTATGGCGTTCCATGTACTCGGACATATCGAAGCGCAGCAATTCTACGCCCATGATGTTCGCCAGCTGACGACATACCTCGGTCTTGCCGACGCCCGTGGGCCCCGCAAAAAGGAATGACCCGATCGGCTTCCGCTCCTCCTTGAGACCGGCTCTGGACAGTTTGATCGCAGAGGCGAGCATATTGATGGCCGGGTCCTGACCGAACACGACCATCTTCAACTTGCCGTCCAGATCGCGCAGCGCCTCCTTGTCGGAGCTCGTGACCTGCTGCGAGGGTATGCGTGCAATCTTTGCAACGACCTGCTCGATGTCTCCGGGGCCTATCTGCTTTCGACGCTTGGACGCGGGCAGGAGCTGCTGCGCTGCGCCGGCTTCGTCGATCACGTCGATGGCTTTATCGGGCATGAAGCGATCGGTGATGTAGCGCGCCGAGAGCTCCGACGCCGTGCGTAGCGCCTTGTCGGTGTAGCGCAGACCGTAGTGGTCCTCGAAGCGCGACTTCAGTCCCTTGAGTATCAGGTAGGTGTCTTCCACGTCAGGCTCGACGACGTCGATTTTCTGGAAGCGTCGCGCGAGCGCGCGGTCCTTCTCGAAGATGCCGCGAAATTCCTGGTAGGTCGTCGAGCCCATGCAGCGCAACTCGCCGCCCGTAAGCAAGGGTTTGAGCAGGTTCGAGGCGTCCATGACGCCGCCGGAAGCGGCCCCGGCACCGATAATCGTGTGGATCTCGTCGATGAACAGGATCGACCGCTCCTGCTTCTTGAGTTCAGCGAGGAGCGCCTTGAAGCGTTTCTCGAAGTCGCCGCGGTACTTCGTGCCAGCGAGCAGGGAGCCGAGATCGAGCGAATAGACCGTCGAGCCCTCGACAACCTCGGGCACCTGACCGTCGACGATGCGCTTGGCAAGCCCTTCCGCGATTGCTGTTTTCCCTACGCCGGATTCGCCGACCAGCAGCGGATTGTTCTTGCGCCGGCGCGACAGCACCTGAATGACGCGCTCGACCTCATGATCGCGCCCGACAAGCGGGTCGATCCCTCCGGCCTTCGCGAGTTCGTTCAGGTTGCTTGCAAAGCTCTCGAGTGGCGAGGCGCTCGCGCCCTCGCCGCTTGCCGCACTGTCTTCGTCCTGCTCGGTTGCGGATTCGCCGCTCTCAGAGCTGCCGGCCACTTTGGAGATGCCGTGTGCGATGTAGTTCACGACGTCTATGCGAGCGATGTTCTGCTGCTTGAGGAAGTAGACCGCTTGGCTCTCCTGCTCGGAGAAGATCGCGACGAGCACGTTTGCCCCCGTCACTTCTTTCCTGCCCGAGGACTGGACGTGGAATACCGCGCGCTGGAGGACGCGCTGAAATCCTAAGGTCGGCTGCGTCTCGCGTTCCTTGTCCCCCGCGGGGATCAGCGGCGTAGTGGTGTCGATGAACTCCTCCAGATCAGCACGGAGCTTGTCCATGTCACAGCCGACGGCGCGCAGTACTTGAACGGCGGCGGAGTTGTCGAGCAACGCCAGCAGCAGATGTTCCACGGTCATAAACTCGTGGCGCTTGGCGCGTGCGTCCTTGAAGGCCGCGTTGAGGGTGACTTCTAGGTCCTTGCTGAGCATGGGGAGGTGCTCCGTCCGGCCCGTGGGCCCGTGTTCAATCGGTCATCTCGACCGTAGACATGAGGGGGTGGTTATTCTCCTGCGCGTACTGATTCACCTGTTCCGACTTCGTTTCGGCAACGTCCCGCGGGAAGATTCCACAGACGCCGCTGCCGGTGGTGTGAACCGAGAGCATAACCTGCGTGGCCTTCTCGCGATTCATGCCAAAGAAGGACTCCAGGATGTGTACGACGAACTCCATCGGCGTGTAGTCATCGTTCAGCAGGAGAACCTTGTACATCGATGGTCGCTTGAGTTCGGGCTTCGACTCCTCGACGGCCAAACCATCCCCGGCGTCGCGGCCGGGCGTAGTGCCTTCGTCATCGTCAGCCCCGCTCGCTCGGACCCGTAGCTCGTCAATCAACATCATCTGGCCTGGACCGGGGGATCGGGGGCGGTGGGTCGGCCTGGACAAGGCCGCCGCCTGTCTAGGGCATAGTACCTACAGCGCCGGTTTCAAGGCCAGTCGCTCCCACATCCTGTTCGACAGGCGCGCGCAGGGAGCGATCGCCGGACGCCAAGCAGCGCCACGGGCATGGTGCGCCCTGTGAGCGGCGGTTGACTCCCTTCTGGTCCTTGTTCAAATTCGGGCAGGGGATGTACTCGTTGTAGTCGTCTGCTCATGACAGTCCACGCCAGAGGGCCTGCAGGGCAGTCGTATCGAGACAACCCGTCCGGCACATTCGGGGAGGATGGCCATGGCGACGGGAACGGTGAAGTGGTTCAACAATGCCAAGGGCTACGGATTCATCCTGCCCGAGGGCGGCGGCGACGATCTCTTCGTTCACTATTCGTCCATTCACATGGACGGCTACAAGACATTGAAGGCCGGGCAGCCGGTGGAGTACGACACCCACGAAGGTGACAAGGGATGTCACGCCACCAACGTTCGCTCGTGCGGGGTCATCACCGGCGGTGCGGCCTTGGCCGCCCGCAGGGCGCCCTCCGCGGCGCTGCGCAAGCCGCCGATTGGTTTCGACCTACCAGATGACGGCGTGGCTGCGGCCATGCTGTCAGCGGCGCACGACGACTGAAGCGCAGCGTGCGCCAGGACCGCGCCCAGCTGCGCGGTTGCGTGCTCCGATGGTGCTGGCCAACTGCCCTTCGGACAGGTCGGCGAATAGATCGGAACCAGATATGGCGCGCCTAGTACGCTTCTGGAAGCCCTGGGGCGTGCTGTCCCAGTTCACTGATGGCGAGGGTCGTCCGACCCTGGCGGACTTCATCGATGTGCCCGACGTGTATGCGGCCGGGCGCCTAGATATGGATTCCGAAGGGTTGCTGTTGCTGACCGATTCGGGCGCCCTTTCGACCCGCATTGCGGCTCCGCGCAGGCACATGCGCAAGCACTATCTTGCGCTGGTTGAAGGCGAGCCCTCATCTGCGGGATTGAAGGCGCTCAGACGAGGCGTTGCCCTGCAGGACGGCCGCGCGCGGGCCCTCGCCGTGGACGTTGTCTCCGAACCGGGCCTGCCGCCGCGAGAGCCGCCGCCGAAGCCGCGGCCTGGACGAAGTACTGTGTGGGTACGCATCGTCGTCGACGAGGGCCGTAACCGCATGGTGCGCAGAATGCTTGCGCACGTCGGGACGCCTGTACTCCGCCTCGTGAGGGACCGGATCGGCGAGTTCTCGCTGCGTAATCTCTCGCCTGGCGCATGGAGCATCGAAGTGCTGCACGCGCCGTCGCCCGGAGCGCTCAATCGAAGGGAGCGTGCATCCGCCAATCAGACGCCGCGGCGTGATCGTCCGGCCGCGACTCGATCCAGTAAGCGCCGTCGGCCCGGCGTTCCTTCTTCCAGAAAACGGCGCGGGTCTTGAGATAGTCCATGACGAAGCGATTTGCATCGTATGCGGCCTGCCGATGTGCACTCGCCGTGAGCACCAACACGATCTGATCGGCCGGGTCGAGTTCGCCTATACGGTGAATGATGGTTAGCGCATCGATCGGCCAACGCCCCAGGGCTTCCTCGGCGACTTTACGCACACTCGCCTCCGTTACGCCGGGATAGTGCTCCAGTTCGAGCGTTGCGACATCTTCACCCTCTGCAAGATCGCGAACGCAGCCGACGAAGCTGGCGATCGCGCCGGCCCCGGGCGCCAGTTCGCGCACGCGGGCATACTCTTTCCCGAGATCGAAATCCGCAACCTGCACGCGCACCTCAGCGAGGGTTCTCACGCCGGTCAGCCGCCTGTCACGGGCGGTAGAAAGGCGACGACGTCCCCTGGTCGCACGAGCCCGGGTTGACCATCGGTGAGCTCATCGTTAAGGGCGATTCGCACGCCCGGGCCAATCAAGGCCTCCGCGACTTCCGGCCCGTGCAACTCACCGAGCAACGCCACGAGTTCTGGCAGCGTGAGGCCCGATTCGGGAATCGTGAGCGTCTCGCGCTCGCAGCCGAGTTGCTCGCGCAGGGATGCGAAGTACCGGATGGTGAGCGCGGTCATTCCGTTTGCTCCGAGCGCACCCAGCTACCCGATTTCCCGCCGTGTTTTTCCACGAGCCGTATAGCGTCGAGCGTGATGCCCTTTTCGGCGGCCTTGCACATGTCGTAGATCGTGAGCGCGGCGACCGACACAGCCGTCATTGCTTCCATCTCTACGCCCGTGCGGGCACGCGTTCGCGCGCGGGCGCGGATCGTCAACGCGCCGCTTTGCGCTTCGGCGTCGAACTCGATCGTCACCGCATCCAGCGGAAGCGGGTGACACAGCGGTATCAGTTCGCCAGTACGCTTGGCTGCCATGATGCCGGCGACGCGTGCGACGGCAAGCACATCCCCTTTTGCAACGCCTCCCTTCTGGATAAGTGCGAGCGTGCGGGCAGACATGCGGACGGCCCCCTCGGCGATTGCTTCGCGAACGCTTTCGCGTTTCTCGGACACGTCGACCATCCTGGCGTGGCCCGCTGCGTCAAGGTGCGTAAGGGGGAGGTCGCCTGGTGAATCATTCATCTATCGGTACATCTCGATCTGTTTAGGGGTAACCACCAAGGACGTTCGCGGCGACGTCCGATAAGATATCGCGCTCTCCCGCAGCCCACCAGACACCGCTGCGCGCGCAGTTGTCCCATGCGTGCGCCCCGACCCTGACACATGCCCGAATTCCATCTCCGAAATCCAGATCCGAGCGACGAACCCGTCATCGTTGGCATGTCCGGTGGCGTTGATTCCTCTGTGGCAGCCCTGCGCTTGCTCGAGCAAGGGCGCCGCGTCGAGGGGCTGTTCATGAAGAACTGGGACGAAGACGACGGCACCGAGTACTGCACGGCCTTGGCGGACCTGGAGGATGCGCAGCGCATCGCGGATCGGCTCGGTATCAAGCTGCATACCGCCAACTTCGCGGCAGAGTACTGGAACAACGTTTTCGAGGCGTTTCTCGCAGCCTACCGCATTCATCGGACGCCGAATCCAGATGTGCTCTGCAATCGGGAGATCAAATTCCAGGTGTTCGTCGAGTACGCCGAGATGCTGGGCGCAGGGCGCATAGCGACCGGTCATTACGCGCGCGTCGAACACCTGACGGAGAATCGAGCGCGCTTGCGCCGAGCCGTCGACGGCGGCAAGGATCAGACCTACTTCCTTCAGGCCGTGGCGGGTGCGCAACTGGCCCGCTGCGAGTTTCCACTCGGCGATATAGAAAAGTCCGAGGTACGTGCGATCGCACGCAAGTTCGGCTTTCACAATCACGGCAAGAAGGATTCGACGGGCATCTGTTTCATCGGGGAACGACGGTTTGCAGACTTTCTCGCGCGCTACGTCGCGGCCGAGGCAGGCGTCATCGAGACCGTCGAGGGTGAGGTCGTCGGCGAGCACCGTGGGTTGTCGTTCTACACGCAGGGACAGCGGCAGGGACTTGGCATCGGGGGGCGTTCGCGCAGCGCGGACGCACCCTGGTACGTCGTGGACAAGGACGTGGAGCGTAATGTTCTCCGCGTCGCTCAGGGCAGTGCGCATCCCGCGCTGTTCCACGACTGGCTGGCGGTAGACACCTTGCACTGGATCGATGAGGCGCCCGAGCTGCCGCTGCGCTGCACGGCAAAGGTGCGATATCGGCAGGCCGACCAGCCATGCTCGATCCACCGTCGAGCCGACGGTAGCCTGCGCGTCGCGTTCGATGCGCCGCAGCGCGCCGTGACGCCCGGCCAGTGGGTCTGCCTGTACGATGGTGACATCTGCCTCGGTGGAGGCGTTATTGAACAGCGCGGTTATGCCGGCGAAGCGGGGGCCGCGGCGTGAAGCGCACTCAGCGTTACACCGCAGAGGACCAGACGATCGCGCTTGCCGGCGTGTTTCAGGCGGGGGCGCTCGTCGCGGACATCGCACATGGCCGCCCGCTTGACGAGCCTGCCATGAGCGCGACGCTCGGCAGCTTGTTCGCGACCGACCCGGACTCGGTCGCGGAGGTCTTCGGCGGCGTGGAGCAGGTGCGGCTGGGGCTGCTTCTCGTTCGCGATGGTCTGCAGCGAGAGCGCCAACAGGCCCATGGCGAGGTTCTGCGCTATGCGCTCAGCCTCGTGCAGACGGAACGCCAGTTCTCCAGCCGCCGCGATCTGCAGGATATTCTGCATTCACGCCTCGCCCGGGTGGCCGAGCAGCGAGCGCACTTCGAGCTGCTTCACGCCACCATCATCGGCGCCCTGGCGAGTGCCTACCAGGACACGCTCTCAACGCTGCGTCAGCGAATCCAGGTCGTGGGCAACGCGGGCGCGCTGCAGGACGAGCGCAACGCGGATCGCATTCGCGCGGTGTTGCTTGGCGGTGTCAGAGCAGCCCTGCTGTGGCATCAGACCGGAGGCCGGCGATGGCGCCTGCTCCTCAATCAGTCCGCGGCGCAGCGCACAGCGGACGCTCTCGTAGAACGCATCAGCTGAGGATCCCCATGGACCTTTCCGCTCTTACCGCAGTCTCGCCCGTTGACGGTCGCTACGGAGGTCGAAGTGCTCCGCTGCGCAGCATCTTCAGCGAGTTCGGTCTGCTGCGCTTTCGCGTGGTCGCCGAGTTGCGCTGGTTCCGCGCGCTGGCGAGCGCGCCGGAGCTGCCCGAACTTCCAGCGCTCTCAGACGCCGCGATCCTTGCACTCGAGAAGCTGGAGCGAGATTTCGATGTCGCCGACGCTGCCGCCATCAAGGCGATCGAGGCAACCACGAATCACGACGTGAAAGCGGTCGAGTACTTTCTGAAGGAGCGCATCGGCCAGATCGCCGGCCTGGAGCGTCACCTCGAGTTTGTGCACTTCGCGTGCACGTCCGAAGACATCAACAACGTTGCGCACGCGCTCATGCTGAAGACTGGCAGAGACGAGGTGCTCCTTCCCGCAATGGACCGCGTGATCGATGCGATAGCGGCGCTAGCGCTACAGCATGCTGGGGTCGCGATGCTCTCGCGGACCCATGGCCAGGTCGCGTCTCCTACGACCATGGGAAAAGAGCTCGCGAACTTCGCCCATCGGCTCCGCCAGGCGCGCGACACCTTCGCGGCCGTTGCCCTGCCCGCAAAGCTCAACGGCGCCGTAGGGAACTACAACGCGCATGTGGCAGCGGTTCCCGAGGTCGACTGGCCCGCCTTGTCTGCAGGCGTATTGACGTCGCTCGGGCTCGAATTTTCGCCCTACACCACGCAGATCGAGCCGCACGATGGCATTGCAAGCTGGTGTCACGCACTGATGCGCTTCGATCAGGTGCTTCTCGACTTCGACCGCGACGTCTGGGGTTACATCGCTCTCGCCTACTTCCGCCAGCGCGCAGTGGCGACGGAAACGGGCTCTTCCACCATGCCGCACAAGGTCAATCCCATCGACTTCGAAAATTCCGAGGGGAATCTAGGCCTTGCGAACGCTGTCCTGGGCCACCTCGCGGAAAAACTCCCCGTGTCGCGATGGCAGCGGGACCTCTCGGATTCGACCGTGTTGCGCAATCTGGGCGTGGGCGCGGCCTATGTACTGATCGCGCTTGAAGCGTCAGCCAAGGGCATCAGCAAGCTCGAACTCGATCCGCAGCGCCTCGCTGAAGATCTGGACGCGAGCTGGGAAGTGCTCGCGGAACCTATCCAGACGGTAATGCGGCGTGAGGGGATAGAAGAGCCTTACGAGCGTCTCAAGGCCCTGACAAGGGGCCGTCGGCTTGACGAGCACGCCATGGCTGAGCTGCTGGCCGCCCTGCCCCTCTCCGATGCTGGACGCGCTCGTCTTGCGAAGATGACGCCTGCCGGTTACACGGGCCTTGCCGAACCGCTCGCGCGACAGCTTCGCGGCGCGTGAAGCGGCCGGCCTTCATTGGCTCGGGTGTGCTGCCGGGGGCGGATGAAGACGCCCGCCTTGCGCACTTTCTTGAGCATTTCTGGCGCCAGCGCGCCCTGTTTCTGCCTGATGCCCTCAAGGGTTTCGACGTGCCCTTCGATGCGGACGAGCTTGCCGGGCTTGCCTGCGAAACCAACGCCGACGCGCGCATCATTCGCAGGACGCCTGACGGCTATGAGCAAGAGCAGGGGCCCTTCGATGCAGCGCGCTTTGATGCCCTTGGCGACCGGGACTGGACGCTGCTCGTCAACGGTGTGGATCTCGACGTGCCTGGCTTTGAGCCACTCCTTGAGCAGGTCCGCTTCCTCCCGGATTGGCGCCTCGATGACGTCATGGTCAGTTTCGCTGCGCCCGGGGGATCGGTTGGGCCGCACTATGATCGCTACGATGTTTTCCTGCTGCAGGCCAGCGGCGTCCGACGCTGGGATCTCGGCGGTGACGGCGCATTCGAAACCGGACCGCTTCAAGCTGTCGGCGGCCTCTCGTTACTGCCGGACTTTACGGCCGCCAGATCGATCACCTGCGAGGCGGGCGATGGACTCTACGTCCCATCGCACTGTGCGCATCATGGAATCGCGCTGTCGCCCTGTCTCACACTGTCGATCGGATTCCGAGCGCCCAGCCTGGTGCAGCTCGTGGACGACTGGATTCAACGGGTGCTCGAAGGCGCAGACGACACGCCCCTCGACCTCGACCCGGCCCTGCCCGTCACCCGTGGACACCTCGACGAGCGCACGATCGAGGCGGCGCGAGAGGTTCTACGTACGCGCATCCTCTCAGCACTGGAGGGCGAAGGCTTCGCTGAGCACCTCGGCGGTTTTCTGACGCTGCCGCCGCGAGGGCTCGCAGCGGACGTGCCCGAACCCCTCGACGAACGTGCGCTGCTACATCAGCTTGAACGGGGGGCGCTGCTTGAACGGGCGCCCGGCCTCCGTCTGGTGCTGCGTCCGATCGATAACGGCACCCAGGTCTTCGCCGCGGGCGAAATACTGCGCCATCCCGCGCCCATCGAGGAACTGACTTCTTTGACGAAGCTGTCTTCGCTAGGTGCCCACGACCTCGGAACGCCGCCCACCCTTGCACTCGCGACCGAGCTGCACAATCGGGGCCTGCTGATCCTCACCGATGGTGCACCGTGACCGGCGGGGGCGTTGACGTTCGCATAGCAGACTGGGGCAAGGACGAGAATGCGCTTCGTGCCGTGCGCCGCCGAGTGTTCGTTGAAGAGCAGCAAGTGCCTGAGCGCATTGAATGGGACGGTCGCGACACGGCGTCTGTGCACCTGATCGCACGTGATCGCTTTGGCGCCGTAATCGGCACCGCGCGATTGCTGCCGAATGGACAGATTGGCCGTATGGCCGTGCTACCCGAGCGACGCGGGTTCGGGGTCGGTCGAGCCTTGCTTGAGGCAGCGGTGGAGGCTGCGCGGGCACGCGGCGATGTGGAAGTTCACCTGAACGCACAGACCCATGCGCGCGGATTCTACGAGGCGTCGGGGTTCATTGCCGTCGGCAAGGAGTTTGAGGAAGCGGGCATACCCCATCTGCGGATGGAACGGGCGCTGGAAATCAGCTTCATCGCGCCGAAGGATCCCGGTTCGCTCCAGATCGTGAATGCCGAAGTGGATCGAGCGCCTTACGAGTTGCCGGCGCTGCTCGACTGTCCGGACGCTGTGCGGACGCTTGCAGGTGAATCGGCCATAGAAGCGGCGGTCAACGAAGTCGCGGGGCATGCGAGGCGAGAACTGCTTGTGCTGTCCCCGGACCTGGACCCGCGCTACTTTGACAGCCGCAATTTCCGGAGTCTGGTTTCGCGTTTTGCGCGCAGACATGGCAATGCGAGCTTCAGAGTGCTCGTGCACGATACCCGCCGCATGGTTCGGGATGGACACGGACTTCTCGAACTCTCGCGGCGCCTACCCAGTTCGATCAGTATCCGCGTTGTGCACCCTGATATGCAGGATCGCGAGGACACGCTCGTGATTGCGGATCGAACCGGACTGATCTCTGTTCCCCGAAGCGCCATCCCGTCTGGTTTCTTGAACCTCAACGACGCACCGCTCGCGCGGCAGCACGTCAACCTTTTCAATCGCCTGCACGATAGATCCGTGAGCGACCCCAATCTTCGACAGATGTCGATCTGACAGGAGTCTTCGATGCGTATCGAGACTGCGGCGGGCCCGCGTCCCTTGGCCGCGCTCAACCATTTTGTCGAACCCGCAATACGCCTTGGTTTGGGCGCGCCGCCTCCGTTTCCGCTCGGATGGTGGGGGGGGCTGATCGTGATGGAAATTCCCGGGCGCAAGAGTGGGCGGCTGTATCGAGTACCCGCCGTCGCGCTCTCGGGTGGCAACCGCCTCATGGTCGGCACGGTGCGCGATCGGTCTCAGTGGATCCGTAACCTTGCCGCCATCGATCGCATCGAGGTGTGGTTACGCGGCACACGCCGCATGGCGCGTGCCTACGTCTGGGGTGAGGTAGAACCGCTGGAGGTTGAAGCGCTGAGCGAGCGGATCGCCTTCAGGAATCTGGGCATCTGGTGTGATGCCCTTGGCGTTCAGGGCGCGCTGCTGCTACTCGAGGATCGCCTGGGCGCGTGAGCCGAGACGCCGGCCTTTCGCAGGCAGGCGAAGCGCCTCGGCTCTTGGGCGCAGCAGCGCCCGGACTCACTTGACCGTAACGTCAGTCGACGCGCGCGAAACCGTTTCGGATCATGCACGACTCATATTCGCCGATCTCGCCTGATCGGGTACACGCGCTGTGCGTCTCCGGGAACGCGAGCTGCGTGGCGCGGTCCGGCGCCTCCCAGGTATAGGTCAAGCGCGCGGTTCGCTCTTCGGAACCTGCTCCAGCGCAGCCTGCTGTGAGCGCCGCGGCGAGGGTCAAGGCAACCGTTCGAATCTTGAGCTCCATGGTCTTCCTCCGTCGTTGCCCAGCTTATTGCCTAGGCTTGCGCGGAACATTAGACCTATAGGTAGGAACAAACAACCCCTTTGTGACACTTTTGTTAAACAAAGAGTCGCTGTACCCCGCTCGCAAGTGGTCGCAGCGCTCGCAGGGGCGCGAGCAGAGGCGCGCGTAGCCTCGGAGAGGCACACGGGGCCCTGACCGTTCGAGTGATCCGCGCGTTTCAGCCGCCGAACTTGTGTTTCAGCGTGTACCAGCTCGGATAGGGAATCTTCCGGGGGCTCTTTTTCGCCGTCCAGAAACGAACAACGCGCCCGTCTGAGAGCTTCAGCGCCTTCGCCACGTCCTTGTTGGAAAGGCCTTTGAGGTCCATCCAGGCGCGCAGATCGCGAGCGCGCGGGGGCCAATCCAACATGGCACGGGCCGCTCGTTCGCGTTTGGTGAGCTTTTCGTCTTCGTCCTCGCGGGGTGCAAGGTCGTTTTCGAGCTCAGGCTCTGAAGTGCCTTTCTTGGTCAAGATGATCTGCCTCTAGCCGGCATTTTCAGGCTAATCGAATCTGCTCCGTTCACGCCACCTTTACACAGCTGGCATCTGCAGCCGTGATTGCGACACGATGATCCCGTTGTCGTCGGCATAGACATAGAGCCCGGGCTCCAGCGTACGGCCGCCAAATCTGACCGGCACATCCGTTTCACCGGCCCCGCGCTTGACGCTCCGACGCGGGTGCGGCGCGAGTGCATGGATACCCAGATCAATCTTTGCGAGGGCTGCAACGTCGCGTACGCAGCCGAATACGACGATGCCTGCCCAGTCGTTGCTGGCGGCTGTTTCAGCAAGGTTGTCGCCCAGGAGAGCACAGCGGCGCGAACCACCGCCGTCCACGACCAGGACAGCGCCGGACCCTGCTTTACCGACGCACTCGGCAACGCGGGAATTGTCCTCGAAACACCGCACGGTTCGAATCGGCCCTCCGAAACTCCGACGCCCGCCGAAGGACCGCATCTCGATCTCGAGCACCGACACGAGGTCGCCATAGGCGTCGCAGAGATCCGGGAGCACCCATTCGCGCGTCATGGCCGACCGCGCTCCGCATGTGCCCCGGCCGCCCGTGACCAAGCGCGGGGCACGTCGATGCCCCCGCCCCCGGTGCGCCGCGCCACTACCGGACAGGCACGTGCAGGCGCCCACGCGAGGGGGCCCGCCGCTCGCACGGCGTGAACCCCACATCCGAGCCTTCGCACCTAGCCGCGTTCCGCGATCGGCACCACCTTTCGGGCCTCCGGACCCGAGTAGTCCGCAGACGGGCGGATGATGCGATTGTTCGCACGCTGTTCCATCACGTGCGCAGCCCAACCCGTTACGCGCGAGCAAACGAATATCGGGGTGAAGAGCTTCGTGGGGATGCCCATGAAACGGTAGGTCGATGCGTGGAAGAAATCCGCATTCGCGAACAGCTTCTTCTCATCCCACATGAGCGCTTCGATCGCTTCCGAGACCGGATAGAGCACGGTGTCGCCTGCCGCGTCGGCCAGCTTCTTGCTCCACGCCTTGATGATCACGTTGCGCGGATCGGATGTGGAGTAAATCGCATGACCGAAGCCCATGACCTTCTCCTTGCGCTCAAGCATCCCTTTCAGGCCTTCGACGGCCTCCTCCGGCGATGCAAATTTCTCGATGAGCGCCATGGCGGCCTCGTTAGCGCCACCGTGGAGCGGGCCGCGGAGCGCGCCGATGGCGCCCGTGATGGCGGAATGCATGTCAGAGAGCGTTGAAGCGATGACGCGGCCGGTAAAGGTGGATGCGTTGAATTCGTGCTCCGCATAGAGAATGAGAGAAACGCTCATCACCTGTACGTCCAGCTCGCTCGGCGCGTCGCCTCGGAGCATGTGCAGGAAGTGGCCGCCGATCGTGTCGTCGTCCGTCTCGACGTCGATCCGCACGCCGTCATGACTGTAGCGATACCAGTAAACGACGATCGACGGCAGCACGGCGAGGAGCCGGTCAACAGCGCCCTCCTGCTCCGAGAAGTCAGCCTCGGTCTCTAGATTGCCGAGCATAGAGCAGCCGGTTCGCATGACGTCCATCGGGTGCGCGTCCCGCGGTATCAGCTCCAGCGTGCGCTTCAGTGCTTCCGGCAACCCGCGCAGCGCTTTCAATCGTGCCTTGTAGGCATCGAGCTGAGCCTGAGTGGGGAGCACCCCCTTTAGGATCAGGTACGCGACTTCCTCGAAGGTGGTGTTCTCGGCGAGATCGGTAATGTCGTAGCCGCGATAGGTCAGACCGGTGCCGGTTTGTCCGACGGTGCACAGAGCCGTCTCGCCAGCGACCTGACCGCGCAGGCCCGCACCCGTGAGTTTCTTGCCTTCAGCCATTAACTGGCCTCCTGTTCCGTCTCGTTGCCGAAGAGTTCGTCGAGCTTCTGCTCATAGTCGTGGTAGCCGAGGAAGTCATAGAGCTCCATGCGGGTCTGCATGGTGTCGAGTACCCCCTTCTGGTGTCCTTCGCTGCGAATCGTCTCGTAGACGTTCAGCGCCGCCTTGTTCATGGCCCTGAAGGCTGACAGCGGGTACAGCACCATGCGGATGCCGACGTTGCCCAGCTCTTCGGTTGAATAGAGAGGGGTCTGACCGAACTCGGTGATGTTCGCGAGTACCGGAACGTCGACTGCATTCACCACTTTCGTGTACATCTCCAGGTCCGTCATTGCCTCTGCGAAGATTGCGTTCGCGCCGGCCTCGACGAAGGCCTGGCTGCGCTCGATCACGGCATCAAAGCCGTCGACTGCAAGCGCATCGGTCCGGGCCATGAGTAGAAAATCGGGGTCCGTCTTCGCATCAACGGCCGCCTTGATGCGGTCGCACATCTCCGTCGTGCTGACGATTGCCTTGCCTGGTCGATGACCGCAGCGTTTCTGCGCCACCTGGTCTTCGATGTGCACCCCCCCGGCACCGGCGCTGATCATCGCACGGATGGTCCGGGCGATGTTGAAGGCCCCCCCCCATCCCGTATCTATATCTACGAGCAGCGGAACGGTTGTCGCGTTAGAGATGCGCCGCACATCTTCTACGACGTCATTCAGCGACGTCATACCCAGATCGGGCAATCCGTACGATGCATTGGCGACGCCACCCCCTGACAGATAGATAGCGCGGTACCCAACGCGTTCGGCCATCATGGCGGCGTAGGCGTTGACCGTGCCCATGACCTGGAGCGGTCGCTCCTCCTCGATCGCGGTACGCAAGCGCGCGCCTGCACTCCGGATGCTGCTCATCGGCATCGATCCTCCATTGCGGTTTCAGTGTCTTGATTGATCGACGCGAGGCTGCGTCGATAGGCCATTTCGATGTTCCGGCGCGACGCGGCAACGTGGCGACGCATAAGCAGTTCGGCAAAGTCGGCGTCACGCTCTCGCATCGCCGCGACGATCGCGCGGTGCTCCGCAAGCGCTTGCTGCGACCGTCCCTCGTAGCCGGAAAACTTGTATCGATACATGCGCGTGAGATGGTAGAGCTCCTCGCACAACAATTGCGTGACAAGGGCGTTGCCCGAGGCCTGTGCGATCAGAAAGTGGAAATCGAGGTCTCCTTCGCGCTGAAAGTAACCGCGACCTTCGCGAAGCTCCTCCCGCTCGGCGTGAGACTCAAGAAGTGACTCAAGCCTCGCCAGATCGGCTTCCGAGCAACGTACCGTCGCAAGCCTGCATGCCATGCCCTCAAGCGCCTCGCGCGCTAGAGCAAGGTCTATCAGTCGCTCGAAGCTGAGCTCAGCTACCCGCGCACCTGCATGCGGGATGCGCTCGACGAGCCGCTGCGCTTCCAGGCGCTGAAGTGCTTCACGCAGTGGCCCGCGACTTACACCGTAGCGCCGCGCCAGTTCTGGTTCGACAAGACGCGCGCCTGGCGCAAGATCACCGCGCACGATTGCGTCCTGGATGGTGTCAAAGACGCGCTCAGCAATCGTTGAAGGCGAGCCGCCGCGCTGATTGTCAACAAAACCCATGGCGGCGGACTCTGAACGAGTGTTTGAGGGACTTCAAGACGCCTATTGTTGACAATTTTGGTCATGGTCGTCTTTCAGTTCTGCTGCTAGGCTGCGCGCCATCTTTGCGGTCGGTGACCCGTGTGCCCGCCCTCGCCTATCAACCCGATCCAATCCGACTGCTCGCCCAAGTGCGGCAGCTCGGACACGCGGTACTCCTGCACAGCGCGGACGCCGACCATCCGTTCGGTACGCTGGACGTGGTGACAGCCGGGCCTCGGCGAATCGTGGAAGCAACGGCGCACTGCGTGTCCGTGCGCGAGGCAGATCGGGTTGATCATTACAGCGCCTCGCCCTTCGAGGTGCTGCAGCGCCTTCTAGAGGCAGACGCGATCGCCATGCCGCCGGGTGACGCGGATGCGCCGTTCTCCGGCGGAGCCGTAGGCATCGCGAGTTACGATGCGGGCCGAGCGCTCGTTGGGCTTCAGGCCGGTTCCGAGTCAACCGACTCCGAGCCAACCGGCCCCGAGCCAACCGGCGCCGCGACAACGCTCGTCGCCGGCTTCTACGACTGGGCGATCGTCACGAACCACGTGGCGCGAACGACCGCGTTGCACGTGCTTCCTGGACGATCCGCACCCTCTGGCCTGATCCCGCGACTCTGTGCGGACAGCCCATCGGTTCAACCCGCAGCGCTTCCGGTGCTCCCGTGCGAAGTCTCCTTTGATGAATACGCGGCCGCATTCAATCGTGTTCAGGCCTACATAAGGGCCGGCGACTGCTACCAGGTAAACCTGGCGGTACCCTTCAGTGGCGCCTGCGATGCCGATCCTTTGGAGGTCTATGCGGCGCTCGCTGCGCGCCAGCCGGCGCCATATGGGGCATTTCTGGAAACGCGGCATGGCGCGGTGCTGTCGTGTTCTCCTGAGCGCCTATTGCACTGCGAAGGCGGCCGCGTCCGAACGAGCCCGATCAAGGGGACAGTCGCCCGGTCCGCCGATCCTGACGCGGATGCGCGCGCTCAGGCGCGGCTCGCGGGCAGCGAAAAGGATCGCGCCGAAAATCTGATGATCGTGGATCTGCTTCGCAACGACCTTGGCCGCAGCTGCGCACCGGGCACCATCGAAGTGCCGAAGCTGTTCGAAGTGCAGAGCTTCGCCGAGGTGCACCATCTGGTCTCCACCATAGAGGGGCGCCTTGCGGGGGGTGTGGCCCCCCTTGAAGCGCTTGCACATGCGTTCCCCGGAGGGTCCATAACGGGTGCTCCTAAGCGGCGCGCAATGGAGATCATCGATGAGCTTGAGTGGAGTGGACGCGGACCCTACTGCGGCAGCGTTTTCCGCGTAGACCCTTGGGGTCGTCTCGATGCGTCCATCACCATTCGCACCTTGCAGCTTGCGGACGGCGTTCTGCGCTGCTGGGGAGGCGGCGGTCTGGTAGCGGATTCCGATGTCCAAGCCGAGTGGCGCGAAATCCACGCCAAGGTCGGCAATCTTGTGGGCGGTGGTTCGGTCGCAGTCTAGGCCCGCCAATCCTTCAGCGTCTGTTCGATGAGGGCCCGCAGTTCGCTGTATTCATCGGCTGCGGCGTACTGAGGGAATTCCCTGCGCACGTTCTCAGGCGCGCGGAAAAAGAAGCCGCGATCAGCCTCCTCGAGCATGCTTGTGTCATTGAACGAATCGCCCGCTGCGATACACCTGTAGTTCAGGCCATGAAAGGCCCTTACGGATGCACGCTTAGGATCCGGCTGGCGAATATGGTAGTCCGCAACCCTGCCCTGCGCATCGATCGTGAGCTTGTGGCACAAGAGCAGCGGATGGCCGAGCTGCGCCATGAGCGGGGCCGCAAATTCGTAGAACGTGTCGGACAGGATCGCGACCTGCACGCGCATGCGCGCCCACTCGAGGAACGCCGCCGCACCGGGCAGCGGGGCCATGGCGCCTATGACCGCCTGAATGTCCGCCATGCCGAGGTCGTGCTCGCGCAGGAGCGCAAGACGCCCGGTCATCAGTTCGTCGTAGTCCGGGATGTCGCGAGTGGTGAGCTTGAGCCCTTCGATGCCAGTACGCTCGGCGACGCCGATCCAGATTTCGGGGATCAGCACGCCTTCAAGATCAAGGCAAAGGATATTCATCGCAGGCTCCGAGGACGACGCGGCGCCCGGAGTCTATGGAAGCGGTGCTGGTGTCGTCCAACGCCGCCCGCATCCGCCTGCCGCGTGACGCACCCTGAGCTTATTGCACATCGATCTTTGTAGGCCCCGCCACGCTTGCTAGCCTCGCGGCGCGTAAAGCCATGCGAGCCTTGAAGATGAGTGAAGCCGTCAGCCATCCGCCCGTGTTCGATCCGCACGGGGTCGCCGCTGAGCTGGAAGGCGCCGCGCCGCG
Organism: Pseudomonadales bacterium; assembly: GCA_963691775.1. Taxonomy (GTDB): domain Bacteria; phylum Pseudomonadota; class Gammaproteobacteria; order Pseudomonadales; family Azotimanducaceae; genus JAZBPO01. The sequence goes on along the minus strand of OY829369.1, from coordinate 105,330 downwards.
CGACATTCTCCGGACCGCCATCGAGCGGTTCGAGAATGTCGTGCTCTCGTTCAGCGGTGCCGAGGACGTCGTCCTGATCGACATGCTCGCGAACATGACTGACCGCGCTGAAATCTTCTGCCTGGACACCGGTCGCCTCCACTCGGAGACCCTGCGTTTCCTTGAAAGGGTGCGCAAACACTACGGCCTCGCGGTCGAAGTGATGTCTCCGCAGGCGGACGCTGTCCAGCGCCTTGTGGGTCAGAAGGGGCTCTTCAGCTTCTATGAGGACGGGCACGAAGAGTGCTGCTCTATCCGCAAGATCGAGCCGCTGCGGCGCCGGCTGGAGGGCGTTGACGCCTGGATCACCGGACAGCGCCGGGATCAAAGTCCGACGCGCGCAGACGTCCCGGTGGTGCAGCTGGATCGCGCCTTCTCGAAGCCTCAGGCGCCGCTGTACAAATTCAACCCTCTTGCCGGTTGGCGATCCGAGGACGTCTGGCGATACATCCGCGATCATGAAGTGCCCTACAACGAGCTCCACGACCGCGGCTTCGTCAGCATTGGCTGTGAGCCGTGCACGCGCGCAGTCGCTCCGCATGAGCATGAGCGAGCGGGCCGATGGTGGTGGGAGGCTGCTGTAAAGAAGGAGTGTGGTCTGCATCTGGACAAGCTCGACGACTCCGATGCCCTGATCGCCCGGGAACGCGCTACCGCGTGAGCGGCAAGTCGTGAGGGCGTCCCCCGTCCTCGACAGCGACGCGCGCAGACACGAACGGCAGCCGCTCGGCTGATCGCAGCCGGACTGTCCTCGCGTCTGACTGGCTTACTTGGTGGGGCGTACCCTAACCGGACCCTCGTGCGGTGAGCGTTCCAGCCCCGTCCCCGCGCGCAGACGTGCTCCGCGCATCTCCGCTTCGCGGCGGGCGCCCCTGGCACGGTGTCGTCTGCCCGGACTGGAGCGTGCGGCCGTGCGATCTGTGTCGTGCTTGCGCAGGGCCGAGCCGTGGGCGCTAGCTCAGAGCTCGGGCAGATCCACGCCCGCGAACAAGGCCTCGCGTTCGTTCCGGTTGCCGCATGCGATCACTGCTTCGACGCGCTCGCGGTCAAGCTGGGGCGCGAAAAGTTCGATGAAATCGAACATGAAACGGCGCATGAATGTCCCTTTTCGAAAGCCCACGTGCGTCACGCTCGACTCGAACAGATGGCTTGCGTCGATGGGCACGAGATCGGCGTCGAGTGCGGCGTCCCAAGCCATATGTGCAATGATCCCGATTCCAAGGCCGAGGCGGACGTAGGTCTTGATGACGTCCGCATCGGTGGCAGTGAAGACGACGCGCGGGGATAGACCGCGGGAACTGAACGCGTCGTCGAGCTTTGATCGCCCGGTGAATCCGAATACGTAGGTAACGATTGGATACTTGGCAATTTCCTCCAGGGGCGGCGTATCCATGTTCGCAAGTGGATGTCCCTTAGGAACGACGATGCAGCGGTTCCACCGATAGCAGGGCATCATGATCAGGTCGCTGAAGTGGTCGAGTCCTTCCGTCGCAATCGCAAAGTCCGCGTCCCCTTCTGCCGCCATTTGCGCAATCTGTGTCGGGCTGCCTTGCTGCATATGCAGCGCAACGTCCGGGTAGCGCGCGCGGAAATCGCCGATGATGCGCGGCAGGACGTACCGCGCTTGCGTGTGCGTCGTCGCAATGGCGAGCGATCCCTGAGTCTCGTTGTTGAATTCTTCTGCGGCGCGCTTGATCGTTTCGGTCTTGCGGAGAATCTCCCCTGCCATTGCGATGATGACTTCGCCCGCTGGCGTGACGTGCGTCAGGTGCTTTCCGGAGCGCGCGAAGACTTCAACGCCGAGCTCGTCCTCCAATAGGCGAATCTGCTTCGAGATGCCCGGCTGCGAGGTATACAGCGCCTGTGCCGTGGCAGACACGTTGAGATCGTGATGAGCGACCTCCCAGATGTAGCGCAGCTGCTGCAGTTTCAAACCCGTTCCCTCCCCCTCGGCGGTCCGGACGCCTGCGCCGACGAGCCTCCGGCAGACGCAGACCGATATGTAGCGCGGTTCTGGAATTAGAATCAAATATTCCTTCTTGCGCTAGTGGGCCGCCCTTACAGTCGCCTTCCGGTTATAACGAGGCGGCCCAACGCGGACCATGATCGACGCCCTCAGCTACATTCTTGCCGGCGCGAGCGTGGGTTTCGCGATCGGCGTCACTGGCGTTGGCGGTGGCTCACTGATGACACCGCTGCTTTTGCTCTTCGGGTTTCCGCTCAATGTCGCGATCGGTACGGATCTGCTGTACGCGGCACTGACCAAGATGGGCGGGATGGCTGCCCACGCGCGCCAAACAAACGTGCATTGGGAGCTGGTCCGCTGCCTTGCCCTCGGATCGATTCCTGCGTCGGTGCTCACGGTATTTGCGCTGCATTCGGTATTTGGAGCGCCGGAGGCGTACGCACCGGTCCTGACCAGTGCCCTGGGCGTGATGCTCATCGCGACGGCGTGCTCGATACTGCTGCGCGATCATCTGCGTCGGGGCGAGATTGAACGCGCATCCGGGCCGATCAGGGCGTGGGTCGATGCGCATGCAACGGGGGTGACCGTGACGGTCGGCATGTTGCTGGGCGTCTGCGTAACGCTGTCCTCTGTCGGTGCTGGCGCCTTCGGCGCTGCAGTTCTTGTTGCGCTCTATCCCCGTATCCGCGCGGTTCGCATCGTTGGGACGGACATCGCGCATGCCGTACCGCTGACCTTGATCGCCGGGCTCGGTCATCTGGCCCTCGGGAACGTGAACTTTTCCCTTCTTGCTGCGCTCCTGGTCGGCTCTTTACCCGCGATCTGGCTCGGAACGCAGGTGGCGAATCATCTGCCCGACCGAATCATGCGCCCGATCCTGGCAACGCTGCTGATGGGTTTGGGTGTCCGCTTCGCGCTGTTCTGAATCATCGGCGGGGAGTGCAAACAGCTCCATTGCGTGGCCAACGCCGCGCAAGCTGTAGCGGCCGACAGCACGCAACGTTTCGGGCACGCTTTCGGCGACGGGAGCGGATATGAGAATGCGTTCCCCCAGATCCTTGGTGAGCGCCTCCATGCGCGCGGCTTCATTTGCGGCGCCTCCGATCACGGTGAAATCCAGGCGTCTTGGCGTACCGACATTTCCGTAGGTGAACTCGCCCCGATGCAACGCGATGCCGAAGCCAATGGGATCAATGCCGCGCTCACGGCGCGCGCTGTTGAGGCGATCCACGCGAGCAGATGCGTCGCGGGCAGCGGCAAGCGCACGCGCCGCCGCGATTGGGCGTAATTCGTGCGGATCAGCCACAGGAAAGATTGCCATGACTGCATCACCGATGTACTTCAGGACTTCTCCTTCATGCGCAAGAACGGCGCCTGCCATGCAATCGAAGTAGTCGTTGAGAAGCTCTAGGTACTCGTGGCGCCCGAGCGCCTCCGTCAGTCGGGTGGAATCGCGAAGATCGGAGAACCATATGACCGCGTGGATTGCTTCGCTGTCTCCCCGCCGAACCTTGCCCGCAAGCACGCGGGTGCCCGTCTGCGTGCCGAGATAGGTTTCCATCAAGACGCTCGCAAGGCGTCTGTGTGAGTAGACCTCGAAGATCGACGATAGCAAGGGCAATACTTCGTGTATTGGACCGAGCTGGTCGGTCGTGAACCCCTCCGCGCCATCTGCAACAAGCGTCAGAATGTTGATCTGCCCGTCCGAGAATTGCATCGGCATCGCGGCGTAATCGGTGGCCCCGCGCCGTGCAAGATCCTCGAGGATCGGGAAGTCCGCGCGTGCGCGTGGATCGATGCGCCGACGTACGCCACCTTCCCCGCTAAGAATCGGGGCGTACGGGCTGAGGCGGAATTCTTCAGCGCGCAGGACCTCATAGGGCATCTCGAATGTCTCCGGAGCGCTCCGATCTCTCCAGTCAAGAACGCCCCAGGCAAATACGAGAGGATGCAAAGTGCGCACGAGCACGCCAAGGCGCAGCAAGGGAAAGCCTTGCTCGCGCAGATGCGTTGCAAACGCGGCGAGCATCCGCTCCGGTGGCAGTGAGCGATCCGCCGCGTGCATGAGCCACATGGCGTGCGGATTCGGGGCATCGATGACCACGCCCGCAGGCTCGATGATCTGCTCTCCATCGGCCCACCACGCGTCCATGGCGTCCCAGTTGAAAGCGAGGAGACCCTCGATCTCCGATGCGTCTTCAGCAGGTGTCTCGTAGCTCCAAACGGCGTTTTCGAGGCGAGTGTTACCCACCACAACGTGCCAATATCGCGCATTGCCCTTGAACGGGCAGTGGGTGCGCAGTGCACTGGGCTGCAGGCACGAAAGCGCAACGTCTGTGTGCGGAAAGTAATAGGTGGGGGGCTGCCGAGTCTCTCGGAGAACGCGAACCTTTGTGGATTCGGCAAGACGAACGCCGGCCGCGTCGATGGCGATGCGCGCAGGCGCGCTTTCAACCATCATGCGGTAGCTACTATCTTTCATGCGCGTTTTCCGCTCTCACAGGCACATCAATCATAGCGGCGCTCAGTCGCTGCAGGGACTACGGCCATGCTGCATCACCCTCGAACGATCCTCCGCGCCAGCGCATTACTTTTCGCCGCATGGCTGCTGCACGGCTGTGCGTCCATGTCCGAGAACGAGTGCCTGATCGCAGATTGGCAGGCGCTCGGCTACACCGACGGTTCGCGTGGCGCCCCCGTCTCGCGCTTTGATCGCTATCGCCGAGATTGCGCAGAGTATGGTGTGACCCCCGATCTCGAGGCATGGCGTACCGGCCGAGCAGAAGGCCTTGAGCTGTTCTGCCGCGCAGATCGCGCCTACGAACTCGGTCGCAGCGGCACGCCTTTGCCTTCGGACTGTCCTGAGGATCGTCGCATTGCGCTCGAGGATGCATGGGCACAGGGGCAGGCATGGCGCACCGTTTCAAACAACATCCGCACCCTCGAAAGAGAGAAGGCCGAGGTTGAACGCGCCCTCGAACAGGAAGAAAGCCTGCCCGACGACGCCGATCGCGAGGAACGTGAGGCGGCACGTGTTCGCCGCCGCGCATTGCTCAATGAATTGGAGCGCCTTGGTCGTGAGCTGAATCGCGCACGTGCGGAGCTGGTCCGCTTGGGCCCTGACACCCTCCCCGCGCGCTGATGTGCCTCAGGTCGGGCTATCGGGTTCGTTGGCAATGCCATGAGGCACGTGACCCGCGGTGACGTGCTCGCGCGCCGAATCACAGTGCACCTGCTGGTCGTCAAAGAAGATATCGGCGCCAAACGCTTTCAGGAAAGGCCCTTTGGGTCGACCGCCAAGGAACAGGCTTTCGTCGAGCCTCACATCCCAGTGCCTTAGAGTGCGAATAACGCGTTCGTGCGCCGGCGCCGACCGCGCCGTGACGAGCGCCGTGCGAATCGGGCAGGTTTCGGCGCTGAAGGCCCCCTGAATCCTGTGCACCGCAGCAAGAAAATTGCGGAATGGCCCGCCTTGCAGGGGGGCGCGGGCCGCCGCAGATTCGCTCGCCTTGAAGGCGCCGAGCCCCTCGCTCTTGTAGACGCGCTCTGCTTCGTCCGAGAACAGCACTGCGTCACCGTCGAAGGCGAGACGCAAGGTATCGTCGCGGTCTTGCTGGTCAGCAGGGCTGCTGCGGCCGGCTTCGCGCGGAACGATGGCAGCCGCCGCAATACCCGCGTTGAGCGCGTGGCGCACATCTTCGGCTTCAGTGGACAGAAATAGATCGCAACCGAATGCGATAGCGTATCGCCACGGTCGCTCACCGCCGCAGAAAGCTGCTCTCTCGATGGGCAGACCGTGATGCTGAATCGAGTTGAAGACGCGCAACCCCGTGTCGGCCGTGTTGCGCGACAGCAGGATCACCTCGACGGGTGATTCCGGTAGCGCATCGTTGATGCGCAAAAGCTTGCGCACTAGCGGAAACGCCTCGCCGGGACCGAGGAGGTTATCTTCGCGATCAATCTGATACTGGCGGTACGCTTCTACACCCTCTCGCTCGAAAACTTCATTGCTTGCATCCAGATCAAACAGCGCTCGCGACGAGATCGCGACGACAAGGCGCTTGGGAGACGTATCGATTGCCGGGCCCGCGTCGTCTGCGTGGATCGCCATAGTCAGGCTCCGAGATCGGGGATCAGCTTGCTCTCGACACGGGATATGGTGTCTTTAAGCTTCAGCTTGCGCTTCTTCAAGCGCTGGATCTGCATGCGGTCCGCGGCCCGTTGCGTCTCCAGCATCTGGATCATGTCGTCGAGATCCCGGTGCTCCACGCGGAGCTCGTGGAGCCACTCCTCGAGGGTTTCCTCGGTCATGATCGGCAGCGGATTTCCTGTTCTTCGGGTCCGAGCGAATGCTCGACCGACGGGGTGAAGCATAGCCGATGGGCCGGATTCCAGCGAGAATCAAGGCATGAACGATGACGAACCCGCTGTTCCGGAGCGAGCGCCTCGAGGCACCGTCACGAAGCGCACGGTCGACGCTTTTCTGGCCGAGGTGGATCGGCGGCCGCCGCCGCGGGGAAGGCTGATCTTCGGGCTCGATGCGACTGCATCGAGGCAGGCCACCTGGGACCATGCCGCTCACCTGACCGCGCGTATGTTCTCGGCTGCGGATCAGGCGGGCGGTCTTGCCCTGCGGCTTTGCTTTTTCCGTGGTTTCCGTGAGTTTCGCGCGGGCCCGTGGCATCGCGATGCCGTCCCGCTGCAACGCGCCATGGCGTCCGTACGCTGCGCTGCGGGTCACACGCAGATCGAGCGACTGCTTCGCTTTGCGCTCCAGGAGACCCGCAGGGAACGCATCGCGGGCCTCATTCTTGTGGGCGACGCCTGCGAGGAGCCGATCGATCGCGTCGCTGGCGTGGCCGGCGAGCTCGGACTGCTCGGCACCCCCGTTTTCGCCTTTCAGGAAGGCAAGGACCGCGCCGCTCGAGAAGTCTTTGCGGCGGTCGCGCGAGCGTCCGGCGGCGTCCATGCGCGCTTCGACCATTCAGCCGCGCATCGCCTGTCTTCCCTGCTCCGTGCAGTTGCAATCTTCGCAGCCGGTGGTCGCGATGCGCTCGCACGCCTTGGCAGAACAGATTCGGTGGCGCGCGCGCTGCTGGAGGACCTTCCTCGATGATTCGCGCGGCCCTCATTGCGGTGCTGGCGATATTCTTCGGCGCGCTCATTCGGCTGGCGTGGCTTCGCGCCCGGGGCAACCCCAGGGCGTTCATCCTGGCCACCGCCATCGGGACGGCCGTGGCCGTAGTCCTGCTTGCGGTCGCGACGGGGCGCCTGCACTGGCTCTTTACGATTCCCGCGGCGATCCTGCCGCTCGCTGTACGCTTCGCGCGCTTCCTGCCAGTCCTGCGCATACTCGCTCGCCTCGGCGTCTTGGGCGGCGGCGGTGCGTCGGCGGCGGGTGCGCCCTCAGGGAGGCGATCGGAGGTCCGGACCCGTTCGCTGCGCATGGTGCTTGATCACGAATCCGGGAGCATGGATGGAGACGTGCTGACGGGCCGGCACGCAGGGCGACGCCTCGGGGAGCTCGACGAGACTGCGCTGATCGAGTGGCTGCGGACGCTGAGGGCCGAGGACCCGGATGCAGCGCGCCTGCTCGAGAGCTATCTCGACCGCACCTACGGCGGCGTTTGGCGTACGCGCGATGAGGGGGCCGCGCAGGGAGGAGGTCGAGCTTTCGAGGGTGAGCCGGATCGCGCGCAAGCACTCGCGATACTCGGCCTAGACGGAGATCCGGATCGCGACACGATCGTTCGTGCCCACCGCCGGCTCATGCAGCAATTTCACCCGGATCAGGGCGGAACGGACTTCCTCGCCGCCTTGCTGAACGGCGCAAAAGCTCGGCTGATCGATGACCTCGACCGTTGAATCAGGGCTCAAGGACTGTCGCGCCGAGCGTCTCGGCGGCTTCAAGCGCGCGGTGGGCTGCGGCGATCTCAGACAGGGCAAATTTCTGCTTCACCCGGACCTGCATAGCGCCATCTGCAACCAGGCGAAGCACGGCGCCGGCGAGCGTTTCCAGCTCATGTCGATCGCGCGTGTAGTGCACAAGCGTCGGACGCGTGATGTAGAGCGAACCTTTCGCGGCAAGCATGGCCGGCTCGACGGCGGGGGCTGGGCCTGAGGCGTTGCCGAAACTGACCAGCATTCCTCTCGGAGCAAGGCAATCCAGGGACGCCTGGAAGGTGGCGCGCCCAACCGAGTCATAGACCACGGGGACGCCCGCGCCGTCCGTCAGCGAGCGCACTCGCTCGACAAGCGCGTCTCTCCCTCGCAGGATGATTTCGTCGCACCCATGGGCCGCGGCGAGCGCCGCTTTCTCTTCGCTGCCGACAACGCCGAGGACGCGAGCGCCAAGATGCTTTGCCCACTGCACCATGAGCAGCCCCGTCCCTCCAGCAGCCGCATGGACAAGGATCGTGTCCCCTTTTTGGATAGGGCGAGTCATGGTCAGCAGATAGCCGGCCGTCATGCCCTTCAGCATCACGGCGGCTGCTTCGGAATCCTCGACGCCTTCGGGGATTCGCATCAGCGTTGCCGCCGGCCTGTTCGCTTCCGTCGCATACGCTCCGAGCGGCCCGGTCCCGTAGGCGACGCGGTCCCCCTCCACGAATCCTTGAACATCAGGGCCGACTGCCACGACCCGGCCGGCCGCCTCCATGCCCAGGCCGGACGGCAGCGGTACGGGATAGAGCCCAGAGCGGTGATAGGTATCGATGAAGTTCAGGCCAATCGCGGTATGCCTGACGCGGACTTCCCCAGCGCCAGGCGACGCCAGCTCGACTGCCTCGTAGCGCAGCACATCCGGGCCGCCGGTCTCGTAGAACTTCACCGCATGTGCCATCGTTCCTTCCTCGCTGCGTCGCATACCGGGGATGTACCGGCGTCGCGAGTGTACTGCGCGATCAGGGCTGCGATGGGAAAACGTCTCGGTGCCGAACACGCATCCTTACCTTCAGGGCCCCTGGGCGCCGGTAGACGATGAACAGCTGCTCTTCGACCTCGAGGTCGAGGGGCGCTTGCCCGCAGGCCTCGATGGCCTCTACGTCCGCTCCGGGCCGAATCCCTATCCGGGCCGAGGTGACCTGCGCTACCACTGGCTGTCCGGTGACGGCATGGTCCATGGCATTCGCCTCGGCGGCGGGCGCGCCCTTTGGTATCGCAACCGCTGGGTGAACGCCCCTGACGTCGCACGCGTGCGCCAACAGCCCGCTCCTCCCGTCGTCGACACGCTGGTGCCCGACGGCACCGGCAACGCAAACGCATTGATGCATGCGCAGCGGCTATACGTGTTCTCGGAGATGGGGCTGCCCTACGAACTGTCCGATTCGCTCGAGACCCTCACCATGACGGATTTCGGCGGTCCCATGCCGGCGGGATCCATCGCGCATCCGCACATTGATGCAGTCACCGGCGAACTGCATACGCTTGCCTATCACCCGGAGCCACCCTATCTGCGCCATCATGTGGTCGACGCTGCAGGCCGCATGCGTAGCGTTCGGGAACTGCCGATCGATCGACCAATCCTTGTCCGCGACTTCGGGCTTACCGCCGAACATCTCGTGGTTTTCGACCTCCCTGTCTGCTTCGACGAGGAGACCATGTTCGAAGGCGAACCCCTACCCTATCGCTGGGACCGCCATGGCTCGGCGCGTATCGGCCTTGTGCCCAGGACAGGCGATCCGTCTGCGACTCAGTGGTTTGAAATCGATGCCTGCTGGGTTCCGCGCGTGGCGGCGGTGCGCTCACGAAGCGATCGAACCATCGTTGAAGTCATACAGCGCCCGGCCCTGTTCGACGCCGATGTGCGCGGGGACGATGAAGGTTCACCGTCGCTGCAGCGCTTCACGCTAGAGCGACGGCGAGGGCGTATCGCACACGAAGTCGTCGATGCCGATGAGCAGCACCTGCCCTGTGCCGACGGACGCACGCCACCGGGCCGCGACGATCTGTACTGGACGCTGGGCATTACGCCGCTGGACGGCAGGCACCCCCCCGCCGGCGATCGCATCATGCGCCACCGAATCGGTCGTGAAGAAAGGCGGGTCTATGCGCTTCCCGAGGGTTGGCGTCTCTCCGCGCCCACCTTTGTCCCGGCGCACGAACGATCCGCTCGAGGCAGTGGTTGGCTGCTTGCCTTCGCGCATTCGGCGCGGGACGCGAATTCGCGCTTCATGGTGTTCGACAGTACTCGCCCGGACGTAGGCCCGGTTGCGAGCGTTACGATCCCGACACGAATACCCTTCGGCTTCGACGGCTGCTGGATGCCTGATCGGTCCTGAACGCGTGTCGCGTTTCAGCACCGCGCGGGGAAGATCAGCTGAAGTCGTCTCGGACCATCTTGAAGAAAGGGCGCCAGACTGAACGCAGCGGTTCGAGCGATCGTAGCCACCCGCGCTCGGCGAGAACAAAGCTGCGATCAACGCCTTCGCGCACGTGGCCGAGCCTGCGGCGCGCATGGTCGCCCGGGATTGCCGTGTACGCATCGATGGAGTCGGCGCGGCTGAGGGCAGAAACCGATGCGAAACCGTCTTCGACCAAGTAGCGCCACTGATCGGCTGCGATCGAGACCCCTTCCATGCCGTCCTCGGCCCAGCCGCTGATCCATTCGAGGACGCCATTGGCGGCGAGGTACTCGGCTGTGACCACGTTGTCCGAGGCGACAAGCGCCTGGCGACCGAGCCCGGCACCCAGCTGCCGGACATCGCGTGCCGTCTCCCGGGCCCCTTCGGCGACCTTGGACAGGTCTCGGTGTACGTCATCCCAGGCCATGCGGTCACCTTTCCCGGCCTCAGAGCAGTGCCGTTGCTTCCTGCTCCAATGACACCAGCCGTTTAACCCAGTTTTCGAGGAGCGCGAATTCGCTGTCTTCAACGCCGAATGTGTTCGCCAGCTCGCGCAGCAGACATTCCTCTTCAATCTCGTAGGCGCCGTCGGCGTAACTCAAGTGGATGAGGTTGATCATTGCAATGCGTCGGCTGCGGCGATCCGAGAAGACCTCGTCGACGCCCGCAAGGTCCGTGTAGTCGGCCTGGACGCCACTGTCGAGTTCCATCTCACGCCGGAACGCGGCCATCATCAGCTCCTCGTTAGGGTCAAGGAGTCCGTCGGAGACAACCACGTTATACGCGAGCCCGAGAAACGAGCGCCGCTGCTCGGCGGTCAGGTCATTGAGCCACATGAAGACGACGCATCACTTCCGGATGGGTCAGAACGCGGAAGCGAACATCGCCGAGAGCATGAGTACGACGGACAGCCAGCCCCAGCCGATAAAGGCCTTCATGATCAGCGGCTGTTCCACGAAGTCCTCGACGAGGTACCAGAACATCTGCATCTGCTTGATTCTCCAAACTGCTCGGCATGACGCCGCTAAAGCCCGCGATGCCGCGAGAAGGATGGCATTCACGGCCGGACACGATTCTAGCAGAATTCATGCATGTTGCTGATGCGTGCGCCCGCTTCGCGAATCAACGCCCCCGGATACCCCGGGAACGACGTACTCGCTCATGGGCCATCGATCTCGAGCAATTGCTTGCCGATGTTCTGGCCCGTGAACAGGCGCGTCAGCGTGGCCGGAATATTGTCAAAGCCCTGCTGGACATCCTCCTGATACACCAGTTCGCCGCTGTCGATCCACGCCAGCAGATCCTTTACTGCTTGAGCGGATCGATCGTAATAGTCGAGGACAATGAAGCCCTCCATTCGCGCGCGCCTGGTCACGAGATTCATGATGTTTCGGGGCCCCGGCTGAGGCTCTGTGGCGTTGTAGCCGGAAATGCCGCCGCAAAGGACCACCCGGGCGCGAAGCGCGATGTGTTCTAGGGACGCTTCAAGAATATCGCCGCCGACGTTGTCGAAGAATATGTCTACCCGATCAGGGCATGTTTCACCGATCGCCCTGCGCACGTTATCACCGCGATAGTCGATCGCCGCGTCGAAACGTGCGTGGTCGGTCAACCAGCCGCACTTCTCGCTTCCGCCCGCGATGCCCACAACCCGGCATCCCTTGATTCGAGCAATCTGACCGGCAATCGATCCGGTCGCGCCCGCCGCTCCAGACACGAGCACCGTCTGACCCGCCTCGGGCCTTCCAAGATCAAGCATGCCCCAATAAGCCGTCAGGCCCGTCACGCCCAGGACCGAAAGCACCATGGTCGGCGGCACCCCGCTGGGCACCTTGCGCAGCCCGATCGGGCCGCCGCCATCGGAAATGAAGAAGTCCTGCCAGCCGCCGGTCCCCTGTACCCAGTCCCCCTCGACGAAGTCCGGATGTCGCGACGCGACGACCTCGCCAACGCTGCCAGCGCGCATCGGCTCACCGATCGCGACAGGCGGTAGATAGCTTTCGCGATCTTCCATCCAGCCACGCTGCGTGGGGTCAAAGGAGAGAAAGCGGTTGCGGACGAGCACCTGGCCGTCGGCAGGCTCCGGGATAGGCGACTCTACATAGTCGAAGTTCTGCTCGCCGACCATCCCCTCGGGACGCGTTCGGAGAAGCCACTGGCGATTGGTGTTCATCACGAAGCTCCATAGGACAGCTGGAGGCGCATTCAACACCACGACACCTATCCCGGCCACTGCGTTGCGGTCGTATCGTGAGCGAGAGAGCGCTAGGATTCGCATCATGAATCGAATCACCATCAAACGATTTACCTACCTGGCCGGCGATGCTGGCGTGCCTGAGTGCACGCGGCCGCGCAGGCCAGGAGCCTCGATTTACGCAGGTACTCGGCGCTACGACGACGCTACCTGACCTCGCCCCCGCAAGGCTCGGAGGCGAAGCTTGCGCCTCCCGGAGACCCCGATCAGGCGCTTGCCGGTCGGGGTTTTTCCGTTTTCGTGGATTGCCCCCGCAGGGCAGCCGACGGGGCAGGAAGGGCTGCTGCAGTCCCGCACAGGAAGGTTAGAAATGAGCGCAGGTATGGACGCTGAGACGCAGCGCCAACTCGAGGACCTCAACGTTGTCGGACACGAGATTCTGACGACCCCCGAGGCACTGAAGTCCGAGTACCCGATCACGGATGCGGTGCGCGCGAGCGTGAGCGCCGGCCGCGCTGCGGTACGCGAGATTCTAGAGCGCCGGGATCCTCGATTGCTGGTCGTGGTGGGCCCCTGCTCTATCCACGATGTTGAAGCTGCACACGACTACGCCGGACGTCTACGGGCCCTGGCCGATGAAGTCGGCGATGCCCTTCTTCTCGTGATGCGCGTCTACTTTGAGAAGCCGCGGACAACCGTTGGCTGGAAGGGGCTCATCAATGATCCCTATCTCGATGACAGCTTCCGCATCGCTGAGGGACTGAAGATTGCACGGCAGCTGCTGCTCGACCTGTCCGAAACGGGCCTGCCGCTGGCGACCGAAGCGCTCGATCCGATCACGCCTCAGTATCTCCAGGATCTCATCAGCTGGTCAGCGATCGGCGCGCGGACCACTGAATCGCAGACGCACCGAGAAATGGCATCCGGCCTGTCCTGTGCCGTCGGCTTCAAGAATGGAACCGACGGAGGTCTTGGCGTTGCCATCAACGCTTTGCAATCGACCTCTCGCCCACATCGCTTTCTGGGCATCAGCCCCTCTGGCCAGGTCGCGGTCATGCACACGCGCGGCAACACGCTGGGTCACGTTGTCCTGCGAGGGGGCGGTGGCGGTCCGAACTACGATTCGGAAAGCGTCGCAAGATGCGAGGCTGCCCTTGCCTCGGCAAAGCTGCCTGCAAACGTGATGATCGACTGCTCCCATGCAAACTCGGAAAAGAATCCAGCACGACAGGCTGCCGTACTGGACAACATCGTGAAGCAAATCGAGTCGGGGAATCGCTCGATCATAGGCGCAATGATCGAGAGCAACATCGCCTTCGGAAATCAGGCCCTGTCTGCTGATCGCTCGCAGCTCACCTACGGAGTATCGGTGACTGATGGCTGCATTGACTGGAATGCGACCGTCGCTTGCCTTAGAGATGCTGCTGCACGAATGCGGCCCTTGCTGAGGCGCCGCGCGGTCGCGGCCTGAGGCGCCGCGCGCGCCAGGCGCCTGTGCGCGCCACGGACAGGGGATCAGTAGTACGCGTTCTCGCGTACGGAATGGTCAGTCACGTCGCGAATGCCGGTCAGCTCAGGGATCTGCTCGACGAGGGTTTTCTCGACGCCCTGACTCACAGTCATGTCGACCGCCGCACAGCCCTGACACCCGCCGCCGAACTGAAGCACGGCGATGCTCTCCTCGACCTCGACGAGCGTCACCATGCCGCCGTGCGCTGCGAGCATCGGGTTTACTTCGTTGTAGAGGACGTAGTTGATGCGATCCTCCAAGGGGCTGTCGTCATCGACCTTCGGGACCCGCGCGTTGGGGGCCTTGATGGTCAGCTGACCGCCGAGGCGATCTTCCTGGAAGTCGACCTTGCCGTCTTCGAGGAAGCGCTCGCTGCGTTTCTCGAACCAGGCCGTGAAGCCTTCGAATTGAACAGGAACATCCTCTTCCTGTTCCTCCCCCGGCCGGCAGTAGGCGATGCAGGTTTCGGCCTGGGGCGTGCCCGGGTTGGCGACGAAGACTCGAATGCCGACGCCTTCCTGCTCCTGCTTGGACAACAGATCGCGCAGGTAAGCCTGCGCCGATTCGGAGATCTCGATCATGGCGGGTCCGCGCATAGCCGGAAGGCGAGTTCGGGCATTCTAACGGAGGCCTCGACCGTGCGAGAAGGCCTGACGCTTCATGAGTCCCAGTCACGTCTGCCTGATCTGCGCTCACGTGGTGATCGCGTAGCGCTGCGTAGAATTGGCACGCGCCCTTTTCCCCACAACGGTCAATTCCATGCTCGCACGAACTGAACGGCTCACGCAGCTGCAGGCCGCCCTGGCTGATCGCATCCTTATCCTCGACGGAGCGACCGGGTCCATGTATCAGGGCTATGGCCTGACCGAGGCCGATTATCGCGGGACCCGCTTCGCCGACCTTGAACAGGACATGAAGGGCAATAACGAGCTGCTCTCGCTCACCCGCCCGGACGTCGTCAAAGAAGTGCACATGGCCTACCTCGAGGCGGGTGCGGATATCCTCGAGACCAATACGTTCGGTGCGACGCATATTGCCCAGGCCGACTACGGCCTCGAAGCCCTTTGCCCGGAGCTCAATCTCGAATCGGCGCGCCTTGCTCGCGCCTGTGCCGATGCAATGACCGAACGCACCCCCCACAAACCGCGCTTTGTGGCGGGTGTGCTTGGCCCGACCAACCGGACCGCGAGCCTGTCGCCGGACGTCAATGACCCAGGCTTTCGGGCGGTCAACTTCGACACCCTCCGCGAAGCCTACCTCGAAGAAGCAGTCGCGCTCATGGATGGCGGTGTCGATCTGCTCATGATCGAGACGGTTTTCGACACCCTGAACGCGAAGGCGGCGATCTTCGCGGTCGAGGATGCATTCAAGGCACGCGGCGAGACGCTCCCGATCATGATCTCTGGCACGATCACGGACGCTTCCGGACGAACGCTGTCGGGCCAGACGACGGAGGCTTTCTGGCATTCCGTACGCCACGCCAAACCGCTTTCGATCGGTCTCAACTGTGCACTCGGCCCTGACGAACTCCGTCCCTATGTCGAGACGCTGTCGCGTATCGCAGATGTACGCATTTCCGCTCACCCCAACGCTGGCCTGCCAAACGAGTTCGGTGAGTACGACCTGGGCCCTGAGGACATGGCAACGGTGGTCGGCGAGTTCGCAGCATCGGGGTTCCTGAACATCGTCGGGGGCTGTTGCGGCACGACGCCCGATCACATCCGGGCGATCGCAGATGCGGTTCTGCAGTACGAGCCACGTCCTATTCCTGAAATAGCCCCGGCCTGCCGCTTGGCGGGACTCGAGCCCTTCACGATTGATGACACCTCCCTGTTCGTGAACGTCGGTGAGCGCACCAACGTCACTGGCTCGCGCAGGTTCGCGCGACTGATCCGCGAGGAACAGTACGACGAGGCTCTGGCCGTCGCGCGCCAACAGGTGGAAAACGGCGCCCAGATCATCGACGTCAACATGGACGAAGGAATGCTCGACTCGGAGGCGGCCATGGTGAGGTTTTTGAACCTGCTCGCCGCAGAGCCGGACATTGCCCGCGTCCCGGTCATGATCGATTCGTCCAAGTGGAGCGTGATCGAAGCCGGCCTCAAGTGCCTGCAGGGCAAGTCGGTTGTGAACTCGATCAGCCTCAAGGAAGGCGAGGCCCAGTTTCGCGAGCACGCCGAACTCTGCCGTCGCCATGGCGCAGCAGTCGTGGTCATGGCCTTTGATGAAGCGGGACAGGCCGACACGGCCGCGCGTAAAAAGGAAATCTGTGAGCGCTCCTATCGCCTGCTCGTTGATGAAATTGGTCTGCCTGCCGAGGACATCATTTTCGATCCGAACATCTTCGCGATCGCGACGGGCATCGAGGAACACGCCAATTATGCGGTCGACTTCGTGGAGGCCTGCGACTGGATTCGCACAAACCTGCCGTACGCACTGACCTCTGGCGGCGTTTCCAACGTGTCGTTCTCTTTCCGTGGCAACGACATGGTTCGGGAGGCGATTCACGCCGTGTTTCTCTACCACGCCGTCCGCGCCGGCTTGCGCATGGGCATTGTCAATGCGGGGCAGCTAGGGCTGTACGAGGAGCTGCCGGCAGAGCTCCGCGAACGGGTCGAGGACGTGGTGAGCAACCGCCGAGAAGACGCAACGGAGCGCCTGCTCGAGATTGCCGACCAGTTCTCCGGCCAGGGCGGAAAAAAGCGCGAGGAAGACCTGTCCTGGCGCGCAGCGCCTGTTGCGGAGCGCATCCGCCATGCGCTCGTGAAAGGCATCAACGCCTGGGTTGTCGAGGATACTGAGGAAGCTCGTCAGCAGTTCGATCATCCGCTCGAAGTCATCGAGGGGCCGCTCATGGACGGCATGAACGTCGTCGGCGACCTGTTCGGAGAGGGCAAGATGTTCCTGCCTCAGGTCGTGAAGAGCGCCCGCGTCATGAAACAGGCGGTTGCGCACCTCGTGCCATTCATCGAGGCGCTGAAGACGGAAGGGACTTCGTCCAGCAAGGGACGCATCGTCCTCGCGACCGTCAAGGGCGACGTCCACGACATCGGCAAAAACATCGTCGGCGTGGTGCTGCAATGCAACAATTTCGAGGTCATCGACCTCGGCGTCATGGTGCCCGCGCAGCGTATTCTAGACGCGGCTCGGGAGGAAAATGCGGACCTGATCGGCCTGTCGGGCCTGATCACGCCTTCCCTCGACGAAATGGTCCATGTAGCGGCGGAGATGGAGCGTCAGGGTTTCGACGTGCCGCTTCTGATCGGCGGGGCGACGACCTCAAAGGCGCACACGGCCGTCAAGATCGATCCCGTATTCCATCGCAGCCAGGCCGTCTATGTCACCGATGCTTCGCGCGCCGTGGGCGTTGCGACGGCACTGACAAGTGAGCGCCAGAAGGATGCTTTCGTTGCGGAGCGGGTGGCCGAGTACGAAAAGATCCGCGCCCGCAACGCCGGTCGCCGCAGCAATCAGCGCTGGCATCCCAACGGTGCGCTGACGCCCTATCTGCCCGACTTCACCTACAGCGATACGCCGGCGCCCCGGGTGGAGGGTGTTCAAGTGCTGGACGACGTTCCGCTGCGAGCGCTTGTCGACTATATCGACTGGACCCCGTTTTTCATGACCTGGGAGCTCGCCGGCAAATTCCCGGCGATCCTAGACGATGAGATCGTCGGCGAAAGTGCGCGCGGCGTGTACGCAGATGCTAAAGCGATGCTCGAAAAGATGATGGACGAACGTTGGTGCGAAGCCCGCGCCGTGTTCGGCTTCTGGCCCGCAGCGCGGATCGATCGCGATGATGTCGCGCTCTTCGCCGGCCCAGAGCGGCGCACGCGGGCTGCAACGCTTCACTTCCTTCGCCAGCAAACCGTGAAGCCTGATGAGAGCGCGAACCTGTGCCTTGCGGACTTCGTTGCTGCGGAAGACAGTGGCGTAGCCGACTGGGTCGGCGCCTTCGCTGTCACGGCAGGCATCGGCGCCGATGCGAAGCTTGCCGAGTTCGAGGCGAACCACGACGACTATCAATCGATCATGTTCAAGGCACTCATGGACCGGCTGGCAGAGGCCCTTGCTGAGTACCTGCATGCGCAGGTGCGCACTGACTACTGGGGCTATGCGGGAAATGAGGCGCTCGATAACGAGGACCTTATTCGGGAGCGCTATCAGGGCATCCGCCCTGCCCCGGGCTATCCCGCGTGCCCAGACCACAGCGAGAAGGCAACTCTGTTTGCACTCCTGAACGCAGACGCGCGCATCGGCATTTCGCTTACGGAGACCTATGCCATGGAGCCGGCGGCGGCCGTGTCTGGTTGGTATTTTGCACATCCCGAGGCCCGCTACTTCGGCGTGGGCAAGGTCCAGCGCGATCAAATCGAGGCCTATGCGCAGCGCAAGGGCGTTGACGTCGCTGACGTTGAGCGCTGGATGCGTCCGAATCTCGGTTACGATCCGGATGCGTCCGCAACGCGGGCGAAAAGCGCCTGAGCCTCGGCCATGACCAAACAGACCACGGGCGTGGGCGGCGATGCCGATGATGAACGCGCTTCCATAAGTTTCTGGACGGTTCTCGTGTCCACGCTCGCCGCAGCGATTGGCGTGCAGAGCAAGGCAAACAAGGAGCGAGATTTCGCCAGCGGACGCGTGGCCCCATTCATCTTCGCGGGCATCCTGTTCACGCTGCTGTTCGTGTTCACCCTGGCAACGGTTGTGCGCCTGGTCATTGGCGGCTCAGGCTGAGATGCAGGCGCAGCGCCCACTCGGAGACTCGGCACCGCGCGTACAGCTGCTCTTCGTGCTTGCAGCCGCCAGCGCGCTTGCGTTCGCTGCGTGGCAGGCCCTGCTCAACAACTTCTCCGTGGAGCTTGCCGGCTTCGACGGGGCTCAGATAGGCGCCCTGCATTCGGCGCGCGAGGTCCCGGGCTTTCTTGCCTTCACCGCCGTCTGGGTACTCCTTGTGCTCAGTCAGCAGCGCTTCGCCTTGCTTGCGCTCGCGGTGCTCGGCCTCGGTACAGCCGCAACGGGCCTGTTTCCGAGCTTCTGGGGGCTGATTGCCACCACGGTGATCATGTCCGTGGGTTTTCACTACCTCGAAACCCTGCAGACATCGCTGACGCTGCAGTGGGTTCCGAAAACTGAAGCCGCCGTTACGCTCGGCCGTCTCGCCGCTACCCGGTCAGGCGTGACCCTGGCGTCACTCGCCCTGCTCTACATACTGCTCTGGGTATTGGAGGTGGATTACGTCTGGCTCTACGCGGGTGCCGGTCTTCTTGCCGCCTCGGTCGCGCTATGGGCCCACGTACGCTACCCGCTTTTCAAGGAATACGCCCCGCAGCGCAGGGATCTCATCCTTCGGAAGCGCTACTGGCTGTTCTACCTGCTCACCTTTCTATCCGGCGCGCGCCGGCAGATTTTCGTCGTGTTCGCGGGCTTCCTTCTCGTGGAGAAATTCGGCCTGAAGCTCGAGACGGTTGTGCTGCTGTTCCTCGTGAATGCCGCAATGACCACTTGGCTCGCACCGCGAATCGGTGCGCTCATTGCGCGGGTTGGTGAACGTACCGCGCTCACGCTGGAATATTCAGGGCTCGTGCTCGTTTTCACGGCCTACGCCTTCGTGGACACGCTCTGGGTCGCGATCGGCCTCTACCTGGTGGACCATGTGCTCTTCTCGATGGCCATTGCCATCAAGACGTACTTTCAAAAGATCGCCGACCCCGCGGACATCGCTGCGACTGCCGGCATCAGTTTCACCATCAATCACATCGCCGCCGTTGCCTTGCCGATCGCGCTCGGCGCACTGTGGGCGACGTCACCTGCGGCCGTTTTCATCAGCGGAGCGTTGCTGGCCCTGGTGTCGCTGATCAGCGCCCAGGCCATACCGGACTTCCCTGCTCGGGGGTCAGAGACGCGCCGGTGGCGCGGGACAATGGCACCTGTCCCCGCGGATGCGCGTTGATTCCCGGTTTCAGCCGTTTACGACGAACCACAGCACCCCGGCGACGAGCACGGTGACGACGACAAGCGCGGAGATCATGTCGACAGTGTCGTCCGGCCAGTAGCTTGAGTGAGCCTCTGCGGCTTCCGCTGCCTGAACGTCGTTTTCAGCGGGTGCGTCGGACATGAAAGTCTCCGTTGGGTTCTGCGTGAAAGCGCTTGGAACGTGCGCGCGCGATTCTAGTCGCGCGCCCGGCTCGACGCCAGAAGCGTCGCGTTCATCCCGCATATATCCAAAGACCCAAATCGTCGTAACGCGAACGGCCTGCTCTGTTATTTTCCGCCCGGCGCCAAGCGGGGCGCGTGATCGAGCAGGTCATGTATCAGTACGACGAATACGATCAACAGATCGTCGAAGCACGCGTCGAGCAGTATAGAGAGCAGACGCAGCGTTACCTTGCCGGCAAGCTGAGTGAAGCGGAATTTTTGCCGCTCAGGCTCAAGAACGGTCTCTACGTACAGCGCCTGGCGCCAATGCTGAGAGTGGCCATTCCCTACGGCACCCTGTCAGCTCGGCAGCTGCGTATGCTTGCGCATATCGCGCGGCACTACGACAAAGGCTACGGCCACTTTTCGACGCGCCAGAACATCCAGTTCAATTGGCCGCGGCTCGAGGAAGTCCCGGACATCCTTCAAGAGCTTGCGACCGTGCAGATGCATGCCATCCAGACCTCGGGCAATTGCATCCGCAACGTCACCACCGACCAGTTCGCCGGTGCAGCAGCAGACGAACGTCTGGACCCGAGGCCTTGGTGCGAGGTCATTCGCCAATGGTCCAGCTTTCACCCCGAGTTCGATTGGCTGCCCCGGAAGTTCAAGATCGCCGTGAACGCAGCCGAGCAGGACCGCGCGGCCATCCGTTTCCACGACATTGGCCTCGAAGCGCGTACGGACCCAACCGGCGAAGTTTGCTTTGACGTCTACGTTGGTGGGGGCCAGGGGCGAACGCCGATCATTGGCGAGTGCATCCGCAAAGGCCTGCCCTGGCAGCATCTGCTGACGTATTTGACTGCGGTTCTGCGCGTCTACAACCGCTATGGACGACGCGATAATAAGTACAAGGCGCGCATCAAGATTCTGCTGCGAGCATTTGGCGCAGATGGTTTTGCTGAGCGTGCAGACGCCGAGTTCGCCCATCTGGAAAATGGTCCGCAGACGTTGACGCGCGCAGAAGTTGATCGGGTGGCGCGCCGATTCACCTGCCCCGACTTCGAAGCGCTTGCCGATGAGCCCGATGCGCTGACACAGGCGCTGGCGCGTAATTCGCCTTTTGCCCGCTGGCACGCGAGCAACGTTCGCCGACACGCTCGGCCCGGCTATGCGAGCGCGATCCTCTCGCTCAAGCGCACCGGGATTGCCCCCGGCGATGCGAGCGACGAGCAGCTCGATGCCGTCGCGGATTGGGCAGAGCGCTTCGGCCACGGCGAGATCCGGGTCAGCCATGAGCAGAATCTTGTTCTACCGCACGTTCGCCAGCGTGATCTCCCTGCGCTCTGGGCGGCGTCGGTGGAAGCTGGCCTCGCGACGACGAACATCGGCTCGATCAATGATTTGATCTGCTGTCCAGGCGGCGACTTCTGCTCACTGGCGAATGCGAAGTCCATTCCGATAGCCGAGGCCATCCAGCGTCGCTTCGAGGATCAGGGCCGGCTGGATGATCTGGGCGAACTGTTTCTCAACATCTCCGGCTGCATGAACGCATGCGGACATCACCATGTGGGACACATCGGTATCCTCGGCGTGGACAAGAAGGGCGACGAGTTCTACCAAGTGTCGCTTGGCGGGGACGCGGGCAGTGATGCCGCCATCGCGCGCATTCTCGGGCCGTCCTTCCGCCGCGGAGAAATCCCTGAGGTGATCGAACAGATCACGGACGTCTATCGCGCCCACCGCAGCGAGGGTGAGCGCTTTGTAGATTGCGTGCGTCGCATTGGCATCGAACCTTTCAAGGAGCGCGTTTATGCCGACGTTGCTTGAGATCACCCCCGGCGGGACCGTCCGTCGCACCGAACGATCGCATCGGATCATCGAGGAAGCCGAGTCGGCCGCGGATTTGCCAGACGGCCCGATCCTTGTGCCCCTCTCGCTCTGGCTGGCCGCCCATGGCGAGCTCCGCGATCGCGCTGATCTGGGTGTCTGGCTGGCCCCAGACGATGAGCCGGAAGCGCTTGCGCCGACGCTCGAGGGGTTGAACCTGATTGCCGTGCGCTTTCCAGCCTTCACCGACGGCCGCGGTCTATCGTCGGCGTCGCTTCTGCGGGCGCGGCTGGGCTTCACCGGGACATTGTGCGCCGTAGGAGACGTGCTGCGAGACCTGTTGGTGCCCATGCGCCGCTGCGGTTTTGACAGCTTTGCCCTTCGGGACGACGTGGACGTGGATGCGGCTGTCCACACTCTCGAGACCGTGGCTCACTACTACCAGGGCGACATTCTTGATCCACGCCCGCTCTTCCGCCGCGTGGATCGCACGGCATCAGACGAAAAAGCGCCCGCCAACGCCGCCTGATCGCCCGCGGTATCGGAAGAACCGTCCGTATTGCCCTGGAGGTCACCTCGGCCGAGCGCCGGGCTGTGCCATGATCAAGGTCAAGGTGCAGGGTCCAAGCAATGGCTGACGGTAGTCTTCTCACTTCCATCTTCCTGATCTTCGCGGGCGCCGCGGTGCTGGCGACGATCGCGCTCTACACGCGCCAGCCGCTGATCGTTGCTTATATCGCGGTCGGGGCCCTCCTCGGGCCACACGGCGCCGGCTGGGTCGCCGACCAGGCGTTACTCGCCGAGATTGCTGAGATCGGGATCATATTCCTGCTCTTCCTGCTCGGCCTTGATATGCAGCCCTCCAAGCTGCTGCACATGTTTCGCAATACGCTGCTCGTGGGCATCGCCTCATCACTCGCATTCGCAGGCTTCGGCTACGGCATCGCGCGGCTCACCGGATTCGGTTTCGTCGACGCCACGATCATTGGCGCCGCAATGATGTTCTCCAGCACGATCATAGGCATAAAGCTGCTGCCCACGACGGTGCTGCACCACCGGCACACGGGCGAAGTCGTAGTCAGCCTGCTCCTGCTGCAGGATCTTGTTGCGATACTGCTGCTGCTGCTCCTTGCTGGGCTCGGCGAGACCGGCGCGAGCGCTCCACCCGTTTGGATGCCCTTCGCGGCGCTGCCGCTTCTGCTCGCGGCCTGCTTCTTGTTCGTGCGTGTTGTGCTGTTACCGCTTCTCGCGCGTTTTGACGTCTTCCACGAGTACGTCTTCCTCGCGGCGATCGGCTGGTGCCTGACCGTTGCGGAGGTCGCGGCCTACGTGGGTTTGTCGCTCGAAATCGGGGCTTTCATCGCGGGGGTCGCTCTCGCAACCAGTCCGATTTCCCTGTACATCGCCGAGTCCCTTCGACCACTCCGCGACTTCTTTTTGGTGTTGTTCTTCTTCACCGTAGGCGCGTCTTTCGACGTCACGATGCTCCCGGAGGTATTGCTTCCCGTATTGCTGCTCACGGCGGCCATGCTCGGCGGCAAACCTGTTGTCTTCAGATTGCTTCTGCAGCGTTTGCGCGAGCACAACGTGCTCGCCTGGCAGGTTGGAGTGCGCCTTGGCCAGATCAGCGAATTCTCCCTCCTGCTCGCCTACCTCGCCGAGGAAGGCGGGCTCCTGTCACCGCCCGCCTCCACCCTTATTCAGGCCACCGCCATCGCGACCTTCCTCGTGTCGTCCTACATCGTCGTGCTCCGATATCCGACGCCAATCGCCGTCGACGAACGCCTGCGCCGAAACTGAACACGGGGTCAGACCCCCTTGTTCAGTTTCGCGCCGAAGAATGCGCGCTAGGGCGAAGCGAAAAGTCGGTGGTCTTCGTCCTCGGCTGCGAACCTGAATATGGGGTCAGACCCCCTGTTCAGTTTGGCGTCCGAAAGTGCGCGCTAGGGCGTGGTGGAGAGCCGGCCGCCCTCGCTCTCGGTCACGAACCTGAATATGGGGTCAGACCCCTTGTTCAGGTTCGGTGTTTCTGGGGCGCCTTACGGTCGCTCTGCGGTGGGTTTTGCCGCCGCGGTGATGAAACGTATGGACTGCGCAGCTGGGCGATCTCTGGGGACGTGGGCGAGGCGTCCGCGGATGGGGCGAGGCGCGCGGAATAAGGCCGGGGCTCAGGCGTGTGTCATGGACGATTGCTCGCCCACGATCGATGCGCATGAACCGCGGCGATACGGTCCCGTTCGTGAGTGCACTGCAGACGGTTGTTTCCGCTGGATTGTCGTGGGGAGCGGCGAGAAGGCAAGGGGGGCGCTCGGGGCGCGCGTTCCTAGACGGTAATGTACGGAACTGGCGGTGGGGGACGCGCGTGTAGGGCGTTTTCGGCGCGTATCAGTTGTTCTTGCTGAAGTGCGGGCGCGGCCGAAGATGCCGCGCCCGTATGTACTTCAGCCTTTACCCACGGAAATGGTCTGGGGGACCATATATTCGAGAAGGCCCTCCATGCCGTTCTCGACGCCAAAGCCTGATTGCTTGTGCCCTGCGAAGGGTTGGTTCGGGCCGAGCTGGAGGTTCTGGTTGATCCAGACCGTCCCGGTTTCCATGCGCTCTGCCACCTCGACAGCGGCATCCACGTCCTTTGACCAGACCGCACCTGCGAGTCCGTACTCGGAATCGTTCGCGCGAGCGACAACGTCGTCCAGGTCATCGAACTTGAGCATCGGCAAGATCGGTCCGAACGCTTCTTCTTGCACGACCCGAGATTCCTCCGGCGGGTTGTCGACGATGGTGACGGGCACGAAGTAGCCCTCGCCCTCCGGAATTTCTGCACCTGAGAGAAGCGTCAGATCGTTTGCCTTGGCATCCTCGAGCAGATCCATGACTCGTTCGTATTGGCGCTTGTTCTGCACGGGGCCGAGGACGGTACCTTGCTCGGAGCCATCTCCGACCTTTACGGCCTGAGCAATGGCGTGCAGCCGCGCCTTAAGGCCTTCGTATACGTCCGCATGAACGTACAGCCGCTTGGTCGCCACGCAGATCTGGGCGGTGTTGAAGAACGCACCGAAGAATATCTTCTGAGCGACATCATCGAGATCAACGTCAGGCAGGACAATTGCCGCGTCGTTGCCGCCGAGCTCAAGGGTCAAGCGCTTGAGGTCAGGCGAGGCGCTCTGCATGACCGCCTTTCCGGTCTGAGTCGATCCGGTGAACGAAATCTTGTCGAAGCCGGGGTGTGCCGTCATCCACTTGCCAAGCTCGTCGCCGCCAGTGATGACGTTCAGTACGCCTTCGGGGAACACGTCACGAAGAAGTTCACCGATCTTCAACACGCACAAGGGTGTGAAAGGAGACGGCTTGAGCACCATCGTGTTCCCTGCGACGAGGGCCGGCCCGATTTTCCAGATCGAGAGCGTGACGGGGAAATTCCAAGGTGAAATTGCGCAGACCACGCCGAGCGGTACGTAGCGCGTGCGCACGTACTGGGCGTCAGAGTCCTCGATCACATGCTCCGGGGGCGTCATCTCTGCGCACGCGTGGAGCCACGCAGCGGCGCCGGCGATCTCCTGCTGTGCCGCATCGACGGGACGCCCCTGCTCGCGCGTGAAGAGGGGCGCCATCGCTTCCGCATGTGCGGCGAGGATGTCGCCTGCCTTGCGCACCATGGCCTGGCGCTCCGCGATCGGCGTGGCCTTCCAGGCGGGAAAGGCGGCGCGCGCCGCCGCCACGGCAGCGTCGAGCTGTGCCTCAGTGGAATCGGGTGCCTGGGCGAACACTTCGCCCGTCGCTGGATTCACGACGTCGATCGTTGCTTCCGTCGCGGCAGCGACGCCGTCAATGGTCATCGTGTAGTTGCTGTGCAGATCCATGTCTCTCTCCCCTGCGCATGGCCGGAATGGAAGACAATCGAGCATAGCACCGCGTCCGCGAACGGGTACGCAGATGGATGGGCGAATCGTGGCGGGCTCCAGGCCCGCCGAGGATCAGTGGGCGAGCAACCCGCGACCGACCATTCGGCCGGCAAGAATGGCGTCAATCGCGTCAGAAACGTCGTCGAGGCCAAGGGGATGTACAAGGTCTTCGAGCCCGTCGAGCTTCCATTCACCCGCAAGGCGATCCCAGATGCGCACCTTGTCTTCGAGCGGCAGCTGAACGGAGTCGATCCCCAACAGATTCACATGGCGCAGGATGAACGGCAGGACGGTCGCCGGAATGGCCGGAGAATCGACGAGACCACAAATCGCCGCGGACCCTCCATAGCGTAGAGACTTCACGGCGTTAAAGAGTATTTCGCCCCCCACCGTGTCGACGACGCCGGCCCAGCGCTCGGCGAGCAAGGGCCTGTTACCGCCTTCTCGCATGTCCTCTCTGCCGATGACGTCGGCTGCGCCAAGGCCGCGCAGCCAATCCGCGCGATCCGCCTTGCCCGTCGCCGCAACGACTTCGTAGCCGAGCTTCGCCAGCAACATGACAGCAACCGAACCGACGCCACCCGTCGCACCCGTGACGAGTACGGGACCGTCTGCGGGCATGACGTTGCCAAGTCGTTCAAGTTTGTCGACGCATTCCGCGGCAGTAAAACCCGCCGTGCCGAGGATCATTGCCTCGCGCAGCGAAAGGCCACCGGGGCGCGTGACGACCCAGTCCGCAGGAACGCGAACGTAGCGGCCGAAGCCACCGGGGGTGTTCATGCCGAGATCGAAACCGATCACGACCACCTCATCACCGACTGCGAAGCGGTCGCTGTCCGAAGCGCGCACAACGCCCGCAGCGTCGATCCCGGGTGTGTGCGGGAACGTCCGCGTCACGCCTGGATTACCGGTCGCCGACAAGCCGTCCTTGTAGTTAAGCGAGGAGTACGCGACTTCGATCAGGACTTCACCCGCAGGCAGATCGTCCACTGATCGCTCAACGATGCGTCGCGCATACCCATCATCGGTCTTTTCGACCAGCAGTGCCTTGAACGTTGTCATCGGCCGTTCTCTCTTATCCGACCCAATTGAACCGGTCACGCCAGCGCAGGAACAGGCGCTCTATACTGGCGCCTGCGACGTGCGCCGCCTGCTGGGCGAACCGGTCCGCGAGGGATCTCGGCTCCGTCCACTTGACCTCGTAGACCTCGCGCTCAGCGCAGGCGGCGACGATGAACTCATCCGACGTCATCAGTTCGTCGACAAGGCCGAGATCGATTGCCTGGCGCCCGTGCCAGGCCTCGCCGGTCGCCACGCGTTCGATTTCGAGTGAGGGTCGATGTTCAGCGACGTGCGCCTTAAACAGGCTGTGCACGTCTTCGATTTCCTCAACGAACTTCTCGCGCCCTTTCTCCGTATTCTCTCCGAACACAGTCAGCGTGCGCTTGAACTCTCCAGCCGTGATGACGTCAACATCGACGTCGTTCTTCTTCAGCAGCCTGTGCACGTTAGGCACCTGGGCAACGACGCCAATGGAGCCGACGATGGCGAAGGGCGCTGCGAGAATCCGCTCCCCGATGCAGGCCATCATGTAACCGCCGCTTGCCGCCACCTTGTCGACGGCAACGGTCAGGGCGACTCCTTGCGCGGCACGAAGTCGATGAAGCTGCGACGCTGCAAGTCCATAGCCGTGCACCACGCCACCGGGCGATTCTATGCAAGCCAGCACCTCATCGCCGGGTTCCGCAAGCGTAAGGATCGCGGTGACCTCGTTGCGCAAGGCGCGCACGGCCGAAGCCGCAACATCGCCGTCGAAGGAGATCACCCAGGTGCGGGGCCGGCTGACTTCACCCTTCTCCTCGGCCTTGCGTCGCGCTTTCTCTGCTTTAGCTTCGTCCTTGGCCAGCTTCTTGAGGGCCTTCTCGTCGAAGGCAACACCGCGCAGCGCGTCGCGCATGTCGTCAAGCACATCATTCAATCGCCGAGTCTCGATCCGGCCTCCGTCAAAGGGACGGCGCCCGCGCTGGGCCGTATTCGCGATGGCAACAATGACGATGAGCACAACAACGAGCACGGTGATGCTCTTCGCTAGAAACAACGCGTAATCGGCGAAGTACTCCATGGAGCGGATCCGATGCAGGAAAGCGGGGGATATCCCACGGTGACGTGGGAGACAAGCGTACGCAGTCGTGAGACGCGCGCCACTGTACCGGTGGGCCCGAGAGGCGTCCACTTCGCCCCGGACCGCGTAGGCGCTAGCATGCAGGCGTGGTGAACCGTTCGCCGTAGGAAGATTCGTGGCCGTTGATCTCGATCAGGTTCGTAGACGCCTTGAACCGGCATTCAGCCCAGCTGCTGCGCACGAGACCGATTGCGTCTATCAGTTCACCATCAGCGGCCAGCCGCTGTTTCACCTTCGAGTTCAGGCAGGCAGGCTCTCCGTCGGCGACGGTGTCCACGACGATCCGTCAGTGACCTTCCTGTTCGAAGACCTCGAAACCGCCCTCGGAATCGTCACCGGCGATATTGATCCAATGGCCGCGTTCATGGCCGGTCGTATCCGCACTGACGGAAATCTCATTCTCGCGCTCCAGCTTCGGATGCTGTTTACCGCCTGACCGCGGCTTTCGATGACGTGCGAATTCGGTTAACTTCGCCGGCCACGGCCGTTTTGGAACGGCTGGCTCGGCACGGCCGTTTCGGCGGAACCGTTTGGGCGACCGTTCTGCAGTTTCGAGATTGCCGTCTGGCGTCCGCTGACAACTTTCCGCTGACGCGACGTTTCCCTCCGCATCACAGACTGGAGCGCCCGTGACCCAAGCCCTCTGGAGCAATTTTCTGGGCCACGCGCCCGACTGGTACAAGCGAACGATCCTCGCGTTCCTCGTCCTCAATCCGCTGCTGCTGCTCGTTCTCGGCCCCTTCATGACAGGCTGGGTATTGGTCATCGAGTTCATCTTCACGCTCGCCATGGCGCTGCGCTGCTATCCGCTGCAGCCAGGCGGGTTGCTTGCTTTCGAGGCGGCGCTTCTCGGCATGACAAGCACGGAGACGATCCGTACGGAGGTATTTGCGAACTTCCCGGTCATCCTGCTGCTGATGTTCATGGTGGCCGGTATCTACTTCATGCGAGAGCTGCTGCTCTTCATCTTCACCAAGCTGCTGCTCGGCGTCCGTCGGAAGGTGACGCTCGCACTGCTGTTTTCGGGCGTGGCGGCCTTCCTTTCCGCCTTTCTGGACGCGCTCACGGTTACGGCCGTCGTGATTTCGGTCGCGGTCGGGTTCTATTCCATCTATCACCGCGTTGCGTCAGGAAAGAAGGTCCAGCACAACCACGACATTGCGACCGATGATGAGGTTCAAGATCTGCATCGCGAGGATCTGGACAACTTTCGATCTTTCCTGCGCTCTCTGATCATGCACGCGGCGGTCGGTACGGCGCTCGGTGGCGTATGCACGACCGTAGGCGAACCGCAAAACCTGCTGATCGCGGGCAAAGCGGGGTGGGACTTTGGTGAGTTCTTCTTGCGCATGGCGCCCATCACGATGCCGGTTCTCGCTGTCGGGCTCGCGACCTGCTACGCCCTAGAGCAGTTCAAGCTGTTCGGCTACGGCGCAGAACTGCCGGACCCGGTCCGTCTCATCCTTGAGGAGTACGACGCAGAAGAGGAAAAGAATCGCACCCAGGCCGAGGTTGCGCGCCTGTACGTGCAGGCCGGCGCCGCCGTATTCCTGATCATTGGCCTGCTCTTCCACATCGCCGAGGTCGGCATCATCGGGCTGACGGTCATTGTCCTGCAGACGGCGCTGAACGGGGTTATCGAAGAGCATCAGCTGGGCAAGGCGTTCGAGGAAGCCCTCCCCTTCACAGCGCTCCTCGTGGTCTTTTTCTCGATCGTTGCGGTCATCCACGACCAGCACCTGTTCAATCCGGTAATCGAGTGGGTGCTGGCGCAAGACAGGGATGCTCAGCCGGGCCTGTTCTTCATCGCCAATGGCGTACTTTCAGCCGTGAGCGACAACGTTTTCGTCGCCACCGTGTACATCAACGAGGTCAAGGCGGCGCTGGATGGCGGCGCTATCGACCGCGAGCACTTCAATGCGCTCACGGTTGCGATCAATACGGGGACCAATATTCCGTCGGTGGCGACACCGAACGGTCAGGCAGCCTTCCTCTTCCTGTTGACCTCCTCGATTGCCCCGCTGATCCGGCTTTCATACATCAGGATGGTGATCATGGCGTTTCCCTACACCCTCTCTATGGGGGGCATGGGCTACCTGGCGGTACTGCTGTTCCTCTGACCGATCAGGAGGGCTCGAGGCCGAGGCTGCGCCACAACGTCCCGCCCTCGCGCTCGCCGTCCTGTGCGTCAAGCCACGCACGGTGCGCAGCCTCTTCTTCAGCCGATGCGCTGACGACCATCAGTCGCTTGCGATCAGCCGGCAGGCGCCGCATCGCACTCTCCCCACCGGTGGCGCTGCTGTCACTCTCATCGCCGAGTGAAAGCGCCGTTTGGCCGCCCGTCATTGCGAGGAAGACGTCTGCAAGCAGCTCGGCGTCGAGAAGCGCTCCGTGCAGATCGCGCTCTGAATTATCGATTCCATAGCGACGACATAGCGCATCCAGGCTGTTCTTCTGGCCCGGATGGCGTCGTCGTGCAACGACGAGCGAATCGGTGATCTCGCAGTGGTCCGCCAGACGTCCGGGCGGTTCCGCGAGCATGGCAAATTCATGGTCGATGAATGCCGCGTCGAACGGCGCGTTGTGAATCACAACCTCCGCACCCTGGACGAACTCCAGAAACGGCGCCGCGACGTGGGAAAAGCGAGGCTTGTCCGAGAGAAACTCGCGCGTCAGCCCGTGTACCTCGATGGCGCCTTCGTCAATATCGCGTTCGGGATCGATGTACTGATGGAAGTGTCTTCCCGTAAGCCGACGGCCGATGATCTCGACCGCACCGATCTCGATGATCCTATGCCCGAGTTCCGGCTCGAGACCCGTGGTTTCCGTATCGAGCACCACCTGGCGCATCACTGACGCTCCTCGTTCTCTCCGGTTACGCCGTTGCGGCCAAAGTCGTCCACGCCACGATTGGCCAGCGCATCAGCCAGCTCATTACCCGGATCGCCGCTGTGTCCCTTTACCCAGACCCACTCGACGTCGTGACGAATTACAGCAGCGTCCAGGCGCTGCCAGAGCTCGACGTTGGACACGGGCTTCTTTGCAGCCGTTCGCCAGTTCCGCCGCTTCCAGCTGTGTATCCACTCCTGCATACCCTTCATCACGTAGGTCGAGTCCGTATGCAGACGCACCTGCGCGGGCCGCTCCAGGCGCTCCAAGGCCCGAATCGCCGCCGTGAGCTCCATCTGGTTGTTCGTGGTAGAGGGCTCGCCGCCCCAGAGATGCAGTGCAGCCGCACCTGCGCGCAGTACCGCGCCCCACCCCCCCGGGCCAGGATTCTGCTTGCACGCGCCGTCGGTCCAGATCTCGACCCGAGACGTCATGCTCGCGGTTCGAACGGCAAGACATTACCGTCCTTGGCGCGCGCATCGTCCCGCAGCGCTGCACCGCGTACTGCAGGACGCACGGCTCCGGAAAGGCGGGCCCGGCGCGCTCGATCTCGCGCTGGATTAATGGCACCCGCGAAGGTTCGGCGGCGCGCCTTGATCATCCATACCCCGCCGAACGGCAAGCGCACGAGCGTCTTGAGCAGCCGTGCCGCGCGCGATTCGAAGAACCGCTTACCACCGCGAATCGGTGGCCGGTAGCGAGCGAACTCAGTGCGCGTGACCGTGAAATCGAGCAGCGAAAGCCAGTCGGTCATACGCACCGGATTGAGAAAATGGGCATTCCATGGCGCCTTCCGGGACGCGAACAGCCTTCGAGCGCCCCACAGGCTCCAGGGATTGAACCCCGTCACGATGAGGCGGCCTCCGTCCGAGAGAACGCGAGCGGCCTCGCTCAGAGCCCGGTGCGGACGAGTCGCCAGATCGAGGCCATGAAAGAGTACGACCACGTCAAAGGCGTCATTTTCGAAGGGCAGATTGCAGGGGTCGACAACGGATGCGTGCGCCGCGTTCACCGACAGCCGCCGGTTGATGTCCGTATCGGCGATCCGGGCGACAAATCGGCGCTGAACCGGCAGCGCGTCCAGTACCCGTTCATCAGAGCCGGCACCCAGCAACAACGCCCGCGCGCCGAAACAGTCATCGAGCATCTGGCGCAGAATCTCCATCTCCGCGCGCTCGAGCGCATGCCCGACTTCAGACGCGAAAAACGCGCTTCCGCCGCTCGCCAGTGCTGCATCGTAGGGTTGTTCGAACCGAACCGGGCTCATGCCGGTACTCTCCGATCTTGTCCGAGCGGGTACCATGCCCCGCAAACCAGTGGACGACGTCCGCACACCGGAGGCCCCATGCTTGAGATCCACACCATCCCCGCGTTCAGCGACAACTACTTCTGGCTGTTTCATGCCGCCGGTGATCGGCAGGCCTGGGTGGTGGATCCGGGCGATGCGGCACCCGTCGAACGCGCGCTCGAGGCGCACGAACTCGAACTCGCCGGTATCGTCATTACGCACCACCATTCTGATCACACAGGTGGGGTGTCGCAACTCGCTGCAGCGTATGGCGCACGCGTGGTGGGGCCTGCCTCGGAGCGCATTCCCCAGGTCGTAGAGCAGGTCAGAGAAGGCGATCGGGTGAAAGTCGCGGGTGCGTCCTTCGAGGTAATCGAAGTCCCCGGACACACCCTCGATCACATCGCCTATTACTGCGCTGAGGAAGCGGTGCTGTTCTGCGGCGACACGCTGTTCGCCGGTGGCTGCGGTCGCGTGTTCGAGGGCACCGCCGCGCAGATGCAAGCATCGCTTGCAAAGCTCGCTGGCTTGCCCGATAGCACGCGCGTTTTCTGCGCGCACGAGTACACGCTCGCGAACCTCTCCTTCGCGCGCCTTGTGGAACCTGACAACGCCGCACTCGCTGCACGGGAGGAAGCGGCCCGTGCCCTACGCGCAGAAGGCACCCCGACCGTACCTTCCCGCCTCGAGCTGGAGCGGACGACCAACCCCTTTCTACGCTGGACCGCGCCTGGTGTGCTTGCGGCTGCTGAGCGCCGCTGCGGTTCGCCCGTCTCTGATCCCGCCGCCGTGTTCGCTGAAATCCGCGGGTGGAAGGATAACGCCTGATGCACTCGACAGTTTCCTCCGGCCCGAAGCAGCGACTTCGGGTCCTGGTGAGCTGTGCCCTTCTCGTCGGCTGTGCAGCTACACCCGACGAGCCCACGCGGCTCGATCCGATCGAAGTCGAGGCGTCGCCAGAAGCTGAACCGATCGAGGCGGCGCGGTCCGCAGTCGCACCACGCATCGAGCCGAAGCTTGAAGTTCGAAGTGCCCCAGGTGAGATAGATATCTGGGCGCGCATTCGCGCGGGCTATGCGCTACCGACACGCGAGCACGTGCGGATCGACAGGGAGCTTGCCTGGTACGCAAATCATCAAGCCTATCTGGACCGTGTCGCCGAGCGCGCACGGCCCTACCTGCATCACATTGTCGAGGAAATCGACGCGCGCAAGATGCCCATGGAGCTCGCGCTTCTGCCCGTCGTCGAGAGCGCCTTCGATCCGTGGGCCTATTCTCATGGCCGAGCCGCTGGCCTCTGGCAATTCATCCCCGGCACTGGTCGTCAGTACGGGCTCGAACAGGATTGGTGGCACGACGAACGCCGAGATCTTATCGAAAGCACGCGTGCGGCCCTGGACATGCTCGAGGACCTGCATGAAACCTTCGACGGAGACTGGCTCCTTGCCCTTGCCGCCTACAACGCAGGGCCGGGCAACGTCCGCAAGGCACTTCGCAGAAGCGAATCGGAAGACTTTTTCGATCTCCCCTTACCCCGCGAAACGCGCGCGTACGTGCCGCGCCTCCTTGCACTCTCCCGCCTTGTGGGGTCGCCGGGTGATCACGGCGTAACGCTTGTGTCGATCGCCAACAGGCCGGGGTTCGAGCGGGTGGAGATCGGCGGACAGCTGGACATTGCGCGGGCTGCAAGCCTTGCTGAGATCGACGAGGATTCGCTCTACCGGCTCAACCCAGCGCTGAATCGCTGGGCAACGCATCCCGACGGCCCCCATCACTTGCTGGTGCCAGTGGGATACGGAGACCCTCTGCGAACGAGCCTCGACAGCCTGGCCGCGGATGAGCGAATTGCCTGGAAGCGTCATCACATTCGATCGGGTGAATCTCTGTCCACGATCGCATCGCGCTACGGCCTCGATGTCGCGACGCTCCAGCGCGCCAATCGCCTTCGAAGCACGCGAATTCGAGCGGGCGACGCGCTCCTCATTCCCGTTGCCGGTGCGCCCGAAGAACGCTACAGCGGCTCTGTCGCACAACGCGCTGCCGCTCGCCAGGCAACGGTAGAGGCCGGTTCTCCGGAGCTGGAAAAGCACACGCACGTTGTCCGGAACGGCGAGAGCTTCTGGACCATAGCGCGTCGCTATAGCGTGGAAATGCGCACGCTTGCACGCTGGAACGGCATGGGCCTGCGCGATCCTCTTCAGATCGGACAAGCACTCGTCGTCTACCAAACCCCGCTGCAATCGACTGCGGTGATGTCACCGCCGGAGGAACGATCGATTGTGAGAGCGCTTGTCTACCGCGTTCGGAGCGGCGACTCGCTATGGAAGATCGCAGAGCGTTTCGGCCTGCGCGTTGCTGACATTCTGTCCTGGAACAACCTGGACGCCGACCGGGTCCTACGCCCAGGTCAGCGCCTTCGGCTGCACGTGAATATCACCGACCACTGAACGCGTCATCAGCGCGCTGGACAACGCCAATATCTCGGCGCAGCGCGCCGCGGAAGAGCTCGAACTCCGAACCGCCATAGCGGCGTTGAAGCAGGGACTGGAGCTGATCCCGTTCAACCTCCGTAAGTGCTGCGTAATCGCCCGGACGCACTGCCGTGACCGTCACCACCGCGACGCCCCCGGCGGCCAGCGCCGCGTCGACAACGGTTCGGGAGCCGTCAGACGGCCGCGCGGCGCTGAAGGCGGCCTGAACAACGGGCGCCGGCGCGCCGCGATCGGAGCGCGTCAAGCCATCCCACTGCTCCCATTCGCGCTCGTACTCGGCCGCGATACCCGATACGGATCCTCCGTCAGCAAGACGATCAACCACGGCTTGCGCATCGGCTTGTGCCCGGGATCTTGACGCCGCCAGCACGTAATCGTCGCGCACGCGCTCTCGTACCTCCTCGAAGGCGAGAATGCGCTCGGGCTCATGGTCAACGACCCGCAGCACGAGCTGCACACCGTCGGACGGCTCGAGCAGCTGGCTGTTGTAGCCGCGGGCAAGAACCTCGTCAGAAAAGGCAGCGTCGATAACGGCCGCGACGGCGAAGTCCCCTTCTCCGCCTTCTCGCGAGAAGGGACCGGCGGTCTGAACTTCGAGGCCCAACGCTGCCGCCGGCTCTGCGAGGTCTGGCAATTCATACGCGAGCGTTTCGAGATCGACAGACAAATCGTCGAATCGTGCCTGTGCCGCGGCGTCGCGCAGTTGCTGCTCCAGCGTCGGGCGCATGCGCGCGAGCGACGGAGGATCGGTTTGGGCCACTTCTTCGAGGCGAATCAGGTGCACGCCGAACTGGCTCACCACGGGCGCACTGAGTTCGCCAAGCTGAAGCGCGAAAAGCGCCTGCTCAAAGGGCGGTACAAAGGTGCCTCTCACCGCAAACCCAAGATCCCCCCCCTGCGCCGCGGAGCCGGGATCGTCGCTGTATGCCTCTGCGAGTTCCGCGAATGACTCGCCCGCCTCCACGCGAGATCTCAATGCCGTCGCGAGTTCTATGGCGGCCGCTTCATCTCGGTCGTCATCCAAGGACAGCAGGATGTGCGAGGAGCGGCGCCGCTCCTGACCGATAAATGCCTCGACCTCAGCATCGTAAGCGGCCAGGAGCTCGGCTTCGTCCACTTGTTCTTCGGCGGCGAGCGCTGAGCGATCGAGACGCAGGTACTGCACCGTCACCTGTTCCGGGGCAAAGTACTCAACGCTGAACGCGTCGTAGTGCTCCTCAAGGTCCGCGTCGTCCGGTTCGATTTGATCGCTGTACTCTTCCGGCAGGAAGTTCATCCACGCAACGTCGCGTTCCTGCCTGGAAACGGATGCCATGGCTCGGCGTTCCGCTTCGGTGGAAAAGCCCGTCGTATCGATGGCGCCGGCAAGCTGTCGCACGAGCAAGTCCTCGCCCAGCGCTTCCCGATAGGACAAAGGCGTCATGCCGACGCCCGCGAGCACGATGCGGAACCGATCCGCATCGAAGCGGCCATCTACGAGAAAATTCGGATCGCGGAGAATTTCGGCGTCGAGCGCGGGCTCAGGTGCACCAAGGCCTGCACTGCGAGCAGCCTCGAGGAGCAAGGTACGCTCGATCATGCCCTCGAGCACCTGCGCGCGCAGCGCGTCCTCGTTCAGGAGCGAGGGATCCGGGAGCTGTGCGAGCTGAGCGCGACGCTGCCGCTCAACCATGTTCAGGTAAGCGGATTCCGTGATTTCCGACTCTCCGACCTCCGCAATGACGGGCTCCGAGGTGACGAAGAAATTGAGTGCACCAAAGCCGAAAATCGACAGCACGAGCACGATCGCACCCACGATGATGTAGCCGAAGACGCCGCGCGCCTGCTCTCGCATCGACTGAAGCATGTTCGAATTGAACCTCTCGGAATCTGACGGGCAAGCCCGCCGCGCCATGGGCGACGGTAGAAACGACGAAGGCGCATCACGTGATGCGCCTTCGTCAGCAGATGGTCAACGCGCGCGCCGAACGCAGCACGCTGCGCGCGGACCTGCGCGCGAGCATCAGTCGTTCAACGCATCCTTGAGCGCTTTACCGGGCTTGAAGGACGGCACCTTCGCAGCGGCGATCTCGATCGTCGCACCGGTCTGAGGGTTGCGGCCTTGCCGTGCAGCGCGCTCCTTGACAACGAAGGTTCCGAACCCCACGAGGGCGACTTGTTCGGAAGCTTTAAGGGAGTCGGTCACTGCGTCGAGCATGGCGTCGAGGGCGCGCGTAGCAGACGCCTTGGAGATGTCGGCAGACGCCGCCATCTTGTCGATGAGTTCGGCTTTATTCACTTTTGCCCCTTGCTGGAAACGAGCGTTTTGTTTGTAGGTATTGTGCGGCGAGAGCGGCGAATCCAAACGGCCGCCGAGCGCCGCGATTTATACCAACGCCCCAGAAACAGTGTCAACGAAACGTAATACGCGTCCCGCTCTTCGGCTCATCCGCTGCCCTTTCTGTCTTAGTGCGGCGACAGCCGTCCGGCATCGCCCTCCTTGCTGTCTTCACTGCCCGACACGCTCTCAGAGCCCTCCGTCACGAGCGGTTCCGGCATACGCTGAAGAGCAAGCTCGAGAACTTCATCCATCCACTTGACGGCGCGGATCTCGAGTTCTCCTTTGATGTTATCCGGAATCTCCTTGAGGTCACGCTCGTTCTCGTGTGGGATGACGACGGTTTTTATGCCGCCACGGTGTGCCGCGAGCAGCTTTTCCTTGAGCCCACCAATCGGCAACACCTGCCCGCGCAGCGTGATCTCGCCCGTCATCGCCACATCGGCACGAACCGGTATCCCCGTGAAGGCAGAAACGACAGCCGTACACATACCGATACCGGCGCTCGGACCGTCCTTCGGCGTCGCGCCCTCCGGCACGTGTACGTGCAGGTCGAACTTCTCGTGAAAATCGCGCTGGATACCGAGTACCTCAGAGCGTGACCGCACGAAGGTGAGCGCGGCCTGAATGGACTCCTGCATGACATCACCGAGCGATCCCGTGCGCGTTTGACGCCCCTTACCCGGAACAACCGCCGATTCGATGTTCAACAGCTCACCGCCAACGGATGTCCACGCGAGCCCGGTAACGACGCCCACACGGTCCGCTTCCTCCGCACGTCCGTAGTCGTACTTCCGAACCCCGTTGAAGTGTTCGAGCTTTGCATCGTCGACCACGACGGTCTCATCGGTTCCAGCCAGGACGTGCTCGCGCACAACCTTTCGGCACAGTTTCGCGATTTCCCGCTCTAACCCGCGGACACCTGCTTCCCGCGTGTAGTAGCGGATCATGTCGCGCATGGTTCCTTCCGGAACATCGATTTCAGCTTCCTTCAGGCCCGCATTCTTCCGCTGCTTGGGTAGCAGATAGCGCTTCGAGATGGCGAGCTTTTCGTCTTCCGTGTAGCCCGGAAGGCGGATGACCTCCATTCGGTCGAGCAACGGTGCGGGAATATTCATGGAGTTCGAGGTGCAAATAAACAGCACGTCCGAGAGGTCGTAGTCGACCTCAAGATAGTGGTCATTGAAGGTATGGTTTTGCTCTGGATCGAGCACCTCGAGGAGCGCGGAGCCGGGATCGCCGCGCATGTCCATGCCCATCTTGTCGATCTCGTCGAGCAGAAAGAGCGGGTTGCGGACCCCCGCTTTGGACATCTTCTGGATGACCTTCCCGGGCATGGATCCAATATAGGTCCTGCGATGGCCACGAATTTCGGCCTCATCCCGGACGCCGCCGAGCGCCATACGGACGAAGGTGCGATTCGTTGCCTTCGCAATCGACTCGCCGAGCGAGGTTTTGCCCACCCCGGGCGGGCCAACGAGGCAGAGCACCGGGCCCTTGATCTTCTTGACGCGCTGCTGAACGGCGAGGAACTCGAGTATCCGTTCCTTGACCTCCTCCAGCCCGTAATGATCGGCATCCAGGATCGCCTCCGCCGCAGCGAGATCACGGCGCACCCGCGACCGCTTCTTCCACGGCACGGACAACATCCAGTCAATGTACCCGCGCACCACGGTCGCTTCGGCTGACATCGGCGACATCATCTTCAGCTTGGAAAGCTCGGCATCGGCCTTCTCACGAGCCTCCTTCGGCATCCCCGAATCCTCGAGCTTCTGCTCGAGCTCCTCGAGTTCGCCCGGCGATTCGTCAAGCTCCCCGAGCTCCTTCTGGATCGCCTTCATCTGTTCGTTGAGGTAGTACTCGCGCTGGCTCTTTTCCATCTGCTTCTTGACGCGCCCGCGAATCCGCTTCTCCATCTGGAAGAGGTCGATTTCCCCTTCCATCAGGCCCAGCAGAACCTCGATGCGCCGATCGAGCTCAACGGTCTCCAGGATCTTTTGTTTCTCGTCGATCTTGAGCGACAGCTGCGCGGCAATCGTGTCTACGAGGCGGCCCGGTTCCTCGATACTGGACAAGGACGTCAGCACCTCTTGCGGCACCTTCTTGGACAGCTGCACGTACTGCTCGAACTGAGACATGACGGAACGCACGAGGCCCTCGGCCTCTCGCGCAGCCACGCGGCTTTCTTCAAGTGGGTCGACGTCGGCGCGGAGGTAGTCATCAGCGTCCACGAAACGCGTCATGCGTGCCCTAAAGCCGCCTTCGACAAGCACCTTGACGGTGCCGTCAGGGAGCTTGAGCAGCTGCAGGATCGTTGACACGGTACCCACATCGAAAAGGTCTCCCTCCAGCGGGTTTTCGGTGGTTGCCTCCCGCTTGGCCACGAGGAGCACCTGCTTGTCCGCTGCCATGGCAGCTTCAAGGGCATGGATGGAACGCTCCGTTCCAACGAACAGGGGATGAACCCCCTGTGGATACACGACCATGTCGCGCAGGGGGAGCACGGGGAGCTCGTGATGGACGGAGACGTCGTCGGTCATGCCTGAGGACATGGGGTCACCTCTGATCGATTGGACGCATGCGCGGCAACATGCACGTGGCAGGGAATGGGCTTTGGTCGGTGCGCGGAGCCACTGACCGAGCCGGACGCCGTGGGGTGCGGCATCCGGTGTTCAAATGCGGCGCCGACTTAACCGTCTTCCGGCACGGCGCGGGGCTGTTCGACGTTCTCGTAGATCAACATCGGCTCCGATTCACCCTTGATCACGCTTTCGTCGATTACGACCTTCGAAACGCCCTCCTCCGAGGGAATCTTGTACATCGTATCGAGCAGCATCGCCTCGAGGATGGACCGCAGGCCGCGGGCGCCGGTTTTGCGCTCCATGGCCTTCTCAGCGACGGCGCGGAGTGCGTCATCGCGGAAGTCGACTTCGACCTCGTCCATCTCAAAGAGTTTGCCGTATTGCTTGGTGAGCGAGTTCTTCGGCTCTGTGAGGATGCGGACAAGCGCGTCGATGTCGAGCTCTTCAAGCGTGGCCACAACCGGCAGACGACCAACGAACTCCGGAATGAGGCCGTAGCGGATGAGGTCCTCGGGCTCGATGCCCTTGAGAATCTGACCGATGCTCTGAGCTTCCTCTTCACCCTTCACGACCGCAGTGAAGCCGATGCCTGATTTGTCCGACCGATCCAGGATGACCTTGTCGAGACCTGCAAAGGCACCGCCGCAGATGAACAGAATATTGGCGGTGTCTACCTGCAGGAATTCCTGCTGCGGGTGCTTGCGGCCGCCCTGAGGCGGTACGGAAGCGACCGTGCCTTCGATCAGCTTCAGCAACGCCTGCTGCACACCCTCGCCCGACACGTCGCGCGTGATGGACGGATTGTCTGACTTGCGAGAAATCTTGTCTATTTCATCGATGTAGACGATGCCGACCTGCGCCTTCTCGACGTCGTAGTCGCACTTCTGAAGCAGCTTCTGAATGATGTTCTCGACGTCTTCGCCAACGTAACCCGCTTCAGTAAGCGTGGTTGCGTCAGCAATCGTGAACGGAACATCCAGCAAGCGTGCCAGCGTTTCCGCAAGCAGGGTCTTTCCGCTTCCGGTCGGACCGATCAGCAGGATGTTCGATTTGGAGAGCTCGACGTCGCCCTTCTTGCCTTTGTAGTTCAGCCGCTTGTAGTGGTTGTAGACCGCTACGGAGAGCACTTTTTTCGCGCTTTCCTGGCCAATCACGTACTGATCGAGGATGTCTTTGATTTCGGCAGGCGTAGGCAGCTTGTCCTGCTCGGCCTTTTCGCCGCTCTCCTGAACCTCTTCCCGAATGATGTCATTGCACAGTTCGACGCATTCGTCACAGATGAACACGGACGGGCCCGCGATCAGCTTGCGCACCTCATGCTGGCTCTTGCCGCAAAAAGAGCAATACAGCAGCTTGCCGGAATCGTCGCTCTTGCCGCCTTGATCGTCGGCCATCAGGGACCTCGGTGGAGTCTTTCGAACAGATTTACCATGCGGCCATCACCGGTGTTTTGCAAGCCGGTGACCGCCGCTGCGCGTGCCCGTTCAGGTCCCTCGTGGGCACCTGTACCAGTTCAGGAGGCGACTGCCTTGGCCGCGATCGTCCGCGGGTGCTGCACCTTGTCGATCAAACCATATTCGACGGCTTCATCGGGCGTCATCCAACGGTCCCGATCCGTGTCACGGGCGATCGTTTCAATGGACTGGCCCGTATGGTCGGCAAGGATCGCATTCATCTGCTCCCGCATGCGCAGGATTTCCCGTGCCTGGATCTCGATATCGGCGGCGACGCCGCGGCCCCCGGCAGACGGCTGATGAATCATGATTCGCGAGTTGGGCAGCGCAAAGCGCTTGCCGGCGCTGCCGCCGGCCAGTAGCAGCGCGCCCATGGAAGCAGCATGGCCAACGCACATCGTGAGCACGTCGCAGCGTATGAATCGCATGGTGTCGTAGATCGCAAGCCCGGCGGTGACGCTTCCGCCCGGAGAATTGATATACAGGCTGACGTCCTTGTCCGGATTCTCCGACTCAAGGTAGAGAAGCTGGGCGACGATCAGATTCGCCATGTGATCGTCGACCGGCCCGACGGCAAAGATGATCCGGTCCTTGAGCAGACGGGAGTAGATGTCGTAACCGCGCTCACCGCGTGCAGTCTGCTCTACGACCATGGGCACGAGGCCTAGCCCCTGCGCGCCGATGGCGCCCTCGCCTGCGTCCTCGAATCCGCTCATGCCTATGTCCTCGTCCGTCTTGCCCGTTGTCGACCTGCCGTCAATCGGCTGCGTCCGCACCAGCTTCAGCGTCGTCCGTAGCGTCGTCGTCAGCGCCCTCGGCCCCTTGCGGCGCACGCGATGCGGCGAGGACCTCGTCATAGGTTGACGCGGTTTCCTCCACTTTGGCGCGCTCGAGAATAAGGTCGATAACCTGATCCTCCACCGCCGCACCACGCAGCTGCTGCATCTGCTCGGGTTGCGAATGGTACCAAGCCTTCACCTGCTCCGGCTCGCCATAGGGGGCGGCTATGTCTTCGAGGAGCGCCTCGACGCGCTCGGCGTCTGCCTCAAGCTTCTCGCTTTCGATGATGCGGTTCAGCACGAGGCCAAGGCGCACGCGACGCTCGGCCTGATCCTTGAACAGCTCAGCGGGCAGCTGGGTCGGATCAAACTGCGCGCCGCCGCCGAACTGCTGGGCCATCTCTTGCTGTGCACGCTGGACTTCCTCTTGCACCATGGCACCCGGAAGCTCGATTTCGTCATGCATGTTGGACAGCGCTTCGAGTACTTGGTTCTTCAGATGCGTGCGCGTGGCAGTGCGAAGTTCCCGCGTCATATTGGCGAGTACCTCCTCACGGAAGGCCTCCATCTCGCCGCTTTCCACGCCGAACTCCTTAATGAAGTCCTCATCGACGACGGGCGTCACGCTTTCGGCAACGGACACGACCTTCGTGTCGAAGCGGGCCTTTCGGCCCTGCAGATGTTCTGCGCCGTAGTCGTCCGGGAAAATGACTTCGAAGGACTTCTCTTCATCAGCCGCAAGGCCCGTGAGTGCCTCCTCGAAACCCGGAATCATTCGGCCTGATCCGATGACGATGTCAGCGCCCTCTGCACTGCCACCCTCGAACGGCTCTGCGTCCTCCGCGATGTTGCCCTCGTCATCGGCAAGGTAGCCCTTGAAATCGATCTTTACCTGATCGCCGTCAGCCGCCGCGCGCCCGTCCTGGACCTCGAAGGATTTCCGCTGCTCGCGAAGGCGCTCGACCATATCGTCAACGTCACCATCGGAAAGTTCGGCCACCGGCTTTGACACCTCGATGGACGCCAGATCACCCAGTTCGACTTCTGGAAAGACCTCAAAGGTCGCGGTGAACTCGAACGCATCCGCCGCGTCGAGCGATGCAGGCTGCAGCGCCGGTGGGCCGGCAGGACGGAGCGACTCGCTCTGCACAGCTTCGAAGAAGCTGGTCTGCATGATTTCGCCGGCGACTTCCTGACGCACGCTCGGGCCAAAGCGGCGCTGGATTTCCCGCAGCGGCACCTTGCCGGGGCGAAATCCGGGCAAACGCACCTGTTTGGCGGTCTGCTTCAGGCGGGAGGTCACCTCGGTCTCGAAGCGGTCCGCAGGGAGGCGAACGGTCATGCGCCGCTCGAGGCCCGACGTCGTCTCGATCGATACGTCCATGGTCAGCTTGTTTCCGGGAAGGAGGCGCTCGCAGGGCGCCGTTACTCATGATCACCTCGGTCCGCGTCGGCTC
Source organism: Pseudomonadales bacterium (assembly GCA_963691775.1). Taxonomy (GTDB): domain Bacteria; phylum Pseudomonadota; class Gammaproteobacteria; order Pseudomonadales; family Azotimanducaceae; genus JAZBPO01. Next base: position 61,969 of record OY829369.1, on the reverse strand, counting down.
GTTGGAGCCGGCCATGCGGGCCGAAATACCCGCCGCCCGATTTCGAGCGACAACCAAAATGGGGTGAGTGAGGGGACTTGAACCCCCGACCACCGGAGTCACAAGGCGGGCCGAACGCTCACGAATCAAGCACTTGCACGCCTAAATGAAACCACAAATGGAACCAGTCCATTTGTTGCCCCGTCAGGGTTTCAGCCCTGATACCAAATTGAGGCGGCGAACTGTCCCCTCTAGCTAAGCGAACGTCAAGACACATTAAGGAGACCTCCGTGTCGGAAGCCAACGTTGCACGCCGGATCGCACTGGAAGAAGAAGCTGTCAACATCGGTCAGACCAGATACCGGAAGGACCGACCGATGCCCTGGTCGGACTCGAAAGGGAAGTTCGACGAGGCTTCCTTGCCTCCCGGCGCCGCCGTACTCCGCAAGTACACCTCGATCGTCGCCCTGCGCGTCGAAGCCGGGGTTAAGCTTGAAGATGGAAATGGACGTGTGCTGGTACCGAGGTACGCCGTAAGGGCGTGGGCCGAGCCCGAACCCGGCGCAAAAAGATACTGGATCACCTGCGAGGTGATCGTGCACAAGAGAGAGGTCCTCGTTTCGATCGGGCCCGTCTCAAAGGGGAAGCAAAATGACGCAGACGACGACGAAGGCTGACATCCGGGCGATACGCGCACTTGAGCGAGTGATGGAGATCCTGTGTGACGAGATGGATAGGTCTGCGCCGCTGCATCAAGGACTTGTCTTCATCTCCGCTGCTCGCGCGGAGATCGAAGGCGAGCTCGCGACAACGAAGGATCTGCAGGAGCGCACGAAGCTCAGCAGTGCGGCACTGAGCCGCATCCTGGGGTCGCTGCAAGAGGTGAAGTTTACGGGCAAACCAGGCCTGGAGCTGCTTCGCCTCAAGCCGGACTACTCGGATCGCCGACGCCGTCCGCTGACCCTCACCGAGAAGGGCAGTGCTGTAATCAAGAGGTTAATGGGAGCTTTGTGATGCGACTGACGAAACGATCAAGGGATGGGATCTACATCCTGACCTACAACGACTCGGAGGGGGACCCGCCAGCGGGTCTCCACTGGGTGCCTAGAGCGTGCCGACGCCGAGCGCGTGGCGCACACGACACTTGCCGGGACTGGGGACCGCGCGAAGCCGCGCCTACTCTCCAATGCCCTGGACGCTGCTTGGGCCAAGCGGTGGGAGAATCAGAAGGGGGCCCAGAAATCAAAATATGTGCACGCATACCTCCACAAGCGGTGTAGCACCACATCCTGTGTCGACGTGACCGATCAGTGGCTGGACGGGCTCGTCGAGGAGTGGCAGGAGGACGGCAAGGCAGCGAGCACGATCAACCAGCGGTTGACGACGCTGAACGTGTCGGTGCTCCAGAGGCCGACTGCGCAGGTTGTCCACATCAAGGAGGCGAAGTGAATGAGCAGCAGGAGTGGTTCGACACCCCAGATGGCTGCTCGGCGACCAGCTTGAGCTGCGCTTTGGGAACGATCCTCACAGCAGGGTTTCCGAGGCACTTCCCCGGAGGGCCTGCTGTGTTAGGCGCGTAGAGTCAGGGGGAAGCGCGCTCGAAGGTGGCGAACGAGGAACTTCGGAAGCGCCGCCGCTACGCCCGCGCCTACGGCACAGGACTCCGCAAACTTGCCGCAATGACCAACGAAGCGCGCAGGACTAGCGACCTGAGCCCGCGGGTGATCCTGCTGTAATCCGGCGGTCCCCTCTGACACTCGATGGCACCTTTGGTGTCAATGGTGTCACCTGAAAAATCCCGCCTTGTGCTTCTAAGCCCTTGAAAATATGGGGTGAGTGAGGGGACTTGAACCCCCGACCACCGGAGTCACAATCCGGAGCTCTACCAACTGAGCTACACCCACCGCAGAACCGTTTTCCGTCGACGCACGTGGCAAGCGTTGCATCGGCGGGCACATCTGGCACGCCCGGCAGGGCTCGAACCTGCAACCCTCGGCTTAGAAGGCCGATGCTCTATCCAATTGAGCTACGGGCGCTTTCGAACCCCAATCCTAGCGCTTTAAAAGCGCTTGTTCTGGGCCTTGCATGCAGCCCAGAGGGCTGCTGCTCAAAGCGCTTTCAGTCAGGCTTAGGAAGGCCCGTCATTCAGCGAGGGCGAGATTCTACCGATGGGTTGTAGCCTCGGCAATGCAGGCTTACGCCGCGCGAGGTGCCATGACGGGCCGTTCGGTTCCTGCAAGAATAGTGACTTTGCGGCTAAGCGAGCGACCATGAGCAAGATCGCCCCTCAGTTCGAAGCCGGCGACGCACCCACATCGTCGGCTGTCGGCCGTGCGCGTCTGCTCGACGGTCGCGCCATCGCACGCGATGTTCGTGCCCGCGTGACCGAGGGCGTGCGCGTGCGTACGGACGCAGGGCGCTCACGGCCGGGCCTCGCCGTCGTGCTCGTTGGAAGCGATCCGGCTTCGCGCATCTACGTGCGTAACAAACGACATGCCTGCGAAGAAGTCGGCATCGCCTCGACCGTGCTGACGTTGCCTGAGGACACCTCGCAGGCCGCGCTGCTCGAAGAGGTCGATCGCCTGAACGAAGATCCAGCTGTCCATGGCATCCTCGTGCAGTCGCCTCTGCCGCCTCAGATCGACGGAGATGCCGTCGTCGACAGAATCGCCCCGAGCAAGGACGTTGACGGTTTTCATCCCTGGAACCTGGGCCGCCTGGCACAGCGGCGACCTGTTCTTCGGCCGTGCACACCCAAGGGGATCATGACCCTGCTCGCTGAAACCGGTGTTCCGGTGCGCGGCCTGGACACGACCATCGTCGGGGCTTCCAATCACGTCGGCCGCCCCATGAGCCTCGAACTTCTGCTCGCAGGCTGCACCGTTACCGTTGCACACAAGTTCACCCGAGAGACGGAAACCCACGTTCGGCGCGCCGACATCGTGGTGGCGGCGGCAGGGTCGCCGGGCCTGGTGCGCGGTGACTGGATCAAGCCCGGCGCAATCGTTATCGACGTCGGGATCAATCGCATGGGCGACGGTTCGTTGGTAGGTGACGTGGAATTCGAGCGCGCTCGAGAGCGCGCGGCGTGGATCACGCCAGTCCCTGGCGGCGTCGGCCAGATGACGGTCGCCGCACTCCTGGAAAACACGCTGCAGGCTGCGGAGCTTGCCGACGCAGCGTGAAACATCTCTTCATCTCCGACCTGCATCTTGATGACGAACGTGGCGCCGCCCTCGCGGCCTTCGAGCGGTTTTGCGCGGGTCCTGCGCGCCACGCTGACGCCCTCTGGATTCTCGGAGACTTATTCGAGCTCTGGGTTGGCGATGACAGCCCCGATGCGATCGGTGCACGCGTCGCCGGCGCTTTGTCGTTATTGAGTACGCAGGGTACGCGCTGCCGCATCATGCACGGCAACCGGGACTTCCTGATGGGCGCCGCCTTCATGGCAAGGTCGGGCGCGGAGCTTGTACCCGATCCAATCGTGATCGACGGCCTCGATCCGCTGACGGTGGCTGCACATGGGGACGCTCTGTGCATCGATGACGCGCAGTATCAGCAAGTGCGTGCCCACCTCCGCAGCGATGCCTTTCGCAGCGACATGCTGAGCCGTCCCCTGGCCGAGCGAGAGGCGATCGGCGCGCAGGCGCGCGCGCGTTCAAGGGAAACGAATGCGAACAAGCCAGACACCATCATGGACGTGAACCCCACGGCCGTGGATGCCCTGCTCGATGCGCAAGGTGCGGCGCGCCTGATTCACGGGCATACCCACCGCCCTAGCCACCACTGCTGGGAACGCGATGGGGTGACGCGCGAACGCTGGGTCCTTGGCGCCTGGGAGCACGCCCCGATTGTTTACGCTGAGGCCGACGCCAGTGGCATACGGCTCGTAGAGGGCGTCTGAACCTCAAGCGATGGCGGACCGCTGTGGAAACGGAACGCGGCGTCCGCTTTCGTGACGAGTTCCGCCTCGGACTGCCGGAAAACGTCTATGCGCGCGTGCAATGCCTGCGCATCGATGAAGCTTGCCGCGAGCGCCAGATACACCTCGAAGTGGCGCGCCTCAGACTTGAGCAGGCGGCCGTAGAACCGATTCAGCTCGTCGTCGAGGCGCCCCGAGAGGCCCGCGAAGCGCTCGCAAGACCGCGCCTCCACAAAGGCGCCGCAGATCAGCAGGTCGATCAATCGGTCCGGCTCTCCGGCCCGCACCAGCTGCCGCAATCCGCCCGCATAGCGCGAAGCGGACAGAGGCCGCCAGGCAATGCCACGCCGCTTCATGATCGCTTGCACCTGCTCGAAGTGGCGAAGTTCCTCCCGAGCCAGCTTCGACATCCGCGCGACCAGCTCACCATGGCGCTCGTATCGGAACACCATGGACAGCGCCGTGGACGCAGCCTTTTTTTCACAGTTCGCATGATCCAGAAGGAGGACGGCTTCATCGGCGATCGCTGCTTCGAACCATGGCTCCGGCGTTGCCGCGCCCAGGAACGCCCGCAAGGAACCGATCGGATCGGTCATGAGCCTGTCTCGTCGAACTGGAGCGTCACCGCCACGTAGCGTTCATAGTGGGCTTCGGCCAGGGTCAGCAGATCGCGATCGATCTCATCGCGCAGCGCCACTGGATCGAGACGCTCGAACGGTGCGCGTGCGCGCAAGCCGTAGGCGTCGAGGCGTCGCATCATGCGCGCGCCGCGGCGCAGGAGTTCGTAGACGCGTGCGCCCTCGCCCCAGTCAGGATCAACCGGAATGCGATGTGCCTGAAGTCGCGTATCAAGGAGGTGCGGATCGAAGACGTCGATGCGCCCGAGCACAACCTGCTCCTTGAAGGCGTTCAGGCGCGCCCATACGGCGAGCTTTTCCTCATCTCCATATGCATTCCAGTTCACGATCTCGTGAGAGAAGCGGCGACATCCCCGGCAAACAAGATCACCGTAAGTGGTCGAACACATCCCGACGCAAGGCGTGCGGGTACGACGGGGATTGGATTGGCGGTCGCTCATGCGATGAGTCTAGCGCCCAGAGCCATCTACTTCTCCCTTTGTCATTGAGGCCAATGGCCCGTAGCGGAAGGTTCGCCAGAGCCCGTTAAGCGCAAGCCGAGCCCGCAGCATCAGAATGCGTCGCTCCACGCGCTGCAATTGCTGGGGATCCGCTGCCGGGTCGAAAAGCGCGCGATCGAGAATGCCGGCAATCTCCCGCACCTCGCTCGCCACGTCGGGCACGTGATCGGCCACGCGTTCCGCAAAGCCCCTAGGGGATTCGTTCGGCGCTCGCGGCAGTCCGATCCCGGCAAACGCCGCTCCGAACGCATCGTGGGCACGGAGCAGCGGTGGACGGCGCTCCCGAATTGCAGCGAACAGCACCCCCAGCCCCGAGAATCCAATGGCGAGCGCGCCTGCGATCGACACGGCAACCGCAATTCGGGTGGGGGTGACCTCTCCGAGCAGATCGGTGAGGACCTCGCTTTGCCTGTTTGCGTCGTAACTCAGCACGAGTACGTTCCAGCGGTATTCGAGAGAATCGAGGTAGTAGAGCGCGTCCATCACCCAGCCGAGGGCGCGCAGGCCTTCCGGGATGAATGGGGAATCCGCGCTGGACGCAACCTCGCCCAGGGCCGCCTCTGCCCCGCGCTCGATGCGCTCCGGCGCAACCGCGGCGGTCGGGTCCACCCGAACCCAGCCGCGCCCATCGAGCCAGATCTCTGCCCAGGCGTGCGCATCGTACTGGCGAACGATCAGGTGCGAGGCCATCGGATTGAGCTCGCCGCCCTGATAGCCCGCCACAACCCGAGCGGGCACCCCGGCCTGGCGCATCATGAACACGAATGCCCCCGCATAGTGGGCACAGAACCCCTGGCGCGTTTCGAACAGGAACTGATCGATCTCATCACCGCTGAGCGTCGGCGGAGACAGCGTGTAGTAGAACGGCTGATTGCGAAAATGCTGAAGCAGCCGCTGCGCCAACGCGTCGCCCTCGAAGCCCTGGCGCACAAGGTCCAGCACGAAGGCTCGCGCCTGCAGATTGCCGTCAGGGGGTAACGACAGCTCACGACTGCGCAGCCACGGTGGCAATTCCGGATCGAGCACCGTACCGGCATGGCTGCGAACCGCGTAGCGAGTACGGGACGTGACCGGATCGCCCGCAACGAGACGGTAGTCCCTGCCGATGCCGACTCTTGGCGAACGCGGCTCCGCAAAGTCCAGCGCAAACAGCCACGGCCGATAGGTCGGCTCAACGATCACGGCGTAGTCGGACGTGAGCTGGCCCAGTTCAAGCTGCTCGAGCCAGGGTTCCTGTCCGGCGCCGAGACCGCCCCATTCGATCAATTTCTCGCCGATGCGCGTCGCGGGCGGTAGCTGTCCGCCGGACCAGGTGCCTTGTTCATAGCTGGAAAAAGTCAGGGCGCGCCAATAGAGCTCGGATGGCTGCGGAACCTCCCCTTCGAACTCGACGCGAAAAGCGAGCTCAGCAGAACGACCCAGTTCGGCGACGTCGCCGGGGGTCATGGAGTCGGAAATGCCGGTTCGTGCGGCCGCGTCGGGAAGCGGAACTGACCACAGCGGCGCAACTCGAGGGAAAAACACGAAAATGACGACCGTGAGCGGCACGGCCTGCAGCAGCAGAACGGCGGACGTACGCACGCTCGCGCGCCACCGCGAGCGGTTCCAGGACTCGTGGAGACCAACCAGGGCGCTGGTGACGAGCAAAGTGGCGAACAGCTGATAGCCAGCAGCAGCCATCGCCTGGTCGTAGAGGAACTGCACACCGACCACGAAATAGGCGAGGTAGATGAGCACGAGCGCATCGCGTCGATCTGTCGTTTCCAGGAGCTTCAGCGAAAAGGCGAGAATCAGCAGCGCGGACGTCGGATCGAGGCCGTACAGCTGGCCATAGCTGGTGCCCACGCCTACGGCCGAGATCAGGATCAGGCCTGCCTTTACCGCGGTGCCCGGATAGCCCCAGCGCCCCTGATAAACAAGTACGCGCCAGACGACGCAAAGCAGCCAGACCCCGGTGACCCACACCGGGATGCGGGCTACGTGAGGCGCGATCACTGCGCCCTGAGCGACGAGCAGCAGTGCAAGGGAGGAGCGCGGAATCTGATCGAGAACGCCGACGCTCACGGCGAATCCTCTTCAGCAAGCCCGAAGAGGGCGAGACGTCGCAGCACGCGTGTCCGATGCTCCGATCCGCTATCCGGATCGATCACGAACCCTGGAATGCGGAGACCGAAGGCATCCCCGCGCCGGTCCAGTTCGAGAGCCCATGCGGTCAGGCGCGAGAGGCGCGCTTCGACGTCGAGACCGGGAAGCGCATCCCAGTCGAGCCACAGACGCTTGTCCGCATAGGCGCCGAATTCCTTCACCATCATCTCGCCTTCACGTGCGAAAGACTTCCAGGCGACGTGCTTGAGCGGATCACCCGGCCGGTATTCTTTCAGCGACAGGAAGTCGTCACTGCCGCCGCGCACGACAGCATCGCCCTCGCCGCTCGCGACATTTGCCGCCGCCGGCGGAGCTCCGGAAAGCGGCGCCGGGTACACCAGCGCACGTTGATCGACGTCGATCCACGTCCAGGCCCTGAGCAGGCCAAGGGGCCAGTACGTCTCGAGTCGGAAGCGCCCGGGATCCAGCCAACCTCGATGCTCCGCGGGCACTGGAATGCGAACTCGGACTTCGCTCTCTTCGTCCAGATCGAAGGCCTGCGCGGGTTCGCCGGGCCAACCGATGCGAATGGCGTGATGCCCGCGTTTGCCTCGGCGCGCGATCCGAAGTGAGAAGAGCGCGTGTTCCCCCGCAAACACAGGCGTGGCGCCGGCTGCCTCGATCTCCATGCCGGCGAGGTTTCGATAGGTATGCCCGATCGTGACCGCGAAGAGGCTCGCGAGCAGGAAGGCAAGTCCGAACACCAGTGAATTCTGATAGTTGATGCCGCCGAGAACGAGCAAGACGATCAGCAGGACGAAGGCCAGCCCTTGCTGAGGCGGGAAAATAAAAATGTTGCGCTGATTGAGAACGATTACCCGGCGCGGCGGAATACGACGATCCAGCCATGCGCGCCAGCGACCCGCCGGCATCTCCGCGCCGATGATTGTCCCAGCCAGAGTGCGTTGAGCGCGGTCTTCTTCCACAGTCGCGCGTTCAGTCAAATCTCAGCTCACCACATCTACGACCGCCAGTAGTCGCTGCGCAAGGGCAACCCCCGAAATCCCTCCACCCTGCCCTGCCGCCTCACGCAGGCGGTGCTCCACGACGGGGGGCAGAACCGCCTGCACGTCTTCTGGCAGAACGTGATCTCGACCGTCGATGAATGCCCAGGCCTGCGCTGCGCGGAGCAGTGCGAGTGCTCCCCGGGGAGACAATCCCCACGCAAACTCCGATGCATTGCGGGAGTGGGCAACGATCCGCTGAAGGTAGTCGAGGAGCGCATCCGTGGACTGAACCTCACGAACGGCCGCCTGCAGCGCGCCGAGCGCTTCGACCGTGAGCTTCGGCTCGATGGTCTCGAGCATCTCGCGGCGGTCCTGGCCGCGCATGAGCTCACGCTCGGCCACGGGATCCGGATAGCCGAGCTCTATGCGCATGAGAAAGCGATCCAGCTGCGACTCCGGCAGCGGGTACGTACCTGCCTGACTGGACGGATTCTGCGTGGCGATGACGAAGAATGGCTCAGGCAGCGCCCGCGTTTCGCCTTCCACGGTCACCTGTCCCTCTTCCATCGCCTCCAGCAGCGCGCTCTGAGTCTTTGGCGTCGTCCTGTTGATTTCATCTGCAAGCACGACCTGCGCAAACACGGGCCCCGGATGAAAACGGAAGTCGGCGCTGTTCCGATCGAAGATCGAGATGCCGAGAATGTCAGCGGGCAGCACGTCAGAGGTGAACTGAATCCGGTTGTAGCTTAGACCCAGCGTACGCGCGAGTGCGTGGGAGAGGATCGTCTTGCCCATCCCGGGCAGGTCCTCGATCAGCAGATGCCCACCGGCAAGCAGGCAGGCGAGCGCCTGTCGAATCTGCTGGTCCTTACCGAGAAGTACGCCACCGACCTGCTCGATGACGCCCTGAAGTTGCTCTCGCATGCCTTTCCGTCCACCAGATGGGTTGCCCCCGTAAGAGCATGGTTCGTTGCGGCGCGTCCGTGAGTATCAAACGTGATCGTGAAGATCCGCAGTTGGCTTGACGTCTTCAGCGCCGCGAAGCGTCCGCTGCGCCTTGGCAAGATCGCTGCGCGCACCTGCAATGCGGGCGAGATAGTCTGCGTCGACGTCGCCGGTCACGTAGTTACCGTCGAAAACGGAGCATTCGAAGCGCTTGATCTCGGGGTTGCCTTCCGCGGCGCACTGCACCAGATCGTCAAGGCGCTGGTAGATCAGCCAGTCTGCACCAATTTCGCGACCGATCTCTTCCTCCGTGCGCTCATGCGCGACGAATTCGCTCGGTGCCGGCATATCAATGCCGTAGACATTCGGGAAACGCACCGGCGGCGCCGCAGAGGCAAGGTAGACCTTGTTCGCTCCCGCCTCGCGAGCCATCTCGACGATCTGCCTCGACGTCGTCCCGCGCACGATCGAATCATCTATGAGCAGCACGTTCTTGCCGCGAAACTCCAGATCAATGACGTTGAGCTTCTGGCGCACCGACTTCTTGCGCTCGTTTTGTCCGGGCATGATGAAGGTTCGGCCGATGTAGCGATTCTTAACGAAGCCCTCTCGGTACTTCACGTCTAGCTGGTGCGCGAGCGGGAGCGCGGCCGTACGCGACGTTTCCGGGATGGGGATCACGACGTCAATATCGTGAGACGCCGAAGAAAAGTGACCGAGGATACGTTCAGCGAGCCGTTCACCCATGCGCAGGCGAGACTTGTAGACAGACACCTCGTCCATGATGGAGTCGGGTCGAGCGAGATAGACATGCTCGAAAATGCACGGAACCCGTTCCGGGCGCTCGGCGCATTGACGACTGTGCAAGGCCCCGTCGGCATCGATCCATACCGCCTCCCCCGGGGCCACGTCGCGCACCCTTTCGAAGCCAAGTACATCCAGCGCCACGGATTCCGATGCAATCATGTACTCGGCGCCGTCTTCCGTCGCGCGCTTCCCGTATACGAGCGGGCGAATTCCAAGCGGGTCGCGAAATGCGAGGATGCCGTGGCCAACGATCAAGGCAACAACCGCATAGGCCCCGCGGCAACGCGCATGAACGGCTGCGACCGCGTCGAACATGTCATCTGGCGCAGGCGTGTGGCGGCCGCGTGCACCCAACTCGTGCGCGAGCACGTTGAGCAGGATCTCGGAGTCCGACTCCGTGTTTATGTGCCGAAGGTCGCTGCGGAAGAGGTCCTTCTGGAGCGCATCCGCATTCGTCAGATTACCGTTGTGCGCCAGCATGATCCCGTAAGGAGAATTCACGTACATGGGCTGCGCTTCTGCCGCGCTCGCGCTACCGGCGGTTGGATAACGAACGTGGCCGATACCCGTATTGCCTACCAGGCGTTGCATGTGGTCGAGGCGAAAGACATCGCGCACCAGGCCGTTTGCCTTGCGCATGTTCAGCTTGCGGCCCTCACTGGTCACGATCCCAGCGGCGTCCTGACCGCGGTGCTGCAGCACCGTGAGCGCGTCGTACAGGCGCTGATTGACGGGTTGTCGTCCCGCTATGCCGACAATGCCGCACATGAGCGTTCTCCTAAGGCAGACCGAACGTGGTCAGGTGGAGGTCAACCATGGTTGACGCCGGATTCAAGCAACTGATTCCCGTTGTCCGTGGCTCGCCCAAACCAATCCCGCACGACATCCGCGATACGGTCGAAGGCATCAAATGTCTCGACCTGAGCCTCGACGAGATAAGGCACGAAGCGCGAAGCCTGCCACCAGCTCGTTTCACCGAGAAGGGGTTCTGCAAAGGCCACCGCGACGACCCCGAGCACGGCCGCGCGTGCGGCGCCGAACAGCGTCCCTAGAGTGCGGTCGAGGCCGGTCAGACCGGTCGCATCGATCAGCATCCCCAGCAGATTCATTGCAAGGTTTCCCAGCACGAGCGTTACGACGAACACCGCCGCGAAGCCGACCGGAACCTGCAGGGACTCATCGCTGATCCATTCGGCAAACAGTGCACCCGCCTCCCGAGCGGCGAGATTCGCGCCCAGGAAGGCCGCCAGCCACACCGCGAGTGACAGTGCCTCGCGTACGAACCCGCGAACCGCGCCGATGAGGATCGAGACAACCGCCGTGCCGAGTATGACAAGGTCCAGAACCGCGAGGTCATCCAGCGTCATCATTGAAGTCCCTTGGCGGGCTGAGCACGAAGCGCACCACAATGCCTTCAAGCTCGTAGCGCTTCGCGATATCCGCCTGTAGGCGGCGCACGGCACCAGGGTCCAGGCTCGGACCGACTGCGACGCGATAGAGGACACGATCCTCGGCGCGCGTTTCGGTCACGTACGCCTCGAGGCCATCGTTGAGCAGCTGTTCACGCAGGCGCTCGGCATTTTCCATGTCGGCAAAGCTTGCGACCTGGACACTCCAGGCCCGCGGCGTGCCATCCGCCTCGAGCGTCGGTCCGGCAGCGAGCTCTGCGTCGAATTCCGCTTCCGTGACGGGCGCATGATCGGGGAGTCCGAGTACGCCACCCCCCGTCTCGTGCGCACGACGAGCATCCGTCTCAGCAACGAAATCCCAGGTTTCGCTGCTCAGATCGAGCGCCTCCACAGTTTCTGTCAGCGCATCACCGGAAACGGGCATGGGCGGCATCGGGCGCCGCTCGACGCCAGCGCCATCAAACAGCATGGGCAGGAAGATCGCGGCGAGCGAGGCGAGAATCATTGCGCCGACAAGGCGGTCACGCTGGCGCTCCTTCATCACACCTGCACTCCAAGCACCGTCAGGGCAGCGCCCACGACGGTGAAGGAACCGCAGATGACGATCCAGTCATCCGCATGCGCATATCGGGCAGCCTGATGCACGCCCGACGCCACGCTTTCTGCCGCCGTGATCCTGGGTAAGTGCAGGGTCTGCGCCACCTCAAAGAGCACGTGGGCAGGCGCACCCCGTGCACCCGGCGTGGGTACCAGCGTGGTGCTCGCAAGGTGCTCTGCCAAGGGTGCCAACATGCCTCCCGCGTCCTTGTCCGCAAAGGCACCAAACACAAGATGGATGCGTCCAAGATTCGCAATTCGACGCCCGAGTGCCTCTGCCGCGTGCGGGTTGTGCGCAACATCCAACAGGAATCGTTGACCGTTGTAGTCGACGCGCTGCATACGTCCAGGGACAGAGAGGCTCGCGAGCGCCCGCTGAGTGGCATCAGCTTCCGGGACCCTGCCCAGGCCCTCGAATGCCGCAAGGGCCCCGGCAAGAGCGCTCGGATGTACCTGATGGTTCGCGAGCTTCGATATTTTCGCGTCATGCAGTCCGCTGTAGGTGCCGTTCTGGATCGCAAATGCATCGCCTATGCGAAGCACTGGGGACGAAAGTATCGCCGCGCGTTCAAGCACACTCTCTGGCGGCGCAGCATCCGTGAGCACGCAGGTTCGCCCCGCACGCAGGATGCCGGCTTTTTCCGCACCGATGGCTTCAAGGTCGTCACCGAGCCAGGCCTGGTGGTCAAGCGCGATCGGCGTGATGACCATGAGGTCCGCATCGATGATGTTGACGGCATCGAGTCGCCCTCCGAGGCCCACCTCCAGGATCGCGAGATCAGGAGCTGCCTCTGCCATCACGAGCAGCGATGCAAGGATTGCAGCTTCGAAGTACGTAAGGGACACGCAGGCACGGCACCGTGCTGCCTCTATCCGCTCGAACGCCGCGACGATCTTTTGATCCTCGACCGCAGCGCCGTCGATACGTATGCGCTCGTTAAAGTGCTGCAAATGAGGAGAGGTCGTCGTCGCGACGCTGATGCCGTGTGCGCGTGCCAGCGCTTCGAGCGCATGCACGGTCGAGCCCTTGCCGTTCGTGCCCGCGACCGTGACGACCTGTCGGCCGGGATGCGGGGCCCCAAGTGCGACCCACACCGAGTGGACGCGCTCCAGACCGAGGTCGATCGCAACGTCATGCCCGTGCTCGAGATAGCGGAGCCAATCTTCGAGCGTGGCCAGCGGCGCTGGATCAGTTTCGGGCATCGATCGCCTGGCGCAGCTCGGAAACGAACCCTCCGACGCGAGCTGGCAGGGATTCGAGGTCATCACTGCCCTCACCCATGCTCCGGACGATGGCGCTTCCGACAACCACGGCGTCGGCAAATTCCGCAACGGCTCGCGCAGAGGCCGCATCGCGAATCCCGAATCCGACGGCCAGAGGAAGGTCCGTCAGGGGACGCAGCGTCTCAAGCCTCTTGCGCACGGCTTCCACGTCCAGATGGCCTGCCCCGGTCGTACCTTTGAGTGATACGTAGTAGGAGAAGCCGCTGGAGGCCGCGAGAATCGTCCGCGCCCGTGCATCGGTGGTGGTCGGCGCAACGAGAAGGATGAGATCAAGGCCGTGCGGTTCAAAGGCAGCGCGCAGTACATCCGCCTCCTCCGGCGGTAGATTCACGAGGATCATGCCGTCCACGCCCGCTGCGACCGCCTGCGCGACAAAGCGGTCGACGCCGATGCGCTCAACGACGTTCAGGTAACCCATGAGCACAATGCCCGTGCGCTCGTCCCGCGCCCGAAACGCCTGTACGGCTGCAAAGATGTCAGCGACACGCGTACCCGCTGCGAGCGCGCGCTCATGGCCTGCCTGAATGTCAGGCCCCTCCGCTTCGGGATCCGAGAACGGCATACCGACTTCAATCACGTCTACACCATTGTCTGCCAGCGCGTGCATAGCCGGGACGGTCGCCGTGATATGCGGATCGCCAGCGACCAGATAGCCGACGAGCACGCGCTCGTCCACCGCACTTCGCGCCTCGAATATGCCCGTGAGGCGGCTCACAGCGTCAAACCATCCCGGCGCGCTACCGTCATGATGTCCTTGTCTCCGCGCCCGGAGAGATTCACGACGATGATCTCGTCTTCGCGCATTCGCGGTGCATGTTCGATGACCCACGCAATGGCGTGCGAGGTCTCGAGCGCGGGCATGATGCCCTCGATCCGCGTCAGGCGGTGGAAGGCCTCCATCGCCTCGCTATCGGTTACTGCGAGGTACTCCGCGCGCTCGATGTCCTTGAGGAAGGCGTGCTCGGGACCGACACCCGGATAGTCGAGGCCCGCGGAGATGGAGTGCGTCTCGATGATCTGGCCATCGTCATCCTCCATCAGATAAGTGCGATTGCCGTGCAGTACGCCTGGGACGCCCGCACTCAGCGGCGCTGCGTGACGCCCGGTCTCGACGCCGTCGCCGCCCGCCTCAACGCCGACCATTCGTACGCCGCGATCGCGTATGAAGGGGTGGAAAAGACCGATCGCGTTCGATCCCCCGCCCACGCATGCAACCAGCACATCCGGAAGACGCCCGATCTGGTCAAGGCACTGGCGGCGCGTTTCCTCGCCTATCACTGCATGAAAATCACGCACGAGCTTTGGGTACGGGTGCGGTCCGGCGACCGTGCCGATGATGTAGTGCGTATCGTCGACGTTCGTGACCCAATCGCGAAGGGCCTCATTCATGGCGTCCTTCAGCGTCCGTGATCCGGAAGTCACGGGCACGACCGTCGCGCCGAGCAGCTTCATGCGGTAGACGTTGAGGGCTTGGCGCTCAACGTCTTCGGCCCCCATGTACACCACGCATTCGAGGCCGAGCCTCGCGGCTACCGTAGCGGACGCGACACCGTGCTGCCCCGCTCCTGTCTCTGCGATGATCCGCGTCTTGCCCATGTACTTGGCGAGGAGCGCCTGGCCAACGGCATTGTTGATCTTGTGTGCACCCGTATGGCCCAGGTCCTCGCGCTTCAGGTAGATCCGAGCGCCACCCAGCTCCGCAGTTAGACGATCCGCGAAATAGAGTGGGGTCTGCCGACCGACGTAGTGCTTGAGATCGGCGGCGAGTTCGGCGCGGAAGGCCGGGTCTGCGGACAAGCGCGTGTAGACAGCGTCCAGCTCGTCGAGCGCATGAAAAAGCGTCTCGGAAACGAAGCGACCGCCGTAGCGGCCGAAATGACCGCTTTCGTCAGGGAAATTGTAGTCCTCGAAGGAAACAAACGGCGTCTCCTCGACGGACTGACCCGCAGCCGGAGGCTGTCCCTGTTCGCTCATGACGCTGACTCCTCTTGCTCAGCGATGCCCGTGTCGTACTTGCCTGCCGCAACTTCGGCATCGGCGCAGGCGACGGCTTCCACGAAGGCCGTCATCCGCTCCATGTCCTTTACGCCCCGCACGCGCTCAACACCTCCACAGACGTCAACCGCCTGCGGACGCACTGTCCTTACCGCCTCTCCGACGTTCCGTGCGTCGAGGCCCCCGGCAAGCACCAGCGGCAAAGGGCGAACCGGTGGTATGCGCTTCCAGTCGAAACGCTCACCCGTGCCACCGGGCACGCCAGGGCGGTAAGCGTCGAGCTGGACACCAGACGCATCCACCCAGTGCGCCAGCAGCGAAGGCACATCCGTGTCATCACGCACCGCAACCGCCTTGACGAAGGGCAATCCCCAACGCGCGCATGTTTCGTAATCCTCGGCGCCGTGGAACTGCAGTGCCCCGAGAGGCACGCGCTCCAGGGTTCGCTCGATCTGTTCGGGCGATGCGTCCACGAACAATCCGACGGCGGTCACGAAAGGCGGCAAGGCCGCCACAATCTCGCACGCCGCGTCCCGCTCGACGTAGCGCGGGCTCGGTTCGTAGAAGTTCAGCCCCACGGCATCAACGCCGAGCGCCGCCGCCGCGATGGCCTCCTCGGGCCGACGCAGACCGCAGATCTTTATTCGAGTTCGGGACAAAACGGGATTCACGTCCATTTCGACGCCCACCGACCCACGTGGCCGGAAGCCGGAGTCTAGCAGAGCAATCACGCATCGTGGCCTAGCTTGGGGGCATGACAAGCCCCCAGGGAAGCGGTGGCCGCTGAACGTTAGGTAGATCCGGATGATCCGGGTAGGAGACTTCTACGAAGTAAAGCCCCTCCGGAGGCGCCGCCGGCCCCGCCTGCGTTCGGTCCCGCGCCGCAAGGACGTCACCGAACCATCCAACCGACCGGCGTCCGCTGCCTACGAGGGCAAGGCTACCGACAAGATTCCGAACCATATGCTGCAGAAAGGCATTGGCTCGAATCTCGAAGCCCAGCAGCGCTCCGTTGCGATGCACGGCGCAGTGGAGCACTTCCCGCACCGCGTGACGCGCCTGGCAGCCCGCCGCCCGGAAGCTCGAAAAGTCATGCTCACCGATCAGGATGCGCGCCGCCTCCTCCATCGCGTGCGCGTCCAAGCGCTCCGGAAATGCCGCGACGCGATCCCGCAGGAGCGCATGTACCGGCTCGCCATCGGATAGAACGTAGAGATAGGAGCGCGCAGACGCGCTGAACCGCGCGTGAAAGTCTCCGTCAACGACCTGCGCCCACCGAACCGAGAGGCTTGAAGGCGTCAGCGAATTCGCTCCCCGCAGCCAGGCGCGCGCATCGCGCTCGGCCGAGCAGTCAAAATGAACGACCTGAGCAACGGCATGGACGCCCGCGTCCGTTCGCCCCGCACACACGAGACGTACCGACTCGTCCGCAATCTTCGACAGGGCCGCCTCCAGCGAACCCTGCACCGTTGGATGGTCATGGTGCGGCTGGCGCTGGAAGCCGTGGAACGCGGCGCCGTCGTACTCGAGGCCTAGAGCCCAGCGCGTCACCCCGAGACGTCAACCGACCTGCGAGAGCAGATCACCGGCTTCCTTCTGCTGGCCCTCGTCTCCGTCGCGCACAACTTCTTCGAGGATTTCCTTGGCGCCGTCCTCGTCACCCATATCGATATAGGCGCGCGCAAGTTCGAGTTTGGTCGTGATCTCGTCCGCATCGGATGCATCGTCAAAATCGAACGCATCGTCGAGTTCGAAGTCCAGCTCGGTGGCGTCGCTTCCAGTGGCGCCGGGCAGCGGCTCGGCGCCATCGTCAAGTACGAGATCCGAGGCGTCGTTGGCCCCCTCGTCATCGCTGCCCAGGGAAAGCGCTTCGTCGATCTCGAGCGATGGCTCACCCGTATCCTCCGACAGCAGCGCATCGCCATCGTCCAGTGAGAAGGGATCGTCCAAAGAGAACTCATCTTCTGCGCCGTCAGACGCTTCGGCGCCAAGATCGGGGGTCGATGCCGTGTCCTCGAGTGACAGTTCGGACGCTCCCGAGGCCGGATCGTCCTCGGGCCCCGCCAGTTCATCTATGTCGAAATCGAAAGCGTCATCGTCGGCGCCTTGAGCGGTCTCGTCATCGACCGAGATCTCGAGCTCATCGCGCGCCAGGATCAACGTGCGATCGGCGGATTCGTCGGCACCGCCCAAGCTGCCATCCGCCTTGTCAGGATGGTCATCAAGCTCGTCTATATCAAACTCGAGGCCCTCATCGTCGCCGGCCTCATCGGAAGATGCTTCCGATAGATCAAGGTCGAAATCGATACTGTCAAGCTCGGCCCCGTCGCCGTCGTCTTCCCCCTCAAGGGCGAGTGCGAACGCCTCCTCATCTTCCGCGGCGACCGGCTCGTCGCCGGCAATCTCCAGACCCTCGATGTCGATCTCCTCGTCGGCACCGTCGCCATCTTCCGAGTCGACATCGAGATCAAGGTCAAAATCGAGCCCGCCTGCATCTTCGCCAGCGGAGGCGTCCGCATCGAAATCGCCGAGGTCCAGATCTATATCGAGACTGTCCAGATCCGCCGGCGGTTCACTTTCCGACGTTTCGTCGTCAACAGCGAGGTCAAAGTCGAGGCTGACCCCGCCCTCGTCGCGGGGCGCGGCCGCAACTGCGTCGGCGGCAGTCACCTCACCGCTTGAAGAGCTTGCGCCGGGCAAACGTGCAGCCAGTCGGTCCGCTGCGTCGACGGTCGCGTCGTCGGCAATGTCCGCCAACGCCTGCGCCTGCGCGTTGAAACCTTCCACGTCCCCCTGCTCGACGTAGACTTCCAGGAGCTTGAGGCGAATGTCGGCTCGATTCGGGTCCGCCTCCAGGGCAGCGCCAAGCGATGCCGCGGCTTCCGTGAAATTCCCATACGCCATGGAGACGTCGGCCTCAGCGAGAACGTCCTCGCCCTCTTCCTCATCGCCGCCCGCCCCCGTCGATGCGAGATCTGCGGCAGTGAGCGCGGGCATCATCTGCGTCTCGTCGATCGAGCGCCCAGACGCCTCTTCGATCAGGATCGGGTCTTCGGCATCGTCGCCTGCAGCCGAGATCCTGCGCAGGACAATGAGCGCCACGGCGCCAAGAAGCACCAGAGCGCCGATAAGGGCTGCGATAACAAGCCAGCTGAAACCGAAAAGGCCGCTTGCTGCGGCCGTGGATGACGGTGCACCGGGCGCTGGCGCGTCACGCTGCTGTTCAAGCTGCTCGGCAAGCGCCCGCTGGAGCTGAGCGATCTGTTCGTCCTTTACCTGCAGCTGCCGCTCGAGCGCTTCACGCTCGGCCGCGCTCGCCTCAAGCTCATTACGCAACGTGCCGGACTGCCGCCTTGCCCCGTCCAGCTGCGCCTGCGCTGAAGCGAGCTCGGAGCGCAGAGCGCTCCCCTCGGAACTGCCTGTGGCCGGCGCTTCGCCCAGCTCGGCGACACTCGTCTGCGCCGCCCCGTTCGCTGACCCGGCACTTGTAGCGGAAACGAGCCGCAGTTCGCCGCTGCTCCGACCGTCGCCTCGTGTTTCTGCCACCGTCTCGCGAGCATCCAGGGGCGCACGATCCAGCCCGGAGCGCCAACGATTGTTTTGCTCGTTCACCTGAACGACAGCATCCGCCAACGCCAGACGACGAATCTCGGTCGCATCCGGGACGCGCAGCACATAGCCGGCCTTCAGCTGGTTGATGTTGTTGCCTATGAACGCCTCGGGATTGAGGCGCAGCAGTGCGAGCATTGTCTGATGCACTGAGAAGCTGCTGTCCGGACGCACCTGGAGCGCAATGGTCCAAAGCGTGTCGTTGCGGTCCGTAACGCCATAGGTGTCACCAAGAAGGGCCCCCGTTCCGCTTGCGGTTCCGTTCGCAGTCCTGCTCGCAGTTCCGCTAGCGGTCGTGACGCTCGGTGACGGCGCTTCGTCGGGCAGGCGGAGACCGGGCAGCTCAGAAGTGCTGGCCTCCGGCAGCCGTGGCGCCGCAACGGGCCGAGCTGCGTAGGTTGGCGGATCGAGAAGTACCGTGAACTCCTTGAGCAGGCGCCCCGACGGCCAGAGCACCTCGACCACGAAGTTGACGAAGGGCTCCGTGATCGGCTGCCGGCTCGTGACGCGAAGCACAGAGCCTTCGGCACCACCGAGAACGGTTTCGAATGTGAGGTCCGAAAGGAAAAAGAATCGTTCGACGCCGACGCGCTCGAAGTCCTCGACGGACGCAAGCGTTGCGATGATCTCGTTACGCTCGAGCGCTTCGCTGTTGCGGAGCTCGATCGTCGCGGAGAAGGGCTGGTTCAACGCCGATTCAACGTCAATCTCGCCGAGCCCAAGCGCAAAGGCTGCCTGGTGAACGAGTCCCAGACACAACGCCAGGACCAGCGCCAGCTTGCGAGTCATACCGTCTGCCCTTCCTTCCCGGCGGCAGCCGCGGCCACCGCGCACGAGCGCTGCCAAGCGAAGACCGCAGCCGTGGCGAACGCCAACCCTGCGAATGCTTTCAACGAACACTATTGCTTGGCACGCTAACCTAGAAATCGCGTGCGTATTGTGAACTAAGTACTCTTTATGAAAGCTCTTTTAGCAAAAGCTCTCCGATTTGTACACTGTTGAGCGCCGCGCCCTTGCGAACGTTGTCGGAGACCACCCAAAGGTTCAGGCCATTCGAGTGCGAGATGTCCTCGCGGATACGGCCAACGAAAACTGGGTCCGTACCAGAGGCATCGGGTACCGCCGTCGGATAGCCACCATCTGCACGCTCGTCGATCACCGTTACACCCGGCGCCACCTCAAGTAGCGCCCTCGCTTCTTGGGCGCTCAGGGGCTGACGGGTCTCAATCGCCACAGCTTCCGAATGTCCGTAGAAGACTGGAATCCGCACGCAGGTCGGGTTCACGCGTATCTCGGGCGACGACAGGATCTTCCGCGTCTCCCAGACAAGCTTCATCTCTTCCGTCGTGTATCCGTTTTCCTCAAACGAATTGATGTGCGGTATCGCGTTGAAAGCGATCTGCTTCGTAAACGCCGAGGGCTCCGCCGGGCGTCCGTTCAGGAGTGCCGCCGTCTGGGACGCGAGCTCATCCACCCCTTTTCGACCCGCGCCAGATACTGCCTGATACGTCGCGATGTTGATTCGTTCGATGTGCGCAGCATCGTGGAGGGGCTTCAGGGCGACCATGAGTTGCATGGTCGAGCAGTTCGGATTCGCGATGATGTTGCGATTCCTGAAGCCTGCAAGCGCCTCCGGATTCACCTCCGCGACCACGAGCGGAATATCGTCCTCGTAGCGAAACTTCGAAGTGTTGTCGATGACGACGCAGCCGGCCGCCGCAGCCTTCGGCGCGTACTCGGCCGATACATCACCGCCAGCCGAGAACAGACCGAGCTTCACCTTGGCGAAGTCGAAGGCCGCGATGTCCTCCACGAGAATCGGACGCCCCTTGAACATCACCGTAGTGCCCGCGGAGCGTGCGCTGGCCAGGGGATACAGGCGGCCCACCGGGAAGTCACGCTCGGCGAGGATCTCGAGCAGGACCTCTCCGACAGCGCCGGTGGCGCCGGCGATGGCGATGTCGATAGTGCTCATGCCGCACCTCCGAGGCGCACGGCCAAAGCTTCAATGACTGCGTCCGCCATCGCATCCGTCCCCAGTGGCGCTGCATCACCGTCGCCGACGATGTCGCCCGTTCGATGGCCCGCATCAAGCACATCAGAGACCGCACCCTCGATCGCATCTGCAATGGACGCGGCATCGAGGCTGTAACGGAACATCATCGCGACGGACAGGAGGGTTGCCAGCGGATTGGCGATGTTCTGGCCGGCGATGTCCGGCGCCGTACCGTGCACAGGTTCGTACATGCCCTGCCCTGACGCATTCAACGACGCCGACGGCAGCATGCCGAGTGAGCCCGTCAGCATTGCTGCGACGTCGGAGAGGATGTCGCCGAACATGTTGCCTGTGACGATGACGTCGAACTGCTTCGGCGCACGCACGAGCTGCATGGCGGCATTGTCGACGTACATGTGGGACAGCTCGACGTCCCGGAAGGCACGGCTCTCGTCGTCAACGAGTTCGCGCCACAGGCCGGTCACCTCCAGCACGTTCGCCTTGTCCACGGAGCACAGGCGCCCGCCTCTTTTTTGCGCCGTCTCGAAGCCGAGGCGCGCGATGCGTCGGATCTCTGCTTCGCTATAGACATAGGTGTTGAAGCCCCGCCGCGTTCCGTCCTCAAGCGTCTCCACGCCCCGCGGCTCGCCGAAATAGATACCACCCGTGAGCTCGCGCAGGATAAGGATATCGAGGCCTGCAACCAGATCCGGCTTCAGCGAGGACGCAGCCGCCAGCTGCGGGAACAGGATCGCGGGCCGGAAATTCGCAAACAGGCCAAGGCCGCTGCGCAGACCTAGGAGCCCACGTTCGGGGCGCTCCGGCATGGGCAGTTCGTCCCACTTCGGACCGCCGACGGCGCCGAGCAATACCGCGTCGGCTGCCTGCGCGGCGGCGAGCGTGTCGTCGCTCAGCGGCGCGCCTTCGGCGTCTATGGCCGCGCCACCGACGAGCCGGTGTTCCAGTTCGAGGCGTACGTTCGTCTGCGCCTGCACCGCAGCAAGCAGGCGCACCACGTGCTGCATCACCTCCGGGCCGATGCCGTCGCCGGGCAGGATCAGGATCTTCTTGCTCATCTCGTTCGTCTCGTTCGTGTCGGTGGGGACAATCAGCAGATCGCGTCGAACAACCAGGGGGCGCGCTCGCGCCGGCTCCGCTCGTACTCTCGGATGTCTTCGGCGTCCCGAAGGGTCAGCCCGATCTCGTCAAGCCCCTCGACCAGCATCCGTTTACGGAACGGGTCGACGTCGAAGGCGTGTTCTGCGCCATCCGGCGTGCGTACGACCTGTGCCGGCAGATCGACCTCGAGTTCGAGGCCCGCTGCGGCCCCGTCGAAGAAGGCGTCCACGACCTCGGCAGGCAGAGCGATCGGGAGCACCCCGTTCTTGAAACAGTTGTTGTGGAAGATGTCAGCGAAATCTGGCGCGATTACGGCACGAAAGCCGTACTCCTCGAGGGCCCAGACGGCGTGCTCACGGCTTGAGCCGCAGCCGAAGTTTTCGCGCGCGAGCAGGATCGTCGCACCCTGATAGCGGGGCGCGTTGAGGACGAAGTCTGGATTGATCTCACGCTCGTTGGGCGTCTTGCTCGGGTCGCCCTCATCCAGGTAACGCCAGCCGTCGAAGAGGTTGTCGCCGAAGCCGGTCCGGCGGATCGATTTCAGAAACTGCTTCGGAATGATCTGGTCGGTGTCGACGTTCGCACGATCAAGCGGCGCGACCGATCCTGCATGCGTGGTAAACGCCTTCATGCGGCACCTCCCGTCATCTCGCGCGCATCAACGAAGTGCCCGGCCACGGCGGCGGCAGCGGCCATCGCCGGGCTTACCAGGTGCGTACGCCCGCCATGACCCTGACGCCCTTCGAAGTTCCGATTCGACGTCGCGGCGCAGTGCTCCCGGTCGCCCAGGCGATCAGGATTCATCGCAAGGCACATGGAACAGCCCGGATCGCGCCACTCGAAGCCCGCATCGAGAAACACCTGGTGTAGACCTTCCTGCTCCGCCTGCTGCTTAACAAGTCCAGAGCCCGGCACGACCATGGCCTGCTTGACGCGCCTCGCGACGCTGCGCCCCCTCACCACGGACGCCGCTGCTCGCAGATCCTCGATGCGCGAATTCGTGCACGACCCGATGAAAACGCGATCCAGATGGATGTCCGTGATCGCCTGACCGGGCTGAAGGCCCATGTACTCTAGCGCTCGCATCCAGCCTTCCTTCTGTACAGCGTCCCGAGCGTCGGCCGGATCCGGCACGCGGCCTTGTACGTCGGCAACCATTTCAGGCGAAGTGCCCCAGGTGACCTGCGGCTGCAATGCCGCAGCGTCGAGGACGAGCTCGCGATCGAAGACGGCATCCTCGTCGCTGACGAGATCACGCCATGCGTCAACAG
Source organism: Pseudomonadales bacterium (assembly GCA_963691775.1). Lineage (GTDB taxonomy): Bacteria > Pseudomonadota > Gammaproteobacteria > Pseudomonadales > Azotimanducaceae > JAZBPO01. The sequence continues at coordinate 38,806 of OY829369.1, read as the reverse complement.
CGCGCTCCCAGGCTTCGCCTGTCGGGGCGAAGGGGCGCCCCCTCACATACTCGCGAGTGACGTCGTCGAAGGCCACCGCGCCCGCCCGGGCGCCCGCCTCAATCGACATGTTGCACAGCGTCATGCGGCCTTCCATGGACAGGCCGCGCACCGCTTCGCCTGCGAACTCGAAGGTGTGACCGGTGCCGCCCGCCGTGCCGAGACGACCAATGATCGCAAGCGCCAGATCCTTCGCCGTCACGCCAGGGGCCAGCCCGCCGCGCGCGTCGATCCGGAAGTTCCTCGCCTTCTTCTGCACCAAGCACTGGGTTGCAAGCACATGCTCGACCTCGGAGGTTCCGATGCCGTGCGCCAGTGCGGCGAGCGCGCCATGGGTCGAGGTGTGCGAATCACCGCAGACGACGGTCATGCCCGGCAGGGTCGCACCCTGCTCCGGGCCGACGACGTGGACGATGCCCTGGCGCGGATCGCGAATGCGAAACTCAAGAATGCCAAACTCGTCGCAGTTCTCGTCCAGGGTCTGGACCTGAATCCGCGCCGTATCCTCCTCGATACCCTCGATGCCGCGCGCCCGATCGGTGGTGGGCACATTGTGATCAGGCGTGGCGAGGTTCGCATCCAGGCGCCAGGGCGAACGACCGGCCAGGCGCAGTCCTTCGAAGGCCTGCGGCGAGGTCACCTCGTGAAGCAGATGCCGGTCGATGTAGAGCAGCGCCGAACCGTCGTCGCGTGCTTTTACGACGTGTGAATCCCAGAGTTTGTCGTAGAGCGTTCTGGCCATGTCGGAGCCGTCCCAGCATTCGAGGGCGCGGATTCTGCGACCCCGTCCCGGATGAGGCAAACGCATTATAGGAATGATTAGAATGCGCAGAACGCATAGAAGCTCTTTAGCTGAATGGACACGCCCGAACTCGCCGCTTTTCTCGCCGTCGCGGAACTCAGCTCCTTCTCACAGGCGGCCGAATCACTGCACCTCACGCAGTCTGCGGTATCCCGACGCATCGCGACGCTCGAGCGCCGCCTGGAGGTCCGCCTGTTCGATCGGATCGGACGCCAGATCAGCCTGACCGAGCCCGGCCGCGCGCTCCTGCCCCGAGCGCGCCGCCTCCTCGCGGAACTCGAAGAAACCCGCACGCTGCTCCGTGATCTCAGCGGGCGCGTCAGCGGCCCTCTCGCCCTCGGCACCTCTCACCACATCGGTCTGCATCGATTGCCTCCCGTGTTGCGCCACTTCAGCCGCGCCTTTCCAGACGTCGAACTCGACATCCGCTTCCTCGATTCGGAGGCGGCCCACGCGGCGCTTCTACATGGCGACCTTGACCTCGCCGTAGTCACCCTTGCACCCGGCGGTGTGCCACCGCTCGAGAGCCATCTGATCTGGAACGATCCGCTGACCTTCGCGGTCGCGGCCGATGATCTGCTTGCCCGGATCGGCCCCGTTCCGCTGGCGCGCCTCGCGGAGCGCCCTGCTGTGCTGCCTGGGCTTGGAACCTATACCGGGCGAATCGTCACGGGCATGTTCGAGGCGGCGGGCTTAGATCTCGTCCGCACGCTGACAACGAATTACCTTGAAACCATCCAGATGATGACGCGCATCGGGCTCGGCTGGACCGTGCTGCCAGAAACCATGATTGGAGAGGGTCTACGACCCCTTGACGTGATCGGCGCCCCGGGGCTGCGCCGCGAACTCGGTTGGGTCTGCCATCCGGAGCGGACGCCCTCAAACGCGGCTCGCGCATTCGTCCAATCACTGGAAGCACGCGCGGATCACGCATAGCAAAGCGGTCCGACAGCGGTAAGGGTCAGTCGTTTGTTGCGGGAGCCCGATTCGGATTCTGGGCACGATGCCGAAGTAGATGGTCCATCAGCACGAGCGCAACCATCGCCTCTGCGATCGGCGTGGCGCGCACGCCGACGCAGGGATCGTGCCGCCCATTGGTCACCACCTCAGTTTCGTTGCCCGCGCGATCGATGCTGCGACCGGGCACTCGGATACTGGAGGTGGGCTTCAGCGCGAGGTGACAGATCAGGTCCTGACCAGAAGAAATCCCCCCCAGCGTGCCGCCCGCGTGATTGCTCAGGAATCCGTCCGGAGTGATTTCATCGCGGTGCTCGCTGCCTTTCTGAGAGACCACCGAAAAGCCGTCTCCGATCTCGACGCCACGGACGGCGTTGATGCCCATCAGCGCGTGAGCGAGATCAGCATCGAGCTTGTCGAACACGGGCTCGCCCAGCCCCTGCGGCATATTGTCGGCAACGACCGTCACGCGCGCGCCCACCGAGTCTCCTTCCCGCCGCAGGGCGTCGATCGTCGCCTCGAGCGCCGGCACCTGATCCGGATCCGGCCAGAAGAAGGGATTCTGATCAATGGCGGACCAGTCATGGCGCGACGGGCGATGATCGCCCATCTGGGACAGATAACCCCGTATGCGAATCCCCACGCGAGATTCGAGATAGCGCCGTGCGATCGCTCCCGCAGCGACCCGCGCAGCCGTCTCGCGGGCAGATGACCGGCCGCCTCCTCGGTAGTCGCGGAAGCCGTACTTCGCATCGTAGGTCAGATCCGCATGTGCGGGGCGATAGGTATCTTTGATGTTTGAGTAGTCGCGCGAGCGCTGGTCGGTATTTTCGATGAGCAGCGAGATCGGCGTACCCGTCGTCAGACCCTCGAACACGCCGGACAGGATTCGCACGGCATCCGGTTCCCGGCGCTGCGTCGCATACTTGGAGGTGCCGGGGCGACGGCGATCGAGATCGCGCTGAATGAGCGCCTCGTCCAACGGGAGTCCAGGGGGACAGCCGTCGACGATGCACCCCAGAGCGGGGCCATGGCTCTCGCCGAAAGTGGTCACGGTGAACGCGCGACCGAAACTGTTGCCGGACATTGAACTACCTGGCACGCCTCGGAGGCGCGCGATGATAGCAGGGTCGGCTCATCCCGCAGTCAGCGTTCTCAGGTCTTCGGCTGTAATGACGAGCACGCCCGTGCCGCCGGTCTCCAGGGCCGGCCAGCTCACGGACAGCTCCGGAAAGCGAACCCCGAGCGCTGGTGCCGAATTGCCGAGTTCGAGCACGAGCACCGCACCGTCGGTCATGTGGGCCGGGAGCACGGGCAGCCACGCCGAGATGAGTGCCAGGCCGTCCTCACCTCCGGCAAGCGCCATGGTCGGCTCAGACGCGAATTCCTGGGGCATCGTCGCCAGATCGGACGCGTTCACGTAAGGCGGATTGCAGATCACGAGATCGAAAGGGACCTCCGGACCCAGTGCCGCCGGGCCATCCCCTTGGCGCAAGGTCACCCGGTCCGAGAGTCCGAGCCGCTCGACATTCGTCTGCGCGACCTCGAGCGCGTCGGCGCTGAGATCGGCAAGCACCACCTCTGCGTCCGGATAGACAAGGGCCGCCAGCAGGCCGAGGCAACCGCTGCCTGTACACAGATCAAGAATCCGCAGCGGTTCCGTCACGAGCCAAGGCGCGAGCCCCTCGTCGAGGAGGCCAGCGATTGGAGAGCGAGGCACGATCACGCGTTCGTCGACGACGAATTCGACGCCTGCAAGCCATGCGCGGCCCACCAGGTAGGGCACCGGTACGCGCGCTTCGATGCGACGCTCGAGCAAGCCGAGAAGTATGACGCCCTCAGCGCGCGTGACGCGTGCCGAAAGCATCGGCTCCAGGCGATCCGGCGGGATACGCAGCGCGCCACCGACAAGCGCGACAGCCTCATCCCAGGCCTCGTCCGTTCCGTGACCAAAATACAGATCCGCATCCTCTAAGCGGCTGTTCGTCCAGCGAATCCAATCGCGGACCGTTTTCAGCGCATCAAGTGCTTCATCGCCATCGCCGCCGCCGATGCGGGTTCTCATTCGAGCTCTCCCTGTCGTTCTGCAAGGAGCGTATCCGGATGGCGCCTCCCCGCGACCACTTCTTCCTTCGCGGACCTGTCGAGTGCCTTGACGGCCGCCTCCAGCTGCGCCGCGTGGCGACGGCCGATCGGCCCGTGCACAAAGGCAAGTTCGAGCGGGCCTTTGCCGCGCAGCGCGCGCGCGCCGCGCTTGCCGCCTGAATGCTCCTCGAGCCTGCGCTGAGGATCTTTGGTAATGCCTGTGTACAGCGTATTTCGCGCTGTCCGAACCAGATACAGGAACCAGACCTGCGAGGCCGTCACGAGCGTTCGTCGACCACTGCGAAAGTGCCTCGCCAGGCACTCGCCGTATCCGCCTCCAGGCACCAGGTGTCTGCCGGCTCGAAAGGGAGAAGACGGTCGCACAGCCAGCGTGAGAGCCCAGGCAGCAATGGCAGATGCGCGACCACTAGCAGCGTGTCGACGTCTGCGCCCCACTGCATCAGCTGGACGCCGGCCCGATCCGGTGCTGCGTTCGGAAGCAGAAGCTTCGATTCGACACGCGCAACATCACCGCACGCCTCGATCACCAGCGATGTGGTTTCAACGGCGCGACGCAGCGGCGAATGGGCGATGCGCTGCGCTCCACCCGTGCGCGCGAGTTCTCGCGCGGCTGCAGACGCGGCCACGCGCCCTTCTGCACTCAGGGAAGGGTCCATCCCCGCGCGTTCAGCGTGGCCATGACGCATCAGCACGATGCGCATCTAACGCCCCCTCGAACAGATCACGAGTCTCCCCTCGCTCGCGCTTTGTCCAGCGTGCGGGCGCCGAGCGTCGAGCCTTCGCCAGGATGCGCACTGCGTATGTCCGGCCTATGAAGAAGCGCGCCCGCCATAGGGGTGATTCGCAGCTGGTCGCGCAGAAGCGCGCTGTACCCGAGGCGGCGGCCGGTGCCCCGGCCGCCGAGCAAGGTCCTGAGCGTGTGCTGAGGCGTATTCACGGTGCACAGTGTGCCGGTGCGCCGCGCCAACGCCCACTGCTCTATTGCAGTTCAGCGAGCAGACGGTTGATACGCGAGACGTAGGCTGCCGGGTCATCGAGCGCCTCGCCCTCGGCGAGCTGTGCCTGAGCCAGAAGCACCTCTGCGAGATCCGTTGCCCGCGCTTCGTCAGAGGCTTCAGCCAGACGGCGCACGAGCACGTGCTTTGCGTTCACCTCCAGGATCGGCTTCATCTCGGGCACTTCCTGTCCGGCATTCTCAAGCAGCTTACGCATTTGCGGCCCGAGATCGTCGTCGCGAACGACAAGGCAGGCGGGCGACTCCGTCAATCGGCGCGTGCTGCGGACCGATTCGACGCGATCGCCGAGCGCGGCTTCGATGCGCTTGATCGCACCGTCGGCGTCGCTATCGTCACCGTCCTCACCCGCCGTCTCGGCCTCGTCCTCGATGCCCAGCGCTTCAAGATCGAGTTCACCGCGCGCGACGTCCTTCAGCGGCTTGTCATCGAAGGTGCCCAGCTGGCTCATGAGCCACTCGTCGAGGCGATCCGTGAGCAGCAGCACTTCGACGTCGTGCTTGCGGAAGAGTTCCAGATGCGGAGACCCTGCTGCGGCGGCAAAGGCATCGCCGGTTACGTAGTAGATCTCCTTCTGACCATCGCGCATGCGCTCGACATATTCCGCGAGCGCGGTCTGCTGCTTCGCGCCATCGCCCTTGGTTGACGCAAAGCGCAGCAGTCCGGCAATGCGCTCACGATTGGAAAAGTCTTCCGCCGGCCCCTCCTTGAGCACCTGACCGAGTTCGTCCCAGAAGGTCTGGTACTGCTCTGCATCATCGCGGGACAGCTTCTCGAGCAGATCCAGGACCCGCTTCGTGAGCGCGCCACGAATGGCGTCCACGCGGTCATCTTCCTGAAGGATTTCCCGGGACACATTGAGCGGCAGATCAGCCGAGTCCACGACGCCGCGAACGAAACGCAGATAGAGCGGCAGGAACTGCTCGGCGTCATCCATGATGAATACGCGCTTCACGTACAGCTTGAGCCCTCGCGGCGTATCGCGGTTGTACAGATCGAAGGGCGCTCGCTTGGGGACGTAGAGGAGCGAGGTGTACTCGTGCTTACCCTCGACCCGGTTGTGGCTCCAGGTGAGCGGGTCCTCAAAGTCATGGGAAACGTGGCGGTAGAATTCTCCGTATTCGTCATCCGTCACATCGTTACGGGGGCGCGTCCAGAGGGCACGTGCTGCATTTACCGTCTCGAAGGCCTCGGCGGCGGCCTCGGCGGCGTCCTCATTGCCGCCTTCGCCCTCCTCGTCGGAAGCCGTCACGGGGGTGGCAAGCTGCACCGGGATTGCGATGTGGTCCGCATACTTCTTGATCACCGAGCGCAGGCGAAAGGCCTCGAGATACTCCTCGGCATCAGCCTTGAGTTGCAGGATCACCGTCGATCCACGCTCACTCCGGGCACAGGGCTCAAGCTCGTAATCCGCTTCTCCGGTAGAACTCCAGCGCCACCCGCTGCCGGCCTCTGAGCCGGCACGACGCGTCTCGACCGTTACGCGGTCGGCAACGATGAACGATGAATAGAAGCCGACCCCGAACTGGCCGATCAATTGCGAGTCCTTCTGCTCGTCGCCGGTGAGCTGCTCGAGGAAGCGAGCGGTACCGGAGCGGGCGATGGTTCCCAGATTCTCGATCAGTTCCTCCCGGCTCATCCCGATGCCGTTGTCCGTGATCCTGAGCTCGCGCGCGGCGCTGTCTACCTCTATGCGAATGCGAAGTTCCGGATCTTCCTCCAGGAGTTCGGGCGCAGCGAGCGCTTCGAACCTGAGCTTGTCGGCGGCATCGGAAGCGTTGGAAACCAGCTCGCGTAGAAACACCTCCCGGTTGGAGTAGAGCGAGTGGATCATCAGCTTGAGGAGCTGGCGAGCTTCGGTTTCGAAGCCGAGGGTCACCTTCTCATTGCCGGCGTCGGCGGTCTGGGTGGTCATGCGGGGCCTCCATGTGCGTGTTCGAGTCCAACATGGGGCGTTTGTCGACAGAAACAAGTCGCTTCAGCGCGGTTTCCCGAAATCCTGATGTAAAAAATCTTGTACCTAGGTCTAAGATCTTATACAATTGTACAAGATATTTTACACCCAGGAGCGACAAGCAATGACCCCATGGAGTTTTAACGAACGCTCGCGGCTAGCGACCATCATCGCAGTCGGCTTCACAGGCCTTTTCTACTTCCAGGCCGTGTACGGAATGCTGGCCACCGGGAACAGGAATCCTGCGGAAATGGCCACCGTGGCCATCGTGGCCGTCGTGCTGCTGATCGTGATCGAGGCCGTCTATCACGCAATCATCGCCGGCCGGGGAGACGAGGAGACACACGATGAACGTGATCGCTCAATCCAGCTACGCGGTGCATGGGTCGAGAAGCTTGTGCTGGAAATCGGCGTCATAGGGGTGATCGGACACATCGTCGTCGCCTCGCAATTCGACCGGCTGAACGTTGACCTCTTTCTGGTTGGTAACCTGCTCGTGGCGGTTCTGGTCGCTTCGGAAATGCTCGGCAGAGGGTTGGAACTCATACTCTATCGACGCGGAATCTGAGCAATGCTGGGTAATGACCTACGCACGCTGCGCGAATTACGCGGAGGAATGACCCAGCAGGCGCTCGCGGACGCCGTGGGCGTATCGCGGCAGACGATCATCGCGATCGAGCGGAACAAGTACTCCCCTTCCCTCGAAGTCGCATTCCGGATCGCCCGCGAGCTCGAGGTTCCCCTGACCGAGGCCTTCTGGCTGGAAAGCTGATGCGTCTAGTCAGTGGCCCTTGGGGTCGGCGGCAGGCGTTCGCGTTGACGAGTCATGAGCATCAAGGCTCCCCATACTCCGATCGCCGCAAAGAGTACGCCCCCCAAGGCTTGCCCGATCATCACGCCCGGTGCGCCCATGACAGTGCTTCCGAGCATTACGAATGGCACTGTTCCGATCGTGTTCCGCCCCCAGTTCACCCAGGTCGAATACAGCGGCCGCCCGAGATTATTGAAGGCCGCATTCGCAACGAAGATCGCCGCGTTGAAGAAGAACAGCAGCGCGAGCGGCCCGCAGAACCAGAACACCAGTTCGCGTGTCACGCCATCTGCTTCGAACAGGAGAGCGAGGGGTTCCCGGAGCAGGTAGAGCAGGACGCTTGCAACCACCACGTACACGCCGGCGAACCGAAGTCCCTCAAGAAAAGCGATACGCACGCGCTCGTGCCGCCGTGCCCCGAAGTTCTGGCCGATGATCGGGCCGATGGCCCCAGAAAGCGCGAACACCACGGCAAAGGACACGGGCGCAATGCGCGAAACGATGGCCATGCCCGCGACTGCCGCTTCACCGTGCTCAGCCATTGCCCGCGTTACGAAACCGTTGCCGACGGGCGTCGCGACATTCGTCAGCATCGCCGGGCCTGCAATGGCCAACAGGGCCGGCAGGCGAGCTCTGAAGCCGGCCCAACGGAATCGGGCCAGGGCATCATGGCGCGTCAGAAGCACCCGAAGCGCGACCACCAGAACGGCTGTGCGAGCAAGCACCGTCGCAATCGCTGCACCTCTGAGCTCAAGGCCCAAGCCGAAGATCAACACAGGATCCATGACGAGGTTCACCGCACCACCAACGAGCGTTGCGAACATCGCCCGCTTCGCATCCCCATACGCACGCAGCACGGCCCCCGTCGCCATTCCAAGGAGTAGGATCGGCATGCTTGGGACGATAATGGTCAGATACTGCGCGGCAAGGCGCTCCGTCTCGCCCGACGCCCCGATGAGTCGAAGCCAGAACGCGAGCGTGCCCAGCGCCCCCGCAGACACGAGCAGCGCTGCCAGCACGCCGAAGGTGAGTGCGTATGTAGCGTTCGCCCGTGCACCCTCACCGTCGCCCTCTCCGAGGGCGCGAGCAACCAGCGCGCCTGCCGCAATGGACACGCCGATCCCGACCGAGGTCGTGAAGAAGAGCACGACGCCTGCGTAGCCGATTGCCGCGGCCAATTCGGCTCGCCCAAGCATCGAGATGAAGATCAGATCGACAAAGTCGACCAGGAACAACGCGATGACGCCCACGCTCGTGGTCATCGACATGACCGCCACGTGGCGCAGCAGACTGCCTTCCAGGAAGCGCGCAACGGGTCTGGCGGCGGGCTTGGGGGACATCGGATCTCCGGACAATTCACGCGTTGGTTTCGCGTGCGGCGTGGCGCGGGCAGGCAAGTGCAGCGGGTGGCCCGGTACCACGGCCCGGATACGACGAGGCCCCATTAAGGGGCCTCTAAGCGTGCTGGCGAGCGGATTGGAGGCTCAGCCCCAGCCCGTGATCTCTGCCAGGGCGTCGCCGATGTCCGCAAGGGACTTGACGGTCTTCACGCCGGCATCCTCGAGCGCTGCAAACTTCTCATCTGCCGTGCCCTTGCCACCCGCGATAATGGCACCGGCATGTCCCATGCGCTTGCCCGGGGGCGCCGTGACGCCGGCAATATATCCGACAACGGGCTTGGTCACGTTCTCCTTGATGAACGCCGCAGCCTCTTCCTCGGCCGTGCCGCCGATCTCACCGACCATGACGATCGCTTCGGTCTGCGGGTCCTCCTGGAACAGAGTCAGAATGTCGATGAAGTTGGAGCCAGGAATCGGGTCGCCGCCGATGCCGACGCAGGACGACTGACCGTAGCCCTTGTCCGTGGTCTGCTTGACCGCTTCATAGGTCAGCGTTCCCGAGCGGGATACGATACCCACCTTGCCGGGCAGGTGAATACTGCCGGGCATGATGCCGATCTTGCATGCACCGGGCGTGATCACCCCCGGGCAGTTCGGGCCGACCAGCCGTACGCCATCGAGCTCATCGATGCGAGCCTTCACGTCGAGCATGTCGAGGGTCGGAATGCCTTCAGTGATACAGACGATCAGCTCGATTCCAGCATTCGCGGCTTCAAGAATGGAGTCCTTGCAGAAGGGAGCCGGCACGTAGATCACAGATGCCGTTGCGCCGGTTTTCTCGACCGCGTCCGCCACCGTATCAAAGACCGGCAGACCGAGATGCTCGGTGCCGCCCTTGCCCGGCGTTACGCCGCCGACCATCTGCGTGCCGTAGGCGATCGATTGCTCGGAGTGGAGCGTGCCTTGCGAGCCCGTGAAGCCCTGGCAAATGACCTTGGTGTCCTTGTCGACCAGGATGCTCACGCTGCGTCTCCCGCGGCTGCTGCCACTGCCTTGTCCGCGGCGTCAGTCAGCGACTCCGCGGCGATGATGTTCAAACCGGATTCCGCGAGGCGCTTGCGGCCATTTTCGGAATTATTGCCCTCGAAGCGGACCACGACGGGAACCTTCACGCCGACTTCTTCCACGGCCCCGATGATGCCGTCGGCAATGGTCACGCAGGACACGATGCCGCCGAAAATGTTGATCAGAACCGCCTTCACGTTCTCATCGGAAAGAATGATCTTGAAAGCCTCGCCCACCGTCTCTTTTGTCGCCCCGCCGCCGACGTCGAGAAAGTTCGCGGGCTGACCCCCGCGATGCTTGACGAGATCCATCGTGCCCATCGCGAGGCCCGCGCCGTTGACCATGCAGCCGATGCTGCCGTCCAGCGCAACGTAGTTGAGGTTGAACTGCGCAGCGTGATCTTCGCGCTCGTCCTCTTGCGACGCATCGCGCATCTGCTGCAGGCCCTTCTGGCGATACAGCGCGTTGCCGTCGATGTTGATCTTCGCGTCGAGGCAATGGATGTTCCCGTCCGTGGTGATGACCAGCGGGTTGATCTCAAGTAGCGCACAGTCAAGTTCCGTGAAGAGCTTGGCTAGACCGAGGAACAGGCTCGTGAACTGCTTGACCTGCGCCCCCTCAAGGCCGAGCGCGAAGGCCAGCTCGCGGCCCTGGTACGGCTGGGGTCCGACGGCCGGATCAACGATCGCGCGCAGGATCTTCTCGGGCGTCTCTTCCGCCACCTTCTCGATCTCGACCCCGCCTTCCGTCGAGGCCATGAAAACCACGCGCCGGCTGCCACGGTCGATCACCGCGCCAAGATAAAGCTCCGTCGCGATGTCCGTGCAGGACTCCACGTAGATCTTGCTGACCGGCTGGCCTTCCGCAGTCGTCTGGAACGTGACGAGACGCTTGCCCACCCATTGCTCGGCAAAGGCACGTACCTCATCGAGAGAATCGCAGAGCTTCACGCCCCCCGCCTTGCCGCGTCCGCCGGCGTGGACCTGGGCTTTGGCAACCCAGCGCTCGCCGCCGATCTGCTTCGCGGCCTCGACCGCCTCGTCCGCAGTATCCACGGCGTGGCCAGTGGACACTGGCAGGCCGTAGTCGCGGAACAGTGCCTTCGCCTGATATTCGTGCAGGTTCATCGGTCTTCCCGTTTACGTGGATGATGGCCAGCGCCCCCCTTCGGCCGCCGGCCGTGGATCATTTGCGGCGCTTGCGATTCGCCATGTGGATCATGTGGTCATGAACGCCGAGTGCCGCCTCGTGCATGGACTCGGAAAGCGTGGGATGCGCGAACATGATCAGGCCAAGGTCTTCGGCGCTGGCGCTGAACTCCATCGCGATCACTGCCTGCGCGACGAGCTCCGACGCCTGCGGACCGAGCACGTGTACGCCAAGAATCCGATCGGTCTCAGCATCCGCGATGATCTTCACGAGGCCATCCGTATCGTTGGCCGCCATGGCGCGCCCGTTCGCGGCGAAGGGGAACTGGCCGACGTTATAGGCGTCCCCCGATTGCTTGACGTCTTCCTCGGTTTTACCGACCCAGGCCACCTCAGGGTGCGTATAGATGACAGACGGCACGGCGTCGTAATTCACCACCGGTTTTTTGCCGGCGATGCGCTCGGCGGCCATTACGCCCTCTTCCATCCCCTTGTGCGCGAGCATCGGACCACGGACCGAATCACCCACGGCATACACGCCGGGCGCATCCGTTTCGCAGACTTCATTGACGAAGATGAAGCCGCGCTCGTCAAGATTCACGCCACTATCAGGTGCCAGCAGGCCTTCAGTGAACGGCCTGCGGCCGACGGCGACGATGAGCTTGTCGAACTCCCGCTCTTTCTCTCCGTCCGAATCGGTGAACGTCACCTTCACCTTCTTGTTCTTGACTTCGGAGCCGGTGACGCGAGCACCCAGACGGACATCGAGCCCCTGCTTGCGGAACATCTTCAGCGCGTCACCGGCGACGCGGCGATCCGCCATGGGCAGAAACTCGTCGAGGGCCTCGAGGATCGTCACCTCGCTGCCGAGCCGACTCCAGACGCTCCCGAGCTCAAGGCCGATCACGCCGGCGCCAATGATCCCCAGGCGCTTCGGCGCCGCCGTGAACTCCAGCGCCCCGGTGGAATCGACGACGTACGTGCCGTCGAGTGGGGTCGGCGCAATTTCAACTGGTACGGACCCGGAAGCCAGGATGACGTTCTCGGCCTCGAGCGTGGACACCTCCCCATCGTGCGTCGTGTACTCGACTTTTCGGCCGGCGAGCAGCTTGCCGGTGCCCGGAAGGTCGGTAACGCCATTGGCCTTGAAGAGGCCCGCGACACCGCCCGTGAGCTTTGCGACGACCGCTTCCTTCTGCTCGATCATCTTCGGCACATCGGGTGTCACGCCCCTCACCTTGATGCCGATCTCGCCAAAGTGGTCGCGCGCTTCAACGTACTTGTGGGAGGCATCGAGGAGCGTTTTCGAGGGAATACAGCCCCAATTCAGGCAGGTGCCGCCGTAGGCGGGCTTGCCTTCCTTGCTCACCATCTTGTCGATGCAAGCGGTCGTCAGCCCCATCTGGGCGGCGCGGATCGCGGCGTGGTACCCGGCAGGGCCTGCACCGATCACGATCAGGTCGTACTTGTCAGCCATCAACCTTGTCTCCGATGGGCGTGGCGGTCTCAGATCTCGAGGAGAATCCGAGCGGGCTCTTCAATGAGTTCCTTGATCGTGACGAGGAAGCGAACCGCCTCCGAACCGTCGATCAGGCGATGGTCGTAGGACAGGGCCAGATACATCATCGGCCGGATCACCACCTCACCGTTTACGGCCATGGGGCGGTCCTGAATCTTGTGCATACCGAGAATGGCCGTTTGCGGCGGATTCAGGATCGGCGTCGAAAGGAGCGATCCGAACACGCCGCCGTTCGAAATCGTGAAAGTTCCACCGGCCATGTCTTCGAGCGCCAGTTTGCCGTCGCGAGCTTTCAGGCCGTATTCCCGGATACGCTCTTCAAGCTGGGCCAGGGAGAGATTGTCTGCATCTCGAATGACGGGAACCACGAGGCCGCGATCCGTGCCGACGGCAACCCCCACGTCGTAGTAGCCGTGATAGACGATATCGGAGCCGTCGATCGACGCATTCACAGCAGGGAAACGCTTTAGCGCCTCCGTGGCCGCTCGTACGAAAAACGACATGAAGCCGAGACGGGTGCCGTTGTGCACCTTCTCGAACTGGTCCTTGTACTGGCTGCGCAGCTCCATGATCGGTTTCATGTCGACCTCGTTGAAGGTCGTGAGCATGGCCGCCGTCTGCTGAGCTTCGACCAGACGTCGCGCAATCGAGGCGCGCAGTCGCGTCATCGGCACGCGCCGCTCGGGGCGTTCGCCGTCGTCGAGCGGCGCTCCCGGAATGCGCGCAAGCACATCCGGAACCTCTGCAGAGGGCGCTGCCGGCGCAGCATCAGCGGCTGGCGGAGACTTGGGCGCAGCCGTGGCCGGCGGCGGGCTGTCGATCGCACGCTGCACGTCTTCCTTGGTAATCCGGCCGTCCTTTCCCGTACCGGCGATCGTTGCAGGGTCGATCCCCCGCTCTTCCGCGAGCTTGCGGGCTGCCGGGGATGCCGGAGCAGCCTGCGCAGGACTGGCCTGCGCTACTGGTGCGGCCGCATCCGCGCTCGGCGCCGCTGCCGCGGCGCCCGCCGCGAAAACCGCGAGCACTTCCTCGGACAGGACGATCTCGCCTTCGGGCTTGTGAATTTCCGTGAGCGCACCATCGGCGGGCGCAACGACCTCGAGCACGACCTTGTCCGTCTCGATATCGACCAGGAGTTCGTCTCGCTTCACCGCCTCGCCAACCTGCTTGTGCCAGGTCGCGACCGTGCCGTCGGCGACGGACTCGGGGAACTGAGGCGCCTTGATCTCGATACTCATTTCTTCGGTCCCGTGTGTGGGTCAGGCATCTTCGGTGGACAGGCCCAGAGCGTTGCGCACGAGCCTGTCCTGTTGAGCGAGGTGCAGCGACATGTAGCCGGCAGCGGGCGACGCGGAAGCGTCGCGGCCTGCGTAGTCGAGATACGCCTTTGGAAAGTACTTGTTCAGCACGCGCCGCATGTGGTGCTGCGACGGGTACCAGGCACCCTGGTTCATGGGCTCTTCCTGGCACCAGAAAACTTCCTTGACCTTCGTGAACTGCGCGAGCACGGCAGAAAGCTCTTCCTCCGGGAACGGATAGAGCTGCTCGATACGCACGATCGCGACGTTGCTCAATGCCTGCTCCCGCCGCTGCTCAAGCAGGTCGTAGTAGACCTTGCCGGAACACATGACGAGGCGGGTGACTTTTCTCGCATCAAGCTCGTCTATCTCGCCGATCACCGGCTGGAAGCAACCCTCGCACAAGTCCTCGAGAGAGCTCACGGCGAGCTTGTGACGCAGCAGACTCTTCGGCGTCATGACCACGAGGGGTTTGCGGAGCGGGCGGATGACCTGACGGCGAAGCATGTGGAACACCTGCGCCGGCGTCGTCGGCACGCACACCTGAATGTTGTGCTCAGCGCACATTTGCAGGAAACGCTCAAGGCGCGCCGAAGAATGCTCCGGACCCGCACCTTCATATCCGTGCGGCAGCAGCAGCGTAAGCCCGCATAAGCGCTGCCACTTGTGCTCGCCCGAGGTAATGAACTGGTCGATCACGACCTGGGCGCCATTCGCGAAGTCTCCGAACTGCGCTTCCCATATCACCAGCGTGCGGGGCGATGTCGTCGCATAGCCGTACTCGAACGCAAGCACCGCTTCCTCGGACAGGAGCGAGTCGTAGACGTCGAAGGTGGTGTCGTCGAGCTTGTTGATCGGGATGTGGCGCTTGCCCGACTTCTGATCGTGCAGGGCGACGTGCCGATGTGAAAAAGTGCCTACGCCGCAGTCCTGGCCCGTTAGGCGGACGGGATGCTTTTCATGCTGGAGCGTCGTGTACGCCATGATCTCGGCGAAGCCCCAATTGATCGGCATGGCGCCCGCTGCCATGCGACGGCGATCGTCCTGTAGCTTCTCCACCTGGCGGTGAAGGACAAAGCCCTCGGGGACGTCCTGAATGCGAGCGGCAAGCTCCTGGAACTTCTCGAGGGGGAACGTGGTGTCACCTTCCACGGTCCAGCCGTGGCCCAGATAGGGCCGCCAGTCCACGAACAGGGAACTGTCCGGTTCGGTGACCAGCGAAAGCGCCACATGGCGCCCCTCGTCAAGGGCAGTCCGGTAGCCGTCCACAAGCCTTTGATCTGCTTCCGCGCTGAGCAGCCCCTGCTCTACGAGGCGCCGCGCGTAGCTATCGCGAGTCGTGACCTGTTTGCGGATCTGCTGGTACATGAGCGGCTGGGTCTTCGCGGGCTCCTCGGCCTCGTTGTGGCCGCGGCGGCGATAGCAGACAAGATCGATCACGAAGTCCTTCTTGAACTCCTGCCGATAGTCGACCGCAAGCTGCATCGCGTAGAGCACCGCCTCCGGATCGTCTCCGTTCACGTGCAGGATCGGCGCCTGGACCATCTTTGCGACTTCGGTGCAGTACTCGGTCGAACGCGCGTCATCCTGACGGTGGGTCGTGAAGCCGACCTGGTTGTTGATGACTACGTGGATGGTTCCCCCAGTACGGAATGCGCGCGTCTGGGACATCTGGAAGGTTTCCATGACCACGCCCTGACCGGCAAAGGCGGCGTCGCCATGAATGATGACGGGCAGCACCTTCTGGTTGTCGTAGTCCAGGCGCCGGTCCTGCCGCGCGCGCACGCTGCCTTCGACTACGGGTGCCACGATTTCGAGATGTGAAGGATTGAACGCGAGCGCGACGTGCATCTCGCCGCCAGGCGTGACCACGTTCGTCGAGAAGCCCTGGTGATACTTCACGTCGCCCGAGCCGGTTTCGGGCGTGACCTTACCCTCGAACTCATCAAAGAGTTCCTCGGGCCGCTTCCCGAGAATGTTCACGAGCACGTTCAGCCGGCCCCGGTGCGCCATTCCGATCACCGTCTCGAGGACACCGTGAGAACCGGCGCGCTGCAGGCATTCGTGCATAGCGGGAATGAGTGACTCCCCACCTTCGAGACCGAAGCGCTTCGTGCCCGGGTAGCGGTTGTGTAGGTATTTCTCGAGGCCTTCAGCAGCCGTCAGCCGCTCCAGAACCATCCGCTTCACGTCGCCGGAGTAGTCAGGGTGGCAACGCACACTCTCGAGCCGCTGCTGCACCCAAAGCTTCTCCGCTTCATCCGAGATATGCATGAACTCCGCGCCGACCGTCCCGCAGTAGGTCTCCTTGAGTGCACGCATGATTTCCCCGAGCGGCGCTTCTGGCTCGCCGAAGAAGAAAGAGCCCGTTTGAAAGACCGTGTCGAGATCGGCCTCTGAGAGCCGGTGATAGGCCAGATCCAGCACGGGCGTTCCGGCCCGCTCCATCTGCCCGAGGGGGTCGATGTCAGCGACCTTGTGCCCGCGGTGACGGAACGCACTGATCAATTCGAGCACGCGAACCTGCTTCTTCTCATGCTCAGAGGAAACGCTGGGCGACGGCGTCGCGGGCCGCGCCCGCCCCTTACCCTTGCCGAGAAGCTCGAAGTGCGTCCGGATCGGGGCATGCGGCACATCCGGGCTGATCACGCCCTCGACGCGGGGAAGCTTCTCGAAATGCTCCCGCCACTGCTCCGGCACCGTCGCCGGGTCTTCGAGGAAGTTCTCGTAGAGTTGCTCGATGTACGCAACATTGCCGCCGGAGAGATGCGACGTGCGCCGCATCATCTCCATGAAATTTTCCTGCATGCTCGCCCCCTCGGGCACGGACGGCTGGTCCGCTCCACTTTCTGGTCACGTGCACAACCGCCGGGCATGGCTGTGCAGCGCCGCTGCATCGCCCGATGCCGCGCACGCTCGGCGTAATCGTTCCGGCCAGCGGCCGGTCAAACTGCGGTGCGGGCGAGCCCTCCTCCCCGCGCACCGCTTTCGCGGACAGGCTTCAGGTGGCCTGCTGCATGAGCATCTGCCGGATGTGGCCGATCGCCCGGGTCGGGTTGAGCCCCTTCGGACATACGGAGACGCAGTTCATGATGCCCCTGCAGCGGAACACGCTGAACGGGTCGTCAAGCTCAGAGAGCCGGTCGGCGGTCGCCGTGTCCCGCGTATCCGCAAGAAAGCGATACGCCTGAAGCAGCCCCGCCGGACCGACGAACTTGTCCGGATTCCACCAGAAAGACGGGCAGGAGGTGGAACAGCATGCGCACAAAATGCACTCGTAGAGGCCGTCGAGCTTCTCTCGGTCCTCAGGCGTCTGGAGACGCTCCTGCGCCGGCGCTGGCGTCGGGTTCTGCAGATACGGCTTGATCTTCTCGTACTGCTTGTAGAACTGCCCCATATCGACCACGAGATCGCGAACAACCGGAAGGCCCGGCAGCGGCCGTAGAACGAGACGGTCTTTCTTGGCCACCTGCGACACAGGCGTAATGCAGGCGAGACCGTTCTTCCCGTTCATGTTGATGCCATCGGAACCACAAACGCCCTCGCGGCATGAGCGCCGATAAGCGACGGTTGGGTCCTGCGCCTTCATGAGTTCGAGTACGTCGAGCACCATGAGGTCCTTGCCCTCTGGCAATTCGACGGCGACGTCCTGCATGCGTGGTGCCTGATCGACATCCGGGTCATAGCGGTAAATGCTGACTTGCATGGTTGGCTCCCTTCGGAAAGCTTCGAAATTCGGTGATGAATCCAGACCTCAGTAGGTCCGCACCTTCGGCTCGAAGCGCTCCATCGTCTTGGGTTGGAAGTTCACCGCCCGCTTGCCCAGCGTCTTCGTCGTGGGGTCGTACATTGAGTGTGCGAGCCAGTTGGCATCGTCACGCTCCTGATAGTCATCACGCGCATGCGCACCGCGACTTTCGCGGCGCTCAAGAGCAGATATGGCCGTCGCTTCGGCAATCTCGAGAAGATTGCCGAGTTCGAGGGCTTCCAGCCGCGCAGTGTTGAAGGCCTTGCTCTTGTCCGCGAGGTGCACGTCGCCGATGCGCTCACGGAGGTCCGCAAGGACCTTCACGCCCGCCTGCATGTTGTCCTCGGTGCGGAATACCCCGAAGTTGTTCTGCATGCAGGTCTGCAGTTCCTTGCGCAGCGCCGCCGTGCTTTCGCCCCCGGTGCTTTCGTCGAGGCGAGTCAGGCGTGACGCAGCACGCTCTATATCATCGTCGGAGGCCTCGCGATACGCGACCCCGGACCGTAATTGCTCCTCAAGGAACAGGCCCGCTGCGCGGCCGAAGACGACAAGATCAAGGAGCGAATTGCCGCCGAGGCGGTTCGCACCGTGAACCGACACGCACGCAGCCTCTCCGCACGCGAAGAGTCCTTCGACAAAGCCGTCCTCGCCGCTCGCGTCCTGCCGGATGGCCTGGCCGTGAATGTTCGTGGCCGTTCCGCCCATCATGTAGTGGCACGTCGGCACAACTGGGATGGGCGCCTTGACGGGATCCACGTGCGCAAACGTTCGCGACAGCTCGAGAATCCCTGGGAGGCGTTGATTGAGCGTCTTCTCGCCCAGGTGGTCGAGCTTGAGCAGCACGTGATCGCCTTCCGGTCCGACACCGCGCCCCTCGAGGATCTCCATCACCATGGAACGCGCGACGACGTCCCGACCCGCGAGGTCCTTTGCGTTCGGTGCGTAGCGCTCCATGAAACGCTCGCCGTCCTTGTTGATCAGATAGCCGCCCTCACCCCTGCATCCTTCAGTCACCAGCGTGCCAGCGCCGTGAATGCCGGTCGGATGGAACTGCCACATCTCCATGTCTTGCACCGGAATGCCGGCGCGCAGCGCCATACCCGTGCCGTCACCGGTATTCATGAGCGCATTCGTGGTTGACGCGTAGATCCGGCCCGCGCCGCCCGTAGCGAGCACGACGGCCTTGGACTTGACGTAGACGACCTCGCCGGTCTCGATTTGCAGGGCGATGACGCCGGTGACCGCACCATCCTGATTCGTGACGAGATCGACCGCGAACCACTCGGACAGAAAGGCGGTGTTGGCCTTCAGGTTCTGCTGATAGAGCGTGTGCAGGAGGGCGTGACCGGTCCGGTCGGCCGCCGCGCAGGTGCGCGCCGCCTGCCCCCCCTTGCCGAAGTCCTTTGACTGTCCGCCAAAGGGACGCTGATAAATGCGGCCTGTCTCGGTTCGAGAGAACGGCAGCCCCATGTGTTCGAGCTCGAAGACAGCCTGGGGCCCGACGGAGCACATGTACTCGATCGCATCCTGATCGCCGATGTAGTCCGACCCCTTGACGGTGTCGTACATGTGCCAGCGCCAATCGTCGTTCGGGTCGTCCGATGCGATAGCGCAGGTGATCCCGCCCTGGGCCGAGACAGTGTGCGAGCGCGTCGGGAACACCTTGGACATGCAGGCGGTCTTCAGACCGCTCTGCGCAAGCTGCAGCGACGCGCGCATGCCGGCGCCACCGCCCCCGACGATGACGGCGTCGAACGTCATGGTTCGGATGTTGGCCATGCTTACAAGCTCCAGAAGAGGTCAACACCCCAGGCGACGTAGATAAACACCGCGCCGGCGCAGAGGACCTGGTACAGCCCGCGAATCGTGGTCGAACGGGATCCGAAGTAGTGATCCCGAATGTAATCAGTGCCGATCGTCCACATGCCGATCCAGGCATGCGCCGCCAGCGCAAACACAGCAAGGGTGCCGAACATACGCATAGAGCCGCGGCTCTGGAACTCGAGCCACGTGGCGTAGTCCATCCCGGGCGTCACCAGAACGTAGCCGACCACGCACAGCGTATACGCTGCAAGCACGAAGGCGGACACACGCTGGACGATGAAATCTGACAGCCCGCTCCGCGTCAGGCTTGTTGCGCTGCTTACCATACCCAGACTCCCGCCAGCAGGCTCAGCAAGACGGACCCCGCGATCACCAGCTGCGCGCCTAGACGTGCGCCCGTGAGGGTGTCGCCGACGTCCCAATCGAGAAACAGATGCTTGATGCCGGCCAGGAAGTGATACCCGAGCGCCGTGAGCAGCCCCCAGCTGACGAAGCGACCGAAGGGCGTCGCCATCATGGCGAGCGCGTCCTGAAAGCCCGCCTCCGAGCTTACGGACCGATCGAAAGCAACGAGCATGAAAGCGATACCCACGAACAGCACAACGCCCGTGATGCGATGCGTGATCGACGCAAGCGCGGGGAGCGGAAATGCAAACTTCGTAAGATCGAGGTTGACGGGCCTGTCGTGTGCGTTCATCCCTACCCCTGAAAATTGGGTCGTATTCCGGCTTCCAAAGCATGCTGTCAGGCGTAGCGCCTGATCGGCCCGTGGACAGCTGCCCTGAAGCGCTCATTGCCAGCCCAGGAACACCCAAGCGTGGCGCGTCGCGATAATAGTGCCGCCCCCCGCCCATGACAAACCTGCGCGCATTGCGAAAGCGTGCAAAAAGCCGCCGCCGCGTGCGCGCGCAGGCCGGCCGCATCGCGTTGACAACCCCCAGACCCGTCGCTAGCTTTCGGCCTCCCTGCAGGGCCGCAGGCGAAACGCAACCGAGGAGTCGCACATGTCCAGGACCGCCCAATTGAATATTGACGGGCAGGCCCCGATCGAACTCCCGATTCGGGATGGCAGCACGGGCCCCTCGGTGGTCGACGTTTCGTCTCTGACCGGCAACGGTTTCTTCACCTACGACCCAGGCTTCGTATCGACTGCGTCCTGCGAATCAGCTATCACCTACATCGATGGAGGCGCAGGCGTTCTGCTCCATCGCGGCTATCCAATCGAGCAACTTGCCGAACAGGCAGATTTCCTCGAAACCTGCTATCTGCTGCTCCATGGCGAGCTTCCGAGCGCCGAGCAGAAAGCCGAGTTCGACACGACCATCACCAATCACACGATGGTTCACGAGCAGCTCAGGAACTTCTTCAACGGCTTTCGTCGCGACGCACATCCGATGGCGATCATGATTGGCGTGGTCGGTGCGCTTTCGGCCTTCTATCACGACTCGCTCGATATCTCCGATGAGCGCCACCGCGAGATTTCAGCCCACCGGCTGATCGCGAAGATGCCAACCCTCGCAGCGATGTCGTACAAGTACTCGATCGGCCAGCCCTTCATGTATCCGCGCAACGATCTTTCCTACGCGGAGAACTTTCTCTACATGATGTTCGGCAATCCATGCGAGGACTGGTCCATCGACCCGGCCATCGTCCGCGCCATGGATCGTATCTTCACCCTTCACGCGGATCACGAGCAGAACGCCTCAACCTCGACCGTACGCCTGGCGGGCTCTACTGGCGCAAATCCCTTTGCCTGTATCGCCTCTGGAATCGCGGCGCTCTGGGGACCGTCTCACGGCGGCGCCAACGAAGCTGTCCTCGACATGCTCGACGAGATTGGAGACGTCTCGCGCATCGATGAGTACATCGCCAAGGCGAAGGATAAGAACGACCCGTTCAAGCTCATGGGCTTCGGCCACCGCGTATACAAGAACTACGATCCGCGCGCCAAAGTAATGAAGCAGTCCTGCGATGAAGTGCTCGAGCAGCTGGGGGTCAATGACCCGCAGCTCGAACTCGCGATGCGCCTGGAGAAGATCGCCCTCGAAGACCCCTACTTCGTCGAGAAGAAGCTTTTCCCGAACGTCGACTTCTATTCCGGCATCGTGCTGAAGGCCATCGGCATCCCGACCTCCATGTTCACCGTCATCTTCGCCACTGGCCGAACGCCGGGATGGATCGCGCATTGGAATGAAATGATTGGCGCGCCCTACCGGATCGGCCGTCCGCGCCAGCTTTACACTGGCGAGACGCGGCGAGACATCACGCCGATCGAGACACGCTGATCATCCGGCATCGCGCAAACGCCTGATCAGACTCGAAGTATCGAAGCGGCCGCCACCGGCCGCTTGCACATCTGCATAGAATTGATCGACAAGCGCCGTGAGCGGCAGGCGAGCACCGTTGCCGTTGGCTTCTGCCAGCGCGATGCCTAGGTCCTTGCGCATCCAGTCCACGGCGAAGCCGAAGTTGAAGCGATCCTCGATCATGGTCGCGCCGCGGTTCTCCATCTGCCAGGACTGGGCCGCGCCCTTGCTGATCACGTCGATCACCTCTGTGCCATCCAGTCCGGCTCGCTCAGCGAATGCAAGACCCTCCGAAAGCCCCTGAAGCACACCCGCTATACAGATCTGATTCACCATCTTTGTGAGCTGCCCCGATCCGGCGGGTCCTAGCCGCCGCACCGCGCGCGCATAGACCCCGAGCGTGGACGCCGCGCGCTCGAACACATCGGCCTCACCGCCGACCATGATCGTGAGGGCTCCGTTCTCTGCACCGGCCTGACCGCCAGACACGGGCGCGTCGAGAAAACCGACCCCGCGCGCTGCCGCCGCCCCCTCCAATTCTCTGGCGAGGGCGGCCGATGCAGTGGTGTGATCGACGAGCAGGGCGCCACTCGACAGCCCCGCAAGCACGCCATCATCGCCGTATACAACGCTGCGAACGTCGTCATCGTTACCGACGCAGACGGCGATCAGGTCGCGCCCTAGGGCCGCCTCCCGCGGCGTGGCCGCGACCGTTCCCGAGTGGGCAGCCGCCCAGGCCTCAGCGCGTGCGCGTGTTCGATTGAAAACCGCAACGTCGTGCCCTGCAGCAGCCCAATGCCCTGCCATGGGGTAACCCATGACACCGAGACCAACGAACGCAAGACGCATATGAACCCTCCCAGAGCAGCGAACGCCGCAGCCTACCTCAGCGGCTGCTATGCTCGCGCTCCCCGGCGTCTGAAGGTCGCCGCACGCACCCGCCGCGGGTCCCACCGCGGCCCGCATTAAGGCAAGGAGAGAAACCTATGAGCGAGACCGTCGGCGTCGACCTCGAAACCGATCGCGGCACCATCCACGTCCGCCTATTCCCGGAGCAGGCACCTGTCACGGTCGCGAACTTCGCGAATCTCGTGCGCCGAGGGTTCTACGATGGCCTCAGCTTTCATCGCGTTATCGCGGACTTCATGATCCAGGGTGGCTGCCCGCAGGGCACCGGAACCGGCGGCCCGGGCTATCGGTTCGAGGACGAATGCACCGCTTCGCTACGCCACGACGGCCCCGGTCGCCTGTCCATGGCGAACGCAGGTCCGGGCACGAACGGAAGCCAGTTCTTCATCACACACGTCCCGACGCCCTGGCTTGACGGCAAGCACACGATCTTCGGGGAAGTAATGAGCGCAGAGGATCAGGCGATTGTCGACGCGATCGCCCAGGGAGACCGGATCAACAAGGCAACCCTCACCGGCGACGAAGCACTCGCCTTTGCCGGACAGGACGCCCGTATCGAGGAATGGAACGCCGTTCTCGGCTGAGCCCGACCTGCCCTTCAGCGGCCGCCCGCCTCCATCATGGCCTTGAGCCGGGCGGTTGCCTGAAGCTGTATGGTCCTCACACGCTCCCGCGCGAGCGAAACAGCCCTGCCCACCTCCTCCAGCGTCTGCGGCTCGTGGCCGCGCAGACCATAGCGCCTGCAGATGATCTCGCGCTGCCGGGGGTTCAGCGCTTCGAGCGCGGCCTCCAGCGCTGCGCCGAGCTCAGCGCCCTGAAAATGCGCGAAGGGTTCGTTGCACGCGGCACCCGCCACATCCGCATCTACCCCACTTTCGCCCTGGCTCGCCGCGCGATTGGCGGCCGTTGCACGGGCGGCAACGCCGAGGAGGTCCCGGATCTCTGCATCGGGCTTCCCAAGATGTTCGGCGAGCTCGCGCACGGAAGGCTCACGGCCAAGCCGCTGGGCGCAGTACCGCGACGCTCGGCGAAGCTGGGCGACACGCTTGTCTACGTGAACGGGGACGCGGACAAGACGCGCCTGATTCGCGATGGCTCGCTCGATCGCCTGGCGAATCCACCATGCGGCGTAGGTGGAAAAGCGGCAGCCGTGAAGCGGATCGAATTTCTCAACGGCGCGGATCAAGCCAAGATTCCCCTCCTCAACGAGATCATCGAGCGGCAGGCCACGGCCCAGATACCGTCGCGCAAGCATCACCACCAAGCGCAGGTTGGCCTCGATCATGCGCGACCGCGCCGCCCCGTCCCCGGCCTGAACCCGCTGACCAAGCTCGGTTTCTTGCTCGGCGCTGAGCAAAGGCGTCTGGCGGAGACGGGAAAAATAGCTGTCGCCGGATTCCGTGGCCTGCGCCGACCGTGCGCGTTCTTTTCGCGTGCGCCGCGCGGTGGCGTCCCGCTGACCCGCAGCTGTGGTCTCCGCCCAATCCCACACCGTGTCCTCGACGGTGACCGCGAAGGGTTCGGATGCGGCCCCGTCAAGCACGCTGCACTTCCCGCGCTTCCGCTGGCGCAGCAGGATCAGAAGTATCAGACGATAGCGACGAAGATCGCGAGCGTTCCTCCAGACCGCAAGCCTCGATGACTTCGGCATTCGAAAAGGGCTTACGCAGAAAACGATCTGCCCCCGTTGCTAGAATCTTCTGCACGCGTTCGGGCGTGTAGTAGCCGGTCATCGCGATCACCCGCATATGGCAGGTATTGGTCTCGCCCTTAAGCCGCCGGCAGACTTCGAATCCATCCATCCCGGGCATCATGAGATCGAGCAGCACGACATCCGGGTCGAAGGTATGAACCTTCGCGCCCGCTTCGAAACCATCGTAGGCGGATTCGACGCGTATTTCGGCGTTCATGCGCCGGCTCCAGGCATTAACGAGCTCAACCAGGAACCGATTCAACTGACGGTCATCGTCGACCACCAGAACGCGCTGAACGGGGCCGCCCGCCTCGCGTGGCAGCACGATACCGCGCTCGGATGCGAAGCGGCGCACGGCCTCGAGCGTAAAGCGTCGGTGCCCTCCTGCCGTGGTGCTCGCATCGATCAGGCCTCGCGTCGCCCATTGACGGACGGTGATCGGCGAGACCTTGAGGAGCTTTGCAACGTCGTTCGGAGACAGATAGTCACGGGTGCTGGCCATGGCGGTTGCTCGTCCGATCGCGACGCCTTGAGAATGCTCCGCTCGGATGACCATGTCCAGCGATTCAATCGATTCAATCGATTCGATCGATTTTCGGGTCATCACCCGCGCAACGCCGCACGCCCCACGCCTCATGGGGCATGGCGTCTCACCGCAGCACGCGCCTGATGTCCGGGGTCAGATGGCTGCGGCCCATAGCCCGATCGCCAGTGCGACCTGAGCTATGGCGGTAGACCGGGAGTTACGGCGCAGGCGATGTCTCCACTACCACCCGGGCATCACCGCTCGTCCGGACACAGGAACCGCGTCATACCCCTCAACGGCACCGCTCGCGCCGCGCGCTCGCGCTGCGGTCGCCCAGGACGCACGTTGCATCTGCTTGCGCCCCGCGGCCAACGCGCAGCGCACTGAACCAATCGCGGCCCTCCAGACAGTCTCTTCTAAGCCCCTTGCAAGTGATGCGCGACGATCGAACTGCCCTCGATGGTGGATTACCGGGGCCCCGGCGCGGAACTTCAGCGCGCATCGGGCTTCCCTTCGCCCCTGTCGTGCCGTTCAATCGCGCTATGCCCCGACGGAGTGTTCGCTTGACCGCGCCCCAGGAATCGCCGTACGCCCGTCTGCCCGGCGTGGATGCCCTACTCTCCGACCCTGGTGCCGCAGAGATGCTGGCAGCCTGGGGCCGGCCCCTGCTGCTCGAAGAATCGCGTCGCACCCTGGCTGCGCTGCGCGCAGAGATTGCGGCGGGTGAGGCACCGGAGCTTTCGATCACCGCCGTACTTGCCCGCATCGGCAGTGCCCTCGAAATTCGGGCACCGATCGGACCCGTGCGGGTGCTCAATCTCACGGGCACCGTAATTCACACCAATCTCGGGCGCGCACCGCTCGCGGATGCAGCACGCATCGCAATGACCGCGGCCGCCGGCGCGAGCAACGTGGAATTCGATCTAGCGCGCGGCGGACGGGGGGAACGCGATACGCACGTTGAAGCGCTGCTGTGCGCACTGACCGGCGCTGAAGCCGCGACAGTGGTCAACAACTGTGCAGCCGCAGTACTCCTCGTGCTCAATACCTTCGCGCTCGGCCGCGAAGTGCCTGTTTCGCGCGGCGAGCTCGTGGAGATCGGCGGCGCCTTTCGCATGCCCGAAGTGATGCATCGGGCCGGTGCGCGCCTGGTCGAGGTCGGCACGACGAACCGCACACACGCCCGGGACTACGAGAACGCCATCGGCCCGGAGACGGGCATGCTGATGAAGGTGCACCCCAGCAACTTCGAAGTAGCCGGTTTCACGCACGAGGTCGACATCGGAACACTCGCCGACATAGCTGCGCGCCATGAATTGCCGTTGGCCTGGGATCTTGGGTCTGGCGCGCTTCTCGACGGTTCCCGCCACGGTCTACCGAGTGAACATCTGCCACAGGATGGCCTTCGCGCAGGCGCAGACCTTGTGCTGTTCTCAGGTGACAAGCTCCTTGGCGGGCCGCAGTGCGGCATCGTGGTCGGATCACGCGCGCACATCGAAGCCCTGCGCCAAAACCCCATGAAGCGCGCGCTCCGCGTCGACAAGATCATCCTTGCGGCCCTTGCTGCAACACTACGGCTGTGGGGCGAACCGGAGCGCGCCGCCAAGGAGATTCCCGCGTTCAGGCTGCTCGCGCGTACAGAGGATGAGATCCGAAACCTCGCACATGCCGTCGCGCCCAGGGTCGGCCTGCAGCTTGGGGACGATTGGACGGTCGACGTGCTGGCGGTCAGAAGCCAGATCGGGAGCGGCGCGCAGCCGGTCGAGCGCCTTCCTTCCGCGGCACTCGCAATCCGGGCCAGGTCCGGACGCGCCTCGGAGCTGGAAGCCCTTGCCGCGCGCCTACGCACCACCCCTGTCCCGGTGATCGGACGCATACGCGACGGCGCTCTGCTGCTTGACTGCCGAACGCTGCTCGACGCCGAAGAACTGCTCGCTCAGTTCGCATCGCTGACGACCTCATGATCTTCGCAACGGCCGGCCATGTGGACCACGGCAAGACCTCGCTGGTCCGCGCACTCACCGGGGTGGAAACGGATCGCCTCGAAGAAGAGCGACGCCGCGGCCTGACCATCGAGCCCGGATTCGCATACGTGGACATCGGAGACGAACGCTGGGGGTTCGTGGACGTTCCAGGCCATCACCGTTTCGTTGCGAACATGCTCACCGGTGCAGCCGGTGTGGACGCAGCCCTGCTCGTCGTCGCGGCGGACGACGGCATCATGCCGCAGACGCTGGAACACCTTTCGATCCTGTCACTGCTCGGGGTTGAAAGGATGGTCGTTGCGATCAGCAAGGCGGACCTTGTTGAGCCTGAACGACTTGAGCACGTCGACGCATCACTCGCAGAAACGCTGGAAGCGCTCGGATTCGAAGATGCGCCTCGCGTGCCGGTGAGTGCACCGCGAGGCGATGGCATCGATGCGCTGCGCGCAGCCCTGGGTGACATCGCGGCCACGCGAAGTACGCGCGACGAGGCGGCTGTTCCTCGGTTCGCGGTGGATCGGGCGTTTTCTGTCAAAGGCGCGGGCCTCGTCGTCACCGGCTTTATCCACAGCGGCAGCATCCACGTTGGCGACACGCTCGAACTCCTTCCTCGGGGCCTTGAAGTACGCGTACGCGGGCTGCGTGCTCAGGACCAGGAAGCCGAGCTGGGCCGCGCGGGTGAACGTCTCGCGCTCAATCTCGCGGGGGCGACCGCAAGTGACGTTGACCGAGGCAGCTGGTGCGTCCGGCCTGGGGCGGTCCCGGTCGTGCATCGCTTCGACGCGCGTCTGCACTGCCTGCCCGACGTCACCCTGAAATCCGGTTCGGAGGTGTTCGTGCACTGTGGAACCGCGCGAAGTCTCGGACGCCTGACGCTTCTCGATGGCCCGATGGACGCGCCACGGGTGCACGTTTCCCTGCGCGAACCGACGGCGCTCCTGCATGGCGATCGCTTCGTTCTCCGCGACGCGAGCGCAGCCCACACGCTCGCGGGGGGCCGCATTCTCGACCACCAGCCCCCGCCGCGGGGCCGCACGCGCCCCGAGCGCCTTGCTGAACTTGACGCGCTGGAGTTGCCCAGCACCCAAGCCGTGCTTGCGCGACTTCATGCGCAGCACCCTCTTGCCATGGACGGGGCGCGCTGGGCACGCCTGCTCGGCCTGCCCCCCGAGGACGTCGTTGCCGCACTGCCTGATGCTTTGACGGATCGGAGTACCGACGGCGGCCTGATCCTGCGCGATCGCACCCGTTTCGAGGAACTCGTCGACGCGCTCTGCTCCGCCCTGGAGCGTTTTCATTCAGGCAACCCCCAGCTTGCAGGGATGGGCCCAGACGAGCTGCGGGCAGTGATTTCGCCCCGGCCGACACAGGCCGTGCTGAAAGCCGCCCTCGCCCGGGCGCTTCAGGACGGGCGCATTGAACGCACGGCCACGCGCTTTCGTTCGCGGGGGCATCGATCTGCACTCAAGGGTGAGGACGCTCAACGCTGGGCCCGTGTGCGCCCGAAACTCGCCGAGACCCCGATGCAGCCTCCCGTCGTGCATGACCTTGCGCGAACGCTTGGAGATGCGCCTGGCGATCTTCAGGCGCTGCTGATTCGCGTGCACCATACGGGAGAAGTCGTGCGCGTCGCCGACAACCGCTTCCTCATTCCTGAGGGCCTCGCGGCACTGGCTCACATAGCCGAAGCCTGCGCCGGGGAAGCGGAAGGCGGGCGTTTCGACGCACGGATGTTCAAGCAGCGTGCTGGCATCGGCCGCAACTTGGCCATTGACGTGCTCGAGTATTTCGACCGCAACGGCCTCACGCGTCGCCAGCAGGATTGCCGCATTATCGTCGGCTCTGCCGAAGCGCTCTATGGACCAGAGCCAACCCTGTCGGGTGAAGGACGCGACGCATAGAAGTAGACTCTTCGGCGGATGCGCATCCAGCCCGGTGGCTGGCCCGGACTTCAAACCCGGTGGGGCGCGTCACACGTGCTCGCGAGGTTCGACTCCTCGGCCATCCGCCAGACACGCTGGGAGCGCGAGGCTTCTAGCGCCATCGCAAGGGCCTTCCCGCCCTCTGTTCCGCCGAACGCTCGCCCCTTCCCTCAAACGAAGATGCGAGGGCGTAAGCGAACAGAACACCTGCGCGATCGATGGTGAAACGGCTTCTCTTCAACGCTCCCGCTCACTGAAGCGGCCTTCTCAAAAGTTCAGCCCTTTCGTAAAACCGCAGGCAGGTCGTTCCTACAAAGGCATGCCGATGCGACGGCCGCATCTCACTCGAGAACTGTCCGCGCTTTGCGATGCAGCCCAGCGCAGCGTTTTCGAATCTGTCTTGCATTCGTTCGAAGCGCTATCCGCTGGATGCGGGCCGCGATAGACCTGTTGAATCAGTGTCTTTCATCTCTTTCGACCCGGATGGGAGCCCCAAACTAAATGCCCGGATGGGCGACCGCCGAGTGGGATCGTCCGCTCTGAGAGGACTGACTCAAGCTGGCCGGCGCGTCGAGTCGACGCGATCGGAGTGCACGCGCTCAGCGTCCAGCAAGCGCAGCGTCCAGGCAGGCGAGGCGTTGAAAGAAGAGATCGTGCGCGTTGATCGAGCGCAGGAAGCCGAGGGAGAAGCTCGGGGACTGGCTACCGCCATAGCTGACCACCAGCGACCAACCGTTCCCGAAGCGCTCTGGGCTGGCGAGCACGTCCTCGATCGGAACGGTCGCGACCTCGGTCTTCAGCGCGGGGCACTCGGCGCGGCCTCGATCGTCGAGACGCACGACCGTGCCGCCGAAGGATAGCGCCGGGCCACCTGCGCCCGTCACAAGGGTCGCCTGCCCGTGGACCGACTCGAGCAGAAGCAGTGCGAGCGACTTCACGACGCTGCCGTCGGCACCGCGCCCGAGCAGGGGAATGCGGTCCGCGTCAAACGGCTCCACGACGTCGACGAATCCTGCCCCCTCCAGACGCTCGAGAAACCGCGGCACCGGCATCTCGGAGCCGTCGGCCTCATGCAGCCGTGCGGGCACGGCGGCCGCGGGTGCAGACACCGCGCCGACAACGTCCGCGGTCACCCGGGCGACACCGCTGCCCTGGCCGACCAGCGCGTATTGCGTATACGTCCGGTACCTGCCCATGGCCGCTGCGAGTCGACCATCCTCGGCAGCATCGCGGTCGTCGAACAGGAAGAACTTCAAAGTCAGCGTGCGATCGCCCGCCGCCGGCAGGCGTTCGAGTAGTTCCGCATACAGGGCCCGGGGCGATGCCTGCCCGGTGCGCTGCGCGCTTTCATCGGTCTCGACAACGTGCACAAAGCTGCCCGTGTAAGGCGTCCCGGCCGCACCACCGCATGCGATGAAGGTCAGGACCGAGACGGCGGCGGCAATGCCGGCACGCAACCGGATCATGCGGAGACCTCGTGCGGTGGAGTATGGGAACCATAACCGATCGCCAAAGCGCGCCATAGCGGACACCCACACCGCCTAAATTCGCTTACGCAAACTCAAGCAGTTTCCTCCAGCGACAATGCGCGCGCGGCGGCACCCTGCGTTTATGGGCTATCCACGCGCACTCACCGTCTACTCCGCCCAGTGATCCCTTTGGCTCACCCCGACCTGAAAAAGGTCGTAGTGCCAGATTCGGAGATCGCCGAACCTTTGCTTGCGTAAAGCAGCCAGTCTTCAACGGCGTCGCAACGGTCGGTGTCCCTGGCGTGGAAGTCCATGCAGTCATGGAGTCTCGCTTCACGTCAAAGACGCTGACGTGCTACACAGCTGATAGCGTGTGACTCGCTTAGCTAGGGAGGGCTGAGAGTTGCGTTTTTGGAAGATTACGTTCGGCGTTTCTTTACTGGTAGCGGCGGCGGCTTCGCTTTTCCCTTGGAAGGAGGGGGAGGTGCCTCGTCCCATTCAGAGCGCCGACCTCCCGCCACATGAGGCCTCGCTTCCTGCTCCGATACCGAATCCCGAGCCACCGATTTCCGCGACGCCGGCACCAGCACGGCCGACCAGCGTAGCTAAGGTGGTGCGCTTTGATGATGGTCACGAAGTTTGGACCTCGTTAAAAGCGTTGGACCCGCCACTCGAAGAAAGACACACGTTCGAGGAGCATAGCTTCGAGGATCTGGCGGCCCGAGCGGCACAGGGCGATAACGAAGCCGCCCTAGCTCTCTATGGCTCACTACGGAGATGTGCGGAATATGCGTATGACTCCGAGGCGAAAGCCGAAGAAGCGATAGCCGACCTTGAGTCCACCTTCGAGTACATAAGTCCGACGGGCACTCATGTCTCTGTGGGGGACATTCATACTGGGCCCGCGGACGCCGAGGCAGAAGCTGCCATTATCCGGCGGGCGACCCGACAGTGCTCAAACGTTCCGCAGGAGCACATTGACGATCACCAGTCGTGGTTAGTCATGGCCGCCGAGCGCGGCAGCACTACAGCGATAGTGCGTCTGGCTGATTTTCCACCTCCACTCTTGGAAGAACTCGCGGAACCGTGGTTGCGTGCGTGGGAAGCAGGAAGCGTCT
Organism: Pseudomonadales bacterium; assembly: GCA_963691775.1. Lineage (GTDB taxonomy): Bacteria > Pseudomonadota > Gammaproteobacteria > Pseudomonadales > Azotimanducaceae > JAZBPO01. Next base: position 7,254 of record OY829369.1, on the reverse strand, counting down.
TTCATGCGTCGCGGGTCTCACGTGCGTACGAAAAAGGGGGTTTTGGCGTCGAGCAGAATTTGCTGCAAGCCTATGCCTACGCACTGGTCTCGTCGAAGCTCATGGATGTGGTCTTTGTAGACTCTCTGGGAAACGCCGGCCCTGATCATCCTATTCGTACGCATGAGCAAGCTGCGGTGGAGCGCCTTCGAAGTCGAATATCGCACTTCGAGGTCGAACGAGCGACCCAGCAAGCGAAGAGCATGTTGTCAGGCAATGAGAACTGCTGCTTTATCCCCGACGGCTTGTTTCAACGCCAAGCGAGCATTGATGTTGCTGCTTCAAAACCCGCCGACTAGTCAGCGTTCAGAAGCGGACCGCCGTCGCACTGACTTTGGCTCACTAACTATCGAGAACTTTGCTACGGCATCGGCGGCGCGCGGGATTAGATGATCCTTGCATGGGCCCCACGCGCGTTCATGGTCGATCCTGACCAGTCTGGCTTCTACCACTGCATCAACCGCTGCGTTCGCAGGGCAGGCTGTGTGGCGCGGATCCGCTCTCAGGACGCTGCTTCGATCACCGGGGCGACTGGATCGAGTGCGGGATTTGCTGCAGGCAGATCGACAAATAACTTGAATCAACGCCTTGCATTGCTGGCCCGGATGGCTGTCCAAGAAATTCGTTTCCAGCGGCGGCGCGCCCAGTTTCGGGCGGTCTCAGCTCTTTAATCAGCTGGCGGCCTGATGATCGCGCCCTCGCAATGGCTAATGCCGACAGCGGTATTACCGTCTTTCGAGTGAAAGCTGAGCGTAGATATGGGCATAGAAATAGACCGAGCACCTATCGCTCTATCAGAAGCCGATGGACTGAAATCATTGGCGACTAAATGCGCTAAATAAACACGAGCTCGCTAGTGACCTGGTCATCGCAAATTTTTATCGTGCGAACAGACGGCGCGAATGATTCCATACTGAATTGCGCTTCGGTGAGAGAGATCTGAAACGCGGGCGAAGGTGTTAGATAAAGCATAAACTTGTCGCACAGAATTTTGGCCTCATTGTGATAGTGGCCGCAAAACACGTGTCCCACAATTGAGTTGCTGATGGCCGCTGCTGACTCATCACAATTGAGCAGCGGCTGATTCATCGTCATGAAGCCCCTTCCGATTCTATGCGGTGGATGATGCATGAAAAGTATGCATGGTTTTTCAGCCTCTGCCGCCTGAAGATTAACGATATCTTCTTTAGACATGAGATCTGGGGAGGTATCTACAAAGAAAATCGAGCAGTCTTCATAGTCCTGTCTCCAGGGCCATTCGCCAAACAGGCGTTTTATCATTTCCGGCTCATCGTGATTGCCAGGGATGACAATGACAGGGATATCCGGCAACTGGTCGCGTAACCACAAGCATCCGGCTTCACAAGCATCGTTCATTGTCAGATCGCCAGAAATCACCAACAGATCAGGCTTTTCTTTGCTCGTGTATTCGAGCTGTTTCCGAACATTTTCCAGAACATGCAAGTACTGCTCTTCGATTACGGCCCCATAAGGAATGTGTAGATCCGTGATTTGGTGGATGTTCATATAACTAAAGCTCTTCCAAACCTCGCATGCTATCGCACATTTAATCGATGGCATCATAATAACAAGTTGACTCTGCCGACTCTGCTGGACACCCATCCCAGGTCTGACTCTGCTGGACACCCATCCCAATGGATTCAGGTCTGGCCTATGGGCTTCATGCACGACCGGAAACATCTCAGACAGACACCGGGCAATCCACGGAACGAATTCGCGACGTCGCAAGAGGAAGAACGATAACAAAATTGCGTGAAGACCTACGCTGAAACCCTGACTAAATCAGACCGTTATGACTCAGGAGGAGCTGGCTGCCCGGTAGGTTGCATTCAGATCACCAAGCGTGGCGATCGCTACCTTCGCAGCCAGCTCGTGCATGGCGCCCGTGCGGTCATCTACAACGCGCATCGGCATCACGACCCGCTTCGACGTTGGGCGCAGCAGCTCGTGGAGCGTGTTGGGGTGAACAAGGCGGCTGTTGCTGTGGCGGCGCGGCTCGCGCGGACCGCCTGGATCATGCTTCAGCGGGGCGAGCCCTACCGGGCAAGCGCCTCGTAACCACTTCACTTCCCGTCCTGTCGATGCGAATTGCTGCGGTTACCCGTGCCTGACGAAGTCTTGCCGTGGACATGGCCCGAAGCAGGCCGAGTAGGTGTTTCAGACAGTCAGGTGCGACTCCCATATGGGCTCGAAGGACCGAGACAGGCGCCTTCATCAGAAAGCCGGATGTATGTCAGCACGACCGTCTTTCCACTCGATCAGGACACGGGGCAGTGGAACAAGAGCACTTCCGGCTGTCAGCAGCTGGGCGGATTCGCTCGGCTTGTCGCAGCGGGGGCGTCCATGTATGTCCACGGAATTCGTCCCGAAATTCGTTTGTCGACCTCGGCCACGGTGGGATTGGCGTATGGCGTCAGCCTTGTCCCAGGAGGAGAACTTACGAGGAACTTGCTGCTGTAGGATTCACACCATGGTGATCAGGTATATCGCACGTTCGATCGTTTTCTGCAGCATAGCCATGGCGCTCATGCACGCCTACGCGCGTGGTGACAACGCATCCAGCAACGCAAGGACAGTGCCGAAGCGCACCATTACGGAGATCACGCACCCGCGGATCAGCGCCTATCTCGATGAAATGCAAGTCGATGAGCACTTCACTGGCGTCGCCATGGTGGTTCAGAAAGGCAAGCTGGTTCACGCCAAGGGCTACGGACGCGCAACCGAAGACATGCCGAACACCGTCAACACGGCGTTTCACGTTGCGTCCGTCAGCAAGCAATTTACGTCCGCGGCGATACTGCAGCTCGTCGAACGGGGTGTCATCGACCTTCAGGGGTCCATCAACGAATATCTACCAGACCGCTATCGCACGCCGGTTTGGGACGATGTGTGGGTTCATCACCTTCTGAGCCATTCGAGCGGTGTCGTCGATTACGCCATCGAGCGTGACTACTACGATGTCGTTGATGGATTCTGTCTCGGCGACACTGTCGACGGGATGATTCGCGAAGCGATGACCAAGGCGCTCGAGTTTCCGCCCGGCTCAGCGTACGCATACTCGAACATCGGCTTCACGCTGCTCGGGGAGATCGTCGAGGAGCAGACCAGTACTCCTTTCGAACACTACCTCTCGCAAAACATCCTCGCGCCCATGGGGATGGCATCCTCGCGGGTGCATATCGAAGGGCATGTGCCAGGCATAAACGAGGCATCGGGATACCGCTGGGATGAAGACCTCACCCGACACGTCTCCGACGATGTCGTTAGCCTTCCGGTAACGGCGCCCGATGGCGGTCTCGTGACAACGCTGGAAGATTTTCTGAAGTGGATAGCGATCTATCAGCACGGTGGCCAGTCTGTTCTGTCGACCGCTTCGATCGACCTGATGACAAGCCCACAGGTGGTGACCGGCCGGGCGGGGGAACTTGATTCATACGGCTACGGACTAGAGGTGGGCCCGCGGCGGATCGGGCACAGTGGTTCTATCGTCGGCTTCAGGAGCCGATTCGATTACGTACCGGGCTCTGACGCGCTGGTGGTCGTTTTCACGAACAACACCGCGAATGATCCAAGACAGATTGCTGCAGGACTGCTGAACATCCTTCTAGCTCGCGAGCCCGAGCCGTAAGCACGTCGGAGGATAGGAACGATAACGGGGCTAATTCAATTCAGAAGCCGGCAGCCATCGCACAGACTTTGGCTGACTCTCCGTCGAGAACTTTGCTACGGCACCAACGGCGCGCGGGCATAGATCATCCGTGCATGGGATGCGCGCGCGCCTCACTGTCGATCCTGACCAGCGTGGCTTCTACCACTGCATCAGCCGCTGCGTTCGTAGGGCTCGGCTGTGTGGCGAGGATCAGCTCTCAGGACGCTGCCTCGATCACCGGCGCGACTGGATCGAGCAGCGCTTGCTCTCACTGGCCGAGCGCTTCGCGTTGGGCCTCTTCGCCTGGACGGTGATGAGCAACCACACGCACGCTGTGCTGCAGACCGACCCGAGGCTACCCGAGCGCTAGTCAGACGGTAATCCCCCCATTTTTACGGGGCATCGCAAGTGGAACCCAGTCGATCATGGCCAGCTTCTGTGCTGGGTTTCCGTGGTGTTTCGGTATTTTTCCTCACCGTGTTTTATGCGCGACCAAGTCAAGCGTGGATTGGCGGCGCACTCAGTGCGTGCGGCGTGAGAGGGTCTCTGCGATCTCCAGCCAGACCTGCGGATTCACCCCGAGACCCAGGTGGGAACCCGAGACCTCCACGTTCCGGGCCTGAGGGTTATAGCTGTCGATGGATGCCCGCCAACCGACCACGCCATCGGTGCGAGAGTAGATGGACGTGACGGGCTGACGAAAGCCAAGCGAATTACGGGCGTGGACCTCCTGCTCGAACTGCTTGAGGTCCATGCCCCTGGCTGCCGCGAAGATCGGTCCGATCGAAGTGTATCTCGGGCCGCCAACGATGGGGGTACCGAGCGTGATGACCTCACGCACGGTGTCAGGATAGAGCCGCGCGGCCTCACGGGCCGCTACGCCGCCGAGACTCCAGCCGATCACCGTGATACCAAGTCCACCGAGGGCGCGCGACAGGCGCGCGCACTGTTCACCGACCCGCACGATGTCCGCCTCGAAGTCCCCCGTATTGCGATCGCCTTCCCAGTCCCTGGCGTCGTAGCCGAGCCACGAGAGATAGCTACGCAGTGGCCGCATGGAAAGCGAGCCGGCGCCAAAGCCGGGCACGAGCAATACGGGCCGACCGTCCCCCAAGGGCGCGCGGCGCAGCCGGGGCCAGCCAAGCGGCAGCGCGGACCACTCGAAGGGCGCGCGGGCCTCAAGGAGGCGGGCCAACAGGGTCGGCGGTTCGCCTTCAGGGATGGGGCGAGTCGCGTTCCGATGGGTTTCGTTGCCGAGCATGGGGAGGCCTCCTGACCGGTCTCGCGCGATAAGGTTCGCTTATGAACCAATATAGGCTAGCCCCCAGATAGATAGTTCGCAAGTGAACTGATAAGGTATTAGGCATGAATCAAAGCGACGCCATAGAGCTGCCGACCCATCTGCGCGCCTGGCTCGCGGTCGGCCAGACCTATCAAACGTGTCACCGCGTCCTGAACACCCGGCTCGCGTCCCTCGGCCTGTCGGTCGCTCAGCACGAGGTCCTGCTAACTATCGCCCTGTACCCGGACGAAACGCAGAACAGCCTCGCGGAGCGCCTGGTCGCCGTGAAGAGCAACGTGTCCACACACCTGCGCCGCCTAGAGGCCCGCGGGCTCGTGCAGCGCACGGCGGATACCCGCGATGCGCGCAACAAGCGCCTGCGACTCAGCAAGGCGGGCGAGTTGCTCGCCCGGCGCAGCGCTGCGGTGCAGCGGGACGTGGTCGCGGCGATGCTCGCGCCGCTTACTGACGAGGAGATCCGCATCACGGAGGACATCATGCGCCGCGGCAAGCGGGCGCTCGACGCCCTCGAAGTCCCGCCGCCGGACTGACGGTCCGCGTCGGCACGCCACTTCCCAACCCCTTGGCAGGGAGCCGTACCTGCGGCGACCACGTTTGCTGCTCCAGACGGCGCGGTAGCGGTTGGCCCAGCAAGAGCCAACTGCGTGGACAGCCCTTCGTCGACAAGTAGCCCTGCAGCCAAGCTGTTAGATGTAGGAATGAAATAGCGCGATCGTCCAATGGCGTCAGTGCTGGCTTTTCAGACGGTCAGGTGCGCTCCCATATGGGCTCGAAGGACCGAGACAGGCGCCTTCATCAGAAAGCCCGATGTATGGCAGCACGACCGTCTTTCTACTCGATCAGGACACGGGGCAGTGGAACAAGAGCACTTTCGGCTGTCAGCAGCTGGGCGGATTCGCTCGGCTTGTCGCCGCGGGGGCGTCCATCTATGTCCACGTTGCTCCTTTCGTTCTTCGCCTCTTGGAAGTCGCGAGCGCCCCCTAGAGCGGAGTTGTCGAGATCGTATGTTACAAATCCCGACTCGTTGACCTCAGGCTCGGTACTGGTAAGCAAGTTCGGGAAGAAGACGCCCGCTCGTACCGCCAGGCATTTCGGTTTTCCTGCCGAGCAGATGTCCGCTGTAGCCGCTATTCACCTTGCAGAACCCGATGCTTCAGCGCGGACAGGATTATTCCGCGCGAGGAAGGCACTGATTTCACGCAGCATTGCGATACGCGTCTCGGATTGCGATAGCCAGTGGTCCTCGCCGTCGAGCTCAACGAACTCGACACGCCGATTCGCGCGCCTAAGCGCGCGTGCCATGCGCGAGCTTTGAACAATGGGCACGACCGTGTCCTGGTCGCCGTGCAGGAGCAGCACGGGTGCGCGATACGCCTCGGCGTGTTCGACCGGAGAAACCTCCAGCAGGCGCGCTTTGTCCTCTTTCGAATCGCCTACAAGCTTTTCCCAGTAAGCGACTACCCAGTGATCTGAGCCGCTGTAGCGTCGTTCGTCGGAGAGCATGCGCGGCAGGTCCGAAACGCCTGCAACCGCAATGATGCATCGATAGAGCTCAGCGTCGAACGCGCCTCCAGCGAGCGCGGCGTAGCCGCCGTAGGACGCCCCCATGATGCAGACACGATCGGGGTCCGCATAGCCTGCTGCCGTCAGTGCTTGGACCCCGTCGGCGAGGTCGTCCTGCATCAGCTTGCCCCACTGCCCTCGCCCCGCCTGGCGATGTGCTGAGCCGAAGCCGGTAGAACCTCGAAAGTTCGGCTGCAGGATCAGATAACCCTTTCGCGCGAAGTACTGCGCCCACCAATCAAAACGGATGCTGTCGTAGCTCTCGGGCCCGCCGTGCGGAAGCACCAGCAGCGGTAGATCGCGACGTGCTTCGGTCGTGTCGACACCGAGCGGCCATGTGAGGATGGCGGGGATCTTAGTCCCATCCCTCGATGCGTAGTTAATGGCGCTGATCGGCGCGATCTGGCCTTCTTCGATCTCCGGATAGCTCTCTGCAACCGCATCCAGGCGATGCGCGGTGCGGTCGTACAGGAGGTAGCGCTGTGCCCCTTCATTGCCGCTTACAAGCAGGACGATCTGCGTCATATCGGGAGTCGACGAAACCGGGGTGACGGTGCTGGTCGGAAACGTTTGCTGAAGACCCGCCATGATCCGGTTGTCTGCCTCGTCGAACAGCAGGTAGGACGGAAGTGGGCCGCTTACGCGAATACCGTGCGCGAAGCGTTCGGGGGGGAATGTC